>LFJO01000016.1:0-84110 GCA_001038565.1 Alkalihalobacillus pseudalcaliphilus
GGCCGTTAAGCTCTTTTGCGCCAATGGTAGTTGGGGGCTTCCCCCTGCAAGAGTAGGACGTTGCCAGGCGAAAAAGCACAATCCATTTGGATTGTGCTTTTTAATATGCATAAAGAGAATGCTCGGTGCAAAAGAGCGCTGATTCGAAGAAGCAGCCCCTACGAAGCGAAGCCCCGGAAAGCGATCGAAGGAAGAAAACCAAGTGCGTTCGCGAGACGAATCGGTTCTCTTCGTGCGACCTCGTGAGAGGCATCGGGGAAATCGCTACATGCCATACTTCCCCGAAGAAGAGAATCCGAAGAGACAGTAGGACGTTGCCAGGCAGATTAAACACACTCCTTTAGGGATGTGTTTTTTAATATGCATAAAGAGTATACTCGGCGCAAAAGAGCGCTGGTTCGAAGAAGCAGCCCCTATGAAGCGAAGCCCCGGAAAGCGATCGAAGGAAGAAAACCAAGTGCGTTCGCGAGACGAATCGGTTCTCTTCGTGCGACCTCGTGAGAGACATCGGGGAAATCGCTACATGCCATACTTCCCCGAAGAAGAGAATCCGAAGAGACAGTAGGACGTTGCCAGGCAGATTAAACACATTCCTTTAGGGATGTGTTTTTTAATATGCATAAAGAGTATACTCGGCGCAAAAGAGCGCTGGTTCGAAGAAGCAGCCCCTACGAAGCGAAGCCCCGGAAAGCGATCGAAGGAAGAAAACCAAGTACGTTCGCGAGACGAATCGGTTCTCTTCGTGCGACCTCGTGAGAGGCATCGGGGAAATCGCTACATGCCATACTTCCCCGAAGAAGAGAATCCGAAGAGACAGTAGGACGTTGCCAGGCAGATAAAGCACGATCCAAATGGATTGTGCTTTTTAATATGCATAAAGAGAATGCTCGGCGCAAAAGAGTGCTGGTTCGAAGAAGCAGCCCCTACGAAGCGAAGCCCCGGAAAGCGATCGAAGGAAGAAAACCAAATACGTTCGTGAGACGAATCGGTTCTCTTCGTGCGACCTCGTGAGAGGCATCGGGGAAATTGCTACATGCCATACTTCCCCGAAGAAGAGAATCCGAGAAGACAGTAGGACGTTGCCAGGCAGATTAAACACATTCCTTTAGGGATGTGTTTTTTAATATGCATAAAGAGAATGCTCGGCGCAAAAGAGCGCTGGTTCGAAGAAGCAGCCCCTACGAAGCGAAGCACCCGAAACTGATCGAAGGAAGAAAACCAAGTACGTCCGCGAGACGAATCGGTTCTCTTCGTGCCACTTCATGAGTATGCAAAAGAAGAAAATGAAAGCTTAAGTGTTTCCTTGAGGTTTTAGAAGAAGTAATGATTGGAAAGCAAGTGTAATCAATGCGGATTTACTTATCGTTGGTTCCAACCCAGAGGCGTGGATTTCTGTTGCTGATAAGTATGTATAGTAAGTATGCGGTTAAACTACTGCTTATCCAAAAAAGTAGATTGAAATAATACATACTTATATTGATAAGGCCAATTATGAGTAGGGCAACGACAGTAGTACCCATTTTTCCTATAGCTAGTAGGCTTGCGTTTTTTAATATAATTTTTTTAGGAAGGTTAAAATGAGCAGTGAGCGGAAATAAATATAATGAAATTCCCCCGTATAAAAATAAAACAATTAATCCAAGAGAAATTAATAATGTTTTTCCAAACAGTTCAATGCTCCAAATGAAATAAATGTAGGTAAAGAGAATAACACTAATAAATTTCCAACACACTCCGAATAAAAGGTAGTTTATACAGTTTTCTTTCAAAAGTGAGGTGTATTCTTTTGTTATCTGATAGTTAACTCCATTGATTCTCCACTTTCTAACAATCTCAAATAACGTAACTGTCGCTGGATAAATCGTTATAATGGGCAAACAACTTACTAGCCATAGAATATGAAGGATGATAAATGCTGCTAATGTTTCAAGCAACTTTTGGATATACTCGTTTAACATAATTTATCTCCTTTGATTTAACGATGCTTTTATTCGTATAGCTTGTTATCGAAGTATAAAAAAAACACAGTAATTTAAATGTCTGGGTGTTTATTATTAAGTATAGCTACTTTACTCTATGTTACTGTCCGATGTGAAATCCATTATGACGTATCATCTTTTCATACCAAAAATAGCTATCTTTTTTTGTTCTTCTTAATGTTTGGAAGTCAATATGAACTAAACCAAAGCGTTTATCATAACCTTCTGCCCATTCGAAGTTATCAAGCAACGACCAAGTTAAGTAACCTTTTATATTTACTCCTGAATCAATTGCTCTTTTTAAAGATGTTAAATGTTGTTCTAGATATTTGATCCTATTGATGTCATGAACTCTTCCATGGAGTACTCCATCGTTATAGCATGCACCATTCTCAGTAATATAAATAGGAATCCGATTATACTGACTAGTTAGCTTTTTTAGAGCCTTGTAAAAGCCTTGCGGGTAAATATTCCAACCGATATCTGTCTTTTCATAATGGATATCAATTTTTTCGAGGTCAAATAATTCTGCTCCTTGTTTGTATCTTCCGACCGATCCTGTATAATAATTAATTCCAATAAAGTCAATGGTTTGATTAATTTGGTCCCAATCACCGTCTTCAATTTGGAGCGAAACTCCCTTATTTTCAAACCATTCTACTAAGAATTCTGGATATGAGCCTTTAAAAACAGGGTCCATAAACCATTCAATGAACCAAGCCATTCCTCGGTTACATGCCTCAATATCTTCTTTCTTATTGCTAAAAGGCTCGAACCATTCAAGGTTGGGAGCATAACCAATGATACCTTTAATTCCTAATGAACGAAATTTGGTAACAGCTCTTCCATGTGCTACTAAAAGGTGATGAGATATCGTTGTTGCTAATTGCAAGTCGTGATTACCAGGTGCATGTTCACCAATAAAGTTTGATAAAAATGAAATACACCAAGGTTCGTTTATGGTTATCCATTTTGTGATTTTTCCGTTAAATTCACGAAACATCTGTTCAGCATAATGTGCGAACGCCTCGATTGTTTCTCGGTTTGCCCATCCACCTTGGTCTTGTAATACTTGAGGGAGGTCCCAATGATATAATGTACACATAGGTTCAATTTGATTTGCTCTTAGACAATCTACAAGATTATGATAATAATTAAGTCCTGCTTGATTTACTTCACCAGTGCCTGTTGGAAAAATGCGTGGCCAAGAAATAGAAAAGCGATAAATGTCGATACCAAGCTCTTTCATCATTTGAATATCTTCTTCATAACGGTGGTAGCTATCACAAGCGATGTCACCATTGTCACCATTTTTTATTTTACCTGGAGTACGAGAGAAAGTATCCCAAATTGAGGCACCTCTACCATCTTCAAAAGCTGCACCTTCTATCTGATAAGAGGCTGTTGCTACACCCCATTTTATCTCTTTAGGAAATTCAATAAATGCCATTATGTCCCTCCGTTCTAGATATGTTTCTATCAACCTAAGTTTTCATCTTATTTCCGCAAGACTCTCTTATGATTAACTCAGAATCAGTAAGGATTGGTTTCATGTGTGAGGTTCCATTAATTAAATCATTTAACATCCGAGCTGCTAGTTTGCCTAAACGTTCTTTATCTTGTCTTATTGTCGTTAATGTCGGATTACTGTAGCGACAAACTTCAATATCGTCAACGCCGATTATTTTTATATCATCAGGAACTTGTAAGCCTTGTTCTTTTATTGCCCTTATTGCTCCAATTGCCATAAAATCTGATGCTGCAAAAATGGCTTGTGGATAGAACTTTGTTTTAAATATTTCCTTCATCGCTAGATAGCCACTCTCCTCATGGAAATCACCATATTTAATCCAATCATCATTAATAATTAGACCTAATTGAGCCATAGCTTCATTAAACCCCTGCTCACGATACATAGAAATAACAGAGTCTTTTTTTCCGCCTATGTATCCGATTGCTTTTACACCAGATAAATAAAAATGTTGGACTACCTTTCTTGCGAGGTGGATATTATCTGTCATGACGTAGCTTGCTTTTGGTTGCTCTAATTCAATATCAATTCCAACACAAGGTACGCCATTTTCAACTAGCTCATAAATGGAATCTTCTACATCTTCACCAGCAATAATGACACAACCATCAACGTGGAAATGTGAGCATCTCGCTAAATAACTTCCATTATCTTTGTAAAATTGTTCATTGGAAAACATGATAATATCATAGCCTAATAAACCAATTGCTTTCTTGAATGCAGTTACAACTTCGTTAAAAAAAGGGTGGGTAAAATCTACGTTGACTTTCCCAGCATAAATTAAACCGATTAAATTTGATTTCTTTGTGGCCAGGACTTTAGCTGAGAATGTAGGAAGATAACCTGTCTCATCAATAATATCCATGACCTTTTTCTTTGTTTTTTCACTAATCCCATTGTAATTATTTATGATTTTTGAAACTGTTGCAGGCGATACCCCTGCTTTTTTTGCAATATCCCTAATCGTTAAATTCATGGTAGTCCTTTCCATTCTGTATAGAATTCAATCACTTTACTGTGAAGTTATAAAATTCTTCTTCTTTTCATAGAAGTATAACAGTTTTCATCCGGCTATTTAACTGCACCTTCAGTAATACTTGAAATAAAGAGGCGATTAAAGCATAAGAATATAATTAATAATGGAATTGTTGCCCAAAATACACCAGACATAATCATACCGAAATCAACATTATACGTGTTCCCAAGAGTAGCTAGTGCAACTTGAATGGTGTACATATCAGGGTCGCGGAGAATTGTAAATTGCCAAAGGAACTCTCCCCAAACAGCGGTGAAAACAATAATACCTAGTGTTGCAAAGGCAGGTAAAATGATGGGTAACACAATCCTTCGGTAGATTTTGAAGTTCGAACAGCCATCTAGTTTAGCTGCTTCGATTAATTCGTCTGGCACAGAGCTACTCACATATTGCCTCATTAAAAAGATGCCTAAGGGATTTAAGAAAAATAAGATGGCAACACCTTGTAATGTATCGAGTAAACCAAGATTAGCAATTAAATAATACTGAGGGATTAACCCTAATTGTGGTGGGATAACCATCGTTAACAATATACAAATAAATAAGGTGTTCTTACCAGGAAACTTAAATTTAGCAAAAGCAAATCCGGCTAATGAACTAATCAATAACACAACCAATGTTACGACTGTACATAAGATAACTGTGTTGCCCATCGCTTTAAAAAAATCAATGGTACCAAGCACTTTTTGAAAATTATCTACTAATAAGTTTCCAGGTGTAATCGTTGGAGGAATTGAATTATAGGCAGAACTTGGCCGAGTAGCCATGACAAACATCCAGTAAAATGGGAAGAGTGATATTAAAGAAGCACTAGATAAAAATATATATACGGATATACGTCCGATGGTGAATTTTTTCGTTCCGGCTATCTCACTCATCCGTTTACTCCTCTCTTTCTACCATAACCAGATGTAAGTAATGTATTAATGGTAGAGAAGATAATAATGACAACTAACAAAATAATCGCTGTTGCTGAAGCTGTTCCAAAAGACTGTAATCGGAAAGCGTCTCGATACAAATACATAACCACTGTCATGGCTTCATCTCTAGTAAACGCAGATGGACCTAAAAAAATGGTTGGCTCGGCAAATAATTGTAAAGCTCCTACTGTTGAAAAGAAGACAGTGAGAATGATAAAAGGTTTTAATAATGGGATTGTAATAAATAACAATTGCTGAAATCTATTTGCACCATCAATCGTTGCTGCTTCATACAGGTCATGCGAGATACTCTGAATGCCCGCCAAATAAATAATGGTGTTATAGCCAACCCAACGCCAAAAAACCATCAATGATATAGCCAACTTGGTTCCCCATTCTGAAGTGGCCCAATTAACTGGCTCAAGTCCAAACCAACTAATGACAGAATTGGCGAGTGACGATTCGTGGTTGCTAAATAAGACACTAAAAATAAGGGCAACGGCGACCATAGAAGTAATATAAGGCATAAAGATGGTCACTCGAAAAAAATTCCGAAAGCGTAAGTACGTTAAATTTAATAAAAATGCTAATATAATTCCAACGACAAGTTGTGGCGCAGTCCCCATTAAACCAATAACAATCGTATTATAAAGAGACTTCCAAAAGAGGGGGTCTACTAATACTACTTTAAAATTATCTAAGCCAACAAAGACCATGTCGCTTAACCCATTCCACTTTTGGAAAGCTAAATATAAACTGAACACAGCTGGGTAAAGCCCAATAACAGCAAATATGATAAAAAAAGGGGCAATATAGAGATAACCTGAAATCATATCTTTTTTATCTTCAGAACGCAGTCTTTTATTAGTAAGTCTTTTTTTAATTGTAGAAACCATATTTACACCTCATTTCCTTCATAGATTTAGGTATGACGATATGTTCTGTCATACCTAAATCGTCTTATAATCGATAATGTAAAATCAACGACTAATCACGTCTTGTGCGCGTTTTACAGCTGCAGCCCATTCCTCCTCAGGATCTCCGCCATTTTGAACATTATCTAGGGCGTCAATGATGTTCTGATGAACAGGGAAGTATTTTTCGCCTTTGTAGACGGCACCTTCGATATCTTGTGCAGCTTTGGCAAAAACTTCTGAAGTTACTTGCCCCCCAAAGAAGGCATCTTCACTTGCCGTAAATTCGTCCATTTCGTACACGGACGGTGCAGAAGGGAATAATCCATGACTTTTAAATGATACTAATTGATTATCTGGGGATACTAACCATTCAATAAAATCATAAGCCTCTTGTGAATGTTTAGTTTCTGAAGGTATTGAGATGTATGAGCCACCCCAGTTTGCTGCAAATTCAGTTGGCAAGGTAGCGACTTTAAAATGGCCAGATGCTTCGGGTGCATTACCTTCCATCCACCCCTTTAACCATCCAGCACCTAATTGAGCAGCGAAATCTCCTTTATTTACTGCATTTGTCCATTCTGCACTCCACAAGGTATAATTACCAACTAACCCTGCGTCATTTAACTCAACAGCATAGTCGTATGCTTCTTTTACTGCATTACCTTCTTGCTCAATGATTAGTTCACCTTCTGGATTTAAATAAGTTTCTATAGCTGGATCAAGCAATGCACGAAATGCCATCTCCATACTATCTACAAAAGGTAAACCTGTCGTTTCTTTCACTTGTAGACCTGCTTCTTTAAAAGCATCAGGTGTGCTAATAAGTGCCTCAACTTCAGCTGGTTCCGTTGGTAAACCTGCTTCCTCAAAAACATCAGTACGGTAATAAAGTGCTTTTGGCCCTATATCTGTAGGAAGACCAATAAGAAAATCACCTGAATCATTTTCGCCAGTAGACCATTTCCAGTCTAGGTATAAATCTTCAATATCTTTAGCACCGAGGTCATACAAATTTGTAAATCGATCCTGAGCTACTTTAAAGCGATCTAATTGATCAATTTCAAGCATCGCAATATCTGGTGCACCACTCCCAGCAGATAGTGCAGTGAATAAGGCGTCATGATGCTCGGCCGTTTCCGCAGCTCTAACTTTAATTGTTACATTTGGATTCACTTCTTTATAAACCTCCGACAATTCCTCATAGTTGGTAGCTCCAAAAACCCAAAAAGTAAGTTCTACTTGCTCCTCACTGTCTCCTATCGTCGTTTCATTACCATCACCATTACAAGCAGACATTGCTAAAGCGATTACTGATATTAGTCCCACCATTAACCATTTCTTCATGTTATTCATCTTGCCATCCCCCTCGCTTTTTTTTAAAATCGTCGATAAAATGATAGCAGTAGCGTTTAACCGTGTGTGACTCGACCTCCACAGCAGGAATATATTAAAGAAACCGGTTTCTAAAAAGGAGGTAAAATTGTTGAGCAAACGCTTCCTTAAGGAGAATATTATAACCAAATAAGTGACTTTGCAAGTTTTATTTTTAATATTCTGCTAATTTTAGTAAACCGGTTTCCTTCTTTGCAGGACGCAATTCTTATAAGTTATTAGATGTATCTTATAGTATTTTTTTATAGAATTTGCTCTAAAACACGTCTGCTTATCGTTTGCTTTTATTGGTTTAAGGTCTAAAGGAACTCATCATGGCTTTCTCAATCAAATCAATTGTTATATTTCTAATTTAGTATTTTTAAGAACATATCTATATTACATGTAAATATTTTGTTGATATTAGTAACAACATAACCTTGAAAAGAAGGGACCAGTGTGAAGTAGTGATGTAACTAAAATAATCAACGCACAGCCCCTTAAATGGCTGTGCGTTGATTGGTTTATTTAGTCTCTGGTGGAACTATCCATCAGGATATTAATTCCAAATGCTAATAAGGCGAGTCCTGTTACTTTATCAATGGCTCCTTGAACCTTAGGTGATAGCAACCATTTACGTATATATGCTAATAGATAGACGAGGATCGTATACCAAATGATAGTGAATAGGCCGTAAATAGAACCCATAATTACAAATTGCAAACTAGCGTTATAACTAGGGATTACGAACTGTGGAAGAAATGTTAAGAAAAATAGGGCTACCTTTGGATTTAAGATATTGGATATTAATCCTTGTTTGTAGGCTGAGCCTGCCTTCACTTTTACTGTTTCTTCAGGTTGATTATGAATGTCGATCGGCGTTTTTTTCTTCTTTATAAAGGATGTTAAGCCTAAATAAATTAAGTAAATCGCTCCAAGATAGCGAATAACTTCAAAGGCTAAAGCCGATTGCATGAGAATGACAGATAGGCCAACAGCGGCTATTTATGTATGAAATAATGTTCCTGTTGTTAAACCTAACACCATTTTAAGACCGTCTAATTTTCCGTGAGCAATCGTTCTCCTAGTAATTAATGCAAAGTCGACACCAGGAACCAAAACAATAAATAATGATAAAATTAAAAATGGAATGATTTCGCTCATTGTTATTCCTCCTGAAAATGCAATAGCTAATACTAACGCACTTTAGAGGCTAGCGTCAAACTCTTTTTTTGGGAATTTTAGTGTAATTCTTCTTGAAGTTCATTAAGTCTTTGGAATGTCTCATCAAGGGCAAGTTTTTCTTTATCACTAAGGTTGAGTTTGTTGATTCGTTGGACAGCTCTTTTAGCAAATTCTTGTTGGTCAAGGTTTATAAACACTTCCATTTGTAATACGGTTGCTTTTATAAGTAATTGTTGAGGTGCATGATGCTGATGCTTTTTGAAGGCAACTTCTAAGGTATTTCTGGCAGCAAGGAAGTCTTCTTTTGAAAATGCGAAGCGATAGGCTTGTGTATACAGTTTTTCGAATTTAGAATCCAATTCCTTGACTCTTATGTCCTCTGTTTTCATTAAATCTGTTGAATCGCCTAATGAGGTTCCGATGATAATAGAGTTACCACTAAAATCGGTGATGTTGACCCGCCAATCTTCGGTGGTACGATTGAGTCTAGATATACGGGGGGTACCTTTTGCTGGAATTTTCCCGTAATAAGCTTTTAGATTAGCTTTTAACTCTTCATAAATTTCTTTCACATTCGGTACGGCGACATAGCAGCCGCCAATATTACCTTCTGTTTCATAATTTTTCGCCCCGTAGAAACTAAATTCACCAATCCCCGCCTTTTCGACAGAGGCGAAACGGTACGGCGATTTTTGATAATAGGTCATCTGGAAGCCTAGTGCTGTGTAGAACTCAATATGTTGATCAAATAGATGATAGTCACAATCAAAAATAGGAATTGTCCGTGGTTCGGTCATTTAATCACTCCTCGTAGTTGTTGAAAATTGATTTTATCAAAAAAACAAATGAATTTCCTATTATTTTTTTTGCGGTTGAATACGATGCCCATGTGTTTCTTATAAGTATAAAAAATCGGTAAGTCTTTTTCCAACATTTAGTGTAAAATATGGATCAGAATATAATACTAGGAGGTAGGATGAAGAAAATGCTAGCTTTAGCGATTACATCTATTATCTTTTATTTACTTGCACTTTTTTCATTATATTCATTTTGGCGACAGTTTAAGAAATATCAGATAGGGGATAAGTTAACGAATGATTTTGTGAAGAAAAGTGGAAAACATATTAGCGTTTTTATCATTCTCTTCATTAGTGGACTAGTTACTAGTCTTAGTTCAATCTTTGTATCTTAAAAGGATACAAGGATACGTGTGCATTTGTTTAAATAACATTTAATAAAAAAACAAAATGAAAGGTTGATTATGTGGAAGCAAACAAATTTCTAGAGTTTATAAGAATAACCGAAAAACTTAATGAATTAGATATCGTTCCGTTGCTTATGGGTTCAGTAGGGTTTGAAGTTGTGACAGGAAGGTCATGGCATGTTCGGGATTTGGATATACATATTCCTGGAGATAAAAGAGGATTTGAGGTCGCTCCTGAACTCTCGATCTATCAATGGGATAACATCGTATCTCTTATGGAAGGTCTAGGTTATGAGTTAACCGATTTACATGAGCATGCGTTTTCTCAAGATGGATCCACTGTTGAATTTGCAGCTATAGATACACTACCTGATTTTGCAGGAATACCTTTGGATGAGTTAGAAATGAAAGTGGATGGGCATATCAAGTATTATTTGCTGAATAAGGAGCAATATTTGCGTGTTTATATGGCCTCATCAAAAGATAGCTATCGAGCAGATAAAAATAACCGTAAAGATTTTGAGAAGATTGCTTATTTAAAGCAGCTGTAGTTCGAGAGCGTCTTAATGCGACTCTTTAAAAATGAACTTCATTAATCTCAATCCTATAAGAATTAAAATAACGAAAGTAATACATAAAGTAAGTATCAATAAGAGATACCCACTCAGGCTATAATAAAATCCACCATCAACTGATAAAGGGTGAGAGTGCCGGGAACTAAATTGAGCATAAAAGTCTGCTGTATATAATTCTGAGCCATATTTCCTCAACAGGTGGCTGATTGTAAATAAACAAAGAGGATAAAGAAGTAGACTGAAAGAAAATAAAATATGGCTGTTTCTTAGGATATTATGATACAACCATAGTACGGGCGAAATAAGAATAATGAAAGCATTGAAGCAGACGAAAATAACGATTAAAATCATGGTTGTGATAAAGCTCATAGAATCAACTCCGTTTAGATCGTTGTGATAAACTCAAGTAATCATGTCATTGGATCATACGTATATAGTTAGACGATGCAACAAAGAGAAAGGTTTTTAAATCGCGTTGTGGCTAACAAGAAAAGGGTTGCGTTCAAGATAAGATAATTGAAAATTTCGTTTCTTTGTGAGGGGGATAAATATGAGTTATGCGATGGAATTAAGAAAATTAGTTGGACATCGTCCATTAATCTTGCCGGGTTCTGTTGTATTAATTTTTAATGAGCAGGGGCAGTTATTGCTACAGCATCGTTACGATGGAAGCTGGGGTTTACCTGGTGGGTTAATGGAGATGGGAGAAAGCTTAGAGGAGACTGCACAAAGAGAAGTGAAGGAAGAGGTAGGGCTTGAAATAAAGGAGCTCGAACTCATTAACATCTGTTCGGGAAAAGAGTTTTATTTAAAATTAGCACATGGTGACGAGTTGTATTCAGTAACAGCTATATATGCAACCTCATCAGCAAGTGGTGAGATTAGAATAGATGGCAAAGAGTCTATCGGAGCCGCTTATTTTGATATAGAGGGTTTACCAGATAATCTTACGAGTGGTACGATGAGGTATATTGAAGCGTATTTAGAGAAAAGAAGTGTGACGTGATAAAAAGGTTTTAATGACAGTAATCATATAGACTTCGCGTTTTGTGAACCTAAGTAAAGGATGGAAAAAATGTTTAAGTAAATCTTTATAAAGAACAGTGGGTAGATATGAAAAAATGCAGTCATTGTCATAAGTCTATTGAGTGGAAGGAAGTATATAAAGCATCATTGAGACGGAAGAGAATTTGGTGTGATGCTTGTACAGCGACTTTATACATAACAGGAAAAAGTGGATGGTTCATGACATTTATGGGTTTTTTACCGATGTTAGTATTCATCTTATTAAGCCCCATAGAGAATCCTGTTTATCATGCAACAATACTTTTGGTTCATTTCTTTTTGGGTCAATTGATTAGTCCACTCTTCGCAGGCTTTGAGGATGATTTAAAAACAACAGCAGTAAAAAAGAGATAGGTGGTCACAGGCCCACTTATCTCTTTTATGCGTATTCAATTAAAACAAACCATATTTCATTCGAAGAAAGCCTTTGGGTAAACGACAGTCCCGCGAACATTTTCGAGACTATCTTTTGCTAATTCTAGTGCCATGAAGGAATCATCTGTTACGTCAAAAGGTGCTTGGATACCCCACTTACTCGCCTTTTGGAACCCGAATTTAGGATAATATTGGGGGTGCCCAAGAACGATGACCGAATCATAGTGAAGTTCTTTTGCTTTTTCTAAAGCTGTACGAATTAAATGGCTACCAATTCCTTTTTTCTGATAAGCTGGCAAAACCGATACCGGAGCAAGGGCTAAGGAATTTACTTTCTTTCCATCATATTCAATCGTAATCTTCGTTAAAAGAATATGTCCAACAATCGTCGTCTCATCAAAAGCGATTAGTGAGAGTTCTGGGATAAATGCTGCCGATTTTCTTAACTTACTTACAAGTAGATGCTCACTTTTATTACTATATTCTTCGTTTAAAAAGGCTTGCTGCACCACAGCTAAGGTTTCTTGATAATCGGTTGATTTTTCTTGTCTGATATCAATCGTCATTTAATCACCTCTTAACTCTTTACGAATTTTTCTTAAAGCTTTCTTGGAGCCGCGCTTGAGATCATGCTCTAATTTGCGTGTTTGATAATCCGTGAATAAAGTATCTAAATCATACCCGTCTGGATAAAGGTCTTTTGCTGGGATATCGAGTGCAATCCGCTTTACGTTGGTTTCGATCATTTCACCTTGATAGAATACGATGACATTGTAGAAGTGATCCATCTCTTTAAAAATAATCGCTTTATCATGATGATCGAGTAACGTAACGCGATCACCTTTTTGGTAAGGATAAATTTCTGTGCTGCGTTCATTTCGACGTGTCGGTTTTTTTACCCGGTCAGGGTTCACAAGTGTTAGCTCATATTCTTTATTGTCCATATAGCCCTTTGCTTTTTGAAGCACGGATTCCTTCAGCTTCATTTTTCTAGAAATCCATAAGGCATTACTATCCCCGGATTCGCCAATACTCAATTGATACAATGGCTCTAACGTATCTTGGTTAAATTTCATCGCAGCATTCATGAAATCAGGGTGCTGTTCGGAGTAACGCTTGATCTCTCCATAGTGTGTTGTCGCGACGGTGATACAACCCATTTGATAAAACTCTTCTAGAATCGAAATCGCGAGTGTCGCTCCTTCATTTGGCTCTGTACCGCTGCCGATTTCATCGAAAAGTAAAAGAGTATGATTCGTTGCAGCATTCATAATCTCCGCGATGTTTTTCATATGTGAAGAAAAGGTACTTAAGGCATTCTCAATACTTTGATTGTCACCAATATCAACAAAGACGTAATCAAATACGGCAATCTCAGTCTCTGGATTAGCTGTAATATGAAAGCCTGACATTGTGGCTAGTGTTAATAAACCAATGGTCTTAAGCACAATCGTTTTCCCGCCAGCATTTGGACCGGTAATAATTAGACTGCGATAATCTTGACCAATTTCAAAATGTAGGGGGACGGCGTTACCTGTTAAAAGTGGGTGCTGACACCCTACTAATTTAATATAACCATGGTCATTTAATTTCGGTTCGATGCCATTGATTTGTTTACTGAACTTGGCTTTGGCAAATACCATATCATATTGGCTAATCAATTCCATATTGATATTGATTTCGTGAAGCTTCTCTGTGATCATACCAGATAATGTGGCAAGTATTTGATATTCTTCCACTGATTCCTCTGTTTTGAGAATCACTAATTCCTGATTTAGTTTAGTAATCGAGTTCGGTTCAATAAAAGCCGTAGAGCCCTTTGCTGAGATCTCAACAATCGTACCATCCACTTGATTTTTATAAGCGGCTCGTATTGGCACTGTAAATCTCTCGTCTTTGATACTAATAAATGAATCTTGAAGAAGCTTCTTATTAGCACTATTGTTGATGAATTTATTGAGTCGTTCTTTAATTTTGGCTTCAGTCGCTTCGATGTTCTGCCTAATGCGTTTTAAATTTTTGCTAGCCCTTGAATCAACGCGATTCCCTTTAATCGAAAAGTTAATTTCCTCTTCTAGCGGTTGTAGCTCTGTCATCGAAATGGCGTACGATGATAAAACCGGGGCGAAGAATTCTCGCTCAGTCATAAACTTTTTAATCTTTCTACAGCCTCTTAAGAAATCGGACATACTTAGTAAATTACTTGGATCAAGGATGACACCCTTCTCCAATTGCTGAATCGTATGTTCAATATTCGATATACCTAAAAAGGGGACATGTCCATCGGCATCGATAATGGACCTCGCTTCTGTCGTTTCATTTAAGCGGTTTTTCACCACACGTATTTGCCGACTCGGTTCAAGCTTATCGATCAAATTTTTTCCTAGTCCACTGACACAGTAGGACTTAACGATTTGTTTTAATTCATTGTATTGTAGTTTTTCATAAACGGTTGGATTCATTTTTTTCGTCTCCTCACTATGATTGTCGTCATATATGAAGATACCTAACCATTAGATTTCAATGAGTGATAGGATATCGCGATATATACATGCTGTGTTTGACAGAACCAACGTCTCGCAAACACAAAAAAAGCTGCGGAAGGGAAACCCGCAACTTTAACATTCAAGGCATGGAAAAGCTAACAAAGAGCTATCGAAATAACGTCCTAATTAGCAATCGCTTTGAACAAGTATGGTAGGTATCTTCATAGGGTGTGAAATAAATCATAAGCAAATAAAGGAGCTTTATATGAATAAAATTCCCTTTTACTTACAAATTTATTTCGTGTTCACTTTTCCTATTTAGAACCTACTTGCACTCACCCAAGCACCCCTCATCTTATATAAAATCGTCATTGAAATCTAACTTGTATAGAATATCATACTATGAATAGTTGATTGAGTAAAGGGTGGAAGGTAAATGTAAATAATGGAATGATTCCAATTAAAGGGGGGAGGATCTATCTTGAAGCGATAAGTATGATACAATTTTTAGTGTAAATGATAGTAAATAGGTGGAGTTTAGATGAAAAGAATCGTCGTCCTAGTGTTACTGAGTTTATCGATTGTGGCTAGTTAAAGTAAAGAGAGGTTGCTAGTATTTAATTATGAGTCCAATATGCGATCAGATTTCATATGTGAGTAAATTTACAAGAGATATAAGTACACTAATAGTAACAAATTATGATAAATTGTTGTAAAATTCAAAAAAAAAAAATGATATATTTGGAATGTGCAAAATTGGAAGAGGAGGAAAATGTAATCTATTGGCACAATTACTTTAATATAGGGAGGATCTATTTATGAAAAAAGTACTTTTCGCATCGCTCTTATCAATTGGTTTATTAGCAACACTTCCTAATATGGAGGTATCAGCAGCAGAGAATGAACCAAAGCCCGAAGAAACAGTTGGAATTCAAAATTCAGTACAAACTAGTATGTCCCCATTAAATCTAAGAGGGGATCATCAGGTATGGTATACAATTAGAGTAGGGACTAACGTATCAGGAGTAAATCATTTCGAATTTAATCCCGGTACTGGAGTAAAACCTTTAGCTAGATATGATACTTCCACTTCTGATTTTAGGTTTAGATGGAGTTCAAGTTCTCTAGTAACTTATAATACATCTGCTAGGGTGATAAGTGAAGAGTATGGTCCGGGTCCTAGAATCTATGGTACTGCTCGTATCGTATATCGTTAAGGATTATTATTCATGAGACTATACTCGAATAAGTTAATTATTATCATGATTGCTGTGCTTATGATTGTTATAAGCACAGCGTCCTTTACTTTGTCGTTGTTACGAGAGGCAGATGGGCAGGTTACGCAGGATATAACTGATTTTGCCCGTGGCTCGTATGATATTTTGATTCGACCAGCAGGTGCAAAAACAGATATCGAAATAGAGCGGGGAATTGTTGAAGAGAATTACTTAGGGAACGGTGCAGGAGGCATTTCAATTGAAGAGTGGCAACAAATAAAAAAACACCCTGATGTAGAAATCGCCGCACCTGTCGCTTCTATCGGGCTTTTTACAGCACGAGAAAGAACGTGGATGATTGAAAAGGACCCGACGGATGCGATTTATTATCAGGTCGATTATTCGACAAATGATGGTTTACATACGTATTTATCGAATGAAAGCGTTTATGTTTATGATTTTGGGGATGAGGATATTTTTCCTTCAGCCTCAAGTGTTGCAGATGTATGGTTAGGATTTGGGATTGCTTCTTTTGATTATCCTACCTCCTATCACCAAGTCGTTGCCATTGATCCTACTGAAGAAGGAAAGTTAGTGGAGTTTGATTTTAGTCCATTAGCTAAAAGTACTTTTGATTCTTTAGCGTATATGGATGGGCGTATGTCGACGCCAATTATGAGCTTAAGTGATGCTACGGTACCGATAGAAATAGAATTAACCATCGATGAATTAGAACAATTAAATGTAGAAGAGCTTGAAGAGATTCGTGCTCATTTTGATCAAGGGAACCCAACGCGAACTCTCTATTATGAGAAAGAGAAATACCTACAATTAATTACTGAGAAAGTGGAGCCGAAAAGAAAGTTGAATGGAGAAACTTTTCAATTGATTCCTGATCAAGTGCATACACCATTTAAGCAAGAATTTTTGTACGTGAATGAAGAGATGAAATTAGAGTCTGAATTACCGGAATTCACAGGTGGAGGGGCTTTTGACTATCATTCACAACGGATCGGATATCGACTTGCACCTGTAAAGTATGAAACAGGTGTAAACGGTGAGCTTTTTGTTGAACAAGTTGGCATGGATGCTCAGTATCAGGCCCCGATTTACCGCGAGATGGAAGAGGTTACTTTTTATGAGGTCGATGATCTAAATGTTCCTTTAAATGATGAAGATTTTGTTGGTTTCATTGAGAATGGCACCTTTTCCATCGAAGAGAATACGGAACTGTTGGCTTCCGCACCTTTAGGTATATATGGGCGAGAGGCACCGAGGCTTGCGGAGGATGAGAGTATTAGTCTGCATCCTTCAGCAGTTCCGGGTAGCTATATAACAACTCCAGCACATGGGCTTATTTCCATTGACTGGGCCGAGCGCTTTAAAGGGGATACACCGATTGATGCGATTCGGGTCAAGGTGAGTGGTTTGAGTGGCTATGATCAAGAAGCGGCGGCGAAAATCCGCGGACTAGCACAGGAGTGGAAGGACCAAGGCTTTGAGGTCGATATCATCGCGGGTGCATCTGTTTCTGACATAACGGTTAATGTCGAAGGAGTGGGCAAGGTTATTCAACCGTTTACAACTTTAGGTGCAGCCGATACCGTTTTGGACAGTTGGAATGCGGTTCAAGTTGTCGTCACGATCTTATTTATCTTTGTTGCCCTAACGTTTATTGTCTTTTCTTTTATTAATTTAATGAAGGATCGGGTGCGAGATGAGCAGCTTTTAGCTATGCTAGGCTGGACCGATCAAGCCATTCTTTTACTCAAAAGAAAAGAATGGTCGTTGATAGTCGGAATTCCGATCGCTCTTTCTTTACTTGGTTTTATCGGGGTTGGTTTGTTCACGGAGCAATGGCTCCTGTTTTATTACGCTTGTGGTATCTCTCTCTTGATTATGGGTCTTTATATACTTAGTAATAAGTATGCTCACATTGATTTGGGTGGAAGCAAACGGAAAAAGGTGAAATCATTTCTTTTCCAAAATGTGCGCTACTACCAACCTTATATTGTCGCAGCTTCTATTCAGCTATTTTTTATGACGATTTTATCCGCTTTTCTCCCCTTTTTTCTGCTAGAGCGCGTGTCGAGTACGGTCGAGACGAGGTTAGGGGCTTATGTTCATGGTGAAATTGAAGGGATATTTATCGCCGTTATTATCCTGTTATATGTTCTAAGCTTCATGACGGTTTTCCAATCGTTGCAAAGAATGTGGCGTGTGAGAGAAGGAGAAATGAGACTATTTCAATTGATAGGCTGGGAAGAAAGGAAGATATACCGCTATTTTATCAAGGAAGTATTACTATGGTCTAGCGTAGCAAGCCTTCTCGGGTGGGTAGTTAGTATTCTCTGTCTCACCTTATTAGTTGAGGTAACCTGGATGAATATACTAATGAGTACGATTGGATTTTTCGGTATTGTTAGTGTGACCTTACTAGGTTCGGTTCTCATCTTGTACCAAAAAAGCATAAAAGGGGGTAAGAATTATGGTCGTGAAGCTGCATAAGGTTGAGAAGTATTACCAATCAGGTCCAGAAAATGTCCATGTATTAAAAGGAATTGATTTAACAATAGAAAAGGGTACATGGATCACGATTACAGGGCCATCTGGTTCAGGGAAAACGACGTTATTACGCTGCTTTTCTGGAATTGAGAAACCGGATGACGGTGAAGCGGTGTTTCATGAATTAGATGTGATGAAGGCTTCGGAGCTTGAATTACGTGAATATCGGAGGCAGAATATCGGGTATATTTTTCAAGATTTCCAACTATTTGATCAGTTTGATGTTTGGACGAATGTGATGATTCCATTACTCCCTTATGAAGCCAAAGACGTCGTGAGACAAAAAGCTAAAAATGCGTTAGCTTCCGTTGGTTTAACACATCGTCAGAGCTTTTTTCCCCATCAACTTTCTGGTGGTGAAAAGCAAAGAACAGCGATTGCTCGTGCGTTAATGAATGAACCGAACATGCTTTTATGTGATGAGCCGACTGGCAATTTAGACATTGAAAATAGAAATCAAATCATTGGAATCCTCCAAGACATCCACCAGGCTGGGGCGACGATTATATTAGTCACTCATGATGCAGAGCTCGCGACATTAGGAGATAAACATTACGAAATGAAGGATGGTAGGTTACGAGAAAAGGTTAAATAAGATAATCTTCAACTTTATGTGATATATGGAAAACTGCTCTTACTTAGGTGGGGGCAGTTTTTTCATGATGATTTGATATAATTTTAATACGAAGATAAAAAGGAGCGATGAAGATGAGTGTACCGTTATTTACGGTCGTTGTTTCGAATCAGGATGAAGACAATGGTTGGATTTATCATTATCACTGGGTCGATTTAGATGTGCAGAATATTCCGCGCCTTGGCGGAGAGTTAGGGTATTATTTAGAGAAACTAGTTTTAGAGATTGACTTATGAAGAGGAAAGAGAGGCTAGTGTTGGTTTATTTTACTGAGGAGGATTTTGAGCAATTAATTGGATGGATCGATTCGCCACAGTTATTAATGCAATGGGCAGGTCCTCAATTTCAGTTTCCATTGACTAGGAACCAATTAATGAACTATGTGCAAGGAGCTAACGCTGAAGAATCAGAAGTCTATATTTTTAAAGGGATGGATTTAGAGACAAATGAGGTGATTGGGCATATATGCTTAAATAAGATAGATCGGGAGAGGCAGTCAGGGAGAATTGGGAAGGTTTTTTTACATAAAGACTTTCGCGGCTCAGGTTATGGTGAGGAAATGGTGAAACAAATAATGAGCATTGCCCACGAACAGTATGGGATTCAAACACTAGGCTTAGCTGTTTTTGACTTTAACGTGGCAGCGATCAAGCTGTATGAACGAATTGGCTTTAAAAAAACTACATATAAGGAAAATGCCCGTAAGTACGGTGATGAATATTGGAATTTATGGGAGATGGATATAAAAACAAATGAAGTACCCTAGGACGAGGAATATGATTTCTGTAAATAAATAACGCTCAATAATCGCACCATAGCCAGAGCACTTACACACAAAACCCACATGGAAGCCCAAATCATTTCGCCACTAACAAAGATAAAAGTCAGCTATCGCCAATTTAGCGATTAATAAAGGTTTGTGAAGATACGGCGGCCAAACCTTGGCGTATCTGCACAAAAAGTCCGAAGGGAATAAAGAACCAGCTAACTTCAAGGCACAACGCATCGCCCTGTTACACTTTCATACAAAACATCTATGATGACTTGCCTTGCAACTCATCACCAACAAAGATGAAAGTGGAGTTCGCCTTCGAATGGTGGCATTTTGTTCACATGCCTTTGCTTCTTGGTTTGTTAGCTTTAATTACTTTTCATTCATTTGTTTTGTATGAGAAGTGTACGAACCAAGAAGCCTGCACGAACCCGAGCGGAGGGGATGGGGAGGCCGACTCCTGCAGGAGGAGAGGGCATGCTGAGCTAACTTGCGATAGCAAGTTAGCTCAGCGCCCGCCTGCGGAAAGCGTGCCCCCCATTCCCGGAGCGATCTTCAAAGAAGTGCACATCAGCTTTAGTACACTTTCATATAAAAATCAAAATAGTCTGTGATAAACTAGGAGAGTACTTAATGAAAAGGTGGAATGAAGATGAAAAAACTACTATTAACAGGCTTTGAACCATTTTTAGATTTCCCTGTAAATCCTACACAAAAAATAGCAGAAGAATTAGCTGGCCTACAAATAGGCGACTATCACATTTATTCAGAAATTCTCCCTGTTAATTTTAAGAAGGCGGGTCAAGTCGTGTTGTCCCATATAGAGGACTATCAACCCGATGCGGTTATTCTTTTAGGTTTAGCGGGAGGGCGCTCCAAAATAACGCCAGAACGAATCGCGATTAACGTCAATGACGGACCTGTTGATAACTTTGGTCATAAACCAGAGGGTGAGGTGATTCAGGAAGATGGGGCAGATGGTTATTTTTCAACCTTGCCAATCCGCAAGATGGTTCGGTTACTGAAGGAGAATGGTTTACCTGCTGACATATCTAATAGTGCGGGTGCTTATTTATGTAATCATGTGATGTATCAAGCCTTATATAGAAATCGGAAGAATGGAGATTCTATCCCAACTGGATTTATTCATATTCCAGCTTCCCATGATCTTGCCATACAACAAGGCAGAATTCCGAGTTGGAGTCATGAAGATTTGAAAAAAGGGATTACTGTTTGTATCGAGGCATTATTAGAAGAGTAAAAGAGGATGAGACCTTGGGTAAGACCTTGGCTGAGGTCAAATGAGGTGAAAGCTTGACACAGATACAGCAGCAAGAGAAGAGTCAGAAACAGATATGGTTACTTTTTATTGGCATTGTTTTAATTGCCATTAATATGAGGGCACCTATATCAGCGGTAGGGCCTTTGCTTCAAAATATTCAAGAGGACCTAGGATTATCGAATGTCATCGCAGGTAGTATGACCACGATCCCGTTAGTAGCATTTGCCTTGTTGTCACCGTTAGCGCCAAGGTGGGCTGAGAAGTATGGAATGGAAAGAACGGTCTTTTTTGCCTTTTTATTTATTGTCGTTGGCATTATTTTACGTATTTATCCAGACGTGACGTTTTTATTGGTAGGAACTCTATTTGTGGGCATGGCGATTGCTATTTGTAATGTACTTTTACCACCAATCATGAAACAAAATTTTCCTCTACACATTGGTTTGATGACAGGTATTTATGGTTTAGTAATGAATATTGCCGCAGCTATCTCTTCAGGGATTAGCGAGCCGCTAGCAACCGTGTTAAATTGGAATGGGGCTTTAGCTATCTGGGGGGTTACCTCCATATTGGCGGTGTGTATATGGAGCTATCAGCTTAGGAGAAAGCAGAAGGAAGAGGGAAGAGCTAGAAAAGTGAATCTTGCAACAACGATACGTTTAAGTCGTTCCAGGCTTGCTTGGTATGTGACGGCATTTATGGGGCTACAGTCATTTATTTATTATACGGTGCTAACTTGGCTCCCGCAGTTACTCGTTACATACGGTTACAGTTCAATATCTGCAGGGTGGATGCTGGCCACTATGCAAGCAGCGTTATTCCCGATGACTTTTATAATACCAATTATAGCGGCTAAGATGAAAAATCAACGTGCACTATCGGTATTAACAGGTCTTGCGTTTTTACTATCAAGTATCGGTTTATTAAGCGGTATTTGGTTGCCGGTTTGGGTTTTGTTAATGGGGGTAGCGTGTGGAAATGCTTTTGGTTTAGCGATGATGTTTTTCTCATTAAGAACGATTGAAACAAGTCATGCAGCGAGGTTGTCAGGAATGGCTCAATCGCTTGGTTACTTGCTTGCAGCCTTAGGACCCGTCTTGTTCGGGATCGTTTATGAGCTATTTCACTCGTGGAGCGCACCTCTATTGATTTTAGTAACTGCTTCCTTCCTCCTTTGTTTTATCGGTTATTTAGCGGGTGATGGTTTTGTGGAGAAGGATAGGTAGGCACGTCGTAAGAGAAGTCAGATCCTTATTTTTGAAGGGTGATTCAAATGAAAAGACTAGCTATTATAACAGTCGGTCCAACACATAGTGGTAAAACATCTTTTGCGAAAGCTTTGGAGGATCAGTTACCGAACTCATTTGTGATGGACCAGGATAACCATGCGTCCTTTATTAATGCTCATTATCAAAAATTACAACCTGTTGTTGGGACAAATACGTTAAAGCACGCTGTTTCTTTATTAATCGTTAACTATGCAAAAGAAAATACCGACCTACATTTGATTGTAAGTAATGCGAACCGAAGCCGAAAGGGACGTAGGTATTTGCTTGAGGATGTGTTTCCAAGTGAAGCATATCATCGTATACTTGTTTATTTTGATATTCCTGAAGAAGTTCTATTAAAAAGGGTCATGAATAGTGAGCGGGATACAACTATTTTCAGAAGTGCAGCTAGCTTTCATGAAGTGTTAAAGAGACAGAGTGAGGAATCTAAAAATAACGATGATATCACTGCACCAACACATGAAGAAGCAGATGACTTATTTGTGGTTAAGGAACTTCATGATGTCGAAACGACTGTGAAGAAGATTGTATCGATGGCTGAAGTGATGAAGGGTAAAAAGGAATAGCTTAGCTGCAATTGGAGCAGTTAAGCTATTTTTGATAGGCTACTATTTGTTTTGTGTAAGCTGAAAAATCATTCATATGCTTCTCGATGATTTTCTGCATAATATCGATGTTTAAGGATTGATAGTTGTGTACGGCAATATTACGAAAACCTACCATGGATTTTAGATTTTGAGCTGTTTCATTAGCAATGATGTCATGTTCTTCTAACATATCAAAGGCGTCGCGGCTTGTTTGGGGAAGACCCAAATGTTTTTCGGAGACGATATGCATCGCTAAATCAATAGCCGCTTCACATGCGCGCTGAATATTTAATATGATTGAATCCTGTTTCGTATAATCACGTAGATTCGCTGGATTATTATGATAAACTTCTTGAATTCTTTTCTGGCAACGTTCAATGGTCGCTATTTTATTAAGTATGATATCATTTTTCATAAATAACACCGCTTTCGGCTATTTGATCAAGAATCATTTTCCGTTCTTCGTTTAATTTGACATACATACTTAGTGCAGTCATGCGTTGTTGATAAAAAAAGGTATCATTCTTTGAATAAATACATACGCCTGATGAATAGATTTGTGCTTTAAATACAGTGGACACCTCATGTAAATTCACTAGATCAACGTCAGTATTTATTATATTGGCTAATTCACCTGCGAGCATAAAAAGTTCATAAGGTGATTTTGTGGGATTCTGGCAAAAGAAGGCGATATCTAAGTCGCTGTCTATACGATTCATGTCTTTTGCATATGAACCAAATACGATGATGAAAACTGGATCAAGTTTAGGAATCAGGAAACGTGTAATGTGTTCTGTTAGTTCTTGATTCATTACAATCTTCCCCTTTGTTCATTTATTCTTTTATTATATCAAAACCATTGTTGGACGACATGAGGTTTTTATGATCATTGAGCATATCTTTTTTTTATGGCAAACGAATGATAGATGAGTCAGATATTTCATCATTATCGGCTAATCATAGGAACTTTAGCCGTAAACTTGATTTTCTTTGATAAAAAGACAATAGGACCTCGGTGAATAATCACTAAGGTCCTTGCTTGATTAAAGCTGCATGTTTTGGTCATTTTTGTCTTTTTGAGCGACATACAATAAGGTATAAGCCATTCCGATACTACAAATAAATACAACTCCTAAAATCATAAAAATAGCAATGAACGATAATGACATAAGACATTCCACCTTTATATGATTGTTTAAAAGTGTGCTTAACCGTAGTGGTTTCTTGTTGTTACTTTGATCATATTCCAAAGATGGTAAGGTTTCTGTTACATAATCGTGAACTGGAAGTGTTTTCCTTAATGTTGCTTTTTTAGACAAGGAAATGTTTGGAATTTGTGATATTTAGTAGGGGAGTTACTGTGAACATCGTGCGCTACTCGTCGCTACCGAAAATTATGCTCCGCGTCCTGCGGGGGGGGGCGCGGTGCTAATTGGCTACGCCGCTGGATCTCAGCCCGCCACTACGTCCCGCGGGAGTCTCCGCATATTTTCGTCCGCTGGGTTATTCTAAAATTCCAAGTTCAAAAAAGATTCTTACAAAAGTCACCCAAATGCAAAGAATAAACCAAAATGAATGACGAGCCATCAAGTAAAGAAGATAAATGCAAGTGATCAAAGTTCCACCAGTCAAAGGGTGAAAATCCCACTTCGCCACCAACAAAAACCAAAGTAGTGGCGTCACCTTAAACAGTTGGCCCTTCATACTACTCCATCACCATCAGGAGTCGCACGATCAAAAAGGGAGCAGTTAACCCGCTAAGGTCATCTATCGCAAAGTCGATGACCAGCTAACTTCAAGGCACAAACGATCATCCGCTAAGTAGGGATTATTTCATTTATGTCAATACGAAGAAAGCTAGCCTGGGCAGGGCGAACCTGCTAAGCTAGCTTTCTCTTTTATAGAGCCTTGTCGTTGACAGAATCAAGCCATTCATCGATAGCTTTGACCACATCTTCAAGGGCACCTTCTTCAAATGGTGAACGAAGGTTAGCGGATTCAACTAATTGTAAGAAAGGTTTGGAGCCGCCTAATTTACAAAGGTCTAAATAATCCTGCCAAGCTTCTTCTTTGTTTTCCTGAGCCTTTTTCCAAAATTGGAAGGCACAAATTTGGGCTAATGTATAGTCGATATAATAGAAAGGCGAATTATAAATATGGCCTTGGCGCTTCCAAAGGCTACCCTCCTCAAGATAACTATTACCATCATAGTCTCGATGTGGTAGATAAATAGCTTCGAGTTCTTTCCATGCTTGTTTTCTCTCAGCTGGCGTCCATTCTGGATTTTCATAGACTAAGTGCTGGAACTCATCGACGGCAACACCATATGGTAAAAATTGAAGCCCGCTTGCTAAGTGGGAATACTTATATTTATCTGTGTCTTCCTTAAAAAATAGCTCCATCCACGGCCAAGTTAAGAATTCCATACTCATGGAATGAATCTCACAAGCCTCGTGTGTAGGGAAAAAATACTCAGGCACTTCATAATGACGGCTCATAAAGCCTTGGAATGCGTGACCGACTTCATGTGTGAGAACATCAATGTCATCTGATGTGCCATTGAAATTAGCAAAAATAAATGGTGCTTTATATTGCTCAATGAAGGTACAGTATCCGCCAGCTTCTTTCCCCTTTTTTGCTTCTAAATCCATCAGATTACGGTCGAGCATAAATTGGAAAAACTCCTGTGTCTCAGGGGCAAGCTCCTCGTACATTTTTTTTCCGTTCTCAATAATCCATTCAGGCGATCCTTTAGGTGTCGCATTGCCTGATTGATATTTGAAATTCTCATCATGAAATTTTAAGGAATCGACATGAATTCGTTCTGCTTGCTTTTCATAAAGCTTTGTACAAAGTGGAACGATCACATCGCGAACTTGTTTCCTAAATACATCAACCATTTCAGCATTATAATCAATTCGCAGCATTCTCAAATAACCAAGGTCTATGAAATTTTTGAAGCCTAATTTGGTGGCGATCTCATGCCGTACTTTAACTAAATCATCATAGATTTGGTCGAATTTTTCAGCATGACCAGCAAAAAATCCAGAACTTGCTGTAACCGCTTCTTTTCGAGTTTGTCGGTCCTTGTCTTGTGAATAGGGAGCGAGTTGGGCTAATGTGTAGGTTTCCCCTTTAAAATCAATTTCTGCAGAGGCAACAAGTTTTGAATATTCTGATGAAAGTTTGTTTTCTTTTTGTAGCAGTGAAATAATTTCAGGAGAGAACGATTTGATTTTAAAGTCAGCAATATTAAATAACTGCTCACCCCAGTTTTTTTCTAGCTGTTCTCTGTAAGGGGAAGAGATAATTTCCTTATAGAATTCGGAAATAAGTTCCTCAAATTCTGGAACAACTTCATCAAAGTAATCTCTTTCCGCTAAATAAAAGTTATCATTCGTATCAATCGATGCACGAATATATACGAGTGTATATTGAGTGGATAATTGTGTTCGTAGTTCATTGATTTGTTCAATAGCTTTGGTAGCTTCTTCAAAAGAACTTGACTCTTTGAGATTATTGAGCTTTTCATTGAAGTTTTCCCTAAAGGCCGCCATATCGGGACGTTCGTATGTATAGTTTTCAAAAGTTAACATGTGAATCCTCCTTTTTATCCTCACTTAAAAATATTCGACATTTTTTATGAAATCCTTTTTAATTTTGAAAAAAAGTACTAGATTTCGTAAAAAAATGACTTTATTTATTCGTTTTATTAAATTGAATCACAAAACCAACAAAAAAGGTACATAGGCTACTGTACCCTTTTATAAATATATGTGTCGATTGAAGATATTAGTCTTTTGCTCCTTATATTTTTTCTGCGTTCACGGATTTAACATGCTTGATGTTTTTGGTAATGTAATAAATCTCTGTGATATACATTTTGCTTGGAACAGAAATTTTTAAATCAATAAGTTGGTTGCCGTCCTCTAAATCTTTCACCTTTACAGAGCGAATTTTTATATCCTTCTTTTTACGTTTCTTCTTTTTCGATTCTGAAGCTTTTGCTTGTTGCTTTCCTTTATGCTCGATTGCTTCTAGAAGCTCTGTCATATTTAAGTTAGGTTCCATCACAACCTTTAGTGCAATATCATCTTGATTTAATGTCCGAGGGCCAATTAATTTAAGTAGTGTAGGTATGATGTTTACGGAGACTAAAATGAGTAAAACCGCATAAAAAGATTCTAAATAGAAGCCTGCTCCAATAGCAATACCTAATCCAGAGGCAGCCCAAATCATGGCTGCTGTTGTTAGACCAGAAATTACGTCATTATTTCGACGTAAGATGACGCCTGCACCAAGGAAACCAACCCCACTAACAATTTGAGCGGCAAGACGCATTGGGTCCATGTTTGTTGTCATACCTTCTGTTGAATATTTAAAAAATGATTCAACGGAAACGATCGTGACAAGACAGCTAGCCACACAAATAACCATACTTGTTTTGAGTCCAAGTGGTTTATGTTTAATTTGCCGGTCAATACCGATTACGAGCCCGAGTAATAATGAGAGGCTTATTTTGATGATAAATTCTTCCATTATGATGAACACCCCTTCTAGCAACTTCATTTATATTATTTAATTATCCACGATGGGTTGATATACCTGCTTTTACCCTTATTTCGTTTACTATATGCAAGAATGGCCATTAATTATGTACGTTTAGGCGTGAAGTAGGGTAAGGGCAAGGGAGTAGTGTTGTGATGAATATTTTAATTCTTTTTAAAAAAACACTTGCATTCTTTTTTTGGAGATGGTAAGATATATCTTGTGTCAGAGAGAGTCTGGTGGCGATAGCGAAGAGGTCACACCCGTTTCCATGCCGAACACGGCCGTTAAGCTCTTTTGCGCCGATGGTAGTTGGGGGCTTCCCCCTGTGAGAGTAGGACGTTGCCAGGCTATCTGATGTATAATGAAAATAACAACTGGACATACTAGTTGAGTATTAATTTCATAGCGACGCGGGGTGGAGCATGTAGCCCATTCATCGTCGAAAATTCTTCTACATGTCGTGACGCAGCATACTTCAAAGTGATACTAGTAGAGAAAACGACAGTCGATGCATTACTTCAACGAGTAATCTTCGAGTAACATCGACGCATTTACTTCTCTGAGATACGAGAAGAGGAAGATGTCCTCATCATTGAATGATGCATCATCCGAAACTTCATAGCGACGCGGGGTGGAGCAGTCTGGTAGCTCGTCGGGCTCATAACCCGAAGGTCGGCGGTTCAAATCCGTCCCCCGCAATACCATAAAATCGAAACAGACTGTTGTTTCGATTTTTTTCTGTTTACATTTATAATAAGAAGGTCAAAACTAGAAATACATTCACTAATAGAGTATGAACAATCCACATAGAAGTGGAAAAAGAACGGAAGTGACCACCAAAGGAATAAAACGGTTCCCATTTAAGGCTGAGCAATGAAAACGTGTCTAAGGATCTTGTGGTAAAGGATTGTGTGGTGTGGAAAAAGTTTAAAACTAACAAGGAGTGCGAGTGCACAAGGTAAGCTGCCTTATATACAATTATTATGGAATTCCTTAGGAGGAAGAGGCTATCATGAAGGATGAGTTTGCTTTTATTGACAGTGTGACGCCGAGTCGGACGTATCAGGCGGGCCTGGTTCAAGGGATAGGTGATGATGCAGCCCTATTCAAAACGACTACGGGATTCGAACAGGTCATTTGTGTCGATACGATGGTTGAAGGGGTTCATTTTCGAAAGGATACATTAACGCCTTATCAAATTGGGCGAAAAAGTTTGGCGATTAATATGAGTGACCTTGCTGCGATGGGGGCGATTCCCCGTTATTATCTCGTTTCCATTGGGATTCCCTCTCATTGGGACGAGCATGCTGTACAGGAGATATATTGCGGTATGGGTGAATTAGCAGAGCGATATCAAATCGATTTAATTGGTGGTGATACTGTTTCGACAAATGACAGCCTCGTCATTACCATAACCGTCACAGGTGAAGTAGAAAAAGGTCGTCATTTATTAAGAAGCCAGGCTAAGCCTGGTGATGTGGTTTTTATTACTGGTGAAGTAGGTTTATCTGCTGCAGGTTTTGAGCTTATTTCTCAAAAGGGGATCGGTGCAGAATTTTCCGCGAATGAAGAGAAGCTAGCGGTGAAAGCTCATCAAGAGCCCGACGCACAAGTGGAAGCTGGAAGACTACTGGCACAAAGTGGCTTTCGTGTGGCCCTCAATGATGTTAGTGATGGTGTTGCGAGTGAGGCGAATGAAATTGCCACAGCGAGTCGAGTTAAAATAGAGTTAGATGTTCAAAAGCTTCCGGTTGATAGTCTTACAAAAATCAATACGCTAGAACAGGCACATCAATGGGCGCTTTTTGGTGGGGAAGATTTTCAATTATTAGGTGCAATGGACAAACAAGATTTTCAACTGATTGCCACACAATTTAAGCAGGCTCTCATTCCTCTTACAGTGATTGGTGAAGTCCATGAAGGTGAAACCGGTGTTTGGCTTAAAGAAGGAAAATCAATCGTTGAGCTTGAAAGAAAAGGCTATAACCACTTTGATAAAGATAAATAGGTGATGAAATTGAAAAAATGGATAATAACCACGAGCTCGCCAGAGGAAACGATGGCTTTTGCTAAACAGCTAGGGTTGCTTTTAAATGGTGGTGAAGTTATTACGCTTGAAGGGGATTTAGGTGCGGGAAAAACGCATTTTACAAAAGGACTAGCGGAAGGCCTGGATGTAAAGAGAGTGGTCAATAGCCCGACGTTTACGATTATTAAAGAATATAAAGGACGGAAACCACTTTATCATATGGACGTCTACCGTCTTGAGAATAGTGAAGAAGATATCGGTTTAGAAGAATATTTTGAGAGTGACGGTGTATCTGTTGTCGAATGGGCGAGCCGAATTGAGGAACAACTTCCATCGGAGCGTTTAGAGATTCGTATCTATCGTCAAGGTGACACGGAAAGAGAGATACATTTACAGCCGATTGGAATGAGATATGAAGCTGTATGTAAGGAGATTGGTTTATGAGTAAGGTATTAGCAATAGATACGTCTTCATTTGTTTTAGGCGTGGCAGTCACAGATGGCGAGCAAGTCGCGGGCGAGCTCATTACAAATAATAAGAAGAATCATGCATTACGTTTGATGCCAGCTGTTTCAAAACTAATGGAAGAATTAAAAATAGAAGCGAAACAATTAGATAAAATTGTCGTAGCAAATGGTCCCGGTTCTTATACAGGAGTACGGATTGGTGTTACAACGGCGAAAACGCTGGCTTGGTCATTGGGTATTCCACTTGTGATGGTGTCTAGTTTAGAAGTGAGTGCTCAGATTGGCAGATACACAACTCATTCGATTATCCCGATTATTGATGCTCGAAGAGGGCAAGTCTACACAGGATTATATCGGTCAGAAGGTGATGAAGTGATTCAAGCTGAAGCAGATCAGTTAATCTTGCTAGAGGATTGGCTTCAACAGCTTAGCGAAAGAACAGGGAGTTTCTTATTTGTCGGACAAGATGTCATGCTCCACCAAACGGTGATCAAAGAGGTGCTTGGTGAGCGAGCGTTATTTGCTCCAAAAAGTATGGCATTACCAAGGCCGTCTGAATTAGCATTGCTGGGGCAAAAGAGAGAAGCGGTGGAATCTTTACATGCAGCAACACCACAGTATTTACAGCTTGCTGAAGCTGAGGCGAAATGGAAAGCTGCTCAGAAAGAAAGTGAATGGGGACGATGATTGAATCTAGTAAAACCGAAGCACGGTTTATGACTGTAGAAGACCTTGATCAAGTGATGATTGTTGAAAGGGATGCTTTTACAATTCCATGGAGACGTGAATTGTTTGAACAAGAGCTTGAAGTTAATAAATTTGCTCATTATCTCGTTTATGAAAAAGATGGACAAATTGTTGGTTATTGTGGTCTTTGGATTATTACAGATGAAGCTCAGGTGACAAATATTGCGGTTCATTCAGAGTATCGAGGTAATGGTTATGGTGAAGAATTGTTAAGTTATGCGATGAGTTTCGCTAAATTAATGGGAACCAAACGCTTATCCTTAGAAGTGAGAGTGAGTAATCATGTCGCTCAGTCACTGTATCAAAAGTTAGGATTTGAACCTGGTGGGATTCGAAAAAACTATTATGCAGACAATCAAGAGGATGCATTAGTAATGTGGGTGAATGTATCATGAGTGAACGTAATTTAATTTTGGCAATAGAAACTAGCTGTGATGAGACTTCTGCAGCAGTAATTGAAAACGGAACAACGATTTTAAGTAATGTGGTCGCCTCGCAAATTGAAAGTCATAAGCGATTTGGTGGCGTGGTACCTGAAGTGGCTTCGAGGCATCATGTTGAACAAATTACGTTAATCATTGAGGCAGCTATGCTTGATGCGACTGTCTCCTTTGAAGAATTATCAGCGGTTGCTGTTACTGAGGGTCCGGGATTGGTTGGAGCTTTACTAGTTGGTGTTCATGCGGCGAAAGCGATTGCCTTTGCTCATAGTTTGCCACTTATTGGCGTTCATCATATTGCCGGTCATATTTATGCCAATCAATTAATAAAGCCATTGCAATATCCGTTAATGTCTTTAGTTGTGTCGGGTGGTCATACGGAGCTTGTGTATATGGAAGCTGAAGGTGAGTTTCAAATCATTGGCGAAACACGTGATGATGCTGTAGGTGAGGCCTACGATAAAGTCGCCCGTACATTAGGGTTACCATACCCTGGCGGACCGCATATTGACAAACTCGCGATGAACGCAGTAGAAAGCGTGGACTTACCGCGTGCATGGTTAGAAGCCGATTCCTTTGATTTTAGCTTTAGTGGATTGAAGTCAGCAGTTATTAACAAGGTCCATAATGAGAAGCAAAAAGGAAGAGAAATCGATCCAGCTCATCTAGCACGAGGCTTTCAAGAAAGCGTTATTGATGTACTTGTAACTAAAACATTAAGAGCTATTGAAAAGTTTCCTTCTAAGCAGTTGCTGCTAGCGGGTGGAGTAGCCGCTAACAAAGGGTTACGGCAAAGATTAGAGCAGGAATTTAAGCAATCAAAAACAGAGCTTATTATCCCACCATTATCATTATGCACCGACAATGCTGCGATGATTGGAGCGGCTGCAAGTATCAAATTAAAACAACAGTCCTTTAGTAATTATGCGCTAAATGGCAATCCAGGGCTTGATTTAGAACAGTCATAAGAAAAGAAGCACGGGTATCCGGGCTTCTTTTTTACGTTATGCTCTCCAAAAAGTTGTACAATCAGCTTTATCCATGACATTAAATTCAATCATTTTCTCGAGTAAGGCATAATCGATTGGTTGACTCCACTTAAGACGGACCAAACCTTTTGTATATGAGTGCCCAGCTGCCTCGATATCTTCAGCGACATGATTCATGCCAGCTTCCTCAGGAGCAACAGCTAGATGCTGCTTGGCGACGCTAAAACCGATAATATAAGTCCCATGATCCGTAAACATTGGTTGATTCCACTTCACAACCGGCTCAAGATAAGGATACTTTTCGGCAATCCAATGGAAGACCTCTTCCAACGTGCTGCGATGCTTTGAATTTGAAATGGCTTCAAGAAACTCTGTAAAAACATGAGTGTCCATGCATGTCCTCCTTTAACAACAAGTTTTAACCTCATTATAGCAAAACAAAACCCCTATCAACAAAATGGTCATGCCCGATCAGTATGATTTTGACTTTTGGTTATAGTATGGAATGCCATTATATTTTACAGTATATTTTCCCCGTTATTTAAAATTTTTTTGTTTCATTTATTCCTAGGGGGCTTATTTTCTTTTCTGTTTCTCCATATAAAACCCATGGCGGAGTTCCATTCACTCCGCCACCAACAAACATAAAAGTGGTTTTTGGCACTTTGACTGTTGGAACTTCATTCAATTAGTTTTTTTTCCATTTCATTTTAAATGAATGGTGTTAGATTGTGTTGTGCACTTGAGAATGAGCAGAAACCTAGCGGACGAAAACATGCGGAGGCTCCCGTGGGACGTAGTGGCAGAGCTGAGATCCAGCGGCGTAGCCGATTAGCTCAGTGCCACGTGATTATCTCGAAGCATGATTTTCGTTAGCGGCGAGTAGAACTCCGCATATCGCCCATAAGTAACTTTCATATAAAATAAAATATGCCAAACGAAATAGTATGAATGGAAATGCGTTAATAATATTCTTGAAGTTCATGGCTTAACGATACAATACTTTCTATTTTCACTTTATTAGTTAATTATATTGTTTGGGGTAGTGCATAAAAAAGGACATTAAAGTCTTTTTTTATGATTTAAAGTTAGCTTGAGGTGATCTTGGTAGTAAGTTAAAAGATACGTGTTGTTTAATAAATATTCTCTGCCCTTCATACATAAATCACCAAACATTGCACATACTAGTGAAAAAAGTCCCGGTGAAAATCTCTATCAGAATGTGTAAAACTGACTGTTAACAAGTCTGTGGATAATGTGGATAAAAGATAAAAATGCCGTTTTTATCAGTAAAATTCTGTGGTTAACTTTTTGTGTGGATAAATAGGTAGTTTTTGTGGACATGATAATAAAACCTTTATAAAACAAGGTTAAGGTTGTGTATAAAACTGTGGATAGTGTGGATATGTCAGAAAATATAGAAAGGTAGAACGTATGTTTTCAAGAAATGTGTATATCTGTGTCATGATGTTCGTCATCTTGTCACTCTTATGTGGAAATGTAACTTTTGCACAAGAATTTGAAACAAACCACCAGACAATAGTCCTAGTTCCTCACTTTTCATTTGAAGACATTGAGGCTTTACTTGAAAAGGATCAGGAGCCTTTTTTATGGGAAAAAGCATCTATAGGTGCGATGAATGTACGGCCGGATGGTCCTTATCAATACTTACATAACACGGTCACGATGGCTGTCGGAGATAAAGCAAGAGGTGTGGACCAATGGAATGCCTATGAACAGAACGAACAAATCGCTGAACAATCCATCCAACAGCATCAACAGCAAACGCTATCTCGTGAGAATCGTCATCCTATTACTCGCCCGGATATTTATCATCCTTATTTCTTTTCCCTAAAGCAGACCAATCTAAACACGTCTTATCGTGGACAAATAGGTAAGTTAGGGGAGTGGCTAAAGGAAGCAAACGTTGATCACTTTGTATATGGACATAGTGATACAGAGCAGCAGGTCCGTTATGCCTCATTGTTTATAATCGATGAAAAAGCGACGGGACAAGGGGCTTTAAAAGAGGCCGTTCAGACGAATTCAGAGCGTCCGTATCGTTATCAAATGGACCAAGATTTTATCATAGAGCATATGACCAATCGGCAAATCGACAATGTACGGACTTACTCAGTAATAGAATGGGGAGATTTTTACCGTCTTGATATGATGAAGGACGTCATTGAACCGAATTATTATTTGGAGCTAAAGGAAACTTTGAGAAAAGAATTAACACAGTTTTTGCTACGGTTAAAAGATGAACAAAATCAGGAAATCTGGTTACTGACACCGATGATGGACCAAACATCTTACCAGCAAAAAAAGTGGCTAACACCTATTCTTAATTGGGGTTCCGATGAGGCAGGCTTCTTTACCTCTGCAACAACGAGACAGAGCTATATTGTCAGTAGCATCGATTTGTTACCGACATGGGTAGATCGACTTTCCCTTCCACATGGTGATACGATGCTAACAGGAAAAGCCTTAACCATTGAACATTCAAATCGCCTCTCGCATGAAAGGATGTTTCGAGATTTAGATCACATTACACATATATTTAAAAGTCGTTCCCATGTATTGACGATTTTTATTCTTAGCTTAGTTGGTTTATTAGGGCTGGCGGGTATTGTGTTTGTTTGGTTGAGAAATAATCAATACGCTCTCATCGGTGTCAAGGTCACATTCCTAGCCGCATGGAGTTCTCTGTTATATTTCTTATTGCTAGCACCTTTAAGTGAATATATGTCGGTTATTCTTTTTTTATTGACGTTAATGAGTTTATCTATTCTAACTGGATTCGTGATTTACAGGTTATGTAGACAGCCTATTTCCGTAGTAGCAGGTATTGTATTTGCCGCTATAACTGTCGACCAATTATTTGGGGGACCACTCATTCAACGTTCTTATTTAGGGTTTGATCCTATTATCGGGGCACGGTTTTATGGGATTGGAAATGAGTTTGGAGGTGTATATATTATTGCTGTAATGGCGATGCTTATGCCATTCTTCACGAATAAAAAACGAGATTTACTCATCGTTTTCTCCATTTTAGCAAGTACTCTATTTATCCTTGCTGCACAGATATATGGAACAAATGCAGGTGGAACATTGTCTGCTGCAATCGCCTATGTGGTCTTGTTGCTGAAAATGTATCGCAATAATATACATGCAAAAAAACTTTGGATCGCCGGTTTTTTCGCTTTAATTGGAGCGGTTGCTTTCCTTTTTATCATGCAGTTAATTGGAATGAAAAGTCATATTGGCTTAGCCTTTGAAAGACTATTAAGCGGTGATTTCGTGTATATCCAAGATATGATTATTCGTAAATTAACGATGAACTATAAAATTCTACGGCATTCAAATTGGACCTTATTATTTGCATCAAGTTATGTCGTCGTTGCTATTTTGATTTGGTTTACACGTAACCAATTGGTTGATGAAAGGAAACGATTATTTTTACAAGCAGGTGTTGTTGCATCGGTTGCTTTACTCTTCCTTAATGATTCAGGCGTTGTTGCCGCTGCAACCTCTATGTTTTGTGTCGTATCCTCTTATTGTTATTGGGTGATCGAGATGTTTTGGGGCAAGCATTCACGAAAGGGTGGGCATTCAATTTCGGGAAAGTTGGATGAAACGAGTTACTAAATGTGCACATATTCCATATGAAAAAGACTTCATAAGAGGCCATTCATTCCTCTATGAAGTCTTATTATCGTGTTAGGTAGTTACGCTTCTTCCTGTAATAGTTCCCATTCTTCCATCAATGTGTCGGAGTCAGCTCTGGATTGGTCAATTTTAGTTTGAATTTCCAAAGCCTTTTCATGGTTGGCATAAACGTTCGGATCACATAATTGCTCTTCGCCTTCAGCAATGACAGCTTCTAATTCCTCGATTAAGGATTCGATTTCCTCGATTCGTCGTAGCCTTTGTCGCTCTTGCCGTTTCGCTTCTTTGTTGTTGGAGAAGTGATGACTGTTTGATTTTTGCTCTGAAACCTTTTGTTCTTCCTTTTCTGCTTGAAGTCTTTGTCGCTCTTCATTTTCGGCTTTTTTTGTTTGGTAATAGTCATAATCACCAATATAATCAGTGATGGTCCCTTGATTCAACTCTGTAATTCTTGTTGCCATACGATTTAAGAAATAACGGTCATGTGAGACGAAAATAATGGTGCCAGGGTAATCCATTAAGGCTGCTTCGAGCATTTCTTTTGCATCTAAATCTAAATGGTTTGTTGGCTCATCAAGAATGAGCACATTCGCTTTTTGTAACATCAATTTAGCTAAAGCTAACCGAGCTTTTTCGCCACCACTTAAGCTTGAGACAGGCTTTAATACATCGTCTCCACTAAAAAGGAAGTTACCTAAAACGGTACGTATCTCTTTCTCTGGCATTAACGAATAGTCATCCCATAATTCATGAAGCACTTGTTTAGTAGAGTGCAGCTTCGCTTGTTCCTGGTCATAGTAACCGAGCTTCACATTGCTTCCGAGCTTAATGGTTCCTTTTTCAAAATCAAGTTGGTTCGTGATCGCTTTAAGAAGTGTTGATTTACCAGCTCCATTTGGTCCAACGATCGCAACACTTTCCCCACGATTAATATCTAAACAAAGGTTTGAAAAAATGGTCTTATCTTCATAAGCTACTTCTAAATCACGGATAAGGAGGACGTCGTTGCCTGTTTGCTTATCAATCGTAAATGAAAAGTTCGCTGATTTCTCAGAGCCACTCGGTCGCTCAAGACGATCCATTCGCTCTAGCTGCTTACGCCTACTTTGAGCTCTTTTGGTTGTAGATGCTCGAGCGATATTACGTTGCACAAAGTCTTCTAGTTCGGCAATTCTTTCTTGCTGCTTCTCAAATTGCTTGAGTTCGAGTTCGTATCGTTTCGCTTTTTCATCGAGATAGCTACTATAGTTACCGACGAACTTAGTCGATTGTGTCCGGGAAATCTCAACGACTTGGTCGACGACTTGATCTAAAAAGTAACGATCATGTGAGACAATGAGGATGGCACCTTTATAGTTGGAAAGGTATTGTTCAAGCCATGTTAACGTCTCAATGTCCAAATGGTTCGTTGGCTCATCGAGTATTAATAAATCGGGTTTTGTTAATAGAAGTTTTCCAAGGGCAAGGCGGGTCTTTTGTCCACCACTTAGTTGAGAGATTTTTGTCTCGTAATGAAAGCCAGCGAAGTTTAGACCAGAGAGAACGCTACGAATATCAGCTTCATATTGGTAGCCGCCTCGATCTTTGAAGTCTACTTGCAAGGCATCGTATTCACTGAGCGTTTTTGCATAATTCATCTCGTCTGCTTGAAGATCCGGGTTCGACATATCTTGCTCAAGTTGCCTGAGCTTTTTCTCCATTTGAATAAGTGGTGCAAAAACTGTTAACATCTCATCCCAAATTGATAGATCAGACTCTAAACCAGTATCTTGTGCTAAATAGCCAAGCTCTACTTCTTTTGGTTTAATTATGTCACCACTATCATAAGAAAGTTGCCGAGCAATGATTTTCAGAAGTGTTGATTTACCTGCCCCATTCCGACCGACTAAAGCAATCCGTTCACCGGTTTTTACTTCGAGCTTTATATTTGTTAAAATTGGATCAGCACCAAATGACTTGGAAATTTGAACACATTGTAAAATAATCATAGTTATCCCTTCCCAGAAAAAATGGTATGAGTAGAATCGTGTCGTTTCATGTTTCTATTTAATAGTGTAGCTTAAATAAAGGGAATCAACAACTTATTAACTGTATCCTTTAGGTGGTTACATCTGAGGGAAAATGTTGTACAATAAGGATGTTTCACACTATAAATGGATAGGTTGTTAGAGAAAAGGGAGGGCTGTTTATGAAGTCTGATCAAACGAAGATACCTCAAGCGACAGCCAAGCGATTACCATTATATTATCGGTTTCTTGAGAATCTGCAGGCCTCTGGAAAGCAAAGAGTTTCATCAACAGAGTTAAGTGAAGCTGTAAAAGTAGATTCAGCAACGATTCGAAGAGACTTTTCTTATTTTGGTGCATTAGGAAAAAAGGGATATGGGTATAATGTAAGTTATCTACTCTCTTTTTTTAGAGAAACATTAAATCAAGATGAATTAACCAAGGTTATTCTAGTAGGAGTCGGGAATTTAGGAACGGCTTTTATGCATTACAATTTCTCAAAAAATAATAATACACAAATTGTAATGGCCTTTGATGTCATGGAGGATAAAATTGGACAGGAAATGGGTGGTGTAACTATTCACCATTTTGACACATTAGAAAAAATGCTACCTGAAGAGGTAACAGTAGCGATTCTAACTGTACCTGTGCACGCTGCTCAAAACATCGCGGATCGCTTGGTAGAAGCGGGAATAAAGGGAATTTTGAACTTTACTCCAGCACGATTATCTGTTCCAGATTCTGTCAGAGTTCACCATATTGACTTATCTGTAGAATTGCAGTCTCTTGTTTATTTTTTAAAGCATTATCCAGTATAATAGAGAGAGTTTCACAAGGTTGTACTTAGTTTTTAACTAAAATCAAGGAGGTGCATCCTGCATGCCTTTATCAGCAGGAAGTATTATACTTATTGCCCTTGTTGCATTACTTATCTTCGGTCCGAAGAAATTACCTGAATTAGGGAAAGCGGCTGGAAACACATTACGTGAGTTCAAAGCGGCTACAAAAGGATTAGCAGATGACGATGATGATACAACAAGTAAGAAAAAAGCGACAAACCAAGACTCTTAACATGGGAAGGGTTTAACAATGGATACACAGAGTATGTCGGTAATGGACCATATTGTAGAGCTGAGACGTAGAATTGTGATCGCATTCGTCTTTTTTGCCCTTGCGTTCATTATCGGCTTTTTTTTAGCGACACCATTAATTACTTACTTAACGAATGCCCCCATGGCTCAGGATTTGCCAATGAATGCTTTTAAATTGACCGATCCGTTTCGGATATTTATGACGATGGCTACTATTATTGCATTTGTGATGATTTTCCCCGTTATTTTATATCAGCTTTGGGCTTTTGTAAGTCCTGGATTACATGAAAATGAACGGAAAGTAACATTGGCTTATATTCCGTTTGCTTTTCTTTTATTTTTAGGCGGACTGGCTTTTGCTTATTTTATTCTCTTCCCATTCATCATTCAATTTATGGGAAATCTGGCTGGGCGATTAGGTATTACAGAGCAGTATGGGATTAATGAATATTTTAGCTTTTTATTTCAAATAACGATTCCAATGGGACTTTTATTTCAACTGCCCGTTGTTGTGATGTTTCTGACGAGACTTGGATTAGTAGATCCGAGTGGCCTGACGAAGTTTCGTAAATATGCGTATTTTGTTCTGTTGGTAATTGCTGGTTTTATTACACCACCAGACTTAATGTCCCATCTCATGGTAACTGTTCCGTTACTATTACTTTATGAATTTAGCATCTGGCTCTCACGAATAGCTTATCGAAAAGTCTTAAAAGCACAAAAGCTTCAAGAAGAAGAATTAAATCGTTCTGAAGCACAATAAATCAGGTTAAACCGCTCTTTCCGTTAGAGCGGTTTTTCAGTTGTGTCCCCCTGGCATGAGTACAGGCTCTACGGTGAAAGTCCCGAACTGTGCAGGAAGTAGTAACAGTAGCTCAAGGCAAGGTGACTTGATTACCTGAAGGAAGCCAGCGGCAAACTTCTGCGCCGAGGAACACGAACCTCATACAAGGCTAGGTGATGTTGGATGAGTCTGCATGACAAGACAAAGTCCATACTGCCGAAGGGATCACGTAGTAAATGAGGTAGGGACATGGAAGGAAAGTCTGTACTCTTACCCAGGGAGAACCTGTTGGTACGCCTTACATATAAGGTAACCGTACTCGAAACGGGTATGCTGAACAACAGGCGTCAGCAGAGGTCATAGTACCTTGTTGCTTAAGCTACAAGGGAAGTACTGAACCATTTAAGAAGAGGAACACCTTGGCGTTCACCTTATTTGATGAAGCAGAAAATAAGAACCTACTTAAAAGGAAGAAGAGGTGAATCCTCGGGGGACTTTGAAGAGGGCGGAAAATCAAGGTGGCACAAGAAGGAACGTTACTCACGTGGGAGGCCAAATCAAATGTTGAAATCAGTCCTAAGACGGGGTAATCTCATGTACGCTCTGAAACGAGTGGAAAAGAATAAGGGGAGCCATGGAGTCGACGAAATGCCTGTACAAAACCTACGAGCACATAACGCTCTCCATTGGCCTACCATTCGGAAAGAACTCCTTGAGGGAACTTATCAACCCCAACCAGTCCGACGCGTCGAAAGCCCGAGCAAACGTTGAATCTCGGGGTTGTGGGCGGAAAAAGGGAGAGAAAGCCCGAGTAAAAGCGGAATCTCGGGGTTGGGAGCGGAAAAAGAGGGAGAAAGCCCGGGCAAACGTGGAATCACGGGGTTGCGGTCTGAAAAAGAGAGAGGAAGCCCGAGTAAACGTGGAATCGCGGGGTTACGACTGGAAAAAGAGAGGNCCGACGCGTCGAAAGCCCGAGCAAACGTTGAATCTCGGGGTTGTGGGCGGAAAAAGGGAGAGAAAGCCCGAGTAAAAGCGGAATCTCGGGGTTGGGAGCGGAAAAAGAGGGAGAAAGCCCGGGCAAACGTGGAATCACGGGGTTGCGGTCTGAAAAAGAGAGAGGAAGCCCGAGTAAACGTGGAATCACGGGGTTGGGAGCGGAAAAAGAGAGAGAAAGCCCGAGCAAACGGCGAATCTCGGTGTTGCGGGCAAAAAAAGAGAGAGAAAGCCCGAGGAAAAGCGGAATCTCGGGGTTGCGGGCAAAAAAAGAGAGAGAAAGCCCGAGTAAAAGCGGAATCTCGGGGTTGAGAGCGGAAAAAGAGAGAGAAAGCCCGAGCAAACGTTGAATCTAGGGGTTGCGGGCAAAAAAGAGAGAGAAAGCCCGAATAAACGGCGAATCTCGGGGTTGGGAGCGGAAAAAGAGGGAGAAAGCCCGAGTAAACGGCGAATCTCGGGGTTGCGGGCGGAAAAAAAAGGAGAAAGCCCGAGGATGAACCAATTCAAGTCAAACAAAAAATTGTGAAATGTTGAACAAGTTGTGACACTTGCTATATCTAGGTAGCTTTTTTTACCGATTCATCATATACTATGAGTATAGAAGATATGTGAAAACATTCACAAACTTAACAACTTACTTGCTCTACTAAGTAGCAAGCTTTTCTTAGAAATCATTATGTGAAATGTTTCACAAACAAAATAAATGAAACTATGGATAGGAGGAAGTAAAATGTTTGGAGATTTCTTAAGAAGTAATAAGGTAGTAGCAGCGGTGTTGGTTGTTTTGAGGGTTGTGTTAGGATGGGCTTGGTTGAGCTCAGGTTGGGGAAAGGTAACTGGTGAATTTAATGCAGCTGGTTATTTACAAAATGCGGTAGCGAATCCAGTTATGAATGGTGAAGTGATGAAATACCCTTGGTATGTGAGCTTTTTAGAGGGTTTTGCCATTCCGAATGCTGAAATCTTTAGTTTCGTTGTTGCATGGGGAGAGGTATTAGTTGGTTTAGGTTTAATCGTGGGAGTGTTCACTTCTGCAGCTGCATTTTTTGGAATGGTTATGAATATGTCGTTCTTGCTAGCAGGAACTATTTCATCTAACCCGTGGATGGTGGCGGTGTCAGTCATTATTATGGTAGCAGGAGCGAACGCTGGTCGATACGGAGGCGACCGATACGTTTTACCGTATCTAAAAGAGAAATTGAATTTAAATAAACGTTCGTTTAAATGGGAGAATCAAAAACAAGCGGTTCATGAAAGTGCATAAATAGAGATAAAAATAGAGAAATTTTATAAAAGAGGTTGCCTGGTCAAAGGAGAGATGACACGGGTGCCTTTTTTTATTGGAAGATAGAGTACTTATTGATGGAGAATAGAAATGGGGATTGAGATAGGAAGAGGTGAACGAAATCGTTGCAATGGAGCCGGAAAAAGAGCACACAATGCGGAGTAAATCAAAATACGAGGCAATGGAGCAAGGAAAAGAGTGCTCAATGCGGAGCATATTGGAAATACGTTCCTCAAATGCTTCATACCAACTGGTTACAATACACACAGAATCGCCACGTAAACAAGTTTTCAGATGAAGCATATAAAAAACCTTAGAATTAGGAAACGTGCTATACTGAAAAAGATAAAACTTCGAGAGGCGAAATGGTGTGAGCATACATGGAGAATAGACAAAAATGGATGGTCGTTGTAGCGGTGTTGTTAGGTTCTTTTACGATGATACTAAATAATAGTATGCTAAATCCGGCTATTCCTACTTTTATTGATGAATTTCAAACAGATGTTGTATCGGCGGGTTGGATTATTACGATTTTTATGGTTGCGATGGGTATGACGGTTCCTGTGACTGGCTATTTAGGTGACCGCTTTGGGAAAAAGCGTACCTATTTGTTTGGTCTTGGGCTTTTTGTTGCGGGTTCTATTTTGGGTACATTTGCTTGGGATATTAGCTCATTAATTGTATTTCGTGCTCTTCAAGGAATTGGTGGAGGAATTATGATGCCTTTATCAATGGCTTTGATATTTGAAGCTTTTCCTAAAAAGGAAAGAGGACTCGCAACAGGGGTATGGGGAATTGCCTCGATGATGGCACCAACGATTGGACCAACGATTGGTGGTATCCTTTTAGAAACGACGAGCTGGCATTTATTATTTATTACGAATGCTCCGTTTGGTTTAATCGGTTTATGGTTTGCATGGAAGTATTTACCGAATTCGAAGCCTAATAAGGAAGTGAGTTTTGATAAGGTTGGCTTTATTTTTGTCACGTTAGGGGTAGGGAGTATTCTATTTGCTCTTGGACGAATGTCGACGATTGCAGACTTGACAAATCCCTTAAATATAACGCTACTCGTTCTGGGACTACTCTTAATTTTTATATTTATTCAAGTGGAAAGAAAAGCAAAACAGCCATTAATTGATCTCAGTCTGTTTCGTGTGCCGGTCTATGTTTATAGTATGTTGCTTACGGCGATTTCATCGATTGGTCTTTTTGCTGGAATCTTTTTAATTCCACTTTTAATTCAGCAAGTTTATGGATTAAGTGCGATTATGACGGGTATCGTGTTCCTTCCATCGGCGTTGTTCACCGGTATATTTATGACGGTGGGAGGGAGAATCCTTGATAAAAGAGGTGTTGGTGGAGTCATCACTTCCGGGCTTGTTATTTTAGCGATTGGTACTTTTGCTCTTGGATTTATGAGTCTTGAGACGACGATGATGTTCATTATTATTTGGATGGCTATTCGAGGTATTGGTAATGGCCTAAGCTCGATGCCAGCTACAACAACAGGAATGAATGCGGTACCTGACCATCTTATTTCAAGGGGGTCGGCTTTAAATAACGTGGTAAGACAGATGAGTTCTGCCTTTGCTGTTGTATGTATGTCAATTTATTATGAAGTACGAAGAGGTTTCGTAAGTGAAAGTATGGGGATAACGTTAGAACAGGCGAGCTTGCAAGCGATCAACGAAGCATTTATAGTTGTTGGATTTTTAACAGTCTTAACGATCCCACTCGGGTTTTTGCTTGAGAAAAAGTCAAAAGAAGATGAGGATGCAGAGTTATCATCTAAAAAAGCGGTTAATAGTTAAGAGAGTAAGTAAGCATAGTTCAGTAAAGTTTTCATTAGCCCATTAAAAAGCGTTCCAAAGTCAAAGGATATTGACTAGGAACGCTCTTTTTAACTTAATCGATATTAATATTAAGCTTACCTTCTGCAAGCTCTCTCGTTTCATTTCCAAAATCATCAACGACCTTGACTTCGATTTCTGCACCTTCTGCTTTGACACTAGAAGTCGCAGTCCAGTAACCGACATAGTAGCCTTCAGACATTTCACGCATTGGAAGTTCTGTAGCGTTTTGGATGTTGGTTAATGGCATACGGATTGCAAATGTTGCATCGAGTCCTGGTTCACTATAAAATTCAATTTTTACCGATTCGCCCGCTTTTAGATTCTTATCTTCAGATGGTGTTAAATCTGTAATAGTAGGAGCTGTGTATTTAGCATAAACCGTTACGCTTGTGGATGTTTCGTTACCAGCTTTATCTACAGCAGTTACTTCAATTAGATTCTCACCTTCATCTAAAAGAACTCGTTGAGAGAAAGAACCATCCTCTGCAACGGTTACAGAGCGTCCAGCAATGGTTAACTCTTCAAGGTTGTCTTCATCAACCGTACCAGTAACGGTTGCTGTTTCACGATTTGTCTTTGAGCCGTCAACGGGTTCATCAATCGTAATAACAGGGTTGGTTTGGTCTAGAGTGATCAGAACAGGTTCTGATTCAGGGCCGACACCAACTTCAAGAACTGGTTGAGCAGTTAATGAATTTTCACCTTCAGATAATTCAACTGTTACTTCAAACTCACCTGATTCATTCGTTGTCGCCTCAGCAACGACTTCACCATCATTTAAAATGTTGATAGCAATAGATGGAGCTGATTCACCTGTCACAACAACAGATTCCTCATTTGTGAATGTACCACTTTCAGGTGAAGTAATAACTGGTGCTGTTAATTCATAATCGACTAAAGCACGAATCATATAGTTTCCTTCAGCAGTAGGAGTTGGTGACCAAGCACCGCCAACAAACTGCCAGCTACGTTCAGCATTAGGACCATCTTCATCCGTTGCTAATCCAGGTGTGTTAGGGTTAGCGTGTTTTTGGATGTAAACTAAGTAGAAATCACCGTCAACAACAATGCCATAGTCAGATAAATCTACTTCTGTCCAAGTTCCATCGCGAAGAGCGGTTGCATCGATTGGATCAATCAGCTGATTTCCAGGGGCTCCATTTGGTCCGGTCGAATCATAGACCGTCACTTGGAACTCGGTTCCACCTGGTACTGGCCATTCCGTATCCCAGAAGCGGAATAAACCACCTGTAACCATCGCTGCTTCTTGACCTTCTTCTAAGGACATTCTTACAGCCCAACCATTACCTGCATCAAAGAAAGCCCGAGCATTTTCGGCAGTGCCATCATCATATCCAATCTCAGCGCCATACCCGATAAATGGTGTTAGAGAGAAATCTTGAACAATAGTTTCTCCACCAGTAATCGTTATTTCTGTTTCGGTACTGTGATATTGTGGAGCAAGAACATAAAGTGTATATGTTCCTTCATAAGCGCTTAAATCATAGTTACCGTTTTCGTCCGTTTGAACAGGAACAACATTCGCATCCTCCATAAGCATGAGGGTAGCATTTGTAACAGCTTCACCAGTCAGTTCATTTGTCACGTTTCCTGTCACGTTTCCAGATGGAATTTCTTCAAGTACAAAGCTAGCTGTAACGGTTTCTTCATCAACAATAGAAACGGTTTGTTCAGCTGAACGGAATCCATAGCTTTCAGCACGTAATGTAAAATCACCTTGTGCGTGTAGCAAACTGTAAGAACCCGTTGCTGGATTAGTTGTGACGCTTCGTCCCGTTTCTAAGACGTTAACTGTCGCATGAAGAGGCAGTAAAGTTTGAATTGGTTCAGGGTTTTCTTCAGGTTCTTCGACAGGTGGCTGTTTCGTGCCATCACCATCGTCTGGTTTGATTTTGCCAGCTTCTATTTTTTCTTTAATATATTCAATCTTATCGACAATTACTTTAATTACTTCGTTCACTCGTTCGTGAATACGTTTTAGAGCATTACCGATGATAGAACCGAAGCCGAAGCTTTGATTAGATGAACTCACTTGTTCACTTACTGGCTCATCGAGTTCTTTTGGATCCATAACACCTAGATGTGCAGCTTGTGCTTCGATTGAAGTACTTGATAATTGAACGTCATCAATATACATACCTGGGCGTACAACGCTACCATCTGTTGTTAAGTTGAAGTTTACATAGAGACGGTCGCTTTCGTATTGAGTTAAATCAATTTCAACATCAACCCAACTATCAGAGACATTGGTGAAACGGACTGCTTGATCCCAGTTTTCTTGATCTGTTGAAACAAAGACATGTCCGAAATCCCAGTTGTTCTCTATGTTGTACCAAATTTTAAATTGTAAATAAGTATCTTCACCGTCTGTTAAATCAATCGGAGGCATTAGTAAAGACATGTTTGCATTGTTACCGTAGTCTCCAGCTAAGCCAGTTGCATATACATGTTCACCAGAGAAAGCGGAGCCTGGGCCAGAAGTTGGAACTCCCCACTCCCAAATGTTATTAGCCCCATACGACGACCAACCAGTTGGATACTCTTCGAAATCTTGGAAATATCCATTAGAAATCCCTGAAGAGATGGCTACTGTATATACGTCACTTTCTGTTGTTAAGCCGACAAAATCGGTAACAACAATTTGATAGGTGAATTCACCTTCATCGATATCTTCACCAGGAATCGTAGCGGTATAGGTGCCTGATAGATGGTTGCCAGAAACGCGCTCAGCAGCAATGGTCTTATCCTCGCCATTAACTGAATAAGTCACCTCTACGCTAGTAACACTTACATTATCACTTGCTACGATTGAAAGCGGTAAATCCATGCCAGAGTATGACTCTGTAGGAGCGTTATGTTCAAAAGATGGTGCTTCTGTATCATCACCCTCTTTTGTTACTTGACCTTCTACATAACCAAGGCCAGATACGACCGATGAAACCGCATCAAATGCATTGACTAATCCGTAACCATAACCATGGTTTGGCGATTCAGGGTACTCAGTATTTGTCATCGGTAAAGCTGTTTCTAATAAAATATCTTCTAGCTCGTCCACAGAAAGCGAGGAGTCAGCTTGAAGTAATAAAGCGATAATCCCAGCTACGTGAGGTGATGCCATCGAGGTTCCATTATAGCCACCTTGGTAACCGTTACCTGGAACAGCAGAACGGATATTAACTCCAGGAGCACTTAAATCTGGTTTAATTTCATCATAAGGAGAAGGTCCTCTTAATGAAAAGCCAGCTAAGTTATCACTTGCATCTGTTGCACCAGCAGCAAATGATTCTGGGTAGTTGGCTGGTACAGCGACAGAACCAGGTCCACCCGGGTTAAAAAGGGTTGTATTTCCAGCGGCAAATTGCGGGAAGATTCCAGCTGCACGCCAGTTTTGAACCATTTCACGATACCACTCGTTTAATCCAGGTCCACCACCCCAAGAGTTATTAACAACATCAGGAGCCATGTCTGGGCGAGGATTTCCATCTTCATCAGTTGGAGCTAAAATCCATTCACCCGCAGCAAGTAAATCACGGTCTGTTCCACCTGCAGGAGTAAAGGCTTTAACAGCAACCCACTTTGCACCAGGAGCAACACCGACAGCGTTAGAACCGTCTGGCTCAACACCGACCATTGTGCCTGTTACATGTGTTCCGTGTCCATCATCATCATATGGCGTTGATTGACCAGCGGTAGCATCAAACCAGCTGAACTGATGGTCAGGACTATTTGGGGCAGTTGCATCATAACCACGATATTGCTCCACAAGTGCTGGGTGATCCCATTGAACACCTGTATCAATCGTCGCTACAACAGTACCAGACCCATCGATACCCATATTCCAAACTTCAGGGGCTCCGACACGGTCAACATTCCATTCAGTTGAAGTGGTTTGATTTTCTTGAACTTCCACTTCTTCTGTTTGAGTTGGAGCCATTAATTGTCTCGTTTCATTTTTTAGGACTTTGGCGACTTCAGGTCTAGCTGCAATATCTTCCATCGCTTCTTTTGTCCCTGTAACGGCTAAACCATTAACGATATAAAAAGATTCAAACTCTTTGACGCTCTCTGTTTCTTGTTGTTTCTCTAACCATTGAATTAATTCATATTGTGTTTCCATCGAGGTTGCTCTTAGGTGGGAGACTACTGCTGAGCTTTTAATCAGCTTTTCTTGTGAAGGTGAGGCTTTTTGTTTCGCAGCAATGGAAATGGCTTCTTCAGCAACGGCCATCGTGTCAACTTGTTCGTGGAGCTTGACTAAGAATGTGACATATTTCTCTTCTTCAAATTCCGAGAGAAGTCGGTTACTAATTTTTTCTTGGACAGATACACTATCCTTCACAGAAGTGTGAGCGGAGCGATTTGTTTCTGCCAAGCCTTGATAAGGGGCTAACATGGAGAAGATTAGTAGTGAAGCTAATAGAATTAAGACGATACGATTCTTCTGCATTTTCATTTACATATTCCACCTCTTTCTCAAAATTAGGTAAAAAGCGACTAACCTTCACCTCCTGTTGAAAGAAATTGTCATAATATGTAAGGATCTCGTTGTTTTTTTATCTTAAATGATTCTAAGTTTTCTGAAAATACAATTTGGTAGATTCACTTAAAAAGTAATTGGAAGAAGTTTTTTCATCTAGTACGGAATGAGTAGGGGAGTCGTTAGAAGTAATCCATGGCTGGGACATTTTATACAGGTCTTATTCTCGGATTCTAAAAAACTATGTTAGAAGCATTGAATATTATTGTATAGTTATAAAATAAATTGGATTTTATTAAAAAATGTGGTTTTAATCTTGGCAAAAGGTGGTATGGAAGAACAGCTAAAGTATAATTAACGGAGGATGGCTGAAATGGCGAGACCAATTGTAAGTTCCATTATCGTGTTACTCGTTGCCTTTTTAATTGGATATGATGTGTTTATGATGGATGCGATTAGTGATGAATCGGAATCTTATCGTCCTTATTTAGTGGGTGAAGGTTTTCATGTCTTAGTTGAATATGAAGGTGAATTAATGAAAGTAAGCATAGGTAAAGAACAAGAGGAAACGCTCATTTTGGACCAAAGTACTTCTCCGTATGAGCAAATTTGGAAACAAACCGTTCACACGAAAGGAAAATTTTTGAAAAGTGGTGGAAACGGTGATGTTCAAGGTGAGTCTGTTGTTATGATGGAGACGAACCGACAAGAGGAGCAAAAGTTTCGTTCGAAGCAGGATTTGATGGATTGGCTTGAACAGCAAAATGGTTTATTAGTATTAGATACAGAGCAAACGAAATCGAAAAATCCGCAGCCTCATAAGCGTTTTATGTCCCCGTATGGAGGGTAGATAGAGTTGAGTTTAGGCTTGGTTTTTGGTTCCCGTTTGTCATAGATGACAAGAGATAGTAGGAGTGTAGAGAATTTCGGATAAAGAGAGAAGGACTGTATGACCAAGGTGCTGCTGCCTGGTTATGCGGTTCTTTTTGTATGGAAGTTACTTATGGGCGATAGTTTGTGCCGTGAAGTTAGCTCGTCATCCATCTCTCGATCAATGACCTTAGTAGGACAGTGCTAGTCCGAGGATTATTATCGTTTACAGCAAACGGCGAATCGCGGGGTTGCGGGTGGAAAAAGCGAGAGAAAGCCCGAGCAAAAGTGGAATCACGGGGTTGCGGGTGGAAAAAGCGAGAGAAAGCCCGAGCAAACGCCGAATCTCGGGGTTGCGGGTGGAAAAAGCGAGAGAAAGCCCGAGCAAAAGCGGAATCACGGGGTTGCGAGCGAAAAAAAGAGTAGAAAGCCCGAGCAAACGCCGAATCTCGGGGTTGCGAGCAGAAAAAGCGAGAGAAAGCCCGAGCAAACGCCGAATCTCGGGGTTACGAGCGAAAAAAGGAGAAGTAACCCCGAGCAAACGCAGAATCCCATTTTAAGCTGTTTCCCTTTTTACTGAGGTTGACACTCACTCTGATTTCCATTTTTATCTATGTATTTGGATATTTTTGAATTATAATCAGGAGGTTATGATTTTTTTGTTGAGGAGTGCATCTCGTGTCAGTGTCAGAAAAGAATTCACCTCAGTTTCGTTTGATGATGTTAGTTATTATGGTTTTTATTGCAGGTTTTGTGCAAGGGATGTTACTTCCATTACTTGCTATTTTACTTGAACAAGCAGGGTATTCATCAGCCATGAATGGTGTAAATGCCGTTGCTTTATATATAGGGGTTTTAATAGCGTCTCCTTTTATAGAAAATCCGGTGCGGAAATATGGCTATAAACCAGTTATATCAGTTGGTTTAATTACAGTTGTTATAACATTATTAATTCTCCCATTATGGCAAAGTTTTTGGCTATGGTTTGTTTTGCGATTAATTATCGGCATTGCTGATAATATGGTTCATTTTGCTACACAAGTATGGATTACTTCTACAAGTTCAAAAGAAGTTCGGGGTAGGAATATTGCCATTTATGGACTTTCTTTTAGTGCGGGGTTTGCCGGTGGCCCGTTAATGACGAATCTCCTAGCTATAGACGAACGACTTCCGTTTGTGCTGGCTGCCCTTTTCTGTGCGGTCATGTGGCTATTATTGTTAAAATTAAAAAATGAATGGCCAGACAATACCGTTGATACGATTCAACACTCTGGTACGTTAGGTCGTTACGCTCTAGTCATTAAATATGGTTGGTTTGCCTTTTTACCTCCACTTGCCTTTGGTTTTATGGAGGCGACAATTCACGGTAGTTATCCGATTTATGCTTTACGAACAGGCATTGATATCGAGTGGTTATCACTGATTCTACCGGCTTTTGTCATTGGTGGGGTTATTACGCAAATACCACTTGGTGTGCTAAGTGACAAGGTCGGTAGGAGAAAAGTTTTACTTGTACTATCAACAATCGGAGCGTTTATTTTTTTGACGATCCCAATGTATGAGGAGCAGATGTGGCTTCTCGTTACTGGATTTCTTGTGGCTGGTGGTTTACTTGGATCTTTTTATTCTCTGGGGCTAATGTATTTAGCTGATTTAATTCCACGGCAGCTTTTACCTACTGGAAATGTCTTAATAGCGATATCTTTTAGTATTGGAAGTATGCTTGGTCCATTAACAGGCGGTATTTTAATCGACTCAATTGGTGCAGGAAGTATTTATTATGCAATCGCTGGTTTACTCTTCTTACTGATGATTGCAGGCGTTCTTTTCCGGCCTAAGCAGACGTCTGATTTGGCATGAAACTGAGTTATCGTCATTAATGATAAGAACCCAAGAGCACTTATAGAGCTCTTGGGTTCTTGAATATTATTTATCTTTATTTTCTTTGTCATATTGACCATTTTGCATTTGTTTCATAATTTTCCTTACTTGATAATATTTGAAAGCGAGAAAATAATCGAAAGTGGCAAAACCAATGAGGAAGAACGTCCAAAGATTCCAACCTACTACGTTGACACTACGAATCGCAAGTAAAATAAAGATCGTTCCTAGTACAAAATAGACAACGGAAATGCCTGTGGGTGAAAATCTCATAAAAGAACCCCCATTATTAAAGCTAGTGCTTGCTCGATTGCTTCATATTGTTCAAGAATTTCATCGATATAATCAGCTAATAAAAAGTTTAGCAGAACAGCGATGGTGTTAATACCAACGTGAGCGATAATCGGGACGATGATTCGTTTCGTTTTAATGTAGAGGTACGCAAATATGAAACCCATCACCGTATAAATTAATAAATGATTAAAATCAAAATGAACAGCAGCAAAAATAAGTGAACTTGCAAAGGCAGATATCGCAAAATTAAAGCGTTTATAGAGAGCTCCGAAAATGATCATACGGAAAATGATTTCTTCTAAAATCGGCCCGATAATGGATACGATCAAAATCATAAAAGGGAAGCTTTCAATAAGAGCAAGGATTTCTGCTGTGTTTTCTGAGCCAGGCTGAACACCAAAGATGCCTTGGTTGATCATGTTCGCAATGATTTGGCCACCATAAGCCATAAGAATCCCTAAAATTGACCATCCAATCGCTTGAGAACGAGTGGAACGACCAGGTATATCATGACGGTTAGCCATATCTGGTTTTAGTAAAAATAAAATGATGATTAATCCAAGCGTAAAGCTAGTGACGTTGGAAGTTCCAATTGCTTGGGGCTCTGACATGCCTTGGGCGACTAAATACAAAGCCAGTGGGACGGCTGAAAGTTGAGCAATAAGTATGTATGTAGCAATAACGAGCCAGTAACGTAGTTTCATGTAAGTTCTCCTTTGTTTTCTTATCGCAACCATATCTTAAGGACGTGCGTGAAATCATAACCTTATGAACGTCATACATCGAGAAAAACGTTCAAGGTGAAGCGAATTCACTTCGTCACCTACAAAGATGAAAGTATGGTTTAACTTTGACTGATGACATTTTATTCAATTAGATATTCTTTACTTAGTGGCATTTGATTTACTTTGTTTTTTTCTTTGTTCTACAAGCATGAAAGTTGAATTTTGCCTTTTGATTGTCGGTTCTTCTTTCATTTGTGGTATTCTGCTTTTCATTTTTAATGAAGAAAGTAAGAGTGTTTTTGGAACTTGACATTTTAGACTTACCTAGCGGAGCATAATTTTCGGTAGTGACGAGAAGCCCACCATGTTCGCACCAACTTTCATACAAAAGCAAAACACCTCACAAAAGCATGTCTCACTTTAACTATATTATCATACTAAAGATACAGTACAGAATGATAACACTTACTATTATTTTATCTCTTAAAGAAATTTTGATTCAAACATAAGAATAAAGGCGAATACGGTCGATAAAAAATAAGAAAATCTTACGCAAAATACTTGCAAAAGATTCATGAAATGATTATCATAATAAATGTGTTAGCACTCGAAGTTAATGAGTGCTAATAAACATACTACATATTATCCACTTGAAGGAGGTTGTTTTCCTTGTTAAAGCCATTAGGTGATCGTATTGTGATTGAGCAAATTGAATCAGAGGAAAAAACAGCAAGCGGTATCGTATTACCAGACTCTGCTAAAGAAAAACCACAGGAAGGTAAAGTTGTTGCTGTCGGTGCTGGACGTGTAGCTGATAACGGTGAGCGCATCGCACTTGAAGTGAAAGAAGGCGACAGTATTATTTTCTCGAAATATGCTGGTACCGAATTAAAATACGAAGGCAAAGAATATTTAATTTTACGTGAGAGCGATATTCTAGCTGTTATCGGTTAATAGAATTTTTAAAGGGACAAACCCTTTTCTTAAAAAGAACGAACGAATGAATATTAGGAGGTAGAGACAATGGCAAAGGAAATTAAATTTAGTGAAGACGCACGCCGTGCTATGCTTCGTGGTGTTGATACATTAGCAAATGCTGTTAAAGTAACATTAGGGCCAAAAGGACGTAACGTGGTTCTTGAGAAAAAATTCGGTTCACCTCTTATTACAAATGATGGTGTAACGATTGCAAAAGAAATTGAATTAGAAGATGCTTTTGAAAACATGGGTGCAAAACTTGTAGCGGAAGTAGCAAGCAAAACGAACGATATTGCTGGTGATGGTACAACAACTGCAACCGTTCTTGCTCAAGCAATGATTCGTGAAGGTCTTAAAAACGTAACATCTGGTGCAAACCCAATGGGTATCCGTAAAGGAATTGAAAAAGCAACAGCAGCTGCGGTTAAAGAACTTCAAGCTATTGCAAAACCTATCGAAGGCAAGGAGTCTATCGCTCAAGTTGCGGCTATTTCTTCTGCTGATGAAGAAGTAGGTCAAATTATTGCAGAAGCAATGGAGCGTGTTGGTAACGATGGCGTTATCACGATTGAAGAGTCAAAAGGTTTCTCTACAGAGTTAGAAGTAGTAGAGGGTATGCAATTCGACCGTGGTTTCGTATCACCATACATGGTAACAGACTCTGATAAAATGGAAGCTGTTTTAGACAATCCGTACATCCTAATCACGGATAAGAAGATTTCTAGCATTCAAGAAATCCTTCCAGTCCTTGAGCAAGTTGTTCAACAAAGCAAACCAATCTTAATTGTGGCAGAAGATGTTGAAGGCGAAGCACAAGCTACATTAGTTGTGAATAAATTACGTGGAACATTTAATGCAGTAGCGGTAAAAGCTCCTGGATTCGGTGACCGTCGTAAATCAATGCTTGAAGATATTGCGATCTTAACTGGTGGAGAAGTTATTACAGAAGATTTAGGCTTAGACCTTAAATCAGCTGGTATCCAACAATTAGGTCGTGCAAGCAAAGTTGTTGTAACGAAAGAAAATACAACGATCGTTGAAGGTGCGGGCGAGCCAGCTCAAATCGCAGCTCGAGTGAACCAATTAAAAGCACAAGTAGAAGAAACAACTTCTGACTTTGATAAAGAAAAATTACAAGAGCGTTTAGCGAAATTAGCTGGTGGTGTTGCTGTACTTAAAGTTGGTGCTGCAACTGAAACTGAGCTAAAAGAGCGTAAGCTTCGTATTGAAGATGCTCTTAACTCCACACGTGCTGCTGTTGAAGAAGGAATTGTAGCAGGTGGTGGTACAGCACTTGTAAGTGTTGTAGCGGCAGTTAAAGCTGTTGATGCAAAAGGTGACGAAGCGACAGGCGTAAGCATCGTATTACGTGCTTTAGAAGAGCCATTACGTCAAATTGCTCATAACGCAGGCCTTGAAGGTTCTGTAATCGTTGAGAAAATTAAAGGCCAAGAGCCTGGATTCGGATTTAACGCAGCTACAGGCGAGTGGGTAAACATGGTTGAAGCGGGAATCGTTGACCCTACTAAAGTAACTCGTTCTGCCCTTCAACACGCGGCGAGTGTATCTGCTATGTTCCTAACAACAGAAGCAGTAGTAGCAGACATTCCAGAAGAAGCACCAGCAATGCCTGATATGGGCGGCATGGGTGGCGGAATGCCGGGTATGATGTAATAAAGACTGAAGCCCTTACTATAGGGATTTCATCTAAGCAATACTAAATAAAAGAAGCTCTACATAAGTTCCTTGAACTTTGGAGGAGCTTCTTTTTTAGTATTAAGCTTAGTAAAGGGTTAACTTATAAAACATAGATTAAGCTTGTCGCTTCCATGAAAGATAACGACAAGCTTATTTTCGTTTGAAAATATATATAATTCGTTCCTAACAATCAACACGGATTGTGAAAGAACTCAATAACTCTTCTCTACAATAGAAGAAAACTTAGGTGTTACGTTTAAAACAATGAAAGCCCTACCTCTCTTCCATCCTTACGGCTCCTTGACCGTGCCAGTGTGAATTAAAGTAATCGTAGGCTAAGTACACGTACGATCTGTTATCACGTGATCTTGGTGATAAATCATAGATTGTTGTGTAAATAAATTTGAATAGTTTTTGGGGTAATACGCAAGGGGTAATGAGAGGTTTACCTGGATAAAAAAGAATAATAAGCATAGAGGGTGCTTAGAAGTATGGATTAAATACCTGGGGAGTTATTTTTCAAAAAGTAGATGGATGCCTTACCATCTACCAACTAACTACTTGTTCTTTTTCATATGATCTTGCTCATATTTCGAGCAGCTTCCTGCATGTTACCAATCTTGATGAAACAATCTATTTCATCGTGTTATATTGAATTCTTTAAGAATATATATTAAATTACAATATCTCATATTTAGGTTGTTGTCAAGTGAAAGAATTATACTATTAGGGTGATAAAGATAAAGGATTTATTTGAATACATAACGAAAACGTGATACTAAGCAGTACCACGCTTCTATCTAAGAGCTCTTAGGAGTTTAATGTATATCTCAACCGCATTGGATTTACTGTCTCATAAGCTCTTCAGTAATCAAAAATGTAGGCTGCAAAAACAAGTTATAAAGTAAAGCGGACGCGAGCATCATTTTCGGTAGCAACGAGCAACGCTCCATGTTCGCTCTAACTTTCATTCAAAAGAGCTGATGACATTATAGATTGCATGTCATCAGCTCTTTTATGTGTAAATCAGTTTCTATCAAAGGTCAAATCAGTATGACGGTATAATGATTAACAATAGATAGAATCGGAATAAAAATAGCAAATATAAGAATACTTACTACAGATGAGGCCAACAATTTGATAGGAAAGACTTACTGTGTCTCTTACTTAGTGCTTCTTCTTTATTTTTGTATACATGTAGAGGATTAATAAGTATAGGATAAACATAGCGGTAACGGATATGCGCCATTCCATATAATCTTCCGGCTTCAAATATGTCGTATTACCTGTAAAAGAAGCGAGCAACCAGCCACCAAAAATAGTAACTCCGAACAGGAGCAAAGTAGCCCCTAACAAACTGTAGGAAATAGGTACTTTCTCTTTTTCCATGGATGCAGCGACCTCATCGATTACTTCTTCGTTTTCTTGTGCAGTTACTTTATGGATAGTACGTGCAAAATAATAGACCCAAGCAAACATCATCCACAAGTAAGAGAAAGAGAATAATAGAATTTTAAAGACAGAGCTATCAACTATCCCGACTAAAAATAACCCAGTACCAAAAAAGGTGAATAATAATGTAACAAGTAATAAAGCTAACATATACATAAACTCCTTTAAGAAAAATAATAAGAAAGTTTTCCAATAAAATGTGCTATCTATCTATTCTAAAAAAATGATTTCGCCTTTCAATTGATGGCTTATCAATCATAACGTTTTTGGCAATTCTCCCAATTTCTCGTAGCCTCTTTGCTCTTGGGATATTGCTCGTAAGAACGATTATGGTGAAGCTCCATTCACTTCGCCACCAACAAAAAGTAGGGTTTAGGTTTTAATTGGTGGAACTTCATTCAATTTGATTTTTTTATTTTAAATGTATGGTGTAGGATTGTATTTTACTACTTGAGAATTAGCAATAACCCAGCGGACGAAAACATGTGGAGACACCCGCGGTACGTAATGGCAGGCTTAAATCCGCTGGCTGTGCCGACTAGTTCAGCGCCACCCCGCAGGACGCGGAGCATGATTTTCGGTAGCGACGAGTAGAACTCCGCATATCGCACCTAAGCAACTTTCATATAAAAACCTTTACCCTCCATTATACATAAAAAGTTGTTTGAGTTTGAATTATTTGAATAAACCATAAGAATTATTACGTAATAACTGTTTACTTATGTTCGTTTATGTGTGATTATAAAACAGAGGTGAGATAAAAATGCTATCACAGGAGCGACATGAACGATTATTATCGTACTTAAACGAACATAAAGCAATCAAAGTATCAGATGCAAGTAAAAGCTTAGGTGTAACCGAAAAAACGATCCGACTTGATTTAGAGACACTAGAGAATAAAAAGCTTTTAAAGCGTGTTCATGGTGGAGCTGTCTTAGCCGAAACAGAAACAAGCCTTTTCCCTGTTGAAGGACGACAACTCAATCATGCAGACAAGAAAATACAAATTGCTCAGAAAGCCCTTAACTACATAGAGGAAAACGAAGTCATTCTTTTAGATGGCGGTAGCACAGCTCGGGCATTAGCTAGTCTATTAGGGGAGTTCCCGTTAACCGTTTTAACCAATGATATTCAAGTTGCTAACGAATTATATAAAAAGGAAAAGGTTCAATTAGTCATGCTTGGAGGAACGAGGCTTGGTGATTCCTCTGTGATTTATAGTCAACAAACGCTGGATATGTTAGATAACATGTTTGTTCGTAAGGTATTTCTAGGGACGACGGGTGTTTCATTAGAACAAGGGTTAACCGTATTAAAAAGCTACCACGTTGAATGGAAAAGACAAGCGATTAAAAGTGCAAAGGAAGCCATTTTATTAGCAGATTCAACAAAGTTTGGTCAAGTAGGTTTAATGTGCTTTGCCCGGTTAGAGGAGTTAGATACCGTTATATCGGATGACGAATTGGCTGAAGAGTATAAAGTTTTTATTCAGAATAATCATATGAAATGCTTGTAGAAGGATTGCCATATGAACACAAGAATGATAAAATCAAACACAAACGAACATATTTGAACGTAAAGGGAGGTTTTACAGTGAACTTTTCATTAGAAGGAAAGTACGCCCTTGTTACTGGGGCTAGTCGAGGTCTTGGCCAGGGGATGGCTATTGGATTAGCCAAAGCTGGTGCGACTGTTATCGGAGCAGGGGTTAGTGAAATGAAAGAAACGAAAGAAAAGATAGAAGCACTTGGTGGAATCTTTCATTCTGTACAAGCGGATTTATCTTCTGAGTCTGGTGCGAAGGCTTTAGTAGAAGAAATTCTCGCAAACTATGAAAACGTTGACATTTTGGTCAATAATGCGGGGATTATTAAGAGAGAAGATGCAAAGAGCTTTAGTGATAGTGATTTTAGACAAGTATTACAAGTGAATCTCGATTCATTATTTACGATTTCACGTGAGTTAGGCGGTCATATGTTGCAACGGGGTAGTGGTTCGATTATTAATATCGCCTCGATGTTATCGTTCCAAGGTGGATTAAGAGTCCCCGCGTATACGGCGAGTAAACATGCGGTAGCTGGTTTAACGAAAGCTTTAGCCAATGAGTGGGGCAAACAAGGTGTCAGAGTTAATGCGATTGCTCCAGGATATATGGTAACAGATAATACAGAAGGAATTCGAAATGACGCGGATCGTAATGCGTATATTAGTTCTAGAATTCCTATGGGCGAGTGGGGTACACCTGAAGATTTAGAGGGCCCTGTTGTCTTTTTAGCCTCTGATGCGTCAAGTTACGTAAATGGCCATGTTTTATGTGTTGACGGCGGCTGGATGAGCTCATAATTTAGAGAAAAGTGGTGAAAGTATGTTTTCAGAGCTTGTTACCTTTGGGGAAACGATGATTTTATTTGAAGCTGAAACAGAAGGGAATTTCCAATATGTTTCACGGTTCATTAAAAGGATTGGTGGGGCTGAGTCCAATGTGGCGATAGCTGCAACTAAATTAGGGCATCGTGTAACTTGGATGAGCAAAGTAAGTGATGATGAGTTAGGCGAGTACGTTATTAGAGAACTGCAGGCGGAAGGGATTAATACCTCGTATGTAACAAAAACAAAAGAGGCACCTACAGCCGTTTATATTAAGGAGAAGAAACGTCAGGATCAAACCAATGTTTATTATTTCAGGCATGGTTCGGCGGCAAGTCAACTAACCACGGCTGATCTTGATTTCACAGCTATTGAAAAAGCGAAAATTTTGCATATAACAGGAATCACATTACTATTAAGTGATTCATGTTATGAGGCGACGTTAGAGGCAGTTAAGTTTGCTAAAGAAAAAGGTGTTTTTGTCTCATTTGATCCGAATTTACGTTTTGCTTTAATTAATCGGGTAGGTGAGGATATTTCTAGAGATAGAATTCTGAGTATTGCCAAATTGGTGAATCTTATGTTGCCTGGTATTGATGAAGCAGTTTGGTTACTAGGCAATAAAGAAGAGGACTTGTTAGTTGAGGAACTCTTACAAATAGGAGCTAAATCGGTTGTATTGAAGAATAACCAACATGAAATGTTATTTGCTTCTGAAGAAGAAAAAGGCAAGCTTTCTAGCTTTAACGTCGAACATGTTGTGGATCCGGTTGGAGCTGGAGACGGCTTTGCTGCTGGAGTCCTTGTTCGTTTACTTGAAGGAAAAAGTTTACAGGAAGCAGTCCGTTTTGGTTCGGCAGTAGGTGCACTAGCGGTCCAGTCAAAAGGTGATTTTGAAGGAATGCCAAAACGTCAGGAAGTAGAGGCATTGTTGGCAGCGAAGCACAAAGTGAGTGGAGGGGTTTTGAGGTGAATACGTTAGATGAATTATTGGCTTCTGGTGTATGTGCCGTCATGCGTAAGTTACCAGTAGAAGATGTTGAGGCGATTGCAGATGCTTTAGTAGCGGGAGGGGTGAAGGGTCTTGAGGTGACCTTGGACTCTGAAAATGCTTTGGAGATCATCACTAACCTTAATAAGCGTTTCGGAACACGTGCGATTGTAGGTGCAGGCACGGTCTTACATGCAACTCAAGCAGAAGAAGCGATTGCTGCTGGTGCTAAATTTGTTTTTGCTCCTATTTTAGATGAGGAAACGATTCAGGTGGCTAAAAGTCATGGTGTACTGGCGATCCCTGGTGTATTTACACCTTCAGAGGCTCATAGAGCTATGCAATATGGGGCAGACTTAGTCAAAGTTTTTCCTGCTGAATGTGTAGGTCCATCTTTTATTAAATCAATCGGAGGACCTCTGTCACATGTGAAAATGATGCCGACAGGTGGTGTTAATTTAGACACTATCGAAGCATTTATTCGTGCGGGAGCGGTTGCAGTAGGTGCGGGTGGCTCCTTACTTAACAAGCAATTAATTGAGAAAAAAGATTGGGTAGGGTTACAAAGCTTAGCAGCAGCTTTTATACAAAAGGTGCAAGAAAGTCGCCAGTTGTTGTCATAAAAAGGCGAATGGAAACGTTATTACAATCATGGTGATATCAATGAAGGAGGATGTTTATAATGGGATTAGATATTAGATATGAGGTTAGTCCAAAGGATGTAAAACGCTATACAACCGAGGAGTTGCGTGAGTCGTTTTTAGTGGAGTCACTTTTTAATGAAGGTGAAATCGCTTTTAGTTATTCTCACTATGACCGCCTTATTGTTGGAGGAGCGATCCCAACGAAAGAAGAGCTGAAACTAGTGATTAAAGAAGAGCTCAAAACAGACTATTTCCTTGAAAGACGCGAAGTTGCTATTATTCATATCGGTGGTGGAAAAGGCCAGGTCAATGTGAATGGAGAAACGTATCAATTAGATAAACGTGACTGTTTATATGTTGGAAAAGGGAACGAAGATGTTACATTGCATTCAGTTGATGTAAACGAGCCTGCCCGTTATTATTTAGTATCAGCAACGGCACATAAAGAATACCCAACTAAGCTCTTACCGATTGCTGAGGCAGAACCTAATCACCTTGGCTCAGACGCGGAATCAAATAACCGCACGATTTATAAATATGTTCATGCTGATGGCATTCAAAGCTGCCAGCTGATGGTAGGGATGACACTATTAGAACCGAATAATATGTGGAATACGATGCCTGCTCATATTCATGATAGAAGGATGGAAGCCTATCTTTATTTTGATATGGAGCCAGCCTCGCGTGTCTTTCATTTTATGGGTCAACCAAATGAAACGCGTCACTTAGTCATTCAAAATGAGCAAGTCGTTATTTCGCCGCCTTGGTCCATTCATTCAGGAGTTGGAACGAGTAATTACACATTTATTTGGGCAATGGCAGGTGAAAACTATACGTTTAAGGATATGGATTTTATAGCCATGGAGGATTTGAAATAATGCCAAAGTTAGGTCAGTCCTTTATCCACGAGCATTTTATGCTTCAATCTAAAACGGCGGAAGTTTTATACCATCAGTATGTGAAGGATTTACCAATTATTGATTATCATTGCCATGTTTCGCCTTATGAAATCGCTGAGAATAGAAGCTATTCGAATATTGCTGAGGTTTGGCTTCATGGGGATCATTATAAATGGAGAGCATTACGGGCGATGGGTGTTTCCGAGGAATATATTACGGGCAGTCGTTCCGATAAAGAAAAGTTTCTAAAATGGGCAGAAGTAGTGCCTCATACGATGGGGAACCCACTCTATCACTGGACACATTTGGAATTAAAGCGTTATTTCGGAGTGGATGAGCTGCTTTCACCACAGACGGCTGAACAAATATGGGTGGAAACGGAAGCAAAATTAGCGACACCTTCATTACGAACACAGGGAATTATCGCACAGTCTAATGTGGAATTGATTTGTACGACGGATGATCCAAGCGATCGATTAGAGGCACATGTAGCGATTGAAGAGGATGAGCAATTCCTAACAAAAGTTTTACCAACGTATCGACCAGATAAAGCCATACTCCTAAAGAGTGCTACCTATCAAGACTATCTTGAAAAACTTGGTGAAGTTTCGGGTACGTCGATTACATCCTTTAAGCAGTTATTAGCTGTATTAAAGGATCGTGCTCTTTACTTTCATGAAAAAGGTTGTCGTTTATCTGATCATGGAATTGAAACGATTCCTTTCGAACATTGTTCTGAAAAAGAAGCAGAGACGATTTTTCAAAAAGCTTTAGAGAAAGAAGATATCTCGTTTGTTGAGGAGCGACAATTTCAGTCCTATGTTCTGCTATACCTTGGGCAAATTTATCATCAATTAGGTTGGACGATGCAGCTTCACCTTGGCGCATTACGTAATAACAATACAAGAATGTTTCATATACTCGGACCTGATACGGGTTATGATTCCATGGGAGATTTTTCGATGGCTCGTGATCTGAATGGCTTTTTGAATGCACTTGATACGTCTGATCAATTACCGAAAACCATTATTTATACTGTGAATCCGATATTTAATGAGGTGATTGCTAGTGCAATTGGTAACTTCCAAAGCGAGGGTGTAAAAGGGAAAGTTCAGTTCGGTTCAGGCTGGTGGTTTAATGATCAGAAGGATGGAATGGAGAAGCAGATGAAAGATTTAGCTAACATCGGTTTATTGAGTGTTTTTGTCGGTATGTTAACCGATTCTCGGAGCTTTCTTTCTTACACAAGACATGAATATTTTAGAAGGATTTTGTGCAATATGATTGGGAAGTGGGTAGAGGATGGCGAGGTTCCTAATGATGAAAAGTGGCTTGGTCAGCTCGTCCAAAATATTTGCTATGACAATGCAAAGAGTTATTTCGGTTTTGACCACTAATTCAATATCAAATTCACTAAGGGGCTTAAATAAGCTCCTTTTCCTCTTTCAGAAAGGATGATGATGAAATGAGAAAAATCGTGTTAATAGGCGGAAGTGGAACAGTCGGTTCGATTCTTGCAACTGGTTTAAAGCAAGTGGGTTATTCGGTATTTAATATGGATAAAAAACCTCCAAGTTCAGAACAATGCTGCCCATTTATTGAAGTAGATGCAACTAATTACCAACAACTATTAGAACGAATTCCTGCTGAGACTGATACGATCATTAACCTTCTAAAAGTAGATGCAGCTAGCGGTGTTGAAAGCATAACTCGTTTTCAGCAATTATCGGACATATTTTTCCATGCCAGCTATTATATTCTTATGGCAGCAAGAGAAAATAGGGTTAGACGTGTGGTATTTGCCAGTAGTAATCATGTGACAGATGGTTATGAAAAAGATGGATATTCTTTATTAAATAGAGAGATCCATACGGAAGATCTCCCCAAAACGAATAGTTTATATGGGATATTGAAATTTGCCTCTGAACAGGCTGGACGTCTTTTTGCACAAGAGGGAACATTATCGGTTATTAATATAAGGATTGCTTCTGTACCAGCCAAGAGTCAGCAAGCTGTCAAGGACAGGCTGAATCGTACGATGTTAACCGATGATGACTTAATTGAACTTATGAAATGCGCGATCGAAACAACACAGGACTATGGTACTTATTATGGTGTTTCTAATCACCTCCACAAACCTTGGAGTACATGGAATGCTCATATTGAGCTAGGTTTTACATCTAAGCAAAGGAATCTGGATTAAGATGAAGAGCTATTATTAAATCATTTGCAAAAAAAGAGGGATTTCAGTGTAAAGTGTCGAATAGTCATTTTTGAAGATTATCAAACTTGATTTTTGTTATAAAAATAGAAGGTTTAATAAGATTTATATAAAAAATAAAAGAAGAAGCTTATAAACGATAAAATTAAAGCGGTTACATGATGGGTTATGGAATATGTTTGTACACTTCTAGAGATGAATGGGGATTGAGAGGTGAGGGTTGTGCATCGAAGTTTATGGGTAAGACTTTTGATTTATGGAGGGATTTTAGGATCGGTACCTGTAATTATTGTTGGTATTTTTGCCTATGTTCAATCAGCTTCACAAGCCGAACAGCGTGTTGTCAATGAAAAACGAGAAATAATCCGGCAGATAGAATCTAATATTGAGCAAGTTTTAACAACTGTTCATCATTCTATCAATAGTACGGTAGACACTCCAACCATGGATTTAGCTCTAAGACGACCTATTGTTGCGGAGGATTTTGTTGTTTATCGAGAATTACGCAGTGAACTAGTGAAGCTTCAATCAGTTGATACAAAGGTTGAAGAAGTGATGGTCATTAACAAAGACCAAAACTGGATTTCTACAAATATAGGATTGAGCAGGTTTGACGAACACCCAGATTACGAACGTTATATGGCCTTTTTTGAATTGCCATATAATACATCATGGCAACTTCTGGATGCTAGTTCGTTTGATGAAAAAATTATTCGTCGAAATTGTGAATATAGTATAAGTCTAATAAAAAAAATGCCAACCAGAATGACAGAAAAGTTTGGCTTAGTTAACGCGAATATTCCGATGTGTAGTATTCGAGATATGATGAGTGTAAATAATCATAGTGATCAGTTAATGATTTTAGATGAAATGAATCGGATTATGGTACACGCCGATGATGAACTTGTTGGGAGTACTTTAGAGGATTTGGGCTTTACTGGTGTTGAATGGGAAGCCGAACAATCAGAGGGACAGTTTTACATGGAGCTAGACAACGAGTCTTATGTGCTAACGTATTCACTATCAGGATTTACTGGATGGAAATATATTTCGATAACATCGATGAAAGAATTAATGAGTGAATCAAGAAGTATTGGTTGGTTCACATTTTACGTTGTGTTAACAATGATTATTTTATCGTCTCTTATTGTGTGGTTATTTTCGAAACGACTCTATTTACCAATTGAAAAACTTGTAAATAAAATAAATCAAAGAAGTAATGGGAAGTCAGGGACAAAACGCTCAGAAGTTCAAGTAATTGAGGAGCATTTACATGATTTATTCTCTTCGAAGTCTTTATTAGAGCAAGAACTCACTCTTCATTCTAAGCAATCATTTATGCTTTTTTTAATTCGCTTATTTCAAGGCCATTTCTCAGAACGAGAGATTTTAGACAGAGTTAAACTATACCATTTAGATAAAAAGAGTTTGCAATGGTCTGATATGAGTGTACTTGTGATACAGGTTGAACGTATTCATCAGGATGAGGGGCAGCAGGAAAAAGAGCTTCGTACTTTTGCACTCCGTAATATGGTGGAGGATATTGTACCTGAGCCTAACCGTTTTGATGCGGTTTGGGTCGATGACTTATTAGTTTTGTTAGTAGGTGTACACAAGCAAGAAGAACAGGAAAGAGCTAAGCTGTTATATGAATGGACCGAGAGTATACGTAATTATGTTTATAAGTATTTAGAAGATAAGGTGAGTATTGGTGTCAGTAAAGGTTTCATGGAGTTAATCTCAGCACCGAAAGCCTACGATGAGGCCAAGGATGCTCTTACCCACCGACTAAAGTTCAAGGATAATGTAACGATTCATTTTATAGATATAGAAGGACAAATTAAGCCATCGCTCTATCAATATCCTGTACAGTTAGAGGAGGAGTTGCTACTTGCTATACGAATAGCAGATGAACGAAAAGCAATTTCGTTGTTTGGGCAATGGCAATTAGAAATGATGAAGGAACATACAAGTATCGGTGATGTCCAAGTATCAATGATGCAGCTTATTAATAAATTACTCCGATTATATCAAACAAATGGAATGAGGCAATCAGAGGATTTGCGTCTTCAAGAAGGAAGTATATATAAAGAGGCTTTAAAACTTCGAAGTCAAGAACAGGTTCAGCGGTGGTTTGTAGAGAGATTAATCGTACCTCTTGTTCAAAGTTTTCAGCAAGTAAGTGAATCCAATTTTAAGCATTTATCTGATAAGATGTTAGATTATATTCAGAATCATTATGGACAAGCAATCACATTAGAGCAATGTGCCGCAGAGCTCCACTACAATGCGAATTATTTAAGTAGTGTTTTTAAAGAGGGCACAGGAATGAGCTTTAGTGATTATGTAGCCCAATTTAGATTACAAAAAGCAAAGGATTGGCTGATTCATACCGAGAAATCGGTAAAAACAATCGCTGAAGAGCTAGGCTATAAGAACTCTCAAAATTTTATTCGCTCCTTTAAAAAAGTAACCGGAAAAACACCAGGACAATATCGCCAAGACAAACAAGCTGACTAAGAGGAGCAAGCCGAGGTGGGAAAAGTGGTGTAGAAGAAGCTGGTCGACATGATCATGGGCAAAAAAGCTGAAGAACCTGTCGATGAAGGGAGCTGGTCGACATGATCATGGGCAAAAAAAGGTCAAGAACCTGTCGATGAAGGAAGCTGGTCGACATGATCATGAGCAAAAAAGGTCAAGAACCTGTCGATGAAGGAAGCTGGTCGACATGATCATGGGCAAAAAAGCTGAAGAACCTGTCGATGAAGGAAGCTGGTCGACATGATCATGGGCAAAAAAGGTGAAGAACCTGTCGATGAAGGGAGCTGGTTGACATGATCATGAGTGGAGTTAGTTTGTTTTGTGAACTTGAGAATAATCAGTAACCGAGCGGAAGAAATGCCGCGGAGACTCCCGCGGGAAATAGTGGCAGAGCTGAGAGATCCAGCGGCGTAGCCGATTAGCTCAGCGCCACCCCGCAGGACGCGGAGCGAGCATTTCTGTAGCGACTAGTAACGCTGTATGTTCGCACCGCACCCTAGCAACTCCTATAAAAAACCAAGGAAAGAATCCTCTCGCAAAGAGATACATTCTTTCCTTTCTTTACGACTTGTCCAGCTATAACAGAGATAATCATTCTATCAGATGCCTAATTTAATAGGTTTTTTGCGAGGCACACTGTCAAAATGATTATTCAAAATTCACAGACTATTTGGCTAAAATGGAAACATAGAAATAAAGATATTTGGAGAGAGACGAAACGTAATTCTAATATTACATGGGGGTATCTGAATGAACAATTTCAAAAAATGGTGTGCGAATGTAGGTTTTATCGTCTTAGTTACATTATTAGTTGCTTGCGGAGGTAATGGCACAAATGAAAACGCTTCCTCTAATAATGGGAACAGTAATGAAGCAGAACCGACTGGCAATGAAAATGAACCATTTAAGTTCTCAATTATGGCAAATCTTCACACGGCAGAAGTACCTGATAAGAAAGTACAAAATTTATTAGAAGAAGCAACCAACACAGAACTCGATATTCAATGGGTTCCAGATAGTAATTATGAAGAACGTTTAAATACGGCGTTTGCAACAGGGTCATTACCTCAAGCTGTTTATATGAAGAATCAATCGACATATAACCAGTTTAAAGAAGCTATTCGTGATGATCAGTTTTGGGAGATTGGTCCCTATTTAGACCAGTTTGAAAACTTAAATAAACTAAAGCCTGAAGTAGTAGCAAATACATTGGTTGATGGAAAAATGTATGGTCTTTATCAAGGAAGACCGTTATCGCGTTCAGGAATCATTTATCGTAAGGATTGGGCAGAAAATTTAGGAATAGAGGCACCTACAACAGTAGAAGAATTTATGGAAATGGCAAGAGCTTTTACTGAAGATGACCCAGATGGAAACGGTCGAAACGATACAATGGGATTAACAGATCGAAATGATTTAATTTATGGTGCTTTTAAAACGGTTGCATCATGGCATGGAGTGCCAAATAACTGGGGTGAAAAGGATGGCGAATTACTTCCAGAATTTATGTTTGATGAGTACGTTGAGACATTAGATTATATGAAAGAATTGCATGCGAATGGTTTTATGAATCAGGATTTTCCAGTGACAAGTAAAAATGACCAGCAAGCACTATTTAAAAATGGAACAGCAGGTATTTATATCGGTTCTATGGGTGATGTATTATCACTTTACAATGATGCTTCACAATTAAATCCTGATCTTGAATTTGCTGTTCACAATTATGTGGAAGGTCCTAATGGAGAATATAACATTTGGGCGATTCCAGGTTATGGTAATTTAGTTATCTTCCCTAAATCAGCTGTAAAAACAGAGGAAGAACTTTTAGGAATTCTTGCTTTCTATAATGAAATGATGACACCTGAAGTTGCAAATCTTACATTCTGGGGAGTCGAAGGTGAGCACTATGAAGTTCAAGATGGTCGTGCACTGGCTAATTCAGACTCAGCATTAACGGATAGGGAAGTTAAGCCATATCAATCAATTGAAATTGGTGAAGCGGATACAAATGGTCGTTATCTTGGTTTAGCAACGTATGATGCGAAAATTAAGGCTGATGAACTAGAAATAGATAATGAGCAATACCTTGTTCATGATCCAACGATTACTCTTGATTCAGAAACATTCCAAACACATGGTGATCGATTACAGCAGATCATTAATGATGTCACGTATCAATATATTTTAGGTCAAACTGACTTAGATGGTTTTAATAAAGCAGTAGATAATTGGAGAAATCAAGGTGGAGATGACATTATAAAGGAATTTAATGAGTCTAACCAATAATTAATCCAAGATAATAGAAAGCAGGCAGGGCCTGATCTCTGCCTGCTTTCTCATCTTATTTAAAGAATTGAGGTGCAGTATGGCTAATCCAGTCATGATGGAAGATCGGCCGATCGTAACAAAATCGCAAAGGCGTCAAGAGCTGTGGAAAAAAATCTTAAAGAACAAGTGGATTTATTTAATGATTGCTCCTGGAATTATTTATTTTTTCATTTATAAATATATTCCCATGTATGGACTCATTATTTCGTTTCAAGATTATAAACCTTATTTAGGGATAACTGGAAGTGAATGGGTTGGTCTTGACCATTTCAGAAGGCTATTTAATGATCCAGATTTTTGGATGATTTTTAGGAACACACTTATCTTATTTGGATTGCAAGTGTTTATTGCTTTCCCGGTACCCATTATTCTAGCTCTAATGTTAAATGAACTTCGACTGAAATGGTATATGAAGGGTATCCAGACTTTAATTTATATCCCTCACTTTATGTCTTGGGTAGTTATCGTTTCCATTAGTTATGTCATGCTAACACTTGATGGAGGAATTATTAACAATCTGTTACGAACGATGGAATTTAATCAAATTAACTTCTTACTTAATCCAGATTGGTTTAGGCCGATGTACATCATTCAGATTATATGGCGAGAAGCTGGTTGGGGCACGATTATTTTTATAGCGGCAATAGCATCTGTTGACCCGCAATTATATGAGGCGGCTAAGATGGATGGTGCTAACCGCTTAAGGCAGATGTGGCATATTACATTACCGGCGATTCGTAGTGTCATCATTGTTCTGTTAATTCTGAAGATTGGAGATGTTTTAGAATTAGGTTTTGAACATGTCTACTTACTATTAAATGCATCCAATCGTGAAGTGGCAGAAATATTTGATACGTATGTCTACACGGCTGGGTTAAGGCAAGGTCAATTTAGTTACAGTACAGCAGTTGGTTTCTTTAAAGGGTTTGTTGGCTTGATATTAGTCGTTGGTGCAAACTGGATGGCAAAGAAAGCTGGAGAAGAAGGGGTTTATTAGGAAGGAGGCAATTAAGATGGTTGGAGATAAATCAATAGGAAGTCGTCTATTTAACGCTGTCAACATGGTCATTCTAGGTATAATCGCGTTACTCTGTGTATTGCCTTTTATTCATGTTATTGGTAGCTCCTTTGCAACAGGTGCAGAAATTGCAGCACGTAGTTTCTTGCTTTTCCCTACCCAATTTAGCTTGGATGCTTATCGTTACATTTTTTCAACGGATACGATTTTTCGTTCTTTAGGTGTATCGATTGGAGTAACAGTATTAGGGACACTTTGGAGTATGTTTTTCTCTGTTTTAACGGCGTACGGATTATCACGTAGAGACTTGGTTGGTAAGCGTTTTTTAATGTTTTTTATCGTTTTTACGATGTTATTTAATGGTGGGATGATTCCTACATTTTTAATAGTACAACAAACAGGTTTAATTGATTCATTAGCAGCTCTTGTTATTCCGGTTACAATTAACGCATTTAATATGATTATTTTACGAAGCTTTTTTATGAACTTGCCAGATGGTTTAGAAGAATCAGCAAAAATTGATGGAGCGAGTGATTTCGGTATTTTATTCCGAATTGTTATACCATGTTCATTGCCGGCAATTGCGACAATTTCTTTATTTTATGCGGTTACCTATTGGAATACGTATATGCATGCGATTCTTTATATTAATGATCCTAGCAAATGGCCTGTTCAGGTTTTACTAAGACAAATTGTCGTATTGGCCACAGGGCTTAACTATGATGGCTCAGAATATACGAATGTACCACCACCTGAAATTAGTGTAAAAATGGCAGTTATCGTAGTGGCGACGATTCCGGTGTTACTTGTTTACCCATTCTTACAGAAATATTTTGCAAAAGGCGCATTAATTGGTTCAATGAAGGGTTAACGCGATGAGTGAAGTTGACCACTTTTTACAGGGACTTTATGAGCAAAAATCAAAAGTAGTTGATCTTAAAGCACGAAGAAAGGCAATAAAAGAGGCCTTAGGTTCATTTTCGAGTAACAATTGCGAAGTTAAATGTGTGAAAACAATTCAGCATCAAGGTTATCTAGAGGCGGAATATTTGTTAGCGACCACTGGCCCATTATACTTACCTTTTCGTCTACTAACTCCTAATTATGTCAATAACGGCTCTGAAGTTGTACTGGCTTTACATGGACATGGTCGTGGTGCTAATGAGGCATTAAATAAAAATAGTATTCACCGTGGCTTTGCTCTATCTTTTGTGGAGCGAGGAATGACCGTTGTTTTGCCTGAATTAGTTGGTTTTGGACAAAGGACCAAATCCAATGAAAAAAAGGAGAATAGTTGCTTTTCTTTGGCAGCTCAGCTTCTGTTATATAAGCAAACACTTGCTGGATTAAGAGTTTTTGAGTGTAAGAGGTTAGTAGACTGGTTAACACGTGAAGGTTATACCCAAATTGGCTGTATGGGATTTTCAGGTGGAGGTTGGATAGCTAGTTTATTAACGGCTATTGATGAGCGGATTAAAGCAACGGTACTAAGTGGATTTGGTAGTTTTTTTAAGGATAGTATTATCTCGAGTGATCATTGTCTTGATAACTATGTACCTGGATTTATGAAAATTGGAGAAATGACAGATTTATTAGAACTTATAGTACCGCGACCTCTCTTAATTGAGGCTGGTGAAGAGGATCATTTATTTCCATTTCAATCTATTCAGGATGTTATTCGTAAAAATGAACAGGTTATACTGTCCCCTTTTGTTGGCGGCCATATGGTTAGTGGGCATCAATCTATTCCGTGGCTTATACAAGAAGTGAGGAAGGAGAGATAAAATGGCAACATATCAGAACCCAATTATTCCAGGGTTTTATCCAGATCCATCTATTTGTAGGGTTGGAGATGACTATTATTTAGTCACCTCCACGTTTGAATATTTTCCAGGTGTACCGATTTTCCATTCTAAAGATCTCGTTAATTGGAAACAAATTGGTCATGTTCTTGACCGCCCCTCTCAACTTAATTTAGATGGTATCCCTAATTCTAAGGGGATTTACGCCCCGACAATTCGTTATCATGAAGGTATTTATTACATGATTACTACATTTGTTGTGAGTCAACATGGCGAACGTAAGAACTTTTATGTCACAGCAACCGACCCAGCGGGACCTTGGTCAGATCCTATTTGGTTAACAGGAGCTCCGGGTATTGATCCTTCACTGTTTTTTGATGATGATGGTCGTGTCTATTATACAGGTAACCGAGTTCCTCCGACTGGACAGACGCATGCGAAACATATGGAAATTTGGCTGCAAGAGTTAGATGTTTATGAAGAAAAACTTATCGGTGAACCAGTTGGGATTTGGGATGGGGCTTTAAAGATTGCCCATGCTCAAGAGTCACCACATGTTTATAAAAAAGATGGATATTATTACTTAATCATTGCTGAGGGTGGAACAGGTTATACACATGCTGTAACCGTTGCGAGAAGCAAACATATTGCAGGACCTTATGAACCAAATAAACGGAATCCAATTTTAACACACAGGCATTTAGGCCAGAACTATCCAATCTCAAATGTTGGTCACGCCGATATTATTGAAACACAGGACGGGGAATGGTGGCTATTTTGTTTAGCGTCAAGGCCTTATGGTGGTGGAATGTATCGGAATATGGGGAGAGAAACTTTTTTAGCACCAGTAGTTTGGGAAGAGGATTGGCCAGTAGTTGCTCCTGAAACAGGAAGGTTAGAAGAAATAATGACGGGTCCTTCGTTATTAAAAGACAATGCTAGAGTGGAAATTAAAACGTTTGATTCATTTGATGACAAAAAACTCGGGTTAGAGTGGAATTCAATTCGAACACCGCGAGAGAACTTTTTCTCATTGGAAGAACGACCTGGGTACTTAAGGCTCAAACTAAAGCCAGAAAGTCTAGCGGAAGAAGCAAATCCTAGTTTTATCGGGAGAAGGCAGCAACATATAAGTTATCAAGCCGTAACCGAGCTTGAGTTTGAACCAAAAAAGGCAGATGAAGCAGCAGGAATGACGCTTTTTCATTCGAATGATTTTCATTATCGTCTAGAAGTTAGTTATCAAGAGGGAAAAGAATTACGCGTTGTCAAACGTGCTGCAGGTGAAGAAGAAACGATAAAAGTAGAGCGAGTTATTGGGCGTGGTTCTATTCAATTGAAAGCGGTGGCCATAAAACAGGATATCAGCTTTTATTATCGTGTTTCAGATGCAGAAAGTTGGACCTTGTTAGTGGATAACCAAGACGGCAGGATTTTGAGTACCGATATAGCGGGTGGGTTTGTTGGCACATATGTTGGACTCTTTGCAACTAGTAATGGACAGATAACTGAAACAGTGGCAGATTTTGATTGGTTTGAATATAAGGAGGCTCATATATGACAGAAGCGACAAAAAGTTTAAAATATACACCCTTAGAGTGGGCAAAAAAAGCGTGTGATAGTATTATGCAGCTTTATCGTCCGGTAGAGATGCCACCGGCTCATCGCTGGCATTATCATCAAGGTGTTTTTTTATGTGGTGTTCATCGTATCTGGGAAATGGAGCAGGATGAACGTTATTGGCATTACGTGAAAGAGTATGTCGATGAGCTTGTTGATGAACAGGGTAACTTCATATTTAGACGAGATGAGCTTGACGCCATTCAAGCGGGGTTATTGTTACTGCCGTTGTATGAAAAGACGGGCGAGTACCGCTATAAAGAAGCGGCGAGAAAGCTAAGAGGACTATTTCATACATTAAATCGTAATCGATATGGTGGTTTCTGGCATAAGGATAAATATCCGAATCAAATGTGGTTAGATGGTTTATATATGGGGGGACCTTTTGCTTTACAATACGGACAGATGTTTAATGAACCGGAATTAACAGACTTGTTTATTCGACAAGAGGCACTGATTCGTAAGTTCACAAAAGATGAAAGTACAGGCTTATATAAACATGCATGGGATGCGAGTAAACAGGTTGCGGTTTGTGACAAAGAGACAGGGCAAACAACAGAGGTTTGGGGGCGTGCTCTTGGTTGGTACGTCATGACATTGGCAGATGTGATTGAGTGGCTTGGTGATGATCATTATAAGCAGGCAGAATTAATGGGTGCCTTTGAAGATGTGATGGAGAATTTGATGCGCTACCAAGATGAAGAAAGTGGGCTTTGGTATCAGGTTGTTGATAAGGGTGAACAGGAGGACAACTGGTTAGAAAGCTCATGTACGAGCCTTTTTGTATATGCGTTAGCGAAAGGTTATCGGTTAGGTTATTTAAAGAAGGAAGCTTATGAGAGAGCGGTCAAAGGTTTGAATGGGATTATTGAACATTCTGTAGAAATCAGTGAAGAAGGTTCTTTGGAACTGAAGGATATCTGTATAGGAACGTCAATCGGTTTTTATGAGGACTACGTGACACGACCGACGAGTGTGAACGACCTTCATGGTGTAGGAGCTTTTGCGTTGGCTTGTACAGAAGTGGAAAAAGCACAAAAGTAATTTAAGATTGAGAGGCGGAGAAGGTATGAAGAAGTGGGTAGTAATCGTAGTGCTGCTTATAAGCATTCTACTAGTAGGCTGTAGTGAAAAGGATGATGAGCGGCTTCATGTTATGGCCTTCTCCGATGAAATCTATGAAAAGCAACAACAATTAAGTAAGTGGATCGATTCGGAGGATGTTCGCGTAACGGTGTTCCCTACGATTTTGGAACGTCTTATTGTTGAGCTCGCTGGTCATCAAGCACATATTTTAATTGTTCATGAAAGTATTACCGAACCAATGGATCCAGAAGGGCTAGTACCGTTAGAAGACTTTAAAGCAGAACCGTATGTATTAAGAGATGAAAGCTTTGTGGCGGGCTTGGCATTAAAAGAAATACTCTCAGGGATCGTTGAATTAGAAAGTGAACATTTACTGGCAGTACCTGTTTATCATGAACGGTCAAAGGAAGCCATAGCATTTATTAAAGAGGGATTAGAGGAGGTAGAGTAATGGAATTGTCCGGCATTTGGGGTGGCTTTTATCGTGTTTCTCTTCGTGTTTCCAAAATGGCTTATGCCAATGCTTTATGGGTGTTATTTAGTTTGTTAGGGCTCATTGTACTGGGGATTGCACCAGCTACAGTCGCTTTATTTAGCATTACGAAGGATTGGGCAAAGAAGGACTGGGATCAACCCGTGTTTCAAACTTTTTGGCAAACGTATAAGACTGAATTCTTCCGAGCAAATGGCGTTGGATGGGCATTTTTTGTTATCGGTTTCCTCATTTATTGGAACTTTACTTTATTTGCAGGTGCAAGTATCGTCATGATGGTTATTCGAGCATTTTTACTCATGGTCACCGTCTTATTTGCCGGAACATTGCTCCTATTTTTCCCTACGTATGTCAATTTTCATTTAAAAGGGTTAGCACGTGTTCGAGCAGCATTGATGATGGCATGTGGTCATCCTCTTCATGTTGTTTTGTTAATGGCTAGCATTGTTGCTTTGCAGGCTGTTTTTATGTATCTTCCTGGTCTTATTATCTTTTTTGCTGCGGCAACGATCGCTTATGTCATTTCTTGGTTTGCCCATCATATTTTTGAAGCGATGAAAAAGAAACAAACGATTGAAAATGAAGCCATTTCTCATGGCTAAGGGGTTGAGTGTAAATGAAAAAAATAGTTGTCTGTGGTTTAAGTAATCGAGCGTTAAAAATGTTTATAGAGCCGGTGTTAACACGTTTTTTCAATTCAAATGAAATTGTTGGTTTGTTAGATATTGATAAAAGAAGGTATGAAGTATGTGTGGATACGTTTCCACAGTTAGAAAAAATACCATTTTACCGACAGGATGAATTTGAGAAAATGGTGGCTGAAACAGGTGCGACCACTGTTATTGTGACGAGTCGAGATGATACGCATGTTGATTATATCGTAAAAGGCTTACAGTTAGATTTAGATATTATTAGTGAAAAGCCAATGGTGACGACGAGTGATGATGCAATTCGTGTGTTAGAAGCAGAACGAGAGAGCAAAGGCAAAGTAACCGTTGCCTTTAATTACCGATATAGTCCTTATCACACAAAAATAAAAGAGTTGATTGATTCAGGCAAAATAGGGCGTGTGACCTCGATTGACCTCAATTGGTATATTGATACGTACCATGGCTCGAGCTATTTTAAGAGATGGAACCGTGATCGAGACTTTTCTGGAGGATTATCGGTTCATAAATCAACCCACCATTTTGACTTAGTAAACTGGTGGATTGACCAGAAGCCTGAGGAAGTTTTTGCTTATGGAGCTTTGAACTATTACGGGGCAGATAGTGAGCTTAATCCAAGTCGAGTGGATGGGCGCCATTGTGGAACCTGTACGGAACAATTAGATTGTGATTATTACCGTCGTTGGTCGGGACGTAGTCAAAGTGTGGCTGTGCGTGATGATCATTTGATGGCTGGTCAAGATTTAGGTGCTTATACAGGGTATCGCCCAGATTCCTGTATTTTTGACAGCGATATTGAGATTGAAGATACGTATGTAGCAACGGTGAAATATAACAAGGGAGCATTATTAAGCTATTCCATTAATTTCTCTGTCCCTTATGAAGGTTATCGTCTTGCGATTAATGGAACAAAAGGTAGGATAGAGACACAGGAATACCATGCTCCATCAAGGACTCCTTTTCCAACACCAGAGCAAACGATTGATTATATTCCATTATTCGGGTCAAAAGAAATTATTCATGTAGTGAAAAATGATGGTGGTCATGGTGGTGGCGATCCGCTGATTCAAGAGGATTTATACTTAGGTTCTGATCCGAGTCGTGGCTATGAAGTACTTGCAGGTGCTGAGGCTGGTGCCTATTCGATCGCTGTTGGTGAAGCCGTTTGGAAATCAGCAAAAAGTGGCCAGTCTGTAAAAGTGAAAGAGCTCTTAGCCGAGACCGAGGAGTGTAAGCCATGGATTATATGAAAATTCATCCCAATGATGATGTACTCGTTTTATTACGTGATTATCAGCAAGGGCAATCGATTCAGTTTGATGGTCTAGATTTTGTTATAAAGGAGGATATTGCTCGTGGTCATAAATTGGCCTTACATGATGTAAGCGTCGGGGCGAAGGTTCATAAATATGGCTTTCCAATCGGGGTAGCAAAAGAGCCTATAAAAGCTGGAGATTGGGTGCATACACATAATGTTCAAACAGGTCTCGATGGGACGTTGGAGTATGATTATCAACCCGATCAAGCCGCTGCTGCCTTAGAAAAGAGTCTGGCGACTAAAACATTTCAAGGCTTTAAACGTAAAAATGGTGAAGTCGGTATCCGCAATGAGCTCTGGATTATTAACACGGTCGGATGTATTAACAAAACTGCTGAGCTTGTGGCGAAGCTTGGGAATCAAGAGGGCTATGAAAATATCGATGGAGTCTACCATTTTCCACATCCGTTCGGTTGTTCACAATTAGGTGATGATCTGAAGCATACACAAGCGATTTTAAGCAATCTCGTTCAGCACCCAAATGCAGCCGGTGTGCTCGTCTTAGGGTTAGGGTGTGAGAATAATTATATCGATTTATTTAAAGAAACTTTAGGCGAATATGAAGTGGAGCGCGTGAAATTTTTATCGGTACAGGAAGCAGAGGATGAACTTGTAGAGGCGACGGATTTGTTAGCTGAATTAGCGGAAGTAGCTAAGGCAGATGCTCGTGAAGAAGTTCCTGCATCTTACTTGAAGGTCGGTTTGAAATGCGGTGGTTCTGATGGCCTTTCTGGAATTACAGCCAATCCACTCGTTGGGGCTTTTTCTGACTTATTAATTGCCCAAGGTGGATCAACGATTTTGACAGAAGTACCGGAGATGTTTGGGGCAGAGACGATCTTAATGAATCGTGCCAAGGATAAAGAGGTCTATCAGTCCATTGTTGGTATGGTTAATGGTTTTAAGGAGTATTTTATACGTCATAATCAAGTTGTCTATGAAAACCCATCGCCAGGTAATAAAAAAGGCGGCATTACGACTTTAGAGGAGAAGTCATTGGGCTGTGTGCAAAAAGGTGGTTTTGCCCCGGTTAACGATGTTCTTCCTTATGGAGGTAAGGTGACAAAACCAGGTCTGTCCCTTGTAGAGGGACCAGGCAATGACCTTGTTTCGGTGACGGCTCTATCGGCTGCCGGTGCCCACATTGTCTTGTTTACGACGGGGCGAGGTACCCCATTTGGTGGACCTGTTCCAACGGTGAAAATATCAACTAACTCTCATTTATATGAACGGAAGAAAAACTGGATTGACTTTAATGCAGGTGTATTAGTCGAGGGTAAAGCGATGGAGGAGCTTGCAGAGGATTTACTTGATTATGTGCTGGGTCTAGCATCAGGAGAAGTCACAACACACAACGAACGAAACGGATTTAAGGAAATTGCCTTGTTTAAAGACGGAGTGATTTTGTAGGTAGCACATGTGCTAAGGAGCAGAGCGAGGACAGACTGTCGTCAATGCGGTCTAATGAAAATACGCGGCAATGAAACGAGAAAAAAGGTCGTCAATGCGGCGTAAATGAAAATACACGGCAATGAAACGAGAAAAAAGGTCGCCAATGCGGTGTAAATGAAAATACGCAGCAATCCAAAAGGAGGTATCACATGGACACAAATACAACCAAAACAAGGTTAACCAAAGCGTGGCTATCACAGAATCAGAACCTCCCTGTAAATAAAAAAGAAACAATCATACAAATCGGAGAAGGAAATTTCATGCGTGGCTTCCTTGATTGGATGCTTCATCAAGTTCATAGACAAGGCTTATATGATGGCTATGTCGTAAGCATTCAACCTACGCCTCATGGAAAAGTGGTTCCAGTTCTTCAAGCACAGGATAACCTATATACGACGATTCTTCGAGGAAAACAAGCAGGAGAAGTTATTGATCAGGCAGAGATTATTGAATCGATATCTAGAAGCATTAACCCCTATACAAATTGGACAGACGTTTTAAAGCTTGCTCAGTCCCCTGATATAAAGTGGATGTTTTCTAATACGACAGAGGCTGGGCTTGTTTATCAGCAAGAGGAGTATGAGCCAAGCCAAGCACCCTTATCGTTTCCTGGAAAAGTTACGGCATTTTTATTTGAAAGGTACCAATATTTCGATGGTTCTCTTCAGGCGGGATTATATCTAGTTCCATGTGAATTAATTGAGAATAATGGACAGGAATTAAAACGAATCGTTTTACAAATAGCTAAAGATTGGGAACTGCCTCAAGCTTTTTTGGACTGGGTCGTCAAAGCGAATATATTTTGTAACACATTGGTCGATCGAATTGTTCCAGGTTTTCCGAAAGGGGAAGAGCAGGCTTGGGTAGAACGATTAGGTTACGACGACCATCTTTTAACCGTGGCAGAGCCTTATCATTTATTTGTGGTTGAGCCAGAAAAGCCGATTGATGATAAAATTCCCTTTCAAGAGGCGGGTCTAGAAGTGAAGTGGGGAAGTACGGAGCATTATCGAGAGATTAAAGTGCGTTTATTAAATGGACTTCATACGATGATGTTTGCGATCTGTTATTTGTCTGGAGAGAAAACGGTGAGTAGTGCTTTAGAGAATACAACTTTACGACCTTTTATTGAAAAGAGTTTGAAAGAAGAGCTTGTGCCAGTCGTGGTGGCGGATGAAGAAGAGAAACGAGCTTATGCAGACTCGGTTTTAGAACGATTTGAAAATCCATTCCTTGCACACCAATGGACAGATATAGGTTTAAATGCCATTTATAAATTTCGAACAAGACTACTGCCCACCCTGAAAGACTATGAAAAAATAAATCAAGTTCCAGAGCGTTTAATTTTTAGTTTAGCGGCACTTCTTGTTTATATGAAACCAACTGAGAGAGAAGGAGCTTTTTTACAAGGTGAAGTAAATGGGGAGCGACATACCATTCGAGATACTGAACAAACATTACTGTTTTTAGAAGGTGTATGGCATTCTTATGAGGAAAATGAGACGTCTCTAGAAGATACAGTTTTTCAAATTTTAGAGAATGAGCATTTGTGGGGTAAAGAACAGGGCCTCAAGGTGTATCACTATAAAGTTCTCGCTTATGTTCAAGAATTATTAGAGAATAAACCGGATGTTCTCTTGTCACGATTCATTTAAAAGGAGCAGGATGATGAAGACCTTTACGTTTGAAGATAGAGAAATATTCCCTCCAGATTCAGGTGCTTTTTTTATAAAAGGTGAGGCGAGGCCATTAACGGGTGACTATCACCGAGAGCGAGTACCGACCTTTCATTACAATGTAGAGCAGGGCATATATCAAATGACGATTTATGCTTATCCGCATACATCGATTAAGTACGGGAATGGTCAGCTTTTATTAAAAGCTCAACCGACTGCAAGTACGATTATCAATCATGTTTATGTGAAAGATTCAGAGATTGAGCTTGCATGGTGGGGGGGAGGTATTAAGGAACTATCCATTCAAAAGATAGCATTAGAGCCTAAGCTTATTTTAATCGGTGATTCAACTATGTCAGAACATCCGCCTGAGAAGTTTCCACAATATGGTTGGGGCCAACTTTTGGCTGAGCAGTTAAGGTCAATGGCTAGTTTTAACGTTGCTCAATCTGGACGGAGCTCTAAAAGCTTTCGTGAAGAAGGTCACTTTCAAAGAGCCCTTTCTCACCTGAATAAAGGGGATTGGGTACTCATTCAATTTGGACATAATGATCAAAAAGAGGACCATCGTGGGACGACACCTGAACAATATAAAGAAAATCTACGAAAATATATCCGTGAAATTAGAGAGGCAGAAGCGATTCCTCTCTTACTTTCACCTGTCCAAAGAAGGTATTTTTCAGAGCAGGGTAGGATGCTCAATCCACATGAAGGTTATCACGAAATGGTAGAAGAGGTAGCTAAAGAGGAATCGACCTTTTTTATTGATTTAACGAAATTAAGTTCGGACGCATACGTTGAGCAAGGACCTGAGGCATCGAAAGCATGGTTTATGTGGTTAAAGCAAGGTGAGGAACCGAATTATCCTGAGGGAGTAAATGATAATACGCATTTCTCAGAGCAGGGAGCAAGAGCCATTGCTCAAATAGTTGTCAATGAATGGAAAAAGCTTCTAAAAAATCAATAGGTGTACAAACAACTCGCTCATAACGCACATGAAAGTAAACGAAGCAGTTACACAAGGAAAGAGCAGTAGTAAGTTCACGAAAAAAGGGATGAAACGTTCAACTTACGTTTTTATCATTTAGAATTTATGTAAATGGCATGTTTTTTGAACTCAGGAGGTAGCAGTAAGTTTCAGAGCCCGTATATGACTATTAGCACGAACTTCCATAAAAAAACCGCATAGTGGAGCCAAAACCGCTCCGCCACCAACAAAGATGAAAGTAGTGGCGACTGTTCAGACTGTTGGCCCGTTTACAACTCGATCACCATCAGGAGTCGGCCTGAACAAACAGGGAGCACTGTCCTACTAAGGTCATTTATCGTAAGATGGATGACGAGCTAATTTCACGGCACAAACTATCGCCCATAAGCAACTTTCATATAAAAACAACGGACTGGGCTACTAGCTCAGTCCGTTTACTATTCGAAAAAACAAAAATATTCATCATTAATACTTCCTTTTTTTAGTGGTTTTATGATAGCTTAAAAGAATAAGAAAAACTGGTAAATAAGGTTAAACTTTCAATGATGATTCATAGGGAAATGTTCGATAGAACTCTTACTTGGAGGTTATTCAAACAAAATGAAAAAAGTTAGCGTCATTATTATCGCAATCGCTTTATTAGGTGTAGGTGCCTATATGTATTACCCCATATATCAGGAAGGCAAAGATGAAGAAGTAGCTTCATTTCCTGAAGAAACTTCTGCACCTGTAGAAGAGGATAGTGCTCAGCCTGAAGAAGGTGAAACGGTTGAACCTATCATTAGTGCCATTGAAGGGGAGGATGTCGAAGATCTTCTTCCACTAGATATGGAAGAGTTAAGCATTCAAAACCGTATTCACCATATGTCACATGGATATGTCCACGCTTCGCAAAAATGGGGGAAATTCCAAGTGACAGAGGAAAGACTAGAGCGAATCCTTATGATTATTGAAGCCAATCAATATGAGCATGGCGACGTTTATGAACAAATCATCACAAGGTGGCTGAACGGAGATTTTTCCCAAGCTGTTGAGGATCACAATACGATTTGGCGTTTGCAAAATGGTAATGTGGGAGAAGCGACTAGGTTATTAACAGAAGAGGAAATACAAAGGTACCATGAAGAGCATTTTCAGGAATAAGAGTAGACTGTCTTAGAAGTGAGTGATCACTTTTAGAGACAGTCTTTTTGTTAGGAAGGGAGCTTAGCTAAATTCTTTATATCTTTATCGATTAAAGGATATAACGCAATAACAGTCATATAGATACCAGTAAAATAGAACAGGTGTTGAACGGCGAATAGGTCAGCTATAATGCCGCCGATAATCGCCAGTGGTGGCATTAGAAAAACGGAAAAGAGGCTAATTAAGCTAAACAGACGGCCACGATATTGATCCTCAATCTCTAAGATTAGTAGAGAGCTAAAGGTAATATTTAATATGACTGAACTAGCTGTAGGCATCATAAAAAAGAGCGTACCGAACCAGATATTTGTAGCTAAGCCCATGAGTAAAGTGGAAATACCTGCGAGAAGGACCATATAATTGGAGAGGTAGAAAAGGCACTTATTCTTGCAAAGGAAGCTGTGGCTGTAACAAAAAAACAACCTCATTCTGCTTATTATCAATTTGCAAGGAATGTTTTAGCGAAGGTGCAAAAAGCAAGCGGTGAATAATAAGGAAGAAAGTGCCAGATGATGCGGCACTTTCTTTTTTTACATATGGTGTTCACCATGGTCAATCGGTGTAGGAATTGGTCTTGGTCGTTCGGATTGTTGCCCCTCTCCTGATTCATGTTCATGCCCAGGGGGGAGAGGAATCGGCGTATTACTATTTGGATCCACAACATACATAGGACGCATCATGTCATAATCCTCATGTTCTAAAATGTGACAATGCCATACGTATAAGCCAGGATATGGAGCGAAGTGACCGATCACACGTGTAACTTGACCGGCTGGTGCGGCTAATGTATCTTTCCAACCGCGTTCGTTCACTTTTGGTGCGATGATCGGGCCAGTGAAAGTGAGTTGACCTGTCTCGTTAAAGAGCTCAACATCAAAAGGTTGATGGCCGAGAACTTGGAATTGTATCAAATGGATATGGATAGGATGTGGAAAGTTCGTAGTATTAATGATATTCCAAATCTCCGTTGTACCTAATGTTGGCGTTTCTGTAATGGGATCGTGCCAAAAGTGATTATCTAATAAAAGGACACCACGCCCTATTTCATCAACGGTTCCACCTAAGCGGAGATTTCTAATTTTAGAAATGGGGCGCCCGCTTAAACAAGGAATCGTTGATAAATGTGTTGGAACTCGACTTGTATCTGAACCTTTTAAAGGAACGGTTACCCGAAATTGCATAATGTCAGCAATTGGATTCGTTGGGTCACCATTTGGACCGAGATTATTTTTTAGCGTAATCGTTTGTCCTTTATACTGAGAAAAATCAAGGATGATCTCGATACGTTCGGCTGGCTCAATTTCGATTTCTTCAAGTGTGACCGGCCTTCTGAGTAAGCCACCATCTGAGGCAATCTGGACAAAAGGTTGCCCGGTATCTAAAAATAGTGTATAACCACGGGCATTCGAGCCATTTAGAAGGCGAAAACGATATTTGCGCGGTTCTACTTCCAGATAAGGCCATACCTTTCCATTAACTAAAATCGTGTTGCCGCCAAAAAAAGGCACGATACTTGGGTTCGGATAATTTTCTGGTGGATTATTCGGCTGACGTGGATAAAAGAGTGAGCCATCTTCTTCATTAAAGGTTCTGTCCTGGATGAGAAGTGGAATATCATACTCATCCTTAGGCAAGCGTAGATGATTTTCTGCTTGGTCATGGATAAGATAAAGTCCTTCTAAACCTGCATAAACATTAAGGCGTGTTATTCCCATAGCGTGATCGTGATACCAAAGTGTGGACGCTCTTTGATCATTTGGATATTCATAAATTTCTCGCTCAAAAAGGGGACCCTTTTCTTTGAAGTTGTTCGTATACCAAGCTTCAGGGTAACCGTCGCTATCAGGCTTGGTTTCGGCTCCGTGTAAATGCACGACTGTACGAACTTCAGGATTATGTTCTAAACCATGAATGGACTTATCAATAGGTAAAAAATGCGTGTCAGGAAGTAAATTACTCCATTTTACATGAACGGGCTCATGTCTCTTCGCATGAATGGTCGGCCCCGGGTAGGTTCCGTTATAACCGAATAAACGAGTTGGTGGTAAATCTCGATGAAGCTTTTGTGTGAACTCTATCATTGTAATCTCGTAATGGGCTCCGTGTTTGTCTGTTTTAGTGGGAATGGCAGCATCCATAATCGGTAGAGCATCGACAAATTTTTCTAATGCCATATTGGTCACTCCTGTTATGATAGGTATTAATCTATTTTATGAAAGTACTCCCAACTGGTTTAGGCGAGTATCATGGAGTTGAGAAAAAAGTACATCGTTTTAGAAGGAACAATAGAAATGGGATGAGTGTCATGTAATTTGTAGCTGCCCAGACGGCATTCGCAGCAATGAAGCGAGGAAAAGAGTAGTTAATGCTTCGCAAATGAAAATACGCGGCAATGCAGCGGGAAGAGGGTCCAATGCGGAGGAAAAGCGGAATCTCGGGGTTACGAGCGGAAAAAGAGATTAAGTCCATATAATTGTGTAAAAAGAAAAGACATCATTAAACTCCTGTTACAATAGTTTC
>LFJO01000016.1:85121-124779 GCA_001038565.1 Alkalihalobacillus pseudalcaliphilus
GTTGGTGTGAGGAGGGCCCCGGGGCCCTCCTCACACCAACACAATCCATACTAAAAGAGAGTGGAAACATTATAGAGGAGTATTTACACAATATTCAGGACTTGACTGAAAAAAGAGGAAGAAAGCCCGAGCGACCGGTGAATCTTGGGGTTGCAAGTGGAAAAAATGCGCCGAATGCGGTGTAAACCCAAATACGTAAAATACTTATTTATAATTATTCCTAGCGAAATCCAGTGATGGTCAGATAAAATAAAGTGGGCAAGTGGTTGAGGAAAGGATGAATGTATTGGGGGAACAGCTTGTAAATAAAAAAGAGTGGGAATCAGCGATCTCACCTCAGAAAAAAACACAGCTCTATAGAAGAACGCTGTGGATTATTGTATTGTCACAAATTTTTGGAGGGGCCGGATTAGCGGCAGGAATTACTGTAGGTGCTTTACTTGCCCAAGAAATGCTCGGCTCTCATGCCTATGCAGGTCTTCCAACCGCCTTATTTACATTAGGATCTGCACTTACAGCGTTTTTAGTTGGTAGGTTTACACAGCAATTCGGTCGAAGATTAGGGCTTTCAATAGGCTTTTTTGCTGGAGGTTTAGGTGCGATTGGGGTAGTAGCTGCAACTGTTTTGGGTCAAGTATGGTTATTATTTATTTCTTTATTTGTGTATGGGGCTGGGACTGCAACGAATCTGCAAGCACGTTATGCAGGAACTGATTTAGCGTACCCGAAACAGCGGGCCACGGCTGTTAGTATTGCAATGGTTTTTACTACTTTTGGTGCTGTTGCAGGTCCGAATTTGGTTACTGTAATGGGTGGCGTAGCAGTACGATTTGGTATACCTGCACTTGCAGGGCCATTTATACTTGCGGCTGTCGCTTTCCTATTAGCAGGTGCTGTTATTTTTGTTTTTCTAAGACCCGATCCATTTATTGTCGCACAACAAATTGCGATAGAAGAAGGGAATAAAAAAGGGGTACAATCGGAACTGATTGAGGCTTTTGATAAAAGAGGGGTAATAGCAGGCGCAGCAATTATGGTTTCAACACAAATTGTTATGGTCGCGGTGATGACAATGACACCCATTCATATGGGACACCATGGTCACGGTTTACATCAGGTAGGAATGGTCATTGCGGCTCACGTTGCCGCAATGTACTTACCTTCTTTAGTAACAGGAGTATTGGTCGATCGACTTGGACGCAGAATCATGGCGATTGCTGCTGGTGTGACATTGATCGCAGCAGGTCTTTTTGCTGCATTCGGTCCTGCAGATTCGCTCTTGAATTTAATGATTGCTTTAATTTTATTAGGGTTAGGTTGGAATTTTGGCTTAATAAGTGGAACGACGATACTCGTTGATTCGACGACTGCAACGACACGTGCAAAAACACAAGGCTCTGTGGATGTATTAATTGCTTTAGCGGGTGCCACGGGTGGTGCATTGTCTGGAATGGTCGTGGCTCAGTCCAGCTATGCGACTTTATCGTTAGGTGGAGGTGCTCTCGCATTATTGCTGATTCCATTTGTTGTGTGGATGCTAAGAAAGTAAAAGGGGACTAGGATGAATGTGAGTCCAGCGTTTCATTTATTATAGTCAAAGAGCTAGGTTTGAAGTGAAGCAACTGTACGTATTTAAAAAAATGCCTCCCCAATTAAAGGGAGGCGAACAATGGGGGATTCACAACCGTATATGCTGTGAAAAGGAGTGGAGCATTATGCTCACTTAAATCATACTATACTAATAGGAAAAGTCAATAATTAAATTAGAAAAAAATGTAATTAAAAAATGACAGTATTCGACGATACCATTCAACACTCTTTTAAAGCCAAAAGTAAAATTCAGTCAAATCTTTCTATGACCTTATGAGGCAGGATTCATGAGTTCTTTTTCTTGATCTTTTTATCTCTTGTCCTAATTGCAATGTCCAATGTAGAAAGAGCAGAAAATCAATTAATTAGGTATGTGGGGATAACTAGCTATTTAGTATACTTTTCCTTTATCCTCTATCAAGTAATAGAGTGGGCAAAGGTCTTATTTAATTAAAATGTCTGTTTATCAATTTTTAATTATTGAAAAACGATAAAAATAGTAGTATCCTATTCATAATTCTTCAATTAGGATGGTGAATAGATGCTATTATTAATTGCACTCTTATTACTTGTTGTTATATTTATTGGAATAGCAATTTCTGTTCAAAATAAAAGAATAGGTTTGCTCTATTTTTTGATGTTATTCGCTTGTTTAGCCATTTATATGTTTCGGCCATTCCTGATACTGTCAACCGACCTCAGTGGAGAAGCGATTGGACCATTTGAGATTAACAAGCAATTAAATGAAGAAATAATTGCAGAGTTGGGTCGCTACTCCAAACGAGAGGTGGATAATGGCTACTACTATCAAAATGATTTATTGTTTATTTCTACGGAAGTAACTGGTGTCATTCAATCTATCTCTATGGGTAACGCTAATTATGTAACAAAACGTGGTGTAGGTAGTGGAGATTCTGTTGAAGATGTCGAAGAGCGATATGGTCGACATTATTATACGTATCAGGAAATGGGTTTAGGAGAAGCGATGGTTTACAGGGACAGACGAGAGAAAATTAGTTTAACCTTTTGGTTTGTTGAGGGTAAGATCCGCACAATTTGGTTATCATCAAAAGAATAAAAAGGAGCTAACTCTATTCGATATAAGCTACTCTTATTGGATTTCATTACAAATTTCGATTATTCAAATCGTGATCTAAGAAGTAAAATAGGAAGTACGAATCTTATTATGCAACAGGATAGGAGTAAAGAGGGTCACGATTATTTTTCTAGATGTTATTTTGCCTATACTAATTTTAATGGCACTTGGTTTAGTGATACAAAAAAAGTATCAATTTCAACTAGCGCCCATCTCTAAATGGTTGGTTCATTGTTTTATGCCAGCAGCTGTATTCCTAAATATATATCAAGTACATATTGACTTCTCATTGCTGGCTCAATTACTTATGTATTTGCTGATTTTTACTATAGCGATGATTTTTATTACGTATATAATCGGTAAGGTATTTAGTGTACAGGATCATGAAGAAGCCGCTTTAAAAAATAGTATATCCCTCATGAATTCAGGTAATTATGGTTTGCCAGTGAGCCAACTCATTTTTAGTGCTAATCCACTTGGTGTCTCGATCCAAATTTTTGTGCTGATTTTTCAAAATATGCTGACATATACGTATGGTCTATACAATTTATTATCGACGACAAAGTCCTTTCTGGAAATTATGAAATCCTTTTTAAAGCTGCCGCTCATTTATGCACTAGTCTTGGGCTTATTCTTTCAAATCTTTGATCTATCACTGCCTTCGTTTCTTCTTTTTCCAATTGAACATCTGGCCAATGGGTTTGTTGCTGTTGCTTTACTTTTACTTGGAGCTCAACTGGCTAACATTCAAATTCGCGTATTTCACCGTGTGATAACTTTGGCACTAATCGGAAGGTTACTAGTGGGTCCACTTGTCGCTGTGGGTGTAATTTATCTTTTGCAAATAGATGGTGTGATGGCACAGTCGTTATTGATTGCGAGTTCTTTTCCTACTTCAAGAAATACAGCAACGTTGGCACTTGAATATGATGTCGCTCCAGAGCTACATGCACAAATCGTTTTGTATTCTACTTTGTTAAGTAGTTTAACGGTTACTTTTGTGATTTATCTGGCGTTGTTGTTATTTTAATGGGGAGAGTTTTGCATGAAAGTGTACTTAGGGGCGAGAGGTTGTGCCTTGAAGTTAGCTCGTCATCCATCTTGCGATAAATGACCTTAACAGGATACTGCTCCCTTTTGTTCGTGCGACTCCTAATGGGGTGATGGAGTTGTAAACCGGCTAACTGTTTAAGAAGTCGCCACTAATTTGATATTTTAATGGATGTTATTTGTACTTGAGAATGAGCAGTACCCAGCGGACGAAAATATGCGGAGACTCCCGCGGGACGTAGTGGTGGGCTGAAATCCACTGGCTGTGCCAGTTAGTTCAGCACCACCCCGCAGGACGCGAAGCATAATTTTCGGTAGCGACGAGTAACGTTCAATGTTCGCAGTTTCATATAAAAGTAAAGTAATGAAAAGTGACCAAAGTAAGAAGTAAAAATAAAATTAACAAAGTATCACCAGTCAAAAAGGAATGAAGAAAGGGCAACGATAAGTTGTTACTATGAGTTGCATTGCACTATTTAGGGTATTTCGATTTTGAACAATAAAAGGAGGTTATTTATTTGAGAAAAGATATATTAGTTGGTTGTGTTCTAACTGTTGTATTTTTACTACTAACAATCTTCAATTTCCCGGAGTATCATTTGTTTTTATTGGCTTTAGTATGGAGCTTGGATTACACAGCAACGAAGCTTTTGGGGATGAATCTGTTCATTAAGAAAAATTGGTTTTATCTTGTAATTAATTATTTGGCTGTCCTATCACCTTTTATTTATACGGTTATATATATGACAAGTAGCTTCATAAAACTGTACGCACTTTACTTTTTTATTTTTATGATTGTGATTAGCTTTATAATTAGGTTTTCTTCCAGTCGACTAATACGTTCTGAACCACAGAAAGAAGTGATTTAGCATTTATTTCAGTTATATTTTTCAGCTAGGTCAATTAATGTGAGCTTAATATGTTTATACGTAGAATGAGAAGGAAAAACGATGATTTCATGGAATAAATAAAGTGTAGAGAGAATAGCTACATCTGATTTAGAGGTAGATTCATAAAATATGGCTAGGAGGTTTTCCGATGTCAACAGTTGATATTCTAAAACAAACGGAGAAATATGGGGCTCACAATTATCATCCATTACCGGTCGTTATTTCCGAAGCGAAGGGGGTTTGGGTGCAAGATCCAGAGGGAAATCGCTATCTTGATATGTTAAGTGCATATTCTGCTGTGAACCAAGGTCATTGCCATCCTAAAATCATAGAGGCATTGAAAGCCCAGGCTGAAAAGGTGACGCTAACCTCAAGGGCTTTCCATAATGATCAGTTAGGTTTCTTTTATGAAAAGGTCGCTCATTTAACGAAAAAAGAGATGGTTTTGCCGATGAATACGGGTGCTGAGGCAGTTGAAACAGCTGTTAAGGCAGCAAGAAGATGGGCGTATGATGTTAAAGGTGTAACGGAAAACGAGGCTGAAATCATTGTATGTGAAGAAAATTTTCACGGTCGTACGATGACGGCGGTGTCCTTATCTTCCAACGAGGAATATAAGCGTGGATTTGGTCCAATGTTACCAGGAATTAAAGTGATTCCATATGGTGATATCAAAGCGTTGGAAGGGGCAATCACGGAGAATACAGCTGCTTTTTTACTTGAGCCCATCCAAGGTGAGGCAGGTATTATTGTGCCACCAGAAGGATTTTTAAAGGAAGCCAAGGAACTTTGTCAAAGCAACGAGGTTTTATTTATTGCCGATGAGATACAAGTAGGATTAGGAAGGACAGGTAAACTTTTCGCTTGTGATTGGGAAGAGGTTGTACCTGATATGTATATCCTTGGAAAAGCGTTAGGCGGAGGTGTTTTTCCGATCTCAGTCGTCGCAGCAAACAAAGATATTTTAGGCGTATTTGAGCCTGGTTCCCACGGTTCGACTTTTGGTGGTAACCCACTCGCTTGCGCGGTTTCTTTAGCTGCGTTAGAGGTGATGGAGGAAGGGGATCTAGTATCTCGTTCACTGGAATTAGGACAATATTTAAAAGAACAATTAATAAAAATCAATAACCCACTTATTAAAGAGGTGCGTGGTAAAGGCCTATTTATTGGTGTTGAATTAACAGAGTCTGCTCGCCCTTATTGTGAGCAATTAAAAGTACTTGGTTTGTTATGTAAAGAAACTCATGAAAAAGTGATTCGCTTTGCCCCACCATTAGTCATTACCAAGGAAGAGCTTGATTGGGCCTTGGAGAGAATCTATAAAGTGCTCGAACAGAAATAATCGACACATAAAAGGGGGGAAGTGTCCTCATGGAGCCGTTACAGATTATTTGGTGGTCACTCGTCTGGGTATTAATGGGGATTGTATTACTTGTCACTTTCTTCTTAAAGCGTTTGTGGTGGAAATACGGATTTGCTATAACCGGTTTGGTTTTCATTATGGCAGTAGGCTTTTCATTCGTACATCCTTATTGGATTGATTATCAGGTTGAGAAAAAGATCGAGTTACTTGATGGGTATTTAGAAAAGAATTACCCAGGTGAAACATGGGAGTTCAAACGAGTACCTCATCGTGAGGAAGGCTACACTCACACAAACCCTTATCATATTCAAGTTGTTTTTGATAACGAGCCTAGATTCATGTATACGTATTGGGTTGAAGATGCAACAGATATTTATCAATCAGGTGGTGAATGGCCAGAAGGTTGGAGCGGAGAACGTGGCTTACATGATGAGATGGAAGAGTAAGAGTTGAAGCCACCTAATTGGGTGGCTTCTTTGCTGGGGGTGTTCCTGCTCTTTCATTCAAATGGAGCGGCATATCAGATTATTTATTTGATTTCATTAAATGACTATGAATTGAGTGACGATTAAGGAAAACAACTTCGCAGGACACACAGCATGATCTTAGGGAACGACGAGCAGGGCTCCACACAAAACTAACCTTACACAAAGGAAAAACACCTCCGAAAAGCCGGTAGGCAATCAGAAGTGTCTCAAAAAAATCACCGATGTAAATGTTTTGCCTCAATCATCTCATTAATTAATGGATGATCTAAAAAGCTCGTCGGCCTCCCAATACTAAAGAGCTGTAATTGATGCATCGCTCTCGTACAAACCGTATAAAAAATTCTACGCAAGCTCTCCTCTTCGTAAACGTCTGCTGAAGCATCATAAATAATCACTGCATCAAATTCAATTCCCTTTGATACATAAGAAGGGACCACGACAACCCCTTGCTCATATTCAAGCGAGGTACTCTTTAATAGCTTCAAGTCATTAATATCAGAGAGAGAAGAAAAGGCTGCGAAGCTCTCTGCCGCAGACTTACAAACAATCGCAATGCTTTGATAGCCTTGTTCTTGCCACTCGGTTACTTGAGCGGTTATCGCTTGATGTAACTCGTCTCTACTAGATATGAAAGTAAGCTGGGGTTTAACTCCATCACGATTAAAAGGAACGATGTTTTGTCCATTGGCAACAAGCCTGCTTGTAAAGTCAATAATGGGTTTTGTTGAACGGTAACTTCTCGTTAATTCAATCATTTCAGTTTGTTCAGCACCATAAAGGCTTGTAAGTGTGTTAAAGTTATCCTGCTCATGGGCATGGGCAAAGATTGCCTGATTAAAATCACCTAAGACGGTCATTCTTGCCACAGGAAACAATCGTTTTAAAAATTCGAATTGAAATGGAGAGTAATCCTGTGCCTCATCAATAACGATTTGTTTGATTGAACGGTTTGTTTGGAAGCCTTGAATCATCTCTTTTAATAATAAAAAGGGAGTAGCATCTTCATAGTATAGTATATTTTCTTTAAGTGCTTGTGAAGTTGTCTCACATATAGCTTCCCATAAAGATGGTTTTTCTGATGTTAACCATTGGTGAATAGGAGTTGAAATTGAGAAAAGCTGTTGATAAATCGCTTTAAAATCAACAAACTGATAGGATTGTACGTATTCTCGCAATGGCTTTATTTTTTTGCGAACAATGAGGTGGGCAAGTGCTTCGGGTTCTACCTCATAATCTGAAATATCTGCCCTTTCGTAACCACGTTTTTTCGCTAAAAAAATTCTCGCCTTATGGTATTGCTCATTACTCAGTAGCTCAATTTCTTCTTGGACCCAAGGCTTTCCACGCTCCCTTTTATGGAATGATGATAATTCTTTTAATAACCAATCACGTAGTTTCTCAAGGCGATTATGAAAGCTAAGAGATGAATCTATGGAGTAAAAACGCTTGGTCAACTTCTCGGCGGTAATAATTGTTTGTCCGCGAAATGGAATGTCGGTAAAAATCATGCCATCTACTGCTAAAGATTGGCGATAGGATTGCATGGCCTTAAAAAATTCAGTGGATGCTTTGAAACGAATACTTGCGATCCTTGAATGATACAAACGGTTTTTGGTTGCTGTTAGAACATATTCAAGTTGTTCATAAGGGTTCTCAACTTGAAATAGGTCTCCAAGTCGATATTGTAAATATTGTTGGAAAGTGACTTGTTGCATATTTTCTTCGCCAAGTTCAGGTAAAACATTTGAAACATAACTACTAAACATCGTATTGGGTGAGAAAAGTATAATTTGATCAGCGTTAATTTGTTCGCGGTATTTATAAAGTAGATAAGCAATTCGTTGTAAGGCTGCCGATGTTTTCCCACTTCCAGCAGCACCATGTACGATTAGCAGGCGTCCTTTGTCATGACGGATAATGCGATTTTGCTCTTGTTGGATCGTGGCAACGATACTTTGCATATGCTTATTCGTGCTTTGTCCGAGGACTTGTTGTAATATTTCATCACCGATTGTAAGGCTGGTATCAAACATCGACTCGATTTTGCCTTTACGAACTAAGTACTGAAACTTGTTCTCTAGCTGGCCATTCATGCGCCCGCTTGGTGTTTCATATTGAGCAGGGCCGGGCTGGAAGTCATAATAGACACTAGAAATCGGGGCACGCCAGTCGTAAATGAGAAACTCTTCTCCACTTTTATCGGTAAGGGAGGAGAGGCCGATATATATAGGCTCAGAATGGTGACTTCCTTCCTCAGTGAAGTCAATGCGTCCAAAATAGGGTACTTGCTCCATGCGATGTAAGGTCGATAAACGTTTTGAAGTGTGCTGGTGTGTACTTTGGCTTACAGATAGAGCTTGAGCTTCCTGACGTAAACCAATAATTGTTTCAAGATAATCATCAAATGTATCGGTATTGACCTTCACTTCATCCCAAAAATGTTTGCGCGTTTGAACGACCTCATTTTTACGCTTTGCCGTTTCATTACTTAACTTTTTTGTTTCTGCTTCGATTACGTCCAATACCAATTCCAATCGTTTCTGCTCCTGTTGAATTTCTAATTCCAAAGCAAACACCCCTTTAAAAAAAGTTAATTTACAAGCTTGACATCAGCACAGAGTTTAGGATATAATTATTATAGGATAAGTACGTCCCGTTTTTATTTTTGTGCGTATCTATATAAATATATCATGTTAAGGAAGTGTGATCAATACTGATCATGCTTTTATTTAGTTGTTATGAAGAATAAGAACAGGTTCGATGCTGTCCGTCCTTCAGGGTGGTGCTGAACTAACTGGCATAACCAGTGGATTTCAGCCCGCCACTACGTCCAGCAGGAGTCTCCGCATGTTTCCGTCCGCTGGGTTACCCTAAATTCTCTAGTTCAAAAAATAATCTTAAAACATTCATTAAATTGAATGAACAAAAATCAAAGTGAATGAAAAGCCAACAAATAAAAAAGCTATCCCTATCAGTGCTGTGAGTACCTAGTAACAAAGGCTTTGCCTGAAAGTGATTAATGGATGCTAAATCCTTCTCTCTAATTCATCGATTAAAAAAACAAGCTTTAATACTAATGCTTAGTATTTAAGAGCTTGTTTTCTTTTTTACCATTACTTAATCATACTAATATAATTATGAAGGCTATCTTTTACGCACTCCGCGATTAGTTCAATAAATGGTACGAGTTGATTTTGGACGCTGGCAAGTTCTAGAGTATTGTAGTACTCAAGTCTTTGATTATCTTCTGCCTTCACAATGGCAGGTGGATATCCATGTCCCATCAGGATAAGGTTCATTAGTAATCTTGCAGTACGGCCATTTCCATCAGAAAAAGGATGAATATAAACAAATTTAAAGTGAAAAAGTGCTGCTAATTGAACAGGATGAAGTTCTGTTTTATTACTATCATACCAGGAGAGTAATTTTCTCATCTCTTCATCTAATTGTAGAAAATGTGGCGGTGTGTGTTCACTTCCAGAAATTCTAACGTTAACACTACGGTATCTCCCCGCATTACGGTCATCAATATTTTTAAGAATAAGATGATGAACATCTTTTACGGTTCTTTCAGTTAATGGTGTCTGATTTTGAACCTGTTCTTCGATAAAGTGAATGGCCTCGGTATGGTTCATTACTTCAAAGTGTTCTTCGAGCTTTTTCCCACCGATTGTGAGCCCCTTTTCAATGACGACTTTCGTTTCTAGTAAAGAAAGTGTGTTCCCTTCTATCGCATTTGAATGATATGTCCAATCTACTAGGTAAAACGCCTTTAGATTTTTGACTACCTCTGGAGGAAGTGGTCTGTAATGATCGAGTTCTTTCTTGAATTGGTCAATCTGTTCAAAATTCATTATCATATTTAACCCTCCTGTTTACTAATCTCTGCGACTTACACAAAGGTACGGTTATTTCTTACATATTCAATTAAAGGATAAATAATTTATCCTTTTCTTCTTGATTCGGGAGGTATGCCTTGCAACTTCCTCAGTCTAAGCCAACGGGAACGGATTCAATATTCGTTGTGATTTTATTTCGCTGCAAAATTTCTAAAGTTTCTTGGATGGAATAATTTTTTTATTGATTCCAACATACATCAATTGTTGTATTAGTTCAATCAGTTAAGTAATGGCGGCACCACGTGATTGTCGCGTAGCGTGATTTTTGGGAGTGAAGAGTAGAACTCCGCATACTAGCATTAATCAACTTCCATACAAAAAACTCTCAAAACCAATATGGTTAATGAGAGTTTTTCATTTATTACTAGCTATTAATGTGCATCCGAAACAGTCTTAGGCTGCATAAATAATGTTAAGTAATCTGGTCCGCCGGCTTTAGAATCAGTACCTGACATATTGAAGCCTCCAAATGGTTGATACCCAACAATTGCTCCTGTACACGTACGGTTGAAGTAGAGGTTACCGACGTGGAACTCATGGCGCGCTCTTTCTAAGTGACGACGATTATTAGAAATTACAGCGCCAGTTAAACCATACTCCGTGTTATTAGCGATTTCTAACAACTCATCAAAATCTTTCGCTTTAGAAAACGCAACAACTGGACCGAATATTTCTTCTTGCATAAGACGAGCGTTCGGTGCTACATCTGCAAAAACAGTAGGGCGTAGGAAGTAACCTTCGCTATTATCGGCAGTTCCGCCAGTCATTAAGCGACCTTCAGAAGAGCCGATTTCAAAATATTGCTTCACCTTGTCAAAGGCAGCTTGGTCGTTCACAGGTCCCATATAGTTCGCTTGATCAACAGGGTTACCGACTGTTAGTTTCTCAGTTTCTGCGACAACCTTTTCTAATACTTCATCATACACATCCTCGTGGATGACGGCTCTTGAGCAAGCAGAACATTTTTGTCCAGAGAAACCAAAGGCTGATTGAACGATCGATTGAACAGCGATGTCGATATTGCTATCACTATCAACGATAATCGTATCTTTACCACCCATTTCAATAGCGACACGTTTGAACCATTTTTGTCCAGGGTGTACTTTAGCGGCACGCTCATAAATGCGAACGCCAACTTCTTTAGAACCGGTAAAGTTGACAAATGCTGTTTTCGGGTGGTCAACTAAATAATCGCCGATTTCTGAACCGCTACCTGGGATGAAGTTAACAACGCCAGCTGGAAGACCGGCTTCTTCAAGAACTTCCATAAACTTATAAGCGATTACTGGTGTTGTACTAGCTGGTTTTAATAACACGGTGTTACCTGCAACAACTGGAGCGACTGTTGTTCCTGCCATAATAGCGAATGCGAAATTCCAAGGCGAAATTGTCACACCAACACCTAATGGAATGTAATTGTAAGTATTATGCTCAATGAATTCACGGCTGTTAATTTTTACGCCGTCTTTTAGTTCTAACATTTGGCGACCATAGTATTCTAAGAAATCGATTCCTTCTGCAGTATCAGCGTCTGCCTCTTTCCAAGGCTTCCCAGCTTCGTATACGAGGTATGCAGAAAATTCATGTTTCCTTTTACGAATAATACCCGCTGCTCTGAATAAAATCGCAGCACGTTCTTCTGCTTTCCATGTCTTCCAAGATTTGAATGCCTCTTGAGCCGCTTCATGTGCTTGCTCGGCGTGGTCGCGAGAAGCTTTTGATACATAACCGACGACCTCTGAGTGGTTCGCTGGGTTTTCTGAAGTGATTTTATCATCAGTAAAGATTTTCTTGCCACCAACAACGATTGGATATTCTTTACCTAATTCTTTTTTGACTAATGCTAAGGCCTCTTTAAAAGCTGTTTGTTCATTATGATCGCTAAAATCAGTAAATGGTTCATGTTTGTATTCCCAAGTCATGTGAATCATCCCTTCTTCATTCTTATTTTGGAAGATTAATTGAACTCATCTTTTCAACATTAAATATTATTGCAATATCCGTGCCAACTTTTTTGGTACAGCCTTATTAGCCGGTTTATCTTATACTAACACTATTTATCTTTACTCTATGCTTATGAGCTTAGTGACTAGGTTTATACATTAGTGTAAATCTTTAGACATTTTTGTATAAGTCATCTAAATGGAACTATCATTATGTGGCGTTATGGCTTATTTGTAGGTAACTAATTGGAATTTTTTCATTTTATTATATAAGGTGGCTCGTGAGATACCTAATAATTTCGCAGCAGCAGAGCGGTTTCCATATGTTTTTTCTAAAGCTTTTAGTAATTGTTCTTTTGTTAATTGAGTATGGTGTCTTTCCTCGGCTTCAACTGTCGCTGGTGGTTGCCCTGGCTGATTGGTTGGAACAAAGTTCTTTTCCAGAAAATGTGCTGGTAAATGCTTAGCTTCAATTTTATCCGTATCACTACCTAAAATCACAAGTCTTTCAACCGTATTGCGTAATTGTCTTATATTTCCTTGCCAGTTATGTTGCATGAACGCATACATCACTTCGGAGTCGATTTGTGGAGCGGGTATGGAATACTTAAAGGAAAACTCTTTTAGAAAAAGTTGAACGAGTGCCGGGACATCCTCTAACCTCTCGCGCAATGAAGGTATTTGGATGGAGATAACATTGAGACGATAGTATAAATCCTCTCTAAACAAACCATCCTGAACCATCTGCTCGATATTGCGGTTCGTTGCACTTATGATACGAACATCAAAAGGAATAGATTCAGTTCCGCCGACACGATAATATTGTTTCTCTTGAATGACCCTTAGTAACTTGACTTGTAATTCCAGTGGCATTTCCCCGACTTCATCTAAAAAGAGCGTTCCTCCTTTAGCTAAATCGAACTTTCCTTTTTTGCCACCGCGTACCGCGCCAGTAAAAGCTCCTTTATCGTAGCCGAATAGCTCGCTCTCAAATAAAGCATTAGGAATGGCTCCACAGTTAATCGCAATAAAAGGCTTATCCGTTCGTTTACTCGCATGATGAATACCTTCTGCGAATAGCTCTTTACCGACACCACTTTCCCCGGTAATTAAGACAGGTGCATCAGTTTTGGCGACTTTTTTTGCTAGATCGATTGCTTCTTGAAGATTAGCACTACGTCCTTTTATTTTTTGGAAGGCTTGTTCAGTTGAACCGTTTACATTTTGTTCTAAGTCGTGCAAATAGGCCGTTGTTTCAGAGAGATGCTCATTTAATTTGACCATTTCAGTGATGTCCCTTTCGATGGAGATGCCTCCGACTACCTCTCCGTCTACTAAAATAGGGGCACTGTTAATAAGGACATGTACGTGATGGCGCGGCTGATTATATTGTTGTCTGATTCCAACTTTATTCTCCATAGTAGCCAGTAAAATTAAGGCTTCTTTATCAAAGAAATCGGTTATCGGCTGATCGATAATTTGCTCAGGTGATACGTGGTACATGTCTTCAGCGACTTGATTCCAGGCTGTGACCAAGCCTTCACGATCCGTAATGGCGATGGCGTCTTCGACATTAAGTAGGAGAGTGTCGTAATGGGCTCTTAGTTGTTTAGAGTAATGAAAGAGTTCTTTCATGAATTGGTTGATAGGGATCCAGCCAATTGGTTGACCGTCTTTTCCTTCTATTAATAAATCTTGGTTGAAATCTAATTGTTGCAAGGATAATAGATCATCATCTGCAGATACAATTTTCATATTTTGTACGGATAGGTTCTCTTGCAGAGGTAGGAGTAAATTGGATAATTGAAAAGCTGTTTTCAAGAAAAGCCCTCCTTAGTGTCAATGTATAAGACAAAAGTGTATATGATTCTTTCATCATATACAAAAATGTCTAATAATTCTATATCTTTTTATATAAAAGTTAACTAAAGGCGATATGCTCACCTTCGATAATCGCTCCGCGAATGGGGGGCACACTTTCCGCCGGTTAGCTCAGCCTGCCCTCTCCTCCTGCAGGAGTCGGCCACCTCATTCCCTCCGCTTGGGTTGGTGCAGACCTCTTAGCTCGTGCGTTTCTCATACAAAATAAATGAATGAAGAACCCAAAAATAAAACAGAGTCAAATTGAATGAAGTTCCACCAGTCAAGGAATTAAACACCAGTCTTTTCTTTGTTGGTGGCAAAGTGAACGGGGCTTTGCTATGTGGTTTTACATGAAAGTTAATGCGAACATGGAGCGTAATTCGTCGCTGCCGAATATCATGCGGCGATTGAGTGTCTTAGTCTGAATCAATTATGTGTGGATGGATGTTAACAGTTGATTTTTTGGCGCGTTTTTTGCAAATAGCATTTATAAACATAAATTTGAAGTGTTAAGCGGAGGGATCATGATGGTCATTGACAAAGTTTCTCGTAATTTCTTTTTATTTTTATCGCATAATCGTCTTATTAGTAGTGGGGCAAAGAAGTGGGGTCTTAAATTCGGTGCCTCACAAGTAGTGGCTGGAGTAAAAATAGATGAAATGCTACAGGCGTTAAAAAAGCTCAATAGTCAAGGTCTTGTTTGTACAGTTGATCACTTGGGTGAGTATGTAAAAACAAAGGAAGAGGCAGAGGAGTCTACGGAAATGGCATGTCAAACGCTTGAAGCGATTTCACAATCTGGTGTTTCTTCGCATATGTCAGTCAAACTTACTCAGCTTGGGTTAGATATTGATGAACAGTTTTGCCTAGACAATATGAAAAAAATCGTTCGTACCGCGAAAAAGCATCAGATTTTCATTCGTATTGATATGGAAGATTATTCTCGTTGTCAAAAGACATTAAATATACTAGCTGAATTAAGAAAAGATTATGAGGATATCGGTACGGTCATTCAAGCTTATTTACATCGGGCAGAAAAGGATGTAGACGAAATGAGTCAATTTAGCTTAAGATTAGTTAAAGGTGCATATAAGGAATCAGCCAAAGTCGCTTACCAAGATAAGGAAAAAGTTGACGAGAATTATCTTACTATTATAAAAAAACATCTTGTACAGGGGAAATATACAGCAATCGCGACTCATGACCATCATATAATTGATCAAGTAAAGCAATTCGCTGCAGATAATAATATCCCGATATCTAGATTTGAATTTCAGATGTTATATGGAATGAGAACGGAACTACAAAAAAGTATTGCTGATGAGGGCTATACGATGCGTGTTTATGTACCATTCGGTAAAGATTGGTACGGGTATTTTATGAGAAGGCTAGCTGAACGTCCGCAAAATGTGATGTTTGCAGTAAGGGGACTATTCTCGAAAAAGTAAATTTGTTGTAAGGGGTGAACGAGGATGCTTGATTTTAGTTTAGTGCAAAAGCAAAAGACAGAACTATATATGACAACAGAACTACGTCATGCCATATCCTTGCTTCAATTATCAACCCAAGAATTGATTGCCCATGTAGAAGAGCAGGCGTTAGAGAATCCTTTATTAGAGCTGGAGCAACCTAAGGAAAAAGAGATAATCAAACATGATGAAGTAGAACGTTATGACTTTCAAATGAATGCACGAAGTTATGAACGCGAGGAAGAGAGTTCATGGTTAGAGCAAGTTTCGGATGAAACGAATGAGTTACAGCCGTTTTTGCTAGAGCAAACGAGATTACTTGCTTTATCAGAGCAAGAGTTTGGAAGAGTCGCGTTTATCATTCAGCATTTAAATGATGATGGATATTTAGCTTTTCCGTTATCTGAGCTATCCTATGATTTAGGGATATCAGAAACAGAGGCTGAAGAAACACTAGCCATTGTTCAAAAACTCGATCCGCTTGGCGTTGGTGCAAGAAATTTACAGGAATGTTTACTCATTCAACTTAGGGGCAGGAAAAATCGTTCACCACTAACAGAAAAAATAATTACTTTCCATTTAGAGTCGCTCGCAAATAAAAAATGGAAACAAATTGCAAAAGAATGTGAAATTTCTTTAGTTGATGTTCAACGTGTCTATGATGATATTCAAACGTTGCAACCGCGGCCAGGTATTAACTATCAATCTACACTTACCAAATATGTTGCACCAGACGTTAGTACTTTTATTGACCGAGAGACGGGGGCCATTACGATCCAGGTTCATATGGAGCGATTGCCGAGGATAAAAGTGAATGAGCATTATACTCAATTGAACTCGGAACAGTTAAATGAAGAAACGAATCGTTATGTTAGGGCCAAATATGATGAAGTAATGTGGCTTATGACTAGTATTAAAAAAAGGCAATCCACGTTAAGGAGAGTCACAGAAGTTATTGTCAACTATCAGGCAGATTATATCTTTAACCAGAAGCCGTTAAAGCCTTTGATTTTGAAAGATGTCGCTGACGAGTTAGATATTCACGAATCTACGGTCAGTCGCGTCACAAATAATAAGTATTTGCAATCGCCTCGAGGTTTGATGGAATTGAAAGCGTTTTTTTCGGTGGGGATACGTTCTGAGAGTGTGGAAGAAGGGAACTCCACTGCGTCTATTAAAGATTTAATGAAGCAACTTATTGATAATGAAAATAAAGAAAAGCCTTTATCCGATCAAAGAATAGTAGTCGCTTTACAAAAGCAATATCAAATTGACATCTCCCGCCGTGCGGTTGCTAAGTATCGTGACGAATTACGGATACCTTCGTCTAGTAAAAGAAAAAGGTATTTATAATAATGTGAAACAATCAAACTTCTATTTTGACATTCCTATCCATGTCAAAATAGAAGTTTTTTGCTAATTTTGAAACAAAATAGAAAGTTATCTCGTATTATTAATAAAGAACTGTAGGGAAAGTCGATTTACAGGCGTCTATTAATAGAAAGTAGGATCTAGGAGCATAGCATAAGTCATAAAAATTATCACAAAAACTAATGAGAGAAAAAGTGTTAGAGTTGATAGTTGACATCAGCACTATTTTTCCAAAGCCTCTTTGGCTCGATTTGAAAGCGAGTATTTGTAGAAAAAGGTAAGATGCGTGTGTACGCCACCAACAAAGATGAAAGTGGTGTCTGGCTCTTTAACTGGTGGCTTTTCGTTCAATTTGCCTTTGTTCTTTTTCTTTTTAAAAGAATAGTGTTCGATTGTTTTTTGGACTTGAGAATTTACAGTAACCCAGCGGGCGAGTCATGCGGAGACTCCCGTGGGACGTAGTGGCAGAGCTGAGCTCCAGCGGCGTAGCCGATTAGCTCAGCGCCACCCCACAGCATGATTTTCGGTAGCGACGAGTAACGTTCTATGTTCGCACTAACTTTCATACAAAATATATATTCTTATTTTGTAAAAAAAAGGTTATAATGAAGCGAACAAGAAGATGGACTGTCCGCTCAGTCTAAAGACGGATACATAATCACTCTCTAGCTCATTCTATGAATCAAGTATCTCATACATAATAAAGTAGACCATAGTGATTAAATATATAGAAGTCAATTAAGCCTTTCTATGAGGAGTAAGGATTGATGATATGAAGACAAAAAACATATACATCTTATTATCAGATACAGGAACGTTGTTTGCGAAAGCAATCCGTATGTATACAAAAGAAAAATTAAATCATGTCTCGATCTCATTTAATGAAGAATTAACTGAGTGTTACAGCTTTGGCAGAAAGCGTCCGCACAATCCGTTGTCTGGTGGATTCGTGAAGGAAGATATGCATTCTTATATATTTCAGCGAGCCCATTGTGAAGTATATTGTCTTCAAGTGAGTGAAAGCGACTACGAAAAAATGAAGCGTAAGGTCGAGCAGATTTCCATTCAGCGAGAAATGTATCGCTACAATATTTTAGGAATGATTGCTTTAATGTTTCAGTATAATCTAAAAAGAAAAAATGCTTTCTTTTGTTCCCAGTTTGTAGCCACAATTTTAAATGAAGGGGAAATTCCTGTTGCTCAGTTCGCACCTAACTTTATGCAGCCGAGCCATTTTCCGAAGTCCCCGTATCTACTTCAAATTTATGAAGGGCCACTACGATTTTATCCGCTGTTAGAAGAAAATCGAGAGTTGCATTTATTTATGAAGGCGAATCGGTTTGAAAAAAGTATTTGATTTTATAAAAGGCTATTATTTCTTCTATTTCATTAATTACCGATCGTGAAAAACCATCCTTATTATTAAACAATAAGGATGGTTTTCTTCCGTGCAGGGTCTATTTATATCCGCCGCCAGGGCCTCCTGGACCGTAGCCGCCTCCCCATCCCCAACCACCGAAGATGAAGAAGAAGATGAATAATACGACAATGATAGCAATTCCAAAGCCACCACCACCGTAGCCGCCGCCATATCCACCACCATAACAAGGCGGGGGAGGAGGAGGGCAACAACCATAGTTAAATCCACCACCATAATATCCCATGAATGAACACCACCTTTAAACATTGGGTAAGAAACATATGGTTTCTTGTATACTCATTTTATGGGTGACAACCATAAAGAGTGAAGGAAACCGATGAGATTGGGCATTCACCTGAGGAATAGTCTCTCTAAGTAAATGATAAAACAAGCTTTGATTTTAGAATTATCAAAAAATGACTTGCATTTCTTGGAAACATCGTCTAATATGGTGAATGTGATGAAACTAATTTTGAGGAAAAGGAGGTACGGTGTTATGCATAATCAAGTATTTGTGATCAAAAGCGCTCGGTATGGTCAATTAAATAAGCAGCCGTCCTCTGGAAGAACTCCTGACTTGTAAACGATATAAGGGCGGCATGATTATTGTCGTCAATTCAAGTGAGTTTGCCTTGTGGATACAAAGCATATCGCCATGACGCGGTATGCTTTTTTTGCGTTTCAATCATTAGTATTTGATCACGGAAAATCATGTTTTGACATGGAATTAGGGAGGAGAAAGGAAGATGAAGAATATACCACGAGCACAAGTTATTTCAATTGGGGAACTAGAAGGCGGTTAGTTAGTAGAAAAGGGAGTGAGTGTGTGTTTAGAATTTTTAAACAATTAGCATGGTTTTTTAAAGAAGAATGGAAAAGGTATACGTTGGCACTTGGTTTGCTTTTATTAGTCGGTATTCTTGATATTATTCCACCGAATTTAATTGGGCGGGCCATTGACTATTTCCAAATGGGTCAGTTAACGGGTACGGTTTTTTGGACATTAATTGTGATTCTTATTGTCGTAACGTTTGTTAGTTATGGTTTTACTTATATATGGATGTCGAGACTTTTTGGAGGTGCTTACGTTTTAGAAAGAAGTCTACGGAAGACTTTTATGAAGCATTTACTGAAAATGGATCCACCTTTTTATGAGAAGCAAAGAACAGGCGATTTAATGGCGAGGGGAACAAATGATTTAAAAGCGATTTCTATGACGGCTGGGTTTGGAATATTAACTTTAGTGGATTCAAGTATTTTTATGTTAACGGTGCTTGTAGCAATGTGTGTGCTTGTTGATTGGAAACTCACATTAGCCGCAATTTTACCGTTACCGATTATGGCTATTTTTATTTCTATTTTAGGGAAACAAATTCACGCCCGATTTACAGCCGCTCAAGATGCTTTTGGGAAACTGAATGACCGTGTGCTTGAATCTGTAGCAGGGATGCGTGTCATTAGAGCTTTTCGTAAAGAGCGATTGGATGAACAGAAGTTTGGAGATATGAGTGAAGATGTTTATAGGAAGAATCTACAGGTTGCCAAAACCGATGCTTTATTTGAACCGGCGGTAAATATTTTAGTTGGGTTAAGTTATGTGATAGGAATTGGATATGGGGCATTTCTTGTATTTCAACAACAGATTACACTCGGCCAGCTTGTTACCTTTAACATTTATTTAGGGATGATGATTTGGCCTATGTTTGCCATTGGTGAACTTATTAACATTTTACAACGAGGAAGTGCTTCCTTAGATCGTGTCAATCAAACATTGGCGATAAAAGAAGATGTAGCGGATCCGATCCAGCCAGTGGTTCAACCTTACCCTAGTAAACTCGATTTTTCACAAGTGACATTTCGTTACCCATCAACGAAGCAGGCACAGCTTCAAGATGTATCGGCATTGGCTAAAGCTGGTGAAACAATTGGCATTGTTGGGCGGACAGGAAGTGGAAAAACGACTTTTGTGAAGCAGTTACTCAAGTTTTACCCGCAAGGTGATGGCCATATTTATGTGGGGGATGTGCCGATTGAGGAACAAACGAAGGAGCAAGTTCGGACTTGGATTGGTTACGTTCCACAGGAGCACATTCTCTTTTCACAAAGTGTGGAAGCGAATATTAGGGTAGGTAAGGAAGAAGCAACTTCGGCTGAGCTTGAGAAAGCGATTAGGACTTCGGCTTTTCAACAGGATTTGGCTTTTTTACCTGATGGACTTGAAACGATGGTTGGTGAAAAAGGCGTGGCCCTATCTGGAGGACAGAAGCAACGGATCTCCATTGCACGAGCTTTGATTGCTGATCCGGAAATATTAATTTTGGATGATTCATTATCGGCTGTTGATGCAAAAACAGAAGCCTTGATTGTTGGTAATATTCAAGAAGAGAGAAAAGGGAAAACGACGATTATTACGACACATCGTATGTCCGCCATTGAACATGCCGATTTAATTCTGGTTCTTGATGAAGGGAAAGTCATTGAGAGCGGTACACATCAAGAGCTTGTTCAAGGGAATGGCTGGTACAAACAACAGGTCGATAGGCAGACGCTTGCACCTGAAGGAGGTGCTTTAGCATGACAGTAGGAAAACGTTTATATCAATACGCATTAACGAGCAAAAAGACGATTATATTTGCGTTGATTTTATTATCTGTCAGCGTGGCAGCAGAATTAACAGGTCCATTTATCGCTAAAACCATCATTGATGAACATATTATGGGTATTGAAGAGCCGTGGTATGATACGGGGGAACAAGAGAATGCGGTCCCATATCAAGGTGGCTGGTATATGCGTGAATCTCGGATTCCGGATGGGGTTGAACCTGGGAATGCGTTACAAATTGTGCAAGTGGGATTAAATTTTTATGTGACAGATGAGCTTCTACCTTTTGATGGTGAGAAGACCTTTGAAAATGGTCAGTTAACAGTTACGCATGGTGATAATAGCTATACAGCTTCGGCGATACCTCTTTCAGCTTCTGAGGTATTAAGTTTTTATCAGCCTGAAATGATGCCAGTTGTTTATTGGTTATTATTTTATCTAGGGTTAATTCTCTTTGCTTCGTTCTTCCAATATGGGCAGCGCTTTTACTTACAGAAAGCAGCCAATCGAATTATTCAGAGGTTAAGAACGGACGTATTTGATCATTTATCTCGCTTACCTGTGCGATTTTTTGACAACCTACCAGCAGGGAAGGTTGTGGCTCGAGTAACAAATGATACAGAGGCGGTACGTGAGTTATATGTGGCTGTACTCGCGAACTTCTTCTCGAGTGTCATTTATATGATTGGTATTTATACAGCTCTATTTTTGTTGGACATGAGATTAGCAATTGGTGCACTTATACTCATTCCGATTTTATATGTATGGGTAAAGTTGTACCGTAAGTTTGCGTCTAAATATAATCATGAAATTAGGTCGAAAAATAGTGAAATTAATGCTTCTTTAAATGAGTCGATTCAAGGCATGGAAGTCATTCAAGCCTTTAGAAAAGAGCCTCAGCGAGAAGAGAAGTTTGCGTTATTAAATGATCAGCACTTTCAAGCACAAAATAAAATGTTAAGGCTTAACTCGATGACATCTCATAATTTAACAGGTGTACTCAGAAACTTGATCTTGGTTGCGTTAATTTGGTTTTTAGGTGGAGCACAAACAGGTGTAGGGGCGATGCTTTCTGTTGGTGTCCTTTATGCATTTGTTGATTACATGAATCGCTTATTCGAACCGATTAACCGGATTGTTAACCAATTAGCTAATTTAGAGCAGGCTCGTGTTGCTGGTGAACGTGTTTTTGAATTAATGGATGAAAAAGGAATTGATGTTTCAGAGGAAAAAATGGAACGTCCCAAAGGCTCGGTTGTTTTTGATAAGGTGAGCTTTTGCTATAAAGAGGATGAGTACGTATTAAAGGATTTATCTTTTGAAGCGAAGCCTGGTGAGACGATTGCATTAGTTGGACATACGGGTTCAGGTAAAAGTTCTATTATGAATTTATTATTCCGCTTTTATGATTGTCAAAAGGGTGAAATTCGTCTGGATGGTAAAAACATTCAAGACATTCCTCGTCAGACACTCCGTGAGCATATGGGAATCGTCTTGCAAGAGCCTTACTTATTCACAGGAACGATTGCAACGAATATTACCTTAGGCAGAAGTGACATAAGTCGGGAGCAAGTAGAGGAAGCGCTTCGTCTTGTTGGCGGATATGACGTTTTCTCAAGAATGGATAACATTCTTGATGAAGAGGTGAAGGAGAAAGGAAGTACACTTTCTAGTGGTGAGCGACAGTTAATTAGCTTTGCTCGTGCATTAGTTGTAAATCCTGCTATTCTTGTGTTGGATGAAGCCACATCGAATATTGATACAGAAACAGAAACCATTATTCAGCAAGCGATGGACACTTTAAAAACAGGTAGAACGACCTTTATTATTGCTCATCGATTATCCACAATCAAAAATGCCGATCAGATTTTAGTTTTAGATAAAGGGCATATTACGGAGAAGGGTACACATCATGAATTAATGGAGCGAAACGGTCATTATGCCAAAATGTATCAACTACAGCAGCAGGTTAAAGAAGAAACAAAAGCTGTATAAAAAATGAAATGTGAAAAACTTGTTAGTGTCACCTTTTGGGAGGGGCTAACAAGTTTTTTTGTTTTGTTTTCGGGGGGAGGGGCGAAATGAGACGAGAGATTGGTGGGTGCACGAAGAGGCGGTTTATGTGCAGATACGGAAGGAGAAAGGGCTGGTATCTGTACAAAGAGGCGGTTTATGTGCAGATATGGAAGGAGAAAGGGCTGGTATCTGTACAAAGAGGCGGTTTATGTGCAGATACGGAAGGAGAAAGGGTTGGTATCTGTACAAAGAGGCGGTTTATGTGCAGATACGGAAGGAGAAAGGGCTGGTATCTGTACAAAGAGGCGGTTTATGTGCAAATACGGAAGGAGGAAGGGCTGGTATCTGTACGAAGAGGCGGTTTATGTGCAGATACGGAAGGAGGAAGGGCTGTTATCTGTACAANGAAGGGTTGGTATCTGTACAAAGAGGCGGTTTATGTGCAGATATGGAAGGAGAAAGGGCTGTTATCTGTACAAAAAGGCGGTTTATGTGCAGATACGGAAGGAGAAAGGGTTGGTATCTGTACAAAGAGGCGGTTTATGTGCAGATACGGAAGGAGAAAGGGCTGGTATCTGTACAAAGAGGCGGTTTATGTGCAAATACGGAAGGAGGAAGGGCTGGTATCTGTACGAAGAGGCGGTTTATGTGCAGATACGGAAGGAGGAAGGGCTGTTATCTGTACAAAGAGGCGGTTTATGTGCAGATACGGAAGGAGGAAGGGTTGTTATCTGTACAAAGAGGCGGTTTATGTGCAGATATGGAAGGAGAAAGGGCTGTTATCTGTACAAAAAGGCGGTTTATGTGCAGATATGGAAGGAGGAAGAGTGTGTATCTGTACAAAGAGGCGGTTTATGTGCAGATATGGAAGGAGGAAGAGTGTGTATCTGCACAGAGGTGTTTACTGTGCACTTACTAAGGCTCCTCCGCTCAGTAAGTGACATGTTCGACCATTTTCGTGTGCTTACTATGCCTCACTTCTTCAGAATTTACCGAGGTATCAATAAAGAGACCTCCGTAAATGCTGAAGCAAATGAACGAGTAAATGAATAGGTGAACGCACGTGTACCAGCTCTAACTTCCCCAAAAAAACTGAATATAAGTTAACAAAAGTCGATAAATGAAAAAAAATGAAAATATGGTAGGTTTTCATCGTTTTTTGTAGAATAGAACTAGAGAAGAAAGTAGGAGAATGGAATGATGATGAATGTAGACGAGGATGATTGGGGATTTTTTTCAGATCATATTAGTACACATTTCCTAAAGTATGATCATAAACTATTTCTCTTTTCTCAAATAAATAAAACACTGACAATGATTTAACTTTGTATGTATAACAAAGAGAAACGGGGGCACAGATGACTGCTGCAAAACAAATTAATCAAATTATCGAAAATATAGAAAGAACGGTAGTTGGGAAACGAAAAGAAATCGAGCTCTGCCTGACGGCTTTATTGGCAGATGGCCATGTTTTATTAGAGGACGTTCCAGGAGTCGGAAAAACATTACTCGTGAAATCGATGGCACAGTCTATTGGTGCAGAGTTTAAAAGAATTCAATTTACGCCAGATTTGTTACCGTCAGATGTAACGGGTGTATCGATATATAATCAACAGTCGCAATCGTTCACTTTTAGACCAGGACCGATTATGGCAAATATTGTTTTGGCTGATGAAATCAATCGAACCTCACCTAAAACACAATCAGCTTTACTTGAATCGTTAGAAGAAGCGAGTATAACGATTGATGGGGAAACTCGTCATTTAAGCAAACCTTTTTTTGTGATGGCTACACAAAACCCGGTCGAATATGCGGGGACATTTCCTTTACCAGAGGCACAGTTAGATCGATTTTTAATCAAACTTCAAATTGGGTATCCGAGTATCAATGAAGAGCTTGAAATGTTAAGTCGGATTGAAGAAGGTATGATGGATGATGGTATTGCTCCTGTTTTAACAACTGAACAAATCCTAGCGCTTCAAGAAGAAGTGAATCGTGTTCGGGTTGATGTCCAGGTTAAATCGTATATCGTACGTTTAACCCACGCCACGAGAGCACACCGTTCTGTGGATCTCGGTGTAAGTCCACGTGGGACAATTGCGTTAATGAAAGCAGCACAAGCGTATGCTCTTATTCAAGGGAGAAGTTTTGTGATTCCTGATGATGTCAAACATCTCGCAATGAATGTATTGAGTCATCGAATCCTCTTAACGACTGATGCCAAATTGGCGAATATTACGATTTCTCATATTTTAAAAGACATTTTAAAAAGAACAGAAGTGCCAGTTGTTAAATCAAGGGCGTTATCATCGTGAAAAAAGTAAAAGTACCTAAAGCGCTTCAATCAACGCTAAAAATAATTTTGTTAATCGTTACAGTGATTAGTGTGTTTGCCTATGCGATGTTTCAGGGGCAGTTTGTAGCGTGGTTTTTATTTTATAGTGTCATTACAGTAATTGGTATAACGCTCCTTTTCTTTATAATGCCTTTCAAAGGATTTGAGGTTTCACGCATTATTCAACCTGACGTCGTTAAAGCGGGTGACCACATACAGGTTGACATACATATTAGGAAGAAATCCTATATGCCCTTTTTTTATATGAGGGTACGTGATCGTGTAGTCGATCATTTAGGTGATGTTAATCAATCAGGTGCTTTCTTTTTCTTTACCTTTCAGAAGGAATTTACCTACAGTTATACAATTCATGAAGTAAAAAGAGGGCAATTTGAATTTGAGTACGTAGAATTGTATTTCGGTGATTTATTTGGTTTTTTTGAGAAAAAAAGAGTGATCGCATGTCAAACAATGGTTCATGTCTACCCGAGGTATCAACGTATTCAGCATTTACCTCATAGTAAGCAAACAGAGTCGATTGAGGGCAAAATAAAGACAAAAGAACTTGGTGAGGAACGAAATCTTTCGACTGTCCGTCATTACATACCTGGTGACAAATTAACAAGTATTGACTGGAAGCAGTCGGCACGGTCGATGGAGTTAATGACGAAGGAATTTGAATCATTCCGCGGTGAAGGTGTTGTGATTGTTTATGATCCCTATGTATATGCTAATGATGAGAAAGTGTTTGAGAAGTCGATTGAATTAGCAGCCTCGATTTTGGTTACTTTTTTAGCGTCACAGAGCTCTGTCACGCTCTCTGTTAGATTAGAAGATTGGGTCGTTAAGGAGATCTCAGCTAATCATTTATACAAAGGATTAGAGATTTTCTCTGAAGTTAAAGGGTTAGAACAACCGTTAAGTATTGATAAAATCTATGATCGATGGCTAGAGTCAACCGTATATTTTGTATGTGCGGAATTAACAAAGGAAACGGTACAAGCCCTGACAAAGTTGAAGCAGAGGCGGATTGGAATTGAGGTTTGTCTTGTTCATAAAACAGAAAGAGAACAGAGATTGATTCACGAACTTGATAGAGTTGGTATTAAAACTAATTATTTTTATTTATCGGGAAGTAAATAGAGGAGGACGAGCATGTTTAAGAACAAGAAGCTGGAGTTTGGTCGGGACTTCCTCTTATACGTTTTGAGTTTTTTGCTGTTAATTGAGTGGATTTTACCATTACCACAAGTAACTGATACTGGTTATATATTTTTATTTGTGCTGGTAACAGCGGTATTTTTTATCCTTACTTTTATGCAATTACCCATATTTATATCTGCGTTAATTAAGTTCGGTTTAATCGCTTTTAGTTTAAAGATCATGTTTTTTGAAGGGTCATTTTTATCGATTGATTGGGTGTTGGCGTTATTTGCAGACTTATCCCAAAATATATCGTATTTATTAAGTGGCCAATTTCAAGATTTGACGGATATTTTTCGGAGCTTTTTATTTTTCCTTTTACTAGCGATATTAAGTTATTTACTTTTTTATTGGACGGTCTTTGTAAGAAGGACTTTATTCTTTTTTATATTCACGATTGTTTATGTGGCGGTCATTGATACGTTTACCTTGTATGAGGCGAATTATGCAATTATTCGCGTTTTTATTGTTGGTTTTCTATTAGTTGGGCTTTCTGCTGTTTATAGAATGATAGAGAAGGAAAGCCTAAATGAGGTTTCTAAAAGTGTACCGGTTCGCTTAGGTATCATGATGGCGACCATACTTATTTTGGCAAGTGCTTTTGCAATTAGTATGCCCAAAAATGAAGCGGTTTGGGAGGATCCGATGCCAGGTATACGCCAGGTATTAGGTCTTTCTGGCTCTGGTGGTTCTGTACAGAGAATTGGTTATGGGACTAATGATGAAAGGCTTGGCGGTGGATTTATTCAAGATACTACGCCGCTTTTTCAAGCTGAAACAACAAGAGGTCATTACTGGCGAGGAGAAACGAAGGATTATTATACGGGTCATGGTTGGGAAACGACAACACCACAGCAAGGGACCTGGAATGAATTTAGTGATTATGAGGAAGAGGATGAAATTTTAACAGCGATAGTTTCATTTGTGGATGAAGAAAAAGCGGTGTTCCCTCACATTTTTTACCCGGGGGAATTCTTAGAGCTTGACCAAAACATCCTCAATGGCTCTAGCTTTGAAAATGGCGAAGGGGCGATATACGACTGGGGATTAGATGCTTTTACGACAAAGGTGAGTGTGTATGACACGGACTATAATGATGTCACCTTAGATTATTATGGGCTGACGTACGCATATCCGACGTATAATTTGGATGAATTACGTGAAATAACGGTTGATTCCATAACTAATGGCGACATTTATGATTATTATTTGCAGCTACCAGATGAGCTGCCAGACCGAGTGAGGGAGCTTGCGGCTGAATTAATCGCCGATGAAACGAATGTATATGACCAAGCTAAAGCTATAGAGCGTTATTTGTCTGGGCCGGATTTTGAATACGAAACAGAAAATGTTCCTGTACCACAAGAAGGGCAAGACTACGTCGATCAATTCCTTTTTGATACGCAGCGAGGGTATTGTGATAATTTCTCGACTTCGATGGTTGTCTTGTTAAGGGCAAATGATATTCCGGCTAGATGGGTAAAGGGGTTTACCAATGGGAATATTATTGGCTCAGAAGGGGGCATTCACACGTATGAAGTGACCAATGGCAATGCCCATTCATGGGTAGAAGTGTATTTTGAAGGGGTTGGCTGGGTGCCATTTGAGCCTACAAAAGGGTATACACACTCATTTCCTTTTGCGTCTGACCAGCCTGAATTTGATGATGTTATGGATCCGGATGAAGCGCCTGACATGGAGACACCAGATATGGAAGAGCCAGATGAAGAAATGCTGGAAGAGGGTGAGCCAGTCGATGAAGAGGAAAATGCGTCTGGTACAGGTGGCACAGGAATTAGTATTAATTTAATTCCGGTGTTGATTGTATTAACGATTTTTCTATTAGTCGCTATTCTTTACCGTAAAAAAATAATGAAGCGCTTCATTATATGGAGATACACTCGTAGAGAAGATGAACAAGTTTTTGCGGATGCTTATGTAAATCTGCTTTGGTATTTAAAATGGCACGGTTATGAGCGGTATGAAGGAGAAACGTTAAGAGAGTACGCCGAGCGCATAGATGCGGAAGTTGGACAAAAAAGAATGACGATTTTAACGGAAGATTATGAGCGTATTTTATATGGGGGAATTGTTGATCGGGATTGTTGGAAAAATCAAAAACAACGTTGGGTTGAGGTTGTTCAAAAAATCACCGCTTGACCAGTGTTTTTCCTGTTGTTAAAATGTAGCCAAGCTTAAAAAAAAGTGTATAGAGTAAAAACCTTCGTATATCCTTAGGAATAAGGCCTAAGAGTATCTACCGGGCTACCGTAAAAAGTCTGACTATGAAGGCAGAATAGATCATGCTAGAATTCTGCCTTTTTTTCGTTTGTTCGGAGATAATTGGTAAATTCTAGTTTTTTCTTTTGCGTGACGTTCCAGAAAGTGAGATGTCGAGCGTGTGCTAAACGAAAGATGTTACTGATTCGCTTGGCGTGTGATAAACTATTTACTTTTGTGAAAGGCTATACCGTATCATTAATTCCTTAAGTAGGGTGGAATGTTGGAGAGTTCTATGCAAGCTTTATGTCTTTTTGAAGTAGACAGCAATTTTGAGCGAGATTTTTAATTGAGAAAAGGTGGGAACAGGATGAATGAATTAAATCAAGAAATCGTTGTTGTACTCGATTTTGGTGGGCAATACAATCAATTAATTACGCGTCGTATTCGTGATTTAGGTGTATACAGTGAGTTGCACTCGTATAAAATTACGGCGGAAGAATTAAAAGGGATGAATGTAAAGGGGATTATTTTCTCTGGAGGACCTAACAGTGCATATGCTGAAGGTGCCCCGCATTGCGACCCTGCGATTTTTGATTTAGGTATTCCAATTCTAGGAATTTGTTATGGTATGCAACTTATGACACAGCATTTTGGTGGGAAAGTAGATGCTGCTGATCACCGTGAATATGGAAAAGCAAACATTAATGTAGAAAATCAATCAGAAATCTTTAAAGGTTTACCGATTGAGCAATCTGTTTGGATGAGTCATGGTGACTTAATTTTAGCACCGCCGGCTGGCTTTGTTGTAGATGCATCTAACCCTTCATGCCCAGTTGCGGCTATGAGTAATGAAGAGAAGAAATTTTATGGTGTGCAGTTCCATCCTGAAGTAAGACATTCTCAATTTGGGAATGAGTTATTAAAGAATTTCGTTTATGAAGTTTGTCAATGTGAAGGCGAATGGTCGATGGAAAACTTTATCGATCTTGAAATTGAAAAAGTAAGAGAGCTTGTTGGTAATAAAAATGTATTATGTGCTTTAAGTGGTGGTGTTGATTCATCTGTTGTTGCTGTTCTATTGCATAAGGCGATTGGCGATCAGTTAACATGTATGTTTATCGATCATGGCTTATTACGAAAAGATGAAGCGGAAGGCGTTATGAAAACCTTTAGTGAAGGATTTAACATGAAGGTAATCAAAGTAGACGCGAAAGAACGCTTTATGGACAAGTTAAAAGGTGTATCTGATCCAGAAGAGAAGCGTAAAATTATCGGTAATGAGTTCATTTATGTGTTTGAGGAAGAGACAAACCAGTTAACGGATATGGATTTCTTAGCTCAAGGGACACTTTACACAGATATTATTGAAAGTGGTACAGATACGGCTCAAACGATTAAATCGCATCATAATGTTGGTGGGCTTCCTGAAGATATGAAGTTTAAGTTAATCGAACCGTTAAGTGCCTTATTTAAGGATGAAGTTCGAGCGTTAGGCTCGGAGTTAGGTATTCCAGATGAGATTGTTTGGCGCCAACCTTTTCCTGGTCCAGGTCTTGGAATTCGCGTATTAGGAGAAATTACAGAAGAGAAGCTAGAAATAGTTAGAGAATCTGATGCGATTTTACGCGAAGAAATTAAAAAAGCTGGCCTAGATCGTGAAATTTGGCAGTATTTCACAGCTTTACCGAACATGAGAAGTGTAGGGGTTATGGGTGATGGTAGAACGTACGATTACACAGTAGGCATTCGTGCGGTTACATCAATTGATGGTATGACTTCTGACTGGGCTCGGATTCCATGGGATGTTCTTGAATTAATTTCAACTCGAATTGTTAATGAGGTTAAGCATGTAAACCGCGTTGTTTATGATGTTACATCGAAGCCGCCAGCAACGATCGAGTGGGAATAAGACTACAACTTAATTTGAAGTGGGAATACCTTTTAACAGCATTTGCCCGAAGCTAAAATGGACAAAATAAGCTAAAAATAAGATAGTTCCCTGACAAAAGCCCTGCCAAGGAAAAATATTGGCAGGGAATTTTGTTTTTGCGTTGGATTTTGGCAGGGAATGACTTTCTGTATAAACAGCGGGCTATAATGCTCAAGATTAAATGTTGAATATACATAGATGTTAATCTGGATTTTTACCGATTAGGTTAATTTTGTATGGAGAGAAGTGTAGTTAGAGTAAATAGAAAAAATAATTGACATTTCAAACATTTATTTAGTATTATATGAACATACTACAAGGTATGTATATGTAACAATGTGGTTAATGTTAAAGAATCGGAGGTATTTATTTGTCAGTTCGTGATAGAGTCTTTCAAGTTGCAGAAAAATTACTTGAAACAAAGCAGTTTGATCAAATTACTTTTGCCGAAATTGCGGACTCAGCTGATGTTCATTGGACAACGGTTAGAAGATATTTTGGTAATAAGGAAAATATGAGGGTTTGGCTAAAGGAAAAGCAAACAAATATGAAAGAAGTTTTTACTGATACGAGAACTTTAATCATCGAAGCAGGTACAAGAGTATTTTCTGTTAAAGGTTATGTAAATTCATCGCTAGACAAAGTTGCCTATGAGGCTGGAATGACGAAAGGTGCAGTTTATTGGCACTTTTCTAGTAAGCAGGATTTGTTTCTGACTATTTTAGAACATAATTTAACCCAACAGCTTAAAGTTCTTCCATCACAAATAGATAGAATATTAACTGCGGATAATCCAGAAATAGCCTTAACAAATTGGCTTAAATCGCAATTTGACTTTATTGAACTTGATGAAGGTTCTTCAAGACTTTTTCTAGAGTTTGTTGTATCAAGTAGAGAACCTGAAATTCATAAAAAGCTACAAGTGATTCATGGGAAAATTATTTCTGGTGTCGGTATTTATTTGGGTGAAATGCAGAAAAAAGGTCTTATTACTAATGAGTTAAATCCTGAATCTATTAGTGTTACGATTGACGCATTAATGAAAGGGATTTTAATTGAATACATTATTGACTCGACACATTTTAAAACAAAGCCTATATTTGAAACAATTTCTAAAGTTCTTTTGAATGGAATAGCACCAATAAAAGCTCCGTAATTTAATTACGGATTTCTATTACAATAAACATACTGAATAGTACGTTTTTATAATATTTTATAGTATGTAAATGATTTATTAAAAGGAGAAATGAAATTAAAATTGAAAAGAGGAAAGAAATTGATTATTGGATTAATAGTAATTTTGATACTGTTTTTAGGTTTATATGTTTATAACATAATTGAAATGAAGAATGGAGAAAATGCGTTCCCTCCAAAAGGCGAATTTATAACTGTTGATGGCGTGAAGCTACATTATTATACACAAGGAGAGGGTCAGCCAATTGTTTTCTTACATGGGGCCATGCTTTCTGGAAATGACTATAAGGATGTACTTCATTTAGTAGCTTCTCAAGGTTATCAGGGAATTGCATTTGACCGTCCTGGCTATGGTTATAGTGAAAGGTCGGAAGGAAATGTGACACCTATTTCTCAGGCAACATTAATTAGAAATGCTTTAAAAGAAATAGGAATTGATGAACCGATTATTATTGTTGGACATTCATGGAGCGGAACAATGACACTTTCTTATACACAGCAATTTCCAGACGAAGTGGAAGGCATTATATTGTTAGGAGCAGCTATGTATAAAGAAGGTTATCCAGCAGAAAACGGGGATACATTATCTAAAATAGTGACTACTCCCATTGTAGGTGATGTGTTGTTAAATACAATGTTGAAAACACCTTTAGGTAAGAATTTAGCTAGTAATACTGTAAGCTCAACTTTTTTTCCTGAAAATGCACCTGTGGGATATTTAGAGGAAACTATTGCATTAGGTTTTAGACCAAACCAATTTAAAGCTAATCGTGAGGATGTCTTAGAATTTCCCAAAACTTCTAAAGAAATAAGTGCAACTTATTCCGATATAGATAAACCTACTGTAATTGTAGTTGGTGAAGAGGACTCATTTGGAACTATTGAACAAGGTGAAAGATTAAATAACGAACTAAAGAACTCTGAATTACAAGTCATACCAGATATTGGTCACATGATACCTATGCTACATCCAACCGTTGTTTTTGAAGCAGTTGACCTACTTAATCGCATTAATTTTGATTTGAATGATAACGAATGAAGGTATATAAGAAACTGTTAAACGATGATACAGCTTTATATGTGAGAATGTAAATAGGATAAAAAAGGATAAGATTATATGATTGAAAAAAGCAAATGGATATACTGCCCGATTTGTCGTTCAAAAACACGCACTAAAGTATATATAGATACAATATTAATTAGTTTTCCTCTTTACTGTCCAAAGTGTAAGCAAGAAAGTTTAGTTGATATAAAAAAATATAAAATTACCATAGTTAAAGAGCCAGACGCTAAGACGCAGAGCCGATAATTTTGAGGATAATATGTCTCAATTTATCGGCTCTTTTTAGAGAAATTTAAGTTCATTCGTCTCTTATTGTTTTTGTTTTTTTCTGATGTTGGTGATTTCTCCTCAATCAGTTTGCGACAACAGATAATCATCCAACTGACTTTCAAATCTTTACACTCAATAAATTATCAGTTGGTATTGAGAATGACTTATTGAGTGAGGCATGACGTGAGTTGCCAGATAGGAAACGTGAAGTTCCGTAAAAAGATTTTGTGTTTTTGGATTTAAACCTTCTTTCCACATTTCATCAGGTGAATGGCTAAATTCCCTTCCAGTGATTAGATAGTCTATTTAAACGTTAAACAAATCTGATAATTTTTTCAAAAGTTTGTAATCAGGTTTCCTACTATTGGTTTCATATTGAGATAAAGAAGAGTGAGTAATTTTTAACCTATTTTCTAATTATTGGGTGTTATTGTGGATGGAGAGACATACTTGTTATGTGCTCTCCTTTATATATATGCCTATTTTTCTTAACATACGATTCAAAATTTTAATTTTTGTATGCGGACTTTCCATTTTAATGTGCAATATAAAAAGATAAAATTTAATTTATACTTTAGAATTGAACTTTTGATTGACAAAAATACAATAACAAAAGTAAAGTAAACTTATGACTAAAAAAATTTTTTAGGTCATAAGTTTAGTGGAGGTGGAGGGATAACCTGTGGTAAGGAGTTTTTCTGAAACGGAAAAAGACAACATAAAAGACAAGTTAATTATTGAATGTGAAAAAAGTTGGGCCAGCTATGGATACAAGAAAACAAATATTGGTGAACTTTGTACGAAAGTTGGAATCTCTAAGGGAGCTTTTTATTTGTTTTTTGATTCTAAGGAATTATTATTTTGTAATGTACTGGACAATATTCAAGAAAGACTAATATATCTAATTGAAAAAACGTTTACTAAAACACCATCTAAAGAAGATATTTGCATAATGCTCAAACAAATATATCTTGAATATGATAAAACAAATATCCTCTCACAACGTAACAGCTCTGAATTTATCACTTTTTTAAATAGAGCTCCTGTGGAATGGAAGGAAAAAAGTCAAATTATCAACGACAATTTTATCTTAGAAACCATTTTTAACTCTAATCTCCAATTGAAGATGGATAAGCAAAAGGCAATGGGAATATTTAATGCCCTGCTTTCTGTCGTTACAAATAAAGAAACGATTGGATATGACCATTTTGAAGTATTTAACACACTGCTTGAAAGTGTTATTGATAAGATTTATGAATAGATGGGAGAGTCATTATGGAAAGTAACATGGCTATAAAAATAAGTAACCTTTCTAAATCTTTTGCTGACACTTTAATTATTAATGACTGTAATATGAACGTACCGCATGGTTCTATTTATGGTTTTTTAGGTGCAAATGGCTCTGGTAAAACAACAATATTCAAAATCATTATTGGCTTGCTTTCTCCTACAAATGGGACAGTTAAAATTATGGATATGGATGTTAAAAAAGAACGGAAAAAAATACTAAAAGAGATTGGAAGTTTAATTGAAGCTCCAACTTTTTATGAGCATTTATCAGCGATTGATAACTTAAAAATTCACCTTGCTTATATGAATACGAAAGGTTTTGGAGTGTTCGAAGCACTTGATATGGTTGGATTAGATGGAACGGATAAAAAACCGGTTGGGAAATTTTCACTCGGTATGAGACAGCGATTGGGCATTGCAAGAGCATTTATTCACAAACCTCAAATATTGATTTTAGACGAGCCAATAAATGGACTTGATCCTATGGGGATACGAGATATGCGAAACTTGTTCATTGAACTGACTAGAAATAATGGAATGACCATCTTGTTATCAAGTCATATCCTAAGTGAAATTGAACACCTTGCAGATATGATAGGCGTTCTTGTGAATGGAACAGTTTTACTAGAGGTTTCCTTACCGAAAATAAAAAAACAGTATGATGTAAGGCTGGAGGATTATTTCTTCCATGTAATGAGTGGAGGAAATAAATATGCTGAAACTTATTAGCTTAGAGCTTAAACGAAATAATTTTCGTACTTATGTAATGGCAAGTTTGATTACCTTTCTTATATTACTAGTATTCACATATTTTGTAGCGTATGTAGCACAAGTCGAGAGTGGAGCGTACGAAATTCAATTTCATAATTACACAAATATTTTTCGTTTTACAGGAACGATCAGCCTGATTATATTTAGTATTATGTCAGCTGTTATATATTCCCGTTTAATAATAAGCGAATATAAAGGCAAAAGAGTCGCATTGCTTTTTTCATACCCTATCAGTCGAAGGAAAATATTGTTGGCAAAGTTGCTTTTAGTGGTTATGTTTACCTCCATATCTATGCTCATTTGTACTTCAATACCATACATTGTATTTAGCATAACGGAATCTATTTCGCCTATTGTTCTACAGGATGTTATGTCAAAAGAAATCGTTATCTCTACACTTCAAATGCTGGCAATGGCTATTCTGGCTGTTGGTGGAATTGGAATTGTATCTATGAGGATTGGATTTATCAAAAAATCTATTCCAACAACACTGATAACAGCTTTTATCCTAAGTGCTACCTATGGTAACGCTGTTATTAGTACTAATCATGTCTTATCAGGTTTATTTATTTGTGGTATCGGTATTATTGTAACAGTATTTATTATGACTGAATTGTCAAATAAAGTTGATGAAATGGAGGTAGAATAATGGCATTTACTCCAACTGCCGTTCTTATAGCTATCATTGTTGCAACAATATTAATTATAACAGGTGTAATTGTTTTATTTGTTACGAGAAACAAACCCCAAAATAGAAAATGGGGTTGGCTAACAATTGTACTTGGAATCTGTGCGATAATTAGTGCCATTGTTAATAAAAATGGAATATTATAATTGAATGGAGAATTATATTATGAAAAATTATAATGAAAAAATGGTGAACTTATCAAAAGAGATTTCAAAAGATAATGTTGGTAAATCATGGGAAACCGCAAAGAAATTAACTCGTCCATCCAAAGCCACACGCATAGGTTCAGTGATTGGAACTTCCATAGGAACAGGTATTTTATGTGTGGGTTTAATAGGAGTTACATTAGGAAAAGGTGTTCTAGGAGCTAGTGGATTGGTAGCTGGACTTATTATGCTAGTAACTAATGTGAAAAATTATAAAAATAGTAAATTGCTTAAATAACACAAAGAAAAAGTAATGAGGTTAGTAAAAAAAACCATTATCTGGTAGTACGATTTTCGTACACTCAAGGTATATATATTATTTCTCAGACGACGGTTTAAATTACCGTCGTTTCTCTTTTTATACGGAAATCTACGGGGAAGGTTTAAACACATTTTTTACGAAATGGCGGCTTCTAGGAGGTAGTCGTCTGCAATATATTGTTAGACAACAATATTTGCTTTTTGAAACCTATCAAAAAAAGATTTTTTTCTCACTTCGGATAAGATATCCATAGATATAGTTTTTCTATACATATAGAACGATTTAGTAAAACACATAAACAGATGAAAGAGTCTGCTTATGTGTTTTTTTACCAGAAATGCAACAAATCCCCCTTTCGGATTGAGGGTAATTGTGAAGGGAGATAAACGAGCAAGGCTCACTGCCTTTCATGACAAGAAAGGGGGTCAGAAAAATGAAACCATCTTCTTTTCAAACAAAAATTGAACATCAGTTTGATTATACTGATGTATTATTTCATGGATATGAGTGATTCAGAAATTGCAGAACCGTTCTACCGTCTATCGAAACAGAAAAAGTGGACTAGCCTTAATAAAAAAGTTTATGGAGGGATTTGAAGATTGAAAACGCAATATCCTAGAATTTCATTTTCACTGATTGTAAAGGCTGTAGATGTTGACACAAAAGCGATTAATCAGATTCTACAATACTATAGGGGGTTTATCATCAAACGTTTCCTAGGTCTTTTGAAAGGTGAATATGGAAATCAAAATATAGTGGTTGATGAAGTCTTACGTGGAAGAATAGAAACCAGTCTGTTTACAAAGATTCTTTCATTTGACGTTAAGCTAAAAGTACTTGCTGAAAAAATGGGCAGGGAATATTAAGTTCAATTTCACTAAGAAAACTTATATGATTATAATGAAGATTAACACATGAAGATGGAATTGATTCCCTTCCAAAACCCTACCATAAGCAGAAGAAATTCACTTGAAAGCAATGATGCCAAGGGTTCTAGGTAGCCCACCGATAATTGAGTGGGAGTAAACGAACGATCCTTTACGTCTATTTAAAAAATGTTCGGATTTTTCGTTGACAGAAATAAGACTGATTGATAAACTTCTAATATATAAAAGTTTTAATTAGAAAGCATCATATCGTATAACTGCAGGGATAAGGTCTGCAAGTCTCTACCGAGCTACCGTAAATAGCTTGACTACGATTTTACCAGTCTTTATATATGTGAATACAATAAGGTGACTTTTTATTTCCATTTTGTATGTGCATGCATGAAAATTGTCGAAATTCGTAGCTTCGGGTAGATTCTTGCTCGGAGCTTTTTATATTTTCTTGAAAAGTCCGAGCGGTGCATGTGTCATGATGATGAGGAGGAAATATGTTGGAACGTATCGCAAAGTTCTTTAAGTTTAAGGAGAATAATACCGATTTACGTACAGAATCAGTAGCGGGGATGACGACATTTTTAGCTATGGCTTATATTTTGTTTGTGAATCCAGAAATGCTTGCTATTGCTGGAATGGATGCAGAAGCCGTGTTTGTTGCTACAGCTTTATCGGCAGCATTAGCGACTCTATTAATGGGTATACTTGCTAATTATCCAATCGCCTTAGCACCAGGTATGGGGCTAAATGCATTCTTCACGTTCTCAGTTGTCATTGGAATGGGTATCCCTTGGCAAGTTGCTTTATTTGGAGTATTTTGTTCTGGTATCTTATTTATGATTCTTTCTATTAGTAATATCCGTGAAACGATTATTAATGCAATTCCTGCGGAGATGAAATATGCAGCAGGTGCGGGTATCGGTCTTTTTATTGCCTTTATTGGTTTACAGAATACAGGTTTAATTCAATCTGATGAAGCAACAATTGTTACTTTCGGTAATTTAGCTGAACCTATGGCTTTACTTACTATTTTTGGTTTAGTTATTACGGTTGTTTTTTTAGTGATTGGTTTAAAAGGTGGAATTTTCTTTGGAATGATTGTTACTGCAATTGTCGGTATGATTTTTGGTATTATTAATACACCTGATGCCATTGTTGCTCCTATCCCGAGCTTGGAGCCAACTTTTGGTCAACTGTTTAATATTGAATGGTCTGATGTTTTTACTTTGCAATTATTAATTGTTATTTTAACTTTCTTATTTGTAGATTTCTTTGATACAGCAGGTACCTTATATGGTGTAGCGAACCAAGCTGGTTTTATAAAGGATAATAAGTTGCCACGTGCAGGGCGTGCTTTACTTGCTGACTCGACGGCGACGCCAATTGGGGCTATTTTAGGTACGTCAACGACAACTTCTTATGTTGAATCAGCTTCGGGTGTAGGTGCAGGTGGACGTACAGGTTTTACATCTGTTATAACAGCTTTATTTTTCATCGTTGCTTTATTTTTCTCTCCACTTTTGACGGTCGTAACACCGGCTGTTACTGGACCTGCTTTGATTTTAGTAGGGGTTATGATGGCTTCTGCTCTTAAGCAAATTGATTGGAATCGTTTAGAAGTTGCAATTCCTGCATTCTTTGTTGTTTTAGGTATGCCATTAACGTATAGTATTGCAACAGGTATTGCGATGGGTTTTATTTTCTACCCAATTACGATGATTTTTAAAGGTAAGGGTAAGGAAGTTCACCCGATTATGTATGGATTGTTTGTGGTTTTCTTATTGTATTTCATTTTCCTTAAATAGTAGAAAATAGAATGAACTGATAAACTGCTTCTCTTTTTATAAAGGGAGGCGGTTTTTATTTTATATGAAAGTGTACTTAGGGGCGATAGGATGTGCCTTGAAGTTAGTTGGAGTCTCCGCATGTTTTCTTCCGCTGGCTTATTGCTAATTCTCATGTTCACAAAAGCTATCCAATACCATTCTTCAAAAATGAAAATAACAAAAGCAAATTGAATGAAGTTCCACAAGTTAAAGAGCCAAACAAGACTTTCATATTTGTTGGTGGTGGTATACGTTCTAGTTCCGTTTGCGGGATGATGATTCATTTTTATATAGAAGAAAAACATTTAGGATGAAAAGTTAAATGTTTTTATAAAGGGCTATCTGTGAAGAGTTGAATTGAAACTTCGTAATACTTTGTGGAGAGTCATATAGTAAGTGAACAGGCGTTTGGAATTTCACTTGAGTTGTAGAGTGAGATGGCTGGCTCTTGTGTTTA
>LFJO01000003.1:0-249955 GCA_001038565.1 Alkalihalobacillus pseudalcaliphilus
GGGGTGGAGCAGTCTGGTAGCTCGTCGGGCTCATAACCCGAAGGTCGGCGGTTCAAATCCGTCCCCCGCAACCAAATTACTTATGCAATTATGTCGAATAAACTACTATGCAAGTAAAAATAGTAGTGCCTGTGGTGCAACCAATTACTTGAGCGAATCTACGTTGTTAGACTCCTAGAAAGTGAAAACGGTAGTGCCTTTGGTGCAACCAAATTACTTATGCAACTACGTCATTATGCTTTTAGTAAGTGAAAACAGTAATTGCTATGATTTATTTTACATAACAGTTAGACAAGTTATGGTCCGGTAGTTCAGTTGGTTAGAATGCCTGCCTGTCACGCAGGAGGTCGCGGGTTCGAGTCCCGTCCGGACCGCCATTATATTTTTTCTCTCGTTTTTGTGGAGGGGTAGCGAAGTGGCTAAACGCGGCGGACTGTAAATCCGCTCCCTCAGGGTTCGGCGGTTCGAATCCGTCCCCCTCCACCAGTTGTGGCGATTGTGGTGAAGTGGTTAACACATCGGATTGTGGTTCCGACATTCGTGGGTTCGATTCCCATCAGTCGCCCCATTAATTTTATATCCTTATGAAGAGCAAATAATGGGCTATCGCCAAGCGGTAAGGCAACGGATTTTGATTCCGTCATGCGTTGGTTCGAATCCAGCTAGCCCAGCCATATTGCGGAAGTAGTTCAGTGGTAGAACACCACCTTGCCAAGGTGGGGGTCGCGGGTTCGAATCCCGTCTTCCGCTTACTTCTAAGGTTGTCCTGTGCCGGGGTGGTGGAATTGGCAGACACACAGGACTTAAAATCCTGCGGTAGGTGACTACCGTGCCGGTTCAAGTCCGGCCCTCGGCACCATTTTTATCTGCGCCCTTAGCTCAGCTGGATAGAGTGTTTGACTACGAATCAAAAGGTCGGGAGTTCGAATCTCTCAGGGCGCGCCATTATTTTTTCACCATTTAAAAGTAATTGAATACAATAGTAACATGCGGGTGTAGTTTAGTGGTAAAACCTCAGCCACGAGCGAAACATCCATGAAAAGTCAACGAGTTGTCTCGACGCAGCAAGCTTCAAAGCAATGCTAGAAGAGGAAGAGACATAAACAAGTGAATATGCTTCAATTAACATGCGGGTGTAGTTTAGTGGTAAAACCTCAGCCACGAGCGAAACATCCATGAAAAGTCAACGAGTTGTCTCGACGCAGCAGCTTCAAAGCAATGCTAGAAGAGGAAGAGACATAAACAAGTGAATATGCTTCAATTAACATGCGGGTGTAGTTTAGTGGTAAAACCTCAGCCTTCCAAGCTGATGTCGTGAGTTCGATTCTCATCACCCGCTTTTTTATTTATGAGAAAATAAAAAGAGCACTTTAGATAGTCAATGGGTATTGACTCATCCTAAGTGCTTTTTTTTGATGATACTTTTTTCTCTGGAACAAAATCTATTCCTCCTTTGTGAAACGGGTGACATTTGCTTAATCTTTTGAGCGTTAACCAGCCTCCTTTTAATGCCCCAAATCTTTGAATCGCTTCTAATCCATATTGGGAGCAGGACGGGTAAAAACGGCAAGTGGGAGGAGTAAGTGGTGAAATGAATTTTTGGTAACCTCTAATTAATATAATCATTGACTTTTTCATATAAAATCCTTTCTAAAGCAGGAAAATGTATCAGCGATGTTGTAATTATATCAAAGATTCAAAAGAAAGGTGGTGTACACAAAAGAAATCTTCCGTGAATGTGTCGTTACAATTACCCTCTAGGTTCCCCCTAATAACTAAATCCATTATGCACATGCCTGGACTCCTAACTCTCTTTCAAATTCGTGAGTTGAGGTGAAGGAAATGAAAAGAAAATGGCAATATCAACGAGGATTTACATTAATTGAAATGCTTGTTGTGCTTATGATTATCTCCGTGTTATTACTCATTTTAATCCCAAACTTAACAAAAAACCAATCTGTGGCTCAAGATGCAAGTTGTGAAACAACGATACGTGTCCTTCAATCCTTGGTATATACGTATCAAATAGATAACGATTACGAATTACCAGAACAAATTGATGAATTAGGTGATTATATCGTTGGTGATGAACAATCGCTGAATTGTCCAAATGGTGCTGAACTTGAAATTAATGAGGGCATTATTAGTGTCAGGAATCAATGACATTAAACCAACATTTTGATGAAAGAGGCTTAACATTTTTTGAAATGTTGATGGTTCTTTTCATCCTTTCTATTCTTTTACTTCTCCCCATCCTATCCTTTCCATCATTACAAAGTGAAAAATCCCCTGATGAAATAGCTGAAGGTCTAAAAAAAGACTTAATCATGGCCCAGCATTTGGCCATGACAACAGGTAGAACTGTATATGTTATATTCAACCTTCATCAGCAAACCTTAGTCATACGGCATCATTCAGCGGAGATTATTTATGAGAAGCCTTTTGATTATGGTCAAAGGCTGTCCTTCTCATCACCATTATCACATAATAATATATCGTTTAATCAATTCGGTCATCCGAGGTTATCTGGAAGCTTTGATCTTATCGTTGCTTCGCAAACATATCGGTTTACGATTTATTTAGGGAAGGGGATGATTGATTATTATCAGCGATAAAGGTTTTACATTAATGGAGGTTTTATTGTCTTTTTCAATTTTGGTTTTCCTCGTTATGACAACACTCCCACTCTTCTTGAAGGTACAAGCTGAAAGGATGGCTATCAGACAGCAATATGAAGCGATACAATATGCTGAAAAGGGCATACATTCTTATTTAGTTCAAACCCCATTTTCGTCGCCACCGACTTTTCTTGAAGAAATCATACTCACCGATGAACATAGGGGCTTTGTGATGTATTGCTTAGCTTGGGACGGTATGAACAAACGTCCTTATGAGTATTGTCTATATGCTAAATAATTCAAAAGGCTTGACCTTAATGGAACTTTTGATGGCTCTTGCGTTAACGAGTTTATTGATATTACTTATGCCTCCCCTCTTTTCTGTCACAAGGGAATCTCAGCACTCGACTTTTTTAAATGAAGAGGTGATGATCTTTTTTAACCATCTTGCCCAGGAGGTTAGGGGGGCTATGCATTTACAGAGCTCTAACAATGGAGTCCTTATTTATCGATGGGATGGGGATGTTATTCGTATGCAAAGGCAAAATAATTCTTTTATTATGTACCAAAGGAATAACCAAGGACAAGTTCGTATGTTGCGGGAAATTCAGAGATTTGCTTGCACGCATGAATTAAGCTTACTATTTTGCGAAGTTATCACAAAAGATGGTCAGTTATTTGAACGTTCATTTATCACGGTAGGTCGCTTACATGAATGAAAAGGGTATGGCCTTACCGATTGTCTTATTTATGAGTTCATTGTTATTTTTGGCGATACTGGTTCAGCTTTCAAGTTTGGAGTATGAGCAACGCCTCGTAACAGCTCAAAAACAGCAATTAATGTTGCAATCCTTACTTCAAGTAGCTTTTGAAGAATTTAAAGACAATCCAGAACAGGATTTTGATACGAAGGTCTTCTCATATGAACACGGTAACGTTACACTTAGTATAACTAATAAATTTGATGATTATGTGCTCGAAATAGCTATGTTAGCTACCTTAACAAATGGCTATCATAAAAGAGCGATTTTTAGGTATGACATTGATAATAAAGTTACTAAGGAGTATTGGGAGGTCAAGTGACGTGCATGAAGTTATTTATTTAACTGGGTTTATGGGGTCAGGGAAAACGACTGTGGGGGAACAGTTGTCAAAAGCTTTAGGAGTCCGAGTTATTGATACAGATGAATGGATTGAATCGCAGGAACAAAAAACAATTAATGAAATTTTTAAAGAGCATGGTGAGGCCTACTTTCGTCTAAAAGAAACAGAGGCACTTCTTGAAATTCAAGATAAACAGTTGCTCCTTGTGACGACTGGTGGAGGTATCGTTTTAAAAGATGAAAATAAAAAAATTATGCAAGAAAGAGGTCAAGTTATTTACTTAGATTGTGATTTGGATGCGATATTTGAGCGAGTAGCAGGGGATACATCGAGGCCTCTGCTACATCAAAAAAGTAAAGAAGATATAAGAGCTCTGTTTGAAATGAGAAAAAATGATTATTTAGCCGCAGCGACAATGGTTTGCGACACGACAGGAAAATCTGTCAGACAAGTTGTTCAGGAATTAAAAGAGAAGGTGCTTAAAAAATAAAAATACGGGTAACCTAGATCATGAAAGAGGTGATCAGAAATGTCATTGAATGATTATGTGAAGTTTGTGACACAACAACTTGTGATGAAAATAGATGAACCGAAAAGTAAGAAGGAAAAAGAAGAACATGTAGTTGAAATAAAGAAACCATTATCAAATAGAGCTTTTGGTATTATTCCGCTTGGATTGTCCATGTTTGTGCAAAGGAAAAGAAATAATTAATGACTCCATGAAACTTTCACGGGATTTTACGATTTAGCGTCGTTAAAGCATTTACAATTAAGAACACGGTCGTATATAATATAAGCGTACTCAATTCTGTAATTGATCAGATATGTATGAAAAGGAGGGGCAGCTATGGATCGAATGTTTCGTGTCCTTGCTTTCTGGACAGGGATTTTCGCAGTGCTATTTTTTGTTGGAAGTATGACGAATATGGCTCTGTTATTCTTTGCTCAAACAGGTGCATTATTAGCATTGAGTTATTTGAAATTATCTGAACGAGTTTATATTTATATTTTTGGAGCATACTGTACAATATTCTTTATTGGCTTCACATATTACTCAACATTCTTACTCGTTCCAAGCTTCGGTGGACATTAATTTGTACATACGAAAATGAGAACCGCTCTTTAAAGGGCGGTTCTTTTCGCTTTTTAGAAGCCTGATAAAAAGGGATTACTGTCCATTTCAGCACCGATGGACGTTGCTGGACCATGGCCACATGCAACGGCCGTTTCTTCTGGTAAGTGAAGTAGTTTCGTGTGAATACTATGTAGGAGTGTTTGATGCTCTCCGCCAGGCAAATCGGTTCTGCCAATCGATTGTTGAAATAATACATCGCCAGAAAAAACTACGTGTTCGTCTTGGAAATAATACGAAACACTCCCTGGTGAGTGTCCGGGTGTGTGCAAAGTTGAGAATGAAAAGGGTCCTATCTGTAAAGTATCGTCCTCATGGATGAGCTGGTCGGCTGCATTGGCAACAATCGATTCGCCAAACCGAGTAGAACCATTTTTTGCAGGGTTCTCTAACCAGTCCTGCTCTAAGTTATGGACATATACAGGAATTTGAAACGTTTGCCTGATATCTTCAACAGCACCAATGTGATCGAAGTGTGCATGTGTAAGGAGAATAGCTAATGGCTTCAATCCTTTATCTTTAATAATAGCTGTTAATTTTTTGCTTTCATGACCTGGATCAAAAATAACGGCTTCGTTATCTTGGTTATATAAGATGTAAGCATTGGTTTGTAACGGACCTAAAGGGATTTGTAAAACAGGCATAATCGAACCTCCATTTAATAAAAACTTATCTCATCTTAGTGTACATATTTTTCACGAGAAGTTCAAAAAAAATCAAACCATCTTTTATACAAGTTTTAAAGTATTGTGGATGGAATCACACGGTTTGGAGCCGAAGAAAATGAGTAACGTGCAAAAAACGGTGAATCACGGGGTTGGTGGCGGAAAAAGAGGTAGGAAGCCCGAGCAAAAGCTGAATCACGGGGTTGCGAGCAAAAAAAGGAGAAGAAACCCCGAGAAAAAACGAGACCTAAGTGTATGATTCCGCATATCACCTTTAGTACACTTACATACAAATCCCACATGGCGAAGCCCGATTCATTTTCACAGCAACCTCCATAAAAAAGAATAATTTTTGACAAATCGAAAGACTTGCCTCTAATTCAACATGGAGTACTCGACAAATACGAATAAAAAGAGTAAAATATTCATGTATTGTGCATGCTAAGACCAATCGATAAATGAAATGGTTTACAGAAATCATGATTCAGCTTATAGTTAAGTATGGAATGCCTACTCATCGGAAAGGTGAAAAGGTATGATCAAGGTCGGTTGTAGGTTATAGCGATAAAACGATTAAGAAAATGGTGCTACATAAGGAGGAAACATAACGTGTTTTTAGGAATTTTGTTTCTACTCGTTGCAATTCTTTGTTTAATTGGGATGTTCCGTGAAATTCGTCGCAAAAACTTTTTTGCAGTTGGATTCGCAGGAATTACATTAGCTGTATTTGGTTGGTTTGCTGTCATGACCATTTATACAGAGCTATTTCCAAGTAGCTAATTAAAAGAAAAGAACTCATTCATAATGGGTTCTTTTTCTTTTATTAAGATTAAGCTTCAAATACTTGAGTTTCTAAATAAAACATACCGCCATTAATAATCGAAATCTCGATATAAGGAGAATAAAGTTCTTCTAGGGCTTGCTTTTCTAATACATAGCTTTCTGGTTTTTCAGCTAATTCTTCATAAAAGCTCTCCAGCAAATTCAAATCCTCTTGCCACCTTTGCTTTGCTTCCATAGCCCAACGATCATCCTCATTTTCAGCATATGTTTCAACAACCTTAAATAAACGGTTAATACCACTTTCAATTTGAATAAATGGTGTTAAGGTAAAACAGTAGTCAGGTAGTTTCGGCGAAAGTGAGAGGTTTTTCAATTTGTCAAAAAATTGTGGAACGATTTGGCCATGGATTAAATTAATACCTAAAGACAAAATCAATTCTTTTTTGCGGTCGCTGCAATAAGAAATTTTCATATTTAAACATAACCAAGGATGAAGAGGTTGTGATTGATTTCCATTTACCTTCATATTTTCATAAATCCGTATATAGCCACCTAATGTTTTCGCTGTTGAAAAAAGCTGATGTAATCTCGGAGAACCAAAGTGAATCTTCTCACCTTTAATCTCTTCAGGGCATTGTTTAGTATCCGTAATAAAAGTCACTTGCATAGGGTTAGGAGTCCCGCCAGTTCTTTCTAGGTAATGCCAATAAAATGGCCGGTTCATAATTAATTTATCAAGTTCTGGAGTCAGTTGTACAGAAAGATAAGCGGGAGTCTCTTCAACAATCGTACACTCGTTGGAATTGAAATAATCAGTTAGAAATCTATGAAGACTTTGCTGCTGCATCGATTCCATCTCCTTCATTTGAAGTATGTTCTTCTATCGTTTGATTCATAATTTCAGCAAGGTGTTCAAACTTAATTTCCATTTCGCGTTGGGAGTCAGAATTTGATAGTGCCTCTTGAATATAGTCTTCGATTTTAGGTAAATCCATCTTCGTTAATATATCGTCTAGCTCACCAATCACACTCTCAAATAAGTGTATTTTCTCATATAATAATGAAAGAATGTTTTGCTCGACGGTGTCATTGACGGCGAAATTATAAATATGAACATCTTTTTGTTGACCTAAGCGATGAATACGTCCAATCCTTTGTTCAATCCGCATCGGATTCCAAGGAAGGTCATAATTGATGATATGACTACAAAACTGTAGGTTAATACCTTCTCCACCGGCCTCGGTAGCAATTAAGACTTGAGCGTGATTTTGAAATAGTTGACGCATCCAATCTTTTTTACCTCTTTTAAATCCGCCTCGAAAAGGTACCGAACTAATTCCATGCTGTTTCAGGAACCATTGTAAGTATAGCTGTGTAGCCCGATACTCTGTGAATATAATCACTTTATCGTCAATAGATTGAATGAGCTCTAGGGCTTTTTCAGCTTTTGCATGATGGTCGATAGTCGAAACTTTTTCAAGGAGCTCAAGAACAAAGGGAGCAGGTGTATAATCTTCTGTTGGCTTAGCCATTTTACTAAGAGTCATATAAGCAGCTTCTCGACTCGAACATAGCTCTCTTTGTAAGGTTAATACAGAAAAATGATTGGCTGTGCCTTTAAGCTGAACTAATTCTTCGTAGAAGTCTCTTTCCGATTGGCTAAACTCAATTGGGATCGTCTTGACAATACGTTTTGTCCATTGAATGCCCGTATCCTCTCGGCGATTTCTTACCATAACCTTATTGACTAACTCTCGTAAACGCTCTTCATTTTTAGGAGAGCGTTTGTTTGAACGGAACTCCTTTTCGAAGCTTGTCATATCGCCTAAATGTCCAGGTTTCAATAACGAAACAAGATTAAAAATTTCCTCTAATTTATTTTGTACAGGGGTAGCTGTTAATAACAAACAAAATTTCTTCTTCAAGTGTTTGATAAATTCGTAGTTTTTGGTATGTGGATTCTTTAACTTATGGGCTTCATCAATAATAATCAGATCGTAGTTTTGATTCATGACAATATCGCGATGCGGTTGTCTCTTAGCTGTATCAATGGACGCAACAACCACATCATACTGCTCCCAAACATAGGCTTTCTTTTGAGCCATGGCAGGAATATAAAATTTTGTATTTAGCTCAAAAGCCCATTGTGAAACAAGTGAGGCTGGTACAAGAATGAGAGCTTTTTTAACCAAACCTCGAATCATATATTCTTTTAAAATGAGCCCGGCCTCAATGGTTTTACCTAATCCAACTTCATCAGCTAAAATCGCTTTACCATTCATATTTTCAATGACCGTGTGGGCAACTTCAACCTGATGGGGATAGGGTTCCAATTCAGGTAAATAACGAGGAGCCATTAAACCCTTGAAATTAGGTATAGCTTGATGTTGTTCAGCTTCAAAAGCAAGTCGGAATTGTTCGATATTACACCAAGGCCCATCTTGGTGAATTTTATTTAAAAAATGATCTTTCCAATCATAATCAAAGCGAATATCAATATGCATAAATATAACTCCTTTCAAAATAAAAAAACTTGCGTAAAATTAGAGGTATTGGTACGATATATGTATCAATCGAATGACTTTTTTTACATAAACACGAACATTAAATGCTATTTTAAGTCTCAATGTTTCGATTTTATTCAAATTCTATCTAGTTTCCTCTTAGTATGTACCAATTTATATATTTCATGCCACGTATCGTCATGAAAGCAATTACATCGTCGAGATGATAGAATATTTTAAATGAATATGAGGCGGATGAAAATAAGGGGAGAGACTGCAAAGTGCAGCGCCGAAGGAGCAAGCTTTGAAACAAAGTGAATCTCTCAGGCAAAAAGACTTTTATTTGACGCAACTCTGGAGAGTGCTTAATGGAGATTAAGCCACCTACGAAGACAATTTTCCGTTGCACGTATCGGAAAATGAAACTTTCTGGTACAAGGACAGGGAATACATCAGTTAGGTGTATTCTTCTGTCCTTTTTTTGGCTCAATTATTTAAAAGCCTATACTCCACACGACATGTTGCATGAATTTCGATTGATTCTGTGATGTATCATTTACTTTTTATCGTAAAATCAGTATTTTGAAGGGGAAAGCTCTAATTAAAAGGAGGAGACGTATGTCGGAATTATTAAGAACACCTCTCTATGAAATTTATCGTGATTATGGTGCAAAAACGGTTGATTTCGGTGGCTGGGATTTACCTGTACAGTTTTCGTCAATTAAGGAAGAACACGAAGCGGTAAGAACACATGCTGGTTTATTTGATGTTTCCCATATGGGTGAAGTGCTAGTGGAAGGTCCACAAGCATTAGCTTATATTCAGTCGATTGTTACGAATGATGTTTCGCTTATTGAAGATGGACAAGCTCAATACACGGCAATGTGTTATGAAGATGGTGGCACAGTCGATGATTTGCTCGTTTACCGTAAAAGTGAGACCACTTATTTACTAGTCATTAATGCTTCTAACATTAACAAGGACTTAGAATGGATGGAAAAGCACCTCATTGAGGGAGTTCAATTGTCTAATCTTTCTGACGAAATGTCACTGATCGCCTTACAAGGACCTGAGGCGGAGTCGATTTTACAGAAGGTGATTAATGAGGATCTTTCGGTATTGAAGCCGTTCAATTTCTATGAGCAAGTGCAGATTGCAAATGGTAGAGCCCTTATCTCTCGAACAGGATATACAGGTGAAGATGGCTTTGAAATCTATTGTGATAATACTTATGCAATTGCCATTTGGCAGTTATTATTAGAGCAAGGTGAAGAAAAAGGACTTATTCCGTGTGGTCTAGGTGCTCGAGATACACTTCGTTTTGAAGCTAGATTAGCTTTATATGGTCAAGAACTAACGAAGGATATCTCACCTTTAGAAGCGGGGATAGGATTTGCTGTAAAAGTCCAAAAGCAAGCAAACTTTGTTGGAAAAGAAGCGTTGCTTGAGCAAAAAGAGAACGGGTTAACTCGTAAACTTGTAGGAATTGAAATGATAGACAAGGGCATTCCGCGTACTGGTTACGAAGTATTTGCTGGCGAAGAAGTAATTGGCTTTGTCACAACGGGTACTCAATCACCAACCTTGAAAAAAAATGTAGGATTAGCGATTGTTGATATTAATTATGCCAAGCTCGATACAGAGATTGAGGTTCAAGTTAGAAAAAAACGTCTAAAAGCAAAAGTGGTTAAAACCCCTTTCTATAGAAGAAGTAAATAAAAGGAGGCAATCCAATGAATAATCGTTATTTACCAATGACTGAAACAGATAAGCAGGAAATGCTGGCTGCAATTGGTGTTGAATCTATTGATGAACTGTTCTCAGATATTCCAGAGGCTGTTCGCTTTAAAGGACAATTACAAGTTAAGGAAGCACTTAAAGAAACGGAGCTCGTCCATTATTTTAATCGCTTAGCCCAAAAGAACGTTTCTATTAAACAAAAACCTTCTTTCCTAGGTGCGGGTGTTTATGAGCATTATATCCCTTCTATTGTCGACCATGTGATTTCTCGTTCAGAATTTTATACGGCTTACACACCGTATCAGCCAGAGATTTCGCAAGGTGAGCTTCAAGCGATTTTTGAATTTCAGACAATGATTTGTGAATTAACGGGAATGGATATTGCTAATTCTTCCATGTATGACGGACCTACAGCTTTAGCAGAAGCGGCTATGATGAGTGCAGGTCATACGAAAAATAAAACAATTTTAGTATCAAAGGCTGTTCATCCGGAAGCGAGAGCGGTTATTCAGACAAATGCCAAAGGGCAAAACCTTAAAGTAGTTGAAATTGACGTGAAAGATGGGGTGACAGATTTAGCCCAATTAAAAGAGGCTTATAATGATGATACGGCATGTGTGGTCGTTCAATACCCGAACTTTTTCGGTCATATGGAACCGTTAGCCGATATTGAATCTATTGCTCATGAAAAGAAATCATTAATGGTCGTTTCAAGTAACCCATTAGCATTAGGTATCCTTAAGCCACCAGGTCATTTTGGAGCTGATATTGTAGTAGGTGATGCTCAGCCATTTGGTATTGCAACACAGTTTGGTGGACCGCATTGTGGTTATTTTGCCGTGACGAAAAAATTAATGCGTAAAGTACCTGGTCGTTTAGTTGGTCAAACAACTGATGATCAAGGTCGCCGTGGTTTTGTGTTAACACTACAAGCTCGTGAACAACATATACGTCGTGAAAAAGCGACATCAAATATTTGTTCAAATCAAGCATTAAATGCCCTAGCTGCCTCAGTAGCAATGACAGCCATCGGGAAACAAGGTGTCAAAGAAATGGCGTACCAAAATATGCAAAAAGCGGCTTATGCTAAAAAGAAATTTAAAGAAGCTGGAATTGATATTGCTTTTGAACAGCCTGTCTTTAATGAGTTTATTCTTAAGTTAAAGTCACCAGTAGCCGAAGTGAACAAACAATTACTAGATAAAGGGTTTATTGGTGGTTATGATTTAAGTCAGTACTACCCAGAATTAGAAAATAGTATGTTAGTCGCTGTGACTGAAATTCGTACAAAAGAAGAAATTGACCAATTTGTTAAAGAAGTGGGGGCGTTACAATGAGACAAGAAAAGGATCAGGCACTCATTTTTGAACTAAGTAAGCAAGAGCGAGTTGGACATAGCTTACCAGATTTGGACATCGATGAAATGAACCTTGATGAACTTTTGCCTGCTGAATTTGTTCGCCAAGAGGACGCTGAATTACCAGAGGTTTCTGAATTACAAATTATGAGGCATTATACTGCTCTTTCGAAACGAAATCACGGTGTCGATAGTGGTTTCTATCCATTAGGTTCTTGTACGATGAAGTACAACCCTAAAATTAATGAAGATGTCGCTCGAATTGATGGCCTGGCGAATGTTCACCCTTATCAACCAGTTGACCAAGTTCAAGGCTCTTTAGAACTATTACATGAATTACAGACATCTTTAGCTGAAATTACTGGTATGGATGAGGTTACATTACAACCAGCCGCTGGTGCCCATGGTGAGTGGACGGGTTTAATGCTTATTCGTGCTTTCCATGAGAAAAACGGTGATTTCAAACGTACAAAAGTCATTGTACCTGATTCTGCACATGGTACGAATCCTGCTTCAGCGACTGTTGCTGGTCTTGAATCCGTGACAGTTAATACAGATGAGAATGGTTTAGTTGATTTAGAACATTTACGTTCTGTAGTGGGAGAAGATACAGCGGCTCTCATGTTAACGAATCCAAATACATTGGGTCTTTTTGAATCTTATATTGTGGAAATGGCTGAGATTGTCCATGCAGCCGGAGGTAAGCTCTATTATGATGGTGCGAACTCCAATGCGATTTTAGGAATTTCTCGTCCAGGTGATATGGGCTTTGATGTGGTTCACTTGAATTTACACAAAACATTTACAGGTCCGCACGGCGGTGGTGGTCCAGGTTCTGGTCCAGTTGGCGTGAAAAAGGATTTAATACCATTCTTACCGACACCCATTATTGTCAAAACAGAAAGTGGCTATGATTTAGATTATAATCGTCCTGAAACAATTGGCCGAGTGAAACCTTATTACGGAAATTATGGTATTAATGTGCGTGCTTATACGTATATCCGTACGATGGGACCAGTTGGACTGAAACAAGTATCTGAATTTGCGGTGTTAAATGCGAACTACATGATGCGTCGCCTTGAGCCGCACTTTGATTTACCATATACTCAACATTGTAAGCATGAATTTGTTTTATCTGGTCGCCGTCAAAAGAAATTAGGTGTACGTACGCTCGATATTGCAAAACGCTTACTTGATTTCGGTTATCATCCACCAACGATATACTTCCCGCTTAATGTGGAAGAGTGTATGATGATTGAGCCGACAGAAACAGAATCAAAGGAAACGTTAGATGAGTTTATTGACGCTATGATTCAGATCGCCAAAGAAACAGAAGAAAACCCAGAGATCGTCCAAGAAGCACCCCATCACACGGTTATTGGCCGTTTAGATGAGACGACGGCAGCTCGTAAACCAATTTTACGTTATCAAAAAGTTTAATGGAAGAAAGGCTTAACATTGGTTACACCGATGTTAAGCTTTTTTGGTATAGTGAGAATATCAACCATCAGAATCTTAAATCTGACCAAATTTAGGGGAGGGTTTTGAAGTGAGTGATTTGAATAGAGGGTACGGTTTAGACGAACATGGTTTTATTGTCAGTGATGTTTCGGTTGAGAAAATAGCTACTGAATATGAGGGATGTATTCGCAATACGATCAAGAACCTTCATTTGTTATTTCCAACAGGACTTCATAGCATTTATGTTTATGGGAGTGTCGCTAGAGGCGATGCCGTCGCTTTAAAGTCAGATTTAGATGTTTTAGTGATATTTCATCAACCATTGGACTATACACAAATTGCTCAGGTGAAAGAGCTTGGGAAAGAGCTCTCCAGTATTTATAAATCTCTTGTTCGTGACGTAGGTATTGCTGTCGTTCATTATGACTATGTAATCAACCCGAGTACATATTATGAACAAGCTTTTATCAGCGAGCTTTGTGTATGTGTAGATGGGATCGATATTCGTAAGCAGTTTGGTCCCTACAAGCTTACGGCAGACATTGCGATTCATTTTAATGGAGATATTGGCGAAGTTTACGAAAGAGCGATGAAACGATTCGAGCAGGCCAACTCGGAAGAACGCCCTTTGCTGATTCAAAACTTCTCTCGTAAGCTCATACGTACTTTCTATTCAATGGTTATGGCAAGAGCCCAAATATGGACAACTAAACTACAGGAACAGGCTGAAGTATTTATAAGCTTTTTTGGAAATAAAAAAGAGGTGGTCCAAATATTATTGAGATGGGTGGAGGAGCCAACAAGTGAGTGGGAGAAAGTAGAGCACTTATTTACTAATGAAGTCCAATGGTTAGGGGAACATTTTGAAGATGAGGCACACGTAACCATTCGTTGAAGAGAAAGGGACTGAACAAAAAGCCTTATGCTTTGGTTCAGTCCCGTATTAAAGTGATAGTAATTACTTCTTCTTAATCTTGCCATCCCACTTTTTAAAACCTTTATCAAGGTGATAAAGATCAGTCGCTTTATGCTTTTTCTTTAATACCTTTGCAGCTTGTCTACTTCTAGCTCCTGATTGGCAGTATAGGTAAATAGCTCTGTCAGGGCTCAGTTCATTTAGTCGTTGACTTAACTGTGATAACGGTATATTTCTCGCACCTAAAATATGACCGCCATTGTACTCACGAGGCTCACGAACATCTATTAATTGGGCTTTACGATACCCTTGTTTAAAATCTTCTTGAGATAACGTCTTTAAGTACTTTGGTGTGTAAAAACGGCGAAATAAAATAAACCCAATTAAAACGACAAGTAAAACGATCCAAAAGTAATCTAAAAGGTAATTCAAAATAAGATACACTCCCTTAGGCAAATCATTCTTTCTAGTTAAATTATAAGCTTGAACGAACAATTTAGCAATAAGCTTTTAGCTTGGAAAGGAAGGGTGGCTTTGATAAACTAGAATAGACTTTGAGGAGAAAGAAGCGATGTAATGTGAAGGAAACGTGGCGATTTATTGATTCAGGAAAGTGTTCACCTAGTTTTAACATGGCATTAGATGAAGCGTTATTAGAATGGCATAGTGAGGGAAAGATACCTCCGACAATCCGATTTTATGGTTGGAATCCGGCAACTCTATCTATTGGTTATTTTCAAAAAGTTGAAAAAGAGATTAATATGGAAGCTGTCGAAAAATATGGCTATGGCTTTGTCAGACGACCTACAGGTGGTCGAGGGGTATTGCATGACCAAGAACTTACATATAGTGTGATTGTTTCAGAAGAGCATCCTAAAATGCCTGCCTCTGTTACGGAAGCGTATCGCGTTATTTCTGAAGGGATATTAGAAGGGTTTAAAAATGTCGGATTAGACGCTTATTTTGCAGTTCCTAAATCAGATGAAGAGAAATCAGCTTTAAAAAACCCCCGTTCTGCGGTTTGTTTTGATGCGCCCTCATGGTACGAACTAGTGGTCGAAGGCAGAAAAGTAGCAGGAAGTGCTCAAACTCGTCAAAAGGGTATTATTTTACAGCATGGTTCAATTATTATAGACTTCGAGGAAGACAAGCTTTTTGATTTGTTTAAATATTCGAGTGATAGATTAAGAGAAAGAATGCAAAGAAATTTTCGGAATAAAGCCGTCGCCATCAATGCTCTACGCGAGGAACCGTTATCAATTGAAGAAGCGGTGCGCGCTTTTAAAGAAGGGTTTGAAAAAGGCTTAGATATTAAATTAGAAGAATACCATCTAACGGCAGAAGAAGAAGCACATGTATGGAAAATAGCCAAGAACCGTTATGAAAAAGATGAATGGAACTTTAAAAAGTAAAGTTTGAGAAAAAGTCGAGTAAGGTGTCGTCGCAACATAGAGGGTGAAAGTAGTGCCGAGTGTTGTAGGAAAAGCCGGGAAGTAACAACATAGAGGGTGAAAGTAGTGCCGAGTGTTGTAGAGAAATCTGGGAAGTAACAACATAAAGAGTAAAAGTGGTGTTGATTCTTTAACTGGTGGTACTTCATTTAATTTGATTTTGTCTTTTTCATTTAAAAGAATAGTGTTGGATTGTTTTTTTGAACTAAAGAATTACTGTAACCCAGCGGGTGAGTCATGCGGTGACTCCCGCGGGACGTAGTGACGGGCTGAAATCCACTGGAGAAGCCAGTTCAGCGCCACCCCGAAGGACGTGAAGCATGATTTTCGGTAGCGATAGTTGGGTGCCTCATATGAGTATCAGCATCAACTTCCATATAAAAAAGCCGCAAAAGCGGCTTTTTTATCATTACTTCTCTTTTTCAAAAGCTTCCTGTAGCTGTCTCGTAATCGGGCCAACTTCAAGTGTTACTTCTACTTGCCCTTGAAACGACTTAATCGGCGTAACTTCTGAAGTAGTACTTGTAATAAAAGCTTCATCCGCATGCTCAATTACATCTTTAGGGAAAGCTTCTTCAAAGACTTCATAACCAAGCTCTTTGGCCAATCCAATGACGACTTGTCGAGTAATCCCATTCAAAATTAAATTCGTTGCGGGATGAGTATAGAGTATACGATCCTTGATAAGAAATAAATTCGAAGATGAACCTTCTGTCACGATCCCATTACGATGTTGGATGGCTTCGTGACAATCATGATCTGCCGCTTCTCGCTTAGCTAATACATTACCTAATAGGTTAATCGTCTTAATATCACAACGTAACCAGCGAATATCATCAGTTACCCAGACATCTATCCCATTTTGCTGAAGTTCAACCTTGGAAGGCATTTCTTGTGTGTATCCCGTAATCACCGCTTTTTCGTTTCGGCTATATAAATGGTTACGCGGACTAATGCCTCGTGTCATTTGAACATAGATAATGCCATCTTGAAGCGCATTTTTCTTTACAAGCTCCATCAGCAATTCCTCTAATTTCGATAGAGACAACGTTAAGACCATATCTAATTTCTTGGCACTTTCTTCAAAACGTTTTACGTGCATATCCATCGTAAACGGCTTTCCGTTATAAACACGAATCACTTCATAAATACCATCGCCAAAGTGATAACCGCGATCATTTCTGTCAATTTTTGCTTGGTCTGCTACAATGATGTGTCCATTATCAATTACATATTCCATTTTCATTACCTCCAAATCAATCTTCCACATAATCAGAACATTCCCTATATGAAATGTCAAATGATATTGCTTATTTATACGTAAGATCTCCAGAAAAGAGTCTACCCTCATAGGAAACTTGACACAGACTATTTTAACATGAAAAAAATAATTTGGTGCATTCTAACTAATAGATAGGAGTGAGTCAAATATGAAACCATTTATGCCACAGCTCGTTTATATTGAACCACAAGCCTTAGATTATCCATTAGGAAGAGAACTTAAAAGCAAATTTGAAAAGTTGGGAATTGAAATTCGAACGACAACCTCCCATAACCAAGTTCGTAATATCCCAGGTGATTCAGAATTGCAGCAGTATCGAAATGCGAAATCGACCTTTGTTGTTGGTGTACGTAAAACGTTAAAATTTGATACGTCTAAACCATCGGCCGAATATGCGATACCACTTGCGACTGGATGTTTTGCCCACTGTCACTATTGTTATCTTCAAACTACGTTGGGAAATAAACCCTATATAAGAACCTATGTGAATTTGGATGAAATATATGATGCGGCCGAAAAGTATATGCAAGAGCGAGCCCCAGACATTACTCGCTTTGAAGCTGCTTGTACTTCCGATATTGTTGGAATCGATCATTTAACGCATTCACTAAAGAAAACCATTGAATTTATCGGTCAAAAAGAACATGGGCGGCTTCGATTTGTGACGAAATTCCATCATGTTGACCATTTACTCGATGCGAAACACAATGGAAATACGAGGTTTCGTTTTAGCATGAACTCAGATTACGTCATCAAAAAATTCGAACCGGGAACCTCTTCTTTTCTAGAAAGAATTGAAGCGGCGGGTAAAGTCGCAAATGCAGACTATCCGCTTGGATTTATTATTGCCCCCTTATATCTTCACGACAATTGGGAGCAGGGTTACTTAGAACTATTTGAACGATTAGAAGCGGAACTCCCTCACTATGCGAGAAAAGATTTAACCTTTGAATTAATCCAACATCGCTTTACAAAAACAGCGAAAAATATTATTCAAAAAAGATATCCAAAGTCCAAGCTTGAAATGAATGAAGAAGAACGCAAATACAAATGGGGGAAATATGGTCGTGGCAAATATGTATATCAAACCGAACAAGCCAATCATTTAAAAGAGACGATTCAAACGTATATTGACCGCTTTTTTCCTGAAGCGAAGATTGAATATTTTACGTGAAATTCTATAGGTGTGGCATTACTTTTGATTATTCGTTGTCCATAACGGTTGATTTATAGTAGAATAAAGAAGATGGACATAAAATGGACGGTAGTAATGCTTGAAGCTTGAAGTGCGTTGCTTGTGAATATTGGAGGGGACCCTATGCCTACACCTAGTATGGAAGATTATTTAGAACGAATTTATTTATTGATTGAAGAGAAAGGATATGCCCGAGTATCTGATATCGCGGAGGCGTTGGAGGTGCATCCTTCATCAGTAACAAAAATGGTGCAAAAGTTAGATAAGAGCGATTATCTCGTATATGAGCGGTATCGCGGCTTAATCCTGACGGCCAAAGGGAAAAAGATTGGAAAACGTTTAGTGTATCGCCATGACTTATTAGAAGATTTTATGAAAATGATTGGCGTTAATGAAGATACGATTTATCAAGATGTGGAAGGAATTGAGCATCATCTGAGCTGGGATGCTATTGACCGGATTGGTGATTTAGTCCAATATTTTCAAGAGGATGAGAAGCGCCTTTATGACCTAAAAGAAGTTCAAAAGAAAAATGAAGAATAGAGCAAAGAATTCACTCGGTGTTGAGTGGATTCTTTTTTGGTGAAAAGGTCCCTGTTATTAAAAGAAAACTACATCTTTTTGATGAAGAAGTGCTTGTAATAGGGGATATTTTCTTATAACCACGAATAAAAAATAAAGGAGCATAAAAATAGTAACGGAAGATACCGTTTTATTTCAGCTTGAAAAGTTAAACCAAAATAGAAAGCTTAGATTCCCGTTCATTTATTCATAGTCTAGAATGAAGGAGGGCAATTGATGAAAATCGATGGTGTTTTTGCCGGTGGTGGTGTTAAGGCGTTTGCTTTTGTTGGTGCTCTTCAAGTGATGGAAGAAAAGGGGATTCAATTTGAACGTGTCGCGGGTACTAGTGCCGGGGCAATCGTTGCAGCGTTAATAAAAGCAGGCTACACGAGTGAGGAATTGTTTACGCTATTAGATAGCTTAGAAATTGAAGAATTTAAAGATGAGCGCATGTCTTGGCTCCCTTTTACTGTAGCCAAGTGGTTACATTTATACTTTAAATTAGGGTTGTACAGGGGGGACCGATTAGAAGAGTGGTTGCGCGAAGCCTTGTTAGCTAAAGGGGTCTCAACCTTCGCTGATTTACCCGACCAATCGATAAAAATCGTAGCATCCGATTTGACACGTGGTCGAATTATTGTTCTGCCGGATGATTTACCACAGTTTGGGTTGTTGCCAGAGCGTTATTCAGTGGCTAGAGCGGTGAGGATGAGCTGTAGCATTCCTTTTTTCTTTGAGCCGGTTAAATTGTATGACCGAAGGAATCGTGGACAATTTTCCTATATTGTCGATGGGGCTTTATTAAGTAATTTTCCGATATGGGTTTTTATTGATAAGCGCACTAAGAAAAGGAAGAGGCCAGTTATTGGCTTTAAGCTCTCTCCTAACATGGATGAACGTCCTCCAAATGAAATAAAAAATGCATTAGGCTTGTACAAGGCATTATTTGAAACGATGACCAACGCCCATGATACACGTTATGTTGAAAAAGATGAGGCAAAGGATATTGTGTTTATTCCAATTAATCAATCGATTAAAGCAACAAATTTTTCGATTACGGAAGATGAAAAGGAAGAGCTTGTACAACTCGGAAGGAGTAAAACATCGCTCTTTTTGCAGACATGGTCTTAATATATAGAAGCCCCAGCTCTACTTAAGAGACTGGGGCTTTCTCGTATTAAAATAAAGCACGATTCTTTTTTTTATTTTTTTTGCCTTCAATAACGGTCAGGTTATGAGACCGATTCCGTTGCACGGGCTTTTTCTTTTTTAAAGGAGCTACTTTTGAATGACTAGTTGGAGATTGAACATTTCGTAATGGAAACTTAGAAGGAGCACTTTTGTTAACGGTACTCGTTCGTTTTGCTTTTTGTAATTGTTTTCTAGATGGTCCAGAGCGCTGTGGCAAAAAGGGTGTTCCATATTGCTTCATCATAAACAGACGATAAACAACAAAGATACCAACGATAAATAGAGCGATAAAGAGTAGTGTTCTTAATAATCCAAGTGGGTTCGTAACGATTTGGTGACTCAAGCCAACGATTGCCAAAATAACGACTGCTGGTACAAGGAATTGAAAAGCACGATGCATCTCCAGGTTCACCTCCATATTTATGTTAAATATGACACTTCTGTACTTAGTTATATTACAAACTTACCCAAACATGTTGCGGTATAAACGGGTTAGATAGGATTATCTTTTTTTGTACGTCATACATGTATTCGACAAGTTGGATTGTTTTCCTTTTGCCTGTTATTTAATTATACAATCTTTCTTACTATTTTTGCATGTGAAAATGAAAGTTCTGGATATACTAATTTTTGAGGTGAATGAGATGGTCGAAAAACGTTTAGAACAAAATGAAAAAGAGCAGCAAATGTCTTTTCATACTAAAGTCGTTCTTATTGGTTTTTTTGGAGGACTTATTTGGTCAAGTGTTTGGTATTTTTCTTTCTTTTTTAATTTCATTCGAGTCGGTCCGGCCTTAATGTTATTGCCTTGGACGTTAGGAGATTGGAAGGATACATATATCGGACAACTTGTTGGGATTGCCGTTATTATGATTTTATCAATCGGACTTGCTTATTTGTATAAGGTGACCTTGCAGAAGGTGAAGTCGATGTGGGCTGGGGTGGGCTTTGGTATATTATTGTGGGTGCTTGTCTTTTATATATTAAACCCATTATTTCCAGGCTTAAAAACCGTCCAAAATTTAGATTCTAATACAATCGTCACTTCCATTTGCTTGTTTGCTTTATATGGATTGTTTGTGGGCTATTCGATTTCATATGAATATGGTGAGCAAAAGCGCGGATAATCATTTGACTCACAAGTTGATTGGCTCATTTCCGTGCGAACTTTGGTCCGTGGTTAAGTGAACTTAGCTTACGGTCCAAAGTTTCTCAACCCCTTTTGTTTCTTTCCAGTTGATAAAATCATTGGTCATATTGGAATGAGTTTACGCTTATTTCCGACAATTATGTTACAATAGAAAGGATTGTACATATAAAAAGGGGGTGAATCTTTGAAAACGATTCTAGTCTTAAACGGTCCTAATTTAAACCGACTTGGCCTTCGAGAACCTGGTGTTTATGGTCACCAAACATTAGTAGACTTAGAGAATACACTTCATGAAGAAGCTGCAAAATTAAATGCTCAGGTGATTTGTAAGCAATCTAACCATGAAGGTCAGTTAATTGATTGGATACATGAATATGCAGATGATGTCGCTGGATTGGTGATAAATCCTGGTGCATTTACTCATTACAGCTATGCGATAAGAGATGCAATTGCCTCGGTTTCGTACCCTGTTATTGAGGTTCATATATCTAATGTGCATGCTCGCGAAACGTTTAGGCATCATTCCGTGACAGCACCCGTAACTAAGGGACAAATTGTAGGCTTAGGTTTACAAGGGTATCACCTCGCTTTATTAGCGTTATTATCGGAAGGGGACAAATCATAATGAGTCGAATTGAAGCTTTACGTGCGAAATTATCTGAAAACAAAGTCGATGCCCTAATTATTGCAAGTGGTATCAATAGACGTTATGTCACTGGTTTTTCTGGTTCTGCTGGAATTGCGTTAGTAAGTGAAAAAGAAGCTTTATTTATTACGGATTTCCGTTATGTGGAGCAGGCTAAGGAACAAGCAAAAGGTTTTGAAATTATTCAACATACAGGTCCAATTACAGAGGAGCTTGCAAAGCAAATTGAAAGACTTGGAGTTAAGTATGTAGGGTTTGAAAAAACACATGTAACCTATTCGACTTTTGAAGCGTATAAGGCGGCGGTAACTTCCGCACAACTAGTACCTGTCGGTGGTATTGTTGAAGGTTTACGACTTTATAAGGATGAGGCAGAAATTTCTGTGATGAAAGAAGCGGCAAAGATTGCTGATGCGGCATTTGAGCATATTATTACGTTCATTAAGCCTGGAGTTAGAGAAATTGATGTTTCTAATGAGTTAGAGTTTTTCATGAGAAAACAAGGGGCGATTAGTTCTTCATTTGATATTATCGTTGCCTCTGGTTACCGATCTGCCTTACCACACGGTGTGGCGAGTGATAAAGTAATTAATGAAGGTGAACTAGTCACGTTAGATTATGGAGCTTATTATCAAGGCTATTGTTCAGATATAACTCGTACCTTGGCAGTTGGCGAAATTAGTGATGAGCTACGTAAAATTTATGATACGGTTTTTGAAGCTCAAAAACGTGGCATGGAAGGCATTAAGGCTGGTATAACAGGTATTCAAGCAGATGCATTAACTCGTGACTATATTAAAGAACAGGGCTATGGTGAATATTTTGGGCACTCAACTGGGCATGGCTTAGGTATGGAAGTTCATGAGGCACCTGGTCTATCCTTTAAATCTGATACCGTTTTAGAACCAGGTATGGTTGTCACGGTTGAACCAGGCATTTATATCCCTAACGTAGGTGGGACGAGGATTGAAGATGATATTTTAATAACAAAAGAAGGAAATGAATCCTTCACTTCATCTCCAAAGGAATTAATCACATTAGGATAACCATATCAAAATGGATGACAAAGCAACCCATCACAAACAAGTTTAAAAGTGTGGTTTGGCTCTTTAACTGTTGGCACATCCTTCAATTTGATATTGTTCTTTTTCGTTCTAAAGAAAAGTATTAAAGTATTAGATTGTATTAATACTTGAGAATCAGCAGTAACCCAGCGGACGAGTCATGCGGAGACTCCCGCGGGAGATAGTGGAAGAGCATGATTTTCGGTAGCGATGAGTAGAGCTCCGTTCATGAGTATCAGCACTAACTTTCATATAAAAATATAGGTAGCTAACCATATCTATGGTATAGTATTGATTGTGACTTTGTTCTGCAATAGCAGGCGATAAGATGGAGGAAACAATAATGATTTCAGTAAATGATTTTAAAACAGGATTAACGATTGAAGTGGATAATGGAATTTGGCAAGTAATGGAATTCCAACATGTAAAGCCAGGTAAAGGTGCGGCATTTGTTCGTACTAAGCTTCGTAACTTACGTACGGGCTCAGTCCAAGAAAGAACATTCCGTGCCGGTGAAAAAGTAGCCAAAGCTCATATTGAAAATCGTCGTATGGCGTATTTATATGCAAGTGGCGATACACATACCTTCATGGATAACCAATCCTATGAGCAATTAGAGCTGCAAACGGGACAAATTGAACATGAGCTTCAATTTTTAAAGGAAAACATGGAAGTTCAAATTATGAGCTACCAAGGTGAGACTTTAGGAGTTGAGGTACCAAACACAGTGGAATTAGAAGTAACAGAAACAGAACCGGGCATTAAAGGTGATACAGCCTCTGGTGGTACGAAACCAGCAACACTTGAGACAGGTTTAATTGTTCAAGTACCTTTCTTCATTAACCAAGGTGATGTTTTGATTATCGATACGCGTAGCTCTAGTTATGTATCAAGAGCTTAGTGATATAGAAGAAATGAGATTCAAGGTCAAATATGATCTTGGGTCTTTTTTTTGTCTAATTTTATGAAAGAGAGTGGGGTGGTCTTTTAATAAAGGTATCAAATGGCCATTGTTGGATCTGTTGCTCATTTTTGTTCTTAACTCGTCCTTTTCTACATAAAGTTTTATAAAGCCGAATGGATCTAATTAGAGGTGAATAGATGAAATCTTGGTTTATTTCGATAGAGTTAGCCTTAATTGTCATGGTGATGTTACGGATTTTTTCAGGTTTGATTGAAATAAGTGCAGCAATGTTAATGCTCAAGCTCAACTCCATAGAAAAAGCGATAGGAGTAAATGCTGCATTGGCTATTATTGGGCCAACGGTTTTTTTAACATCCATTCTTGTAGGATTAGTAGGGATGTCTGATAAATTATCACTTTCCAAATTTCTCTTTATCGGTGCAGGTGTCATTTTAATCTTTATTGGAATTCGAAAGTAGGAGGAGCTCTCATGCATGCAGAAATTTTAGCGGTTTTACCCGAGAGTATTAAAAGTATATTACATGCGGTTCCCAACCATATCGCAGTCAAGGTAGAAGAAATACGGATCAGAATTGGTAGGCCACTGGAAGTAATTGCTGAGGGGAGACCCTTTTACCCCGAGCGCAATCAGGCGATGTATGTGATTAAAGGAGAGGATGGGCAATATGTTCTGAATCAACTTAGTCATTATTCCTTTTATGCGTTTGAAGAAGAGTTAAAGAGAGGATATATTACGATTCGAGGTGGCCACCGTGTAGGGCTGAGTGGCAGGGTGATATTAGAAAAGGGACAAGTTAAAACTTTAAAAGAGATTAGTTCGTACAATATTCGCATTGCCAGACAGACAATTGGTGTGGCGAATAAAATTATCACTCAGATTTATCAAAAAAATTGGTTAAATACATTAATTATTGGCCCTCCACAAGCTGGGAAAACAACCTTACTACGTGATATAGCAAGGTTAATTAGTGAAGGGGATAGAAAAAGAGCGATAGATCCAATGAAGGTAGGAATTGTTGATGAGAGGTCTGAAATAGCGGCAAGTGTCAAAGGCGTTCCGCAACATCAACTAGGTAATCGTGTTGATGTGCTTGATGGTTGTCCAAAAGTGGAAGGTATGATGATGCTGATAAGGACGATGAGTCCTGATGTTATTATCGTTGATGAAATTGGCAGGGAAGAAGATCGATTTGCGATTGAGGAAGCGATGTTTGCAGGAGTGAAAGTGATAACGACAGCACATGGTAACTCCGTTCAGGAATTAAAGAAACGACCTGCTTTAAAAGGGCTGATTGAACAAGGTGCATTTGAACGATTTATCATTCTCTCAAAAGGACAAACACCGGGTGTGATTAAAAAAATTGAAAATCAGCACATATATGAGAGGAGAGAAGTATGGTGAAGCTCCTAGGGGCGGTCTTAATCTTGATCACTACGACCATTATCGGATTTGAGTATGCAAAACGATTGAGTGACAGGCCCAGACAAATTAGGCAGTTAATGACGGCCATGCAATCATTAGAAGCTGAAATGCTCTATGGGTTAACACCTCTTGCCCAAGCGAGCTCAAACATTGCTGCCCAGCTTTCAAAACCTATTGCGGGCTTATTTGACCGCTTCGCTCATCGACTATTAGAAAAAGAAGAGTCAGCAGCACAGGCCTGGAGTGAAAGTGTGCAAGAAACTTGGTCTCAAACTGCCATGTTAGAAAGTGAAAAAGAAATAATGACTCAGTTCGGAGCAACGATCGGGCAGCAGGATCACGACCAACAAAAAAAACAAATTCAATTAGTGTTGACTCATTTAAAAAGAGAAGAATGGGAAGCACGAGAAAAACAATTAAAATACGAAAAGATGTTGAAGAGCTTAGGTTTTTTAAGTGGATTATTAATCGTCATCGTCTTTATATAAAAGTGGTTGTAAAGGTCGTGTAGAAAAGGAGAGATCGCGGTGTATGATGTAAACACCATTTTTCAAATAGCTGGCATTGGCATTGTCGTAGCGATGATTCATACCGTTTTGAAACAAATGGGAAAAGAAGATTGGGCTCATTGGGTAACCTTAATTGGATTTGTGGTTGTCTTATATATGGTCGCAACCATCGTAGATGATTTGTTTCAAAAAATTAAAGGCGTATTTCTTTTCCAAGGTTAGGAGGAGTGGCAATGGATATTATTCAAATTGTTGGGCTGGGACTCATTGCTACCTTTCTAGCCCTTATTGTTAAGGAACAAAAACCGCAATTTGCCTTTTTACTTACCGTATTTGTTGGAGCACTAATTTTCCTATTTTTAATTGATGAAGTTGTAAAGGTGATGCAAATGCTTCATAACATCGCCGCTCAAGCTGATATGAATGTCGTGTATTTACAAACGATATTAAAAATTATCGGGATAGCTTATATCGCTGAATTTGGTGCACAAATAGCCAAAGATGCTGGACAAGCTGCGATCGCTTCGAAAATTGAGTTGGCAGGTAAAGTACTGATATTGGTCATGGCAATCCCAATCCTAACTGCTGTCATAGAAATGGTTATCTCCATTTTGCCGACCGCTTAAACATGGATGAAAGAAAGGAGGTATGAGGTGAAAAAGTGGTATGTCTATATGTTTTTGCTAGTTTTTCCGTTCTTTATCGTTTCTACTCAGCCTATATCAGCTGAAACGATCAATGAAGGACAAGCTGAGGAGAAAGAGAAACAAGGCTTTGTTGATGAGCAAATACAAAGGTTAAACTTGGACGATATTATTCAATACTGGGAACAAATTTCAACCGAATATGGTGGCTATTTACCAGAAAGTCAAAAGGGATCTTTATTCGATTTTTTAACAGGAGATAAGACTTTCTCCTTTAAGGAATGGGCAATTGGATTATTAAAATTCTTATTTCATGAAATTATTGCGGGTGGAAGGTTGCTAGGAAGCTTGATTTTACTTACGGTTTTTTGTTTGATTTTACAGTCGATTCAAAATGCATTTGAACATCAAACAGTAAGTAAAGTGGCTTACGCAATTACGTATTTAGTATTAATGATTTTAGCTTTAAATAGTTTCAGGCTAGCCATTGATTATGCAGAATATGCGGTTAGTAATATGACAAACTTTATGGTTGCGATGTTGCCGCTTTTACTTGCTCTAATGGCGACCATTGGCAATATAACCTCTGCCGCCCTTTTCCATCCGTTAATTGTTTTTCTTGTGCACACGAGCGGCTTACTCATTCAATATCTCGTCTTTCCTTTACTATTTTTATCTACGGTATTGCATATCGTTAGTACATTGACTGACCACTATAAAGTAACAAAGCTCGCTGGCTTATTAAGAACCATTGCGGTAGGAGCATTAGGTGTTTTTCTAACCGTTTTCCTTGGCGTTATTTCCGTACAAGGTGCATCGACAGCTGTGGCAGATGGTCTAACCGTTAGGACGGCAAAGTTTATCGCGGGAAACTTTGTGCCTGTTGTTGGAAGAATGTTTACCGATGCTGCCGATACAGTGTTAAGTGCGTCTTTACTTTTGAAAAATACGATTGGTATAGCAGGTCTTGTCATTATGTTAATCCTATGTGCATTCCCTGCTATCAAGATATTAGGACTAGCCTTTATTTTTAACTTTACTGCAGCTGTTTTACAACCATTAGGTGGTGGACCTATTATTGATTGTTTATCGATAATTGGTCGAGCGATCATTTATGTTTTTGCTGCTTTAGCTATCGTTTGTTTAATGTTTTTCTTGGCGATAACCATTATGATTTCGGCGAGTAATGTCTCATTTATGATTAGGTAAAGGAGGGGTGTGAATGTCCTTTGTTATCACATGGCTAACGAATATTATTTTACTCATTCTTCTTGCTACGATCTTAGAGTTATTACTTCCGAAAAATGCCCTACAAAAATATGTAAAGATGGTTGTTGGGTTATTACTTCTTATTGTGTTATTACAACCTGTGTTTACTATATTTACCGAAGATTTCGATAGATGGCTATACCAAATCGCGGCTAATCAGTCAAAGGAAGAAAATTCGATGGAAGAATTAATAAATTTGCAAAAAAGAGAAATAGAGTTGGGACAATCTGCATATATTTCTAAACAGATGGCGGATCTTTTACTAGAGGAAGTGAATGGGCACCTAAAAACCACATATGGTCTCGTCGTTGTTGATTTACACATAGAGTTCAATGAAGGATACCAGCCTGGTTCTCAGTCTTCTGTAGAAGATATTGCTTCTATACAGGTACAGATTCAGCCCGTTTCGGAAAGTGAGTTAAAGGAAGAGCCAGAGATAAAAGAGGTTTCTATTGATATGGTAGAGATTGATACGAGTCTTCCTCCTATAAAAAAAGAAGAGGAAGATACATCCGATCAATTATTAGAAGAAGTCAAAGAAGACCTTATTAAAAGCTGGGAAATTCCGGAACAAACTCTCTCAGTCGTTTGGAAAGGAGGGACGAGTGCCATTGAAGAATAAGTCAAAATCAGATGAGCAATGGTTTAAAAAATTGTTTGCAACATCAAATCAAGAAACGAAAAAGAAGATTCCACTGCATTATGTGCTGCTCGTTGGCTGTGTCGGTTTAATGATGATGCTTTTAGCTAATTGGGTACTTCCAGAAGAAGAGCGTAGTTTAAACGAGACACCAAGTGAACCAGTATATAGTGACCCACCAAGAGAAAACGACGAGAGCGATGAAGTAGAAGAGACATTTGGTAGGTCTAATGAAAACTTAGAAACAATGCAAGACTATGAAATGCGCTATGAAAATCAACTCAGAGACATTCTAAATGAAATAACAGGTGTAAGTAACACGACAGTTATGATTACTTTTTCGGAAACAGAGAAGAAAATATTTGAAAAAAATCGAAATCGTAAACAACAGCATACAGAGGAGGTAGACAGAGAAGGGGGAACAAGGCAGGTAGAAGATATTAGTGAAGATGAACAGGTGGTTACCATTCAAACAGGAGATTCCGAGGAACCCTTGTTAGTTAAGACAGAAAAGCCTGAGGTTAGTGGGGTACTAGTAGTGGCTAGGGGTGTAGAAAATGTACAAGTAAAAAGTTTTGTCGTGGAAGCGGTAAGTCGTGTTTTAGATGTACCTGCCCATCGCGTTTCTGTTATGCCTAAAAAAATAGAGGAGGATGAATAATGGTCTTAAAAAAACAAACAGTATGGTTATTAACAATGTTAAGTTTAATTGTTGTGTTGGCAGTGTATTATGTACTGCCTCCTGCCGAGCAAACAGATCTTGCTGCAATTGGAACTGAGGATGAGCATGAGCAAATGAATCAAACTGAAGATGGTAAGAAAGAAGAAGATAAAGCTGAAGATGGTCAAGATGAAGAGGTTGCTGATAAAGAAGAAGCTGATAAAGAAGAAGGAACAAAAGATGACGAAAAAGGAGAGACTAAAGGAGATCAAGAGGCCGATAATCAAGATTCTGTCGTGAATATCCAAGAAGTATTTGAAGAGGAGGAAGGTTCTGTGGAAAACCCAGCTACTACTGATGTGTTTGCCCAGACAAGAACCTCACTAATGGAAAGCCGTGGTAAGCAGGAAGAGGCTAATAGCAAGGTGGTCAGTGCACCTGAATCATCGCCATCTGAAGTGTCGAATGCTTTAGATAATACGAAGGAATTGCAACTTCTTGTGCAAAAAGAAGAAGAGCTTGAACGTGAGATTATGCTTAAAGGTGGATATGAGGATGTCCTTGTTTTATTAACGGAAGGTGCTGCAGAGATTAATGTAAATGTTTCGGAGTTAACGGCAGAGCAAAGTGTTCAAATTATGGATATTGCTCAAGAAAAGCTTGGTACAAAGGTTACAGTGGCTGTTAATTATGTGAATTGATAAAGTGATGAATTTGATTAAAAGTCGTTAACATTTACTTGTAGATGTTAGCGGCTTTTTATTTAAGAATATGTTATGGTTAACGAATTAGTGTGCATTGCATTTTGGGACATGGTATAATACGACAATGTAACTTGATCCCGCACGAATGGGCAGTGAGCCCCGCTGATTGAAGTTTTACTTTATGATAATAAGGAGCGATAATAATGGAATGGACGGATTTAACAGAAGGAGCTAAGGCTGTTCTTGAACAAACGAGGAATTTAAAAAATGATCATATTCAAATTGTGGAATTTGAAATTGGATTCGAGCAACATTTTGAAGGTAATGATGGTGATTCATACACGGTTTCCATTCAAGAAGAAGATTATGCTAATTTAAAAAAATATACACTAGAAAACAGCTATGATGAAAGATATCATATGGCTCGTAATAAAGATATTGTGAAGATCATTCTATTAGAAGATGGAAAGATTCCAGATAACTTATCAGAATTCCCGGTTTTCCGTCAATATAAAAAAGAAGCTTTAATCAAAGCTGAAAATGATGCAAATGAAGCTATCCAAGAAGAGACAAGAAACTAATTAAAAAATGGTCTGCAATTTTTGTAGAAACTTATCAATAAAAAATAAGCCTCCATTATCATAAATAATGGAGGTTTTTTTTATTAAAAAGCGAATAATTACTATAAAGTTGGAAAGGGTTTTATAGAAAAGAATATTTCGTCAAATCGATCTTGTGTTATACTATGATATGTACTTCTATTATGAGGTACTAATTATTGCGATTAAAGGAGCGTACATATATGCTATCCGTTAAGGAAATCAAAGAATTAATTAAAGCTGTTAATGAATCTGATTTAGAAGAATTTTTGTTTGAAGAAGATGGAACAAAAGTTCATTTCAAAAAGTCTACACAGGCATCCTATACACATATTCCTGCTGCTTCAGTACCGGTGGTAACAGCACCGATCGAAGGAAAGGCTCAACCACAAGTACAAGAGCATGCTTCAGTTGAGAAGGAGCCAGCTGCTAAAAAAGCTGAAAGCAAAGGAAATTTGCATACAATCACATCACCAATGGTTGGAACTTTTTACTCAGCGCCATCTCCGGATTCAGCTGACTATGTGAGTGAAGGTGACGATGTATCCGAGAGTTCTGTCGTTTGTATCGTAGAAGCGATGAAGTTGATGAATGAAATTGAAGCTGAGATAAAAGGTAAAATTGTAGAGGTTTTAGCTGAGAACGGGGAACTTGTAGAATACGGTCAGCCATTATTTGTTGTTGAGCCAAGATAAACAGGAGAGGGTAAGTCATGATAAAAAAATTACTAGTAGCAAATCGTGGAGAAATCGCGGTTCGAATTATCCGTGCCTGCCAAGAGTTAGACATTGAAACAGTAGCTGTATTTTCTGAGGCAGATCGTGATGCTTTACATGTTAGATTGGCGGATGAAGCTTATTGTATTGGTCCAACACCTGCAAGTCAAAGTTATTTAAACTTTACTAACATTATGAGTGTCGCAACATTAACGGAATCAGATGCCATTCATCCAGGGTATGGCTTCTTGTCGGAAAATCCTGATTTTGCGGAGATTTGTGCAGCTTGTAACATTAAATTTGTTGGACCAAGCCCACAAGCAATTAGCAAAATGGGAACAAAAGATGTAGCTAGAAAAACCATGGAGGCAGCTCGTGTCCCAATTGTTCCAGGTTCAAATGGTATTGTAGAGGATGCTGTCGCTGGCCTTGAAATTGCTGAGGGCATTGGATTCCCCGTTATTATCAAAGCCACAGCTGGTGGTGGAGGAAAAGGGATTCGTGTGGCACGGACACCGGAGGAATTAACAAAAGGAATTCATATTACCCAAAAAGAGGCGCAGGCTAATTTTGGTAACCCTGGTGTCTATATTGAGAAATATATTGAAGATTTTCGCCACGTGGAAATTCAAATTATTGCCGATGATTATGGAAATACGGTTCATCTTGGTGAGCGTGACTGCACCATTCAACGTCGTTTACAAAAGCTGGTTGAAGAAACACCGTCACCTGCTATCTCACCAGAAAAAAGAACGGAAATGGGAGCGGCGGCAGTACGAGCAGCTGAAGCGGTTGAATATTCAGGGGCAGGTACGATAGAATTTATTTACGATCATCGTACAGGTGATTTTTACTTTATGGAGATGAATACACGCATTCAAGTTGAGCACCCAGTTACCGAAATGGTTACAGGAATCGATTTAATTAAAGAACAAATTAATGTGGCTAATGGAAAGCCTTTATCTTTTTCACAAGAAGATGTAAAATTTAATGGTTGGTCAATAGAATGTCGTATAAATGCTGAAAATGCGAAAAAGAATTTTATGCCATCGCCAGGAAAGGTTACATCTTATATTGTGCCTGGTGGATTAGGTGTTCGAATCGATTCTGCGGTATACTCAGGTTATACGATTTCACCTTTTTACGATTCTATGGTTGCTAAAGTGATCACACATGGTGCGACAAGAGAAGAAGCGATTGCTAGAATGAAGCGAGCACTTTTAGAATATGAAATCGAAGGTATCGATACAACGATTCCATTTCATTTGCGCTTATTAGATCATGAGGTTTTTGTATCAGGAGATTTTAATACTAAATTCCTTGAAACTTATGCAGTTATGAATCAAGATGAAGGTAATGAGTAGATTGGAGGAAGTATAGTATGAACGAAAATCATATTTTAGAGTTAGACGAACAAAAAAATGAATTAGGTAAAGTTGAGATTTCACCTGAGGTCATAGAGGTCATTGCTGGTATTGCGGCAGCAGAAGTTGATGGTGTGGCCAATATGCGTGGCAACTTTGCATCAGGGGTAGCTGAAAGACTTGGCAAGAAAAATCACGGCAAAGGTGTACGAGTCGAATTAAATGACGACGGTATCTTAGTAGACGTGTCCGTTGTTATTATGTATGGGGTATCAGTGCCAGAAGTAGCTAAATTAATTCAGGAAAATATCCAACAAGCATTACAAACAATGACAGCGATCCATTTATCCGCGATTAATGTCCATGTTGTTGGTGTACAGTTTGAGCAACCTGAAACAGCAGCTACTATTGAAGAAAAATAAGAACTTACATGCTCAGTAGGCAGTCAAGGTAAAATACTTGGCTGTCTTTTTAATGTTGAGCTAAGAGTGTGCTAAAGCATCGTTTGATATGGCTGTTTATCATACGAGTAACCTCTTGCGTGTAATGAAGCGTTATCTGTACGTAAGTGCTCAATAGACTATAGGTGAGAATAACAGAATGAGCTCATTGCAGTTTCGGCGGATAAGCTGTAAAATTAGCGTTTAGTATGTTATGATGAAGCGTATTAATAAGCTTAAAGGAGCAAAATAGAACATGAACCGAAGAGTGGCAAGATTAAGAGCGGCACAAGCTCTCTACCAAGTAGATGTAGCACATACACAACCATTAGAAGCACTGGAAAGTGTACTCGATGATCATGAAGAAGCAAGTCCATTTTTGAAGGAATTAATTGACGGCACGATTGAGCATAAAGCAAAAATTGATCACATTATTTCTGAACACCTTGTTGGTTGGACAATCGATAGGATGGGAAATGTAGATCGAGCAATTGTAAGAATGGCTATTTATGAGATGCTTTATATTGAAGACATCCCTAAAAATGTTACGTTTAATGAAGCGATTGAATTGGCAAAAGCCTTCGGAGGAGAGGAATCAGGTAAGTTTGTCAATGGGATTTTATCCAAAGCGATGCCGAGTAATTAAAGCTAACAAGCTTATATAAAAGGAGTGTGGCCATGACAGCAAAGATACTTAACGGAAAAGAAATTGCCAAAAGTAAACGAGCGGATATTAAAGTAAAGGTGGATTCTTTAAAGAAAAAGGGAATTATTCCAGGACTTGCTGTCATTCTTGTTGGGGAGGACTCAGCTTCCCAAACGTATGTACGCTCAAAACAAAAAGCATGTCAAACTGCAGGGATTCACTCTGTATTAATTGAATTACCAGAGAGCACATCTGAACAACAGCTCTTAACGGAAATCGAGCGATTAAATCAAGATCAATCAATCGATGGGATTCTTGTCCAACTGCCTTTACCAACTCAAATTAGTGAATACGCGATCTTGGAGAAAATAACACCACATAAGGATGTCGATGGTTTTCATCCAAGTAATATCGGTAAATTGGTCATTGGTGAAAGAGGATTTATCCCTTGTACACCTTATGGAATATTAGAAATGTTGAGAGCGTCAGAAGTTCACATTGAAGGCAAACATGTTGTCGTTGTTGGTAGAAGTAATATTGTTGGTAAACCAGTAGGTCAGTTATTATTAAACGAGCATGCTACTGTGACATATTGCCACTCTAAAACGGAAAATCTAGAAATGATAACAAGTCAAGCCGATATTCTCATCGTCGCAGTGGGGCGTGCTAGGTTTATTAAGGCAACTGCTGTAAAAAAGGGTGCGGTTGTCATTGATGTAGGTATTAATCGGGTTCAAGAACAATTAGTAGGTGATGTTGATTTCCATGAAGTCAAGGAAGTAGCAAGTTACATCACACCTGTACCTGGTGGGGTCGGTCCTATGACGATTACTATGCTCTTAGAAAACACGGTGCAATCGGCAAGTAGACGGGAGTTATGGTCATGTTAAAGCAGACGATTTTAACGGTTACAGAAGTGACCAAACAAATTAAAGCAATTATTGAGTCAGACGTACGAATGCAAAATTGTTGGATACGTGGTGAAATTTCCAATTATAAGCGACATAGTCGGGGTCATATGTATTTTACAATCAAAGATGAAGGTTCAAGATTACAGGCTGTTATGTTTGCTGGGAACAATCGATACCTAGGATTTGAACCAGAAAATGGCATGAAAGTGATCGTAAACGGCGAAATAAGTGTTTATGAACCTTATGGATCGTATCAAATGTATGTACGTGAAATGCAACCTGATGGTATAGGTAATTTATATTTAGCTTATGAAAAGCTAAAGGAACAATTACAAAGGGAAGGTCTTTTTGCAGAAGAAAGGAAAAAGCCTTTACCAACTTACCCGAAACAAATTGCGATTATCACTTCCCCAACTGGAGCAGCAGTAAAAGATATGGTCTCTACCATAAAAAGGCGTTATCCAATTGCCCATATTACTTTGCTACCAGTCTTAGTTCAAGGTGAGCATGCACCTAGTTCCATTCATTATGCGATCAATCAAGCCAATATTATAAACCAATTTGATATCATTTTATTAGGACGTGGTGGCGGATCGATTGAAGAGCTATGGGCCTTTAATGACGAAGGGGTAGCCCGGGCGATAGCCGCTTCTACGATTCCAATTATTTCGGCTGTCGGACATGAAACGGATTATACGATTAGTGATTTCGTGGCTGACTTACGAGCACCTACACCAACAGGAGCTGCTGAATTAGCGGTGCCTGATATTCAAGACATTATGCGTCAGGTTAAACAGAATCAGTTAAGACTAAAACGAATTGTTTCAGAGAACATCCAAAAACAAAAGAAACAATTAGAGCGTTATCAGCGTTCCTATGCATTTCGTTATCCAGTCAAACTCGTTGAGCAAAAAGAACAAGAGCTTGATCATTTATTAGAACGAAAAAAGCGTGTTTTTGATTCAATCTTGGCTCAACGCTTACAAAAGATTCAACATTTACATAAAGATTTATTACGTCAACATCCAGCAGATAAAATTAATCAAACAAAAGAAAAGGTAGAGCTATTAGAAAAGCGCCTACTGAACAAAATGAATGAACAATACAAAATTAAACAAAGCAGCTTTTTATCTTTAATAGCACAGCTTAAGTTAATAAACCCTTTGCAGATTATGGAGAGGGGTTACAGTGTTGTTTACAGTAAAGAGAATGATATCGTTAAAAAAGTTGAGCAAGTGCACGTTGGAGACAATCTTAATCTTAAAGTAACAGATGGCCAAATTTATTGTCAGGTTATGAAGGTTGAAAAAAGTAGCAAGGAGGAGAAGTAAATGAGTGAGCAAAAAAACGAAACAGTCAGTTTTGAGGAAGCGATGGGTGAGTTAGAGCAAATTGTTGAAAAGCTAGAACAAGGAGACGTAGCTTTAGACGATGCCATTGCTATGTTCCAACAAGGAATGGAATTATCGAAACAATGTCACGATAAACTAGAAGAAGTTGAAAAGAAAATGGATCGTATTTTGCATCCTGATGGTGAAATTGAAACCGTTCATTTAGTGGAGGAATAAGAGAATGAACGAACAGCTTCAGTTGTTTTTAAATGAAACCAAATATTTAGTAGAAGAGCATTTGATAGAATCGATAAAGGCCTTACAAGCTCCAGCTTCGTTAAAGGATGCGATGATTTATTCACTTAAAGCTGGTGGAAAACGAATTCGTCCACTCTTACTTTTAGCTACTTTACAAGGGTTCAATCAACCTGTTGAAAAAGGGTTGGATGTAGCCTGTTCAATCGAAATGATCCATACCTATTCACTTATTCATGATGACTTACCGGCGATGGATGATGATGACCTTCGTAGAGGTAAACCTACCAACCATAAAGTCTTTGGTGAAGCAACGGCAATTTTAGCTGGAGACGCCTTATTAACCCATAGCTTTGAAAGAATGAGTATGGTCGATTTACCTCCAGCTCAAGTCATTCGTTTAATTCGTGAATTAAGTATAGCTAGTGGTCCAATTGGAATGATTGGCGGTCAAGTATTAGATATGGAAGGTGAAGACCGAGCATTGACTTTAGAAGAACTATCTTCTATTCATGAACATAAAACGGGTGATTTACTCTCTTATTCTATAGTTGCTGGTGCTATCATTGCCGGTGCAAAAGAAGTTGATATATTCCACCTCCGACATTTTGCTTATGATTTAGGTCTTTTATTTCAGATTAAAGATGATTTATTAGATATAGAAGGTGACGAAGCACTAATTGGTAAACCGGTAGGTAGTGATAGTGAGAATAATAAAAGCACATATCCACATCTTTTAGGTGTTGATGGAGCACGCACTAAACTGGATGAACATTATCGTTTTGCACTCTCATCGCTTGAAAAGGTCAAGATGGATACTGAATACCTTGAATTACTGACCACGTATATTATGGAACGTAACCACTAATAGCATAAGGCAGATGTGTAAAGCTTCTCGATTGAACGTTGATAACGCAGTCGAAAAGCTTTTTTTATCATTTCTGGAAGCGTTTACTTCGTCTTGGCAATTAATTGAGCAAAGGGTTTGCCCGTGTTATAATGAAATTTAAGTTTTATTCATAAAAAGAGTTAGTTGAATTTAGAGTATGGGTATAGTAAATGATTAGATAGCAGAAGCTAAAGGGTTTTACTTTTCATCTGGACAATTTCTGATACAATAATGGGAAGACTACATGATGATACGAACGTAAATGGTAAATGGAATCAATAGAATATAAAGACAAACTGACTCGAAAGTGAGTGTTTTAACATGAGGTTAGAAGATATCAAGGATCCGCGATTAATTAAGGGATACAGTAAAAAGGAATTAGAAGAGTTAGGACAGGACATTCGCCGCTTCTTAATTGAAAAGTTATCAGTTACAGGAGGGCATTTAGGTCCTAATTTAGGTGTTGTAGAATTGACGCTTGTGTTACATCAATTATTTGATAGTCCTAAAGATAAGTTTATCTGGGACGTGGGCCACCAAGCCTATGTTCACAAAATTCTAACCGGACGAGCTGATCAGTTTGATAAGTTAAGACAGTATCAGGGTCTTTGTGGTTTTCCAAAAAGAAGTGAGAGTGAACATGATGTATGGGAAACTGGCCATAGTTCTACTTCATTATCAGCTGCGATGGGAATGGCAACGGCAAGAGATATTAAAGGTGAGGATAATAGCGTTGTTGCTATTATTGGCGATGGAGCATTAACAGGTGGAATGGCTTTAGAAGCTCTTAATCATATCGGTCATGAGCAAAAAGATCTCATTGTCGTTTTAAATGATAATGAAATGTCGATTGCTCCTAACGTTGGTGCCTTGCATAATGTTTTAGGGAAACTACGTACGGCAGGTAAATATCATAAGGCAAAAGAAGAGTTGGAAATGTTAATTAAGAAAATTCCAGCTTTTGGTGGGAAATTAGCAGCTACAGCAGAACGTGTCAAGGATAGTCTGAAGTATCTATTAGTTTCAGGAATTTTCTTTGAAGAAATGGGTTTCACATACTTAGGACCGGTTGATGGACATGACTTAGATGATTTAACCGAGAATATGAAATATGCAAAGAAAACAAAAGGACCTGTATTAATTCACGTTATAACTAAAAAAGGAAAAGGTTATGAGCCAGCCGAAAATGATGCATTAGGAACTTGGCATGGACTCGGACCATATAAAATGGAGTCTGGAGAAGTGGTGAAAAAACCTGGACCCCCTAGTTATAGTGGAGTTTTTGCCGAAACATTAAAAAAGATCGCTCAAGAAGATGAGCGTGTCGTAGCTATTACTGCAGCTATGCCAGGTGGAACAAAGCTAGACTTATTTGCAAAGGAATTCCCTGATCGAATGTTTGATGTTGGAATTGCTGAGCAGCATGCAACGACAATGGCTGGAGGTTTGGCCACACAAGGGTTAAAGCCTGTATTTGCTGTTTACTCGACGTTTTTACAAAGAGGTTATGATCAAATAGTCCATGATATTTGTCGACAAAATTTAAACGTACTATTTGCTATTGACCGAGCTGGCTTAGTTGGAGCAGATGGTGAAACACATCAAGGTGTATTTGATATTGCTTATTTACGTCACTTGCCAAATATGACGATATTAATGCCTAAGGATGAAAATGAATTACAACATATGATTTATACGGCGATTCAATACGATGATGGCCCTATTGCTGTACGTTATCCGCGTGGTAATGGTTATGGTATTAAAATGGATTCACAATTGAAGCAGGTAGAGATTGGAAAGTGGGAAGTGTTGCAAGAAGGTAAGGATGCCTGTATTTTATCTTTTGGTACGATGCTTCCTGTTGCAGAAGAAGCGATTAAATATTTAGAGAAACAAGGCGTTCAAGTAACGTTAATTAATGCGAATTCAGCTAAACCATTAGATGAAAAGTTACTTGAGCAATTAGCTGAAAGAAATATTCCTATGTTAACTTTAGAAGAAGCAGCATTGCAAGGTGGTTTTGGAAGTGCGGTGCTTGAATTTTTTAATGGGTCAGGTTATCAAGACCTGACGATTAAACGTATGGGAATTCCAGATTACTTTATTGAGCATGGAAGTGTTTCTCAACTTTTAGAAGAGATTGGATTAACCTCCAATCAAGTTGCTGAGAATATTTTAACAATGGTACCTAGACAGAGGCAAAGGGCGTAGTTTAATGGCAAAGAAAGAACGAGTGGATGTATTGCTTGTTGAACAAGGATTGTTTGAAACAAGAGAAAAGGCGAAACGAGCAATTATGGCAGGCTTAGTCTATGTAGATACGGAAAGAATAGATAAGCCGGGCATGAAAATAGAGGCTGCACTAGAGTTACAGGTTAAAGGTAAGGTATTACCTTATGTGAGCCGTGGTGGATTAAAGTTAGAAAAGGCCATTCAGTTATACGATCTTGACCTTACCAATAAAACGGTTCTTGATATTGGTGCTTCTACAGGAGGTTTTACGGATTGTTCGCTACAAAATGGAGCTCAAACGGTGTATGCTTTGGATGTTGGTTATAACCAATTAGCATGGAAGCTAAGACAGGATGAGCGTGTGGTTGTCATGGAAAGAACCAACTTCCGATATGTAACACCAACTGACTTACAAAAAGGGCTACCGGATTTTGCGACGATTGACGTCTCGTTTATCTCTTTAAAACTTATCTTTCCTGTATTAAAGGTACTTCTGCAACAAGATGGTGAAGTTATCGCTTTGGTTAAGCCACAATTTGAGGCGGGTAAAGAACAAGTTGGTAAAAAAGGAATTGTCAGAGATCCTAAAGTTCATGAGCACGTACTTAATAAAATGTGCGAATTTGTACAGTCGGAAGGCTTTGAGATAAAAGGAATTAGCTTTTCACCAATAACAGGCGGGGAAGGTAATATTGAATTTTTACTTTACCTTTGTTCCCGTGATGATATAGAAAAACAACCTATGACTGAACAAATTGGTCAAATTGTCCAAGATGCTCACGAAACATTTAAAAAATAACTACTTCAACCTATTCAATTTAATACTTAAACAGCCACCAACAACGATGAAAGTTATACATTGCTGGTGGCTGTTTATTTAACTATTGAGTTTGTATGAAAGTGTACTCAGGGGTGATAGTCCGTGCCTTGAAGTTAGCTGGTCATCTATCTGGCGATTATGACCTTAACAGGGTACTGCTCCCTTTTTGTGCGTGTGGATTCCTAGAGGTGATGGAGTTGTAAACGGGCCAATTGTTTAAATAGTCGCCACTACTTTGATTTTTGTTGGTTGCGAAGTGAATGGAGTATTGTTACTTTTACAATTTTCAAAAAATAAAAATGAAAAAATGAATATTAAGTTAACGAAAAGCCGAAACGACTCTTTAACTGCTGGCTTTTTATTCAATAATGGTTTTGAATATGCTCACATTTAGCCGTAACGCCGCAATTCAGTAAACGCTGAATCACGGGGTTGCAAGCTGAAAAAGGTGTAGGAAGCCCGAGCAAAAGCTGAATCACGGGGTTGCGAGCTGAAAAAGGTGTAGGAAGCCCGAGCAAAAGCTGAATCACGGGGTTGCGAGCTGAAAAAGGTGTAGGAAGCCCGAGCAAAAGCTGAATCGCGGGGTTGCGAGTTGAAAAAGGTGTAGGAAGCCCGAGCAAAAGCTGAATCACGGGGATGCGAGTTGAAAAAGATGCGGAGCAAATCAAAATACGCCGCAATGAAGCCGAAAAAAGAACCTTCAATTCGGCGTAAATGAAAAAGAGTGCTCATTTGACATCGAAAAACAGCCTGTATTTACCGCCATTATACAACTGGTAATTAATCCAAGACGATCTAGATTTTGAATTCAAAAATATTTATTTAATTTCCTTTTTAACTGGTGGCTTTTCATTCATAAACGGTTTTGAGGATGCTCATATTATGCCGTAACCCCGCCATTTTTTGAAGTTGCCCGAAAGGGCTTGCCCAAAAAGATTCAGTGCACCGCACAAACAACCACCACCAACAAAAAGAGAGAGTAGTAATTCATCAGGATTAGTATCTAAAATCCAAGTGTTTTTGGACAAGTAGCCAAGCTCGCTTGGCTACTTCACACCACCCATTCATTAAACTTTCATATAAAATACTCTTGAAAACCAGTGGTCATCTTTTTTTCATTTTGATCGTTTTATACATAAATATACATAAAAGGTTGTCAATTGATCGGGAATTGTGGATAATGAAAACAACAATAAAACCCAGAATAGGTGATTCATTTTGAATAAAGGACAACGCCATATCAAAATTAGAGATCTCATTACCAATAATGAAATCGAAACACAGGATGAACTAGTTGAACGACTCAAATCAGAAGGCTACAACGTTACACAAGCAACCGTTTCAAGAGATATCAAGGAATTACATTTAGTAAAAGTACCAATGATCGACGGAAGGTATAAATATAGCTTACCTGCAGACCAACGCTTTAATCCACTGCAAAAATTAAAAAGAGCCTTAATGGATAGTTTCGTAAATGTCGATCTCACAGAAAATCTGATCGTCATGAAAACTCTGCCAGGTAACGCCAACTCAATTGCCATTTTAATTGACAACCTTGATTGGCCAGAGGTTATGGGAACGATATGTGGAGACGATACGATTTTAATTATTTGTAAAGATAAACAAGAAACGCCAACGATCACACAAAAATTCTTGGACATGCTTTAAGGTGGGATTAGATGCTTGAAGAATTGACGATCAAAAATTTTGCTATTATTGATCAAATATCGATTTCATTTGAGAAAGGTTTAACAGTACTTACTGGTGAAACTGGTGCAGGGAAATCGATCATTATTGATGCCATTGGTCTCTTATTAGGTGGTAGAGGATCCGTTGAATATGTTCGTTACGGGGAATCTAGGGCTGAAATTGAAGGTCTATTTATTGTTACTAAAAATCATCCAGTGATTGCAAAAGCTCAGGAACTAGGGATCGAAGTAGAAGAAGAAATGATGATTCTTAGACGTGATCTCACCAATCAAGGGAAAAGTATTTGTCGGGTTAACGGGAAATTAGTTACATTAGGAATATTACGTGAAATTGGGCAGACTCTTGTTGATATTTACGGTCAACATGAGCATCAAACATTAATGCAGCCTGAATTTCATCTTCATATGGTTGATAGTTATGCTAAAACGGATAAAGAGGAATATCAGAGAATTTTCCGAGAAGCAAAAGGCCTACAAAAGCGACTGCAGCAATTTACACAAAATGAGCAAGAAATCGCACAAAAAATTGATTTATATCAGTATCAATTAAATGAAATTGAAGGGGCTCAACTCCAACCAAATGAAGATGTTACACTTTCAGAAGAACGTTATAAATTAGCTAACAGTGAGAAACTATATAGTCATTTGCAGGATGGTTACCAAAACTTATATGGGGAAGGAAAAGGTTTAGATTTTATTTCTAATGCCCTCTCAAATTTAGAAACCGCGGCTACCATAGATAAAGATTTAGGGTCCTTGTTGGAACAAATGTCGAGTAGTTTCTACTTGTTAGAAGAAGCAACTTTTCACTTCCGCGATCAATTAGAGGCGATTGATTTCGATCCGGAACGTTTAACGATGATTGAATCACGCTTAAATGAACTTCAGCAGCTAAAAAGAAAATATGGCCAATCCGTTGAAGAGATTTTAGAATACGCAGCAAAAATTGAAGAAGAACTTCATTCTATGGTTCATAAAGATGAGCAAATTGATAAGTTGCAAAATAAATTAGAGAGCTTGTGGCTTGATGTAAAGGTGGAAGCACACGCCATTACAGAGCAAAGAGAGAGAGCAGCAAAAGAACTCATTGATGCCATACATCAGCAGTTAAAAGAACTTTATATGGAAAAAACGAAATTTGAAATCAGAATTTCTGAAAAACAAGGTCAGGTTGAACATGAACGTTTTAACTTGGAAGGCAAAGATGATGTAGAATTTTTTATTTCAACCAATCAAGGTGAACCATTAAAACCATTAACAAAAGTTGCCTCGGGTGGAGAAATTTCAAGAATTATGCTTGCCATCAAAACCATTTTTTCTTCAAATCAAGGATTAACGTCCGTAATATTTGATGAGGTGGATACCGGTGTTAGTGGCCGAGTTGCCCAAGCGATCGCTGAGAAGATTCATACTGTCTCGGTTGGATCGCAAGTATTATGTATTACACATTTACCTCAAGTGGCAGCGATGGCAGATACACATTTATATATATCCAAGCATGAATGGAATGAGCGCGTCCATACAAAAGTCAAAGCACTGAATAAAAATGAAAAAACGAATGAAATTGCCAGAATGATTTCGGGCGTTGAAGTGACCGATTTAACAAGAAAACACGCGGAAGAATTACTTGAACTTGCTAATAAACATAAATGGGTTGATATGAAAAGCTAACCAAATTAGGTTAGCTTTTTTCTCATGTTCCAGTTATAAATGTTCTCTCAGAAGGCAACATTAGTAATACAGCCATCATGGAGGTGTGGGCTAGGAGCTAGGAGAGTGAAGTGTGTGAGAGGCGAATTTTTTAGAAAAGCAATAGGGGTTTTAGTAATAATCGGCCTTCTTAGCTTAGGAACATCAACTTATTTTAAAGATTGGCTTGCCATTCCGCTAGGTGTGACGGTATTTGAAGGCATCGAGACGAATGTAAGCGAAACAACAAAATTAAACATGGAACGTTTTTTAGAAAAAAGTAATGAACTAACCTACAAAAGTACGTCTGAGCAAGACCACGAAAGTTTGGCAATAACCGCTCAGGAGGTTGGTGAACAGGCAATGACAATGGTCGTAGGTGGAGTTCCTATAAAAGAAGTTAAGGTTAATGTGCTTCCTAAAGTAGAAGTTATTCCTGGCGGGCAATCAATAGGGGTGAAGCTTAATACGGAAGGTGTGCTTGTCGTTGGTCACCATCTTATCTCCACATCAATTGGAGAGGAATCTCCAGGGGAAGACGCAGGAATCAAAGTTGGCGATATGATTGTTAAAATTAACGATGAGCCTATCCAACACATTACGGAAGTAGCTAATATTGTCCAAAAAGCAGGAGAAGGCAATAAGCCTTTGGAAATCAAAATTAAAAGAAATAATCAACTATATGATAAAACATTAACGCCAATTAAAGCCCAAAATGAACATTCCTATCGATTAGGGTTATATATAAGGGATTCAGCGGCAGGCATTGGCACTCTCACTTTCCACGACCCTGTTACTAAAAAGTATGGGGCATTAGGACATGTTATTTCAGATGTCGATACAAAGAAACCAATTATTGTTCACGATGGTCAAATTATTCGCTCTTCAGTTAATTCCATTGAAAAGGGTAGTAACGGTGACCCTGGCGAAAAGTTAGCAAGCTTTAAGAATGTACGTGACATTTTAGGTTCGATTGAAAAGAATAGTCCTTATGGCATTTTTGGGACATTAAAAAACAGTGATTTAAGAAATAACCATTATGACGAGGCTATGCCAATTGCTATGCCTTTTGAAGTCAAAGATGGTCCAGCAAAGATATTAACAGTTGTTAATGGGGAAGAGATTGAGGAATTTGATATTGAAGTTGTAAGTTCTATCCCACAAAAAGAAGCAGCGACCAAAGGAATGGTCATTCGAGTTACTGATCCTAAGCTCTTAAATGCGACTGGAGGCATTGTACAGGGTATGAGTGGTAGTCCGATCATTCAAAATGGAAAAATTATTGGGGCGGTAACTCACGTATTTGTCAATGATCCAAAAAGCGGTTACGGCTGTCATATAAGCTGGATGTTAGAAGAAGCGGGTGTCATGGAAAAACTAACTGGAGCCAAAGCGAGTTAATTCGCTTGGCTTTTTTTCTATCCCACTATAAAGTAATCTATGTTAAAGTTAAGTTAATAAAGATAATTCGACAAAAATGAATGCTGTAATAAAAAAGTTATCGAATAGTATCGAAAACAGGAGAAAATAAGAGTAAATCAAAGAATTCATATAAAAATTGATAAATTTTAAATAATTTAAAGGAAATGAAGCGAGCTTGTCGAAAACGTTAAAGACAAAATTAACATGGATAAAACGAGGAGGAAATATTTCGTGGAAAAGATTAAAGTGGGGATTTCAGATGATAACCGAGAGCTTGTTCATTTATTGAATGAATATATTTCAGCACAGGATGATATGGAAGTAATTGGAGTTGCTTATAACGGTCAGGATTGTTTGAATTTAATTGAAAACAAACAGCCGGACGTTTTAATTCTAGATATTATTATGCCACATCTAGATGGTCTTGCTGTGTTAGAACGTTTATCGCAAATGAACTTATCTCATAAGCCAAATATTATCATGCTTACCGCTTTTGGACAGGAGGATGTAACTAAAAAGGCCGTTGATTTAGGTGCGTCCTATTATGTATTAAAGCCATTTGATATCGAGATTTTAGTCTCTAATATTCGTGAAATTGGAGGCGGCAAGAAAAGTTTTATCCAAAAGTCAAACTCAGCTTCGTCTCTCCTAATTAAAAATCAAACAGTATCAAAGTCAGAAAATAAAAGACATAACTTAGATGCGAGCATTACAAGTATTATTCATGAAATTGGCGTCCCAGCTCACATTAAGGGTTATATGTATTTACGTGAAGCGATTACGATGGTTTATAATGATATTGAGCTATTAGGCTCTATTACAAAAGTGTTATACCCAGATATAGCAAAGAAATTTAACACAACAGCTAGCCGAGTGGAACGAGCTATTCGTCATGCAATTGAAGTAGCATGGAGTCGTGGTAATATTGATTCTATCTCTAGTCTTTTTGGCTACACGGTCAGTCATACTAAAGCCAAACCAACGAATTCGGAATTTATTGCCATGGTTGCTGATAAGTTAAGAATTGAACATAAGGTAAGTTGAAAGCCTTCTAAATAATGAATTTCAAGGTTGTACGAGAGAAAAAATTCTCAGCGTACAGCCTTTTTTTATTTTTCGGTTAGCTTTAACTACTTTGGCTCATACTAAGACCAATATAATGAGGAGTGTCTTTTTATGAATCAAGGTATAGAAGGAATTGCTATATATCATCGTAAAACAAAAAAAGTAATCGAAAATATTCAGCACCCGTCTTCTTATGTACTTGTTGACCATCAAGATCTTGATCCTGTTGCTGTGGAGGGATTAATTGAAAAGAAAGTGAGAGCAGTCATTAATTTAAGCGCTTCTTTTAGTGGTGTTTATTTGCATAATCAAGTGCAGCGTCTTCAGGAACATGGTATTGAGGTTTTTGACTTGAGTAATCGCACTGAATATTTGGATCAACAAGTTAATCGACCCATTACGATTAAAGTGACGAATCATCAATTATTTGTTAAGAGAATGGACGAGTGGGAATATGGTGGTGATTTACAGCCTTACACGAACGAGCTTATAACCATTAGGCAAAAAAAAGCGGATCAAAATTACCCACAAATTTTCTCTGCCTTTGTTGAAAATAGTTTGAGGTTTGCATCAAATGAAATTCCATTCTTATTAGAAAATAAAAACTATCCAGATTATTTTAAAGAAATGCGTCATAAAGATGTGTTTATTGTCGCCCGTAATAAAACGTACCTGGAGGATTTGCAGACGATTAAATCAAAAATGAGAACGGCAAGTTATTATATTATTGCTGTAGACGGTGCGGCAGATGGATTGTTAAAAGTCGGTATTCAACCTCATATGATTATAGGAGACATGGATTCTGTTTCTGATCACTCACTAACTTGTGGGGCAAAGTTAATTTGTCATCAATTTTTAGACGGTCGCTCTCCAGGGGCTGAACGATTAAAGAACATACCGAATCTCGTTTGGGATGAGCTAGCTTTTATTGGAACAAGTGAAGATTTGGCCATTTATTCGGCACACCAATCCGGCGCTAATCATTTATATCTAGTTGGATGTAGACTCGGCATGCGAGAATTTTTAGAAAAGGGCAGGAAAGGTATGGGTTCTAGTATTATCTGTCGTATCCAAGCAGGAGATAAAATTACAGACTTAAAAGGTATTCATCGACTTTACCCAAGAAAAAATCGCTTTTCTGAGCAGATTCATATACGTTTGGATATATTTTTAACGCAATTAGAAAAAGTGCTTGTCACGATTCGTCTAAAAATATGGTCTGAGCAAAGCTGGTTTTCGTTCAAGCGTAAAAAGGAGAGTTTATAGTCATGGAAATGAGTGTGATCATTCCAGCGTATAATGAGCAATCTAGAATTGAACAGACATTACAAACGATCAAAAAGCTGCCTTATCCTATTGAACTAATCGTTGTTAATGATGGGAGTACAGATTTGACTGGGGAAATTGCAGAAAAATATGCGGATATTTTGATCTCATTTACTAAAAACCAAGGAAAAGGTGTTGCATTACGTGCTGGCTGTGCAAAAGCTAATTGTGAATGGATTCTTTGTTTAGATGCGGATTTAACTACAAGTGCTAACGAAGCAGTGGAACTAATCAAACCAGCTCTGTTAAGGAAAGCGGATTTAATCATTTCAAAAGTATCGCCTGGTAGAAAAGCTGGGTTTGGTATGGTCAAAAGACAAGCACAAGAAATAATTCAATCGAAAACGGGGGTCTGGATGGAATCGCCGTTGTCAGGTCAGCGGGTTTTTCATCGTGATTGGCTTCCACTCATTCAATCACTCAAAGCAGAACGGTTTGGGATAGAGACAGAGATGAATTTACGGTTCATAGAAGCCGGTGCTTCCATTCTTGAAGTTGAAACGGAAATGAGTCATCGGGAAATGGGGAAATCACTCAAAGGACTTTGGCATCGTTATAAACAATGGCTTGATATTGTGAAGTTTCGAAAAGAGGTATAATCCAATGATGTACTTTTATATCTTTATCCTGCCAGTCATCGCACTATTAAGTATGTATGGCTTTATGTCAGTTAATTGGACAGTGAACAATTATGAAGGCCATCAGGTTCCTTATAGCTTAGGTATCTTTATTCTTATCGCTTATGCGTTGATGGTGGATTATTTTTATATTGATTACTTAGCATTAAGTCACTATGCGTTAATTTATTTGGTGCTCATTTGGTTTATTGGTTTTATAGATGATAAGTTTGGACAAACAACTCCAAAAGGAATTAAAGGACACCTTTCTTATTTGATTAAGAAGAGGAGACCGACAACAGGTATTTTCAAAATTATTGGTACTTTGGTAGGGTCACTGTTTATACTTCTTTTATTTGAACCAGAGTCTGTATATGTAGTACTCCGATATTTGGGTCTCTTATTACTATTTCCCCATATGATGAATGCATTAGATACAAGACCTTTGAGGGTATGGAAAAGCAGCCTTTTTTTCTTTATCATTTTACTTTTCTCTGGGTTTGTACCATCATTTCTCGTTGTTATTTACATCGTAACGATTTTCTATTTACTATTAGTAATGGAAGGTCACCGGATTGCGATGCTTGGGGATAACGGTGCAACAGTCATTGGCAGTATATTAGCGTTGTGGACGATCACAATTGTACCAGAACTAGGACAATGGCTGATTCTAGCCTTTTTAGTCATGATGAGTGGAATGGTGGAACGGATTTCGCTCACAGCCGTAATAGCTAGAAAGCCCTTCCTCAATTGGTTCGATCAATTAGGTGTAACAACGAAAAAAACCTGATCACGATTCAGGTTTTTTTTTGGTGAATTTAGGGGAGATTTTTCCGTTTTTCTTATCACGGTAAAAAATAAATCCGCCGATAAAGGCAACTCCCGCGATAAATAAAACAAGTCCCAAAATAAATTCAAAAGCTAATGGTATAAAAGAAATATTACTTATTTGAAAAAAAGAATCTCTCATTAATTTGATTCCATACCCAGCTATAAAGACAGGTATAAGCATAATGACTAATGCGATAAAACGCCCCATTTTAAAAGCCTCTTTCATTGGTTTTGTTTGATAACATCCTTTATTCTAACAAAAAATAATCAAATTTGACACTATTAATGGTTGCAACTTTTTGATATTTGAGTAATAGTAGAAGAAGGAAAACTAAGAGCTACAATTAGGAGTTAGTCTTAATTTTAAGTTGATTGATGATTAATATTGAAATATAGTCAAATAAAACAAATATCTTTTATTATTTACTCTGTTACAGGACGTACGTGCTTCCTTCTTATGAATCAATTATGATAGTAGTAAAGCATTCTCATTATTCAATATTAATCAATCATGTCTCAATGCTTTTAAATTCATAACAGCTCATTAGCTCAAGGAGGTTCACCATGCAGTTATTCAAAGAATTAGAACGATATGATTACGAACAAGTTGTGATATGCCATGATAAAAGTTCAGGTTTAAAAGCCATTATTGCCATTCATGATACGACCTTAGGGCCTGCTTTAGGTGGAACTAGAATGTGGATGTATGAAAATGAAGAGGCTGCCTTTCAAGATGCATTACGTTTAGCAAGAGGAATGACTTATAAAAATGCTGCAGCAGGATTGAATTTAGGCGGGGGTAAGACCGTTATTATAGGTGACCCAAGAAAAGATAAAAACGAAGAAATGTTCCGAGCATTCGGGCGTTATATTCAAGGCTTAAATGGTCGATATATAACAGCAGAGGATGTAGGAACAACCGTTGAGGATATGGATTTAATTTATCAAGAAACCAATTATGTTACAGGTATTTCGCAAGCTTATGGATCATCAGGAAATCCATCACCTGTGACAGCGTATGGTGTTTTTGTGGGAATGAAGGCGAGTGCTAAGGCGGCATTTGGCTCAGATGATTTGACAGGAAAGAAAGTAGCTGTACAAGGGGTTGGGAATGTTTCTTATCACTTATGCCGTTATTTACATGATGCAGGTGCCGAGTTAATTGTAACCGATATTAATGCCGATGCTGTAAAAAGAGCAGTGACTGATTTTGGTGCTGTGGCTGTCGATGTTCATGATATTTATCAAGTTGATTGTGATATTTTTGCACCTTGTGCATTAGGTGCGATTATTAATGACGAGACGATCAAACAATTAAAAGCCAAGGTCATTGCAGGGTCTGCCAATAATCAGCTTAAAGATGAAATTCATGGGGCAATTTTACATGAGCGTGGTATTGTATACGCACCTGATTATGTTATTAATGCTGGTGGTGTCATTAATGTCGCCGATGAACTTTTAGGGTATAATCGAGAGCGTGCCTTAAAAAAGGTAGAAACGATTTATCAAAGCTTAGAAACCGTGTTTGACATCTCGAATCGTGAAAATATCCCGACTTTTAAAGCAGCAAACCGTATGGCTGAACAAAGAATTGAACGCATGAAACAATCAAGACGTCAATTTTTACAAGATGGGCACCATACTTTGTCAAGGAGATGCTAAAGTGGGAAGGCAGGAGGACTTTTTATGGCTAACGAATATGATTTAGTAATACTTGGTGGAGGGACGGGTGGATATGTTGCCGCCATTAAAGCTGCCCAGTATGGACAAAAAGTGGCGATCGTCGAGCAAGGGAAGCTTGGCGGTACTTGTTTACATAAAGGCTGTATACCGAGCAAAGCGTTACTAAGAAGTGCTGAGGTCTATGCACAGGCAAAAGAAGCGAATGAGTTTGGTATACAACTTGAAGGTATAGGCTTTGATTTTAACAAGGTTCAGGAACGAAAGAACCGAATTATTGAGCAGCTGCATCAAGGGATTACAGCGCTAATAAAAAAAGGTAAAATCGATGTTTATGAAGGAAAAGGAAGAATATTAGGTCCTTCTATTTTTTCACCCCGACCTGGAACTATATCAGTTGAAATGAACGACCAATCTGAAAATCAAATGCTACTTCCGGAAAATATTATTATTGCAACGGGATCATCTCCACGAACGTTAGCTGGTATAGAAGTAGATGGTGATTATATTATTAATTCCGACCATGCCTTAGAGTTAGAGGAGTTACCTAAGACGATCATCATTGTTGGTGGTGGAGTCATTGGTGTTGAGTGGGCATCCTTGCTCGCAGATTTTGGTGTGGAGGTTACCATTGTTGAATATGGTGATTCGATTTTGCCACAATTAGATCAAGACATCCGAAAAGAAGCTACGAAGCTTTTGAAGAAAAAAGGAATTAGCATTATGACCAATTTTCAATTGCAGTCAAATGATGTAACCATTCAGGATAATCAAGTACATGCTAGAGGCTCTTTAAATGGTCAATCAACAGAATTGGTCGCAGAAAAAATGCTCATGTCTGTCGGTCGTCGTGCTAATGTTGATGATATTGGACTCGTGAACACGGAGATTGAAGTTGCTGATGGATTTATTCAAGTTAACGATCGTTACCAAACGAAAGAAAGTCATATTTATGCAATTGGAGATGTAATTGGTGGCTTACAGCTTGCCCATGTAGCTTCACATGAAGGGATGTTAGCTGTGAACCATATTGTTGGGAAAGAGATTGAACAGCTTAATGAATTAACCGTTGCGACGTGTATCTATAGTCGTCCTGAAATTGCTAGTGTTGGATTAACAGAGGAAAAAGCCATTGAATTAGGCTATTCAATTAATGTCGGTAAATTCCCTTTCCAGGCTAATGGTAAAGCATTGGTGCACGGAGAGGCTTCAGGTTTTATCAAGGTTATTACGAATAAAGATAATCGAGATTTATTAGGGGTTCATATGATTGGTCCTCATGTGACAGATTTAATATCAGAGGCTGCTCTAGCAAAATATTTAGATGCAGCTGATATTGAAATTCAAGAAATGATTCATCCACATCCAACATTGTCTGAAGTGTTTGGAGAGGCGGCCTTAGCAACTGAGGGAAAAGCCATTCATATTTAAAACGGATAAAGGAGGAAAAATAATGAGTGAAAATCGTCATCAACGCTTGGGTTTAGCGGATGAGCAAGTGATTGAGATGTATAAAACGATGCTCCTTGCAAGAAAAATTGATGAGAGAATGTGGTTATTAAATCGAGCAGGTAAAATTCCGTTCGTTGTTTCTTGTCAAGGTCATGAAGCAGCACAGGTAGGTTCTGCATTTGCCTTAGATCGTGATAAGGATTACTTACTTCCTTATTATCGAGATGTGGGAATGGTATTAACATTTGGTGTAACAACAAGAGATTTATTATTATCTGCATTTGCTAAAGCGGAGGATCCAAGTTCAGGTGGTAGACAAATGCCTGGTCACTTTGGTTCTAAGAAAAGAAGAATTGTCACGGGTTCATCACCTGTTACCACTCAAGTTCCCCACGCTGTTGGCGTTGCCTTGGCAGGTAAATTAAATAACGATCCATTCGTATGCTTAACGAGTTTTGGAGAAGGGTCTTCCAATCAAGGTGATTTTCATGAGGGCTTAAATTTTGCAGGTGTACACAAATTACCCGTAATCTTTATTTGCGAAAATAATAAATATGCGATTTCGATCCCTGTGGAGAAACAATTAGCGTGTGAAAATGTATCGGATCGGGCTAGTGGTTATGGAATGCCTGGTTTTACTGTAGATGGAAATGACCCATTAGCTGTCTATGAAGTGGTCAAGCAGGCAAGAGAGCGTGCTGAAAAAGGTGAGGGACCAACATTAATTGAAACGATTGGTTATCGTTTAATGCCGCATTCTAGTGATGATGATGATCGTACCTATCGCTCAGGGGAAGAAGTAGAAGGAGCCAAAGAAAAGGATTCTATTCATACATTTGCTGCTTATTTAAAAGAAGTGAATGTATTAGATGAAGAGAACCTACAAAAAATCCATCAAGAGTTGGACCAATTAGTCAATGAAGCAACCGAATATGCCGAGAAAGCACCGTATGCTGACCCTGCTTCAGGATTAGATTATGTCTACGCTCAAAAATAGAGAGGAGGGAATCGAATGGCTATTCGTTCATATATTGAAGCTGTAACATTAGCGTTAAAAGAAGAGATGGAACGTAATGACCAAGTATTTGTATTAGGTGAGGATGTAGGAGCAAGAGGTGGCGTATTCCGAGCGACGATGGGATTGCATGAGCAATTCGGAGAGGCAAGAGTTATGGATACACCATTAGCCGAATCAGCAATCGTTGGTGTAGGAATTGGTGCTGCTATGTATGGGATGAGACCAGTAGCAGAAATTCAATTTGCAGATTTTATTATGCCAGCTGTTAATCAAATTGTTTCTGAGGCTGCCAAAATTCGTTATCGTTCTAATAATGATTGGTCTTGTCCTATTACGATCAGAGCACCGTATGGCGGCGGAATTCACGGAGCTTTATATCATTCACAATCTGTAGAAGCGATGTTTGCCAATGTACCAGGGCTGAAGATTGTGATGCCTTCTACGCCTTATGATGTGAAAGGATTATTAAAATCAGCGATTCGTGATGATGATCCTGTTTTATTCTTTGAACATAAACGTGCTTATCGTTTAATAAAAGGTGAGGTACCTGATGATGATTATACATTGCCACTCGGTAAGGCAGATGTAAAAAGAAAAGGTAGTGACCTAACCGTTATTACATATGGTTTAGCTGTTCACTTTGCTTTGCAGGCTGCTGAGAAATTGGCCCATGATGGCATTGATGTGGAAGTTGTTGATTTACGTACCGTCTATCCTCTTGATCAAGAGACGATCATTGAATCGGCAAGTAAGACAGGAAAAGTCTTATTAGTCACGGAAGATAATAAAGAAGGCAGTATTATGAGTGAGGTCGCGGCAATTGTTGCTGAGCATTGTTTATTTGATTTAGATGCTCCTATCGCACGATTAGCAGCTCCGGATGTTCCGGCGATGCCTTATGCTCCGACTATGGAAAAATATTATATGATTAATCCGGACAAGGTTGAAAAGGCAATGAGAGAACTTGCGGAGTTTTAATCTGAAAGGAGAAAAAAATGGCCACAGAGATTAAGATGCCTCAATTAGGCGAGAGTGTGACAGAGGGGACAATTAGTAATTGGCTAGTATCGCCTGGGGACCGAGTAAATAAGTATGAACCCTTGGCAGAAGTCGTCACAGATAAGGTCAATGCAGAAATCCCATCTACTTTTACTGGAACGATTAAAGATATCATGGTTCAAGTAGATGAAACTGTAGCTGTCGGAACAGTAATTTGTTCGATTATTCCAGATGAAGAGTCTGCTTCATCTGACCAACAAGAGGAAAGTAGCACAGAACGGAATACTCAAGACGAATCAACGAATACTTCAGCTCAGGGGAGCGACCAAAGCCAGAAAAAGCGTTATTCGCCAGCGGTTATTAGACTAGCAGGTGAACATCAAATTGATCTTGCCTTAGTTGATGGTACTGGTAGAGGCGGCCGTATAACACGTAAAGATATTGAAGCTGTCATAGAATCAGGGAAGCATCAAACGAAGGCTCCGCAACCAGCAGTCAAGAGAGAAGCTACATCGCAGCCTGCTACTATTGAAAAAACGACGTCTAAAGTTAATTCGTATCAAGCAGGAGATAGGGAAGAGGTACTTGCGGTTAGTCCTGTGCGTAAAGCAATTGCTAACAATATGGTGAAAAGCAAACATGAGGCACCTCACGCCTGGTTAACCATAGAAGTAGATGTGACAAATCTAGTGGAATATCGCAATCGCATCAAAAATCACTTTAAGGAAAAAGAAGGTTTTTCCATTACGTATTTACCTTTCTTTATGAAAGCGACTGTTGAAGCGCTAAAAGAATTTCCACAGCTTAATTCCATGTGGGCTGGGGATAAGATTATTAGAAAGAAAGATATTAACTTATCCATGGCTGTAGCAACGGAGGATTCTTTATTCGTACCAGTCATAAAAAATGCTGATGATAAAACGATTAAAGGTCTAGCAAAGGAGGTTGTTGAGTTATCTTCCAAAGTTAGAAGTGGAACGTTAACCTCACAGGATAGTCAAGGTGGTACGTTCACGATTAATAATACAGGTGCATTTGGCTCGATTATGTCAGCTCCTATTATTAATCATCCTCAAGCTGCGATTTTATCGGTTGAATCGATCGTTAAACGACCTGTTGTTATGGAGACAAAACAAGGTGATATGATTGCTATTCGTCATATGGTAAACCTTTGTCTATCACTTGATCACCGTGTCTTAGACGGGCTTGTATGTGGAAAATTCTTAGCTGCAATAAAATCAAAACTAGAAAACATGGATGAATCAAACCTGTCCGTATACTAATAAAGAAAAGCATGTGACCATTAGATGGTCACATGCTTTTTTGCTCGTGGTGGCTATTAAACTCCATCACCAAAATGTTTGATTAGCTTTATGCCATGTTAGTTTTGTATGAAAAGGTTTTTTTGGGTCAATCTATATATAAAGCTTAGAAAGGGAGTGTAAGAGTATGGATAAGAGTCAAAGAAAATTTTCGTGGTACTTATCAATAATGACTACTAGTATTATCATGTTACTAGTCACAAGTTCAATTGTTCAAGCAACGGAAGATGTGAAAGAACAGCAAGTAGAAAAGCATCACTCACATCAAAGTTTTATCATTCATATGGATTATTATTTTGAATTACTGGCAGAAAAGTATGCACCAGAACAGGTGGATACTTGGAATGAAATAAGAAAGCAAAGAAAAGTACTAATGAAGCAGTGGCACGAGAAAAAGAAAGATAAAAAGTATGAACAACTAAAGAAAGATTCAACTTGGAAAAAGGAACATAATGATTTACAAGAAGAATTTGAAAAAGCTGTAGAAATACGAGATGAAGCAAAAATCAAAGAGTTACTACCGAAACTGTTTGAGCATTATCAAAACATGAATAAACGAATGGAAGAAAAACTAACAGATAACGAATAAAAAGAATACGAAGACAAAATCCACTGGCGAAGTCAGTGGATTTTGGCATCATTTGTGTCAAAAGGGATGAGAATGTATTCTTGGGGCACATTTTGAGAACAGGAATAATGGAATAAAATAGGAATATCATTACTTGGATTTAGTTTACAGAAACAAAAAGATAAAAACATATTTACAAATCGTAAAGATTCCTATATAATTCAAAAGTGATAAAACGTAATGATTACGAATAATGGAGTGTATGGTTATGAAACATATAAAAGGATTTATTTTCATAGGACTTATTTTAATATTATTAAATGCTTGTCAAACAGCAGAAGAAGGACAGCAAAGTATTGCTGAAGAGGATGATATTTTAACTGTCTATACGACTATTTTTCCACTACAAGATTTTGCCCAAAAAATTGGTGGTGAGTTCGTAGAGGTTCATAATATGATTCCAGCAGGTGCAGATGCTCATACATATGATCCTTCTGCAAAAGATATGATTGATGTAGCAGAAGGTGATGTATTTCTTTATAATGGTTCAGGCTTAGAAGGTTTTGTAGACTCATTAATTGAGACATTAAAAAATGAAGAAGTAGCCATTGTGGAAGCTTCAGCAAACATAGAACTAATGGAAGGTTCACATTCACATCAACATCATGAGCATGAAGGCCATGAAGAAGACGAACATGAGCATCACGAGCATGGGGGCCATGAAGAAGACGAACATGAGCATCATGATCATGGGGGCCATGAAGAAGACGAACATGAGCATCACGAGCATGAGGGGCATGAAGAAGACGAACATGAGCATCACGAGCATGAGGGGCATGAAGAAGACGAACATGAGCATCACGAGCATGAAGAGGGTGGACATGAACACCATCACCATGGTGATGAAGATCCTCATGTTTGGTTGGATCCATTATTATCAATTGAACTGGCAGAAAACATCAAAAATGCTTTTGTTGATGTAAAACCTGAGCAAGCAGATCTATTTGAAAGTAATTTCGAACAGTTAAAAGAAGAATTGAATACCTTACATCAAGAGTTCGAAAAGATGGCTAAAGAAGCTGAGAAAAATACATTTATTGTCTCGCATGCTGGTTATGGCTATTGGGAACAACGTTATGGACTCCATCAAGTTGGTATTACTGGTTTAACAGGAACTAATGAGCCTTCACATAAACAAATACAAGACATTATTCAATTAGTTGAAGAAAATGATATTAACTATATTATGTTTGAACAAAACATTCCATCTAAAATATCAGAAGTAGTTCAAGTGGAAACGAACACGGATGCTTTAACTTTGCACAACTTAGAAGTATTGACACAAGAAGATATTAATAATAAAGAAGACTATTTCTCATTAATGCAACAAAATATTCAAGTCTTAGAACAAGCCTTGAATTAAATGACCACTAATCAATCACAGTATAGTTTTTTGGAGGGGAAGGCCTAAGCGCAGCATGATTTTCGGTAGCGGCAAGTAGAACTCCGCACATAATCATTAGCATCACTTTCATACAAAAATAGTATGGGTATAAGTAAATTAGTTGGTTTTATCTGAATTTCCATGTACAATGTCAATAAAGTTATTAAGCGTTTTATGAGGAGGAGTTATCTTGGAATTTAATTTCTTTATGAATGATGTGGTACAAGTGGCAAGACAAGAAATGGTAACAGCTGGTTACCAAGAGTTAAAGACCGCAGAAGAAGTAGAGGGTATTTTAAAAGAATCAGGTACAACACTTGTAATGGTTAATTCAGTTTGTGGCTGTGCTGGTGGTATTGCACGTCCGGCAGCAGCATATATGAGGAATTACGAAATCCAACCAGATCGATATGTAACTGTGTTTGCAGGGCAGGATAAGGAAGCAACAGCTAAGGCTCGTGAATACTTTAAAGGTTATGCACCTTCTTCTCCTTCATTTGCATTATTAAAAGATGGTGAAATTCAAATGATGGTTGAAAGACATGAAATTGAAGGACATGAACCAATTCAAGTAGTACAAAAGCTAGAACAAGCATTAGATGAAGTTGTGAATTAAACATAATAAAAATCACATGTCATAGTTTATGTCTATGACATGTGTTTTTTTATGAGCGGCCATCGGGCTACGAAGATAATGGTAACCTTTTTTCATGTGCTTTAGTGGCAGTGATTTTACTTATAGTAGATAAATGATATAATAAGCTGAGATTATTAAAGGAGTGTCCAATGAATGCAAACATTATATGAACAAATTCAAGTATATCTGAATATGGATGAGGAGATTTCATATAAAGAATTTAATGACTTTTATAAAAAAGTAGTAGACGAATTAGGGAAATCCCATGAATCATTTGATGAAGAGAATGTATGGAAAGCACTTTATATCGTTGAAAATATTATGTCAAATGCCAACGGTCGAGCAAATGATAAAAAAGGAAGCGAAGCCAAGAAGTATGCAAAAATGGCACAGCGCTTAGAGTTGTGGGCAAAAAACCTTTCAGCAAGATTAGCGAAAGCAGGCTATACGGAAGATGATGTCAACGAACGCTTTAATCAAATGCTTGAAGAAGGACCACAACAATAATTTTGTGTGATTTTGATTTTCTTCTTTGCTTGGTGACTCTTCATTGACTTTGTTTTTGTTGTTATTTTTTTATGAATGCAATTTGTACTTGAGAATGAGCAAACACCCAGCGGACGGAAATATGCGAAGACTCCCGCGGGACGTAGTGGCGGGCTGAGATCAACTGACTGTGCCAGTTAGTTCAGCGCCACCCCGCAGGACGCGGAGCATAATTTTAAGTAGCGATGAGCAATGCTCCATGTTCGCACTAACTTTCAAATAAAGGAAATCCCGTAAAGGTCATCTCTTCCTTTTGTATATTTTTACTCTTGTATGAATACCTTGACATTATTTTCATTTTATATTAAATTAAATATTGTCGTTTTAATTCGTGCGCCTATGGTGAAAGGGATATCATTCAAGATTCCGGTTCTTGCGTTGTAGGTTCGAGTCCTACTAGGCGCGTTAAAAGTCGATATAAAAAAGTCTAGTAAACTACTAGGCTTTTTTTGTTGCTAAGGATTTAGGCGTAGGTATGGTTGTCAAAAGATGATCGAAATAGTCATGAGTCATACGGACTTAGTTTTTAATAATTAATATTTTTAGGTTGTCAGTCCGTAGATACAACTTTTATAATAGGAGTAAGGGGGTATTTGAAAGTGAAGAAAATATACATAATGTTTACGGTTGTAGCTTTGTTTCTAGTTGCTTGCTCATCAGATGTATACCAAGAACATAAGGATGAAGCTCTAGAAGCAATTAAAGAAGAAAGATATGAAGATGCTAAAGAAGCATTAGAGGCGGCATATGATGAAAATGGTGAGGAAGAAGACCTTGTCATTATTAATGACGTTGAGAGTATGATTTGGTTTTTACACGCTTTAGATGAAGGTAAATTAGTCGATGCTAGAACTTATGTGACAGCAATACAAGAAAGTCAATCAGAATCTGAAGAAACAAGTCTATTGAAAGAGCAAGCATCATCGAAAATGGAGGAACTAGAGAAGTTAGAACAAACATATCTTGAATTGGAAGAGTTGCTTGCAGAAGTTTCTGGGCTGTATGAAGAAGAAAACTACGAAGAGGCTATGGAAAAAATTGAAGCGTATGAGATTCCAGAAGAGCCACATGGTAGCTTAGCAGACTTGCTTGTGCAATTAGAAGAGTGGAAAGGTCGCATAGAAGAGGCGATCGAAATTCGTGAAAATGAAGCTGCTGAAGAAGCAGCCGAGGAAGAAGTAGAGGAAGAAGTAGAGGTTGAAGAGCCAGCAGAGGAAGCGGAAGGAAATACAGATAATACAAATTCAGGAAATTCTAGTCAAGATACAGCAGGTGGAGGAGCTAACTCAGATTCGGATACATCAGATGGTTCTTTTAATAAAGAAGAGGCGGCAGAGCTTGTAGCAGAATTTGCAGGTGTAGGCGATAATTCAAGCTACCAAGTGCAGTTTGACCATGAAAACGATGCTCGTCAATGGGTATTCCAAGTGTTTGAAATTGTCATTACAGATGCTAATACAAATGAAGGTCACCAAACGACATGGGGTTGGTATAGTGTTGACCCGAATACGAAAAATGTTGTTGACTTAATGGACTAAAAGATGAAAAGAAACATGCCCTAGTTGGTCTTAAGGCATGTTTCTTTTTTGATCGATACTCGTCTCACCCAATTAAACGACTTAGCGATAATGTAAGAATTTAATACACACAGGGTTTGGAATCGATATTTCTTTTTCGGTTTTTGTTAATCGTCCCGTATTATCGTCCTTTATATACATCACAATGTTACTCGAATCTTTGTTGGCTACAAACATGTATTTACCACTCGGGTCAAAAATGAAATCGCGAGGATGCTCACCACCACTTGTTACGGAAGAACGAAAAGTAATCATACCTGTTGATTCATCAATTTCATAAACATAGACGCTATCATGTCCACGGTTTGAGACATAAATAAATTTGCCATCATTAGAAAGGTGAAGAGCACCACTAGTGTTATCGCCTAAGAAATCTTCTGGTAATGTTCCTACCGTTTGAATTTCTTTTAACTCCCCATGTTTATACTCAAAAACAATGATTTCAGAACTTAATTCGGCATTCACATACGCGTACTTACCGTTGGGATGGAAGGCGATATGTCTTGGCCCACTCCCTGGCTTTACAAAGATCTCCTGGAATGGAATCAATCCTTGCCCGTCTAAACGATAAATGGCTACCTTATCTGTGCCAAGGTCACAAACGACAACAAATTTTCCATCTGGTGTTAATCCAGCGTAATGGGCATGGGCTTTTTCCTGTCTTTCTTGATTAGGTCCAGATCCTGTATGTGTAACTGTACTTGATGGATTTTCTAAGTGTCCGTAATTAGAAATCGGATAAACATCGGCTTGTCCTCGGTGGTAATTAGCTGAAAAAAGAGTGCTTGAATCGTTATCCAAACTGACGTGACATGGACTTGGACCATCAGAAATAACGCTATTAATGAATTCGAGTTCTTCATTGTCTGTAATTTGATAAGCGGCTATACCGCCTCCTTCATCACTTTTTGCAACAGCATATAGGTATTGATTATCTTGGCTAATGGTTAAATAAGTTGGTCCCTCTAATTCTGCTACGAGTTCGGGTGTATCAATCACTCCACTTGTAGGGTCAAAAGAAAAACGATAAATTCCTTTACTGTCTCCATTAGTATAAGTGCCAACATAGGCGGTTAATTGACTCATCTAATCATCCTTTTCGTTAAATACTTTTAATACTTAGTCACTTGAGTAGCTAATTCTATCATTCATTTATGAAATTATGAACAAAGGTAGTTACATTTTATCATATCCTCTTGGGTGGAATGGACAGACATTCTTTTCAATGATACTTAAGTTTTCCCTGCTAGGTCTTTTGTTAAACGAAGCATATCGACGGCTTGAATGCCGTTTTCATAGATGGGTTGTTTATAATGCTTTAAAAAGAAATTAGTGTCGATACTTGTTATTCTAAAGCCGACTTTCTGATAAAGAGCCAGTTGTGAAAGACTAGAATTAGCTGTTCCAATCTCAACAGTTCGATAGTCTTGCTGTTTCGCTATCTGAATAGCATGGATAAGAAGTTGTTTACCGTAGCCTTTTCCCTGAATACTTTTATCAACAGCGAGATTAACGATTTCAATCGTATGGGGTCGGGTTGGCAATAAAACATAAACGCCCATCACTTTTTCTTTTTGATTATATCCAATATAACATGTACCTCTTTGCAGATAATTTTGAACGATTTCTTCAGAAGGATCAGCTAATAATAATAAAGGATATGGAGGAGACTCTTCATGTTTGAGAAGTCTAATTTGCATGGTATCACCTCATTTTTATTCATGCTCATTTTATCAAATTTTCATTAGATTTAAAGTAATTCATCTTAAATTAATCATTTTTATAGGTTTATTGTTTCTGAAAATTAGGTTAATTATAATGAGAAAGAATAGGAGGAATTTGGAATGGAATTAAGAACCGGTCATTTACGTTTAAGACCTATAAGATTAAATCAAGACATTGTATTTGCTGAAAAGTGGTATCAGGATGCTGAAATTTTAAAGTTCTCTGAAGGGAGCGGAACGAAACCGTATTCGATAGAAACCGTAGAAAGGATGTATAAATACTTACTAACAATAGGTGAGGTTTATATGATTGAAGTCTATGAAGAAGAAAATAATAGTTGGATTCCAATTGGAGATGTCACTCTTGCTGATGAAATGATCCCTATTATCATAGGGGAAAAGCAATTTCAAGGTAAGGGTTATGGTAAAATGGTTATTCAACTTTTACAAGAATATGCACGTCATAAAGGCTGGAAGAAACTTAAAGTGAGCAAAGTCTATAGTTATAATATTAGCTCGAAAAAATTATTTGAAAGTTGTGGGTTTAAAGAGAAATCTCAGTTTAAAGACGATCATGGAAGAGATTGTGTGGATTTCGAGAGGCATATAACCTGATTTATTAAAATCTTTTTGAGAAGGTGTCGATAATGGGTATTGTTTTATTGCTGCTACCAATTGTCTCTATTGCACTTATTTTATTTGCTTGCTTTACTCGTACGAAATCTACGAAACATTGGCTTTTGAGTTTTGGTTTAGTTGGTATTTTTGTGACATCTTTTTTATTATTCATTTTACCAAACTTAACGAATTGATTTTGATTTGGAGGGAAGGGTGAGAACGGTTGATGAACATTCGTGACGGACTTTTAGAATTTAATCAGGTTCTAACTAATTTAGGTGGAAAAGCAACAAACTATGAAGCTTGGCATCTGACCTCAGATCTTTGAGTAACTATACGAAAACGTCTGAACGTGTCAGATACTCGAATGGGCATGATGTCACAATGAGCTCTTGAGCTTAATGATTAATCGTAATCTGTAACACTGGAAGTGAACTTGACGAGATTCCGTGCATCACCCATTGAACTTTCTTATAAAACCCGCATAGTGGAGCCAAAACCACTCCACCACTAACAAAAATGAAAGTCATCTTTCATCATTTTAACAATTCTTTAAGGTTTGTGAAGAGCCGGAGGTCAAACCAAGTAGTATCTGCACAAAGAGGGTGTTAATGTGCAGATACGGAGGTCAAACCAAGTAGTATCTGCACAAAGAGAGTGTTAATGTGCAGATACAGAGGCCAAACCAAGTAGTATCTGCACAAAGAGGGTGTTAATGTGCAGATACGGAGGTCAAACCAAGTAGTATCTGCACAAAGAGGGTGTTAATGTGCAGATACGGAGGTCAAACCAAGTAGTATCTGCACAAAGAGGGTGTTAATGTGCAGATACGGAAGTCAAACCAAGTAGTATCTGCACAAAGAGAGTGTTAATGTGCAGATACGGAGGTCAAACCAAGTAGTATCTGCACAAAACCATTTTTCGTGGATAGTGGCTACTTTTTAAACAGTTGGCACGTTTACAACTCGATCACTATTAGGAGTGGGGTCGGCCTGAACAAACAGGTAGCACTGTCCTGCTAAGGTCATTTATCGCGAGATGGATGACGAGCTAACTTCACGGCACTAATTATCGCCCTAAGCAACTTTCATTTAAAACTAAAATGAAACCATCTAAAAAGATTATACGTATATAAAGAAAAGCTTACATATAAGAATATAAAAAATTAATGAAATTATCATAACTTTTTGGTTTTATCTATGGTAAAATGAACAAAATTTCTTAGTTTTGTATGAACTATCTAGTAAAAAGAAGGGGTGTTCTACATGCAAGGTGCGGTTTTAGTTTGTGTTAGTTATGGGAAAAATGCAGAAGCTCTAATAAAAAAAGGAAAATTTATAGCTGAATTATATAAACAAAGCTGTTATGTTCTTTCGATTGAAAATAAGGAGTACGACTCTAAAGATTTTACAATGGCTGAACATAAGAAATTCTTTGAGCAATTAGCGAATAAATATCAATGTGATTTCATTTGGAAAATCAAAGGAAGTAAAAGAATATCAGATATTATTGCAAAAACGGTTGATGAAAAAAATATTAATCATGTTGTAATAGGTCAGCCACCGCTAACTAAATGGGAGGTTCTAACCAAGGGTTCGATCATACATGAACTTCTTCATATTTTAGAGGATGTTGATTTGCAAATTGTTTCTATGAAGAGGGAGCAAAATGAAGATGCAGAAGAACAATTTCAACGTGGTGTTACAGGTTATTTAGTGAAAGAAAATGATAAATATGAACTCGTCCTTGATCATTGTGAGGAGTATGTTGTAAAAGGGATTTATTTTCAAGCTGTAGCAACAGAATTTACAAATGGTGTCTTTAAGTGTGATTTAAAGGGGAAAGAAGCTATTATTCGTATTCAAGATAGTAAAGCAGAATTAGTTCAGTTAGATTTAAATAAAGAAGTCAAATCATAATTTATAAGCTACATAGGTAGAGGTATGAATATCTATGTAGCTTTTTATGAGCACACATTCGGAACGTACGTTCTTTTAAAAGGAGGGTTTAAAATGAATTCTGATTTTTACGCAATTATAAGTCAAAGCGAAGTAATGAATCATGTATTAGCGATAAGTAAAGAACTTCATCTTCCTAATTGGTATATAAGTGCAGGTTTTATAAGATCGACCGTTTGGGACTCTTTACATGGTTATGAAGAGCGTACACCTATTGTTGATATTGACCTCATCTATTTTGACAGCGAATATGTAGACGAAAAGATAGAAAAGCAATTTGAACGTACCTTAAAACAGAAAGCACCCGAGTACCCTTGGTCCGTGAAAAATCAAGCACGCATGCACATGATCAATGGAGTACAGCCATATCACACGACGGAAGAAGGGATTGCTCATTTCCCTGAAACGGTTACAGCGATAGGAATAAGGATGCAGCCAAATGGTCAAATTCAAACAGCGGCACCTTATGGTTTGGATGACTTAATGAGTATGAAGGTCCGACCAACACCCCCTTTTCAAAAAGACACTAAACTACTAGAAATTTATCTAAAAAGAGTAAAGCAAAAAAATTGGCAAGAAAAATGGCCGCGTATCGAAGTAGAACACCCTTCTATTGGCAAAATCCATATGAATAATACGCGCACCGCATACAACAAGTAACTTTCATATAAAGCGCCCATGTCGGAGCTAGAACAGCTCCGACACTAACAAAGATGAAAGTCATTGATCGCCACTTCAACACTCCATAAGGTTTGTGCAGATGCTGGAGCGGGATCATGGAGTATCTGAACAAAGAGCCGAACGTGTCAGTTACTCATGGGGACCAAGGAGTAACGAACTTCAAAGCGTCACGCGATTGTCGCGGAGCATGATTTTCGGTAGCGGTGAGCAAAGCTCCGCACATGAGCATCAGTATCAACTTTCATATAAAAGAAAGGAGAACACATGGATTACATTAAAAAGATAAGAAGTAAAGTAGGGCATGATCAAATTATTCTCAATTTTGCTGGTGGATGTGTAAAAAATGAAAAAGGTCAGATTTTGTTGCACAAGCGCAAAGATAATAAGAAATGGAGTTTCCCTGGAGGGGCCATTGAGTTAGGTGAATCAGCAGAAGAAGCAGCCTTAAGAGAAATACAAGAAGAAACAGGTTATCAAGTAAAAACCACGGATTTAATTGGGATTTATACTAAGTACACAGACAAATATGCAAATGGAGACCGAGCACAAACGATACTTTTTTTCTTTGAATGCGAAATAATTAATAATACGAATCAATATGATAAACAAGAGACGATGGAATTAGCTTTTTTTGACCTAGACACGATTCCTGAACTCATGAACCAACAGCATCAAGATTGTTTACACGATTACATAAACGGGGTTTTCCCTGTTTGTCGTTAAAATTAAGTCTTAAGAGACTCTTTTGTTCGAATGATGGTGTCATTTTTGTTAAACTACCAATATCATTGTATATTATCAAGATAAAATAGAGGTGCAGCATGGATAGTCTTATTTTTGATTTAGATGGAACGTTATGGGATTCGCGAGAGTCTGTTGTGAAAGTGTGGAATCAAGTGCTAACTGAAAACGGCATTAATAAAAAAACGACTTTAGATGATTTTACGAAAACGATGGGTTTACAAGTGGAAGAAATTGGTGAAATCCTATTGCCTGAACTAACAAAAGAAAAGCGGCATGATATTTTAGAACAATGTAATCAAGCAGAAAATGAATACCTTCAAAAAAACGGTGGTATTTTGTATGAACAAGTGGAGGAAGTGTTAAAAGAACTAAAGCAACATTACCGCTTATTTATTGTTAGTAATTGTCAAGATGGCTATATTGAAGCGTTTTTAGATTATTATCAACTTCACCATTTCTTTATTGATTATGAAAATCCTGGTAGAACGGGGCTGTCAAAGGGAGAGAATATTAAGCTAATCATGAAAAGAAATCAATTAGTATCCCCTATTTATATCGGCGATACGACTGGAGATCAAGCTGCTTCAGAGTTTGCGGGAATCCCTTTTTATTACGCGGCTTATGGATTTGGAGAAGTAGGTGATTATACACATAAGTTAAAGAGGTTTAGTGATCTATTAGCGTTAAAGAAATGAGCGTTACCATGGGGAGGCAATTATGGTTCTGTTTGAGGTTACAAGTACAAAACTAGGTGAAATAAAATCATTCGACCAAGAGTTAATTTGTGAGCAAATTGAGCAACAGGTGAGACTGCACAAATTAATAGTTACCCAAAAAACAACGTTAGTGACCAAAAAGGGCTCTTTTCATTGGCATTTCAAAAGGGAAAGTGAAAAAGGGGTCTTAGAAATCACGTATTGGCCAAAGCATGGGAGTTTGACATTAGAAGTGGCTAATAATCGCAAGGCAGAATGGAATATAAGAGTGGCTGAGCAATTGGCTACAAGTTTTGCACAGCAATTTCAAGGCACTTTACATAAAAATAAAAAGCCTTGATTCAAAGCTCAGGTTGTCGAGAACCTCATTAAAAGGCTCTTGAATATCAGGAACTATGTCAATTAGATTGTTAAAGGTACACACTTCTTGATAATCTCTGTCTCGCTAATTTTCCTGATATAAACATCAGAATCAATCACGCCAAATGAAAAATGAGTTGAGTTCTTGCTGGGTATCATCACTATGTCGCCAACGGATATTTGTTTAATAAATCTATCCATTTGCCCGTAAGTATGTCCTGGTCGTTTTTGATCAGGTTATTTTTTTCAATTTCTTTTTTTGAGTCCTATGTGAGATAATCCTAAGTATTTTCTGCTCCATTATAAAATCCACTATTATCATCGCCTTTTAAGATATTATATGAAAACATACGTTCTGCTATCGAGGTTGAAAAAGAGAGCTTTAAGCTCCCTTGACTTTTAATTCTAATTTAACAATAGATCAACAACCTTTGTTTAAAACTCTACTGTAATATCAACATCTTCACCAACATCATTCCAATCATCATCATGAGGAGAGTTGATAAGAATGCGAACCCATTCAATTTCTTCAGCTTTTGATTTTTCTAAAATGAAGAATTGAGAACCTTCTTTACTAACTTGCCCGATAAAATCACCATCAATATGATCGGACAACCACAAATCTGATTCTAGTTGTTCACCAGTATTTGTAGTTATCGTAGCTTGAGCAGGATAAAATGAAATTGTGTCTCCAGAAGTATTCTCAACTTCCATATCAATTTGAATGTATTCAATGGAATCAGCTTCTAAAAATGCTTTCAAATCGCCTTTTAATTCAGCACTTGATGCATTAACTTGCGGTATAGTTAGTACCATAGGACCTGTTTCAATTGTCTCGACTTCATCTTGACGAGCAATTAAAGTAAAAGTCCCACCTTCGTTCTCGACAGTTTCGCCAACTTTAGTTTCCCATCCATCCTCATCAATTGTTTCATCTTCTGTAACATCTTCACCTGCATCATCTTCACTTGAATCAACTGTACCTGTGCCTTCTGTTTCTGTAGATTCTGGTTCTGTTTCTACAGGATCAGTCGATGAATTACCATCTCCACATGCAGCCAAAGTCAATCCTCCGACTAAAATAGCCGTACCTAATAGATATTTTTTCATAGTAAATTCCCCCTATATAAATTCAAACTAATTATACTGAACTACAATTAAAAAATAAAGAAAAATATGTTATATATGGTTAAATATTCTTAAAGGTGAAAAATATAAATACAAAACTAAAATTAATTCTTGACGAGTGTGCTGATCTGAACAAAAAATCATAGCAAAAAAATAGGCATTACACATGCACTTATGAACGGGATAGAGAATGGTAATGACCTATGAGCCTCCAAGTATTAAAGTATCACTCAAAAAAATTAATAAAAAAACAGCTACTCACCAATTAAAAGTAGGCTTAACTACATTAGCTGGTGATATAGCTGCCTTGTGCAACTCGTGCCCATGTTTATGCAAATAATTGTGGGTATTGGTGGCGATTGGTTAAAAGGAATTTTAAGTTAAAGAAAGTTAAGTAGGCATAAGAATGAAGTTTTCGCCTGTGAAATGTCTGTTTGACTGCCTGTTTTATACCGACATTACTTGTTTTAAGAATGAGGAAATAAAAAGAACCCTTGATATACAAGAGTTCTAAACGATGACCCGTACTGGGCTCGAACCAGTGACCTCCACCCTGTCAAGGTGGCGCTCTCCCAGCTGAGCTAACGGATCGTACTGGGATATGTATCGGACAAATATAAATATATAATTTTAATAGAGTTTTGTCAATATTTTTTTATAAACAAGAAGAGAGCAGTTGGTTATTGCCCTCTTCTTTGTCTAGGCTATTAGTTGTCTTTTTCAAGTTGTTCAAAGTAATATTCACTAAAAATTTCTGCAAATTTTTCGGCAGAACGATGTAATTCATTCATATGGTTATCGACACCACCGAATTCAACAAGTAATGCTCCTTTACTTAAGTCCTGATTATATATTCCATTTCCCTGGGTTTTGTCTTTTCCAAAGACACCGCGTGATAATTGATCACCTAAACGTTTATGCATTTCAGTTGCTAGCTTTTCGTTGATTTCGTAATTAGAATGTGATTCACCAACTACAAACATAAGTCTTGCAAAATCTTCACCATCTAACTCTGTATGGGTAATATCGTAGCGGGCAGAATCTCGATGTAAGTCAATCACGTAGTCTATCGATTCATATTGATCCAAATAACTTTGAACGATTCCCCTTGAAGCGGTGTAAGAGTAACCTGTCCCTTTTCCTAACTCGTTTAATTTTTTCGTCATATTGGTGGTATCAATGACTGTTTTTATCCCTTGTTTTTCTAGTGCTTCTTTTAAATGATGCCCTACATCAATAATATTTACTTCGTTGCTAGCAGCACTATTAGGGTTTGCTTCACCAGGTAAGTGAGGCAAAAACGACTCCCAACTATGACTATGATATAAGAGCACAACCGGATCATCACCCTCACTAATGGTTGGTGGTTTCTCCTCTTGGTTCTGCTCTTCATCCTCTGCCCAATCTTTAACAGCTTCTCTGTCTTCTAAAATCGTCTCTAATGGAGGTGGTGATTCATACGGTAAATTCGTAATGTCAGTACCTTCACCAGCAACAATAATACGTACATCACGACTATTAAGTCCAGGGATTTCGCGTCCAAGTAATGAGCGGAAGTCGCCGAGTTCAATGTTAGTGGCCAGTTCGAATGTAAAGCTTGTTAGTGATTTAGTAGAATATCCATCAGGTAATACTTGTCCCAAAAAATGATTCTCCATACTCATCACATGCAATAAAAACTGACCGTTAATTCCCTCCATACTTCGGTGTAAGTTCCTAGATTGAAAGTCTGATATGGTTACAAGACTAGTTAATAGAATACAAATACTTATCATAACAACAGCAAAATACGCTGTAGCGGTTTTGATAATCGTGAACTTTTTATAGAAATGTCGCAAAGAATCACTCCTTTTCCTGCTTTACTAGAGTCTATTCTAGTAAACCTCTGATTATTATTAATTGATCAAAAAAAAGGACTTATTTAGTAGATTCATGAATACTCAAGTAGGAGTCCGTGAATAGCCATTACTAAAGTCAGCTCTCTCCTGCGGGTACGTGCTTTCATATGTACTGACGACTTCTTAACCTGTGGATACGTTTACAACTAGTCTTCTCCGAACATATAAGTAGGGTTTCACTCTTTAACTGGTGGAACTTTATTCAATTAGTATTTGCTTTTTATTTGTTGGCTTTTCATTCATTTGTTATGAAAGTTAGCTATCGCCAATTTTACGATTAATAAAGGTTTGTGCAGATAGAGACGCGAAACCATGGAGTAACTACACAAAGAGGCAGTTAATGTGAAGATACTGAGGCCAACCATGGAGTATCTGCACGAAAAGGTGCGAAGGGAATAAAGAACCAGCTAACTTCACGGCACAAACGATCGTCCCTAGGTAACTTTCATATAAAATATAAAGTGCTTTGATTGTTTTGGAGGAAATTAGGAGTCAAAAGAGAAACAGTAATGATATAGACATATCGGGGGGATAAAAATGGAGACTAGTTTAGAGAAAAGACGTCCAATGAAAAGATGGAAGAAAGTTAGCTTATGGACACTGGGAATCATCATGGTGCTCATAATGATTGCTGTAGTAGGTGCGAATTGGTATTTAAACCGTTCACTTCCACAAATTTCTGGAGAAATCACCTTGCCACATTTAGAAGAAGCTGTAACCGTTTTACGTGATGAGCAAGGAGTGCCACATATAAGTGCAGAGAATGAAATGGACCTCTTTGTTGCTCAAGGTTACATCCAAGCACAAGATCGTTTATTTCAAATGGATATGAGTAGAAGGCAAGCATCAGGCACTTTAAGTGAAGTGATTGGAGAAGCACCAATAGACAACGATAAGTATTTTAGAACACTCGGTTTAAGAAGGGCAGCAGAAGATTCGTTACATATGTACTCTGATTATGGTAGGCAAGTACTAGAGGCTTTTGCAAATGGTGTTAACGCCTATATAGATGAATTACGTCTTAGTGGTAAATGGCCGATAGAATTTACAATTTTAGGCTATGAGCCCAATGAGTGGACGCCCATAGACTCGTTAACAATTGGGAAGTATATGGCCTACGATTTAGGTGGTCATTGGGAAAGTCAGGCATTTAGACAATACTTATTACAAGAATTTGAAGAAGAAAAAGCCTTTGATTTATTTCCGAGCTATCCTGCTGAAACACCTTATATTATTGGAAAAGATGAACTTGATTTAAAAGAAGCTTTTGCCAATGCGATAGTGCCACATAAATTTAATGGCAGCAATAACTGGGTTATCAGTGGTGATAAAACGGAAAGTGGACAGCCACTACTCGCTGATGATCCGCATCTAGGATTAGCAACGCCGTCCATCTGGTATCAAATGAAGTTAGACTCACCAACGGTTCAGGTAAGTGGAGTGATTTTTGCAGGTATTCCTGGAATTATACTAGGCCATAACGAGCATGTAGCATGGGGGGTTACGAATACGGGACCAGATGTCCAAGACCTTTATATTGAAAAAAGACATGAGGAAGACCGCTATTTATTTCTATACAACGACGAATGGGAAAAGGCAATCGTTCATCCAGAACCGATACATGTAAAGGGACAAGAAACGCTAGATTATGAAGTTATTGAAACACGTCACGGCCCATTAATTTCGGAGTTTGCAGGTGAATCAAATCGGACTACAGTTCTTTCGTTACAATGGACGGCACTAGAACCGTCTGCTGAACTTGAGGCTATTTTAAATATGAATAAAGCCCAAAATTGGGAAGAGTTTGAAGAGGGATTGTTGGATTTCCATACACCGACTCAAAACTTTGTTATTGCAGATACAGAGGGTAATATTGCCTTTAAGGCAAATGGGAAAATTCCTATCCGGAAAAAGGGAGATGGTTTGTTACCAGTACCAGGTTGGACAGATGAATATGGCTGGGATGGTTATATACCCTTTGATGAGCTTCCGCGAATTGAAAATCCAGAAAACGACTTTATTGCAACCGCTAATTATAAAGTAACAGAGGAAGATTATCCTTATCATATCAGCCACCATTGGGCTCAGCCATATAGACAAATGAGGATTGTAGAGGTATTAGAGCAAAATCAAATATTTACAGCTGAAGATATGATGGACTTACAAATGGACATTAAAAACCTCCATGCAGAAGAATTTCTCCCGTTGTTTCTTTCACTACTTGAAGGTTCATTGGAACAAGGGAAAGGGAAGGAGAAGGAAGCTCTTGCTATTTTGGAAGAGTGGGACTACATGGATCGAGTCAAGGATGCGGCACCATACATCTTTAACCTCTGGATGAGGGAAATTGGTGACGTTTTATTTGAGGAACAAATTCCCAAAGATATGCGTGATTTATTTCATGGAGAGAGGGGGACCGTTGACCAAATGCTAAGAAATGCATTTGTGAATGAAGAAGGTCCATGGATCAAAGAGGCAGGAGGGCTGGAACACGTCTTGCTTGTCTCACTTCAAAGGACATTAGATTTTATTGAAGAGAGAGAAGGGGATAAAGTCGAGCAATGGCAGTGGGGTGATTTCCACCAAGTTCATTTTAGGCACCCATTATCAAGTGTTTCACCGCTTCATTTGCTATTTAATCCAAAGGGAGGAGTAGCGACCCCAGGTAGTCAAGTGACCGTACAAGCCGCCGCCTTTCGTGATGATGGAGTGGTAAATCATGGAGCCTCGTGGAGGTTTGTCATTGATATGGGTTATCCAAATGAATCCTATCACATCGTAGGGCCAGGACAATCCGAGCACCTGAAAAGTCAATGGTACGATGACCAGTTCCAATCGTGGATCGATGGTCATTACCATCAAACATACCTTCAACAAGAGGAAGGAGAGTTATTAAAGCTTATTCCAAAACAGTAGATGAAATAAAGATAGTAGCAAGAATGATACGGAATAAGGTAACAACTTAAGAATTCTAACCTTCAATCACTTTGAAGAAGAATCCACGGGGTTGCGAGCTGAAAAAAAGAGTAGAAAGCCCTAGCAATAACGGTTTTGAGGATTCTCACATTTTGCCGTAACCCCGCCACTTTTTGGAAGTTAACTCGAAGAGCGTGCCCAAAAAAATTCAGCGCACCGCACAAACAGTCACCACCAAAAAAACTCATCGGGATTAATATCCAACATCCAAGTGTTTTTGGTCCGTTAGCCAAGCTCGCTTTCGATTTTCAAAAACGGACCAAAAACAAAGGTCGAAAGGTATGTTAACTTGAGAAATGAGCACCACCCATTGAACTTTCATATAAAACGCTCATGGAGAAGACGGTTCACTTCGCCACCAACAAAGTTGAAAGTAGTGGCGACTGTTCAAACTGTTGGCACGTTTACAACTCGATCACCATCAGCAGTCGGCCTGAACAAGCAGGCAGCACTGTCCTACTAAGGTCATTGATCGCGAGATGGATGTCGAGCTAACTTCACGGCACAAACTATCACCCCTATGTAACTTTCATACAAAGAAGAACCAGACCTATATTACCGTTTTTATACATTTAAAAGGATTTGAACATTCTCTGTCTAATTAAAGATAAAATCACATAAAATCTCGTAAGACAAACCACTATGCAAAGGGGAATGACTGTGAGAAAAATCTTACTGGGTTCGATTTTGATGTTGTCTTTAGGGAGTTTAATCGCATGCCAATCAACAGACAGTACTAATGTTCAAGAGTCGCAAAAAAACGATTATGTAACCAACCATGAAACCTCTCGTATCCTTCAAAAAGAGAAAGAGAAAGAAACACTTGAACAGACATTAAGTATCGAGGATTCACAATGGATCCTTGGATTAGCTGAAGATGTTTTTCAGAAAATTAAAAGACACGACTTCCCATCGTTAGCTACAAACGTTCATCCAGATAAAAACCTAACCTTTGCTCTTTTTCCGCAATCAGAAATCAAAGCTATTTATGAAAGGACGTTTACCCAAGAACAATTAACTAGTCTTGATGAACAGCAATCTTTTTTATGGGGAGTAGAAAATGACGGTGATGAAATTCAATTAACTGGTGGAGAGTTCGTATCTGAATATCTTTTAAAAGATAAAGGAGAGTTTGATATTCATTATAATGAAGTGATTTTCCATCAAAAAATTGAAACGGATGAGAGAAGTCAGTTATTATTTGACGCACATCCTCAAGCGGTATTTGTTGATTATTTAGCCGAATCATTCGAACAACCTGAAAAACAGCAAATGATTCGTTTTTTATTTGAAAGAGTCGAGGAGCAGTGGTATTTATTTGCGGTTATTCGGGAAGGTATTTTATAAAAGTTAAAGCAGATAAGTGATATATACCATTACCTATCTGCTTTTTTATATGGGGTTATTTTGTTATAATATTCTGTAAGGTTTCTTTATTTGGAACAATCATAAAAAAGGATATAGGAGGTGGATTAACCAAAATCATCTGTGGTGGTGCAGCGGCGAGCAATGAGTATAGGCGTGATCGAGCTAGTATTTATAATTATAAGAACCTAAATAATGAGCGAATTAATGAGATTATGAATCTATTAAATAGTTCGGTGGTAAAAATGTCGGAAAGCGATTAATTTATGTTAATCAACATATTTACCCAACGATGGATTACCGTCCTTTCTTAAAAGATATTCAAGTACCAAGTTATATTTACGTCGGTCGCTTTGATTCTCAATGCCCAGCGAAACATGGTATAGAAATCGCCGATCTTATCCCGACTGCTCATTTAATCATTTTTGAAAAAAGTAATCATTTTCCTTTTAACGAAGAAGAGAAGCTTAAAGTATAAGTAAGAGACACCATATGTGGGTGATGAAATAGGAGTGATACATACATGAACAAGATTGATGCGAATTATTATCCATATCCATCACAAAGAATGACTACCTTTGCCAAAAAAGGAATGGTCGCCACTTCACAACCATTAGCGGCACAGGCAGGGCTTGATATTATGAAAAAGGGTGGAAATGCGATCGATGCAGCGATTGCAACAGCCGCGTGTCTAACAGTCGTTGAACCTACTTCTAATGGTATTGGTGGCGATGCCTTTGCTCTAGTTTGGACCAAAGGAGAATTGCATGGATTAAATGCAAGTGGTTATTCTCCTGCTGGCATTTCTATCGAAAAGTTAAAAGATCGTGGTTTTGATGAAATTCCAAAGTATGGCTGGATTCCTGTCACAGTTCCTGGTGCCCCGGCGGCATGGGTAGAGCTGTCTGAACGATTTGGTCAGTTGCCTTTAGCAGAAGTGTTACAGCCAGCTATCGATTATGCCAAAGAAGGATATCCGATATCCCCTGTGTTAGGCAAGATGTGGGAAAGGGCTTATCAACATTATCAAAGCTCCTTAAATGGTGAAGAGTTTAAAGCATGGTTTGAAACCTTTGCCCCTAACGGCCGTGCTCCTAAAATCGGTGAAGTTTGGTTTTCCGCAGGTCATGCTGAAACGTTAGAAAAGATTGCCGAGACACGAGGCGCGGCATTTTATCGAGGAGAAATTGCTGAACAAATTGTCGAGCACTCCAACCGTCATGGAGGCTATATGACCAAAGATGATCTAGCAAATTATAAGCCAACATGGGTAAAGCCGATTCATGTTAATTATCGCGGTTATGAAGTTTGGGAAATCCCACCAAATGGACAAGGATTAATTGCATTATTAGCGTTAAATACATTAAAAGGTTATACGTTTCATCAGGAAGATAGCGTAGATAAATATCATAAACAAATTGAAGCGATAAAATTAGCATTTGCTGATGGACAAACATATATTACTGAGCAAGAAAAAATGTCTGTAAAAGTAGAAGAATTATTATCTGATGAGTATGCGGATTTAAGAAGAGCTCAAATTCAAGAAGAGGCTATACTTCCTGAAGCAGGAACTCCGCCAAAAGGTGGAACAGTATATCTAGCTACTGCTGATGCAGAAGGTAATATGGTCTCTTTTATTCAAAGTAATTATATGGGCTTTGGCTCAGGTATTGTCATTCCTGGAACTGGAATTGGAATGCAGAATCGCGGCCATAACTTTTCATTCGATCCTCATCATGATAATTGTTTAGAAGGGAAGAAAAGAACGTTTCATACGATTATTCCAGGCTTCCTAACAAAAGGAAATCAAGCGATTGGACCATTTGGTGTCATGGGTGGTTTTATGCAGCCTCAAGGTCATGTTCAAGTAATAATGAATACAATTGATGCTCATTTGAATCCTCAATCAACACTAGATGCACCGAGATGGCAATGGATGGAGGGGAAAAAGATTATTGTTGAACCTCACTTTCCTCCTCATTTTGCCCAAGCTCTACAACGTAAAGGTCATCATGTATCCTTTACGCTTGATTCAACACCGTTTGGTAGAGGTCAAATTATTTGGCGAGATGCAGAAACCGGTGTACTTCAAGGTGGCACGGAGTTTAGAACGGATGGTGCAATTGCAGCTTGGTAACGAAGAGAAAGAGAGCCCAAAATGGTTCTCTTTCTTTTAATTGATTGAAATTGGTATAGTCTACTATATTAAATGAAGGTAGTGAAGAACACTATCTAAATTTGTCGAAAGAAAGTTCTGAAATTGTTATACCAAATTTTATTAATTGTGTTACAATTATCATTATAATGTTGCGAATTATCAAACGAATCAGATGGGTATTTTAGCCATTATATGAATTTTTGATAGAATATAGATTTTTCATGTTAATAAAATAGTGTTATCAATCATTACTATTATTATAATGTTACTATCTTTTATGTGAGATTATTGAGCCGATCTTTTAATTAGGTATAGACAACTGAACATTATAATAGTTTAGTTGTTTTATCATAAAAAATCATTAAATAAAGGGGAGTTATTATGCAAATGAAAAGATTTGGTTTTCTATCATGTTTACTCATTTTTTCTTTATTAATGTTAGCTGCTTGTGGTGATAGTAGCGATGGCGATGCTAATGGTGGTAATGGAGGCACTGCCTCAGATGTTGGAACCGAAGAAGAGGTTGAATTACGAGTTGTTACAATGATGGCTGGAACAGACCCTTCTGGAAAAGCATTTGAAGAAGTGTTAGCTGATTATCAATCAGAAAATCCGCATATTACGATTGTTAATGATTCACAATCCGCAGATGCAGAGATGATTCGTACAAAGGTTCAAACGGAGTATTCCTCAGGCAACGAACCCGATTTAATGTTTTTCTTTAATACAAATGCAGCAACAGGCATCATTAATGAAGGGAAAGTTATGAACCTTGAAGATATCGAGGGCTTAGATTTATCTGGATTTAATTCGATGTTGGAGCAACAGCGTAATGAAGATGGAGGCATCTATGCTGCCCCACAATCTGGGTTTTATGAAGCAATTTTTGTCAATGAGAAGTTATTCGAAGAACATGGGATAGAGTTACCTACGTCATGGGAGTTATATGAAAAAGCGATTGAAGAGTTTTCAAAAACAGACATTATTCCAATTGCGGCATCAACTGAAGCTTCTTATTATGTTGTAGAGCACTATATCTTAGCGGCAGGTGGAATAGATGCTTATCGAGCATCATTGGCTGACCAACACCCAGCATGGGCTGAAGGTTTGGATAAAATTAAAGAACACGCTGAAATGGGAGCGTTTCCTCCAGATGCAGCTACTTTAGATTTATCTTTTGCTGCGGATTTATTTAAACAAGAGCAGGCAGCGATGATTTTTGAAGGTTCTTGGTTCTGGGGTCAATTAACTGAAGCGGGAATTGCAGAGCAAGTATCAGTATTACCAATGCCTGGTTATGCAGATGGGTTTGAGTATGGAGAGCTTGTAGGTGGTTCGTCCTCTGGCTGGTTTATTAGCACAGAATCTTATGAAGACGAGTCAAAACGTGATGCTGTTGTAGATTTCTTTAATTATGTAACGGCAGAAGAGACATTACTTCGCCTTGTGCAGCCGACAGGACAGCCTCCAGCAAAAGGAGAGCTAACTGATTTAGCAGAACATATTGCTGGTGGTCATAAGTTAGTTGCAGATGCACCTGCGATAGAGTTACCAATTAACGACCGAATTTATGAAGAGTCATTTACTCATATGCGTCAAAGTGTACCTGAAATTGTAAACGGTTCTAAAACAGGTGCACAGGTTGTTGAAGAAGCAGCAGCTTTGGAATAAAGCTATAACAAAATGCTAGGGTTCCCTTAGCTCTAGAAATAGAGCAAGGGAACTGATCTTATAAATAAAGGAGCTTCTTTATGAAGGGCGATAGACTTTATATCTTTTTGTTCATGACACCAGCCATGTTGATGGCCGGTATCTTTCTTTATTATCCATTTTTTGAAAACATTAAATTAAGTTTTTATAGAACCGATGGTTTTTTTAACTCGACCTTTATAGGATTTGACAACTATATCCGCTTATTAAATGATGATTTGGCTAAAAATGCCATGTTTAATACGTTGGAACTGATGATTTATGTTGCGATTTTCCAGGTAGGAATCGCCTTATTACTTGCGATTATGGTTGATTCTATTAAGCGTGGTGTTGGCTTTTTTAGAACGACATTTTTCTTTCCAATTGTTATATCGGGTGCAGCCATTGGTCTTCTATTTTCCCTCATTTATAACTATCGAAATGGTTTGTTAAATGAAATTCTTGTTGGCTTTGGGTTGGAGAGGCAGGTCTGGTTAACAGAATCATCGGCTTTATATATGGTAGCAATACCAACGATTTGGCACTATGTCGGTTTCTATTTCATTATAATCTTGACAGCAATTGCCAAAATTCCACAAGATTTCTATGAGGCTGCGAAGCTTGAAGGTGTGACCTGGTGGAAACGTTTAACGAAAATTACACTACCATTAATTGTCTCAGATATGAAAACGTGTCTAATCTTAGCGATTACCGGTGCATTAAAAATATTTGAACTTGTTTATATCATAACTCGTGGTGGGCCTGCTAGAAACTCTGAAGTTCTTGGGACTTATATGTATCAAAAAGCAATTGTAGATAATGCGATGGGTTATGGGGCTACGTTATCGATTCTTATGGTTGTAATTGGGTTAACTTTAGCATTTGTTACAAATAAATTATTAAAACGCGAAGAAGTAACTTATTAATGGAAAGTGGTGTTTCTCGATGGCTGAAATAGAAAGAAATAAACTGACTTTTTGGGAGAGGTTACAAGATCAATATTTTCATAAGTCAAAATTTGGTCGTTTGTTTGTTTATATTTGTTTGTCTCTTTGGGCAGTGACCACCATTTTTCCGTTAGTATGGGTGCTCTTAAATTCCTTTAAAAATTCAAGAGAAATTATTACGGATACATTTGCTTTTCCCTCCGATCCAACGTTTGCCAACTATTTAAATGCCTTTGAAACGGTGAATATTGGACGGAGTTATTTGAATAGTTTTATTATGAGTGGCTCTGTTGTATTGTTTGCATTAATGTTAGGTGGATTAGCTGCATTTGCGATGTCGAGGATGAAATTTCGTTTACGTGGATTTATTCAAACTGCACTAGTGGCAAGCTTATTAATACCCGCTTTTGCGACAATCGTACCTGTATATCGAATGATGATTAGTATGGATTTAGTTAACACTCATTTAGCCTTTATCATTCCAATTACAGCAGCTAATATTCCATTTGCGATACTTGTCATTAGTGGATATATGGCGACAATACCAAAGGAATTAGAAGAAGCAGCGGTAATGGATGGTTGTAATCGTTGGACCATGTTTACGCGCATTTTCCTGCCGATATCACTACCGGCCTTTGGTACAGTAGGTACCTTTGTCTTTTTGTGGTCCTATAATGATTTATTTACTTCATTAGTACTCGTTCCACAAGAAAAGGTAGCGCCGATTGTTGTATTATTGTCTAATATTAGTTCGCAATATGGGACTGATTACGGCTTGATGACGGCAGCGATTATGCTAACTGTTATTCCGATAATTATCTTTTATTTATTTGCTCAAAAAACATTTGAAAAAGGGGCAACATCTGGAGCGGTTAAAGGATGACCATTTGAAGGAGGACACGATGGGAGTAAAACGATATAACGGAAAGCTAATGTTTATTGGAACTTATCATACAAAACAAGAAGACGCTATACTCGTCTACGAGCAGCAGTCTGACTATTCATGGCAACAAGTTGGTCGTACAAATGGGATTAGTAATCCATCATATGTGACCTTAAATCAAAATGGTGATCGACTCTATGCAGTTAGTGAGGTTAAGGAAGGAGCTGTTGTTTGTTATGAGGTGGTTAGGAAAGACCATTCAATTCTTTTAAATGAACTTAATAGAATTGACATTCAGCAACATTCCCCATGTTTTATTACTTTAAGCGAAGAAGAAGATGCTATTTTTGTTACCAATTATGGGGCAGGCACAGTTACGGTTCTCTTATTAGATGAAGATGGACGATATAATCAGGTAAGACAACAGTTAGACTTTACAAACTTTGGACAACAGAGTCATCCACACCAAATAAAAAGACTGACTCAAAATTACTACCTTATAACGGATTTAGCTTTAAATCGGCTATTTATTTATCAATGGGATACTAAGAGTAAGAAGTTCCATTTTTGTTTCGAGCAAGAAGCGAAGGCCGGTGCTGGTCCGAGGCATTGTGAATTTGATGAAAACTCAAATTCCGTTTATGTAATCAATGAACATGTATGGACGGTCAGTGCGTATGATTTTAATATAACTGAGCAGAAGTTAACTCATAAACAAGAAATCGCGACAATTCCGAAAGAGTTTCATTTGAAAAATTATGGTGCAGATATTCATTTAGATCAGCATAATAGGGTTTTGTATACATCAAATAGGGGCCATCATAGTATTACAGCGTATAAATTAAATGAAAAAGGGGATTTACATATGCTCGACTACACGATGTTAGCAGGTGAGTGGCCGAGAAACTTTCATTTAGATGCTAAAAACCAGTTTTTATACGTGGCTAATGAACATACTAATTCTGTGCACCAGTTTAAAATAACAGGATTGGCTGATCTAAAAGAAGTGAGTGTTATCAATCATATACATAAGCCAGTCTGTCTGCAAATACGTTAACCAAAATAAAAAACCACGAGAAATCGTGGTTTTTTATTAGCTCAGCACGACCCCGCAGGACGCGAGGTATAATTTTTGGTAGCGACGAGTAGCGCTCTATGTTCCCACTAAATTTCAATTAAAAAATCTAGCTTTTACTCATTGAATGAATTGCTGAATGAACTGTATTACATGGTCATCATTGGCAGAATTTTCATGCACCACTAGCATTGGATTGTAGCCGTCTAACCATTGAAAGGGATGAATATCAAAAAGTTGAATACCTTTGAAAGAAGGTGTCTTAACAGCGTTCAATTCAATTTCTATAAAACGATCCAACGGAATATTAAAAGGGGTTAACTGTAAGTTAGTAAATGGACCACTCTCAAAAAATTTTAAGTAATGTAATTCATCAAAGATATATAAATCAGGGGTCGTATCCTGAATCACAACTTGATTTTGATAAAACTGAGCTAAACCCTGATAATTATCAACCGATTCATTGGCATAAAGAAAATCAAGATGAATCGAATCCCAGCTAGGGAAAAGTAAATCAAGTTTTGTTTGAAAAGTATGTAAATTATCTTCGTTAAAATCACCAAAAATGATGATGTGAAGAGGTGCATCAATTTGTGAAGGGGAAGGGTTTGAATCTTTCTCTTGAAAAAAAACAAAGAATAAATAACCAATTAATAAAAGGGCAATCGCCGTTATCAGTGCGTGAAACTTATAATGGTAAATAAAATGTTCCCATTTACTAGCAAGAGTTTTAAAATTCATAAGAAAAGCTCCTTATAATAAGTCGAATTTTTAGCAGATAATGAAACCATCATATCGACTAATGGTGCTTCTTTATTATACTAAACAGCTAATTTAGTGGCTATATGTTTTCGTGGTTACTTGTCCTTTATATTTTGAAATCACCTCCTTTTAGGCAAATGCATATCGTATATAAATGATTTGTTATGAAAGGAGATTAATGATGTACCCTAATTATCCACAATCATATACGCATTCTTATCCAAGCAATACAACGAACGGACAATATATAAATGGAGACCGTTCATTTTTAGGAGGTTTTTTTCCACCTAATTTCCCACTTGGGCCGGGGAGTGGAGGACCTCCATTCAATCCGCCAGCTGGGCCGCCTTTTGGTCAAGGTCCCTTTAATCCGCCGTTTGGTGGAGGCAATCAAGCTCAGCCACCTTCAACACCTCCACCTGATATGAGTGTTTTGCAAAGTGCCGGTGTGACACCGTTTGCTGTTGATCCAGGTGCAATATCAGGTTGTATGTATCGATTTACTTTCATTCATCTAAATAACGGTCAATCGTTTTGGTTTTACCCAATTTTTGTAGGACGTACTTCAGTAGCTGGTTTCCGTTGGAATGGATTCCGCTGGACGTATTTCGGTATTGATACGAATAGAATTGCTTCATTCCAATGCGTATAAGTATTATTTAATCAGCGAATATATGATATACGTATTTATCAAATAAAAGCCGTGACATTACAAATTATGTCAACGGCTTTTATTTGAGCTTTTTAAGAACAAACATAATGAATAAGCATATGAACTAAAAGTCTAGAATCGTAAAATCAAGATGTTGATTGAGTGCATACAAAACGCACAAAGCGAAGCCCCATTCACTTCGCCACGAAAAAAGATGAAAGTGTGGTTTTGCTTTTAATTGGTGGCTTTTCATTCAATTCGTATAAGTGTTGTCAAGCTGCTGGCTTTGATTCCCTTGAATAATTACACATGATACAAAGAAAATAAGAAGAACTTTAGTAAAAGTGTACACTTTATTGGATTAATCATATATAAATATAATATAGTGNTTTAATATTTAATGTGTTATATTAAATGCATGAAATAAATGATTTAAAGGATGGGATTATAGATGACAGGAATTGGAATTAGCGGTACAGGAAGAATTGGACGTTTATTAATTAGGAAAATGATGTCTAATGATACGATGAAAGGTTCTTTAAAAGTTATTAATAGCACGTATCCAGCTGAAACCGTTGCACATCTATTAAAATATGATTCAGTTCACGGCAAATGGAATGTGAAGATAGAAATAGTAGAAAATGCACTTATCATCGATGGTCAAAAAATTATTATGGGCTGCACAAGAAATCCAGAAGAGATTCCTTGGAAAGAAAACGGAGTCACGTTGGTATTAGATGCAACCGGAAAGTTTAATGACCATGTAGGTTCAAAACGCCACTTAGCAGCAGGTGCAGAATCAGTTATCATTACAGCACCAGGAAAAGAAATGGATGCAACCATTGTTATGGGGGTTAACCAAGACCAATTAAATTTAAATGAGCATAAATTAATTTCTGCAGCATCATGTACAACAAATTGTACAGCACCCGTTTTAAAAGTATTAGATGATGCTTTTGGTATTAAACAAGGCTGGTTAACGACTGTGCATGCTTTTACATCTGACCAGAAATTACTTGATAATCCACATAAAGATTTAAGAAGAGCAAGAAGTGCCACTTCATCGATTGTTCCAACTTCAACTGGAGTAGGAAAAGCACTTAAAGAAGTGATTCCACATTTGGCACCAGTAATGCAAGGGACTGCATTAAGAGTTCCAACTCAAGATGTATCACTTATCGATTTAACGGTTCAATTAAAGCAAGATATGACGGTTGATGAAGTGAAGGAAGCTTTTCTTCATATTAAAGATGAAAACCTTTCCAAAGTTGTTGGGACAAATGATGAGCCATTAGTTTCAATTGATTTTGTCGGAAGTGAGTATTCAGCTGTCGTAGATTTAGATTCGATTATGGTCATGGGTGATCAATTAAAAGTTATGGCTTGGTATGACAATGAGTGGGCTTATGCATCAAGAGTTTGTGAGCTTGCAATCTTAGTACAAAGAGGGATGGAGAAAAATGAAAACAGTACAGTGCTTGTCTAATCAAAAGCAAAATCAATTAGGGACATTGATTTGTCAAGATTGTCAATCTGTCATTGATACATTTGATTGTGAAAAAGTACAAACGTTTCACACAGTTTCTCAAAAATGTGCATGTAAACAAAAATCATTAAGTGTAGCTTCTTAATGAATATACTTCTTCCAACAATATATCTATCTTAAATTACAAAAATAATTGATCGAATACTGTGTTTAAGGGTATGATTCGATTGGGAGTAATTGTTGGGAGGAGGGATAATATGATTGAATTCACACATAGACAGAGAAATATTATAGAAATTGTCAAAAAGAGTGAGCCTATTACAGCTGAGCAAATTGCGGAGTTAGTGGGGGTCAGTAAAGCTGCATTGCGTTCGGATTTGGCTGTGTTAGTGATGACAAATGCTCTTGAATCTAAACCTAAAGTTGGTTATTTTATTGGGAAAACTTTTCATAGTAATCAAGCACAAGCTGGTTACCTGCAACAACTAAAGGTCAAAGATATCCAAAGTGTACCCATTGTGGTTGACGGAAAAGCTACGGTTCAAGAGGTTGTTATTAAACTATTTTTAGAGAATGTAGGTTCAATTATGGTTGTGGATGAAGAGGGTTTTCTAGAGGGGATCGTTTCACGTAAAGATTTATTGAAGGTTACTTTAGGGAATTCTAATGCGACTACTATGCCGGTTAATTTGGTTATGACAAGACATCCAAATATTGTAACAATCCTCCCGGATGATGCTGTGGTTGAAGCAGCAAGAAAGATGATTCACTTTCAAGTAGATAGCTTACCAGTTATCGAGGAAGTTTTGAGTGAGGAGAGCGATAAAAAGAAAGTTATCGGTCGAATCACCAAAACCAATATGACACGTATGCTACTTGATTTAGAAAATGGTGAATAGCAGAAAGAGAGGGTAGGATTGTGAACATGAAACAGCCAACATTTTATTTGTGTTCTGATGCTTTAGGTGATACGGCAGAAACGGTTGTAAAAGCAACCATGCAGCAATTCGCCATTCAAGACATTGAAATGAAAAGACATCACCTCATTCAATCAGAAGAAGAGATTGTAGATATTATTCAAGAAGTAAAAGAACATGGTGGAATAATCGCTTATACATTAGTTGAACCAAACTTACGGAAAGTGATGAAGGATTTGTCAATTGAAATGGATGTCCAAGCTATTGATATTATTGGACCTCTGATGCAGGCATATATCGATACGTTTCAAGATAAACCGAAAATGACACCTAAATTACAATATGAGCTTGATGAAAAATATTATAAGAGAATTGAAGCAGTTGATTTCGCCGTGAAATATGATGATGGTAAAAATATTGGGGGCTTATCTCAAGCTGACATCGTATTAGTCGGTGTATCACGAACATCCAAAACACCGTTAAGTATTTATTTGGCTCATAAAGGAATCAAAGCAGCAAATTTACCATTAATTCCTGGAATATCACCTCCCAGCGAATTATTCACATTACAAAAAACGCTAATTGTCGGTTTAACAATGGATACCAATCACTTGTTAAAGGTTCGAACGGAACGACTCAAGGTTATTGGATTACCGCAATCAACGATTTATACCGATTTTGAACAGGTTAAAAATGAGATTAATTATGGCAATCGCATTATGGAACAATTAATGTGCCCGATTATAAATGTTTCGAACAAGTCGATTGAAGAAGCGGCTGTAGAAATTTTAGGTCTTTTAAATGAAAAATAAATAGTGAAATCAAAGGAGAACTCAATCTCCTTGCACAAACAAAAGATTGAATATTCTGAATAAGTGGGTGTTTTTATGCATAAACCGACTCTGGTTTATTTACTATCAGATTCAGTTGGAGAAACAGCAGAGTATGTAATTAAAGCAGTGGCTACACAATTCACTAGTCCATTTGAAATTAAAAGATTTCCTTATATTAAATCTAAGGAAGACATTGATAGGGCGATAAAACAAGCTAAAAATCATGATGCCATAATCGCCTATACGTTAGTCATTCCTGGATTAAAAGAAGCCATTGATCCTAGGGCAAAAGCAAATGATGTAGCAGCGGTTGATTTATTGGGACCATTAATGTCTGTTTTTAAAAAGAAGACGTCAGAAGAACCGATAAATGAACCGATGTTAATGAGGAAGCTAGATAGTCAATATTTTAGGCGAGTTGAAGCGATTGAATTTGCTGTCAAATATGATGATGCTAAGGATGCTGAAGGAATCCTACATGCTGATTTAGTTTTGATTGGAGTATCCAGAACATCGAAAACACCACTTTCTATGTATTTAGCGAATAAAGGTTATAAAGTGGCCAATATTCCACTTATTCCAGAAGTACCTATTCCTGAGCAATTAAATAAAGTATCAAAGAAAAGATGTGTAGGCTTAATTATTCGTCCCGATACATTAAATGAAATTCGTAAAGAGCGCTTGAAATCTTTAGGAATTACAACGGATACTTCTTACGTCAATTTAGAAAGAATATTTGATGAACTCGAATATGCCGAGAAGATTATGAAAAGAATTGGTTGTCCCATCATTGATGTCTCTAATAAAGCCGTAGAAGAAACAGCAGATTACATTATGAAAGTTTTAAATATAGAACGGAGGATATAAGTGATGCAAAAACGTGTGTATATGTTTGATGAAGGCCATAAGGATATGAAGAATCGTCTAGGAGGTAAGGGTGCTAATTTAGCAGAAATGACACAAATAGGTTTACCGGTCCCTTACGGATTCACTATTAGCACAGATGCGTGCCATGATTATTATAATGACGGTAAGGCATTAAGTGAAACGATTAAAGATGAAATCATTGAGTCATTAAAAAAGTTAGAAGAAAGCACAAATAAAAAGTTAGGCGATAAAGAAGCTCCACTATTTGTATCAGTACGCTCAGGCTCTGTCGTTTCAATGCCAGGAATGATGGACACAGTTCTTAATTTAGGAATGAATGATATTACGGTAGAAGCACAAAAAGAATTAACTGGAAATGGTCGTTTTGCTTATGATTCTTATCGTAGATTTATTCAAATGTTTTCAAATGTCGTTCTAGGTGTTGATATGTATTTCTTTGAAAGCCATTTAGATGAAGTGAAAGAAACAAAAGGTTATGTGAATGACCCTGAAATGCGTGAAGAGGATTGGAAGGAAATCGTTGTATCCTATAAAGGCATTGTTGAAAAGCATACAAATCAACCTTTCCCAGAAAATCCAATCGAGCAGTTAATGCTAGCTGTGAACGCTGTATTTGACTCATGGAACAATAAACGTGCAATCATCTATCGTCAATTAAATAAAATTCCTGACTCTTATGGCACAGCAGTAAATGTCCAAAGTATGGTATTTGGAAACACGGGTGATGATTCAGGGACAGGTGTAGCCTTCACACGTAATCCTTCTACGGGTGAGAACCTTTTATACGGAGAGTTTTTATTAAATGCTCAAGGTGAGGATGTTGTTGCGGGTATTCGTACACCACAACCAATTGCACAACTAAATGAGGTTATGCCTGAAGTTTTCAAACAATTTGTCGATGTTTCATTGTTATTAGAGAAACATTATCGTGACATGCAAGATATTGAATTCACCGTTGAACAAGGTAAATTATATATTTTACAAACACGTAACGGAAAAAGAACAGCAGCATCAGCAGTTCGTGTCGCTGTAGAGATGGTTAACGACCATATATTAACAAAAGAAGAAGCCTTACTCCGTGTGCAACCGGAGCAATTAAACCAATTATTACATCGTCGTATTGATGATAAAGCTCATGTCAATCAACTAACAAAAGGCTTACCAGCTTCTCCAGGTGCTGCAACAGGTAAAGTTGTATTCGACTCAGAGGAAGCAGAGGAATATAAGTCTAAAGGTGAAAAGGTCATATTAATTCGTCCAGAAACTACACCGGATGATATTCAAGGGATTATTGCAGCTGAGGCTGTTGTCACTTCACGTGGTGGAATGACTTCTCATGCGGCTGTTGTAGCTCGTGGTATGGGAAAACCTTGTATTTGTGGAGTCGAATCACTCAAAATTGATACAGCTGCCAAACGCTTTAAAGTTGGTGAAATAGAAGTTAAACATCTTGACACGATTACGATTGATGGTGGGACAGGATCAATTATGCTCGGAGAAGTGCCAATGATTGAACCAAAGATTTCAGAGCAATTTAACGAACTTCTTCAATGGGCGGATGAAGTAAAAGCAATTGAGGTTCGTGCAAATGCTGATAATCCTGAGGACTCTGCTAAAGCGCTTGAACTAGGAGCAAAAGGTATTGGCCTATGTCGTACGGAGCATATGTTTATGCAGCCTGACCGTCAAAAACTAGTAAAAGAAATGATTTTATCGTCTACATTAGCAGATAGGAATGTAGCACTTCAACAATTATTACCAATTCAACAAGAGGATTTTGAAGGTATCTTTACTATCATGCAAGATTTACCGGTTACGGTTCGTTTACTTGACCCACCATTACATGAGTTCTTGCCAGATAAAGAAGAATTAATTGTAGAAGTAACTACTTTACGTCTTACAGAGCCAGAGTCATCTGAACTGAAAGAAAAAGAAGAGTTATTAAAGAAAGTTCAAGAGTTATCTGAAATGAATCCAATGTTAGGTCACCGTGGTTGCCGTTTAGGACTCATTCATCCAGAGATTTACGCTATGCAAGCAGAAGCTATTTTTAATGCGGCCATTACGATGCATAAAAAAGGTATTCACGTGAAGCCTGAAATTATGATTCCGTTAGTGGGTCATTCGAATGAACTAAAGGTAATGCGACAATTAGTAATTGATACGGCTGATAAAGTATTGGGTGCAGCAAACATAAAAGTTAAATACACGGTTGGTACAATGATTGAAGTACCACGTGCAGCCTTAACGGCTGACCAGATTGCTTATGAAGCTGATTTCTTCTCATTTGGTACAAATGATTTAACTCAAACTACTTTTGGATTTAGTCGTGATGATGCGGAAGGTAAATTCCTACAATCTTATTTAGAAGATAAGGTTTTACCAGAGAATCCATTCCGAGTGTTAGATAATGAAGGGGTAGGCCAGTTGGTAGAAATGGGTGTTAAGAAAGGAAGAGCGGTTAAGCCTTCTTTGAAAACAGGCATTTGTGGTGAGCATGGTGGCGAAGAGAATTCTATTGAGTTTTGTTTAAAAACTGGTTTAGATTATGTGAGTTGTTCTCCATATCGAGTACCATTAGCTCGTCTTGCCGCAGCACAAGCAACGATTCGTAATGAAGGTGTTATCGCTAAATAATAAATAAAAAAATGACCCTACATAGGTATGATGCCTTGTAGGGTTTTTGGTATGAAAGTAAGTGCTGATGCGCCATGTCGGTTTTGTTAGGAAGGTATATGGAGGGAATCTTAACAAAGTGAAATTAAATGAATAAAAAACATAGTAAGTATCAAAATAAGACCAAACTACAAGCAGAACATGACACAGCTACTCATCACCAACAAACATGAAAGTTGGTCTTTGCAGCAATGAAGCGAGAAAACTGGGCACCAATGCGGAGCAAATCAAAATACGCCGCATTGAAGTCGGAAAAAGAACCTTTAATACGGCGTAAATGAAAAAGAGTGCTCATTTGATATCGAAAAATAGCTTGTATTTACCGCCATTATAAACTAGTAATTAATTCAAGTGTACGAACCAAGAAGCCTGCACCAACCCATTCCCGTAGCGATATTCGAAGGGGAAAACCATCGTTCTTTAGTTACACTTTCATACAAAAGGAGAAAAAACCATGTTCAAACGTAAAAAAAACTATGTTCGTTCGTATATGCTAGGTTCTATCTTTGGGGGACTTTGTGGTGTAGCGGGAGCACTTTTGATGCAGCCTGGAACCCAAGCTAAAGTTAAAACGATGTATCAAAAGCAAAGAGAGAAGCTAACGGAGAAGGCACCTAAATTATCACAGCACTTACTCGAGCTAGGTGAAGAATGGGCAGAAGACTTAATAGGAAATACAGGAGAAAACAAAAAGGATAAAACGGACTCAGTAGATGTTGGCAAACTTATTCAGACTGTATTAGATAAGGAAGATTGGAAAAAGAGATAGTCTATGATTGGTATAGTATGAATTCTTATATTTTTGATATTTATGCGTTAATCTCACGTACCTTTTTACTTTCATCTACTCATAGATGTGGTAAAATAAGGTCGAATTAAAAAGGTGGGATTAATAAATGGACGAACTTATTCAAGATACGCAAGAGCAAATTGAAAATCAACGAGCCGTTTGGGAACAATGGTGGGATAGATTTCTAAATTTACATTGGGAAGATATCGGGATTGCGATTATCATATTTTTAATTTTCCTTATGCTTCGTAAGGTTTTTACAAAATATGTATACAAATTTATTCTAGCTGTTGCAAGAAAAACCCCCGCTGAAACGATTTCTAACATATTAGCCTCATTTGAACAGCCCTTTAGATGGTTTTGGGTGGTCATTGGTTCATACTTAGCCTTAAAGTATTTGCCATACACGACAGGCAATTTTTTAGATGATTTATACCAGTCGTTTATCATTGCTTTAGTTGGTTGGGGCTTTTTTAATTATTTTTCCCAGCACTCAACGCTTTTTACCAAACTCGCTGAGAAAACGAATTTAGAAGACGATTCAATGCTGATTCCATTCTTGTCAAAATTTATTCGGACAGCCATTGTTGTCTTGACTTTTGTCATCATCATTAGTGGTCATGGTATTGAAATTGGGGCGTTTGTTGCTGGTATGGGTGTTGCTGGTTTAGCGGTATCATTAGCTGCCCAAGATACGATTAGCAACTTCTTAGGTGGTGTTGTAATTGTGACGGAGAAGCCTTTCTCAAAAGGAGACTGGATTGAAACACCGGCGGTAGAAGGAACGGTTGAGGATATATCATTTAGAAGTACGCTTGTCCGAACTTTCTCAGATACACTCGTTACGATTCCAAACTCCACGCTAGCTAATAGTCCAATCACGAACTGGTCTAAAATGAGCAAGCGTCGTGTAGACTTTGAGTTAGGTGTCATGATCGATACGCCAATTGAGCGTGTGAAAGAAGCTGTTCAAGATATTGATGAGCTATTACGAAACCATAAGGATGTACACCAAGATTTGATTTTGGTTAATTTCACAGAAATTAGGGAGTCACGTCTAGGTATTTTTATTTATTACTTTACTAAAACGACAGTATGGTCAGAGTATTTGAATGTAAAGGAGGATATTAATCTAGAGATTCTAAAAATCTTAAAGGAAGATCAAGTGGATGTAGCTATCCCTAGCCAGAATTTAATCGTAACCGACCCAGAAAAAGAAGAAGAACTGGAGTTAAAGGTTAAAGAGCTAGAAGTAAAAGCAAGGCAATTAGAAAATCCTGATTCAAGTGAATAAATAGGCAAGAGGATTGTTTCTTCTACAATGAGCCGGTGACATTTAGCCAAAATGTCACCGGCTTTGCTTATTTTATAGAACACGAATTGGCTTTACGTAAGATATGCTATACTAATCTCATTTAATGATGTAAGAATAAAAGAGGCGATCAGTATGAGTATGTTTTTGGAAGTGGTTCTCCCAGTCTGTATGATTTTTCTAGTCGGTTATTTAATTCAATCTTGGCGGAAAGTAGATATTAAACCGATATCCACATTAGCGATTTACGTGCTAACTCCGGCACTCGTTTTTCGAACTTTCACCAGTTCACCTTTAAACATCAACTATTTTTATATGCTCGTATTTTCTTTATTATTACTAGTATCTTTGATTATCATAAATAAGGTGTTTGTTAAGATAAAAAAATTAGATTCGCAAACAGAAAGTAGTTTAATCCTATCAACGTCATTTAAAAATGCAGGGAATTACGGGGCACCGATCATATTATTTGCGTATGGTGAGGCTGGATTCGCTTTTGCTGTTATGTACATGGTGTTACAGTCAATGATTAATAATTCAGTTGGTGTTTATTATGCGGCAAGAGGTTCATTAGGAATAAGTGTTGCTTTAAAAACGATCTTCACGATGCCCACCACTTATGCGATGTTGATAGCCTTGGTTGTGAATATTTTTGATGTAAACTTATCAGGAGCCATACAAATGCCAATACACTTATTAGCGGAAGCATCCATTCCTGTTGCCATGATTATATTAGGGATGCAGTTAGCGACAATTAGATTTACACAAATTGACTGGTCTTTATTATCGTTCTCTGTCGTGACCCGGTTATTTTTATCACCTTTTATTGCATTTTTGATTACTTTGATGTTACCCATTGATCCACTCTTACAAAAGGTACTGATTGTTACTGCAGCAATGCCAACAGCTGCGATGATTGTCATGTTTGCCGTACAATTTAATTCAAAGCCTCAATATGTATCAACAGTAACTTTGGTTACGACGATACTAAGTATTTTTACAATAACGGGTCTGCTTATAATTCTAGATTAACTTCTTTTTTATCTATGATAATTTGTTTGCTTTTTTTAGAAGAAATCTCTATCATAAGAGAAGATTAGAATATGTTTAGGAGGATACATAACCATGAAAATGATGGATGCAAATGAAATTATTCAATTTATCTCAACAAGTAAGAAAAAAACACCTGTGAAAGTTCATATTAAAGGTGATATTGCAGGAATAGACTTTGGAAATGATACGAAAACATTTATAACAGGAAATACAGGTGTTCTTTTTGGAGATTGGACAGAAATTGAAGCTGTTTTAGAAGAAAACAGTGCAAAAATCGAGGACTATGTGGTTGAAAATGACCGTCGTAACTCGGCAGTTCCTATGCTTGACCTAAAAGGGATTAATGCTCGTATTGAGCCAGGTGCTATCATTCGTGACCAAGTTGAAATTGGTGATAATGCTGTCATTATGATGGGAGCAAGCATTAATATTGGTGCAGTAATTGGTGAAGGTACAATGATTGATATGAACGCTGTCTTAGGTGGACGAGCTACTGTAGGAAAGAATTGCCATATCGGTGCTGGTTCGGTATTAGCAGGGGTCATTGAACCACCTTCTGCTCAACCAGTCATTATTGAGGACGAAGTAGTAGTGGGGGCAAATGTTGTTGTATTAGAAGGAGTTCGCGTTGGAAAAGGTGCTGTATTAGCTGCTGGTGCGGTTGTAACCGAAGATGTACCACCAAATACGGTTGTTGCTGGTATTCCGGCTCGTGTTATTAAAGAAATCGATGAAAAAACAAAAGGTAAGACGGAGATCAAGAAAGAATTACGTCGTTTAAATGAAGATATTTAAGGAACATTTGAAAGTAGCTTTGTTGTACGGGAACTCTCGTCAGCAAGGCTCTTTCCTTACATAAAGCAAAAGGAGAGAGAGAGTTGGATTGGATAAAACGTGATCAAAAAGCCATTATGTCTACATATAACCGCTTACCTGTTACGATTGCCAAGGGGGAAGGTAGTTATTTAATAGATGTTGAAGGTAAAAAGTATTTAGATTTCTTTACAGGATTGGCGGTAAATATATTAGGACATTCTCACCCTAAAATTGTCCAAACATTAAAAGAACAAGGGGAGAAATTCCTCCATATTTCTAATGTTTTCATTAATCAACCAGCAATCATGCTAGCAGAGAGGTTAGTGGAACTTTCCATAGACGGAAAAGTCTTTTTTACCAATTCAGGTGCGGAAGCTACAGAAGCGGCAATTAAGCTGATCCACAAACATTCTGTCCAGGCAGGGCAACATCAAAAAGGTATTGTTGTTTTAGAAAAAAGCTTTCACGGTCGTACTTTAGGAGCGATCAAATTAACACGTCAGCCAGGAGTGTACCAAGATTTCCCAACGACAAATATTCCTGTCTATGAAACAAAGCCTGAGGATATTGAAGAACTTGAGCTCATTTTTAAAGAACATCAACCTGCGGCACTTCTCATGGAGCCAATTTTAGGGTCAGGGGGCATTGTCCCACTATCTAAAAATTATCTGAAAGAGGTTCAAGCCCTTTGTAGACAATATGGAGTTTTACTTTGTATGGATGAAATCCAAACTGGAATCGGTCGAACGGGAACCTTTTTTGCTTATCAGCAAGCAGGTATCGAGCCTGATGTGATTTTATTTGCAAAAGGTGTAGGAGGGGGGTTACCTTTAGGGGGAATTATCGTTGCTGATCCATACGTAAAACTTTTTCAACCAGGGGATCACGGAACTACCTTTGCACCCTCACCATTAAGTGCTGCTTTAGGAAATACCGTTTTAGAGGTTTTACTTGAGGACGGTTTGATGAAGAAAAGTGTAGAGGTTGCGGAGAAGCTTTGGACCGATTTAGAAGGTTTACAGGGTAAATTCCCTCACTATATTGAAAGTATCCGTGGAAAGGGAATGATGGTAGGGATCGCTTTAACTCTTGATGCTAAACAGGTGAAGGTTATACAAAAGCAGTTACTCCACGATGGATATATGGTAGATGTCACACAGCAAACGATTATTCGTTTATTACCTCCGTTAACGATATCTATTGCAGAAATAGAACGTTTAATAACTGCTATTCAAGGGCATTTAGACGAGCTAAGCCAATGAGAGGTGTTAAGATGAATAGACCAACGCCAATTGAGATTAGAAGAGAGCTCCATCAAATTCCTGAACCAGGTTTTGCTGAATATAAAACACAAGCATATCTTTTGCGATACATTCAAACCTTACCGCAGGATTTGCTTCAAATCAAAACGTGGAAGACGGGTATACTTATTTTCGTTAAAGGCTCCGTAGGTAATAGGACATTTGGGTATAGAGCTGATATGGATGGGTTGCCGATAGCTGAACAAACAACGTATCAATCATTTCGCTCCCAACACACTGATTATATGCATGCTTGTGGACATGACCTCCATATGGCAATTGCCCTAGGTATATTAACTCAAGTTGCTGAAAGTCAACCCGTACAGAATCTTTTATTTATCTTTCAGCCTGCAGAAGAAGGTCCAGGTGGGGCAATGCCATTATTACAATCAGCTGAGTTTCGTCAATGGAAGCCCGATGAGATTTTTGCTTTGCATATTGCCCCTGACTATAAGGTTGGAGAAGTTGCGTCTAAGCCAGGATTATTATTTGCTAATACTTCCGAGCTTTTTATTGACTTAAAAGGAAAAGGCGGTCATGCGGCTTACCCACATACAGCCAATGACATGGTTGTTGCGGCAAGTCATTTAGTTACACAGCTTCAAACCATTATTGCAAGAAATATCGATCCCCTTGATTCGGGTGTCGTAACGATTGGGGTTATAAAAGGTGGGACGAAGCAAAACATAATTGCTGATTCAGCCCGAATTGAAGGGACCATTCGCTCGTTATCGATCGAATCCATGCATTCTATTAAAAAGAGAATCAAAGCTTTATTGAAAGGAATTGAAGTAGGATTTGAGTGTGATGCTACAATTGATTATGGTTCAAATTATTGTCAAGTATACAATGATGAGTTGCTAATCAATGAACTAGAGCAATTTTTAGCGAAGAAACCTGCCATTCAATATATTCAATGTAAGGAAGCCATGACGGGTGAGGACTTTGGTTATTTTTTAGAAGATATCCCTGGTTTTATGGTTTGGTTAGGGGTGGATAGTCCTTACGGTTTACATGATGCAAGAATTGAGCCGAATGAAGAAGCTATAACTGTTGCGATTGAGTTATTTACAGACTTTTTCTCCCAACGGTTATGAGCCGAGTAAAGAACATGCATAATTTCTCCGTATAGGGATATTCTAACAAATGCAACAAGTCCCTAAAAACATGGAGGTATAAGAGTATGGCAAGAATTGGTGTTGAACAAACATTAAGTGATGTCGCACAAGAGTTACAATCAAAAGGCTACGAAACAGTCACATTAAAGAATGAGCAAGATGCACAAGGATGTGATTGCTGCGTGATTTCTGGGCAGGATCAAAATGTAATGGGTATTCAAAATGTGGTAACGCAAGGGTCTGTCATTAATGCAGATGGAATGACGGCAGAAGAAGTTTGTCAGCAAGTAGCCAATAAAGTAGGTCACTAATAAATGTGGAAGAACAAAAGAGTATGGAAGGCTTAAGGTCTGCCATACTCTTTTTATGGTTTTTGTCATCTTAACAAACGGGGGAAAGTGAAAGAATTTCGATAAGTGTGATTGCCTATTAAATAAATTGTCAATACTAGTGCATAGAGAAAGAGATATTTTTTACATTTATTCTATAAATATGACAATCCAGTGAAAATAACTAGGTTTTCACTTCTCATTACAAGTAGAATTTAGTTATAATAGGTAACGTATCAAAAGATGCTGTATCTAAATAGGGTCAGCATATAGATTCTAAGGAGGAATTAGTAATGACAGATAAACGTATGGTTGGTAAACAAGCTCCAAGATTCGAAATGGATGCCGTTTTACCAAATAAAGAATTTGGTAAGGTTAGCTTAGAAGAGAACATGAAAGAAGATAAATGGACAGTCTTATTTTTCTACCCAATGGATTTCACATTCGTATGCCCGACAGAAATCACGTCTTTAAGTGACCGTTTTGATGAGTTCGAAGATTTGGATGCTGAAGTAATTGGTGTATCTACAGATACGATTCACACGCACAAAGCATGGATCAATACATCAAGAGATGATAACGGATTAGGCGATTTAGCGTATCCATTAGCGGCTGACACGAATCACGCAGTAGCTCGTGACTATGGTGTTTTAATTGAAGAAGAAGGTATCGCACTTCGTGGTTTATTTATCATTAGCCCAGAAGGTGAGTTAATGTACTCAGTTGTTAACCACAATAACATCGGAAGAGATGTAGAAGAGACGTTACGTGTTCTTCAAGCGTTACAAACTGGTGGCCTTTGCCCAGCTAATTGGAAGCCAGGACAAGAAACATTAAACGTTTAATGATATGATTAAGAGGTCTAACCTTAGTTAGGCCTCTTGTATGCTATTATTTGTGATTAAGGAGGAAAAACGATGGCTCTAAAATTAAGATCACCAATGCCTTCATTAGAAGGAGCGACGACTTGGTTAAACGGTGAAGTAAAAACAGAGGATATTAAGAAGCCTTTGCTTGTTCACTTTTGGTCAATTAGTTGTGGTTTATGTAAAGAGGCAATGCCTAATGTTAACGAGTTTCGTGATGAGTATAAAGACCAATTAGATGTAATTGCTGTGCATATGCCACGTTCCGAAAAGGACCTGAACTTAGAGGAGATTGAAAAGGTAGCACAGGAGCATGGTATTACTCAACCTATATTCGTTGACAATCAGCATAAGCTCACAGATGCTTTTGAAAATGAGTATGTACCAGCGTACTATGTTTTTGACGAAGAAGGTCAATTACGCCATTTTCAAGCAGGTGGCGGCGGAATGAAGATGCTGACGAAACGTGTGAATCGTGTATTAGGAATTAAATAAAGTTTTTTTGCTACCAATTTCTATATGAGTTGGTAGTTTTTTATATGAAAGTGTAGCTAGGGACGATGGCTAGTGTCTTGAAGTTAGTGGGTCATCCATCTTGTGCTAGATGACCTTAACTGGATACTGCTCCCTTTTTGTGCGTGCGACTCCTCATGGTGATGGAGTTGTAAACGGACCAACTGTTTTAATAGTCGCCACTACTTTCATCTTTGTTGGTGGCGAAGTGACTGCGGATGAGGTAATTTGAGTAAGGTAGTATGTAAGGGTTTACAAAATGATAGTTAATCATGTAGACTTAGTTTGTTCGATGGATAAAGTTAGATGAATTTTATTCTTATTTTGGAGGGATCTTATGATAAATGAATGTCGTTCAGAAGCTTATCGGGCATGGTTAAGGTATGAGAAAATCACGGATCAGGCTTGGTTAGATGAAAATGAAAAGTGGCTAAAAAGTGTGATGTCTTTGCAAGAATCAAAAATTAGACAATCAGCAATAGCCGAACTTAAACATGCATTAACCGCATTGACGGGATCAGAACCGAAAGTGGAGGATGCAGAGAGTCCTTATCAGTTGTGGCTTGTAAATAGTCAAGAGCAATTAGTGTCAGTTGACAAGCATTTGTTTGACGGCTTAGAAGAAGATGGATATATCATTAAAACATTGAATGATTTTGATGAGCCTAAGATTCTTATTGGGGCAAATACAGAACGGGGCCTATTATATGGCAGCTTTCACTTTTTAAGAATCATTCAAATGGGTGTTTCTTTATCTGAGTTAAATAGTAAGAATAATACAAAAAATGAATTAAGAATGTTAAATCATTGGGACAACATGGATGGTAGCATTGAACGAGGTTATGCAGGCCAATCCATCTTTTTTGAAAACAATCAATTTACGAAAAATCTTACTAGAATTAAAGATTATGCGAGGTTAATCTCTTCAGTCGGTATCAATGCCGTCTCGATTAATAATGTGAATGTTCATTCTATTGAAACTAGATTATTAACAGCGCATTTTATGGAGGATTTAATTGTCGTTGCTGAGATATTTAGAGATTATGGAGTACAACTTTACTTAAGTATAAATTTCGCCAGTCCGATTGAATTAGGTGAGCTGTCAACAGCGGATCCATTTGAACAAGATGTACGGGAGTGGTGGCAGCAAAAGGTGAATGAGCTTTACCAACATATTCCTGATTTCGGTGGCTTTGTCGTTAAGGCTGACTCTGAACACAGACCAGGTCCTTTCACTTATGGTAGAAACCATGTTGATGGTGCAAATATGCTGGCGGAGGCGTTGGAGCCACATAATGGCCATGTGATTTGGAGAACTTTTGTATACAATTGTTTGCAGGATTGGCGTGATCGTCAAACAGATCGGGCAAAAGCCGCTTATGATCATTTCAAACCATTGGATGGTCAGTTTAAAGAAAATGTTATTTTACAAATTAAAAACGGACCGATGGATTTCCAGGTAAGAGAAGCGAATTCACCTTTGTTTGGGGCCATGAAATCGACCAATCAAATGTTGGAGTTTCAAGTGACACAAGAATATACTGGACAACAGATTGATTTATGTTATTTGCTTCCTCAGTGGAAAGAGATCCTTGAATTCGATACATTCGCTAATGGGGAAGGCACGCCGATTAAACATATTGTCGATGGAAGTACATTTGCCTATGCCAAAAGTGGAATTACAGCTGTAGTTAATATTGGTAATAATGATAATTGGACAGGACACCAACTAGCCCAAGCCAATTTATATGCCTATGGACGGATTGTTTGGGATCCTAACTTAACAGTTGAAGAAATAACGGATGAGTGGGTTCGGCTGACATTTGGTGATCAGCCTGAAGTGATTGAAGAAATCACCTGGATGCTTCTCCAATCTTGGTCGATATATGAAAACTATACGTCACCACTTGGTGTAGGTTGGATGGTGAACCCCCATCATCATTATGGTCCTAATGTTGATGGATATGAATATTCGGTATGGGGCACGTATCATTTTGCTGATCATCAAGGAATTGGGGTTGATCGAACAGTTAAAAGTGGTACAGGTTATACGGCTCAATACTTTGAGGAAAATCAGAAAATGTATGAATCTATTGAAACGTGCCCAGATGAATTGTTACTATTTTTCCATCATGTCCCATACACACATGAATTAAAGTCTGGTGTGACAGTGATCCAACATATATATGATACTCATTTTGAAGGCGTTGAACAGGCTATCCAGTTAAAAGACCGCTGGTATCGTTTAAAAGGAAAAATAGAGGAAGAAAAATATGAGAATGTTATGAATCGCCTCGATAGACAAATTGAAAATGCAAGGCAATGGCGTGATATGATTAATACGTATTTTTATAGAAAGTCAGGCATAGGTGACGAGAAAAACAGGAAAATTTACTGAGCAAAGTCTTTACTAAAAGGAGTTTATCAATCAATACGATCAATTACTTCATAGACTGGAGGAGAAGGTGTGAAACTTACTTTTCTAGATACGCCAAATTTTGATCAACATAAGATAACAACTCCACATAGTTTGGAGGAGTACATGTATCCAGATATAAAAATGGGCTTTGAATTGCTCGGTATGCATGTACGCTCGGTTAAAGACTCATGGGTTTATCCTCGGCATGAGCACTCTAAGTATGAAATTAACTTCCTACTGGAAGGTCATCAAGTCTTTCAAGTAAAAGGTAACACATATCATCTGTTTGCCGGTGACATGGTCTTTGTACGACCAGGAGATAGTCACTCAAGTCAATGTGGTAAAGAGAATGGTTTTACTTATTTTTGTTTGCATTTTGATATGGATGATAAGTTATTCCTTCCTTATTTGCATGAATCGGATGATGTTTTCTTTTCTGCGGAATCAAAGTTGAGTATGTTCATCAGCCCTTATATAAAACGTATGGTTCAATTTTGTAAAGAACATCATATGAGCTTAACTCATTATATTCATATACACACACAGTTGTTTGAGTTATTAGGTGCGCTAATTAAAGGGCTAAACTACGAAAAAGACATACAGCCAGAGAAAGAAAAATATAGACAGGTCGCCTACCAAATTGCAGAGAAAATTGAGAAGCTGGTTAAACGGACTGAAGTTCATCGCTCGGATAATAAAGATAAGACAGGAATAAAAGAAATTGCGAAGGAACTAAATATTAGTAATTCCTATTGCCATAAGCTTTTTAAAAAAGTATATCAGATGTCACCGCGTCAATACTTGTCTTATATGAAATTATCAGAGGCTAAAGCATTATTAATTGATTCTACTTATACAGTTGAACAAATTGCCTATATCCTCGGCTACCATGACAGTGCTCATTTTAGTAGGCAGTTCAAGAGATGGTCAGGCATTACACCAAGTCAATATCGCTTATCAAATGTGAAATGTTCATACGAAACCCACGTGGCGAAGCCGGACTCACTTCATACAACTCCATTACCACTAGGAAGAGCACGCACACAAAAAGGGAGCAATGTCTCATTAAGTCATCTATCGCAAGATGGATGACCAATTAACTTCAAGGCACAACCCATCACCTCTAGGTACACGTTCATACAAAAGGGGAACAGATAAGAGAGATTTGGGTAATTAATCATATTGGAATGTACATGGATTCAGAAAATTTGCATTGTTAAAATAAAAGCAGCTTGAGTGGTATACTACCATGCAAGTTGCTTTTTTAATGAAATATCATGATATGAAAGAATAGCCTTATCATCTTTTATAGTAAGGAGGAGGAATCGACGTATTTTTTGCAAAAATGATAACGCTTTCTTTGGAGCTCTAACTGATTGATTGGTAGAAGAAATCTTTGAGGGGGAAATGTAATGGGTAGAAGTTATCTTCTTTTGTTGGCTTTAACTTTAAGTATATTATTAATGGCATGCTCTGATACTGAATCAGGACAAGATTCTGTTGATGAAAATGGTACGGTCACAATTACAACAGCACGTGTGTTAGATGATGGCACGGTATTTAAAGATGGAGAAAATGTGCATGATAATGTCGTTACAAGATGGGCAGAAGAGGAATTAGGTATTCAATTTGTAACAGAATGGACGCAGCCTAATGATGAACAATTTAATACCCAATTGCGCTTAATGATGTCTTCAAGAGAGAAGTTACCTGATGTATTTTTAGTGTCAAACAATAATATAAAGGCCGATTTACTTGAATCAGGACAAGTCATGACAATTGATCAAGCGATTGAGCAGCATGCAACACCGAGACTTAAAGAATTATTTGAAAGATTTCCAGAAGCTTTCTATCCTTCAACAAACGATGGTGATAGATATGGTATCCCAAGGTATTCTGGTGGAAATGGCTCGGATACATTACTTTGGTTAAGACAGGATTGGTTGGATCAATTTAATCTAGAAGCACCGCAAACGATAGAAGAATTAGAAGAAGTGATGGAAGTATTTGTGAATGAAGATCCAAATAATTCGGGTAGGAATGATACGATCGGACTTACTTTGGCAGCGGGGGATAATGGGTTTAGAGGCGGTAATATTGCAGATGCGAGTTGGGTTTTTGGAGCTTATGGCGATTATGTGCCTGGTGCTTGGAGCCAAGCTACAGATGGTTCCTTAGTTTACGGTTCCATTCAACCCAGCATAAAAGAAGGCTTAGCCAAATTAAGAGAATGGTATGGAAATGGTTATCTAGCAACAGATTTTGCAATCTTAAGTGCAGGTGATGCACAGGAAAGTTTTATCTCGGGAAGGTCTGGTATAATGGCGGCTCCACCATGGGCACATGGTTATCCTATTGGGGAAATTGCTCAAGTTGTTCCAGATGCAGTGGTAAAACCATTTGAACATGTAACGGGACCAAATGGGCAAGCTGGTAGAAGAGGGGAAGGCCTCATTGTGGGCTCGTTTTTATTTAATAGTGAATTCGAGCATCTCGATAAGTTTTTTGAATATTGGGATGCCATTATCGGTTACACACTTGGAGAATCCGATTACTTTGAATATGGGTTATTTGAAGGGTATGACTATGTTTTGCAAAATGGTGATCCCGTATATAATATCGATGAATTTGAAGAAATTACAGGAGAAAAACATGTCGATCCAGGTAGATATTTTTTACCAACGAATGTTCCTACGATTCCGTTTGAAATGTATAGTCTCTTAGAAGAGTTTCATGACACAGGTAGAGAGCCTACTAACGGGTATGAAGCGGGGTTAGCAGGTAGAGATCCGGATTATATTGAAGCTGCTGCGATTGTAAATAAACAAAATGATATACGTATTGTTCAGGAATTTACAGGACCACCTACGGAAACGATGGTGAGTAGAACGGAGCATCTAGAAAGAATGGAAGACGAGTTATTTGCCGATATTATCTTAGGCAATAAACCGTTAGAGGCTTTTGATGATTTTGTAGATGAATGGAAACGTGCAGGTGGTGATCAAATCACGATAGAGGTCAATGAATGGTATGATTCTGTACGTGATTAATAGGTAGTCTGTTCATGGTGTGAACGATTTTAAAGAAATTGGAATTGTTCACACCATTTTTATTAGGTTAATACTTCTTTTGGTACAAGGAGGAGATTATGTGCAGAGCCAATCAGTTGTTAAGAAAGAATTACATAAAAAAAATCAAAAGAAAAAGCAGAAATGGAACTTTAAACGAACATGGCAATTACATGTTTTATTAATTCCAGCCCTGATTCTTGGACTTATATTTCAATATGGTCCCATGTTTGGCATTATCATGGCGTTTCAGGATTATAAGCCTTGGTTAGGTTTTTTTGATTCCCAATGGGTCGGTTTTGAACACTTCCGAACGATGTTGGAATACGATTATGCGAGACAAGTCATTTGGAATACGTTAATCATTTCTTTATTAAAAATGATTTTTGGTCTCATTGTACCGATTACGGTTGCGTTACTTTTAAATGAAATGTACAAAATAGTCGTCAAGAGAACAGTTCAAACGATTATTTATTTACCTTATTTTCTCTCCTGGGTTATTTTAGGTGGAATTTTGCTAGATTTACTTTCACCCGATGGGGGACTTGTTAATCAAGGTCTAGCGTGGTTTGGTGTTGATCCGATCTTTTTCTTAGGAAGTAATGATTGGTTCCGAACAACGGTGATAATCAGTGATTTGTGGAAGGAAACTGGTTTTAATACGATAGTATTTTTAGCTGCTATTACGGCGGTTAATCCTAGTTTATACGAAGCCGCGGTAGTGGATGGGGCAAATCGTTGGAAACAGACTCTTTATATTACATTACCGGCGATGTTACCAATCATTATTGTTGTTGGAACGTTATCTTTAGGAAACGTACTAAATGCCGGATTTGATCAAATTTTTAACCTATACAATCCACTTGTGTATCAAACAGGTGATATTATTGATACTTATGTTTATCGTGTTTCGTTAGTCAGTGGAGACTTTAGTTATGGTACAGCTGTAGGTTTGTTTAAATCAGTGATTAGCCTATTTCTAATTATTATCGGTTATCGTTTGGCCTACAAATATGCTAATTGGAGAATTTTTTAGGAGGGATAACCTATGCGTATGTATAAAACGAAAAGCTATACAATTTTTACGATTTTTAATTATAGCTTTTTAATTATCTTGGCTGTACTATGCATACTTCCACTTATCCATATTTTTGCCGTATCATTAAGTGGGAGTGGGGCTGCTGCGGCTAATATCGTATCTTTTTGGCCAGTTGATTTTACATTAGATGCTTATGAACGGACGATTGCTAATGAGAACTTTATCCGCTCGTTTATCATTTCTCTCGTTCGAGTTATTTTAGGTACAGTCATATCTATGGTTGCCTTATTATGTGCCGCTTATTCTTTATCTAAATACGATCATGAGTTTAAAGGTCGAAAATTATATGTCTGGTTTTTTATTTTGACGATGTTGTTTAATGGTGGATTAGTACCAACCTACATGGTTGTGACAGGCTTAGGTTTAACAAATACGATTTGGGCGTTAGTTTTACCAACCGCTATTAATGCTTTTAATTTAATATTACTATTAAACTTTTTTAGAACATCGGTACCCAAATCTTTAGAGGAATCAGCATTAATTGATGGTGCTAACCATATTCAAATTTTCATAAAAATATATTTACCCATTGCGATACCTGCGATTGCTACCGTTTCACTTTTTACGATGGTTTTTCATTGGAATTCTTGGTTTGATGGAATGATTTATAATAATGATGCTAGGAATTATCCGTTGCAAACATTTTTACAGACGATTATCGTGCAACAAGATTTTAGTCAAATCACAGACGCAGAGACGTTACGAAATTTATCGCAAAGAACTGTTCAATCTGCTCAGATTTTTATCGCTGCTTTACCGATGTTACTCGTCTATCCGTTTATTCAAAAGTATTTTGTAAAAGGAATTGTATTAGGAGCGGAGAAAGAGTAAATGTCTATCCAACCCACAAGTCGAGCATGAACTAGAAACTGATATTCAGTGATTATGATTGAGAATTAAAAGAGGTGAGTACATTGATCGAATCCTTGTCGATTCATCATGTGAGTTTGGCAGTTACAGATATCGAACAGGCTAAATATTTTTACGGGAAGTTGTTAGGGTTTCCTGAAATAAAACGACCTAATTTTTCTTTTCCAGGAGCATGGTATCAAGTGGGGGAACAACAGCTTCATTTAATTGTGCAGCCAAAATCTGAGACATTACGGACAGGTACAATCGATTCGAATGAAGGGCATTTTGCTATTCGTGTGAAAAGTTATGACAAGACGTTATACGAATTAAAAAGTAAAGGAATAGAGGTCGTAGAAAAGCCGTTGAGTATGAGTGGCTTTGCACAGATTTTTTGTATGGATCCAGATAGGAATATCATAGAGTTTAATGTGGAGCAGGGTCACTGAGGAGTATGAAGAATGAGTGTCGAAAAAAGAAGGCTACAATAACGGAAAAACCGATGATTGATAAAAATCACCGGTTTTTTTCGGGAACTTTTTTGTTTTGGGTTTATAAGGTTAGAGCATCTTTTCCTTTTTGGTCGGAAATTGATAGTGTAACGGAAAGGCCTCTGGTTTTTCGCATGTACTATTTAGATGATAGTAGGCTCCTTCTCTTGAAGCATCTAGAAATCCATGCATTGCATCGAGAACATGATAAGCTAATGTTTCATTGGCTCGATGGTTGCGTTTTTGTTGAATGGCTTCAATCATATCCGCTAAACCAATCCCACGACTATTTTTCGTATATCTATGGGTTAAAGGCACTTGATTAAACTGATGATCATCCCGTTTTCTTATTAAAACAGGTCCATCAAAGGTATTAGGGTCTGGTACGAGCATTGTCCCTTTTTCACCATACACCTCGATTTTTGGGAGCGTAGAACCACCAAAAATATCAAAGCTTGTTGTCATGTTACCCATTACACCAGATTCGAAATCAATAATACCGGATATATGTGTTGGTGTGTGAACGGTAAGTGTTCTTGGGTTTTGACCAGCAGTAATGGTGCGTTTGGGAAAACTGATTCTAGCAGATGAAGCAATTCTTTTTATTGGTCCTAACATGGAAACGAGTGCCGTTAAATAATAGGGCCCCATATCAAACATCGGACCGCCACCGTTCTCATAATAGAAATCAGGGTTCGGATGCCAATGCTCATGTCCACGACTCATCATACTGGCTGTTACACCTATTGGAGTTCCGATTTCATTTTGATTGATCAGGTGAATAGCCGTCTGAATACCTCCACCTAAAAAAGTGTCAGGGGCACTTCCTATCCGTAAGTTCTTCTCTTCAGCTAGCTTTATTAATTGAATACCTTCTTCACGAGTTACTGTAAGTGGTTTTTCGGTGAAAACATGCTTATTGGCTTGCAATACTTGCATACATACTTGTGCATGGGCTTTTGGAATCGTAAGATTTACGATCACTTCAATTTCTTTATCTTCAAGTATTTCTTCTATCGTATAGGCTTTTACATTGAATCGTTCAGCTTGTGCTTTTGTCCGTTTAAAATCTAAATCTGCACAGCCTACAAGTTCAAAATGCTCAAATGTCGTGCAATTCTCAAAGTATATAGAACTTATATTGCCACAACCAATTAAGCCTACTTTCATTTTTTCCATAGTTACCTCCTGGGTTATTGACTGTCTCCCATACCTGTATATATTGGCTTGGTTCCTTCATCTTTGACCGAATATAACTTTTTACCTTCTGCTGCCCAAAGAAAACCTCTCCGCATAATCGTAGATACCTCAGGCATAGCGATAATATTGGAAACATGTCCTAAAGAGTTATAAAAGACACGCCCCACACCCCAACGCTTTGTCCATACTACAGGCATATCAACGGCTGTATTTTTTGTATGTGGTCCTTCAATGACTGGAAAACGTGTCGTTGCCAAAATTTCATTTGCAGGATCGACATGTAAATAATATTGTTCACTTTTTACTTTGAAATCAGAGAGGCCATCTAACAACGGGCTAGAAGAATGCTTGATTTCGACTGTATATTCCACACCATCATTACCGGGGTGAGCTACCCAGTTACCCCCCGTCATAAACTGCCAATCTACATTATTTCGAAAAGAGTCACACATGCCTCCGTGACAACCAGCCAAACCAACACCACTGATTACGGCCGCTGATATATTTTGTACATACTTTTTCTCAATCTCTCCCATCGTCCAATGAGGGACAATCAAATCCAGTGATTGCAACTTTTCGGGATCGGCATAGGATTCAAGAGAATTTGAAACCTCAACCTCAAATCCTTCTTCTATTAATATATCATTAAAAATATTGGCAACTTGTTCTGGTTCATGCCCATCCCAGCCACCCCAAACGATTAATGCTTTTTTCTTCATAAAACCTTCCTCTCCTATATATATTATTATTTTTAGAGTGTGGAAACCTGCACCCATGATTTTTGTGAGATCGATTTCTCCACAGCTTCTAATACTTGTTGACTTTTCACGCCATCATAAAAATTTGGGTTAGGTAATCGGTTTTCACGAATGGCTTTCATAAATTCAACAAAGGCATGAATAAATGTATGTTCATAACCAATTGGGTGTCCGGTTGGCCACCAGTGACTTGAAAAAGCGTGTGGTTCATCTGTCACATATACCCTTCTATATCCCTGTACATCTTTACTATCATCAACAAAGTAGACTTGTAACTCGTTCATTCTTTCAAAGTCAAAAATGACACTTCCTTTACTTCCGTTAATCTCAAAGGAGTTGGTGCTTCGGTGTCCCGTTGCAAATCGGGTAGCCTCAAAGCTTCCGAGTGTACCATTAGTAAACTTCGCTAAAAACAGTGTTGCATCATCGACGGTAACAGGTCCTGTTTCCATTCCAGACTGAGCTGTTGCTGTTAATCCTGCCATATCAGTAGGCAAGGGACGCTCTTTTATAAAAGTATCACTCATTCCGATTACCTCACTGATATCTCCAACAAGGTAATGGGCTAAATCGATTAAATGTGCACCAAGGTCACCGAGAGCACCTGAGCCAGCAACATCTTTTTGTAAGCGCCAAACGAGCGGGAAGTTAGGATCGATAATCCAATCTTGTAGAAACCATGCTCTGAAGTGATAGATTTTTCCTAAACGACCTTCGTCTATTAACTTTTTGGCAAGCATCACAGCAGGAGCAAAACGATAATTATAACCAACCATATGCTTAATACCGGCTTGTTCGGCTGCCTCGAGCATTTCTCTAGAATCTGCTAAAGTAAGTGCCAACGGCTTTTCACAGTAAATATGTTTACCGGCTTTTGCAGCTTCAATGGCGATGTCTTTATGTACATCGCTTGGTGCATTAATATCAATGAGGTCAATGTCATCATTATCAATTAAATCTTGCCAGTTTGTCGTATAAGATTCCCATTGATATTGATTAGCAGCTTGAGATACGGCCTCATGGTTACGTCCTGCAATTACTTTCATAATTGGACGAATATGATCGGGAAAGAATAAAGGTAAATCCTTATAGGCATGGCTATGTGCTTTCCCCATGAATTTGTAACCAACCATTCCAATATTAATCTCTTTCATCATTTAAAACTCCTTTCAATCTGATTATTGCTGGAAGCCCTTACAATAAGTTCTACCGGCAATTTAAGCTGCATCGTTTCAGTTACTTTGCTGTTTACTTTATTTAAGACATGCTCAGCGGCCAGTTCACCCATTTTAAAGAAAGGAACACGAACGGAAGTTAAGGTGGGATGGATGATGCTTGCGATATCTGAATCATCATAACCAACGATAGCGTAATCCTTTCCTACATAGATGCCTTGATCATAAAGACCTTGAATAAGCCCGACAGCCATACGGTCATTCGCTGCAAAGATAGCATCAAACTCTTTGATTATAGGAGCAATCTCCTTTGCTTTTTCAACCCCACTTTTACGGCTGTAGTTCCCATAAAATAATGAATGTTCATTCATTTTTAAATCTCTTGAATGTAAGGCATCTTGATAACCAACAAGACGGTCTAAACTATTGGAATAGGTTTTAGGACCATTTAAGAAAATGATTCGTTCAAATCCTTGTTCTAATAAGTGTGATACAGCTTGATAACTGCCTTCTTGGTGTTTGGCATCGATGTAATGAAAGTGACTCGTTTGAAATGTCTGGTTGATAAGACAGTATGGTAAGTCGAGCCGGTGCAATTCCTCTATAGCAAACTTTTCACCGTCAACATCATGGGAGCCTAAAATAATGCATCCATCTATTTTTTTTGAGGAAAAAAATTGTGTGTAATTTCTAAACTGATCTTGAGGTTGAAAGATTAATTGTAATCCATAGTTGGCAGAAGCTAATTGGTCACCAATGCCACTAATAATCTCTGAGAAATAATAGGTTGAAAGCAAATGCCGTACTTTAGGTAGGTAAGGGACAATAACTCCAATTGTATGGCTTTTACTGGTAGCTAAGTTTTGAGCTAAGGTGTTAGGGTAATAATGTAATTGCTTAGCAGCTTGAAGGACTTTTTCTTTGGTTTCTTGTTTTAGCGGTAGGATATTATTAAACACTCGTGAGACGGTTGCTTCAGAAACACCTGCTAACTTTGCTACATCTTTCCTTGTTGCGATTCAAATCACCTCCGAATTTATATAAATGTACGCGTGTTCATTTTATATGATATGTCAGAAAATTTCAATAGCGAGATTCAGATAATTAATTAGTATAGGAAGCAAACGAACTGTATGGTTTTGAAAAAGTTGTTGTAGTGGGGAAAAGAGAGGACATTCAGAGTGGAAGCTTGAATCGCTGGGTTATGAGATTTTGCAAGTACTGACTCACTTAGTTTCGAGGAGGAGGTGATGAAACATAGGGTTGAGAGTTGGTAAACAGAGAGCGAGCCCGAGTATACGAGAAACACTTCACCACCAACAAAGATGAAAGTAGTGGCGACTGTTCAAACTGTTGGCTTTTCATTCATTCAGTTTGGTTTTGTTCATTTTCATTTTAAAAGAATAGTGTTGGATTGTTTTTTTTGAACTTAAGAATTAGTAGTAACCCAGCGGAGCATAATTTTCGGTAGCGATGAGCAACGTTACATGTTCGCACTAACTTTTATATAAAAAAGCCGCAAACATTTATATGCTTACGACTTCTCAAATTAATATTGTTTATACTTCCATAATAATTGGTAAAATCATCGGTTTACGTTTTGTTTTCTCATATAAAAATGGACCTAATAAATCAGAGATCTCATTCTTAATTTCTGACCACTGTGACGTTTTCTTTTCCATCACATCATCTAAATGCTTAGCGAGCAATTTTTGTGCTTCGTGAATCAGATCGCTCGATTCACGCATATAAACAAAACCTCTAGATATAATGTCAGGACCAGCAGTCACTTTAAATTCCTTCATATCAAGGCTCACCACAACAACGACTAAGCCTTCCTCCGATAGAATACGGCGATCGCGAAGGACAATATTACCAATATCTCCAATACCATTTCCATCTACATATACGGAACCGGAAGGGATTTTACCTACTACGCCTGCTTCATCTGGATGAAGGGCTAACACATCACCATTATCCATAATGAAACAATTTTCTTCTGGAACACCACAATCCATTGCATGTTTGATATGCATTTTTAACATACGATATTCGCCGTGAATAGGTAAGAAATATTGTGGTTTCATTAAACGTAACATAAGCTTTTGTTCTTCTTGTCCACCATGTCCAGAAGTATGAATATCGTTCAGTGGACCGTGAATGACATTAGCACCGGCACGATATAATTGGTTAATTGTTTTTCCGACACTTACTGTATTACCAGGGATAGGTGAAGAAGAAAAAACAACTGTATCGCCAGGAATAATCTGAATCTGACGGTGTGTACCATAAGCAATTCTTGACAGTGCAGCCATAGGCTCACCTTGGCTACCAGTACAAAGAATCGTTACTTGGTTATCAGGTAATTTGTTTAATTGATTTGGTTCAATAAATGTTTCTTTAGGTGCTTTTATATAACCAAGTTCTTGACCAATGGTTAACGCTGATTCCATACTTCTACCAAAAACAGCTACTTTACGCCCGTGGATAACTGCTGCTTCTACTACTTGTTGTAAGCGATGAATATTAGATGCAAATGTAGCGAAAATAATTCTTCCGTCCACTTTTCTAAAAATCGCATCAATACTTTCTCCAACCTTACGTTCTGACATCGTAAATTCAGGAATTTCACTATTTGTACTATCTGATAATAAGCAGAGTACACCTTCTTCGCCGATTTTTGCCATTTTTGTTAAGTTTGCAGGCTCTCCAACCGGTGTGAAATCAAATTTGAAATCCCCTGTATGTACGACATTTCCTGGAGGTGTCTTTACGACAATACCGTAAGAATCTGGAATACTATGTGTTGTTCTGAAAAAAGAAACAGAAGTCTTTGTAAATTTAATGACTTGATCTTCATGAATCTCATTAAATTGTGCTTTTCTTAATAGACCGTGTTCTTCAAGTTTTCCTTTTAGCAAACCTAGGGCAAGTTTACCACCATAAATAGGTACATTAATTTCTCTTAGGAAATAAGGGATTCCACCAATATGGTCTTCGTGACCATGTGTGATAAATAAACCTTTTATCTTATCGATATTTTTACTTAGATACGTAAAATCAGGGATTACATAATCAATACCTAGAAGCTCGTCCTCTGGAAACATAATTCCGGCGTCAATTATAATAATTTCATCCTGAAACTGAACAGCGTACATATTTTTTCCGATTTCACCAAGTCCACCAAGAGCAAATACGGCTGTTTGATTGTTTTTTACTTGTTTCATTAAATAGATTCCACCTTAAAGTCTTCTCGAGATTGTTCATATTCGAGGTGCGCACCAGAGATAGATGTAATAAATTCGATATTATAATTGCGGTCAGCTAATTTACTTCTTACTTCTGAGATACTCTCAGCTTCCACATATATTGAATCCGTAAGTTCACGAACAGGAACTTGTCTTGCATTTTTTTGATAAAACACTTTAAATAACATAAAAAATACCTCTCCTTAAACGATAATGATAAATTCATTATAAAGCAAATAACCATCTTTTTCATGTTTTTTCTTTTATTCGTTTGAAAATGGGGTATTTGCCTTATAATATGGCAGTATTTTTCACTTTTTTAGATGACTAATTGTTTAGTTTAATCAGTTTTACAGTTTCTATACTTCCATTAATCTTTTTTTAGGTAGCAGGTTTTTGCAGCCTTCCAAAAGTTTTTTTCTTAGCTTCTTTAGCATATGAATTCACTCCTTTTTTATGAAAGTTGCTAACGCTGGAATGCGGTGTTCTACTTGCCGCTACCGAAAATTATGCTCCGCGTCCTGCGGGGTGGTGTTGAGCTTACTGGCTACCACCATTGGATCTCAGCCCGCCACTATTTCCCACGGGAGTCTCCGCATATTTTCGTCCGCTGGATTATTGCTAACTCTCTAGTTCAAAATCATTCTTACAAAAAATTATTAAAATGAATAAGATCAAAACCAAGTTGAACAAAAAGCCATTAGTTAAATTCAAACGCCACTTTCGTGATTGTTGATGAGTTGCTGCGGTAAGTCTTCAGGAAAGTTTTGTATGAAAATACTTAGGGATGCTCTTTGAAGTTAGCTGGTCATCCCTTTGCGTTCGGTGACCTAAATTAGGACATTGCTCCCTGTTAGTGCGTGAACAATGAGCATACTTGGTTTTCGTTTGTTTTTTATAGTATGTGTAAGTGGAAGTGTTTGTTGATTGGCAATGTGTGGAAAATAGAAATGAATTGAAAAAGAGCTAACTTGACGGATGACGTAAGTTAGCTCTTTTATTTGTTAAAGTGTTTTTTTCAGTGGATCTTGGAAACCTTCGATGCGGTCGTAAAACATAATGCCATCTAAATGGTCTAGTTCATGTTGGAATACGATGGCGATATACCCTTTCAACTTTAATTTTACTTCTTCACCTTCAATAGTTGTACCTTTTACGGTAATTCGAGCGTGTCTTGGAACAATCCCTTGGACTTCGCGATCGACAGATAAGCAGCCTTCGCCACCATCAAGATGATTTTCCTCTACAGAATGACTAATAACCTTAGGGTTGAATAGACCATAGCTATATAAGGTATCATTTTCATCGTAGGCATGAACGGCAAACATTCTTTTAGAAATACCAATTTGGGGAGCGGCAATGCCAACACCAGGTCTTAGTTGGTGTTTTTCTGCGATTTCGGGGTCTTGGCTATTTATGACAAATTGCAGCATATTGGTTAATGTTTCTTTGTCCTCAATTGATGCAGGAAGTTGAACTTCTTTTGCAACTTGACGTAAAACAGGATGGCCTTCACGGATAATATCTTTCATTGTGATCATATGTACCTCTCCTTTTATGAGCAACTAACAGTTTCTTTTATACTTTATCGAACATAATAGGTAAATGGCAAGTTGAAAAATAATCAAAACCAACTAACAAAGGAAAGAAGCTAACAAAAGTTACTTAAAAAGCCTTTGTTAGCTCCCGATGTTCATCACTTATTTTTTGCAATCAGGTCCCGGACCACCGTTAAAGCAAGCTGCCCCAACGATAACTAATAAAATAAATAATACAACGATTAAAGCAAAGCCTCTACCGCCTCCACCATAGCCACCGCCATAACCTGCAACAGGTGCTCCATAACCGTAACCACAAGGATCGCTACAACAATCTGAACCGTATCCGTACATTTGAATTCCTCCTTTTAGGTACATCACACTTGGTGCGACTCACTAGTTACAATATGCATTTGTCTCGATGGCGATTGGATGTATGCCCATTTTTTCAAAAAAAAATAGTTATTTGTTTAGTGAATATGTGGACAAGCGCATATCTAGTTTTGTCTTTTCATATATAAAAGTAGATGGTTTTATGTTGCGATTTTTTATCCTTTCCTTTACTGTTTTTAATAGGAATGATTTTTGTACTTAGAATAGGGGGAACTTACGTGCTTGGAAAAAAGGGTAGGTCATACTTACTAATCGTGATGACATTATTCTTACTAACTGGATGTGGTAACGATGTTGCAGATAAGGTTTTTGAACACTTAGAGAAAGCAGTGGAATTAGAAGCACCATTTACTGAGCAGCAAGAATTAATTAGTCAGGCTGAAGAAAACGAACAAGAACTATATGATGAAGTTATCGATTTAAGTATGGAAGAGTTTGAAAAGATTCTATCGCTAACGGAAGAGGCACTTGCATCGATTGAAACAAGGGAAGAAGCAGTTGCTGTAGAGAAGGAAAGTATTGAAGCGGGCTATCAGGAGTTTCTAAAAGTCGAAGAATTAGAAAGTGAAATAAAAGATGATGAAGGATTGCCACCTTTTCAAGGGTTAGTTGAAAATATGCATGCTAGGTATAACAGCTATCAAGACTTACATAATGCTTACGTGGATTCATTAGAGCTAGATCGTGCTTTATTTGAGCTGCTGCAACAAGAAGAAGAGTTTGACCTTGTCGAATTACAACAGCTTATTGAGGATGTGAATGCTTCTTATCAAGTCATTAATGAAGCCAGAGATATATTTAATGAATACACAGCCCAATATAATAATGACAAACAAAGCTACTATTCCGAATCTAATTTATCGTGGGAATTAGCAGAAGAAAATGAATAAATCATCAATCAAATTAGAATAAAGAAGGATCTTCATATAAGATTCTTCTTTTTTGTTGTGGTAATTAATGGAGGTCTAACAAAATTAAGTTTTAAATTACATAGTAAAAGGAATATGAATGAGTATGTGTAAATCCAGGAGCTTTTGAAAGCTTGTATAACTTTCTGTTTCATTTTAGGTTTGGGTGATCTATAACACAGGTCTAAAAATGTCTTGTAAAAGTTACAGTAGTTATATTTTGTAAATGCTAGATAAAACAAAAGGATTGACGGATTTCGATCAGTTGATGTAGACTATTTTTCATAAGGTGTATTGTATTACTTTTTCTGTGTGTTTACTAATACAGTTTATAAGAGTGTTAAGAAGGATATTTTTAACATTCTTTATTATGAAGTAATGTTTAGGCTTACATTAGGTTATCCTAAAGGTGATTTCTGACTATGGTTACAATGACAAGCATACAAGACATAGAACAGAAAAGTGATGAATATTTTCCGAAAAAGAAAGGGTAGGTGAAAGTAATGACTACAAGAACTTTAGAGTCTGTAGAAGAAAAATTTGAGACTTTTCAAATTTTGAATGAAGAGGGCGAGGTTGTTAATGAAGCAGCTATGCCTGAATTAAGTGATGAACAATTGCAAGAATTAATGAAAAGAATGGTATATACACGTATTTGGGATCAACGTGCCATTTCATTAAACCGTCAAGGTCGTTTAGGTTTCTATGCACCTGTAGCAGGTCAAGAAGCTTCGATGTTAGGTTCACAATTCGCTTTAGATAAAGAAGACTGGATCTTACCAGGATACCGTGATATTCCACAAATCGTATTTCATGGTTTACCGCTACATCAAGCATTCTTATGGTCACGTGGACATATGGGTGGAGGACAATTCCCAGAAGGATTAAACATTGTTGTCCCTCAAATTATTATTGGTGCTCAAATTATCCAAACGGCTGGTGTGGCGTTAGGATTAAAACGTAAGGCTAAAAACAATGTAGCTATTACTTATACGGGTGACGGTGGTTCATCACAAGGTGATTTCTATGAAGGAATGAACTTTGCTGGTGCTTATAACGTACCTGCGATCTTTATCGTTCAAAATAACCGCTTTGCTATTTCTGTTCCAGTTGAAAAGCAATCTGCTGCTAAAACAATTGCTCAAAAAGCAACAGCTGCTGGTATTGAAGGTATTCAAGTTGATGGTATGGACGTATTAGCTGTTTACGCTGTAACTAAACAAGCTCGTGATCGTGCATTAAATGGTGAAGGCCCTACATTAATTGAGACAATGACATATCGTTATGGTCCACATACAATGGCTGGTGATGATCCAACACGTTACCGTACATCTGATTTAGATGACGAGTGGACGAAAAAAGATCCACTAATCCGTTTCCGTAAGTTCCTTGAAGGAAAGAAATTATGGAGTGAAGAGCAAGAGAACGAAGTTGTAGAAAAAGCGAAAGAAGATATTAAAGCTGCGATTAAAGAAGCTGATAATGCTCCTAAACAAAAAGTTACTGATATTATCGGAGTTATGTTTGAAGAACTTCCAGTGAATCTTCGTGAGCAAATGGAAGAATACACAGCAAAGGAGTCGAAATAACCAATGGCGCAAATGACAATGATTCAAGCGATTACGGATGCAATGCGTAATGAGCTTAAGACAAATGAAGATGTATTAATCTTTGGTGAAGATGTTGGTCAAAACGGTGGTGTATTCCGTGCGACTGAAGGTTTACAAAAAGAATTTGGTGAAGACCGTGTATTTGATACACCTTTAGCTGAGTCTGGTATCGGTGGTCTTGCGATCGGACTTGGAATTACAGGCTTCCGTCCAGTTATGGAAATTCAATTCTTCGGATTCTTATTTGAAGTAATGGATTCTGTAGCAGGTCAAATGAGCCGCTGGCGCTACCGTTCAGGTGGTTCACAAACTACGCCAATTACGATCCGTTCACCATTTGGTGGTGGCGTAAAAACACCTGAAATGCACGCAGATAGCTTAGAAGGATTAATGGCTCAAACTCCAGGGTTAAAGGTTGTTATTCCATCAACTCCATACGATGCAAAAGGTCTATTAATTTCTGCGATTCGTGATAACGATCCAGTTGTTTTCCTTGAGCACATGAAATTATACCGTTCTTTCCGTGCGGAAGTTCCTGAGGAAGAGTATACAATTGAATTAGGAAAAGCCGATATTAAACGCGAAGGTAAAGATGTTACGATTGTTACTTATGGTGCGATGGTACATGCTTCATTAAAAGCAGCAGAAGAGTTAGAAAAAGATGGTGTAGATGTTGAAGTTATTGATTTAATGACGGTGAGTCCATTAGATATTGATACGATCATCGCGTCTGTTGAAAAGACAAATCGTGCAATTGTTGTTCAAGAAGCTCAAAAGCAAGCTGGGATTGCAGCCAATGTTGTAGCTGAAATCACAGAGCGTGCTATTTTAAGTCTTGAAGCGCCTGTATTACGTGTTACGGCACCAGATACTGTGTATCCATTCGCTGCAATGGAAGATGCTTGGTTGCCAGATCACAAAGATATCGTTGAAGCAGTTAATAAAGTTGTAAATTTCTAATAAACTGATCTTTTTGCAGAGGAAAGTCGATTTTTGCTTTCCTCTGCACCAAATTATAATGTATGATAAGGGAGGCACTCATTGTGGCATATAAATTTAAGTTGCCGGATATTGGTGAAGGTATCCATGAAGGTGAAATCGTAAAGTGGTTCGTCAAAGCTGGTGATGAAGTAAAAGAAGATGATATTCTTCTAGAAGTGCAAAATGATAAGGCTGTTGTTGAAATTCCTTCTCCGGTAGATGGAAAGGTTCTTGAGTTAAAGGTGGATGAAGGAACAGTAAGTATCGTAGGAGATGTTCTTTTAACTATTGATGCTGAAGGTTATGAGGAAGAAGAAGTGCCAGCTGAAGAAGAGAAAACGGAAGAGCCAAAGGAAGAGAAGCAAGAAGCAACTCAAAGCTCTCAAGAAGAATCAGCTTCAGAAGATGACGGCTCACGTATTATTGCGATGCCATCAGTACGTAAGTATGCTCGTGAAAAAGGTGTCAACATTAAAGAAGTTTCAGGTTCTGGTAAAAATGGTCGCGTAGTAAAAGAAGATATTGAGAAATTCTTAAGTGGCGACACTGGATCAGCATCTGAAGAAACATCATCAGAAGCACCTGCAGCTTCAGCTGAAACGAAAAAATCTGAGCCAGTTTCTATTCCAGTCGGAGAATTAGAAGAGCGGGTTCCTTTCAAAGGCATTCGTAAGGCGATTGCTAAAGCAATGGTTAATTCTAAGCACACGGCTCCACACGTTACACATATGGATGAAGTGGAAGTTTCAGCTCTTGTAGCTCACAGAAAACAATACAAGGAAATAGCGGCAGAGCAAGGTACGAAACTAACGTACTTACCATATGTAGTTAAAGCATTAACTGCTGCTCTACGTAAATACCCTGTATTAAATGCTTCAATTGATGATGCAAACGAAGAGATCGTTTACAAAAAATACTTTAATATCGGTATTGCAGCAGACACTGAACACGGATTATTTGTTCCAGTTATCAAAGATGCAGATCGTAAGTCTATTTTCCAATTAGCAGATGAAATCATCGATTTAGCTGGTAAAGCACGTGACGCTAAGTTAAGCAGTGCAGAAATGAAGGGCGGAAGTGCCACAATTTCTAACGTTGGTTCAGCACGTGGTTTATGGTTCACTCCTGTTATTAATCATCCGGAAGTAGCGATTTTAGGAATTGGTCGTATTGAAGAAAAAGCTATCGTTAAAAATGGCGAAATCGTAGCGGCCCCAGTTCTTGCACTTTCAATCAGCTATGACCACCGTTTGATTGATGGCGTAACAGCACAAAATGCATTAAACCATGTAAAACGTCTGTTAAACGATCCACAATTATTATTAATGGAGGGGTAAGAAATGGTTGTAGGTGATTTCGCAAAAGAGATAGACACACTTGTCATTGGATCAGGTCCTGGAGGATATGTAGCAGCAATTCGTGCAGCTCAACTTGGCCAATCCGTAACAGTTGTAGAAAAAGGTACGGTTGGAGGCGTTTGTTTAAACGTTGGTTGTATTCCTTCAAAAGCATTAATTAACGCTGGACATAAATATCATGATGCTAAACATTCTGAAGATATCGGTATCGTTGCAGAAAACGTATCGGTTAACTTTGAGAAAGTTCAAGAATGGAAAGCAAGCGTTGTTGATAAATTAACGGGCGGAGTTAAAGGTTTATTAAAAGGGAATAAAGTAGAGCTTGTACAAGGTGAAGCTTACTTTGCTTCTGAAAACTCTGTTAAAGTAATGGACGAAAAAAGCTCACAAACATACAATTTCAAGAATTGTATTATTGCGACTGGTTCTCGCCCAATCGAATTAAAATCATTTAAATACACAGACCGAGTTATTAACTCAACTGGTGCTCTTGCTCTTAAAGAAGTACCTAAAAAGTTAGTCGTTATCGGTGGAGGTTACATCGGTATCGAATTAACGGGTGCGTTCTCTAATTTAGGTGCTGAAGTTGTTGTATTAGAAGGTGGGAAACAAATCCTACCTGGTTTTGAAAAACAAATGGCTAAATTAGTTGAAAAGCGTCTTAAGAAAAATGGCGTTTCCTTCCACACTGAAGCATTAGCACAAGGTGTTGAAGAAACGAAAGATGGCGTTAAAGTTAAAGCAGAAGTTAAAGGTAAGGAAGAAGTATTTGAGGCTGATTATGTTCTTGTAACAGTTGGTCGTACACCAAACACGGATGAATTAGGTCTTGAGCAAATTGGTGTTGAAATGACAGACCGTGGTTTAATCAAAGTAGACAAGCAATGTCGTACAAATGTAAGTAATATTTATGCAATTGGTGATGTTGTTGAAGGACCTGCTTTAGCTCATAAAGCATCGTACGAAGGTAAAATCGCTTCAGAAGCGATTGCTGGTGAAAAATCAGAGGTCGATTATTTAGCGATTCCAGCTGTAGTATTCTCAGATCCTGAGTTAGCGACTGTTGGTTATACGGATGCTGAAGCTAAAGAAGCTGGCTATGACGTAAATGTTGCGAAGTTCCCATTTGCAGCAAACGGTCGTGCCTTATCTCTTAACGATTCTGATGGTTTCATGAAACTAATCACTCGTAAAGAAGATGGTTTAGTTCTTGGAGCTCAAATTGCTGGACCTAACGCTTCTGATATGATCGCAGAAGTTGGATTAGCAATTGAAGCGGGCATGACTGCAGAAGATATTGCTTTAACTATCCATGCACACCCTTCATTAGGTGAAATTACAATGGAAGCTGCAGAAGTAGCTATTGGAACACCTATTCATATTGTAAAATAAATAACCAAAAAAAGAGCAGCTTCCTAAGCTGCTCTTTTTTTATATAAACTAACTAACTGGCTCATTTTGACTTGTAAGTTGTATGGCATTTTCAAGGGTTGTTATAATATTTTCTTTTGATTGAGGCCCTACCATTCTAAGTTGTTCGCTCTCGCCATATAAAACAAGCATGGTGGGAAAAGTAGTGATACCATAATGACGGACAATTTCTTTTTCATTCGAGTCTATTATAATAAATGATTGATGTTCATCTGGAAACTTGGATTGCATCTCTAAGATAGCGTCGTAATAGTTATCTTCTTTCATAATATTAGCTGTATCGGAAAATAAAACGGTCATATTTTTTCCTTCTTCGTTGTCAATGGGTGACGTTGTATAAAGAAAAGCTAATGAGCATCCAGATAATAGAATAATCTTACTGGACAAAAATAATAGTAATAAAACTTTCTTCAAGCACCTCACACCCTATATGTAACAAATTTATTTACTAATTTGTTTCCTATTCTAGCACGTTTCAAACAACTTTTTGGTTCTAGTAATCAAAATGTAATGCAATCGAAATCTAAAGGTAGAGTGTGAGAAATAGTAGTAAAGTATTTAATAAGAACCGAATGTTGGACAAAGTTGTGTTATGATTTAGGGCATAGCTGATAGGGTATAGTATAAGAGAAAGTGTGATTGTCGCTAGCAAAAGAGAAAGGAGCGGACATATGAAAAGGTTTTGGATTATGGGGATGGCTTTATTGTTAATTGCATGCGCCGACCAAACTGAAAATGAACAATCAGATGCAGTTGAAAAGGAGGATGAGGAAGTGGAATTAGAAGTAGATGAAGGCGAAGAAGGGGATTCCCATTTATCTAAACAAGATGACGAAATAGAGGGCACGGATCCGGAAGATGAAATGACTAATGAAGAGGAAGAGATTGAGCAAGTATATGAAATTAATACAGCGAATTGGGCTGTCGAACCAATTGAAGGTGAGGACGTAGAGGAACAAGTTGTTTTGTTAACAATTGATGATGCCCCACATACATATGGAGTTGAAATGGCACATATTTTAGCAGACCTCGATGTACCAGCTATATTTTTTGTGAACGGTCATTTTATTAATGATGAAGAGGGTGAACAAGAACTAAAGGAGATTCATGAATTAGGTTTTGAAATAGGAAATCATACGATGAGTCACCCGAACTTAAGTGAGATTACTGAAGAGGAACAAATGGAGGAAATCGTCAAATTAAACGAACGGATTGAAGAAATTATTGGTGAAAGGCCACGCTTTTTCCGTGCTCCATTTGGAGAAAATACGGATTTCTCTAATCAGGTTGTCGCAACGGAACAAATGACTCGAATGAACTGGACATACGGGTATGATTGGGTAGCTGATTATCAAAATGCAGAGAGTTTAGCGGACATTATGGTCAATGCGCCAGAATTAAATAACGGTGCCAATCTACTCATGCACGATCGGGAATGGACGAAAGACGCATTAGAAGAAATCGTAGCTGGCTTAAGAGATAAAGGTTATCAGTTTGTTGATCCTGAGCAAATAAAATAAGAAGATGGAAAAGAACTACCTTCACTTTAACGTGAAGATAGTTCTTTTTATGTTTTGTTATTTAATGGCTTTAAATTCTTTGATAACACGAATGGTTTGAAAGGTCTCATCTTCTGGTCCTTGAACGGGTAAACCTTCTTTTATATTCTCTTCAATATAATCGAGGTTCTCTTGAGTAATAATCTCTCCTGGGATTAAGATGGGAATACCTGGAGGATAGACCATAATGAACTCAGCAATGATTCTTCCCACTGATTGTGATAGTAAAATGACTTCCGTGGACGCATAAAAGGCGTCACGAGGGGAAAGTGCTAAGGTTGGAATTCTTGGTACATATACGTTCATTTCATGTTTTGGTTTGCTTGTATCACGTGATTCAAGTGATAGTTGCGTTAGTGCATCAACAAGTTTTTTCGTTTCGGTCTTCGTATCACCTAACGAAATAATGCAAAGAATATTATATAAATCAGAGAGTTCAACCTCAATGTTATATCTTTCCCTTAATAAATTCTCTACTTCAGAACCAGTCATAGAAAGGTCTTTAACAGAGATAATAAGTTTGGTCGGATCGAAATCATAAGTAGCTTTGTCACCTAATATTTCACGGCCAACACAATAAATACCTGGTATATCATTCAGTTGCTTTCGAGTCTGCTCAGCTAATTGAATGGTATTTGTTAAAAGCTGTTGACCTTCTGTTGCGAGTCTTCTACGGGCTGTATCTAAAGAGGCTAATAATAAATAGGATGTCGACGTCGTGGTGAGCATACTAATTATTGACTGAACCCTTTGTGGAGAGACCATGCCTTTTTTTACATTTAAAATAGAGCTTTGAGTCATAGAACCTCCAAGCTTATGGACACTTGTTGCAGCCATGTCAGCTCCTGCTTGCATCGCCGATAACGGTAATTCATCATGAAAATGAATATGGACTCCATGGGCTTCATCAACTAAAACAGGCACTTCGTATCGATGAGCGATTTCAACAATCTTCTGTAGGTTACCAGAAATACCGAAATAAGTTGGATTTATGACTAATAATCCCTTCGCATCTGGATGCGTTTCTAATGCTTTTTCTACGGAGTCGGTCGTTATTCCGTGGGAAATACCTAGGTTTGGATCAATTTCTGGATGAATAAAGATTGGGTTAGCCCCAGAAAATATGATCGCTGACATAATCGATTTATGAACATTGCGTGGAACGATGATTTTATCGCCTGGTGAGCAGACACTCATAATCATCGTCATGATTGCACCACTTGTACCTTGTACAGAAAAGAATGTATAATCAGCACCAAAAGCTTCTGCGGCAAGTTCTTGTGCTTCTTTAATAATTCCGTGCGGATGATGAAGATCATCTAAAGGAGCTATATTAATCAAATCTATGGCTAAAGCATTCTCTCCTATATAATTTCTGAATTCAGGATCCATCCCTGAGCCTTTCTTATGACCAGGAATATGGAACTGTACCGGTTGTTTTTCTGCATGCTTACGAACCCCATCAAATAATGGAGTAGACATTTGTCCAGACAAAGACGCCACCTCATTCACCTATAAATTACCTTAACCTTATAATGGTATAAAACAAATAAGAGTATACCAAACGTAGGATAGCTTGCATAGTAAATAAGTGATAAAAATATGTTTTTTTCAGTAATTTTATTTAGATGGAATTCTATATCATTATTGTTTAGAGAAAAAGTTTGCATAAAAAGGCGGGACGTGTTACATATTGTAGAGAGTGAAGGAGGTGTAAGTGATGGAAATGAATATGCCAATTTCTCTTGATTGGACAACCGATGAAGTAGTCGATGTTGTAGCATTTTATGAAGCCGTTGAACAAGTATATGGAAACGGGATCGAGCGTCATTTATTTCTTAAGAAGTATCAGCGCTTTAAGGAAATTGTGCCTTCCAAAAGTGAGGAAAAGCAACTTTGTGCTCAATTTGATCAACAAGTGAATGTTTCCAGTTATTTAGCTGTAAAGGAAGCAAAGAAATTAGAAGATGGAGAAATCGTAAAATTATAAAAAAGGGAGAGCTACGTGTATTGGGGAAATATAGTTACTTGATTGCATTAGTGATAACGGTTTTGCTGTTAGCGGGTTGTGGTGGTAATGATGAGGAAGCTTTATCCATTTATATGTTCGGAGATGTTCCTCGCGACCAAGAAGATTCCATTCGAGCTTTAATCGAAGACGAACTAGGTAAATTAGGTGAAGAACTCCATATATCGATTGAGTCAGCTCAGCATGAACGTATTTTAGTCATATTGGCTGCAAATGAGGGAGATGTATATTTTATTAATGAACAGCAGGCGCAAGTATTTTTTGATCCAGTTGGTTTAACACCGTTAGATGATCGATTTGAAGCGGCCAATATAGAAGGAAGTGAAGCATATACGGTGGTAAATGAGGCAACGGGTGATGAAGAATTATTAGCTTTGCCAATTAATGAAGATACTTATTTTATTGATGAGCTACAAATCAACTTAGCGAATGATATGGTTGCGTTTGTTGATAAACGCTCTGAACAGATTGAATTAAGTAAAGATATATTAAAGGTTCTATATGAAGGTCGTCCATAAGCAGATTACCGATAGCTCTTTAGCTCTACATAGTAAAGCCAGTATTTATTTACGATTAGGTAATAAATACTGGCTTTATTCACATGAAATTATTTAACGGACTCAAAAGGTGCTTTCTTGGCCACCGTATAAAGTGGTAGCACGGTTTTATATGCTTCTTCAATCTTTTTAATTAGTAATGCACCGTCTTTGAGTAGGGGATCATCACGCTCTATTCTGAGGCCACATAATAGCTCTGCCTTTTTGACGTCCTTTAAACGTGTAAACATCGATTCTAAATCTGACTTGCTTAGTTCGTTATGTTTTTTCACATCAGGCTTCATATGATCGATGGACCAAACATAGTCATTGGGAATTTCTTTTTTCCATTTGTTGACGTTTTTTAATAATTGTTCGGCAAAGCTTCTCTTAATGGGACATTCATAGATGACGGCAAACCAAACAAACAAGTGACTTTCAAATAGACCAACTTGAAAGTGAGGCAGCATTTTATAACCTCTTTTATTAGTAGCAAAAGCTACCCATGTATCGTTAGGAGGGTTAACTGTTCTTCTCGCATGCTGAGCAACGTGTGTAAACATCTCGTCACCAGTTAAGGCGGATAGAGTCGGCTCTATCTCAGAAGCGATTGCTTCAAATTTTGGTCTAATAGTAGAAATAATTCCTTCCATCCGTGCATCAAGGCCCGCAATGTTAAATACATCAAAATCTTCATCTGTAAAACCATGAAACTTCATCCAAACACTCCTCTTTCTTTTATATTGTAATTTTACCATAAAATCTGTTTTTACTCAGAAAGCATGCATTAAAAAATTGGTCATTTATTGTGCACCTTTTAGTGAACTCTTTAATAAAATGTACTAATTTAAAAGGAATTTAGGTTCATACAAATCCTAGGTGAGAGGTGTTACAGGTGGAGCATATTGTGGGATTAATTGAGCCTTCTAAAAAGAGGGAACAGGTAATAGTTTTAAAGATGGAAATTGATTATGAACTTATGTCATTGTATGAAGCAATTACAAACCTAGACGACGCCACTAAGCTAGAATGTATAAGAAAATTAAAGCGATTGCAAAAGGAACTCAAAAGATATCAATAACTAGTAAAAAAGAACGATGTGATTAAAAGACCTCCGCAAACAGCGTTAGTCTTTTTTTGGTGTGGATGTGAAAGTTGTGTGTTTATATCTTACATAGCAGAAGGAAACATGGATATTTTCACATTATTTATTCTGAATAAACTAAAGTTTATATATTTTCTGATAGATTTTCTAACAAGTTTCAACTAAAATGAATACAATACGATTATTTTAGTAGAGTACAGTACATGATAGACGGGAGGAAAAGAGGAAAATGGATACAATTAAATCAATCGTAGATGCCATTAATTCAGTAGTATGGGGACCTATCACCTTATTATTAATTGTAGGTACGGGTGTATTCTTAACTATTCGTCTTGGTTTCTTACAAGTGCGTGATTTACCTTACGCCCTTAAATTAACTTTCTCTAGGAGTAAAAAGAAAGATAAGTCGGAGAAGGGAGATATCTCACACTTCCAATCCTTAATGACAGCGATGGCGGCTACACTCGGTATTGGTAATATGACGGGGGTAGCATCAGCGATTCTCCTTGGTGGAGTAGGGGCTTTAGTTTGGATGTGGCTCGCAGCATTTTTTGGGATGGCTACAAAATACGGAGAAGCTATCCTGGCTGTAAAATATCGTACAGTCAACCATAAAGGTGAAATCTCTGGTGGACCGATGTACTACATAGAAAAAGGCTTAGGTTGGAAATGGTTAGCCTTCTTATTTGCTTTATTTGGCTGTTTAGCATCCTTTGGGATTGGGAATATGACACAATCAAACACCGTTGCAAGGTCTCTTGAAGGGACGTTTAATATTAACCCGTGGATTACTGGTTTTATTTTAATGGTGTTAACGGCTTTAGTATTATTAGGTGGAATCAAAGGAATTGGACGAGTTTCAGCAGTATTTGTTCCGTTTATGGCTTTATTTTATATGGCCGGTGGTCTTATTATTATCGTTCTTAATATCACGGAGGTACCTGCTGCATTTGGTGTAATCTTTGAAGCTGCCTTTAATCCAGAAGCTGTTGGAGGTGGAGCGATTGGTGCCGCGATTCGTTACGGTATTGCTAGAGGTGTATTCTCCAATGAAGCTGGTTTAGGATCTGCCCCGATTGCGGCGGCGGCTGCCAAAACTGATTATCCAGGTCGACAAGCCCTCGTTTCGATGACAGGAACTTTTCTTGATACGATGATTGTTTGTACGATTACAGGTCTTGTCATTGTCATGAGTGGATTACATTTAGAGTTTTTAGGTGATGGAAATGCAGCACCTAATATTACAGGTGGAGCATTTGAATCGTTCTTACCTGGTTATGGTAACTTAATCGTTGTTTTTGGTATCATCTTCTTTGCTTATTCAACGATTATTGGTTGGTCTTATTACGGTGAGAAGTGTTTTGGTTACATTTTTGGAGACAGGAATACGATTTATTACAAAGTAGTCTTCTGTATTATCGTTATGATCGGTGCCGGTCAGTCGGTGCAACTTGTTTGGGATATTGCTGATATTTTCAATGGTTTAATGGCTATACCAAACTTAATTGCCCTGTGTCTCCTTTCAGGAGTTATAGTCGCAGAGACAAATAAATTTAAAGAAGTTAGGAAAAAAGAAAAAGAGGAAGAAAAGAAACAAAAGCTTGCAAGCTAATCAGACTTACAACAACCCGATAAAAGGATGAGCAACCATACTCATCCTTTTTCTAATTGAATGAGAATGAAAGAAGGCAATAATCTTACAACTTAAGATTGTTAAATAGGTTTGGATGACACAGGAATCACAGTCATGGCTTTCATTTAAAAAACCGAAATCTTTTCTTTCTGACAATTAGTGTGTCATAATAAACAATAAATGCTTAAATCAAATTGAGGTGTCTTACATGTCATTACATTGGAATGAAATTGAGAAGATTGCTAAAGCTTGGACAATTGAAGCAGGCGAAAATATAAAAAAAGCATTAGAAAATCCGATTGAAGTTAAAGCAAAATCAAACCCAGATGATTTAGTCACACAAGTAGATAAGGAAACCGAACAGTTTTTCTATCAAAAAATCAAAGAAACCTTTCCAGGGCATCAATTTTTAGGAGAAGAGGGAGTAGCAGAGGAAGGGAAATTGAATTCTTTAGACGGTACGGTATGGATTATTGACCCTATTGATGGAACGATGAATTTTGTGCATCAAAGATATAATTTTGCGATCTCTGTTGGGGTTTACCATGAAGGTGTAGGCATGATTGGAATCATTTATGATGTGATGTCCAATGAGATGTTTCATGCAAGAAAAGGGGAAGGTGCTTTTTTAAATGATGATGAACTCTTGCCAGTTAAAGAACGCCCTTTACATGAGGCAGTGATTGGCGTCAATGGAAGGTGGCTTGTTGAAGAAAGGAATGTGTATCAGAACCCTCTAAGAGCTCTCGTTCGTGACGTAAGAAGTATTCGTTCTTATGGTTCAGCAGCCATCGAAATGGCTTATGTTGCTGCCGATCGTTTGGATAGTTATATCAGTGTCAAATTGTCTCCTTGGGACTATGCAGCAGCTCTTGTAATATTAAATGAAGTTGGGTGTGTGGCGTCCTCTTTTTCAGGTGAAACATTGTCACTGTTAGAGTCAGGTACAGTTGTTACCGCGAAACCACAATTACATAAAGAAGTGATATCGCTATATCTAGGGGAGGAATTTTAAATGCAAAAAGTTGGTTACATAGGTCTTGGAACGATGGGATTTCCTATGGTTCAGCATTTAATAAAAAATGGATTTGACGTATATGTCTTGGATGGTAGAGGAAAGTATGAGGAAGCGGTCAAACTCGGAGCAAAGACTCTATCTTCCCCAAAAGAAATAGCTGAAAAAGCAGATATTGTGATGACTTGTTTACCTCTTCCTCAAACATTAACAGCGGTTTATGAGGGAGAGAATGGATTACTGGCAGGTGGTAAAAAAGGAACCGTTTTTATTGACCATTCAACAGCTGACAGAAATACCGTGCAAAACTTATCGGGATTAGCGAAACAGCAAGGTTCAGAATTTATTGATGCTCCGGTAAGTGGAGGACCAATGGGGGCAATCGCAGGTAATTTAACGATTATGTGTGGTGGTTCTGAAAATACATTTTCCAAAGCAAAAGCGGTCATGGAATGTTATGGTGAATATATTGTATTAGTTGGTGAAGTGGGCAGCGGAACAGTCGTGAAATTGCTTAATAATATGTTGATAGGGGTCCATCAAGCAGCATTGGCAGAATGTTATATTATGGCGGAGAAAAGTGGCGTTGACCCAAGTGTTGCCTATGACTTAATTAAACGAAGTTCTGGGTTCTCAAAAAGTATGGACTGGTCGGTTGATGCCATACTCGATCGTAAATTCGAAGCAAGATTTTCTTTGAATTTATTACATAAAGATATTGGGTTAGCTTTAGATTTAGCTAATGAAATCAATATGCCTCTAGATATGGTTAAGCTAGGTGAGCAAAAAGTAGCAGAAGCCAAAGAAAAATATGGGCATGAAGACATTTGTGCAGTTGTCAAACCATTAGAAGAAAAGACAAATATATCCCTCCAAAGAAAATAAAATACTAATAGCCAAGCCCAAGTCACGTCGGCACAAACTATTGCCCATTCGTAACTTTCATACAAAACCCACATGGCGAAGCCCGATTCACTTCGCCACCAACAAAGATGAAAGTAGTGGCGACTGTTCAACTGTTGGCACGTTTACAACTCGATCACCATCAGCAGTCGGCCTGAACAAAAACAGGGAGCACTGTCCTGCTAAGGTCATTTATCGCAAGATGGATGACGAGCTAACTTCACGGCACAAACTATTGCCCATAAGTATCTTTCATACAAAAAGACTACCGTTAGCCATCCGCTAATTAGGTAGTCTTTTATCGTTTCGTTTGATTAGAGTTCATATATAACAATGAGTATAAAAATAATAGTAGGTTAAATCTCGCTTGATTCCCGTGCTCGTTTTTTTAACGTAAAGCCAAGGCCCATGGCAACGATAATGCCAATAAATGCGAAGCAAGCAATTAATACACTACGTTCAGCAATCGCTACACCAATAATCATAATACAAAAAACGGTTATGGAAGCCAACAATAAAAATAATAGGTTTTCCTTCTTCACATTAATTACCCCCTATTTCCGTGAACATGATCTAGTGTACCCTGTATTTCGCAAAAGAAAAAGGCTAATGTTGTGACAAAAAAATTAACCTTTTTAATTATAAAGGCAGATTACCTATTTTCAGTTTGTTTGTGATATACTTATACAGTTAAAGTTGAACTAAGGAGAGAATTGAATGACAGAATATCGTAACGATATCAAAAATATTGCGATTATTGCCCACGTTGACCACGGAAAAACGACTTTAGTAGATGAACTACTTAAACAGTCTGGAACATTTCGTGTCAATGAACAAGTAGAAGAAAGAGCGATGGATTCTAACGCGATTGAAAAAGAGCGCGGAATTACAATCCTAGCCAAAAATACAGCGATTAACTATGGAGATACACGTATCAACATTTTAGATACACCAGGCCACGCAGATTTTGGTGGTGAGGTTGAACGTATTATGAAAATGGTTGACGGTGTTTTATTAGTAGTAGATGCCTATGAAGGCTGTATGCCACAAACACGTTTTGTATTAAAGAAAGCATTAGAACAAAAATTAACACCAATCGTTGTTGTCAATAAAATTGACCGAGATTTTGCTAGACCGACAGAAGTTGTTGATGAAGTTATCGACTTATTTATTGATCTTGGTGCAGACGAAGACCAATTAGACTTCCCAGTTGTGTATGCTTCAGCGATTAACGGAACAGCAAGCTTAAATCCAGAGCAACAAGATGAGAATATGAACTCACTATTTAATACGATTGTTGAGACAATCCCATCACCTGTTGATAACAGTTCTGAACCATTACAATTCCAAGTAACAATGCTTGATTATAATGATTATTTAGGTCGTATTGGAATTGGCCGTGTATTCCGCGGGACGATTGAAGTTGGCCACCAAGTAGCCTTAATGAAATTAGATGGTTCTGTGAAGCAGTTCCGTGTAACAAAAATGTTTGGTTTCTTAGGGTTAAAGCGTATTGAAATTACTTCGGCTAAAGCCGGGGATTTAATTGCTGTATCTGGTATGGAAGAAATTAACGTTGGTGAAACAGTTTGTCCGGTAGATCACCAAGATGCTCTACCTGTTTTACGTATTGATGAACCAACATTACAAATGACGTTCTTAGTTAATAATAGTCCATTTGCAGGTCGTGAAGGGAAATGGGTAACAAGCAGAAAGTTAGAAGAGCGATTAATGGCTGAGCTTGAGACGGATGTAAGCTTACGTGTAGAACAAACTGAATCACCAGATGTCTGGATTGTCTCAGGGCGTGGAGAATTACACTTGTCCATTTTAATTGAAAATATGCGTCGTGAAGGTTTTGAATTACAAGTATCAAAACCAGAAGTTATTATTCGTGAAATTGATGGAGTACGCTCTGAGCCTGTTGAGCGTGTGCAAATTGATGTACCTGAAGAATATACAGGTTCAGTGATGGAATCATTAGGTGAGCGTAAAGGTGAAATGGTCAATATGACAAACAACGGTAATGGCCAAGTTCGCTTAGAATTTATGGTGCCTGCTCGAGGATTAATTGGTTATACAACTGAATTCCTTACCCAAACGCGTGGTTATGGAATTATTAATCATTCATTTGATAGTTATCAACCAATGACAGCTGGACAAGTTGGCGGACGCCGTCAAGGAGTGCTTGTTTCTATGGAAACAGGTAAAGCCAGTCAATATGGTATTATGCAAGTTGAAGACCGTGGTACAATCTTTATTGATCCAGGTACCGAGATTTATGAAGGTATGATTGTAGGAGAGCATACAAGAGAAAACGATTTAACGGTAAATGTAACGAAAATGAAAGCACAAACGAATGTGCGTTCAGCGACAAAAGACCAAACCGTTACGATGAAAAAACCTAGAATTATGTCTCTTGAAGAAGCGCTTGAGTATTTAAATGATGATGAGTATTGTGAATTAACACCTGAATCGATTCGATTACGTAAAAAGATTTTAAATAAATCAGAGCGTGAGCGAGTAGAAAAGCGTAAAAAACTTTCTCAACAGTCTTAACCTAACTGTAGGTTATATGTAGAAAGGGTGTAGGACGTATGGACGTACAATTCACTGAAGAACAACTAGCCGAAATAGAAAGTCTGTCTTGGCTAATGAGAGCGACGGCTGAAAATAGTTGGATTGGCTTTGGGGCTTTTGTTCTGATTGTGGCATTAGCGATTCTCGTTTTTAATTTAGGGTTTGCGAGAAAGCTCCCTATTTTGAAGATGGTAGTCATTTACATTTTATTAATTATTGGCTGTTTTGTTTTATGGTTCCTTGAGTTCCTATTTGGTGCACCAATGATTGCTGTATTAATTATTTCAGCACTGATACTCGGAGCGTACCGGTACCGTCTCTATCGACATCGACAAACGGAACAACCTGAATAGAAATGAAATGAAAAGGAGAGTGTTGGGTTAAACCCAATCACTCTCTTTTTCATTTGTGTGTTCTGTTGGTAATGTTCCTAATTCCTTACGTTCATTAGTACGTGTGGCGATTCGGTCATGACAAACCTCACACATATACGTATGAATAGGACGGTTTCTTAACCTTTTAGCTAATAAGATATGGTCATCAATTTTATCAACTTTATCACATAGAACGCATTTTACTCGCATGTTTTCCACTCCCATCAACAGTTGTTTCTATCTTTATCCAATTTTTGAAAGTATAAACGAAGAAATATATGAAATGGTTGTCTATATGTAGTGTAACTTTTTTCATTAGAATTGAAAATGTTTTTTTGAGTTTCAATGAAAACATGTCAATTCGTCGATATCTCGTCTATCTTCCCTTAATCGTTCATACATTTTTTATTAAGGGGACTAAGCCATGTTCATGGACATAATTGTTCATTATGCATATTTTATATAAAAGCATGTGAAACGAACTTCAGTCAGGAGGCGGAATATTGAACAAAATCTACGTCTTAGATACTAACGTGCTCTTACAAGACCCTCATTCTATTTATTCGTTCTTGGATAATGAAATCGTAATACCTGCCATTGTATTAGAAGAAGTTGATTCAAAAAAAAGAAATATGGATGAAGTGGGTCGTAATGCGAGGCATTTTTCAAAACTTATTGATAAATTAAGAGAGAAAGGTAAGTTACATGAAGGGATAAAATTAGAGGAAACAGGCGGTACGTTAAGGGTGGAGCTGAATCATCGCTCTTTTGAAAGAATGAAGGGCTCTTTTGCTGAAATGTCTAATGACAATCGAATCATTGCCGTTGCTTTGAATTTAACCGTAGAAGAGAAGCAAATCGGGAATAGAGAAGTGATTTTAGTAAGTAAGGATGCATTAGTTCGTGTGAAGGCGGATGCACTAGGCATCGTTGCTGAGGATTTTCTCAGTGATCGGGTTGTAGAAAATGATGCTGTATATCGTGGATATGTAGAAAAATATGTAGATGCTGATATGATTAAAAGTTTTTTTCAAAATCAACTTTTACCTGTTCAGCTTTTTGAAAAACAAAAATTTTTTCCTCATCAATTTGTCATTTTAAAGGATGCGTTAGGAAGCTCAAGTTCTGCTTTGGGGAAAGTGGATGCTTATGGAAAATATATAAAGCCTTTTTTACAGGAGTCTGAACAAGTCTGGGGCATAAGACCTCGAAATGTTCAACAAAGAATGGCCTTCGAATTATTACTTCGAGATGATATTGAGTTAGTGACCATGATTGGGAAGGCAGGAACAGGAAAGACTTTACTATCATTAGCAGCTGGACTCATGCAAACCGAAGATTTAGGGAGGTATAAGAAATTAGTAGTCGCAAGACCTGTGGTTCCAATGGGGAAGGATATTGGTTATTTACCAGGAGAAAAAGAAGAAAAATTAAAACCATGGATGCAACCGATTTATGATAATTTGGAATATCTATTTAATACGAAAAAACCGGGTGAGTTAGAGCATATACTGGCAGGAATGGGCTCTATCCAAGTTGAGGCTTTAACCTATATTCGTGGTCGAAGCATTCCAGACCAGTTAATTATCATTGATGAAGCCCAAAACCTTACAAAACATGAAGTGAAAACGATTATAACTCGAGTTGGCGAAAGAAGTAAAATCATTTTAATGGGTGATCCACAACAAATTGACCACCCTTACTTGGATGAGTTTAATAACGGATTGACCTATGTGGTCGAGACATTTAAAGAGGAGCAAGTGAGTGGTCATATAAAGCTTGTAAAAGGAGAACGTTCAGGGCTCGCACAATTAGCAGCAGACTTATTATAAAAAGCCAGCACTAACAAAAAAAGAGAGTAGTTACTCATTTGGATTAGTATCCAACATCAAAAAGCCGGTCAATGTTCAACCGGCTTTTATTACAGATAGGACTCTTAAATCACTTAGCGTACATCGTTTAAGTTAAATCAAAGAGATTCTTTGCACATCTTTAATAGGGTTCTCACGATTACTTCCATCAGCAAAATAAAGATGAATAGGGCCATCGTCCTTTAATGGTTTACCCTCATAAGAAAAGCCAGCAATCATACTCGTAATATCAGCTAATGAATAGGTAAAAGCTTCCCCGGATTTTGTTACAATCCTAGCGGCGGTTGCCTTTTCACTTGGATTAGCATTACGAATGAAAGGCTCAATAGCTATACCGTAAGATGACTGAAATAGTTCTTTTTTATTATAAGAAATTTTATTATCATTGGAATTAGGGTTTGGTGCTTCATTACCCTCGATAATTTCTTTATCCCACTGTGCTGAAATGGCTTTACGATAAGCGATTTCTGGATCCTCTTTTTGCTCCTTCGCTGTAAAAGCATCCTTTAAGTGGACTTTGCGCTCATCAAAAATCCAAACAGAAGGATCGATCGTTAAAGGATGAGCCACCTCACCGTCAATAAAAAAAACAAATTCTTTCATACATTACCCTCCCACAATCATATATGCCTCAATAAATATTCGGTTAAAAAAGTAAATCTAGATCATCCTATTAAAGTATAAATAGTTTTAGCAAATTTGTCACACTTTGATTAGGAAGGATTGAAGATTGATATGCTTTGTCAGAAACAACAGGATTTAGATGAGATGGTTGCAGAAGCAAAAAAAGAAGCAAAAAAAGGAGAAGTAGCTACCTATATACCAGCCCTAGCAAAAGCAGACCCGAATATTTTAGCTGTTTCCATTTTTGATGGGGCAAGTCATTGCTTTGTATCAGGAGATAGTGAGCATCTCTTTACCTTACAAAGTGCCTCAAAGGTGATAACGTTAGCTTTGGCTTTAATGGACTGTGGAGAAGCTGTTGTGTTTGAAAAGGTTGGAATGGAGCCAACAGGCGATCCTTTTAATTCAATTTCAAAATTAGAAGCTCAATTTCCATCAAAACCACTTAATCCCATGATTAATGCGGGGGCTTTGGCGGTGAGCTCATTAATAAAAGGAGAGACGGCTCAGGATAAACTTCAATACCTTTTACACTTTATTCATCGGCTAAGTGGGAACAAACATATAACGTATAATAAAGAAGTGGCAAGGTCTGAGTATGAAACAGCAGACTTAAACCGAGCTTTAGCATATTTTTTGAAACAACATCATATTATCGAGGGAGATGTCAATTTATTAATTGAATTTTACACGATGCAATGTGCGATTGAGTTAACATGTGATGACTTAGCTAAAATTGGATTTGTTTTGGCGAACGAAGGGAGGAATCACGAAGGGGAAGTTATCATGCCTTATGAGATTGCTCGATTAGTAAAAACATTTATGGTAACTTGTGGTATGTATAATGCCTCGGGCGAATTTGCAATCAAGGTAGGCATTCCGGCTAAAAGTGGTGTATCAGGCTGTATTCTTGGAGCTGTTCCTAATCGTTTAGGGATCGGTATTTATGGACCTGCATTGGATGAAAAAGGGAATAGTTATGCAGGTATGAAAATACTTGAACTTCTAGCCGCTCACTATCATTTGAGTATTTTCTAAAAAAATGTTGGGACTAATGCGTGCAAACCTATTGAAAATGATTGCATTTTTCGAGCAAAAAAGATACTATATTTAGTAAGGATATTTAGAGCCTGAGGAGGGGACAACATGTCAACCGAAGTGATGACAGGTCAAAATGAGAAAGCCTTTGCTCTATTAAAAGCAGATGCAGATAAAATCTGTCAGCTTATTGAAGTGCAAATGGAGAATTTAACAATGCCTCAATGCCCCCTTTACGAAGAGGTCTTGGATACACAGATGTTTGGTCTTTCACGTGAAATTGACTTTGCTATCCGCCTTGAACTAGTAGAGGAAGAGAAAGGCAAACAGCTTTTAGTAGAATTAGAGCACAAACTAGCAGCTCTTCATGAAGCGTCTTTACGCAAATAAAAATCAAGCGGAGAAATTCAGCTTGATTTTTTTATGCCTTTTTAAGTTTGAATAATAATAGAAGAATAGATCAAAAAAAGTCCCGCCAATAGCGGTACTTTTTTTGATCTATAGGTTATTTTTTTGAAGAAATTGCTTTTTCTCTCGTTAAAATTAACATCATATACGAGAGAGTGGTAAATAATAAAGAAACAATGAGAGCATGCATTAATCCAACTGTTAATGAGTTCTCTGTAAAGACAACAGAAACGCCACTAATAATTTGGAGGAGGACTAAACATACGGAAATAATAGTTGTCCATAATAATACGAGTTGCTCACGATATTTTATTACAGTCCATATTAAAAGAATGATGAGGAAAATAAATAATAGGATTCCTACGATTCGATGGAAGTAATGAGAGCCAATTGGCCCGGAAAAACCAGGGAACCACATACCGTTACATTGCGGAAAGCCACTACATGCAAGTGTTGCTTCTGTATGTTTTACATAAGCACCAGAATAAATAACAGCGTAACAATATGTAAGCACAAATAAAACATAATACTTAAAGCCTTTGGTTACTTTAGGAGCAATTGGTTTGCCAGCTGGCCGATCTTCAAAGGCGAGTATGGTTAATATCACTACGGAAGCGAGTGACATCGCCGAAATACCAAAATGAAGGGCAAGAATAGCATGGGATTGACCAAATACAACAGCACCAGCACCTAGTAAACCTTGAAAGGCGATAAGGATAAAAGCAAGAATAGAAAATAGTCTAGCTTCTCTCATATGGGAAAGCTTTTTCCAAGACCACATGGCCAAAATTAAAATCATAACACCTACTAGGCCAGCGACAATACGATGACTGTACTCAATAATCGTTTCGATTTCAGGACTTGTGGGAATAACTTCACCAAAGCATAATGGCCATGTTTTTCCACAACCCTCACCTGAATCCGTTTTCGTCACAGTCGCTCCTTGTAATAAAACAATAAGTACGCCGATAGAGGTAATAACACCATAAAATTTAAGAGCTCTATGCATGGAATTCACCAAACCTTCTATAAAATTGTTAAGAAATATGCTAAAGTTAGCAAGGGAATATTTAGTAACATAACTGATCTTAAAAATAATATGGGAAAAAGTCAATTTTGCTCATGTGTCAATTTTAGGAACATCCTAATTGTGAAGAATCTGTGAAAGTCATTAATTTGATGAAAGATCATCAATTTTGATATATAATGTGAATGAGTTTTTGCAAAAAGTGAAATGAAATAACGACTATAAACAAGCAATAACGTTGTTTCTCATTTTTAATGAGGAGGTGAAATGAATGAATAAAACGGATTCATTATCAAAATCAGGTGAAGTTGTACAAGGCGATACTATAGCAGCTCCAATGAGTCAAAGTCATTCATGGAAAGATTATTTGGTATTAGCTAAACAAGGTATTGTAACGTCAAATTTAATAACAACGTTTACAGGCGTCTTTTTAGCGGCTATCTATACGAGTACAGGTCTTGCTGCAAATTGGCAAGCAGCCCTTTTTGCTATTTTAGGGTCAGGCTTAGTGATGGCTGGTGCCTGCACGTTTAACAATTATATAGACCGAGATATTGACCCAATCATGGAAAGAACAAAAAATAGACCATCCGTAACAGGTCGTTTTTCGGGAAAACACATTTTAACAGTTGGTGCGATACAGTCAATTATAGGTTTAATATTCTTATCATTAACAACAGCAACTGCTGCTATAATTGGGGCAATCGGATTGTTTATATACGTTGTTCTCTATTCAATGTGGACAAAGCGTACAACAACATTAAATACGATTGTTGGAAGCTTCTCGGGTGCTGTACCACCACTTATTGGTTGGGCGGCAATTGATGGTAGCTTACATATGTATGCATGGCTATTGTTCTTTATCATGTTCTTCTGGCAACCCCCTCATTTCTTGGCATTAGCTATGAGGCGTGTCGATGAATACCGGGCAGCTGGAATTCCAATGCTACCTGTTGTAGCTGGCTTTGAAATGACAAAAAGACAAATTGTTATTTATGTCGCGGCATTATTGCCGGTATCTTTATTACTTTATCCTTTCGGTATTGTATATACGGTTGTGGCAGCTATTCTAGGAGTGGGTTGGTTAGCTCTAGGAATAAGTGGTTTCAAAGCAAAGGATGATTTGAAGTGGGCGAAGCAAATGTTTGTATACTCGCTCAACTATTTAACCATTTTATTTGTGCTTATGGTTATTGTTCATCTTTAACATTTTGTTCATAGAAAATGTCAATAAGGTGAATAATGATTATATATATATTTTGTAGTTATGTAACTACGTGAAGAAAGTGAGGTTGGTTTATCAAATGAAACGTTGGAAAACTGCATGGCGTTTTCTACCATTTTCTCTACTGCTACTTGTGCTTGCAGGGTGTGGGGAAGAGAATTTGACGGCACTTGATCCGAAAGGTCCACAAGCTGAGTGGCTTTTAGAAAATATGTTATTGTCACTTTATATTATGGCTTTCGTTACAGTTGTCGTATTTGCAATCTTTTTCATCATTCTTGCTAAGTTCCGTCGTAAAGAAGGAGATGATGAAATTCCTAAACAAGTTCACGGTAATACAGCTTTAGAGATTACGTGGACAGTTATCCCTATTATTTTATTAGTTATTTTAGCTGTACCAACTATTTCAGGTACATTTATGATGGCTGACATGGAGCCAGACCCTGTTGCAGGTGAGGACACGGTTGTCATTGACGTTACAGGACACCAATTCTGGTGGCAATTTGATTACCAAAATGAAGGATTCACAGCTGGTCAAGATGTTTATATTCCAGTAGGTGAAAAAGTATTATTTGAATTGCATGCAGAAGATGTTCTACATTCATTCTGGGTACCTGCATTAGGTGGTAAGATTGATACCGTGCCAGGAATTACGAATGAAATGTGGCTTGAAGCTACATATCCAGGAACTTATAAAGGGAAATGTGCTGAGCTTTGTGGACCATCCCATGCTTTAATGGACTTTAAATTGGTTGCATTAGAGCGTGATGAGTATGATGCATGGGTAGCGGGGATGGAAGAAGGCCCTGCTGAACCTGAAGAAACATTAGCTCAAGAAGGGCGCGAATTATTTGGTGCTGATGGGCTTGGCTGTATTGGCTGTCACGCAATTGGCGGAAGTGGTTCTGCTGCTGGTCCAACTTTAACAAACTTCGCCGACCGTGAAGTGTTTGCTGGTTATATTGACATGGATGATGAGGAGAAGTTAGCACAATGGATTAAAGATCCTGAGTCATTAAAAGAAGGTAATAACATGTCAAATGCCCCTTATTTACAAGCGGGTGTAACCGATGAAGAAGTAGAAGCACTTATTGCATACTTACGAACTTTATCTGTTTTAGATAACGATTAAGAATTTAACGTTTTACTTTTATGAAAGAAGGAGGAAACCCATTGGCTACAGCTACACAACATACGAAAGATAAAAGCGTCGTATGGGATTGGCTAACAACAGTCGACCATAAGAAAATCGGGATTATGTATTTAATTGCCGGTACGCTTTTCTTTGTTAAAGCGGGTGTTATGGCCTTATTCATGAGGATTCAGCTAATGTTCCCTGAAATGAATTTCTTAAGTGGTCAAACATTTAACGAATTCATCACGATGCATGGAACGATTATGTTATTCTTAGCCGCTACACCTTTGCTCTTTGCATTTATGAACTTTGTCATTCCCCTCCAAATTGGGGCACGTGACGTTGCGTTTCCATTTGTTAACGCAGTAGGATTCTGGGTATTCTTATCCGGTGGATTACTGTTAAGTACAAGTTGGTTTTTTGGTGGCGGTCCAGATGCAGGTTGGACGAACTACGTACCACTTGCAAGCCGTGAATACGGTGGATTAGGTATTGATTTCTATGTATTAGGATTACAAGTGTCTGGTATTGGTACATTAGTGTCGGCGATTAACTTCTTAGTTACGATCGTTAACATGCGTGCTCCAGGTATGACAATGATGCGTCTTCCATTATTCGTATGGACATCATTTATTTCTTCTACACTAATCTTATTTGCCTTTACACCACTTGCTGCTGGTTTGGCACTTATTATGTTAGATCGTATTTTTGATGGACAATTCTTTATCCCTGATATGGGCGGTAACGTTGTTTTATGGCAACATATTTTCTGGATCTTTGGTCACCCTGAAGTTTATATCTTGGTGCTTCCAGCCTTCGGTATTATTTCTGAGGTTATTCCAGCCTTTTCTAGAAAACGTCTATTCGGTTATACAGCGATGGTATTTGCAACAATGATTATTGCATTCTTAGGATTCATGGTATGGGCTCACCACATGTTTACGGTCGGTATGGGACCCGTTGCCAACTCCATTTTTGCGATTGCCACGATGACGATTGCGGTACCGACCGGTATTAAAATATTTAACTGGCTCCTCACCATGTGGGGTGGTAAAATCACCTTTAACACAGCGATGATGTTTGCATCATCATTTGTACCTACATTTGTCCTTGGTGGAGTAACAGGAGTTATGCTGGCGATGGCACCAGTTGACTATTTATACCATGATACGTACTTTGTAGTAGCTCACTTCCACTACATTATTGTTGGTGGTATCGTCTTAGCACTATTCTCTGGTTTATTCTATTGGTACCCTAAAATGTTTGGTCATAAATTAAATGAGCCATTAGGAAAGCTTTTCTTCTGGATTTTCTACATTGGTTTCCATTTAACATTCTTTGTTCAACATTTATTAGGTCTAATGGGTATGCCACGTCGTGTTTACACATACTTAGGAAATCAAGGCTTAGATGCCTTTAACTTAATTAGTACAATCGGTACGTTCTTTATGTCTGCGGGTGTTATTTTACTTGTTATCAACGTCATCTACTCTGCATTCAAAGGTGAGCGTGTTACTGAAGCGGATCCATGGGATGCTCGTACACTTGAGTGGGCGACACCTACACCGATCCCAGAGTACAACTTTGCTCAAACACCACAAGTACGTTCGTTAGATCCGTTGTTCTATGAAAAAGTACATGGTGATGGAACGATGAAATCAGCAGAGCCTATAGCTGACATTCATATGCCAAATGGTTCAATTTTACCGTTTATCATGGCGATTGGGCTTTATATTGCTGGTTTTGGTGTAATCATGAAATCTCCTTACTGGGAACTTGGCGGTAATGGATTAATTGTTTTAATTGCTGGTTTAGCAATTACATTTGGTTCAATGTTTGTTCGTTCGATCAAAGAGGATCACGGTTATTATATTCCGGCTTCTCGTGTGAAAGAAGAAATGAACAACTCGAAAGGAGGAAACTAAATGGCGGGTCATGTGGATACATCTAAAGGTTTACCTTCTCACCCAGAGAGGGCAACCCTTGAAGGTAAAAACAAATTTCTCGGCTTCTGGTTCTTCCTTGGAGGCGAAACGATTCTATTTGCGACTTTCTTCGGAACTTACTTAGGCTTACGTAATGGTGTTGCTGATGGTCCAGGTGCAGCTGATATCATTTCTTTACCACTTGTATTTATTATGACAATGTTTTTATTAACAAGTTCATTAACAAGTGTGTTAGCTATGTTTGCAATGAAGAAGAACAAGTTCAAAACGATGATGGCTTGGATGTGGGTAACAGTTCTACTTGGATTGGCATTCTTAGGATTTGAGATTTATGAGTTCTATGAGTATGTGACTCATTATGGACTAGGCTACTCAGAAAGTGCTTTTGCTTCTGCGTTCTATTCTTTAGTTGGATTACATGGTGCTCACGTTGTCTTTGGTTTAAGCTGGATTATCGTATTATTAATTCGTTACTCAAGATCAGGGATTACGTTAACGAACGCTCCGAAATTCTACGTAGCGAGTCTTTACTGGCATTTCATTGACGTAGTTTGGGTCTTCATCTTCACTGTAGTTTATCTCATGGGAGTAGGAGGCTGATCATATGGCAGATAACTTAAGTACACGTTTTGACAAGAGTGCAATGACGGAGGAAGAAAAACGTCAAACGAAAAAAGAAATAAAGCGCCAAATCATCGTATTTGCGTTAATGATTTTCTTAACCGTTATGGCATTTATCGCTGTTGGTAGTGATATTATTCCTCATTCATTCGCGGTACCTTTTATCTTGATCTTAGCTGGAATTCAATTATTACTACAATTACTGTTCTTTATGCATATGAAAGATAAAGACCATGCATGGGCAAATGCCTTTATGATTACAGGTATCTTTGTAACAGTCCCAACAATTGCAGCCTTAATGCTTCTATTAGGAATTACAAAGTACTAACATGAAAAACCTCTTTCAGTATTCATGACTGGAAGAGGTTTTTTTCTTGTGGAGGACTTTCAAAATCGATCCAAAGCAAGAACTATGATGAAAATGAGCATTCTGCTATGTAGAGTCGTTGAATGAGTGTGAGAAAGAGATAATCTGCAGCTGCTATAGGAATAAGTGGAGACAGAAAGGGGAAAGAGAAGGGAAAGAGGTATATAAAGGTGTGCTTATCTACAACTCCTGGAGTGAGAATGGTATGTTAGTGGTAATAAGAGGTTTATCTACAACTGCTAGGAAGAGAAGTGCAGTCAAATTGGGTATAACTTAAACGTATCTGTAGTGCGAGTAACGCACCATGTATCCCACTAATTTTTATAAACACCCCACACAAAAATAGCGTTTCGCTTTTTAACTGGTGGCTACTGGTGGCTTTTCGTTCATTTATTTTTTGAATGAGAAGTACAAAAACCGAAGAGTCTACATGAAAAGGCTAATAATATGTCAGTTACTCAAAGGGAGTAAAGTAACGAAAAGAGCCGAACGTGACAGTTACTCGAGGGAAGAAGATGAGTAAAGTCACAAAAAGAGCTGAACGTGACAGTTACTCGAGGGAAGAAGATGAGTAAAGTAACGAAAAGAGCTGAACGAGACAGTTACTCGAGTGAAGTGAGTGAGTAAAGTCACGAAAAGAGCCGAACATGACAGTTACTCGAGTGAAATGAGTGAGTAAAGTCACACGAAAAGTTGTGAAGGGAATAAAGAACCAACTAACTTTAAGGCACAAACCATCGCCCTAAGAACACTTTCATACAAAACCTCCATGATGACTTGCCGAAGCAACTCATCACCAACAAAAATGAAAGTGTGGTGGTTTGGCTCTTTACTGGTGGCTTTTCATTCACTTTGTTTTTTTGTTCTAATTCATTTTAATATTTGTTGAGAATGATTTTGAACTTTAGAATTAGCAGTAACCTAGCGGACGAAAACATGCGGAGACTCCCGCGGGACGTAGTGGCGGGCTGAAATCCACTGGCGAAGCCAGTTAGTTTAGCGCCACCCCGGAGGACGCGGAGCATGATTTTCGGTAGCGACGAGCAACGCTCCATGTTCGCACCACACTTTCATACAAAAAGCAACCGAGTGTCACAGTTTTGTGACATCGCTTATGGTTTGTTTCAATGCCTTTCATGCTATAATGATGATTATGTAATGTAATTGTAAGGAGATGTCATGATATGAACAACAGTGAAACAGCTAATAATGAAGCAAGTACTTTTAAAAAACGTAATTATAAACCATGGATTATTGCGATAACAATTATCGTAAATGGACTTGTTATCATTCTTTCGGGAATGCCAGGTTATGACAATTTTGACCTTTTTAATGTTCATATTTTACCAATGATGAATGCCATTTTTAATAGTTTTACTTTTACATTTTTATTAATTGCTTTTATTATGATTTTAAGAAAAAATGTTACGTGGCACCGGCGCTTTATTTATGCAGCATTTGGAACAACAACTTTATTCCTCATAACATATATCAGTTACCACTTTTTATCTCCATCTACACCATTTGGTGGTGACGGAATTGTAGCAGCCATTTATTATTTTGTACTGATCACACATATTGTTTTAGCGGCAATTATTGTCCCGTTAGTACTCATTACAGTTACTAGAGCTTGGAATATGGAAAACGAACTTCATAAAAAAATAGCAAGATGGACTATGCCACTTTGGTTATATGTTAGTTTTACAGGTGTCCTCGTTTACCTAATGATTTCACCTTATTATTAAGATAAAATACTTTCTCGTTTTTTGATAGAAGCTAGGAAGAAAAAGGAGTTAATCAGTTTGAAACGTTGGATGGGACTTTGTGTTTTGGTGCTCGTATTAATTGGATGTTCAGATCCTAGAAATGATATCGAAGTTACACCAGTAGAGGATGAGACTACATATCAAGCAGCAGAAGAGTTTGTATCAGCTTATAAAAGTGATATGACGCAAGCAGTAGGACAAGGTGGATTTGATTCATTAGAAGATTATTTAATACCGAATAATAGCTACTACCATAGCTTACGCCGATATATGGATGATCTTGAACAAGGGAAGGCAACGAAGGAATTACTGGAATTTGAAGTGCTCAATGTATATGTTGGTGAAGATCCTGAATCAGAATTTTATGTAGAAGCTTTGGAGGAAGTGGCCATTACTTATCTAAATGATGATGTGGATGAGATTAGTAGGCATGTTGAATTTGAACTAGTGAAAAGTCCAGATGGTCGTTTTAGAATCGTGACGATTAGGGAATTAAATAAGTAAAATAAAAAAACCAGATGAAATCTGGTTTTTTTATTTCATTTAGATTTTATTTAAAGCTTCTAATAGTTGACCAAGTTTGTTATTACACTTTTCAACAACCGCTTTTGGAAAATCTTCACCAATATATTCTACACCGTGTGGGTAGTAATATTTACCAAGAATTGGTGTCATCAGGCGAACAATCGTATCGTCTTTTGGAATATCACCTTTAATGGCATAGGCAGGCACTCTTAAATAGTAGATCTCTTGGTTGTTATGTATCTTTAAGTCAAACATAACTCGCTCGTAATCCCACTGCTCAGCGTGGACAAATCCTAATGATTCAGCTGAATGGTGAACATTTTCAAACTTGAACTCTTTATCAGCTAATTCGATGTGTTCGAATTTCATAAATAAAAACCTCCTCTTTTCAACTTACTATGTCCAATATTTATCATAGTATGAAAAGGCTTCAGTTGCAATCTATTCGTCCGTGAAAATCGGGTTAGATCCTATTTTTTCACGTTTTCGACAATGATTTAATGACGAATGACAAGAGACTACATAAATAGAGAAAGGAAAAACGAAATCGATTCAGAACACATAAAGAATGGTGGTATAGGGTACAAAGACAAATAGAGAGGTGGAAACATGAGAATTAAACATATCGTAGTTGTCCTTGCTATTCTTTTATTTGCAGGATTTGCTTATTTCGAATATATGAACCAAGACCGAGTGTCAGAATGGTTTCCAGAAAGGGTAGTCCTACCTGATGTAGTAGAAGAGATTGAAGAGGAACCACAAAAAGAAGATGTCCCTGAAGAAATGAGTTGGGAGGACCCGTTAATTGGTCTTTCTGTTGATGAGGTTATAGCAGACTTCGGAGAGCCAGATAGAAGGGATTTATCAAGTTTTGGGTATGAATGGCTGATTTATGAAAAAGATGATGAACGATATGTTCAAATTGGGATTCAAAGTGATGAAGTTGTGACAGCCTTTTTAATTGGAACTGTGTTGGGGGACCTTCCTTATGAGCTTCCGCAAGATTATACAGAAATGGACGAGCTTTATGAGTTTTCAGCACAAGTGTCGGTTAGTTATGAAGGGGGGCAATATCAATATCAGTTGACGGAGGATGACTTAAGAATGCGCCCTCTTTTCGAATATGAAGAAGGGGTTTGGATTCAAGCTTACTTTGATCAATTTACGGAGGAATTATCGAGTGTACGTATTCTAAATAACGAAGTACTTGTCATGCAGCGACCATATTCTGTGCAATATCGAGGCGAGCTACCAGAACCTCCACAATTATCAGCACAAGAAATTGAAGAGGTAGCAAAAGGACAGGAACAGCAAATATTTTCTGTAACTAACGTCATGAGAGTAAGACATGGTCTAGATACGTTTGAATGGGATGAAGAGATTTCAGAAGTTGCATATAAACATAGTGAAGATATGCAAAATCATCAGTTCTTTAGCCATGTATCACCAAATACCGGTGATTTAAGCAACCGAATTGAAGCAGGGGGAATTAGATTAAGATTAGCAGGTGAGAATATTGCGGCTCATTATGTCGATGGATTAGCTGCTGTAGAAGGTTGGCTTAATAGTGAGGGACATCGTGTGAATTTGTTACATGAAGAATTCACTCATCTAGGCGTAGGTGTTTATGAGGACTATTACACCCAAAATTTTATGACACCGTGGCTCCCGTAAGGAAAAGAAGGAACACTGGACAAATGTCTCTCATATCATAAGATAAGGATTATAAATAGGGGGTTTTCGTATGGCAGAGTCCGAATTAAATCCTGCCGTCAAACAGTTTAAAACCTTTGTACAGCAACATCCTGGAATTATCCGGGCGGTCAGGAGCAACGAAAAGTCATTACAAAGTTTCTATGAAGAATGGTCCATTCTTGGAGCAGAGCATGAGCAGTGGAACTCGTATCGTCAAGCAGCAGAATCAGGTCAAGGTGAGACAGCGCATAGTGGAATGGAAGGACAAAGTAATGGGGGAACGACAGGTGGTACCGAGCAAACTAATTCCTCTACTACTGGAGCTGCGTCTGGAGAAACATTAGGTATGCTGTTATCTATGGTTAAGAAAATGAACATTCAGGATTTACAAGGTCATTTAGGTCAATTTAGCTCGTTATTATCTAACGTGCAAAATGTGATGAGTACGTTTCAAAAACCTACTAACAGTTCTACCTCAACAAGGACGGACCGTTCTTTCTCTTTTAGAAGAGATTAAGGGAGGGGATTTCATTGCGTGTGGAAATTCAGCAGTTATTACATGAAAAACCTGAGCTTAGACAATTCATGAGGCAAAATCCCATTTGGTACCGAAAAATTACGAGAGAGCCTCATCTCATACCTGAGATGGAAAAGGAATCTAATTATTTCTATGGAAAAACATTTCCTCAAAGGGTAGAAAAGGTGCAAAATAATATTGGATTAGCAATGATGATGATTGAGATGCTAAAAATGGGTAAAAACTCGTTAGGGTAATGGGTGTGAACGCGTTATAGTGATTGAAAAGGTGACAATCGTTGCAGCAAACGTCTCAATTTCATTAAACAAAAAACATGCTAATCCCCTGTGAGGTAGAGGTGAACTAGCTTCTTTGTAGAAGTTTCGTTCTCGGCTACATTTTACTCACAGGGTTATTTCGCATGTTTTGTCCAATCGTTCACAGAGAGGTGGGAGCGGTGGTTTTGTAAAGATATTACTCGATTGTTTTTAATTCTTTAGTTGTTGAGTGGAAGTTGTTTATTTAAGTAGGACGCTATTTTTTGTTCGACGGATATATTCATTTGTTGAAAACCTTGGTTACCAAACAATGTATTAAATTCGAGAATATACATACGGTCATCAACAAATACAGCATCAAAACCAGCGTGATCAATGCCTAACTCCTGTGCGACTTTTAATATAGTAGTACAAGCTTCACTAGGGATATCGTTAAATGAAATTTCACCGCCTTGCGCTACATTGTTCTTAAAGGAGTTTTCGTTTTCGCGCCAATAAGCAGCAATCACTTCATCTCCTACGATACAAACGCGCAAGTCACGTTTAATAGGTAAGTATTCTTGGACATAAAAGTAAGGATTATTTTCAGCGTATTCCTCCCATTGCTCGGCGTTTTCAATTAAGTAAACACCTTTTCCCATGGAGTTTCGAATTTCTTTTGCGACAAAAGGAAATTCAAATTCTCGTAACACTTTCTCAATGTTTTCTTGGTTTCTACCGAGTATTTCTGTATTTGGTATGAGCTCTGGAGCGACACTCCAAAGGGCTCTAGTCATTTCAATTTTGTTAAATCCCAGTTGAATAGATTGAATACTTGGGAAAATCTTTTTTTTCATCCCGTATACGAGAGAATTCACTTGCCAATTTTCAGGGAAAAGGCAATAATCTGCATCCATTATTTTCTCTCTTTCTTTGTACATCAGTTCGGGTTTGACATACTTAATATTTGGGATGCCAATAGTCCGAAAGGGGTTAAAGGTTACAAAATTCATCGCTTTCTCCTTACTGTAGCCAATATTCTTTTTTCTAAGTCGAATGAATTATAGTGAAGTATTGAATGAATGTCAATTTATTTTTTCGAATTGCTTGATAGGTCTGTGATTATATATGTTGACATACTTTTGGGACTTTCATTTTTGTTGGTGGGCTTTAAGGGGTTATCGTGTTATAATGCCCTAGAAGGGGGTGGGATTATGCTAGCAACCATATCTATGGTGGATGTGATTGAAGCTGCTGAAGATTTAAGTATGGCTTTTAGGGATTCGGATATCTTCATTGAATATATTGAAAAGAAGAAACAGCTTGAAGCGGATGAGCAGGCACAGAAAATGATCGGTGAATTTAATCGCATCAAGGATCAATACGAAGAAGTCCAGCGATTTGGTAAGTATCACCCTGATTATAAAGAGGTTTCCACGACTATTCGTCAAACGAAGCGCCAGTTGGATTTACTTCCGATTGTCGTTGAATATAAAAAGGCTGAGAAAGATTTAGAACAGCTATTGAATGAATTAAGTGGAGTCATTGCCCACTCGGTATCACAGACCATTAAAGTGCCTACTGGAAATCCATTTTTTGACCAAATGTCTTGTGCAGGTGGTTGTGGATCTGGTGGCTCTTGTAGCTGCGGTTAGGCAATCGTTATATACATGTAACCATGAGTGCTCACTCATGGTTTTTACATATCGATAATGATAACGACTGATTAAGGACTTGCTGTTGCTAGGTTGAAAAGAAAGTGCTAAAATATAAACAGACTTGTTGGAAAAAAGGAGAAACGTCTTTATGCTAGTAGGAAATAGACAAGGCATAGCAGTATGGCTTTCCTCATTGAAATTTGCAAGACAATTAAGACGATTTGGAAATGTTCAATATGTTTCTAAGAAAATGAAGTATGTCATTTTTTATTGCAATCAAGATAAAACGGATGAGATTATAGAGAAATTGCAATCATTACATTTTGTAAAAGATGTAAAACCGTCGATGAGACCATTTGTGAAAACGGAATATCAAAATTCCAAGCCAGATAAAGCAAAAGAATATGATTATAAAATGGGTATTTAGTATTTGAGAAAGTCATGTTTAACAGACATGGCTTTTTATTTTTGGATAAAAAGAAGTAATTATTTTCCGATAAATTTGTAAAATAAGTTCATTCACTTGATTATTTCGTGCTGCGAAATATATAATAAGGGTGGAGGAAGTGAAAAAAGTGAAAAATTGGAGAAGGAATTTATGGATTCTCGTTGCTTGTCAATTTTTTGTCACGAGTGCGATGACCATGATTATTCCATTCCTGCCGTTATATTTAAAAGAGCTTGGCTTAGAGAATGAAACATCTATTGGAATCTGGACAGGTGTTATATTTGGAGCTAACTTTTTAACGGCCTTTTTATTTGCCCCGTTTTGGGGAAGAATGGCTGACCGTTATGGAAGAAAATCAATGATATTACGGTCTGGTTTTGGAATGGCAATCATTATCGCATTAACAGGGTTTGCAACTGGCCCTATTTCTCTGCTATTACTCCGTTTATTAAATGGAATGGTCTCAGGGTTCATCCCGGCCTCTATAGGACTCGTCTCTACGAATACGCCGAAGCAACATGTTGGTTACGCTCTTGGAATTTTGCAAGCGGGAGCCGTAGCTGGTGGTATACTCGGCCCTTTATTAGGTGGACTAATGGCAGAAATGTTTGGTTATCGAATGATATTTTTTATTACAGGTTTCTCGATTTTAATTGCAGCACTTGTTTGTCTTTTGTTTGTGAAAGAAAACTTTAAAGCACCTGCAAAATCACAGGTGAAAACAAATACAATCGAGGATTTTAAGAAAGTTACATCAAAAAAACCAGTCCTCGCTTTATTTGGTGTTGTATTAGTTATTCAGTTGGCGGTAATGGGAATTAATCCATTATTGTCTATCTATGTTATTGAGTTGACGCCTGCACAAAATACGGCTTTCTATGCTGGTTTAACGGTGGCTGTCTTAGGTTTTTCTAATATGATGTCATCAGCCTTTTTAGGAAGAGTAAGTGATAAGGTAGGTGCTCATAATGTCTTAATCTGGGCGATGCTTGGCGTTGCGATGCTCGCTATCCCACAAGCATTTGTAACGGACATTTGGCAATTAATTGTTTTACGCTTTATGCAAGGCATATGTGTGGGGGGATTATTACCTGCAGCTAATGCCCTGATTCGGTTACATTCCATTGAAGGTATGGAGAGTCGAACATACGGATTTTCTAACAGTGCGATGTATTTAGGAAATATGATTGGACCGGTCGTAGGAGGCTGGATCGTGACCGCATCGTCGATGAGCACATTGTTTTTAATAAGTGCAACCCTATTACTCATAAATGTTGCCTTAGTCAAAGGGAAAGTACTCCCACCAGCTAAAAAGAGATTTTATAAGGAAAAAGAGCGAAGAAAACAACAAGAGGTTCCGAGCTGATTTTTAGGAGGGGTATTGTTGGTTATTTGGCAATAGCAATTGGTTTTATTACCGCATTGTTCACAAGTTTGCTATTCTTGTTTTAGAGGTGAGGTTTCTTGAATACTTCACGAACGTGCTATTTCTCTCTTTTTCCCTTATTACAATGGTAGGTATGCTCGTATCGTATTCTCTTGATTGGGTAATGAAGAAATTAATCGTTACTTATTTTATGATGCTTTTTCTTTATGTGTTCGTAGGTGTTTTTGTCGGTATTATTTTTCTGAATTTTAGCTTACCAAGTCATAGTGAAGAATTTGGTTTACTAGTCGTTACACTTTTAACAGCTATCGTTTATTTTCATTTAGATAAATTAATAAAGTCTAGATATCACCCGAATATCGAATAGTTAGCTACTAACTATTCGATATTTTTTGGGTTTAGCTTTTTAGATACTAAAAATCTTTTGTCCCAGCCTCTTTCCCTTTTAACCAAGTGGAGGCAAAATCCGACTTAATCGTAAAATACCAATCAAATATTGATAATATAAAGCTTTTTCATTAAACGTTTCTGATGGCTTAACATCTAAAGACTGTATAGGAATAGCGAGTTCTTCACTTAGACTTTGAAATAGACGAAACCTTTCATTTGGAGTTACCTCGGGATTTGGAATTCCTTCTAAACAAATATAAATAGGCAAAAATTTACCTTCCTTAGCTGGTTTTAAAACAACAGCCAATGACGTCTTCTCACGCGACTCAATCACTGTGTTTAGCTGGATAATGGCTAAAATTCGATCATCATTACGTTTCGCAATCTCTAACAATTCATATAGATCTGAATATCCATTTCCTAATTCAATAAAACGTTGTAACATTCAATTAACTCTCCTTCATGGGCTGCCAGGTGGTTTATTCCATTCATAGTTTATCGTAATTTTAATAAAAGAGATAGATGTATACGAAAAAAGGCAAAAAAAAACCCCGTAAGCAAACCCTACGAGGTGCCTAATCACACACATTCTGTATGCACAGGCTATGGGAGAGGAGAAACCGGAGGAAGAACTTATGGGGAAACGTAAGTCTTCTCCGCGGTTGTGCAACATTCAATAAATGCTGCTAGTTTCATTATGACCAAGATTTATTGAATTATACACGGCTAGTAAGCAATCATTAAAATGATGAAGCAACATCTTTGTTTGGATATCCAAATAAAACCTATGATAAAATAGTAAATAATTGAGATGGAAAGTAGGAATGAGTAATGAGAGTTATTTCAGGTACAAAAAAAGGCATCACTTTAAAGGCGGTGCCAGGTAACTCGACGAGACCTACAACTGATAAGGTGAAGGAATCGATTTTTAATATGATTGGACCTTACTTTCAAGGAGGAATTGGTTTAGACCTATACGGTGGAAGTGGTGGTCTTTCTATCGAATCATTAAGTCGAGGGTTAGATAAAATGATTATTGTTGACCAAGACAGAAAAGCAGTAGCCACTATAAAAGAGAATTTGGAAAAATGTCAATTCCTAGACCAAGCTGAGACATATCGTAATGATGCGAGTCGGGCATTAAAAGCTTTAATCAAAAGAGAGATTCGGTTTGATTATATTTTTTTAGATCCCCCCTATGCGAATGAAAAAATAGCTAGTGAATTGGCCATTATCACTGATTTTCAACTGTTAGCAGACGAAGGAACGATTGTGATTGAACATGGAAAAGCCCATCCGTTACCAGATGAAGTTGGGAATTTACAAAAAGAACGTGAGGAAACCTATGGAGACACGATTATTTCAATTTACCGATTCAAAGATTAAAGTGAAGAGGAGATGCTGTAAATGGAAAAGATAGCGGTTTGCCCGGGGAGTTTTGACCCTATTACATTAGGTCACTTAGACATTATTGAACGAGGTGCCAAAACATTTGACAGAGTCATTGTAGCCGTTCTACATAATCAAAAGAAAGAGCCGCTTTTTACAGTTGAGGAAAGAGTCCGTTTGATAAAAGAAGCAACAAGTCATTTAGAACATGTAGAAGTAGATTGGTTTGGAGGTTTACTTATTGATTATGTGAAAAAGAGTAACGCTCAAACGATTATAAGAGGTTTACGTGCAGTGACCGATTTTGAATATGAAATGCAAGTGGCTTCTATTAATAAAAAAATTGGACCAGAAATTGAGACCTTTTTTATGATGACAGATAATCATTATTCTTATGTTAGTTCAAGTATTGTCAAGGAAGCTGCAAGGTATCATGCGAATGTCGATGATTTAGTGCCAGCCAATGTTGCCAAGGCATTAAAAGCAAAATTTAAAAGTGTTTAAAATGAGGAAAAGCTATTCTTACTTATTTAGTAGGAACAGCTTTTTTTAATTGCTCGTAGCCTTGTAGAAAAATATATAAGATTAGAAAGACAAGGGTGACAATCGGGCTTATGGATAAAAATAATTGCCAGGATGAATGGATATCAATCTCTTGGCCAAACGCTGGGATGACGTTGGAGAACCAAGTCATGCCCTGTCCTTCTAAATAAAGAGGACGGAAAAGAATAAAGGCAATGAAAGCAGCAAAAAACCCTTGAAGTAATCGACCGATAAAAAACGGTTGAAAACGAATATCTGTATCAGCTAAAAGACTAGCTACTTGGGCTTGAATAGAGAAACCGCTGAATCCTAATAAAAAACTAACGACGATAACTTGTTGCATAAGTAGTGCTGACTCTGTTTCACTGACTCGTTGTGCACCCATCGTCATCTCAAATAATCCCGAAATAATGGCAGGACTAAGCTCGATGGGAAGTTGAAGGATTGCGAGTAGAAGGCTCAAAGCTAAACCTATCACATCAATAAAGTGTACGAGGGTCAAGACCTTATTAAAAACTGAAAATAAAATGATAAAACCACCTACAACAAGAAGGGTTTGTATCGATGAGCGGACGGCATCTCCTAATACTTGCCCCAATGAACGTCCATCCTTTTGGCGCTCCTCATGGAGAACGGTTAGCCAAGGTTTTGTTGAACCATTACGTTTGTTAGTTCCGGGTTCTACGTTTGTTGAGAGCTTTTCTTTTTCATGTTGTCGATAAAATCGCATCAGAATTCCTACAAATATATTGGCGAGATAATGGGAAACAGCTAAGACGAGACCAAGTGCAGGATTGTGAAAGAAACCTACGGCAACGGCTCCAAAAATGAATAAAGGATTGGATGAACTTGTGAATGCGACAAGTCGCTCTGCTTCGATTTGTGTTATTTTTTTTTCCTTTCTTAAGCGACTTGTCAATTTTGCCCCTGCAGGGTTACCAGATGCAAGACCCATTGCCCAGACAAAACCACCAACCCCAGGAACGCGAAATAAGGGCCGCATCAATGGTTCAAGAAATCGGCCGAGTAAAGTAACGACACCAAAGCTAATTAATAGTTCAGAGACGATGAAAAAAGGCAGTAAGGAAGGGAATACGACATTCCACCATATATTCATACCCCGTACTGAAGCTTCTAGAGCTTCTTTAGGAAATAGCATTAAAGTAATGGCAAAAAAAATGGCGATACTAGCGAGCAAAAGCGTTTGAAACTTTTGAGAAAACAACGATTGACCCTCCTTTGCTCAACAACCTAACGAATGAGTATCGATAAGAAATCATTCATGCTTGTACAACTAACTAACATTAAATATACGTCTAGATTTGTGGATTAGACCATATGATTGAAAAAGAATCGTGGAAATCGTATGATAGGAGTTGAATGCGAATGGCAAAGCAACGTCCTAAAATAGGAATTGCATTTGGCGCAGGTGGTGTGAGAGGCTTTGCTCATGTCGGAGTCTTAAAGGTTTTAAAAGCACATAATGTACCTATTGATTATGTAGCCGGTAGTAGTATGGGTGCTTTAGTAGCTGGTTTATATGGGGTAGGTCAAACGCCAGAGGCAATGGAAAAGTTCGCTAAGTTATTTAAGAGGAAATATTATTTAGATTATATCGTTCCTAAAATGGGCTTTGTGAAAGGTGATAAAGTATTAGAACTAATACGTATCTTAACAAAGAGAAAACGGATTGAAGATCTGCAAATTCCTGTAGCTATTATTGCAGCGGATTTATTAAGTGGAAACAAGGTTGTTTTCCGTGAAGGTGATCTTGCTGAGGCTGTAAGAGCTAGTATCTCGATTCCAGGTATTTTTGTTCCGGTGAGCTATCAAGATCAACTGCTTGTAGATGGTGGAGTGTTAGAGCGGGTCCCAACTTCTGTTGTAAAGGAGATGGGGGCAGACATTATCATAGGTATTGATGTTTCGTATTATAAAAGCGAACAAAAGGTCGCGACTATTTATGATGTCATTTTATTAACGATTGATATTATGGGTCGTGAGATATATAAGCAGCAACAATCAGAAAAGTCTTTGATGATTAAACCCGTTGTAAAACAATCAAATGGTTTGCTTTTTAAGGATGTTGATTCCATTATACTTGCAGGAGAACAAGCGACTGAACAAAAAATGGTTCAATTAAAAAACATGATAGCAAACTGGAAGGAGAACGACATTGACTAAAAAGAAATCATCTTTTAAAATACGCTATATTTTACTTATCGTTTTATTTTTATTTTTATATTTTTATCAACTACCTTTCTATTACTCAGAACCTGGGTCAGCAGAAATCTTAACGCAGTATATAGAGATTGACCTCCATGATGAGTTTGAGAACATTGACAAGGGAACTTTTATGCTTACGACAATCAAAATGGGTAAAGCGAATCCATTTCTTTATTTGTGGTCATATTTGAGTCCTTATCGGGTCCTTCATCCTGATGAGTCCGTGCGTCGTGAAGGGGAGTCGGATCGTGAATATCATCACCGCCAAATTATGATGATGAATAGCTCTCAAGAGATTGCCACCATTTTAGCTTATCAAAAAGCTGGACGAGATGTTGAATTTGAATATCACGGAGCGATCGTTACACAACTGATTGAAGATATGCCTGCCGCTGATATTCTTGAGCCCGGTGACTTAATTGTTGCTATTGATGGAAAGTCAGTAAGAAACATTGAGGACTTATTTGCCCATTTAGAAGGAAAAGGTATTGATGATACGGTCATGTTTACTTTTGTCCGAGATGGAGTGGAGCAAGTAGAAGAGGTTGCCTTTGGTTATTTTCCAGAGCGTTATTTACAAGAAGGTGAAGAAAATCGTGCTGGAATCGGGATTGCCAATCCTGTAACCTCTAGAGAAGTAACGTATTATCCAGAAATAGAAATGGATACTAATACAATAGGGGGGCCTTCTGCCGGATTAATGTTTTCCCTTGAGATTATTAATCAATTAACGGAAGAGGATATTACCAAAGGGTATAATATTGCAGGGACAGGAACTCTTAATGAGGACGGAACTGTCGGTAGAATTGGTGGTGCTGCTCAAAAACTTGTCGCCGCAGACAAAGCTGGTGCCGATTACTTTTTAGCACCCGCAGAAAATGGAAGAGAGAACTCCAATTATCAAGAAGCGTTAGCCGCTGCAGAAGATATTAACACAGATGTTCAAGTCATTCCGATTAATACGATTGACGACGCCTTAGACTTTTTAGCACAAATAGAAGAAAGTTCATAACGAATAAACACTACGATTCACCGTATAAGGTGAGCGTAGTGTTTTTTTTGGGGGACTGATGGATAAAGAGGAGGTTAATGTGCAGAAGCGGAAGAGAAAGGGAGAATAATTCAACAGCAACAAACATGAAACTGTGCGATATCTTAGATTGACAGCACTTCATTCAATCTGTTTTTGTGACTAATAGCATTTTGTTCAATGTCCTTTTTAGTTTCTTTTCATTTTAATGGTTGTTGTAAGAATGATAGTAGTTCTTAAGATCTAGCGAATATCTAGCGGGAGAATCTTGCGGAGACTCCATTTAGAAGTAGTTGCCAGGGTTGAAAATCTGCTAGCTCTTATATTATTCACAGCCTTATAGTAACCTGTTTACGATTCATTTTTTATACGTATTGGCGTTTGCTGATATTCTTCTTTAAATCGGCTCGTATTGGTAAGATGTCCAAGAGCCATATTATACATAGTTGTGACTCGTTGATCTAATCTCCCAGCTGTACCTTGAACCTCGGCAAAACGACTTATTAATGGCGTCGTCATCTTTTTCTTAATCGTACCGAGGTAAGTTTGCCCGGCAGGAGACATACCGAGCAAACGAATATAAGGCGGTTTCTTGAGCTGTTGAAGCTTGTTAATTTCTGCTTTGGTTGTTTGTGTGAAAATATGAGTCGCTAAGCGTTGTAAACGGCTCCAGGTGTACCGCTTTGTTTTTAGTAACTCCATCCATTGCTGAAATGATGTTGCTTGTTGAATCGTTTCTTGAATGCGATATTCAAGCCCTTCTTCACATTCATAAATGTCAGCTAAGTTTTCGCGTTTCGTACTGATTATTTGATATTGTAAATAAGGGAAAAGTGATTCCCATTGCAATAAAGGTTGATTGTTCTTCAAGTGTTGGTGAAGTATATGATAGCTAGGTTGTGGTAACACAGCTTTCACTTTTTCTTGGTCTTGATCGGAAAAAAGAGCTTTCCTTATACTTGTAGCGCTAGCAATTGTTGCGTGATTTATATCCTGGTCATGATAGTGAGCTTTTTGGCGTAGGATCGTTTCAGCGTTCATAGAATTTGTCCATTTCCGTGTAGCCTCTACATAGTGGAAGCCGAGAATATTATTTGGTTCAGACAATGATAGTAGAGAGGGGTGCCCTAATTGATGGCTCAACCTTTGAAAGGCATCAGAAGTTGCTTTCGGATAACTTTTACCTAAAGCGATCTCTTCTTTAAGTAAAAGGTTCCATTGTTCCCGGTGATCTTCAATAAAATCATATAACTCATAAAAGTCCTCGATCTTGCCTGATTCACTTCCGAAACAAACTGTATCAACAAATAAGTGATCGAGGATTCGAATAGCTCCTTCAGCAAAAAATTCTGCTTTTTGAACAGAGTCATAATAAGGTAACTCAACGACAATATCAACACCATTGGCAATGGCCATTTCCGTTCTTAACCACTTAGAAACGAGAGCAGGTTCACCTCTTTGTAGAAAGGAACCACTCATCACTGCAATGACAACATCAGCGTTTGTTTTTTCTTTTGCTTTAGTAAGGTGATATAAATGACCGTTATGGAAAGGGTTATATTCAACAACTAAACCAACTGTTTTCAAAGAGAACCTCCTTGTATCTAGATTGACTTCGAATCAATCTTTACGTCAGATTTTAAACGTGGTAGAATGAAAATTAATGTGTGGAAAGGTTTGTACTCCATTCATTATAAAGGATTAACTGTAAAGAAAAAAGGTTGACAAAAGAAATTGCGACATTTATAATTACTTTTGTTGCCTTAGAGGTGATGTAGATGATTTGGTCTTTACAAGAACTACAAGCGGCGAAGCAAAAACCGCTAATATTTAAGGAAACAATTGAGCTTTCAGAACTGAAGGAACTCGAGAAAGACATTAGAGCTGTTGCTCCTGTCCAGTTACAAGGACAAATTGATTATGTGAAAAACTTTATTACTTTTTCATTTAATTTACAGACAGAATTAACACTTCCTTGTTCGAGAACGCTAGTGGATGTACCGCTATCTATTGATAAAGATGTGGTAGAACGTTTTCAATTAGAAGGTTTTGATTCTTTTCAAATTGATGAGGAACGTCTGGATGATGATGTTCATTCTGTAGAAGGTCATCAAATTGACCTGAAGCCTTATGTCATGGAACAAATATTACTTGAGATCCCGATGCAAATCTTTGCTGATGTTGTAGAAGAACCGAAAGCCCCAAAAGAGGGAAAAGATTGGGAGATTGTTACAGAAGAGGATTTAAATAATCGTATTGACCCAAGGTTAGCAGATTTAGCGAAGTTTTTTGACAAGGAATAAGAAAATCGAAGCAACGATCACGCAATCGGCTTCCTTTCATATAAGTAAATAAGATTATTTGCAGAACCGAGAACCTGTAAGGAGGTGGGAATGATGGCAGTACCTTTCAGAAGAACTTCTAAGACTCGTAAAAATAAACGTCGTACTCACTACAAATTAGCAGTACCTGGTATGGTAAAATGCTCAGAGTGTGGCGAGCTTAAATTAGCTCACCGCGTATGTAAAGAGTGTGGCTCATATAAAGGGCAAGAAGTAGTAAGTAAATAAGGAATATGAAAACAAGTTTTAAATGGCATCTCGCTATTTGGAGCTTGTTTTTTTCTTTGATTGGTTGACATCCATCCGTTTCTTTAAAAATGATATGAGGTTTCCGCTAGAATCATTGAATAAGGAATCAGAAAAAAGGAAATACTCATTTACTAGAACAAAGTCTATCTTTGCTAGTTCACGCATAGAATGAATTAATGAGTGATTAAAGGAGGGATTGGATGACGACGATACGTCAAGATGCTTGGAGTACAGATGAAGATTTATTATTGGCAGAGGTTGTGCTTAGACATATTCGTGAAGGAAGTACACAGTTATCAGCTTTTGAAGAAGTTGGCCAAAGATTGTCGCGAACGAGTGCAGCATGTGGATTTCGTTGGAACTCAACGATTCGAAAAAAATATGAATCTGCCATCCATTTAGCTAAAAAGCAAAGAACGAAACTAAAGGGAGTGAAAACTTCTTTAGAATCAGAAAGTAAAGTAGAGGAAGTTTCTCTAAAACCGAAAAATGTTCGTGTGTTTACAAGTAAAAAAGAAGATGGTAACGAAGAACCGATTCAGGATGAAAAAGCCATTCATTCCTTTAAAGAAAAAGCAGGTTCGGAGTCTCTAGATTTAACCATGGCACATGTCATTGAATATTTACAGCGGTATGACTTAAAAGCTAAAGAACAGGTGGAACAAGGTGACTACCAACGTTTATTAGAGGAAAACCAAAGGTTACGTGAGCATTTGGCTAAAGTAGAGGAAGAGAAGAAAATGATGAAAGATGATTATCGCTCATTATTATCTATTATGGATAGAGCCCGGAAATTGTCATTATAAATCAGTGATAACAGCTCATACTCGATGGAAAAGCTAGCAGAGGAGTTTCTTTGCTAGCTTTGTCCTGTTATTCTGATATAGTCGTTGATTCGGATTCATTAACTGGTTGCTCTTGTACACCAGCAGGGTACCAAACAAAAGGATTCTCTCCTCGATCACGTGCTGGGTTGTACGTAACTTCTTCAAAACCCATAGAATGCCAAAATTCATTAGAGTTAACTCTACCATTGGTTTTGATTGGTAGATTAAAGGATTTAGCGAAATCAACTAATGCTTTGCCGTATCCGCGCCCTCTGTAGGATTCTAATACTTCTAATTTCCAAAGCTCTAAATAATCTTGAGCTGGTTCGAAATAGCGATCATACTTTTCTTCAATGCGATATAAGCTCATTCGAGCGACTAAGCGTTTACCTATATAAATGCCGTAGAAAGGCGACTCACTATCGTTTTCGACGATGTTTTGCTCTAAGTCTTCTTTCATATATAATTCTGCAGCACCGTACTCACGGAAATTTTTGAATTCTTCGATCGTTTTGTAATTAATAAGTAATTTAGTAACCTCATGACTAGACATTCAATTAGCCTCCTTAAAATGATAAAGCTTACATATAGTTTACTAAAAAATTAAAATACATGCTATTATTTCTTTTCTCTATTTTAAAAAAGGAAAATGTAATAAAATATGACAAAAGTAACGAACGAAGTATAGTAATCATATTAAAAAAAGTCTTCTCATTAAAAGAATAGAACTTTATAATTATAAATAAACACAAAAACAATAAAACAAGGGACGATTATAATGAAAATAATCATCGTAGGTTCAGGTTCAATAGGTTTGCTACTTGCTGCTTATAGTTCAAAAGTAGGTCATGAAGTAACGATCATTACACATAGGCAAGAACAAGCCGATGCAATTCATACAAATGGATTGAAACTAAAAAGAAAAGCTCGTTATACAGAGACGTATTTCCCTGCTGCAATTCCTATCGATGAATGGACTGATGGTGTGGCTGATTGCATAATGATTGCTGTGAAATCGTATCAGGTGGCGACCGTATTAAAAAAGATACCAGCTAATGTGTCGGTACATTCCTTTCTGTTTATTCAAAATGGAATGGGTCATTTGGAAGTGATGGAACGTTTACAAGTAGAAACGGTAGCTCTAGCTGTAGTTGAGCATGGTGCAATGAGAGAATCAGATGCTGTTGTTGTACATACAGGAGAAGGTCGAATAAATTGGTCCTTTTATGTAGAAGGGAATGGGCGATTCGTTCAAGAATTATTTAAAGACTATAATGACGTGCAATTTACAAGTGTTTATCAAAAGGATTGGTTAACGATGCTTTCTTTAAAGCTACTCGTTAATGTCGCGATTAACCCATTATCGATGCTTATTATGGAAAGAAATGGACAACTGCTTACGAATGATTCTTATCGCTTTTTACTACATGAAATTGTAAAAGAAGCTGCGTATGTTTTAGGCCTTGATTTTGATGAAGGTCTAGAAAAGGTAGAGGATGTATGCAGGGCAACCGCTGAGAATGAATCATCGATGTTGACGGATCGGAAGAATGCTCGTAAAACAGAACTTGAGGCGATATTAGGATATGTGGTGAACGAGTCAGAAAAGCAAGGGTTACATACTCCATACTTAGATTTTCTTTATGGACTGACAAAAGGGATAGAACAATCTTGGTTAAAGGAGGTTCGGTGATGACAACAATTTTATCTTTTCTTTTTGCTACACTTGCAACATTACCAATTTTGGCATGGTATGGAATATACATAACATCTGTAAAGCGTTTTAAAAATAAAAAAAGAGCGATTCGTTTGGCTTCAGATTTTTCAGCAGTTTGGTTTGTGGTATCTGTTTATTTTATTTCTTATGAAATATGGTCACGTTCCTTTTTTTGGTTTATTTCTTTAACCGTCGTATTGATTGCGATGATTTTTACGTGGGTTTATTGGCGGGTAGCCAATGATTTAGTGATTTCGAAACTGTTTAGAGGCATATTAAGGATGAACTTTATCGTATTTTTCCTTTTATATGTGGTATTAAGTGGTTATGGAGTACTCTATAGAATTTTCTTTATCGGTTAAAAGGATGGAGGGCATAGAATGAAAAAAACTCACCGTTTTATAAGCAGATAATTTGGTGGATTTCATTCTCTTTGCTACTATATGGTGATAAGAAGTATATAATATAAAGAAAATGAACTTATATCATATCGATCATTGTGTTGGTAGTAATAAGCAACTTCATGTAGAAGGGACGTCAAAGAGGGATGGAAGTAAAGGATATAAGCCATTCAAATGAGGCTGGCTTTTTAAAAGATTATATAGAAGGCGAACCGAAAGTTAAATCGTTTTTTCATTATGGGATAGATGAACAGAATAAATATCAAAAGCGCCTAGAAGATATTAGGGCAAGATCATATAACAGAGAGGCGTTAGTATCGTCTTTGCGGCAATTTCACGAGCGTTTAAATCTCTCTCCCCAATCATTAGAGCGTATACATACTTTAGTAAGAGACGATGCAGTCGTTATTGTAGGAGGACAGCAGGCGGGGTTGTTAACAGGACCGATGTATACCTTCTATAAAGCTTTAACGACAGTTAAGCTGGCAAAAGAGCAGGAACAAAAGTTAGGTGTTCCGGTGGTTCCTGTCTTTTGGATTGCTGGGGAGGATCATGATTTAGATGAAATTAGATATGTGTTTTCACAAGAGAAGCACACATGGAAAAAAGTGTTACTAGACATTGATGAAAGTATGCAATCAGCGTCAAACGTAACATTAGATCATGGGGGTTTAGACAAGTGGCTCACGCGTATTTTTTCCCAGTTACCAGAAACCGAATATACAAAAGACTTAACGAAGATTGTTCACCAATTTAGTTTGGAATCACAAACATTGGTTGATTTCTTTGCCAAGCTATTAGATTGGTTATTTGCTGATGAGGGCTTAGTATTATTAGATGCTCACCAAGATCCAATTAGAAATATGGAAAAGGTCTTTTTCGAGTGCTTGATTGATCAGGTTGATGAGCTTCAGTTCGCTCAACAGGAGGGTGCCCGTCAGTTTGAAGAGGCGGGTTATGGAAGACCAATTATGACTGAAAAGGAAAATGCCCATCTTTTTATGGAATTTGAAGGGAAAAGGGTGCGTTTAGATTATGTAGAGGGAAACTTTTACTTGAAGGACTTAGACCACAGTTTTACAAGGGATGAACTTTTGGATTTATTAAATAAGCAACCTTCTTTATTTAGTAATAATGTTGTCACTAGACCTTTAATGCAAGAGTATATCCTGCCGGTGTTAGCTTTTATTTCTGGGCCAGGCGAAATTAAATATTGGGCGACATTAAAGAGGAGTTTTGAATTATTTGATTTGAAAATGCCTCCCGTCATTCCTAGGCTTATGATGACTATTGTTCCGAAGATGACGGAAAATTGGCTTCAAGAAAAGTCTTATACAGTGGAAGATTTTCTAAATGGGGGTGGTCAAGAGTTGAGGCGAAAGTGGATCGATGAAAGTGAGAAACGCCCGGTTTCCTTAACGGTCGATGAAGTAAAGCGTTCGATTTCTCAAAAACACGCTCCGCTTCGTGAGTTAGCTCAAGAGCTTGATTATTCCTTAGGTAAATTAGCAGAAAAGAATTTACAGCTCATTAACCAAGAAATAGAATTTGTCGAAAAAAGGATGCTTAACCATTTGCAAAAAAAGCATGAGCAGGAATTGTCAAAGTTTGATGAGGCCAATCGCTGGTTATATCCGTTAAATCGACCACAGGAGCGCGTCATTCATCCGTTCATTTTACTAAATCTAGTAGGAAAGTCTGGTTTGTGTCGAATGATGGAACTTGAAATCCCGATTGATTCGCAGCATAAACTGATTTTTCTGTAAAAAAAAGTATTATTTACCTGTCAAAAGATAGAGAAAGAAAAATCCTGCGAAGAAGCAGGATTTTTTTTTGTGGTGTAAAAATGATTATATAGTGGTATAAAGTGGAGGGATGTGGTAGATTAGAGTTATAAAGTGGGGGGAGATGAATCGACTATGTTTATGGGGGAGCATCGCCATAACATTGATGAAAAGGGACGGATGATTGTACCGGCCAAATTCCGAGATAACCTCGGTACGTCCTTTGTTGTCACAAGGGGGCTCGACCGCTGTTTATTTGTCTACCCACAAGAGGAATGGGAAAAGTTAGAGCAAAAATTAAAGACGCTACCTTTTACTAAAAAAGATGCACGAGCATTCACCCGATTTTTCTTTTCGGGGGCAACAGAATGTGAAATAGATAAGCAGGGAAGAATAAACATTGCTGCACCTTTGCGAGATTATGCTCAGCTTGTAAAGGAATGTGTGATTATCGGTGTATCCAATCGTGTCGAGGTTTGGGCAAAGGAAAATTGGGAAGAGTATTTTGCCGAGTCAGAAGATTCCTTTAGTGAGATTGCTGAAAATATTATTGATTTTGACCTGTAGGTTGAGGATTGCAAGGAGATGTCGTCTATGTTTACTCATGTAACAGTATTAAAAGAAGAATCAGTGAAAGGTTTGCAAGTCAAACCAGATGGAATTTATGTAGATTGTACGTTAGGAAGAGGGGGCCATTCGGAGTTAATTGTCAAACAACTGAATGATCAAGGGCATTTATATGCGTTTGATCAAGATGATGAGGCACTTGCTTTTGTACAGGAGAATTGGGCGGCTTATCAAGGGAAATTCACATTAATTAAGTCAAATTTTCGCTACATAAAAGAAGAGCTCCAAAATCGAGGTGTGACCGAAGTTGATGGGATCCTATTTGATTTAGGTGTTTCATCCCCGCAGCTAGATGATGCAAGTCGTGGGTTTAGTTACCATCAAGACGCTAAATTAGATATGAGAATGGATCAAACGGCGGCTCTAAGTGCGTTTGAGGTAGTCAATGAATGGGATTTTCACCAACTAGTTCGAATCATTACTCGATATGGAGAAGAGAAGTTTGCTAAACAAATTGCTCGAAAGATTGAAGCAGCTCGTTCAAAGAAAGCTATAGAAACAACAGGGGAACTTGTTGAATTAATTAAAGAAGCGATTCCAGCACCAGCTCGTAGAACCGGTGGCCATCCTGCTAAACGGACCTTTCAAGCGATAAGAATTGCAGTAAATGATGAGCTTGGAGCGTTTGAAGATGCTTTAGAGGATGCGGTTGATATATTGAGCAAAGGTGGAAGAGTTGCTGTTATCACGTTTCATTCGTTAGAAGATCGATTATGTAAAGAGATTTTTAGAGAGAAAAGTAAGGGACCGGACTTACCGCCTGGTTTACCAATTATCCCAGAAGGATTCGAAGCACCATTAAAACTAATTACAAGAAAACCGATTATACCGAGTGAAGGTGAATTAGCAGAAAATAATCGTTCTCGCTCGGCTAAGCTAAGAATTGCAGAAAAACAATAAGAGTGAGGGGGACTGAAAATGAGTATGGTTGCTCGCAATATTCAACATAAGCAGCAGGAAACGTTACAACCTCAACGTAAAAAAGTAGTACGTCGTATTAAACATAAAATAACAAAAGGTGAAAAAGCGATTATGGGACTTATCGTTGCTGGAATTTTCCTCTTTGCTGCCTTTATCATTCATAATTATATTGGCATTTATCAAACGAATGCTGAAATCGTTCAGCTCGAACAAACGATAAGTGGACAAGAAGAAGTGAATGCGGGCCTGAGCTTAACGGTTGATGAATACAGTAATCCAGAAAGAATTATTGAAAAAGCGAAAGAACAAGGTATGTTTTTCCAAGGAGACCAAGTAAAACCAGTTCAACCACAAAACTAGTTCATTCATGAACTAGTTTTTTTACACAAATATAAGAGTTCGTTTTTAAGCACCATTTATAAAAAGCGCACATGACGAAGCAGCGTTCACTTCGTCACCAACAAAGATGAAAGTAGTGGCGACTTTTTAAACAGTTGGCTCTTTTACAACTCGATCAACATCAGGAGTCGGTCTGAACAAACAGGGAGCAATGTCCTGTTAAGTCATCTAACGCAAGATGGATGACCAGGTAACTTCAAGGCACAACCTATCGCCCATATGTAACTTTCATACAAAACAATTAGCAAGGACGGAGTGAGAGGATGGAAATAAAACGGGCAGTAACCAATGTTAGAGCTGTTACCTTAATGATTATTTTCTTTGTCATCTTTTTTGTTTTTATTGGACGTGTTGCCTTCATACAAGTAACAAAAGAAGTTAACGGTCAAGAACTCGAAGAACTGGCAGAAGAAAGGTGGAGTCGCTCCATTGAATTATTAGGAAAACGAGGGACGATTTTTGACCGCGGTGGAGGAATTCTGGCGGAAGAAGTCACCTCGTATAAAGTCTATGCCATATTAAATCAAAATCAAAGTGAATTTGTGCAAGACCCGAGTGAGACGGCCGATGCTTTAGCACCATACATAAATCAAGATGTACAAAATTTGACCCGAATTTTATCACAAGATAAATTTCAAGTTGAACTTGGAGCTGGTGCACGTAACTTAACGTATGAAGAAATGCTGGAGATACGCGAGTTAGAGCTAGAAGGGATTTATTTCACAAGAGAACCAAGAAGGTATTATCCAAAGCAAACATATGCTTCTCATATCATTGGCTATACAGAGAGGAATATGGAAGCAGCAAGAATGGGTCTTGAAAGAAGTTTAGATGATTATTTGTCAGGGCAAGACGGTCAACTTAACTATCAAGCAGATCGAAATCGGGTACCGTTATTAAATCAACCTGAAACTATTACACCGGCAGAGGATGGTTTAGATGTATATTTGACACTGGATTCAAATATTCAAACGTCTTTAGAGCAAGTCATGACGGAAGTAGATGAACAATATAAGCCTGAAAGAATGATTGCGATTGTTGCCGATCCTAAAACAGGTCAAATCCTGGCGATGAGTAATCGTCCTAGTTTTAATCCTAATCGTTATGAGTCGATTACAAATTATATGAATTATGCTGTATCCGATCACTTTGAACCAGGCTCTACGGTTAAGATGTTTACAGTCGCAGCAGCGATTGAGGAAGGGAAATTTAATCAAGATCAATTATATCAATCTGGTACTATTCAAGTAGGGCCAGACCCAGTGCGTGACCATAACTATGGTCGTGGGTGGGGAGAAATCACATTTGAAGAAGGTTTTTATCGTTCTTCTAACGTTGCTATGGCAAAACTCGCACTAGAAGGATTAGGTGCAGATAAGTTATATGAGTACTGGGAACGATTTGGTTTAACTGAACCAACAGGCATTGATTTACCAAATGAAGCAAGTAGTTTAATTGCTAAAGGAAGTCAAACCGATGTAGCAACGACTGCATTTGGTCAAGGTACAGCGATTACGCCTATACAACAAATTCAAGCAGCTACAGCGATTGCTAATGGTGGTAAGATGATGAAGCCCTATGTAATTGATCGGATGGTTGATCCAAATACCGATGATGTTGTTATGAAAAATGAACCAGAAGTGACAGGTGAGCCAATCTCTGAAGAGACCGCCTCACAAATGCTTGACTTATTAGAGGGGGCTGTCATTGACCCAGCAGGTACAGGTAAGCCTTATTATATTGAAGGGTTTGATGTCGTTGGGAAAACAGGGACGGCCCAAATTCCAAACCCAAATGGACCAGGGTATATTCAAGGGCATGGCGAAAACATCTTTTCCTTTTTAGGAATGGCACCTAAAAAAGACCCGAGTTTACTCGTATATGTAGCAGTTGAAAGACCAACCATTTCAGCAATGGAGACGGGAGCTCAACCAGCACAGAAAATATTTACGACGGTTATGAAACAAGGGTTGGAATATTTAAATGTAGTACCTACGGTAGAAGAAATAAACCAAGAAACAAAAAAAGGGTATCAATTAGAAGATTTCACAGGAATGACGACGAAGGATGCAGCAAAAGTGATAGAGGAACAAGGGCTTACGCCAGTTATTCTTGGTGATGGTAAGCAGGTGATTTCACAAGAGCCTGCAATTGAAAAAGGGCTTTTAAAAGGTGAAAGAGTGTTTTTACGGACCGATGACGACAGCTATGAGATCCCAAATATGGTTGATTGGTCAAGTCGTGATGTTTTAAGGTTAGCAGATGTATTAGATATAACGGCTAACTTATTTGGGCAAGGGTATGTCACAGGGCAAGATGTCTCAGAGGGAGACCGTGTAGTGCCTGGTGATTATATTACGATTGAGTTGGCTTTAAAGTCATATGAGCAAGAAGAGAATTTAGTTGAGGAAGAAATGAATGAAGCGGACACGGAAACAGAGGATGAAGAAAATGGGGAAGCGATTGGTGAATCGGAATCAGAGGATCTTTCTGATGGAGTAGATACGGAATAGTTGGTAAAGCGTTGTATCTCCCGAGAATGTTCTACTTTTTCGTTCAAAGCATAGGCTAAAACAAGCTATCTTTTTTACGATTTGTAGAAATGACTCGGGAGGTTGACTTACGTGCGTGTTTCAAATGTAACCGTTAAAAAGCGTTTATTACTCGTATTTTTTGTTGGACTGGCTATCTTTTTTATCATTACCTTTCGTTTAGGGTATGTTCAATTTGTATTAGGTGATTGGTTAACGGATTTAGCAGAGGATTCGTGGAGTCGGGATGTACCCTTTGAGGCAAAACGAGGAGAGATTTTAGATGCTAATGGTGTTGTATTAGCAACCAATGTGAGTTCTCCATCGGTTTTAGTCGTTCCAAAACAAGTGAGGGATCCAGAGAATACAGCGGAAAAACTGGCGGCCACTCTTGATATGGATACGCAACGAGCCTTTGAAATGGTTACTAAAAATGCTTCTATTGTGAAGATTAACCCAGAAGGAAGAAAAATATCGAAGGAAAAGGCCGATGAAGTAAGAGAATTACGGTTAGCTGGTGTGTATATTGCCGAAGATAGTAAAAGGCATTACCCATTTGGTAGTTATTTGTCACATGTTCTTGGATTTGCAGGAATTGATAATCAAGGTTTAACGGGGTTAGAGTCCTATTATGATGAATACCTGAAAGGGGAAAAAGGCTATGTTTCCTTTTTTGCGACGGCAAAGGGAAATCGAATGCCTAATCATGCCGATGAATATAAGGCACCTACGGACGGAATGGATTTGGTTTTGACCATTGATAGTCGCGTTCAAACGATTATTGAACGGGAACTAGATATTGCTGAAGCCAAATATAACCCGGATGGTGCGATTGCAATTGCTATGAATCCTAAAACAGGAGAAATTCTTGGAATGAGCAGTAGACCTCATTATAATCCTGAACAATTCCAAGCTGTAGATCCGACTGTTTACAATCAAAACAAACCTGTTTGGATGCAATATGAACCTGGGTCTACTTTTAAAATTATCACCTTAGCGGCTGCTTTGGAAGAAAAAGAGGTTGATTTATTAAAGGATAACTTTTATGATCCCGGCTACATTAAAGTAGCTGGACATAATTTAAGATGTTGGAAAAAAGGTGGGCATGGCTCTCAAACTTTTTTAGAAGTGGTTCAGAATTCATGTAACCCAGGCTTTGTTGTTTTAGGAGAGAGACTAGGAAAGGATCGACTATTTGATTATATTGAAGACTTTGGTTTTGGAACGAAAACAGGGATAGATTTACAAGGAGAAGGTACGGGAATACTATTTAACCGTGACCGAGTAGGGCCGTTAGAGCTTGCGACAACATCATTTGGACAAGGAGTGGCTGTGACCCCTATCCAACAAGTCGTGGCTGTATCGGCAGCGGTTAATGGAGGGTATATCTATGAACCTTATTTGGCCAAAGAATGGCTGGACTCGGTTACAGGAGAAGTGGTCAATAGTCATACACCCGTTATGAAAAGACAAATCATCTCGGAAGACACGTCTGAACAAGTGCGATTTGCCCTTGAAAATGTTGTGGCACAAGGTTCCGGAAAAAAAGCATTTGTTGATGGCTATCGAGTCGGTGGGAAAACAGGGACGGCACAAAAAGCAAAGGATGGTCGGTATTTAGAAAATAACTACATCTTATCTTTTATCGGTTTTGCTCCGGCTGATGATCCAGAGATTGTTGTTTATGTGGCTATTGATAATCCTAAAGATACGATTCAGTACGGTGGTCAAGTAGCCGCTCCGATTGTCGGAACAATTATTGGTGATAGCTTACGCGCACTAGGCGTTGAAAAAAGGGAAAACCAAATTGAAAAAGAATTAACGTGGCCAGATGAACCACTCGTTGAAGTGCCGGACATGCTAGGGCGAACGCGAAGAGAAATTCATGATTCTTATTATGAATTACAAATTAATACATCTGGTGAAGGGAAATACGTCGTGACACAATCACCAAAGCCAGGAGAAAAAGTTCAGTCAGGTTCGACAATCCGACTTTATATGGGTGACAAAAAGCAATGAAACGTCTAAAATAATTCTATGTGTGTTCCTAATAGAAAAAGGGAATGTAATAGGAAAAGAGTAGAGATGATACTTTTAAATCTCTACTCCTACCATGTAGTGGATGAACGGAGTGTTAATCAATGATGAAATTATCAGAGCTTATGAAAGTAGTACCATTTATAGATGTCGACTTAAAAGAGGATCCAGTAGTTGAGCATATAACAATGGACAGTCGTGAAGTGAGAGAAAATACATTCTTTATTTGTATCGAGGGATATACAGTAGACGGTCACGACTTTGCCCTAAGCGCTATTGAAAATGGGGCAGTTGCCGTTTTGGCTGAAAAAGCGCTCTCTTTAGATGTGCCTGTAATCGTAGTAAAAGATACAAAAAGAACGATGGCTAAGTTGGCGAGTCATTTTTATGAATATCCAACTGAAAAGTTCCCGTTGATTGGTATTACTGGAACGAACGGAAAAACATCAACAACATTAATCTTAGAGCATATTTTTAAAGCGGCACAGAAAAAAACAGGTGTCATTGGTACGATGTATGCCAAAGTGGGAGAAGAAATTGTCAAAACGAAAAATACGACACCAGAGTCAATAACTTTACAAGAAACCTTTCATCGAATGGTCAAAGAACAGGTTGATGTGGCATTTATGGAAGTCTCTTCTCATGCTTTGGATTATGGTCGTGTTCATGGTTGTGATTTTAATATAGGCGTTTTTACGAATCTGACTCCGGATCACTTAGATTATCATGAAACGATGGATGCGTATTTGAATGCTAAAGGTTTATTATTTGCTCAATTAGGAAATGTATATCGTGATAAATATGCGATTTTTAATATCGATGATCCTGCTTCCAAAAAACTGATGAAAATGACGAGTGCAGATATCGTGACGTATAGTATAAAACATAAAGCAGATTTTTTTGCTCGTGACATTCGTTTAAGTGCAAAAGGAACGAAATTTGAGCTTATTTTCCAAGATACATGTTATGAGTTAGAGGTTAGTTTGATTGGTAAGTTTAATGTGTATAATTTACTAGCGGCAATTAGTGCTGCTTATTGTGCGGGGCTTTCCATTGATGTTATCGTTGAGTCATTATCTACAGTAAAAGGGATACCAGGAAGATTTGAAACGGTTAGAGCTACAGTTGAGCAAGATTTTACTGTAGTTGTCGACTATGCACATACTTCAGATAGCTTACAAAATGTACTTGAAACGGTACAAGATTTTGCAACGGGAGATATTATAGTTGTGGTCGGATGTGGTGGCGATCGAGACCGCTTAAAACGTCCAGTAATGGCGACAATTGCTACACAATTTTCAACCGAAGCTATTTTTACTTCGGATAACCCTAGAAGTGAAGAGCCACACCAAATCTTAGCTGATATGACAACAGGATTACAAGCTCACAATTATCATGTGATTGTGGACCGAGAAATGGCGATTAAGCAAGCGATAGCCGGTGCTAAAACTGGTGATATTATTGTGATTGCAGGAAAAGGACATGAAACTTACCAGCAATTTGCCAAAGAGACGGTTCACTTTGATGACCGTGAAGTAGCGAATGAAGCAATTAAGGAGAGAAAGTAACATGATACCATCAACAATCATACCTTTTCTTTCCACTCGGTTCAATCATCAAGCGACGCAATTCCGTGCTGTTTCGATAGATACGAGAACATTAAAAGCTGGGGATTTGTACATTCCATTAGTTGCCAACCGTAATGGTCACTTATTTATAGATAAAGCGATAGAGAATGGTGCACAAGCAGCATTATGGAACAAAAACGAGCCACTCCCATCCTCGTTACCTCCTGGTTTTCAATTATATATGGTTGAAGATACGTTAAAGGCTTTACAAAAAATGGCCGAAAATTATCGAGCGATGGTTAATCCAATTGTCATTGCGATTACAGGGAGTAATGGTAAAACGACTACAAAAGATTTAGTTGAAGCTGTTCTTTCTTTAGAGGCAGTCACATATAAAACTCAAGGGAACTTTAATAATCATATCGGATTACCATTAACGATTTTGGCGATGCCATTAGATTGTCAGTATTTGATATTAGAAATGGGTATGAGTGGCTTTGGCGAGATTGAATTGCTTTCTACTATTGCCAAGCCAAATCAAGCAATTGTGACAAATATTGGGGAATCACATATGGAGCAATTAGGGTCACGTGAAGGGATAGCTAAGGCGAAAATGGAAATTATCTCCGGATTAGTTCTCGATGGTCATGTCTATATGGATGCGGATGAGGCTTTGTTAAAGCCATATTGGAATGAACAATCCAAGCTAATTGGCTTTGATTCGAAATTAGCGACAGCGATCAAGGATTTAAAAATGACTGAGGATGGTTATACCTTTACTTTTGAAGGTCACAATTATTTTCTACCTATTCTCGGTAAACATAATGTCAAAAACGCAGCTTATGCAATTGCACTGGCCAGTGAACTTGGTTTTGATTCAGAACAAATCCAATCTGGTTTGGCGAGCGTGCAAATAACAGGAATGCGATTAGAAAAAACTAGAGGTCCCTTTGGTGAGCTTGTTATCAATGATGCTTATAATGCTAGTCCGACATCTGTGAAAGCGGCTATTGAAACAATCAAAGAAATGCCAAGCTTTGAAAAGAAAATTTTGGTTATTGGAGATTTATATGAGCTTGGAAAAGATGAGGAAACGCTACATCGTCAGCTTGCATCTAGTATTACACATCCGATAACGGCAATTGTTTGGGTAGGGGAATTAATGAAATGGATGTATGATGAGTGGCAGAAATCGTATTATGATGAAAACATTCAAGCCTTCTATTTTCAGAAAAAAGAAGAGGCTGCACATACAATCTATTCCTTAACAGACGAAAGTAGTGTAGTATTATTTAAGGCTTCTCGTGGAATGAAGCTAGAAGAATTAATAAGTGCTTATCAGCAAGAAGGAAAGGAGGGGTGATAGAATGTTAGAGCTAGTGTTGTTATTATCACTTCTTTTATCATTTCTTATTGCCGTTTTATTATCACCCGTTTTTATCCCGTTTTTAAGACGTTTAAAGTTCGGGCAAAGTATTAGAGAAGAGGGGCCAGAGTCGCATCAGAAAAAAAGCGGGACACCCACGATGGGTGGAATCGTTATTGTTCTGTCAATATTACTGGCGACATTATTTGTCTCGATTCGGTTCTTATCTTTTAGTCAAGAGATCTTATTGTTATTATTTGTAACAGTAGGGTTTGGGTTAGTAGGGTTTTTAGATGATTATATTAAAGTCGTCAAAAAAAGAAATTTAGGGTTGACCTCAAAACAAAAGTTATTTGGTCAATTGTTAATAGCCGTTTTATTTTATTTTGGACTTATACAACTAGGTTTCTCAACAGTGGTTACCATACCAGCAACATCTATTAGTATTGACTTTGGTTGGTTTTACTTACCTTTAATTATCGTAATGTTAGTTGGGGCATCCAATGCCGTGAATCTGACAGATGGGTTAGATGGTCTTCTAGCTGGAACCGCAGCAATAGCTTTTGGAGCGTTTGCTGTCATTACATGGAGTGCCGATCAAGTTAATATTTCGGTATTTAGTGCAGCTGTCGTTGGTGCTGTATTAGGGTTTTTAGTCTATAATGCACACCCTGCTAAAGTGTTTATGGGAGATACAGGTTCCTTAGCACTTGGTGGAGCGATTGCCGGGATTGCTATTATGGCGAAGCTCGAAATTCTCTTAATTATTATTGGTGGAGTCTTTGTCATTGAAACGTTATCCGTTATCATTCAAGTGATTTCATTTAAAACAAGAGGGAAGCGTATTTTTAAGATGAGCCCACTGCATCATCATTATGAATTGTCAGGTTGGTCCGAGTGGCGTGTCGTTGTGACGTTTTGGTTTGTTGGCTTATTATTAGCGTTGTTAGGAATCTATATTGAGGTGTGGATATAATATGAAGACTTACAACGGGATGAAAGGTAAAAAAGTCTTAGTTTTGGGATTAGCCAAAAGCGGTGAAGCGGCAGCTCGTCTGTTGCAGCGCCTCGGTGCTGAAGTGACCATTAATGATGCTAAACCTTTAGAGGAAAATGAACAAGCGCAAAGATTAGATAAGGAAGGCTTTCAAATTATCAGTGGCTCTCACCCTCTTTCATTACTTGATCAAGGCTATGAGTTAATTGTCAAAAACCCGGGTATTCCTTATTCGAACCCTTTATTGCAAGAAGCTGCTAAAAGAGATTTGCTTGTAATTACAGAAATTGAATTAGCATATTTAATTAGCGAAGCCGAGATCATTGCAATTACTGGGTCAAATGGAAAAACGACAACGACGACATTGGTTCACCATATGATGAATGAAAGTGCTAGAAATCCTCTTATTGCTGGGAATATTGGCACAGTTGCCTGTGAGGTAGCTGAGACGGCTACAGAGGATGACGTAATTGTTATGGAGGTTTCTAGCTTTCAATTAATGGGTATTTCAACATATCGTCCTAAGATTTCTGTGCTGTTAAATATCTTTGATGCACATCTTGATTATCATGGTTCAAAAGATGCTTACATAGACGCTAAAGCAAACATTGGTGCCAATCAAACGGATTCTGATTTTATTGTTTATAATGCAGATGATCCAATAGTATCTAAGATGGTCACAAATCTCCATGCTACAAAGATTCCATTTACACAAAAGGCATTATTGGCCAATGGGTTATCGGTCTATCATGGTGCTCTTTATATCAATGCAGAGAAACTTCTTGATGTCAGTGAGATTGTTTTACCTGGTACACATAATCTTGAAAATATCCTCGCAGCGGTTGGAGCTTCCTATGTTGCTGGAGCCAAAAAAGAACAAATGATTCATGTGTTAAAAACGTTTGTAGGGGTAGAGCACCGTTTGCAGTTTGTTCGTGCATTAGAAGGGCGTTCTTTTTATAATGATTCAAAGGCAACGAACATTTTAGCAACAAAAAAAGCTTTGGCAGCATTCGATGCACCTGTTATCCTGTTAGCTGGAGGACTCGATAGAGGAAATGAATTTGACGCCTTAATCCCTTCACTTGGACATGTCAGTAAGTTAATTACGTTCGGTGAGACAGCGACTAAATTAAAAAAAGTAGCTGAAGCAGCAGGAGTTGCTACTATTTATGAGGCTAATCGAGTTGATGATGCCGTTTCGCTTGCTTGGGAGAATTCTACAGTAGGTGAAGTGATTTTATTGTCACCGGCATGTGCGAGTTGGGATCAATATCGGACCTTTGAAGAACGTGGACTAGAATTTATGAGTGCAGTAATGAAAATAGGGTAGTAAGATATATAAACCATACGTATGGTCAAGGAATGAGTAGAGCTCAAAAGCTTTACTCATTTTTTTCGATTTTTAAACTAGTTACCTTCATGACATGTTTAACGACTTGTCCGCATAAAGTGTTTAGTAAGACATTTGTTGCAGGTGAGGTGGTCAAGTGGCTAGTCAAAAAAGAACGCCGGATTATAGTTTATTACTATTAATTATTGCTTTATTAATTATTGGTATGATCATGGTTTATAGTGCAAGTGCGGCTTGGGCTGAATACAGGTTTGAAGATTCCTCTTTCTTCTTAAAGAGACAACTGTTTTTTGCGGTACTCGGATTGGTTGCCATGATTTTTATTATGAATATTGATTATTGGACTTGGAAGTCGTTAGCCAAAATAATGATTATCATTTGTTTTCTGTTACTAATTATCGTTTTGATTCCTGGGGTTGGTTTAGTGCGGGGGGGTGCTCAAAGCTGGCTAGGGATTGGGGCTTTCTCTATTCAACCGTCAGAATTTATGAAGATGGCGATGATCATATTTTTAGCTAAGTTTCTTTCGGAAAATCAAAAACATATCACCTCTTTTAAGAGTGGGCTTCTACCGTCTTTAAGTATTGTAATGGTCGCTTTCGGTATGATTATGCTGCAACCTGATTTAGGGACGGGGGCGGTTATGGTTGGCACGTGTGTAGTGATGATCTTTGTAGTCGGTGCAAGGGTCAGTCATTTTGTGCTTCTTGGTTTGATTGGGTTAGCAGGTTTTGTTGGTTTAATTGCTTCTGCTCCATACCGTATTAAACGAATTACTTCATTTTTGGACCCGTGGGAGGATCCCTTGGGGTCAGGATTTCAAATTATTCAATCCTTGTATGCAATTGGGCCAGGTGGTTTGATGGGCATGGGGTTAGGAGAAAGTAGACAGAAATATTTTTACTTGCCAGAGCCTCAGACGGACTTTATTTTTGCGATTCTTGCTGAAGAATTAGGATTTATCGGTGGTGCGATTGTGATAATACTGTTTGCTTTCATATTTTGGCGGGGCATTCGAATTGCTCTAGGAGCACAGGATTTGTTTGGAAGCTTGTTGGCAATTGGTATTATTGCGATGTTAGCGATACAAGTGATGATTAACATAGGGGTGGTAACAGGGTTGATTCCTGTAACTGGTATTACGCTACCGTTATTAAGTTATGGTGGCTCATCGTTGACATTAATGCTTGTTTCCTTGGGAGTATTGCTGAATATAAGTAAACATTCAAGAATTTAAGGGCAAATGATAGGAAGAACTAGACGACTTGATTAGATATGTCAGGTTTTCTAGTTTTTTTATGAAGATTATTCATCGTACTTCATGGATGTAGATCATTATTATTTGTTTAGGGTTGAAGATTGGTGTGGATTGGTAATTGTGTGAAACTATCGAGGGGTGAATCATTCGAAGGGATTCAATTCAGATAATCTCACATACTCTGATCATGTGTTTGTAATACGTAACGTGATAAAATAAGAAAGAAGTCGAATGTTGACTAGATTTGTTAGAAAGCTTTGAAACGAAACAGAAGGATATAAGTTTCTTCATAACGAATAAGCTACTCTTAAAGGGAAGTAAGAAGTAAAGTTTAATGAAAAAGCAATTCTGAGATATAGGTATTAGACCAAATCAACTATATCAAAGGAATACTTAGAAAATAATCGTTTAAGATTACGTAGAGTGGCGTTCTTTACTGAAAAAGTTAAAGTCATGTGATAAATTTGTACCTGTTTTATGGTATAATTAAACAGATGTTTAATGATAGACAATGAGGGAGAGGTGACGATGGGGAACGACAAAATTGTAACATTGGAAGATCGCATGCCATCGTTAAAAGAACAGCGGAAACGTAAGGCGAATCGTCGGCTGTTATTCTTTCTAGTTATGTTCTTTCTTTTATTGTTAGTAATCGTATATTTCCAATCACCATTAAGCCAAATTCGAACAATTGAAGTTCAGGGGTCTTATATTGCCTCTGAAGAAGAAATTATCGAGGCTAGTGGGCTCAAACAAGGGGACCACATTTGGAATTTGAATGCAGAGGAAATTGAAGCGTCGATACAAACGTTACCTGAAATAAAAGGAGCGACGATTGATAGACAATTACCCTCAACTGTCGTGTTACATATTGAGGAACATCCACGAGTAGCTTATTTATTTAAACAAGATAAGTTTTACCCAATGATGGCAAATGGTCTTTTCCTCAATGAATTAGAACGACAAGAATATCCTTCTGATGCACCGATTATTATGGGTCTTGATGAAGGAGAGTTATTGACAGAATTTGCCGCTGAGCTTTCACTATTGCCAGAGCAAATTAGTGAGCGAATCTCCCAAGTATTCTACAATGGTGGAGATAACGAGCCAAACGAAATAACTTTATATATGACAGACGGAATTGAAGTAAGGTCTTTTATTCATAATTTTTCAGAATGGATGGTTCCATACCCATCTATTGCTCAGGAAATAGATCGTGAACAAAATGGTGTGTTACATATGAAAATGAGTCCATATTTTGAACAGTTTGATTTAGAGGAGGATGTAGAAATTGAAGGTGAAGGGTAAACACGTTATTCTATCCTTCGTACTGTTCGTTTCAGGTTTTATCGTAGCTTTAAGTTATCAAATAACGAGTGAAAGACAAAGCACTTCAAGTCATGATGAAACACAATGGCGTTATGAAGACGATTTAAGAAGTCAAATTATCGAATCGGAAGAATTTAATATGAGCTTACAAGAAGAGATTAGTGAAAAACAAAGCTCAATAAGAGAATTAGAGTCTCAATTAGCTAATGTAAGTGAAGAAGAGGAAGTTCGTAACAAGAATCTCATTGATGATATTGAACGACTAAGAAAAATAGCAGGTACGGTTCCTGTTCATGGTCCGGGTATTGAAATATCATTAGAGGATTCGGAGTATTTACCAACGAATGCAAATCCCAATGATTACATCGTACATGAGGAGCATGTACAGAAGGTGATTGATGAGTTATTTGTCTCACAAGCTGAGGCCGTTGCAATAAATGGATATCGATTAACGAATCAATCTTATATAAAATGTGTAGGGCCCGTTATCCTCGTAGATGGACATGTTTCAACAGCTCCTTTTACAATTTCTGCGATAGGGGAACCGGATACTTTACTAGCTTCGATTGAGATCCATGGTGGTGTTTTGGAACAACTCGTTAATGACGGCATAACGGTTAGAACTCAAAAGCAAAATCATATTGAGTTTAATTCTTACTTATCTGAAAGAGGAGGGTAAGTAAGTTGAAAAATATATGGATATTGACACTTGTCTCTTTTGTTATTGGTATTATGATTGCCATCCAATTTCAATCACTTCAAGAAAGCGAAGAAGAAGTCCAAGTTCGTGATACTCGGGATGTTCGTGAGCTTAGAGAGCAGTTGAAGCAATCTCAAGACAGGCGCATCCAATTATCGAACGAAATTGATAAATTAAATCAATTGGCCGTTGAATATGAAGAAACGTTAACAAATCGTGACAATGTTTCTGGTGTATTAGAAAATCAAATAAATGAACTTAAGGAAATAGCGAGCTTATCCGAAATAAATGGAGATGGTGTTATTATCCGGATTGAATCACTTGTGGATGAAGAATTTTTACAAGTTGATGATTTTACTCCTCCAGTAGAGTTATTTCGATTTCTATTAAACGAAGTGAGAAGTTTTGGGGGAAGTGAAATAGCTGTCGGAACGGAAAGAGTTTTGACTACCTCTGCTTTTCGAGACGTCAATGGAGTACCACAATTAAATTATAAAAGAGTGCAGCCATTACCTTTAGATATTTTTGTAATTAGCGATGACCCTGAAAAGCTACATAATGAGCTTTTAGTGTCTGCTTCTGTAGAGGAGTTTGAAGCTTTTGGTTATGCTTTAACATTCCAAATGGAAGAGAATATGACGCTACCGTCATATGAGCAAATTCCAAGAGTACGTTTTATGGAAGAGACAAAGGGGGATTAAAGGTAATGTGGTTGCCGATTTTAGGACTAATTATAGGTGTGGCCCTTGGGCTCTTAACAGAATTTCGAGTACCTGCTGAGTATTCAAGTTATTTATCTATCGCTGTTCTTGCGGCTTTTGACACACTTTTTGGGGGGATAAGGGCACATTTACAAAATAGCTTTAATGAAGGTGTATTTTTATCAGGTTTCTTTTTTAATATTTTATTAGCAGCAGGTTTAGCTTTTCTAGGGGTTCATCTTGGTGTAGACTTATATTTAGCAGCTGTTTTTGCTTTTGGCGTTCGCTTATTTCAAAATATGGCGGTTATACGTCGTGAACTCTTATCAAAATGGCGGGCTAAAAGAGAAAAAGGTAAAAATAAAAGTTCAGTATGATTAAAGATTAAAGTTTTTACGGATTTACTAGGTTTTTAAAAGGAAAAAGGCGCCTTTATGTTGAATATGATTAANGTTGAATATGATTAATAATTAATCTTTTTTAATATTTATATTTTGTTAGATTAAAGTCATTCATAGATTGATCATTAAGTCGCTTTTTAACGGAGAAAGAATACGAAGGACTTAAATGTTGAATTTAGTTCATTTATTAAGGAGGTGCCACAGAATGAACAACAGTGAAATTTATGTAAGTTTAGACATCGGTACATCCAATGTCAGAGTGATCATTGGAGAAATCTCGAATAGAACCATTAATATTATTGGGGTTGGTACAACGCCTTCTAATGGCATAAAAAAAGGTGCTATTGTAGATATAGATGAGACGGTTCAATCGATTAAGCGAGCAGTTGAACAAGCTGAAAGAATGGTTGGATTATCTATTAAACAAGTAGTTGTAGGTATTAATGGGAATCATATTCAATTACAGCCGTGTCACGGGGTAGTGGCTGTTTCAAGCCCTGACCGCGAGATAGGAAACGAAGATATTGCCCGTGTCATTGATGCAGCCCAAGTGATATCTATTCCACCAGAAAGAGAGATTATTGATGTCATTCCACAGCAATTTATTGTTGATGGTTTGGATGAAATTAATGACCCTCGTGGAATGATTGGTGTTAGACTTGAAATGGAAGGGACAATTATTACGGGTTCTAAGACAATTTTACATAATTTACTTCGTTGTGTGGAAAGAGCTGGGTTACAAATAGCCGATGTATGTTTACAACCATTAGCTGCTGGTTCAGTAGCTGTATCAAAAGATGAAAAAGGTTTAGGTGTTTGCTTAATTGATATTGGTGGTGGCTCTGTTACAATCTCAGTTTTTGAACAAGGTTCATTACAAGCAACGACTGTCCTACCAATAGGTGGTGACCATATTACCAACGATATTGCTGTTGGATTGCGCACATCAACTGAAGAAGCAGAGCGAATTAAAACCAAGTATGGACATGCTTATATCGACGAAGCTTCTGAAGAAGAAACGTTCACTATTTCGGTAATTGGTTCAAATGAAGCTCAGAATTTTAATCAATTCGAATTAGCTCATATAATAGAGCCTAGAATTGAAGAAATGTTTGAATTGATTTATCGTGAGTTAATGAAGTTAGGTTATAAAGACTTCCCAGGCGGTTATGTCTTAACGGGTGGTACTGCTATGATTCCTGGAATATTAGAATTGGCACGAGAGCTATTGGAGGGTAATATCCGCATTGCGATTCCAGATTATATTGGTGTTCGTGAATCGCAATATACAACAAGTATTGGATTAATCCAATTTGCTTATAAAAATGTGAAAGTTCAAGGCAAGGAAGTAGCAGCAGCAGTTTCTGATTCAGAAGGCGACTCATCGTATGATGAAGAGTTTGAGCCGCAGACAGCGAAAAAGGTAAAAAATAAAGAAGCAAAAAGTGAAAAACCAAAAGCAAAAGTGAAGAATTTCTTTAAAGTATTTTTTGAATAGAAGTCAATGTTAGTCTGATTAGGAGGACCTCACATGTTAGAGTTTGAAATGGATATGGATCAATTAGCACAAATTAAAGTTATTGGTGTTGGTGGCGGAGGAAGTAACGCCGTCAATCGAATGATTGAGAATGGTTTACAAGGTGTTGATTTTATTGCAGTAAATACAGATGCTCAGGCTCTTCACCTTTCAAAAGCAGAAGCAAAATTACAATTAGGTGGTAAATTAACGAGAGGACTTGGTGCAGGAGCCAATCCAGAAATCGGAAAAAAGGCAGCTGAAGAGAGTCGCGAGCAATTAGAAGAAGTCTTACAAGGCTCAGATATGGTCTTTATTACAGCAGGAATGGGCGGAGGTACTGGTACAGGCGCAGCTCCAGTCATTGCTGAAGTTGCTAAAGAGCTAGGAGCTTTAACGGTAGGAGTTGTGACAAGACCATTCACCTTCGAAGGACGTAAGCGCCAAACTCAAGCAGCTGCAGGTATTGAAGCTTTAAAAGAAAAAGTAGATACATTGATTGTTATTCCTAATGATCGTTTATTGGAAATTGTCGATAAAAATACACCAATGTTAGAAGCGTTTCGTGAAGCGGATAATGTATTGAGACAAGGTGTACAAGGTATCTCGGATTTAATTGCTGTACCTGGTTTAATTAACCTTGATTTTGCGGATGTTAAAACAATTATGAGTGAAAAAGGTTCTGCTCTCATGGGGATCGGGATTGCTACAGGTGAAAACAGAGCGGCAGAAGCGGCGAAAAAAGCCATTTCAAGTCCGTTACTTGAAACATCTGTTGATGGAGCACAAGGTGTACTCATGAACATTACCGGTGGTTCAAATTTAAGTTTATATGAAGTACATGAGGCTGCTGAAATTGTCTCAGCTGCATCTGATTCTGAAGTTAATATGATCTTTGGTTCTGTTATTAATGAAAACTTAAAAGATGAAATTGTTGTTACAGTTATTGCGACAGGTTTTGAGGATGGGGAGAACCAAGTTCAACACCGTCCAAGTTCTTCACAAAAAATGAACAAACCTAAAGCTAAGCAAGAGGAACCACAGGTTCAAAAAGAACCACGTTACTCACAGTCCCAACCACAAAAGAATCAAAATAGTGATGAGCAACTTGATACCTTAGATATTCCAACATTTCTAAGAAATCGCAGAAACCGCAATCGCTAATAACCAACAACCAACAACCCCTTATGGAAGTTTCATAGGGGGTTTTTCATGCGCGGGATGAGGCTAAAAGAAGGGATAGCAAGCCCGAGCAAAAGCCGAATCACGGGGTTGCGAGCAGAAAAAGCGAAAGGAAGCCAGAGCAAACGTGGAATCACGGGTTTGCGGGCAGAAAAAGCGAAAGGAAGCCCGAGCAAACGTAGAATCACGGGGTTGCGAGCAGAAAAAGCGATAGGAAGCCCGAGCAAACGTGGAATCACGGGGTTACGAGCAGAAAAAGCGAAAGGAAGCCCGAGCAAAAGCCGAATCACGGGTTTGCGGGCAGAAAAAGCGAAAGGAAGCCCGAGCAAACGTGGAATCACGGGGTTGCGGGCAGAAAAAGCGAAAGGAAGCCCGAGCAAACGTGGAATCACGGGGTTGCGAGCAGAAAAAGCGATAAGAAGCCCGAGCAAACGTAGAATCACGGGGTTGCGGGCAGAAAAAAAGGAAGGAACCCCGAGTATGCAGAACCTACATTCACTTCACCACAAAAAAAGGTGAAAGTAGTGGTGGCACTTTAAACAGTTGGTCCTTCATACAACTCCATTTCCACTAGGAGTCGCATGCACAAAAAGGGAGCAATGTCCTATTAAGTCATTTATCGCAAGGTGGATGACCAACTAACTTCAAGGCACAAACTCTTGCCCTTAACTCCCCCTTTTATTTTCCATATCATTTCCTCAAAAAATATTTAGACAGAAAAAGCAATTATCTTTCAAAATAACAAGTAAAAAGTCGTCATGAAGTGACAGACATAGCCTTGTGAAAGTTTTATACTAATAAAAACTATGAGTGAGGGAGTCAAATATGACGATTTATCTTGACCTCATTTGGCTATTAAACCTATTCATTGATTATTTACTCATTGCACTAACAGCCATCTTATTAAAAAGTCCTTTTAAGCATTTACGATTTATCATGGCCAGTATAGTAGCATCGTTTATTGTTATTCTCATGTTTACATCGCTAGCAGACATCGTCCATATGCCATGGTTTAAATTATCGTATTCGGCACTCATTGTGTGGATTGCTTTTGGTTATCAACGATTACGTTATTTTATGAGGCATTTATTCGGTTTTTACTTTGTTACATTTATGACCGGCGGTGCTTTATTTGCTCTTCACTTTTTTTGGCAAACGGAAGTGGACATCCTTTCGCAATTTGCTCTTCCTAGTGGCATTTATATGGGAAGTACAATTAGTTGGGTATTTGTCCTATTAGGCTTTCCGCTTGTTTGGTATTTCGCCAAGCAAAATTTTGACATGATCGAAACAAGGAAGTTTCAATCAGAACAAATTGCTATGGTTCGAATTATATTAAATGGACAAAAAGTAGAAATGAAAGGGTTGGTTGATACTGGTAATCAATTAGTTTGTCCAATTACGAAATGGCCAGTATTAATTGTAGAAGCTCGTATATTACGAGATGTATATGGAGAGGAAGTCATTGGTCAACTGTTAAAGATAGGTGAAAGTGTAGAGGATCTCTTACCAGAAACAGAAGAACTAATGGATAGGGTGAGAATTATACCTTATCGAGCAGTAGGACAGGGGAATCCGTTTTTGACTGCTCTGAAGCCTGATCAGGTTGAAATCATTTGTCAAAATCAATTATTTGAAACAAAAAAAGTATTGGTTGGAATCCAAGAAGGGGCTTTATCAGCAGAACAGCATTTTAGAAGTATTATTCACCCAAAACTTGTGCAAGGTCCCGTTGTAGAAAAGGTAGCCCAATGATAAAAGGAGGAACAATATGAAAAAGATGAAATTAAGACTTACACTTTTTTGGTATAAAATCATGCACCGTCTCGGAATGAAATCCGATGAAATATATTACATAGGTGGTAGTGAAGCTTTGCCACCTCCATTAACAAAAGAAGAGGAAGCACATCTCCTGCAGAAGTTGCCTAGTGGTGACAAAGCCGTCCGTTCAGTACTAATTGAACGAAACCTCAGACTGGTCGTTTACATTGCAAGGAAGTTTGAGAATACAGGAATCAATATCGAAGATTTAATTAGTATCGGTACAATCGGTTTAATCAAAGCCGTCAATACATTTAATCCAGAAAAAAAAATTAAATTAGCTACGTATGCTTCGAGATGTATTGAAAATGAAATTCTTATGTATTTACGAAGAAATAATAAAACTCGTTCCGAAGTATCTTTTGATGAGCCACTAAATATTGATTGGGATGGCAATGAATTATTACTTTCCGATGTCCTAGGAACAGAGGAAGACATCATTACAAAAGGAATTGAAGACAAAGTAGACAGGAAGTTACTTGTTAAAGCCTTACACACACTGAATGAGCGAGAAAAACAAATCATGGAGCTTCGATTTGGTCTTGCGGGTGATGAAGAAAAAACACAGAAAGATGTGGCGGATATGTTAGGTATCTCACAATCCTATATTTCTCGACTAGAAAAACGAATTATTAAACGACTACAAAAGGAATTTAACAAAATGGTGTAAATCGGTCTATTACTATGATGAACACAGCATGTCATCTATAACTACAACCAATAAGTGAAGAACTCCTGTGAGACATAGTGTCAAAGTTGAGACCTTAGGTTGCACTGGTTAACTGAGTGCCACTCAACTGTCTCGGAGCATAATTTTCGGTAGCGACGAGTAACGCTCCATGTTCGCACTAACTTCCATACAAAACCCACATGGCGTAGCCCCATTCACTTCGCCACCTACAAAGATAAAAGAAGTGGCGACATCTTAAACATTTGGCCCTTCATACAACTCCATCACCATTAGGAGTCGCACGCACAAAAAAGGGAGCAGTCTCCCGCTTAGGTCATCTATCGTAAGATGGATGACCAGCTAACGTCAAGGCACAACCCATCGCTCCTAAGTAACTTTCATACAAAAAAATAATTACGACGTTTCGTTATTGTCATAGCATAGCTTCTTCCAAATTATGTGTAAAAAAGGGAATGAAGCTGTGCATATTTTTTCCTGCTGAGGAGATACTTATTTTGACATCATCTCCCGAGTCAGGAGGGTAAGAAGAAGTGACACGAAATAAAGTTGAAATATGCGGTGTAGATACATCAAAGTTACCAGTATTAAAAAACTCAGAAATGCGTGAATTGTTTGTTGAGCTACAAGCAGGTGATTATAGTGCAAGAGAGAAACTCGTAAATGGTAATTTGAGGTTAGTCTTAAGTGTGATTCAACGCTTTAACAATCGCGGTGAATTTGTTGATGATTTATTTCAAGTTGGTTGTATTGGCTTAATGAAATCAATTGATAATTTTGATTTAGGTCAGAATGTCAAGTTCTCAACCTATGCCGTTCCGATGATTATCGGAGAAATTCGTCGCTATTTACGAGATAATAATCCGATTCGTGTTTCTCGCTCGTTACGAGATATTGCCTATAAAGCTTTGCAAGTACGTGATCAATTGATGGCTGAAAAGAAACGAGAAAAAGAACCAACTGTTCAAGAAATAGCCAAAATATTAGAAGTGCCAAAGGAAGATGTCGTTTTTGCCTTAGATGCCATTCAAGATCCAGTATCTCTCTTTGAACCGATTTATAATGATGGTGGCGATCCGATTTTTGTGATGGATCAAATCAGTGACGAACGTAATAAAGACATTAATTGGGTCGAAGAAATTGCCTTAAAAGAGGCGATGGTACGTTTAAACGACAGAGAGAAAATGATATTAAATATGCGTTTTTATCAAGGTAAAACACAAATGGAAGTAGCAGATGAAATTGGCATTTCCCAAGCGCAAGTTTCAAGACTAGAAAAGGCTGCTATCCAACAAATGAACAAACATGCTCAAAGTTAATAGATGAATCCAAAACTACCTGAATGTATGCGTGCATCGGGTAGTTTTTTATATGGAAGTTCGCTACAGGCGATAGTTCGTTCCTTAGGATATCGCTATGGGAATGGGGGCATGCTTTCCACAGATTGACACGGAGCATGATTTTCGGTAGCGGCAATTAGTGCTCCGCATTCCAGCGTTAGCCAACTTTTATACAAAAATATAAAAGGCAACCAAATAAGGAGAGTTACTTACCACCACTATGGACGTGGAAACTTTATACAATTTTGCACTCAGAAAGATTATTTCATTTTTACTTCCTTTGATAAAATCGTGATTTTAGTTAGGTATAGATATTTTAAGGATGTCCTGCATATAGTGGTTGTAAGACATGTAAAAAGGATGGGGATTTTAATGATGAAAATATCTGATTTACAATCAAAAGATATCGTAAATATGGAAAATGGTCGACGTCTTGGACATGTGACCGACTTAGATATTAACTTAACTACTGGTAGAATTGAAGCGATGATTATTAATGGCACAAATAAGGTGATGGGTTTACTTGGACGAAATGAAGCAGAGGTCATCATACCATGGGATAACATCATTAAAATTGGCTCGGATGTCATTATTGTAGAAGTTCCTGAATCGATCAAAGCATTTTCTGACAACGCTTTTCGGCAATCACAAACAAAAAGGCGGTAAATGGTGAAGAAAGTCGTTTATTGGTTATGTTATCTTATGGTAAAATAAATGTGTATGAGGTAAATATATTTTGTAATAAAGGAGCGGGGATGGCGTGACAGAACCATTTGTTCAAGAACACGATCAATTACTTCAGTTAAAGCCTTGGGTAGCCGATAATAAAGATCTAATAGCCGGCTTTACGACAAAAAATGGGGGTAACAGTACAGGCCATTTTCTCTCCTTAAATATGGGTTTTCATGTTCCAGATCTACAAGAGCATGTTCAAAAGAATCGTCAAATGGTGGCGGGAATCTTAGGGGTTCCCCTCGATTCTTGGGTAAGTTCTGAGCAGGTTCATGAAGCTTCGATTAAGAAAATAACGGAAGAGGATAAAGGCAAGGGTGCAAGGTATCTGGATACAGCGATTAAAAGCACAGATGGTCTGTATACGGATCAGTCGAATATCCTTTTGACGAGCCTTTACGCTGACTGTGTACCGCTCTATTATCGATCAAAAACAAAACCTTTTATTGGTTTGGCACATGCTGGTTGGAAAGGGACCGTTTTGGGTATAGGTACTAAGATGCTATCTATTTGGGAGAAAGAAGAGCAAGTTCCACTCGACCAAATAGAAGTGGCTATTGGCCCGTGCATTAGCCAAAATGCTTATGAAGTTGATACATATGTGGCTGAAAGAGTAGCTGCGCAATTCGGTGAAGAGCAATTAAAAGAAGTGACGGTTCAAACAAGGCCTGGTCATTATTTATTAGATTTAAGGAAACTTCATTACTTACGTTTTCTTGATTATGGATTAAAGAAAGAGCAAATCTATCAGTCATCATTTTGCACGCATGATGAGGATTCTTTGTTTTTCTCACATCGTAGAGATCAAGGTAAGACAGGAAGGTTAATGAGTTTTATCGGACGGGTGGTATGTAAGTGATGAGTGTAGATGTATCAAAAAATGTACAAGAGTTACAAGAACATATAACAGCTATATGCCAAAAGGTTGAAAGGCATGTAGAAGAAATCAAGGTAATTGCCGTAACGAAATATGTGAGTGAAGATACAACAGTTGCTGCCCTTCGTGCTGGAATCGAACATATCGGTGAAAATCGAGCGGAAGAGGGTGTGCAAAAATGGCAAGCACTTGGTCAACAAGGTACTTGGCATTTTATCGGTTCTTTGCAATCAAAAAAAGTGAAACATGTGATTGATAAGTTTGATTATTTTCATTCACTTGATAGACTTTCCTTAGCGAAGGAAATGGACAAGCGTGCCAATAAGGGACAAAAAGTTCGGTGCTTTGTTCAGGTAAACGTCTCAGGAGAAGAAACCAAATCAGGTGTAACGGCGGAAGAGCTTTTTAGCTTTATAGAACAGTTAGCTGAATTTGAGGCGATTGAAGTTGTCGGTTTAATGACGATGGCCCCATTTTATGATGACCCTGAATTAACGCGACCGATTTTTCGTCATCTACGTGAACTGAAAGAAGAAATTGAACGAAAGCAATATCGACATGCCCCGTGTCATGAACTATCAATGGGCATGTCGAATGATTATCATGTTGCATTAGAAGAAGGAGCAACATTCATCCGTGTTGGAACAGCTTTGGTCGGTAAAGAATACTAATCGATATCGATATAGGAGGGAAAAGTGATGAGCATTAAATCGAAATTTAAACGTTATTTTGAATTAGAGGATGATGTGCAGGAATATGAAGAATTTGTGAATGAAGAAACCTCATATGAGGAGCCGAAGACGAGAAAGACACGTTCACAGCAGTCATTTTCTTCACCTGCTCAAGCACAGACTTCATCCAAAGCAAAAGAACCAGGTAGTGGTCAAAATGTTGTCAGTTTACAAAGCATCCAAAAAAGTGCTTCAAAAGTCATTCTTTTTGAGCCTAGAACGTATGATGAAGCACAAGACATTGCCGATCATTTGAAAAATCGAAAAGCAGTTATCATTAATTTACAACGAATTTCTCATGAACAAGCAAAGCGAATAGTCGATTTTTTAAGTGGAACAGTGTATGCTATTGGTGGGGATATTCAAAAGCTAGGTGGGAATATCTTTTTATGTACCCCAGATAATGTTGATGTATCTGGTACAATTACAGATATGGTACAGGAGCAATTTCAAAATTAGAGTTGCTCATTTATAAAGGTGGTGAGTTTTTTGTTACAGATGATTGGATCGATGATATCGAATTTAATGGTTATGTATTCATTCTTAGTGATTATCTATATTTTTATGAGTTGGTTCCCTAATGCAAGAGAGTCTTCTTTTGGTCAATTTTTAGGCTCCATTGTTGAACCATTTCTAGAACCATTTAGAAGAATCATTCCACCGTTAGGTATGATTGACCTCTCACCAATTGTTGCAATTATCGTATTAAGGATTGCTTCTCAAGGTGTGTTGGTTTTATTTGGACTTCGTTAGAAAATGAAATGGAGTGAGCAAGATTTCCATCTATCAGCATTTTAGAGAAGAGGAACGAGTTTTTGTTGATCAAGTTCTCTCTTGGAAAGAAGAAGTAAAGGATTTCTATAAAGAAAGGCTCACTGATTTTTTAAATCCACGTGAGCAAGAAATCTTAGCGACAATAATTGGAACAGATGATGAATTGCGACTTTCTTTTTTTGGTGGACGCTTTGAGGTTGAACGAAAGCGAGCCTTGCTTACACCTGTTTTTATTGAGCACTGCGAGCAAGACTATGACTGTGTCCTTTTTGAATTAAACTATCCGAGTAAATTTGTGACACTTAGTCATCGTGATATATTAGGTTCATTAATGTCTGTCGGCTTAAAGCGTGAAAAGTTTGGTGATATCTTGATTATGGATAACCGTATACAACTAATTGTGGCAAAAGAAACGGCCTTATATGTAGAATCCAATGTGACATCGATTGGAAAAGCAACAGTTTCACTAGAAGCGCTCTATTTTTCTGAACAAATGAACGCGGTAGAAACATGGCGGCAACAATCAGGAACGGTTTCTTCTTTGCGCCTCGATGTGATTTTGGCTGAAATATATCGAGTGTCACGCTCGAAATTAGAGCCCTATTTCACAAAAGGTTATGTAAAGGTAAATTGGAAATTGATCGAGTCAGGCTCTTTTCAAGTAGAAGCAGGTGATCATTTTTCGGTACGTGGATTGGGAAGAAGCCAGCTCGTTTCTATTGAAGGTAAGACAAAAAAAGATAAAGTCCGTATTTTGTACCAAACGAAGCATTAGTTATTATGTTTAAAGGATAAAAAGAGGGTTTTAGAAAAACTTGTCGAATTAGCAATTAGGAGACAATGAACTTTAATAATAGATTGACGGAGGTGGCTAATTTGCCTTTAACGCCATTAGATATTCATAATAAAGAATTTACAAGGGCTTTTCGTGGCTATGATGAAGATGAGGTAAATGAATTTTTAGACCAAGTAATTAAGGATTATGAATCCATTATTACAGAGAAAAAAGAGTTATTTACACAAGTTAATGAGCTTGAGGAGAAACTTGAGCATTTTAAAAATATTGAAGAAACGTTAAATAAATCAATATTGGTTGCTCAAGAGTCTGCTGAAGAAGTAAGAAGAAATGCTCAAAAAGAAGCACAACTTATCGTGAAGGAAGCCGAAAAAAATGCCGATCGTATTATAAACGATGCATTAAACAAATCACGTAAAGTGATGATTGAAATGGAAGAAATCAAAAAACAGGCTTCTGTTTACAAAATGCGCTTCAAAATGTTAATTGAAGCTCAATTAGAGATGCTTCAAACCGATGATTGGGATCAGTTTGCGGTCGAGAAGGAAGAAGAAGAGCCTAGTAACTCATAAGCTCACTTGCGATATCATCAAGTCTGTCATATAATATGACTAATTTCAATAATTGAAAGACGAGTATAAAGGATAGTAGCATAGCAAACGGTATATAGCGATTCGAGGATGGTGGGAGCTCGATTAACGTAGCTATTGTGAAATCACCTTTTAGTCTTACTTCTGAAATATACATAGTAAGAGGTAACGTTTCATTCACGTTAAGGATGAAGAGTGGGCATGCTTTTGAGACATGCTCATTAGGGTGGTACCACGGGTAGTCTTCTCGTCCCTAACCTAGGGATAAGAGGACTTTTTTTATTTGTCCAAAATAGAAGGAATGAGTTAACAACCAAGCTGCAAAGCGAAAAATGAAGGAGGGTTCAGTAATGGTTGAATATAAAAGAACATTACTAATGCCAAAAACGAATTTTCCGATGCGAGGAAATTTACCGCAAAACGAGCCAAAGCGTCAAGAAAAATGGAGCTCAGAGGATATTTATGCACAAGTACAAAAACGTACAGAGGGAAGGCCGCTTTTTATCCTACATGATGGACCACCATATGCGAACGGTGATATTCATATGGGACATGCTCTAAATAAAATTTTAAAGGATATCATTGTACGTTATAAATCCATGTCAGGCTATCATGCCCCTTATGTACCTGGCTGGGATACGCACGGTTTACCGATTGAAACAGCGTTAACGAAAAGTGGAAAAGTAAAGCGTAAAGAAATGAGTGTAGCAGCATTTCGTAAGCTATGTGAAGAATATGCGTTAAAACAAATCGACCGTCAACGTGAGCAATTTCTTCGCCTAGGAGTGCGTGGCGATTGGTGGAATCCGTATATTACTTTAGATAAGGCATATGAAGCACAACAAATTAAAGTGTTTGGTGAGATGGCTAAAAAGGGGTATATCTATAAAGGGAAAAAGCCCGTGTATTGGTCACCGTCTTCAGAGTCAGCGCTCGCAGAAGCTGAAATTGAATATCATGATAAACGTTCACCATCGATTTATGTAACATTTGATGTTGTAGATGGTAAAGATGTATTAGCAGGTGATGAGAAATTCATCATTTGGACGACGACTCCGTGGACAATTCCTGCTAACTTAGCGATTAGTGTTCACCCGGAATTAGACTATAGTGTTGTCAAAGTCAATGGTGTTAAATATGTAGTGGCAACTGGTCTGTTAGAAACGTTAGAAAAAGAGCTGGAATGGGAAAGGTATGAAACGGTTCAAACACTAAAAGGTTCTCAATTGGAATTTGTTCAAACGAAACATCCTATTTATGACCGCCACTCGGTTGTCATTTTAGGTGAACATGTCACATTAGATGCTGGTACGGGGTGTGTTCACACGGCACCAGGTCATGGTGAGGATGACTATATCGTTGGTCAAAAGTATGGTTTAGACGTATTATGCCCTGTGGATGATAAAGGTTATTTAACAGATGAAGCTCCTGGATTTGAAGGGTTATTTTACGATGTGGCTAATAAACCAATTGGCGAAAAGTTAGAAAGTGTAGGAGCTTTATTAAAACTTTCCTTTATTACACACTCGTATGCTCATGATTGGCGTACAAAAAAGCCAGTGATCTATCGTGCGACTTCGCAATGGTTTGCTTCTATTGAGAATTTCCGCGGGGAGCTTCTACAAGCGATTGAAGAGGTTGAGTGGATTCCTAAATGGGGAGAAACCCGATTATTTAATATGGTTCGTGACCGTGGAGATTGGTGTATTTCTCGCCAACGTGCATGGGGTGTGCCAATCCCTGTTTTTTATGGGGAAGATGGCCAACCGATTATTACGGATGAAACAATTGAGCATGTCTCGAATCTTTTCCGTGAACACGGCTCTAATATTTGGTTTGAGTGGGAAACAAGTGAGCTATTACCACAAGGATTCACCTCTATTCATAGTCCAAATGGAACTTTCACAAGAGAGATGGACATTATGGATGTATGGTTTGATTCGGGCTCATCACATCAAGCTGTATTAGAGGAAAGAGAAGGATTACAACGTCCAGCAGACCTTTATTTGGAAGGATCTGACCAGTATCGTGGTTGGTTCAACTCCTCTTTATCGACAGGTGTTGCTGTAACAGGTAAGGCTCCATACAAAGGGATTTTAAGTCACGGTTTTGCTTTAGATGGCCAAGGTCGTAAAATGAGTAAGTCGATCGGGAATGTTGTTGTGCCAAATGATGTCATGAAGCAGCTTGGTGCTGATATATTACGATTATGGGTGGCGTCGGTTGATTATCAAGCCGATGTTCGCGTCTCTGATGAGATTTTAAAACAAGTTTCTGAGTCTTATCGTAAAATTAGAAATACATTCCGTTTCTTACTCGGGAATCTCCATGATTTTAACCCTGCTACAGATCGAGTGGAAGATGAGGATTTGCATGGTGTGAACCTCTTTATGCTTGTAAAGTTGAATGAAGTCGTTGAAAAAGTGAAAAAAGGATATGAAGAATATAATTTTTCAAGCGTTTATCATACCTTGCATAATTTCTGTACGATTGAGTTGAGTTCATTCTATATGGACCTTGCTAAAGATACGCTTTATATTGAACATGCAAATCATCCTTCACGTCGTGCAATTCAAACGGTGATGTATGAAACGGTTGTTAAATTATCGAAGTTAATATCACCTATTTTATCGCATACTGCCGATGAGGTTTGGGAAAATATTCCTAATGCCGTTGAAGGAAGTGTTCAATTATCAGATATGCCGGAAGCTCGTTCATTCGGTGATGTTGAATCCTTAAAAGCAACATGGAATCAATTCATGTCCATTCGTTCGGACGTCTTAAAAGCTCTAGAACAAGCACGAAATGAGAAAATTATCGGTAAGTCACTGGCAGCATCGTTAACGTTGTATGCGGATGACGATAATTATGAGCTATTACAAGGAATTGACGGATTAGAAAAGCTCTTTATTGTGTCAAAAGTGAATCTCGTCAAAGGCCTTAACAAAAAGGTAGAACAAGCTGTCACTTTTGAAGGGATAGCCGTGTTTGTTGAAGCGGCGGATGGCGAAACATGTGAGCGTTGTTGGACTGTAACGACTACAGTCGGATCACATGCAGAGCACCCAACTTTATGTACATCTTGTGCTGAAACGGTTCAAAATTATTACCAAGAAGAAGGAACAGAATAAAAGCTATAACAGCTCCACGTTTTAGGTGGAGCTGTTTTTTTGGCATTCATTTATCGTATGATTAAAAAATTTAAATGAAGGGAAGGCATTTAGTAAGTAATTTTTTACGACGGTTTGTCTAGAAAAGATTTTTTCGTGGCAAGCTAATATATGTATATTCAATAACGATAGGGAAGGTGAAAAACCAATGAAAATAGACAAGAGTTATCAGCATATTTACACACAGTTAACCGAACAAAAAGAACAGCTAGAACAAAAGCTAAAACGGTACCAAGAAAGTGAGTTACATCAAAGTGAAGCAGACTCAAGTACGGAATTATCCCAATATGATAATCATCCTGCTGATAATGCCACTGACTTATATGAACGAGAAAAGGATTTTGCTTTAGAAGAACATGCTGAAGATGAATATGAGCAAGTCAAAGCGGCACTTCAAAAGTTTGAGGAGGGAACGTTTGGGATTTGTGAGAAAACAGGTAAAGAAATCCCGCTTGAACGTTTAGAGGCCAATCCACTGGCAAAAACGGTGATTGAAGAAGCGAATTCTCATGTAGAGGATTATCGTCCGGTCGAAGAAGATGTACTTGTTAGTCCAGAGCGTTATAATTATGATGGAGATGATACCGAAACAGAGTTTGATGCAGAAGATGCTTATCAAGCGGTGGCCAGTTACAATGAGCGACCTAATATTTATGAAGACCCAGCAACAGATCAAGAGGAAGAAGAGATTGGGTATGTCGATGAATTAGATGGTTTCTTATCGACAGATCTGGAAGGCTTTAAAGGGGCAGAACATGTGCATGTCCAGAATAATCGTCGCCTTCGAGATTATTTAGAAGAAGAGGATGAAGAGAGTCGTGATGAGTAAGGTAAGAGGGGATCTTTCCCCTCTTTTTGTGCTATAATGCTAAAGAATGGCATGAAGAAGAGAACGGAGGATTTCTGTGATTTATTATATTATTGCAGCTCTCATCATTGTTTTAGATCAAATAACAAAATGGATCGTTGCGACTCAAATGGAGTTAGGCCAACGTATTCCATTAATTGATGGATTCCTTTATTTTACCTCACACCGAAATACAGGGGCCGCTTTTGGCATTTTAGAAGGACAAATGTGGTTTTTCTATATCGTAACGGTTGTGGTTATTATTGGTATCGTTTATTTTATGCAAAAAGAAGGAAAGTATAATGTCTTGTATGGAACGTCATTAGGACTCATTTTAGGTGGAGCAATTGGTAATTTCATCGACCGAGTTTTCAGAGGTGAAGTTGTCGACTTTATTGATACATATCCATTTGGTTACAATTTTGCGATTTTTAATGTAGCTGATTCCGCATTATGTATAGGTGTTGCTCTTTTATTTATTAAAATGTTTATGGATGAGCGTCAAGCAAAAAAGGAGAAGAAGAAGTAATGGAAGTTTTAACGTATGAGGTTAGCTCAGACGAATCAGGAGTAAGAATTGATAAATTTGTATCGTTACAAAGTCAAGATTGTTCAAGAACACAAGTCCAGCAGTGGATAAAAGATAAGCTTGTACAAGTTAATGGGGCGGTCGTCAAGAGTAATTATAAAGTGGCCGAAGGTGATGTCGTCGTCTGGTCGATCCCCGAGCCTGAAGTACTTGAGGTAGTCGCTGAAAATATTCCGCTTGACATCGTTTTTGAGGATGCAGATGTTATTGTCGTAAATAAACCTCGAGGTATGGTTGTACACCCAGCTCCAGGTCATTACACGGGGACATTGGTCAATGCACTTATGTATCATTGCCAAGACCTCTCAGGTATCAATGGCGTTATTAGACCGGGCATAGTCCACCGTATTGATAAAGATACATCTGGTCTACTCATGGTTGCCAAAAATGATAAAGCCCATGAATCGTTAGTTGATCAATTAAAGGCAAAAACGACGAAACGTCTGTATAAGGCGATTGTCCATGGTGTCATCTCGCATCAAAGCGGGACGATTGATGCACCGATTGGTCGTGATAAAAAAGACCGACAAAGCATGACGGTTACAGAAGAGCATTCACGTGATGCGGTTACTCATTTTAAAGTCATGGAACGTTTTACAGATTATACGTATGTAGAATGTGAGCTTGAAACCGGTAGAACCCATCAAATTCGTGTGCATATGAAATATATTGGTTTTCCTTTAGCTGGCGATCCGAAATATGGCCCAAAGAAAACGTTAGAAATCGAAGGTCAAGCTCTACATGCGGCGGTGCTTGGATTTGAACATCCAACATCTGGTGAGTGGATTGAATTTGAAAGACCAATTCCAGAAGATATGGAAAAATTACTCGCACATCTTCGAATTATTAGTTGACACTAAACTGCTTTTGTGAGATAGTATATAAGAACTTAATAACCCTTTAATTATAGTCCCGTGAGGCTAAGAAGGAACAGTAAGTAACTATATAGGTCGAATTATGACTTATTGTGTTTATTTAACTATGCCCTCTTGTCATCGGTGACAAGAGGTTTTTTTGGTGCTGTAAAGGGAAATGTGGTAAGGGAGGTTAGAAGAATATGTCTCAAGTCATTTTAGACGAACAAGCGATTTCAAGAGCGACTACAAGAATTGCTCATGAAATTATTGAGCGCAATAAAGGCATTGAGGACTGCGTGCTCGTCGGAATTAAAACGAGAGGGATTTATCTAGCAGAACGTTTAGCCGAAAGAATTGAAAAGATTGAAGGCAAAACGATTGCAGTCGGTGAAATCGATATTACGTTATATCGTGATGATTTATCGCATAAAACCGACAGTGAAGACCCTGTTATTCAAGGTACAAATATTCCAATTAATATCGAAAATCGCAAAGTGATTCTTGTTGATGATGTGTTATATACAGGAAGAACCGTTCGAGCTGCTTTGGATGCCTTAATTGATTTAGGAAGACCTGCACAAATTCAACTGGCTGTTTTAGTAGATAGAGGCCATCGTGAATTACCAATTCGACCTGATTATGTGGGGAAGAATGTGCCAACGTCGAAATCAGAAATTATTGTAGCTGCCTTAAAAGAAGTAGATAAAATCGACCAAGTTCAATTAAGTAAAAAATAAAATAAGAAAACTCTTTAAAACAGTCCAGAGAGGCTGGCAAGAGCAACATAGGGAGTCGCATGGCGGTAAATGGACATGTGATGATTCTATGGAACCCTCTTAGCTGCTGTTTGGTTAAGAGGGTTTTTGCGTAAGAGTCATGGGAGGAACAACAGTATGAGTCAACAACAAAATGAGGTTTTAGGAGTAAGAGATGTTCCAAGGTTCGATAAATGGGTTGTTTTAAGCTTACAGCACTTATTTGCCATGTTTGGCGCAACGATTTTAGTACCGGCGCTTGTCGGATTAAGCCCAGCTGTCGCACTATTATCAAGTGGTTTAGGAACGCTTGCCTACTTACTTATTACAAGAGGACAAATTCCTGCCTATCTAGGTTCCTCATTCGCTTTTATTAGTCCAATCATTACAGCAACAGCTTTAGGTGGTCCAGAAGGAGTGATGGTCGGGACATTTTTTGCTGGGATTGTCTACGGATTAGTCGCAATTGCGATTAAAACAAGTGGTGTAAAATGGTTAATGAATATTTTACCACCAGCGGTTGTTGGGCCAATCATTATGGTTATCGGATTAGGTCTAGCTAGTACAGCCGTTGATATGGCAATGAATATTACACTAGATGATGGGATTACGAAGGTTTATAGCTTACAGCACTTTATCGTCGCTTTGTTTACATTAGCGGTTACACTTATTGCCAATATGTTCTTTAAAGGGTTTTTTAGCCTTATTCCGATTTTATTTGGTGTAGCAAGTGGATACATTTTCGCAGCTGTACAAGGCTTGGTCGATTTTACAGATGTCAAAGCAACACCGTGGTTTCAAGCACCTGATGTCATGTTGCCGTTTATCACGTATACACCAAATTTCTCTTGGGCAATTATCTTTGTAATGGTTCCAGTTGCCGCTGTTACATTAGCGGAGCATATTGGCCAACAAATGGTTTTAAGTAAAGTAGCAGGTCGTAACTTTATCGAAAAGCCAGGCTTACATCGCTCGATAATGGGAGACGGGGTTGCTTCGATTGTGGCAGCACTCGTTGGTGGTCCGCCAAATACAACGTATGGTGAAAATATTGGGGTATTAGCAATGACACGTGTGTTCAGTGTCTATGTCATCGGAGGAACTGCGGTCATCGCCGTCATGTTCGCTTTCATTGGTAAGATTTCAGCGGTTATCTCTTCGATTCCATCTGCGGTTATGGGTGGAATCTCCATCTTACTCTTTGGTGTTATTGCTTCATCTGGATTAAGAATGCTGATTGAAAACAAAGTTGACTTTGGGATTAAAAGAAACTTAGTTATCGCATCTACGATTTTAGTCATTGGAATTGGTGGAGCTTACTTAAAGGTTTCAGATGAGTTTCAAATTGCCAGTATGGCCTTAGCAACATTTGTAGGGGTATTCCTACACATTATTTTACCAGATAAGAAAGCAGCTTTTGGTGAGAATAGTCAGCTCTTTTCAGATGAAGAGATAAGTGTTGAAAACCAAAAAGAAAATAAGTAAGCATCCTTTAAACAAGTACAGAGAGACTTAAAAGGGGCTTTGAGAAAGGGCACATGTTATAAAAAAACAGGTGTTACTTTCTCTACGCCCTAAATGGATAATTTAGGGCGTTTTTTTTATCGCCATGACAAAAATGGAGGGATTCGAATGATTGAGCTTGCTGCAAGCGAGGTAAAAGGATTAACAACTTTAACGAACTTGAGTTTAACTAAGGTTTACCAACTTTTAGAGGACGCCCAATATTTTGCTAAAGGTGGACAGTGGTTTCCAAACCGTCAACTGTTTGTTGCTAACTTATTTTATGAAGCGAGTACAAGAACGAAATTCAGCTTTGAAGTAGCGGAAAAAAAACTTGGAGTAGACGTGTTAAACTTTTCAGCAGAAACATCGAGTGTCCAAAAGGGTGAGACACTGTATGACACAGCGAAAACGTTAGAGGCAATTGGTGCCAATGCTCTTGTCATTCGCCATCCTGAAGATGCCTATTTCCAACAGCTTGCTCAATTAAATATTCCAATTATCAATGCTGGTGACGGTTGCGGTCATCATCCTACTCAATCTTTATTAGATTTATTAACGATAAAACAAGAGTTCAAAACCTTTCAAAATCTCGAAATTGTTATTTGTGGAGATATGAGTCATAGTCGTGTTGCTCGTTCCAATGCCGAGATATTAACGAAGCTTGGAGCACGTGTTTCGATTTCAGGACCGAAAGAATGGATGGACGGTTTTGAAGAGAGGTATGCCTATGTTTCTATGGATGAAGGCATCGGGCGTGCTGATGTATTGATGTTATTAAGAATTCAGCATGAACGCCATGATGGTCAAATGACGTTTACTAAAGACCAGTACTTACAGCAATATGGATTAACGCTGGAACGTGAGAAAAAAATGAAGCAAGCGGCGATCATTCTTCATCCAGCCCCAGTAAATCGTGGTGTTGAGATTGCAAGTGAATTAGTAGAGTGTGAACGCTCAAGAATTTTTAAGCAGATGGAAAATGGTGTCGCTGTAAGAATGGCTGTCTTAAAAAATGTGTTAACAGAATTAATATAAATCATGAACTGGGAGGCGGAGTAGATGAGCATTTTATTAAAAGGTGGATGTATTTTAGGAGAACATGGTGAGCAGGTAAAAAAAGATATCGCAATAAGAAATGGGAAGATTTCTTTTGATACAGAAGGGTCCTTTGAAGAAATCATTGAACTATTTGGCAAACTTATTACACCTGGTTTTATCGATGTTCACGTACATTTGCGTGAGCCTGGTGGTGAGAAAAAGGAAACGATTGAAACAGGAACACTTGCAGCGGCAAAAGGTGGATTTACAACGATTTGTGCAATGCCAAATACTCGTCCTGTCCCAGATACAAAAGAACAAATGGAATGGTTAACCAATAGGATTAAAGAAACGGGTCATATTAATGTGCTTCCATATGCAGCGATAACAACGAGACAATTAGGTGATGAAATTACCGATTTTCAAGCATTAAAAGAAGCAGGAGCGTTTGCATTTACAGATGATGGTGTCGGTGTTCAATCGGCAGATAAAATGCTGCAAGCCATGACTAGAGCAGCTGAGCTGGATATGGCGATCGTTGCTCATTGTGAGGAAAATACGCTTATACATAATGGTGCCGTTCACGAAGGTGAATTTTCAAAGAGTCATGGTTTAGCAGGAATTCCATCTGTATGTGAATCTGTGCATATCGCTAGAGATGTTTTATTAGCAGAAGCAGCAGGAGCCCACTATCATGTGTGTCATATTAGTACAAAGGAATCTGTACGAGTTGTTCGCGATGCCAAAAGAGCGGGGATTCATGTGACGGCGGAAGTGACGCCACATCATTTACTTTTAAATGACGCAAACATTCCTGGTTTAGATACGAATTATAAGATGAATCCACCATTACGAGGGAAAGAAGACCAAGCGGCATTACTTGAAGGTTTGTTAGATGGAACGATTGATTTCATTGCGACGGATCATGCTCCACATACCGCAGAGGAAAAAGCATTACCAATAGAAAAGGCACCATTTGGAATTGTTGGTTTAGAAACGGCTTTTCCGCTTCTTTATACGAATTTTGTTCAAACAGGTAAGTGGAGCTTAAAGCAATTAGTCGATTGGTTCACATTACTTCCTGCCAAAACATTCCGTTTAAATAAAGGAAGCCTCAAAGAAGGGGCCATGGCTGATTTAACGGTTATTGACCTAAAGTTAGAAGAGAAAATAGAGAATGAAAGTTTTGTATCTAAAGGTAAAAATACACCGTTTAACGGCTGGAATTGTCAAGGGTGGCCCATTTACACGTTTGTAAGTGGACAAAAAGTTTGGGAGAAGAAACAAGGGAGTGTAATCAAATGAGAGAGAAACTATTAATCTTAGAAAATGGTGACATTTATCAAGGTTATGGCTTTGGGGCAGATATGGAAATGAGTGGTGAGGTTGTTTTTAACACGGGGATGACCGGTTATCAAGAGATTTTATCTGACCCTTCCTACTGTGGACAAATTGTCACGTTAACCTATCCTTTAATTGGTAATTACGGCATTAATCGTGATGATTTTGAGTCGATATCTCCAGCGATTCACGGTTTAATCGTCAAGGAAATAGAGCTTGAGCCAAGTCACTGGCGTAGTGAAGAATCTTTGCATACGTTGCTAGAGGCAAAAAATATCCCTGGATTAGCAGGAATTGATACTCGTAAGTTAACGAGATTAATACGAGAACATGGCACTTTAAAAGGAAGAATTTGCGACGTGGACGTCGACGTTACACAAGTTGTGAAAGACTTAAAAATGAGTAAGTGGATGCGTAATCAAGTAGAGCTTGTTTCAACAAAGGAACCTTATCATGTACCTGGAAAAGGGAAAAGAGTCGTGCTTGTTGATTTTGGTATGAAGCACGGTATCCTTCATGGGTTAATTGAGCGCCAATGTGATGTCGTTGTTGTCCCTTACAAAACAAGTGCTGAGGAAATCATTCGTTTAGGTGCAGACGGTGTTTTATTAAGTAATGGGCCTGGTAATCCAGAGGATGTACCAGAGGCGATTGAAATGATAAAAGGAATTATCGGTAAGATTCCGATTTTTGGGATTTGTTTAGGTCATCAGCTTTTAGCATTGGCGAACGGAGCGACAACGAGTCGTTTACGCTTTGGGCATCGCGGTTCTAACCATCCGGTGCGCGAAATCTCAACAGGAAAGATTGACATTACGGCACAAAATCATGGATATACGGTTGACCTCGATTCATTAGCCAATACGGAGTTAGAGCTAACACATGAAGCTGTCAATGATGGGACGATAGAAGGTTTAAAGCATATCAACTATCCAGCCTTCAGTGTTCAATACCACCCAGAAGCGTCACCAGGACCACATGATGCTAATTACTTATTCGATACGTTTATGAACATGATTCGCGAACATAAAAAACAACCATTGCATGTGTAACGAAGGGGAGAAGTAGGATGGCAAAACGTTCAGATATTCATAGAATTTTAGTAATCGGCTCAGGTCCGATTGTGATTGGTCAAGCGGCAGAATTTGATTATGCGGGTACTCAGGCATGTCAGGCCTTAAAAGAAGAGGGTTATGAGGTTATTCTTATTAACTCTAACCCAGCAACAATAATGACAGATACAACGATGGCTGACCGCGTGTATATAGAACCAATTACACTTGAATTTGTTAGTCGCATTATTAGAAAAGAACGCCCGGATGGAATCGTCGCTACATTAGGAGGACAAACGGGTTTAAATATGGCGATGGAGCTGGATGAATCGGGTATTTTAGCCACATACAACATTGAATTGTTAGGAACAGACTTAGCGGCGATTAAGCAAGCAGAAGACCGTGAGCAATTCCGGGCTTTAATGCATGAGCTTCATGAACCTGTACCTGAAAGTGAAATTGTTCATACGCTTGAAGAGGCTAAGATTTTTGTCGCTAAGATTGGCTACCCCGTTATCGTACGTCCGGCTTATACGCTTGGTGGTACGGGCGGAGGCATTTGTTCGAATGATGAAGAATTAGTGGAAATTGTATCAAGTGGATTAAAGTACAGTCCTGTGACCCAATGTCTCATTGAAAAAAGTATCGCTGGATTTAAAGAGGTCGAATATGAGGTTATGCGGGATGGAAAAGACCAAGCGATTGTCGTTTGTAATATGGAGAACTTTGACCCCGTTGGTGTACATACAGGTGACTCGATTGTGTTTGCCCCGAGTCAAACATTAACAGACCGTGATTATCAGATGTTAAGAAATTCAAGCTTAAAAATTATCCGTGCCCTAGGGATTGAAGGTGGTTGTAACGTTCAGTTTGCACTCGATCCACATAGCAATCAATATTACATTATTGAAGTAAATCCACGTGTCAGTCGTTCTTCTGCTCTTGCATCAAAAGCAACGGGGTATCCTATCGCCAAAATGGCAGCTAAAATTGCTTGTGGATATAGTTTAGACGAAATTAAAAACCCGGTAACTGGAACGACCTATGCAAGCTTTGAACCAGCACTTGATTATGTCGTTGCCAAGATTCCACGCTGGCCATTTGACAAGTTTAATGCTGCTAACCGTAAATTAGGTACACAAATGAAAGCAACAGGAGAAGTTATGGCGATTGGCCGTAACATTGAGGAGTCCTTATTAAAAGCGGTACGCTCATTAGAAGCAGGATATGCCCACCTTCATGACGCTGAGCTTGATGACTTATCTAATGAGGAGTTAGTTCATCGAATCCAACATGCTGATGACCAACGTTTATTTGAGCTAGCCGAACTTTATCGCCGTGGTTTTGCTTTAGAGGACCTTTACGAAGCGACAAAAATTGACCGTTATTTTCTAAGAAAGTTAGAAAAAATCGTCCGTTATGAAGGGCAATTAAAAGAAGCCAAAAATGATTTGCAGCTTTTGAAAACGGTGAAAGAGCGTGGCTTTTCAGATGAAGTTATTGCAAGTTTTTGGGATGTAACAGAAGTAGAGATTTATGAACAAAGAAAAGCTAATCAAATGATGCCGGTTTATAAGATGGTTGATACTTGTGCAGCAGAATTTGAATCAGCGACACCATATTTCTACGGTACGTATGAGGAAGAAATGGAGTCCATTCGTACAGATAAGAAAAGTATTCTTGTATTAGGTTCTGGCCCGATACGGATTGGGCAAGGGATTGAGTTTGATTATGCGACTGTCCATTCGGTTTGGGCGATTAAAGAAGCGGGTTATGAAGCGATTATTATGAATAATAACCCAGAAACAGTTTCAACTGATTTTTCTACCTCTGATAAATTATACTTTGAGCCATTAACGATTGAAGATGTCATGCATGTGATTGACCATGAACAGCCAGAAGGAGTGATTGTCCAATTTGGTGGACAAACAGCGATTAATTTGGCAGAAGGATTACAAAATCGTGGCGTCAAAATAATCGGTACGTCACTTGATGATATGGACCGTGCGGAGGATCGTGATAAGTTTGAGCAAAGCTTACTTGCGTTAGACATTCCACAGCCGCTCGGAAAAACGGCTACCTCGGTTGAAGAAGCAGTCAAGATTGCGAACGATATTGGTTATCCTGTCCTTGTAAGACCTTCTTATGTGCTCGGTGGGCGTGCCATGGAAATCGTCTATAAGCAAGAAGAGCTACTGAACTATATGGCACGAGCGGTTAAAGTGAATCCGAAGCATCCAGTATTAGTTGACCGTTATTTAACTGGAAAAGAACTAGAAGTAGATGCCATTTCTGATGGTGAAAATGTTTATATACCAGGCATTATGGAGCATATTGAACGTGCAGGTGTTCACTCAGGTGACTCGATTGCGGTATATCCACCACAAACCGTGCCAGACGAGTTAAAGCAAAGATTAGTAGATAGAACGATTAAAATTGCAAGAGGGCTTAACATTGTTGGTTTACTAAACATCCAATTTGTTTGGCACCGTGATGAAGTATATGTATTAGAAGTGAATCCACGTTCTTCTAGAACAGTGCCTTTTTTAAGTAAAATTACCGGTGTTCCGATGGCAAACTTAGCAACAAAAGTGATGCTTGGTCAAACATTACCTCAGTTAGGTTATGAAACGGGCTATCATCCTGAAGCAAAAGAAGTATCTGTCAAAGTTCCTGTATTCTCTTTTGCGAAGTTACGTCGTGTTGATATAACTCTAGGGCCAGAAATGAAATCAACTGGAGAAGTGATGGGGCGTGACCGTACACTTGAAAAAGCCTTATATAAAGGTTTAATAGCTTCGGGTATGAATATTCCTAAGCACGGGGCCGTTCTTTTTACAGTCGCTGATAAGGATAAAGAAGAAGCGATGTGCCTCGTGGAACGCTTCCATGCAATTGGTTATGATATTTTGGCAACGGCTGGCACAGCAGAACTAATTAGTAGTCTGAATATCCCAGTTACGGTCGTTAATAAAATCGGTGATGAGAAGCCACATCTTTTAGATGTCATTCGCCAAGGTCAAGCGCAATTTGTGATTAACACGTTAACGAGAGGCAAACAGCCTGCCCGTGATGGTTTCCGAATCCGCCGTGAATCCGTCGAGAATGGTGTTGTTTGTTTAACATCGATTGATACAGCCGCAGCATTATTATCCGTGATAGAGTCAATCACTTTTTCATCGGAAAGTATGCCACAAATGAACGCGTAAGAAGTGAGGGGGAGCACATGGTGAGAAAGCAAGGAATCTTAACGGTTACAAGTCAGAAACAAATCGCAGAAAGTATTTACGAACTAAAATGCGAGGGTCCTTTAGTCAAACAAATGACAGAGCCTGGTCAATTTGTGCATCTGAAAATTGATGAATATGACGATATTTTATTACGGAGGCCATTAAGTATTTGTGATGTTAATGCGGATGAGCAAACGTTAACGATGCTTTACCGCGTTGAAGGAGCTGGAACGAAACGGTTAGCAGCAAAAATGAGTGGAATGACTGTGGATGTATTAGGGCCACTGGGAAAAGGTTTTCCGGTGGAGGAGACGAAAAGTGGCGAAGTAGCTGTCCTTGTTGGTGGAGGAATTGGTGTACCACCTCTTTACTATCTCTCTCAAAAACTACAAGAGAAGGGAGTCAAGGTTATTCATATCCTTGGCTTCCAGTCAAAAGGTGCGGTCTTTTATGAAGAAGAGTTTCAGAAATTAGGACCAACCCTTATAACAACGATAGATGGTAGTTATGGTTTAAAAGGCTTTGTTACGGACGCGATTAGAGAACATGATATATCTTTTGATACATTATATGCGTGTGGGCCAAATGCGATGTTACAAGCGTTAACGAATCTATATCCGAATGCTCGTGGCTTCTTATCCTTAGAGGAAAGGATGGGCTGTGGGATTGGTGCTTGTCTTGCTTGTGTTTGTCATTTGGCTAATGACCCAGATGGAGCCAGTTATAAAAAGGTATGTACAGATGGCCCAGTATTCCGAGTGGGGGAGGTTGTTTTATGAATCGATTAGCGATAGAGTTACCAGGATTATCTATGAAAAATCCAGTTATGCCAGCTTCTGGTTGTTTTGGGTTTGGAAAAGAGTATGCTCAGTTTTATGATTTAAGCGAACTTGGTGCCATTGCAGTTAAGGCAACCACAGTAGAACCTAGATATGGTAATCCAACACCAAGGTTAGCGGAAACGAAGGCAGGGTTGTTAAATGCGATTGGATTACAAAACCCAGGACTAGTTAAGGTATGCGAGGAAGAGTTACCATGGCTTGAGCGTTATGATGTACCAATTGTAGCCAATGTCGCAGGTTCTGAAATGGCTGATTATTTGGAAGTAGCGGAAAAAGTTTCACAAAGTCCTAATGTCACAGCTCTTGAATTGAATATATCGTGCCCCAATGTCAAAAAAGGCGGTATCGCTTTTGGTACGATTCCAGAAGTAGCAGCAGAACTGACCAAAGAGGTAAAGCGTGTTTCGCAAGTACCGGTGTATGTAAAGCTGTCACCGAATGTCTCTGATATTGTGGCGATGGCTCAAGCCGTTGAGCAAGCTGGTGCAGACGGACTTACGATGATTAATACATTACTAGGCATGCGAATTGATCTCAAAACAAGAAAGCCTATTTTAGCCAATCAATCTGGTGGACTATCAGGGCCAGCAATCAAACCAGTTGCCATTCGCATGATACATCAAGTTAGTCAAGTAGTTGATATTCCGATTATTGGAATGGGCGGGATTACAAATGTTGATGATGTAATTGAGTTTTTCTTAGCAGGTGCAAGTGCTGTCGCTGTCGGTACGCAAAATTTTGTGGACCCTTATGCCTGTCCAAAAATCATTGAAGAATTGCCTGGAAGGCTTGATGAATTAGGGGTTGACCATATTTCAGAACTAATCGGGGGGAGCTGGAAAGAATTATGCAACGTCCACTCATCATAGCATTAGATTTAGATAATGCTGAGAAAAGAAAAGAATTGTTAGCTGCATTTAAAGAAGAGAAGCTGTACTTGAAAGTCGGAATGGAAATGTTTTATCGAGAAGGGGCTCAAGCGATTCATGAATTAAAGGAGCAAGGACATTCGATTTTTTTAGACATTAAGTTGCATGATATTCCTAACACTGTAAAAAGAGCGATGAAAGTACTAGCAGGACTCGGCATTGATATGATTAACGTTCATGCTGCAGGTGGTAAAGAGATGATGAAGGCGGCTTTAGAAGGCTTGGAGGCCGGAACGAAAGCAGGATCCGTTCGTCCAAAATTGATTGCTGTCACTCAATTAACAAGTACAGATCAAGCGATGTTAAAGGATGAGCTTTGTATTTGGGAACCGTTAGAAGATGTTGTCATTCATTATGCAAAGCAAGCACAGGAAGCAGGGTTAGATGGTGTGGTTTGTTCAGCTAAAGAAGTACCGCTTATTCGAGGGTATTGTGGTCAGGATTTTTTAACCGTGACGCCTGGAATTCGGCAAGCTAGTGATGATGTAGCTGATCAAAAACGTGTTGTAACGCCAGAAGCAGCGAGAGAACTCGGTAGTTATGCGATTGTTGTCGGTCGTAGTATAACAACTAGTGAAACACCATATCAAACCTATCAAACGATGAAAGCCAAATGGGAGGGTAATCATGAAAAAACAAATTGCTGAGCATTTATTACATATTGAAGCTGTTAGCTTAAGCCCTAACGAACCGTTTACTTGGAGCTCTGGGTTAAAGTCGCCGATTTATTGCGATAATCGTTTAACGATGTCTTATCCTATCGTTCGTAAAGAAATCGCCAAAGGCTTAGCAGCGTTAATTCAAGAGCATTATCCGGAAGTTGAAGTCGTGGCAGGTACAGCAACAGCTGGTATCCCACATGCTGCCTGGGTTAGTGAAGAGCTTCATCTACCTATGGCTTACATTCGTGGTAAAGCAAAAAGTCATGGTAAGCAAAGTCAAATTGAAGGTTTAATCAAGCGTGGCCAAAAAGTCGTCATCGTAGAGGACTTAATTTCGACTGGTGGAAGTGCGATTACATCAGCAAAAGCAATCCGCGAAGCCGGAGCAGAAGTGCTAGGAATTGTAGCTATTTTTACATATGAGTTAGAAAAAGCAAACCATAACTTACGGGAAGCAGAGTTACAAACAGCCGTCTTGTCCAATTATACGACTTTAGTGGAAGTAGCAAAAGAAAAAGGGGTTATCACAAGCTCTGACTGGGAGAAGCTCACAGAGTGGCGAAAAGATCCAAGCGATGAACGATGGATGTCACTAGTTTAAAAAAAAGTTTAAAGCGATGGGTAGCTATCGCTTTTTTTTTGTTTATAAACGGTCGACATGACTAAGGGAGAATGCTGAGGAAGAACATACCGAAGGATGGCCGAGGTCGACATGATCGAGGAGAAAATAGAGAAAGAACATGTCGATGAAAAGTCGAGGTAGACATGATCGAGGAGAAAATAGAGAAAGAACATGTCGATGAATAGCCTAGGTCGACATGATCGAGGAGAAAAAAGGGAAAGAACAGGTCGATCAGTAGCCTAGGTCGACATGATCGAGGGGAAAATAGAGAAAGAACAGGTCGATGAGTAGCCGAGGTCGACATGATCGAGGAGAAAATAGAGAAAGAACATGTCGATGAGTAGCCGAGGTCGACATGATCGAGGAGAAAATAGAGAAAGAACAGGTCGATGAGTAGCCGAGGTCGACATGATCGAGGGGGAAATAGAGAAAGAACAGGTCGATGAGTAACCGAGGTCGACATGATCGAGGAGAAAATAGAGAAAGAACAGGTCGATGAACATAATAGTACTCCCCAAGGTATATTAATATGACGCTTTTGGACAACTTAATAAAAAAAGGAGGTATTCGTAATGCGCAGGTGGAAATTCATGCTAACTTTAACGGTATTATCCACTTTGATAATTCTATTAGCAAATATAAATGTAGCTGATGCTGTTACTGAACAATCCATTGAAACAAAATTAATTTTAACACTATTATATCCGGCTACAAATAAAGCTATAAATGATGTATATCCAGACAGAGAATTTGACTTGTGGAATGCGGAGATTAAGTCTATAAAACAAAATGACAATGAAGATTATGATTATACTGCTATTGTTGAATACAACACATATACGGGTCCTCATAATCCACCAGAAGGTAATGTTTTAATTGAATATCTTATTTCATTAAAGGGTGTTAAGGTTGAAAATATTAAAGGTGCTGGGACATAACTAATTTAGCTGTGTCCAAACCCAAATGAAACATTTATATTTTATTATCTAAATACAGAAAGCCGAACTATTGTAATATGCTGTGTTAGCAATTTTAATAATAATTCGACTTTTTTAGTTACTGAAAATCTTGTGTCCCAGCCTCTTACTTAATCACTCAGCTTCTTCTTTTTTCAATGATTGCAGTGGTGTAGCAGTAGTATCATCATTAACTTTCTTTTTACAGCAAGATGGATGACCAGCTAACTTCAAGGCACAACCCATCATCCGAAGTCCACTTTCATACAAAAGACCTCAACTAATCAAAAAAAGAAAGTTATGAATACTTGTATATTATACGAGTATATGATTTCATGGTAGAATAATAACATATGTATAGAACGTGTTGAGTTAGTTAGGAGTGTGTAAGTATGACCAATCAAAATGAGGCGATTTTCGATTATTTCAAGCGCCCATTAAAAGATCTTCGGATTTCAGTAACAGATCGATGTAATTTCCGCTGCCATTATTGTATGCCAGCAGAAATATTTGGGCCAGATTACCAATTCTTGAAAAAGGATGAAATATTAAGTTTTGAAGAATTGAACAGATTAGTTATGCTTTTTCATCGTGCGACATCACTTCAAAAGCTTAGAATTACCGGTGGTGAACCTTTGATGAGAAAGGATTTACCAGAACTGATTGCGAAACTATCTCAATCAACAGGCATTGAAGATATTGCGATGACAACGAATGGAGTCTTATTACCGCGACACGCAAAAGCTTTAAAAGAAGCTGGATTAAAACGTGTAACCGTTAGCTTAGATAGTCTTGATAGTGAAAAATTTGGTCGAATTAATGGCAAGGGGATAGGAATAGAGCCGGTCTTAAAAGGAATGCAAGCAGCTTCAGACGCTGGTCTAGGGGTTAAAGTGAATATGGTTGTGCAAAAGGGAGTTAATGACAGCGATATTGTCCCCATGGCTAAATTTTTCCGTGAAAAAGGATATATGCTACGTTTTATTGAATACATGGACGTAGGAACGTCTAATGGCTGGAAGTACGATGAAGTTATTACAAAGCAAGAGATTATTGAACGATTACATGCCGAAATGCCTTTAGAGGCTTTAGAGCCAGCCTACACCGGTGAGGTTGCCTCAAGATTTAAATACATCGGTTCTGATGATGAGGTAGGTGTCATTTCCTCCGTTTCAGATGCTTTTTGCCATTCTTGTACACGTGCAAGACTTTCTGTAGAAGGTTCATTATACACGTGCTTATTCGCAACGAAAGGTCACGATTTTAAGTCCTTATTAAGGGACGGTCACAGTGATGAGGAGATCATACAAGAAATTCAACAAAGCTGGAATAAACGTGACGATCGTTACTCCGTTGAACGTTCATTAGATGGAAATAATAATCGTCCGAAAATAGAAATGTCTCATATCGGTGGATAAGTAAATAGGTGAATACTTCGAACTAAAAAATAGAATCTCCATTGTGAGGTTCTATTTTTACTTACAAAAAAGTTCTTTACAAAATTTACGATTGGAGCACCAATGGAGCGAATAAGAGAAAGAGAGGGAGCCAAAAAAGGCTCTCTCTTTTTGTTGAATATAACAAATGACTATTATCCTTTTTGCCGTAATTGCAGCACTAAATCCTCATTGGGTGTTACGTATAATGTCGTTTGGTTGTCATAAATTACATAACCTGGCTTAGCTCCGTTTGGTTTTTTTACATGTCGAATTTTTGTGTAATCAACAGGGACTGAGCTTGATAGTTTGGCTTTGCTAAAGAAGGCAGCGATGGTGGCTGCTTCTATTAAGGTTTGCTCATCTGGTTCCGTACTTCTAATGACGACATGGGAACCAGGAATATCCTTTGTATGGAACCAAATTTCATCCTGCCTAGCAAAACGATTCGTTAAATAATCGTTTTGTTTATTGTTTTTACCAACAAAAAACTCCAAGCCTGATGTAGATACATACCGTTCCAAAAGAGGTTTATGATCCTTTTTCTTCTTTTTATCACCTTTTTGAGGACGTTTACGCAAATATCCTTCTTCCACGAGCTCTTCTCGAATTTCCTCGATGTCCTTAGGTGCAGCACTTTCCATTTGCTGGATGAGTTGTTCGAAATAGACGATTTCCTTCTGAGCCGCTTCAATTTGCTCCATGACAATTGCAATGGAATTTTTTGCTTTTGTATATCTTTTAAAATAGGATTGAGCGTTATCAGATGGAGACTTTTGTGGATCGAGCGTAATCGTTAATTCTTGTCCATCTGGATCGTAATAATCAACGACAGAAACCCTTTGATCGCCACGCTTCATTACGTGCATATGTGCGGTTAAAAGTTCGCCCTTCTTTTGATATTCATGGGCCTTATCAGCATCTTCTAACGTGCGTTCTAGCTTTGTTATTTTCTTTTTGTTTTTTTGTAATTCATTTTGTAAGAAGCGCTCTAAATCATGTGCTTGCTGACGAACACGATCGCGTTCCGCTTTACCGTAAAAGTAACGATCAAGCATTTCACTGACAGTTGAAAATTCGCGTGATTCTCCTTTTAGGTGGTGCAAGGGTACGACCGTAAAAAATTCCTTTGAGTTGGATATGACCATTTGCGGATAGTACTGATGCTCCTTGATAGGTTCCATAACAGCAAAAAAAGCATCGAGTAAAGAACGGGAATTGACCATTTTGGCTCGGTCGATGATTTCACGTCCTATTAAGGGTGATACGCCTGTGAATTGTTCGACAATTTGTCGGTCGATTTTGCCTGCATTAAAATCAATCTTCTGTAAAATATCTTCACTTGTTGCCTGCATAGGATCAATTTTATCTTGAATGGGTGGACGTTTATATTCTTGACCAGGTAAAACCGCTCGATAGCTGCTTTGGGCAAAACTAACATGTTTGATACTATCTATAATCATGTTTGTTTGTTTATCAATTAAGACAATATTACTGTGCTTACCCATAATTTCAATGATTAACCTTTTTTTAGTTTCATCACCGAGTTCATCCTTCGTTTGACAATCAATCATCATCATTCGTTCGGAACCAAGTTGAGTAATATCTTCAATAAAGGCACCTTCAAGATGCTTGCGTAACAGCATACAAAACATCGGTGGCGTTTGTGGGTTTGAATATTTCTCCTCTGTTAAATGTGCACGTGCAAATTGAGCATTCGCAGATAGGAGTAATGAATAACTTTTTCCTTTAGCACGAATGGATACAATCAACTCTGTTTTAAATGGTTGATATATTTTATTTATTCGACCTGTCTTCAATAGGTCATGACTTTCCTTCACAACCGCTCTTGTCATCATTCCATCAAATGACATCGGCTTCACCTCTTTCATTTACGTATAATCCACTCTATTTATGTTGCTATCATCACTACAGAAAGTATGGTGAGTGTTTTAGTAGTGAGAATTCATGGTCCATTTTTTACCTTTCAGCTAGAAATCCACATTTGCTTCATTGAGTATAGCATGTTTTGGGACGAGACTGAATAAGATCGCTTGTAGGAGCATAAATACTCCCATGAATGTGCAGTTGTCAGAGAGTAAAAGCTTGTGAGGTGAGAAAGTGGATTGGTATCGAAAAAAAGCAGAGGATGTGGAAAAAGAGTTAGGGACCAACGCAACACAAGGTTTGTCAGAAAAAGAAGTATCAAAACGTTTGAAACTTTTTGGGGCTAATAAGTTAGACGACGGAAAGAAAATATCAAGCCTAGCCTTATTTATCTCGCAGTTTAAAGATTTTATGGTTCTCGTTTTACTTGTTGCAACGTTAATCTCAGGCTTATTAGGTGAGTATATTGATGCCATTACGATTATGTTTATCGTTTTATTAAACGGAGTTTTGGGATTTGTCCAAGAAAGAAAAGCAGAAAAGTCCCTAGAAGCATTAAAGGAACTGTCTGCTCCACAGATGAATGTATTACGAAATGGTATTTGGGAGAAAATCCTCTCAAGCCAAGTAGTTCCAGGAGATATTGTCAAGCTGAAAAGTGGAGATCGGGTAGGGGCAGACATTCGCTTGCTGAAGGCCAATGCTCTTAGTGCCGAAGAATCCTCTTTAACAGGTGAGTCCGTACCCGTACAAAAACAAGCTCAAGCTATACAAGCTGACAAGCTTGAAATGGGTGACCAAAAAAATATGGCCTTTATGGGCACGCTCATTACACAAGGAAATGGAACGGGTGTAGTGATAGCCACAGGAATGAACACAGAGATGGGAAAGATTGCTCATCTTCTTCAAACGACACAGTCCTTAGAAACACCATTACAAAGAAGGCTCGAGCAACTTGGAAAAATTCTCATTATTATCGCTTTACTATTAACAGCCATGGTTGTGGCAGCAGGTGTTCTACAAGGTTATGACATTTATACAATGTTTTTATCAGGGGTTTCTTTAGCTGTTGCTGCGATTCCAGAAGGATTACCGGCAATTGTAACCGTTGCGTTAGCACTCGGTGTTCAAAGGATGATCAAACGAAAAGCGATTGTTCGTAAGTTGCCTGCAGTTGAAACATTAGGTTGTGCCACAGTTATTTGTTCAGACAAGACTGGAACATTAACACAAAATAATATGACAGTCACCCAGGTTTGGACGGCAGGGAAAGGTTGGAAAGTGACCGGCAATGGTTATGAGCCCAATGGTTCTTTCCTTTTCGGTGGAAAGCCTGTGGAAGTGCAACGTGAAAAAAACTTATTACAACTATTAAGCTTTTCTATGTTATGTAATAATGCGAAGCTTATGGAGAAAACGGATCGGAAGGGATTACTTAGAAAAGAAGCACGTCAATATTTGATTGATGGTGACCCGACGGAAGGGGCATTAATTGTAGCAGGCATGAAAGCTGGTTATCATGACCAGAAACTAGACGAGCATTATACACGGGTGCATGAATTTCCATTTGACTCCACACGAAAAATGATGAGTGTCATCGTAGAAGATAGGAGCGGCAGACAATTTGTCGTGACAAAGGGTGCGCCAGATGTTGTATTAGGTCAGTGTCAATCACTCCTTTATCAAAATGGCAAAGAAGCCTTTACACCAAAGCGAAAGGCGGAGGTGGACGCAACATTAACAAGTATGGCAAGCCACGCATTAAGAACGATTGCTGTCGCTTATAAACCATTAAACCAAGGCGAAACATGTTCACAAGCCTCGATGGCAGAGCGTCAATTGACGTTAGTGGGCATTCAAGGCATGATTGACCCACCAAGACCTGAAGTAATTGAATCTGTGCGTGAATGTAAAGAAGCGGGTATTAAAACCGTGATGATTACGGGTGACCATCAGCTCACAGCTTGTGCCATTGCACAAGAAATTGGGATTATGCAAAAATACGGTCGGTCATTAACAGGTAAAGAGCTCTCACGTATGTCGATGGAGGAGCTCGCCCAGGTCGTTGATGAGGTTGATGTGTATGCACGTGTAACACCAGAGCATAAATTAAAAATTGTTAAAGCCTTACAGGAAAAGGGACATGTCGTTGCTATGACTGGAGATGGTGTGAATGATGCACCTGCCATAAAAGCCGCCAATATTGGTATTGCGATGGGGATTACTGGAACAGATGTAGCCAAAGAAGCCTCTGCGCTTATTTTAAGTGATGATAATTTTGCAACGATTAAGGAAGCGATAAAAGAAGGACGGAATATCTATGAAAATATCCGCAAATTTATTCGGTATATGCTCGCTTCCAATGTGGGAGAAATTTTAGTCATGCTGATTGCTATGGTTTTGGGTATGCCTCTACCACTCGTTGCAATCCAAATTCTCTGGATAAATCTTGTGACAGATGGATTACCAGCCTTAGCGTTAGGAATGGATCAAGCTGAAGGCGATGTGATGAAACGGAAACCACGGAGCCAATTTGAAGGTGTCTTTGCTCGTGGGTTAGCATGGAAAATTATAAGTAGAGGTTTTATGATAGGGATCGTTACAATTATTGCTTTTTGGCTCACCTTACAAGGGCATCCGGATGAATTAATCCGAGCACAAACTGTGGCCTTTGTGACACTAGTGATGGCTCAGCTTATTCATGTCTTTGATTGTCGGAGTGAGTACTCCGTCTACCACCGTAACCCTTTTGAAAATAAATATTTAGTTTATGCAGTGTTATTATCAACGTTGTTAATGTTAGTTGTTATATATTATCCACCGTTACAAACTATTTTCCACACGGTTTCACTTGATTTGAGAGAATGGTTACTCGTTCTTGGTATGGCGGCCATTCCAACGGTTGTAATAGGTGGGTTCCAATTGTTCAAGCGAAAATCTTAAAAACCGAAATATAGTCTGAAACCATTAAAAGAAGGACCGACCAAAACTGCCCATGTTGAATGTGGGCAGTTTTTTGACGTATTTTTGCCGGTACGCTTGTAAGAGGAACAGATTTGTTCATATGAAACGATACTTGTTGACCAAAGTAAAATTAGGTAAAATAGAGGAGTGGATGTGATACATATGGTGAAAAGTATGACTGGTTATGGACAAGCAACCGTGTCAAATGAACAATGCACAATTCAAGTTGAAATACGAACAGTTAATCATCGTTTTTTTGAATGTAGCAATATAAGATTGCCACGCCGCTTTTTATTTCTTGAGGATGTGATTCGTAAAGAGGTGAAATCAGTCATTCATCGCGGGAAAGTAGATGTATTTGTTAAGGTCGATGGTGAGTCACTTGTTTCTAAACATTTTAAGGTGAATTGGCATTTGTTACAGCAATATAAGGACAAGGCTGAACAGATTCGTGAATTTTTATCATCCAATGAAACACTCAGTATGGAACATGTTCTACAACATGAGCATTTGACTGAATGGGTGGAAGAAGAAAGTGATGTTTCGGGATTAGATAAACGGATCGTAGAGGCGATTCAAAAAGCGTGTACAGAAGTAAATGTCATGCGTGAAAGAGAAGGTAGTTCAATTAACACCCATTTTAACGAATTATTAACGGAACTAAATCATTCAGTCACGTTGCTAAAAGCTCTCGTACCAGAAGTTAACAAGGTTCAAGAGGAAAAGCTTTTTCAGCGCTTAAAAGATATAGTTTTGGAAGCTCAATTAGATGAAGGAAGAATGGTCACGGAGCTAGGCTTAATCTTGGATAAATCAGATATTAGTGAAGAGCTTTCGCGTCTCCAATCGCATTGGGAACAGTTTAAGGCGATTTTGCTTGAAGACCAGCCGATCGGGAGAAAGCTTGATTTTCTCGTTCAGGAAATGAATCGTGAAGCTAATACAATAGGGTCAAAAGCGATCGATTTACAAGTGAAGCAACAGGTTGTTTTACAAAAAAGTTTAATGGAGAAATTGAAAGAACAAGTACAAAATGTAGAATAAAGCTAGAAATCGAACGGATTTTCGTATATAGTAACATTAGTTTGGATAAAAATGAAAAGAGTAGAAGGCTCTTCTAAAGTGGAGGAATCGGGCATGAATATTAAACTAATAAACATCGGATTCGGAAACATCGTATCAGCCAATCGGATCATTTCAATTGTCAGTCCTGAATCAGCACCTATCAAACGAATCATACAAGATGCTCGTGACCGGAATATGTTAATTGATGCAACTTACGGACGACGCACACGTGCTGTCATTATTGCTGATAGCGACCATGTTATTTTAAGTGCGGTTCAACCAGAAACAGTTGCACAACGTTTATCAACAAAAGAAGAAGGAGCAGAGGAAGCGTAGGCTTGTTTGCTTTACTTTTTCTTTCTTAAAATAGTAGGAGGTTTCAATGGATAAAGAAAAAGGATTATTAATTGTTTTATCTGGCCCTGCCGGCGTAGGTAAAGGAACGGTATGTGGGGCTTTAAGACAACAAGATACAGATATTCAATATTCTGTTTCTGCGACAACAAGAAAGCCTCGACAAGGGGAGGTCGATGGAGTCAATTATTTCTTTAAGGAAAAAGAACATTTTGAAGAAATGATAAAAAATGACCAACTACTAGAGTGGGCGGAATATGTGGGGAATTATTATGGTACGCCCGTAGATTATGTACGTGAAACAATTAATAAAGGTCAAGATATTATCCTTGAAATTGAAGTTCAAGGAGCTCTAAAGGTTCGAGAGCGCTTTCCAGAAGGTGTGTTCATTTTCTTAATGCCACCAAGCTTAGCTGAATTACGCAGCCGGATCGTTGGTAGAGGAACGGAAACAGAGGAAATTATTAACAAAAGAATGACAGTCGCTAAAGAAGAAATTGATATGATGAAGCGTTATGATTATGTCGTAGAAAATGATGAGGTTCATTTAGCTGTAGAACGAATTAAAGCGATTGTAACGGCAGAACATTGTAAACGTGAAAGATTAATCGAAAAATATACTCAACTTGTGGAGGTTCAATAATATGTTATATCCTTCTATTGATTCATTAATGGATAAATTAGATTCAAAATATACACTAGTAACAGTATCAGCAAAACGTGCTCGTGAGATGAAAGAGGATACATCAAGAGGTCCGCTTGTAACAAAACCACATTCATATAAGCCGGTAGGTCTTGCTTTAGAAGAAATTGTGGGTGAACAGCTCCGCTTTGAAAGAATGGAAATCAAGGAAGACGAATAATGTGAAGGCAACCTACTTAACAAAAGAGTAGGTTGTTTTCTTATCTATTATGATAAAGATTGGTTATGGATGAGGTGAACATTATGTTAAAAGATAAAAAGATTGTTATCGGTGTCACGGGTGGTATTGCGGCGTTTAAGGCTGCAGCTTTAACGAGTAAATTGGTGCAGGCTGGAGCACATGTCAAAGTAATTATGACCGAATCAGCAACAGAGTTTGTAACACCGTTAACGTTTCAGGCTTTATCAAGAGAGCCTGTGTATACGAATACATTTATAGAGCCAGATCCGACAAAAATTGCTCATATTGAATTAGCGGATTGGGCGGATGCGTTTATTATTGCTCCAGCTACCGCCAATATAATCGGGAAACTAGCAAATGGTTTAGCAGATGATATGCTCACAACGACATTACTAGCCACAAAGGCCCCTATTTATATGGCACCTGCTATGAATGTGAATATGTACAATCAACCTGCTGTCCAAAGGAATATGCAACAGCTCATGGAGGATGGTATTCAATTCATTGATGCAAATGCGGGTTATTTAGCCTGCGGTTGGATCGGAAAAGGGCGTTTAGCTGAGCCAGAGGAAATCGTTGAATACTTAGAGCAAGCCTTTATTCGTTCAGATAATAAAGGGAGTCATTTAGCTGGGAAGAGCGTTTTAATAACGGCAGGACCTACTCAAGAAAAAATTGACCCAGTTCGATATTTTACCAATCACTCTTCGGGGAAAATGGGTTATGCGCTGGCGAAAATTGCTTATTTACGTGGTGCAGATGTCACCTTAATAACGGGGCCAACAAATATAGAACCTCCACTAGGTGTGAAAGTCGTTCAAGTTCTTTCTGCACAAGATATGTATCAAGAAGTGATTGAACGGTTCGAACAAACAGATATTATGATTAAATCAGCGGCTGTTGCGGATTATCGACCAGCAGAGACGTTTGAACAAAAGCGAAAAAAACAACCTGGGGACTGGTCTTTACAATTAGAACGAACACAAGACATATTGGCAAAGCTAGGAGCATTGAAGCAAGACCAAGTTCTTATAGGTTTTGCGGCAGAAACCAATAATGTAGAAGAGAATGCTCTAGGTAAATTAGAAAGAAAGCATTTAGATGTAATTGTTGCCAATGATATTAGTCAAGAGGGTGCTGGTTTTAAAGGCGATACGAATGAAGTGGTTATTTTTACGAAAGACGGACATCGTTTTGAAGTTCCTCAAGCACAAAAAGTAGAAGTGGCAGACAAGATATTAACTGAAATTGAAGCATATATGAAAAGGAACCAATCATAATGATTGCTAAGGTTTCTGTTGATGTACCGAGTGCTCAGACCGACCGATTATTCGATTATCTTGTTCCAGCTGAATGGCAAGCCTATATAAAGCCAGGAATGCGAGTCATCGTTCCATTTGGTCCAAGAAAAATCCAAGGGTTCATTGTTGAACTAACGAATGAATCTGAATTCAAGCAATTAAAAAAAGTGCTCGAGCTCCAAGATATGGAACCTGTCTTAACAAGTGAGTTAATCGATGTAGGAAAGTGGCTTGCTGCTGAAACTTTAAGTTATCAAATCTCAGCTTTTCAAGTGATGCTGCCAGCGGCATTAAAATCAAAAGTGAAAAAAGAGTGGGTGCTAGCAACAAATAAACAAGACTTACCCCTTTTTGTTCAAGCATTATTTGGTCAGAAAAGTTCTATTTCAACTGAAGTGATGAAAGAGTTAAATAAACAAGAAAAAATCGAATTACAAGCTTTGTTACTATCTGGTGAGCTAATTGAAAAATATAAAGTAATTGAAAAGGCAAAGCAAAAATACATACGAATGCTTACACTCAATGAGCCGTATACACTTGAAGCAATGGAAGCTGACTTATCGGGGAGAGCGAAAAAACAGCTACAAATTCTTCATCATTTAGTACATCAAAAACAACCGAAAGCGACCAATCAAGTTCTTCAAGATTTGAAAACAACCCGCCAGACTTTGCAGCCGTTACTTGAGAAAGGTTTTATAAGAGAGTTTGAGCAAAAGGTATATCGTGAGGCGATGAAAGACCTTACTATTGAGCAGGAGCATGCATTCGCATTAACGGCAAAGCAAAAAGCGGTTTTAGCTCCGATTGCGGAAAAAATCGAACATAGAAAGCATGAAACTTTTTTATTACATGGTGTGACAGGCAGTGGCAAAACAGAGGTATATCTTCAAGCGATTGCTCAAGTAGTTGAGCAAGGCAAGGAAGCGATTATGCTTGTGCCAGAGATCTCACTCACGCCACAGATGGTCAAACGTTTTAAAGGGAGATTTGGTGATCTAGTTGCTGTTCTTCATTCTGGTTTGTCGGCAGGCGAGAAGTTAGATGAATGGCGGAAAATTCAAAGACAAGAAGTAAAAGTGGTTGTAGGAGCACGTTCGGCGATTTTTGCCCCATTCCAGCATTTAGGGATGATTATTATTGATGAAGAGCATGAAACGACGTATAAACAAGAGGATAATCCACGCTACCATGCAAGGGATGTAGCGATTTATCGAGGGGAGTATCATCAATGTCCTGTGATATTAGGTAGTGCAACACCGTCATTAGAGTCCTATGCTCGTGCCAAAAAAGAAGTCTATACGCTGTTAGAATTATTGGAACGTGTAAATAACCGTGACATGCCTACTGTCGAGATTGTTGATATGAGAGAAGAGCTGCGTAACGGAAACCGCTCCATGTTCTCAGAAGTTTTAATGGAGAAAATGAAAGAGAAGTTAGAAAAACAGGAACAAATTGTCCTTTTCCTAAATCGGCGGGGACATTCAACATTTATCATGTGCCGGGACTGTGGCTATGTGGCTACGTGTACACATTGTGATGTCTCGTTTACTTATCACCGTCATCAGCATAAACTCAAATGTCACTATTGTGGTGATGAACGGCAGATGCCAAAAACGTGTGATTCGTGTCAAAGTGAGCATATTCGTTTTTTTGGTTCAGGGACTCAAAAAGTAGAAGAAGAGTTAACGAAGCTACTGCCACAAGCACGGGTCATCCGTATGGATGTTGATACGACATCACGTAAAGGCTCACACGAACGATTGCTAGAATCCTTTGAACGAGGAGAAGCAGATATTTTACTTGGCACGCAAATGATTGCAAAGGGGTTAGACTTTCCTTCAATTACATTAGTGGGCGTATTAGCGGCAGATTCGATGTTGCATATTCCAGATTTTCGTGCAGCGGAACGCACCTTTCAATTAATGGAACAAGTAAGTGGAAGAGCGGGTAGGCATACATTACCTGGCGAGGTATTTATTCAAACATATACACCTGAGCACTATAGTATTCAGCTTGTACAAGCACATGACTATCATGAGTTTTACCGTAAAGAGATGAATAATCGAAGACTGGCGGGTTATCCTCCTTATTATTATATGGCTCTTATTAATATATCTGATCAGGAGTTAACGAAAGTAATCTCAGTCAGTGAAAAAATTGTTCAAGTTTTAAAGCGAGACTTACAGCCATCTACGATTGTACTAGGCCCTGTTGCATCACCTCTCGCTCGGCTAAAAGATAGATATCGCTATCAATGCATGATAAAATACAGAAATGAACCTCGGTTAATAGAGACATTAAGAAATATTCAAGATCACTATTTAAAAGAAACAAATCAGGGGAATTTACAAATTCACATGGATTTAAACCCGTTTATATTTATGTAATGTCATTGAAAGGCAGTGAAAAGATGAAAATCGTTTTTATGGGGACACCTGATTTTTCAGTACCCGTTTTAAAGCAATTAGCAGAAGTATATGAGGTTGTAGCTGTTGTCACTCAACCTGACCGTCCAGTTGGTAGAAAGAAAGTATTAACACCGCCGCCGGTAAAGGTAGCAGCAACAGAGTTAAACATCCCTGTCCTGCAACCAGAAAAAGTGCGAGTTAAAGAAGAATTAGAGCTTATTTTTGAGTATGAGCCTGATCTCATTGTGACAGCTGCTTACGGTCAGATTTTACCAAAAGCATTGTTAGATTTTCCTCGACTTGGATGTGTGAACGTTCATGCTTCCTTATTACCAAAATATCGTGGAGGAGCACCGATACACCAGTCGATTATTGATGGGGAAAGCGAGACGGGTGTCACGATTATGTATATGGTTGAGAAACTAGATGCTGGCGATATTTTGACACAGGTGCGTGTTCCAATAGAAGAAGAGGATCATGTAGGAACGGTCCATGACAAGCTAAGTCAAGCCGGAGCATCCTTATTGATGGAAACGATTCCGCAATTAGTAGATGGTTCATTGGTAGCTAAACGTCAAAATGATCAAGAGGCGACCTTTGCCCGGAATATTTCAAGAGAGATGGAAGAGTTAAATTGGTCACGTACAGGTGAAGAGCTGTATAACCAAATCCGTGGCTTACACCCTTGGCCGGTTGCCTATACAAGCTTTCGTGGAAAGCCTATAAAAGTATGGTGGGCAAGTAAAGTAACAACAAATAAGCAAGCTACACCAGGTGAGATTATTGAAATGGAAGAAGATGGCTTTATTGTTGCTACTGGTAATAAAACAGCTTTAAAAATGGAAGATATACAACCAGCAGGTAAGAAAAGAATGACCGCAGATACATTTTTACGAGGAACGACTATCGAACTCGGCGAGAAACTGGGAGATAAAGAATGAAAAAAGATGTTAGAGAAGTTGCCTTAAATATTTTGATGCAAGTAGAAGACAAAAAGGCCTATAGCAATTTATTGCTAAATCAAACGATTAAGAATGGGCACGTGGATAAGAAGGACATTGGTTTATTAACGGAGCTTGTATACGGGACCATTCAAAGAAAGCTTTCTTTGACGTTTTTCTTAACACCTTTTGTCAAAAAAGGGCTTGAATCGTTAGAGCCCTGGGTCACAACCTTATTAAAAATGTCGTTATATCAATTCGTATACTTAGAACGTATCCCTGATCGGGCTATTATTCATGAGGCTGTAACGATTGCGAAAAAAAGAGGTCACGAAGGCACAGGATCACTCGTTAATGGTGTGTTACGTTCCATACAACGGGATGGTGTTCCAACATTTGATTCACTTAAGAACCAAACGAAACGACTTGCATTTGAATATAGTTTTCCAAAATGGATGGTTCGCCGCTGGTTAGAAGTATACGGTGAACAGGCAACTATTGAAATGATGGTCACAAGCTTAAAGCCACCGGTAATAACGATTCGTGTCAATCAATTAATAACAACACCAATTGAATTGATTACGTTATTAGAGCAAGAAGGTGTCAAGGCGGTAAATGGGACATTGTCACCGGACGCATTAGTGATTAAAGAAGGTAATCCCTTTACAACGAAAGCTTTTGAGCAAGGGTTGTTCACGGCTCAGGATGAAAGCTCTATGCTTGTAGCTCGTGCACTCGGTCCTCTTCCAAATGAAAAAGTTCTAGATAGTTGTGCGGCACCTGGAGGGAAATCGACCCACCTTGCCGAACAAATGAATAATCAAGGAATGTTGGTGTCAATTGATCTGCATGAGCACAAAGTAAAGCTCATACAAGATCAAGCAAAAAGATTAGGCCTAACCATGATTGAGGCAAAATCAGGCGATGTTCGTACATTTAGTTCAGAAACTGAGCATGAATCATTTGATAAAATTTTATTAGATGCACCTTGTAGTGGGTTGGGGGTTATTAGAAGAAAGCCAGATATTAAATGGTTAAAGCAAGAATCCGATATTAAGGATATTGCTGCTCTTCAAAAAAGCCTCTTAGAGGCGGTCGCACCATTATTAAAAAAAGGTGGACGATTAGTTTATAGTACATGTACGATTGATAAAGAAGAGAATGAAGCCATTGTTGAACAATTCTTACAAACACATCCAGAGTTTCAATGGGACAAGTCACTTTCAGAGCGATTACCTCATCAGGTTAGTAACGTGAAAGGCTTTGCAGAAGGAAGTGTCACGATTTTGCCGCAAGATTTCGAGACAGACGGCTTTTACATTGCTTGCTTAATGAAGCAGTAGGGGAGTTACGTAGGAAGAGAAGAAAGGGGATTGTGTTACGTATGGAATTGTCTTATGCATTTCAAACAGATACCGGACAAATTCGGTCACACAATGAGGATAATGGTGGGATTTTCACGAACGAAACAGGTATTCTTGCCGTCGTAGCTGATGGTATGGGAGGACATTTAGCAGGAGACGTTGCTAGTTTAATGACGAAGGATTTCTTTGATGAAGCTTGGTCAAAGAATCCTACTCTAGCCAGTGCAAAAGAAGCGGAAAAGTGGTTGAATGAGCAAGTGCAAGTGGTCAATGGCCAGCTTTATAAACATGCAGAATCCAACTCGGAGTGTCACGGAATGGGTACGACGCTTGTTCTAGCTATTTGTACAAAGGAGTACATAACGATTGGCCATATTGGTGACAGTCGTATTTATTTAAAAAATGATTTTGGTTTTTTAGCTAAAACGAGTGATCATTCCCTTGTACAGGAGTTGGTCAAATCAGGTCAAATTACTGTAGAAGAAGCAGAGAATCACCCGCGTAGAAATGTGGTACTTCGTGCACTCGGGACAGAAAGAGAGATATTACCTGATGTACAAACGTTCTTTGTTGAAGGGAATGAACTCGTTCTGCTTTGTTCAGATGGGCTATCAGACAAAGTAGGGTTGAGTGATTTTGAACAAGTAATAAAAGCAGAAGGAACGCTAGAGGAAAAGGCGAATGCTCTTGTGAACTTAGCCAATGAGCGCGGCGGAGAGGACAATATCACCGTAGCATTAGTCAAATATCCAGCTTATCATGAACAAGAAAGTGAAATGGAACAATGATTGGACAAAGAATTAATGGTCGCTATGAAGTAAAAGAAGTTATTGGTGGCGGTGGAATGGCCCATGTTTATTTGGCGCTCGATGTCATTCTAGACCGTATGGTAGCAGTGAAAGTATTGCAACCCCACTTTTCTAGCGATAATCAATTTATTAAAAGGTTCAGGCGAGAGGCTCAAGCCGCAACGAGTTTAGCCCATGATAATGTGGTGAATATTTATGATGTCGGTGAAGATGGTGATACGTACTATATTGTCATGGAGTATGTGAAAGGGCAAACATTGAAAGAACTTATTGAAGATGTTGGCCCACTACCTTTACACCAAGCTATTGAGATTATGGATCAAATTCTCAGTGCAATTTCTCATGCTCATGATAATCATATTGTTCATCGTGACATTAAGCCACATAATATTTTAATTCGTGACGATGGTGTGGCAAAGGTTGCCGATTTTGGTATTGCAAGAGCGATGAGTACAGCAACGATTACTCATACGAATTCGGTGATGGGGTCTGTTCATTATTTATCGCCAGAGCAAGCTAGAGGTGGACATGTTACCTACAAATCGGACTTATATTCATTAGGTATTGTCTTTTTTGAAATGCTAACAGGTAATTTGCCTTTTTCAGGTGATACGGCTGTATCTATTGCTATTAAGCATTTGCAAAATGATATTCCTTCAGCAAAAGCGATGATTCCGAGCTTACCGCAAAGTATTGAGAATATAATACGAAAAGCAACAGTTAAGGACCCGCTTCATCGTTATGAATCGATTCGTTCGATGAGATACGATTTAGAAACAGCGATGGATCCTGGACGAGTGAATGAAGAGCCTTTTGTCTTACATGATCACGATCATGAAGTCACAAAAGCGATTCCAATTATTAAATCATTATCAAACCAGCCTGACTTAAGTAAAACAATTGAAGCAACCCCTTCAAAGACAGAAATGGCTCAGGTGAAGTCTGAGCAAGAAACTGAATCAAAGGAACCAGCTGATAAGAAAAAGGAGAAAAAGCCAAAGAAAAAGAAATCCAAAGCGAAAAGATGGTTAATAGGAATTGGCATTGCCTTAATTGTATTGTTATTCGCTGGGATTGCCACTTTTGCTTTTATGCCGGGTTTATTTAAGGTTGATGAGGTTGAAGTGCCTGATTTTACTCACATGACGGTTGAGGAAGCTGAAGAGGAATTGATTGATTTAGGGATTGATTTAGTGTTTGAGTTACATGAGGTTACGAGTAATCAAGTTAATGAAGAAGATGAATTTGAAGGTGAACAGGTTGTCAGACAAAGGCCTTCTGCTGGTTCGGTAGTTAAAGAGGGAGCAACTGTTCATTTATATGTTTTACTAGCAGATGAAGAAGTTGAAATTCCTAGTGTCATTGGTGAACCGATTGAAAGAGCAACGAGAATTTTAGAAGATTTAGGTTTCGCGGTCAAAACGGAAGAAGTGGAAAGTACACAGACACCGGGTATCGTCTTGGAACAAACACCTTCTAGAGGGGAGCTTGTTGTACCAGGTGAAACCGAAATTGAATTAAAGTACAGTGTCGATTCTCGTTTTCGACTACAACCATTGGATGGCATGAGTCGCAGTGAAGTAGAAGAGTATTTTGATGAGCAAGGTCTTGAGGCGGATTTCCGTGAAGATTTCCATGTGTCGATTGAAGAAGACCATGTTATTAGCTATTCACCTGATGCATACTCCAATTTGTTACCTGGAGATACGGTCAGGGTCATTCTTTCAAAGGGACCTGAGCCGGTTGAAGAGCCAGAGCCTGATGAGGAAGAGCCACCAGAAGAGGATGCAGATGTGGGGACAGAAGAGCGACGTGTCCGGATAACGCCGGAAATTCCATCTGACCTAGCAGGTACGGCTTTTGATATTCGTATTGTTGTCACGGATGTACAATCAAATGGTGAAGAAAGAGTTGTCGTTGACGAACAAATAACGGAAACGAAAGAATTCATTATTCATTTGCTTGTTAGTGAAGAACAGGACGGTATCGTTCAAACGTTCGTGAATGGCGAATTAAATGAAGATTTATCTGAAGTAGTGAAATATAATCAATAACAAAATGTTGGAGGGTATACATGGCAACCGGAAAGATTATGAAAGCTTTAAGTGGGTTTTATTATGTTCAAGCTGGAGATGAACTGTACCAATGTCGCGGTCGTGGGAACTTCCGTAACCGTGGCATTAAGCCACTTGTTGGTGATACTGTTGAATTTGAGGCCGCCAATCGTACGGATGGATATATTCTAGATGTCGCTCGGCGTAAAAATGAACTAATTCGCCCACCGATTGCTAATGTAGACCAAGCATTGCTCGTTTTTTCGGCACAAGAACCAGGTTTCAGTGCAGCGTTACTAGACCGTTTTTTAGTGCATATTGAATCTAATCGGATTGAACCACTTATTATTATAAGCAAGATGGATTTGGTCGATGAAACACTGGTAGAAACAATCAAACAGTATCAGAGCGTGTATGAAAAAATCGGTTATACGGTCTTGTTAACGACAACACTTGATGAAACTTCCGCACAGCAACTACTACCATTTATTAAAGATCAAATATCAGTCATTGCTGGACAATCTGGTGTAGGGAAATCATCTTTGTTAAATGTATTAGATGCTGACTTAAAAATTGAAACGAATGAAATATCGAATCATTTAGGGCGAGGAAAACATACAACACGCCATGTAGAACTTATCCAAGTTGGTGAGGGTCTGATTGCAGATACGCCGGGGTTTAGTTCTTTAGACTTTGCGCAAATGGAAGGTGAAGAGTTAAGTGAGTATTTTCCAGAAATGCTTGAACGTTTAGCTCAATGTAAGTTCCGAGGATGCACACATACGTCTGAGCCAAAATGTGCGGTAAAGGATGCGGTTGAGCAAGGAGAGATTGCGGCCTCGAGGTATGAGCATTATCAACAGTTTTTAGAAGAAATTCTGACCCAAAAAAGGAGATATGACCGATGATCAAGATTGCCCCTTCCATATTATCTGCTGACTTTTCAAAGTTAGGTGCTGAAATTATCGATGTAGAAAAGGGTGGAGCGGATTATATTCATATCGACGTTATGGATGGACATTTTGTTCCAAATATTACGATAGGACCTCTCGTTGTGGAAGCAATTCGACCTTTAACGAAGCTGCCATTAGATGTACATTTAATGATTGAAAACCCAGATGCGTACATTAGTGATTTCGTGAAAGCTGGAGCAGACATTATTTCTGTCCATGTCGAAGCTTGTCCACATTTACATCGAACGGTTCATTTAATCAAAGAGCAAGGTGTAAAAGCAGGTGTCGTGATTAATCCAGCGACTTCTGTTAGTGTGCTTGAACCCATTCTTGACGATGTTGACTTAATCTTATTTATGACTGTAAATCCCGGATTTGGTGGGCAATCTTTTATCCATTCTGTTTTACCTAAGATTGAAGCCGTAGCAAAGCTTGTAGCGGAAAAAGAATTAGAAGTAGAAATTGAGGTTGACGGTGGGGTTAATGCAGAAACCGCCAAACTATGTGTGGAAGCAGGAGCCAACGTACTCGTAGCAGGCTCTGCTATCTACAATCAACCAAATCGAAGTGAAGCCATAAAGGCCATTCGAAACAAATAAAAAGCAGCACATTGCCTTTAGCATCAACTTAAAAAAACAAACCGATGATTTTTTTAGTAAAAGGTCATCGGTTTTTATTATCCATAGTTTATCGAATACATAACAGCTGAAACAACCGGAGGCAATGGGGTTGATAAACGTATTGATGTTCTGACTGTAGCCCTTTACAGTGGGATACATATTGATGAGTTGCAACATTTAGATTTAGCCTATGCTCCGCCTTATAATGGTACGTGGGATCCGCTCCAACAGGCTGCAAGACGTGTGAAGTTTTAGTAAGAGTCTAAAAGGGGAATAAAAGTAAGTAACTAAATTAGGATGGAGGCGGTGACATGACTAAACATGAAGAATTAATAGCGAGTGATTACAGAAGGTATCAAGGTGAGGATGTAGATGTTTATTTTAATAAAGAGATCTGTACACACTCAGGTAACTGTGTCCAAAGCTTACCAGAAGTTTTTGATGTGAAAAGGAAGCCTTGGATACGTGCAGATCGTGAACAGGCAAATCAAGTGATTGAAACGATCAAAAAGTGTCCAAGCGGTGCTTTGCAATACGTAGAAAAGAGGGATGTACAATGATTACGATTACAAAAGAAGAAAAAAGACATGTCGTAAAGAATGATCATGGAGAAGTCGTTGGTGAAATTACCTTTGTGCCAATAGGGGCTGATAAAATTATCATTGACCATACATTTGTTGATAATTCAATGCGTGGAGAAGGACTAGCTGCCAAATTAGTGGCTTCCGTCGTTGAACGCATGAAAGAAGAAGGGAAAAAAATCATTCCACTTTGCCCATTTGCAAAATCTGAATTCGAAAAGAACGAATCATATCAAGAAATCCTAGCATCCCGTTAATGTAATCGATGTAATGGTTCAAAGGTACTGAAGGAACCGGTTATAGTGGACGAGTCATGCGGAGACTCCCTCGGGACGTAGTGGTAGAGCTGAGATCTAGGGGCGTAGCCAATCAGCACACCATAGGACGTGGAGCATGATTTTCGGTAGCAGCAAGTAGACGTCCGCCTATGAGTATTAGCACTAACTATTACACAAAAGGTATCATCGCCAGTAATTGGTGATGATGTCTTTTCTTTGTTTGTAGATCTGTCATATTTATAATTATGTGGCATAAGCTTGATTGTAAAGAAAAGTGAATTTGGATCATCGGTCATTCACAGTTAAGAAAAAAGTATGCATAGTTTATAAGCGGTGAATATACTAGTAAAGAAAGAGCTTATCTAGCTTAGCTGAGCGTCATACAAGACGCCCCTAGTATATAACTAGCTTAAAGGCTAGCTAGAATTTGCTTTTCGTACGGAAGTTATAGATGACCCACATGTCATTATATGCAGTAAATTCGTTGGTCATATCAGTTTGAGGAGGAGGATTTATGAAATTCTACACTATCAAGCTACCGAAATTTATAGGTGGATTTGTGAAGGTCATTCTAAGCTCATTTAAAAAAGGGTAACAAAAAAACACCGAATCCCGGTGTTTTTTTGTTTCGTTCATTTTCAATTATACGCGTTCTACTTTACCTGATTTAAGAGCACGTGCAGAAACGTATACACGCTTAGGCTTGCCGTCAACTAAAATACGAACCTTTTGAACGTTTACACCCCAACTGCGCTTTGTTTTATTTAAAGCGTGAGAACGTTTGTTACCGCTTTTAGCCTGTTTTCCAGTAATGTAACATTTACGAGCCATGGAAAGCACCTCCTTATTGATACAATACGAATTCATCCGAATCATACTTGAATATATTAGCATAGCACATAAGAGAATGCAATAGAATTCACCAAATATGATCAAGTAAATGGACTTGACACCTTGTTTATGGTACGCTTTCAAAAGCGCTTTTAAAAATACCTAGATTATAGTAAAATGGCTATAACCCAAAAAGTCGTTGACTCATAAGGAGGAATGTACATTGTCTATCGAATTAAAAACACATTTAGGTGTTGTAGATGTTTCAACTGAGGTTGTCGCGACAATTGCAGGTGGAGCGGCTGTAGATTGTTACGGAATCGTTGGAATGGCTTCTCAAAAACAAATAAAAGATGGGTTAAGTGAATTATTAGGTAAAGAGAACTTCCGAAAAGGTGTCGTGATTCGTGAAGTAGAAGAAGAAATTCACATTGATATGTATATCATTGTAAGTTACGGTACAAAAATTTCAGAAGTAGCTTATAATGTTCAAACAAAAGTCAAATATCAATTAGAACAAATGTTAGGTCTTGATGTGGATTCCGTGAATATTTTCGTTCAAGGGGTTCGTGTCACGAATCCGTAGGTGCTGTTAAGGAGGAAATGTAAGTGTCAATAAAACAGATTGAAGGTCAAAAGCTGGCTCAAATGTTCATTGAAGGGGCCGGCCAATTGTCACGCCATGTAAAGGTTGTAGATTCTTTAAATGTTTTCCCTGTTCCAGATGGTGATACTGGAACAAATATGAATCTGTCGATTACTTCTGGTGTTAAAGAAGTGAAACAGCAAACAAGTGAAGATGTAGGTAAGGTTGCTAGTGCTTTTGCTAAAGGTTTATTAATGGGAGCTCGAGGTAATTCAGGAGTTATCCTCTCTCAATTATTCCGCGGGTTTTCTAAAGCGGTTGAGGGAAAAAAGGAAATCAATGCTACAGAGTTTGCTCAAGCTTTTGAACGTGGAGTAGAGACAGCTTATAAAGCTGTTATGAAACCCGTTGAAGGAACGATATTAACTGTCGCAAAGGATGCTGCCAAACAAGCCGTTTCATCAGCCAAGAAACAATCTGATATCGTAAAAGTAATGGAGGATTTACTCAAAGAAGGAAAAGCCTCGCTTAAGCGTACACCAGATTTATTACCTGTTCTTAAAGAAGTTGGGGTTGTTGATTCTGGTGGCCAAGGATTAATTTATATCTATGAAGGGTTTTTAGCGATTTTACGCGGCGGCGAAGTAAGTGCCGAGTTTGCTGAAGAATCGAATGCAATGGATACATTAATTAAGGTTGAGCATCATGCTCAAAGTCATATGTCGACAGAAGATATTGTTTATGGCTACTGTACAGAAGTAATGGTTAGATTTGAAGAGGGAAAATTAAAAGAGTCTCCATATAATGAAAATGCTTTTCGTGAGAGCTTGAGTGAAATCGGTGACTCGTTATTAGTTGTTTCAGATGAAGACCTTTTAAAGGTACATATCCATGCTGAAACTCCTGGTGAAGTTTTATCGCGAGCTCAAGTCTATGGCGAGATGATTCATATTAAGATCGAAAACATGCGCGAGCAGCATACAAGTCTTTTAGAAGAAGGACATGCTGTTTATGAAGAAACAACGACCTCAGAACAGACACCAAAAGAAAAAAGTGAATTTGGAATCATTGCTGTAACGATGGGCGAAGGCGTAGGGAAGTTATTTAAAGGCTTAGGGGCTGGCGTCGTCATTGAAGGCGGGCAAACAATGAATCCAAGTACGGAAGATATTGTAAAAGCAATTGAAGAAGTTCATGCGAAGAACATCATCATTTTACCTAATAATAGCAACATTATTATGGCAGCCGACCAAGCTGCTGAAGTTGCTACAGAAAATGTTTCGGTTGTGAAATCAAAAACAGTTCCACAAGGTTTAGCTGCCTTACTAGCATTTAACCCAAATCAAGGTTTGGAAGAGAATGCTGGTTTAATGGAGTCGGCTATGTCTGAGATTAAATCGGGCCAAGTGACATTCGCTGTACGTGATACGTCTATGGATGGACTTGAAATTAAAAAAGACGACTTTATGGGAATTTCTGATAAGAAAATCGTTAGTTGTGGAGAAGATAAGTTAGATGTAACGAAAAAACTTATGGATCAAATGATCGATGAGGATAGTGAAATCGTGACGATTCTTCAAGGTGAAGATGCAACAGATGAAGAATCTGAGCTTATTTATCAATATATTGAAGAAAGCTACCCTGAGGTAGAGATTGATCTCCATAAAGGTGACCAACCACTTTATTCATTCATTATTTCAGTAGAATAAAGTAGGGCATTGATAACGAATAACGAAAAGCTGTTTATTCCTCGTGAATAAGCAGTTTTTTTCATGAGGAAAAGACTAATATAGTTAACGTTTCCTTTAATTCATGCTAAGATAAAAGAGAATGGCTATGAAGGATAAACATTTTTTTAATATATAGTAACGAAGCTATCAAGTTATGTCAGACACTATCGGATGAGGTTGTCATGACGAGATATCTACTGTTTCAGAGCTGAAATGAATGTCTTTAGTAAGCGAACAGTCAAAACCGACATGGCGAAGCTAGTTAGTTCAGTGCCACCCCGCAGGACGCGGAGCAGGATTTTCGGTAGCGGCGAGCAATGCTCTATGTTAGCACTTTCATATAAAAGGAGTAATGTCGATGAAATATCGTACAGTTTTTGATATTATAGGTCCGGTTATGGTTGGACCATCCAGTTCACATACAGCTGGGGCTGCCCGAATTGGTAAAGTTGCCAGAACATTATTTGGTAAAGAGCCAGTAAAAGCAAGTTTTCATTTATTTGGTTCCTTTGAAAAAACCTATAAAGGACACGGGACAGATGTCGCGCTTGTGGCAGGTATTCTAGATTTTGAAACAGATGATCCGAGGCTTCCCAAAGCGATCGACTTAGCAAAGGCAAAAGGCATGGAGATACACTTTATCGAAGAAGAAGCTAAAATGGAACACCCTAATACCGTTAAAGTTGTCTTAGAGCATGGTGGGGAAAGAATTGAGCTTGTCGGTATTTCGATTGGAGGCGGAAAAATTGAAATCATTGAATTAAATGGTTTTGAATTAAAGCTTTCTGGTAATCACCCTGCTATATTAGTGGTGCATAATGATCGAGCGGGTGTGATCGCAGCTGTTGCTAACGTACTAGCTGCAAAAAGTATGAATATCGGACATATGGAGGTTTCCCGTAAAGAGAAAGGACAAGAGGCGTTAATGGTCATTGAAGTGGATCAGAACGTCGATACAGATGTCTTACATGAATTAAACAAACTACCTCATATTGAACATGTAACAAAAATTCATGAATAAGGGAGAATGAATATGTTTAAAAATGTTGCGGAACTGATTGAAAAAGCAGAACGTGAGAATAAACAAATATCAGAAATAATGATTGAACAAGAAATGGATGTAACCGATAAATCAAGAGAAGATATTTATGATAAAATGCGTAAAAATCTACAAGTGATGGAAGCGGCTGTTGAAAGAGGGATATCTGAAGATGTTCGCTCTGTGTCTGGACTAACTGGTGGGGATGCGGTTTTATTACAAAGATATATCCAACAAGGTCAATTTCTCTCAAGTGAAGTATTACTTGATGCCGTTAGTAAAGCGGTTGCAACAAATGAAGTGAATGCGGCTATGGGAACGATTTGTGCGACCCCTACAGCTGGATCTGCGGGTGTTGTTCCTGGTGTTTTATTTGGTATGAAAAATAAACTAAACCCAACGGAAGAGCAAATGATTCGTTATTTATTTGTTGCAGGTGCATTTGGTTTTGTAGTGGCTAATAACGCATCGATTTCTGGAGCGGCTGGAGGCTGCCAAGCGGAGGTAGGATCAGCTACTGGGATGGCCGCTGCCGCACTTGTAGAATTAGCAGGAGGGACCCCAAAACAGTCTGCAGAAGCCATGGCTATCGCTTTGAAAAATATGTTAGGCCTAGTTTGTGATCCTGTGGCAGGATTAGTTGAAGTTCCCTGTGTAAAAAGGAATGCGATGGGTGCTTCTAACGCAATTGTTGCTGCTGATATGGCTTTGGCAGGAATTACTAGTCGAATTCCTTGTGATGAAGTGATTGACGCCATGTATCGAATCGGACAAACGATGCCAGAAACTTTACGTGAAACGGGTGAAGGTGGTTTAGCTGCTACACCAACAGGGCGAGCATTAGCGGCTAAGATTTTTGGTAGTGCTGTCGTTAATCAATGAGTAATATGATCAAACAATCGGTAAAAGAAGTACACGGCATAGGAGATGAAGCTTGTGAGCAGTTACAAGCTATTAAAGTGGAAACTATCCTTGATTTGCTAGAGTACCTCCCATTCCGATATGAGGACTATCATATACGTGATTTACACGATGTCAAACATGATGAACGTGTTACGGTTTTAGGAGTAGTCCATAGTGAGCCATCGATGCGTTTTTTTAGCAAAAAAAAGAGTCGCTTAACTATCAGACTACTCGTGAATCAAGTTTTGATAACTGTGACATTTTTTAACCAGCCATATTTAAAAAGTAAATTTAAGCTTGGTGAAGAAGTTACCGTAACAGGAAAATGGGACCAGCATCGTATGACGATTACAGCAAGTCAAGCTAATTTTGGTCAAAGCTCTAGTACGGGTAAAGTGGAACCGATATATTCAGCTGCTGGTAAGCTAACGAGTAAGGCCATTAAGCGTTATATTAAGAATGCTTGTACACAATTTTTAAGTCAAATGGAAGAAAATTTACCGTCCTATTTGTTGGAACAATATAAACTTCCTAACCGCCAGGACGCCATTTATCAGCTTCATTTTCCCCAATCGAAGGAACAGCTCAAACACGCAAGGCGTCGAATGATTTATGAGGAATTTTTACTTTTTCAATTAAAAATGCAAGCTTTTCGAAAAGGGCAAAGAGAGCAATCTGGTGGAAAGGCGACCTTATTGCCAATCAAAGAAATGGATCAATTTAAAGCAAAATTGCCATTTCCATTAACGAATGCCCAACAAAGAGTTGTGCAAGAAATTATGACAGATATTCAATCTCCGTATCGGATGAATCGATTATTACAAGGTGATGTAGGCGCAGGTAAAACGGTTGTGGCTGCGATCTGTATGTTTGGTATCGTTCAGGCAGGTTATCAAGCGGCCATGATGGTTCCTACAGAAATTTTAGCGGAACAGCATGAACAATCATTACAAAAGCTACTTGAACCGTTTGGTATAAAGGTTTGTCTTTTAACTGGAAAAGTAAAAGGAAAAAAGCGGAAAGAGCTCCTACAACAGTTACAGAATGGAGATATTGATATTGTTGTGGGTACGCACGCTCTCATTCAGGATGAGGTTATTTATCACAATTTAGCTTTAGTTATCACCGATGAGCAGCATCGTTTTGGCGTAGAGCAAAGACGTGCTTTAAGAAGTAAAGGGGAGAATCCAGACGTTCTATTTATGACGGCAACACCGATACCGAGAACGTTAGCGATCTCTGTTTTTGGAGATATGGATGTGTCAATTATTGATGAATTGCCAGCAGGTCGTAAAGAAATTGAAACGTATTGGACGAAACCAGATACATTTGAGCGCGTAATGGATTTTATAAAAAAAGAACTAGTGGCAGGTAGACAGGCCTATGTCATCTGTCCATTAATTGAAGAGTCGGAAAAGCTTGATTTACAAAATGCATTAGATGTCCATATGACGATTCAACAGTTTTTTACGGGTCAGTATCAAGTTGGCCTCATGCATGGTCGTTTGCATTCGGATGAAAAAGAAGAGGTTATGAATGCGTTTAGTAAAAATGATGTCCAAATACTGGTTTCTACTACGGTTGTAGAAGTGGGTGTAAACGTCCCGAATGCAACGGTTATGGTGATCTATGATGCCGAGCGGTTTGGCCTGTCGCAACTTCACCAATTAAGAGGGAGAGTGGGTCGTGGTTCAGAGCAATCGTATTGTATTTTATTAGCTGATCCTAAGTCTGAAGTAGGAAAAGAACGAATGCGTATCATGACTGAAACGAATGATGGTTTTGTTTTATCTGAGAAAGACTTAGAATTACGTGGACCAGGTGATTTTTTTGGTGAAAAACAGAGTGGCTTGCCTAATTTTAAGGTGGCTGATGTTGTCCACGATTACCGTGCGCTTGAAGTAGCACGGGCAGATGCGTCAAAGTTTATAAATAGTGATGTTTTTTGGCAAGATGATGCCTTTCAAAAGTTAAGGGAATACCTAATGGAACAAGGTGTTTTTGATGGAGAAAAGCTGGATTAATAAATTTTAGTATTGAAATGATTACCTAAGAATTATATACTACTCTTAGTACCTAGTCATATAAAGATGGATGGTGCAGAATATGAAGCTTAAAAAAAGGGATAGACAAAGATTACTGAAAGAAACATTAGAAAATGATCCATTTATGACAGACGAGGCTTTATCGAGCCATTTTAGTGTCAGCATACAAACAATTCGCTTAGATCGAATGGAGCTTGCGATTCCCGAATTAAGAGAACGAATTAAGGATGTAGCTAAGCAGCAGCTTGATGATGTGAAAGCTTTGCAACCGGAAGAAGTCATTGGTGAGATTGTCGACTTACAACTTGACGATCGTGCGATTTCAATTTTAGATATACAACCGGAGCAAGTATTTGCAAAAACAGGTATTGCCAGAGGCCATCACTTATTTGCACAAGCCAACTCACTAGCTGTCGCCATTATCAATGATGAAATGGCTTTAACTAATAAGGCGACTATTCGGTTCACAAGGCAAGTACGAGCACAAGAACGCGTGATCGCAAAAGCCGAGGTTTTACGGACGGAAAAAGAGCGAACCGTAGTTGATGTGCAAAGTTTTGTAGGGGAAGAGCTTGTATTCTCAGGTGAATTTGTGATGTATCGATCCAACCAGAGAAACAAAAACGAACAAAAGGGACGTGTTGACAGTGAAAATCGCTCTTGATGCAATGGGTGGGGACAATGCCCCGAAAGCACAGGTGGAGGCAGCCGAAAGAGCCGTCAGAGAATTAAAAGGGTTAGAAATTACTTTAGTAGGTCATGAGGAAGAAATAAAGAAACACTTAAAAAATTCTACCGGTATTACGATTTTTCATACAACAGAAAAAATAGAGGATACAGATCAACCGACGATGGCTGTTAGAAGGAAGAAAGATTCTTCTATGGTACTTGCCGTTCGTGAAGTGAAAGAAGGTCGGGCTGATGCATGTATTTCTTCTGGAAACACAGGAGCATTAATGACAGCAGGGTTGTTACATGTTGGTCGAATTAAAGGTATTGAGCGCCCGGCACTAGCACCGATGTTACCAACGATTGATGGTAGAGGTTTTTTATTGCTGGATGTTGGTGCTAATATGGATGCAAAACCAAATCAAATTTTACAATATGCACTCATGGGTAATATTTATATGTCAATGGTACGTAAAATCAAAACACCTAGAGTTGGATTGGTCAATGTTGGTTCAGAGGATGGAAAAGGCAATGAGCTAATGAAGGAAAGTTTTTCATTACTGAAAGAGGCTCCCCTTATATTTCATGGCAACATTGAAGCTCGTTACCTATTAGAAGGACAAGTTGATGTTGCGGTTTGCGATGGTTTCTCGGGTAATTTGATTTTAAAGAGTATTGAAGGCACTGCCTCAGCACTTTTTGCCTTATTAAAGCAGGAATTTACAAGTTCTGTGAAAAATAAAATTGGTGCAGGGATTTTAAAGCCTAGCTTTAAAGAGATTAAAAATAAAATGGATTACTCAGAATATGGTGGTGCAGCTTTATTTGGCTTAAAAGCCCCTGTGATTAAAGCGCATGGTTCATCCGATGCGAATGCGGTCTATAATGCGATTCGTCAGGCTTATGAAATGGTTGAGAAGCAAGTTGTGACGATCATTAAAGATGAATTGACTAAATTAAAAGTAGAACAAGAAGTTTAAAAGGAGCTGATGCCGATGGGAAGAATCGCCTTTTTATTCCCTGGACAAGGATCACAAGCAGTAGGAATGGGTCAAAGCTTACGTGATTCAAATGATAATAGCCTTGCCGTATTTAAACGATCTAATGAAAAGCTTCAGTTCGATCTAACGGATATTATTGAAAATGGACCTGAAGAAAAGCTGAGACGAACAGAGTTTGCACAGCCTGCCCTTGTAACCATGAGTATCGCTGTTCTTGAATTACTAAAGGAAAAAGGGATAAAGCCAGACTTCGTAGCGGGACATAGCTTAGGTGAGTATAGTGCATTAGTTTGTGCAAATGTATTATCTTTTGAAGATGCTGTATATGCGGTTCATAAGCGTGGACTTTATATGGAAGAAGCTATGCCGTTTGGAGAAGGTGCGATGTCCGCTGTATTAGGGCTAGAGCGTGATGTATTGCAAGAGGTTTGTGATAGGGTGAAAGAGGCAGGTCTCGTTGCAGAGCTCGCTAACTTAAACTGTCCGGGACAAATTGTAATCTCAGGTTCGGCAGAGGGCATAGAGAAAGCAGGCGTGTTGGCAAAGGAAGCAGGTGCTAAGCGGGTTTTACCACTTCAAGTAAGCGGACCATTCCACTCTTCGCTTATGATGCCATGTGCTAAGAGGCTGGAAGATGTGCTTGCTAACATTCCTTTTTATGATGCTGAAATACCGGTTATTGCCAACGTTTCAGCCAAGGCACTTACCGATAAAGAGGCCATCAAAGCTAGTTTAGTAGAGCAAGTGTATTCCCCTGTTTTATGGGAGGATACGATTTTGACATTATTAGAACAAGGTGTCGATACATTTATTGAAATTGGTAATGGTAATGTCTTAACTGGTCTTGTTAAGAAAGTGAATCGACGAGTACAGGCATTTGCGATAAGTGATCAGGAAAGCTTGGCAAAAGCTCTGGAAAAGTTAGAAGGAGGTAACCGTTAATGTTATCAGGTCAAGTAGCGATTGTTACAGGTGCTTCGCGTGGGATTGGTGAGGCCATTGCTCTAGAACTAGCAGCTAAAGGTGCTCATATCGTCGTGAATTATGCAGGTAGTGCAGATAAGGCGGAAGCGGTTGTAGAAAGGGCAAAAGAGCTAGGCGTTAAAGCGTTTGCTTATCAAGCGAATGTTGCGAATGCTGAAGAAGTACAGGCGATGGTTAAAGAGACTGTTCAAGCATTCGGTCGAGTCGACATTTTAGTTAATAATGCCGGGATTAATCGCGATAATTTGGTTATGCGTATGAAAGAGGACGATTGGGATGCTGTTATTAATACGAACTTAAAAGGTGTTTTTAATTGCTCAAAAGCGGTAACGAGGCAAATGATGAAGCAACGTTATGGTCGTATCATTAATATCTCCTCTGTTGTTGGCGTCTTAGGAAATGCGGGACAAGCTAATTATGTCGCTGCTAAAGCGGGTGTTATTGGATTGACCAAAACCTTAGCACGAGAGCTTTCAAACCGAAATATTTTAGTGAACGCAGTGGCTCCAGGATTTATTACGACAGATATGACAGACGAGCTTGGGGAAAAAACGAAAACACAGTTACTAGCTCAAATTCCTTTAGGTAAATTAGGAGAACCAGCTCATATTGCTAAGACTGTTGGTTTTTTAGCGAGTGAGGATGCGAGTTACATGACAGGTCAAACCTTACATGTTGATGGTGGAATGGTTATGCCTTAAGGGCAAGGTTGAGGAGATTTTCGACAAAATCAATCTTGACAAGTTTAACAGCTATCGGTAAAATTCAGCTAGCTTGTGTTCTTTTTTGAGAGGGGGTGAACGGAACATGGCAGATACATTAACACGTGTAAGTAAGATTATTGTAGACCGTCTTGGAGTTGATGAGTCAGAGGTAAAACTTGAAGCATCGTTTAAAGAAGACTTAGGTGCAGATTCACTAGATGTAGTTGAGCTTGTTATGGAACTTGAAGATGAGTTTGAATTAACAATTTCTGATGAAGATGCGGAGAAAATTTCTACTGTTGCAGATGTAGTAGAATACATAAATAGCAACAGCTAAATGATGAAGTCTCATATGGAAAGCCATATGAGACTTGATTTCTATCTTATTTCTTTGTTGATGATGACGTTTTCACTAAAAAAGTGATAAGATAGAGATGGAGAAAAATTGAATGATGGAGGTAGCCATGTCACAGTCTTCGAAAAACCAGCGAAAAGCCAAATCGTCTTTTTATGAGCGTAAAAGAAGCCCAAGACGTTTGACTTTGACAAGTGAGCAAAGACAGAAGTTTGATGTCTTGCAGGAGCGTATTGGCATGACTTTTGAAAACAAAAAGCTGTTAATCCAAGCTTTCACCCATTCATCCTATGTGAATGAGCACCGCATTTATACATTTCAAGATAATGAAAGGCTTGAGTTCTTAGGGGATGCCGTCTTAGAGCTTGCTGTATCGCAATTTCTTTTTAAGAAATTTAAAGCGATGAGCGAAGGCGATATGACCAAATTAAGAGCTTCCATTGTCTGTGAGCCTTCTTTGGCGAAATTTGCTGAAGAGCTGCAATTTGGACAATTAGTCTTATTAGGTAAAGGGGAAGAGATTACAGGAGGGCGTATGCGTCCGGCATTACTTGCGGATGTATTTGAATCGTTTATTGGTGCCTTACATCTCGACCAAGGTATAGACGCGGTTTTTAACTTTTTAGCACAAACGATTTATCCGAAAATAAACGATGGTGCTTTTTCTCATATGATGGATTTCAAGAGTCAATTACAAGAGTTAATACAGCGTGATAATTTAGGTCAAATTCAATATTTGATCGTACAAGAACGAGGACCTGCCCATAATCGCGAGTTCGTCTCAGAGGTCCAGCTGAATGGACAAGCATTAGGAATTGGAACAGGTCGTTCAAAAAAAGAAGCGGAACAACATGCCGCTCAGCAAGCTTTAATGAAGCTTAGTCAAAAATCTCCTTCTTAATCATAAAAAACACTGCATAAGTTGTTGCTATTAACAACTTATGCAGTGTTTTTTTCAGTATTAGACGAGAGTAGATGAGAATAATGTGCTGTCGTCGTAGCGGGAGAGTGCAAAATGGATGAGTACAACCAAAAGGAAACGATGGATTTTACATGAACCCAGAAAATGAAATCATATAATGACTTCTTCAATAATTCTTTAGCTTCTATACAAAGAAACAGCCACACAAGTCAAGTGACTTATGTGGCTACTTCTTATGCACGTAATTTACCTAGTTCAGAAGCAATGGCATCGAGCTCGCTTACAGAAAAATTCGGCTTACTCATAATCATTTCATAAATTTCAACTAAGTCGTCGTATTTATTCGTATTAAAACTCTTTGCATTAATCGCACCCGCATTAACAAATTGTAGCTTATCTTTAATCGCTTCAATCATATACTCAATATTTTCACGATTATTTTCACGTAAATCCAATCGAAGTACCCCCTGTAGTTCCATTCAAATGAACGGACTTATTTATACTAGTTTATCATTAAATGTAGCTTGTTGGGAACTACTATTATCTTTCTTTGACTGGGTTATAGATCGTAAGTTTTCGTTCACTTTCATAAAGTTCAAAAATCATGTCATCCGTGTACGTATAATTCATGGAGAATATCCATCTTACTAACTGATCATAATAGTTACCCATATCTTCTAAATGAAAGATTGTCTCGAAAACACCATATGTTCTAAGCGGACAGTCTAAAGTAATAAAATGGTTTGGAAGTTCTTTTGGGAAATGGTTAACGATAAAACCAATATAAAAGGAGCCAACTTGGTGTTGCTCATCTCTTTTTGCTTCATAAGCAATTACATAATGGGGTTCATCCAAGTCAAACAGATAGGTCAGCTTCTTCACTTCCAGGACCTTTTCGGGGATAACATGAGAATAATTAGAAAAATCCTCCGTATATTTTCTGGCGACTATTTGAAATGTACGATTCTCGAAATACATGATTTCCCCTCCATCTTTGGTTGATAATGGTTAAACAGGAACACAAATAACGGTTTTTGTTTGAGCTGCGGGATAACAATCCATCGCTGGACATAAAAAGATTTCTCTATGTGGTAATTGTGGCTCAATGCTTTTGGATTGTAGCTCTTTCAAAATCACTTCTAAAGTTTCACCTGCATCTTTATAATGACCCTCATGTAGTTTTAAAGCAACACTTTGTGAAGGCACTCTTATAAACGAAAAAGGTAATGGGGGTACAAGCTTGAGTTTCTTTTGGACGCTAAGTAAAGCCCGTGAATAAATATCCTCCGTAATAAAAGGAGGGACATAAATCATCTGTTCTACCAGTGATTTCTTTTCATTTTTCGATAGCCAAATGATTTCATCAGGCATCCTTTTAAAGCGATAGTTCATTTCTGTTTTTGTGATTTGTTTAATTTGGTTAACGATTTTAAAGGCTGTAAATGTATCATCGAGCGGTTCTGGTCTTCCGTCCCATTCCATATCAAATTTTGTATGCATACGTTGTGAAACATAACATCGTTCAGGCAAGTCTTGAATAACCATATTACCTTGTTTTAGTTGATAAATTTGCTTGAGCTCCTTTCGGTGGTCAACCGGTTTAGAAACCTTGTTTACTTGTAATTTCACTTGTCATCACTCCTTTTCTATTTATTTAAGAGTACGTTTTAGGTGGTGTGCGTAAAATGTTGGTTTGTTTTTTATTGATTCTTTTTCTTTCGATAACATATTGGTCAATCGACACGATGATTCTTTCCTTTTGTACTTTTCTTTTTGCGCGCGAAAGCAGGTTATAAATGTTAGACTTGTCTGTATGGAGGTGCATTGCAATATCGTTAGCAGAAAAGCCTGCAAAAAAATAAAGCTTAAAAACATGGCGTTCTTTCATAGATAAGCATTCTAGAAGCCGCTGTATTTGTTCAAATATCTCAGCACGAAGTAAATGCTCTGTAGGGTTGTTCTGTTCTGCCAAAAAGCGGTTTTTCTCAGATATGGATTGCTCATACGTTACTCCTTGTTAAAACGAGCCTTAGTTAATCCAGACTTCTGCATAGTATGCTTTCATAAAATCTAGTAATTTCTCTAGTTCTTTGACTCCAGCTACCTCAGCCTCTTTTGCTTGATATAATAATTCAATGGCACGATTCTTTTGAATGGCTTCGCTCGGTTCTCCGCCATGAGGGAACGGAAACATCTCTTTCATTTCATTAAGGGCCTTTGCTACCTCTTTGTAGAGTTGCATCGCAGACTCGCTACATGAACGAACGACACGTCCGATAATATTGGATTCTTGCCAACTATGATGAAGCTCATATAGATATTGGACGGCAAATTCCCTCGCATTTGCAATAACAGCTAAATGATAGGCTTGACCATTAATGATCCCTAAATTACATAGATCATTATTGTCACCCTTTCTTTATGGCTCTGTCCTCTTTAAGTCGTCTGTTTTTATTTATTTTAGCAGAAAAAAAACGAATGATAGACAGAATATTCAAGTTATTTTAGGTGGAATTCCCTATATTCAACATGTTTAGTGCTTATCAGTCGTTCTCATACATGATCTAGATGCCATATTTCCAAATTTCTATCATGTAATTCAATAAAATATCAAATCACCTACAATTGATGCCGATATAGTCACAGGTAGTATGGTTATGATAAAATAAGAAAGTTGTAGAAAAGAAAGTGGAGGGTGTGCGTATGTTCCTCAAACGACTAGAAGTCGTCGGTTTTAAATCCTTTGCTGAACAAATAGGCATTGATTTCGTCCCAGGTGTCACCGCGGTGGTCGGTCCGAACGGCAGTGGGAAAAGTAATATTTCTGATTCAATTAGATGGGTACTCGGGGAGCAGTCTGCGAAATCACTTCGTGGTGCAAAAATGGAAGATATTATTTTTGCTGGTAGTGATTCACGTAAACCTCTTAATTATGCGGAGGTCACGCTCGTATTAGATAATGAGGATCATCATTTACATATCGATTATTCAGAAGTAAGTGTCACTAGAAGAGTTTACCGTTCAGGTGATAGTGAATATTTAATTAATAAGCAAACATGTCGACTAAAAGATATCGTTGATTTATTCCTAGATTCTGGATTAGGTCGTGAAGCGTATTCCATCATAGGTCAAGGAAAAGTCGAAGAAATACTAAGTAGTAAATCCGAAGACCGCCGTGTCATTTTTGAAGAAGCGGCAGGTGTTTTGAAATATAAAACGAGAAAAGTCAAGGCAGAAAAGCGACTTTGGGAAACGCAAGAAAACTTAAATCGTGTCGAAGATATTTTGTTTGAATTAGAAGGACAAGTAGAGCCTCTTCAAATCCAATCTTCTATTGCCAAAGACTACTTGGAGAAAAAAGAGCAATTAAAGGAAATTGAAATTGCCTTACTCGTTTTTCAAATTACGGATCTTCATGCTAAGTGGACGGATGAAAAAGAAAAACTGGCGTCCTTAAAAGAGCAGTATCAGAAGCAAACAAAAGAAGTAACCGAGATGGAGGAGCAATTAGAAAGCCTTCGTGTTCAAACGAATGAATTACAAGAGGCGATGCATGATGCTCAAGAAGCTCTATTACTGGCAAGTGAGGCACTAGAGAAAGCAGAAGGGAAGAAACAGCTTTTTCAAGAACAGCTTAAGCATGCAAGTGAAAATAAAGAGACGCTCCTTAAAAGTTTAGAAGATAAAAAAGAACAGCTTACTCGGCTAGAAACTGAATGTATAGAGAAAAAAGAGAAGTTATCAAACGAAGAGAAAGAGTTAGAGCTTCTTCAAAAATCAGTTCAAGATAAAGAAGAATTATTAAACATGCATGAAGAGGATTTACCAGAGAAGTTAGAACAGGCAAAAGGTGACTATATTGAGTTACTGAATGAACAAGCATCGATTCGAAATGAAGCACGCTACTTAGAGGAGCAGCTTAATCAGCAAAAATTGAAAACGAATAAACTGACCTCTGAAAATGATGAACTTTTACAGGCAAGAGAACATTTAAAAAGTCAGTCTAAAACGGCTATTGAGCAGTTGGGGAAGGCAGAAGTGGGACTTGAGCAAATCTCGCAATGGTATCGAGATTTAAAGCTCAAAGACGAACAAAAAAGAAATCAGTATCAAAAGAAAGAGTCCAAGCTTTATGAAGCCTATCAATTCATTCAAAAGCTGGAATCAAGAAAAGAAGTACTAGAGGAAATGGAAGCGGACTTTTCGGGATTCTTCCAGGGTGTAAAAGAAGTTTTAAAACGGCGTGAACAGCAGTTACCAGGTGTTGTTGGAGCGATAGCAGAGCTTGTTCATGTACCGAAAGATTATGAGGCTGCATTAGAAATTGCCTTAGGAGCGGCGATGCAACATATTGTCGTGCAAACAGAAAAGGACGCAAGGCAAGCGATTCAGTTTTTAAAGCAGAATCGCTTCGGTCGAGCTACTTTTTTACCTTTATCCGTGCTAAAGCCGCGTGAATTAAATGAATATCAACGTGCTTCCATTCAGAATGAAGATGGTTTTATTGGTGTAGCCGCAGACCTCATTCAATATGAAAAGCCCTATCATAATGTGATTTGGAATTTGTTAGGACATGTTGTGATTGCGAGGAATTTAGAAGTAGCCAACAAATTAGCGAGCAAACTAAGCTATCGTTACCGTGTTGTCACATTAGACGGAGATGTCGTTAATGCAGGTGGTTCGATGACGGGCGGTAGTTTGAAGCAAAAGCAAACACCGTTACTTGGGCGAAAGCGTGAAGTGGAGGAGTTACAAGAAAAACTTGATAGCCTTAAGGAATCAAGCTTAGCTTTAGAAAATAGTGTGAAATCGTTAAAAGTGGAATTAAAAGAATTAGAAGATGAAATGCTGGAAGCTCAACAAAAAGGCGAAAAAGCCCGAGCACATTTTCATGAATGTAAAGAATATAAACGCGAGGTTGAACTGCAGTCAAAAGCAATGGAGGAAAGATTTTCGCGTTTTGATCGAGAACAAAGAGGATACACAGATGAGCAGCTCCGAATTCAAGAGAGACTTCATGAGCTAGAAGAAAAAGCAGTATCGGCAGAAGACGAGCGGAAACAACTGGAACAAAATGTAAAGTCTTTGGAAACGAAGCTTCATACAGAGAAAAGCTCAAAAGAGGAATTACAGCAACTCTTAACTGAAGAAAAAATTAAACACGCAGCGGTAAAGGAGCGATATGCCAACGCTCTAACAGAAGTGAAACGTTACGAAGGGCAGATTCAAGACCTTCGAGAAGACTTGGCAGACCTTCATGAACAAACGAGCTTTTTGCAAACGGAAATGAGTGAACGAACGTCTGGTGAAAGCTCTTGGGAAAAGAAGATTCATACCAATCGCCAAAAGAAGCAAGCTCTTACCATTCAGTTAACGGCTATGCGAGAAGAGCGTAAGAAGTTGGATCTAGCTTACGAGACGTTAGAACAGCAATTAAAGGCTGAACAAGCTAAATTTGCTTATGTTTTAGAGCAAGTACAGTCCATCGAAGTAAGTGTGAATCGCTTTGATGTCGAGCTGGACCATTGCTTGACGGTATTACGTGAAGAATACGTGCTTTCGTACGAAGGGGCGAAGATAGAGTATCAATTAACGATGCCAGAAGATGAGGCAAAAACAAAGGTTAAGCTGATCAAGCTTTCTATACAAGAACTCGGGACTGTGAACCTTGGTGCTATTGAAGAGTACGAGCGTGTTAAAGAGCGCTTTGACTTTTTAAAGGCTCAACAAGAGGACTTATTAGAAGCGAAAGCAACACTTCATGCGGTAATTAATGAAATGGATGAAGAAATGACGAAGCGTTTTGAAGAAACTTTCCATCAAATTCAATCCCATTTCCGCGTTGTGTTTACAAAGCTCTTTGGTGGCGGAGAAGCTGATCTTGTCCTGACAGAACCCAATGACCTTTTAAATACTGGTGTTGAGATGCTTGTTAGGCCGCCAGGGAAAAAACGCCAGCACCTCGCCCTGTTATCGGGCGGTGAACGTGCTCTTACAGCTATTGCATTATTATTTGCGATTTTAAAAGTTCGTCCGGTTCCGTTCTGTGTATTAGATGAAGTAGAGGCGGCACTTGATGAAGCAAATGTTAGTCGATTCGCTCAGTTCTTAAAGGATTTCAGTGGTCAAACGCAATTTATCGTGATTACACATCGCAAAGGCACTATGGAAGAAGCAGATGTTCTTTATGGTGTAACGATGCAGGAGTCAGGTGTATCAAGGCTTGTTTCGGTTAAATTAGAAGAAACCAAAGAATTAGTAGGAAGTTAGGAGGCAAATCAATGAGCTTTTTTAAAAAATTGAAAGATAAAATCACCAATCAAACAACAGAAGTGACTGATAAGTTTAAACAAGGCCTAGAGAAAACAAGGAATTCTGTCGTTGGTAAAATGAACGAACTTGTTTATAAATATCGGAAGGTTGATGAAGATTTCTTCGAGGAGTTAGAAGAGATTTTAATTAGTGCAGATGTCGGAGTAACGACAGTGATGGAGTTAATCGACGAGCTAAAAGATGAGGTGCGCCTTCGCAATATTAAGGACACTAAAGATATCCAGCCCGTCATTTCTGAAAAGTTAGCAGAGCTACTTGAAAAAGAAGGCGACGATACGTCTTTAAATCTGAATGAAAATGGATTGAGTGTTATTTTAGTCGTTGGTGTGAATGGTGTCGGGAAAACAACAACGATTGGTAAATTATCTAATCAGTTAAAGCAGCAAGGGAAATCAGTCTTGTTAGCGGCAGGGGATACGTTTCGTGCCGGTGCCATTGATCAGCTTGAAGTTTGGGGCGAGCGTGTTGGTGTTGATGTGATTAAACAACAAGAAGGTTCTGATCCAGCCGCTGTTGTTTATGATGCTTTGCAATCAGCGAAATCTCGTCAAGCTGATGTACTCATTTGTGATACTGCCGGTCGTTTGCAAAATAAAGTTAATTTAATGAATGAACTTGAAAAAGTAAAACGAGTGATTCAGCGTGAAGTTCCTGGTGCTCCACACGAAGTCTTGTTAGTCTTAGACGCAACGACAGGGCAAAATGCTTTATCTCAAGCGAAAACGTTTGGGAAAGCCACAGATGTTACAGGAATTGTGTTAACGAAGCTTGATGGAACAGCGAAGGGTGGAATCGTTTTAGCGATTCGTCACGAGCTTGATATTCCAGTGAAATATGTCGGCTTAGGTGAACAGGTAGATGATCTTCAGCCATTTGACGCCGATCAATTTGTCTACGGTCTTTTTAAAGAACTTATTGAGGCTCCAGAAGAACAAAATACTCATGAATAGTGAGGCTTAGTTTCAAAAGTGCGGTAAAATTGTACGCTCTAATTAAATAGTAACGAGAAACTCGAGTGTATCCAAAAGTTCAATGCTCAACCGTCATAAAGTGGTGTTCATGAACGTATCACTCGAGTTTTTGTGTTTCGCTTATTTCGAGCATATAAAAAAAGACTGCTGATGAGTCTTTAAGCATGTTAAGAAAAAAACTTGACACTTAGATTGTTTTTTTGTATGATTGTATCTTGTAAAGGGAAATCACTTAACAAGGGGTTGACGGTGTGCTAGATAAGACGTTACGGATGAATTATTTATTCGATTTTTATCAAGCTTTATTGACACCTAAGCAGCAGAAATATATGTCGCTTTATTATCTTGATGATTTTTCTTTAGGGGAAATAGCGGAAGAATTTGAAGTTAGTCGCCAAGCAGTTTATGATAATATTAAACGTACAGAAGCGATGCTTGAAGAGTATGAACTGAAGCTTCACTTATTTAATAAATTTGAAGCTCGTTCAAAGCTATTTGCTGAATTAAAAGAAGCAATAACAAGCAACGCGACTCCTGAAGAGACTCTTACTTTAATAGAATCTCTTGAGAAATTAGATTAGGAGGCGACCTGATGGCATTTGAAGGCTTAGCTGAAAGGCTACAAGGAACTTTAACAAAAATTCGCGGTAAAGGAAAAGTGAGCGAGCAAGATATCAAAGAAATGATGCGAGAAGTTCGACTTGCTTTACTTGAAGCGGATGTTAACTTTAAAGTAGTGAAACAATTTATTGCAAGTGTAAAAGACAAAGCACTTGGCCAAGAGGTCATGAAAAGCTTAACACCAGGTCAACAAGTCATTAAAGTCGTTAACGAAGAGTTAACAGCTTTGATGGGTGGAGAGCAAAGTAAGATTGCTGTTAATAATAAGCCACCTACTGTTGTGATGATGGTTGGGTTACAAGGTGCAGGTAAAACAACAACAACGGCTAAGCTCGCGAATCATTTGCGTAAAAAGCATAATCGTCAGCCAATGCTTGTTGCTGCAGATATTTACCGACCTGCTGCGATTAAGCAATTAGAAACGCTTGGCAAACAATTAAATATGCCTGTGTTTTCATTAGGCGATCAAGTGAGTCCTGTCGAGATTGCTAAGCAAGCCATTGCCAAAGCAAAAGAAGATCATCATGATTATGTAATCATTGATACGGCTGGTCGACTTCACATTGATGAGAAGCTTATGGACGAACTGCAGCAAGTAAAAGAAGTCGCTAAACCTGACGAGATTTTACTCGTGGTCGATGCGATGACTGGGCAAGATGCGGTTAACGTAGCAGAAAGCTTTAATGAACAACTTGATGTCACTGGGGTTGTTTTGACAAAGCTGGATGGTGATACACGTGGTGGTGCAGCGATTTCTGTAAAAGCTGTGACACAGACACCGATCAAATTTGCCGGTATGGGCGAGAAGATTGATCAGCTTGAACCATTCCACCCTGAAAGAATGGCATCTCGAATTCTTGGTATGGGTGATGTGCTAACTTTAATCGAAAAGGCACAATCAAGTGTTGATGAGGAAAAAGCACGTGAGCTTGAGAAAAAGATGAAAAACATGGATATCACATTTGATGATTTCTTAGATCAACTTGATCAAGTTCGTAATATGGGACCATTGGATGAAATTTTAAATATGATGCCTGGAATGAATAAAATGAAGGGTATGAAAGATTTAAAAGTCGATGATAAACAAATTGGTCATGTTGAGGCCATTGTTCGTTCCATGACTCCACAAGAAAAGCAAGATCCTAGCATCATGAATGCTAGTCGCAAGCGTCGAATTGCTAAAGGCAGCGGTACTTCTGTTCAAGAAGTAAACCGTTTGTTAAAGCAATTTGAAGAAATGAAAAAAATGATGAAGCAAATGTCGAATATGACTTCTGGTAAAGGTAAAAAGAAGGGAAAAGGCAAGGGCTTAGGGGGCTTAAAGCTTCCGTTTTAACTTGAGAAATCGTTTTTGTTAGTAGTTTGGATAGGATTTTTAATTAGTATTTTCTAGAAATTAATGTCTGTTAAGGATTTTCTCTTGACTCTAGCGAAATTGATGATATTATAAATTATTGTGTGAATATATTTGGAGGTGTTTTTAAATGGCAGTAAAAATCCGTTTAAAGCGTATGGGTTCTAAAAAGGCCCCATTTTATCGTGTAGTAGTTGCAGATTCTCGTGCACCACGTGATGGTCGTTTCATCGAGGAGATTGGAACATATAATCCATTAACTCAACCAGCTAAGTTCGATGTGAAAGAGGACAAAGCACTTGATTGGATGTTAAAAGGTGCAAAACCTTCTGACACAGTGCGTAACCTTTTCTCAAATGTTGGTTTAATGGAAAAGCTACACAACGCAAAAAACCAAAAGTAATTCTTCAAAAAGGAGAATGCGATGAAAGCGTTAGTTGAAAAGATGGTGAAGGCTCTTGTTGAACGACCAGATGATGTTCAAGTTAACGAAAAAGTTAATGGTGAGCAACTTCTAGTTGAGGTTCGTGTTCATGAAAGTGATATCGGAAAAGTAATCGGCAAAGGTGGTCGTACAGCAAAGGCAATTCGTTCAGTCGTTTATGCAGCATCTATGAAAGAGCAGAAACGTGTACGAGTAGATATCGTCGATTAGTAACGCACAAAAAAGACAAGGGATGTCCCTTGTCTTTTTTGCATGGTGTGCCCGGCATGGGTGCAGGCTCTAGGGTGAAAGTCCCGAACTGTGAAGGCAGTAGTAACAGTAGC
>LFJO01000003.1:251483-325552 GCA_001038565.1 Alkalihalobacillus pseudalcaliphilus
ACCGCCGTATACGGAACCGTACGTACGGTGGTGTGGGGGGTGGAGGTTAGTCGCCTCCTTCTATCCCGATTCAGAGAAAACGTCTAGCCGTCAATGCGGAGCAAATTAAAATACACAGCAATGAGTGGTAAAACGGACCACCAATGCGAAGTAAATCAAAATACGTAGCAATGAAACTAAAAAAAGAAGGGCCGATGCGGAGTAAATGAAAATATGCAGCAATGAAACCGGAAAAATGAAAGTAGGGTTTAGCTTTTAACTGGTGAACTTTATTCAATTTGGTTTTGTTCTTTTTCGTTTTAAAAGAAAGGTGTTAGATTGTTTTATTACTTGAAAATAGTACTAACCCAGCGGATCATGATTTTGGTAGCGGTGAGCAAAGCTCCGCATTTGAGCATCAGTATCAACTTTCCTATAAAACCACCAAAGATAGAAGTTCGTGCATTTTTAAGGTAAACTATAAAAAAGATGGTCTTCTACAAGGTGGGGTGTTTGGATATGAAGATAATAAGAAAGGCAACCGTCAAGCATGTATTAACAGCGAGCAAAAAAGAAACGTTGTTAGCCAATATTCTAGAAGATGAACAAAGTTGTAAAAGAGAGCTTGAACAGCTTGAATTTCAGTTACATAAAGCATTAAAGGATGTTAATCAAAAGCATGATCAAGCCGTAGTAAGGAAACGTTATAAGAAAGAGCTTGATAAAAGGAAAGAACGTCTCCATGCTCTTCATTTTAAAAAGCAACAGCTCCAAAAATTAGAGATAGGTTCAGAAATTCGCTCAGGCAGCATTGACACACTTATCGAATTTGAAGTAGGAGATAGGTGGTTAGACGAAAATGAAGAGCTCGAGGTTATTATAAAAGATGGAATAATAGCTGAATTTAGAGAAAGTAGGCAAGATATATGAGTGAATGGTTTAAAGTTGGTAAAATTGTCAATACCCATGGGGTCAAAGGAGAAGTACGAGTCATAGCCTCAACGGATTTTACAGAAGACCGCTTTGCTAGTGGACAAGAATTAATGGTTATTGACAAGGAAACAAAATCAGAAGTTAAAGTAAAGGTAACAGGTCATCGTAAGCATAAAAACTTTGATTTGCTCACATTTGATGGATATACTAATATCAATCATGTTGAACGCTTTAAAGGTGAATTTCTCTATGTTCATGAAGCATTTTTAGATGAACTTGATAAGTATGAGTATTATTATCATGAAATCATCGGTTGCCTTGTTAAGACCGAAGAGGGCCAAGAGCTTGGGAAAGTGCGGGAGATTTTAGAAACAGGAGCAAATGATGTGTGGATTGTGCAACGAATCGGACAAGGGAAGGATATATTGATTCCGTACATTGAACAAGTGGTCAAACAAGTTGACGTGGAAGCGAAAGTTATTACGATTCATGCGATGGAAGGTTTAATTGATGAAAATTGATATTTTAACTTTGTTTCCTGAAATGTTTCCTGGTGTATTTGGGTCCTCGATTTTAAAACATGCTCAAGAGAAAGAGTTAGTTTCGATTAATGTGGTTGATTTTCGAACCTATGCCGACAACAAACACCATAAAGTCGATGATTATCCGTACGGCGGGGGAGCAGGTATGGTGTTACGACCACAACCAATTTTTGATGCGGTAGCTGATTTAGAACATAACTCATCTGAAAAGCCAAGGGTTGTTCTTTTATGTCCACAAGGTAAAACATTTACTCAGAAAAAAGCAGAGGAATTAGCTCAAGAGAAACATTTGGTGTTCTTATGTGGTCATTATGAGGGGTATGATGAACGTATCCGTGAGCATCTGGTCACAGATGAGGTTTCGATTGGTGATTATGTCTTGACCGGTGGCGAAGTTGGGGCGATGGTATTAACCGATAGCATTGTAAGGTTATTACCTGGTGTCTTAGGAAATGCTGAATCAGCCGTCACCGACTCCTTCTCAACGGGATTGTTGGAACATCCTCATTATACGAGGCCAGCTGACTTTCGAGGCTTACAAGTTCCTAAAGTACTTTTATCTGGCCACCACCTCCATATTGAAGAATGGCGGTCAAAGGAAGCATTAAGAAGAACGTGGCAACGAAGACCGGATTTATTACAGAATCGCCCTTTAACAAAAGAAGAGCAATTATGGCTGAAGGAAATTGAGGAAGAAGCAAAGAAAGACTTGTGAGGGCGGTCTATTTATGTTAATATAATCTTTGTGGCATTTGCCCGGATTACGATGTTCCGCTGATTATGATTTGAGGATATTCAAGAGCATCTGTGTGGAAGGAGTGGAATTACATGAACAACATCATTCGTGAAATTACAAATGAACAACTACGTACTGATTTACCTGACTTCCGTCCTGGTGATACGTTAGTGATTCATGTTAAAGTTGTTGAGGGAACTCGTGAGCGTATTCAGTTATTTGAAGGCGTTGTAATCAAGCAACGTGGTACTGGTATCAGCGAAACTTTCACAGCTCGTAAAATTTCTTACGGTGTAGGCGTTGAACGTACATTCCCATTACATTCACCGAAGATCGCTAAGATCGACGTGAAGCGTCGCGGTAAAGTACGTCGTGCGAAACTTTACTACCTACGTGAATTACGCGGTAAAAAAGCGCGTATTAAAGAAATTCGTAGATAATAGCGGCAGAAATTTTGTATCTTTAACGATTAAAAGGACAGTGACCCATCTGGGAAACTGTCCTTTTTCAATAGGAATAAGAAACCTAAAAACAAATGAAAGACCGACTAATCACATTAGTCATCTACTACTAAATTGTGCTAAAATAAAGTAGGGTGGATATTCGTCAATTTGGAGGCTAAAAAATGGAGAAAGAGAATACAAGCAGTTCATGGGAATGGATAAAAGCAATTGTTATTGCATTAGCGTTAGCATTTTTAATTCGTTACTTTTTATTTGCCCCCATTGTTGTGGACGGAGAATCGATGTCACCGACTTTACATAACGGTGATCGAATGATCGTAAATAAAATTAGCTACACTCTTTTTGAGCCAGAGCGATTTGATATTGTTGTTTTCCATGCTCCTGGTGGGAAGGATTATATAAAAAGAGTGATTGGTCTTCCTGGAGATGAAATAGAATATCGTTCGGACACATTATATGTGAATGGTGAGCCGGTAGAAGAGAGATTTTTAGATGAATTAAAGGAAAACTATCAAGGTGAGACATTAACCAATAACTTTGAACTAGTTGATGTTACCAATGAATTTGTCGTACCAGAGGATCATCTATTCGTATTAGGTGATAACCGTAGACATAGTAAAGACAGTCGAGATATTGGCACGGTACCAACGGATAAAGTTATTGGAAAAGCTAGTGTGATATTTTGGCCAATAACAGAAGTAAGGGTAGCGAAATAGGAGCGAAGTTATGACAATACAATGGTTTCCTGGTCATATGGCCAAAGCAAGAAGAGAAGTAACGGAACAATTAAAAATGATCGACGTTGTGATTGAATTAGTAGATGCAAGAATTCCATTGTCATCAAGGAATCCGATGATCGATAAAATTGTGGAACATAAACCGCGATTAGTTTTATTAAACAAAGCAGATTTAGCCGATGAAGGACTAACGATGAAATGGAAGAGCTATTTCGAGGCGTTAGGTTATTCGGTTCTTATTATTAATTCTCAAAATGGTAAAGGGACAGAAAAGATTAGTGCTGCTTGTCAAAAGCTTGCCACACCGATGCTAGATAAAATGAAAGCAAAAGGGATGAAACCAAGAGCGATTCGAGCTATGATTTTGGGAATTCCTAATGTAGGGAAGTCAACGTTAATTAACCGACTTGCTTCAAAAAGAACGGCACAGGTTGGTGATCGTCCTGGAGTAACGAAAAGACAGCAATGGATAAAAGTAGGCAAGCAATTAGAATTATTGGATACACCAGGGATTTTATGGCCGAAATTTGAGGACCAAGATACTGGTTTTCGCCTAGCAGTAACAGGGGCGATAAAGGACGAGATATTGGATTTTCAGGATATTGCCTTGTTTGCGATTAAGTATTTAAAAGTCCACTACCCAGAGCGTTTACAGGAACGATATAAGTTAGAGGAGCTTTCTGAAGACAATGTCGAGATTTTTGATCAGATTGGACATAAAAGAGGCTTTAAGATGAGCGGTGGTTATATCGATTATGATAAAGTGGCAGAAACTCTTTTAAGAGAATTAAGAAGTGGGTTATTAGGTCGCTTAAGCTTTGAAAGGCCAGTTGGAGAGATTGAAACCGTTTAAAGGAATATTTCTTTAGACGGTTTTCTTTTGTTAATTAAAGCTTATAAAGGAAATGACGATATGAAAGGAAAGTGAAAAATGTCTGGGACCAAACGAACAATGAAAGAAATAGAAGAGCTATTATTCGAAAATGATAAACCGACAAATGAGTTACTGACGGAGCTTGCTTTGGATGAGCGTAAAGGCGTTCAAACGATGCTGAAACGTTACAAGAAACAGCTTGAAAAAGAGCAAGAGCTTTTACATATGCATAGCGAAATGACTCAATTTGAGCAGGCATTATATAAACAAAATCACCAATGGATTGCTGGTGTTGATGAAGTTGGAAGAGGTCCACTTGCAGGGCCGGTTGTCGCAGCCGCTGTTATATTACCTCAAGATTTTCAATTATTAGGTTTAACGGATTCAAAAAAACTTACAAAAGCAAAACGTGAAGAATTTGACGTTATTATCAAAAGAGAAGCCATTGCGTATAGTATTACCATGATTGACGCAACTGAAATTGATCAAATTAATATTTATGAGGCAACTAAAAAGGCGATGCTAGAATCGATCCTCAGTTTAACAACGAAACCTACGTATCTATTATTAGATGCAATGAAATTAGAGATTGACATCGAGCAGCAATCTTTGGTTAAAGGGGATTCTCGTAGTCTCTCTATCGCAGCTAGCTCCGTTATTGCAAAAGTTGCTCGAGATCATTATATGACAAAGCTTCATCAAGAATATCCCACATACCACTTTAATAATAATATGGGATACGGTACAGCAGGGCACCTCGAAGCAATAAAGGAACATGGAATTATTCATGAGCATCGCAAAAGTTTTAAACCTGTAATAGAATTAGCGGGGAAAGACAGGTCGAGTCAGACAACGCTATCTTAACTTCAATAACACGATATATTAAGAGGGTAAAGGGGGAAGTCAACGATGATATCTAAGCTATTTTCTGAACAGCATACGTTACGGTCCTCATCGCAAACGCAAGATTCTATGAATTTCAGGGAAGGTCACATGTTAAGAGGTCAAGTTCAGAAGTTATTCCCCCAGAATACTGCGTTACTATCCATGAACGGAAAAATGCTCACAGCAAAGTTAGAGCTTGGATTAGTTGTCGGACAGACCTACTGGTTTGAAGTAATAAGAAGTAAAGGCTTACCACGACTTAGACCGTTAACAGCTTCAAAGCAGGGGCAGGAGGGCAGTCCCGAAACATTAAGTAAATTAGGGTTACCAACTGACCAAAAAGGATTACAGCTCTTGCATGCGTTACAGGTGAAATCGATCCCTTTTACAAGGCAAAGCTTCATAGATGCACTCACACTCTTCCAAAGAAGTGAGTTGGGTAGCTCCTCATTAAATCAACTGGTACAAATGATGCAGCTAGGCTGGCCGTTATCAAAAGAAGGCTATCTAGCTTATCAGGAAAGACAAAACCCTCAGCAACTAATGACAATCATTGTTGAACTTTTAAGTCAATTAAAATCAGAAGGAACCGTCCATGCTCAAAGGTTAGAAACAGAACTTTTAAAATGGCTTTCAAATTTTCAACGTCATGAAAGTAAGTCGCCACTTGTTACTTTTATTCAGAGGATGTCCGAGGCTCGGACCGATGGTGACAGGCAAGTGCTCCAAAATGTGATGCAAAGGCTCTTGCCAAAGGGAGTTCATGTGGATGAAGTGATGCGTTTTCTAACAGCACGCTTAAGTGAAGACCATTTAGTACCGCTACCAAGTAAGCAAAGTGGACTTCGGAGTGTTGCTACCTTCTTTCAACAGCACCATTGGTCAGAACAGCAAAAAAATGATTGGGTTCAACATCAAATTTCGAAATTAATTTCGAAAGAGCTACCGATACATACGGTCATGCATACGGCCCTCTCAGCGGCTGAGAATAAAGTAGTGAAGCAAGTGATTACAGAAAGTTGGTCAAGTCTTTTGAAAAGGACGACTCAACAGCCAGCCCTTGCAACGCATTTACAAAGTGTGCTCCAACGAATAGGTTTGCAGCATGAAAATGGGCTAATTCATATGGATAGAATGGTACAAGTGGAGCAAAGCTCGTCATTAAAATCGATATTACTTCAAGCGCAACTAGAACCCGTTAATCGCCAAATTCAAGGAATGCTTTCAACGCTTCTTTCACATATTACTGGGACACAGATCCTAGCTTCACTTGAACAGCAAGAAGGTTTTTTTCAGCAATTACTCGTTCATTATCCACTAGTTATCGGTGGACAGACATTTTATGCCGATATTCAATGGCAAGGGAAAACAGACGTGAATGGGAATATTGATCCAAATCATTGTCGGATTTTATTTTATCTGAATCTTAAAGGGCTTGCAGAGACCATTGTTGATGTAAAAATACAGAAGAAAAAATTGGGTATGACTCTATACAATGAACAGCCTAAACCATCCGTTTTATTGGAAATGTTTATGCCGGTTTTAAAGGAACGGTTAATAGAGTTAGGTTATGAGTTAATCTCGTTACAATGGAAACAAGAGGCAAAAGCGGAACAAAAGCTAATTACCTCTAGCCGTCAAGTGTATCAAGGCTATTCACATTACCAAGGAGTCGATATTCGCATATGAAGACCAATGAATCTTTTAAAAAAGCGGTGGCACTTAAATATCTCCAGGGGAAAGAGCAAGTGCCACGTGTAAGTGCAAAAGGGCGTGGTTTCGTTGCAGAAGAAATTGTGAAGAGAGCAGAAGAACACCAAATCCCTATTCAAGAAGATCCGAGCTTAGTGCAATTACTGGCAGAACTTGAGCTTAATCAAACGATCCCCGAAGAACTATATCAAGTTGTCGCCGAAGTATTTGCCTTTATTTACTTAGTGGATAAAAGTTATCAAGAAATATCTAAAAGTTAGATGTGGTTGGTATGGTTTTATATGAAAGTTAGTGCTTATGCTCATGTATGTTGACCTTTCGGTCTTTGTTTTTGGACCGTTAGCCAAGCGAGCTTGGCTAACGGACCAAAAACACTTGGAAATTGATATTAGAAGCTATCCTGATGGGTTACTCTCTCTTTTTTGTTGGTTGTGGCTGTTTGTGCGGTGCGCTGAATCTTTTTGGAAAGCTCGTGCGTAGCTATCTTTCAAAAAGTGGTTGGGCTACGGCCAAAAATGAGCATCCTCAAAACCAAATTGAATGAAGTTCCACCAGTTAAAGAGCCAAATACTACTTTCATGTTTGTTGGTGGCGGAGCTGGTTTTGGCTCCGCCATGGGCATTTTGTAAGAAAGTGTTTAGTTTTGGTTTGTTTACTTCTCATACAAATCAAAATGCATTCTTAGTGAGAATACGTTACAAGCAAAATTAATTACTATGTTCCTCTTTTTTATTGCACTCTGTGCCCGTTTTCTTATATGATTTATTTACGTAATAAAAATGCACGGGATTTTGAGGATGAGGATATTGAATAAAAACTATCATGCAAAACTTTGATAGTTTTTTTTATATTAGAGGAGATGGGTACGAATAAGCTTTGAATGGGGCAAGTTAGTAATGAAAGCTTAATGGTTAAGTTCTTTCTATGATATTGAGCATGCAGAACATGATTTATTACTTTATAATAGTGATAAATTCGGAGACTTCAGTGTTTTGCAGTGGCAGAGACGAAAATGTAAATAAAAAGCGTTTAAAGACAACAAGAAGATATCAATCACAGGGAGCAGTAGTAGATAAAAGAACAAGTAAGTATCAGCCAGAGTGGGTAGTGGTATATAATCGATGCAAAGCAAGTATTACTCCACCACCAACAAATATGAAAGTGCAGTTTCATCTTTAACTGGTGGCTTTTCATTCAATTTGAATTTGTTCATTTTCATTTTAAAAGAATGACGTTAGGTTGTTTTGTGAACTTGAGAATTAGTAGTAACCCAGCGGAGCATAATTTTCGGTAGCGACGTGCAACGCTCCATGTTCGCACTTACTTTCATACAAAACCAGTCAAAAAGATAAAAATCCAATCATTCACATTCTGAGGAGGGCAATATGAATATTGAAAAAATAGAAGAAAGGGGTTTTCGAGTAGGTGTTCCAATTCCTTTTCCAATGAGATATATGTATAGCTATTTATTAAAGGATTATGAGCATTATGTCTTAATCGATGTGGGGCTAAATAACAAAGAGGCGAAAGACTATTGGTTAGCTGTATTCGCCGAACTTCAGATCGAACCTACCATGATTAAAACGATCTACCTAACCCATTTTCATCCCGATCACTCTGGATTAGCTGGTTGGATGCAAGAATTAACAGGTGCAGAGCTATTTATGCATGAAATAGATAAGAAAATGCTTGAACAAGTTTTCGCAACAGATTCTAATCAGTCGGCACTTTTAAAAGATATGTTTGTAAACTATGGGGTCCCAAATCAATTAAGTGAAGATATTCAAGCGCATATGGACCAATTGGCTAAATATGTTCAACCACTACCAAAAATCCAATGCATTCGTGAAAAAATTGTGATCAACGGACAGAGTTGGGAGGTCATTCATTCTCCTGGACATAGTGATGGCCATATATGTCTTTATCAGCGTGATGATCGTCTTATGATCGTTGGAGACCATTTGCTCGATAAAATTACCCCTAATATAAGCGTATGGCCCCATGCAAGCCAAAAGCCATTGCATGAGTATATGGAATCACTATATAAAATCAAAAAATTGGAAGTAGAGCTTATTTTATCCGCACATGGTTCTCTGATTACCGATCATAAGCTTCGGGCAGATGAAATTATTAGACACCATCAAAAGAGATTGGCAAAAATAGAGCAATTGTCATATGGGCAAACAGCGTACCAAATAGCAGAGCAGCTCTTTGCACATAAAAAGCTAACGGCCCATCAATGGAGATTTGCTATTGCAGAGACCATTGCCCATATTGTGTATTTAGTAGATGAAAATAGACTCATTCAATCAAAAGCAACACCTCATATATACAGAATGAACCAATGAGAAGTACCATACATTTTGGTAGAATGAGAGATGAAATTTTTACTCGCCACTTAAATTACCATGCGATACCTTGTTTTCCCCTTTCATTTTTTATACGTATGTAGGAACCATGAACGAATTAACGTTGATGGTTTTTTTATTGTGAAAATTATATCCAACTATCTTGACGTTTATTTTCCGAGTTAAGAGGGAATTTTAATTGAAGCAATTAGTAAAAAAGTACTTCATAAAAGCTAGAAAGGAAGGATGAAATGTCAATTCTTCATTTGGCTACACTTAGCCCCTTTATCATTGCCCTTACCATTCCATTTATTTATTCTTTTACGAAGAAGCGACATATTGGTTGGTACATTTTACTTGTACCAATCGTGTTATTTATATTTTTCTCACAATACATACCTCAATTAAGTCAAGGCATAACCATTTTGTCTGAAGTACAATGGATACCTTCACTCGATTTTCATTTCTCCATTTATTTAGATGGATTGGCCTTACTTTTTGTATTACTGATTACGGGTATCGGTGCATTAGTTGTTTTTTATTCGATCTTTTACTTAGATAAAAATAAAGAAAACCTCCATCAATTTTACACGTACTTATTAATGTTTATGGGAGCAATGCTTGGGATTGTTTTATCCGATAACTTAATTGTTCTCTATGTTTTCTGGGAGTTAACAAGTTTGGCATCTGCTTTATTAATTAGCTTTTGGTATCAACGCGATCAATCGATTTTTGGAGCTAGAAAATCGATGCTCATCACTGTTTTTGGTGGGTTTGCGATGATGGCTGGTTTCATCTTGCTTTACCTTGAGGCGAATACATTTAGTATTCAATCGTTAATCGGTCAAGCTGATACATTAGTAGCTAGTCCGCTATTTATTCCGGCAATGATCCTCGTATTATTAGGAGCTTTTACAAAATCCGCTCAATTCCCTTTCCATATTTGGTTACCAGATGCCATGGAAGCGCCTACCCCTGTAAGTGCCTATTTACATTCAGCAACGATGGTTAAAGCCGGTATATATCTTGTTGCAAGGTTAACACCTGTGTTTGGTGTTGCAACTAGTTGGGTTTGGATTTTGATGATTGTAGGGCTTGTTACGCTAACCTGGGGTGCCCTATGTGCTTTAAGGCAATATGATTTAAAAGGAATTTTAGCTTATTCAACGATTAGTCAGCTCGGCCTCATTATGATGTTGTTTGGAATTGGCTCTTATTCGATGAATGTTAGAACGTTTGATGAAGTGAATTTGTATGCAACCTCTATGACAGCAGCTGTCATTCACTTAATTAACCATGCTACTTTTAAAGGAAGTTTATTTATGACAGCTGGAATTGTTGATCATGAAACCGGTACACGCGATATTCGAAAATTAGGTGGCTTATTGTCAATTATGCCAGTCACTTTTACTATATCGCTTATTGGTTTGGCCGCTATGGCAGGAATTCCTCCATTTAATGGATTTTTAAGTAAGGAGAAGTTTTTTACGAGTCTCTTAACGATTAGTGAAATGCCTATACATGATAGCTTAGGCATTATGATTCCACTAATTGCTTGGCTAGCGAGTATCATCACGTTCGTATATTGTGCGATTATGCTGTTTCGAACATTTACAGGGAAATTTGAGCCGAGTAACTATTCAGTAAAGGTTCATGAAGCCCCAATAGGTATGCTGATTAGTCCGATTATTTTAGGGATATTAGTTGTTGTGTTAGGCGTTTTTCCGAATCTATTAGTTCCTTATATCATCGAGCCGACCGTTGCTAGCATTTTGCCGGCAGTTGACCGAGAAGCGGTGAATATTGAGTTGAGTCTCTGGCATGGCTTTGAACTTGAATTATTTATGTCGATTGGTGTTATTTTGATTGGTACATTTTTATTTATAAAGTTTCCGTCAATAAAAAAGAAGAGCTGCTGGTTAAGTCGAGAACGAGAGTCATTACATCGTGTTTATGAAGAAGGAATTATTGGATTAGATCGTTCGGCGAAATGGATGACGAAGAAACAAATAACTGGAAGCTTAAGAGACTACATGGCTTATATGCTTATCTTTATCATTGGTATTGTTGCGTATGCGTTTATACGTTCAAATAGTTTGGCTATGAGTATGGAGGGTATGAGCCCTATAGAACCTTATACGATAGGCTTAATCGCTTTACTCGTATTTAGTACTTTAACAATGCCGTTTATGAAAAACCGAATAACCTTACTCATTAATTTAGGTGTCATAGGTTTAGTTTTATCATTACTATTTACTTTATTTAGTGCACAAGATTTGGCACTTACTCAGTTACTTGTTGAAACGGTAACGATTATTTTACTGTTGCTAACATTTAAATATTTACCTGCTTTTAAAACGGAAAAGCGCTCCAAAACAAAAAAGAGTGTCAATATCATTTTATCTATATGTGTTGGAGTCGGTGTGTTTTTACTCGGAGTGAGTGCCATTTTATTTAATGGCGATCATGATTTTACTCCAGTCTCTCAGTATTATATTGAAAACTCCTATGAGCTCGGTGGCGGTACGAATATCGTCAATGTTATTCTTGTAGATTTCCGTGCTCTAGACACATTACTTGAGGTTCTAGTGCTTGGTATTGTAGGGTTAGCGATTATTACGATGGTTAAGCATCGGATGGGAAGGAGGGAAGATGTATGAAGTTTTCAAGGACACATGATGTCATGTATCGAGTATTATTAACGATTGTCATATACATCTTATTCTCCTACTCCTTTTATTTATTTTTTGCCGGGCATAATGAACCCGGTGGTGGTTTTATAGGGGGCTTAATGGCTGGACTTTCACTGATGTTAGTGTATTTATTTTTTGGTCAAAGCAAAGGAAAGGCATTGATGAAAGTAACTTATCCTATTCTTATATCATTAGGTTTACTACTTTCCATTGGAGTCGGCATGACTGGTGTTTTTGTAGGGGATGCCTTCTTTACACAATACTTTGATTACTTTGACTTGCCATTTCTAGGTGAAGTGGAGTTAACAACAGCTGTTCCTTTTGATTTAGGAATATTTTTAGGTGTTATCGGAATGGCGATGGCAGCGACAGTAACGATTGCGGAGGATGAGAGCTAATGGAACTAATCATGTTAATAGCAATCGCTGTCTTATGTGCAATAGGTACGTATTTTTTATTAACACGGAGCTTAATAAGGGTAGCGATTGGCACTATTTTAATATCACACGGTGTACATTTACTTTTTTTCACATTGGCGGGATTAAGAGAAGGGTATCCACCACTCGTCCATATTAGTGGTGAGCAGGCAACCGATCCACTACCACAAGCATTAGTATTAACGGCGATTGTCATTGGATTTGGTATTATTGCCTTCCTCATTATTCTTGCTTATCGAATTTATGAGGAACACGGAACGGAAGACCTCGAGCAATTAAGAGGTGAAAATCATGAATAATTTAGTCATGCTCCCGATTATTATTCCTTTTATAGTCGGTGCTCTTCTGATTATGTTTGCAAAGCACTATTATGTGCAAAGAGTGATTAGTAGTCTAACGGTCATTGTATTGTTTGCCTTTTCTATTTATTTGGCACTTGATGTATACGAAAATGGAATGGCCATTTTAGCAGTGGGCGGATGGCAAGCACCGTTTGGCATTGTTTTAGTAGGGGATATGTTTGCAACGATGATGGTTGTATTAGCGACATTGGTTGCATTAGTATGCTTATTCTTCTCTTTTCCAACGATGCATTTTGAAAGAGAACGATATTATTTTTATCCTTTTTTCTTTTTCTTACTAACTGGTGTAAATGGAGCCTTTTTAACCGGGGATTTATTTAATCTTTTTGTATTTCTTGAGGTGATGCTTTTATCGTCTTACGCTTTAATGGTGATGGGAGGAAGCAAGTTTCAGTTACGTGAAACATTTAAATATGCCGTTATTAATGTATTCTCCTCCATGATCCTATTAGCAGCTATCGCGTATGTGTATGGGATTGCAGGTACGGTAAATATGGCCCATCTAGCAGAGCGTGTTAGCAGTTTAGAACAAAATGGACCTTTGCTTGTTGTGGCGATTTTATTCTTTATTGCTTTTGCGATAAAAGGAGCGTTATTTCCTTTATACTTTTGGCTGCCACGCTCTTATTACGGTCCTCCAGCAGCGATTACGGCCTTGTTTGGAGGGTTATTAACAAAAGTAGGGGTATATGCGATTATTCGAGTATTTTCCCTTATTTTCAACCATGATATTGCTTTTACACACCAAACATTAATGCTGATATTAGCAGGCTTTACGATGTTACTTGGGGTTTTAGGGGCTGTTGCTCAATTTAATTTCAAAAAAATATTAGCCTTTCACATTATTAGCCAAATAGGTTATATGATTATGGGTCTTGGCATTTTTACGATAACAGCTTTAGCGGGAGCTATTTTCTTTTTAGCACATAATATTATTGTGAAAACAGGACTTATCTTGTATGCAGGTGCAACCGAAAAAATAACCGGCACAAATGATTTGAGTAAAATGGGAGGTTTGTTAAAAACACATCCAATATTAGCGTGGTCATTCCTCGTAATGGGTTTATCCATTGCAGGAATTCCGCCTTTGAGTGGTTTTATCGGTAAATACCCGTTACTATTTGCTTCGTTTGAAGAAGGTCATTATCTCCTAGCAATCCTAGCGTTATTTGTGGGACTCTTAACTTTATTCTCAATGCTAAAGATTTTTATGAATGTCTTTTGGGGAAAACAAAAGCATTCGCAAGAGCAGGCGAACACATCTATTTTCTCAACGATGGCACCGATTTTTCTATTATTAATTCTTACGGTCTTATTAGGTTTAGCAGCTGAGCCATTCTATCACTATGCGATATTGATGGCTACTGAATTACTTGATCCATCTGTTTATATAGATGCAGTGTTGAAGGAGTAGATATCATGTTATTTCAAATTTTTATGACGATCGTAATTACGGTAACATGGATGTTGTTTCAAAATAGCTTTACCATTGTTGACTTAGGTCTTGGTTATGCGGTTAGTATCGGGATTGTATTCTTCTTTATTAGCTTGAAAGGTGAGCGCTTTTATTTAGGAAGGGTCTGGGCTGCTTTTGTGTTTATTGCTGTGTTCTTAAGAGAACTCGTTGTTGCTAACTTACATGTTGCTAAAATTGTTATCAGTCCAAAAATTGATATAGAACCAGGTATTATTGCGATACCAACAAAACTCCAATCAGAAACAGAAAAAACATTACTTGCAGCATCATTAACGTTAACGCCAGGCTCTTTATCGATGGAGTTTTCTGAAGATGGAAAAACTTTATTTGTTCATTTCTTGGAGGCTGGAGACCGTGAAGAGCGGATACGTTTCATTTTAGATACCTTCGAAAAACGAATTTTGGAGGTGACAAGGGACTATGTTTAATACGATTATCATCACGGTATTATTCATATTATCTATTTCCATTATTCTTAGTAGTATTCGAGTTTTTATTGGACCAACTCTTTCAGATCGAATTGTTGCACTTGATACAATCGGGCTACTTCTCATTAGTTTTGTAGCAATGCTTATGATGGTACAAGATACGAATGCTTACACGGATGTCATTATTGTGGTTGCGATTATTGCTTTTGTCGGCTCCGTATCCATTGCGTTATTCCTTGAGAGGGGTGATTTATTTGAGCGTGATTGAATGGGTTATTTCCATATTGGTTGTAATAGGAGGTATATTTAGTATCATTGCTGCACTTGGGATTTTACGGTTACCAGATGTTTATTCGCGCTTACATGCAACCGGTAAAAGCTCGGTTACGGCTTCTTTGCTCATTTTGATAGCTACGTTCATTTATTTTCAGTATGAACATGGACTATTCTTAGGCAAGATCTTATTAGGTATAATATTGATCGTTATTACGGTACCTATTGCGGTCTTTATCATTGCTCGTTCATCTTATCGCTTGAATTCACCGTTGTCTGATAAAACGATTAGAGATGAGCTCAAGCCTTATTATGAAGAGTTGAAAGAGCGAGATAAAAAAGAATCTACTTAAGACGAACCATTCCTCATCATATTTATGAGGGATGGTTTTATTTATTATTGTAAAAAAATAATTATCGCTGCATCTTACATGGAGTTATCGATACTTGTTTTATAAAAAAAGTAAAAATACATAAAAAAATTAAAGTAAGCGGTTACGGAAAGAAATTTGGAGAAAGATTATAACGGTGGGGGTTATAAGCTTCTGATAATATAAATATTCTTACAATAGAAAAGAATTTGTCGATTTATTGAATAAAATCCTCCACAAATAATTCTAATAATGCTAAAATAAATATGGTTCTAATCAATCGGGCAAATAATGATTGAGGTTGAAACAATTTAAGTTACCGATAGGAGGCTGGAGAGAATGAATATCCATGAATATCAAGGGAAAGAGCTCCTTCGTCAATATGGAGTAGCTGTTCCGAATGGTAAAGTGGCATTTTCTGTAGAAGAAGCTGTAGAGGCTGCTAAAGAGTTAGGCTCACAAGTTAATGTAGTAAAAGCTCAAATCCATGCAGGTGGGCGTGGAAAAGCTGGTGGTGTAAAAGTAGCCAAAAATCTTGAAGAAGTTCGTACATATGCGAGTGAGATTTTAGGTAAAACGTTAGTTACTCATCAAACGGGTCCTGAAGGTAAAGAAGTAAAGCGCTTACTTGTTGAAGAAGGCTGCGATATTCAAAAAGAATATTATATTGGATTAGTATTAGATCGTGCAACTTCTCGAATTGTGTTAATGGCATCAGAAGAAGGTGGTACGGAGATTGAGGAAGTAGCAGAAGCAACTCCTGAGAAGATCTTTAAAGAAATTATTGATCCTGCTGTAGGCTTACAAGGTTTCCAAGCAAGAAGAATTGCTTTTAATATTAATATTCAAAAAGAATTAATTGGTCAAGCTGTTAAATTTATGATGGGCTTATACCAAGTATTTGTTGAAAAAGATGCATCCATAGCAGAAATCAATCCATTGGTAACAACGGGTGATGGTAAAGTTATGGCACTTGATGCGAAATTTAACTTTGATTCAAATGCCCTTTATCGTCAAAAGAATGTTCTAGCATTCCGTGATTTAGAAGAAGAGGATGAAAAAGAGATCGAAGCGTCTAAATACGATTTAAGCTACATCGCATTAGATGGAAATATTGGTTGTATGGTTAATGGGGCTGGACTTGCAATGGCAACGATGGATATCATTAAACATTACAATGGTGACCCTGCGAACTTCCTAGATGTTGGGGGCGGTGCAACAGCTGAGAAGGTAACAGAAGCATTCAAAATAATCTTATCTGATGACAAGGTTAAAGGGATTTTCGTTAATATCTTCGGTGGTATCATGAAATGTGACATCATTGCAGAAGGAGTAGTTGAAGCAACGAAACAAGTCGGTTTAGAGATTCCTTTAGTTGTTCGTTTAGAAGGAACAAATGTTGAATTAGGTAAGAAGATTTTAAGTGAGTCTGGCTTAAATATCACGGCTGCTGATTCAATGGCAGACGGTGCACAAAAAATCGTATCTCTAGTGAAATAGAAAGGCGGGACAAACAAATGAGTATCCTCATTAATAAAGATACAAAAGTAATCGTGCAAGGGATTACAGGTAAAACAGGTCTTTTCCATACACAACAAGCTCTTGAGTATGGAACAAATATCGTTGGTGGTGTGACGCCTGGTAAAGGTGGCACGGAAGTTGAAGGCGTTCCAGTTTTTAATACAGTTTCAGAAGCTGTAGCAGCTACTGGTGCAAACGCAACGGTTATTTACGTACCACCTGCTTTTGCAGCTGATTCCATTATGGAAGCGGTAGATGCTGAGATTGAGTTAGCGATTTGTATTACAGAAGGTATTCCAGTCATCGATATGGTTAATGTGAAGCGTTATATGGAAGGAAAGAAAACACGCTTAATCGGGCCAAACTGCCCAGGTGTAATCACTCCTGAAGAAAGCAAAATTGGTATTATGCCTGGATATATTCATAAAAAAGGCCATGTAGGCGTTGTTTCACGTTCTGGTACATTAACATATGAAGCGGTACATCAATTATCAACAAACGGTATCGGTCAGTCAAGTGCTGTTGGTATCGGTGGAGATCCAGTTAATGGTACGAACTTCATTGATGTATTAGATTTATTTAATGAAGATCCTGACACATATGCCGTGATTATGATTGGTGAAATTGGTGGAACAGCTGAGGAAGAAGCTGCTGAGTGGATCAAAGCAAACATGAAAAAACCAGTTGTTGGCTTTATCGGTGGTCAAACAGCTCCTCCAGGGAAGCGTATGGGCCACGCTGGTGCGATTATTTCAGGTGGTAAGGGTACAGCTGCCGAAAAAATTAAAACGCTTGAGAGCTGCGGTGTGAAGGTTGCAGAAACGCCATCGGTAATGGGTGAGACATTAATCTCTGTTTTAAAAGAAGAAGGCATTTACGAAAAATGTATCACACATGAAGTAACAAAATAATATTAGAAAAACCTCTGAGCTTAGGCCCAGAGGTTTTTTGATGATATAGGAAAGCAATGATGTGAACAAATCGAAATACGCAGCAATGGAGTAGGGAAAAGAATTGTTAAAGCGGTGTAAATAAAAAAAAGAGAGCCATTTGATAGCGGAAATAGGAGCCCTATTAACAACGAGTAATTTACCAATGCTGATTTTAGCTTTTGACTTTACAAGTGTTCATTCCATTGATTCTTTTACTAGAGGCATTTGTTCAATTAAATATTGCTTCTATACATGGTGGTTTTTCATTCACTTTGTTTTTTTGTTCTCATTCAATTTAATGAATGTTTTAATTATTTTAACTAGAAAATTTAGGGTAACCCAGCGGACGAAAACATGCGGAGACTCCCGAGGGACATGAGGCGGGCTGAAATCCAATGGTGAAGCAAGTTAGTTCAGTTCCACCTCGCAAGACGCGGAGCATGATTTTCGGGAGTAATGATTAAAGCTCCGCATATTAGCTTACAAAGGAAATTAAAGAAAAATGTCGAAGTACTTATTAAAGACCGTAAATCTGTTCAATAACAGTTCACCTCGAATGAGCCACCGCAAATAACTCCATCTATCTGAAAGGTTGTGAACAATTGTCACAAATTCGTCAATTATTAATACGTATTCATTTTTGTCGAGGTATGTCGAATAAGAAGTTGCTCCAATTACTTAAACATGACCCCTCTTTACAGATTGTCACAGAACAAACACTCTCCTCCTTACAATTATTATTTCGTTGGAACTCCAAACAAGTTACCGCTTTCCAAGAAGATTATGAGCGTATAACCGATAAAAAGATTGACCAATACTTAAAGGAAAACAAAATTGATGTGATGACTATCTTTGATACCAATTATCCACTGCTTTTAAAAGAAATTTATGATCCACCAGTTGTTATGTATACGATAGGAAACCAGGCGTTATTGCAAACGAATATGTTAGCGGTAGTAGGTTCTAGAGAAATGACATCACTTGGAAGAAGCTCTATCGATACCCTTTTACCGGAGCTAATAGAGAAGCAATGGACTATCGTCAGTGGCATCGCCGCTGGTGTGGATACTTATGCCCATCAAGCAGCCATTCAAAACCAAGGGAATACAATTGCAGTATTAGGCTCAGGTGTCTTACATGTCTACCCAAAATCTAATCGAAAATTATATGAGACTATGAAAAAGGAACAATTAATTGTTAGTGAATATCCTCCACATAAGCGTCCGCAAAAATGGCAATTTCCTGAAAGAAACCGAATTATAAGTGGGTTATCCTATGGTGTTTTAGTCATTGAAGCAAAGGAAAAGAGTGGCTCGCTCATCACGGCCGATCAAGCTTTAGAGCAAGGTAGAGAAGTCTTTGCAACACCAGGGCCGATTTACACGAAGAGCTCTAGTGGTACGAACTATTTAATTCAACAAGGTGCTAAAATGGTGACGCAAGCAAAAGATATTTGGGAGGAATGGACATAGTCGATTTTTGACGAGTTTCTACTATATAATAGTACGATTTTTTGTTCTGACGACCATTAAAGTCGAAGCTTCTTGAAAAAAAATGGATAGTTCCGTTTGACAAACCGAGAAGGTCTGTTTAATAATGAGGAAGATTTTAATTTTATCTTCGAGAGAGGGAGTTGCATTATGGCCGATTATTTAGTAATCGTAGAATCTCCCGCAAAAGCAAAGACCATTGGCAAGTATTTAGGAAAAAAATACATTGTGAAAGCATCAATGGGTCATGTAAGAGACTTACCAAAAAGTCAAATGGGAGTAAATGTTGAAGAAAATTATGACCCGCGTTATATAACAATTCGCGGCAAAGGACCCGTATTAAAAGAATTAAAAGCAGCAGCAAAAAAAGTGAAAAAAATCTATTTAGCAGCTGACCCCGATCGTGAAGGGGAAGCGATTGCTTGGCATTTAGCTCATAGTCTAGGAATAGATCCTGCATCAAAATGCCGAGTCGTTTTTAACGAAATTACAAAGCAAGCGATTAAGGATGCGTTTAAGACGCCAAGAGCGATCAATATGGATCTCGTGGATGCTCAGCAAGCAAGACGAATTCTCGATCGATTAGTAGGTTATAATATTAGCCCGCTATTATGGAAAAAAGTGAAAAAAGGTTTAAGTGCTGGACGCGTGCAATCCGTAGCGGTCAAAATGATTATCGAACGAGAGAAAGAGATTCAACAATTTAAACCAGAAGAGTATTGGAGTATTGACGGAACGTTTACGTTAAATAAAGAGCAATTTGATGCTAAGTTCTACGGAGTTGACGGTAAAAAGGTGAGTTTAGCTTCAGAAGAGGAAGTCAATCAGGTTTTACAGCGTATGAATGATCAGTCGTTTAGCGTATCTTCTGTGAGTAAGAAAGAGAGAAAACGTAATCCAGTAGCACCATTCACAACGTCCTCTTTACAACAGGAAGCCGCGAGAAAGTTAAACTTCCGTGCTAAGAAAACCATGATGTTAGCTCAACAGCTATACGAAGGGATTGACTTAGGGAAAGAAGGTACAGTAGGTTTAATCACCTATATGCGTACGGATTCAACAAGAATCTCGGAAACGGCTCAGGCAGAATCTAAAGAATTTATAGAGACGACCTATGGAAGTGAGTTTCTTAAGAAAAAACCACGAGTCGATAAAAAAGGCACGAATTCTCAAGATGCCCATGAAGCGATTCGTCCAACATCGGTGTTTAAGGAGCCTAAAGAGTTAAAATCATATTTGGCTAGAGACCAACTTCGCCTTTATAAGTTAATCTGGGAGCGTTTTGTCGCAAGTGAAATGGCACCAGCCGTTATGGACACGATGAGTGTTGATTTGTTAAATGAAGGTGTCATCTTTAGGGCTACAGGATCAAAGCTAAAGTTTGCCGGGTTTATGAAAGTATATATTGAAGGAAATGATGATGGAACTAAAGAAGAAGACCGGTTATTACCGGCTCTCGAACAAGGCCAATCTGTTCAAAAAGAAACGATTGAACCGAATCAGCATTTCACTCAGCCACCTCCAAGGTATACAGAGGCCAGATTAGTCAAAACAATGGAGGAGCTAGGAATTGGGCGTCCCTCCACTTATGCACCAACGTTGGATACGATTCAGCGTCGTGGCTATGTGGCTTTAGAGGAAAAACGCTTTGTACCAACAGAGCTTGGCGAAATTGTCTTGCATTTAATCGTTGAATTCTTCCCAGAAATTCTTGATGTTGAATTTACTGCAAAAATGGAAACAGACCTTGACTCCGTAGAAGATGGAGCTCATCAATGGGTTCAGATAATTGATGATTTTTATCAAGGGTTTGAAAAAAGGTTAAAAGTCGCGGAAGAAGAGATGAAAGAAGTCGAGATTAAAGATGAACCGGCTGGTGAGGACTGTGAGCTTTGTGGTCACGCCATGGTATATAAGATGGGACGCTATGGTAAATTTATGGCTTGTTCAAACTTCCCTGACTGTCGTAATACAAAAGCGATCGTGAAAGAAATAGGTGTCACATGTCCGACCTGTCATGAAGGCCAAGTCGTCGAACGAAAAAGTAAGAAAAAGCGGATATTCTTTGGATGTACTCGTTATCCAGAGTGTGAATTTATCTCATGGGATAAGCCAATTAGTCGACCATGTCCAAAATGTGAGAGTCTATTGGTTGAGAAAAAGTCGAAAAAGGGCGTTCAAGTTCACTGTACGAAATGTGATTATCAAGAAGAAGCAAATTAATTAAGTTGTTTTTGTTGAATCTTGTCTAAAAAAGTATTATTATATGTTTGGCATTTAAGTGAGATGACCATACTTTTAGCCTTCACCTTTAATAAGGTGAAGGCGTTCGTATGCTTAGAGTCAGATGGAAGTGTATGAAGATTGAAGGAATGAATGACTCATTCATTTTTTTGAAACGGCAGAAATTAATAGTCATGATCATTGATAAAGTTAAGAATTCACGTAATGTTCACAATTGAAGAAAAGGAGGATAAAAGGAATGGAAAACAATCACGTTAATGTAGTGGGTGCTGGTCTAGCAGGTAGTGAAGCTGCTTGGCAATTAGCTAAAAGAGGAATCAAGGTGCATTTATATGAAATGAGGCCAGTTCGCCAAACCGCTGCTCACCATACTGATAAATTCGCCGAGTTAGTTTGCAGTAATTCTTTACGTTCAAACGCTTTAACGAATGCAGTAGGTGTATTAAAAGAGGAGATGCGTACGCTAGACTCGGTTATTATCGCGGCAGCAGATGCAGCTTCTGTACCAGCTGGTGGGGCCCTTGCTGTTGATCGTCATGACTTTGCGGCCATTGTTACTGAGAAAGTGAAAAACCATCCTAATGTCACGGTGATGAATGAAGAGGTTGCATCGATTCCGGCAGGACCAACGATTATTGCAACAGGTCCGTTAACTTCCGACAACTTATCAAAAGAGCTACGTGCTTTGACTGGTGAGGAGTATTTATATTTTTATGATGCAGCGGCACCTATCATCGAAACCGATTCGATTGATATGGACAAGGTTTATTTGAAATCTCGTTACGATAAGGGAGAAGCGGCCTATCTTAATTGTCCGATGACAGAAGAAGAATTTGACCGTTTTTACGAAGCGTTAACAACTGCTGAAACCGTGCCATTAAAAGAGTTCGAAAAAGAAATCTTCTTTGAAGGCTGTATGCCCATAGAAGTGATGGCCAACCGTGGTAAAAAGACGATGCTATTTGGACCAATGAAGCCAGTAGGGTTAGAAGACCCAAAAACAGGGAAAAGACCTTATGCAGTTGTCCAATTAAGACAAGATAATACATCGGGAACCCTCTATAACATCGTTGGATTTCAAACGCATTTAAAATGGGGACCACAAAAAGATGTTATTCGCTTAATTCCGGGATTAGAAAATGCTGAAATTGTCCGTTATGGTGTGATGCACCGCAATACATTTATAAATTCACCTAATCTTCTTAAGCCAACCTATCAGTACAAAGACAGAGAAGATCTTTTCTTTGCTGGACAAATTACCGGTGTAGAAGGCTATGTAGAATCGGCAGCAGCTGGATTAGTTGCTGGTATTAATGCGGCCAAACTTCTAAAAGATGAAGAGCTCGTTGAATTACCAGAGTCAACAATCATGGGGAGTATGGCGCAATATATTACGAATGCAAACCCTAAGAACTTCCAGCCGATGAACGCTAACTTTGGTTTATTACCACCATTTTCTGAAAGAATCAGAAATAAAAAAGACCGTTACGAAAAGCTGGCTGAACGCGCATTGGGTGAGATTCAGAATTTTGTGAAAAAAGTGTAAAGATAATTGTAACTGCTCTTTTTTCATGATAGAATTTGATAAGCTTTGCAAGGTGGTGAAGCTATGCCTAAGAATGCACATGGTTTTAGACAATCTTTTTTTCAATTTCTAAAAGTTGAAAAAAACTGTTCCATCCATACAGTACGAAATTATCAAATTGATTTGGAAGATTTTGAGTTGTTTTTACATGAACATAAAATAGTATCGGTTGTTGATGTTAAGTATGAGCATATTAAGTTGTATTTAGAACGGCTCTTTAACAAGAAGTATGAACGGAAATCAGTTTCGAGGAGGCTTTCTGCCTTGCGAACATATTTTCGATTCTTAGAAAAAGAGAATGTTATTGCAGACAACGTATTTAAACTTGTCCCCTTACCAAAGCAAAAAAGTAGACTGCCTAATTTCTTATACGAAAAAGAAATAGAACAGCTATTTCTTTCATTGGAAGGGGAGAAGCCTCTCGAGCAACGTGACCGAGCTATTCTCGAACTATTGTATGCCACAGGTATGCGAGTTAGTGAGTGTCAACAGCTTCAGGTGTCTGATCTTGACTTCTCAATCGAGACGGTTCTGATTCATGGTAAAGGGAATAAAGAACGTTATGTGCCTATTGGTCAATTTGCTTGTGAGGCATTGAACACATACTTACTTGATGGTCGGCTTCAATTATTATCAAAAGCTAAAGAGAGCAAGGAAAGTAACCATTTATTTTTGAATTATAGCGGTCAACCACTTTCAGTTCGATCATATAGTGATATTTTAAAAAAGAGAATGAAAGAAGCCGCTCTTACCGCTAATATTAGTCCACATCAGCTTAGACATTCTTTTGCAACCCATTTATTAAATAATGGTGCTGATTTAAGAGTTGTCCAAGAGTTATTAGGTCATTCGAGCTTATCCTCTACACAAATCTATACGCATGTCTCAAAGGAACGTTTAAGAGATGTGTATAAGCAAAATCATCCAAGGGCATAAATGGGTGGTAGCGTCATGGAAAAAAACATGTAGAATGATTAGTCCAGAGGAGGAATGGAGATGGGTCAATTTCATGCAACAACGATTTTTGCCGTCAAGCATAATGGCCGTTCTGCGATGTCTGGAGACGGGCAAGTGACAGTAGGAAATGCCGTTATCATGAAACATAGTGCTAAAAAAGTAAGGCGGTTATATCAAGGGAAAGTAATTGCTGGGTTTGCTGGTTCGGTTGCGGATGCATTTACATTATATGAGAAGTTTGAAAGTAGACTGGAAGAGTATAATGGTAACTTACAAAGGGCTGCTGTTGAACTTGCGAAAGAATGGCGCACGGATAAGATGCTTAAACAGCTAGAAGCAATGCTAATTGTTATGAATAAGGACCATCTACTTCTTGTTTCAGGAACGGGAGAAGTAATTGAACCAGATGATGGTATTTTGGCGATTGGTTCTGGTGGGAATTATGCTTTAGCTGCCGGTAGAGCTTTAAAAAATCATGCACCGACATTATCTGCAAGGGAAATAGCTGAAGCAGCTCTTCGTACGGCTGGAGACTTATGTGTGTATACAAATGACCAAGTTATCATCGAAGAGTTAGAAGGATAAAATTGTTTGTTAGACGAAAGTGAGGGCGATAAAAGGTGAGTACATCTTTAACACCACGTCAGATCGTTGAACGTTTAAGTCAATTTATCGTTGGGCAGGAAGCTGCGAAAAAGTCAGTGGCTGTTGCTTTACGTAATCGCCATCGTCGAAGCTTACTAGATGAAAAGCTTCAAGATGAGGTAACACCAAAAAATATTTTGATGATAGGGCCAACAGGTGTAGGGAAAACAGAGATTGCCAGGCGTTTAGCGAAATTAGTTGGAGCTCCATTTATTAAAGTAGAGGCAACGAAATTTACTGAAGTGGGGTATGTCGGTCGAGACGTTGAATCAATGGTACGAGATCTCGTAGAAACGAGCGTTCGTATGATTAAAGAGGGCAAGATAAAATCAGTGCAGGGCCAAGCGGAAACTCAAGCAAATCAAAGGCTTGTTCAATTATTAGTACCAGAAGCCAAAAAGCAAAATCAATATAAAAATCCGTTTGAAATGATTTTTGGTCAGCAAAATGAAGCCGAGCAGAATGAAGTGAAACCTGAAGTTGAGCAAGGGATTGCTCAAAAAAGGAAACAAATGGCTCATCAACTAGCTTTAGGTGAGTTAGAAGATTATCTGGTTAATATTGAAGTGGAAGAGCAAAGTCAAGGCTTTATGGATATGTTTCAAGGAGCAGGTATGGAGCAAATGGGCATGAATATGCAGGAAATGTTAGGTAATATGATGCCAAAGAAAAAGAAGAAACGCCGATTACCTGTTTCTGAAGCAAGAAAAATCCTTACTGAAGAAGAAGCACAAAAATTAATTGATATGGATGAAGTTATTCAAGAAGCACTGACAAAGGCGGAGCAACTAGGAATTATCTTCATAGATGAAATTGATAAAGTGGCAGGTAAGGGTAATCAACAATCAGCTGATGTTTCCAGAGAAGGCGTACAACGAGACATTTTACCGATTGTAGAAGGCTCGACAATTGTGACTAAATACGGCTCAGTTAAAACCGATCATATCTTATTTATTGCAGCAGGTGCTTTCCATGTGGCAAAACCTTCAGACTTAATTCCTGAGCTTCAAGGACGGTTTCCAATCCGTGTTGAACTTGAGAACCTAACAGTTGAGGACTTTGTACGAATCTTGGTTGAGCCAAATAATGCCTTAATCAAACAATATATCGCTCTTTTAGAAACGGAAGGTATAAAAGTTTCTTTTTCTGACGAAGCTGTTCGTAAGATTGCGACAATTGCTACAGAAGTGAATCGAGACACCGAAAATATCGGTGCTAGACGACTTCATACGTTATTAGAAAAGTTGTTAGAAGATTTATCTTTTGAAGCACCAGATATTAATTTGCAGGAGATTGTCATAACGCCAGAATATGTCGATGATAAACTGGCATCCATTGCAACAAATCGAGATTTAAGTCAATTTATACTATAAGAAAGTAATTTTAGGAGGATTTTGAAATGAGTTTATTATCAAGAACAAGAAAGATTAATGAAATGTTACAAAAAACAGGGGGCCAACACGTAAACTTCCGTGAAATGGCAGAAACATTACGTGATGCGATCAGTTCAAACGTATTTGTTGTAAGTCGTCGCGGTAAACTTTTAGGATTTGCTATTAGCCAAGAGATTGAAAATGAGCGTATGCAGAAAATGTTTGAAGACCGTCAATTCCCTGAAGAGTATACATCAGGATTATTTAAAGTAGAAGAAACAACAGCTAACTTAGATATCGAAAGCACTTTTACGGCTTTCCCTGTTGAGAATAAAGACTTGTTTGCCTCTGGCCTAACAACAATTGTACCGATTATCGGCGGAGGCCAACGTTTAGGAACATTAGTTCTTTCACGTTTAGGAGATTCGTTTGTTGATGACGATTTAATTTTAGCTGAATATGGGGCAACAGTTGTTGGTATGGAGATTCTTCATGAGAAAACACAAGAAATTGAAGAGGAAGCAAGAAGCAAAGCAGTTGTACAAATGGCTATTAGTTCATTATCTTACAGTGAATTAGAGGCGGTAGAACACATTTTTAACGAGTTAGATGGCAAGGAAGGTTTACTTGTAGCAAGTAAAATTGCTGACCGTGTAGGTATCACTCGTTCTGTAATAGTTAATGCCTTACGTAAGCTTGAAAGTGCAGGAGTGATTGAATCACGTTCATTAGGTATGAAAGGTACCTACATCAAAGTATTAAACGACAAATTCTTAATTGAGTTAGATAAATTAAAATCGAAATAAAAGTAACGTACCGTAATAATATATGTGCTTTTAGAACTAGGACCACCTTCATTGAAGGTGGTCCTTTTGTCATGTGAAAACTGGAAATATATCACTTGGTAGGAATATGGAGGAGGCGATTCATCTAGTATTGAGGGAAACTGTACGTAAATGAAGGGCTAGTGACCATGATTTTTATTCGTACTTTTACTGGTTAAATGGTCATGTCATGAAGGGGAAACAGCGAAAAGTTCTAGAAATTGTTATAAACGACCTAAAAAAGAGATAAATTATCTACCTATTAGGCTAGTCCATTTTTACCAAATCATTAAATAGGTAAAACGGTGTTAGACATTTGACCCAATGTTTATTACAATTTTGATAGAGAAGTAATATGTGGGAAAATGTAGAATAAACTCGACTAATTATTGGTAAGTATGAAATGAGGTGGAAATTTTGAATTTATTTTCAGGCACTACGATGCAAATGCTTGAACAAGGCCTAAGAGGTTCAACGATGCAACACAAAGCAATATCCAATAACATTGCTAATGTTGATACACCTAATTATAAAGCTCAGCGTGTCTCTTTTGACCACGTCTTACAGAACGAGTTGGCACAGGTGAAGATAAACGCTCATAAAACCGACCGTCGCCACTTTGATTATAAAAGTAGTACGGCCTCATCTCCAATGATTGAAACGCAAAAAACGACTTATAATCATAATGGTGCAAATGTAGATGTTGATGTGGAAATGGCTGAACTTGCCAAAAACCAAATCTATTATAATAGTTTAATTGATCGATTGAATGGAAGTTATTCCAATTTGAAAATGGTCATCAGGGGAGGGAGCTAATCGTGACGATATTTAACAGTATGAACACAAGCGCATCAGCCTTAACCGCACAAAGGTTAAGAATGGATGTAGTATCTTCCAATATGGCTAATGCAGAAACGACAAGAGGTCAACTGGTGAACGGAGAATGGCAACCATATCGTCGTAAGATGGTTTCGTTTAGTCCGCATGAAACAGGGGCCAATTCCTTTTCAAAACAGCTTACACAAGCGATGGGAAGAAAGGGTGCAATAGGTGATGGTGTAAAGGTCAATCGAATCGAAGAGGATCAAACGCCATTTAAGCTTGTCTATTCGCCAAATCACCCTGATGCAGATGAAGCAGGGTATGTATCAATGCCTAATGTAGACCCACTTAGGGAAATGGTTGATTTAATGAGTGCAACTAGGTCGTATGAGGCCAATGTAACAACGATGAACGCATCAAAAAATATGCTCTTAAAAGCTTTAGAGATTGGGAAAGGGTAATTAAGGTGTAAATGATGGAAATAAATAGTATTCAATCCCCTTTTGTCTTACATAATCAGAAAGCATTACGTACGCCAGCTGAGGCTGAGGCGTCATTTAAAACAGCGTTTCAAGACGCACTAAATAATGTCAACCAGTTACAACAAGATTCACAGCATAAAACGCAGCTACTTGTAACAGGGCAAATAGATGATTTACATGAAGTCATGATAGCCGGTCAAAAGGCCTCGGTTGCTCTCCAAGCTACAGTAGAAGTTCGTAATAAAGTTGTTGAAGCCTATCAAGAGATTATGAGAATGCAGGTCTAAAAATCGTGCCACGAAATGTCTCTACTGTTGATAAATTGTAGGAGGAGCTATGAACGAGAAACTTTTATCTTATAAAGAAAAGATAACGAGCTATTGGACAGAAAGAACGGCCAATCAAAAAAAGTATTGGTTGATTGCAGCCATAGGAATTGTCGTATTTGTTAGCTTGTTACTGTTTTTTACTACACGAACTAATTTTGTTCCTTTATATAGTAATTTAAGTGTTCAAGAAACTGGTCAAATCAAAGAAACGTTGGATTCACGTGGTATAAGCTCCCAAGTCAGTCATGATGGTACAACCATTATGGTTCCAGATTCCTTAGTAGATAATCTCAAAGTAGAGCTGGCTGCAGAAGGAATTCCTAATACTGGTCAAATTGATTATACAGCCATTAAGGACCAAATGGGTTTTGGAATGACAGACAATGAGTTTAGGGTTATTGAAAGGGCGGCCATTCAAACAGAACTACAAAATTTGATCAGCTCAATGGATGGTATTCGTCAGGCAAATGTCATGATTACATTACCTGAGGACAGTCTTTGGTTAAACGCTGAAACACAGCAAGCGACGGCAGCTGTTATTTTAAACTTGAATTCAGGTTATACATTAGATGCAAACCAGGTGAGAGGGCTTTATCACTTAGTATCTCGAAGTGTACCGAATCTCCCTATAGAGAATATCGGTATCTCTGACCAAATGTTTAACAGTTATTTATATGAAGATGATAACACCTCATCAATACTTTCAGCATACGAACAACAAAGAAAGATTCAAAAGGATATTGAACGTGATATCACGCAAAGTATTCAACAAATGTTAGGTACTTTGGTTGGCCCTGATAAGGTACTTATTTCTGTATCAACGGATATTGACTTCACGCAAGAAAATCGTGTGGAGCAACTCGTCACGCCCGTTAATGAGGAAACGATGGAAGGAATCGCTATTAGTGTTGAGAGAATTGAAGAGGCATATAGTGGTACAGGCTCTGAACCAGGAGGAATTGTTGGTAGTGGAGATGAGATTCCAAATTATCAAGGTGTAGATGGGACAGAAGAGTCCGAATGGGAACGCTCGGAGGAGAGAATTAATTCAGAAGTAAATCGAATTAATCGTGAAATTGTTGAAAGTCCTTACCAAATTCGTGACTTAGGAATTCAAGTACTAGTAGAACCACCTGAGGGAATGGAAGAATTACCTTTGGAGCAACAAACAGATATTGCACAAATCTTAGCTACAATTGTGAAGACATCAATCCCAGTAGTGGATGGATTGGAGTTAACGGATGCGATGATCGGGGAGCGTGTGTTCGTCTCATCACATTCATTTAATGGCAAAGTTGAATTTGAAGAACCTATACAAATGGGAATTCCTACATTGATGTATGTCATTGCAGCTATATTAGTATTAATTATCATCGGACTTATCATTCTATTAATAAAAGGACGTAAGAAAGAAGTAATTGAGGAAGAAACAACTTCAGCTATTTCTTATGATATTGAAGATTTGTTAGGTGACGAAGAGTTAAGTGAACATGAAATGAAAAAAAGACAACTAGAAAAAATGGCAAAAGAAAAGCCAGAAGACTTCTCGAAGTTGCTACGAACTTGGTTATCTGAGGATTAGGAGGGCGTAAAAGTTGGCAAGAACACCCAAAAGAGGTTTAACTGGAAAACAAAAGGCAGCTGTCCTTCTTATTTCATTAGGTCCGGATGTGGCGGCAAATGTATATAAACACTTAAATGAAGAAGAAATTGAGCAATTAACCTTAGAAATATCAAACGTGAGAAAAGTAGAATCTGAAACAAAGGAAGAAATTCTTGAACAATTCCATGCTCTTGTATTAGCTCAGGACTATATCGCTCAAGGAGGAATTGGTTACGCTAAAAGCATATTAGAAAAAGCGTTAGGTGAAAATGCGGCCATGGATATTATCAACCGTCTCACATCGACACTTCAAGTACGTCCGTTTGACTTTGCGAGAAAAGCAGAGCCAGCACAGATTTTAAACTTTATACAAAATGAGCATCCGCAAACGATTGCCTTAATCCTTTCTTATTTAGAAAGTGAGCAAGCGGGACAAATTTTATCAGAATTATCGCAAGAAGTTCAAGCCGATGTAGCGAAAAGAATTGCTTTAATGGACCGAACATCTCCTGAAATTATATATGAAGTAGAGTCCATCTTAGAACAAAAGCTTTCAGCGACCGTTACCCAAGATTACACGGATGCTGGTGGAATCGAATCTGTTGTAGATGTGTTAAATAGTGTTGATCGAAGTACAGAAAGAACGATTCTTGATGCTTTAGAGATTCAAGACCCAGAATTAGCTGAAGAAATTAAGAAAAGAATGTTTATCTTTGAAGATATCGTTACGTTGGATAATCGTTCAATACAACGCGTTATTCGTGACGTGGAGAATGATGACTTGCAGCTAGCACTCAAGGTAGCAAGCGATGAAGTGAAAGATGTTGTCTTAAGTAATATGTCAACACGAATGGCAGAGGCCTTTAAAGAAGAAATGGAATACATGGGGCCTGTCCGTTTACGTGATGTAGAAGAGGCTCAGTCAAGAATTGTCACGATTATTCGCCGACTAGAAGAGGCCGGTGAAATTGTGATTGCACGTGGTGGAGGAGATGATATCGTTGTCTAGTATCATAAAGTCGACACAAGCTTTAGGAAAAGGAAAAGAGATAAAAATTCGAACTCTTACTAATTTTATACCCGATTTTGAAGTAGATGAAACGTCTCAGGTTCAAAAAGAAGAGAATTTCCAAGCTGAAATCGAGCAAATAAGACTAGATGCGAAAAAGCAGGCAGAGGATATTTTAAATCAAGCTCAAAGAGAAGCTAAAGATTTGGAAGCTAAGCTTGAACAAAAGAGAACAGAGCATTTGCAAGAGCTTGAACAATTAAAAGAAGAGGCCATTCAATCAGGTTATAAGCATGGCTTCTCACAAGGGAAAGAAGAGGCTTATCAGCAATATGTTCAATTAATATCTGAAGCGAATGGAATGATTGATTTAGCAAAAATAGATTATGACCATATGCTAGAAGAGGCTCAACCACAAATCATCGACATTGCCTATCGCTTAACCGAAAAAGTCTTGGGAGAACGCTTAACTGACTCCGAAGTTTACTGGTTCAAGATGTTAAAGCAAGTTATGACTGAGCTAAGGGAGCATGAAGAGGTTAAAATTTACGTGCATCCAAATTGGTATGAGCAAACATTAAAGCAAAAGGAAGAGTTAAATCAGCTCTTAACCCGCACTGAAAAGCTCTATATTTATTCAGATGTTTCCTTACCTGAATTAGGTTGTGTGGTAGAGACGAGGTTAGGCAAGTTAGAAGCTACCTTAGATAAGCAACTGAAGGAGTTAAAAAAACAATTACTAGAATTGTTAGAGGAGTTACAAAATGATTCAACATCTCATTGACAATATGAGTGATTTATCCCCTTATAAATGGTATGGAAAAGTCACACGAGTCGTTGGTCTAACTATAGAAGCAAAAGGACCACAAGCTTCTGTAGGTGAATTATGTTACATCCTTGTGGGAAAAAAAAATACGCAAAGGGTAAAGGCGGAAGTTGTAGGATTTCGTGATGATGATGTGCTCTTAATGCCTCTTCATTCGACAACGGCCATTTCGCCAGGTTGTCTCGTTGAAGCGACCGGGAAACCACTTGAAGTAAAAGTTGGACATTCTCTTATTGGAAAAGTGATTGATGGTGCTGGCCAATTGTTAACAGGCCAATCATTACCAAAGGGGCTTACGTCCTATCCAACTGAAAACGAACCACCAAACCCATTATTACGACCTCGAATTGAAGAGCCGTTAAGTTTAGGCGTAAGAGCGATTGATACATTTCTAACAGTAGGGAAAGGGCAGCGTGTTGGGATTTTTGCCGGTAGTGGGGTAGGTAAAAGTACATTGATGGCAATGATTGCTAAAAGCTCTGCTGCTGATATCAATGTTATTGCCTTAATCGGTGAGCGTGGTCGTGAGGTAAAGGATTTTATCGAGCGTGACCTAGGAGAAGAAGGGATGAAGAATACGATTATGGTCGTTGCCACATCCGATCAGCCAGCATTAATGCGCATAAAAGGGGCATTAACCGCTACAGCGATTGCTGAATATTTTCGTGACCAAGGTATGAATGTCAATTTAATGATGGATTCTGTCACACGTTTTGCGATGGCTCAGCGTGAAATTGGACTTGCAATTGGTGAGCCACCAACGACAAAAGGATATACACCAAGCGTATTCGCGATGTTGCCTCAGTTATTAGAACGCTCAGGAACGAGTGAGAATGGTAGTATTACGGCTTTTTATACTGTTTTAGTTGATGGTGATGATATGAATGAACCGATCGCTGATGCGGTTCGTGGGATTTTGGACGGTCATTTTGTTTTAGAGCGACAATTAGCCAATAAAGGTCATTACCCAGCCATCAATATTTTAAAAAGTATTAGTAGAGTTATGGATGATATCGTACAAACAGAACATAGTCAGCTTGCTAAGAAAATTAGAGGGATTTTGTCGACATACTTAGAGGCGGAAGATTTAATTCAGATTGGTGCATACAAAAAAGGTTCTTCGCCTAATATTGATGAAGCTATTTCTGTGTATCCGGCGATTTTAGCATTTTTGCAGCAACAGACAGATGAGCTTAGTACATTGCAACAATCTATTCAACAATTTCTCCAGCAATTTGGTCAAGAGGTGAGGTAACTTTGAATTTTCATTTTTCTCTTCATAAAGTAATGGATTTAAAAGAAAGAGAGAAAAAAGAAGGGCAATCGATGTATGCGATGGCGGTGCAAGATTTCGAGCAGAAGGCAACCGTTTTATATAATCTATTGAAAACAAAGGAGACACTAGAAGCAGATGCTAGAGAGCGAATTGTTTCTGGTATTTTGATCAGAGATATCCAACAGCAAGAGTCACAGTTTCTCCGTTTGCAAAATGAGATTAATCAACAACAGCAAAAGACAAATATGGCGAGACATCAAATGCAATTAAAGCAGCATGAATTAATGGAGCGTACGGTTGAGTTCAAAAAGTATGAAAAAATGAAAAATATAAAGCGAAGTCAATTTGTGGAAGAACAGAAGCAAAGTGAACGAAAGATGATGGATGAACTTTCGACGATGATGTATGCAAAAAGGTGAAAGGGGGAGGACTGATGACAGAAATGAAAAAACCTAAAAAATCGACGTGGTTTTTCATGGTTTTCCTCATTCCGATTATTGTCATAGTTACATTTGCTGTCGTAGCTTGGATGGTTATCGATGATTCTGCACAAGAGCGTTTCAAGCAATGGTCAAGTTCACTTCCGGTTGTATCCAACTTTGTTCAAACGAATGCAGAGGGGAACAACATAGTCGAACAGATTGAAGTATTAGAAGGAAGAGTATTAGAAGCGGAAAATCAAGTTGGTATTTTGCATAGTGAACTACAAGCAAAGGAACAGCATATTCAAGATCTAGAAGCGGATAATGAGCAATTAACCGAACAACTCAGTGTGGAAGCCGATTTTACTGCCGGTGAAACAAGCGAGTTTGAGAGTAATTCGGCAAACGACTCTATTGCTCAAATCTATGAGAATATGTCGGCAAAAAATGCTGCAAGAATTATTTCTGAGCTTAACCTTGATGAAACCATTTATCATTTGATGGAAATCGCACCCGATCATCGTAGTAATATTATTGCTCGTTTAGAAAGTGAGCGAGCTGCTGAAATCATGAAAAGATTGGCCCAGTATTAATATACGTAGAAGTTGAAAGGAGGTGAAAAGAAAATGACGATGGTTCAGCAGATTCATTCACTTGTTACATATACTCAAGCTTCTAGTAAAGAATTAACAAGCACTAACGTACATTTTGCTGAGCTCCTGCAAAGTTCAATGCCAGTAAGTGATCAAGAAAGTCAAACGTCAGAGGAACTAGACCTGGAACAAGTGCTTAAAAAACTTGAAGAGTTTCTACTCGCTAGCCCGAACAATTCAAAAGAGGAAGAAATCGGTTTAGGTCAAGCTCATGCACCTGATCTTATCAACGAGCTTGTGGCAACAGATAATCCTTCAAATGTACTACGAGATGGGAACCTAACTGAAGAAGCTTTACAGCAGATAACGGCATGGTTCTCTGCATATATGCAAACAGAAGGGCAGACCATTTCTACTCAAGAAAATCCACAGTTGGTAGAAATGATTCATTTAATAAGTGACCTTGCCAACTTATTTCCAGAACAGCTTGAACATTTATTACAGAGCGAGGTAGAAAGTAATAAAGATATTCAAGAAACTGGTGAAAATCAACTTTTGGTCCTTATTCAGCAACTCGTACAATTGGACCAAAATCAATGGATGCAAATTGAAAGTCAGGTTGTTAAAAAAGGACAAGAACAACAAGAGCCCGATGTCTGGCAGCGTTTTATGTATTTTGTGAGAGAACAAGTTCAGCATGCTGTTCAAAAAGCTAGTAGTCATGAGAGCCCTTCTCATCAATCTTTCAACCTACAAAACAACAATGTGACTTTTGCTACTCCGTTCAGGAATCATAGTGGTGACCACCAAGCTTCCAAAGCGCCATTTATGGTCAATAACTTACATGGACTCGATCAAGCGGTTACGACAACAACACAACACGGATTGCTTGAAGGTGGCAATGCTCAAGGTCTAGAAGCTGAACGTTTTAATGGTTCTATGTTTTTGTCTCAGGTTGAGCAAGCGACGATTCGTTTAGGTGTTCATCAAGAACCAGCAGTTGTTCAAAATCAATTTTTGAAACAATTAGAGCAAATATTTCAAAGACAGCTTTTACAAAATACGCAATTGACCGATACACAGACGATTCAAGTAAGGCTTTTTCCAGAGCATTTAGGGCGGTTGGATATTCAATTGACTGTCCAAGAAGGTCAAGTAATAGCTAAGATCTTGACGCAAACGGCTGGTGCAAGAGAATTAGTAGAATCGCAACTGCCACAACTTAGACAAGCGCTTGCCCAACAGCAATTACATCTTGATAAAGTGGAAGTTAGTGAACAACGTGAGAAATTTGAAGGAAATCAGCAATCCAAGCAAGAGAAAGAGCAACCTCAGTCGCAACTATTTTTTGAAAATGAGGAAGATGAAGCTGATTTTTATGAATGGCTAGAAACTTACTCATTTGATGAAACTATTTAATGGAGGGAGGATAATTATGGCAACGGTTAATACGGATTTATGGCTTTCGAGTCTACAACAACAACAACGTAGCACTTCTAATAATATGTTAGGTAAAGATGACTTTTTGAAGTTACTTATTGCACAAATGCAAAATCAAGATCCAACGAATCCAATGGATGACCGTGAGTTCATTGCTCAAATGGCTCAGTTTTCAAGTCTAGAGCAAATGACGAATATGAATCAGTCTATTCAATATTTGGCAGATACACAAATTACTCAAAGCTTAGTTACACACAGTGAATTAATCGGTAAAAATGTTCAATGGATGCAGTTAGTCGATCGTGATGATGGCGTCGGTCAAGATGTTCAATATTTAGAAAATGACGTGGTTTCAGTCAAGATAGAGATGGATGGAAGTATTCGATTATTGCTTGATAACCAAACATGGATTAGTAACTTCCAATTAGTTCAAGTCGAGCCAGTTAGTAAGGAACAAGATGACAAGGAGATAGAGTCATAGGATGGGGATTCATATGGATAAACAAACAATCGCCTCCTTGCAAGCACTCCACCCGCATCCTCTACCTATTAAACATTCGGAAAGAAAGGGAGATACTTCTTTTAAAGATTTATTTCTTAAAGAGCTGTCAGAACCACTGAAGGTAAGTAAGCATGCCAAAGGACGAATGGAAGAAAGAGGGATTGTGATAGGGGCTCAAACTTGGGATATGATTCATCAAAAAATCAAACAAGCCCAGAAAATGGGGGTACAAGATTCACTTGTGCTTACAAATGATGCCGCACTTATTATTAGTGCCAAAAATGAAACGGTCATTACGGCGTTAAATCGTGAAGAAGCCAATGAACAAATTTTTACAAATATTAATGGAACGATTTTAATTAATGACTAAAAATGATTAAAAAAAGCTGGACCTTAATAGGAAGCTTTAATCTACTGAATGACAGATGTAGATAACCACTTAAAACTAAAGGAGTGTTCATTCATGTTACGTTCAATGTATGCCGGGATTTCTGGTATGAAAAACTCACAAATCAAGTTAGATACGATTGGAAACAATATTGCCAACGTTAATACGTTCGGTTTTAAGAAAGGGAGAACGACTTTCTCTGATATGGTTTCACAAGAATTATCAGGTGCTACAGCACCGGTTGCAGGTGGTCGAGGAGGTATTAATGCTGCTCAAGTTGGCTTAGGTATGCAGCTAGCGTCGATTGATACAATCCACACGCAAGGAAGCTTACAAAATACGAGTAGAGCACTAGATTTAGGTATTTCTGGTGACGGATATTTTGTTGTTAATGATGGTGAGTCAGATTACTACACTAGAGCAGGTAACTTTTATCTGGATGCGGAAGGAAACCTAGTCAATTCAAGTGGTTTAAAGCTCCAAAGTAGTGCAGGCGAAGATATTAACTTCTTAGCGATTGCAAATGGTGGAGACATGCCAGCTGATTTAGAAGAAGCTTTAAACAATATTAAAAGCTTTTCAATTGGTGCCGATGGCTCCATAAACATTATTGACTCAGAAGGAAATCTAGTTCCTACTGAAGTGCAAATAGGTTTAGCTAAATTTGCCAATGCTGAAGGTTTAGCAAAGGCCGGTGATAATCTATTTGTCACAACACCAAACTCAGGACCGGCACCAGCTGAATTATCGACACCAGGTGCTGGAGGTACCGGTAGTTTAGTCGCTGGTACATTAGAGATGTCAAATGTTGATTTATCAGAGGAATTCACGGAAATGATCGTCGCTCAACGAGGCTTCCAAGCAAACACACGAATTATCACAACTTCAGATGATATTTTACAAGAGTTAATTAATTTAAAACGATAAATCGTTAAAAGTGAACCTAATGATATAACCAGTAGCTTAACCATAGTGATTAACATTTAACTGGTGGCATCATTCAATAATGGTTTTGAGAATTCTCACATTTTGCCGTAACCCCGCCGTTTTTTGGACGTTAGCTCGAAAAGCGTGCTCAAAAAGATTCAGTGCACCGCACAAACAGTCGCCACCAACAAAGATGAAAGTAGTGGCGACTGTTCAAACTGTTGGCCCGTTTACTAATCGATCACCATCAGGAGTCGGCTTGAACAAACAGGGAGGACTGTCCTACTAAGGTCATTTATCGCAAGATGGATGACGAGCTAACTTCACGGCACAATCTATCGCCTATAAGTAACTTTCATATAAAATAAAAAGGAGAAGGGTCACACAAACCCGACAGTACCGATGATTGAACTAAATCGATTAAATGGAAATGCATTCTTAATTAATATTCTTCAAATTGAACAAATCGAATCATTACCAGATACTACGATTACCCTATTAAACGGTAAAAAGTTAGTTGTAAAAAATGACCTCTCAGAAGTTTATACGAAAATCAATGAACTTTATCAATACATTGGTCTAGGTGAGCTTCACAAGGAAATAGGAGAAAAAAATGAAGAAGAATAAAATGTTTCAAATTACGCTCATTTTAATGCTTACATTCAGTTTAGTAGGAGTGGCTGTCATTATCTTTTTGAATCAGAGTGGTCAATTTGCTCGTGCAGATAATAATCAATCATCGATTGACGACATCATCGAAATGTCATTTGAGACAGAACAAATTGTTACGAATCTGAAATCCAATGACTATATACGTGTAAGCTTCTTCATTCAAGGAGATTCCAAAGATACATTAACTGAAATTGAGAAACGTGATTTTCAACTCAATCACCTCATTTTAAGTTTGTTGTCAGAAAAAACCTCAAGCGAACTAAGTGGTCGTGATGGAATGAGGGCAATTGAAGCTCAGTTGAAAGAGGAGATTAATACTCTTTTAGACTCCGGCGAGGTGCAAAATGTATATACAACAAGTTGGGTCATTCAATAATCATGAGTCTATAAAAGAAAGATGTCAGAAGGAAAAGTGAGGTGAGCGTTTTGACTGATGTATTATCACAAGGTGAAATAGATGCTTTATTATCGGCCATTTCAACGGGGGAGATGGATGCTGAGGAGCTTAAAAAGGAAGAATTGGAAAAAAGAATTCGAGTATACGACTTCAAGCGTGCCCTAAGATTTTCTAAAGATCAAATTAGGAGCATTACACGTATACACGAAAACTTTGCGAGACTATTAACCACTTTCTTCTCCGCACAATTAAGGACCTATGTGCAAATTTCTGTAACGTCTGTTGACCAATTGCCATATGAGGAATTTGTGCGCTCTATACCTAAAATGACGATTTTAAATGTGTTTCAACCGAAGCCTTTAAATGGCAGATTTATAATGGAAATTAATCCTCATATAGCCTATGCGATGCTAGATCGTTTATTGGGTGGTAAAGGGATAAGTTTAAATAAAGTAGAGAATCTAACAGAAATTGAAACAAAAATCATGTCTCAATTATTTCAACGAACATTAGATAGCTTTCAAGATGCATGGTCATCAATCGTTGAACTAGAACCAGAATTAGAGGATTTAGAAGTGAATCCCCAATTCCTTCAGATGGTATCCCCAAATGAAACGGTTGTTGTTATTTCATTATCAACAACGATTGCTGAAACGTCAGGCATGATTAATATCTGTTTACCCCATGTTGTGTTGGAGGAGATTTTACCTAAATTATCTCTTCATTATTGGATGCAAGAAAAGAAAAAAGAACGTGAACCTAATGAATTTACATATTTAGAGTCGAATGTACGTAAAGCTCCATTATTAGTTCAAGCGGAGTTAGGTCGTTCCTCGATTACGGTTGAGGAATTTTTACACCTTGATAAAGGTGACGTCATTGAATTAAACAATTTAATAACTGAACCATTAACCGTTTATGTTGGAGGGGAAGCCAAATTTTCTGCCCAACCAGGTAAGTTAAAGAAACAAATGGCTGTACAAGTCACTGAAAAGTTAGAGGAGGTATTGAGTGATGAGTGATATGTTATCACAGGAAGAAATTAACGCTCTTTTGCAAGGGATAGATGGTGAGTCTACCACATCAACGGCAGACTCCTTAGTTATTTCAGATTATTTATCAGAAATTGAAGAGGATGCCCTCGGTGAAATTGGTAATATTTCTTTTGGGAGTGCGGCTACGGCTCTATCAACATTATTGAGGCAAAAAGTAGATATCACCACACCGAAAGTGAGCCTTATTGAATATAAAAATATAAAAGAAGCGTTTCCTAAGCCCCATGTTGCTGTACATGTTCAGTATACAGAAGGGTTTGAAGGTACAAACTTACTTGTCATTCATACGAGAGACGCAGCGGTCATCGCTGATTTAATGTTAGGTGGCGATGGTACGAACGTTGATGAAGAGCTGTCAGAAATGCATTTAAGTGCCGTTCAAGAGTCGATGAATCAAATGATGGGTTCCGCGTCTACGTCGATGTCAACTATCTTTAATAAAAAAGTCGATATTTCACCACCAAGTATTGACATGATGGACTTAAAGAACGGTATTGGTCTTGAACACCTTCCTAACGAAAAGACTCTTGTCAAAATCTCGTTCCGCTTAAGGGTGGGTGAACTGATAGATTCGACCATTATGCAGCTAGTAACCGTATCTTTTGCGAAAAAGATGATTGAAGAATTAATGAAGCCAAGTGAGATACTTATGGAGGAACCAAAGGAAGAAATCAAGAAACCGAATCATAGGGAGAGTGATATCCCGAAAGAAATTCAGTTTACTGAAAGGAACGGGCTCAAAGGCTCGGAGTGGAATACGATGGATCATGTAAGTGAGAACAAGCCTAAAGAGCAAAAGCATTTTGGAAGTCAGTTTGGACAGCGGCATGTAGATGTCCAACCGGCAATGTTCTCCAATTTTGAGCCAACTCAACTTCAAGAAGAGGAGTCTCACAATCTTAATCTTCTATTAGATATTCCTTTGCAAGTAACGGTAGAGCTAGGGAGAACAAAAAAATCAATTAAAGAAATTTTAAGCTTTACACAAGGTTCGATTATTGAGCTCGATAAGCTGGCTGGTGAGCCTGTAGATATTCTTGTTAATCAAAAGTTAATTGCTCAAGGTGAAGTAGTCGTAATTGATGAGAATTTTGGGGTAAGAGTTACTGATATTATTAGTCAGGAACAACGCGTAAGAAACTTAAAGTAATGTATGTGGAGAAGGGATGAAATAAGCATGGGTAAAAATATCTTGATCGTAGATGATGCGGCATTTATGAGAATGATGATTAAAGATATTTTAAATAAAGGTGGTTATCAAGTTGTAGGTGAAGCAGCCGATGGTTTTCAAGCAGTTGAAAAGTATAAAGAACTGCAACCTGATTTAGTCACGATGGATATTACGATGCCTGAAAAGGATGGAATTGCGGCTTTAAAGGAAATTAAAGAAATAAATCCTAGTGCTAAAGTGATTATGTGTTCGGCGATGGGGCAGCAAGCGATGGTTATTGACGCGATTCAAGCAGGTGCCAAAGATTTCATCGTTAAACCTTTTCAGTCTGATCGCGTTTTAGAAGCGATTAAGAAAACACTAGATTAGGAGATTATCAGGATTATTGTGAGGAGTACGAAGGTGATGTTATTTCGAATCGGACTCGTAGCCCTTTGTTTTTCGTTCATGATTATGGAACCAACTCATATTGTGGCTTCTGAGCAAGACAAGAATCCGAGTGTTTCAGAAGTGCTCGAGTTGAATCAGTTAAATGAAGAAGAGCAAGATGTGCAGGGGGATGTAGTTGAACAAGGTGATGAATTAGAAGAAGGAACAAACGACCGTGAGGAACAGGAGTTAGTCGGATTTAGTGGCCCCAACTTATTTTCTTCGGTCATTCGGTTATTAATAGCTTTTGCATTTATCGTTGTTTTAATCTATTTTGGTTTACGTTTTATTAATAAAAAAACGCAACGGTTTCAGTCTAGTCACTATCTACAAAACTTAAGTGGTGTTTCATTAGGTGCTAATCGCTCAGTTCAGATTGTTCGAGTTGGGGAGAAGTTATTAATTGTAGGTGTTGGCGATTCTATTCAATTGTTAAAAGAAGTAGATGATCCCGAGGAAATTGAGAAGTTATTAAATATGCATGAAGAGCAAATGCAAAAAATGAATGATATTCCTTTAGAAAAAGGTGTGGCTTGGTTAAAGGGTTTGACTAATAAGCAAAAGGCACAAACAAGTACAAAGACAGAAAATGACCAAGAAGCTCAAGCATTTAAGCAGTTATTGGACAAGCAATTAGCAGATGTGTCTAGCTCACAGAAGAAATTGCATCAATCGGTAAAGGAGCGAGACAAGCATGATTGAATTAGTGGCACTCCCTAATTTAGTAACCATACCTGGTTTGGACTTAGGTGTTTTTTCAGATGAACCAGCAAGTGTTGCAACAACGATTCGGTTATTGCTTATTTTAACAGTCCTATCTTTAGCTCCTGCGATTTTAATAATGATGACTTCTTTTACACGGATTGTGATCGTCTTATCGTTTGTACGTCAAGGTCTGGCTACCCAATCGATGCCACCTAACCAAGTATTAATCGGACTAGCACTTTTTCTTACATTTTTTATCATGGCCCCGGTTATGTCAGAGGTGAATGAACGAGCCTTAACCCCCTTTTTAAATGAGGAAATGACTCAGGAAGAGGCTTTAGAAGAAGCCGTGATTCCGATGAAGGAGTTTATGGCTAAGCATACACGCGAAAAAGATTTGGCTCTTTTTATGGGCTATGCAGGATTAGAACAACCCGAAACATTAGATGACATACCTTTAACTTCACTTATACCAGCCTTTGCCATTAGTGAATTAAAAACAGCGTTTCAAATCGGTTTTCTTATCTTTGTACCATTTCTTGTTATCGATATGATTGTTGCTAGTGTCTTGATGTCGATGGGGATGATGATGCTTCCTCCAGTTATGATTGCATTACCATTTAAAATCTTATTATTTGTGCTCGTTGATGGTTGGTATTTGATTGTTGAATCCTTGCTCAGGAGCTTTCAGTGAAGGGAGGGTGCGTAAATGAGTGAAGAATTTATTATTAGTTTAGCTGAAAATGGCGTATGGGTTATTTTACTAATTGCGGGCCCTTTGTTACTCGTGGCACTGGGGCTTGGATTACTCGTTAGTATCTTTCAAGCGACAACGCAAATTCAAGAGCAAACGTTGGCGTTTATTCCGAAAATTGTCGGTGTATTAGTGGCTTTAGTTGTGTTTGGCCCTTGGATGCTTTCATTACTAACTGATTTTGCTCACGATATTTTTAGCAATCTTTATCGGTTTATTGGGTAATGATGATGGAATGGTTAAACTATCTACCAGGCTTTTTGTTAGTATTTGTACGAATACTAGCTTTTATTGCGGTATTACCGATTTATGGTTATCGAACGATTCCATCAACTTTTAAAATCGGGCTTTCTCTTTTTTTAGCATGGACGCTCATATTTACGTTACAAGATCCGTTTGTTGAAATCGACGCGGTATATTTTTTACTAATCATCAAAGAAGTACTTGTCGGATTAATGGTCGGATTAATAGCGATGATTATGTTATATGCTATTCAAATAGCGGGTGGTTTTATTGATATGAACATGGGCTTTCTCATTGCTAATGTCGTGGACCCACAGACTGGGGCTCAAAGTCCATTGGTTGGAACGTATTTATATACGTTTGCGATTTTATTTTTACTCATGATTAATGGTCATCACTTATTACTGGATGGTGTGTTTTACAGCTATCAGTTTATTCCTATTGATCAGCTCTTCCTGCCCTTTGGTGATGAGGGTGTTGTGTATTTTGTGGCTGCTACATTTGCAAAGATGTTTATGATTGCTTTTCAAATGGCATTACCAATTGTTGGTTCTCTTTTTTTAGTAGATGTTGCATTAGGTATGATTTCAAGATCTGTACCACAAATGAACGTGTTTGTAGTTGGGTTGCCCGTAAAAATAATGGTAGGTCTCTTATTATTAACGGTATATATGGGTGTTTTCTTTATGCTTGTGAGGGCTTTAATGAATGAAATCATTGTAGCAATGCGAACTCTCATGCAATTGTTAGGGGCGTAATTCATGAAGGAAGTCAAAATAAACCTGCAATTCTTTGCAGAAGAGAAAACAGAAAAAGCAACGCCTAAAAAACGACAAGACTCGCGAAAAAAAGGACAGGTTGCCAAAAGTACAGATGTCAATACGGCTTTTATTTTATTATTTGTGTTTATCTTTTTATGGTTATTTGGTGGAGGTATGGTCGGGCAAGCCCTTTATGATTTTCTAAGACATAACTTCCAAACGTATTTATTAATGGATGTAACCGCTAGGAATTTGGAGATTATGTTTTGGGATATTATTGTTCAAGTTGCCGTTGTTCTATTACCGATTATGTTAATGGCAATGGTCGCGGGTGTCTTTGCTAGTTTTATCCAAGTTGGTGTGATGTTTACGACAGAACCGTTAAAATTTAATCTTAAAAAAATTGACCCGATAAAAGGGGCAAAACGGATATTTTCTGCACGTGCCCTTGTTGAATTGGCCAAATCATTATTAAAAATAACATTTGTCGGTGTCGTTGTTTTTGTATTAATTTGGTTTAACTTAGAGGACGTCATGCTTATATCTCAAAAATCTGTGGAAATTGGTTTTGCTCAAATCGCAACATTAACCGCTCAAATGGGTATGCTAGTAGCTTTACTTTTATTACTGCTCTCTGTCCCAGATTATATTTACCAACGTTACGATAATGAAAAACAAATGCGGATGTCAAAAAAAGATATAAAAGATGAGCATAAAAATATGGAGGGTGATCCTCGAATTAAATCAAAGCGGAAGCAAAAACAAATGGAAATGGCGATGCAAAGAATGATGCAGGAAGTACCAAAAGCTGACGTCGTCATTACAAACCCGACTCACTATGCAGTAGCTTTACAGTATGATGATCAAAAGTCGGATGCACCGGTTGTGATTGCAAAGGGTGTTGATTTTGTTGCACAAAAAATCAAAAGTATCGCAACAGAACATGATGTAATTTTAGTAGAAAACAAACCATTAGCTAGGGCGTTATATGGTCAAACTGAAATAGGTGACCAAGTGCCTGAGTCGTTATTTAAAGCCATTGCTGAAGTACTAGCGTATGTATATCGTTTAAAAAATAAACAGGTTGGAAAGTAGGGAGACATTTTGAAGCTAAAAGAGTTATCCGTTTTAATGGGCGTTATTTTTATCGTCATTATGTTAATTATTCCACTTCCTACGACATTAATTGATTTCTTGATTATTACAAATATCTCCCTCTCTCTCATCGTTATTTTAGTGGCGATGAGTACAAAGGATTCCTTACAATTTTCCATATTTCCTACGTTGCTCTTACTCGTAACTTTGTTCCGAATTGGGCTAAGTGTTTCGACGATTCGTTCGATCCTTTCACAAGCGGATGCTGGAAATGTGATCGATACGTTCGGAAATTTTGTTGTAGGTGGTAATGCTTTAGTAGGTTTTGTTGTATTTATGGTTCTTGTCTTAATTCAGTTTATCGTTATTACAAAAGGGGCAGAGCGTGTCTCTGAAGTTGGGGCTCGTTTTACGTTAGATGCGATGCCTGGTAAGCAGATGAGTATTGATGCAGATTTGAATGCGGGATTAATTTCTGACCATGAAGCTAAAGACCGAAGAGAAAGAATTGAAAAAGAAGCAGATTTTTATGGTGCCATGGATGGTGCCAGTAAATTTGTAAAGGGTGACGCGATTGCCAATATCGTGATTGTCTTTATTTCAATGATATTTGGATTAATTATTGGAATGATGCAAATGGGTATGGATCTTGGGACAGCTGCAAGAACATATACCGTATTAACAATTGGAGACGGGCTTGTTACACAAATACCTGCTTTACTTATTTCAACTGCCACAGGTATTATCGTGACACGTGCAGCTTCAAATGGAACTTTAGGTGAGGATTTAACTAGCCAATTATTTGCCTATCCGAAAATGCTATATGTTGCGGCAGCGACCATCTTTTTGTTAGGTGTACTAACACCGATTGATAAATGGATTACGTTTTCTGTGGCTGGTCTTATTGCGGCAGGGGCATTTCAGCTTCAGCGTATGGAGAAACATACACTTGAAAATGAAGTGGCAGCTTCCAATGAGGAAGAGCCAAAAGAAGATATGAAATCGCCTGAAAGTGTCGTTAGTTTGTTACAAATTGAACCAATTGAATTTGAATTCGGTTATGGTTTAATTCCTCTAGCTGATACGAATCAAGGTGGCGATATGTTAGATCGGGTCGTGATGATTCGAAGACAGCTGGCACTAGAGTTAGGTATGGTCGTTCCAGTCATAAGAATTAGAGATAATATCCAACTCCAACCGAATGAATATGTGATTAAGATTAAAGGTAATGAAATATCCAAAGGGGAATTATTGCTTGATCATTATATGGCGATGAGTCCTGGGATCGATGATGAATCCATTGTAGGAATTGAAACGATCGAACCAGCGTTTGGTTTACCTGCGATTTGGATTAATGAAGAAATGAAGGAACAGGCAGAGCTTTCGGGTTATACCGTTGTTGACCCACCATCTGTTGTTTCCACACATTTAACCGAAATTATTAAAAAGCATGCCTTTGAGCTTTTAGGTCGTCAAGAAACGAAACAGCTTGTTGACCATTTAAAAGAATCTTACCCTGCATTAGTAGAGGAAACAACTCCAAATCTATTATCTATTGGTGAGATTCAAAAAGTATTAAAAGGTTTATTAAAAGAAAATATTTCGATTAGGAATTTACCGGTTATTTTTGAAACCTTAGCCGATTATGGCTCAATGACGAAAGATATGAGTTTACTGACTGAATATGTACGTCAATCATTATCAAGGCAAATTACGAAACAAATAACCACGCCTGGCGAACCTTTATACGTCATTACGCTAAGTGGTTCCGTTGAAAAAAAGGTAGCGGACGCGATTCAACAAACAGAACATGGTAACTTTGTCTCATTAAATCCAAATGATTCCCAAGCCATCATTCAGGCGAGTCAACAAGAAGCAGAGCGCTTAGCTCAAATGGGACAGGCACCAATCATCTTATGTTCACCTGCTGTTAGAATGTATGTACGCCAACTACTTGAAAGGTATTTACCACAAGTGACGATTCTTTCATATAACGAATTAGAAGCTGAAGTTGAAGTACAAAGTGTTGGGGTGGTGAATCCGGCATGAAGGTAAAAAAATATATCGTCAAATCTATGGCTGAGGCAAGGGCATCTATTCAGACCGAACTCGGAAAAGATGCCATTATCCTCCACTCTAAGGAAGTTGAAACAGGTGGTTTTTTAGGATTTTTTACAAAGAAAAAGCTCGAAGTTATTGCTGCTGTCGATTCTAAAGAACAAGAAAAGCCAGGTGTTATCAAAAAAAGTTTCGACAAACCTGATTTTTCTCACAGTGAAATGGAGAAAGCCCAGCATGATCAAAGCGTACTAACAGAAGAGTTGAAAATGGTAAAAGGTTTACTCAAGGATTTATCGGAACAGAACAAGTTTGAGGTCAACCTTTATCCGGCACCGATCGAGAGGTTATCGAGAAAACTTCAAACACATGGGGTAAGTCAAACGATTATTCAAAGAGTGCTTAAGGAGCTCATGATGGAGTATGCGGCGACGCTTGACCAAATGCCAGCTTTGTCTGCAAATGGTTGGGAACTAAAGCTAGTGAACGTATTGAAAGAAGAATTACGAGAGAGCTCGATTGGTGATGTGAACTTTGATAAAAAATTCATCCAGCTAATCGGGCCTACTGGTGTAGGGAAAACAACAACAATCGCCAAACTAGCCGCATGGGCGTCTTTAAAGAAGCAGAAGAAAGTCGCTTTTATTACAACAGATACGTATAGAATTGCCGCTGTGGAGCAGTTAAAGACGTATGCCAAAATCTTAGAGCTTCCATTAGAAGTTGTTTATACGATGGAGGAAATGCGTCAAGCTAAACAAAAATTTGAACAGTATGACCTTATTTTAATAGATTCAGCGGGTAGAAATTTTACAGATAGGAAGTATGTATCTGAACTCTCACAAATCATCGACTTTAAAGAAGATGCACATACGTACTTAGTGTTATCACTTACGTCAAAATATGAAGATATGAAACAGATTATCGAACAATTTTCTTTGATTGAAATTAATCAAGTCATATTAACGAAAAAAGATGAAACAAGCTCACTCGGAGCACTTCTTAATATACCTATAGAAGAAGGTTTACCGCTGGCCTGTGTTAGTCACGGACAGAACGTCCCAGACGATTGGTTGATCCCTTCAAAAGAGTGGCTTGTTTCTCAAATAATCAGGGGCAATGAACATGATTGACCAAGCCGATAAACTTCGTAAACTGATGCAAGAGCGTTATCAACAACGCTCTAAAGTGTTAGCTGTCATAAGTGGAAAAGGTGGCGTAGGTAAATCTAATATTTCGATTAACTTAGCCCTAGCCTTGCAGCAGTTACATCATAAAGTGACACTCATTGATGGCGACTTAGGGATGGGTAATTTAGAAGTATTACTTGGGAAGCCAGCATCAAAAAGTATCGTGGACTTATTTGAATCTAAATTATTGGTTGAAGACGTTTTAGAATGGGGGCCGGGTTCACTTCCTTTTCTCGCTGGAGGGACAGGTTTAACGGATTTAATCCATCTCGATCAAGATAAGATGACACATTTTGGTGAACAGATAAATAGGCTTGGTTATTTGAATGACTATTTAATTATCGATTTAGGAGCGGGTATATCAGAAAACTCTTATGGGCTTATGCTAGCAGCGGATGAAGTTATTGTTGTTACAACGCCAGAGCCAACTGCGATTACGGATGCCTATTCAACGATCAAATATATGAGGAATAAGGGGCATAGACAACCGCTTCACCTCATTATTAATAAAGCAGAATCAAAAGCGGAGGGGGAGCGAACCGCTGCGAATTTAAGTACAGTGACGAAGAGATTTCTACATGTTGACTTACGCTTGCTTGGAATATTGCCTGAGGATAACCATGTAATGAAGGCGGTCAAAGCACAAAAGCCATTTTTACTTATGAGTCCAAGGGCACAGATCAGTAAAGAAGTGAGAAAAGTAGCAGGTTCACTGAGTGGTAGTTTGGGCGAGCAACCAAGCCCTAACCGTTTCGTAAACCAATTAAAGTCTTGGTTTTTAAGATAAATAGAATGTGCTGTAGGAGTTGTTTTTGTGAGACGAAAAATTCGTGTTCTAATCGTTGACGATTCTGCATTTATGCGAAAGGTTATTTCGGATATCCTGCAATCAGACCCTTATATAGAAGTGGTGGGTACCGCTCGGAACGGAAAGGATGCACTTAAAAAAAGAGATACGCTGCAACCGGATGTTATGACCTTAGATGTCGAGATGCCTCTATTAGATGGTATAGAAACTTTAAAAGTGATTATGGCAACGAACCCTTGTCCGATTATTATGTTAAGTAGCACGACTAAAGAAGGTGCTGAAAATACATTGTTAGCAATGGAGTATGGAGCGATCGATTTTGTAACCAAAACATCTGGTTCGATTTCATTAGACTTAATGACGATTAAAGCTGAGATTATTGAAAAAGTGAAATGTGCAGCTAAGGTCACGGTCTTAACTAGCAGTTCCTCCATGTTAGCAGAGTCGTCTAATGAATCTTTACTAACACCAAACAAGCATTGGCATAAAAATAATTCTAATCAACGTACATGGCAAAAGTTAGTCGTGATTGGCACTTCTACTGGTGGTCCAAGAGCACTAAAAGAAGTGATTCCACGATTACCAAAAGATTTCCCTCATCCGATATTGGTCGTTCAACATATGCCAGCTGGTTTCACGGAATCATTAGCGAATAGGTTGAATAGTTTGTCTCAGTTAACGGTTAAGGAAGCGAGTCATTTAGAAGAGCTGAAGGCAGGCCATGTTTATATTGCTCCGGGTCATTGTCATTTAAAAGTTGAACAGCATCAATCTTTATTACGTGCTAACTTATCACAAGATTCTCCAATTAGAGGACTTAGGCCTGCAGTGGATAAGCTTTTTTACTCGCTAGCAGATGTTGATATCGAGGAAATTATAGCCGTCATTATGACAGGGATGGGGTCAGACGGAACAGAGGGCCTCTTTCATTTAAGAAAGTCAAAAAAAGTTATCGCCTTAGCTCAATCAGAACAAACAAGTGTTGTGTTTGGGATGCCTAAGGTGGCCATCTCGTCTCAATTAATTGAAAAAGTAGTGGATTTGCCACAGATAGCGCATGAATTAATAAGCCTTGCTTAATGAAAGGGAGTTGAAACGATGTCCTTTTTACAAACTTTGCAATCACATCATTTTGACATTTTGAAGGAAATTGGAAATATTGGAGCAGCACATGCAGCTACCTCATTATCAAAATTGATGAATACGAAAGTAGAAATGAATGTACCAAATGCTAGCTTAGTTGACTTCCAAGATTTACCGAATATTGTTGGTGGTGCAGATGCCGAGGTGGCGGCCGTATTTTTTAGGTTTACTGGCGATTCGTTAGGAAGTATGTTTTTTTTGACGACGGTTACCGATGCTGAAAAATTTGCAAGTAAGTTAATAGGACAATCATTTTCATTTAGAGCTGACGATGAGCAGGTTCAAATGGGGATTTCAGCTCTCTCAGAATTAGGGAATATTCTAGTGGGTTCTTATTTGTCGGCACTTTCTGACTTTACCGGTCTTAATTTGCAGCCAACTGTACCGCAAATGGTCGTGGATATGGCGGGGGCGGTCGTTCATTATGGTGTGTTAACGATTTCAGAAGTGGCAGATGCAGCTATTCTAATAGAAACGAATATTATTGAAGTTGATCATCGGACAAATCCTATTAACGGACAATTCTTCTTTATTCCTGATCCTGAATCTTTTCCCACGTTGTTTGAAGCGTTAGGAGTGTCCTAAGTATGAACGAAGTTGTAAAAGTAGGTATGGCAGATGTCCAAACAATCGTAGCTCCTTTAAAACTGAGAACATCTGGATTAGGTTCATGTGTTGGTATTGTCCTATATGACTCCTTGAAAAAGGTTGCAGGCATGGCCCATATTATGCTTCCTGATTCTAAACAAGCGAGACAAATGGTTCCTAACAGAGCTAAATATGCGGATACAGCTATTGATGATTTAGTTGAGACGATGCTTAATATGGGTGCGAGCCGCCAGTTTATCAAAGCAAAGCTTGCTGGTGGAGCCCAAATGTTTTCATTTGCTGGAAGCTCTAATTTAATGAGAATTGGACCGAGAAACACAGAAGCAGTCAAAGAAAAATTAAAAGAGCTTCACATACCCATCGTATCTGAAGATATTGGTGGAAAAAGTGGTCGAACCATTGAATTTGATTCGGTAACTCAGCTATTACATATAAGAACCGTCCATGAGGGGACAAAAGACATTTAATTAGAAAGGGTGAATCTTTATGGCTCAAGTTATGATTGAGGATGATAAGAAACTTTGGGATTTATGGTTAAAACAAAAAGACCGAGAAGCTTGTGATGATTTAGTGAGATTGTATTTACCGCTTGTTCATTATCATGTTCAACGAATCGCTAGTGGGTTGCCTAAGAATGTTAATCGCGACGAATTATACAGTCATGGACATTATGGCTTATTTGATGCTATAGAAAAATTCAACCCAGAACGTGATTTAAAGTTTGATACGTATGCATCCTTCCGTGTACGCGGAGCCATCATTGATGGATTAAGAAAAGCGGATTGGTTACCACGTTCTATGAGAGAAAAGGTAAAAAAGGTTGATGCTGTTGTTGAAAAACTAGAGCAATTATTAGGTAGAAATGTAACAGTTTTAGAGATCGCCCATGAGTTAGGAATGACTGAGGCAGAGGTTACGCAAATTCAGATGGAGCAATTTACGGCCAATATGCTGTCGATAGATGAGTATACACAAGAACAAGATAAGTCAGACACTTTTATGGCGACGATTGTAGATGAAAAAACATTAACACCAGAACAAAAATTAATGGATGATTTAACGAAAAAAGAGCTCGTCGAACATATTCGCTCACTGAATGAAAAAGAACAGTTGGTGATTAGTTTATTTTATTATGAGGGCCTTACGCTTACGGAAATCGGAGAAGTGTTAAATCTTTCTACATCAAGAATCTCACAAATTCACTCCAAATCTATTGCTCGGCTAAAACAAGCTTTCTCAAAAAAAATAAAGTGAAAGCTTAATCATCCAATGAAGAAACCAAGGATCTGGAAGGTAGTATCGATGGTGCTGTCTAATCTTAAAAAATATATAACTATATGATGTCATATATAAAGGGGATGATTGAATGCATGTTGTTGAACCTTATCTTTCACTGCGCTTGGAACAACAAAAAATGAAAGCAATTCTTCATCAAAAAGAGAAAGTAGAAAAAGCAGATACTTTATCGGTTGAATTGATAATTGACTATCTTCAAACGAAAGGTGTAACGTATGGCCTTTTAATGGATGCTATTTCAACATTGGTTGAGAATCAAACGGAATGGCTTGAGCCGATAGAAGTTGCCAAAGGGATAGAACCGGTTAAGGGGCAGGATGCGTATCTTCTAATTGCGGTTAGAGCGACGGATGAGGCTAATCAACATTCAGTCGAACATTCTGGTATTATTGATTTGAAGCAAGTGTTAGACATCCCTTCTGTGAAAGAGGGTGAAAAGCTCGCACAGAAAGTGGCGGCAACTAATGGTGAAGCAGGTATGAATGTGCTAGGTGAGCCGGTAGAGCCAAAAAGAGGAAAAGATTTCAAGCTAAGAATAGGAAAAAATACGAGGATTGATCAAAAGAGTCAAACTTTGTATGCACTTGTAAGTGGTCAAATGTCGATGACGAAAAAAACGGTTCATGTTTATCCTGTCTACCAAGTTAAAGGAGATATTGGAACGAGAACGGGTAATATCGATTTTATTGGCAATGTACATGTCAATGGAAATGTTCCTTCTGGATTTAAAATTATTGCAGGTGGAGATATTCGTGTGAATGGAACGATTGAGGGTGCCACGATTCAGGCGGGTGGATCTATTTATGTAGGTGCTGGTATTGTTGGTCAAAACAAAAGTGATATTCAAGCAAAGCATTCACTTTACACGACCTTTATTAATGAAGGAAATGTGAAGGTTGGCGATTCTATTTATGTGACACAGTCGATTTTACATAGTCATTGTTATGCGACTACTGAAATCGTTTGTATGAAGGGAAAAGGGAATATTGTCGGAGGCGTTGTGTCGGCAGGTTTTAAAATTCAAGCGAATGAGTTTGGGAATGCCCTACATACTAAAACCGATTTTTATGTAGGTCCTTCCAAGCAAATTGTTGAGCAGCAGCGTACGATGGAGAAGCAGTTAATAGAGCTAAAAGATGGTATCATGAAATCATCTAAATTATTGAATGTTTTATTAGAAAAAGAGAAAAGAGTCGGCCCTTTACAAGGCAAAGAAAAAATACATAAATTAAGGGTGCTTCATTTCTTAAAAGAGTCGATAACGAAACGAGAGCTACTTGAAGAAAGTGTAGCGGAAATGAAAGAAATGAATCAGTCGGCAAACTTTGGTTTTATGAAAGCGGATAAAATGATTTATCCTAATGTAAATGTTCATTTTGGGAAGTATCGTAGGAAACTTACCTCGAGTTATTCAAAGTCACAAATAGCTTTGATGCAAAATGAAATTACCATTTCTAGCTTGAAATGAGGCAAGGAGGATAACGATGAGTCTTCGCCCTATTGAAATGCAAGGTTCTTTTCCACAATCTCAGAAAACAGGAAAGATTCAAGAGCAAATGCAGCAACGTTTTCAAACACGGCAAGAATTGCAGGCTCAAGAGGAAGAGCAGAAAATGAAGCAACTTCGTCAATCCATTCAAGAAACACATCAGTCAAATTTTCAGAAAATAAGAGACGAGAAAAACGACAAGCAAGAGCAATCCAATCAAGGCGATGAGCCTCAAGAGGAGAAGCAAGACAAGAGCACGCACACTCACAAGCAACAGCATCCTTTTAAAGGGAAATTTATCGATTATTCAGGTTGAGAGGTTAGACGATGAATGATATAACTAGTTTTTTGATCGTAGCTTTAGTCGTGCTATTATTTCTAGTCGTTATATTATGGAAGAAAGTGACCCGATTAGAACAAACAGTTACGAGCATTCAAGAACAAAAAACAGAAATGCAAGCACTCTTAATTCAATTAACAGATGAAATCAAGCAAGAAAATGAGCGATTCATTTTAGAGCTCCAAAGAAAAGAGAAAAAGCAACCACACATACATAGTGAGGATAGAGCAGCAGTAGAGCCTAGTACCAAATCAAACGCTGAACTCGAATTAGGTAGCAATCACTCTATCCACCAGCAAACGAATGAAGCTCAAGTTTCTTTGGAGCAACCGAAAAGCTTTACCGAACATTTAGAAATTGAACAGAAAAAGTACGAGTCCTACGAAGCCCCTTTTGATACGGGTGAGCAAGGTGTTATTATGGAACAATCCCAGACTTTACAAGTGCTAAATTTAGCTAAGCAAGGATTAACAGTTGAAGAAATTGCCCAAAAGTTACAAATTGGCAAAGGGGAAGTCCAATTAATTTTGAATTTTTATCGCTAAACTAGAAGAATTACTTGCAAGAAGCAGTGCTATTATGGTATATTAATTGACGGTGTTAATCACACACGCATGCTGATTTGAGCATTGGTGCTGTCAATGACAGTTTTGCTTAAATATGAAGGATGCGGAGGAAAATAAAAACCAATTATAAGGAGGTGTTTGATGTGGCAGTTATTTCCATGAAACAACTATTAGAAGCTGGGGTACACTTCGGTCACCAAACTCGTCGTTGGAACCCAAAAATGGATCGCTACATCTTCACAGAGCGTAACGGTATTTACATTATCGACTTACAAAAAACAGTTAAGAAAGTAGATGAAGCGTACAATTTCGTACGTAGCATCGCAGCTGACGGAGGGAAAATCCTTTTCGTTGGTACAAAAAAACAAGCACAAGATTCAGTGAAAGAAGAAGCTGAACGTTGTGGAATGTATTACATCAACCAACGTTGGTTAGGTGGTACATTAACAAACTTTGAAACCATTCAAAAGCGTATTACGCGTTTGAAAAACCTTGAGAAAATGCAAGAAGACGGTACATTTGAAGTTCTTCCTAAGAAAGAAGTTATTCTTCTTAAGAAAGAAATGGAGCGTCTTGAGAAATTCTTAGGCGGTATTAAAGATATGCCGGGAGTTCCTGATGCATTATTTGTTATTGACCCACGTAAAGAGCGCATTGCAATTGCAGAAGCTCACAAGCTTCATATCCCAATTGTAGCGATTGTTGATACAAACTGTGATCCAGATGAGATTGATTATGTAATCCCAGGTAACGATGATGCGATTCGTGCCGTTAAACTTCTAACAGCTAAAATGGCTGATGCTGTAATTGAAGCAACAACAGCTGAAGAAGTAGAAGTAGAAGAAGTAGAAGAAACAACAACTGCTTAATTTTATTAGTTTGACTTCAAGGGTGGTAAAGGGGGTTACCCTTTTCCGCCCTTTTTTAAAGCATATGAACCAAAAGCGGTTCTATGACAATGAAGCTTTACATATGGGGAAAACGATGTTTGAACCATAAAAATGTTGAACATACTGAGGTTTGAGGAGGCGTAAATAATGGCAATTACAGCAAGTATGGTAAAAGAATTGCGTGAAAAAACAGGCGCAGGAATGATGGATTGTAAAAAAGCATTAACTGAAGTTGATGGTGATATGGAAAAAGCGGTTGACCTTCTTCGTGAAAAAGGGATTGCAAAAGCAGCGAAGAAAGCTGATCGTATCGCAGCAGAAGGTTTAACTTTTGTTAAATCTGAAGGTAACAAAGCGGTTCTTATTGAAGTTAACTCTGAAACGGACTTTGTTGCTAAAAACGAAGCGTTCCAAGTTTTAGTTAAAGAATTAGCTGAACATGTTTTAACGGAAAACCCAGCAAACGTTGAAGAAGCTTTAACACAAGCTTTCAAAGGTGATGGACCAGTAGTTGAAGAGTATATTAATACAGCCGTAGCGAAAATTGGTGAAAAACTAACTTTACGTCGCTTCACAGTTATTGAAAAGACAGATGCAGACGCATTTGGCGAGTATTTACACATGGGTGGCCGCATTGGTGTTTTAACGGTTCTTAACGGAACAACGGATGCTGAATTAGCAAAAGATATCGCGATGCACGTAGCCGCGATTAATCCAACTTATGTAGATCGTACGTCTGTTTCAGAAGAGACGATTAACCATGAGCGCGAAATCTTAAAACAACAAGCATTAAATGAAGGTAAACCAGAAAAAATCGTTGAAAAAATGGTTGAAGGTCGTTTAAGCAAATTCTTCGAACAAGTTTGTTTAGTTGATCAACCGTTTGTAAAAGATGGTGACCAAAAAGTAGGCAAGTTCTTACAAGCTAAGGGTGCATCTGTTCAAACATTCATCCGTTATGAAGTAGGAGAAGGAATTGAGAAAAGAGTGGATAACTTCGCTGATGAAGTTATGTCTCAAGTAAAGAAATAATTGGAGATTTGGGGCACAGTTGTACGTGTCCCTTTTTTTCAAGAAAAACCTAAATTAGAGGATTTATTTATTTCGAAATCAATTACTGTTTCTATTTGTGATAATGGAGGTCGTCATGCAAAAATTTAATCGTGTTGTTTTAAAACTAAGTGGTGAGGCATTAGCTGGTGAGCAAGGCTATGGTATTGATCCATCTGTCATCCAATCGATTGCGACTCAAGTGAAAGAAATTATTGAACTTGATGTAGAAGTGGCCGTTGTTGTTGGTGGTGGGAACATTTGGAGAGGTATGGCTGGAAGTGCGAAAGGTATGGATCGTGCAACAGCAGATTACATGGGGATGTTGGCTACGGTCATGAATTCATTAGCCCTTCAAGATAGCCTTGAGGATATTGGTGTAGAATCACGTGTACAAACATCAATTGAAATGCGTCAGGTAGCAGAGCCATATATCCGTCGTAAAGCGATTCGTCATTTAGAAAAAGGACGAGTTGTCATTTTTGCGGCAGGAACAGGGAATCCATACTTCTCAACGGATACGACAGCAGCCCTACGTGCAGCTGAAATTGAAGCAGAAGTGATTCTTATGGCCAAAAATAAAGTGGATGGCGTATATAGTGCTGATCCTTCAGTGGATGAAAACGCGGTTAAATATACATCATTAACTTACATGGATGTATTAAAAGAAGGCTTAGCCGTTATGGATTCAACAGCATCATCTTTATGTATGGATAATAATATACCATTAATTGTCTTCTCCATTATGGAAGAAGGAAATATTAAGCGAGCTGTACTTGGTGAAGATATCGGTACAGTAGTTAGGGGGAAATAAGATGTCACAAGAAATTTTGAAAAACGCAGAATCAAGAATGACAAAAGCAATTGAGTCTTTAAACCGTGAACTTGCAAAACTTCGTGCTGGTCGTGCAAACCCTGCTTTATTAGACCGAGTTACGGTTGAGTATTACGGAGCTGAGACGCCTTTAAATCAGTTAGCAACGATTTCTGTGCCAGAAGCACGTTTACTTGTTATTCAACCTTTTGATAAATCATCTATTTCTGATGTGGAACGAGCGATTATGAAGGCTGATTTAGGATTAACACCTTCAAATGATGGTTCGGTCATTCGTATTCAAATTCCTCCGTTAACGGAAGAGCGTCGTAAAGAACTAGTTAAATTAGTTAAACGTTCTGCAGAAGAAGCAAAAGTGGCAATCCGTAATGTACGTCGTGACGCCAATGATGAGTTAAAGAAAGCTCAAAAAGATGGCGAGATGACGGAAGATGACTTGCGTCGTGATACAGATACGATGCAAAAGCTTACAGATAAAACGATTGAAAAAGTAGACGCTGTAGCCGCACAAAAAGAAAAAGAAGTTATGGAAGTCTAAGCGAAATCGTTGTAAACTAGATCAAGAAGAAAGACCCTCTTTTTAGGGGGTTTTTTACACTTTTTCTCTTAGAATCGTAAGAAGCAAAGCAGTGGTCCAGCTGTGCATAAATGGAGGGCAGACGGATGCTTGATAAATTCTCTAAATGGAGAGCAAGAGGTAAGGATTCAAATGAAGCCATTGCCGAACTTGAAACAACGAATATACCTAACCATGTGGCAATTATTATGGATGGTAATGGACGTTGGGCAAAAAAGCGAGGCCTACCGAGAATCGCCGGGCATCGTGAAGGAATAAAAGCGATTAATAAAATCGTGAGGCAAGCAAATCAACTAGATGTTAAAGTTTTGACATTGTATGCTTTTTCAACAGAAAATTGGAAACGTCCAAAAGCAGAAGTGGATTATTTGTTAAGTTTGCCCGAGATATTTTTTAAAAGTGAATTGCCGATTTTAAAGCAAGAAAATGTTAATGTTCGATTAATGGGTAGTATGGCACAATTACCAGAACATACGTTAAAGGCTGTTCGAAATGCAGTAGAGGAAACAAAAGATAACGACGGATTAATTTTAAATTTTGCTTTAAATTATGGTAGTCGGTCTGAAATGTTAGAGGCAATTAAACAGATTAGTGAGGATGTTGCAGCTGGTAAGCTGTCAAGTGATGAGGTTACCGAAGAGGTTATGAGCTCGTATTTAATGACCGCTTCCATTTCAGATCCCGATCTGTTAATTAGGACGAGCGGTGAAATTCGTTTAAGTAATTTTATGTTATGGCAAGCTGCATATAGTGAGTTATGGTTCACGGATGTACTCTGGCCGGACTTTAATGAATCACACTTTGCGGAAGCGATTGCCGTCTATCAAAAAAGAGCACGACGTTATGGTGGCGTCTAATGAAGGGGGCGGCAAATAAATGAAGCAAAGGATTATTACAGGATTAATTGGTGGAATCGTTTTTATAAGTTTAGTTATTGCAGGCGGCTGGTTATTTTCTGCTTTTATCTTTATTGTTGCCTCTGTTGCGATGACAGAGTTGTTAAAGATGAAAAAGATATCACCGTTTTCAACGATGGGCATAATTAGCCTTGGCTCGATGTGGCTGCTTCTCATTCCTTCTACCTGGTTTGACGCAGTAGTACCGATCCAATTTACAAAAATAGAATCATTTGTATTTTTGATTTTATTTTTATTAATGCTTACAGTTCTGTCTAAAAATAAATTTACCTTTGATGAAGTTGGTTTCGTTGTACTATCTTCTGTATACGTCGGCTTCGGTTTTCATTATTTATTAATGACAAGAGAAATTGCAGACGTAGGAATGTGGTTAGTATTTTTTGTTTTATTATTAATATGGACAACCGATTCAGGTGCTTATTTTATAGGGAGAGCGTTTGGTAAACATAAGCTTTGGCCAGATATTAGCCCGAAAAAAACGATTGAAGGTGCAATTGGTGGAATTATTAGTGCAATTGCATTAGGGACCGCTTTTTATATGATTTTCCCTCAATTATTTGAAAGTTATTTCATTGCGTTACTTGTAATGCTTGTCGCATCAACATTTGGCCAACTAGGTGATTTAGTTGAATCTGCCTTAAAGCGTCATTATTCTGTAAAGGATTCTGGAACGGTTTTACCTGGTCATGGTGGGATATTAGACCGATTTGACAGTTTGATTTATGTCATGCCGATTTTACATTTACTGCAGTTAATTTAAACGTCAAATCTAGTAATGACTGAAAAGGGGCATGAACGATGAAAAGAATTGGATTATTGGGTTCAACAGGTTCGATTGGAACTCAAACACTAGATATTATTAGAGAGCATCGTGAAGAGTTTGAGCTAATAACGATGTCTGTAGGACGAAATCTAGACCTTGCGATTCAACAAATCGAAGAATTTAAGCCGAAGCTAGTCTCGGTCATTTCTAAAGAAGATAAAGATAAATTAGCGATGCAATGTAGCTCAGAGGTACGATTTGTTGATGGTAAGCATGGGTTAATAGAAGTAGCGGCATTTCATGAGGTGGATATTTTAGTCAATGCGGTTATTGGTAGTGTCGGCTTAGAACCTACTTTAGCAGCTATAAAAGAAGGCAAACCCATTGCAATAGCTAATAAAGAAACGCTTGTAACAGCGGGACATCTAGTTACAGCTGCCGCACAAAAATATCAGGTTTCTTTATTGCCGGTTGATAGTGAGCATTCGGCGATCTTTCAAGCTTTGAATGGTGAGCGTTATGAGGACATAGATCGATTAATCTTGACGGCTTCTGGTGGCAGTTTTCGTGATTTAAGTCGCGAGCAATTGCAAGGAGTAACGGTTGAACAGGCGTTAAATCACCCTAATTGGTCGATGGGAGCAAAAATTACGATTGATTCAGCGACCATGATGAATAAAGGTTTAGAAGTGATAGAGGCTCATTGGTTATTTCAAGTTCCCTATGAAAAAATCGATGTACTTTTACATAAGGAAAGTATCATACACTCTATGGTAGAGTTTCATGATAAGAGTGTCATGGCTCAATTAGGAACACCGGATATGCGAGTACCGATCCAATATGCGTTAACTTATCCAAAAAGACTTGAAAGAAGAAATACGGAAAGGTTAAACTTATGGGAAGTCGGAAAGCTTCATTTCCAACCTTTAGATGTTGAACGCTTCAAGGCAATTTCCTATGCGTTCGAAGCTGGGAAACGAGGTGGGTCATTTCCTACGGTATTAAATGCCGCAAATGAAGAAGCGGTTGCCGCATTTTTACATAATAAAATTAGCTTTTTAGAAATAGAATGTTTAATTGAACAAGCACTTGAATATCATGAAGGAATAAAGCAACCTTCGCTTGAGGAGATCATGGAAATCGATCAGCTTACAAGAGCGTTTATCCACTCCAAAATCGATTAGGAAAGGTGGAGAAGTAGGCATTGGAAACGTTACTTTCATTTATATTAGTTTTTGGATTATTAGTTTTTATCCATGAATGGGGACATTTATATTTTGCTAAAAAAGCAGGTATTCTTTGCCGTGAATTCGCTATTGGTTTTGGCCCAAAAATATTTTCATTTGAAAGAAATGAAACGGTTTATACGATTCGGATGCTTCCATTGGGTGGTTATGTACGTATGGCGGGAGAAGAGCCAGAGGCGTATGAAATCAAACCTGGATATGATATTGGTTTAATTGTTAATGATGAGGACAAAGTCAGTGAAATTATTATTAATAATAAATCAAAACATCCTAATGCGACAGTGGTTCAAGTTGAAAGTATCGATTTAGTGCATGAACTAAAAATCGTTGCTTACAATGAACTTGATGAGAAAGTGATTTATCATGTAGATGAAAAAGCAAAAGTCATACATGATGAAATTCCAACTCAAATTGCTCCATGGAGTCGGCAGTTTGGATCTAAATCAGTAGGCAAACGTGCATTAACGATCTTTGCTGGACCGATGATGAACTTTGTCTTAGCGATTGTATTGTTAACGATTGTAGCTTTAGTACAAGGTACTCCTGTTGATGAAGCACGTATCGGTAATTTGTCTGAGGATGGAGTTGCTGGAGAAGCTGGACTTGTTACTGGTGATGAGGTAGTCTCCATTGATGGAACGAATGTTTCAACTTGGGAAGATATGACTTCTATCATTCAAGCAAACCCTAACGAAGAAATTGATTTTGTGGTGGAGCGTGATGGCGAAGCATTAACGATTCCGGTGACCCCACAAATGCGTGAAGGTCAAAACGGTGAACCGGAGGGTGTCGTCGGTATTTTCCAACCGACTGAGTTTTCGCTATGGGGAGCTTTATCTTTTGGGGTTGAGCAAACCTACACATTCACAACGATGATTTTTGAAGTATTAGGGTTGTTAATTACAGGAGAGTTCTCAATGGATTATATTGCGGGTCCAGTAGGTATTTATGATTATACGGGGCAAGCTGCAGCAATGGGGATTTTTGTATTAATTCAGTGGTCCGCTGCTTTAAGTGTTAACCTCGGTGTTATTAATTTATTGCCGATTCCAGCAATGGATGGAGGGAGACTTGTCTTCCTAGGACTTGAAGCGATTCGCGGAAAGCCAATCGATTCTAATAAAGAAGGAATGGTCCACTTTATTGGATTTGCCCTCTTATTTTTACTAGTCATTATCGTTACTTGGAACGATATTAACCGTTTATTTATGTAAATAAGAATTTATTGTTTGGAATAGAAAGGATTATGAGTATGAAACAATCTTCTTTTTTGTTACCGACATTAAGAGATGTTCCTTCTGATGCAGAAGTAATAAGCCATCAATTAATGTTAAGATCAGGTATGATGAAACAAATTGCTTCTGGTGTATATGCTTATTTACCATTAGCCAAACGAGTTATTCAAAACGTTGAATCGATTGTGCGTGATGAAATGAATAAAGCAGGTGCACAGGAACTAACCATGCCTACGTTACATCCTGCCGAGTTATGGCAAGAATCTGGTCGTTGGGATAAAATGGGCGGTGAGTTAATTCGTTTGCAAGATCGCCATGAGCGCAACTTTGCATTAGGTCCAACACATGAAGAGGTGATTACCTCTATCGTACGTGACTTCGTACAGTCTTATAAGAAATTACCGATGAATTTATACCAAATTCAAACGAAGTTCCGTGATGAGAGAAGACCTCGATTTGGATTGCTACGTGGGCGTGAGTTTATCATGAAAGATGCGTATTCTTTCCATACGGATGCAGATTCATTAGATGCGGAATATCAAAACATGTATCAAGCGTACTCTAATATTTTTACACGAGTTGGTTTAACTTTCCGTCCGGTTATTGCGGATTCCGGAGCAATGGGTGGTAAGGATACACATGAATTCATGGCCCTTGCTAGTGTAGGAGAAGATACGATTGCGTATTCTGATGGGTCGGATTATGCAGCAAACATTGAAATGGCTGCTGTTCATGTAAGTGATGAAAAGTCTGATGAGTCACAAATGGAATTGTCAAAAGTTCATACGGCTGATGCCAAATCAGTATCACAAGTAGCCAATCATTTAGATGTTGAAGAGAAAAACATCATTAAATCATTGTTAGTACAACTTGACGATGAATTTGTTCTCGTTCTTGTACGTGGCGATCATGAACTAAATGAGGTCAAGCTTAAACATGCTTTTCATGCTAAAGAAGTCCGTCTAGCGTCAGAAGTAGACGTACAAGATGTGATGAATGCTTCTGTCGGTCAAATTGGACCTGTTGGCACAAAGGTGAAGATTTACGCCGATTTTGCAATTAAAAATATGGTAAATAGTATTTGTGGAGCAAATGAAACCGAGCACCACTTTGTCGGTGTCAATGTGGAACGCGATTTCCAAGTCGACGCTTACGGTGATATTCGTTTTATTCAAGAAGGAGAGCTTTCACCTGATGGAAATGGGACGATTCACTTCGCCCAAGGAATTGAAATTGGTCAAGTCTTTAAATTGGGCACTTTCTATTCTGAAAGTATGAATGCTCAAGTATTAGATGAAAACGGAAAAGCAAAACCAATTTTAATGGGATGTTACGGAATTGGTGTTTCACGTGTAGTGGCAGCAATAATTGAACAGCATCATGACGAAAACGGCATCGTTTGGCCATATGATGTTGCTCCTTTCCACATTCATTTATTAGCGATGAACAGTAAAAATGCGGAGCAAAAAGAGTTAGCTGACCATCTGTATGAATTATTAAAAAGTAAAGGTTATCAAGTCCTATATGATGATCGACCAGAGCGTGCGGGCGTAAAATTCAAAGATGCGGATCTAATTGGTATTCCAATTCGACTATCCGTTGGTAAAAAAGCAAATGAAGGTATCGTCGAATTAAAAATTCGTAAAGAAGGCGAAATGGAAGAAGTAGCCCTCCAAGAAATCGAAGAAGCCCTTGCCAACAAAGTCCTAGAACTAAAAGGACAAGCGTAAAAACATTCAGTAATAATGATAAACGCTTTGTTCTTTGACCGATTCACTCTTTAACTGGTGGCTCTTCATTCAAAAACGGTTTTGAGGATGCTCATATGCTGCCGTAGCCCCGACATTTTTTGGGTGTTGCCCGCACGGACAACACCCAAAAATTCAGCACACCGCACATCCAGCCACCATCAGCAAACATGGAAGTTGGATATTGCCTTTAGCATGTTGGCTCTAGATTCACTTTGTTTTTTGGTTTTTTTAATGAATGTTATTTGTACTTGAGAATCAGCAGTAACCCAGCGGGCGAGTCATGCCGAGACTCCCATGGGACGAAGTGGCAGAGCTGAGATCCACTGGCTGCGCCGGTTAGCTCAGCGCCACGTGATTGTCTCGGAGCATGATTTTCGGTAGCGGTAATTAACGCTCCGCACATGAGCTTTAAGTAACTTCCATACAAAAAGCAGGGGATCTCAAAAGACGAGGTGCCCTCTATTTGCTAATAGAACCTCCCATAGAAAGGAGACGAAACAATGACTCAAGCCGACAATCAAGTAAGAAAAGAACGGTTCAAGCTCCTCATGAAGCAAATTGAAATACCCGAAGAACTCGTTCAAACCTATTTAGAAGAAGCACTCATTCAAAAATTAACGATTCATAGAGAACAAAAAAGTTGGCATTTCCAATTTTATATTCCTAAAATTATTCCAGCCAATCTATATCAGCTATTTGCACAACGACTCAAAGATACCTTTCAAAATATAGCAACGGTCCACTTCTCGATAGAATATGGGACAAAAGAATTAACAGAAGAACAATGGCAACAATACTGGCCAACTGTCGTGGGAAAATTAGAAAATATCTCTTCGGGCTTACGGGAATTATTACAAAACCAAACGCCTAGATACGACGGTAAGAGACTTGTAATCAATGTTCGAAATGAAACCGAAGCTGTGGCTCTCAAACGAAAATTAGACGAGCCCCTTAGAGAATGCTTAAGTAAGCTCTCTCTACCAATGGTTCATATTGATGCTCATGTTCAAGAATCACAAAAAGCTTTTGAACGCTTTATTGAGCAAAGAGACCAAGAAGATCATTCCAAAGTAGTTGAAGCAATCTTAGAAAAGAAAAAGCAAGAAAAAGAAACAGAGAAACATCTGAAGAACCAAACCTTAACACTTGGATATCCAATTAAGGACGAGCCGTTACCTATTGAATCAATTATTGATGAGGAGCGTCGCGTTACCCTACAAGGTTATGTTTTTGCTGCTGAAACAAGAGAATTAAGAAGTGGACGTACATTATTAACCTTTAAAATAACGGATTATACCGATTCAATCCTGATTAAAATTTTCTCGCGTGATAAAGAAGATGTACCCTTATTACAATCTGTGAAAAAGGGGATGTGGTTGAAGGTCCGTGGTGGCATTCAAATGGATACTTTTGTACGTGACCTCGTAATGATTGCCAATGACATTAATGAAATTCAACCACAGCTAAGAATTGACCAAGGTGAAGAAGATAGAAAGCGGGTAGAACTCCACCTCCATACAACGATGAGTCAAATGGACGGGATTGTTTCTGCTGGAAGATATGTAGAACAAGCGGCGAAATGGGGACATAAAGCGATCGCGATCACGGATCATGGTGTCGTGCAATCTTTTCCAGAGGCCTATTCTACTGGTAAAAAACATGGAGTTAAGGTGTTATATGGTTTAGAAGCAAATCTAGTTGATGACGGTGTTCCGATTGCTTACAATGAGCAAAATAAGGAGTTATTTGATGCCGAATATGTTGTCTTTGATGTTGAGACAACAGGCTTATCTGCCGTCTATAATACAATTATTGAACTTGCCGCTGTTAAAGTTAAAAATGGTGAAATTATTGATCGTTTTGAATCCTTTGCTGATCCGCATGAACCTCTAACCAATACGATTATAGAATTAACCGGTATTACAGATGATATGGTGAGAGGTGCTCCAGAAGTTGGGGATGTTTTAAAGAAATTTAGAGAGTGGAGTGGCGATGCGATTTTAGTGGCTCACAACGCTAGCTTTGATATGGGGTTTATCAATGTTGGCTACCAAAAAGTAGGTCTAGATGAAGCTCATAACGCGGTCATTGATACATTAGAGCTTGGTCGATTCCTTTATCCTGAGCTGAAGAATCATCGTTTAAATACTTTATGTAAAAAGTTTGACATTGAACTTGTCAGTCATCATAGGGCGATTTACGATGCTGAGGCAACTGGTTATTTACTTTGGCGTATGGTTCGAGATGCGATCGAAAAGGAGATTACCCATCATCATCAATTAAATGAACATATGGGACAAGGGAATTTTCATCGCCAGCGACCTTCCCATTGTATCTTGCTTGCTCAAACGCAAGAGGGTCTTAAAAACCTCTATCAATTAGTGACGATGTCACATGTGAACTATTATTTTAGAACACCACGTATCCCACGGTCACAATTACAAAAATATCGTAAAGGGATCTTAATTGGTTCAGCTTGTGATAAGGGTGAAGTCTTTGAAGCGATGATGCAAAAGTCACCGGATGAAGTCGAAGAAATCGCTCGGTTTTATGATTATTTAGAAATTCAGCCGTTAGGTAATTATCGTCATTTAATTGAACGAGAATTGGTGAAAAGTGAAACGGCCTTAAGAGAGATTGTTCATAACATTGTCAAGTTAGGTGACAAGTTAGATAAACCCGTCGTGGCAACCGGAAATGCACACTATCTTGATGAGGAAGATTATATTTACCGTAAAATTCTCGTTGCCTCTCAAGGTGGGGCAAACCCATTGAATAAACAAACATTACCAAAAGTACATTTTCGAACAACGGATGAAATGATTCAGGAATTTCAATTTTTAGGTAATGACATTGCTGAAAAAGTCGTGATTGATGCTACTAATCATGTTGCTGATTTAATTGAAGAGATTCAACCAATCCCAGATGATCTATATACACCAAAAATTGAAGGTGCAGATGATGAGGTTAGACAGATGAGTTATAATCGTGCCCGTTCAATCTATGGTGAAGATTTACCGGAAATCGTTGAAGCTCGAATTGAGAAGGAATTAAAAAGTATTATCGGACACGGCTTCGCTGTTATTTACCTCATCTCTCATAAGCTCGTAAAGAAATCACTGATCGATGGTTATTTAGTTGGGTCACGTGGTTCAGTAGGGTCTTCCTTTGTCGCTACCATGACAGAAATTACGGAAGTTAACCCATTGCCACCACATTATGTTTGTCCAGAATGTCACCATTCTTATTTCTTTGATGATGGTTCAGTGGGATCGGGTTATGATTTACCTGATAAAGATTGTCCTGAATGTGGCACAGCCTATGTGAAAGATGGACAAGATATTCCTTTTGAAACCTTCTTAGGGTTTAAAGGTGATAAGGTTCCTGATATCGACTTAAACTTCTCAGGAGAATATCAACCAAGGGCCCACCATTATACAAAAGAATTGTTTGGTGAGGATTATGTATACCGTGCCGGCACAATAGGAACCGTCGCAGAAAAAACAGCCTATGGTTATGTCAAAGGATATCAAGGCGACCATGACTTGGCGATGCGCGGAGCTGAAATTGATCGTTTAGTTTCAGGTTGTACGGGGGTTAAGCGAACAACAGGTCAGCATCCAGGTGGAATTATCGTTGTCCCTGATTATATGGACATTCATGATTTTTGCCCGATCCAATTTCCCGCAGACGATCAAAAAGCGGAATGGAAAACAACTCATTTTGATTTTCATTCTATCCATGATAATTTGCTGAAACTTGATATACTAGGGCATGACGATCCTACAGTAATTCGAATGCTACAGGATTTAAGTGGAATTGACCCGAAAACGATACCGACAGATGACCCAGAGGTTATGAAAATCTTTAGTGGGCCAGAGGTGTTAGGGGTTACAGAAGAGCAAATTTTATGTAAAACCGGTACTTTAGGGATTCCGGAATTCGGGACGCGCTTTGTTCGGCAAATGCTTGAAGAAACGAAACCGAGTACTTTTTCGGAACTCGTACAAATCTCGGGATTATCTCACGGGACAGATGTTTGGCTAAATAATGCCAACGAGCTCATTTATAATGGAACTTGTGAATTAAAAGATGTTATTGGTTGTCGTGATGATATTATGGTCTATCTAATCTATAAAGGTCTTGAACCTTCTTTGGCGTTTAAAATAATGGAGTCGGTTCGTAAAGGCAAAGGGCTACAACCGGAATGGATCGAAGTCATGAAGGAAAATAGTGTACCAGATTGGTATATTGGTTCATGTTTGAAGATTAAATATATGTTCCCTAAAGCCCATGCTGCCGCTTATGTCTTAATGGCGGTTCGGATCGCATACTTTAAAGTTCATCACCCGATCTTGTATTATGCTTCATATTTTACAGTAAGAGCGGATGATTTTGATTTAGACACGATGATTAAAGGTTCAGCTGCTATTAAAGCAAAAATTGAGGAAATTAATCAAAAAGGATTAGATGCAGCACCGAAAGAAAAAGCTGTCCTCACCGTATTGGAATTGGCTTTAGAAATGGTAGAACGTGGATATAATTTTAAAAAGGTTGAATTATACCGTTCGAGTGCATCGGAATTTATTGTAGACGGTAAAGATTTACTGCCTCCATTTAATGCAATGACGGGGGTTGGAACAAATGCTGCTATTAACATTGTTAAGGCAAGGGAAGAACGTGAATTTTTATCCAAAGAGGATTTACAACAAAGAAGTAAGCTGACGAAGACGGTTTTAGAAAGTTTAGATGACCACGGTTGCCTTGAAGGGCTACCTGATTCGAATCAGCTTTCCTTGTTTTAGCCTTTACCTACTAGCTTAAGTTGCAAATTATGGGTGATTATGATATTCTGTTTATGGTAATACTTAGTATAACAGTCCGGGAAAGAGTGGGGAAACCCACTCTTTCGTTGTTGATTGGGAGAAATTTTCTCCAACTTAACAACTGTGAGCACTTATTTGTCGTGATGAAGGAGGGTTTGAAGTGAGCAATAAAGTAACGGACGTAGTCGCAAATCTTGTTGAACCGATTGTAGAAGAATTGCAATTAGAATTAGTTGAAGTCGTGTTTAAAAAAGAAGGACCTAATTGGTTTTTACGTGTATTTATAGATTCTGATACGGGTGTTGATTTAGAAGATTGTAGCACCGTAAGTGAGAAGCTAAGTGAAGTATTAGATGAAGTTGATCCGATTCAACAAGCCTACTTTTTAGAAGTTTCATCACCCGGAGCTGAACGCCCTCTCAATACAAAGCAGGATTTAGAAAAAGCTATGAATAAATACATTCATGTTTCAACCTATGAAATGATTGATGGACAGAAGGCTTTTGAAGGTGATTTACTTTCTTTCGATGGTGAACAATTACAAATTGAATTAACCATTAAGACAAGAAAAAAAGTAGTAACCATTCCATATGATAAAGTTGCTAAAGCAAGATTGGCTATAAAACTATAAGAAGTCAAAAGGTTGATTTTGAATACTTGAAAGGGGGAAGTGAAATCCATGAATACTGAATTTATGGATGCATTAACGACATTAGAGAAAGAAAAGGGGATTAGCAAAGAGGTAATCATTGAAGCGATTGAAGCTGCTTTGATTTCTGGCTATAAGAGAAATTTTAACTCAGCCCAAAATGTTCGTGTTGATGTTGATCGCGATAATGGACGTATCCGTGTTTTTGCAAGGAAAACAGTTGTAGAAGAAGTTTTTGATGCAAGACTTGAAATTGCTGTTGAGCAAGCTAAAAAAATTCACCCTAGTTATGAAGTGGATGACATTGTTGAAATTGAAGTGACACCAAAAGATTTTGGTCGTATTGCTGCACAAACAGCTAAACAGGTAGTGACTCAACGAGTTCGTGAAGCGGAGCGAGGCATTATTTACGCTGATTTTATCGACCGTGAAGAAGATATTATGACTGGGATTGTCCAAAGACAGGACCATCGCTTTATTTATGTCGACTTAGGTAAAGTAGAGGCCTTACTTCCTATTAATGAGCAAATGCCAAACGAATCATACGCACATAATGACCGTATTAAGGCGTATATTACGAAGGTAGAAAAAACAACAAAAGGTCCACAGATTTTAATTTCTAGAACTCATCCGGGCTTATTAAAGCGTTTATTTGAGTTAGAAGTACCTGAAATCTATGATGGAACAGTTGAAATTAAGTCCGTGTCACGTGAAGCCGGCGATCGTTCTAAAATTGCTGTACATGCAGATAATCCTGAAGTAGATCCAGTAGGTGCCTGTGTAGGACCTAAGGGTGGACGGGTTCAAACGATTGTAAACGAATTAAAAGGTGAAAAAATTGATATCGTCCGTTGGTCAGAAGACCCTGTTGAATATGTGGCGAATGCTTTGAGTCCTTCTAAAGTATTAAAAGTCAATGTTAATGAAGAAGATAAGATGACTCAGGTTATCGTTCCAGATTATCAATTATCATTAGCGATTGGTAAACGAGGCCAAAATGCCCGATTGGCAGCTAAGTTAACAGGTTGGAAGATTGATATTAAGAGTGAATCTGAAGCGAGAGATCTAGGCTTATTAAAAGAGGATGACTCATTTTTAGAGGATTCATCACCTAATTTTGATGAAGCTAACCAATCTGTAGAAGCCGATTCAAAATTTGAATAAGAGGAAAAGGGGAAGGTATTGATGAAAAATAGAAAAGTGCCACTCCGCAAATGCATTGTCACGAATGAGATGAAACCTAAAAAAGAGCTTATTCGAATCGTGCGTTCTCCAGAAGGGGAAGTTTCTCTTGATTTATCAGGCAAAAAAAATGGTCGTGGTGCTTATATCACTAACGGTAAAGAGTACTTCGAATTAGCAAAGAAAAAAGATATCTTATCAAAGCAGCTGCAAATATCGGTGAGCCCTGAAACGTACGATCAATTAGAGCTTGAAAGAGAGCAAGGAGCAAAATCATGAACGAGCAAAGCTCTAAATGGTTATCCTTACTAGGACTTGCAGCAAGAGCAAGACAAATTGTGACTGGAGAGGAACTCGTCACAAAGGAAGTGAGAGCCAAATCGGTTCGATTAGTACTCCTTTCGCAAGATGCCTCAGAAAATACAAAGAAAAAAATCTTGGACAAATGTAGTCATTATCAAGTACCAGTTCGGATTGTCGCCGACCGTGAAACGCTTGGTCGGGCGATTGGCAAGACAGAAAGAGTCGTCATCGGCATTAAAGATAGCGGTTTTGCCACCAAAATGACTGCATTCATTGACCAATGAATGTGGAGGACTTATATGAAAAAAATGAGAATCTACGAATATGCAAAAGAACGCAACATCTCAAGTAAACAAGTCATCGATCAATTAAAAGCAAAAGACATTGAAGTAACGAATCATATGTCTGTTCTTACCGATGATATGTTAAAGGTTTTGAATAATGGTTCTACGGATCAAACAAGTTCAAAATCCGAGGGCGGCAAAAAAGAAACAAGTGCTAAAGCTCGCCCTAAAACTAATCAGAACCAGAATCAAAATCAAAAAAATAATCAACATCCAGCAAATAAGAACCAAAAGCAACAAAAAGGCGGTCAAAACCGTCCACAAAATCGTAATCAAAAAGGAATCAATAAAGGGAATAGTAAGGGTCCTAAAAGGCCGCAACAACCTGCTGCTCCTAAGCCATTACCTGAAAAGATTACCTTCTCTGGTTCTCTAACAGTAGGAGAATTAGCTAAGCTTCTTCATAAGGAACCAAGTGAAATCATTAAGAAATTAATGTTCCTTGGTGTTATGTCCACCATTAATCAAGAATTAGATAAAGATTCAATTGAACTTATTGCGACTGATTATGGTGTGGAAGTCGAAGAAGAAATTATTATTGATGAAATTGATTTTGAAGAATACGAAGAAGTAGTTAATGAAGAAGCATTAAGAGAGCGTCCTCCAGTTGTGACGATTATGGGACACGTTGACCATGGTAAAACAACATTACTTGATTCTATTCGTCATACGAAAGTAACTGAAGGTGAAGCTGGTGGTATCACTCAACATATCGGTGCTTACCAAATTGAAACGGAAGGTAAAAAGATTACTTTCTTAGATACACCTGGTCACGCCGCTTTTACAACGATGCGTGCTCGTGGTGCCCAAGTTACTGATATTACGATTTTAGTCGTAGCTGCAGATGATGGTGTTATGCCACAAACGAAAGAGGCCATTAGCCATGCGAAAGCAGCTGGTGTTCCAATCATTGTTGCTGTGAATAAAATGGATAAAGAAGCAGCTAACCCTGACCGTGTGATGCAAGAGCTGACGGAATTTGAATTAGTTCCAGAGGCTTGGGGTGGAGACACGATTTTTGTAAATGTTTCAGCATTAAACGGAACAGGAATAGATGAATTATTAGAAATGATTTTACTTGTTTCTGAAGTGGAAGAGTATAAAGCTGACGCAACGATTGCGGCTAAAGGTACAGTCATTGAAGCAGAGCTAGATAAAGGACGCGGAGCAGTAGCGACTTTACTTGTTCAAAATGGCTCATTAAAAGTCGGTGATCCAATCGTAGTTGGTCATACATTTGGTCGTGTTCGTGCGATGGTTAATGATATCGGTCGTCGTGTGAAAGAAGTAGGTCCATCTACGCCTGTTGAAATTACAGGTTTGAATGATGTACCACAAGCTGGTGACCAATTCCAAGTATTTGCTGATGAGAAAAAAGCACGTCAAATTGGTGAAGCCCGTTATAGCCGCCAACGTGAAGAAAATCGTACAGAAAATTCTCGTGTTAGTCTTGATGATCTATTTAATCAAATTCAACAAGGTGAAGTGAAAGATATCAATATCATTATTAAAGCGGATGTACAAGGTGCCGTTGAAGCAATGAGAGGTTCATTAGAGAAAATCGAAGTAGCTGGTGTGAAAGTGAAAATTATTCACACAGGCGTTGGGGCTATTTCTGAGTCTGATATTATTTTAGCTTCTGCTTCAAATGCGATTGTTATCGGTTTTAATGTAAGACCTGATGTCAATGCGAAACGTATCGCTGAAGCTGAAAAGGTGGATATTCGTTTACACCGAGTCATTTATAATGCGATTGAAGAAGTTGAACAAGCGATGAAAGGGATGCTTGACCCAGAATATCAAGAAAAAGTTATCGGTCAAGTTGAGATTCGTACGACTTTTAAAGTGTCCAAAATTGGTACAATTGCAGGGTCGTATGTCACAGAAGGTAAGATCTCTCGTGATTCTACCGTTCGTTTGATCCGTGATGGTGTCGTTATTTATGAAGGTGCTATTAATGCTTTAAAACGTTTCAAAGATGACGCTAAAGAAGTTGCAGCAGGTTATGAGTGTGGTATTACACTTGAGAACTTTAATGATGTAAAAGAAGGCGACATAATTGAAGCTTACATTATGGAGGAAATTGAACGTAAATGATCATAGGCTCTATACGTTGTGAGCTCATAATTAGTGATGTTCACTCCTTAAAGGAGAAACGTTCCGTTCTCAAAAGTATCCTTACACGTTTAAAACAAAAATATAACCTGTCAATTGCTGAAACGGATTACCAAGATGTTTGGCAACGAGCTGAAGTATCAATCGTCACAGTCGGTAATACTAGAGCTGTTTGTGAAAAGGAATTACAACGTGGGTTAGCTTTGATCGATCAAGATGATAGAGCTGAGCGCACATTAACGGACTATGAATGGTTATAATAAGATTGTTGTATGTTTTGAGGTGAATAACGTATGAGTAATGTAAGAGCACACCGTGTTGGTGAGCAGATGAAAAAAGAACTAAGTGATATTATTATGCGTGAACTGAAGGATCCTAGAATTAGCTTTGTAACGGTGACCGGTGTAGATGTGACCGGTGATTTACAGCAAGCGAAGGTTTTTATTACTGTTTTAGGTAGTGATGAACAAAAAGAAGCTACGCTGATGGGTCTATCAAAAGCAAAGGGTTTTATCCGCAGTGAAATCGGTAAAAGAATTCGTTTACGCAAAACACCTGAGCTCATTTTTGAATTTGATGAATCGATCGAATACGGAAATCGAATTGAATCATTATTGAATAAAATTAACGATGAGCCTAAATCAGGAGAATAATGAAATAGGATAAGGGCCACATCGGCTCTTATCCTTTTTTACATAGAGGATCCCCTGTTCAATCTTTCACCATAAAGATTGAACGTAGCTAGAAAAAATTGTAAGAAAGCCCGAGCAAACGAGGAATCACGGGGTTGCGAGCAGAAAAAAGAGAAGGAAAAGCCCGAGCAAACGCTGAATCGCGGGGTTACGGGCAGAAAAAGAAGAAGAAAGCCCGAGCAAACGCTGAATCACGGGGTTGTGAGCTGAAAAAGGAGAAGAAAGCCCGAGCAAACGCTGAATCACGGGGTTGCGAGCTGAAAAATAGTAAGAAAGCCCGAGCAAACGCGGAATCGCGGGGTTACGGGCAGAAAAAGAAGAAAAAAGCCCGAGCAAACGCTGAATCACGGGGTTGTGAGCTGAAAAATAGTAAGAAAGCCCGAGCAAACGCTGAATCACGGGGTTACGGGCAGAAAAAGAAGAAAAAAGCCCGAGCAAACGCTGAATCACGGGGTTGTGAGCTGAAAAAG
>LFJO01000003.1:325699-392076 GCA_001038565.1 Alkalihalobacillus pseudalcaliphilus
GTGAGCTGAAAAAGGAGAAGAAAGCCCGAGCAAACGCTGAATCACGGGGTTGCGAGCTGAAAAATAGTAAGAAAGCCCGAGCAAACGCGGAATCGCGGGGTTACGGGCAGAAAAAGAAGAAAAAAGCCCGAGCAAACGCTGAATCACGGGGTTGTGAGCTGAAAAAGGAGAAGAAAGCCCGAGCAAACGCTGAATCACGGGGTTGTGAGCAGAAAAAAGAGAAGGAAGCCCGAGCAAACGCTGAATCGCGGGGTTGCGGGCAGAAAAAGAAGAAGAAAGCCCGAGCAAACACGGAATCACGGGGGTGTGAGCTGAAAAAGGAGAAGAAAGCCCGAGCAAACGCGGAATCACGGGGTTGCGAGCTGAAAAATAGTAAGAAAGCCCGAGCAAACGCGGGTTGCGAGCTGAAAAAGGTGGAGGAAGCCCGAGTAAACGTAAAACCCATCGCTCCAAGTAACTTCCATACAAAGTATATATATTAAGGAGTTTTGTAGATGAAAACAGCTGGCATCCTGTCATTATTAAAACCAGCCGGAATGACGTCACATGATTGTGTCGTAAAAATAAGAAAACTATTTCAAACAAAAAAGGTAGGGCACACAGGGACATTAGATCCTGCAGTCACGGGTGTTTTACCAATTTGTATTGGACAAGCTACCAAAGTTGCCGAATATATGTCTGACTATGCAAAAGCCTATGAAGCTGAAGTCACTTTAGGAATCGCCACAACGACCGAAGACCAAACAGGTGAAATGATTGAGCAAGTTGACATCGATCAGCTCCTTACAAATGAACAAATAGATGCAACATTAAAGACCTTTCAAGGAGAAATCACACAAATTCCTCCTATGTATTCAGCAGTAAAAGTAAATGGTCGGAGATTGTATGATTATGCAAGGAAAAATGAAGTCGTAGAACGGCCAAAGAGGCTAGTAAACATCTATGAAATAATACGTCTTGATGATGTCCAGTTAGACCAAGAAGCTAAAGTCATCCGCTTTCGTATATCCGTTCTTTGCTCAAAAGGGACATATGTAAGGACATTAGCGGTTGATATAGGTAAAAAGCTTGGTTTGCCTGCTCATATGTCTAAGCTCATTCGAACATCTTCAGGACCATTTCTGCTAGATGATTGCATAACTTTAGAAGAGCTTGAAAATTTTCCGAGTGTTGAAGAAAGGTATCGTTACTTATTACCTCTTGATCGAGCGATCGCTCATTTACCTTCCTATACAGTTGATGAAGAGATAGAACAGAAGATTAAATTTGGTTCGGTATTAACCAAAGACAAATCTATAGAAGAAAGTCGATTTACCTTTTATAATAGAGAAGGTCAATGTTTAGCGATCTATCAAGATCATCCAACAAAAGAAGGATTGATCAAACCTGAAAAGATGCTTTTTATATCAGCTGGTCAGTAAATCATACAAGGGGGACTGAAGATGGAGACGATTTATTTGCAGCATCCCATCGATCCAACAGAAATAGATATCAAACCGACTGTGATGGCATTAGGTTATTTTGACGGTGTCCATAAAGGTCATCAAGAGGTTATCAAAGTGGCTGCCGAGCAAGCCGTTGAGAAAGGCTTGTTATTAACGCTCATGACGTTTTCTCCACATCCAAAGGAAGTATTATCAAAAGTGGCTGAACCAATGAGGCATTTAACGCCACTTGAAGATAAGTTGCAGTTATTAGAGAAATTAGGCGTAGATCGAGTACTCGTCGTTTCCTTTACGGAAGATTTCGCTAAGCTAACTCCAGAGCAATTTGTAGAACAATATATAATAAATCTGCATGTTCAGCACACTGTTTGTGGATTTGATTTCACATATGGATCACGAGGGAAAGGTAATATAAACACATTACCTGAGCATTCGAAAGAGAGATTTACACAAAGTATTGTACCAAAATTGGAGTACGAGAATAAAAAAATCAGCTCAACCCATATAAGAAAGTTATTAGAAGCTGGGCAAGTTGAGCAAGTTCCATATGATTTAAACCGTTACTATTCCATTCAGGGGATCGTTGTTGATGGCGATAAACGAGGACGAAAGCTAGGTTTTCCTACTGCCAATATTCAAATGAACAAACGTTATGTGATCCCGAAAACGGGTGTATATGGTGTTCGTGTTAGCTATAAGAATAAAGCCTATTTTGGAGTCTGTAATCTTGGTTATGTACCGACTTTTAATGAAAATCAAAAGCCTGAACCATCGATTGAAGTCCATCTATTAGACTTTGATCAAAATGTGTATGGAGAATCATTAAAAGTAGAATGGATTTTTAGAATTCGCTCTGAAAAGAAATTTGCCGACTTTAATGATCTAGTTAAACAAATCAACACTGATAAACTAACAGCCATTGATTTTTTCAATGAAAATGAACTTGCATTCTAGTAAGAATCCATGTATAGTAGTCATGTACATGAAGTACTAATCCTTTTCTTGGCAAAACGATTTCACCGACGTTTGCGAGGGATGGGAGATTTTCGAAAGGGAGGTGAATAGGATGGCATTAACACAAGAGCGTAAAAATGAAATTATCGCTGAGTTTAAAGTGCATGATACGGACACTGGTTCTCCAGAAGTTCAAGTCGCTATCCTTACTGAGCAGATCAACACATTAAATGAGCATTTACGTACTCATAAGAAGGATCACCATTCACGTCGTGGTCTTTTAAAAATGGTAGGTCAACGTCGTAACTTGTTAACTTACTTACGTAACAAAGATGTAACACGTTACCGTAACTTAGTTGATAAGCTTGGCTTACGTCGATAGTATCGAAGTGAAAGCGGGAGAATTCCCGCTTTTTTCGCTCTTTAAGCCTTTAAAATATGAAGATAGCATCATCAAAAGAATCATACATATGAAGCTTCAATTAGTTTATACGTGTTAAATAGAAGTAATCCTTTTATTTTTTGGTTAAATAGGCAATAATAAGTAGTGAGCTTAAAAGTAGTATATAAGCATGATTATTTTTGTGTACGAGAGGAGTACGCGTAATGGAACAAGAAAGACAAGTATTTACAATGGAATGGGCCGGACGTACGCTAACTATTGAAGCGGGACAATTAGCTAAACAAGCGAACGGTGCGGTTCTTGTTCGTTATGGGGATACAGCTGTCTTAAGTACAGCAACAGCTTCCAAGGATCCAAAGGATGTAAGCTTTTTCCCTTTAACTGTTAATTATGAAGAAAGATTATATGCAGCTGGTAAAATTCCAGGCGGATTCATTAAAAGGGAAGGTCGCCCTAGTGAAAAAGCGATTTTAGCTAGCCGATTAATTGACCGTCCGATCCGACCATTATTCCCAGATGGTTTCCGTAATGAAGTTCAAGTAATTAGTATCGTCATGAGTGTTGAACAAAACTGTTCATCTGAAATGGCTGCTATGTTTGGTTCTTCACTGGCTTTGTCAATCTCAGATATCCCGTTTGACGGACCGATTGCTGGTGTGACAGTAGGTCGTTCAGAAGACGGTACCTTTATGGTTAATCCAACGCCAGAGCAACTAGACAAAAGTGATTTAAATCTTGTTGTGGCTGGAACAAAAGATGCAATAAATATGGTTGAAGCAGGTGCTGATGAGGTACCAGAAGAAGTAATGCTTGAAGCGATTATGTTCGGTCATGAAGAAATTAAACGCTTAATTGCGTTCCAAGAAGAAATTGTCGCCAAAGTAGGTAAGGAAAAGCGTGAAGTTGTTTTAAAACAAGTTGATGCTGAGCTCGAAAAAGAAGTACGTGAAATAGCTGAATTAGACTTGAAACAAGCGGTTCAAGTACAAGAGAAGCATGCAAGACAAGCTGCCATTGATGAAGTAATGAATGCAACGTTGGCAAAATTTGAAGAGCGTGCAGATGAAGATATTAAGCTAAGTGACGTAAAAGAAACGTTACAAAAGCTTGTGAAAGAAGAAGTTAGACGCTTAATAACGGTTGAAAAGATTCGACCTGACGGAAGAGCGATTGATGAAATTAGAGCTCTATCATCTCAAGTAACTTTATTACCTCGTACACACGGTTCTGGTTTATTTACACGCGGACAAACTCAAGCGCTTAGTATTTGTACGCTTGGTGCTTTAGGTGATGTACAAATTCTTGATGGACTTGGAATCGAAGAGTCTAAGCGTTTTATGCATCATTATAATTTCCCTCAGTTCAGTGTGGGTGAAACCGGTCCTATCCGTGGTCCTGGTCGCCGTGAGATTGGACATGGTGCCTTAGGTGAACGTGCATTAGAACCAGTCATTCCAAATGAGGTAGATTTCCCTTATACAATTCGTCTAGTATCAGAGGTATTAGAATCTAATGGTTCAACTTCTCAAGCTAGTATCTGTGCAAGCACACTTGCGATGATGGATGCCGGAGTTCCGATTAAAGCACCTGTAGCTGGAATTGCGATGGGATTAGTAAAACAAGATGAACATATTAGTGTTTTAACAGATATTCAAGGTATGGAAGATGCTTTAGGAGATATGGATTTTAAAGTAGCTGGTACACAAAAAGGCGTAACGGCTCTGCAAATGGATATCAAAATCTCTGGTATTAATCGTGAGATCTTAGAAGAAGCTTTAGAACAAGCGAAAAAAGGTCGTATGGTTATTTTAGATAGTATGTTAGCAACGATTTCTGAATCTCGTGAAGAGCTTTCTGAATATGCACCAAAGATTCTAACAATGAAAATTAATCCTGATAAAATCCGTGATGTTATTGGACCAAGCGGTAAAATGATTAATAAAATCATTGAGGATACAGGTGTCAAAATTGATATTGAGCAAGATGGTACAGTTTACATTTCATCGATAGATAGTGAAATGAACAAAAAAGCTCGCTCTACGATTGAAGATATCGTTCGTGAAGTTGAAGTTGGACAAACTTACTTAGGTAAGGTAAAACGTATCGAGAAATTTGGGGCGTTTGTAGAATTGTTCAAAGGAAAAGATGGCCTCGTTCACATTTCCCAACTTGCGGAAGAGCGTACGAACAAAGTGGAAGACGTTGTGAAAATTGGTGATGAAATCCTTGTGCGTGTAACAGAGATTGATAACCAAGGTCGCGTTAATCTTTCTCGTAAAGTTATTTTAAAAGAGCAAAGCGAACAACAAGCTCAGAAATAAGAGCTTAGGCTGGAGTTTTTCCAGTCTTTTTTTTATGCTCTTAGACAAGTGAGCTATGTTCTAACTTGTCCCTGATTGTCATAGGATGAAGCAAAGGGAGGGATGATATGAAAAAGGTAGTCATTCACACTTTGCTTTGCTTAGTATTAGTAAGCCTATCATTTGCAGCTGTTCATAATCCTTTTTCATTAAACTATATAGAGTCTGTGAAAGAAGAAAGTTTGCTCGTGATGGCTGAGCAAGATCCATTATGGCAAGAAATTAGTTCTAAAGCACCTGATTATGAAATGAAACCAATTGATGCACGAATTGACCGTGTCTGGAAAGCGGTGCCTGGTTATAATGGATTAAAAGTTGACGTAGAAAGTTCCTATGATAAGATGAAGAAGTTAGGGCTTTTTGATGAAAATGAGCTTGTTTTTGAAGAGGTTTCACCGAAGATACATTTAGAGGACTTAGAGCCACAACCGATATACCGTGGCAATGAAGAGAAACCAATGGTCTCCTTCTTAATTAATGTTGCTTGGGGTAATGAATATATTCCTGACATTTTAAAAACACTAAATAAACACAGCATAAAAGCAACTTTTTTCTTAGATGGTTCTTGGGTTAAAAGCAATCCACAAATGGCGATGATGATTCAGGAAGAAGGTCATGAAATAGGCTCCCATGCTTATTCGCACCCGGATATGCAAACTTTAACGGAAAAAAGAATAGACGAAGAGTTATCCAAAACCAATGACGTGATTGAGGCAACATTAAATGTGTCACCTAAGTGGTTTGCACCACCGAGTGGTAGTTTTAACCAATTAGTCGTAGACAGGGCAGCTTTTTATCAAATGCAAACCATTCTTTGGTCTGTCGATACCATTGATTGGCGTAAACCAGATCCGATGCAAATGAGTCAGAAGGTCGTAAGTAAAGTCCATAATGGAGCAACGATTCTTATGCATCCAACAGAGTCAACGGCAAAAGGTATGGAGTCAATGATTAGTGGTATAAAAGAACAAGGTTTTCAAATTGGTACTGTATCGGATTTGATGGATGAGAAAAGATTACAAGGTGTAACCTCTACTCAAAACTAGGAGGTAAAAGAGTGATTCAGAAGATTGAACTAGAAAATGGGGTTCGGATTTTAGCTGAGGAAATCCCATATGTACGTTCTGTTTCAATGGGAATATGGGTTGGGACAGGATCAAGAAATGAATTAAAAGAGGAAAATGGAATTTCTCACTTTTTGGAACACATGTTTTTTAAAGGAACAGAAACACGAACAGCGGCTGAAATTGCCGAATCATTTGATCGTATCGGTGGGCAAGTGAATGCCTTCACCTCAAAGGAATATACGTGCTATTATGCAAAAGTATTAGATGAGCATACACAAATAGCTATTGATATTTTATCTGATATGTTCTTTCATTCGAAGTTCGATAAAACGGAGCTACAAAAAGAAAGAAATGTAGTGCTTGAGGAAATAAAGATGGTGGATGATACCCCCGATGATATTGTTCATGATCTATTAAGTGAAGTCAGCTATGGCAATCATGCTTTGGCTTATCCGATTCTTGGTACGGTCCAAACATTAGAGACGTTTACCAATGAGCATTTACGTGATTATATGGACCGCTATTATACGGGCGACTATGTCGTCATTTCAATTGCTGGTAATATTACTAAAGAAATGATTGAACAGATCAAGGAAGTATTTTCTAAGGTAAAACCAACGACACATACACCAACAATAACAGCACCGACTTTTATGCCAGAAAAAATTGTTCGTAAAAAAGATACAGAGCAAGCACACATCTGTTTAGGTTATCCTGGCTTAGAAATTGGTCATAAAGATATTTACGGTCTCGTTTTACTTAACAATTTATTAGGTGGAAGTATGAGTAGTCGTCTGTTTCAGGAAATTCGAGAACAACGTGGCTTATGTTATTCTGTGTTTTCCTATCATTCCTCCTATCAAGATAGTGGAATGTTAACCATTTATGCAGGTACAGGTCATAAGCAATTAGATGAGCTGGTTACGGCGGTTAAAGAGACAACGGAGCAACTGTCAGCATCTGGGATGACAGCAAAAGAGCTTGAAAACGGCAAAGAGCAACTAAAAGGAAATCTTATGTTAAGTCTTGAAAGTACCAATAGTCGAATGAGTCGAAATGGCAAAAACGAGCTATTGTTAAAAAAGCATCGTAGTTTAGATGAAATCATTGAGGAAATAAACGATGTTAACCTTGAGGATGTTAATCAACTGGCGAAGTCGATTTTATCAAATAAACCATCGATTTCATTAATTAATGCCAATGGAGAAATGCCACACTCACTTCAACACTAATACTTAGCTTAGTTGGTCTTATTTTTAATTGAGTACATACATTGAAATAAGGACAACTAATTTTTAGTGGGGTGATATCCGTTGCGATTAAGTGAAATGAGTAATAAGGAAATTATTGATTTTCAGCGTGGTGAGCGATTAGGGATTCTCGGTCAAACGGATTTGTTAATTGATGAGGAGACGGGCGACATTCATGCTTTTATGATTCCGACGATGAAATGGTTTGGTTTCGGTAAAAAGGAGCATGAGGTGACCGTTTATTGGCAGCAAATCAAAAAAATTGGTCAGGATATGATCATAATTGATTTAGAAAGAATGGAATCTTAGTTTTAAAAAACCTGAGACTTTTCTATATATAGAAAAATCTCAGGTTTTTTGTATGGAGATGTACTTATGAGCGATAGGTACGAGCAATAACCTGATTACGATCAAACATGAGCAGTCTCAAAATCATTTATGAATGAAAAGTCACCAGTTAAAGAGTGGACGTGTGTGTAAATGATAAATGGAAGGTGGCTAGTTATACATATTGGGATAGTTACAAGTGGTTGCGGGCTTGCGAGCTGAAAAAAGCCGTAGAAAGCCCGAGCAAGAAGAACAGAGCAAGGTGAGTGCGCGAGAGAACGATCAAGACGTATTTTCACCTACATAAAGTTAGGCTTTTTCATAAAGGGGACTTAAGCAATTGTATTCACCATGAACTGATTGGAGACATATGCTATTTTGAAGCACTATCGTTCATCCCAATACGCAAAGTTTAAACAAAGAAAAGATGAAAAATGGTTGGAAAGGAGACCGATTTTGATGCTTGAAGGAAAACATATAGTCATCATTGGTGGAGATGCTAGACAGCTTGAAATTATTAGAAAGCTATCAAGGCTACAAGCAAAGCTGTCACTGGTTGGCTTTCAACAACTAGATGATGGCTTTATCGGTGCTTCCAAAGAAGGAATAGATGATATTAACTGGTCAAATGTTGATGCTGTCATCTTACCAGTTAGTGGGACTGATGCGCATGGCAGTGTTGAAACTGTTTTTTCAAATGAAAAAGTGATACTTAACCGCAAACATTTACAACAATCACCTAAACATTGTGTCATATACAGTGGCATTAGTAATGAATATTTAACGGATATTACAAAAAAAGCGAATCGGAAACTTGTTAAATTAATGGACCGTGATGATATTGCCATATATAACTCCATTCCAACAGCAGAAGGTGCCTTGATGATTGCCATACAGCATACAGATATTACTCTTCACAACGCTGATATTATCGTACTAGGACTTGGACGTACGGGGATGACCATTGCTCGAACATTTTCTGCCATTGGAGCCAAGGTGAAGGTGGCTGTTAGAGAAGCTGATTTATTAGCAAGAGCAACAGAAATGGGGTTAAAAGCCATACCGATATCGGATCTGGAGCAGCATAGTGAGGCGTGTGATTTGTTTATCAATACGATTCCTGCCCTTGTTCTTACAGAAAAGGTGTTAGCCAAAATCCCAACTCATTCGTTAATCATTGATCTTGCATCCAAGCCAGGGGGAACGGATTTTGATTATGCGGAAAAAAGAGGTATTCGTGCACAGCTTGTACCTGGCTTACCAGGTATTGTAGCTCCAAAAACAGCTGGAATAATTCTTGCTAATGTTCTAACCGAGTTAATTTTAGAACAATAGGTAAAGAAGGAGGAGAATTATGTCATTAAAAGGAAAACACATCGGATTTGGATTAACAGGCTCTCATTGTACGTATGACGCTGTTTTGCCGGAAATGGAAAAGTTAGTTCAATTAGGAGCAAAAGTTACACCTTTTGTCACATATACGGTTCAATCAACAGATACGAAGTTTGGAAATAGTGACGATTGGTTGAAAAGAATTAAAGAGATTACAAAAGAACCTATTGTTAACTCCATTGTTTTAGCGGAGCCATTTGGGCCAAAGACACCTTTAGATTGTATGGTAATTGCACCAATTACAGGGAATTCAACAAGTAAATTTGCCAATGCATTAACGGATTCTCCTGTTTTAATGGGGGCAAAAGCGACCTTAAGAAATGGAAATCCGGTTGTATTAGGTATATCAACAAATGATGCTTTAGGATTAAATGGCGTTAATATTATGCGTTTAATGGCGACAAAAAATATTTATTTTATTCCATTTGGTCAAGATGACCCAGTAAAAAAGCCAAATTCATTAGTAGCAAGAATGACTTCATTAGTTGATACCGTTGAATCTGCGATTGCAGGAGAACAATTCCAACCGATTCTCGTTGAGAAATATCGCGATTAGCTCACCTTTTATAGCAAAAGTTGCATTAAAACTTGTTTTCCCTTAAAGTTTAATAGAGTGATGAAAACAGCCAAACAAAGAAGGCTGATTTAAATGCCAGAGGATTGAAAACTGAAGGGAGACGTATTCATGCAAAAACAGTACAATGTAGCAGTCGTAGGAGCAACGGGAGCAGTCGGTCAACAAATGCTAAAAACATTATCAGAAAGAAATTTCCCCATCGATCAATTGAAATTATTATCTTCTAAGCGTTCAGCTGGTACAAAAATTAAATATAAAGGTATTGAATATACAGTAGAAGAAGCTACACCAGATTCATTTGAGGGCATTCATATTGCACTCTTTAGTGCAGGTGGTTCTGTATCTAAAAAGCTAGCACCAGAGGCTGTGAAAAGAGGTGCGGTTGTTGTTGATAATACAAGTGCTTACCGAATGGACCCGAATGTACCATTGGTCGTTCCAGAAGTGAATGAACAAGATATAGCCAAACACCAAGGTATTATTGCTAACCCTAATTGTTCAACGATTCAAATGGTTGTAGCCTTAGAACCAATTCGTCAGAATTTAGGATTAAAGAAGGTTGTCGTTTCAACGTATCAAGCCGTGTCAGGTGCAGGCCTTGAAGCGATTGAAGAAATGCACGACCAAACGAAAGCAATTTTAAATGGTGACGAGGTAAAAGCAGAAATACTACCTTGCAGTGGTGACAAAAAGCATTACCAAATTGCTTTTAATGCAATTCCACAAATCGATTTATTCCAGGAAAATGGATATACATTTGAAGAAATGAAAATGATCAACGAGACGAAAAAAATAATGCATATGGCTGATTTGGAAGTTGCCGCAACGTGTGTACGACTTCCAATTGAGACAGGACATTCAGAATCGGTCTATATTGAAACAGAAAAAGGTGGCACAAGTGTTGCTGAGGTAAAGGAATTATTAGCAGCTTCTGCTGGCATTACCGTTCAAGATGACCCAGAGAACCAAATCTATCCAATGGCATCCACTTCTGTAGGAAAAAATGATGTTTTTGTAGGTCGTTTACGCCGTGATTTAGATCGTGACAATGGTTATCATATGTGGATCGTTTCTGATAATTTATTAAAAGGTGCAGCATGGAATTCCGTTCAGATTGCAGAAAGCTTAATTAAGTTAAATATACTAGGATAAATAGAGTGGTGGATTATGAAAATCGTTGTTCAAAAGTTTGGTGGAACATCAGTTAAAGATGAAGAAGTAAGAGATTTAGCGGCGAGACACGTAGAAAGAGCCGTTCAAGAAGGAAATAAAGTCATTGTTGTTGTCTCAGCAATGGGGAGGGCAGGTCAGCCGTATGCAACCGATACATTGCTTGGATTAATGGATACGGATGTATTGCCGAAGCGAGAACAAGATTTACTAGTTTCTTGTGGAGAAGTTATTTCCTCGGTTGTTTTTACAGAAACATTATTAAAAAAAGGCCTAAAAGCACGTGCATTAACAGGTGCTCAGGCTGGTTTTCGTACAAACGGCGACTTTACACAAGCAAAAATTACAGATATGCGTTCTGAGCATTTAAAGACACATTTTGTTGATTATGATGTGTTAGTCGTCGCTGGCTTTCAAGGTCAATCAGAAAGTGGAGAAGTGACGACACTCGGTCGAGGTGGTAGTGATACATCGGCGACCGCTTTAGGAGCAGCATTACATGCAGAATGGGTCGATATTTTTACCGATGTAGAAGGAGTTATGACGGCTGACCCTCGTATTGTTAAAGAAGCGAAAGCATTAGATGTCATGACATACACAGAGATTTGTAATATGGCTTATCAAGGAGCTAAAGTTATTCACCCACGTGCAGTTGAAATTGCCATGCAGGCAAAAATTCCAATTCGAATTCGATCGACAATGTCGAATGCTAAAGGAACCTTAATTACATCATCATTACATGAAGAAACGACAAGAGATGTAAAAGAACGCATCATTACAGGGATTGCTCATTTATCTAATGTCACTCAAATTAAAGTATTTGCTCAGGATGGGCAGTATGATTTACAAGAGAAGGTCTTTAAAGCGATGGCCAATGAGAAAATCAGTGTCGATTTTATTAATATTAATCCACGAGGAGTCGTATATACCGTAGCCGACCATGTAGCGGATCGGGCTGTTCGGGTATTAAAGGAAATGGGCTATGAACCTGAACTGCAAAAGGATTGTGCAAAGGTTTCAGCAGTTGGTGCTGGTATGACAGGCGTACCAGGTGTAACAGCCAAAATAGTCGGTGCACTTTCTCGTGAAAATATACAAATACTTCAATCGGCGGACTCACATACAACGATATGGGTGTTAGTAAAAGGTGTTGACTTAGTGAAAGCTGTTAATGCCCTTCACCATATGTTTGAATTAATGGAAGCAGACCGATAAGCCATCCATCCTACCTCATATTGTCTGTTTTGACGATTAAAGGAGTTGTATTGAATGAAGTTTGGAAGATTATTAACAGCGATGGTTACTCCTTTTCAAGCAGATGGTCAAATTAATTATCGTCAAGTTGAAAAATTAATTGAACATTTAATTGCCACAGGTACGGATGCTCTTGTTGTCAATGGGACAACAGGAGAGTCTCCAACATTAACAAAGGATGAAAAGGAGAAGCTTTTTGACTTTGTTGTTCAATATGTCAATAAACGTATTCCTGTGATTGCAGGAGTGGGTAGTAATTCTACTTTACAATCAATAGAAGCGGCAAAGAAAGCTACTGAACTTGGGGTAGATGGAGTTATGGCTGTAGTACCTTATTATAATAAACCCTCTCAAAAAGGGTTGATTCAACATTTTACATCGATTGCCAGAGCGACTCATTTACCGGTAATGCTTTATAATGTTCCGCCTCGTACAGTGACAAATTTGGAAAGTGCGACAGTCGTAGAATTGTCAAAAGTTGAAAATATATTTGCAGTTAAAGAAGCGAGCGGAAGCTTAGAACAGATGGCTGAGATTATAAGTGGTACGGATGAAGAGTTTATCGTATATTGTGGAGATGACTCATTAACATTGCCTGCCCTTGCTATTGGAGCAAATGGAGTTGTATCTGTTTCGGCCCATGTATATGGACTAGAGATGAAAGAGATGATTCAGGCTTATTTAAAGGGTGAACATAGCGAGGCTGGCACCTTACATCGTTATTTACTCCCTAGAATGAAAGCGATGTTTTTAGCACCGAGTCCAACATGTGTGAAATATGCCCTCATGAAAAAGGGAATAGATGTTGGTGGTGTCAGGCTTCCACTCGTAGAGCCAGAACCAGCAACGAAACAAATTCTTGATCAAATTTTTCAGTTTTAAATAAAACTACCTTAATGAGTCTTTAAAGGCTCTTGAGGTAGTTTTTTACTTTTATTCATTCTAGCTAATGCCTTGGCAAGTTGTGGAGAAATTTGCTTGTTTTTAGTAACGAAGGAAGACAAGCCTTGTCTTTCATTTCTAAAATAAGGTATACTGATAACAAGTGATTCGGACGGTTATGGTGAATAATTGTTATTCACCCCTTTTATTTGAACCATTTATGCCAAGAATATGGGTCGGATATATGAAAGAATCGAACTAGCTATTTGTGAAATAGTCTAGTGTTATTAGCAATGTCAATGAACATAAAAGAAGTCAAACTAATTAAAAAGAAAGAAAAAAAGCAAGCATCAGCTATGTTTTTTCTGCAAAATAGGAGGAAGCACATTGTCGAACGAAAAAATTGAAAAAGTACGCGTTTTCGCCTTAGGTGGAGTAGGCGAGATCGGAAAAAATATGTATGGAGTGGAAGTTAACGAAGATATCATTATTGTCGATGCGGGTCTCATGTTCCCTGATGATGATATGTTAGGTGTTGATATCGTCATACCGGATGTTTCATATTTACTGGAAAATGAAGATCGTGTTAGAGCGATTCTTTTAACACACGGTCACGAAGACCATATCGGTGGCCTTTCCTATGTATTAAAGAAAATAAATGTTCCTGTATATGGAACAAAATTAACCCTTGGCTTAGTGGAAGAGAAATTAAAGGAAGCTGGCATATGGCGTCAGACGAAGTTAAATCTTATAACGGAAAGCTCAGAGATTGTTGTAGGAAGTACGAATGTCTCCTTTTTCCGAACGAATCACAGTATTCCTGATTCTGTTGGGATTTGTATTGAAACCGAGCAAGGTTATGTCGTACATACAGGTGACTTTAAATTTGATCAAACACCTGTGGATGGTCTTCATGCAGAGATTGGTAAAATGGCTCAAATCGGTCAAAAAGGCGTTCTTTGTTTACTTTCTGATAGTACAAATGCTGAACGTCCGGGTTTAACGAAATCTGAGACAGAGGTAGGGCAAGGGATTCAGGATGTCTTTGAAAATACAGCGAGCCGAATTATTGTGACAACTTTTGCATCCAATGTCCATCGAATTCAACAAGTGTTTGAGGCCTCTTTAAAAAACAATCGAAAAGTGGCGATTGTTGGAAAAAGTATGGTTCGTGTCATTTCGATTGCATCAAAATTAGGTTATTTAACATATCCTGAAGACTTAATTATAGAAGTCGATGAGTTGAATAAGTATGATGATGAACATGTAACAATTTTAACGACTGGAAGCCAAGGTGAACCTATGTCAGCTTTAACAAGAATGGCAAAGGGGGCACATCGCCAAATTACAATTACCCAGTATGATACGGTCATTATTGCGGCGAATGCGATTCCAGGTAATGAAAAATCTGTAGCAGGTATTATTGATAAGTTGCATAGAATTGGAGCAGATGTTGTTTACGGACAAGCTAAAGTTCATGCTTCAGGACACGGAAGTCAGGAAGAGCTTAAGTTGATGTTAAACTTAATGAAACCAAAATACTTTGTGCCAGTTCATGGTGAATTTAAAATGCAGCATGCACATAAAGATTTAGCGGTGGCAGTTGGTATACCTGAAGAAAATATTTTCCTTGTCGATAAAGGTGATGTTGTTGAGTTTGCCAAAGGTCAAGCACGTAAAGCAGGAAAAGTTCCTTCTGGTAATGTTTTAATCGATGGATTAGGTGTCGGAGATGTAGGTAATATCGTACTAAGAGACCGCAGACTTTTATCCAAAGATGGGATTTTGGTTGTTGTGGTAACGTTAAATAAGAAAACCAGCCAAATCGTATCAGGACCAAATATTATTTCAAGAGGTTTTGTATATGTACGAGAATCAGAGAAGTTGCTAGAAGACGCGAATGAACTCGTATCAGGTATTTTACAAAAATGTATGACTGAAAATGTAAATGAATGGTCATCATTAAAAAGTAATGTTAGAGAAGGATTAAGTCGTTACCTTTTCGAAAAAACGAAACGCCGCCCAATGATTTTACCAATTATTATGGAGGTATAATGTTAAAAAGACGAGTAGCATGTAATGAGCTGCTCGTCTTTTCTTTTTCAATCTGCTATTCAACGACGGCCATCGAATAAATGCCTAAATAAGGATCATACTAACAGCATCACATTAGAAGGAGGATGTATATGTTTGATAATCAAGCCTCTAGCCAAGAAAAACCTGTTGAAGAAATGCCTAAAAAAGAAGAAAAGACAGGTGGTATATTAGAAAAAATTCAAGAATTAGGGCAAACGAACGTCCCGCAAATGGAAAATTCAAATATACATTGTATGACTGTGGTTGGACAAATTGAAGGACATATGCAATTGCCGCCACAAAATAAAACAACAAAGTACGAACATCTCATTCCGCAATTAGTAGCGGTTGAACAAAATTCTAAAATAGAAGGACTACTTATTATCCTCAACACAGTTGGTGGTGACGTTGAAGCGGGTTTGGCTATATCTGAGATGATTGCCTCGATGTCGAAACCTTCCGTCACACTCGTATTAGGTGGAGGACATTCAATTGGTGTACCAATAGCAGTTGCTTCCAATTATTCTCTGATTGCAGAAACAGCAACTATGACGATTCATCCCGTACGCTTAACGGGGCTTGTTATTGGTGTTCCGCAAACCTTTGAATACTTAGATAAAATGCAAGAAAGAGTGATTAAGTTTGTGACGAAGCATTCTGAGATTTCGGAGGATAAGTTTAAAGAATTAATGTTTAGTAAAGGGAATTTAACAAGAGATATTGGCACGAATGTGGTCGGAACTGATGCGGTAGAGTATGGATTAATTGATGAAGTGGGAGGAATTGGACAAGCTCTTAAAAAGTTAAATCTGCTTATCGATGAAAAGAAACACGAAGGGGTACCAATCCAATGATTATGTATACGATGGTCCCTCACGAAATGATCTTTCCAGAAGATGACAGCCATTATAGTCAATATAAAACGATCCCTATAGAACATGGACATGTTATCGTTCAACAAATAAGTACGGATGAATGTATGATTGTTCGTCTTGTCTGTTCGAATCCGATGGCTTATCTTCAAGAACACTATACCCCAGGCACAATAGTGAAAGCAGGATTATTGCACTAATATGGAAAGGCGGGAATGTTTAAGCATTCTTTGATTATCTGTTGACGATGAGTATGCTATAATATATGTATTGAAGACAAGCAGCCATATTTTGGCTGCTTGTTAGTATTGGTTATTTTAAGAAAAATAAGGGTGAGTACATTGGCGAAAAGAAAGAAAAAGAAAAAAACACAATGGAAGTCACAGCTGACCTTTGAATTAATTGGTTTGGGTCTGTTGGTTATTGCAGTTGTCACCCTGGCGCGACTAGGAACGGTGGGGGAAACCTTTGTTAGTTTATTTCGCTTTATTTTAGGTGAATGGTTTGTATTATTAGCTTTGGGGTTATTGGCTATTGCCTTATACATAATTTTTAAACGAGAGAAGCCTGTTTTATGGTCAAGAAGAATAGCTGGAATTTATGTATTAATGAGTTCATTTGCATTATTTAGTCATATTGGTTTGTTTCGAAATCTAGGGTTTCGAGAAGGCTTTGCTGACCAATCCGTCATTAGAAACACAGTCCGATTATTTATGATGGAAATTAGGGGAGAATCACCTGGATCGCAAGATTTAGGTGGAGGTATGGTCGGTTCAATTATTTATGCACTGAGTCATTTTCTCTTTGCTGATACGGGATCTTACTTTCTTTGTTTTGTTTTATTTATAGTCGGACTCATATTGATTACAGGTAAGTCATTTACTGAAATGGTCTCAAATAGCATGAGGAAATCTTACGTATATTTAGCAGATACCTTCCAAAATTTCTGGAAAGAAGGGAAAGCTTGGAAGGAACAAACACAAGAAAAACTTCAGGAAGAGCGTGAAAATCAAAGAAAACGAAAAACAAATAAACAAGAATTGACCAAAGTAGAACAGCAATCAGATGGAGAAGAAATCGAGCCGGAAATTGTTGATTTTGCTCAAAAAGCTTACGCAAATGCTAATAATATGAGTGAAACCGATGAACCACTAGCTGACAATGAAGACATCATCAAAGCAAATAAAGTTCAACAAAAAGGGAATCAAACAGAGGATGAACAAGAAAAAGAACTCTCTGTTGGTTTGATCACAACTGAGATGGAAGAGAATAAGGATTATCAGTTGCCGACGTTTGACCTTTTACAAGCCCCGCAATTAGCTAATCAAAGTCATGATAGACAGCGATTGACATCTAATGCAAGGAAGCTTGAGCAAACATTAGAAAGTTTTGGTGTAAAAGCAAAGGTCATGAAGGTTCATTTAGGTCCTTCTGTAACCAAATATGAAGTGAACCCGAGTGTGGGTGTAAAAGTAAGTAAAATCGTAAACCTTGTGGATGACTTAGCATTAGCGTTGGCAGCGAAAGATATTCGGATTGAAGCACCTATCCCAGGTAAATCAGCCATTGGGATTGAAGTCCCTAATCAAGAGGTAGCCATTGTCACATTACGAGAAGTGCTAGATTCTGATCGTTCCAAAGAGGATACGAATGTCTTATCGGTAGCATTAGGCAGGGACATCTCTGGTGAACCAGTGCTCGCTCCTTTAAATAAAATGCCGCATTTACTCGTAGCTGGGGCAACGGGTAGTGGAAAAAGTGTATGTATTAATGGAATTATTACAAGCATTTTGTTAAAAGCTAAACCACATGAAGTGAAATTAATGATGATCGACCCGAAAATGGTTGAACTAAATGTCTATAATGGGATTCCACATTTATTAACCCCTGTTGTGACAGAACCAAAAAAAGCGTCTCAAGCATTAAAAAAGGTTGTCGCAGAAATGGAAAGGCGGTACGATTTATTTTCTCATTCTGGGACGCGAAATATTGAAGGGTATAATGAATATATTCGTCGTGTTAATGAAGGTCAGCAAGCGAAACAACCATTCTTACCTTATATCGTCGTTATTGTCGATGAGTTAGCCGATTTGATGATGGTAGCTAGCGGTGATGTGGAGGATTCCATTGCCCGACTTGCACAGATGGCGAGGGCTTCAGGTATTCACATGATTATTGCGACGCAAAGACCATCCGTTGATGTTATTACCGGTGTCATTAAAGCAAACATCCCATCCCGAATAGCATTTGGTGTTTCCTCACAAGTAGATTCACGAACGATTATTGATTCGGCTGGTGCGGAAAAGCTTTTAGGTAGAGGGGATATGTTATATTTACCGGTCGGAGCTACCAAACCAACTCGAGTACAAGGTGCGTTTCTATCAGATGATGAAGTAGAAGCGGTGGTATCGTATGTGATATCTCAGCAAAAAGCACAGTATATAGAAGAAATGATTCCACAAGAAGAAACGTCGACGAAGAATCATGAGCAAACGGATGATTTATATGATGATGCTGTCCAGTTAGTAACGGAGATGAACTCTGCATCTGTTTCGATGATCCAAAGGCGATTCCGTGTGGGCTATGCAAGAGCAGCTCGAATCATTGATCAACTTGAAGAACGTGGTGTTGTGGGGCCATACGAAGGAAGTAAACCTCGTGAAGTATTAATTTCAAAAAGAGAAGATGAAGAACAGTCGTTGTAATTTTTTAGATAAAGATAAGTGATTATTCGAGAGTAAATGGGAAGTTTGAAGGAGTGGGGTATGTGATCAAGTCGGACCAGCGGCCATTATATTTACAAGTCATTGACCGAATTAAGCAAGATATTGAGCAAAAGGTTTATCAAGAAGGGGAAAAACTACCCTCTGAGTTTGATTTATCAAAGCAATTAGGCATAAGTCGAGCTACACTTAGAGAGGCATTACGGTTATTAGAGGAAGAGGGTATCGTGATTAGACGTCACGGTGTGGGGACCTTCGTTCATGCAAAGCCGTTATTTTCAGCTGGTATAGAAGAGCTTCATAGTGTGACAGATATGATTGCACAGGCTAACATGGAGCCTGGTACGATATTTTTGTCATCTTCAATTAAGGAAGCTACAGAAGACGATAAGAGTAAATTTTCTCCAATAGAAACGGAGAAAATTTTAGAAATAGAACGTGTTCGAACGGCTAATCATACACCGATTGTTTATTGTTTAGACCGACTACCATATGAGCGGCTACAAGGGTTTTCCATTCATGATTTGAAGTCGATTTTTACATTTCTAGAGCAATCTGGTCAAGAAATTGCCTACGCTGTGACCTATATTGAACCGATGGGGTACCATCCAACAGTATCAGAAATTCTTGAATGTGATCCAGAAACTTCTTTATTATTGTTAAAGCAAGTTCATTATAATCAGCAGGATGAACCGATTTTATATTCTTTGAATTATTTTCGGGCTGATAAATTTAAGTTTCACGTTTTAAGAAAGCGGATAAAAGCATAACCTAATCAAAACACCAAAAAAGGAGTCTAGATAAGATGACCGTGCTAAAGGAAATTCCTTATTCGATAAATGCCATTAAGGCACACCTTGTGCAAACAGAAAAATTTAAAACGTATAGTATTGTAATGATGATTGAAGCCCCCTTAGAGGCTGATACTGTTGCAGGGCGCGCACTTCTACCAGAAGTACTTCAAAGCACAACGGCTAAAACGAATCAACGAGCTAAATTTCGCCAACGCTTAGATGATATGTACGGAGCAATGCTTGCCACGGATGTTCAAAAAAAAGGTGAAAACCATGTGATTTCAATTCGTATTGACGTAGCCAATGAGAAGTTTTTAAGTGAGGGGACATCCTTGCTTCAAGAAGGAATTTCTTTGTTACATGAAGTAATTTTTGAACCAAATATTGAAAATGAGCAGTTTAAGCAGGAAATTGTAGAAAGTGAAAAACGTTCACTTATCCAACGTATTGAATCGGTTTTTGATGACAAGATGCGCTATGCAAACATGAGAATTACAGAGGAAATGTGTAAGGATGAGCGTTACGCCCTAACATCCTTTGGTACGAAGGAACAAGTCCAAGCTATTACTCCTCAATCATTATATACCGCCTATCAAAAAATGCTTGCACAAAGTCGGTTCAACCTTTATATTGTCGGTGATTTTGAAGAAGCCTCTGTAAAAGAAATAGTCGAGCAAACCTTCGCCAATGTAAATGTGTCTAGTCAATATCAGGCACTTGAGACATCAACACCAACAGAAATAAAGGAAAAAGTCGTTTTTGACAAGCAGGATGTTAAACAAGGCAAGTTACATATCGGCTTTAGAGCACATACTACTTTTGCCGATCCTGACTATGTTGCGATGAAAGTATGTAATGGCTTATTTGGCGGCTTTTCTCATTCTAAGCTTTTTATTAATGTTAGGGAAAAAGAAAGTCTTGCCTATTATGCGGCCTCTCGCTTTGAAAGCCATAAAGGTTTGTTAATGGTTATGTCAGGAATAGAGTTTTCGAAATACGGTCGGGCTGTTGAAATTATTAAAGAGCAAATGGATGCGATGAAAGCAGGAGACTTCAGTGAGGCTGAATTAGAGCAAACGAAGGCGATGCTCATTAATCAATTGTTAGAAAGTGTTGACGTAGCTAGAGGGTTTGTTGAGCTAAGCTATCATCAAGTGGTCAGTGACCATCAACGTACGGTGTATGATTGGATTGAAGAAGTTAAAGCTGTCACGAAGAAACAAGTCGTTGCGGCTGCTAAGAAAATAGAGTTAGATACGATTTATTTCTTAAAAGGGAAGGAGGAGTAAGCCATGAAACCGATTGAGTTTGCCCAATTAAAAGAAACATTATATTACGAGCAATTGGATAATGGTCTTGATGTGTATATCCTTCCGAAAAAGGAGATTAACAAAACATTTGCTACTTTTACAACAAAATATGGTTCGATTGATAACGAGTTTGTCCCAATTGCTGAACAGGAAGCTATTAGGGTTCCAGATGGAATTGCTCATTTCTTAGAACATAAAATGTTTGAGGATGAACATGGAGATGTGTTTCAAGACTTTAGTAAACAAGGGGCTTCAGCTAATGCCTTTACAAGCTTTACACGAACAGCTTATTTATTTTCGAGTACATCAAATGTAGAAAAGAATTTAGAAACGCTCATTGATTTTGTTCAGCATCCTTACTTTACAGAAGAAAGTGTGGAAAAAGAGAAAGGCATTATTGAACAAGAAATTACGATGTATGATGATAACCCAGACTGGCGAGCTTATTTTGGTGTTATTGAGAATATGTATGAAAATCATCCCGTTAAAATTGACATAGCTGGAACGGCAGCATCCATTGCAAAAATAACAAAAGATTTATTGTATACGTGCTACCATACATTTTATCACCCCAATAATATGCTTTTATTTGTGGTGGGTCCTGTTGAACCTGAGAAAATTTTAGAACAGGTCAAAGCGAATCAAGCTAAAAAGGATTTTGCTGAACCTGAGAAAATTCAACGATTTTATCCGGAAGAAGGTCCTGGAGTCGCCAAAGCCCACCATGTCGTGACAATGCCGGTTCAAACGCCAAAGCTATTAATTGGTTTTAAGGATAAAAATCCAAATAAACAAGGTGAGGAATTACTTCGTTACGAGTTATCTCTGAATATCCTCTTAGATCTCATGTTTGGGCAAAGCTCTTCGAATTATCAAACCCTTTATGAAGAAGGTCTTATTGATGACAGCTTCTCATTTGACTATTCGGCAGAAAATGGTTTTGGTTTTACGATTATTGGAGGAGATACGAAAAAGCCAATTCAGCTTGCTAAAAAATTGGATGAGCAAATTCGCCAATTCAAACAAAGCAAGCTTTCAGAAGAAGTAGTTAATCGAGCGATTAAGAAAAAAATCGGTTCATTTTTACGCTCATTAAATTCACCGGAGTATATTGCTAATCAATTTACGCGGTATAAATTTAATGATATGAATTTATTTGATATTGTGCCTGTTCTTGAAAGCTTGCAAGCTAAAGACCTCGAAGCTATTTTACAGGAACACTTCGATTTTGATTGCTTTACGGTTTCTGAAGTAAAGGCAGAAGGTTACCATGAGCAATAAAAAAGAACATCTCCTGATAACAGGAGCTTCTGGAGGTATTGGGCAAGCGACCGCTAAGGCGCTTGCCTCTTCTAGTCGTATACTGTATTTACATTATCATAAAAATAGAGAGCGAATTTTGCAGGTGAAACATACGTGTGAGAACTTAGGAGCTGAAGTTTTCATTCTTCAAGCAGATTTAAGTACGAGAGATGGAACTGATCAACTCATTGCTCAAATTCCAACAAATATTGATGCTCTTGTTTATCATGCGGGTATGGACTCTGTGCAGTTATTCACTGATATATCCGATGAGACGCTTCTTGAGGTAATGCAGGTACATCTTTATAATCCAATGAGGATAGCAAGGCAACTATTAAAGGGAATGATTCGTAACCAAAAAGGAAAGTTAATTTTTGTTTCTTCTATTTGGGGTTTGGCGGGGGCTTCTTGTGAAGTGACTTATTCAGCCGCTAAAGGTGGAATTAACGCCTTTGTTAAAGCACTAGCTAAAGAAGTAGCCTTAAGTAACATCCAAGTAAATGCAATAGCACCAGGAGCAATTGATACAGGAATGCTCACCCGCTATAACGAAACAGACCGCCAGCAATTAATCGACGAAATACCAGCTGGACGCTTAGGAGAATCCGAAGAAGTTGCTGCCTATATTACGTTCTTATTAACCGAGCAAGCATCCTATATCAATGGACAAATCCTATCCATCAACGGTGCATGGTATACATAAAACAGAATGTCTCTGGCGTTTAGTCGGGAGGGGGGTCTCATTCCTCTTAAAGTGATCTTTGAGAAGGTGTTCGCCACCAACAAAGATGAAAGTAGTGTCTAGCTCTTTAACTGGTAGCTTTTCGTTCATTTGGTATTTGAATGAGAAGTACAAAAATCGAAGAGTCTGCATGATAAGGTTAATAATATGTGAGTTAGTGAGTGAGTAAAGTAACGAAAAGGGCCGAACGTGTCAGTTACTCGAGGGAAGTGAGTGAGTAAAGTAACGAAAAGAGTCGAACGCGACAGTTACTCGAGGGAAGTGAGCGAGTAAAGTAACGAAAAGGCACGAGCGAGACAGTTACTCGAGGGAAGTGAGTGAGTAAAGTAACGAAAAGAGCCGAACGAGTCAGTTACTCAAGGGAAGTGAGCGAGTAAAGTAACGAAAAGGGCCGAACGAGTCAGTTACTCGAGGGAAGTGCGTGAGTAAAGTAACGAAAAGAGTCGAACGCGACAGTTACTCGAGGGAAGTGAGCGAGTAAAGTAACGAAAAGGCACGAGCGAGACAGTTACTCGAGGGAAGTGAGTGAGTAAAGTAACGAAAAGAGCCGAACGAGTCAGTTACTCAAGGGAAGTGAGTGAGTAAAGTAACGAAAAGGCACGAACGAGTCAGTTACTCAAGGGAAGTGAGTGAGTGAAGTCACACGAAAAGGTGTGAAGGGAATAAAGAACCAGGTAACTTCAAGTCACAAACCATCACCCCTAAGTAACTTTCACATAAAACATGCATAAAGACAACTCATTTGAGGCATGATATGAATCGTAATACTACATTACAAAAGGAGGAGTATTTCATGTCTGTAATTGATAATTGGGAACAATGGAAAGACTTTTTAGGTGAGCGATTAGAGCAAGCTGAAGGTGAAGGAATGAGCCATAATGTTGTCAGTGATGTTGCTTATCAAGTTGGTGAGTATTTGGCGGCGCAAGTGGAGCCGAAAAACGAACAAGAGCGAGTATTAGCAGAACTATGGAAAGTGGCGGATGAAAGTGAACAGCACGCCATTGCAAACATGATGGTGAAGTTAGTTTCACATCACGATTAATCATAGTGTCACTTGAAGCTTTCTTTTTGAAATCAAGCAATGGATGAAAAGGGATATTTACCTTTTCATCCATTTTTTAGATTTAACTGAAAAACAAGGTCAAAAAATGTAATAAAGAGAAAACAGTGTGAAAAAAAGTCTAATTTTATAGGTGATAAATTAAAAAGGGAAGAATCGATCTCTTTTTTATGAAAATGATGATACAAACACCTTTCATTTATATGCAAGATCAATTATGATAAAAAAGAAAGAAAAAATCGCCTTAAATTGACAATCATCAACACTTTCATTAAAAAGATGATCAAGGGTAAGAAAGGTGTTTGAGATGACCGAATTAAAAGAATGGTACTTAGAATATCAAATTGTCAAAAATCGCCCTGGATTACTAGGAGATATTTCATCATTATTAGGGATGCTTTCGTTAAACATTGTCACCATTAATGGTGTAGATGATAAAAATCGAGGGATGCTAATAAAGAGTTCAGATGATGACCAAATTAAACGATTTTTAGCGATCTTAAAAACGATTGATAGTATTTCAGTGACGAAGTTTCGTGAGCCAAGGTTAAGAGATCGCCTTGCGATTAGGCATGGGAAATACATACAGAGAGATGCAGATGATCGAAAAACGTTTAGGTTTATACGATCAGAATTAGGATTGCTTGTTGATTTTATGGCAGAACTCTATAAACGCGACGGTCATTTTCTTGTAGGTGTAAGAGGCATGCCCCGAGTAGGGAAAACAGAATCCATTGTCGCCTCGAGTGTTTGTGCAAATAAACGCTGGTCATTTATCTCTTCAACTTTATTAAGACAAACAGTCAGGACCCATTTAAATGAGGATGAACAAGGTAATGATCATATCTTTATTATTGACGGGATCGTCTCAACAATGCGGGCAACTGAAAAGCATCGTGAGCTTGTGAATAAAATTATGCAATTGTCTGCAGTAAAGGTCGTTGAACATCCTGATATTTTTGTAAGAGAAACAGAATATGAGCTAGAAGATTTTGATTGTATTATTGAATTAAGAAATGACGATTCAGAGGAAATATCCTATGATTCAGTAGAATCAGGCTTTTCGTCTTTTGATATAAGTTAATGTAGTAGGTAGGTGTTAGATTATGTCAGAGCTTGGTCAACATTTAAAGTCAGTTCGTGAAGAAAAAGGAATTACTTTAGAAGACTTACAAGCAACAACAAAAATTCAGAAGCGGTATTTAGTGGCGATCGAAGAGGGAAGATTTGAAACGCTCCCAGGTGTCTTTTATGCCCGTGCGTTTGTAAAGACGTATGCGGAGTCTGTCGGGATCGACCCTGAGCAACTGTTTGATCAATTTAAGGACGAGCTTCCAAATCCACAAAAAGAAATACAATCTTTACCATCGAGAAGTGAACGTGCGTCTCATTCAAGTGTAAAACCGAATAGTCCTAGTAAAAAGAATCCTATTGTTCCGCTAATAGCAGGCTTTCTTACTATCGTCGTTTTTGTCGCTTTGGCATGGCTGATCGTCCAAGCTCTTTCTGGCAATAATGATTCAGAAGCAATGCCACCAAATGATGGTGGAGATGAAGGTGTTTTTAACGAAGACTTGTTAGATGACGACGATGACGGAGTGGAAGATGATGAACAGTCTAATGGAACGGAAGGTGAAGAAACTGAAGAAGAGCCTGAAGAACCTGAGACAGTTTCTGAATTAAACTTTGTAGAAACACAAGGCACTAGATCATTTTATGAGTTGTCAGGTACAGATGAATTAGCGATTCAATTAGTTTTTAACGATACATCTTACTTTGATATTAAGGACGAATCTGGCACTATTATAGAAGGTGGTAGTCAACCAAGTGCTGGTGCTATGCTTGAGTTTGATTTTAGTGATGAAAGTGAGATTGACATTAACTTAGGAGCTTCACAAAACGTAGAATTATATGTCAATGAAGAACGTGTTGAATTTGAGTTAGAAGCAAGTCATCAATATGTACGCATTACATTAACAGGAGAAGAAAGTTCTTAAAGATAAATCCCGCAAAGCAACCAGCTTGCGGGGTTTGTTCAGTTTACTAAAGAACAGTTTGTTTTTTATATGAAAGTGTATCTCGAGACAATGGTTAGTGCCTTGAAGTTGGCTGGTCATCCATCTTGCGACAAATGACCTTAGCAGGACAGTGTGCCTTTTTTGTTCAGCCGACTCCTAATGGTGAGCGAGTTGTAAACGGACCAGATATTTAAAAACGCCACTACTTTCATCTTTGTTGGTGGCGGAGTGAATGGGGCTTCGTCATACATAAAATACTTATGATATTTCAGTGTGATCTTTTAGTTATTTCGGCTTTTTATGTTACAATATGGAACAAGTACTTCTAATTAAATCCAATTCTATGAAAGGATTCTTGCTAGCAGTGCTTTCATACATAATCGATAATTTATAGAAGAGGTGAGAGGATGGCAAAGGAACATTCATTCGATATTGTTTCTGAAGTTAATTTACAGGAAGTCGACAATGCCATTAACCAAGCAGTGAAAGAAATCAGTACTCGTTATGATTTTAAAGGCTCTAAAAGTTCTATTGAACGTTCTGGAGAAGAGCAAATTACCGTTATTTCTGATGATGATTATAAATTAAATAGTGTTCTCGATGTTTTGAAAACTAAATTTATTAAACGAGGATTGTCTCAAAAATCGATGGAACTTGGAAAAATTGAGCCAGCATCAGGAGGGCTTGTTAGGCAACCTATTCAATTAATCAATGGGCTACCGACTGAAAAAGCAAAATTGGTTTCAAAGGTTATCCGTGATACAAAGTTAAAAGTGAAGGTGCAAATTCAAGGTGAACAAGTAAGAGTTACAGCTAAAAGTATTGATGATTTACAAGCTATTATTCAAACGATAAAAGAACAAGATTTTGATTTTGCTCTTCAGTTTGTAAATATGCGTTAATTTAGAGAAAGAAGGTTTATGGAGTGAATTTACCAAATAAAATTACAGTATCGCGAATGATATTAATCCCTATATTTATGATATTTATGTTAGCTGATTTACCGATGGGAACGTTCGTGATTTTAGGTACTGAAATCCCAGTAGGGCATTTTATAGCAGCATGTATTTTTATCTTTGCTTCAGCTACGGACTGGTTAGATGGATATTATGCAAGAAAATTAAATTTAGTGACTAACTTTGGGAAGTTTTTGGATCCATTAGCAGATAAGTTGTTAGTAACGGCTGCATTAATAGGACTAGTTCAATTAGATTTACTTGCCGGTTGGATGGCTATTGTTATCATAAGTAGAGAGTTTGCGGTAACGGGCATTCGATTAATTGCTGCTGGTGAAGGAGATGTCATCGCTGCGAGCCCTATTGCGAAATGGAAAACAACTTTTCAAATCATTGGTATCTCCGCACTGATGCTATATAACATTCCTTTTGCTGCACTTTCCTTCCCATTTGCTGATATTATGATGTGGATTGCTACGATCTTAACCATTGTTTCAGGTGTTGATTATTTTGTGAAAAATAAGCATGTTTTAGCTAATCAAGGCTAATTAAAGGGGAATAGTATGAAGGCTGAAATTATCGCGGTCGGTTCTGAGTTATTACTTGGTCAAATTACCAATACAAATGCTCAGTTCATTTCCAAACAGCTAGCAGAACTCGGAATTGATGTGTATTTTCAAACGGTTGTAGGGGATAACCAAACTAGATTATTAGAATGTCTCAACATAAGTCAAAAGCGTTCCGATCTGATTATCTTAACAGGTGGGCTTGGCCCAACGAAGGATGATTTAACGAAAGAAACGGTTGCTTCTATGTATCAAACAACTCTCGTTTCAGATGAAGTAGCTTTACAATCGATCGTTGCATTTTTTAAAAATAGAAATATCGAAATGACCGAAAATAACAAAAAACAAGCACTCGTGTTACGAGGGTCTACGGTATTGGCGAATCATTTTGGCATGGCACCCGGTATGTACTTCCAGCAAGGTTCGAAGGCTGTTGTTTTATTACCGGGACCACCGAAAGAGATGGAGCCCATGTTTATCAATGAACTTGTGCCATTATTAGAGCAGCAATTACCACAACGCGAGAAAATCTCTTCAAGAGTATTACGCTTTTTTGGTATTGGAGAATCCATACTTGAAACCAAATTAGAGCGTTTGCTTGATGCTCAGTCAAACCCTACGATTGCACCTTTAGCAAGTGATGGAGAGGTCACATTGAGGCTTACTGTTAAAGAAGCAAACGATTTAAAAGCACAAGTTTTATTAGATGAAACCGAGCAGGCTATTATGGACATTGTAGGTGAGTTTTTTTATGGATATGATCAAATAACCATAATGGACGTGCTCTTTCGTCAGCTTAAGCAAGACAAATTAACAATAGCAGCAGCAGAAAGTTTAACAGGTGGTTTATTTTCATATGAAATGACGAATTTCTCTGGTGCCTCTAGCGTTTTTGTCGGTTCAACGGTTGCTTATTCATCAAAAGTAAAGGAAAAGCAACTAAACGTGTCGAAAGAAGTAATAGAACAATTTGGCGTTGTCAGCCCTGATTGTGCCAAACAAATGGCCGTGGCTGCCAAAGAGCTATATAACAGTGATATAGCAATTAGCTTTACTGGAGTGGCAGGACCAACGAAACAAGAAAATAAAGATGTAGGGACCGTTTACATAGGGATTGTTGGTAAAGAAGCTGAGCCCATGGCTTACCCAATAGTACTGCAAGGTTCTCGCCAAGCCATCCGTGTAAGAACAGTGAAGTATGGGTGCTATTATTTGCTGAAAGAAATGAAAAGGTGGAAGATTTTGAATGACAAACTTTAATGATTTTGATATATCTGATTCAATTAGAAAAGCAATTAAAGACATGGGCTTTGAAGAGCCATCTCCGATTCAATTAAAAGCAATTCCCGTTATTTTAGAGGGTGGGGATGTCATTGGCCAAGCTCAAACAGGAACAGGTAAGACAGCGGCATTTGGAATTCCTGTCGTTGATAAAGTTACCCATGAGAAAGTAGTTCAAGCACTAATTTTAACTCCTACACGCGAACTAGCCATCCAGGTTTCTGGAGAGCTCCAAAAGTTGTCCGTCTATAACAAAATTAGAACGCTACCGATTTATGGGGGCCAGTCAATTGGTCATCAAATTAAGGCCTTAAAACAAGGTGTCCAAGTTGTTATTGGTACACCGGGGAGAATTTTAGACCATCTTAAAAGAAAAACATTAGGATTAGATAGTGTGCATACGGTTGTTTTGGATGAAGCGGATGAAATGTTAGATATGGGTTTTATTGATGACATTGAGTTAATTTTAAAGCAAGTCCAAGAGAAAAGGCAGACATTATTATTTTCGGCAACGATGCCACCAGCGATTAAAAAGCTGTCTCGAAAATATATGACGACACCAAAAATCGTTACAATTAATAAGGGTGAGGTAACGGCACCTTTAATTAACCAAATTTATTTTAAAGTTTTAGAAAGAAATAAAATTGACTCTTTATGTCGGATTATCGATAGTGAGGAGATTGAACTTGGCATCCTCTTTTGCCGGACAAAAAAAGGAGTGGCTGAGTTAACAGAAGCTCTACAAGCTCGTGGCTATTTAGCAGATGGCTTGCATGGTGACTTGACTCAATCCCAACGAGATGCGGTTATGAAAAAATTCCGTGATTCATCGATTGAATTTTTGATCGCAACAGATGTTGCCGCACGTGGTATCGACGTTGAGAATGTCACACATGTCATCAACTATGATATTCCTCAAGATCCTGAAAGCTATGTACACAGAATTGGTCGAACAGGTCGTGCTGGACGTCAAGGATTAGCATTAACACTCGTTACACCAAGAGAAATGAAACATCTTCGGTCGATTGAACATGAAATTAAAATGAGTATCCCTTCACAGGATGTTCCAACTATCGAAGAAGTGGTTGAAAAGCAACGTGATTCATGGAAAAAGCGTGTAACCGATACGATTGAATCAAGAGGAAAGGAATTTGAATTATTTGCACCTCTTGTTGAAGATATTTTACAAGAACATGCACCACAAGATGTTGTTTCTGCCTTATTAAAAATGAATTTTTCTTCGGAAACACCAAATGAAGAAGCTGGGTATAATTTTGGTGACACGGGTGGAGCAAAAGGAATGGTTCGTTTCTTTATTAACGTTGGTCGCAATGTACAGCTTACACCGAAAATTGTCGCTGATGAAGTTTCAGAGCTCGTAGGTATTTCAAGCAAAGCAATCGGACGAATTGATATTTTTGAAAACTTTACTTTTATGGAAGTACCTGAAGAGGTTGCACCTTTTGTTTATGAAGCCCTTCGATATTCCCGTATTAATGGAGCTCGAGTGAATCTTGAGCCAGCCAAACCTCGACCAAAAAGAGAAAAAAGAACACCCACTCGTTCTTAATTAATGAGGTGGATCGATCAAGCATCCACCTCTTCTCTCCTTTTTCACAAATACCGAATAAATGTTCGTAAAAACAGTTGGCAAATTCGATAAAAAGAGTTAAAATAGAAAATAGGAAACATAGATTCGCCTTTTAAAGAAACGAAGTAATGAGTAGTTTATCATTTCGGGTGAGATAACCTTATTTATTAATGAATTAATGAATATTTTAAAATAGAGGAGAGATTGTACATGAGTGAACGTAAAGCGGCTCTTGATATGGCATTGCGCCAAATCGAAAAACAGTTTGGAAAAGGTTCCATTATGAAATTAGGGGAGCAGGCTGAGCAACGTGTTTCTACCGTTTCCAGTGGAGCTCTTGCCCTTGATATCGCTCTAGGAGTAGGCGGCTATCCACGTGGAAGAATTATTGAAGTTTATGGTCCGGAGTCATCTGGTAAAACAACGGTTGCCCTTCATGCGATTGCTGAAGTACAACGTAACGGTGGACAAGCGGCGTTTATTGATGCTGAGCACGCTTTAGATCCTGTTTATGCACAAAAGCTTGGCGTTAATATTGACGAATTACTTTTATCCCAACCGGATACAGGTGAGCAGGCACTTGAAATTGCTGAAGCCTTAGTACGTAGTGGTGCAGTTGATATTATCGTTGTAGACTCAGTGGCAGCACTTGTACCCAAAGCTGAGATTGAAGGAGAAATGGGCGATAGCCATGTTGGATTACAAGCACGATTAATGTCCCAAGCGTTACGTAAGTTGTCAGGAGCTGTGAATAAATCCAAAACGATTGCGATATTTATTAACCAAATTCGTGAGAAGATCGGGGTGATGTTCGGTAACCCTGAGACAACGCCAGGTGGCCGTGCCCTGAAGTTCTATTCTTCTGTTCGTTTAGAAGTACGTCGTGCTGAAACCTTAAAGCAAGGCAATGACATGGTCGGAAACAAAACTAAAATTAAAGTTGTAAAGAATAAAGTGGCACCTCCTTTTAAACAAGCTGAAGTTGATATTATGTACGGAGAAGGAATTTCTCGTGAGGGATCGATTTTAGATATCGCGGCTGATTTAGACATTGTTCAAAAAAGCGGGGCGTGGTATTCCTATAATAATGAGCGTTTAGGACAAGGGCGTGAAAATGCTAAGATCTTCTTTAAAGAAAACCCTAGCATTACAGAAGAAGTAGAAAAGAAGATTCGTGATCATCATGGTTTAAATGGAGAAATCTTAGTTGATGCTCCTTCTGAAGATGAATTGGATGAGTTACCATTAGATTTAAAATAATAAGTGATATAGATAGATAAATGATATTGTCGGCAAAGCATAAAAGGTGTTTTTGCCGACTATTTCTATTTATCTGCGTGTATCGGTGGATGCTTATTAGCGGAATGTTCTATAATAGATCAGTAGATGACAAGCTAAAAAGATTTCGTGGTATAAAGTGTTATGTACGAACAGGAGGAAACAATGAAGTTTTTATATTTTACGGATACTCATATTCGTGGTACCTCTCCGAAAAACCGTCTCGATGATTTTGCCGAGACGTTAAAATTAAAAATCCAAGAAGTAATTGAAATAGCCAATCAAGAAAATGTTGATTTTATTATCCACGGTGGTGATGTCTTTGATAGACCCGATTTATCACCCAATGTAGTCGGCCAGTTTGCGAAGATTTTTCGTATGGCACATATGCCGATTTATGCAATATCAGGCAATCACGATACGTTTGGCCATAATCCTAACACATTATCACGAACGATGTTAGGATTATTAGATTCATTCGGTCTTATGACTATCATTCATCCACATAAGCCTATTTTAATCGAAAAAGACGGGTTGACGATTCAATTATCTGGACAACCCTATCACTATGATTTAGATCAACGGGACCCTAAATTGGATTATTACCCAATCAATGAACATGATGCTGACTATATGATTCATTTAGTTCATAGTATGCTTGTTGAAAAAGCCTTACCAGAAGGAATCCCTCATACATTGATTGACCATATATGGGGGACGACTGCTGATATATTGTTCACTGGACATTATCATGGCGGCTTTGGTATTAAGGAACGCGAAGGGACGTATATTTGTAATCCTGGTGCGATCGCTCGAGTAAATAATCATTGGTCAGAGTTAAGCCGAATGCCAAAGATTATAGTAGGAGAACTAACGAAAGAGCGAATAGATTTGAAAGAACAAGTGTTAAAAACAGCACAGTCAGGCGAGCGTGTTTTAGATCGGAGCTTTTTGGAAAAAGCCGTACATCAAGAAGAGAAGTTGCATGAGTTCATTCAGCAGGTGAAAGAGCAAACCGAGTTTCAAAGTTTACAAATGTCTGAGATTATTCAAGAGTTAGCGACGATGTCAGATGTTGATGAAACGGTTAAACAAGAGGCTTTGAGAAGAATTACGGCCGTTGAAGAAGCTTGGAAGGGGGAGGAATATGAATAATCTTGTCTCGATTAGGTTAGAAAACTTCCAATCCCATCTTGATACGTGGGTTGATTTTGATGTAGGCTTAAATGTGATCGTCGGTCAGTCCGATAGTGGAAAGACCGCGATTATTCGAGCGATTCAATGGGCCCTATACAACTTGCCAAGAGGAACAGATTTTATTCGGGTAGGAGCCAATTTTGTACGAGTAACCTTACAATTTGAAGGTGGAATTACGATAATTCGTGAGCGAACTAGCTCCAAAAATCGGTATATGATTCAGAAGCCGAATGAGGAAGAATTGATTTTAGAAGGGTTTGGTACACAAGTTCCTAAAGAGGTCTTAGAGGCTCATGGCATGTATCCATTACGTGTAGATCGGGATAATGAGTTATATTTACATGTCGCCAAGCAATTAGACGGTCCCTTCTTGTTAGAACAAGCTGGGTCGGTACGAGCCAAAACGATTGGTCGGATAAGTGGTGCTCACTATTTAGATATGGCAATTCGAGATACTTCTAAAGATGTGGCTTCATTACAGCAACGTAAAAAACAAGGTCAGGAAACGGTTGACCAATTGGTGACTCAGCTTAAACCATACGAAGAGTTAGAAAAGTCTAAGCGACAGTTAGAGAAATCAGAGTTACTTTTGGAACAAATTGAGCAAAAACGAAAAAAACTTGATAAATGGAAGGAATTAATTGTTCTTTATCAAAGGCAGCAGGCTGAGAAGTTAGTCATGCAGCGAACATTACAAACTGTAGAAGATGTTCATTTGTGGGAAGTGAATAATCAAAAATTAGCACAAATGCTTGTAAAATTAAAAGAGCTGCAGCGTAAACGGAGCTATGTCGAAGAAACGAGAAAGAATCGCTTAATTTGTGAACAGTGGATTCATAAAACAAAGGACATAGATCAAATACAAACACTATACGATCGAGTCTTCGATTCAAATCATAAACGCTTGAACTTATTCAAATTAGGTCGTCAATATCAACTTTTTATAAATCAAAGTAAAGAATCAAAAGAGCAGCTTCGGTTATCTGACTTTATTAAAGAAGAGCCGATTGAACAAATCGATCGAATTGCTAGACTTGTTGATAAGAGTAAGAAATTAAAGCAATTACAAGTTATAGTCGCCAGACATTCTGCAGAGAAGAAAAAGGCCAAGAGAGAACATGAAAATTATCGTGATTTAACGGATGTTCAGCAAAGAATAGAACAAATCAGTCAACTAACCCAACGTTTTATCGTATTAAATGGCTTTGTTACAAGGCATAAAGAATTAGATGAACGTTTGCATAATGGTAAACAATTTATTGAAAGTAAGCTTAATGAATTACAGACATTAGAGCTTGAATATGAGCAAGAGTTATTACAAAGAGGCACATGCCCGGTCTGTGGTCAAGAAGTGAAGGAATTGATTGAAAAGTAAGGAGAGATGATTGGAATGAATCACGAACATATAGAACAAGATTTAACGAAAATGAAACGTACGATTGAACAAGCTAAGGATATGCGTTATCGAGCAGAGGCTAAGCTTGAAGAATTGGAAAACCAAGAAAAACGATTACTTGCCGAGCTTGATGAGTTAGGTGTTAAGCCAGAGAATTTAGATCATGAAATCGAAAGCCTTGAAAAGGAAATTGAGCAAGCCTTAGAGGAGGCATGGTCATTAATACCAAAGGAACTCATGAAGAATGACTAGTTACTCAAAAGAAATTGCGGAGTTGAAAAAGCAAATCCAAGAAAAAAATCATGAATGGATACGACACGACGCAAGAAAAAAGTTGTTATTAGAGCAACTAGAGAAAAAGGAACAAGAACTAAATCAGTACGAAGAAACGATTGATATTTATGAGAAAGCAAGGGTTCTGTTACAGCAATCAGCTGAATATGCAAGAGAGCAAGCTAAGCAGCAGATGGAAAATCTAGTGACAAACGCCCTGCAGTATGTTTTTGGTCCACTTTTTTCTTTTGTGATTGAAATAGAAGAGCATGGCAGTCGTGCTGTCGCTGAATTTTATGTGGTAACGGATTATGAAGGTGTTCAAGTAAAAACAAAACCACAGGATTCAAGAGGTGGAGGGGTCGTGGATATCGTAACACTGGCTTTGCGTGTCGCCTTAATCGAAACGATTCAGCCAAAACTACGCGGTGCCTTGTTATTAGATGAACCTGGAAAGCATGTTTCGGGCGAGTATGTGCATTATTTATATGATTTTCTTAAATCGCTCAGTATGATGTTTGAACGCCAAGTAATTATGATTACGCACAATCACCATCTTGCTGAATCAGGTGATAAGGCCTATCAGGTTACCATACGAGATGGTGTGAGTGAGGTGCTAGTTCTTGACAACTCTTGACAATCGTGTATACGAGCTTTACAATTATATGGTATGCGGGTGATTATTTTATCCTTTTTCCGCATATAAACAAAATGGTTAGAAACATAATAAACATGATTATTTGCATGTATGGAACCAACAATTAGATAGCAAGAGGAGGTGAAAGAGTGGATGGTTTAACAAGTGGTTTCCTCTTCCCTGCTTTGCTTGTTGTCGCCGTATTAATCGGTGCAGTTGTTGGATATCTTGTTCGAAAATCCATTGCAGAAGCGAAAATTTCAAGTGCGGAGCAAGCCGCCAAACAAATTGTGGAAGACGCGAAGCGCGATGCTGAATCTAGTCGAAAAGAAGCGATCTTAGAAGCGAAGGATGAAATTCATCAAATTCGTACCGAAGCTGAAAGTGAAGTTCGTGAACGACGAAATGAGATTCAAAAACAAGAGAATCGTTTGGTACAAAAAGAAGAGATCCTAGACCGTAAGAGTGAAACTTTGGACAAAAAAGAAGAAGCTTTGGATAAAAGGGAGGAATCTCTCACCAAAAAACAACGACAAGTTGAAGAAACGGAAAGCAAGATTGAGGAAATCGTACAAAAACAAAAAGATGAGCTGGAGCGCATCTCTGGATTTACTCGTGAAGAAGCACGAGAATCTATCCGGAACGAACTAGAAGGTGAGCTAGCTCATGAGACAGCTATTTTCATTAAAGAAAGAATGACACAAGCAAAAGAAGAGGCAGATAAAAAGGCTAGAGAAATTTTATCATTAGCCCTTCAACGTTGTTCTGCTGATCATGTGGCAGAAACAACCGTTTCCGTAGTCACTCTTCCAAATGATGAGATGAAAGGTCGAATTATCGGTCGTGAGGGTCGAAATATTCGAGCATTAGAAACGTTAACAGGTATTGATTTAATTATTGATGATACACCTGAAGCGGTAATTTTATCCGGCTTTGATCCAATTCGCCGTGAAATTGCTCGTGCAGCATTAGAGAAACTAGTTCAAGATGGACGAATTCATCCTGCTCGAATTGAAGAAATGGTGGATAAGTCAAGAAGAGAAGTGGACGAGGCAATCCGCGAATATGGTGAGCAAGCAACCTTTGAGATGGGTATTCATGGTTTACACCCTGATTTAATTAAGATTTTAGGTCGTCTCAAATTCAGAACAAGCTATGGACAAAATGTTCTTAAGCACTCGACAGAAGTTGCTTATTTAGCTGGTTTAATGGCTGCTGAACTTGGTGAAGATGTCAAGCTTGCCAAACGTGCTGGCTTACTTCATGATATCGGTAAAGCGATTGACCATGAAGTCGAAGGTAGTCATGTTGAGATTGGTGTTGAGCTGGCAAGTAAATATAAAGAGCATCCAGTCGTGATCAATGCGATTGCTTCCCATCATGGTGATGTAGAATCAACATCTGTCATCTCGACGATTGTGGCGGCAGCAGATGCCCTTTCTGCAGCAAGACCTGGAGCAAGACGTGAGACTTTAGAAACGTATATTAAACGACTTGAGAAACTTGAAGAGATCTCGGAATCGTTTGACGGCGTTGAAAAAACTTATGCGATTCAAGCTGGGCGTGAAGTACGTATTATGGTTCGCCCTGATGTAGTTGACGATGCTCTAGCGCATAAATTAGCTCGAGAAATTACGAAGAAAATAGAAGATGAACTTGACTATCCTGGTCATATTCGTGTTACAGTAATTCGTGAAACAAGAGCCGTTGAATATGCAAAATAAAAAAGCGACAATTGTCGCTTTTTTATTTTGGGCAAATGGATATATGGGTGTAGATGACGAAGAGAGAAAGATCGATTATACTATTGAAAGACTAATGATAGAAATGAGGATGTTATGAGAATTTTATTTGTTGGTGACGTAGTTGGCTCACCAGGTAGAGCAATGGTAGATGAATATCTGCCCAGATTAAAACAGAAATACAAACCTACTTTGACTATTATAAATGGGGAGAACGCTGCATCTGGTAAAGGCATTACTGAAAAAATATATAAAGGGTTTTTAGATGCAGGAGCTCAAGCTATTACATTAGGAAATCATAGTTTTGATAAAAAGGAAATTTTTGATTTTATTGATGATGCCAAAAATCTTGTTCGACCTGCCAATTATCCCCCGGGTGTTCCAGGTAAAGGTTATACGTTTGTGAAAATTAATCAAATTGAGGTTGCCGTTATTAATTTAATGGGAAGGACTTTTTTACCGCCTATTGATTGTCCTTTTAGAAAAGCCGATCAAATTTTAGCAGAAGTGAAAAAAAGAACACCATATATTTTTGTTGATTTCCATGCTGAGGCCACAAGTGAAAAGCAGGCAATGGGGTGGTATTTAGATGGAAAAGTGACGGCTGTAGTAGGTACTCATACGCATGTGCAAACGGCCGATGAACGGATTTTACCGGAAGGGACAGCTTATATCACTGATGTTGGGATGACAGGTCCGTATGACGGGATTTTAGGTGTAGAAAAAGATGTTATCATTCAGCGATTTTTAACAAGTTTACCAGCAAGGTTTGAAGTAACGCATGGAAGGGAACAATTAAACGGAGTGGTAATTGATGTCGACCCGAAGACGGGGTTAGCAAAATCAATTCAACGAATTCTTATTAATGAAGATCAGCCCTTCTTTTCTATATAATCAGACTAAAGAATGATTCTTTAGAAATTTATATGTGAAAGCAGGAATATGTCTTGATTTTGCGAAATATTAATAACTATCGGCATCTCTTGTACAATATCACCCAAGAGTGTATGTTCAATTGGTTTACCTTTTGTCCACGTCTTAGCTAGAACGATTATTTAGTCGTCATAAAAGGAGGTACAAGAAATGGAAGTTTTAAAAGTTTCAGCAAAATCCACACCAAATTCTGTCGCTGGTGCTCTAGCTGGAGTCATTCGTGAACGAGGAGCAGCGGAAATTCAAGCGATTGGAGCAGGAGCCCTGAACCAATCAATTAAAGCGATTGCGATTGCACGAGGGTTTGTCGCACCGAGTGGAATTGACTTAGTTTGTATTCCTGCTTTCACTGATATTGAAATTGATGGTGAAGAGCGAACGGCGATTAAACTGATTGTTGAGCCAAGATAATTGCCGTAACAACATGAATGTGTATCAGCATATGGCTGGCCATAGGAAGAGATTCTTCTTATGGCTTTTTTATGGTGTCTTTGACGATTTATGGGCGACATAGAAGATTCATTGTTTTTCAAGATAAAGACAAGTATAATATACTATTGAATGTTTCCATTTTGTTGATTCGTTTCACCTATCTTTCTGTAGTTCTAGTTATGATAGGTTTTGATATTGAAGGAAAGGGAGTTTTTTCATGAATGAAGAACAAAGATTAGGGAGTCATGGAAATACAGAAGAGTCTTCCGAAAAGGACGTAAAATCCTCGAACGGAAAAGCTAAAGACTATAGTAAGTATTTCGATTTTTCTAATGCCAAAATAATCTCGGAAGATGGAAATAAAAAAGTGATTCGAATTCAGGGTCGAGAGATCTCTATTTTAGATCAACCAGATTATAAGCAAGGAAAGCGTCGTGGCAAAGAGGATATTCAGGTAATTCGTCCAGACTCTTTAATCCCAGATGATATGAAACATATTGGTGTAGGAAAAAAGTTTATGATTCGCACATATGGCTGTCAAATGAATGTTCATGACTCAGAGAATATGAGCGGGTTATTATTAGAAATGGGGTTTTCTGAAACGGATCGTACTGAGGATGCCGATGTCATTCTTCTAAATACGTGTGCGATACGTGAAAATGCTGAGAATAAAGTGTTTGGTGAAATCGGTCATTTGAAAACATTAAAGCAAGAACGCCCTGAGTTAATTCTTGGTATTTGTGGCTGTATGTCACAGGAAGAAAGTGTCGTCAATCGGATTATGCAAAAGCATCAGCATATGGATTTAATCTTTGGGACTCATAATATCCATCGCTTACCACATTTGCTTAAGGAAGCTATTTTTGGTAAAGAAATGGTCATTGAGGTTTGGTCAAAAGAAGGCGATATTATTGAAAACATGCCACGAGAAAGAAAAGGAAAGACGCAAGCCTGGGTTAATATAATGTATGGCTGTGATAAGTTCTGTACATACTGTATCGTGCCTTATACACGGGGGAAGGAAAGAAGTAGACGTCCTGAAGATATCATTGAGGAAGTGCGTAATTTAGCGAGACAAGGTTATAAAGAAATTACATTACTTGGACAAAATGTGAATGCTTACGGGAAGGATTTAAAGGATATCGATTATCGATTAGGACATTTAATGGATGATATCCATAAAATTGATATCCCTCGTGTAAGGTTTACAACAAGTCACCCTCGTGATTTTGATGATCACCTTATTCAAGTACTTGCTAAAGGTGGCAATTTAGTTGAACATATTCATTTACCTGTACAGCATGGGAATTCACAAATACTCAAGCTGATGGCACGTAAGTATTCTCGTGAACAATATATTGAGTTAGCAAATAAAATTAAAGACACGATTCCTAATGCTTCGTTTACAACCGATTTAATTGTTGGTTTTCCAAACGAAACCGAAGAACAATTTGAGGATACATTATCATTAGTACGTGAGATTGAATTTGATAGTGCGTTTACGTATATTTATTCGCCTCGTGAAGGTACACCTGCAGCAAAAATGAAAGACAATGTCCCTGACGAAGTGAAAAAGGAACGACTTGCTCGTTTAAATGCATTAGTTAACGAGATCTCTGCAAAGAAAAACCTTGATTATGAAGGGAAAGTTGTAGAGGTTCTTGTAGAAGGTGAAAGTAAGAAAAATCCGGACGTTCTAGCAGGGCGTACACGGACGAATCGTTTAGTGAATTTTAGAGGTCCAAAATCGGCCATAGGAACAATCGTGTATGTGAAAGTTACGGATGTAAAAACGTGGTCATTAAGTGGAGAGTTAGTTCAATCAGTGGAGGTAACGAAATAATGGAAGCAAAGTATACTAGACAAGATATAATTGAAAAAGCAAAAGACTTAGCCGTGATGATGGCTCAAACAGAAGAGGTTGATTTTTTTAAGAAGGCAGAGAAAAAGATTAATGAGCACCTTCGTGTTCAAGAATTAATCGCACAAATTAAGAAGTTACAAAAAGAAGCGGTTAATTTAAAGCATTATCAGAAAGGTGAAGCTTTAAAGCAAACAGAAGCAAAGATTGAGGAATTGCAGACGGAAATTGAGGAAATCCCACTTGTGCAAGAATTCCAACAAAGTCAAGCCGATGTCAATGACCTTCTTCAAATTGTGACAAATGCCATTTCACGAAAAATTACAGAAGAAGTAATTATTTCAATGGGTGGCGATGTCCAAAAAGGAACAACGATGAAAAACCCTCTTATTCAAGATTCATGTGAAAAATAAGTAAATGGAACCAGGAAGGCGTCGAGGGCTTTTCTGGTTTTTTCTAATGTAAACAAAATGATAGCCTCAATCTTTAGTAAGTGCTGAAGTAGTGGTAGTCACGTTTTCTCGAAGATAGATGGGATTTTATTCTGCCGTCACGGCGAAGTTGGCCCACATTTCCTGCTTTTCACTGTGAGTATACCTCAATCTCACTGCCATATTAGTTTTCTTACATTCATAGAAAACTTAAAAAAAGACCAGGGTTACTGGTCTTTAATTTTTTTCCATTTCTTGATGAAGGAAATTTGGGTCGAGACGCTCGAATTCTTCATCGCTCACTTCATCCTCTTCATCATCCGACGCGAATGTTCGAATGACTCCATCTGGATTGCAAGCAACAGAGATTTTCGTTTCTCCAATACATTCAACTAAAAATTCACGTTCAACTTGTACGGCAACACGATTTCCATCCTCTGCAATCGTTGCTTCTAAAGTGTTTGGCTGTTGGATAGCCTCTGCTAAGACTTCCATGTTTGTAGATAACACATTTTGGTCACGCTCTGTTAATTCAATAATGTCTGTAAAGGTGACTGTTTGCGAAACGACCTCCGTCTTCGTATTATTAGCATACGAAAACCAAACATTAATGTCATAACTACCTGTTACTTCAACATTTTCACCTTTTTGTGCTGCATCATATTTGTGGTTAATGACCCAGCAACCAAGAATGCTCGTAGGCCTGTTTGTCGGTTTAATATGATGGGTAGCTTCTGAGAATTTACGTCCTCTCCCGCATACGGCTTTTGTTATGATCTCTCGATAATTAAAATCATTTTGAGCCATGTTCACATTACCCTCCTCTTAATCATTTAATCTAAGTAGTTCGTAGCTTTGTGGCTTAACATCGTTCGCCTAGCCAAACTATTCACTGACATCCTATGCAGGACAAATGACTAGTGTTCCAAATTTCCTCATGATAAAAAATTCATTATCTTTATCACGATATGATAAACATAACTAAATTAGACGTTATGCCAAATAAAAAACCATTAAGAAATTCTAAATCAATTATGAACAATTGGATGAATCTGGCATATATCAAACAGGAGAGAAAAGAATTTTAGTAGTGTAAGGAAAGAGGGAAGAAACAACTAACACAAGAAAAAGTTAGGGTTTGAGCTCCAGAAACAATTAGCCAGATTCACTTCGCCACCAACAAATATGAAAGTTTGTTTTTGTTCTTTGTAAGAATGATTATGAACCTGAGAATTAGATGTAATCCAGCGGATCGTAATTTTCGGTAGCGACAAGTAACGCTCTATGTTCGCACCAACTTTCATACAATAAACCTTATAATCTATTAGGTTCAAATTAAGCAATATGTTATAATAGCAACATCTAAAAGATGGACGGCGGAGGTTAACAATGGCTGAACAAACACCAATGATGAAGCAATATTTAGAGATTAAGGCAAAGCACCAGGATGCCTTTTTATTTTTTCGTTTAGGCGATTTCTACGAATTATTCCATGAAGACGCCATCAAGGCGGCTCAGGAATTAGAGATCACCTTAACTGGACGTGGAAAAGGTGAAGATCGAATCCCAATGTGCGGTGTACCACACCATTCTGCAGATTCGTATATGACTAGACTCATAGAAAAAGGCTACAAAATAGCCATATGTGAGCAAGTAGAGGACCCGGCAGTGGCTAAAGGAGTCGTTAAACGCGAAGTGGTCCGGATTTTAACTCCCGGAACAGTCGTAGAAAAAGGGATGATCCAAGAGAAAGAGAATCATTTTATTACTTCGATTACCCAATTCCCTGATCAAACCATTGGCTTTATTCGTACTGATTTATCAACAGGAGAAAATGAAGTCACTCTACTAGGAGATGATCCACAGGAAATCATTCAAGAACTCACTTCTTCCAAAGCACGAGAACTTGTTGTTTCCGCAGATTTCTCCAGCGATAAGCTTACTAAGATTAAAGAAGCATTAACGATCACGATTTCTTATGAGGAAGATGAAAGCGAATTGACGGAGTATAAGCACCTCGTTCATTCGTTAGAACAAAAAAAATTACAAACGACTTTTTGGAGAATGTGCCAGTATTTAGTGCGGACACAAAAGCGTTCATTAAACCATTTACAAGCTGTCCACTATTACCCTGCTAACTCCTATTTGAAGATTGACAGGCACTCTAAAAGAAACTTAGAATTGACGGAAACATTAAGAGATAAGAAAAAACAAGGTGCCTTGATTGGTGTACTCGACCAAACGGTGACAGCAATGGGGGGAAGAATGCTCAAGAAATGGGTTGAGCAACCTTTACTAAATCAAACGATCATTGAGCAAAGACTTGATACCGTTCATGTTTTTATCAAGCACTATTTTGAACGTGAAGAATTAAGAGATGAATTAAAACAAGTATATGATTTAGAGCGTTTAGTTGGGCGAATTGCCTATGGAAATGTCAATGCACGTGAACTTATTCAACTTAAGCGTTCTTTGATGAAAATTCCTGTTGTACAAGCACTATTGAAGGAGATGGATGCCGAATTAGAGGCTCACTTTTTTAAGGGGCATACAACGTATGAATCACTCATTGAAAAGTTAGAAGCGAGCATCATCGAAGACCCGCCCGTTTCAGTTAAAGATGGCGGCATCATTAAATCAGGCTTCCATCAAGAATTAGATATTTATCGTGATGCTAGTGTAAACGGAAAGAGATGGATTGCAGAGCTAGAACAAAAGGAAAGGCAAGTAACGGGTATTAAGACTTTAAAGGTCGGGTACAACAAAGTGTTTGGTTATTATATCGAGGTGACGAAAGCGAATGTAGCATCTCTACCAGAAGGGCGATATGAACGCAAACAAACTTTAACCAATGCTGAACGTTATATTACACCTGAATTAAAAGAAAAAGAAGCGATGATTCTTGGTGCTGAGGAGAAAATGGTTGAGCTTGAATATCAGTTATTTTCTTCGATTAGAGAAGAGGCTAAACAATATGTGGAACCGATTCAAAAATTAGCGAAGTCAATTAGCGAACTAGATGTTTTATTAGGGTTTGCTACGATTGCTGAAAATAAGCACTATATACGGCCTCTATTTTCGAGCAAAAAACATGTCAGCATTATCGGTGGACGCCATCCGGTAGTCGAAACGGTTATACCAAAAGGTGACTATGTGGCTAATGATGTAAAGCTTGAAACTGAGCGAGAAATGTTATTAATAACAGGTCCGAATATGGCCGGTAAAAGTACGTATATGAGGCAGTTAGCGTTAATTGTTGTCATGGCTCAAATTGGCTGTTATGTACCGGCAGAAGAAGCAGAATTACCGATTTTTGATCAAATTTTTACCCGTATTGGAGCGGCAGATGATCTGGCGAGTGGACAAAGTACATTTATGGTGGAAATGTTAGAAACGCAATATGCCTTAACGAAAGCGACTCAAAATAGTTTAATCCTTTTAGACGAAATTGGGCGTGGTACGTCTACGTATGATGGTATCGCCCTTGCCCAAGCTATCATTGAGTATATTCATGACGAAGTGAAAGCTAAAACATTGTTTTCTACTCATTATCATGAGTTAACAAGTCTTTCCGATCACTTAAAGAATCTGCAAAATGTTCATGTATCCGCAACAGAGGACCAAGGGCATGTCGTATTTTTGCATAAAGTCATTGAAGGACAAGCAGACAGAAGTTATGGGATTTATGTAGCTGAGCTTGCTCAAATGCCTAGACCAGTCACAGAACGGGCGGAGAAATTATTAGTAGAGTTAGAGCAGGGAATGAAACATATTCCTGTTGCGGCAACAGTAGAACCAGACCAGATAGCATCTGATATTGAAAAAATTTCACGACCAAAAACAAAGCCTAGCAACGATGAGGTTGAATTTATACATGAAGAACCTGAACAGTTATCTTTATTTAAAGAAATGGATGTGTTAGAAGAGCGTAGTCCACTATCGAAAAAAGAAAAGCAACTCGTGAAAAAAATTAAAGAGCTAGATATTTTGCACTTAACGCCATTTGAAGCGATGCAAAAAGTGTATGAATGGCAAAAGTCTCTAAAATAGTAAAGAGAGAGGAGAGTATGACAGATGGGCAAAATTAGACAGCTTCAAGAAAGTTTGTCCAATAAAATTGCTGCAGGAGAAGTAGTGGAACGTCCTGCCTCCATTGTGAAAGAGCTCGTAGAAAATGCAATTGATGCCAATAGTACTCATATTCTCGTTGAAATTGAAGAAGGTGGTTTATCCTCGATTCGTATTGTTGATAATGGAGATGGTATTGAACAAAGTGATGTGGAGACGGCTTTTTTACGTCATGCAACGAGTAAAATAAAGCAGGATAGAGATCTGTTTCATATTCGAACACTTGGATTTAGAGGAGAGGCTTTACCGAGTATCGCCTCTGTCTCTCACATTTTATTAAAAACAAGTACAGGTGAGGGTGCGGGGACTGAGATGAAGCTGCAAGGTGGAGAGATTGTTGAAAGAAGCGCCTCGGCAACTCGTAAAGGAACAGAAATTCACGTCACCCAACTTTTTTATAATACACCTGCAAGACTTAAATATCTAAAAACAGTTACAACGGAAGCTGGTAATGTTAGTGATATTATGAACCGATTAGCACTTGCCCATCCTCATATTTCATTTGAGTTATATCATGATGGAAAGCAAATGTTGCATACCATTGGGAATGGTGATATGAAACAAGTGATTGCTGCCATTTATGGTCGTAATATGGCCAAGAGTATGTTGGAAATTAAGGGAGAAACCTTGGATTATCAGGTGAGAGGTTTTGTCGCGAAACCGGAAGTAACAAGAGCTTCAAGGCAATATATTTCCGTCATTGTCAATGGTCGGTATATTCGGAATTACACAATTGCCAAAGCGATACAAGCTGGTTATCATACTTTACTTCCGATAGGGAGATTTCCAGTTGTCGTGCTCTGTATTGACATGGATCCTTTACTCATTGATGTGAATGTACATCCCGCAAAATTGGAAGTACGTTTAAGTAAGGAACAGGACCTGTGTACGTTAATTACAGAGTCTATTCAAGCGATCTTCAAAAAACAAACATTGATTCCTCATGCCGATACTAAAAAGGTTATCAAACCACAAAGTGAACAAATTGCTTTGTCATTTGAAACGGAGGAGCCCGTGCCTGATCATAGTGGCTCAAAGGGGATGATCGATAATGTGGTGAAGGCAGAAACTAGCCCAGCTATTGAATCGAAGAAGTCCGCTGAACCATTTCTGTATCCCGAGGTGAAAAAAGAACAGCCGCTAACTTCGCTCCCTTCTAGCGAAGCTGAGAATATTTTTGAAGTGAAAGAAAGTGACTCATCTACACATTCTCTCGTAGGACGTGATGAACGTCAGCAAAGGGTAGATTTTGAGGACAACTATGTTGAAGAGGATTCAACAGTTGGAAGTGAAACACATGCGATTGTTCATCATGAAGAAATCGACATCGAACGTGACAGAGTGCCAATCCTTTACCCGGTTGGTCAAATGCATGGAACGTACATTGTTGCTCAAAATGAACAAGGGATGTATTTAATTGATCAACATGCCGCCCAAGAACGGATTAAGTATGAGTATTTTCGGGAGAAGGTCAAAGAGGAGGAGCCAAATGTTCAGGATTTGCTCGTTCCGATTACGATCGAATGTACGTATCAAGAAAAAGGTCGTATTGACGAAAACCTTGATAAATTGAAGCAAGTTGGGGTTTTTGTTGAGGATTTTGGTCCACAAGCTTATATAGTTCGTTCCCATCCAACTTGGCTTCCAAAAGGTTTGGAAGAGGAAACCATTCGCGAAATTGTTGAGCAGGTATTATCTTTACAGAAGGTAGATATTGGTCAATTACGTGAAGAAGCGGCGATTTTAATGTCATGTAAAGCGGCGATTAAAGCGAATCGTCATTTGCGTCACGATGAGATTTTTGCACTATTAGAATCATTAAGGACATGCCATGATCCGTTTACGTGTCCTCATGGTCGTCCCATTCTGATTCACTTTACCACGTATGAACTTGAAAAAATGTTTAAACGAGTCATGTAAGACAAAAAAGGAGTAACAGGATTGATAGTCACAACCGTTCGTAAACGTGCCCAAGATTTAGAACCGAAAGCGATTCAGCTTGCAAATGATTTAAATTTTATATATGTTAAAAGACAAGGGCATTCCGTAGAAAGTTTAATGAAGCAGGAGAAACAAGATATAATCGTTGTCGGGATAGATAAAATTGAATATTTCCCAAGCTCCCTTCAATCCTCTTTTTTCTATCACCCTAACTCTGCCTTTGTGAGGATTAAGCAAATTGAAAATAACCAAACAGAGCCGTTAAAAGAAGTGACGAAATTACAGCAAGGCATGAGTTTTCTTGACTGTACGATGGGTTTAGGTGCAGATAGTCTTGTTGCCCAATATTTAGTAGGCGAATCAGGAAAGGTCGTCGGATTAGAAGAAAATAAAGTCATTGCCACATTAGTTAGAGTAGGAATGCAATCGTGGGATGATGGTCGTTCTGATTTACTTGAATTGATGAAACGAATTCAAGTCATTCATGGCCATCACCTTGATTACTTATCCCGATTACCAGAGAATAGTGTTGATGTCGTCTATTTTGATCCGATGTTTGAGCAGGCTATTTTAAATTCAAAAGGCATTGCGGGCATCCGTAGCCTTGCACACTATGAGACGATTAGTCCAGAAGCAATTGCTTTAGCGAAAAAAGTAGCGAAGCACCGTGTCGTTTTAAAGGATCATTGGCAGAGCAGTCGATTTGAGCAGTTTGAATTTAATGTGCAAAAACGTAAGCATGCGGCATTTCATTATGGTTACCTGAAAAGTTAAGGGAAATTAACATATGGATGTTTGAAAAGGTATAAAAAGGGAGAAGATGATGAAGGAAGATTTGGTGGCCATTGTTGGGCCTACAGGAGTTGGAAAAACGGCATTAAGTATTGAGCTAGCCAAAAAATACCACGGTGAAGTAATAAGTGGTGATTCTATGCAAATATATCGTGGAATGGATATCGGCACGGCAAAAGTGACAAAAGAGGAAATGCAAGGGATCCCTCATCATTTGATTGATATTAAAGATCCTGACGAAGCATTTACAGTTGCGGATTTCCAAGAACATGTTATACCATTAATTACAGCGTTAAATGTTCAGGGTAAAACACCGATTTTAACTGGTGGTACGGGTCTATATGTCAATGCTATCATTAAAGGTTATCAATTTTCAGAGAAGATTGAAGATGAACATTACCGAACTGAACTTGGGAATTTTGCTATGGAAAAAGGCAAGGATGCCTTATATAATCGCTTATTGTCAGTAGACCCTGAGGTGCAGGATGTCATTCACCCTAATAATGTAAGGCGTGTCATTCGAGCCCTTGAAGTTTTTCATGTTACCGGCATACCTTTTTCACAACAACAAAACGACCACGTCGAAAAGGACCATTTTAATCTTGCTATGATCGGCTTAACGATGCCGCGTGAACAGTTGTATGAACGAATCAACAAACGGGTTGATTTGATGGTAAAGAATGGTCTAATTGATGAGGTGAACAGGTTTTACAAGCAAGGTTTAAGGGAAGTGCAAAGTATACAGGCAATTGGCTATAAGGAGCTTTACGACTATTTTGATGGACTGATTACTCAAGAAGAAGCGATTGAACAACTTAAACAAAATTCGAGAAGGTATGCAAAAAGGCAATTTACGTGGTTTCGTAACAAAACGAATACGACTTGGTTTGATGTTTCAGAAGGATTAACCGAAAAACTTTTTCAACAAATATCAGAGTTTATTGAAGGAAAATTGCAGAACGTATCGAAATAAAGAGATAGCATAATTGAGGAGGACAGAATCATGAAAACAATCAATATACAGGACCAATTTTTAAATCAATTAAGAAAAGACAATATTACCGTAACTGTTTTCCTTTTAAACGGATTCCAATTACGTGGTTTAGTTAAAGGGTTCGATAATTTCACGATCATACTTGAATCAGAAGGTAAGCAACAACTTGTTTACAAGCATGCCATTTCAACCTTCGCCCCACAACGTAATGTTCAATTAAAAAGTGAAGCAGAAGCTACATAAAAACGGAGTGTTTTGAGCGTCAATGATTAAAAAAGCAATGAGAACCATGTTCTCATTGCTTTTTTTACGTGTGTTAATATAGTGGGAACAGAAGGTAATTATATGAAATTCATAAAAAAATAATGGTTTCTTTATTACTCTGTGCACTAATATTTAATGGCGTTTTTTTGCAGCTAAGTTTATCAGTGCTGTAAGCTCTCAGTAAAAGAAATTTCAAATGAAATGTTAAGAGAAGTTGAAGGTTTAACGGTTGAGGAGTTTATATCAATTATTCATGAGTGAATAGATATAATCAAAATTAATGTAAAAGTAGGAGGTCATATAAAAATATAAATAAAAAGTTCAACCTCTCCGGTTGAACTTTTTATAGTGGTGTGACAACCATAGTCTGTAAGGCAATGATGTGTGAGGCGACCGCGAATTTGTAGGAAGCTGATGCAAAGCTCCGCACATGAGCATCAACATCAACTTTCATATAAAATCCGCATGGAGGAGCCAAAACCGCTCCACCACCAACAAAAATGAAAGTCATCTATCTCAGCCATCTTAAGGTACATAAAGAATCGTGAAGGTACGGAGACAAAACCCCGAAGTATCTGCACAAAGAGGCGGTTAATGTGAAGATACGGAGGCCAAACCTTGGAGTATCTGCACAAAGAGGGGGTTAATGTAAAGATACGGAGGCAAATCCTTGGAGTAACTGCACAAAGAGAGGGTTAATGTGAAGATACGGAGGCAAAACCATGGAGTAACTGCACAAAGAGAGGGTTAATGTGAAGATACGGAGGCCAAACCTTAGAGTATCTGCACAAAGAGGGGGTTAATGTAAAGATACGGAGGCNGCCAATCTTCAGAGTAACTACACAAAGAGAGGGTTAATGTGAAGATACGGAGGCCAAACCTTGGAGTAACTACACGAAAAAGGCTGAACGTGTCAATTACTCAAGGGGCACGATGTCACAATGAGCTCTTGAGCTTAATGATTAGTCATAACCTGTCATACTGAAGTGAACTTAACGAGATTCCTTGCATCACCCATTGAACTTTCATATAAAACCCGGGCCCCATTCACTTCGCCACCAACCAAGATGAAAGTAGTGTCTGGCGCTTTAACTGGTGACTTTTCATTCACTTTGTTATTGTTCTTTTTAATATTTGTTGTAATAATGTTTTTTGGAATTGAGAATGAGCCGTAACCCAGCGGACGAAAACATGTGGAGATTCCCGCGGGACCTAGCGGCGGGCTGAAATCCACTGGCTGTACCAGTATTAGTTCAGCGCCACCCAGCAGGACGCGGAGCATGATTTTCGGTAGCAGCAATCAAAGCTCCGCATATGAGTATCAGCACCAACTTTCATATTAAAACATCCAGAAAATGTGGGATTGTAACGAGATTCTTTCATTTATGTGGCAAAAAAGAAAACGTTTCTGTTAAAGGATTGTCAGGCAAAGAAACGGATGTTATTCTTTATATGTGAAGCACATCACATTCTCTCCCCCATAGAGAATAAAAGAGCGAACGCATGCGTTCGCTCTTTTTTTAAGTTCCAACATATCTCCAGAAGGTTCCATGTTTAACTGGAACTTGCTCTATCCTTTGTTGAAGAATGAGAGGCGTTAATTCTTTTTTGACGTCATGTAAAGAAAGGTCGTAAACAACGGCTATTTCGATGGAGGCAACAAATTCATATTTTTTTATAAATGATTCAATTGACAGCTTTTCCTTTTTCGGAGGGAGGTAGCCAAGCATTTCCTCGATTACTTGTTGGTAAACCTCATATTTATAAATCCCTGGCACTTTAATACCATCCTGTTCAATATCATCATTAAAAAATACAAACGTAGGCACGGTTTCTACATCCATGTCATTGGTTGTTGTGATATCACATTCTAGTGCTTTACGTGCAGTGGTAGAATCAAGATCATTTAGAAATTCTTCCACGTCTAATCCAGCAGCCAAGCAACAATTTGTCAAAGTATTAATATTGGTGATGTCTTGTTTCTCCAGAAAAATCTTCTCACGTAGTTTTCTTAAAAAACGCCCACCTTTTTGAGGGCCTTGAAGCTCTGCAGCTTTGATTGCTAGTGCAACTGTAAATGGAGAATTTCGCTGGTTTTCAAGCCAGTAATCGCCATCACAAGACATCCCTGTTTCCGTAGAAATTCTATCCCAGCTTTGAGCTAATTCTAACTTTTTTTGTTGAGAATTCTTTTGATCCGTACAAAGATTCCAGGCCTTAAGTTTACCAGTAAGTAAAACTCTAATTCTAAAATATTCGCCATACTCCATCACTAATTTTTTCATAATTGGTTCAAATGACCAACATTCGGCACTAAAAGGATCTATAAAAGCATATAGTTCGATAGCTTTTCCGGTCTTAGGTTGGTAGGAATCTTTTGGATCTAGACCACATATGCCTGTCAAGTTATTGCATAATTGCTGTTTCTTTCTAGGGTTCAATGGTCATTCTCCTTTCTTAATTTGATTCATTCGTGGTGTTTACCATATGGAAAGCTGTCATTGTTAATCGTTCAACGAGATAATCATAAATAGGTCCACTAATGTTATGTGTATTCAAAGCCTTTTTCATACAGGCTATCCATGCTTCTGCTTGTTTTTGACCGATGGCAAAGGGCATATGCCTAGCTCTTAGCATCGGATGACCATGTTCGTTCGTATAATTTGTTGGCCCACCTAAAAATTGTGTTAAAAATTGCGTTTGTTTCCGTTTGGTTTCTGATAAATCATCTGGAAACAAATGGGCGATATCAGGGTGCTCAGAAACATAGCCGTAGAACGTATTAATTACTTTCGTTAACACGGCTTCACCTCCGAGGGCTTCGTATGGTGATTGCCCTATATTAGACATTATAATACCTCCTCATTCGAGCGATATAAATATTTTTATGCTATGTTTTGCATTTTACCTTATTTTTTGGAAACTGTCTTATATTTTGCATTTGTACTAACACACATTGTAGCAAGTTGGAGAAAATGGGGCAACTTATCTGATTGAGGAATAAAGAATGAGGTATTGTTTTATACAACAGGTTTAACGCATATGGCAAAATGGTTTGACATGAACCAGTTAGAGTGGTGGGAGTTCAGGTACTGAAGTCGTGACGAAGAGTAGTTTCCATACAGTGTGGCTTGGCTTTATGTAGTAGTGCGGTTTGAAAACGAGGGACTACCTGCAGAATAGGGGTGCTAGTGTAATGAAATGGGTGGTTCGTTCTTGTTAGCTGAGTATTCGTCCAATTGAATATTGTTTTTCAATGGAGCGGTTTTGTTCATAAACGCGGTTGTGTGTATGGCTCATACAATCAACTCAAATCACCGTCAGGAGTCGCAATCATCCTAAGTTCATCGATGTTAGGTGACCTGCTAACTATTTCCATACGTACAATTACACAAAAAACACCAAAAGCATCAACATACTTCTGGCATCTACGGTTATGATTAAATGTGGTAGGTAGAGAGAACTTTTGGTACATAGTTTCTCGTTTCTTTAAAAGGTGGAATGCCACCATATTTATCAACATTGCCTGGACCTGCATTATATGCGGCCAAAGCTAATTCTAAATTATTATCATAGCGGTCAAGCATCTGCCTCATATATTTGGCTCCGCCTTCAATGTTTTGTTTGGGATCAAAAACGTTCGATACTTGAAGTCCCTTTGCCGTTTGAGGCATTAATTGCATGAGACCTGCAGCTCCAGCAGGACTAACGGCTTGAGCGTTAAAATTAGACTCATGTTTGATGATGGCATATAAAAGCTTAGGGTCTATCTGATATTTTTGTGCCGCTTCCTCTATATATGGGCGATAACTCTCTTCTTGGGCACTTGCATAAATAGGCTCTTGAATAGGTTGGTCAACTTGATTAGCATAGTGATGGGTTCCGCTATGTATAGCCGCTGAATCTAAATAATTGAGCAGTGAATGACCAGGCTGTGGCTGGTTCATGTTTGCTTGATATTGGGTCAAAAAAGCAATTTGATTAAATGAAGGTGGTGCTGTTTGCGAGAATGTTTGACTTTGCAATTCAGCTTGTAGATATGCCTGAAATAGGCGGTTATTTTGTTGGCTGTTCATTGGGTTCGCTGTTGCTAAGGTGTTAGGACTATTCGTCAGCGTGTTATTTACAAACATAGGATGAAATAGTGCCACAATTAACCCTCCTTTTGTCCTGTTGTTCTTATCCTAACAAAAAAGTAATTTTCAGAAATCCGACTTTTTCACTAAAGTTTATATTTCTAAACTTCTCTCAAAAAATCGTTGTACTTTGTTTTTAGATTTTTTATTTTCAATTTGCAAGGTTTGTAATAAGTGTGCCATTGTCGCCTCTGCGTGTGCTTCACTATGGCCTTCAAATTCAACCTCATAATCGGTCTTACCTAAATAACTACTTTTATCTAAGCATAATAATCCTTGTTCGTAAGTGAGCTCATGTCTTTCAGTTTCCAAGCAACCTAAATAAATAAATGTGTCTGTATGAAGGGCAGAATCTTGAAGTTGTTGTTGGACTTCACCAGATGGAAGGGTACCAGTAGTCTGAAAAGTAACCAAATCACTCCCGGTGATTATTTGATTCGTTTCTAAAAGTCCTTCTTTTTGGGGTTGTTTTAATGTTAACGTATATTGCTCGTTTTTTTTGCGAACCCGTAAGGCACAATGGTGCACCTTCAATTGCATATCTTTCGTTTCAAAATAGTGGTTTTGTTGTAGAAAGCCTTGCTGCTGATGTAATTGAAAATGGTTGATTAACTGATGATAATCATTCAAGGAAAGCATCGATTTGGATTCAATTTCAATTTCTTTTGTCATTGGAAATTACCCCTTTCATTAAATATGTGTACTGTAATTATGACATAGCCTTGTTCGTTCGACAATTTGGGAATCAATGCGGCGAGATTCGTAGGTTGATGGAAGAAAATATGTTAAAATAAAGGTAATGGAATGGAATGTTTGTTAAGAGAGGCAGTGACTTGAATGAATCGATTTTTTGTTACAGAACTTCATATAGAGGATGAATATATTGAACTTAGGATTTCTGAACCTGTAGATAAAACGGTAGCAGAGCAGTTGCAGGACGGTGAAAGAATGTTGGTTGATTCGGACCAGCTTGCATTTGTGTATATTTTAGAAGATGCTGAACAATTTTATTACCTCGTTTTCGTGGAAGCAATATGGCAAGGGTTAGCAAAAATATACAACGAAGATAAGCGCGTGCAAGTGGTTTTTAATGATGAAAAAACAATAGTATTAACGGCAATACATAATGAGTTAGAATTTTTGCTAGAAAATATTCAAGGTAATGGAAATTACGGAGAGCGTTTAGAGGAAGCGGTTTTAGCTCATTTTTCATGATAAGAATGTGATGGATGGTGGTTAGATGCGAAAGTGGGAAATATTATTAGCCCCTTATAATCAAGCGGTTGATGAGTTAAAGGTGAAGCTTAGAGGGGTCCGTGAGCAATATTTAAAATCATCAAAGCATACACCAATTGAATTCGTAACAGGTAGGGTAAAGCCGATATCGAGTATTATTGATAAGGCTAGTCGAAAAAATATACCACTTGATCGTTTAGAGCAAGAGTTACAAGATATTGCAGGAGTACGGATCATCACGCAATTTGTTGAGGATATTGAAACTGTTGTGGAATTAATACGAAATCGTAAGGACTTTGAGGTGGTTGAAGAGATTAATTATATTTCTGAAAAAAAACCGAGTGGATATCGTTCTTATCATATGATTTTAAAATATCCAGTTCAAACGATAGATGGTGAAAAGAACGTACTAGTCGAATTACAAATTCGAACGATGGCGATGAATTTTTGGGCAACCATTGAACATTCATTACGTTATAAATATCGAGGTGAGATACCTCAAGATATATTAATGAAGCTACAGCGTTCTTCGGAGGTTGCTTTTTTATTAGATGAGGAAATGTCTATTATCCGTGAAGAAGTAAGAGAGGCACAACAGATCGTCACGGCTAAAGAAGAACAAGGGCGCAAACTGTAGCTTAATTGGGAGGAAATGAAATGAAATTTGCCGTAACCTCACGAGGTGACGATATATCCAATACACTGAAGCGACGAATTGAAACATACTTACTTGATTTTGGTTTGTTTCTTCAAGAGGAAGAGCCTGATTTAGTGATTACTGTTGGTGGTGATGGGACACTTTTACAAGCCTTCCATGATTATAGTCACCGTTTAGAGGAGACAGCCTTTGTCGGTATTCATACGGGTCACTTAGGGTTTTATGCGGATTGGATACCAGAAGAAGTGGAAAAGCTTGTTATTCACATTGCGAAAACACCGTTTCAGGTTGTCGAATATCCTTTATTAGAAGTAATTATTAAATCAAATGATGAAACAGAAAAGGAAATTCGTTATTTAGCTTTAAATGAATGTACGGTAAAAAGTATCGAAGGCTCACTTGTTAGTAGTGTTGAAATTAAAGGAGAAACGTTTGAAATTTTTAGAGGCGATGGCTTATGTATATCAACACCTTCAGGAAGTACAGCTTATAATAAAGCATTAGGGGGGGCGATTCTGCATCCTTCCTTAGCTTCCATTCAAATTGCAGAAATGGCTTCTATTAATAATCGTGTCTATCGGACTGTAGGTTCGCCACTCGTTTTACCACAACATCATACTTGCTTATTAAAGCCATTAAACAATGTTCGCGTGCAAGTTTCTATTGACCATTATAACCCTGATATTGGAGAGATTGCTTCGATACAGTGCCGAGTTGCTGATGAAAAAATTCGGTTTGCTCGCTTTAGACCATTCCCTTTCTGGAAACGGGTAAAGGAGTCATTTATCGGTGATTAAAAAGCAAGTGCAATTAGAATGGCTTGTTAGTGCGGAGGATGCTGGCCTTTTATTAAGAGATTTTTTATTAACCAAACAAATGATTTCTAGAAGTGCTTTAGCTAAAATCAAACATCAAGATGGAGTTATATTGGTGAATGAGCAGGAAAAAAATGTGAGGACGGTCTTAAAGGAAAAAGACAAAATCGTTATTTATTTACCATCTGAGCAGCCTAGTGCATCATTAGTTGCCGGAGATGGTTCATTAGATATTCGTTATGAAGATGAGCATGTTCTTGTCATCAATAAGAGGGCAGGGCAGTTAACGATTCCATCACGTGAGCAGTCGACAGGCACATTAGCTAATGATGTCATTGGTTACTATCAACAGAATGGCATTGCCGCTACCTTTCATGCCGTTAACCGCTTAGATAAGGATACGACAGGCTTATTGATTGTTGCTAAGCATCGACTTGCTCATGATAAATTGTCCAAGCAACAACAAAAAAAGCAAGTAAAAAGATATTATGAAGCGATTGTTGAGGGGCGTGTTTGCCCATTAAAAGCCTGTATTGATCATCCAATTACTAGGAAGCCTACTAGTATTATTGAGAGAATGGTACATTCATCGGGCCAATTCGCTAAAACTTATTATGAGGTTATTTCTCAAAATGAGTTACTTACCTATGTGCGGATTGAGTTAGAGACTGGAAGAACCCATCAAATTCGGGTGCACTTTTCATCGTTAGGTTTTCCATTATGTGGAGATGATTTATATGGTGGACATGTAGATCTAATTTCTAGACAGGCTCTCCATTGTTATCGTGTAACTTTTAATCATCCTTTTACAGGCAAACTGATTTCACTTGATAGTGAAATGCCTGAAGATATGAAGCTGCTTTTACGAAAAATAAAAACCAAGCCGTGAATTTTCACGGTTTGGTTTTGTTTATTCCTTCATCGCCATTCGTACAATAGGATCGACATTACGTTCTTTTTTCTTTTTGCGTAAGTAATAAATAAAAGCAACAGCCCTTACAAATCCTTTCACGTTTTTTTGCTTCGTTACATCAACGCCCGTCTTAACATGATTCATTTTTTCTTCAGTAAAATGAGCTAATGTTGATGTTAGGTGATGGGAGGCATTTCCAGCATCCTCAATAGTGTCAAAAATAGGATCAAGCTTACGAACTTTTTGATTGACATCTAATAAAGTTTCATTCGTATTATAAAGGACTAATTTCACCTCTCCTGTTACTTCGGTGATACTTTTTTCAGCTTGTCCAATCACTTGAGCTGTTTGGTCTAACGTTTTTGTTAGTTTATTAAGGACGGGAATCAAAAAGCCAATACCAACTGCCAGTGCAAGGGCAATAATAAAAACACCAATTCCTAACCATTCCATTTCAGTCACCTCATTTAGTCAATTTGAATTATAGCTGAGCACGGTATGTCTCGACCATATTTAGGAATTCTGCAACCCATTGACCGACAACGGGCCAAGAGCTCATTTGTAAGAGTATAAATAAAAAGATACCGATAAAGATAGCGGTTCCTAGTGTTAATCCGACACCACGAGATATTCCGGCAATCAAGTTTACTTTAATAACCTCTTTTTTGTCCGAAAAATGATAGGCCATATCTTTTAATAGACCATTTGTCGTCATAGCTTCTAGTTTCTCTACGACTTTTTCAAAGCGTTCATTGTCCTCATGTCGCTTCTCATCTTCTCGATATGTAGGAGGCACTTTCCGTCTCTCTTGCTCTGGACTTAACCCCATCATTATCACCTCTTTTCATCAAAAATGCAATGTAATAATTAAACTGTACCCGAAAATAAGGATGCTGAAACAACCTCCAATCCAGTAATCAATCACAACGTGCACATACTCATGTGATGGAGAAGTGCAATACGTATCAGTTACAGGAGGAATAGTAACTACACGAAAAAGGAGGAACGTGTCAGTTACTCAAGGAAAGTTGAGTAGTATCTGCCCGAAAAAGGGGGAACGTGATAGTTACAGGAGGAAAGAGGAGTAGTAACTACACGAAAAAGGAGGAACGTGTCAGTTACTGGGGGAAAGAGGAGTAGTAACTACACGAGAAAGGAGGAACGTGTCAGTTACTCAAGGAAAGTCGGGTAGTAACTACACGAAAAAGGCTCGTCGTGTCAGTTACTTAGCCCTTAACAACTCAGCTCTTCATACAATTTGAAATTTAGCTCCTAATTTGGAACAATCTTCACAATATGATTTTGCTTACGTATATGTTGGCTCTTTATTCGGTCGCTTTTGTTTCAATTTGATTGTTCTTATTCATTTTAACAATTTCTGTAAAGCTAATTGTACACTTGAGAATGAGTATTACCTAGCGGAGCATCATTTTCGCTAGCGACAATTAACGCTAAGCACATCGCCTTTAGTCAACTTTCATACAAACCCAGCATGGCGAAGCCTAATTCACTCCGCCGCTAACAAAAATGAAAGTGGAGTTCACCTTCAACTGGTGGCATTTTGTTCATATGCCTTTGCTTCTTGGTTTATTAGCTTTTATTAGATGTCATTCATTTATTTTGTATGAGAAGTGTACGAACCAAGGAGCCTGCACCAACCCGAGCGGAGGGAATGGGGAGGCCGACTCCTGCAGGAGGAGAGGGCAGGCTGAGATCCACTTGCACTAGCAAGTTAGCTCAGCGCCCGACTGCGGAAAGCGTGCCCCCCATTCCCGGAGCGATCTTCGAAGAAGAGCACTTGAGATTTAGTCCACTTCCATACAAAAAGGTTGACTTTTACAGCAAGCATTTTTATGATTAGAAGATATTTGAAATAATTTAATTTTTTTAAATAACATAATGCTTTGAAGTTTTTGGAGGGTGTGAATTTCTTGTTAAATCAACCTATTACTGATCCCGTATTAATATTTGCCATAACGATGCTTATTTTCTTAATTGCCCCGATTATTATGGCGAAGTTAAAAGTTACAGGAATTATTGGGTTAATTGTCGCTGGGCTCATCATTGGACCGAATGGAATTGGATTATTAGAAAGGGATTCTACGGTATTACTATTAAGTACGGTAGGGCTACATTTTATCTTTTTCATTGCAGGGCTGGAAATCGATCTAGACGGCTTTAAAAAATATAGAAATCGGAGCTTAACATTTGGTGCTTTATCATTTCTTATTCCTTTTGTATTTGGAACAGCAGCAACGTTACTAATAGGGTATGAATTAATGGCGGCCATATTAATTGGCTCTATTATTGGTTCGCATACTTTACTTGCTTACCCAATTGCAAGCAGGTTAGGTGTATCGAAAAATCGAGCAGTGACTACAACGATTAGTGGTACAATTATTACCGATACAACCGCTTTTTTAGTCTTGGCGATTGTAGCTGGTGCCGCACATGGTGTCATTAATGCAGAATTTTGGATAAAAATGATTGTTTCTTTAGTTATTTTTGTAGCAGCTGTATTTTTAATTATTCCAAGAGTGTCTAAATTCTTTTTCAGAACATTAGGCAGTGAAGGTAATTTAGAGTTTACATATGTAATAAGTGTCCTATTTATTACTGCCTATGGAGCCACCTTGGCTGGAATAGAAGCGATTATAGGTGCCTTTTTAGCTGGCCTTGCTCTTAATCGGTTTATTGCTGAACAAGGAACATTAATGAATCGAATTAAATTTGTTGGAAATGCCATCTTTATTCCTTTCTTCTTACTGTCTGTTGGTATGCTAGTTGATTTAAGAGTTATTTTGACAGATCCAGATACGTGGATAATGGCGGGTATTGTCGTTGTTTTTGTCATATTAGGTAAACTATTAGCGGCAATTATAACTGGAAAAATATACGGATATTCAAAAGCAGAAAAAATTCTGATGTTTGGATTATCTGTTCCCCAAGCCGCCGCTACTTTAGCGGCAACGATGGTCGGTTATGAGCTTGGTTTATTAGGTGAATCAGTTGTTAATGCGATGATAATAAAAATATTAATTACGTGTCTAATTGGCCCTTCATTAGTAGAGAAGTATTCAAAAGTACTGGCATTATTAGAAGATCAAAAGCCATATGAGCCAAAGCAGGCTCCTGAAAGAGTGATGATTCCAGTGGCAAACCCAAATACCTTGGCATCACTTTTAGATTTAGGGTTTATCGTACGTGGTCAATCTAAGGAACCCTTGTATGCATTAAGTGTCGCCCAAAGTGGTGAGAATTACCAGGAGATTCTGGCGAAAGCTGAAAAGGTTCTCCAAGATGCGGTTAGTTATGGGGCAGGTGCTGAGGTTCCTGTTCAGACATTAACTCGAGTCGACCGTAATATTGCAACAGGTATGATTCGTGCGATGGAAGAAAGTAGGATAACCACAGCCGTTATTGGTTGGAATGGAAAACTATCGACTCCACAAAGAATTTTTGGTAGTGTACTGGATCAGTTGTTAGAACGTTCGACACAGACTATTCTCGTAACAAAAATTGAATATCCTATTAATACGATGAAACGTTTAGTTGTGATTGTTCCTGCTGGATATACACATAAAGTAGGTTTTTATAAAGCAATGGAAATTATTAAAACGTTTGCGTCGGAGTTAGGAATGTCGATCCGTTATTTAATCGTCAAAGATGATGTCGAGTTGTATAAGGAAGCTTATGCAAAAACAGGTACTAGTTTAAATATTTCTTTCGAGAAGTTAGAGGACTGGGAGCAGTTTTATGAGCGTCTACCAAAGTTTCATAAAGATGATTTATTGGTTTCATTAAGTACAAGAAAAGGTACGTTAGGATGGGACCCACAGTTAGAGCAGTTACCAAGAGAATTATCGAACACTGCATCTGAAAGTTTCATCATTCTTTATTCTCCAGAGGAAGTGAATGTTGACTCGCGGGGTACAAAAGGAATTGAGGCACCTAAAAAGGTCTTAAACCCAAGAGCTTATCATTCTTAACCTATTAGTAGAAAACTAAATGCCTAAACCGTTGACAGTCATGTCGACGGTTTTGTTTAGGCTGAGGGTAATTAAAAATGTAAGGAAGAGCCAGGAGAACAAGGGTTTTATCATGAATTAATAAAGGGGAGTAATACAAAAAAGAAAGTTTCCCATCCGAGTCTATTCATATAGAAGTATCTATGATAGAATGAATTAGTACTTACTACTAATAACTACTATTAATACAAGTGGAGGTTATTTCTAATGAACTTATCTTTAAAAGGACGGACATATGTTGTTATGGGCGTGGCTAATAAAAGAAGTATTGCCTGGGGAATTGCCCAATCATTAGCTAATGCGGGGGCAAAATTAATTTTTACATTTGCTGGAGAAAGGTTAGAAAAAAATGTTCGAGGTCTTGTTGATACTTTGGAAGAAGAGCATCACCTTGTTTTACCTTGTGATGTGACTAATGATGAGGAAATTGAAAAGACCTTTGCTCAAATTAAAGAAGAAGTTGGCATTATTCATGGTCTGGCTCATTGTATTGCTTTTGCAAACAAGGATGAGTTAGAAGGAGAATATTTAAATACGACAAGAGAAGGCTTTTTACTTGCTCACAATATCAGTGCCTATTCATTGACGGCGGTTACAAAAGCAGCTCGTCCGCTTATGACTGAAGGCGGTAGTGTGGTAACGATGACGTATTTAGGTGGAGAAAAAGTAGTTCGTAACTATAATGTTATGGGCGTAGCGAAAGCCTCTTTAGATGCTAGTGTGAAGTATTTAGCCAATGACGTAGGTAAAGATGGCATTCGTGTCAATGCGATTTCAGCAGGACCGATTCGAACTCTTGCAGCTAAAGGGATTGGCGGCTTTAATGATGTATTAAAGGAAATTGAAGAAAGAGCACCATTACGAAAAACGACAACTCAAGAAGAGGTTGGAGATACGGCGTTATTTCTTATGAGTGACTTAGCACGAGGAATTACGGGTGAATTAATTCATGTGGATGGTGGATATAATATTTTATCATTATCTTAATATAAGATGAGATGAGAGGATGTATCGTAGATTAAAAAGGTGGTATTTTACTCAAAGTAAAATGCCACCTTTTCTCTGTTATATTTCTAAGGTTTCAGTCCTTTAGCCGATAAAACTATAAAATGAACTCTATTTCAATATAACATGCTCAACCTACTCATTCTCATCGTGGTTCATAAATGCTCTATGACTCGAACCAGGCCCTGGTCCCGGATGAGGTCCTGGTCCCGGATGAGGTCCTGGTCCCGGATGAGGTCCTGGTCCCGGATGAGGTCCTGGCCCCGGATGAGGTCCTGGCTTTGGATGAGGTCCTGGCTTTGGATGAGGTCCTGGCCCCGGATGAGGTCCTGGTCCCGGATGAGGCCCCGGTCCCGGATGAGGCCCCGGCCCTGGATGAGGTCCTGGTCCCGGATGAGGCCCCGGCCCCGGATGAGGCCCTGGACCTGGAGGTGGTGGCCAATGTCCGTGTGGTCTTGGTGGAATAGGTCCGTTATAAGGTCTTATTCTCGATAAATTTCGTTGATGCACTCTAATATATTGCGGTGTGTAGTATGGGGGTTGGTAGATATATAAATCAACCATTCCTATTAAATGGTGATAAGCTTCTACATATGCAATAACTGTATCGTATCCAGAGATTGTTACTTGAATCCATTGATTAACATAGCGATTTATCGGTGAATGAGGTATAAATGACACTGAAATTTGACGATTATTGGCGTAAGGGATCATGTTAAAAGCACTCCTTTCAATTATACAATGCCTGATAAAAACCCATATCCTCCATGTAGGCTATGCAAAACTTAGTAAGATGTGTGTTATTTTTCAAAATCAATATCAAAGTTGTTAGTTGCCGTATACAATATAGTACTTCAATTATGAAGGAGTTGATGTGTATGGAATTAGCTTGGTTTGAGTTTGCAATCATTGCAGTGGCTACTTTTCGATTTACTCATTTAATTGTTTTTGATCAAATAACCAACTTTCTTCGTAAACCGTTTCAAACGATTAGAGAAGAAAAAACGAGCAATGGTGAGATTTTTGAATTTGTGTCGCCTAGAGGTAAAGGGATTCGGAGGTTTATAGGAGAGTTAATTAGCTGCTATTGGTGTACGGGAATATGGACTGCAGCCATTTTTGTCGTTTTATTTTGGTTCATTCCAACCATAGTATGGCCATTGTATTTGATTCTTGGAATTGCAGGGGTTGCTTCTTTTTTAGAAGCAATTATTAAAAATTAAAAAAGGCCCTTACTGTTTGTATGTGAACAACTTAACAGTAAGGGTTATATGAGATTATTTTAAAAAATATTACAGATGATTTGATTATTTGCCTGCATACCATCCTGGATTTCTTGACCATATATAAAGCCATCTACTACAAAATTAGGAAGCTCATGTCCTTTTAAAATTTCAATTTCAAAATCAGAAAAACTTATTGTTTCATTCGGTTTTAATACTTCTAAATCATTGGGTTGAAGCCAATAATGACCACTTTTTTTGGCTTCTTTTCTAGACTGATTTTCTACAAATGACCAAGATTGTACGATTAAATTATCATCCATTAAATAAACATTAAGGTCCCTTTGTTTGGGGTGGCTAATTTTTCCAGTTAAATTGGAATATTTCGGTTGATTGAAAACAAGGCAAATTATTGGATTGTGTAATGGATTTGTGCCTGTGTTTTTTACGATGAAATGACCTTTTAATGTAATCGTATCGTCGTCTTTTGGAATCATAATGGAATATGAGAAATAACTATTAATAAGTAATTGTTCTGGTGCAGACAATGGTTCTGTGTGGAGGTTTTCATTAGATAGCTGAGCTATTTTTTCTTTAAGTGCTTGAATCGTTTCATCTTTTTCTCTAAGTGAGGCCTCCATTTTTTTCGTATCTGTTGATAGCTTATTTATTTCAGAACGGTAATGTAGGAGCTTTTGTTTATATTGAATTTCTTTATCTTTAAAAGAAGTAAAAGGTGTTTTGGACATGATAATTCCCCCTCGTATAAAAGTATCTAACCTATTCCTATGTACGGTTGGCTTTATTAAGAAGAAAAATCGAGAAGAGGATAACCTCATCTCGACCAATTTATTACTATTATTCTTTTGTCATGCCTGGGAAGATGACATCGCAATTAGGTGGACGTTTGTATGTGCCACATACTACATCATTAATTGGTAATTCATGACGAGGGTTGCAATAAGCTGCTTCAATTTCTACTTTGACATAATCAGTTACTGTTACGTCTAAGCAAAGACTTACTGAAATGTCTAATTGCTGGAAGTTTTCTGTACAAACGAATTCTGCGTCACATTCACCTTCGATAATGCAAGCATCTACACAAGTGCCTTTAGGAGCACATAAATACAAGGTTTGGATTGTGAAGAATTCAACCGTATCATTTAAAGTGTAACAATCATTTTCATCAACCACAGCAACTTCTATTTGTCCTTTTGCAAGAACCTTTACACGGTATAAGATAACAGTTTCTCCATTTGGTAAGGTAACCTCTACTTTTTGGCGCCCGTTTGGTTGCGTAATCTCTTGCGTATAAAGTGTATCTTCTAGAACACGACATTTTGTTGTATAGCACGGGTGGTGAGCTGTAAGGAATTCACAGAAAGAATCGAAATCTGTAGTATCAAATAATCCTGCAGTATAAGGTGCCAAGGATGGGCCAGTAATACTAATTGGTTGTACTTCGACAGGACGCATAACCCAGTCATAAACTTTTTCTGCATTAATGCAAATATTATGTTTTTTGGATTTCATTTTTTTACCTCCTATTTTTTTCACCAACTTTTTTCGATTGAACGAAGAAGTAGGTATTCAGACTACTGTATAGTATGACAATTCCCCAAATTTGTGTATCGACACAAAATAAATTCAAAAAAACGGGCGTATGCACATTTTTTTGAAAAAGAATAAAGTTGGGAAAGCTTCCTTCATATTGTATGTATGAGAGGAGGCGTTTTCGAATATGCGTAAATTTAGTCAATCTAAAAGTATAAAAAGACAGTCGAATAGACCGAAAAATAGAGTGACCAGAACTGAAGTGAGAAAAACGATGACAACTGATTCTGGTTTGAAAGCGACCAAAAATTGTTGTGGCAGATAATAAACAGTAGAAAACAAACCTTTTGATAGGTTTGTTTTTTTGTTGATATATGTAGGCAAGGCATATGTGGAATTTCTTGTTATATAGGTAAATCATACAAGCTAGATTCGTGTTTAGGTAATACAATGAACTATACGAATGAAAGGAGAGATAAATAATGAATTGTTGTTCACCTCGTTATTTTGTTAATGAGAATGGATTTTTACAAACTTGTCCAAGACGTTATCGTAAAAGTTTTTGTTCTGTCGTTACGCCTAGTTACTTGTTTGCAACGAATGCGACAGCTACTTTAACAGTAACTGATGCTGTTACACCAGTTTTAGTACCATTAGATGAAAATGTTAGAATGCGAGGTTTTATTGGATCGCCTGATTTTACACAGCTTGCTTCTCAAAATTCTGGGATCTACAATTCGTCATATAGTATAACGTTAACAAGTGCAACACCGCAAACGGTGAATGTAGCGGTTTATGTGAATGGAGAACCTCTTGCTGGAACAGAAAGAACGGTTACTTTAGCTGCCAATGTACCTGCAACGGTTTCATTGACAAACTTCCCAATTGACTTATTTAGTGGGCAAATTGTTAGTTTAGGTTTAGTGGGGGGAGCTGCAAGTACGATTACAGCAACAAATGCAAGTCTAAGTTTGAATCGGATTGCTAATCCTAGTGGTCCAACTCCTATTTAATGTATAAAAAAGGTGGTCCTTGATTGGACCACCTTATTTATCTTCGGATTGTTTCTTAGAAAAATTACGGTAAAACCAATTCTGATTTTGGTTTTCATTGTTTTCGATTTCTTTCGTTTGTTTGGGTGAACCTGCATCATTGAAATTTTGTAAATAAGGAAAGACTTCTTTGGATTGTGAATGTGTTGATTGAGCTTTTTCTTCATGGGGTGAGAATTGGACGTTTTTTAATTGTAAATTTAGTGCCTCATTTTCTTTTTTTAGTTTTTCTGTTTCTTTTTTGTAATGGTTTTGAATAGAAGAAAGTTCCGTTTGATGATTTTGGTTCTTTGTTTGTTCTACGTTCAATTGTAAAGTTAGTACCTCATTTTCTTTTTTTTGTTTTTCTATTTCTTTTTTGTAATGGTTTTGAATAGAAGAAAGTTTCGTTTGATGATTTTGGTACTTTGTTTGTTCTACGTTCAATTGTTGCTCTAATTCAATGAATTGTTGTTCTTGTACCTCTTTTTCAGCTTGTAAACGGTCAATTAAATTATAGTGGTAATCATTTTGATATTTTTCCAGTAATTGTTTTTGTTTTTTTAGCTCCGATTCCAGATGTATAATTTTCTGTTGTAATTGCGTATTTGTTAATTTTGACAGTGACACCTTGCTATTGGATTTTTTCATTCTCTTCATCCCTCCAGGTGAAGTCGTTATTTTATTCTTATGTGCAACTTTTAATCGTTATGATGTACATAGGCTTTTTGCTTATTTAATTTAATAGGGATACTAATACAAGCCACTTTTCTTTCTTTTACATATGATGGAACAAACATAAGAAAGGGGTGAAAAAATGAAATTTAAAAATAATAGAGGATGTTGTGGGAATCAAAGCGGTATACCTTTTATCGCTGGTGGTATTGCAGGTGGAGGTAATCCATTTGCACGCGGAATTACTGGAGCACGAGGACCAGCTGGCCCGGTAGGTCCAGAGGGTCCAACTGGAATTACTGGAGCTACGGGTCCAATCGGTCCAACAGGTCCGGGTGGAGGAGCAACGGGAGCAACGGGAGCAACGGGAGCAACGGGAGCAACGGGAGCAACCGGAGTAGCAGGAGCAACGGGAGCAACGGGAGTAGC
>LFJO01000003.1:394016-421506 GCA_001038565.1 Alkalihalobacillus pseudalcaliphilus
GGAGCAACGGGAGCAACGGGAGTAGCAGGAGCGACGGGAGCAACCGGTCCTACAGCTGAGAACTTTACGGAAACTTCAGGCTTTGCTGGTAATACTACGGGAGCAACAATTGCCGTTGTGTTAGGTGGGACACCGGTTCCTTTACCGAGTGTACAAAACCTTGGACCGATTGCCGTAAATGGTGCAAATACAATTTTTACTGTGCCTGAAGCTGGTAGGTATTATATTGCTTACAACTTGAATTTTACGGCTGGATTATTAGTGAGTTCGCAAGTATTAATAAATGGAGCAGTAAGTCCTGCTTTAACTCGAACACCTGCTGTAGCACTCTCTCAATTGGATGCCAATGCAATTGTGACCTTAACGGCAGGAACGACAATTGAGTTACAATTATTTGGGCTTTTAGGAGCTGCTATTTTACAGGGTGGATTAGGTGCCTCATTAACGATTATACGCTTAAGTGATTAGTTCTATTTCAAATAAAAAAGACCTCATTTTGAGGTTTTTTTTTTGACTTTACTCAAATGATATCCTGACAAGTTTTGGATGCATATATTAGCATTACTGAGTAGGAAGGGTGAATGCTATTGAAATTAGCAATAATCGGTTGTGGGAGAATTTCAGAAAAGCATTGTGAAACAATTAATCAGATCTCAGATATTAGTGTCGTTGCCTTAAGTGATATTTCAATAGATAGAATGAACATAATAAAACAAAAGTTAAACTTGTCAAATAATGAATGTACGTTTTTTACTGATTACGAACATTTACTTAATGAATCTAATGCAGAATTAGTTGTCATAGCTACAGGATCAGGAAGTCATTTTGAGATTGCAAAGGCTGCTATTCTTGCAGGAAAACATACACTTATTGAAAAACCTTTAGCTTTATCGTTATCGGAGGCCAGTCAACTACATGAATATGCAAATAAACATCATGTTCACTTATATGTGTGTTATCAATTACGTTTTTTGAATAGTATGATTGCTATTAAAGAATTGATTGAAAGTGGTCGATTGGGAACTGTTTTTTATGGAGTGTGTACGTTAGAACTAAATCGTTCGAAAGAGTATTATCAAGGTGCGGCTTGGAGAGGTACCTGGGAATACGATGGTGGCATGCTAATTAATCAAGGAATTCATTTGATCGATCTTTTATTATGGTTTATGGGTGATGCAAAAGAAGTCAGAGGAGAATTAATGAAAGTGGAACGTTCGAAGGAAACAGAAGATATTGCGATTGGTCTGGTTGATTTTAATAGTGGAGCGAGAGGGTTGATAGAAGCTAATACCGTTACTAAACCAAATAATTATGGTTACTCACTTAAATTATTTGGTGAAAAAGGCTCGATTATCATCGATGGTCAACAATTAGAAAAAATTAGTCGTTTTGCTCTTGAGGAAATAGAAGTCTCAGAGAAAGAGTTAGTATTTGATAAAAAAGAACATGTCAGAATGTATAGGGCTTGTATAAAAGCAATTAAAGAAAGTCAGCAACATAAAAGTTTGGTTAATGGAATCGAGGCTCAACGTTCATTAGAACTAATTTTTGGTTTATATCAATCGGCTTTAGAAAAAAGAGTTGTGGATTTACCTGGATTGAATTTTAATTTATTGGAAATGAAAAAGTGGGAGGTGAATTAACTTGAGGATTGATCCTTCAGTTCAATTAGGAAAGCAGGTTGATATTGGCTACAATGTCATCATTGAAGAAGATGTCATCATTGGAGATTACGTTTCAATTGGCGAACACAGTATCATTCGAAAAGGAACATTAATCGGTAATCATGTGCAAATAGGTGAATTTGTTTTGTTAGGAAAGTCACCAAGCTCTAATAATAAAATGGCTCGAAAGCCGACTGTGCAGTTACCGCCATTAGAGATTGAAGCAGAAGCAAAAATTGGTACTCACGTGACGCTCTATAGAGGAAGTGTAATAGGTAAGCATTCATTTATCGCAGATTATGTGAGTGTTAGAGAGCAGGTGACGATCGGGGAACATACAATAATTGGTAGACATGTCATGGTAGAACCGAATACAAAAATTGGAGCTAAAACAACGATTCAAACGGGATCTTATATTACGGCGGATACGCTTATAGAAGACCATGTTTTTATTGGGCCATGTTGTTCGATGTCAAATGATAAATATATGGCTTCTGGTAAAGGTATTCACACAGGACCAATTATCAAAACAGGTACCAAAATAGGGAATCATGCAACGCTTTTACCTAATATAGAAATTGGTCCAAACTCAACGATTGGAGCTGGTGCAGTTGTGACAAAACATATACCAGCACATACAACATATGTAGGGAATCCTGCGAAACCTTTGAAATAAATATTCTAATGAGGTGTTAAAATGGTAACGATAAGTTTATGTTATGTATGATCGTTAAAAATAAAGAAGCTGTATGAGCTCGTGGTTTAGATACAGTAAAAGACATTGTCGATGAAATCAATATTGTTGATACGGGATCGACAGACCGAACTGTTGAAATTGCTAAGGAATATACAGACCGTGTATTTTTTATGAATGGACGGGGAACTTTGCAGCAGCACGTAATGAATCTTTTAAGTATGCAACATTATGAGTCAATTTTCTTGAAATGTAAATGAAAATAGGCTTCTAACTATACAAAACATATTAGACAGAATAGTTTAATTAGAGAATAACCCCAATTTATGATTGTAAGGAGGGACAATATGTCTGAAGAATTAATTACTCCATGGATTGTTGATGAATTGACTCAATCTGATTTATATGTGCCGCAGTATATAGAGGATATGGCCCAACAAGTTATGGGTAACTATGATATGAATGTCAATAGAATGGACGTTATAACAACGAAAGCAGACAAGGGTGGTTTGATTTGGAAGATGGAAACAGATAAAGGCCCTTTCAGCTTAAAGATTCTTCATCGAACACCTGCAAGAAGTTTATTTAGTTTAGGTGCACAAGAATATTTAGTTCAAGAGAAGCAAGCACGAGTGCCTTCATTAATTAAGACGAAAACGGGTGAGAATTATGTAGAAAAAGGTGGGAAATTGTGGTTCGTTGCTGAATGGATTGAACCGCTTTATCCTGTGACAAAGGACTTGGAAGGTGCAAAGTCACTTTGCTTTGCATTAGGAGAGTTTCATCAACTTTCAAAAGGATACATTCCACCAAATGGCTCTGAAAAAGCAACTAGAACTAAACGTTGGCCTAAATCTTATGAAAAAGTTGTTAAGAAGATGGATTGGTTTAGAAAGATTGCTGAGGCCTACGGTGAAATGCCAGCAAGTCCAACCATTCTTTCAGTAATTGACCAATTTGAAAATCAAGCAGTTATGGCCTTGGAAAGACTTAATCAATCAGCTTATCAAGAATTGATAACTCGAGATGATAGCGAATGGGGACTTGTCCATCAGGATTACGGATGGTCCAATGGACAAATGGGTCCTAGAGGGATGTGGATTATCGACCTTGATGGTGTTGCGTATGATATACCGATTAGAGACTTAAGAAAATTAATTACAGGGACAATGGACGATTTAGGTGTGTGGGATATAAATTGGATGAAAGAGATGATCAATGCTTATCATGAAGCAAACCCGATTGATGATTCGCTCTTTAATATTTTAATCATTGATATGGAGTTACCAAATGAATTTTATAAAAATGTAAAAGAGTTAGTCTATGAACCTGCTATTTTTATGGATGAGCAATTAGATGTTTTGTGTAGAAGAATCGTAGAGTCAGATCAAACTAAATGGCCAGTTATTGAGGAATTAAAACAATGGAGAGGGGCAACTTCAACATGAACATACTCATGATATGTACTGAAAAACTTCCTGTCCCTCCAATAAGGGGAGGAGCCATACAAACTTATATTGATGGTGTTTCCTCATTGCTAGCAAAGGAACATCAAATCACTATTTTAGGTAGAGATGACCCTTCTTTAGAAACTGATGAGTATATGATGGATATTCGCTACGTTAGGATTAAAAGTGGAACATTTGAGACTTATGCTGATGGTGTAAAAGAATTTCTTCGCACAAATTCATTTGATATTATCCACCTTTTTAACAGGCCTAAGTTAGTAAAGTATATTCGAGAAGTTGCAACAGATACTAGACTTGTTTTGAGTATGCATAATGATATGTTCACATTAAATAAAATTAGTTCTGAAGAGGCAGAAGAAACGATAAACCAACTTGATCAAATTGTTACAATAAGTAATTATATTGGCAAAACCATTTCTGATTTATATCCCCAAGCTGAAAGTAAACTAAAAACGATTTATTCAGGGGTAGATATTAAACGCTTTGTGCCACCCAATTCGCAAAACGCTCAAAGAATGCGTAAGATAATACGTGAAGAAAATAACTTGCCTAATAAAAAAGTTATCTTATTTGCTGGTAGACTATCTGCTAATAAAGGGGCAGATATACTAATTCAAGCTATTCCAGAATTGGCTAAAAGACATCCTGATATTGCTTTAATTATAGTAGGTAGTAAATGGTTTAGTGATAATAAAGTAAGTGATTATGTTGCCTATGTTCGAGCACTAGCATCACGTTTACCAATACCCGTTATTAATACTGGTTTTGTCTCACCTGATGAAATTCAAAATTGGTTTGCGGCAGCTGATATATTTGTTTGTCCTTCGCAATGGCAAGAACCACTAGCACGTGTCCATTATGAAGCGATGGCTTCAGGGTTACCAATCATTACTACAGCACGTGGAGGTAATCCGGAAGTTATTATACCAAATGAAAATGGGCTCGTTATTGAGAATCCTGAAAATCCTCAAGCGTTCACAGAACAATTAGATTATCTCCTTTCAAATGTAACACAAGCAAGAAATATGGGATTATACGGAAGGGAATTAGTGGAGGCAAATTATACATGGGAGCGAGTAGCATCAGATATTCTCCAAGTCTGGCAAGCAATTGAGGTTAAGATTCAAAATAATATTCCTATAACAACGGATAGCCTGGTGACAGAGGTAGACTCAGTGATTCAAGAACAAGATATACAAAATCAGCCTCTTTATTTAATTAAAGGAGAATATGAGGAGGACATAATGACAAATCATAGGTCAAGAAAAGAAAAGTTAAAATCGATTTTATTATATGAATTATCTAATAAAAATTCGCTAATCGATTCACTATTAGAAAAAATAGATGAAAAAGCTGAAGATAAATATGCTTCAAATATTAATCAAATTATTCAAAACACTATAAGTGAGTTAGAAGAAATGATCATACAAGTTGATTCAAGCTATCAAAAAGAAGAAGCTAATAGTAGCATTATTAATGATGTTTCTACAGCTAAACTTTATTATAAAGAAAATTCAAAAAATAGGCGAAAAAGCTCATAAATGATTCATTTTATTTCTTTTTTTGAAATAACTATTCCAAAATGTATGGATACAACATACTTTATAAAGAAATTAATAAATGGATGTTAGAGGAGGTTTTTATTTTGAAAAGAGAAATTATAGAAATCAATATTAATGTGGAGCTTAATGATGATGTGTCTGTTGAACTGGAATTTGATTGTATTAATAATCATATGGAGATCTTAAAAGTAACAGATATTGAAGAAAAAATCACTGAAGCTGAGGAATTCTTTGATACTAGTGTTCTAACAACTTCTGATTTTTCTAATTTATCCGAAGAAGAAATAACAGATGCAATCATTGCTGCATTAGCTAAAGATACATTTAAAGAGGTTGAAATAGAAATAGTATTTAGTGATGGTACTGAAGTGAAATTTAAAATAGATGGTGAAGAAGACGAAGAGGATGATTAGTAAAGTCTAAAAAGAGATTAGGTTAGTACTCGGCAGAGCACAGCTCAAAACAACAATTAGCCATCGCTAATTGTTGTTTTATTTACATTCGGCATTTTCAATGTTTTTTGATATAGTCAATTTCGTTTTTTAAACCTGTTTTTAAATCAGTGAGTGGTTGATAATTAAGTAATTTTTCAGCTTTTGAAATATCTGCCCACGTATGCTTCGGTTCACCAATTGCTTCGTTTATAAATGCTTTTTTTGCTTTTTTACCTAGAAGCTCTTCGAGAATGCTTATAACATTTAATAATGATGAACGTTGCTTTCCACCGATATTAATGGTTTCTCCAATCACATTTTTAGCATCCCTAACGGACGCTGTTGCAATAACGCAGTCATCGATATATGTGAAATCACGTGTTTGTGTCCCATCACCGTAAATGGTAATTGCCTTATCTTTTATCATACTTTTAATAAATCGGTAGAAGGCCATATCACTGCGTTGCTTGGGACCAAAAACGGTAAAATAACGTAAGATAACGGTTGGAATGTTAAAGCTTTCTCGATATACGTGACATAAATGTTCGCCCGTTAATTTTGTAATCCCATAGGGTGATAGTGGTTTTGGTATACTTTTTTCTGATATTTGACCACTTTTCTCGCCATAAACAGATGATGTTGAGGCAAAAATAAACTTTTTTAAAGGTATTGATTTACATGCTTCTAGAAGACGCTGTGTCGCTGTAATGTTGTATAGTACATATTGATGAAAATCAGCTCCCCAGCTCGCTCTTACCCCTGGTATACCTGCAAGATGGTAAATATATTCACTTCCTTTAAGAAGGGGTTCCCAGTTTACATCAAGCATATTCGACTCAATCAATGTAAAGCGAGGATGGTCTAGGAGAGCTTGAACATTTGCATATTTTACATTTTTAGAAGTTGGGCCAACAAATGCATCTAATCCAATTATTTCGACAGTTGGATTTTCAAGTAACTTTTGACAAAGGTTTGAGCCAATAAAACCAGCAGCACCTGTTATGACTATTTTCATAGCCTTGCCACCCCCATATAGTTTAATCCTCGGCTGGTAACTAAGTCTGGAAGTATACAGTTACGGCAATCAAAGATTAAAGTACCATTCATTTTTTCCGCAATAATTGACCAATCAGCATTTTTATATAAATCCCATTCGGTCGCTATAATAAGTACATCTGATTGTTCAATCGATTCATATAAATGTTGATAATTAGTTGTATTCTGTATGTGTGTCTTGACTACTGGATCGTGGACATGTAGATCATAACCTCTTGCACTTAGATGTTCGATTAATTTTATTGCTTGTGATTCGCGGATATCATCCGTATTTGGTTTAAATGAGAGCCCCCAAACAGTTATTTTTTTATTGAGCAAATCAGGCTCTTTATTTAGCAACTTTTTAATATAGAAGTCCACTTGACTATCATTAACAGTTTTAGTTGCTTTTAAAAGATGTGGACTAACCTGCTTTTGTGAAGCTAAAAAAATAAGTGCTTCAAGATCTTTTGGGAAACAAGAACCACCATAACCTAACCCAGCTCCTAAAAAATGAGAACCGATTCGCGGGTCCAATCCAATACCTTTGGCAACTTTTGTGATGTCGATGTTATATACTTCGCAAATTTTAGATATTTCGTTTATAAAGGAGATTTTTGTAGCTAGAAAAGCATTAGCAGTGTACTTAATCATTTCCGCTCCTTCTAAACTTGTAATATGAAAAGGTGCATCGAAAGGTTTATAAAGCTTTTGAATTAGTTCAATAGGTTTATGATCGTTAACGCCGATTACAATTTTATCTGGTGAAAGCATATCTTGAATGGCTGAACCTTCACGTAAGAACTCTGGATTTGAAACAATGTCAAAATGAAGAGGTGATACCCCTAATTTTATTAGCTCTTCAACTATTTTTTGATTCGTCCCGATAGGTACTGTACTTTTTGTTATTATTACTTTATATGAGTTTATGCAAGAAGATAATTCATTAATTACACTTTCTAGAAATGTAAGGTTTGTACGTCCATCAGATAAAGAAGGTGTGCCAACCGCAATAAAAATAACAGAGCTTTCATTTACTGCTTTAGATAAGCTTGAAGAAAAAAGCAGTCTACCACTTTTTAAGTTGACTTTGATCATATTTTCTAATTGTGGTTCAAAGATTGGAGTGTTTCCGTTTTTTAATTTTTCTAGTTTTTGCTCGTTTATTTCTACACAATATACATAGTTACCTAAATCGGCTAACACGGCGGATGTCGTTAAGCCAACATAGCCAGCACCAATGACACATACATTCATTTCTTTCGCTCCTTTTTCAATCTAACCATATGAATAATATAAAAGTTTGTGGCACTAATATCGTATTTTAATTGGTTAAAAAGAGTGATAGATATTCGGGGAATCTAACTATTGCCTATGATAGATAGGGGAATTGCCCTTTTTGCACGTTATACGTTTAAATTGGCAGAATATAAGAATACTCGACATAGTAGCCAATTTTGTTCTAAGTATAAGTGCTAGTAAGCCTCTGCCTTCGCCATTTCAAGGCTTGACAATCGGTAAGTTTTCTATAGGGACAACTTTCTCCCTCTGTATTAATGAATAAAATAATAGTAACTTTTGACAGGGGGGGAAATTGTGAAAGTCAAAAAAGCAATTATTCCAGCAGCTGGATTTGGTACAAGAAATCTCCCAATTACCAAAGTCGTTCCAAAAGAAATGTTTCCAATCCAAGGAAAGCCAGCTATTCATTATGTCGTGGAAGAAGCGATACAATCGGGAATCGAAGAAATATTAATCATCATTTCAAGGAGTAAAACTTCTATCATTGACTATTTTGACCGTTCCATTGAACTCGAAAACTTTTTGAAGGAAAGAAATAAATCTCATTTAATCCACAAGATTATGCCTCCTTCTGTTCATATACAATATCTCCGTCAACCAGTTGCAAACGGGCTTGGGGATGCTTTGTTGTTAGCAGAACCTTTTATCAACGATGAGCCTTTTGTTGTTTTACTTCCCGATGATATTTTTATTGATAAGGAGTGTGACCTTATACAATTAATTGAAACATTTAAACAAGTTCACTCGAGCGTAGTGGGGGTTAAGTATGTTGAAGACGACTTGTTGAAAAATTACGGTGTTATCAAAGAAAACAAAGTAAAAGACAATCTATACGAAATATTGGATATTGTTGAGAAACCTCAAAATCATCCACCTTCAAATCTTGCAGTTGTAGGACGTTACGTATTTAATCCTGATATTTTTTCCTATTTAAAAAAAGTAAAACCTGATAAATCAGGAGAAGTACAATTAACCGCAGGGTTAAAAGGGATAATTGTTGATAAAAAGTGTTTTGCTAAGGAGGTAGTAGGTGAAAGGTATGACATAGGAACAGAGGTAGGTTACGTTAAGCTTATCGAAAGAATGAATATAAATGATGGAAAATGATGTGAGTAAAGGAGATTTTAATTAAATTAATAGGGTGACCTCTTCAATAAAAACCACTATTTGAAAGTGGTTTTTGTTTTGATTTTTATGTCTACTTACAAGGTTAATGCATACTCTAACATTAGTAGTGACTGTAAGGACGTGAGGACGGAATAATCATGAGAATGGCGATTGTTGGCTGTGGCAGAATTACTGAGAAGTATTGTCAAACTATATGTCAGCTTGAAAATGTTGAAATTGTTGCCTTGAGTGATATTTCAGAAGAGAGCTGTTGAAAATACAGTTTCATTATAGAGAGGGAGGAGAATATATTGAAAATTGACCCTTCAGCTCATTTAGGTAAACAAGTTGAGCTAGGATACAATGTCATCATTGAAGCGGGTGTTGATGATCGGGGATTATGTCATGGTTGGGGAACATCGTATTATTCGAGAAGGTACAGTCATCGGTAATCATGTTCATATTGGTGAATTCGTATTATTAGGAAAGATGCCAGCTTCCAATAAAAAGATGGAAAGAAACCAACACATTAGTTACCAGTATTACAGATTCATTCCGGTGTGATAATTGAGACATATGTCACTCTTTATAAAGGAAGTTTAGTAGGGGAGGATACCTTTATTGCTGATTATGTAAGTATTAGAGAACAGGTTCATATAGGTGAACATACTATAGTTGGTAGGCATGTAATGGTGGAACCAAATACAAATATAGGAGATCATACGACAACTCAAACAGGAACGTATAATACAGCTGATACAACAAGTGAAGATGATGTATTTATTGGGCCTTGTTGTTCGATGTCGAATGATAAATATATGGCTTCAGGTAAAGGTATTCACATAGGACCAATTATCAAAACAGGAACAAAAATAGGAAATCATGCAAAATATGTAGGGAATCCTGCGAAACCTTTGAAATAAATATTCTAATGAGGTGTTAAAATGGTAACGATAAGTTTATGTATGATCGTTAAAAATGAAGAAGCTGTATTAGCTCGTGGTTTAGATACAGTAAAAGACATTGTCGATGAAATCAATATTGTTGATACGGGCTCGACAGACCGAACTGTTGAAATTGCTAAGGAATATACAGACCGTGTATTTTTTTATGAATGGACGGGGAACTTTGCAGCGGCACGTAATGAATCTTTTAAGTATGCAACAAAGGATTATATTTTGTATTTGGATGCGGATGACGTGTTGTTAGAAGAGGACCAAAAGAAGTTAAAAGCGTTAAAAGAGACACTAGATCATTCAGTAGATTCTGTTTCGATGTTTTATAATGCAGGGATGGATAGCTATGGGAATGTCACGTTGCGATATCGTCGTAATCGATTAGTTAAAAGAGAGAAGAACTTCAAATGGGGCGGAGATGTACACAATTATTTAAATGTTTTTGGAAATATCATCAATTCAGATGTAGCAGTTACTCATAAGAAGATCAAACATGCAGTTAGTAGGAATTTATCTATTTATAAAACAAAGATTGAGCGAGGAGATACATTTTCTGCAAGGGATTATTTTTACTATGGGAATGAACTGAGAGAAAATGGTCATCCAGAAGAGGCCATTGAATCTTATGATAATAACATTGCTATGGAAGAGGGCTGGATTGAGGATAAGTTTTATGCGTGTATTAATAAAGCGGATTGTTATCGACATTTAGGAGATACGAAAAAAGAATTGGAATCATTGTTCCAGTCGATTATGTTTTCAAAGACTCCTAGACCTGAGACTTGTAGTCGAATCGGTTATAACTTTCAACAAAAGAAAGAGTATGTACATGCGATTTATTGGTATGAGTTAGCGACTAAACTAAAGCCGGATACGAATCAATGGAGCTTTAGTTATCCTGCTTATTCGACATGGTATCCTCATATACAACTATGCGTTTGTTACGATCGAACTAAAAAATATGCGAAGGCTTATGAGCATAATGAGAAAGCGAGAGCGTATAGACCGAAGGATCCTTCAGTCCTTCATAACAAGAGCTATTTAGAAAAAACGTATGGGTTCGGTAGCGAAGAGAATCAAGAAGATTAATAATAGGAAAGGGTTATTTGAACGGGTTGTTCCTGTTTGGATAACCTTTTTATTTTGTTTTGGACTTTTCTTTTTTGTATAGGTTATTGTGCAAGCGGAATTAGGTCCTAAGAATATATTAGTTAATAGAATTAGTTGAAAGTCTAGCTTTGTAAGGTATAAGAGGTGGGGGAAATTGAATTTTAGTCAGAGAGGAAAAAGATGTTGTTTAAATGAACGAGTTTTTTTGGGGGTAAATCAGAGTATAAATCCTTTTCATACTAGAGGCATTCCAGGTCCAAGGGGGCCTGTTGGACCTCAGGGGGCGACTGGATCGACAGGGGAAACAGGAGCCACTGGCTTAACCGGTCCAATGGGAGTAACCGGCGTCACGGGATCGACTGGGATAACCGGGGTAATAGGACCGACCGGAGTAACGGGAGCCAGCGGGGTAACGGGAGTAACGGGAGAGACCGGACCAACCGGGCCAATCGGAGCCACGGGGCCAACCGGAGTCACAGGAATAACCGGAGCCAGTGGGGTAACGGGAGTAACGGGAGAGACCGGGTCAACAGGAGTGACAGGGCCAACCGGTTCAATTGGAGCAACGGGAGCCACAGGACCAACAGGAGCCAGCGGGGTAACGGGAGTAACGGGAGGGACCGGACCAGCCGGGGTAACGGGTCCAACGGGAGCCACCGGGTCGACCGGAGTAACCGGAGCCACCGGACCAACCGGGTTAACCGGAGCGATCGGGCCAACGGGAGAGACGGGACTAACCGGGTCAACCGGAGTAACCGGAGCAACGGGAGCTACAGGACCAACGGGAGCCACCGGGATAACCGGAGCCAGCGGGGTAACGGGAGTAACGGGAGAGACGGGACCAACCGGACCAACCGGACCAACCGGGCCAATCGGAGCCACAGGAGCCACGGGGCCAACCGGGCCAATCGGTGTAACAGGAGTAACAGGGGTAACCGGAATCACGGGAGCAATGGGAGCCGCAGGACCAACGGGAGCCACCGGGCCAACCGGAGAGACAGGGGTAACCGGGGCGATCGGGCCAACGGGAGAGACGGGACCAACCGGGCCAATCGGACCAACCGGACCAACCGGTCCAACAGGAGTCCAAGGAATAACCGGAGCCAGCGGTGTAACGGGAGTAACGGGAGAGACCGGACCAGCCGGGGTAACGGGAACGATAGGAGCAACAGGGATAACCGGTCCAACGGGAGCGACAGGATCAACGGGATCAACCGGGGGAACGGGAATAACCGGAGCCACCGGGGCAACCGGAGTAACGGGAGTAACGGGAGCGATAGGAGCAACAGGGATAACCGGGCCTACAGGAGTAACCGGAGCCACAGGGGTAACCGGGCCTACAGGAGCAACAGGAGCAACGGGAGCAACGGGAGCAACGGGAGCAACGGGAACAACCGGAACAACAGGAGCAACAGGGATAACTGGTCGGTCCAACGGGAGCGACAGGATCAACGGGATCAACCGGGGGAACGGGAATAACCGGAGCCACCGGGGCAACCGGAGTAACGGGAGTAACGGGAGCGATAGGAGCAACAGGGATAACCGGGCCAACAGGAGTAACCGGAGCAACGGGAGCCACAGGACCAACCGGGGTAACGGGAGAGACCGGAGTAACAGGAGTGACAGGGATAACCGGAGTGACAGGGGTAACAGGAGCCACCGGGCCAACCGGTTCAATTGGAGCAACGGGAGCCACAGGACCAACCGGAGCCACCGGGATAACCGGAGCCAGCGGTTTAACGGGAGTAACGGGAGTAACGGGAGCGATAGGAGCAACAGGGATAACCGGGCCTACAGGAGTAACGGGAGCAACGGGAGCAATCGGGGTAACAGGTCCAACGGGAGCAACCGGAGTAACGGGAGCGATAGGAGCAACAGGGATAACCGGGCCTACAGGAGTAACCGGAGTAACGGGAATAACAGGCTCACCGGGAATAACAGGAGCCACCGGAGTCACCGGGACAACAGGGGTAACTGGTTCACCGGGAGCAACGGGAGTAACAGGAGTCACCGGGGTAACGGGAACAACAGGAGTAACTGGCCCAACGGGAGTCACCGGGGTAACGGGAACAACAGGAGTCACTGGTCCAACGGGAGTAATCGGAGCAACAGGGATAACCGGGCCTACAGGACCAACCGGAGTAACGGGAGCAACAGGGATAACCGGGCCTACAGGAGTAACCGGAGCAACGGGAGCAACCGGAGTAACGGGAGCAATTGGGGCAACCGGAGTAACGGGAATAACGGGAGCCACCGGGGTAACCGGAGTAACGGGAGCGATAGGAGCAACAGGGATAACCGGGCCTACAGGAGTAACCGGAGCAACGGGAGCAACAGGGATAACCGGTCCAACGGGAATAACAGGAGTCACCGGGGTAACGGGAACAACAGGAGTAACTGGCCCAACGGGAGCCACCGGGGTAACGGGAACAACAGGAGTCACTGGTCCAACGGGAGTAACCGGAGCAACAGGGATAACCGGGCCTACAGGACCAACCGGAGTAACGGGAGCAACTGGAGCCACCGGGGCAATAGGAGTAACGGGAGCGACAGGTCCAACCGGAGCCACCGGAGCAACTGGGGCAACCGGAGTAACGGGAACAACAGGGGTAACAGGTCCAACAGGATCGACAGGAGTAACAGGAACAACAGGAGCAACAGGGGTAACGGGAACAACAGGGATAACCGGTCCAACAGGATCGACAGGAGTAACAGGAGTAACAGGAGCAACAGGGGTAACGGGAACAACCGGACCAACCGGACCAACCGGACCAACCGGTCCAACAGGAGTCCAAGGAATAACCGGAGCAAGAGGTCCAACAGGAGTCCAAGGAATAAGAGGAATTACAGGAGTAAGAGGTCCAACGGGAGCCCAAGGAATAAGAGGAATAACCGGAGCAAGAGGTCCAACGGGAGTCCAAGGGATAAGAGGGATAACCGGAGCAAGAGGTCCAACGGGTCCAACGGGTCCAACGGGTCCGAATGTTGCTTTAACTGGTTTCTCGGCTCAACGATCGGCTACTTCCACGGGTGCTTCAACTCAATTAGGTGGTTGGACTGTGACTAGCCCGTATTATACGGGTACAGGGTTTAATGCGACAACTGGTTCTTACACTGTTCCTATAACCGGACGTTATTCGATAAAAGCAATTATCAGTTATTCAACAACTGCTGCTATTTCAGTGCAGTTAGGTGCTGGGGTTAATCCAACTTTTGTGATACAAAGAACTTCACCTACATTAACAAATCTAGTTTCGGGTTTATTTCCTGTATTGAACGTAAACATTGCATTATTATTAAATTTGAGAACGATTTTAGGAAGCGGCTCAGTTACGTTAACAGCTGATGTTCAATTAAATGCCGGAGATGTAATTGGAATATTTTATGTGTCAAATGGGTTGACAATTAATTTGAACTTAGGAAATGCAGATCCATCAGCTACGGTATGGTCCGTGCATAGAATCACTTAATAAAAAAACAAGCACAGTTCATTTAAGATCTGTGCTTGTTTTTTTATGAAAGGATACGATTTTTTCAATTACTTTCTCTGCGGGCACATCGTCGTGACAAGGTAATGTAATGGTATGTTTTTGTAAATAAGCAGAATTTATCTGTTGCTGTTGGTATTTTTTTGTATAAAAGCTCGTGTTGCTTAAGCTATAGGTGCCCATTGTTGCCTCTATATGGTTGACGAATAAATAGTTGATTAATTTATCTCTATCTATACTAGGAGGTGTTTTGAAAACAACGGATTGTTTATTGTGTGTCGTATCTTTGTTAACCTTTTGAGCTTGGAACCCTAATGGAGTCAGGTTAGCTTCATATAGGTCATGAAGTGATTGACGTCTTTGGATAATGTCATCTAATTTGTTTAGTTGATGAATGCCTAGTAGGCAAGAGATGTCTGACAATCTGTAGTTGAATCCACTATAGATAAAATCAAAACCCGTATCTCTAATAGTGGCTCCGTGGTTTAATAATATGTTTAATTGATGATTCCAGGTCTCGTTGTTTGTTAGAATGGCTCCTCCTTCACCCGTTGTTAATAACTTTCTAGGATGAAAGCTAAAGCATGTTAAGTCGGCAATATTACCAATTTTTTCGTTTTGAATCGAACTACCAATTGAGCAGGCGCCATCCTCGATTAATGGAATCCCTTTATTGGCACATATATTTTTAATTTCTAATAAATTGGAAGGGTTACCGAGAGCGTCGACGAAGATGACCGCTTTTGTACGGGGAGTAATCTGAGATACTAGAAGCTTTGGGTTCATATTAAAGGTATCTAAGTCAACATCTACAAAAATTGGGATTGCTCCTAAATTTTCTATTACATTGGCAGAGGCAGGGAATGAAAAATCAGAAACAATCACCTCGTCACCCTTCTGTATGTTTAATAGAGTAAGGCATGTGCTTAGTGCAGTTGTGGCAGATGAGGTAAGATGTACATAACGTGCTTTCGTATAATCCGATAAAGCCTCTATGAATGTTTGGACGTAAGGTCCTTTTGTAAATTGTTTCGTTTCAAAAATCCTTCTTAAGTCTGCTTCGACTTCTTCGTATTCAATATAAGGCTGAATGAGCTTAATCATGATGGGTCATCCTTTTTTACTCTTTTTTTGATGACTTTTACAGGTACACCTACAGCGACACTATTTGAGGGGATGGAGCGATTAACTAAAGCATTTGCTCCAATTTTACAATTTTCACCGATTGTTACGTCGCCTATAATCGATGAACACATACCGATGTTACAATTCTTTTCAATCGTAATCGAAGGAAAATGTAAAGGTGAAAATAGTGTGGGTTCGTTAGGGTCGTCTGGGTCGATATGGGAAGAAGCTAATATATGAACAGATGGACCAATTCCAGCATACTCCTTAATCGTCACACCACCCGCCCCATGTATAAAACATCTTTGACCAATCCAACAATTTGACTCAATGGTTAATGGATGGAGATAGTACCCCTTTATAATCGTATCGTGACCAATATAGACATTATCGCCGATATAGACATTTTCTGGATGAAAAATGCGTACACCATCTTCAATAATAACATTCTGTCCACATGAGCCTAAATATTCCTTTTTAAACGTGCCTGCTCCGTCACCTTTCCATTGCTTTTCCATCAGGTATTCTCCCGTTCTATAAATTTTGAAGTTCTACGAATGCCTTCTTCAAGGTCTATTTTTGCCTCGAAATGAAGAAGTTCTTTCGCTTTTTTTATATCTGGGATCCTTAATTGAATATCAGCCGTTGAGTTGTCAATATGCTGAATACTTGATTTTGACTGTAGGACTCGAATAATTGTCTGAGCTAATTCGTTAATGGTTGTAATGGCTTTTTCATTCCCGATATTAAAAGATTCGCCGTTAGCTGAATCATTCACAAGCGCACAATAAATGGCATCCACCATATCGTCTACATAACACCAAGCTCTAATTTGTGTTCCGTTCCCGTGTATATAGATAGGTTGATTTTTTAATGCTTTTTCAACCATTAATTTAATTGCCCCTTCACCAACTTGACCAGGACCATATATATTAAAAGGTCGTAAAATAACGGTAGGTAAACCTAATTGCTTATAGTATGAATAAGCTAAGTGTTCACTAGCAAGCTTACTTACTGCATAAGTCCACCGAGCCTCACCTACAGCTCCTAATACAGCTTCACTATGTTCAGAGGAGCGAAAGGCCCTTTGACCATATACTTCGCTTGTGCTGAAACAAATCACCTTTTTACATTGACTGAGCTTTGAAGCCGCCTCTAAAACATGCAAGGTTCCTAACATATTTACTTTCATGGTATTAATGGGGTTTTGTGTGACCGTATCTATACCGGCTATTCCAGCGGCATGGACAATATAGGTTGCTTGATGTAAAGATTGTTGAATGTCTTCTAAGTGAAGGATATCACCTTTAACAATCGTAATATTCGGGTCGTTCATATAATCTTTGTACCTCAGTGAATTCCGAAAGAAATTATCAAAAACAATAATTTTGTTGTTTGGTAATAACTTTTCTATAAGCTTTGAACCTATAAATCCGGCTCCCCCTGTAATAAAGATTGTTTCATTTTGTAGTTGATTCATCTTAACTAGCACCTCTTTCATTTTTTGAAAGAATCTCTTTGTATACCTGTAATAGTTTTTGACTATTTTTCATATGATCATGGTGTTTCATCGCATAGTTTCTTGATTGTACCGATATAGAAGGTAATTGATCTTGGTTTTGTAAGGTGTTTCTAAGAACTTGATAAATAGTATTGGGATTGGCTGAGATAATAGGTAAGTCATCAGGGTAATGCTCTTTCATGTAGTCGCTAATATGACAAATAGTCGGCTTCCCTAATGCCATGCATTCCACGGCCAATAATCCATAAGTTCCAATGTGTAATTGATCAATGATTATATCTGCTTGTTCATAGATTTTTTTTGCCTTGTGATGAGAGGTTCCCGTAATTAATTGAAAGTCAAAGTCAAATTCTGCTTGTAATCGAGTAATAGCATTAATGATGTCGTTAGATCCTTTAATCTGATAATTGGTAGGAGCGTGAACAATGAATGGTTTTTTCTGTTGCTGTTTAATAAAAGGATACTTAGCGATATCTACACTAGTAGGGATCATGTAAATTTTCTCGTAATAATCCTCCACATATCGAAGTAATTCATGATCGGCCACGATACAATACGGGATATAGGTGGATATTTGACGTAAATTGCTTTCGATATAATGAGGATCACTTACTTTGGCTTTAGCGTAAGGGTTAATTTCTAGTGCTTTATTTAAGGTGCGAACATCGCTACCCCAATGGTGAAAAAGCATCGGTTTTTGATGAGCCTTTATGATGGGTAGGTCATTAAAATTCGGTAACAATGTATGCAAAAAATGAAAATGGAACATGTCGAAATTAGGAATAATTGAATGTTCTATATGTTCCTTCATTAAAAGCGGTTGATTAAAATCTTTCCAATCACCAGCTTCTATTTCAAATTCAGAAGAATAATTAAGGTAGGAAGGGTAGTAATTAAGTGTATGTGCTTTAACATTTATTTTTGATAATCCATGGGCGATTGTTTGCATTTGATTAGCTATTTCAATCGTTCCTTGTAAAACTCGTAATTGTTGATGAACCGAGCTATTCTCGTGTGATTCTCCTTCATTTAACATGTTATTCCTACTTTCCGTGATAATGTTCAAGTCATTATATGTTTTATTTGTGGAAAGTGTTTTATATTTTTTGTTGCGGTACATTGAATTCCGCGGTTGCATATAGTAAATTATCTAAATTTGAAGCTGAGGTGATAATTTGATCCCGTTAGTCCATGTAGATAGACAAATGCAAAGTATGAAAGCAGAAATAATTTCGTGTGTAGCAGAAATTATTAATAGCGGTCAATATGTTTTAGGAGAACAGGGTAGGCTTTTTGAGAAGGAAGTCTGTCAATATCTAAATAGTCCATATACTATTAATGTTGCCAATGGAACGGATGCACTTGTTTTGGCACTAAGATCACTTGATATTGGTGTTGGTGATGAAGTGATTACAACTCCATTCACTTTTTTTGCAACGGCAGAGGCTATCTCCCGAGTAAAAGCAATACCTGTTTTTGTTGATATTGATCCCGTTTCTTATAATATGGATCCTAAATTGATTGAAGCTAAAATAACGAACCGAACCAAAGCAATTATTCCCGTACATCTCTTTGGGAAATCGTGTCATATGGAGCAGATAAGTAAGATAGCAAAGGCTCATAATCTGTATGTAATTGAGGATGCTTGTCAAGCTTTTGGAGGTGAATATAATGGTGAAAAACTGGGGGCTATTGGTGATGTAGGCTGTTTCTCATTTTTTCCGACTAAAAATCTTTCAACATTTGGAGATGGTGGTTTAGTGGTGACGAAACACAAGAAGGTAGCTGATAGAATCAAACGCCTACGTCATCATGGTAGTGAAAAGAAGTATTTTCACGAAGAAGTCGGATATAATAGCCGTTTAGATGAGGTACATGCTGCTGTATTAAGACTTTCCTTACAAAAAATAGATCAATGGAATGAGACAAGAATAAAAAAAGCAGGGACCTATTCAACACTTGCAGATTTAGAGGGTTACACATTGCCGCAGTTAGTTAAGGGTAAAGAGCATGTCTATCATCTATATTGCTTGGAACATAATCGTCGTGATGATCTGATTCAATATCTAAATGACCAAGGTATTGCGTCAGGTGTTTATTATCCATTACCTCTGCATCTACAAAACGTGTATAAAAAATTAGGTTACCAACATGGTGACTTTCCAGTAGCGGAATTAAAGTCAAAACGATTATTAGCTTTACCTATGCATCCTTTTCTAAAAGAGGAAGAACAGCAGTATATAATCGAACAACTGAGAACCTTTTGATGAAAAATAGGGGAGAATTACAGCCCATTTAAAGGTATTGGCATGTCGAAATTAATCCTAAATTCATACATATAACATATGGTGTTTACGTGTCTGGAAAGGGGTTAATGTATGAATAATAAGGTCGCCATTATTGGATTAGGGTATGTAGGCCTACCCTTGGCGATTCTTTGCCATCAAAAAGGATTTGATGTTACAGGAATCGATATTGATCAAGCGAAAATAAATTCATTAAGTCAAGGAATTTCTTATTTAGCAGACTTGTCGGATGGAGATGTTCAAGAAGTTGTACAATCACCAAAATTTAAATATGCAACAGACTTTGGAAAAGTAAACGATGTGGATACAATGATTATTTGTGTGCCTACACCATTAAGCGCGCAATCAGAACCGAACTTGAATTATCTTCATCATGCGATTGAACGATTAATGCCACATTTAAAGCAAAATCAATTAATTGTTGTAGAAAGTTCTACGTATCCTGGGACAACAGAAGAAGTCATTAAGCCAAAACTAGAGGGAAATGGTTGGAAGGTAGGGCATGATCTATTTTTAGGATATTCTCCAGAACGAATCGATCCAGGAAATCAGTTATTTTCTTTGGAGAATATTCCAAAAGTAATTAGTGGTGTGACCGAATCGTGCTTAGATGCATTAACAAATGTATATCAGCATATTTTTCGTGAGTTAGTTCCTGTCAAGAGTACAAGAGTGGCTGAAATGACAAAAATCGTCGAAAATACACAGCGGTTTATTAACATTTCATTTATGAATGAGTTGAGTAGAATTAGTGAGAAGTTAGATGTTGATATTTGGGAAGTGGTGACAGCCGCTAGCACAAAACCTTATGGATTTACGCCTTATTTTCCAGGGCCAGGAATTGGAGGGCATTGTATTCCCGTTGATCCGCTTTATTTGAAATGGAAGGCGGAACAATTAGGAGTGAAAACGGAATTTATCGATTTGGCAAAAAAAATCAATGACAAACAACCAGATTATATTGTTGAACGAGTTAGTCAGGTTGTCAAACATGATAAAGCAAAGCTATTAACAATTGGTCTAACGTATAAAAAGGATATTAACGATATAAGGGAATCAGCTTCAATCCCTGTCTTTCAACGTTTAGTCAGAAGTGGTTATCAAGTTGATTACCATGACCCCTTTATAGAAAATTTGGAGTTTAATGGACATACTCATTCGAATAAACCATTATCAGCTCCAATGCTATCTGATTATGATGGCGTTATAATATTAACCGATCATAGTCAAGTCAACTATGAATTAATTAAGAAACACGCTAAGCTCATCTTTGATACGAGGAATAGATTTCAAGAAGATTCTAATACCATATATAAGCTATAAGAATAGAATAGCTATGATTGGAATGCGGGAATTGAGAATGAGGGGAAATAATGCGAGCGATTCAGCTAGAGAATCCCCCAGGACGGAATGCTAGCTTAGTGCCCCGTACTATCCGATATCGACGAGCAAAGCTTTGCATATCGTTATAAAACAACTACCATTCAAAAAAACATCACTCATTGAACTTATATATAAACACATGGCGAAGCGGATTCGCTCCACCACCAACAAAGATGAAAGTCGGCTAACACCAATTTAACGATTAATAAATGTTTGTGCAGATACAGACGCGAAACCTTTGAGTATCTGCACAAAGAGGCAGTTAATGCGGAGCAAACGAAAATACGAAGCAATGAAGCCGAAAAAAGAGCCAACAATGCGGAGTAAGTGAATAAGAGCGTCAATTTGATATCAAAAAAAGCCCGTATTTACAACCATTAACACGGACATTTATCCAGCAGGACCACGCGGAGCATAATTTTCGGTAGCGACGAGTAGAGCACTATGTTCGCACTAACTTTCATAGAAAATAAACCGATGACAAACAAGGAGCTGTCATCGGTTTTTTAGGAATCGCTTATTTCCATTCATGATAAAATTGTTTTAGAAATTGTTCCATAAATTCATGACGAATATTCGCTTCCTTCTTACCACTCTCTGTATTCATTAAATCTTTAAGCTTTAATAGCTTCTCATAGAAATGGTGAATGGCGGAGGATTTCCCGTTACGATATTCTTCTATAGTCATATTTTCTCTCTTCTCAATAGTTGGATCATAAATAGGTTGACCTTTATGTCCTGAATAAGCGAATGTCCGTGCAATACCAATCGCCCCAAGAGCATCTAATCGATCGGCATCTTGAACGATCATAGCTTCTTTGGATTGCAGCTTATCACCGTTACCACCACGATAAGAAATCGTTTGGATAATCGTTAGAATATGATTTTGAATGTCTTGATGAACTTCAAGCTCCATTAGTTTATCCGAAACTCGCCTTAATGCTTCTTCTTGATTTTCAAATAGCTTATCATCAATTAAATCGTGTAAGAGTGCTGCCATAGTCACGATAAATCTATCGCCACCTTCAGCTTTAGCAATAGTTTGAGCTAAATGGGTAACTCGCTGTATATGGTACCAATCATGTCCACTACTCTCTCCTAATAAAATTTCTTTGACCCATTTTTCTGTTTCCTCTAAAATGTGGACTTGATTCAAACTAATCATCCTTTCACTAATGATTTGGGTAATATTGTCTGTCTTTGTGCTTCTCTGACAAATCGAGAAGGTTGTGCTTGCTTGCCTCGTCTCATTTGTGGAACGGATATATAGAGATTCTCGATAGCTCGAGTTATTGCTACATACATGAGCCGTCTCTCCTCTTCTAAAGGGGCATCATTTCCTTCACGAAGCGATTCCAAAGCATAATCGTGTGGTAAACTACCTTCTGTTGCACCGATAATATAAACATGTTTGAATTCTAGACCTTTTGCACGATGAATGGTCATCAATTGAACGGTATCATCGTCTTGGCGTTGTAGTTTATATTCTTTATGCTTAGCTGTCATATGCTCAACATGATTAAGAAATTCTTCGATCGTTGTAAACTGTCTAGCAATCACCTTTAAATCACGTAAATCATCCGACCCTCTATCCATTTTATTGCCTTCGTTTCCTTGCTTTTTTAGAAAATCCTTGAATCCCATCTCTATTTCAATGTAGTCAAGCGCTTCTATCGGTTTTCGTTTTTTCAATGATTGAAATTGCTTAGGTAAATTTTTGAGTTTTTTTTGTTGAAAGGGTAGGATATCTGTTAAATGTGTAAATGCTTCCACTAAGCTACAATCATTTAATATACTACATGCTTTGATATCCTGTACGCAGCCCTGTTTTAAGAATAATGCACCCACTAACTCTGTGACAGAGTGAACATGATTAGGGTTTTGGGACAACTGTAAATACGCAATGATTTTCCTAACGGACTTGCGGTGGTAAAATGATTCGTTCATGCCTTCAATGGAAAAGGGGAGACTAGAATCTATGAACCTTTCAAATATAGCTCTCATATGTGTATTTGTACGATATAAAATGGCAAAATCGCTAGGTTTGGCACCTGATTCAATTTTCTCTCGGATATCTGTCACTACCATCGTCGCTTCTTCTTCCTCATCATAGGGATAAAATAAAGTCGGGTAACGCTCTAGGTCGAATTGTGCTAATAGCTTTTTCTTGAACCGTTTTCGATTTGTTTGTATGACTTTATTTCCAATCGCTACAATTCCATGTGTGGAACGATAGTTATTGTTGAGGATTACTTTTTGAGCTTCTGGATATTCCTTTTCAAAAGATAAGATATAATCTGGATCGCTACCTCTGAACCCATAAATCGCCTGGTCGTCGTCGCCAACGACACACAAATTCCTAGATTTAGCTATTAAGAGTTTAATTAATTCAGCTTGTACTTTATTAATATCCTGGTACTCATCAATAGATACATAATGAAAGCGTCTTTGGTAACGGGCCAGTAATGGTTCATTTTGCTTCAAAAGTTCATAGCAGCCTATCAGCATATCATCAAAATCAAACTTATTTTGATTTTCCTTACTTTCCTCATAAAATTTATATAAATGAAGAACTTGTTCCTCCCAATGGTCTCGTGGTTTGACTAAAGCAGGGGGGATTAAATGATTTTTCCACCAGCTGATTTGTGTGAGGGCTTGGTCAAAGGCAAAATCTTTTTCTTCGATATTAATGGTTCTGGCAGCTTCTTTTACGATTTTTTCTTTTTGCCAGTCTGCTACCAATAAATGGTTTTGGTTCCATTTTTCAGGTTGATGGTGCATTAATATTTTATAAAAAATACTATGAAATGTTCCGATCATAAGCTGTGACAAATCTGAATGTGAAAGGTTAGGAAATGAAGCCATTCGTTGTTTCATTTCTTTGGCAGCTTTGGCTGTGAACGTTACTAAAATCATTTCTTTAGGAGAAATACCTTTTTCTACGAGCATATAGGCAGCTCGTGTTGTTAGGACTCTTGTTTTTCCACTACCTGCTCCTGCAAGTATTAATAAAGGACCTTCCGTTTTCTCAACTGCTGACCATTGGATATTACTCAACGTAAAGCCTAAGTTTTCAAGGGTCTGTCGATAGGGAGAGGGCAGTGTAAAAGCTTGGTCCAATTTCTGATGTTGAAAGGGAATGACGTTCCGAATAGATTGTGGCTCTTTCCATAAGCTAGAATCGCCTTCATTTTTTTCATTGGAAATAGATCGACCAGTCGGTAATGAGAATCCATTAAAGGAACGTGATGTTTGATTCGTGTGCTCTTTTTTTACTTGATGTTTTTGATAAGAAGCTTCTATGTAGGCTTCCACTTCTTTCTCACACGGGTAAGAGTTGTTTCGGTGAAAGAAAGTAGGTTTGGATTCTAAACTAATATGTAGTTGTAATGGTTCCCCACAATGAAGGCAGGTTACCTTACCTGTTTTAGCTTCTTTATGTAGAATTTGCCACTCTGCTCGTTCTTTTTCGGGGAGATATATGATTTTATTTTGATAATAGGCAGCTTTCATGTCTACCAACTCCTATTAATTATAATCGCACTATGCATGGTTAATAAGAAAAAGCTACACAAGGAAGCCGTTAAACGGACCTTATGTAGCAGGTAAGCTGGGCTAGCTGGATTCGAACCAACGCATGACGGAATCAAAATCCGTTGCCTTACCGCTTGGCGATAGCCCACTAATAAAAAATATTATATCCTAACTGATCCTTTTCATGCAAGTTATGGAGGATTTTTTTCGTCGATGTCGAATTTGTACAAAGTAAAAAATAGGAGGTGCCATTGTGTATGAAATCGAACAATTAAGCCAAGCGATGATTCGTGAGGCCATTGAAAGTCAAGCTTCCGACTTACATCTTATTCCTACCAATAAGGATTATGTCATTCAAATGAGAATACATGGTCAGATTTCTCGAAGGAAGCGCCTGAAATATCAGCAGGCAGAGAGACTCATTAGTCATTTGAAGTATCAGTCTGGAATGGATATTGGTGAAAGGCGAAAAGCACAAAGTTCTACGATTTATTTTTATGAAAATGAGATAGCGTATTTCCTTAGATTGTCAACTCTTCCCGCAGTTCCCTCAGAAAGTCTAGCCATTCGAATATCCGAACAACACTCCCATAAGAACTTACATGCATTACCTCTATTAAATAAACAAACTAATCATTTATTATCCCTTTTACGATTTACTTATGGATTAATTTTATTAACTGGACCAACGGGTTCAGGAAAAACTACGACCCTTTATGCCTTGCTGAAAGAGTGGTTGAAAATAGGTGGAAAGAGAATTATATCGATTGAAGATCCCGTTGAGCAAAACCTAGAGGAAGTTGTGCAGATACAAATCAATGAAAAAGCAGGGATTACGTTCGATTCCGGATTGAAATCAATTTTAAGACATGATCCAGATATCATTGTCATCGGTGAAATACGTGATCGTTTAACCGCTGAGCTTGCTTTGCGAATGGCTCTCACCGGACATCTAGTTATCGCAACCTTGCATACCCACAATAGTTATTCAGCTATTTTTAGGCTATTAGATTTTGGATTAACGAAGGAGGAGTTAGGAGAGGCTTTAAGAGTGATTCTTTCACAAAGGCTACTTTTACCAACGTGTTCGTTATGTCAAATCCATTTGTATTCGACTGATTGTACGCATTATTTAGAAAGGAAACGCAAGGCCATCTTTGAGTTTTTAAAGGGAGAAGAATTAAAAGCAGCATTATTGAATCGTCCTTTTCATTACAGAAAAATTTCATCGGAATTAAGGCTAGCATGGGCACTCGGGTTGATTGAGCATACTGAATTAGAAGGGTAGGATACTGTACATGTCTTTATTTAAGCGAAAAACAAAGAATAGTAAGCGAATCATTACGGACCACTTGTATCGGATCTCACGCCTTTTGCAACAAGGTTACTCTATATCAGCAGCACTATCATTTATGAAGGTTCATTCAAGTACTCATATGAAAATACTTTACGAACATATAGAAGCTGATTTAAATGAAGGAGTTCATATATCAGAGGCATTTTCTAGACTAGGCTTATCTAAAGATATCTTATCTTTTTTATATTTTTTTGAGAGGCAAGGCAATTTAGAAGAGGGATTTTTGTTTGCTAGTAAATTAAGTCAGCGAAAAGAGCGTGTAAAAAAAGATTTTATGAAAATTATAAGATATCCGCTAGCATTAATATGGATAACATTACTAGTAGTTTTAATGTTACAACAAGTGGTCATTCCACAATTAGTAACGATTTATGCGAGCTTTAGTGGTGAGAGACCGGCTATGACCTCTTTTTTGTTTTCGGTGATTCAAAGCACTCCGTATATTATAGCTTGTTTGAGCTTTGTACTTGTTTTATTGTTCTTCTCATATATGGTTTATATCAGACCGAAATCCTCTGTATATCAAGTGAGACTTCTCCTTAAATTCCCCCATGTTCATCAATTCGTTAGAAGTATAATTACTTATTACTTTTCATTGCAATTAGGTAGGTTGTTGGAGTCGGGTATGGCGATTGGTCAAGCATTATCGGTTTTTCTAGAACAAAATTACTTAGATTTCTATGAAGGAGAAGTTAAGGAAATTCAAAGCTTGTTAACTCAGGGCTTCTCATTTTATGAAATTATGAAAGCACATCCTTATTTTTTGACTGAACTTGCTTTCGTTATTGATAATGGAGAAAAAACAGGATTCTTAGGAAAAGATTTGCAATCCTATAGTGAAATTTTGTATGCTGATATAGAAAGGTCGATCGAAAAATTCTTTGCCGTTCTCCAGCCTTTGTTTTTTATTGTCATTGGAAGTTTTATTTTGTTTTTGTTCATCGCGATAATGCTACCAATGTTCTCATTATTTGAGTCTTTTTCATTTTAAATAAAAAAAGATAAAAAAGTGTTGCACATTTTAAATGTTTCGTGGTATAGTAATAAACGTCGCTAAGACATTACATAAAAACGTTTGGGGCCTTAGCTCAGCTGGGAGAGCGCCTGCTTTGCACGCAGGAGGTCAGCGGTTCGATCCCGCTAGGCTCCACCATGAAACAGTTCATTGATAGTTGGCACGGAGGAATACCCAAGTCCGGCTGAAGGGATCGGTCTTGAAAACCNCGGCTGAAGGGATCGGTCTTGAAAACCGACAGGCGGGTTAAACCGCGCGGGGGTTCGAATCCCTCTTCCTCCGCCATATTTTTTTTGCGAGTAATATCGACGCATAATCTTATCTGAAAAACGAGAAGAGGAAGATGTCCTCATCCCAGAGTAAACATCATCCATAAACTTTAAAACGACGCGGGGTGGAGCAACGAGCATTACATCAACGAGTAATC
>LFJO01000004.1:0-22511 GCA_001038565.1 Alkalihalobacillus pseudalcaliphilus
TCGAGGACTTATCCATTACTTTTTCTTGACACATGTTTTCGGATTATCTAGTTTTGAGAGAACCCTCTCAACAATTATATAGATACACAAGTCTATTTGACTCCAGTTAACAGACGAAGACATTCGTTTTTTATTTGAAGTCAAATTGAACAAAGCAGCTAACAAAGAGATTCGCCGGTTATCTGCCGTTCAAATAGTCTGGTGGCGATAGCGAAGAGGTCACACCCGTTCCCATGCCGAACACGGCCGTTAAGCTCTTTTGCGCCGATGGTAGTTGGGGGCTTCCCCCTGTGAGAGTAGGACGTTGCCAGGCTTTTTATTATTCCACAGTAGCTCAGTGGTAGAGCTATCGGCTGTTAACCGATCGGTCGTAGGTTCGAGTCCTACCTGTGGAGCCATACATAACGATTCAGAGTCATTTTTCTAGATATACTAGACAAGTGACTCTTTTTTACTGTAATTTTGGTAGATGCTTCACCTAAAGAACTCTTTAAGGTTGAGGTGTGGCTAGTAGTTCAAACGTTATATTCATGATATGATTAATAAAGATACAACGTATGTAAAGTGTCATTGAGGAGCGAGTCGTTTTGGTGAAAACAAATGAAAAATATATAGCACAGCCTTTTTTAAAGTGGGCTGGTGGAAAGCGTCAGCTATTGCCTGAAATAAAAAAATATATACCTGAAACGATCAATACATATTACGAGCCATTTGTAGGTGCGGGTGCGGTATTGTTTGGTGTCAGTCCAGCTCATGCTGTTATAAATGATGTTAATAGTGAGTTAATTAATGTTTATCAAGTAATAAAAGATGATATTGAGGCATTAATAGAAGATTTAAAAAAACATCAGAACGATCCCGAATACTTTTATGAAATTCGTAATCTTGACCGGACAGAAGTTTATCCAACATTATCAGGTGTTGAAAAAGCTTCTCGGATCATTTATTTAAATAAAACTTGCTTTAATGGATTATATCGGGTGAATCAGAAGGGTCAATTTAATGTACCGTTCGGTAAATATAAAAATCCTCAAGTTGTGAATGAACCAGTATTAAGAGCTGTTCATCAATATTTTCAAGAAAATGAAATTACTATTTTAAACGGTGATTTCGAAAAGACGGTTGAACGAGCTAGTGAAGGTGATTTTGTTTATTTTGATCCCCCGTATGATCCGGTTTCTGATACGTCTTCTTTTACAAGTTATACATTAACCGGCTTTCAAAGAGAGGAACAGTATCGACTGCGAGACTTGTGTGTAGAGCTAGATAAGAGGGGTTGTAAATTTTTACTAAGTAATTCGGCGACTGATTTTATCAAAGAGATTTATCAAGAAAAGGGTTTTACCATTAAAATCGTTTCTGCTTCTCGTAATATTAACTCTGTTGGTTCAAAGCGTGGAAAAATAGACGAAGTTCTTGTGCTGAATTATGAGTCTAACTAAAACCGATCGGGCTTGGGGGATTTTATTTGAGCGTTACCAGATCGTTCGTAAGGTAGAAGAGCACGGATACTTTGTCATCGCAGCGAAACAAATTAGGGAAGAAAGAGAACCGAGATTGATGGCTAAATTTGATCACTACTCTAATTTGCCACAAATCTTTAGAGAAAATCAATTAGCGATATTGCCTGTTTCTCGTTCTAGCTACATAATAGGACCATTTGAAGTGTACCATAAGGTCAATTACTTAGAGAATGCGAAACCTAAGGCTATCGACTTTCCTCGTGAGATTACGACCATTGATCCGACTAATATTTATTCTGAAAGTGCTGCTTTGCATTGTGCTTATTTGACAGGCATGATTGACGATTTAATGAATGAGCAAATGAGGCATACGATTTCAGGCAGAATGTCCTCTAAGGAATTTTCATTTGAAATTAAGAGTCATAACGCTCGTAGTCAAACAATAGGTGTCACAAACTCTCAAGTTGAAATAGATGGTGGTTATGAAGGTCCTACTCAATTTATTGTCGTAGAGGCTAAAAACGAGACTGTAGATGATATATTAGTTCGTCAGCTGTATTATCCTTATCGACTTTGGCAAAAAAGAACATCTAAAATCGTAAGACCTGTTTTCTTTACGTATTCTAATGATATTTTTAGTTTCTTTTTATATGAATTTACTGACCCTACTAACTATAATTCGTTGCAGTTATTGAAGCAAAAAAATTATATCATCGCACATGAACGAATTTCGCATGATGATATAAATGGTATTATGAGAAGCGTTACAACGATAGAGGAGCCAGCGATTCCGTTTCCACAAGCAGATTCTTTCCCGCGGGTCATTGATTTATTAGGATTGCTTGTAGAGAATGATTTAACAAAGCAAGAGATTACAAGTAACTATAATTTTGATGAGAGACAATCGAGTTATTACACAGCAGCTGGAATATACTTAGGGCTTATTGACAAGTATCAAGACGAGCAAAGGCAGGTTCTGTTTACATTAACTGAAAAAGGTTATACCATCATGCATCTGCCAACTCGAGAAAAGTTTCTCGCATTAGTAGAAGCTGTATTGAGTCATCAAGTTTTTCATCGGGTCCTTATTGAGTACTTTAAGAAAGAAAGTATGCCTAAAAAGGAAGATGTCGTACGTATGATGGAAGCCAGCGATTTGTATCAAGTAAAGGCAGAGTCAACCTATAAGAGGAGGGCATCCACTATAATGGGTTGGATTAATTGGATTGTTCGTTTACCAGATATGTATGCAAACGAAAGGGATTAACAAAAGCAGGGTGTACTGCCCTGTTTTTTATCATAAAAAGGGCTTGCAATTAAGCTGTGATCGTTTTAAAATTAAATTTGTCGCAGGATTATGCTTCCATAGCTCAGTAGGTAGAGTGCTTCCATGGTAAGGAAGAGGTCACCGGTTCAAGCCCGGTTGGAAGCTTATTAAAAAACGTTGATGGATAGCACCTTTAGAGATAAAAAGGTGCTATTTTTGTATTCTTATTTGCAGGTATAAACTTAATTATTTTAAGAATGGAGCTTGCAACAGGGTACACATTAGAACGATAAGTGATAAAGATTGGCCGATAGTGTCTATGATCTACCAACAAGGCTTGGATACAAAGCTCGCATCCTTTCAAGAGAAAGCACCTAGGTGGAGTGAGTGGGATGAAGGGCATAATTCTGTATGTCGGTTTGTAGCGACTGTGAATGAAAGGGTTGTAGGTTGGATTGCTCTAAGTCCGGTTTCTAAACGTGAAGTATATAAAGGTGTTGCTGAGCTAAGTGTGTATGTAAATACCCAATTTTCTGGTCAAGGTATAGGGAGTATTCTTATGACTACTTTACTTGTTGAGGCTAAAAGGGAAGGGTTTTGGACGAAACAGTCTAGTGTCTTTCCAGAAAATAAGGGAAGCTTGAGTTTACACATGAAACACGGCTTTCGAAAGGTTGGAGTAAGGGAAAAGATTGGTCAGCTAAACGGTATATGGAGAGATACTATACTATTAGAAAAAAGATTTCCGTCACAACATCATGACAATGTGAAACATTTCACAAATATGTAACCATTTCACTTATTATCAGACTGTTTTCTATTTTATAATAAAGGTAGAGGTTCATTCCTTTATTTTAAATAAAAGAGAGGAGTTTGAACAAATGTATAAACGAATTTTAGTTGGAGTAGATGGGTCACATCAATCAGAGCATGCTTTAGCACGAGGAATTGAACTAGCCAAACAGTTTGAGGCTGTTCTTATTATAGGTCATGTTATTGATGTTCGTAATTTACAAGGAACACATACCTTATACACTGGTAGTTTAATTGAAGCTTGGAAGGATAAAACTACCCTAATGCTTGAGAAATACAAAAAGGAAGCCGTAGAAAAAGGCGTTCATGAAGTGGAAACTTATTATATAAATGGTAGTCCGAGAGCGGATGTATCAAAAAAGCTTGTGAAGGAGAAACAAGCGGATTTATTAATTACTTCGAGAACTGGTCGAAACCGCATCGAGCGTTTTTTAACTGGTAGTGTCGCAGAGGCATCTATCTATCATGCGCCAAGCGATTATTTGATGGTACGTGATTGTGAAGAACCAGAAAAAAATGACTATCAAACCATTCTTGTTGCGGTAGATGGGTCTCCACAAGCAGAAAATGCTTTTATACAGGCGGTTAAGATTAGTAAAAAGAATGGGGCGGCACTAACTATTGCCAATGTTATACCAAATATGGTTTATGTGAATGGAGCTTTAGTCTCGGTGGCCGTACCTAGTAACAATGAAGCGATGAAACAAAGTCAAGAGCTTGTATATGGATACAAAGCGCGTGCAGAGGAAGCCGGTATTGCGAATGTGCAAGTCGATATCTCGATAGGTGACCCGCGTGATATGTTAATTGGGTTAGTGCCTAAGGAGGTAAAACCTGATTTAATGATTTGTGGAGCGACTGGGCAAAGCAAATTAAGCCGAATCGTGGTTGGTAGTGTGGCTGATGCGATGTTACGTCATGCGAAGTGTGATGTTTTAGCGGTGAAGTTAAAATAATATGAAGACAAAACCCCCAAGTGATTGGTCTATCGTTTGGGGGTCTGGCTTTATATTTCGTTGGTCAGGTTTCTAATCCATTATTATTTGCAGTAAGAAGCGCCAATGATTACTAATAGGATGAATAGAACAACGATTAGCGCAAACCCATTACCGCAACCGCCACCATAACCTGCAACAGGTGCGTAGTTATATCCGCCACATCCGTAGTTAGGTCCACCGTACATACATACACCGCCTTTCAATGGGATAATACACAATATGCAGAAGGCTAGTATAAGGTTTTGGGCAAATGAAATAAATATTATGTAACCCGACAGAGGTGAAGTAAAAACAGGATACTCATTAGTGGAATTATGAAGGAATGGGTTTGTTTGTCGTGCCACGTCTGTAGCTTCTTTAATATACTATATTAAGCACGTCCACTTTATAAGACATGTCATAAAGGGTGGTGTTGCTTAATACATGGGTTAGGAGAGCGAGTCTGATGGTGAAATCTCATAATGAGGAGTCCCTATCACAGCTTTCTAAAGATGTTGAACAACTTAAATCCAAGCAAGAGTCGTCGGAGGGTCGTATTAGTCAGTTAGAAACTAAGGTTCAACTTCAGGAGCAGGCGCTAAAAAACTTAACTATTAGCATCGATAAAATTGAAGAGAATACGGTGTGGTTAAGGCAAACGATTACGCGAGCAGTGATTTTTGGGCTAGTGGGAATCGTCTTTAGCGTTTTAACAGCTGTCATTATGTGGGGCTTACGGATTGGTTAGAAAGTATTTAAAATGGAGCTGCAGCCCATTGCAACAAAAGCGACTGAATAAAGCGAGCTTGTTGCAAGAAAGCAGCTAGGTTAAACGAATGAGGTCGTTCATTTGTTTAACCCTTTTTAATGATTTCATCTTTTTTTAAACCTGTCACTGCCCCAATTAATTGAACATCAATACCGTAATCAAGCATACATTCAGCAACTTCTATTTTTGTCTTTTGTTTGGTCGTATAACGAACATATTCTAAGAGGTCGAGTAATTCCTTCTCATTAGTGGTATGATAAGATGACATAAGAATGGCTCCTTTTTTAATGGTCCTTCTTTCATTTTACAAACATACGTTCTTATTTTCAACTGTTTATCCTTCTAAAATTAAAAATAAAAAAAGTTGTAAAAAGGCTTGTCTTTTTTAATCTATTTGGGTATAATATTTTTTGTCAGTAAGGAATTAATGAAGTGGCCCGTTGGTCAAGCGGTTAAGACACCGCCCTTTCACGGCGGTAACACGGGTTCGAATCCCGTACGGGTCACCATATATTTTTTTACATACAGTTATAACTTTTGACTGTTAACAAGGAGAAGCGAGAAGATCGAGGATTAGGAAGTGTTCGAAAGAAGGAGCGTACCTCCGTACGTGACTGAAAGAGAATCACGAACTAGCCGAAGAAATTCGAAGCTAAAAGGACTGTTAACAAGGAGAAGCAAGAAGATCGAGGATTAGGAAGTGTTCGAAAGAAGGAGCGTACCCCGTACGTGACTGAAGGAGAATTACGAACTAACCGAAGAAAATCGAAGCTTATCCGCAGTTAAAATGGAGGATTAGCTCAGCTGGGAGAGCACCTGCCTTACAAGCAGGGGGTCGGCGGTTCGAACCCGTCATCCTCCACCATTTTATTTTATACACCTTATCTATGCCGGCCTAGCTCAACTGGTAGAGCAACTGACTTGTAATCAGTAGGTTGGGGGTTCAAGTCCTCTGGCCGGCATCTTTTGTGGAGGGGTAGCGAAGTGGCTAAACGCGGCGGACTGTAAATCCGCTCCCTCCGGGTTCGGCGGTTCGAATCCGTCCCCCTCCACCATTTGTTTTATTGGGCTATCGCCAAGCGGTAAGGCAACGGATTTTGATTCCGTCATGCGTTGGTTCGAATCCAGCTAGCCCAGCCATTAGAGCCATTAGCTCAGTCGGTAGAGCATCTGACTTTTAATCAGAGGGTCGAAGGTTCAAGTCCTTCATGGCTCATACTTAGAATGCTGCTTAATAGATTAAGCAGCATTTTGTTTAGCGGAAGTAGTTCAGTGGTAGAACACCACCTTGCCAAGGTGGGGGTCGCGGGTTCGAATCCCGTCTTCCGCTCCAAAAATTGAGGGGCCTTAGCTCAGCTGGGAGAGCGCCTGCTTTGCACGCAGGAGGTCAGCGGTTCGATCCCGCTAGGCTCCATATTTATATAAAACTCTAAGAATGAGGTAGTCCTTGTTCTTAGAGTTTTTTGATCGGTTTGTTAGGACTTATAGATTGGTTTGAATTGTTAGGAGCATGGAAGGAAATAGGGTCGATCATGTCGAGTTAGTGTTGGTCGACATGATGTAGGTTGAAAAAGGACCGGATCATGTCGATGAAAAGCAATGGTCGACATGATGCAGGTTAAAAAAGGACCGGATCATGTCGATGAAAAGCAATGGTCGACATGATGTAGGTTGAAAAAAGGACCGGATCATGTCGATGAGAAGCAATGGTCGACATGATGTAGGTTGAAAAAGGACCGGATCATGTCGATGAGAAGCGTTGGTCGACATGATGTAGGTTAAAAAAGGACCGGATCATGTCGATGAGAAGCAATGGTCGACATGATGTAGATTAAAAAAGGGACGGATCATGTCGATGAGAAGCGTTGGTCGACATGATGTAGGAGGAAAAAAGGCCGGATCATGCCGATGAGAAGCGTTGGTCGACATGATGTAGGTTAAAAAAGGGATGGATCATGTCGATGAGAAGCGTTGGTCGACATGATGTAGGAGGAAAAAAGGCCGGATCATGCCGATGAGAAGCGTTGGTCGACATGATGTAGGAGGAAAAAAGCCGAGATCATGTCGATGAGAAGCAATGGTCGACATGATGTAAGTTAAAAAAGGACCGGATCATGTCGATGAGAAGCGTTGGTGGACATGATGTAGGAGGAAAAAAGGCCGGATCATGCCGATGGGAAGCAATGGTGGACATGATTTAGAGAGAAAAAAGGCTATAACATGTCGACATTACATAATATTTCAGAGCATCGAACAAATCTCTAAAGTTCGTCCCTTACTCACAGCTCAGCTTTTGATTCCCCTCATGTTTAATGTTTTATTTTATGATATAGCAGCAGCTGCTATATCTATCTCTATCATTACAAATGGGCACTTTATTCAATCTTGAAGAGGGTACTATGTGACTTTAGGATGAAAATTCAAATTAATCTTAAAACTTAGTTGACACATCGGATTTGTTTGAATAGAATGTCGGTATAGCTGACAACAGTTAGTATTCATTGTTTTTATACCTCCAAAAAAGTGTATCATCGAAGTGCTGAAGGTAAGTAACTTCATATTGTAAAAAGTGTCTGATTGGATCACCAAAAGCACTTTTCTTTCTGGTTATGGAAAGAGAAGTGCTTTTTTATTTTCTGGAAAAGGCGGGATTGTGATGAGGCTAATAAGATTTTTAACTTTGCTAGTAGGAGTCATGCTGATAGGAGGCTGCCAAGCTACTAGCTCGTCGAGTGAAGAGATTACTTCTATTTCGATTGGATATCAGAAGTTTGGAACTTTGAACATTTTGAAAGCGGAGGGGGCTTTGGAGGAAAGGCTGGAGGAATTAGATATTGATGTTGAGTGGCATGAGTTCCCTGCTGGGCCACAATTACTGGAGGCTTTGAATGGGGGTAGTATTGATTTTGGTCATACGGGAGAGGCGCCGCCGATTTTTTCTCAGGCTGCCAATGCACCACTTATTTATATAGGTAACGGTCCTGGTTCTCCAAAGGGCGAGGCAGTAATTGTCCAGAATGATTCTGATATTCAAGAAGTTACAGAATTAAAAGGAAGAAAGGTCGCTCTGAATCGAGGTTCAAATGTGCATTATTTGCTCGTGAAAGTACTAGAGGAATCAGGGTTAACGTTAGATGACATCGAGGTGGTTTATTTACCGCCAGCCGATGCTAGAATCGCTTTTGATCGTGGAGATGTCGATGCGTGGGTCATTTGGGATCCGTTTTATGCAGAAGCTGAGGTCAATTTAGAAGCTAGGGTGCTTCGTGATGGAACGGACCTAGTTGCAAATCGTGAATTCCTTCTCGCTGAAGAGAATTTCGCCAAAAATCATGATGATGTGATTGAAGTTATTTTAGAGGAGCTACGGGCAGTAGAGATTGAGGCGGAGGCGAATATTGAGGAGACGGCGGCATTTTTAGCCCCTGAAGTTAATATTGAGCAAGCGATTTTAAAAAAGGTGTTAGAGCGAAGAGGATTCGGAATTAAAAGAATAACAGACGATGTAAAGCTAGACCAACAGGAAATTGGCGATATCTTTTTTGAACTTGAATTAATTCCAGAGGCTATTGATATTAACGATGTCGTTTTGCCAAAATAATTGATTAATAAAATTTGGAAAGTAGGAAGGGAGTAGTGATGAATGAACGTATTATGGTTTTTGCCAACACATGGTGACGGTCGTTATTTAGGTTCTACAGTAGGAGGGCGCCCTGTCACTTATGCTTATTTAAAACAGGTGGCACAAGCGGTTGATCAGTTAGGGTATTACGGGGCGTTGCTGCCAACTGGTTCTAATTGTGAGGACTCGTGGATTACCGCAGCATCACTTATTTCGGAGACAGAGAGGATGAAGTTTCTTGTCGCGGTTCGTCCTGGGTTAATGTTACCAACCGTGGCGGCTAGGATGGCAGCGACATTGGATCGGCTCTCGGAAGGGCGTCTATTAGTCAATGTGGTTACAGGTGGAGACCCGGTTGAACTAGCGGGGGATGGTGTGCATGTAAATCATGCAGAACGGTATGAGATAACCAAGGAGTTTTTACATGTTTGGCGTCAACTGATGGACGGAAGGAAAGTTCAATTCCAAGGCCAACATTATGATATTAAGGAAGGTCAATTAAAGTTTCCGCCAAAGCAGAAGCCGTATCCAGCTTTATATATTGGAGGTTCATCTGAGGCGGCGATGGAAATAACTGCTGAACATATTGATGTTTTCTTAACATGGGGTGAATCACAAGAACAAGTAGCGAAAAAAATAGCGAAGGTAAAGGAATATGCAGCAGCGACAGGTCGAACGGTGCGCTTTGGAATTCGATTACATGTCATTGTTAGGGAAACGGAGGAGAAAGCATGGGAAGCAGCGGAGGAGCTTATCCAGTATATACGTGATGAGGATATTGAAGCGGCTCAAAAAGTTTTCTCACGTTTTGACTCTGTTGGGCAAAAAAGAATGTCTTCCTTAAACAAAGGGAGCAGGGAATCGCTAGAAGTTAGTCCGAACTTATGGGCGGGTGTAGGGCTTGTCCGAGGAGGTGCGGGTACAGCTTTAGTGGGTAGCCCAGAAATTGTTGCCGCAAGAATGAAGGAGTATGAGCAGTTGGGGATTGAAACTTTTATTCTTTCTGGCTATCCGCATCTAGAAGAGGCTTATCGTTTTGCAGAGCTCGTTTTTCCGTTGCTAGAAGTATCAAAGAAGGTTGGAGAGGATACACAATGGCTTAGCCCTTTTGGTGGAATTGCTGCAAGATAATGATGAAAATGAAGAGTGGTGATTGAATTGCGATTTGTTAAGAAAGTAGCCCCTTGGCTTTTACCGATTAGTTTATTACTTATTTGGCAGTTCTTTGCTTATTTTGATTGGATTTCTTCACGTGTTTTGCCGGCTCCCTCCGATATTGTCACTTCAGCTATTCGATTGGTTAGTAGTGGAGATATGTTTGAACATATTTGGGTTAGTACAGAACGAGCTTTGCTTGGGTTAGCGATTGGTGGGACGATCGGTTTTATATTTGGCATTCTTAATGGTGTGTCAAAAGTATCGGAGACAATCTTTGATTCTTCTATACAAATGGTTCGTAATATCCCACATCTAGCCCTCATTCCTCTCGTTATTTTATGGTTTGGGATAGGAGAGCAAGGTAAAATCTTTTTAATTGCTTTAGGTGTGTTGTTTCCCATTTATCTTAATACCTTCCATGGTATTCGATCTGTGGATAAACAATTGATTGAGATGGGGAAAAGTTACGGACTAAAGAAAGTAGCATTATTTACTCATATTATTTTACCTGGTGCACTTCCTTCGATTTTAGTGGGGCTTCGTTACGGATTAGGAATCATGTGGGTGACACTCATTGTCGCAGAAACCATCTCTGCTCATGCAGGTATTGGGTATTTAGCGATGGATGCCCGTGAATTTATGCAGCTAGACGTTGTCATGTTAACGATTATTTTGTATGCATTATTAGGTAAATTGTCAGATTGGATTGCAAAATTATTAGAGTACCGCTTTTTAAAATGGAATCCGAGTTATCAAAAATAAGGAGGCGTTATTATGAGTGACCAACCTTCTTCTTTGCAAGTGAACCATGTCGCAAAATCCTTTGTTAAGGAAGAGGTTTTGAAAAATATTAACTTAGCTATCGAACCGGGGGAATTCGTCTCAATTGTTGGTAAAAGTGGATGTGGCAAGTCAACTTTACTTCGTTTGTTAGCTGGTTTGGATGAAGTGACGAGTGGCGTTATTCAATTAGGAGAGAAAAGGATAGAAGGAATTCAGGAAGAGGTACGTATCGTTTTTCAAAATGGTCGATTGTTGCCGTGGAAAACCGTATTAGATAATGTTGGCTTAGGACTTAAAGGAGATTGGAAAAAAAGAGCCATTCAAGCTTTGAAGAGCGTCCAATTAGAAGAAAAGCAAAACGAATGGCCGGCCTTATTATCAGGGGGTCAGCAGCAAAGGGTATCATTAGCTCGTGCCCTCATGCATCAGCCTTCCATTATGCTATTGGATGAACCGTTGGGTGCATTAGATGCATTAACTCGCTATGAAATGCAAAATTTAATAGAGAGGTTATGGATAGAACAGGGATTTACAGCCGTTCTAGTCACACATGACATTGAAGAAGCTGTAGCCTTATCAGACCGAGTTATTTTGATAGAGGATGGTATCGTTGCTTTTCAACAAAAAGTCCGATTGCCAAGACCACGTAATCGAACAAATCCAACATATACTCAATTGGTTGATACGCTTTTGCGTCGTGTCCTAGAAGAGGGTGACTCAATCTCGATCGCGGAAGCTTGAAGCGACCAGGAAATGTGATACCGGTCATGAGGAATGATCAGTGTAAAGGGCGGCATGTCGTTTGGATATGAAAAGATTGTAACCCTCGTTATGACATAAGGTAGCTGAGGTTGTTATAAAAGGGAAGTAAAGGTATCTTCGAGCTGAAAATAGCTACAAAGATGCCATTAAGACCCTTATAATCATGAAATAAAGGGTTTTCTCCACAAAAAGTTAGTAAGAATGAGAGTGGTTCAATGCAATGCCTCCGAACCCTTGCCAAAAGAATTACTAAAATAGAGAGCCGGTATGCTTTTATTCAGACTGCCCCACCTGTAGCCTTTTTGCATGAACAATTTAAAACCCGTCGACATTCATTTGTCGACGGGTTTTAAGCTTTTTATTATCGTCTTTTCATATATCGTTCATGGATTCATAGTAGGATTTGTGCTGTTAAGAGGTGCGTGCCACAGTGTTGTGATATTCATGAATTAACAAATCTAATTGCTGGCTGCAAGCGATCATGTCTGTTGATTGCAGGTCAGTATGAAGGGCCATTTTATTGAGCTTATCACGACTCTCTTCAATGTCAATTAATAGTCTCTCGACTGATTTATTATTCTTCATCGCTGTGATCCCCCTTGCAATATTAGTGAATTCATATTCTTGCTTGTGAATCTATTTCCCGAATTATCTTATTAATAAACATAAAAAGGAAGAAATTTAGAAAAAACATGGTAAAATAAAAATAAGTGAAACTTGTGTCCGATTTGTACGTAAACGATAGTAGAGAAATTAGGGGATTTGCAATGGATCAATTAGTGAAAAGGATTATACGCGAAGTAAAAAAAGGTGATGAACAAGCATTTGCCGAACTAGTCGAGCTTTTTAAAGATAAAGTATACCAGGTAGCTTATCGCATGGTTGGGAATTCTTATGAAGCCCAAGATGTTGCTCAAGAAGCTTTTTTGCGAGCCTATACAAATATTGAGCAATATGATGTGAATCGGAAATTCTCTACGTGGTTATTTAGAATAGCGACAAATGTGGCGATTGATAAGTTGAGAAAGAAAAAGCCTGATTATTATTTGCAAGAAGAGGTACAAGGAGCAGAAGGTTTAACCTATGAATCCCAGATAACTTCTGATGAAGCACTACCTGAAGATCAGGTTGTGACTTTAGAATTACAGGAATGGGTTCAGGATGAAATTAACAAGCTACCTCCAAAGTACCGGACCGTTATTATTCTTAAATATATGGAAGACTTATCGTTAAAAGAAATATCCGACATACTAGATATGCCTGTTTCCACTGTGAAAACAAGAATTCATCGTGGTCGGGAAGCTTTAAGAAAACGGATGAAGGATTTATAAGGGGGTGGATGGTATGCAATGTGAACCTAAATACAACGAATTAATTGATAAATATTTTGATGAAGAAGTGACAAGCCAGGAAAAGCTTGAGTTATACAGACATATTGAGAAATGTGCAACTTGCCGTGAGCATGTCATTCAATTAAGGAAAGCCATCGCCTTTGTTCAAAGTGCTTCTCATATTGAGGCGCCGGCTGATTTTACGAAAAATGTTATGGCTAGTTTACCGAAGAAAAAGACAACGTCTAAATGGAAATTCCAGCTACGAAAACACCCATTAATGACGGCTGCTGCTGTTTTCTTTCTCCTCATGACGGCTAGTGTATTTTCGATGTGGTTCGATAAACAAGAAGGAATATCAGTGAGTGGTCCAGGAAATGTCGTCGTTGACCATGAATCAGGGCAAGTGATTGTACCTGAAGGAGTTGTGGTAAAAGGCGACTTAACCGTTCGAAATGGTGAATTAGTTGTAGATGGTGAAGTCCAAGGCGATGTCTTGCTTGTGAATAGTAAGCCATATATGGCCTCCGTTGGAAATGTGACAGGTGAAATTAGTGAGGTTAACCAAGTGTTAGAGTGGATTTGGTATCATGTAAAGACATTTTTCACGGAAGTCATTTCAATTACGAATCGATAAAAACGGATGAAATAAGTCTAAGTATATGGCAGGCATATATTTATATAGGGGGATCTCTGAGTGATAAACAGAGGTCTCCTTATTTTTGGATTTATCTTTGAGATGGGTACATGTAATAGAATCATCAATTTGTGGGTGTTTTCTATGTGAAATGGCATGCATCTGGACTATTGCGGCCGCAACGCGAGCTGTTTTCCCGTTGAAGTGGCTGTATATTCTCTTTTACGGTCACATCACACAAAGTTTCCCTATTGAAGTTGGCTGCATCGTATGCCATTTTCCATTTGATGTGAATCATACTATCACTTCGACTTTTTTTCACGCTCCGAAGTGGGGAAATAGGGCTACTTTTTAGGTTTGTCAAGGGAAAATATGCTATAATTGATGGTAGAGGAAAAATTAGGATGTTTCATCCTGTTTTTGTTCATACTAGATTGTAACCGTCACTTTCACATGAGTGTTACACGTTTTTACGAAGCTTTTCCTTGACATTGGAGGGGAATCAAGTATCGAGTGCTCATTTTTTGTGATAGAATGCTTATGAATAGCAAGTAAGACCTGACACTAGAATTTTTCTACATAAATGAGGCGACGGAGGGTGGCCATGTTTCCGTTTTTTGAGGATATTGTGATCTTAGAATATTTAGGGCAAATTGTAGATATTTTGCTCGTTACATATGTGATATATAAATTAATTATGATTATTAGAGGGACAAGAGCCGTACAGCTTTTAAAAGGAATTACCATTATCCTTGCGATCTGGTTCCTAAGTCGCTTTTTAGGGTTGCGTACACTTGAATTTATTATGACGCAAACGGTGACGTATGGGGTATTAGCTATTATTATTATATTCCAACCGGAGTTGCGAAGAGCACTTGAACAACTGGGGCGCGGACGCTTCTTTTCAGGCGGACGCAGTGCACAGCAAGAAGAGGTTAACCAGCGCTCGATTGAAGCGATGATTAAAGCTTCTGTTTATATGGGGAAACGTCGAATTGGGGCGTTAATGTCCATTGAAAGAGAAACCGGTATGAGTGATTACGTGGAGACAGGTATTCAGATGAATGCGGATTTAACATCTGAACTTTTAATTAATACGTTTATTCCGAACACTCCTTTACATGATGGAGCCGTTATTATCAAAAATAATCAAATACTCGCAGCCGGATGTTATTTGCCATTATCAGAAAACCCTTTTATTTCAAAAGAATTGGGAACTAGGCACAGGGCTGCACTTGGTGTGAGTGAAGTGACTGATTGTTTAACCGTTATTGTCTCTGAGGAAACGGGTAGCATCTCTTTAACGAAAAATGGGGAGCTGCATAGGGATATTAATGAGGATACTTTACGTGAGCTATTAACAAACGAATTAACTGAAGCAAAACCAACACAGACTTCCCGTTGGCAGTGGGGAGGTAAAAAGAATGGATAAATTATTTAGTAGTCATTGGTTTGTGAAAATCATTGCTTTCTTTATTGCTCTCATGCTTTTTACAATGGTAAACATAGATAATATGAATAATCAGCCAGGTTTATTACCGACCTTATCATCGAGTACACATACGGTAGGAGAAGTGCCATTAACCGTCTATTATGATGAAGATAATTATTCGCTGATTGATCAAACGGAAACGGTGCAAGTGACTTTGACAGGAAGCCAGACAGCGATACAAATGTTTCAAATGATGAGACCGAGTTATGAAGTTTTTGTAGATGTGACTGATTTGGAGGAAGGAACACATACGCTTCAGGTTGAGCATCGAGGCTTTCGAAATGATTTAACCGTATCGGTTGTTCCGGAATATGCACGTGTCGTATTACAAGAAAAACAAACCTACTCGCTACCAGTTACGGTAGAATTAATGAATGAGGATGAGGTTGAAGAAGGTTATTCAGTAGGGACACCGATTGTGACACCTGTTAATGTAACAGTGAAGGCGGCACGAGATTCGATCGCCGAGGTTGCAAGTGCGAAAGCATATGTTAATATTAGTGGGTCAGCTGGTGAAGTGGAAGATACCGTGCCAGTGAAGCTCTATGATCGGAGTGGAAACGAATTATCTCTTGAGACAGAGCCATCGATTGTAGAAGTAACGGTGCCGATTACGAGTCCTAATAAATCAGTACCGATTAAAGTATCAAGAGAAGGAAGTCTTCCTGAAGGCTTAAGCTTAGAATCATTGACGTTAGAGCCTAAAGAAGTGATTATTTTTGGACCGAAGGAAGTTATTGAAGAAATTGATGTGTTAGAGGGCGTTATTTTAGATTTAGCGGATCTTGAGAATGGTGAACCGGTGGAATTAGAAGTGCCACTTCCTGATGGCGTGGAGAAGGTAGAACCAGAAACGGTCACCGTGACACCAGTCATTTCGGAAACAGAGGAAAAAGAATTTGATGATGTTACGATACAAATTTCAGGAGCTGCACCTGAAGCAGATGTAGCGTTAGCAGACGGTGAGCCATCAACGATTCAGGTCATTGCTAGAGGGGCTGCATCTAGACTTGAGGAATTAACACGGGATGATATTCAAGTTTTTGTTGATGTCAGCCAAGAAGGTGAAGGCGATCATGAGGTTGACGTGCAAGTGAATGGTCCACGTGATTTTCAGTATGAAGTGAGTGAAACGATCATAACTGTAACGATCCGTTTAGAGGATACAGATGATGATTGATTTGTTTGAAGGAGAGAATAAATAATGGGAAAATATTTTGGTACGGATGGTGTCCGAGGTGAAGCAAACACCGAACTGACACCGGAGCTTGCATTTAAGTTAGGACGAGTGGGCGGTTATGTGTTAACAAAAGACACAGAGCACCCTCGTGTTATTATCGGTCGAGACACGCGTATTTCAGGTGAAATGTTAGAGAATGCTTTAGCAGCTGGCTTATTATCGATTGGCGTTGAAGTGATGCGTCTTGGTGTCATCTCGACACCAGGTGTTGCGTATTTGACAAAAGCGATGAGTGCTAATGCCGGTGTGATGATTTCTGCTTCACATAACCCGGTACCAGATAACGGAATTAAGTTTTTTGGTCCAGACGGCTTTAAGCTTTTGGATGAACAGGAAGCGGAAATTGAAGCCCTTTTAGATCAAGAGGATCAGTTGCCGCGTCCAACAGGAGGAGCAATTGGCCAAGTCAGTGAATACTTTGAAGGTGCTCAGAAATATGTTCAGTTCCTTAAACAAACCGTACAGCAAGATTTTTCGGGTCTGCATGTTGCTCTTGATTGTGCTAATGGTGCGGCATCTTCCATTGCCCCTTATTTATTTGCCGATTTAGAAGCTGATATTTCGACGATTGGTACATCACCAAATGGCGTTAATATTAACGAAGATTGTGGCTCCACACATCCAGAAAAGTTAGCTGAATTTGTTCTTGAGAAAGAAGCACATATCGGTTTAGCTTTTGATGGTGATGCAGACCGCTTGATTGCTATTGATGAAAAAGGGCAAATCGTCGATGGCGATAAAATCATGTATATTTGTGCGAAATATATGAAGGAGCAGGGCTGGCTCAAGCATGGTACGGTTGTGTCAACGGTTATGAGTAACCTTGGCTTTTATAAAGCACTTGAAGCAGCAGGTATTGAAGCTAAGCAAACGGCTGTAGGTGACCGTTATGTGATGGAGGAAATGAGAAAAGGTGACTTTAACCTCGGTGGTGAGCAGTCTGGCCATATCATTTTCCTTGATTATATTACAACGGGGGACGGTATGCTCTCGGCTTTACAACTCGTCAATATTTTAAAAGCAACAGGAAAGCCATTATCTGTCCTTGCTAGTGAAATGCCAACTTTCCCGCAGAGGTTAGTGAATATTCGTGTCTCTGATAAGCACGGTGTAACGGATAATGCAAAGGTAAAGGCTGCAATCGATCAAGTCGAGGCCGATATGAATGGTGAAGGTCGTGTGCTTGTACGCCCTTCCGGAACAGAATCTCTCGTACGTGTGATGGTCGAAGCAAAAACAGAGGAATTATGTGAAGAATATGTAACATCTATTGCTAAAGTCGTTGAAGCGGAAATGGGCTTAGCTGATTAATATGAATGATATGCATAGGTGCACGGATTATGGCACTTATGCATATTTTTATGTTGAGTAGCTGAAACTACTCTTACCCCTGAAGAACGATGACGATGGATTGACGTACGGACAACATTACGATATGATTAAAATCGATTCTATGATGGAAAGGTGGATGGAATGACGTAATCATAACGACAAGCGCCTGAACTGCTTTGGACGGAAAATGAGCAGTTGACGAGGAAGAGGGTTTATCGATATTTCGGCGGATGCCCTCCGGTTGACGCATGACAGCCGCGAAAGCTTTTGTAAAAAGCAAAGAGGTGACTCTTTGGACAAAATCAAAAGCGACATGCCCATAACAAATAAAAAAGAGTGGGGGCGAGTATGCCCCTATGGATGCTTGCCCCCGATATTATGGGAGGTAACATTATGTGTGGAATTGTAGGATATATTGGACAAAATGATGCGAAGGAAGTTCTTTTAAAAGGACTAGAGAAGCTTGAATACCGTGGCTATGACTCAGCCGGTATTGCCTTAGTTGCAGAAGAGGGCATTGAAGTATTCAAGGAAAAGGGACGAATTGCGACTTTACGTGAGGCTGTTGATCCGGGAGCTGCGGGAACAGTAGGGATCGGTCACACACGTTGGGCAACACACGGAGAACCAAGTCGTGTTAATGCACATCCGCATCAAAGTAAAACTGAGCGTTTTACGTTAGTTCATAATGGAGTGATTGAGAACTACGAATTATTATCACGAGAATATTTAGCAAATGTCTCACCTTCAAGTGAAACAGATACAGAAATTATCGTTTTATTAATTGAAAAATTTGTTGGTGAAGGCATGTCTGTTGAAGCTGCATTTAGCCATACTTTATCTTTATTAAAAGGGTCTTATGCGATTGCCTTATTAGATGGCGAAAATAGCGATGTGATTTATGTCGGTAAAAATAAGAGCCCGTTACTAATTGGATTAGCTGAAGAGGCAAATGTGATTGCATCTGACGCGATGGCGATGCTACAAATCACAAAACAATTCCTTGAAATTATGGATGAGGAATATGTGATTTTACGTAGTGATAATGTGGAGATTAAGACATTATCAGGTGAAGTGAAGACACGTGAACCATTTACAGCTGAATATGATGCAAGTGATATTGAAAAAGGCACATACCCTCATTACATGTTAAAAGAAATTGATGAGCAGCCTTTTGTTATTCGTAATATTATCCAAAAATATCAAAACGAAGATGGTTCGATTCGCTTAGACGATGATATTCGTGATGCGATGAAGCAATCTGATCGTATTTATGTGATTGCCGCAGGAACTAGTTATCATGCTGGTCTTGTCGGACAACAATTAATAGAGAAAATAGCCAAACGCCCAGTAGAAGTTCATATTGCAAGTGAATTCTTATACAATATGCCGCTTCTATCTGAGAACCCACTCTTTGTATTTATTTCGCAAAGTGGAGAAACGGCCGACCTTCGTGGTGTGTTGGTGGAAGTGAAAAAGCAAGGATACCGTGCGTTAACGATTACGAACGTACCTGGTTCCACGCTTTCTCGTGAAGCAGATTTCACGCTGCACACATATGCAGGACCTGAAATCGCCGTAGCTTCAACCAAAGCTTACACTGCCCAAATGGCCGTCTTTACTCTACTTGCTGTTGATACAGCCAATGCACAAGGCATTGAACTTGATTTTGACCCATTGCAAGAGCTCGCGATCGTAGCGAATGCGATGGAGGTCCTCACAGACCAGAAGGATAAGCTTGAAAAAGTAGCTCGTCACTTCCTTTCTGTATCAAGAAATTGCTTCTTTATCGGCCGTGCCCTCGACTACTATGTATGTCTAGAAGGTGCCTTAAAGCTCAAAGAAATTTCTTATATCCAAGCAGAAGGATTTGCAGGCGGAGAACTAAAGCACGGAACGATTGCCTTAATTGAACAAGGCACACCAGTTATTGCCTTAGCGACACAAGAACATGTGAACCTAAGCATTCGTGGTAACGTCAAAGAGGTTGCTGCACGAGGCGCAAGCCCATGCATCATCTCTATGGAAGGCATGGCAGAAGAAACGGACGCCTTTGTCATCCCAACCGTCCACGAATATTTAACACCAATCGTATCTGTCTTACCATTACAACTGATCGCCTACTACGCAGCACTACACCGCGATTGTGACGTAGATAAGCCACGTAACCTCGCAAAAAGTGTGACGGTGGAGTAGGATAAATCAAAGTTGTAGAAATAAATGTCGAGTTACAAAAAAGATGGTAACCGGACAAAAAAGATGGTAACTGAAATCGAATTAAATTTTCTAAATCTTAATCTCACATCAAAGATCCCTCATACTTTAAAAGTGTGAGGGATTATTTATTAGGGGGATAATATGTCGAGTTTTGAATTTAGTGATGTTGTTAGAAACTTATTAAAAAGCTTAAGTGACAAGGAGTTTAAAATTTTTATAAACTATGCTCACGAATATCATAGTAATGTTAAAGGAAACGACACTGAAAAAAATCAATTTACTCGGAACGTTAAACAAATTAGAGATGACGTTACTCAAAGTGTTTCTTTTGATAATTTGGATTCAATAGTTTTTGGTTTGATGAATGTAACTGATTTAGAAATAAATTCAAAATGTAGATCTGATAATGAATATAAGATTCGAGATTTACTGATTAATATTTCTTCTGACTTTATCTTTAACGAGATCAATAAGAAAAATTTTGATAAGGTAAGTATAAAATATTTGAAAAGTACTTTAAAAAAAGTACTATATTATTGTGAAGGTGAAAATAGTGACGATACAACTTCAAGGTTAAATTCTTTAAATATTATTCTGGATCATTCCATTAGATTATCTAGAAAAGATAATCTAATAATACTGACAGAGAAAGACAAAGAACTATGATTATACCATCGGCGACTTATGGTAATAATGAAGTTTTAAGTAACTTCAGGATATATTAAGAAACTAAAAAACCGTATGATTACGTATACGGTTTTTTAGTTAAAATTTAACTAGTAGATTTTATTTTGTTTTTAACCTTTTAACTATTTTCTCAAATATATTCATACTTTGATAATTCGTAATGTCTATATTATCTGAAATAACTTTTCTAAATGGAATAATATATTCTTCAAAAATAGTATTCAACAGGTCGTCGACATAGTTAGGATCTGCATTTAATTGCTGAATAACATAGTCGTAAAAGTTTATACACTCATTACTGTAGTGCAACATATTTCTTAGAGTGGTCATCTCTTTTTTATGCTTACCAACATATTGCTGAATTTTTTCATCCAAAACATTGTAATTAAGATCTACCCAGTGTCCTTTAAGTCGCTCACGAATATCTTCTATATTCCTCATAATCTCAAACATTTTAATTGACGTAAGACGTAACAATATATATTTATCAAAATTAAACGCTGTGGATTTATAATTTAGATGCTCCTTCATCCAAATGCAAGAGGTGATCTCGCTTTGTATAAGTAGTATTCGAGTTAAAAACACATTATAGCTGATATCATCCGTAAAGAAGATTTTATCCCATATGTCCTTCCCTTTATATCTTTTAGCATCTTTCAGCAGCAAAGGTTTAGACTCTAGGTCAACATCGCGATCTATTAAAGTAATAAGTAACTGCAATAATTCCCCTAGTTCACTTGTTAAATCTGTATACGCAGCTTTGTCGTATACATTTTGTAGAGGTGTACCATCAAAAATATATGTCGAGAATAAGGTACTCCCTACTAACGTATCTCCATCTAAATAGAAACCTAAATTGTCTATGTCATTACCGATGAGGCTCACGTGTGCCTCAAGTAATTTTTTAAACATTACTCTATTATTATTACCTTGTGTTGTTTTTACTTTATGACGAATCTCTTCAATTACTTCCATATTAGGCAAATCACCTTGAATAATTTCTGTATTCTTCAATACTTTGTTTGCTTCATAGAGCATTATACAGGTGTCTCGGAGATGAGAGTAGCTGAAGATAGCACTGTAATTTATAGAGTTTCGCCCTTCTAGTAACAGTTTCTTTATACCTTGTATGTCGTGGTTTAAAGTAGTTAAGTAATTTATTTACATTCACCTCGCTAATATTTGTATAGAAATATGTACCATTAAATATTATAACTTGAATCACTGTCAGGCAGCTTACTAAAAAATGCAAATTGTTTGCAAATCAAATCATTATTTTAAAAACTAAAATTATAATGAAAGCTTTTACTTGAGAAATGTTCAACTAACTGAATATATTTTACTGTGGAGGACAGAAAAATGACATATTGCTTTGCTTGGAAATCTGAAAATGAAATCTATATTGTTTCTGATTCACTTACATCAGCCAAAACAGAAATCGCTTTTAAGAATGATGAAACATTATCGAGTTTAGGAGAACTTTATGGAGAATATAACTCTTATTTTATTGCAGAGACAGTCACAAAAATTTTTGTAAAGAATAATATTGTTGTCGCTTATGCAGGGAAAAATATAAAAATATTTGACGATGTGAAAGATTATATAGACCGTTTCTCTATTGAAGAAATTTTAAATTATTTACCAGGAATATTATCCGAGTCAGAAATACTTTTAGCTGTAAAGAATGATGAGAATAACAAATTATATTATTTGAATAACTATGAAATTAAGGAGATAGATCAATATGTAGCTATAGGAAGTGGAAGTAAAATACCAGATTTAAATAATTTAATGGAAGATTTCACAATAACATATCCTGATGATAGTTATTTGCCAAGAAAAAAAGTAACCGCAGCTACAGCATATTTACAAATGATCTCCATAAAAAATAACTTTTTGAATTATGGCGTAGGGGGTGCTTTTTGCGGTATTTGTATACATAAGGATATAGAATGGAATGA
>LFJO01000004.1:22580-34731 GCA_001038565.1 Alkalihalobacillus pseudalcaliphilus
ATAATGAGAAATTTATAATTCCGTTTGAATATTTAGACGATATATTACCCGTTGATTATACTCCTAGGGATAAATTAATAGAGGAAGTAGTTAATATAGGGGATGTAGACTTTGAATATGATAATTTCGATTATCCTTTAGAAAATATTCATAACTCCATTGAAATAAGTAATGTCTTCAATTCTCAACTTGATGAGTATGAAAATGTATTAATTATCAATTTTAACTTTCTTGAATCGAAAATTTTAGAACTGAAAAATTTTTATAATGGGTTAGATATAAGTTTTGATAGTTCTAAGATTTTAAGGGGAATATGTGATCGGATAAAAAATGAGTTAGGAATTGATAACATAAAAATCCTTCTATTTAGTAATAGATATGAATTTTTCATTGATAAGATTCCTGGTTTAGAGTTGTACCTTAATGGGGTTGATTCTAATTTTAAATTATTTTGTATCTCATTTCTCTTTAACTATTACTTAGACGATAAGTACTATCATTTGAATAAAATAATCATATTTGATGATAGCTCGAATTTAAATGATATATTCGAAATTTTGCCGGATTATAACAGTGATCGTAACGAAGCTGATATCTTTATGATTAGAAATCAAAATAGTGAGTCTCAAGTATCCTTTTCCCCTTACTATTATAACGCAGATAGATTAATTTCTGAAATAGTTGGATTAAGCGATGAAGCAATGGGTCTGTGGGATCCAACTGCACCTAAAAAGGAGTTAAGCAAACTTGCAGAGTATTTAAATTTACAAATTGAGAGTTCGAAATCATATGATTGATATTTATTAAACTTACTGAGGGTACCCTAAATTAAAATTATGTCCTAATGAAAACCATACTTTTTTAAGAATACGGGTTTCTTTAGGTAGTCAAGATTTTAATGCTTGTAAGTAAACTAATGTTAAAGTATTCAGTTGAGCAGAAATTTAGAGTAATACGAAGAAATCAGAGCTGTCTGAAAGATATATTGATAATTTTTAACTCCTAATCTTTTTTTTGGATAGGTTGTGCTAAGATATAATCAAATAGAATGGGGGGTTTTGATGTATATTTCAGAATTAAAGCTAAGTAATTTTAGAGTTTTTTCCTCTGAAACAACGGTTCATTTCAATGATGGAATTAATGTTATCATTGGTCAAAATAATGCAGGTAAAACTGCGGTAATTAAAGCTCTGGATTTACTGTTTAATCCTAACTCAAAAAAGAAACTATCAATTAACGATTTCAATAGACAAATTAAAGTGGAAGAACTTAAAACTGCACCGCCGAAAATCGAAATTTCTGCGAAATTGTCTAAATCAAACGGTGAAGATGACTATTCAGATGAATTGATAACTGTTGCAAATTGGCTCACTAAAATTGAAGATCCATATGAAGCATACATAAAATTTGAATTCTTCTTACCAGAAACTAATGTGGAAGAATATCAATCATTAATGAATGAAATTAATAGTACTGATATTAATCAATACTGGAAAGAAATTGAACACAACTTCTTTAGAAAATACATATCTAAAATTTATGTTGGAAATCCAGAGCATAAAAATCAGATACAAGCAGATGAAATTAATAAATTTGATTTTCAGTTTTTAACTGCCATAAGAGATGTTGAAAGAGACTTATTTAAGGGAAACAGTAGTTTGTTGAAAGAAGTTATTGATTTCTTTATGGATTATGATATTAAAAGTGATTTAACCCTTGATAAAAAAGAAAAGGCAAGAAAAATTCAAGGATTGAAACGTGAATTTAATCAAGAATCATCAATTTTGATTAAGACATTACAAGACAGAATGGAATTAGGGAATGAAGAGATTTTAAAATATGTAGAAAAAACTGGGGCAGGAATAGATGAGTCAAAACCCTTATTCGATGGGGAGATTCTGGACACAGAACTATATTCAGCTTTAAGACTTATTGTGGAAAAAGAATCGGGAATTAAGCTTCCAGCAGTCAGTAATGGACTAGGATACAATAATTTAATATATATATCCCTTCTACTATCGAAAATGCAGAAGAATGCCTCAAGTGAGTATTTAGGTTCAAACTCTAAAGTATTTTCAATCTTAGCTATTGAAGAACCTGAAGCGCATTTGCATCCAAATATGCAGTACAAGTTTCTCCAATTTCTTAAAGAAAATAGAGCGTCTAACGTAAATCAAGTATTTATTACCTCTCACTCTCCAAATATTACAGCAGCTGTTGATCTAGACGATATTATAATTCTTCAAAAAGACAGATCATCAAATATACACATTGCCTATCCTGGTAAAGTATTCAATTTAAAAGAAACTGAAGATATTAAATCGAAGAATTACGTTAAGAGATTTCTTGATGTTACCAAGGCTGATTTATTTTTTGCTGAATCAGTTATTTTAGTGGAAGGTGTTGCGGAGCAAGTTTTACTCCCAGAACTAGCGATGTTATTAGAGGATGAAATTGATCTGGTGGACAATCATACATCTATAATAAATATAGGTGGAAGATACTTTGACCACTTTCTGAAGCTATTTGATACATCAAATAGTAGTTATGCTTTAAGGAAAAAAGTTGCTTGCATTACTGATTTAGACCCTGTGAGAAAAAAGAGAGAGACGGAAAAGGCTAGATGGGTAAAATGTGATCCATTGCTATTAAATTTACAAACTGATATTTACGAATATAAAGCGTGTTCAAACGGATTAGTATCCAAAGATGAATATAGTGAGACTGCACATATAGAAGTATTTAATCAAGTCATTGGAGAAAGTTCAACTTTTGAATATGATATATTCCTTAAAAACCCTTCTGATTACCTGATTACAGAATCACTATCTAATATTGACGAACTTAGAAAGTTGATACTTTTACTGGATGAAGCAAAATCCTTAACTGAACTATTAGATGAATTGGGCTCAGGAGATTTTAAGACAGAGGTTCAAGAATTGATGGAAAAAAGTATATTACTAGATGATCCAATAGTAAGAAAAAAGTTAGTTGCCAGTCGATACCTTTCATCGATCTCTAAAGGTGAAGCTGCTCAAGAACTTGCTTATGCAATATCTGAAAATAAAACTCAGATAACACCTCCAGAGTATATAAAGGAGGCGTTAGAATGGATTTGTCAAAAGCAGTAAAGCTAGAAGACAGCAAAGAATTAATCCCAATAGAAGAGCATTTTAAGCTATATGCGGGCCCAGGGGCTGGGAAGACAACATTCCTAACAAATCACATTAAAAATGTGCTAGGCGCATCTGATAAGTTAAAACATAAAAGGAAAATTGCTTGTATAACGTACACGAACGCGGCCGTTGATAACTTGAGAACGAGATTAGATACATCTTTAGAGAGTGTGGAGATAACAACGATCCATAGTTTTTGTTATAAACACATCGTAAAACCATTTCTTTGGTTATTGGATCATTGCCCGGTAGCAATTGAGAAAATGGAGGGACACGATGAAATTAAACTAAGACGAAGTCAGATTGATAAAATTAAAAAGGAAGCTAAGCAATCATACTTATCTAATTCAAGTCTGATGGATGCTTTAAACAAACTTCAATGGTTATTTAAAAGTAACGGGAAATTCGAACTTGGATACAAAAGACCATTTGATGGTATGGTTGACGGCTCTTACGTAGCGAAAATAATGTATATGAAGTTTAAAGAAGCTCATTGGAGTGAGGGGCGTTTAAGTCACGATGATGTCTTATACTTTGCTTATAGAATCATATTGGAACATCCTCAAGTTAGAGAGATAATAAGGGGAAAGTTCCCTTACATATTTATTGACGAGTTCCAAGATACTAGTCCATTACAAGTGAAAATAGTAAAAATAATCTCGGATAAAGAAACTGTGATCGGTGTGATAGGAGATATATGCCAATCTATATATTCTTTTCAAGGGGCAAGTGTAGGAGATTTCGAGGAATTTGAAGTCAAGAATATGAAACTTTATATTCTTCAAGAAAATCATAGGTCTTCCAAAGAAATTGTTAACATTCTTAATCATATGAGAAAAGATAAGGATTTTCAGCAAGAAACTAAAATCAAATTGAACAATTCTAGACCTACTATTTTAATAGGTGATAAATCTTCTTCATATGAGCACATCAAAAAGAAGTCGCTGATTGATTTAATGATACTAGCATATCGTAATAAGACTTTAGATAATCTTCAGAAACCAGATTCGATTAATCAGGATAAAGAAGTAAATTATTTAACAGATGATTCAGATTCAAATAGGGCTTGGAGAATTTATCACGTTATAAAAGCGTTAGAGTATGCTAAAACACAAAAAATAAAAGAAGCATTAAAAGCAATGAAAATGGCGTATCGAAAAGAAGACCTAAGCGAAACGGAAGTTTTTCGTAATCTCAAGCGATTAATAAATATTCGAGATAAAATTTATAATCTAACCCTTACAGATTTTTATAATGACCATCTTTTTGGCCACTATAATGTAAAAGCAAAAATTTCTAGAGGTGTAATTAAACAAATCTATGATAGTGCTCTATACTCAGATGCTGCTGTTAACATAAACGTTGTTGATGAGCATAATAATTTCCGATCAATTCATAACGCTAAAGGTGAGGAGTTTGAAAATGTATTTCTAATAATTCCTTCAGTAGAGAAAAATGAATTATCTTTTCTTCTAGAACCTGATATGGACAAAGAAACTCATAGGGTTTACTATGTAGCATTAAGTAGAGCAATAAAAGGCCTCTTTATTAGTGTTCCAAGTCTAACTTTAGATCAAAAAAGTCAATTAGAAGACTTAGAGTTTTCTATAATTGAGACTTAAGAAAATTAATTTTTTAATTATTAGTAACCTTTAAGAATCCTTTTATACTAGGATTCTTTTATTTTGTTTAGTTCTTATTTTAAGGGGCATACTACTAACCAATAAAATTCAAAATTTACGTAAATATATATCTATTTTAGGAGGTGTAAATAATGTTTTTTCCTAGCTTATATCCTGATGAATTATTCTATAGTGCTCTACTAAGGTACTCTAAACAGTCGGGTAACCATACTGAGTATAAAGTTAAATCTGTAATAGATTACGGAGAACTGTGGAAAAAGAAATTATGTTTATTAGTCGAGGAAGGTTTAACACTATCTAAGTTATCACAAGAGTTAAAAGTTAGTCCAGAAACCATAATTCGATTTATTAATGTTTTAAATTTAAATGAAAAATGGTTCAGTATTCATCCTCGTTACAAAAAGAGAGCCGGAAAATATTCTAAAAGGGCAGTTCGAAATAGGAAAGAAATTACTTGTGAGAAGAGAAAAAAGTGGGTCGATTTAGTTAGTAATAACGGATACTCTGGCTCTCGAAAGCTAGATAGCAACCTTTATAATTGGTTGTTGACTTATGACTCTGACTGGTTGCGTGAATCTAAATTAAAGCATAAATCAAATTTACTACCAAAGGAAAAGATAAGTAGGAGTAAATTTAGTGACCAAAATATTGTTTATGATGAGATAGATTATATAGTTAAGAATTGGTCCTATTACGAACTTAACCAACCGATATTTATGAGTAAGGCTGCTATATGTAGATGTCTTAATAAACAACCACGTTATGATAAAAATAAACTAGACATATATTTAGGTGAGGTAGCAGAAAAACGAGAAGATTATATACTAAGAAAATTGCATTGGGCTTACAATGAACTATTGTCTCAAAACAAAAGTCTCTCAAGAACGAATCTTATTAAAATAAGTGGAAAGCTAAGGCCGGAATATAAAGATATCTATAATGAATTTTGTCTTAAACATTTTGAGAAATAGACTAAATTAGACTATATAGATGAACCCTTTCAGTTACCATCTTTATTTTAAAGAGAAATACATTCAACAAAAGATGAACTCTGTCAGTTACCATCTTTATTTTTTTTTGCAAAAAAAATTTCAACGTAGAGACAAGGGTTTCAGGCATTTTTAGTTACCATCTTTTTTGTAACTCATTAATAAATGTGGATTTAAAATAAAGTCGTGACGTTTGCAAAAAGGATGCGATGTTTTAAATAAAGTCACGATGTTTTTAAAAATGTCGCGAAGTTAGACCCTTTGGATATGCATTGTCCAAAGGGTCTCTTTATGGTGAGAATAACATAATGATAGTTCCGCGAACGGCCCATATTCTTGAATAATCGTTTTGCTCTAAAATGGTTTCTGGTAATTAAACAGAATATGATAAAGGTTTATGAATAGTAAGAATGGGGATTGGTATGTCGTGTAGATGCCAGTCCTTTTTTGTCTTAATTTAGATGTAAATCGTTTATAAAATGCACCCATGAACGGTTTTATATTTAGATGTAAGTCAAGGAATATCAATTACATATGTCACTGTTAGAACGACCTTTTGGTCATTACAATTAGATATATATAATATAAGAAGGGAATGATGATATTGACAAGTGGGGGAAGGATAGCGTCGCGTTGGCATTCGCAAAGGATGACCAAATATTTGTTGGGGTGCGGTATAGTTGGCTCTACCATGTTTGTGTTTGTTTTTCTCCTCGATGGAGCAACTCGTATAGGTTATGACCCCCTATACCATCCAGTTAGTGCGCTAAGTCTTGGTGATAGAGGATGGCTACAAATTGCCAACTTTATAATAGCTGGAGTTCTGATGGTTGCTTTTGCTGTGGGGCTGAGACGTTCACTATATTCTGGGCATGGTGCAAGGTGGGGTCCTTTCCTATTTGGTATATTTGGAGTAAGCTTGGTGTTTTCAGGTATCTTTGTTATGGATCCTATGCAAGGGTATCCACCAGGAGCTCCAGCTGGGATCCACACAGATGGAGTCAGTTGGCATCACTATGCTCATGATGTATTCGGCATACTTGTGTTCACATCGCTTCCCATTGCATGTTTTGTATTTGCCCGTAGGTTCTCCAAGTCTGCAAGCCGTGGCTGGACTTTGTATAGCATGCTCACTGGTATGGTAATGGTGGTACTGTTTATGTTTTTTGGAACGCTCTGGGAGAGTGATAATCATTTGGCGGGCTTAATTCAACGTATGATGCTTGTTGCAGGCTTTGCATGGGTCACTTTAATGGCAGCGAATCTGTATAAAGAATGTAAGAAGGAGCGTGATTATGAAAGATGGACGGCAAATTTGTAGCAACGTTTCCGAAATGTGGTGTACAGCCATCATCTTAGCGTCGTCTCTTTGGTTAATGTGGAGCGGAAACATGGACATTCGAACACTGCTGATCACGACGGAACAATCCCAATTTGGCGAAATTGGCTGCCTGCTCTTGTTGGCATCTGCCTTATTCGTTTCATTCCGATTCGCCTACAAAGCTAAATCCCCTTCGTGATTTTAACAGAAAGCTCCTCGGGGTTGTGAATTGCAGACTAAGTTAAATATTTTTATCAATGGGTTTCAAGAAATTGCACTTACAAGAGAGTATTTGAATTACCTGGTCGAAAATAATGAGAACCTAAAAAGACTATTAGATTGACCCTAGAATTGCTTTAGTTATTAAGGCATGAAAAGCCAATATTTCATATGAAATATTGGCTTTTTGCTGTTTAAGTTGATTATATTAATAATAACTTTTGTAATATGTGGAGGATGTTACAGTTTTGCTAGTGTATAATTGATCTCTAAGAGAATGAAAAAATATAGCGTGATATTTGTTTAATTCTTTTTGGGGAACTCGCTAATTCTATATAGTGCTAAAAAGGACAGAATAAATGGAGTAGGGAAGGTGTGCTTAATATGTTCTTTAAATACTTCAATGATACAGGTCGTACTGTTAAAATACATCCAGCAACATAAGCACATGGTTGCACTACAGATTTGAATGAGATTAAGCATGGGGGAAGTTTTTGTTTTTACAGGTCCAGTAGATACTTATGCATGGGTGAAGATGTGGGATTATGGTGAAGAAGGCCTATAGATTTTAGTGTCACCAATTGAATTAGACGGTGCATAATTTAAAAGCAAAGTAAGGATACATCGACAATTTATAAAGTTAAAGGGGAACTCAAATGCTTTGTAATGAATGTGGAGGATTTTGAAAAGGAACTAAGTACGAAAGAGCAAATGAATTATAATCGTATTTGTGATGTGAAGTGTACAAAATGTTATATTGAATGCTATTGCTACGAGCTTAATTAGCTTAATTCCTCTTTATGTTGGTTTGAAAAAATATTCTGTCCCAGCTACAATCGTTTCAGCCTTTTTTATCTCTCTAATCGTATGTCAGAATGTAAATGGATTTTCATTATATTCAATTATAATAATACCTATTACTCTTTCGTTAATAGGATTAATAATTGCTATCATCTCCATCAAGAATATAGATAATATTGATATAATAGTTTAATAAGGAACATTCAAAACAGGGGATGTGCAAAAAATTAATGAAAGGTCTCAAACGAGTATACTTTTATTCGAAAATGCACCTCGATTTTTCAAAAGTGAAACATGGGTGTCTCTAAAAAAAATCCATAAAGATAAATTCTAACGGGATGTAGCTGAAGATAACTTGAGTGAGGCAACTGAAGATATTATATATGAAGCCGAATTTACAATTAATAGAGGGACAGAACTATTTGTGATTAATGTAGAATAAGTTCCTATTGAAATGTCTATGGAAAGTTTAAACATGGAAGGATAATATATAATTGGGGAATTTTAACGGTGGGAGGGTTATCCTTCTCGTATAGATTATTAATAGAGGGAGGAAAAGTTATGCAAATATTATTAATTAGGCATGGGGAATCGGAAGCAGATATTTTAAACGTTCATGAAGGAAGAGCCGATTTTGAATTAACGGAAATGGGTAGAAAACAAGTGGGAGCTTTAGTACATAAAGTGAAAAATGACTTTCGGCCGCATTGTATATGGGCGAGTACATTAAAGAGGGCACGAGAAACTGCTGAAACATTAGCGGAAGCTATTGGTTGTCCAGTGGAATTAGAAGAAGAATTAATGGAATTTAATAATGGTATACAGGCTGGCATGTCTTTTGAAGAGGCGAAAAAGCACCCGGTGCCAAAATTCCTTCATGATCGTTTTGAGAATGGGGAATCATTCATAGAGTTTCGAATGAGAATTGAAACGATATTTTCTAAAATTGTGACAGAAAATAAGTATGAGCGGATTGCGATTGTAGCTCATGGCGGGGTAATTAATAGTATATTACGTGCTTTTTTCCAAATGCCAATGAACATGGATTACTATTTTAAAATAGGGGATACAGGGATTAGTATGATTGAACTTACAGATGCAGGTAAAGTAATTCATTTTATCAACGATACGAATCACTTAAAATGTATATAAGCCAAAATAGATCATAATTGAAGAGAGTATAGTTAGAAAATTAAAAATGCATTGAAAAATTGTAAACGATAAACTAGAACTCAACAGTTCACCTTAAACCAGCAGCTTTCTTTATACTTAAATCAGTCTATAGAAAGTGAGGAACAGGGAGAGGGAAAGTTGACGATCTTACCTAGAAGGTATTTGACGGTTACAATGACTGTTTGAATTGATATTACTTTCTCCCTGTAAAAAGTTGGTTTCTGAAATGGATCTTGCTTCATTAAGAAACGTTTTCCAATACTTTGATCATTATTAATCTTTCTTCTAGTTGCATATTGAACTAGGGGAATTTTCATGAACAGTCATAATGAAAACGAAGAAATACTATCAGGTGGCAATGTATCAAATGTTTATCGTACAGGAGAAACTGTGCGACGAAATATAAAGGAAAATAGTCCAAAAATCCATAAGGTATTGAAGCATTTAGAACAAAAAGCTTCAGCACAATGACTGTTGTTGGGGTAAAGTGATTACCCATAATATTAAGAGTAGAGTTGTTGGAATGTTCCAGGGGGGCCATGGCCCCCTGAAACATTACTTACTTTCTTATCCAACGTGCTTTCCGATTTTTTTATATTGATGTCTTAATAAAATTCTTGCTCTAAAGCGGTCAAACCGTTGATACCCAAACACATTTCGTTTCATTAACCTTAAGTTCAGGTACCGGTTTAAAAACCAACTTTCCTGCTCTGTTAATGTTTCATGGGCTTTATGCATGACATGCACCTTAAAGGTTGGGCTCATGTCCGAAATGACGATCTCTACATCTTGACCATGCTTGTTGATTAGGGGGAAGAGGTGTCTATTTTTTGCATGTATGACAATTTTCATCAAGTTTTTTTAGACTGTTCTTTAACCAAATAAAGCTCATTAGTAGCCATGGACAGGATAGAAGAAAGGTAAAAAGAATGTATAAGTGCATCGAGTGAACGACTAAGGATAGGATGTAGGTGATTAATAAGTAAAAAATCTTTAAAATCATTACTTTTAAGTGAATATGTTTCACCGTATTCCTCCTTAAATTACTATTTGTAAAATTCTATTCACTAATATTAAGAATTATAAGTAAGAGTGAAATGTCGATTGTACAAGATATTAATAAGCATGCAGATTATTTTAAGGAAAGAGGGCAAGATTTGCTTTATAACATGAATGTATGTATTGAAAGTTAAGATTTTGAGAGCATAACAAATATAATTAATACTTACAACAGCCACTAATTGTTAGTGATGACATGATTGTTAAATTAAAAAATAAAGATTTCGGGATGGAAATAGCTCTAGCCTTTTAGCCAGAGCTATTTCCTTTGATTATTAGGTATTTTTAATTGAGAATGATGGTACAAATATCTTATTTACTTATTATTAACTTGAGGTAGAATCGGAATTAATTCTTTATTTATAAAGTCCACATACCATTGCCTTTGTAGAACTTTATATAAATTTATGGCGTTTGTATAGTATTCTAATACTTGATTTTGCTGAACGGGGTCTCTATCGGCTAACATTGAAAGAGATTGGCCAAATTGAACAAATAAATTTGGAAGTACAGAGATATCTTCTTGTTTTATCGATAATAAGATGCCTTCGTGGGCGATTTCTGTGGACATTTGATATTCAGATCTTAAGAACATAAGCTTTGATAAATTAAAATAAACTTTTAGCTTGAGTTTATAATAACCTTCTATTTTTATATTTTTACTTAATATGTCTTGGTAATAAATCGTTGCTTTTTTGTATTGTTTATTCTGTGTTAAGATATTACCTATCACATTTTTTATTTTCAAATCTTGATAAGATTGTTTTAATAAGTAATCCTGTTGAACGTCGATTAATTCTTCGAGCTCATTGATACATTGTTTATAATTAATTTGATTTATGTAATAACTTGATAAAATGTTATGCCAGCGTATGTACTGGTTAAATTCATTTCCTAAGGTTTTCAGTGTATGGTTTTTGAGGTTAAGCTTCGTAATTTCAAATACTTCTTTGTAGTCGTTTAATTTTACAAGTCTGTCTATTTCGCTCATAGTTTCTTGTATGTATAAATAGCTTGTTGTAGATAATTCTTTAATAAGCTGGTCAATGGAGAAGTGGAGTTTTATTGATATTGCGTAAAGTATATCAATACTTGGGAAAGTTCTTCCTAGCTCAATACTACTAATGGCTGCTTGTGTGCATATTCCCTCTGCTAAATCCTTCTGCGATAAGGAAAATTGTTTTCTTAACTTCTTAATTTCTTCCCCTAGATCTTTACTGGAAATAAACATCATTAAACCTCCTAATATACAACAAATTTTGTATTTATTTATTATTTTAATGAAAAACAGAGAGAAATTCACTAAATATTTGAAAAATACCTCGAAACCTCAAAATGGTCATTTTTTGATACGTAGTACAATGAGCTTATCAAAAATAAATCATTCGGAGGTTAGTTATGAAACAAACACTAAAACTATTATTATTTACAGTTATCTTGATTACATTTGGATTTTTAAGTACTCAATTCGGAACAGAATTAGCCTTGGATTTTATTTCACCGTTATCGGAAGATTTACCAACTTTACCACCTGTTAATTAAAATTAAGATTAAAAAAACAAATATCTACAGATAATTTTATCTGAATATTCAAATTTATTAAAGGGGGTGATTAAAAAAAGAACTAGTAAATGTTGAAAAAATTAGAGAAGTTGAAAAGAAAGTACTAAAACAAAAAGAAGGAGGCTGCTAAAATGAATCAACCAAAACCAGTAACGGTGGAAGAATTAGAAAAGTTCGAAGAACAAAGAAATGGCGATGTCGTAATCA
>LFJO01000004.1:34780-79818 GCA_001038565.1 Alkalihalobacillus pseudalcaliphilus
TAAAACCCCAAAAAGAAGGAGGAAATTGAAATGAGTCAACCAAAACCAGTAACGGTGGAAGAATTAGAAAAATTTGAAGAGCAAAGAAATGGCGATGTCGTAATTATCCGTTGTGCCCGCTAAAACCCCAAAAAGAAGGAGGAAATTAAAATGAGTCAACCAAAACCAGTAACGGTGGAAGAATTAGAAAAGTTCGAAGAGCAAAGAAATGGCGATGTCGTAATTATCCGTTGTGCCCGCTAAGCTAGGTTAAAAATATTGATAGGGCCCTGTATGTTTAATTAAAATAGAAGCAAAATTTCCACCAAGACTCTCGTTTAATTCAATTATGTAAATGCGTAATTTTGATTGGCTAAAGGGCTCTGACTCAGTATTGGTAGTTAAATTATATGAATGCAAATTTGTTTGTAGGTAAGGGTGTGTTTGAATGATGGAGCTACAACTTATTGACGTTATTTTATTCATCGCTTTATTCCCGCTCCATTCTTATATCAGTCTAATTGTTCACGAGTGTGGACATTATCTTGGGGCTATTTTTATGAAAGCAGAAAGTAAAAAAATTGTTGCAAGCCTGAGTGAGAAGAAGTTCTATGTAAGATTTAATTTCGGAAGAAAACCAACGAGAACAGAAGATATTATTATTTCTATAGCTGGTCCAATGGCACAACTATTATTAATACTTATTTTTATAATGCAACCGTATTTGATTGCTTTAAAATTAGTTGCGATTGCTTACTTGCCAATGGTCTTTCGTCATTTAATTCCGAGTAAAGGTTCAGATGGTCAGTTTATACAGAATGTGCTACCTAATCAGCAGCAAGTCATTTATAAAAAATTAAGCTATACATTATATTCTTTTGTATTCTTATTCTCTATCTTGTATTTTCAATTAACGATCGTCAATAACCCCGAATATACGATGTGGACGATTGCGTTATTAACTATTTTGGCATTACCGTTCTGGTGGAAACTATTAAGGCCCTATTATGCAAAGGTTGTGAGGGTGTGACTAACAAGTATATTTATAAGGTAAATGATTCAGAGGTGATATTGGCAAATTCGAGCTTTGATAAATTTTGGTTGTCGGATAACCCTTTTAAAAAAGAGATGTTGCCCAGGCATTTAAATTATATCAAAAGCGTTGATCATTCCTTTTTTAACCTAAAGAATTGTGTTGATTTTGAAGCAGCTGATCTTTTTGTATTAGGCGTTCCATATAACAGGGGATCCAATATGCAGAAATCCGCAGTCCGCCACTTCCCAGAGGTATTGCGCAGAGCTAGTTATGCATATACCAACTTTTATGATTTTAATTTAAAAAGCATGTCTGGAATATATGATGTGGACGATAATAAGTTACTTTGGCAAGATGCGGTTGTTAAAGATTTAGGTGATATGGAAGAAGTTTTTGATCAATGTGACATTCAAAAATGCCTGGATGATGTTATAGCTTTTACTCACTTTTCCGATTCAAAATTATTAACAATTGGCGGAGATCATTCTTTAACCTTTTATGCAATTAATGGGCTGAAGAAGCTGTATCCGAAAAAGAAGTTTGTCCTATTTCAATTTGATGCTCACCATGATTGTGGATATAGCCTAAAGCACCGTCAGGAGAATCTAGATCATGCGAATTTTGTAAAATATTTATTAGATGATGAATCGATTTATGGGGTCATCCAATTTGGTGTAAGAGGTTTCAGGTCAAGAGAACAAGTGTATAAGCATCCAAAATTATTTCAGGTATCTGCTCGTGATTTAAGACAGAACAATATAAGTGAGTTACTTGATGAATTACCAATAGATTTTCGTAGTAATGAATTATTAGGGTACGTTAGTTTTGATACGGATGCTTTCGATCCTAAAATATTCCCTTTAGTAGATTTCCCTATTCAAGAGGGGATGCAAATGAACGAGGTCAAAAATACACTGGATAGTATATATTCCTTACCAATAGATATATGCGGATTAGACATTGTTGAAGGGAAAAGTGGTGGAGAGGTATCCGTCTATGATCCTGTTATTAAAGTCTTAATTCAATTACTACATTTAATGGGTAAAAAATATAGCTTAGTATAGCGAGGGTTGTGTGTGAACGAAAAAATTAATTTTATAGAAAAGCTAAAGGAACAAAAAGTACATGACTTTGAATATTTGAGAGCTCTTAGTAATTTAATAAAGGAACTAAAACCCTTACAATACTCAACTTCTTCAATTTTAGAAATATGGTACGAGTATATGTGGAAGATAGAGAGTCAGAATACTATAAGGGTGAGTCCATTTAGTTTTGAGGGTTTTAAAGGAATAAAAGGTCAAGAACACATTTTTGAGTGTGTTCAAGAAGCAGGGGTATTTGTATCATTTCATCTAAATAATTATAGGCTTATTCCATTCTATCTGGCCCTATTTCTTAAAGATAGAGGACTTTCTTATAAATTATCTTTATTAATCGATCAAAAAACTAGTGAATTAGAAAAAGAGCTTGAACAGTATGAGATTAAGAAGGACCTAATTGACCAAGTTTTGATTGCTGAGAATAAGAATATAGGATTCGAAATTTTGAAAACATTAGAAAAAAACCATTTATTTTTATATTTAGATGGAAATACTGGTGTAGGAAAGGACTTTAATCCAATTGAAGTAAACTACTTGTCTTCAGTGGTAACTATTAGAAGTGGCATTTTTAGGCTATTGTCAATTATTAATAAGCCTGTTTGTTGTATTAATATTGTAACGGATCAAAATGGAAATGAATATTTAGAAGCCCAGCCATTAATTAAAGTCACTAAAAATAATATCCATGATTCGGCTAAGGAAATGTATAGCCACTTTCTAAACATACTACGAAAAAATCCTGAAAATTGGAGGTTCTGGTACCGCCATCATTTACAGGTGTCAGATTGGAAACAGGTGGATGTTCATTCTGATGTGCTCGTGGACTACTATGACAAACAAAATTTATTTGGATTGAGTTTAGAGGATGGAAATTTTTATAAGGTAGGTGAAATGTAATGGTAAGAAACAAAAAATTTATGTTGTTATTTTCATCAACGTTTTTTAGCTCTTTTGGGGATGCGATTCTGTTTGTTATACTGTTGACCTTGTTGCAACAAGTGGGAGTTGGAGGGATTGGAACATCAGTATTCCTAGTGTGTTCAGCCCTGCCTGTCGTATTGTTTGGTCTTCATGCGGGTGCTTTTGTTGAAAATAAAAACTTACAAAAAATTATGATGTATTCTAATTTACTAAGAATTATAACTGTGTTTCTATTTTTCATAATGAGTTTTTATTTTATTGAATCTTTGTTGTTAATCTTTTCTTTCATTTTCTTAATAACCTTTATCAATATTTTCTTTAGTACAGCGAGCTCTACCTTAATACCAAATATATTAAGCGTCGAAGAGATTCCTAAGGCGAATGGTTTCTTTAGAATGATTAATATGATTTCAAAACTGATTGCTTATGGCTTTGCAGCATTATTATTCATATTTAATTTAACCGATTATTCTAAAATCCTATTTGCGTCATTGTTCTACTTAGGTTCATTAATTCTTATATCAAGAATTAAACCTTATGTTGAGAAAAAAAGAGACGAATTGACACCGAGAAAGTCTTTATCAGAATCAACTAAAGAAGGGTTACAGTATATCAAAGCAAATAATAAGATTTTCAGACTATTCATAGTGTTTGGTCTAGGTTGGATAGTTGGAGCTTCTATTGATGTTTATTTAATAAGCTATCTACACGAAATCATTGGAGAAGGGGCCAATAGTTTATATATGGTTGCTACCCCTACATTCATCGGGATATTAATTGGTTCAATAGTTAGCCCAATCCTTTACAAAAAGATAGATAAAAAATATGGCTTCTTGTTTTCGTTATTTACCTTTGGTGTTGTTATCTTTTGCTTCTCGTTAGAATTACCATTCATTGTATTGCAGCTACTGTTAGTTGTGGGAGGATTATCTCAAGGTATTTTAAACATTTTTATGGTGAGCTATTTACAAACTAATGTGGATCGGAATTATTTGGCAAGAGTGTTTAGTGTTTACAATATTATTATTACGGCTGCAAGTGTCCCTGGTTATTTATTAATCGGATTGTTAATTGAGAAGTTGGGTGTGATAAACATCGGATTTGTTATTTCTTCTTATTTAATAGCTGTTGGGGTCATTTGCTTAATTATAATCCCATCATTGAATACAGAAAAAGAACTCCATCTTGAGAATAGTAGTGCATAAGGAGATTAGAGAGATGAATAATTCAGCAGTCATTTATGGTATGGGGATTGATATCATAGAGAAAGTGACTATCGTAAAAGTATTTAATAGTAATTATTATGAAGAATATTTATTACGCTGGTTAACTGAGGAAGAGATTTATTGTTTAGAGGACTGCAATAATAAAATTGATTTACTTTCAGCTTACATTGCTATTAAGGAATCTTTTATTAAAGCATCAAATGGTTATATGAAGTTAAAAGATTTGAAAAAAATAAATGTGCATATAAGGAATGGTGTTTTTAATTTAAGTTTAGAAAATAGTACTTTCCTTAGTAATAAAACATGTAGTATAGAAGTTTTCCAATCACCAGATTTATGTATCGCATCATTAACATTAAAATTAGAGGAGGAAGTTAAGTGATTCTAAAAGATAAGGTTGTAAATGTAAAGAAGTTGAATGAAATCATTGCGGATGTTCTAGAAGTTGAGGTTGAAGAGGTAGAAGAGTGTGAGGACCTAGTAGAAGATTTGGATGCGGATTCCATGTCCCTATTAGAATTATTAGTTGCGATAGAGAAAGAGTTCAAAGTGAAGATTCCAGAAGATAAGTTAGTTGATTTTACTAGTGTTAGTAATATTATTGAGGTCCTGGAAGGCTTAGCTTATGGAGAGATCTGAATTACTGGGATTATCCAAAACGGAAATTGATGCTTTGTTACCACATAGCGACCCGATGATTTTTGTAGATGGTGTTTCGGATATTACAGGTAGTGAAATTACTACGTTTAAAGATGTACTAAGTCAAGAATATTATTTTAAGGGGCATTTTCCTGACAAAAAAATATTTCCAGGTGTTTTCATAATTGAATTCTCAGCGCAAAGTGCCATCCTGTTATTGCAACATTTAGGAAGTGAAATTGAAAGTGATACGATTCCGCTTTTATATCATTCAGACTTTAAATTTAAGCGTGTAGTTACACCTGATGTAAGGCTATACTGTTCAATCCGTCTAATTAAAAAAGTATCACACTCAGCCTTTGCAGAAGCAGTAGTTAAGTTAGATGGAAAGGTTGTTGCAAAGGGAGAATTGACTTTTGTTTTAAAAAAGATTGATGAAGAGTAATGGAGGAATTTTATGAGTAGGAGAGTTGTTATTACTGGATTAGGGGTTATTTCGTCTATTGGAGAAAAGCTCGAGGAATTTTGGGACAATTGTCAAAAAGGTGTTAGTGGTATATCGAACATAAAGGGGAATAATATTACGCTATTAACTTCGAGAAACGGTGGACAGGTTCAGAGTTTCAACCCGGAGAAGTATGTGAAAACCAATGATGCATTTAAGATAGGAAGGGGTTCTCAGTTATTAATTGCTGCTATGAGGAGGAGTATTGAAGATTCTGATATTAACTATGAGATTTATAAAGATGCAGCACTTGTAGTCGGCACTACTATGGGAGAAGTATCATCACAGGAGACACATTTATTAAGTAAGGAAAATAAACACCCAAGCGACGATCTTAGAGAACAAAATAATCTACAAACGATTTTATCTAACGCAACGAGTGAATTTAAACTGGAAGGAAAAGCAAGCTTAATTGGAAATGCATGTGCATCAGGAAATTATGCTTTGATTAATGCTTTTGAGAGTATAAGAAACGGGAAGACCAACGTAGCTTTTGCTGCTGGGGTGGATCCTTTTTCTACAGTAGCTTATTATGGATTTCATCGATTAAATGCGATAGCCCCACAGGTTTGTAGCCCATTTGATAAAAATAGGAGAGGTATGATGGTAGCAGAGGGAGCTGGGTGCTTACTTTTAGAAGATTACGAACATGCTATGAGAAGAAATGCCAAGATTTATGCAGAAGTTGCTGGTTATGGAGTAAGTACAGATGCTCACCATATTACAGCACCACATCCTGAAGGTGAGGGCCTTATTAGTTGTATGAATATGGCTATACATTCTGCCAACATAAAACCTGAAGATGTTAGTTATATCAGTGCTCATGGAACAGGTACCGCTGCAAATGATAAAGCAGAGGGGAAAGCTATTAATGAAGTATTCGGTTCCAGGACACCGGTGAGTTCGATAAAGTCCATGTTAGGGCATTCAATGGGTGCAGCAAGTGCAATTGAAAGTATTGTATGTTGTCTCGCTATCAGGGACCAAGTTGCTCCTCCAACCATAAATTTCAATGAACTTGATCCAGAACTGTCGATCGACTGTATCGAAAATACGAAAAGAGAGTTTCCAATTAATATAGCTTTAAATAATTCATCAGCATTTGGAGGAATGAATGCATCGGTTGTATTTCAAAAAATAAATTAAGAAATGTTGGAGGATAATAAATGAGTAAAGTGTCAATACAGGGTATTGGGTGTGTCACGCCATGGGGAAATGAAATAAATCAAGTCTATCAATCCTGGATTCAGGGGAACATAGAGACTTACAATGTCGCTGATTTTGAACCAAGTAAATATTTCAAATATAAGGGTATTAAACATATAAGTAAAACGACAAAAATGGCTTTATCTTCAACTTGGTTAGCTTTACAAGATTATGCTGGTGATTATCGTGCTTGGGATAAGGAAAGAGTAGGCGTATTCGTAGGGAATTCAATCGGTTATTTAAACGAAGTATATGAGTTTTTAGATGTTGCTTATGAGCAAGGAGCTGATTTCGTAAGCCCCAAAAAATTTACTAATACCGTTTTGAATAATATTCCTGGTTGGGTTTCTATTGTCTTTGGTATTAAGGGCATTAATCTATTGTTACAAAATGGTGTTACATCATCTTTAGACGCTATTGAGGCCGCGAGTATGTATTTAAATAATCATGTAATTGACTATGCTATTGTAATTGGTGCCGATGAAACGAAAGGACCAATATTAGAGAACAATATTGATAAAAAGTTCAATATAATATCAGAATCTTCAGTTAGTTTTGTGTTGTCACGTGAAGAAATCAACTCGAATTATGGTTATTTAGAGGTACTAGATACTTGGCAGGATTATAAAATTAATGAAAAGGATTATTTTACTAAAATCAACAAAGTATTAAGTGGTAAAACCTTTGAGCATGCTTTTTATGGGTCTGGTAATTTTCTAGATACTTGCTCACCAAGTATACTTAATGATTACGCTAGAGAAACCTCTAATACTTATAGCGTCTTTGGGAATACACTGTCTGTCTCTAGTCTTATTAAGGCAATGTTGGCTTTAAAAAAACAAGGAAATCATATAGTTCTTGATGCAAATCAAATAGGTAATAAAGGGCTTATGGCCGTATATAAGGGAGTGAAAGAATGAAAACGATATTAGTAACAGGTGGTACAAGGGGCATCGGTAGAGGTATAGTCGAATTTTTAGCTAATGCAGGTCACACGGTTCATTTCACATTTATGGGTAATGAAGAAGAAGCAAAAAAACTAAAAGAACAGTTTATTAATGTTATTCCACATCAAGCTGATGTTAGAGATTATAAATTAGCCAATGAGTTAGTAGCGAAAATTGTAAAGGCACATGGGAGGATTGATTGTTTAATAAACAACGCAGGTATAAAAAACGATCGCTCTTTACTATTCATGAATAAAAAAAGTTGGAATGACGTTATTGAAACTAATATGAATGGAACGTTTAATTATTCTAAACATGTAGCAAAAGTAATGATAAAGCAAAAAGAAGGTATCATCATTAATATTTCTTCCATTTCTGGCATGATGGGTATAGTTGGTCAGACCAATTATTCTGCATCTAAAGCAGGTATTATAGGATTCACAAAATCTTTATCAAGAGAACTAGGGGAATATAACATCAGAGTAAATGCAGTTTGTCCGGGTTTTATTAAAACGGATTTGACTAAGGATTTAGATGAAGGAAACTTATCAGAAAACATCATATTAAAAAGGTTTGGTCATATTAATGATTTAACAGGTGTTATAGATTTTTTAATTGGTGAACAATCTTCATATATTACTGGACAAGCACTAGTAGTTGATGGCGGTTTAAAATTATAAATGGTGGTAAATGAGAAACCATATATGTCATTTGCTGATATTAAGTCGAGTTTAGTTACTTGTAATGAGGAAGAAAAAACGGAAATTCTTTATCAATTAATTATACAAGAAAGAAGAAAAACGAGTTTAGTAACAAAGAAATTCTTAAATATGTATATATTTTTTGTGATATGTCACCTTGAAACAAAGTCTCGATATCAAGGTATTGAGCATTATTGTAAGTTGATAAAAGATAATATTAATTCGTTCTCTAACATAGAAAAAGAAGATATATTCATTACATCTCATTATTTATATCAAAAATTTAAATACGATTATTTCTTTAAACATGAGCTAGAGGGGTTATTCGATGTATTCAATCGTGATTTTGAATTTAATATCTTTGAATTAGAAAGAGGTCTTCCTAAAACTGGATAATGAACCTCTTTTTTTTATATCAGTAATTAGAAAGTAAATGGTCCGTTTTAATATGAATTAACAAAGTTTTTAAACATAAATTACGTGTTTCGATGTCATCATTACTAGTGGTGAGAATATCTTTTGGTCATGATTATTAAACCAAATTGCCTCGTTTGTAACATAAGAAAGAGAGTTCTTTATTTTAAGAACCCTCTTGCTAGTTTACAGGATATGTTTATTTAATCTTTCAGAAGGTGATCACCTAAAAATGTAATTACCTCTTGCCATGATTGAACTGCGACACTTGCATTCACTTTTTTAGTGCCTCCAAAACTAAAAGTTAGTAAAGCATTGCCTTCCTCCGTAGTTTGTGGAAGGTTTGGTAAATTACTTGGGAAGGCCGAAAAATGTCCTGCTCCTTGGTGAATAATAAACTTATTTGTTTTCCTATATTCATGGTTTTTTAAATCTAATTTCATTCTTTCTATAAATATTTCAACGGGTTGAACATGATCATCTGTACCAGCTAATACCATAATAGGTGATTTAATTTCTTGAACAGGAATAGAGTAAAGTTTTATCTTCTCATTATCATTTAGATTATTCTTCATACCTTCTATATTTGAATAAGGCTTTCTAAGGATTAAATGTTTAAAAATGGTAAAAGTATCTTTAAACCCACTTTTTATAGGGTAATAGGGAAAGGGGACACCTTTATATGTCCAAGCTGGATTAGATGTAGGTTGAAAGTTATCTATGCCAGAAAAAATAATCGAACTTGGTGCAGATGCAATTACTGCCTTTAACTTAGGAAATTTAGAGGCATATAAAAGAGCAAGTTCTGCTCCTCTAGAATGACCAATTATAGCTAGTTTCTCCTTATTAACATTAGGTTGGTTCTCCAAAAATACGAACGCATTATCTACATATTCAAGCGGTATATTTTGAATGCCTTTTGGTAAGCCCTCTTTCCCAAAGTAGGCTAGAGCTAAAACAAAATATCCTTTAGAAGCTAATAACGCAGCCGCAGATTCATGAACAGAAGCATCTGAGCCTCCTAAAATAATTACTCCTGGTAATTCCTTTTCATTTTCAGGATAAAATCCAGTGCCCAAAAAGTCATGTTTAAAGTCTTTCTTTATTATTTTTTCACTAAAAAAATACCTTTCAAATGATTTACTAGCTAAAATATGGCCATCAAGGTCCTGAAGTTTTAATTCGAATTTTATAGGTTTCGATGATTGTTTATTAAACATGCGATTTTTCTTACCAGCATAAGACATGGACCATATCATCCCTAGATTATCAATGGATTCATAATCACCACTGATTGGTCCATTTGTTTCTAAATTAATTAAACCAGTCTTATCACTTTTAAATACAGCCTTTGATTTAAACTCCTTGTTATCGTCATCTTTTGTTTCTAAAGCTATCTCAAACTTTGTTTCTGGATGGCGAGTTTTAATTTGTACGTTGAACGGTTCCAATATACTTGCTCTTTCGTTTACAATAATTTCTATTTTTGAATTGTCTTTAATCTGCATCTAAGCGCCCCTTTTAAATACTCTCTGGTTATATACGTATTAAACAAGCGAAAGATTCAATTTATTTAAAACTAATCTACTTCAATATCATGTGCAGCTTTGCATACTACTTGAATAAGACATTTGAATCCCATTTTATCATGATGGCGTATAATGGAATGGCTTTGGAAATTAATGATTGATAATGTCGAATAAAGCTTCGTTGAATAGCTTCTTTTGATCGGTTACTTTATCTTCCTAAGGAAACTGAACGTCTTGGGCCGAGCTAGGTTGTAAGACGATGAAGGTCGATACGCTTAGCCATCAAGCGTTAGGATTCTATCAAAAGCAGGCTTTGAGGTATTTAGTCAATAAGATGGGGTTGCTGAACAGTACAACAAGAATATCAAATCAACCAGAAATTTTTAATTTTTTGCCAGACTGGAAATTAACAAAAGAACAGAGGGTTGATTGGGTTACTAACTAAGAAATACTAGCCAATAAAGCGTTTCTTGATTCCGTTGTAACTACATCAAACATAGATGTTCATTTATTAAAACTAGGGATATTTATTAAGGAAACAGAAGAATTTATTGGTTGGTGCTGTACAGTCGTGAAAGATGAAAGAAAATGTTGTTCCAGGAAAGTGGCGGTTGTTTATTAGAAAAGTCATAAAAACAAAAAGTGATACCTATTAGTCATGATAATAGGTATCACTTTTTTACTTCTATTTAGAAGAGTAAGTTAATCATTCTTTAATAGAGGTAACATTGAGTCATTCATAAATTACCTTAAAAAATTATTGATCTCATCGAGAACGGCGTTAAGATTATCGACTAACAGGGCATGACCAGCATTAATGGGGACATATTTAAATGGTTTACCGGCTAAAGTTAAATCCTTTATAATCTCAAGTGTCATTTGTTGGGAAGTTAATTGATCATTCAAGCCCCAAATGATCAGAATAGGCATATTGATGTGTTTAATTTCACCAGTCCCCTCAACTAAACCATTTGATTGTGCACTAATGTTAAATATATTCGCAGCATGAGCGGCATCGGCAATATTACGTTGTTGAATCGCACTTCTTAGGTATTTTTCATACCTTTTTTCACTTGGTTTATTTACTGAGTAAAGAAGATGATTCATTGCACCCTTAAATAATTCAGTATTTTCGTTTTCTTGAGCGTCCAACAGCATTCTTATACTAGGAGTGTTGTTGATAGCCTCTCTTGAATGGACTCTGTTATTTTTTTCGTCTAGAGCTGGATAACCTCGTGTAGACATCGAGGCAAGCAAGATTAATTTGTTCACATAATCTGGATATGTCGCTGCAAACTGCATAGCAACTCCACCTCCGTTTGACCAACCAATTACATCTGCTTTCTTTATATCTAACTGTTCAGCAAATAGCTTTATATCATCTGCAAAATCTCTTATGGAATTGATTGGCTGCTGGTAACTCGATTGACCATAACCTCGTAGATCAATCGCATACACTGTATACTTTGAATCCATATGTTCTATTAACAAATCCCATTGGACCGATGAAGCCATATTCCCATGTATTAATAGAAGAATAAGGTCTCCACCTTCCCTCTTTTCATAAAAAATACTTTCTCCATTTTTTAATAAGACCTTCATAAGCACGCTCCTTTCCTCTATTAAAGGATATTCCTTGTAAGGTGAAACCAAGCTATTCGGGAAAGGTATTCCCTAAGACATTGACTTTCTTTGATATGAAAAAATAGACAAATCCATAAACAAATAAACATCCGATTACAAGATTGAATAAATTAGCAGTAAAAGTAAGCAAAAACATGGCGAAATATAGAAGAAAAAATTGCGTATATAGTATGAGCAAGACAAACTTTAAGAAAGAATCTTTGATCTGCGATTTGGAAATTGGATAAAGTAATACATTTTCTTTTAGTTCATGTTGTAAAGGAATTACTTGAAATCCAGTCATAAATAAAATGAGGAGATTAATGATCCAACCACTTGCTGGCATCGCATAATTAACAAATAGTCCAATGACAGTCAATCTTAAATAAAGGTAAAAGTAATCATTGTATCTAACAAATAAGTGTGAGTATAAATATACGAATGTATTACTCCGATTATGCGGGATACTCCTTCGCAGAAGCATTGTGAGTAATCGTCTACTCCGAAAAGAGCGTTTAAGATTAGGGACATCTATGAAAAAGTTAATAAATTTAAAATTTCTTAATAAAGCACTTTCTTCCTCATCTATTTGCCACTGCCAATTCAAATTTCTTTTTTTCCTTATAAAGTAAAGTAAATAGACGAAATTTATACTCATTAATATAAGGGCATAAAGCCACTCATTTTTAAACAAGAAATAACACATAAAACAGATGAGAAAAAACCTATTTAACCTATGTAACACAAGTTGTACATGGTTCGCTAACCATTGTTCAATCCATTTCATTAAAACGTTATAAGCAGCCATCCCTATTATAAAGCAAAGAAAAAGAAGATTTATATGTGTTGTGTGCAAAAATAGGGATACAAAAAACGTGATGAAACCGACCAATTTAATCACATCAATCACAAAACTATATATAAGGGATTTAATAAAATAGGGCCTTAATCGCCATTCTAAGGGCAACAAAAAGTGTATATCTGCCCTTTTAACAAAAGTCCGTACTTTTGTCCGTATTAAAATAAAGCCTACAAATAATGATAAGATTACTTCAACAGATATTTGGGGAGGTATCCACTGAAGAAATAAATGAAAATAATAAAGAAAGATACTACTAATGATCAGAAAAAAGTAAACAACATTTGCACCAATGATTGAATAGTATTTGAACATCTTTTTATAAAATTCCTGAACCCTTAAACCCCATAATGTTTGTATATCCATTACACCCATACCTTCATTGAATCATATCCTCATTTTATATCGAAGTTAACAAAAATGTCCATTTTCCTTATTACATAAAGATACCACAAACTAACCTTTAAGTTCCCATATCTGCAATTTTTTTCATTTTATCTTTTAGGGAATGCATATCTTCTAATCTGGCAACAGTGATGCTAAAAACGGGTTGCCTATGTGAAAGAAGGAGAAGCATCCTTTCTTGTAGAAGTTATTGAACTAAAAAGCTCAACAGGGTAAATAAAAAAAGCCATAACTTCAAGAAAGGGGCAATTATATGAATCCAATGTTAGTAGATGTTCCGTTACAATTAGAAACAGATAGATTATTCCTTCGAGCACCACTTCAAGCTACTGATGGCGATGTCGTATACCTAGCTGTCAGGGACTCAATTCATGAGCTAAAGCAATGGTTGAGTCTATTCCAAACAACGCCTACTTTAGAAGAAACAGAAATTCTCCTGAGAAAGGCTCATATCGATTTTTTGAAAAGGAAGAGCTTACGTTATCTTATTTTTCTTAAGGATACTAATGAATTTATTGGAACTGCTAGCCTTCACGCAATTGATTGGGAGATTTCTAAGTGTGAGATTGGTTATTGGATGAACTCGCCATTTGCTGGTAATGGATATATGACAGAAGCGGTTAAAGAGCTAATAGAACTAGGCTTTCAACAACTTAAATTTAGGAGGATAGGAATAAGATGTGAATCAACCAATTATAAAAGTCGTTCAATCCCAGAGAGGCTTGGGTTTGAATTAGAAGGAACGCTAAGAAATGAAGATTTAACCGCAGACGGTAACAAGCTAACTGACATTTGTATTTACTCACTAATAAAGTGATAGTGTAAATGGAGGAAGCTAACATGGGCAAAGCTGCCTATCGGTTACTAAAAGGTCAGCTCCATATCCATAAAACCAACACGCAACAGTTGAGTAAGGAAGTTGATATTCGTCTGCCACATCTTTCAATAGAGCGACCATGACACCGCTTGACGATGTCGAGGCGAAAGGCTTCCTTGATGAACGGACAAGCAATAATCCATAGTCATGAGTGAAAGTAAATCCACATGCTTTACATCTTTGGCGAGGTACATCTAGTTCTTCGATTCAAAGAATACCAATGTGCCGAGCATAGCCATGTCGAAAGAGGCGACATTTCTTTTCATGGCAGACCGTATCACCCTCACAAGTCGGACATATAATGGGTGGAGGTGAAATGTGGACTGGAAAAACATTATTATTGATAGTGAATACTATTGTATGGTTATTAATCCAATTTTTATTAGTGTAACCAATGTTTGGATGTTTATCTTGACTGTTAGACTTCTATTTTATATGATTGATGAGAGATGTAAAAGAGAGGGGAATCTAGACTATATATGTGGAATACCTTGAAATGATTCTTTAATTAGATGAAGACAATTCGGTCCTTATTTGCTGAGGATACGTTTATTTGTCTATCTTAAATCATTCAAGGGATTTTATGGTGTGGACAATTCGATTCCTATTACCAGGCAGATACCTTTGAGTATGTGCTTTTTATTGATAGGTAAAAATACATCTCTATTAAAACTTACATAAAATCCCTATATAGGGGGGGTTTCATGGACGATCAACATGAAAACGAAGAAAAACTATCAGGTGGGAATGTCACCAATGTCTATCGGGTAGGAGATACTGTACGACGAGATATGAACGAAGATAGTCCAAAAATTCATAAGTTATTAAAGCATTTAGAACACAAAGGCTTCAATTACGCACCGAGGTTTTTAGGAATGGATGAAAGGAATAGAGAAATTATATCATTCATTGAAGGAGAAACGGGTCATTATCCTTTAAAGAAATATATGTGGTCTAATGATGCTTTAACAGAGGTAGCAAAAATGCTGCGCCTCTATCATGATGCTGTGAGGGACTTCCCGTTCGAAGAAAATTGGAAACCAATCGACCATACGCCTGAGCCAATTGAGGTGCTATGTCACAATGATTTCGCTGTTTATAATATTATATTTAACCATGAAAAGCCGGTAGGGATTATTGATTTTGATCATGCTGCTCCTGGTCCTAGACTTTGGGATATAGCATATACTCTTTATACATGCGTTCCCTTAAGCAGACTTTGGCATACTGAAACATTTGAAACGGTTTATTATGAGCCAACCAAAGATGCTGAGCGTATCAAACAAAGAGTTAAGTTATTTTTTGAATCCTATGGCATAGCTGGATTGGAAACAGGTTTCTTAGAGATGGTCATACTAAGGCTTGAAGGATTATGTGAAACGATGCAAAGGAAAGCCAATGAAGGTAACCCGGCTTTTCAAAAGATGATCGACAAGGGCGAACGCGATCATTATGCAAAGGAGATCGAGTTCATTCGGAAACATGGGGAAGACTGGATTTGAAAGGTGAACAGAATGCCCTAGCGTTAAGCCTCTGAGGTTTAACGCTATTGTTTTATATATAGGTAGTACGACAAGAGTGGGTAAACTTGTCTAATGGTATAGGCTTAATATCTTTATTAATCGCTATATAAACTATTACTTTTCCTCTACAAAATAAGATATTGGACAATTACTCCCTGTTGATGGTGGACAAGCTACGGTAAGATAATAGATTTGAAAACAGATACCGATACCCCCTATTCTTGAGTAGAGAATAGGGGGTTACTATTTATACAAGATTTAATAAAAAGCATCGAGCTAGAAGTTCATATTCATCCATCTATCTATCTTATATCAGGATACTCCCAATAACCATTACATGTACCATTATCTGAGGTATCGATGTACTCCACTAATTGATTGCCGGTTCAATTCTACTATTTGTTTAACTATTTTTTAGCCACTGCCTATTTTAAATAAAATAAAAAGTGATGTTGCAATATTAAAAGTTACATGATAGTATTTGATCGTAATAATTACGATTAGTTAAAAGGAGAGGAATTCATTGAGAAAGAATTTAGGAGTACTATTTTTAAGCTTTTTATTATTGGTGGGGTGCCAAGCAGTTGATTCCAACGAGGACAATTCTCAAGAAGAAGAAACAAATGAGCATGAACAACATGATGATCATGACCACAGCCATGAACAAGAAGCTCCAGAGGATGTTACTATTCTAGGACTAGCGGATCATTATCATACTGGTGATGTAATTGAACTTACAGCTAACTTTGAAGAAGAGACGGAATTTGAGCATTGGCATTGGTATACGCGAGAGCCAGGTGAACAAGAGTGGGTAACTGTACCTGAGCACGGTGATATTCATTACATCGGTGAGGCTGAAGTCGACGGTCAAGAAATTAAAGCAGTTCTGTTTAATGATGATCATGAACCTTTTGTGCAGTCCGCTCCAGTGGTGATAACTATTGATGATCATCATGGGCACCATGGACATGACCATGATGAAGAACAAGAAAAGATTTATCAAGGATATTTTGAAGATAGTCAAATAGAGGATCGGACACTTTCTGATTGGGAAGGAGACTGGCAATCGGTATATCCATATCTACAAGCTGATCAATTAGATGAAGTTTTCTCACATAAAGCAGAGCATGGTGATATGACTACTGAAGAGTATAAAGAGTATTATACGATTGGTTATGAGACAGACGTCGAACGAATCGTTATTGAAGGTAATCAGGTGATATTTTACGAAAATGGAGAAGAGCTTTCGGGCGAATATGTTTATGATGGATATGAGGTTCTAACCTATGAAGCAGGTAATAGAGGTGTTAGATATATATTTAAATTAAATGGGGATACTACCAAACTTCCACAATTTATCCAGTTTAGTGATCATATTATTTTTCCTACTAAATCACATCATTTTCATTTGTATTGGGGTGATGACCGTGAGGAATTATTAGATGAAGTTACGAATTGGCCAACTTATTATCCTTCTGAACTGAGTGCAGATGAGATTATTCATGAGATGATTGCTCATTAAATAATGAAATAGTGACCTTTTCTTAATTAATTATGTGGTAAAATGACGTAGCGACTTATTTATTCTAAACAAAGGATAAATGAGTCGCTATTTCTGTTGTCATGTTAATGAACGTAAGGTGTCATAGCATATTTAGAAATTACCAATGGTTTTTTTACACATATGACAAACATTTATTTTGTTGATAAAATACATATAAACATAAGAGTATAGAAAGGGACGGATAAAATTGTTAGAAGGTCAAACTAAATTGAGTGAAATGGTTCAAGTTATGTCTCGAAATGGCTGGCGAATAACGGAACAGAGAAAAACATTAGCTCAGATTTTTATCGATCATGATGGATACTTATCACCAAAAGACGTCTATGAAAAAATGTCTAATAAGTATCCTAGTGTTAGTTTAGATACAGTATATCGAAACCTTCGCATCTTAAGTGAGATGGGGATATTGGAACATTTTTATTTTATGGAAGATGGATTGAAGTTTAGGGAAAACTGCACGACTCATCATCATCATCATTTAATCTGTTTAAGTTGTGAAAAGACGTTGCATTTTGAATTCTGTCCGATGGGAAAGGAATTACAATTACCTGGAAACTTTAAAATTTTGAACCATCGATTTGAAGTGTATGGAGTTTGTGAAGAGTGTCAAGGTATATAGTTTAAAATAAGAATAGAAGCCTCATAACTTAATTCAATGTTATGAGGTTTTTTATTTCAAAGATTATCTACTAAAAACCCGTTAAAGGCATAATTAACGGGCGTAGACATGAAGCTTGCTTAACATTTTCTTCGCACCTAAACTCCCTAATAAAAATAACCCAGCTACAACTACGATGGAACCGCCTGGGGCTAAACTAAAGTGATACCCTAAGAAAATCCCTAAAATAACGGATAGTTCCCCAAAAATGACAGAATAAATAAACATTTGTTTAAAGCTTTTAGCCCATTGTATGGCTGCTGATACGGGTAATGTCATCAAAGCCGAAATGAGAAGTATGCCTACTATTCTCATGGCAGCAGCAATAACAAGTGCGACAACAATTGTAAAAAGTAAATCTAACCAACGTTTAGAAATCCCCGATGTAATAGCTTGTTCAACATCAAAAGCTAAAAAAAGCCATTCTTTATAAAATATGATTAAAACAATGATGCTGAAGATTGAAACAAATAGAACCACATTTAAATCATTTTGTCCAACTGCGGCTATGCTTCCAAATAAATAAGCAAAGAGATCTGTATTAAACCCATTTGCTATGGAGATAAAAACCACACCTAAACCAACACCTAACGATAATGTAATTGGAATGGATAATTCCTCAAAATTTCGATAGATTGTTCGAAGCTTATCGATAAAAATAGCCCCTAAAATTGAGAAGAGCACGCCCATATAAATGGGATCATAGTTTGCTAATGGGACAATCAATGAAGCTAGAAGCAGGTGAAAGGCAATACCTGTTAATGTGATGTGAGATAATGCATCTGCAATTAAAGACATTCTCTTTACTACAAGAAAAACACCAATCATAGGTGCGATTAATCCAATTAGTAATCCAGAAAATAAAGCATTTTTTAAAAAATCGTATTGAAAAAAGACATCTAACATAGCAACACCTTCTTAATAGTTATTATTACGATTAAGTCGTTTTGTAGTATATCCTAAAGTAAGTAGGTATGTAAATAAATTATTTTTTATTGACAGATAGAAATGTTGTAGGATATTATAAAACGTAATAATTACGATTTGTCACTATGTGTTAGTGGAGAGCTCATATTGTGAATCGAAAGTAATGGTTAAACAAAATCAATTATAAAGGAGAGAAGTATGAGAAAGAGGTTATCATTATTATTGATTATATTAGGAATTGTACTAATTGGTTGTCAATCTCAAGAGTCAAACGAGGGGATGACAGCTGATGAGACCTTATTAGTATATACATCTATTTATGCGTTAGCTGATTTTACAGAAAAAATAGGTGGAGAATTTGTTGAGGTAGAGAGCATATATCCGCCTAATGCAGATGCACATACGTATGAGCCTACGTCGAAGGATATGGTAAATATTGCAGAGTCTGATATTTTTATTTATTCCGGAGTGGGGATGGAGCCCTTTGCAGAAAGAATAGAAGACAGCCTTAAAGATGAAGTTGTACATATCTTAGCTGCAGGAGAAGGAATTAATTTGAGGGGAGAACCCCACTCACTTGAAAACTCCTCGGAACATATAGTGGATCATGGAACCTTTACATTAGAAGGGGTAGCCCATCATTACCATACAGGAGATGAGATAAAGCTAACGGCTAATATAGAGGACAATAATGGAAACGACCATTGGCATTGGTATAAGAGAGAGCCTGGGGAAGATGAGTGGGAAGTAGCGTCAGGGCAAGAAGGTTCCGAATATACGGGGATAGCCAATGTTAACGGCCAGCAAATAAAAGCGGTACTATTTGGAAGTGATCATGAGATTAAGGCAGAGTCTGAGATAGCGACCGTTATTATTGATAATCATGATGGTGATAGTGGTATAGGAGATCCACATGTATTTTTAGACCCTATTTTAAGTATTGAAATTGCAGAAAGAATTAAAAAAATGTTGATTGAACTGATTCCAGACGAAAGTGAATATTTTGAAGGTAACTTTATTCAAATAAAGTCTAAACTGGAAGAGTTAGATCAACAATTACTTGAGACCATTTCTAAGGCTGATCACAATCAAATTATTGTTTCGCATGCAGCATACGGATATTGGGAGGATAGATATGGTTTGGAACAGTTAAGTATTTTAGGGTTATCTCCTACTCAGGAACCTTCTCAAGCACAATTAGTTGAACTTGTTAATGTAGCAAAAGAAAATAATCTTCAATATGTTATATTCGAAAATAATGTAAGCTCTACGATTTCAGAATTAATTCGTTCGGAAATTGGAGCTGAAAGTTTAATTTTAAGGAATATGGAAAGCGTCTCACAAGAAGATTTGGACAATGACGAAGACTATTTTAGTATGATGAAAAAGAACATTGAGACCTTGGAAGAAGCTTTAAATCATTAACCACGGAAATAAATCGTAATAATTACACTTAAGTTGTAGAGGAGTTAGAGAAATGGCAAAGAAATCAAAGGTAGTGAAAGAGCGAAAGCGACAAGAGCAAGTGGAAAAGTATGCAATCATTCGAAAGGAATTGAAAGAAAAGGGAGATTATCGTGCACTTAGTAAGCTGCCTAGAGATTCGTCTCCTACCCGTTTAAAGAATAGGTGTGAATTAACAGGGAGACCTCGGGGGTACATTCGTAAATTTAAAATGTCGCGAATTGCGTTTAGAGAGCTCGCTCATAAGGGACAAATTCCTGGTGTAAAGAAAGCAAGCTGGTAATTGTAATAAGGAGTTCTAAATGATGAAAAAAGACAGTCCTGCCTTGTTGGAATTTATGTATCGTCGAGCGGTGAGGAATTTATCACCGCAGGAACAGGAGATATATACATTTATTATAGAAAAAGAAATGGTGCTTGAGAATCAGGCGATGAATAAAGAGCATTATTTACAACTATTAATTGAGCATTCTCCGATTGTCGAAGCTGCAAACTTTTTCTTGCTAGAAGTAGAATCCGTGAAATATCAGTTAGATAAAGTAGAAGAAAAAATTAACAAAATGATAGAGGAAACCTCTAGAAAGGTCAAATGGATTGATTATTCCAGTAGTCTAGAGAAAGAAACCGGTAAGTTGTTTTTATTTTCTTATGAGTGAATAGCAGTCATACTGCAAATGTTTAATCTATTACGGAAGATAGCCATACGATGTGACAAACCTTCATTAAATAAATGGTGGTTTGTCCTTTGGTCATTCCGTTAATGAATACGAGGAGTGAAGGATATGAAAAAGATTCCGGTTACAGTATTGAGTGGATATTTGGGAGCTGGGAAAACGACATTAATGAATCATGTGCTGAATAATCGTCAAGGCTTAAAGGTCGCGGTCATTGTCAATGATATGAGTGAAGTGAACATTGATAGTGAGTTGATTCAAACACAAGGTAATTTTTCGCGTACGGAAGAGAAACTAGTAGAAATGTCGAATGGCTGTATTTGTTGTACACTTCGCGAGGATTTATTGGTGGAAGTACAAAGGTTGGCTGAACAGGGAGATATTGATTACATTCTAATAGAATCATCCGGAATAAGCGAGCCTGTACCAGTAGCTCAGACGTTTTCTTATATAGATGAAGAAATGGGCATTGATTTAACTCAATTTTGTCAGTTGGATACGATGGTTACACTTGTTGACGCTCATCGTTTTTGGCATGATTTTGAGTCAGGGGATACTTTGCTAGAGCGAAAAGAGGCGGTTGGAGAAGAGGATGACCGAAATATTGCCGATCTGTTAATAGACCAGATTGAATTTTGTGATGTCCTTATTTTAAATAAAAGCGATTTAGTAACAGCAGAGAATCTAGATATTTTAGAGAAAGTGATAAAAACATTACAGCCTGATGCAAAAGTGATAAGGACGGAAAATAGTGTAGTCGATGTTCATGAAATTTTAAATACTGGTTTATTCGATTTTGATAAAGCGAGCCAATCTGCAGGTTGGTTACGAGAATTAAACCTAGGTCCTTCCCAGCACACGCCTGAAACGGAGGAATATGGAATATCATCGTTTGTTTATTCGAGAAAAAGACCATTCCATTCGCAAAGGTTTAATCAATGGTGCGGTGCAATGCCTATACAAATTGTAAGAGCAAAGGGGATTGCTTGGTGTGCTAGTAGAAACGATTTAGCTATATTCTTGTCTCAAGCTGGTCCTTCCGTCCACCTTGAACCTATATCGTATTGGGTAGCTTCTTTACCAGCTAGTGAGCAGACAAGAATCAAAATGACTAATCCGGGAATAGTAGAGGGTTGGGATGAGGAACATGGTGACCGACATACAAAGCTCGTTTTTATTGGAATTGATTTAGACTTAGACTTAATAACAAGAGAATTAGATGAGTGTTTACTTACGAGTGATGAATATATGGAAAATTGGAATAAACTTCCTGATCCATTTTATTGGGATATCGAAAGTAGTTAAGTTGGCCTTGTGATACTGGTTCGTTAATATATTTGAGAATCTGTAGTTTTGGGAGGGATATAAATTGAAGGTACCTGTTACCGTTTTAAGTGGTTACTTAGGATCTGGGAAAACGACACTACTTCAGCAAATTTTGCAAAATGAAGATAAGTTAAAAATAGCGGTTATCGTTAATGATATGACTGAAATTAATATTGATGCGAGGTTAATTAAAGAAAATGGTCTTGTGCAAACAGATGAAAAGTTGGTTGAACTTCAAAATGGCTGTATTTGTTGTACACTTCGCGAAGATTTATTGCTAGAAGTAAATAATTTAGTTCGGCAAGGGGACATCGATTATATTGTAATAGAGTCCTCAGGAATTAGTGAGCCCATTCCTGTAGCGCAAACATTTACTTATATGGATGAAGAGCTAGGTGTGAATCTATCTGAAAAGTGTAGGCTTGATACAATGGTAACTGTAGTGGATACTGCACACTTTTGGAGTAATTACTCTACAGGTGAATCACTGCTTGACCGTCAACAAGGAATTAATGAGGATGATGAACGAGATATAGTTGATTTATTAGTTGACCAAATAGAATTTGCGAATGTCATTATATTAAATAAGGTTGATTTAATTAATACAAAGAGATTACAGACGATCAAAGGTTTTATCCGTAAATTAAATGCCGATGCAGATATTATATGTACGGCACATTCAAAGGTAGATATTAATAGAGTTTTAAATACAAATTTATTTCATTTTGAGAAGGCGAGTCAAGCAGCTGGGTGGATAAAAGAATTAAATGAAGAACATATTCCAGAGACGGATGAGTATAACATCTCATCATTTCTGTTTAAAAGTCGAAAACCATTTCATCCAGAAAGGTTGATGTACTGGCTGGAAAACTGGCCAGAGGGGATTGTACGAGCAAAGGGTTTTTTCTGGTTAGCTTCTAGAAATGACCAGGTCGGTTTACTATCACAAGCCGGTTCAAATATTACTATTAGTGGTGCAGGTGAATGGGTAGCTACTTATTCTAATGACGAGCAGAAGAAGTTACTTCAAGAAGATTCTAAGCTAAGTAGAGAATGGGATGTTCTATATGGAGACAGATTAACAGAAATCGTTTTTATCGGCATCTCCATTTCACAAAAAGAAATACAAGAATCGCTAGAATTATGTGTGCTCACTGAGGAGGAAATGACGGAAGGTTGGTTGTCCTTCCATGATCCATTACCAGATTTCTACTAAAAATAGCAGGGAGGAGATAAAGGTAACAGACGACGAAGTAATATCATTAGAGAAGGTAGAGATAAAAATAAAGGCTTGTAGCTATTGATTTGATGAACGAGGCTAGGCCAAAAGATTTTCAGTAACTAAAAAAGCCGAACTATTATTAAAATTGCTAACACAGCATTTTACACTAGTTCGGCTTTCTGAATTTTGATAATTAAAAAATAAATGTATCATTCGGATTTGGACACAGCTAAATTAGTTATGTCCCAGCCCTGAAATGATATAACTTAAAACGATGAGGCGATTGGCTATTGCGATTAAAATAAGCACCATGCACGTATCCGTCGATTATGAAAGTCGTTTTCTATTACCGTTATTGAACCGTTTATCTTATATCTAAATAATCCAAATAAGCATCCCATGTACCATTATCTGAGGTAACAATTAACTCAACTAATTGATTGCCTGTTCCGTGGCTAATATTATTTAAGTTATATACAGCTGGATATTGATTGCCAAAGTAGAAGGTTCCTTTATTTTGCCCGCCTATTCTTAAATCAACTCTCGCCATATTTGAATTGTTAGAAGCACCTCTAAGGGAAAAATTACTTGTAGATTTCGTGAAGTTATGAGTAAAACTTACTTTATCATTGTTGGCGTATAATGCGACCCCGTTAAATGGAGAGGATATATTGGATGTATACTGGCCACCCTTTGTCATATTTTCAGCTTCCACTCTAGCAGTTGGAGCCCCACCATCACCTCCACCAGAGTTACCACCGATCGTAAGGGTATTGCTATACACATTGGCACTTCCACTGCTTTGGTAGCCCTCCACAGTCAAAGCAACTTCATACATTTTCCCCATCGGCATCCCAAGATTCTCCCAAGCTTTAAAATGCTCACTCACGGATATTGTGCCACTTGTTCGTTTAGATGTACGTACACTCCAATACTGTTGGAAAGTTGCAGTTCCTTTGATGGATGGCTGATTATAACGGGTGGTCTCATAAATTTCGTACGTACCACCATCAACTTGAATGGTTCCTTTTGGAGTGCCACCTGGTGGTCGCCATGTACCCCAGCTATCAACAATATAAAACTCAACAAGAGGGTCTACAGCCCAGCCATAAACGGTTAGGTAGGAATTACCGTTTGGGTTATACGTTGCACCATAGTTAATGGACATATTGCCAATTTGTTGATGGGTTTGCGTTTCATCGAATTTTTTGCCTTTACGGAATAAGATGTTATTGACGTTGTTCCACTGGGCACTAAATGTACCACCGCTATTTAAGGTCATGCTTCCAGTTCCGCCGCTGTCTTTCCAAAATTCATAATCATATCCATCATGTGTACCAATTTCATTAGAAGTAATCGCTGCCTCAGCTTTTTCTGTCATTGAAAATAATACGAATCCAAAAACGATCGTCATAAATAACAAGACTTTTCTTAGTTTCAAACGGCATTCCTCCTAGTAATATGAAATGAATGGAATTAAATTAAATCAAGCTTACCTCCTTTCTGAATAATTTGTAATCGCTTACAATAATACATGTTATCAGAAAAAATATGGAAATATCACTTTAATAAGTAAAGATTTTACTGTAAATAAGATAGATGTTTCATAAGAAAAGTGTCGAAAGCGAAGGCAAATTCGAAAAGATAAAATGGAGGCTTTATCTATAAAAGAATCGACTTCAAAAACAAGGATAAAATTCGGAAAAATAAAACTTTTATCTTGGTAATTCGTATAAGTAAGAGGGATAATATGTTTTGCTTTACTTTTATCAAAATAATCAATTAAAAGGGGTTAAGGAAATGAGAAAATGGAGATTGGTTGTGCTGCTACTAATAGTCATGGTTCTCTCTGCTTGTACAACGAATGATGAGTTATCCGGAAAATCATTTGATATGGGTGCTGCACCACCATTAGAAGAGGAATTGACGAACCAGAATTCGTATCAGCTTCTGACAACACTGGAGTTCTTAGATGGTGTGGTAACAGCCAGTATTCTTCCCGGTGAAGAGGGAACGTATGAGCGAACGGGCGATGTGTTGACGGTGAAATTTGAAAATGGTCATGAATATTTATCGATTATATTTGACGAGTTTCAAGAAAGTGATAAGGAATTCAGTGCGTATTCCGCGTATATAAGTGATTACGAAAGCGGAGCTCTACATGATGATACGATCAAGAAGTTTAACTTGTTAACAAATAAGATTGATAAGAACATGTCATTAGAATTTTTACTGCACTAACTTTGGTAAGGGGGATTAATGCCCATATAACCTATTAGGTATTAAAGTGAATATGCGTTGATTTATTTAATGAACTCGCTAATGTCAAACACTTGTATTACTTTCTCCTCTACTGAAACTACTAGAGTGATATCCGTTGGTTCTCTTGTTTGATATAATAGTGGAAAATCAACGTTTCTCTGTTGGGCAAGTGAGCTTTTATGAGGGAAGGGAAAAATACGTATGAATGTTTATTGGATTTGGTTTTTGTTTCATGCTATGCCGTGGGTGTTTGCTTTTGTTTATTTAGAAGGTGGTATAACTGAATGGACGTGGAAATTACTTGGTTTATCGGCATTTTTCATTCTCTTTTTTATTCTACCACTTATAAAGCAAAGGCCGATTGCGTCCGTGTCTGTCCTTGCTACCAATTCAATAGTAGCGGTTATTACATTGTTTCCCGTTCAACAGGAAAGCTTTAATCCATTTTTATTGCTAATTTTGTCTTTGTTGATTGCAGAAGCCTACTACCGACTCCAGGCTGCACTTGCGTCTATTGTTGGTGGCGTTTCCTTGTTAGGAATATTACTCAGCTTTTTAAATAGTAACCCTTCTTTTTCAAGTATTAGTTTTATCAGTCTTTATTTTATCTTCTTTTTTGCAGCCATTATCCTTTTTAAACAGACAAAAAACGCTCATGATGACCTTTTTGCCAGGTATGATGCACTTCTTAGTGAATACCGTGAGTTAAAAAGGCGTCTGAGTACAGAGGAAGAAACGGTAAGGCAGGAAGAGCGTGTGTTAATTGGTCATGAAATTCATGATTCTGTTGGTCATAAGCTAACAGCTCTGTTAATGCAGCTTGAAGCATTCAGGTTAAAGTCAAATCAAGAAGACCAGGGGCAGGTCCAATCTTTGAAAAAACTAGCTAATGATAGCTTAGAGGAAACGCGAAGTGCGGTGAAAATGTTAAAGAGTCATGAAGTGGGTGGACTTCATGGTATCTTACGTTTAATTCGAAAGCTGGAAACGGAAAGTTTTATTCGAATTCAATTTTCCGTGAAGCATGGTGCGTTTACGGTTCCGCTTAGTGGTGAGCAATCTTTTGTCATTTTCCGATCTGTACAGGAGGCGTTAACGAATGTGATGAAGCATAGCTATGCTAGGGAGGCAGAGGTTGTATTTGAAGCCCCTGGTCGCAGTGTATTTCGGTTTGAAGTCAGCAATCCAGTAATAAATAACCATCGATACCAAGAGGGCTTTGGACTTACTTCCATGCGTGAAAGACTTGAGAAAATTGGCGGGCAGCTACAAGTACAAAAAACAAAAGAGCGGTTCCTTGTGAGGGGTCTTATTACATTAAAGGATCAAGGAGGAAATGATGATACGAATATTATTGGCTGAAGACCAGGTGATGGTGCGACAAGGGTTAAAAATGATGATTGAATCAGATGAGGAAATGAAGGTGACAGGGGAAGCAAGTAATGGAAAAGAAGCGATAGACCTCTGTGAAAAACAAGCATTTGACATCATTATTTTGGATATTCGAATGCCTATTATGGATGGCATCGAAGCGGCAAAAGTCATTCAATCGCGCTGGAGCTCTGCTAAAATACTCATTTTAACCACGTTTGACGATAGCGAATATGTGATGGAGGCACTTAAAATAGGCGTAAGTGGTTATATTTTAAAAAACGCAGATACCGATTCCTTGATTCGTTCGATTCGTAGTGCTCTAAATGGAGGATTAACGGTGGAAGAACAGGTTGCGGCAAAAGTAATGCCGCTGCTCCTAAATCAAAAGGAAATAAAAACAGCAGATCCGTCATTAACGCCACGTGAACGAGCGATTCTAACATGTATTGGTGAGGGACTTAGTAATTATGAAACGGCATATCGACTTGGGTTATCAGTAGGTACCGTAAAAAATAATACGAGTCAAATTTTACATAAATTAGAACTACGTGACCGCACACAACTGGCTATATATGCTATCCGCCATAACTTAGTATAGATGAGCTAAGAAACTTTAACGATGAAATAGAGTGAAAATATAAATGACTGAAGTAACTCATCTAGATATGGTTCGTGACTGAAGACAGTGTTGACACTGTTTTTTTTTGTATATATTTTAGCTACTAAAACGTAAGGAGTGTACGAATATGATTGAAACGATCAAACTAAGCAAGAGTTACAAAGGAAAAAAAGTAGTGGATGATGTTGATATCTATATCGATGAAGGGGAATCGATCGGTTTGCTTGGACCCAATGGAGCAGGTAAGTCAACGACGATATCTATGATTTCATCATTAATAAAGCCTTCTGCTGGAGACGTGAAATTAAATGGAACAAGTACAATCAAAAATCCTGCTGAAATGAGAAGAATTCTTGGCGTAGTCCCACAAGAGATTGCTTTATATGAGGAGCTTTCTGCTTATGAAAATCTGAAATTTTTTGGAGAGACCTATAAGGTCAAAAGGAATGTATTAGAACACCGAATTCAGGATGTCCTTAATATGGTCGGGTTAAAGGATCGTCAAAAAGAGCTTGTTAAAACCTTTTCGGGGGGGATGAAGCGAAGGGTGAATATTGCTGCGGCACTGCTACATCAACCTAAAATCCTCATTTTGGATGAACCGACTGTTGGAATTGACCCGCAATCCAGAAATCATATTCTAGAAACTGTTCGAAAGCTAAATGAAGAAAAGGGGACTACGGTTCTTTATACAAGTCATTACATGGAGGAAGTTGAGCAATTGTGCAAACGTGTCTATGTTATGGACCACGGAAAAGTGGTGGCAGCAGGCAGTAAGGCAGAGCTTTTAAGTATTTTATCGAATGAAGATACGATTCAAGTTCATTTAAGTGAGACAAGTGATGAGGTAATGAAGAAAATAAAAGCGATACATCATGTTCACCGTGTTGATGAAATAGAGCTAGGACTTAGGGTTAGTGCCAAGAAAGGAAGCAATATATTAAGTTCTATCGTACATGCAGTGGAAAGCGAAGGGATCCAACTAACGCATTTTCAAATGGAAACGCCAAGTCTTGAGGATGTTTTCCTGCATTTAACAGGTCGGACTTTAAGAGATTAGGGGAGAGGTAAACGACATGATTTCATTTTTAAAAAAGGATTTACTCGTGTTTTGGCGGGATCGTAAAGAGGTACTTATTTCTCTGCTGGCACCTATTCTTATCATTATTGTTCTGAATTTTGTTTTTTCCGGTATTACGTTTGATGATGCTGGTGACATGGATATACGTGCAGGTTTAGTAATGGAAGATAACGAGGCAGCTGGGATTGAGCAGTTTATAGAAGTAATATGGGCGATGGATCTATCGGAAATAGAAAAAGAGACGATGATAAAAGAGGCGGAAAGCCTTTCGCCAAGTGGCTTAATCACATCATTTTTTAACGAACCTGAATTAAGTTCTTGGATTCATACACAGGAGTTAAGTGAAAAAGAAGCAGTAGAGCAAGTTAAGAATGGTGATCTGGATGCTATTATTAAAATTCCCGAAGGATTTATGTATGATTTTCTCGCACATATGATGTTAGGTCAACCTGCACAAGCAGCTCTTCATGTCCAGCTTGAAGATCATTCCATAGAGGCGAATATCCTAACAGATATGCTCACTCAATACATGGAAACACTCAATTTCCAAATTGCCCTTGGAGCGGTGGCCGAGGTAGAAGGAGCTGAATTGACATTGCCGCAAGGTGGTCTAGAGATCATAAATGAAAGGGCGGTTGAAATTGACCTTGCTCAATATTTTACGATCGCGATGAGTTCGCTTTTTGCCTTGTTTATTGCTTCAACAGTTGCATCTAAGACGGCAACAGAAAAGAGGGAAAATGTTTTTAATCGGATTTTATTAACGAATAGTCAACCACTTTCGTATTTAATGGGTAAAATTACTTCTACTTTCTTTTTAGTCTGGATTCAGTTAATGCTTGTGTTTTTATGTACGGATCTCTTATTGGGGATCTTTTCAGAGCAGTCGATAGCATTTTGGTTGGGTATTATGGTTATCGTAACACTTTTTTCATTAACGGTTGCAGGATTATCTGCGATATTTACTTCATTAATGTTAAAGATGAATAACATTAATGCAGCAAATGGGCTATTTATTATAGTGGTTATGGTTATAGGTGCTTTAGGAGGCAATTTCTTTCCAATGGAGCAATTTCCGGCTTGGGCACAAGCGGTTAGTGTATGGACGCCAACAGGAATAACGGTATCTCTTTTTACGGATTTTCTTCAATATGGTCAAGATATATCTTTTGTTGCACCATTGATGAAGCAATTCGCGTTTTTTGTTGCGTTTCTCCTCATCGGAATTCTGTTGTTTCCTGAAAGGGGGAGAGCGTAATGTTTGCCGTATTTAAAGCACAGCTAAAAAAGGATATAAGAAGCCCATGGACGATTTTATTATTAACGTTGGGCAGTATTATCTTAACATTTGTTTTTACAAATACGAATGAACAAACAGAAACGATCGTACCTATTTTCAGTAGTGAGTCAAATCGTGAAGAAGTAGAAGAGAAATGGATAGCACTTTTAAATGATAGTCAGAACTATTCGTTTATTGTGACTGATGAAGAGAAGGCACGTTCAGATGTAGAAGAAGGAAATAGTGGAGTAGCTATCCAAGTATCAGAAAGAGATTATAAAATGATTGCTTCTTCACATACGAGGTCTGTCCAATTCATTGAGGACTATGTTCATACTGTTTTTACACGAGAAGCTCAGCTAGATGCAGCCACTGGCTCAGGTGAAGTTGGAATACTCCGAGATGAAGTAATTACTTTTGTAGAGGGTTCTCCATTTCAAGTTGTCGTAAAGTCAGTCGATGGCGGAGATGTTCCTGAGTATAATATGATGATTCAATTATTATTTGGATTCACTTTATTTATGGCGATGTTTACGATTGGCTTTAAGGTAAATGCGGTGACATCGGATAAAGTAAGTGGTGTATGGGATCGGATGATTCTTTCTCCTCTTAGTAAAACAGGAATGTATGCAGGACATCTGTTTTATAGCTTCTTTATCGGTTTTATGCAAATTCTAACTGTATTGGTTATGTTTCACTATTTTTTGGATTACGATCTTGGTCATCGTTTTGGCATGATCGTAGCTGTTGCAGCAATCTTTGCACTTAGTATGGTAAGTGTGGCGATGTTACTCACAGGTTTTATCAAAACACCCGAGCAATTTAATATGATATACCCATCCATTATCCCGATTGTACCGCTCATTAGTGGTGTGTATATGCCGCCTGGAGTGCTGAGTAATCCTGTTCTACTGTTTATCGCTGACTTATTTCCATTGGCACATGCAATGGAAGCTTTAATGGATATCACGCTTTATAATGCTGGCTGGAATGAGATCACTTTATCTCTCGTTCTTATGTTGTTAATAGGCGTTATTTGTATGGGAATAGGCGTTAATTTGGTTGAGCGGAGGAAGGATTAATTGATGATAGTCATTGGCAGCGTACAGCTTCGCAAATATAAATCGTAATAACTAGAAAAAGCTCATCCAAGTAACGAGGGATGAGCTCTTTGTATGGCAGGAACAACGGTTCAGTTTACTTGTTAACCAATTAGAATACTTCCTAAATCGTTGACATGCTTGACGATATAAGTCGGTTTAGCAAGATTGATTTCTTCTTCAGAACCATATCCATAGGTGACACCAATCGAATGAACACCTACATTTTTTGCTCCGATAATATCATGCTTTCTATCACCAATCATGATAAAGTCACTTGGCTGATATTCCTGATATATGCCTAATATGTATTGAATAATTTCTGTTTTCGAGTTCCTTGTTCCATCAAGATTACTGCCTACAATAAGTTCGAAATAGTGAGCGATTTGAAAATAATTAAGGATTTGTTCAGCAAAAATAGTGGGTTTGGAGGTTGCTACAACTAAAGTAAGTTGCTGTTTTTTTAATGCCTTTAATAAGGTGGTGACATGTGGATATAGCTCATTTTCGAACATCCCTTTTTCCTGGAAGCGTACTCGGTAATATTGGATGGCTTTTTCAGTCTCCTTTTCATCGAAATGATAAAATTCAGGAAATGTTACTTGCAAGGGAGGACCGATAAAATTGACTAATGTATCGAGGTCTGTCTCAATGATGTTCATCTTCTTTAGAGCGAATTGAACTGATTTAGTAATGCCTATTTTGGGATCTGACAAAGTTCCATCTAAATCAAATAAAATGACTTTGTAGGTGTTCATAATGAGCTCCTTTTATTCTATTTTATGGAAGTTATAGTTCTTTCATCATCGAAACAACATCTATCGTCATGCCGTTTGGTTTAGAAATCATTTCTGAATGAAAAACGTTATAGCCAATCGAGCTATAGAGCTGTATATTTCTAGGCACCGTTACACGTACTTTGCACTGAATGGAAGTGAGTTCCTTTTTCTTTGCATAGCATTCTAGTGATTGTAATAACTCTGTAGCGATTCCTTGTCCTTGTTTTGTAGGAATGACCGCTAAGCGATAAAAATATAGGTTGTCTTCTTTTACTTGAAATCGAACGATACCGACTGGCTTGTGTTCTTCAAAAGCAATAAATGCTTGTTCCCCTTTTTCTAAAGCCACTGAAACGAATTGAATCGTTTCTTCTAAAGCACTGGATGGGGGTTTTTCATTTCTGTATACACTAAAAGCTTGTATCATGACATCATGAATGAGCGCTGCTTCAGAAATGGTGGCGAGCTTTATGAACATCTTTTCCCCTTCTTTACTTGAATTTTTATAAAGGCTATTCATGATCACTTAGTTGTTGGAAGAAAGAATCAATGATACTCGTAAACTTTGCTTTCTCTTCAAGGAATGGATAATGATTGCTTTCGTAAAAGATAACTAATTCAGCTGTAGGAATTAACCCTGCCATCTCGATTGAGTAGGTAACTGGACATTGCACATCATGCTTTCCACAAATGATAAGAGTAGGAGTTTGGATGAGAGTAAGTTGTTTCGTGACATCAAAGATCACTACTTCCCGACTAAAATAATGTAGTCGAATAGGGTTCAAGCTTTTGTGGATATTCCTGTTGAAGAATTCGCTATACAGGTCTGGTTTATATAAGGAAAGCTTCGTTCTCTCCACTTTATAGCTTTCTTTTTCCTGAGCGGTAAGGTTCTTATCAGAAAGTAAACGTGTTAGCTGTTGCATGTTTTCATATTGAGGATGCTGCTTATTGTAGATACAAGTTGGTGAAAAGATTTGGTATTCACGAGCGGCGGCCCCAACAATGATTGTATAGTGTAGAGAATCTGAGAAGTGGATTCCATATATAATGCCGAGCATGCCACCGGTTGAGTGGCCGGCAAAACCCCACTTTTTATAACCAAGGCTTGTACGAATCGCTTCCAAATCCAATATCGTTTCTATGAAACTAAGCTGATAAGGCTCTGTTGCTTGAGCGGAATGACCGCACTCCCGAAGATTAATAAGAATAACCGTATGGGAATGAGTGAAAGAGTCGGCGAAATAATCACCGGTTTCATTAAAGGATGAGTAGTGATGGGTGACACAAAGCGGTGTACCGTGACCTTTTGTAAAAACCTCAAACATTCCTCTAGTTGTTTGGACTATTTTCTGTTTCCACATAGGATGAAACCTCCAAAAGTAGATTCTGACTTTATTTAATTATCTCGTAATTTGGGTGGGTGAAGGTCATCACTTTTTTGAAGAGTGTGTCCCAGTTTTTCATATTTACAATAATAATTAATGTAACTTTTTTATAAAACAAAAGCATTCATGTACGCGTTGAAATTGTTGAGCGATCATTTGCTTATCATCGCCTACATAATGAAAAAAGCCTTGTATTGGATATAAGTTAGGGATATTCGAGGTAAGAGCAAATTCCAATTCTTTTCCTTTGATGAATACATGTAAATAGGAATCAACCTCTTCAAAGCCGTTCTTTTTATACCATTTATTTACCCACATATCATCCCGCGTCCATGCCTCTAGGCGGTTTAAACCTAATTCTTTACTGATCTCTTCGGCTTTTTGAAGAAGCTTCTGTCCAACACCTGCTCTACGATAGTCGGGGTGTACAGCGATATGCCAAATCATGCCGCCTTTTCCTTTGCCTCGTGAACAAACCGTTCCTTCTTCCTTTTCATACTCAATATCTAGGAGTCCAATAATTTGTCCATTGATTTCAGCTACAAGTTCAATAGAAGGGTTTGCGTATTTTTCCTTTTCCTTTAAAACATTGTCATAATAAGCAGTGTCTAGAAAAGCCAGAACTCTACACCTAATCCAGCCCATTTCGTCTTCCTTTTTATATGCTCTTATGTTCAAAATGAAGTCCTCCTTCGTGATAGGTAGTCGTCGCCTTATATTTTCTCAATTACCCAGCCCGCATCATGAAGAAAGTCATCTCTTGTTAAGGCCACGTTCTTAATGAGTTCACGGTATGCGGTAATCGTCCCATCATGAGAAACGATGAACAGTCGATCCTTTTTTAGGCTTTTACACCAGTTCAGAAAATCTCTTGCTATTAATTCAAATTCAGTTTGAGAAATCGTGTTTATACCGTTTTTCCACAGGTGAGGATCATCTGCTTGATGTATATGGAATGAAGGAAAGTCCTCCCGGATCATTTCTATAGCTAGCAATTGATCGCATGGTAGTGTATTCCCGGATTTATTGAGTGGGAAGACTCTTGGGCCAACGAAGGGATGAACGATGGATTCGCACATGATTGGGTGAGCAAATAATGAAGCGGTTTGTAAGGTCCGTCTCATAGGGCTAATCACCATAAGGTCATCTAAAGTTAAGGAAAATGTCTGTTGTAAGCTACGCGCCTGAGACTCGCCCTTTACGGTTAAAGTGGGGTCTTCAAGATACAGAGAGTTTGGTAAGTCTATAGTATGTTTCCCCTCGGCGTGTCTAATAAATATGATGTCCATCCAATCACTCTTTCTATCTGAAATATAATGTAAAAGGGTGTTTCGTTTGATCGTAACAAAATGTTAATTCTGTCTGGAAGTCCTCGTTAGTCATTAAAGCTAATGCTTCGCTTATTTCAAAAAAACCAACCTCAAGACTTTCTGTGCTCGTAGTAAGTGCGCCACTTACCACTTTTCCAACCCACCAAATATGACAGAGACCTTTACTTATTTCTTGGGAGACTCCGCAAAATCTCTCCACTTCAATGTCTACGCCGGTTTCTTCCTTTACTTCTCTTACCGCTGTTTCTTCAAAGGTTTCACCTGGTTCTACATAACCACCAGGCAACTCCCAACCGCGTTTAGGATCTTTTTTTAATAAAACATGATTATAGTTGTCTAATACAAGACAAGCAGACGTCATTATATAATTCATTTGGTCACCTTTCTGATGATATCTGTAGATCATGTTGTTTTATTTCATATTATCATAAAAAGAGTCTTATATATTTGATTTTTCTGTTTAATTTGATAACATTTTCCTTAGTAAGAATAATAGAGCAGAGGAGCGAGCGGATGCATATCAAAGAGAGAAATAATCGCTGGGTGACTATGCTAGATGAGGTCATTCATATATATTTTACGAATTTACAACCTCATAATACCTATAAAATCGAGTTGGACAGACGGTCGGTTACGGCAAAGGATGTTCTTTATAGACAGTCATATGCGTATTTCCAAGCAGATAAAAATGGGGAAATTCATCTGTCAGAAATGGCACCGATAGAAGGTACGTATAAATTGGTAGACCCGATGGGATTATTTTGGTCAATGGCTCTGATTAAAAAAGAAATCAATGCTAGTGAACCTTACGACCGTTTGGCCCCGCATGTTTTTACGTTATCTATTTATCATAATAATGTGGAGTTAGAGCGGAAAGAGTTGCAAAAAAGGTGGTACGCCGATGAGGAGGTAGCGGTAATACCTATTCATGACTCAGTAATAGGCAACTATTATTATCATTTAGATGGAAAGCCAAGGCCTGGTCTGATTGTTGTTTCGGGTTCAGAAGGTGGGACAAATGATTTCACAGCAAGTCATTTAACTCAGTATGGTTATAATGTCTTGGCTGTCGCTTATTTTGGTGTGGAAGGATTAAATAGTAGGTTAGCTAACATCCCTTTGGAAATAATCAGGGATTCAATTAGTTGGTTACAGAAACGGGAAGATGTCAAAAACGGATGGATGGGTATGCATGGTGTTTCAAGAGGGGCTGAGTTAGCTCTCTGGTCAGGTGTTCTATTTGATGAGATTAAAGCGATTGTTTCGTTAAATGGATCGGGTGTATCTTTTGCAGGAATTACCCCTTGGACAGAGGAACCGAATTTGTTACCTGCTTGGATGTATAAGGGCGAGGCTCTTCCGTATGCGACAGCAAAAAATCCTGTCGAAACTGCCTTACTATGTAAAGAGAAATTCTTAGAAGGAAAGAACGCGCTCTCCTTCTGGTATGAAACACTGTATGAGCAGCACCCTGATAAGGATGGGGTTAAGATTCCGATCGTTAATACGAATAAAGACTATTTATTCATAGCAGGAAAAGAGGATGCTATTTTTGATTCCTGTACATATAGTGACTTTTTTTCAGGGGAACATATCAAGAAGCATTTTTATGAAAAGGCCGGGCACGGCATTGCCATTCCTCATTTACCCGCCTTTACTGGTGAATATTTCGGAGGGGAAAAACCGTATACGTATCATGCAAGCTTACATTCGTGGTCGGAGACGATAGCATTTTTGGAGGAGAGTAGAAGGAAGTACAAAGGGCTTTGTCATGTCCAAAATAACTAGTGGCAAAATGAATAAGGGCTTATCCTTAATTAAATGGGATGAAGCTCTTTTTTTCGTTCAACCATATCTTTTCAAGGAGAGGATTTATGTGAAAGTAAGCAGGAGAAGAAGTAATGAATTGACAAATAAAAACATATATAATAAANTAATAAATTATATATAACTTGTTGAATGATTGGGTGGTTTTTATGAGTTTAAAATTCGGTATATTAGGTTTATTAAAGTATGAAAGGATGACTGGTTATGACTTACAGAAGACCTTTAACTCTTCATTACAATTTATGTGGAATGCGAAGGGCAGCCAGATATATAGAGAGTTAAAAGCAATGGAGCAACGAGGTCTTGTAAGTTCATCAGTTATTGAGCAGGAAAATAAATTTGATAGGAAGGTCTATTCTTTAACAGAGCAAGGGAGTGAGGAATTCCTTAGTTGGATGCAGAAATTCCCTCAAGATTTAAATGCTCCTATTCGAGATGAGTTCAGCATAAGAGTTTTTTTTGGTGAATTTATCTCGAATGAAGAGTTACGCTTTGAAATAATAAAATATAAAAAGCAACAGGAAGAATCCATTGAAGAATTAAACGTAATAAAAGTGTTAGCAGAACAAGATGCAGAGAAAAATGATATGGAACAGTCATTTTTTTACTGGTTATTAACGATAAAAAGAGGGATAAAGTCAATACAAGCGGAAATTGAATGGGCTGAGGAGGCCTTAGATTTGCTCCAACATAAAAGGGGTTGAAAGAATGGACTGGTCAGTACTAAAAAAATCACCAATTACACTTATTTGTTTTAGTATTTGCACGTTTATCTTTTTTCTAGGACAAAAAACGGACCCTGACAATCTACGTGTATTAGCTCTATCCTCTCAAGAATTTCCACAAAATTGGTTTACCTTGCTTACACATGGTTTCGTGCATATCGAATGGTACCATTTCTTAATCAATATGTTTCTTTTGCTTTATATTGGTCCATGGGTAGAGCAATTGTTAGGTAAATGGATGTTTATGCTGTTAGTAATCGTATGCATTTTGTCAGGTGGTTTGACGCTTATTTTATTAAATACAGCTGGAATTGGGTTTAGTGTTGCTGGTATTGCTATCTTATTTTATTACCATGTAGCATTCCCTTGGAAAAAGGAGTTATTTTTTCAGATACCTAATATCGCATTGCCCATACTCATTGTTGTTATTTCGTTACTAGCCTTGATCTTTGGCTGGATGGGTACGGTTGGTCATATTCCTCATTTAGTCGGTGCAGTGATTGGTATACTCTTTCTTCTTTTCGTTAGACGTCAGTATAATAGTATTTAAAAAATGGAATTAGTTATTAGATGAAATTCAAGAAGATAAAGTTTCACAAGTATATCTGACACATAAAAATCGATTTATACGCTTTGGATTTGATTGGTTTGAGAGATTTGTGCAAAAACAAGGTGCAGAAATTATTAGACTGATTCATGAAGATTTGTCTCCGAAAGAAGAAATGATACGAGATTTCATTACTATTATTCGTGTATTTTCATGTAGGATATATGGCTTAAAAAATATAAGAAGAAAGTGAAAGAGGATAAAGAAATTGAAAAAAGCCTTTAAGACAGAAATTATACTCAATCCTTCACAGACAGATAAGATGAATCGTACTATCGGTACTTGTCGTTATGTATATAATTTATATTTGACAACAAATCAAATTCATTACGAAGAACACGGGAAACATTTAAGTGGGTATGATTTTTCTAAGTGGTTAAACAATTACCATTCAAAAAAGAAAGAATTTAAATGGATTAAAGAGGTTTCGAGTAAGGCGATCAAGCAATCTATTATGAATGGTGAAAAAGCTTATCGAAATTTTTTCAAAGGGATTTCAAAATTTCCGAGATTTAAGAAAAAGAAGAACCAAGATGTTAAAGCTTATTTTCCTAAAAACAACCAAACAGATTGGACGATTGAACGACATCGAGTAAAAATTCCAACTATTGGTTTTGTTCAATTGAAAGAATATGGTTATTTACCTGTAAATGCCTTTGTGAGAAGTGGTACAGTTTCTAACAAGCAGGAAGATGGTTTGTATCTGTTTTAGTAGAAATAAAAGAATCAAAGAAAACGCATTCTTTATTTACACAAGGGGTTGGAATTGATTTAGGGGTTAAAGAATTTGTTACCGTAAGCAATGGATTCGTTTTTAAAAATGTAAATAAGCAACAACGTGTAATAAAGTTAGAAAAACGATTAAAACGCGAACAACGCTCTTTGTCGCGAAAATACGAAAATCTTAAAAAGAAGAGAGGTGAATCTGTTACTAATAAAAGAGCGAATATAGACAAGAATATACTTAGACTGCAAAAGCTACATGTTAAACTTTCTAATGTGAGAAAAGAGTATGTGAGGTTAGTTGTGAGTGAGTTGGTCAAAACCAAGCCAAGTTATATCACGATGGAAGATTTGAATATTAAAAGGATGATGAAAAATAAGCATTTGTCTAAAGCGATTGCCGACCAATGTTTTTACTTTTTCCAGACATGGTTAAAGGTGAAGTGTGTGGAAAATGGTATTGAGCTTAGACAGGTAGAACGATGGTATGCTTCTTCTAAATTATGTTCATGTTGTGGTCAGAAAAAGCATGATTTAAAGCTTCGCAATCGCGTATATGAATGTTCGTGTGGATATGTGGCAGACCGAGATATTAATGCGTCTATCAACCTTTGGCAATCAAAAGAATATACGATACTCACATAAAAAGAGTTTGTATATATGTACGGTGGGCTACATCGGAATTTACGCCTGTGGAGTGCTAGACAAACCAGAGTAGTAAGTAAGATGCGAAATGGAGTACGGTGAAACAGGAAACAGTCTAAATGTAGATATTTGTCTATGTTTTTAGTAGCAGCAAACAAATGAACATTCGACTAGCTGAAGAAAAGGACATTCCACAATTAATCAAGATGAGATGGGATTTTACAATCGAACATGATCAAAGTAAAAAGAATGCTTCATTTGATTCGTTTTATCATGAATGCCAATCATTTTTAGTGAATGCAATTAGAGGTGGCCAATGGTATATTTGGGTAGCAGAAAAAGAGGGTACGGTGCTTTCACATATTTATTTGGAGCTCATCCAAAAGGTACCACGTCCAGGTAGAATCACGAATCCTTTTGTTTTTATGACTAATGTATATACGGTCCCAGCTTTTAGGAATAAAGGTGTTGGTAGTCAATTACTACATGCGGTCAATACGTGGATGAAAGAGAATAACTATGAATTTTCGATCGTTTGGCCGAGTGATGATTCGATTGAGTTTTATAAAAGAAACGGCTATAAACATTGTCAGGAAGCGATGGAATATCATCCTCCGAATTAATCCGACTGACACAAGCAGAAATTGTCGGGGTCTTGTAGATGAATCTTGGTATGTTAGTAGAGAAAGGAGTGGTGGGATATGTTAAAAAGGATGAACGAGGCTTTAAGTTATATTGAGGTGAATCTTGATCGTTATATTGATTTAAAAGAAGTGGCAAAGATCGCTTATTGCTCGGAATACCACTTCAAACGATTGTTCTCGCTCCTGTCTGGTATCACGATATCGGAGTATATTCGGAGGAGGAGATTGACTGTAGCTGCTTTGGAGTTAAAAAACCAAGGAGTGAAAGTGATTGATGTCGCAATCAAATATGGTTATCAGTCACCGGATGCTTTTGCAAGAGCTTTTCAAAGCTTTCACGGTGTGAAGCCATCTTTAGCGAAGAATCTCGATCAACATCTAAAAGCATATCCGAAAATGTCCTTTCAACTAACGATTCAAGGAGGAATTGAAATGAACTATCGTATTGTTGAAAAAGAGTCTTTTAAGGTGATGGGCGTTAAGTATGAGGTAGAGATGGTTAATGAAGTTCTATCTCCTACGTACGAAGATATGATTGCAGGAATTAGTGAGGAGACGATGAAAGAATTGGAGTCACTTTCTAACGGAGAACCTGCTGGTCTTGTTCATGTGTCTACGAACTATTCAGAAGCACCGAGTGGAAAAGCAAACTTTGAACAGTTTATCGGAGCGATCACAACTGAGAAAGACCAACCTAAGTATGAAACACTGGAGGTCCCAGCATTATTATGGGTTGTCTTTGAGATTGACGGAGACTGGACAGAAATCGAAGAACACTGGCAGAGAATTTATTCGGAATGGCTACCATCATCCAATTACGAACTCGCAGAAGGCCCTGAAATGCTCGCTAGTAAGGAAAAAACAAGCGAGATTTGGATTTCGATAAAAAAGAAGTAAAGTGTGCAGGTCCGTGTGGAAGTAAGGTTGGAGTTGGGGCATGAAAAGTAGTAGGTCCAAGTGAGAGCCACAACCAGACATTGCAAGATTCTTCCCCGCCCGAGTGCAAGGGTGAATGAGTAACACTCCATGCTCACACTTTTATAGTAAAAACCAAAAACTGAATCCAATCGTGGATTCAGTTTTTTGGTTTTTCCGGTTATTACTCACGCACAAGATTCGAGTATAAGAGCCAATTTGATTTAGGAAGGGAAAGTAAGCAATCGAGGAGAATGCTCTAGATAGATATTATAATAAACTTAGGAAATGAGGAGGAGGTTGCTATGAGAATCCGCAAGATTGATCATGTCGGAATCAATGTCCATGATTTACCGGCAGCAAAAGCATTTTTTCTTGATCTTGGCCTTGAGATGATTGGTGAGGCCGAGGTAGAAGGTGAGTGGGTAGAGCGTATTATCGGGCTTAATCATGTTAAGGAAGATATCTGTATGTTAAGGACGTCAGACGGTAACGTAAATATAGAGCTCATTCAATTTCATACACCACAGGATGAACAAGGTATTCAGGCATCTTTTGCAAACACGCTCGGTATTCGCCATGTTGCTTTTGAGGTGGAAGATGTTGACGCCCTTGTTAGCAAGCTACAAGCAAAAGGCGTAGAGCTTGTAGGAGAGGTCGTTAATTACAAAAATAAATATAAGTTATGCTATTGTCGCGGTCCGGAAGGGATACTTTTAGAGTTGGCAGAGCCGATTACATGATACAGAAAAGGAAGCATAAGGACCTTTCGTCCGTTATGCTTCTTTCGTTGCTTTTTGAGAGGGGGCACTAGGTTTATCCTCGATGAAAAATACGACCTTTTCGTAGGTTAACCAGTTATGAAGAGCTTTCTTTTCTTTGCTAAATAAAGCAAAGAAGTAAGACCAAGTAAACAAGGCAGTGTCGCTAATACAAAGGGATACGACAAGAAACGCCAGAAGACTAAGTAGACATTAGGGAGTTTGCTTTTGAACGTTATGACTTACAATCTGCAGACCCATATCAATAAGTAGATCATGCTTTGTTGAATGTTATCAAAAATGAATCGCCACTAGAAAAGTAAGATAGTTTATAATATTCTTTATATAAAAGTTACTTTGGGTGACAGGTTGTGCCTTGAAATTAGCTGGTTATCCATCTTGCGGTAGATGACTTTAACAGGATATTGATCCCTTTTTGGTCGTGCCGGACTCCTGATGGTGATGGAGTTGTAAAAGGGCAACCAGTGTGTTCAGTCGCCACTGCTTTCATTTTTGTTGGTGGCGAAGTGTTTTTAGCTTCGTCGTGGAAGTTTTGTTTATAAATTTTTAGGAGGACAACCAATGGATATTATGAATGTATTAGATAAAGGCTATGTTCGCTTAGTTAATCATATGGGGTCTGATTTAACGGTCGTGAATTCGGCCAGAGTTTCTTATGCAAAAGAATCGAAAGAGCTGAGCGAGAAGGATATCAAACTCATCAAGTTTCTTGCTAGAGAAGGTCATACTTCTCCATTTAGGCATGTTATCGTTCAATTTGAGGTTTATGCACCACTCATGGTAGCGAGGCAGTGGTGGAAATACGTAATTGGTTCTACCCATCAAGAGGCTACGGGAGATAGCTTGGATGCATGGAATGAGTCAAGCCGTAGATATATTACAGAGGAGCCAACCTTTTATATTCCAACGAGTTCAGAGTGGCGAGGTAAACCTGAAAATTCAAAGCAAGGTAGTGGTGACATTGTCACGCTGGAGATTGGAGAGACCTATACTCATGAGCTTATGGCCTATGTTGAAGAAGGGGTAAGTAAATATGAAGCAGCACTAAAAGACGGAATATGCCCGGAGCAGGCTCGATTATTTCTCCCTGCTTATGGTATGTATGTACGTTGGTACTGGACGGCATCTTTGCAATCTATCTGCCACTTTCTCAATCAGCGACTAGAACATGACGCGCAAAAAGAAATCCAAGAGTATGCTAAAGCCATACTCGAATTAACGAAACCATTGTACCCGAATTCAGTAGAAGAGCTTATTGGGGTTAATTAGGATAACTAATTTATCTAAGGTACATAAATAGGGGTATAAGGAGTATTTCATTTGGACAGCATTCCTTCTAACAAGGAGTGCTTTTCTGCATGTAAAACACCTTAGATTATCATTCCTGTAATTGCCAAGACTTTGTGTCGTTTTTATGAAAGTAATAGCTACTTAGAAGGGGCGCATATGTCACTGTCGAAGTAAATATTTATGGAAGAGAGGATAACGATATGAAACAACCGTGCCTCATCACACCTCGAATCATAAGGAGTAGAAATATAGACGATTTTAGTTCCTAATGATGTCCTACCTAGTGATTTCACCCCACCTTAGAAATACCCAACCATGACCCAAAAAAGACCATAAGGTCAATTTACCTTAAGTAATTCACATCGCCAATGGCTAAGCAGAATCATTTCGCGACCAACAGATATGAAAGTGGTGTTTTGCCCTTTTATTGCTGGCTTTTCATTCAATATTATTTTTACTTTATTACTGGTGGCTTTGCATTCATAAACATTTTTGAGGATTCTCATATTATGCCGTAGCCCCGCCACTTTTTGGGTGTTGCCCGTACGGGTTTTCCCAAAAAGATTCAGCGCACCGCATAAACAGCCACCACCAAAAAAAAGAGAGAGCAGTAACCCATCATCAGGATTAGTATCTAAAATCCAAGTGTTTTTGGACCGTTAGCCAAGCTCGCTTGGCTACTTATAGCGATTTTGCGGTCTATTTCTTTGGAACATAAGGGAATTAGAACATATATTTTAACCGAAGTCATTTTATTTATATTAATTGGCCTAATTCATGGGCTCGTCTGTGGAAGCTTTCTAACCTGGATGATGTCCGTAATTGACCCAGAGGCACAAATAGTAGTTAACTTTATTCCCTTTCTGCTCGTTTCGTTCATGATGATTGCCTTAGCTATTTTTACCTTTAGTATCCAAGCAAGAAGCATTTCTAAAAAGACACTCGTGGTCGAGTTTCAGCGGGAGCATAAGTAGAGGTGTTTCAGCTGTAAAAGGAAAAGGAACAGCGTCATGTCGGATAAGGGTTTCAGAAGTTCATACGTATATAAAATAAGTCAGGTATAAAGGTGGAAAAAAGCTATTAGAATCTAAGAAAAGGATTATCTATCCTGAAGATAGAATACTATAGTGTATTTAATGGAGATAGTTAAGTGGGCGTTGTGATTGAGCGAAGATAGAGGAGCAGAAACAACAGATCTAATCAATCATTGAAAGAGGGGTTATAGTGACATCTAAAATTATCTTTGGGTCTAATAAGTTGGGTGCTTTGCAGGGTGAGCAAGTACAGGCTATGTTAAAGAAACATGAACTAGGAGAACTTATTTCTTTTGAAAGAACCGATCAAGGTGCTATGGGGCAGACGATGTTTGTTGAATCGAGTAAAGGTCATTTTGTTTTAAAGGGGAATCCTCTATATGAAGGTCAGTTACAAGAAGAGCTCTTTTTTATTGAAAACATCAGGGAGCGAACAAGGGTAATCGTTCCATCTCCTTATATGATCGATGATGCTGTGGAGATTTTCGGGTGGAACTATGCCGTTATGCCAAAATTAGAGGGAGAGCATCTCAATGCTGAAACCCTTAAAGGCAGAATCCAGTTGGGGGATAAATTAAAGATTGCTGAATCGATTGCTGAAACGCTGCGAGCTTTTCATCGTTGGGAAGTGACGGAGTTTGGTGAATTAGACCCGAAAACCTTCTCCATTATTCCTTTTGAACATTCGTATACTGACTGGCTTTTCCAAAGAATTCTATATTGGCTCGAGGATGCGAAAAAGTATTCGAAAATAACGAAAGAAGATGTTTTGTGGGTAGAGGAGTTATTACAGCAATCAGAACAAAGCTTTAGAAAAATGACAAGGCCAACATTTGTGATGGGGGATTTTAAGAATGGGAATTTCTTAGTGGGTGAATGCGAGAGTTGGAAGGTCAGTGGTGTTTTTGATTTTACGAACGCTTATTTTGCTGACCCTACTTCAGATTTAATCAAAATGCTCACCTATTATGTTGACCACCATGAGCGAACGGTAGCTAAACATCTAGTAGGTAAATATTTTGAGGGAACTGTTATCAATATGAGTATCATTCAGAGATTACAAGTCCATATGCTTCACCAAAGAGTATTAGATTGGGGGGCTGCAAAGGCAACCAATAAGGTCATTTGGGATGACGAGCTTGCTTTCTCCCATTGGGTTAAAGAGTATACCGATTTGGTGGAGAGTCTCTTAGTGTAGTTAAAGGATGACGCTAGTTTAACAATGCACGTTTATAAGAAAGAGGCTGGGACATAACTGACTATAGAAAGTAGAAAACGAGTCCGACGAACAAAAAATATGTTCATTGG
>LFJO01000004.1:81230-131453 GCA_001038565.1 Alkalihalobacillus pseudalcaliphilus
TGAAATTTTACTCGTTGTAAAATTTCACCGGCTTTTTCAATTCAGAGGTGGGTTTTGTCCCAGCCTCTTTTTGATGATGATAAGAACGGTCTTGAAGTAGAAGGTTTTAGTTTTTAGTAGGACATGGTCGTTTGCTGTTTCACCTTTTTATTTTATTTTATTTTCACGGTAGTCTTTTGGCGATAATCCGGTATGGCTTTTGAATGTTCGGGAGAAATGGCTTGCACTGGAAAAGCCGCAATTTTCAGCGATATGTGCAATCGTAATGGCTTGGTTCACTAACATTTGCTTCGCCTTATTGATTCGAGCATTTAATAGGTCAGTCTTCGGTGATATATGGAAAAAACGCTTGTAGTACGCGTACAATTGGCTCTTCTCTAAGTGTACATACCGACATAGCTCCAATGTGGTCCAATTTCTTTCGCATTGGGTTAATAGGGATAGACGTAATTTGCGAAAGGCTGGATATAAGTCTACCAATTCTTTGTCATCATGTGGTGGGTCTAATTGCCTGGAGCATTCTGTAAAGAGCTGTCTTAATAAGGCATCGATCATTTCTTCTTTTAATTTGGACGTAGAAAGAAATTCAAACTGTATTTGCCGAAGAAGGTTGTCGATAGATTTCAAGTCTTGAGGATAAATAATTTGATTTGTCGGTAAATCATATTGATTGAGTATGTTTGTTGTTTCTTGAAAATGAATATAGCTATTTTGAAAAGAGCCAATGGCCCGATAATCTTGCGGGCATTCGGGTGTATAAAGCAAACAAGCATTAGGTTGCGAAAATTCTATCTGGTCGTTAAGAGTAATCCGCATAGGTGTATAAAAGCGAAGGAATAAAAACATGCCTAAGCCATTGGGTCTGTAAATCCGTTGTTGATCTCTTTCATAGCAACTATAATCACAATAATCTGCAAGAAACAATGGCATATCCCCCTCTTATTTCGAGTATAGCAAGAGTGGAAAAAGTGTCAAGGATATCGGAGAAAACGATATTCTTTCATGAATCTGATTCGATTATGCTAAAGAAAAGATGGGACGAGAGGGAGGGTGTTTTTGTTGAAGAAGGCTGTTTTACATGTAAATAAACATTTTCAGGTTGGTGAAGTAGACGATAGGCTTTATGGCTCTTTTATTGAGCATTTAGGTCGTGCTGTTTATGAGGGGATTTATGAACCGACGAGCCCTTTTGCGGATGAACATGGTTTTAGAGAAGATGTCATCAAGTTGATCAAACAATTAGATGTTCCTATTATTCGTTATCCTGGCGGGAATTTTGTCTCGGGGTATCGTTGGGAAGATAGCGTGGGACCTAAAGATGCTAGACCGAGCAAAATTGATCTCGCATGGAGTGTCATTGAGTCCAACCAGTTTGGCCTTAATGAATTTATTGACTGGACCAAAAAGGCAGATACCGAATGTATGATGGCGGTTAACTTAGGAAACCGAGGGATTGAGGCAGCGAAAAATATCGTGGAATACTGCAATATACAAGGTGGGAGTTATTACAGTGATTTAAGGAGAAAGCATGGTTGGGAAGAGCCTCATCATATTAAGACGTGGTGTTTAGGAAATGAAATGGACGGTCCTTGGCAAGAGGGGCATAAAACAGCCTATGAATACGGTAGACTTGCTGCGGAGGCAGGGAGAGTGATGAAAAAGGTCGATCCAAGTATTGAAACCGTCGCTTGTGGCAGTTCAGCGTTAACAATGCCGACATTTGGCGCTTGGGAAGATACCGTGTTAATGGAGTGTTACGACCAAGTCGATTATTTATCCTTGCATCAATATTACGGTAATCGAGATAATCAAACAGGCGATTTTCTTGCAAGCACCGTAGCAATGGATGAATTTATACAAAAAGTGATATCGATTTGTGATGCAGTAAAAGCGAAGAAACGGAGTCATAAAACGATTCATCTGTCATTTGATGAATGGAATGTTTGGTATCATTCCAATGAGCAGGATAAGCAAATTCAACCATGGACTCAGCACCCACCACAATTAGAGGATATTTATAATTTTGAAGATGCTTTATTAGTGGCTGGGATGATGATGACATTAATCAAACATGCAGATAGGGTGAAGGTGGCTTGCTTAGCCCAGCTAGTGAATGTCATAGCTCCTATCATGACATCAAAAACAGGGGCATGGAAACAAACGATTTATTATCCCTTTGAGCTGATTAGCCGTTACGGGCGAGGTACGGTGTTATGGACGGAAGTTGCGGTACCTAGATATGAGTCGAAACACGGTGATGCCCCATACTTGGATTCGGTTATGGTGTTTAACGAAGAGCATGAATCGCTGACGGTTTTTGCTTTAAATAAGGATTTAGAAGAGGAGATGCATATCTCGACTGACTTACGTCAATTTGAAGGCTATCAGATTACCGATCATACTGTGTTGTATCATCATGATCTGAAAGCAATTAATACGGAAGATGCACCAAATGAGGTTACCCCTCGAACAGGAGGTAATGCTAAGTTAGACGCAGGATTTTTAGAAGCCGTTTTACCGAAGCATAGTTTTCATGTGGTGAGATTAGCTAAAGTTAATTAAGTGGTCTTGTTTAAGTGCCAATGGCGATGTTGCTTGATTATCATAGAACCTCTGAATTTGCCTAGATTAAATCTTGGGATTCAGAGGTTTTTGGTATTGAATAAAGTGCCGCTAATCAATAATAAAAACCAAATTGAATGAAGTAATAAAGAGCTACCCATGTGTGTTTTGTATGTTTATTGGATTGCTTGGTGCTGTAGTCTTTCGAGCTCTTCTTGAATTTTGTAGATATCAATTCGCTCAAACAATGGTTCAACATTTGATAAGGTTTGTGAAGTAACCAATAAGGGCTTCCATTCTGAGCTTGTGATGTTAAGCATGGCTTTCACTTTATCGCTTGAAAACGGTAGAAAGGGTGCTAAAATTTGAGCTGTATTGGCAATTAAGTAAACACAGTCTGTCAGGGTTTGTTGGCAAGCTTGTTTATTTTCTTTAACTTGTAACCATGGTTGTTGCTCATCAAAGTATTTATTGGCATATCGAACGAGCTCAAAGACTTTCTCCAAACCTTGCTTGAAGGAAGTTGTTTCAATACAATGAGCGACTTCCGTGTATAAAAGAGCCACTTTTTCTTGGGGTAAGGGGTTAACATCTTGATTAGGTATCACACCATCAAAGGACTTTTCAATAAATTTCAAGGTGCGATTGACGAAATTGCCGTATGCCCCTAACAATTCACTATTATGGCTATAGATGAACTCCTTCCAAGAGAAGTCAGCATCTCGGCTTTCAGGTGCGTTAACGGTTAGGAAATACCGAATCGAATCGGGTTCATATCTTTCTAGAATATCAGGAACCCACACAGCCCAATTTTTACTTGTTGAAAGCTTTTTCTTTTCTAAGGTCAAATATTCATTCGATACAATATGTGTCGGTAATGCTTCATGACCAAGCCCTGACAAAATCGTCGGCCAGATGATCGAGTGGAAAGGGATGTTATCTTTGCCGTGAACATAATAAGATTTTGTCTTAGAGTTCCAAAATTCGGAGTCGTCATGACCTGTTTTTTCTGCCCAGTGTTTACTAGCTGTGTAATAACCTGAAACGGCCTCGATCCAGACATAAATCTTCTTCTTTTCATAATCGGAAATAGGAACCGGAACGCCAATCGGTAAATCACGCGAAACAGCTCTATCTAGTAAGCCTTCTTTTAAGTAGCGCTGTGTAAGGGAAATCGCATTTTCTCTCCAAAGCTGTTTGGACTTTGCTTGGCCCGTATAGGTCTCTAATAGACCTTGAAAGGAACTTAACGAAAAGTAAAAATGCTCCGTTTTACGTGTTGTCGGTTCTTCCGAACAAAGCTTGCATGTCCTTTCTAGCAGATCGAGTGGTTCCAATATCGAGGAGCAATGATCGCACTGGTCCCCCCTTGCAGATTCATGACAATTAGGACAGATGCCCTCCACATAACGATCGGGTAAAAACTGTTCACACTGATTACAGTACGTTTGTTCCACTTCTTTTTTGTAGATGAAGCCCTTTTCAAGTAATTCTAGAAAAATCTCTTGGACGAGCGTGTGGTGAAATGCACTATCTGTCCTTGTATACATATCATAAGAAAACCCTAATCGTTGAAAGCAATCCGTAAATTCTTCATGAAACCGATCGGCAATTTCTTTGGGTGACACATTCTCTTGTCTAGCTCGAACAGTGATAGGTGTTCCGTTACAATCACTGCCAGATACATATAAAACAGGATCACCTTTTAAACGATAATACCTGGCTAAAATATCCCCTGGTAATAAGCTGGAAATATGACCTAAATGCAAGGAACCATTTGCATAGGCCCATGCACCACCGATAAAAATACTCATCCAAAACCCTCCTTAAGATCATCAAAATATCAAACAAAAAACCTCGCCCTAACGATTAACGTTAAGGGCGAGGTTCATAAAACCACACGGTACCACCTTACTATACAAATAGCTCACACTATTTGTCTCAACAAGTACGGAGTATGAATAGCTTACTCTTATACTGTGACATGAATAACGGATGCCAAATCCCGTCGCAGCCTACTTATACCTAAGTATGTTCAGTACGAAGCTCAGAGACCATTGTTCAAATGAGTGATTTTTGCTTCTTCTCAGCTACCGAAGCTCTCTGGTGAAAAACCTGATCATTTTACTTTTTCTCTTCATTGCTTTTGTGTAATTATTCCATATCATATTCGAGGTCTCGGTGAATGTCAATATGAAAATAGGACATAGTGGTAAAAGTATTTTGACTTCGTATGCCAAAACCATCGTTTGTTATGAAAAGATGGACTATGATATGGTAGATAAGATAACTAAGCAAGCAATAAGCAAGACGAATATCTGCATTGAGGAGGGAGGTGTTAAAATGAATAATCGTATTATTGATAATCGTGGAGAGGCACATGAATGGCTCCTTATTATTGTTGCACTCTGTTCATTAGTGACGTTTAAGAAGATAAGTAAGCTTGAGAAGTATAAAGAAAAGCTGAAAGGTCAATTTAAACCGTATTAAAATTAAATAAGGGGAAAAGAAACTTTTGCAGTTGCTCGAAGTTTGTTGACTGTTGGCTTTATATAGAAATTAGAAAGGCCCGAAGCAGCCGATGAGATTCGTCTGTTTAGGCCCTTTCCCTTTCATAAGCTTCATGCTCTGGTAAGAAGTGGTCAAGCAAATTAGATAACATTAACGAATTCGTAAATGTCGCCCAGCTATTACTGACCAGTTTCTGCAAATTGTTTGATTCGCTGCTTGATCTCGTCACGTACACGTTGGAAAAATAACCATTTCTCTTCTTCAGTTCCTTCTGCTTTTGCCGGATCATCGAATCCCCAATGCTCACGTTTCACATGTGGTGGTGTTACTGGACATTTATCTGCCGCATCTCCACATAATGTAACAACCAAGTCGGCTTGATGGAGGATTTCTGTATCAATGATATCTGAAGTTTGTTTACTAATATCGATATCTATTTCCTTCATGGCTTTTACGGCATTTGGGTTCAATCCATGTGCTTCAATTCCTGCACTAAATACATGCCAATCATTCGCTAAGTAATGCTTGGCAAAGCCTTCAGCCATTTGGCTACGGCATGAGTTTCCTGTACATAAAAAGTAAATCGTTTTCTTTTTCATTTATGATACGCTCCCTTAATAAATTAATAATAACCATACATACAATCCAAGTAATGTGATAAAGAGAACAGGAATGGTAATGACAATCCCTGTTTTAAAGTATGTCCCCCAGGAAATTTTTACCCCTTTTTTCGACAAAACATGCAACCATAATAAGGTGGCAAGTGAACCGATAGGTGTAATTTTTGGACCTAGATCAGCACCTATGACATTGGCATAAATGAGGGCTTCTTTTGTTAATCCAGTCGTATCCGTACCAGCAATCGCAATGGCATTAATAAGTACAGTGGGCATATTATTCATAACTGAAGATAATATTGCTGCGATAAATCCCATACCCATCGTCGTTAGAAACAGTCCTTGATCAGCTACGACTTGAATGACATCCGCTAATAGATCTGTTAAGCCGACATTTCTTAATCCATAGACGACTACATACATACCAATCGAGAAAAAGACGATGTTCCATGGTGCTTCTTTTAAAACAGTTCTGCTTTCAACCGCTTTACTCTGTCTTGAAATCAATAAGAAAATAAGAGCAATCGAACCAGCCACTAGAGAAACCGGGATATGAAAGAATTCACTTACTAAATAGCCAACAAAGAGTAGGGCTAACACAGCCCAAGAAATACGAAACATTTTCTCGTCTTTTATAGCAAGAGCGGGTTCTTGAAGTTGAGAATAGTCATATCGTTTCGGAATTCTTTTTCTAAAATAAAGAAGAAGGACAAGGATACTAGAGATAAGTGCGAAAAAGTTCGGGACAATCATTCGTGTTGCATATTCAATAAAACCAATTCCAAAATAATCGGCCGAGACGATATTTACTAAATTACTCACAATAAGTGGCAATGAAGTTGTATCTGCAATAAAGCCACTTGCAATGATAAAGGGAAATACCATTTTTTCATTAAAATTCAATGAACGAACCATCGCTAGTACAATCGGTGTCAAAATTAAAGCGGCCCCGTCATTGGCGAAAAAGGCAGCAACGATTGAACCGAGCAAACAAACATAGATGAACATGAGAACAGCATTACCTTTTGAAATGCGTGCCATATGTAAGGCAGACCATTCAAAAAAGCCAATTTCATCTAAAATTAACGAGATAATAATAACCGCAATAAAGGTTAAGGTAGCATTCCATACAATACTTGTTACCTCCATAACATCACTAAAACTAACAACGCCTAGTAATAGAGCAAGTAAGGCACCACCACAGGCAGACCAACCGATATTCAGGTTTTTAGGCTGCCATATGACAAATACTAATGTAACAATAAAAATGATAGAAGCTATAAGCACAGATGTCATTTCCTTTTCCTCCTCAACACTTAGCAACGCCCTCTTTATCTAAAGCTTGTTTTAACCGCTCATCTTCTTCGTCTGTTAGCTTTAAAAGCTCTTCGATTATAGGGGAAAATGAAGCGTTTTTGTTCAAAGTAAAATAACGCCATTGCTCTCTTTTTTCTTCGAGTATGAGCTGTGCATCTTTTAGCTTTCGTAAATGCTGACTGATGGCTGGCTGACTCATAGCAAGCATTTCTACCAATTCACAAACGCAATACGTATTTCTATCTAAAAGTTTAAGGATTAAAAAGCGTGTAGGATCACTCACCACTTTTAGATAGGCAGACAATTCTTGTATATTCAAATTTTGCTTCATTGACATCACCTCTCCGTGTGTATTATATAAGGAGGTTTTTATATAAGTCAATACTTATATAAAACCGATTAAATATCAATTCACACTTATCGCTGGGTAAAAGGCAGTGCTATGTTGTAGGGATCCTGCCTCGTCATAATTATCCACTACGTATAAGCCTGTTCTTCCATGAACGGGATGTTTGATCAAGGGAAACAATACTACTAGCCTTTTATTTGTTCTTTTATAATTGGCAACTTCATCAATATCTGCATTGTTCTTCTCTGTATAAATCTAAAATGATACAATGGAAAAAAATAAGAGCGAGGTTATAAGATGAAAAAACACCGCATTTATACGATGAGTTTTGCTAGTGTGTATCCGCATTATGTGACAAAGGCAGAGAAGAAGAACCGGACAAAAGAAGAAGTCGATGAAATTATTCGTTGGTTAACAGGTTTCAGTCAACAAGAGATCGAGGAGCATATTGAAAAAAAGACCAACTTCGAGGACTTTTTTTCCGAAGCACCTAACCTAAACCCTTCACGTGATTTAATTAAAGGTGTGATTTGTGGTGTGCGTATTGAAGAAATTGAAGATCCACTCATGAAGGAGCTTCGTTATATGGACAAACTCATTGATGAGTTAGCTAAGGGTAAGAAGATGGAGAAGATTTTGCGGAAGTAAGAATAATGAATATGGTACAAGGGCTTAGCAGTCTCACCAATGAACATCTTTTTTAGTTGAGAAGAAGGTAAATCACTCTTTTTCTATTCAGTATTGAGTCGTGCCAGTGCTTCTGGTCCGGTATCATCGGCCAAACGGTAGGTTCCGTAATGCATCGGGATGAAGGTTGTTCCTTCTAATTCTAAAAAAGCTTTCACGGCGTCTTCGGGGTTAATGTGACTGTCCTTCATAAACCATTTAGGCTCATAAGCACCAATGGGCATTAAGACGATATCGATCTTAAATTTCTTTGCGATGTCTTGAAAGCCACGGAAATAACCTGTTTCACCGACAAAGTGAATCGCTCCTGAATTGCCTTGGGTGACGGAAGCACCAGGTGAATACATATTCCCTCAACTGTGCTATAAACGATGAAATTCATGCTATACGTACTATTGGTAAAAGAAAGGAAAATTATGATGACAATTATCAATAAACTAAATTTAGATAAATACTCAAACATCGCTGTTCTCCATCAACCAGATGATTATGATTTATTTGATGGGTTTAAGACGACGATATCTAGAGAGCATGATGCGATTTTTATTTTTGTAGAAACAATAGAAGAGATGGTGGAACATACAACATATATCATAAGGGAGCAACCATTACTTGAAAAGGGTTATTTATTTTTTGCGTATCCAAAAAAGGGAAACAAAAGATATGAAACCTTTGTACACCGAGATGAAATTTTCCCTGCTTTAAAAGTTGGCGAAGATGGTTTTGTAGAAAACAGTGACATAAAATTTGCACGGATGGTAAGTATGGATGATGTATTTACTGTAGTTGGATTAAAGCGAGAGAAATATAAAACTAAAAAGTCCACTGCTGCCAGTCAGTGTGTAGCAGACTATGAAGATAAGGTGAAAGATATAGAAGTGGTTTTAGCAGCTTATCCAAATGAACTTCACTTCTATCTACAGCTAACACCAGGATATCAAAAGGATTGGGCTCGATACGTCTTTTCAGCTAAACAACAAAAAACGCGTGAGAAGCGCCAAGCACAAATGGTCGATATATTATCTCAAGGATATAAAACCATGGATTTATTTCGTCAAAAAAAGAAGTAGCTTATGAATGTAAGGGGGGGTAAGCTTGAGTATACGTTTTGAAGTGCGAAGAACAGCTCAGGTAGCCAAACGTGATATTTATAAAGGCTTGTTGGACCTTGATCTTGCCAAGGACTGGATGCAAGGATTGGTGAGAATACAACGTTTGGATGAGGGTGCTATGATTGTAGGAAGCCAGTGGGAGGAAACAAGAAAGATTTTTGGAAAAGAGGCTACTGAACATTTTGAGGTTGTTCAATTAAATGAACCGAGTAAAATCATGCTTCGTTGTGATGGTACAAAAGGAACAACAGGTAAAGGGTTATTTATTTTTACCTACACGCTTCGTTCGTTTGATGATCCTACATATACAGGGATCGTCTTGGAAGGGGAGATTAATGGACTTACTGGATTAGCTAGATTTTTCGGTAAAATGTTGGCAGGGAATTTTAAAAAAGCTTGTGCAAAAGATTTAGATAAGCTGATTGATTATTTGGAGAAATGAGCACGTAGTCAAGATGACAGTTTTGATCGGCTTGGTTATGATGTGAATAAGTTGGACCTCTATGCGTAACAAAAGGCCTCTTAGGGAAAGATAAGTTCACTCATCATCAGTGATTGAGATCTTTTTTTGCTAAAGGCTCAATGGTTGCACTTTGAGCAGGTAACTAATTGAACGTTTAATTAAATTTAATAGGGACGTAGGTAGTGACAATAAAGATGGAATTTATTATCTGATCAATGAGCGTAAACTTTGAGGTACACATCAAAATAGAAGTTGCGTACATTGAATTATGTTGTATCGTAAGTTGCATACTACTAATGATAAATTTATTAGGCTCTAAGTCAATTGTTGGGGTAAAGTGATGACCCATAATATTAAGAGTAGAGTTGTTGGAATGTTCCAGGGGGCCATGGCCCCCTGGAACATTCTTACTTTCTTATCCAACGTGCTTTCCGATTTTTTTATATTGATGTCTTAATAAAATTCTGGCTCTAAAGCGATCAAACCGTTGATACCCAAACGCATTTCGTTTCATTACCTTTGTTAGGTTATTAATGCCTTCGAGAAAGCCATTGGAATAGTTAAAGACAAAGCTATTTAGTATTTCCGTTTCCCAGTTCTCGAATGTCTTTTTCGTGCGTTTCATTTCAGGAATACCTATTTCTTCTACCTGACGATAAAAAGAATCCAGTTCCACTTTCACTTGCCTGATATTCGATGACCCTATTTTTTTGGCGTTTTTAAACCATCTCTGATAGCTCTCTTTTAATTCATATACGTTTCTTAAATCCGCTGATAAGTTCAGGTACCGGTTTAAATACCAACTTTCCTGCTCTGTTAATGTTTCATGGGCTTTATGCATGACATGCCGCATTCTTTTACACTTTTTACGGTCATATTCTGTGAACTGCTGCTGTTCGCGTCTTCTCACTTTATCAACGGCCCAATTCACATATCTAGTGAAATGAAACCGGTCTGCTACGATCAACGGCTGATCTAATGCTTGCTGAACAGCTGCCTTAAAGGTTGGGCTCATGTCCATAATGACGATCTCTACATCTTGACCATGCTTTTGTAAATACCGCTTCACTGTCTTTTTACTACGATTCGGTAAGATTTCAAGAGGCTCTCTCGTTTCTCCGTCAGCGATGATGAGTTGAAATTTTCCCTCTCGAGTATCACCTTTATATTCATCCATTGCGATAACCTTAGGTAAACGCTCAATTGGCTTTATTTCCGACTTCGCCAACCGATCAAAACGACGCATCACCGTCGTAGAAGAAGTACCCAATACTTCTCCTGTTTCTTTAAAAGTCGCGGCTTTTATACTTTTCACTCGCACAGCTTGTTCCCATTCAACCGATACTCGTTGATATCGCTCCACAACAGGCGTCTCTTCAGAAAATCTCTTTCCACACGCTGTACAAACGTAACGACGGTGACGGTAAAAAAGAATCGTAAAGCGCTCAAATAGCTTTAAGTGCTTAATTTCTCATGCGGTAGTCATGCACCTTTGATGTTCGTGCTTGGCAACATGGGCATATTTGTACAGCTCGTTCCATCTCAATATGTAGATGAACCTGCCCACCTTTTTCTTCCATCGCTTTCACAATGACATTCTCTTTTAAACCCGGCATTTCCATGTTAGAATTCATATAAACACGTACCTCCTACATCTTGTTTCTCAACAACTCAAGTATAGTAGATCTTTATGGGTACGTGTTTTCTCGTGCTCAAATTTTTCATTAACCCCAACAAATATTATAGAACCATTTATTAAAGGTGATTAGTAGGATGGCTTTTTTAGATGTAAATGGTTCAAGATTGTATTATTCAGTTAAGGGGGAGGGGATTCCGCTTGTTTTTATCCACCCACCATTACTTGCTAGTGCTAATTTTGATTATCAAATCAATGAATTGTCCTTCAATTATAAAGTGATCACATTTGATATTAGAGGACACGGTAGAAGTGCGTATTCAAAAGAATCTATTACATACCCATTAATTGTTGGAGATATTCTATCACTTTTGGATCATTTAAGGATAGATAAAGCCTTTATTTGTGGATATTCAACGGGAGGAACGATTGTATTGGAATATTTGTTGACTAATGCGAATCGAGCACTTGGCGGTATTGTAATTAGTGGTATGTCTGAAGTGAAGGATTTCTATTTAAAGCAAAGGATTTCTTTAGCCATTAAGCTGATAGAAGTAAAAGCATTTCCTTTATTGTCAATGGCTATTACATGGGGAAATTCTGATAAACAAGAGACGTATAAAAGGCTTCATAAAGAGTCTATCCTTGGAAATGAAAAGAATATACAACAGTATTACCAGTATAGCCTTGAATATAATTGTACGAGTCGACTTCACAAAATTGATTTAGCTGTTTTGTTAGTCTATGGGGCAAAGGATAAATTTTTTCACCGATATGCTAATATTCTACATAAAAAACTGGTTAATAATAAATTGATGTTTTTAGAAAAGGAAAAACATCAAATTCCAACGAAGGCAGCCTTGAAGCTAAATAGTATTATTGATGATTTTCTCACTAAGAAGCTTGATTAGAATTACTTACCTTTAATAGCTCTGTTATTTAACGGTTCTTATTATTAACTGAGAGCGATTTTCTTATCTGTGCCCACTGACTGATCATCGATGAGTTTTGCCAGTGTGTATCCGCATTATGTGACGAAGGCAGAGAAAGAAGTCGATGAAATTATTCGTTGGTTAACGGGCCTTAACCAGGTAGAGCTAGAAGAGCATTATTGAAAAAAAGACAAACTTTGAAAGTTTTTTTGCTAATGCTCCTCACCTAACCCTTCCCGTGACTAATTAAAGGTGTGATTTGTGGTGTACGAATTGAAGAAATAGAAGAGCCTCTCATGAAGGAGATACGCTACATGGACAAACTCATTGATGAGTTAGCGAAAGGTAAAGCAATGGAGAAGATTTTGCGGAAAAGGCAAAAATCCGAATAAAGAAAGTCAGCACTCTGTACTTTCCAAGGGATATTCAAAGCCAATAACTTTCACCAATCAGCATCTTTTTTAGATGGGATGAAGGTAACTCTCTTTTTTTCCATTCAGCCTCAAGCCTTGCAAGAGCCTCAGGTCCGGTATCATCTGCCAAACGGTACGTGCCGTAATGCATCGGGATGAAGGTCGCTCCATTTAATTCAAGAAAAGCTTTCACGGCATCTTCGGGGTTAATGTGGCTGTCTTTCATAAACCATTCAGGCTCATAAGCTCCTATCGGCATTAAGACGATATCGATCTTAAATTTCTCAGCAATATCTTGAAAGCCCCGAAAGTAACCGGTATCACCGACAAAATAAATAGATTGCTGTTTGTTTTCAATCATCCAGCCACCCCAGTGAGAGCTATTTGTATCGGTCAGTGAACGCTTCGTCCAATGCTGAGCTGGTACAAAAGAAAGCTTCAGATTTCCCTGTTCCAATGAATCATACCAATTAGCTTCAATGACCTTTTGATAGCCGCGCTTTTTAAATGCACGACCTAATCCAATCGGGACATAAAAGGTCGGATTTCCTTTTAGCTTCTTAATGGTAGGGAAATCGAGATGGTCATAATGTCCATGTGAAATTAAGACGATATCGATTTCAGGTAAATCCGAGAGCGGCATGCCTGGTTCTGTCAGCCGTTTTTGAAAGCCCATACGATGAGCCCAAACGGGGTCGGTTAATAGATTTAAGCCATTTAGCTGAATCAAAAAGGTGGAATGTCCGATCCATGTGATGGAAGGAGCGGAACGGTTCTCCTTTAGACGCAAACTTTCTTTATACGGAGATTGCTCAATGTGAGTGCTAAGATCTTTTTTCTTACTTCTGCGTTCCTTTTGCCAACGACGAAAATCTTGAAAGGATTTCGTGTTGTCTATTTGATCTAAGTTAGCATAACGTTGCTTTTTGGTCATGGAATACCCCCAATGGTTACATACAGAAAGTCTGAAAGTAGTTATGATTTCATTCAATGTAATAATAAAAATTATTATAGCCCTACTATGATAAAATTAAAAGAATGAAGGGTTATGAGTAATGGTCGTGCAGGATAGTGATTATTTTTTTGGTATCAGGTTATACTTGGAATAGTATTTTCATTATTGAAAAAAGTAAAAGAAACTGATATAGTGATAAAAATTAAAATCGAAGATGTGATCAAGTAAATGAGAATTGTGAAACAGAAAATATAGCCAAGGCTGAGAGCTATATCACCACTTCTTGTTGAAGCCTACCACGGAGATGTTAGCCAAAAGGCTAACCGAGTCGTTTCGTTATTAACGCTTGAGGACTTAATCAGCTTGATTAAGTTGAACGAAGGTGGTACCACGTCTATTCGCGTAAAGACGTCCTTAATTGGATGTTTTTACGCTTTTTTTATGAAGTGTACTAATGCTGGAATGTGGAGTTCTACTCGACGCTACCAAAAATTATGCTCCGCGTCCTGCGGGGTGGCGCTGAGCTAATCGGCTACGCCGCTGGATCTCAGCTCTGCCACTACGTCCCGCGGGAGTCTCCGCATATTTTCGTCCGCTGGGTTACTACTAATTCTCAAGTTCAAAAACATTCTTACAACATTCATTAATTTAGAAAGAACGAAATCAAATGAATGAAAAGCCACTATTAAAGAACTAAACCGTACTTTCATGGTTGTTGTTGGCGAAGTGAATCTTTTCGCCATGTGGATTTTGTATTTTTACTAATTTTTCGGGAGGGAAAGTTATGTCAAGCAATTCCAATGATTTTTCAAAATGGTATATTGAGACGATCCAAAAGGCTGATCTAATGGATTACACGCCTGTTCGAGGTTGTATCGCTTTTAAGCCAGATGGTTATGAAATTTGGGAGCATATCCAAACTGAAATGGACAAGCGATTTAAAGAGACGGGACATCGCAATGCGTATTTTCCGATGCTCATCCCCGAGTCATTTTTTCAAAAGGAAAAGGACCATATTGAGGGGTTCTCTCCTGAATTACCGTGGGTGACGGAAGCGGCCGGTGAATCATTGGAGGAGCGGCTAGCATTACGTCCAACCTCAGAAACGATGATTGGCCATCTGTATTCTAATTGGATCAAAAGCTACCGAGACTTACCTGTTCTTATTAATCAATGGGCGAATGTGTTTCGTTGGGAAAAGAAAACATTGCCTTTCATTCGGACATCCGAGTTTTTATGGCAAGAAGGCCATACGGCTCATGATGATGAAGAGGGAGCTCGAACGGAAACGATGCAAATGCTGACGATTTATAAAGAAGTGGTGGAAGGATTATTGGCTATTCCTGTTTATGATGGACAAAAAACACCGTTAGAACGTTTTGCCGGTGCTGTTCACACCTATTCCATAGAAGCTATGATGAAGGATGGAAAAGCGGTGCAAGCAGGAACCTCTCACTATCTAGGCACTAAATTCGCAGAAGCTTTTGATATTAAATATCTAAATAAAGAAAACAAACATACGTATGTGCATACGACATCATGGGGAACTTCAACGCGTTTAATTGGTTCGGTTATTATGGTTCATGGTGATGAGCAAGGGTTAGTTTTACCACCGAAAATCGCTCCGACCCAAGTCGTGCTCATTCCAGTTGGACCTTGGAAGAAGAATCCTGCAATTATAGAAAAATTAGAAGAGGTATATGCAGAATTGAAAGCGAAGGGTATTCGAGTACGATTAGATGATTCTAATCAATCCCCTGGTTATAAATTTAACGAGTGGGAGTTGAAGGGTGTACCTATCCGAATTGAGCTTGGACCGCGTGATTTAGAAAATCAAGAAGCTATCCTTAAATTCCGTGATGAAACCGAGAAAAAACCTGTCTCCTTAGAGGGGGTCGCACAAAACGTAATTCAAGAGCTTGAGGTCATGCAACATCGTCTTTTTGAAAAAGCAAAACGTTTTCGTGCGAACCATTCACATACACATATCAACACGTTGGAGGAGCTTACACAACATCTTCAAGAGTCTGAAATAGACGAGGCTATTCCGGGATGGATTCTAGCAGGATGGTGTGGAGACAATTCATGTGAAGAACAAGTAAAAGAAAAGACAAAGTTCACGACAAGAAATATTCCCTTTCACCCACCAACAGTGAAGAAGACCTGCCTACATTGCGGCGGGGAATCAAAACATACAGTTTGGTTTGCTCGTGCTTATTAAAGAGTGAGCTTTCACCTTTTTGGAAATAATTTCTGCTCTATCGAAGAAGGTACGCTTGGATTGACATGAACAAGTGTACCTTCTGCTATAAAGAAATAAATTCCATTTTAATTAATATAGTTAATCTAAGCAGGGTCAGTAGATGAATTTGAGGTTAAATCAAGTTATCAGAGTGACTAACATCATTGACATGTTTAGAGGTTACACGTAAACTTATTTTGTGATTAATTTCACAAACTTAATTTCGAGGAGGAATTCGATGCGCTATTTAATACTTTTTAGTAGAGGGGTTAACTGGTTGGAGCATGTAAGGCTACCTGATCAACCCCATATGCCTGAGCATGCTGTTTATGTACAGAAGCGCTTTGAGCAAGGAGATGTTATATTTGCAGGCCCTTTTGAAGACTTTTCAGGAGGTGCGATATTAATTGATGTCAAAGATGAAGAGGATTTGCTCGATTTCATACAAAACGATCCTGCTGTAAGAAATGAGATCTTTACTTATCAATATAAAAAGTGGGGTCAACTTATGAGTAAATTTGAGAATATTAATCCTAAATTCGACCAAGGGTATATCGATTATAAGCATAAAGTGCAAGCTGAACAGCAAATTCCACACTCAATAGATGAAAGGAAAGAATAGGCACGTAAATATTCTGGCTTATCTTAACCCCTAAAGCTTAAAAGAACGTGTGGAGCTAGATTAGGAATTATTTGTTCCATAAAAAAGGTACTAATGTATGAACAATAGTCGGAACCCCAGCTGCTATAATAAAGCTGTACACTCGTGTAACTTCTAATCACTTAATAAATAAACACATATGTAACCCTTTGATGATTCACTTGTCTCTATATATAAAAGGAGGGCTATGATGTTTACTCATGTGAGAATAATTATCGTAATATTGTGTTTTTTATTCGTTATTGGTTGTCGTGCTGAGGATGCTAATGCCAAGATAGAAGTTCCTGAAGAAATCACAAGTGTTGTGAAGGAAGATGATTTTAAACAAATTTACTGGGGGAAAAAGGCAATTAAGCTTAATAGAGGCATGGTTGGAAATGAACATAAATCCGCCGTAATCGGTGCCGATATGCCTTCCTTAGAAGGGCAAAAATGGATGTGGCATCTGTGGGGCGAAGACAGGGCTTATTCAGACGTCATGATTGTAGGGTTCTAGCTCACGCAAAAGTATTTCATTTTTACCGGATGATAAATGGAAGTTTTTAAGTGAATTAGAAAAACGTTGCCCGCATGTACAGGTTTATGATAGGAACGAATGGAAGTAACTAATCGGTAGAGTTCAATAATCATTATGAGTTTGGGGTATTCTGAATGAGAGAATGCTCTTTTTTTTGCAGGAATATGTAGGTATAGGTTCGAAGAGAACAAATATAATCCAAGCTAATCTATGGATGGTATTATGATTATAACTAACTCTATGGAGGAAAAGCTATGTCCAAAACACAGCGATTAATCGAATTAATGATGACTGTGAACGCAAAGCGTAAATTTAAGGCGAGGGAGTTAGCGGAGGAATTTGGGGTATCTTACCGGACGATTCTACGAGATTTGGATGAACTAAGTGCATTGGGTGTTCCGCTTTATTCGGAGGTTGGTGCGGATGGGGGCTATTTTGTCTTGAATGAAAGGATGCTCCCGCCCGTTGTTTTAAAAGAAAGTGAAGCAGTTGCCCTTTATTTTGCTTTTCAATCATTACAATTTATCGGGTCGTTGCCTTTTGAAACGGAAACGAGTTATGTCTTAAAGAAGCTCTATCAGTATTTACCTCAAGAGGCCAAAAAGCGAATCGATTCCATGAAGGATCGCGTTGTTTTTTGGCATCCAAGCCGTGTTCAGTCAGCTAATTATTTAGAGTTAATTGTTCATGCGGCTGTCGATCAAAGTGCTTTGAAGATTGAATATGATAGCCAAAGCGGTGTAGGGGAGAGAGTCATCCAACCGATTGGCTTGTATAGTCACAATGGATTTTGGTATTGTCCTGCCTATTGTTTCTTGCGTCAAGAGGTGAGGCTATTTCGGGCTGACCGTATTAAGAAAGCTGCTGGAACTGATGAGGAAAAACAATCGCTCCCTTATTCTTCTATTATGGATTGGCTTTTGTATTCTGAAGCGTGTTCGACAGGCCCTATTCATTTTTTAGTAGAGTTAACAAAAGAAGGGGTTAGGCGTGCGATGTCAGAAGTAGATTTGGATCGGCATGTAGAGAGGAGAGAGGATGGGACAGGTTTTCTACAATTAGAAATCCCTCGCTCTGAGCTTACTTATTTTGTTGATCTTATTTGGAATTTTGGTTCTGGGGCCAAGATTATTGAGCCACAGGAGGCCATTATTTATATGAAAGACAAAATAAAAAAAATGGACGTTCTTTATCATTAGGTGGACTTACCTTTTTTAATGTTGACAGAATATGTCACGATTGAGTGTTAGGATGAATGTAATCTTAGGTGGGAGGGTGTATGTGATGAATGTAACAGAACTTTTAAGAATAAAGTTGTTGGATGAGATCGAAGTTGGAATTCGTTCGATGGAAGGTTTGCTAAAGAAGGTAGAAGATAAGGATTGGACTTATCAGCCTGCTGAAAATATGCGGAACTTGCAAGAATTAGTGAAACATATTGTCGCGATACCAGAGGTAGATTTGCATATCTTCCAAGAGAAGGACGAAGCGTATATAAAGGAATTGGAACGAAAATATGACCGTCTTGAAACAGCTGATGAGTTGATTCTAGCAATGAAAGAAGGCTTTCAAACGTATAAGTCGTTTATGCTATCACTATCAGAAGAGGATTTCTTAACAAAAAAGACAACCCCATTTTACTTAGATGAAGGTGAAACTCAAGCACATTGGCTAATTGAAGAGGTGTCCCACTTTTTCCATCACCGCGGTCAATTTTTTAATTACTTGAAACAGCTAGGTTATGAAGTGAATATGTTCGACCTTTATGTGTAAAACATAAGGGTGAGTCAGGTTAAAGGAGTTCAGTCCGTAGAGGCTGGGCTTTTATTGTCTGAATTTGCATTTATTCCAGGCTCTGTTGATTTATCATGGTTAATTCCATCGATTCTATTTCTCATCACACCTTTTTACGGGCTAACATTTTTTATGAATGATTTTAACTTCTTAGTATTTACTTTTCCGTTCTCAGTTTTGTTTTGTGTTGGTGGCGATGGTCATTAAAATAGTCGTTCCACAATGGAATTTTATATCTTTATCAAGTGTAGCACCGGTGGTGAAACTCTTTAATGGGCTCCATCACTTTATTCATTTATTTTTGTCAAAGAAAGAGTTCCTCACTGTATGTTCGTTCAAAAATCAGCTTGCATCTTCCTATTCTAAAAGGTATAATACTTTTCCCAAGAAAAGAAGGAGGGTTTTGAGATGGCAGAGTGGATACATATTGAGCATGCGAATGAGCATAATTTGCAGGAAGTAAGTGTGAAAATACCTAAACGGAAGCTGACGGTGATAACAGGTGTTTCTGGTTCTGGTAAATCAACACTTGCCCATGATATTCTATTTAATGAATCGCAACGACAGTATTTAGAGGCAATGGGTATGCAGGGAATTGAAAAACCAAAGGTAGCACACATAAGTGGAGCTTCTCCTGCTATTAGTTTGAGACAGCAAGAGACCTCGTCTAACCCACGGTCAACGGTTGGAACAAAAACGGCGATGTATACAAGTCTACGGATGATTTATGAGAAGTTAGGTATTCGTGCATGTCCCCATTGTGAAAAGAAAGTGAATCCTATTCATGCCATCGAAGTGACTGAAACTGTAGATGGTATTTTTACTGTGTTTCAGATATGCCCTCATTGTGATCATTCATACAAAAAGCTGACGAGAAGTCACTTTTCTTATAATAAAATGGAAGGGGCTTGCTCGACGTGTAAAGGGATTGGTGAAGTCATCCAAATTGACGAAACCGTTCTATTTGATAAGAACTTGTCCATTGAACAAGGGGCCGTTACCCCTTGGGTTGGTCAATACCTCGACTATCAGCTCGAAAATATAAAACGTACGCTTGACTATTATGGAGTACCGATAGAAGCAGAGACAGCACTTAAGGATTTTAACGAGTTACAGTGGGCATTACTAAAATTTGGGACAAGCAGTGTAGAGGTACAAGCCCTTACCGACAAAAAAGAGCCTAAAACGGTTAGTGCTGGTAAATTCCAAGGTGTCATGACAAATCTTTGGTTTAAATATCAAGAAAAAAATGGTGATATGGGCAAGGAAGATATCTTTTTCTATCGTGATACGTGTTCGGATTGTCATGGCACGAAATTGAAAGAGGCTAGTCGTCAAGTCTTGGTTCTCAACCACTCTATTACAGAAATTTCCATGTTAGATTTAGATCAGTTATATGCTTGGGTTCAAGATTGTCGTCAGCATTTAAGCGAAGAAGAATGGGCTGTTGTTGAGGTTTATATGCGGGATATTGAAACAAAGCTTAAAAGGATTAAAAAGCTTGGCCTTGGCTATCTCACACTAGAAAGAGCAACCAACACTTTATCTGGTGGGGAAAGTCAACGTATTCGTCTAGCGGCTATCCTCGATTCAGATTTAACCGATGTTGTCTACATTATCGATGAACCAACAGCGAGCCTTCACGCCAAAGATACAGAAGGTATTATTAAAATAATGAAAGAACTGAGAGATAAGGGTAACACGGTTCTTGTGATTGAGCATAATACGGATGTGATGCGAGAAGCGGATTACTTAATTGAAATTGGCCCTAAAGCAGGTCGCTTCGGTGGAGAATTAATTGGAACGGGTTCTTTAGAGGATTTAATGGAAAATGAACGATCCCTTATTAAAGAATACGTATCAAACCGAAGTCAACTAAAAGGAAAGGTTCGTTCTCATGGAGGAACAAGTATTCACGTTCAAGAAGCGACACGACATAATTTGAACTCAGTAACGGTTGATATTCCAACCGAGACACTAGTGAGTGTTACGGGTGTGTCGGGTTCAGGAAAATCCTCGCTTATTTTTGATGTTGTCGGAGAGCAAATGGATCATGTCACGGGTCTTGAACAGTTTGAAGAGGTTATTATTATTAATCAAACGAGTATTACGAAAATGAAACGTTCCAATATTGCAACGTATACGAATGTGTTTACAGATATTCGTAATGTTTTTGCGAAGCTTGCAAGCAGTAAAGAACAAGGGCTGACAGCGAAGCATTTCTCATTTAATACGAACGGCGGTCGTTGTGAGACATGTGAAGGTCTTGGATATGTGATGAGTAATATGTTGTTTTTTAATGATATGGAAGTTGTCTGCCCAACGTGTAGAGGGAAACGTTTTAAAGAAAATATCCTGGCGATCACCTATCAAGGTTACAACATTAATGATTGTCTCGAGTGTTCTGTTGAAGAAGCTTTAGCTGTTTTTAAAGATGAAGCCAAAATCGAAAAGGTCCTCCAGTTATTAGCCGATATCGGATTAGGATATTTGAAGTTGGGGCAGTCATTAACAACATTGTCAGGTGGAGAGGGCCAACGCTTGAAGCTATCGACTTCTCTGATGAAGAAAACTAAACAAAAGACGTTATTCCTTTTAGATGAGCCCTCCACGGGTTTACATCCTTATGACATCCAATATTTGATCGAGTTATTTAATCGATTAATCGAAAAAGGTAACTCCATTATTATGGTGGAGCATAATATTCGTATGATTCATGCAAGTGATTGGGTCATTGATTTAGGACCTGAAGGTGGAGTAAAGGGTGGGCAAATCATCGCTGAAGGTACACCAAGTACGATTAGAGAAAATACGCAATCGGTGACAGGTCGATATTTGTAATTAAATATAAGACAAAGGAAGCAATTGTTGAAGAGACTACTTAGAATTAGTCTTGCTCACTTGCTTCCTTTTTTATATCTCCTTTTTTCGAGCCGGGGTATGTGCTTTTATTAGAAGGTGTCTGATTGTTAACTGTGTATCTAGACGTTGGATGCTTATTAGTGAGAGGCAGAAATAGTTGATGAAATATGACAAGAGCTGTCATATTTACCGATTATCATGGAAAGATACGAAGTGAAAGAGGTGGAAAAAATGCGGCATAATCGAAATATTGTTTTATTCATTGCAACAAGCTTAGATGGTTATATTGCCACAGAGGATGAGCAGTTAGATTGGCTTTTTGAAGTAGAGGGAGAAGGAGATAATGGTATCTCAGATTTTTACTCGACTATTGATACGGTGTTAATGGGTAGGAAAACATATGATTGGATTTTAAAGGCCGATGATGTAAAAGAATATCCTTACTCAGACAAAGCAAGTTATGTCTTTAACCGAACAGATAGGAAGGACCTTGAGCATACACACTTCATAAACGAAGATGTTGAAAGTTTTGTGCAAAAGTTAAAAGAACAGCCTGGAGAAAGAATTTGGTTAGTGGGCGGCGGTGAATTAGTAGCAACCTTTTTAGAAAAAGGGTTAATCGATGAAGTGATCATGACAGTAGCACCGAAATTGATTGGCTCTGGTATACCACTTTTTCAGAAAGGAGACTATCAAGTAGATTTGGAGTTAAAAGGTGTTCAAACCTTTAACCAATTTGTAGAGCTACATTATATTGTGAAATCAACTAATAGGTAGTTTGTAGAGATTTGGTTTATTAAATTTAAAAGAGGGAAAGAGATAATTATCATGTTAAATCAACTTGATGAGGAGGAAAAACGATGCCAACTGTGTTAGCTGGAATTCAATTATTACCTAATCAGAAAGAGGATTATACAGATGGAATTATAAAAAATTCACTTGAAGTCATTGAAGAATCAGGACTTCGATACGTGGTAGGTCCCCTTGAAACAGTGGTAGAAGGTGATTTTGACTCTGTTATGAATCTGTTGAATGATATTCAGAAGAAAGCAGTCAAGTCAGGAGCCAAAGAATTAGTGACGAACGTTAAGATTCATTATCGGTCTCAAGGTGTTACGTTTGAGGATAAAAAATGATAGGGGCTACACGTAAACTATAAAAGTTTAGGACAAGCCAAATCTCAACTCTTCAAGATCCGATGATATTTTTTAAATGAAAAATATCATCGGATTTAATTGTATTTATGTATATTTTATACTAACTCTCACATAAAAAGGCTAGCTCTTTAAAAAGCTAGTCTTTTTAGTTGATTATATAAGTTTCGGTAGATTAATAGCGATTTAATAGGTTTTATTATTTATTAGACACAATCAAGGGGTTATCTAGGAGGGAGTATTGGTGGAACTACGCATTATATCACTTGTAGTAGTTTCCTTTAGTTGTAAGACATTACTAAAAAAGTGTAGGTATGAGAACATATACAACGGGCAACGCTCAAATCTTTTCATTGTGAATGATGAAAAGATTGAAGTCCACATATTAGCGATGCTACATCATCACTTTTACAGTCGAACAACAATTTTTTCCCTAATTATAAGATAGCGGTCTGAAGTAGTCTCGTATGGAAGATAAGTAGGGTAAAAAATTAAATGGTTCATTATATTTAAGAGAAAGTTAAGATTTTTTTTATAGAATGATTAGATTGTGCTACTAAAATATCCGGGTAAGCGAAATTTTCTAAAGGGGGATATTTGCATAATGGAACAAATCTTAACGAAAATAGCTAGGTGGATAGTTACATACAGATGGGTGGTTATGAGTCTTTGGGTTATTGTTCTTGTTTTTGGTGGTTATTACGCGACACAGGTTGGTGAAAGGTTAACAGGGGGAGGGTGGGCTGTCCCTGGTTCTGACTCCCAACAAGCTTATCAACTAATTTCTGAAGAATTTGAATCAAGAGATGCAACATCGTTAACATTTGTAATCAATCATAACCACTATGAAGTTGGTTCACTTGAATTTACAGAAGCATTGAAGCAAGTGTCAGCCTCTTTGTTAAAGGAAAAGGAGATAAATAATGTATATACGTGGATAGATGCTGAAGATGGATTGAAAGATTATTTTGTTTCAAATGATCTCCAGACGAGTATTGGTTTTATTGAGATGAATGTTGACGAAGGATTTGCTCAGAAGGTTTTGCCAGATATTCAAAAGTCTTTAACCGAATCCCTTCAAATGGAAGGCTTTGAGGTAACAATTTTAGGCACGCCTGCTTTTTGGGGGGAGATAAATCAATTAAGTCAAGCAGGTCTAGAAAAAGCACATTTGTATGCATTACCTATCATCATCCTAGTCTTACTTCTTGTGTTCCGCTCGGTAGTTTCTTCACTAACTCCTCTTCTTTTATCGGGGGCTTCAATAATAGCGTCTCTTGGCGTTCTATTTTTTATTTCCCAAGGTATGGAGTTATCTGTATTTGTTCTTGATGCAGCCTTGATGTTGGGCATTGGTGTAGGGATTGATTTTTCGCTTATATTTGTGAAGAGGTATCGTGAGCAATTAAGAGGGATAAATACGAACCCTTTAGAGGCAGTTGTTGAGACCATGGGGAAGGCCGGGCACGCTATTTTATTCTCAGCATTAACCATTATCGGTTCAATGTCTGCTATTTTGTTCATTGATATTGCAGCTGTTCGCTCTATTGCTTTGGGAGTCATCGTTGTCGTTTTCTTTTTAATGTTAACTAGTTTATCGTTGTTACCTGCTTTTTTAGCTATTTTAGGAACAAAGATAAATGCTCTATCGATTTCGTATAAGTCGACACATATGAAACAAGTGGAACAAGGAAGGTGGTACCGTCTTGCTCATAGGGTCATGAAGCGTCCAGTATTGTATTTTGCAGGTGCATTTGCCTTTTTAATCGTTTTAGCTTGGCCAGCACTTGAGCTTGAAGTATCTACACCAGATTCGCGTATGCTTCCTGAAGAGACAGAGCTTCGTAATGGGATAAGTATGTTAGAAGATGGATTTGGTCTAGGTTACGCCTCCCCCATTCAAGTTGTTGTCTCTGTAAAGGACGGAGATTTAACGAATCAAGAATCACTCACACAACTTCAAATACTAAACCAGCAATTAGAGGAAATAACAAATGTTGAAGAAGTAAATTCTCTTTTCTCCCTTTTTAATGATATAGATATGGGCATGCTCAGCTCGATCTTATCAGAAAATCAGTCGCTCTTATCAAACGACGAATGGATGATGATCAATCGATCCCTTGGAGAAAATAAAAATGTGATGATATTTGATGTTATCTCAAATGATTATGCCTCTAGTGAGGTGAACCGAGCCATTGTCCAACAGATACGTAAGGATTTTTCTACAAGCGAGGGTTGGGATGTGTTTGTTGGTGGAGAAACAGCAGAGGGTATGGATACAAGCCAATCATTGAATGATAGTTTACCTGTTGTTTTAGCGTTTACTTTAATATTATTATTTATTATCCTTGTGTTGACGTTTAAAAGTTTACTTCTACCCATTAAAGCTATCGTTATGAATATCCTTTCTCTAGGTGCTACGTATGGAGTGCTTGTGGCCGTATTTCAGTGGGGGTGGGGCGCAGAGATTTTGGGATTTGGAGATTTTGGATTTATCCAAAGCTTTATTCCTATATTGTTGCTAGGGTTATTATTTAGCTTAAATACAGATTACGAAGTATTTTTATTGAGCCGAGTTCAAGAGGAATATTCGAAAGGAGTGACTAATGAGGAAAGTGTCGCATTAGGATTAGAAAAAACAGCACCAATGATTTCTGGTGCAGCGATGATTATGGTGGCTGTGTTTGGGTCGTTTGCATTTGCAGGGGTGTTACCTATGCAACAATTAGGCTTAGGAATGGCCTTTGCAATTGCACTAGATGCAACCATTGTCCGTTTGGTATTAGTCCCGGCGACTATGAAACTTTTAGGTGATTGGAACTGGTGGTTTCCTTTACAGAGAGCTCGCATGAGGTCTATCAAGTGAAAAAGTACTCAAATTATTATTATTCTGTTTTTTTAGATAAAGGTAATGATTATAATAGTTAAGTAGGTTTGTGGAGGGAGTAGCGAACATGTCCATTCGAGTAAAATTAATCATCTCATTTATTTCAATGACAGTCATTCCAATTGGTTTATTCGTTCTCTTTTTGCATATTCTTTTTAATTTGTTTCTTACGAATATTGAAGAGATGAAAGATTTTTATGAAGTAGATGATGGAGCTATTGAAGCATTCTTTTATGAAGAATTAGCTGCTATAACTGAACTAACACAAGTGGCTAAATCTGAACCAGATCATCTTTTAGATGGACCATTCTTAAATCGATATGAAAAACTGTTGGGGCATCGACAAATAGCTATTATTGTAAAAAAGGATGGGGAAGTTATAGCAGGACCTTCTTCGGAATTACCTATCCTTTCCCAATTACCGGATCATCAATTATTACCTCATCAACCGTATGTTAATCATCAAGGACAGATAAGCGAAGCTAGCCAATCGTGGCTATATACAGGAACTGAATTCTATTTTAATGATGGAAGTAATGGTTCACTTTTTTTTATACTTGATGTGGAACCAGTGAATTCATTTTTGACTCATGTAATTCCTTTGCTTGTGATAGGTTTTATTTTTGCGTACTTACTAACCAATACGGTTATTATTTATTTAATCTCAAAGCATTTAATTCAACCATTAAAAAAATTGCATCGATCAGCAACTGAAATCGCCAATGGGAATTTAAATCAACAAACCAAAATTATAAGAAAAGATGAAATTGGTGAGTTGGCTAATGCCTTTGAAGAAATGAGGCTCAAATTAAGAAATTCACTAGCATTGCAAGAGAAATATGAAGTGAATCGTAAAGAGCTTATTAATAATATATCACATGATTTAAAGACGCCTATTACATCTATTAAAGGGCATGTGCAAGGAATTATAGATGGTGTTGCCCAAGACAAAAACAAACTAGATACGTATATACAAGTAATTCATACAAAAGCCTCTGAAATGGATAAACTGATTGATGAACTCCTGTTATTTTCTAAGCTTGATTTAAACAGTATTCCTTTCGAATTTGAGCATGTGAATATTTGTGATTACTTAAATGACATTATTGAAGAGTTGAGAATGGAATATGAAGAAGTAACATTTCTAACTGACTTTAAAGCTCATCCGAAATCGCATGTTGTAGCCGATCGAACACAACTCTACAAAGTATTTTCTAATCTTATAGCAAATAGTGTGAAGTTTATACAACATAAAGAGAAGGTCATAAAAATCTCAGCAAGTGTAAGAGGACAAATTATGGTCATTTCTGTGGTCGATAATGGCCAAGGGATTAGTCAAAAGGATTTACCATACGTATTTGAACGTTTTTATCGTGCTGAAGGATCGAGGGGTTTGAAGCAGGGGGGGAGCGGTATTGGATTAGCTATTGTAAAACAAATTATTGAAGCACATCAAGGGTCTGTCGATATAAACAGTAAAGTGAATGAAGGTACAACCGTTACACTGACATTGCGAATAGCAAATATAGTAGAGAGTGATGGGGAAGATGATGAAGCGAATACTAATTATCGAAGATGAGCCAAGTATTTCCGAGTTGCAGAAAGATTATCTGGAGGTTCACGGTTTTGACGTAGAAATTGAATGTACAGGGAATAATGGGTTAAAAAGAGCTCTCACAAGTGAATTTGATCTCATTATCTTAGATGTGATGCTGCCTGGAATTGACGGATTCTCAGTATGCAAGAAAATTAGAGAGGTAAAGGAAGTTCCCATTTTGATGGTGACGGCACGAGTAGATGAAATCGACTTCATACGGGGACTAGGGTTAGGGGCAGATGATTATATCTTTAAACCGTTTAACCCTAACCAACTAGTAGCTAAGATTAAAGCACACCTGACTAGGTATGCACGTCTTGTTTCATTGAATGAAACAATAAAAGAACAAACCATCATTGGACGCTTATTCATCGACCACGCGGCTAGAATCATCGAATTAGATGGAATAGAGGTTAAATTTAGGGCAAGAGAGTTTGACTTGTTAGCGTTTCTGGCTCTTCATCCAGGGCAGGTGTTTACAAAAGAGCATCTATACGAGCGGATTTGGGGGATGGAACCAGCTAGTGATCATACGACTGTAACTGTGCATATCAAAAAAATTCGAGATAAATTATCTCGTGAAGAGATGGAGTTTGACAGCATTGAAACGGTTTGGGGTGTAGGTTATCGCTTTAAAAAAGAACCGTTACCGGTAGGATAACCATGGTAATTTGGTGGGAATATATTTTGAGTGTTTACCTTCTTAAAAGTAAAAAAGAAGTACCTCTTAAAATATTTGTTTAGTTGTTAAGGTTAGGCATCTATATTTAAAACATAAATATATCTTTAAAACACTTGTTGGTTTCTAAGGATTCGTGTAACTGGAACATAAGGTTAATTATTAATCTAGGGTTCTAATAAAAAGGTTCAAATATACGCTAGCAATTTCACCGTAATTAAAGCCGAGATCTCCTATCTAAGGAAATCTTGGCTATTATTTTATTAGATAAGAGGGTGCAATGAATGTATGCCTGCTAGTTTCTTCTTATCAAAGGGTAGTGTTATTAGGTTAATCGATATACTTCTAGCACTATGCATAACTATTATGGTAATCTCCTGAGGGAATTTAACCCCCTTCAGTCGGTAAATAGTTCTTTCAAGATACGGTATGCTTTCTTTTGATCCTTTTCATCTTGATTTAATAATAGTTTCAAACTTTTTTCTACCCAAGGATAATTTTCTAAATAATGTTGTTCTTGGTCAAACAATATGTATAAGTCTAATTTCAAAGCGTGAGCGATCTTTTCTAAAGTTTCTAGCTTGACGTTTTGCTCACCCCGTTCAATCCTTCCGATATACGATCCAGTACTGTCCACAATCTCAGCCAATTGCTCTTGGGTTAAATCATTCATAGTACGATAGTAGCGTATTTTTTCACCAATGATTAGTGCGGCTTGATATTGACTCATAGATTAAATAACCTCCAATTGATTATAAAGCAAGTGTAGAGAACGTTAGAAGAATATGGGAGGTACTTAAGAGGACTATTATATTATAATTATTTGTCCTTTAAAAGACGTTGATAAAATGGTAATATTGTCCTTGAATACAAATAATTATATTTTGTAGCTTGCATGAGATCTAAATGGAAGAAGTTTTTGATATGTGGAAAGATGAAATACCAGATCTTTAAGGGGGTTTATTACATTGCCTGTCAATCAAAAGGAATGGTTGGAGACTGAATTAGAGAAGGTAAGAAAGGAGCTATTAGAAATCGCTCAATTAAAAGGAATCTGTCATGTAGATGTTTTGCGAAAATCAGAGGAATTGGACAAGTTGATTACCTTTTTTATGAATGAGTATATAAAGGAGCACTAAAAGCTGTCAGTGGATGAAGTGTTAATAGTAGGTGAGATATCTACATTTCACTAGAAAAACTAGATTAGCTTCAGTGCCAACAAATCTTTACAAGTAATAATAAGTATTTTCTTTTGTGAAACAATATGTAAATGTTAATAAAGGTAAATTAATTATTGAAAAACGATAAATTTTTGGGTAAACTACAATCATAATATAAGGGGTGAGTAGGATGGGGTTCATCAAAAGAGAATGTTTCTATTAGAGGAATTTTGGTGACCTTATCAAAATATGAAGAGGTGAATAGCATGCTAACTTCAAAATCGGTCGAGAGAGGGGGAGTCTGGCTTAATAGTCAACTTATCCCTGACCATTTATTTATGTCATCCTTAGAAGATACTTTTTTATATTTGCGATTGTTAGGGGAGTGGTATGGTGAAACCCCTAAACCAAGCTACGGTGACTTAATTGAGCATTCCTTGTCTGAAATATGGGAACGATTATTACCTGAGCATATGGATGAGGTGAGAGAAGAAGCAAATTATGTCTTTATTAAGGTATTGCAGGAGCAAATTCAACATGGAAGAAACGTTTAAACAAGGTCATCGGATATACGGTGATCTTTTTTTATCGTTATTTATGTAGGAGTGGTTTCAGGAAAGAAAAAACGGAATTTTATCCTGAATTTTCTAATTATTATATTGATTTGTATGATTTAAAAGGAATATAATCTTAATTAAGTACATAAAGCTGGTACGGTCATCATGACCACTTGAGCAAAAGAAGGAGGGATGTGTAATTGATCGATCAAATGAATGATGTTCCTTTACATTTACAACTGAGAAATTTATTGAAGCGAGAAATAAGTGAAGGTAAACATAAGGTGAAAATCCCGAGTGAACGTGAATTGATGGAAAGATATACTGTAAGTAGAACGACGGTAAGGGAGGCCATTAGTAGTTTAGTTAATGAGGGTACCGTAAAAAAGGTCCATGGTAAAGGCACGTTTATTTGTGCAAAGCCAAAGGTTCAGGAATGGCTGAATTCACTTCATAGTTTTACCGAAACCGTAAAAAGGATGGGAATGGTTCCGGGTGCGGAGTTGCTATTTCACAAAGAGGTTGAGGCTGAACCTGCTATATCGACAGCACTAGAGACGAGTCGAATTTATACCATTCAAAGAATCCGCACGGCGAACGCAGATCCTGTTGCCATAGAGCGCCATTATTACCAACGTCATATCGGTTTACTCCTTGCCTCACATAACCTCGAAGATGCCGTTATTTATGATTTATTAGAAAGAAATCTAGCTTTAAATTTTGCTGATGCTGAGCAAACCATTACGTGTCAAGGTGCTTCAGAAGATGATGCGAACTTTTTAAGTGTTACGGCTGGAAGTCACTTATTGGTTGTTGAGCGGGTTATTAAAGATGAAGAAGGAAAACCAATTGAGTATTACCGTGGGCACTTTCGCCCAGATATGTACGAGTTTCGAATGAAAATGAAAAGAGAGATATAAAAGCCGATAATATTCGATAATATTAATGAGGTAATTTTTTAACTGGTCCGTACGTTATGACCAGTTAATCGAATAACCAATTGAATGGAGGAATTGAGATGGCGGAGATTTCTGGTGGTGCGGTGATCGCAAAGATGTTAAGTAAAGAAATGGTAGAAAAGGTTTTTGGGATTATTGACGGTACGTATTTTGGTTTTTATTCAAGCTTAGAAGAGAATGGTATTGAATTAATATCTCCGCGACATGAGACGAGTGCTGCCCATATGGCAGGTGCGTATGCAAGGATGTCGGGTAAGTTAGGTGTATGTATGGCTAGTAATGGACCAGGGGTCGCCAATATTTTACCGGGTCTTGTCGTTGAAGAGGCGGAGGGCAATCGAGTATTGCTTATTACTTCCTCGAGGCGAACGGGAATTATGTATCCCGATCGTGGTGGTACCTATCAGTGTTTTGACCAAACCGGTGTCATTTCAAAAATTGCTAAGTGGAGCGAGGCGGTTCCTTCTTTTGACCGTATTCCGGAAATGCTTAGAAGAGCATTGCGAAAATGTTATGAAGGTCGTCCGGGTGTCGTGCATATTGATATTCCAGAAAATATCATTAATTCAAAAGTGAAAGCCGATGTAAGTTATTTAGAACCACATCAGTATCGACTCGTTAAACAGCCAGGTGCTTGGCAAAGTCAATTAGAGCAGGCAGCTGATTTATTAATGAATGCCAAGTTCCCTGTTATTCATGCTGGAAGTGGAGTTATACATGCTAGAGCCTACAAAGAGCTTGAAAATGTCGCCAACTTTTTGCAAGCCATGGTAACAACAAGCTGGGCGGCGCGTGGTGCTTTTTCTGAGAAAAATGAACTGATGGTTCCGATGATTTATATTGATTTAAATAACCAAATTCGTAAAAAGGCGGATGTTGTTCTTGTCATTGGTTCACGTTTAGGAGAAACCGACTGGTGGGGGAAAGCACCGAATTGGAGTAACGATCAAAAAGTGATTCAGGTTGATCTAGACCCGAGTATCATTGGTGCAAACAAGCCTGTCGATCTAGCCATTCAAGCCGATGCTAAGACATTTTTATTACAACTGCTCGAAAAACTTTCTGAAAAGAATGAGATTTTCAGTACGGAAGAAAGACAGGGGCAGATTCAGGAATTTTTGGTCGAAAAGACAAAGCAGAGAAAGAAGTTAGATAAGCACTTACAAGATCAGGCTGTGCCGATGAACCCTGCCCATGTGCCAGCTATTTCGCAGAAGGTTTTTCCAGAGGGAACACCTTTAGTAATTGATGGTGGTAATACAACGATATGGACGAATTTTTTCTATGATATTGTTGAACCTGGTGCGGTATTCTCCACGTATAAATTCGGCATGCTCGGTGCAGGACTTGGACAAGCATTAGGTGTAGCTGCTGCCAATCCAGAAAAACCAGTAGGTTGTATTATTGGGGATGGGGCGATGGGATTCCATCCACAGGAAATAGAAACAGCCATTCGAAATAACTTCCATATTATATTCTTAGTCATGTGTGATAAGCAGTGGGGTATGGTCAAGATGAATCAGCAGTTTGCTCTTAAACCTATTAAGACATTAATTAATAAATCACTTAGTTCTGATGAGACAATAAATGCGGATTTAGGAGAAATTCAATTTGATAAATTGGCAGAAAGTATGGGTGCTCACGGGGAGTATGTGAATGATCCTAGTCAGCTAGAGGCAGCCATTAATCGCTCGTTATCTGTAGGGAAGTGCTCGGTTATACATGTAGATGTTGACCCAGTTAAGCATATGTGGGCACCTGGATTACGTTATTTTAAAGAGATGCATAATGAGCCGAAAGGAAAATAGTCATGGGGATTGATGAGGTACAACTAAATTTTAGTTCAACGACGATGTTGATTATGAATATTTTGATTGGTTTTATTATGTTTGGTGTCGCTCTAGATTTGAAGGCTGGTGATTTTAAGAAGGCAATTCGCCAGCCAAAGCCCGTTTTAATCGGATTGTTTGGTCAATTTTTTATGTTACCTGCTTTAACGTATGTGCTTGTCATTATAATTAATCCGTTACCTAGTATTGCATTAGGAATGTTTCTTGTAGCAGCTTGCCCTGGAGGTAATTTATCGAATTTTCTTACATACTTAGCGAAGGGTAATACGCCGCTCTCGATAAGTATGTCGTCAATTTCAACGGTCATGGCGATCGTTATGACACCTTTAAACCTTATGTTGTGGGGTTCGTTATATCCCGAAACAGGTGCTTTGTTACGGGAGATTGTTATTAGCCCGTTGGAGATTTTCTTTACGATCGTTATCTTACTTGGAATACCGCTTGCATTAGGTATGTATATTCGTCATCGTTATTCAGAATGGGCTCAAAAGGCGAATGTATGGATGAAGCGTTTTTCAATTGGGTTTTTTATCATTTTTGTTCTAGGAGCTTTGGCTTCTAACTTTCAATATTTTATCGAGTTTGTAGGAATGGTTGTATTGGTTGTTTTTATTATGAATTTGGTCGCGATTTTATCTGGTTATGGCATGGCGAAATTAGCTAAACTAGGCGAGCCGGAGCGACGAGCTGTTTCGATTGAAATGGGTATTCAAAATTCTGGGTTGGGACTTATTTTAGTATTTAACTTTTTTGATGGGTTAGGTGGTATGGCAATTGTTGCGGCTTGGTGGTCGATTTGGCATGTGATTTCTGGGTTAATTATAGCCACTTACTGGTCACGTAAACCACCGAAAATAAAGATAGATGAGAGTGGGATAACAGCATGAATATTTTAATTACAGGTGCGTGTGGTTATTTGGGAAGTCAGCTCGTTCAATCATTAGCGAGCCTTGGTCTGGAAGAACACTCAATTATAGCAACGGATATCCGTGAGGAGCCACCAGCAGGGTTCCCAAAAGCAATCACATACTTAAAGGCAGATGTTCGTTCTAAAAAAGTAGGAGAGCTTCTGGAAGCCTATAAAATTGATACGATTGTACATTTGGCGACCATTGTCACACCAGGGAAAAAAAGTAACCGGGAGTTTGAATATTCGGTTGATGTATTAGGGACGGGGAACATACTTGAGCTAGCTGTCCAGCATCATGTTAAACGAATAATTGTCACCTCAAGTGGTGCTGCATATGGCTATCATCACGATAATCCAGACTGGATCACAGAGGATACACCGATATGTGGAAACTATGAATTCTCGTATTCCTATCATAAACGTATAGTCGAGAAATTAATGGCTGAATATCGAGTCAATTATCCTGAATTAGAGCAGGTCGTTTTCCGAATTGGAACCATTCTAGGGGAATCTGTGAATAATCAAATTACGTCTCTTTTTGAGAAAAAATATATGATTGGCATTCGTGGCTCAGATAGTCCTTTTGTATTCATTTGGGATCAAGATGTTGTCGCTTGTTTGAAAAAAGCCGTTTTTGGTGAAGAGGTTGGTGTATTCAATTTGGCTGGGACTGGGGCGATGACGGTTGATGATATTGCTAGGGTACTGAATAAAAAGGTAATTCGTTTTCCAGAACAGCTAATCAAAAAGGCTTTATTTGTGTTAAAGCGGGCGGGTCTTACTCAGTATGGTGAGGAGCAGGTCAGATTTTTGCAATATCGGCCGGTCCTGAGTAATCGAAAATTAATCGCCGAATTTGATTATACACCTGAGAAGACAACAGAAGAGGTATTTCGATATTATTGTGAACATCGCTTTGGGAAGCTAAGAGGTTAGGGCGTTTCATAGATTGCTCGTGTAATGGGTTGTGCCGACTCCTATGGTGATAGAGTTGTATGAAGCGCCAGGGTTAAGGGGTCACCATTACTTTTATATTTGTTCGTGGCGGAGAGGCACCTTGCTCCGCCACGAACTTTTTGTATAAAAGTTGACAATTACTGATGTGTGGAGTTTCGCAGATTTGAGCTGGTTTTTATGAGCTCATAACCGTACCAAAAGGAATGGTTTCTAGTGAAAGGTTAATAGTCTTTTCGTTTCTGGCAATGGTTAGTTCAAAGGTAGTCTTCACATCTGCGTGTGTAATGGCTAGTTCAGCTTCGTCATAGTGATGGACAGTTGTGCCGTCAATCGCCAGTAAATAATCGCCTTCTATAAGCTTCTCAGCTGCAGGGGTATGAGGGATTACTTTTACTATTTTTACATATTTACCTTCAGTGTGATGGAGTGTACCAATCCAGCTTTTCCAAAAGTTGTGGCGTATATCTTGGCGACCCTCTTCCACTTCCTTCAGATTAAGCATAAATTGATAGGTGCCAAATAACATATTTTCCATTTGACTTAAACCTATCTCACCTAACCATTGCCCCGTATATTCAATGCTGACAATAGAGCCTCCATCGGTTTCTTTAATGGTCCATGTGGTTAACTCTTGCTCTTCATCTTCTAAAACAAGCTTTTCATTTTCAGTAAAATCCTTGATAGTTCCGCTATATGTTACATTCCAACCGTAATCAAAAAAAACTTTACCACCAACGGTTAAGTCGATCTCACAGGATTTCGTTTCCCACTTGTTCCGTTGCTCGGGAATAGTGAGTGCTTGCCAAATGCGAGATGGTGGTGCGAATATGAAAATATCTTTTTGTGCTCTGTTACTACTATTCATACTGTTCCTCCTCCATAAAGTGTCTGAGCTTCATTAATTTTTGTTCAAGGATCTGGTCTATTTCTAATTTTGCCCGCATGCTTTGCTGTCGGTAGTTCTCTTGATTAAGAGAGTAATAGCGATATTTCCCCTCTTTTCGTTCTAGTAGTAAATCCATTTTGAGAAGGATATCTAGGTGCTTCTTGATGGCTGGCTGTGAAATGGTAAATGCGGCTACTAAATCAGATTGAGTCCATTCCTTTTGTGCGGTTAAATGAAGAATTTCTCGTCTCGTAGAATCTGATAATGCACGAAATAAATCAGTCATAGTTGCTATTCTCCTTCATATAACTATAAGGTTATATATTGAGTATAAAGGGAAAGTTTGGTAAAATCAAGGTAATATTAGAATATATGTAATGAAATTTACCTGAGTACGAAAAAGCAGTGTAAGATTGTGGTGAACCAGCATTAACTATCATACTAAACGCCCATGTCGGAGCCTAAACCATCTCCATCACCAACAAAGGTGAAAGTCATTTATCACCACCTTAATGATTCAGAAAGGTTTGTACAGATACTGAAGCCAAAGTTTGGAGTAACTACACGAAAAAGGCAGGACATGACAGTTACTCGAAAGAAGGGGGTGAGTAACTACACGAAAAAGGCTGAACATGACAGTTACTCGAAGGAAGAGGGTGAGTAACTACACGAAAAAGGCTGAACATGACAGTTACTCGAAGGAAGAGGGTGAGTAACTACACGAAAAAGGCTGAACATGACAGTTACTCGAAGGAAGAGGGTGAGTAACTACACGAACTAAACGTGTTAGTTACTCGAGGGGCATGATGTCACAATGAGCTCTAGAGCTTAATGATTAGTTGTAATCTGTAATAATGGAAGTGAACTTGACGAGATTCCGTGCATTACCCATTGACCTTTCATACAAAACCCGCATGGCGAAGCCCAATTCACTTCGACACCAACAAAAATGAAAGTGGTGTCTGACTCTTTAACTGGTGGAACTTCATTCAATTTGATTTTTTTCATTTTAAATGGATGGTGTTAGATTTTTTGAGAACTTGAGAATTAGTAGTAACCCAGCGGAGCATGATTTTCGGTAGCCACGAGTAGAGCTCCGCACATGCCTCAGCACTAACTTTCATATAAACGCACATGGCGAAGCCCCATTCACTTCGCCACCAACAAAGATGAAAGTAGTGGCGACTTTTTAAACAGTTGGCCCGTTTACAACTCGATTACCATTAGGAGTCGTACGCACAAAAAGGGAGCAGTGTCCTGTTAAGTCATCTATCGCAAGATGGATGACGAGCTAACTTCAAGGCACAACCTATCGCCCATAAGTAACTTTCATACAAAAGGAGGACACACATGCAATTCGTTAAATGGATGTACGTAATGATGGCTGCTATGCTCTTTTCTACTCTTACAAGTGTTTATATTTTCGACGACCGTTATTCAGGAATTTTTGCTTGGCTCATGCTCATATTCTTTATTATTGGAACTGCTTGTTTCATCAATATTAAAAGCTCATTAAAACCAAAAGAATGATTTACTAAAGGGAGGAGGTTTAACATGGATAGAATCATAGACAATAATCGAGAAGTAAATGAAACGATGTTATTTATTGTGCCAGTTGGATCTTCCTTACTCTTAAACGTATTCGTAAACTAGAAAACTATCGGATGAAGTTAAGAGCGAAACTAGACAGCTACTGATCCCAGTCGCAGTTAAATAGTCTTATTATGAGGTGATGGGAATGGTCCTGAATCTAGTTTATATACTACTAGGTTTTGTTTTCTTACTAGCGGCTTACTTAATTGGAGTTAAGAAGAATCTAAATGTTATTTCCTTATTTATGCTCGGGTTTACAGAGGGTTTAGTCGAGGGAAAAAATAAACAGCGTGTTTCAGCCATTTATAGTGGATGCTCTCTAATGGTAGCATTCACCTTTTGGGGGATGGGGATTATACGACTCATTAGCATGTGAAACTTATAAAAACAGGTATTGAATGGGAGCAATACCTGTTTTGTTTTGCTCGGTTAAAAGATAGATAACTCAAATTTTGAGAGGAAGATACGATGAATCTACAAGCTGTTTTTATCGATCGGGATGGCACGATTGGAGGAACTGGCCATTTTGTTCATCCAAATGATTTCAAGCCTTATTCTTTTTCAATGGAAGCTATTGAATTACTGAAAAAAAAGGGTATACCAGTTTTCGCTTTAACAAACCAACATCGAATTTCTAAAGGACAAGCAAGCATTCACGATTTTGAGGAAGAGTTTGAGAAATTGGGTTTTGATGATGCTTTTATATGTCCTCATCCAATGGACGGTCATTGTACGTGTCATAAACCAAAGCCGGGTCTCTTACACCATGCCGCAGAGAAGTATCAATTGGATTTGAGCCAAACAGCTGTTATTGGTGATGTCGGTTCAACAGACATGTTAGCGGCTGAAGAGGTTGGTGCTTTAAAGATACTTGTTAAAACAGGTTGGGGACAAAGCTCTTTAGACGATTTTCGTGATAGCTGGTCAACCGTGGATGTGGACTATATCGCAGAAAACTTACTAAGTGCTGTTCATTGGTTATTGAAGTGATTGGGCGAGGCAATTTCCTCCTAGAGACGGAAGTGTAACCATGCTGCAGACCATTACTCTATTCATTTAAAGCTACTAAGATTGAGATATTAGCTTGTTTAGGAGGGAATGAATGTAATGAGAATATCTAATACGGTCGGAATAGCTAGCTGGATTTTAACATGTTTTTATTTTATTTTAGAGCCTTTTTTTATCTGGAGCTCTACGGTACCATACTATTTCATGGAGCAGGCGATGAGTGATTTAGGCGTAACGGCGTGTGGAGAAAATACGTACGCTTTAGGAATTCATGAGATCTGTTCCCCTTACCATTTCTGGATGAATTTATTGTTTATATTTAATGGTATTACATTGGCACTGGGAGTTTTGTATATCTTTCAATTTTTAGAGCGAACTTGGCAAACCGTACTAGCTACAATCTTTATTGTCATGCTTGCGATTGGAAATATCTTCTCAGGTATTTTTCCTGCTGATGTAGATTTATTTTGGCATTCGCTATTTGTTGTGATTGGGATGGTGACACTGTTCCCAGGAATGTGGATTTATGCAAGGTTTTTATCAATAGGGAAAAAGTGGACGTACCTTTGTCTAGGGTTATTGGTGTTGGTTTTCCTTCTTATCATCAGTATCATCTTCGTACCAATGCCAAATGGTTTACTTCAGCGTTTATTCTACCTCATCGTATTTGTCTGGGGTACTGTGCTCGCATGGAGGTTATCACGGACAACACCTACCCAACAATCGTGAAAGGCGTGTAAAAATGGGAGAAAACAAACGGATTCGATTATTAGATGTTTTAAGGGGATTTGCTATTATTGGCACATTAGGTACAAATATTTGGTTGTTTGCACAGCCTGGTAACATAATGTCTGTTTTATTAACGACGGATTGGTGGTATCGCTTAGATTCGATATTGGTTGCCTTACAATCCGTTTTTGTTAATGGGAAATTCCTAGGTTTATTAACGATTATGTTTGGAATTGGTCTTGAATTGAAGTACCGAAAAGCAGAGCGGGATGGATTACCTTGGATTCCGCTCTATTTATGGACGATGTTGTTATTGCTTCTAGATGGTTTATTACATTTTATTTTTGTGTTTGAATATGACATATTGATGAGTTATGCCATTACAGGAATGATTGTTGCCTTTCTCGTACGTTGCAGGGAGAATACCATGAACCGTTGGATGAAAATCACATTGTCCATACATATTTTAGGTATCTTACTCTTTTCGGTGGTTTGGGCGATGTTAATTCAGGATGAAACATTTATGTTGGATTTCGTTAGAATGTTTCAAGAAACGAGTCACTTATATACAGAAGGAACATATTGGGAACAGTTGCAATTTCGGGTTCGAGATTTTTGGAGTCTTCGTTCAGAGGCCATTCTTATTATCTTCATGAATATTGGCTTATATATTATTGGCATACGCTTATTTCGAGCAGGGGCTTTTGCTGATGATGCTCATGGACAACAAATAAGAAAAAAGCTAATGATATATGGCTTAGGAATTGGTATCCCTTTAAATTTGCTTATACTTATCCCTGGTGGTTACTTCGATATTGCTTCGAGATATGTATTTGCTCCGATTTTATCGTTAGGATACATCGGTTTATTCGCTTGGATTCTGAAAAAGGGTGTATTGAAATGGTTGATGGTACGTTTTGAGCTCATTGGTAAAGCCGCTTTAAGTTGTTACGTGCTTCAAAACCTCATCGCTTCGATTTTCTTTTATGGTTGGGGTTTCGGCTTAGCACCAATTAGCTCTGTCTATCTTGTTTTCCTTGCCTGGATTATGATTACGGTTTTGATGATGATAGCTGCACATTTCTTTGTGAAGGCTTGGGGCACTGGCCCGTTGGAACTGATATGGAGGAAGAGCTCGTACGGGTTGTTTCGTAAAAAGAAAGCTCAGAGTTCCACGAATTAAGAACACTCTGATGGGAGGGCTTTACCTATTTCCTTGTTTGATTTTCATTTATTAAGGATGATAAGGCTTTCCCTCTGTTATACGGATGAAAATAGGCGAGAATTCCAATATATGATAAAATAAGTCAGACTAATAAAAATAATTGAATTTTCTTTATAGTAGGAGCGGAAAAATGACTACTGAATTAAAGATAGAATTAGAAACGGTATTGAATGAACAAGAGATAGTCTTGGATAAAAGGGAAGTAGATGAACTATTAGATAAAATGACCCTACATATCGGTCATCCAGATTCTTATTTGAGAGACCAATTAATTTACAAAGCTTTTGGCAAACTCATATTACATGACTATTTAACAGGGCCAAAAATCAATGATTTGTTGAGCACGTGTTTAGATGACAAACATTTATTTTTTCAAATAGATGAGGGAAAAAGTGATGCTGTACTGACGCGTTCCTTCTCCGCACTTGTTATTGCTCTCCTTTTGTACAAAGACAAGGATATCCGTACCTTACCTAATGAGCTTGTTCAATTAGCCATATTAGGAAGTATTGATTATTTGTATAAAGAACAAGACTACCGAGGTTATATAGAAGGTAAAGGGTGGGCACATAGTATCGCGCATGGGAGTGATTTATTAGCCCAGGCGATTCTTCATCCTATTTTTGAAAAGAAGCTCATACCAGATTGCTTACGTGTAATTCAAGGATGTTTGCATGTCGAGTACGCGTACATAGATGAAGAGGAGGAAAGATTACTAGCCGTTATTGATGCATTAATGAAGCAGGGGATGAGCTCAGAAACTTTATGGACGTGGTTAAAGCAGCTAGAGCTTTTGAATTTAGAACCACATAGCCAGTACCGAGTAGAGTGGAACATCAAGCTTTTTATGAAAGCACTTTATTTTGCCTTAGAGGAGCAATCAGACTTTACACACGTTCAGACCTGGATTAAAAAACAAATCTTAAATAAGGTGGTGTAGGGATGAATGTATTAAAAAGAGTTGGTACAACGTATATTCCTGTTAATGAGGTTCAAGCAGCTGTTGATTGGTATGTGAAAAAGTTAGAGGCTGAGCTTTCCTATCGAGATGAGGATAAGGCAATTATTCATTTAGCCAATCAAAGCTTTTTCCTTGTTCGAGCGAAAGAAGGAGAGAGTGCGAACTTCATCGATCACTCAGGACAGACTCGATTTTCTTTAACTTTTGAAGTGGATGGCGTACAGCAGTTAGAGGTACTTCACCAAGAATTAAACAAACGTTTCATTAAAACGGGGGAAATCGAGGATCGCGGACACCCTGGTAGGAATTTTGTTTTCTATGATCTTGACGGCAACTTATTTGATGTATGGAGTGAATTAAGTCCAGGCTTTAGGAAGTAGAGGTATTAAGGATAATGAAACATATATATGCGTTTGAACAAGTAGAAGATTACCGAAAATTTCGACCGGTCATAGAACGTTTTCAGAGTAAGTTGAAGGCGTATCAAATGGTTTTAGAAGAGGATTATCAGTTAAATGATTTGCCTAAGGGTATAGTCTGGACGACGAAAGAATTAGCAACAGAGACTTTCTCACAGATTGAAATACCTGCCTATACGAATCGAAATAATGTATTCTTTTCACCAGATTTAGACGGATGGAAGGAACTCTTTTTACAGCAAGTGGAGGGGTGTCCAGATCCGTTACTAGGAGATTTTTATCAAAATTTATCTGAATCTTATATCGTTACAATACTTGGGCATGAACTAACACATCATCTCGATTTATTTTTAGATGACTGGGATGATGAGCGAGAAGATAGTATTTGGTTTGAAGAAGGTATGTGTGAATATTTACCAAGGAGGAACATGTTAACGGATGCGGAGTTCGGTGAAATTGTTAAGGTTGAGACGCGTCTTGTCGAACGATTTGCAGATTCGTATGGTCATCAAACATTAGATGAATTTGGAACTAAAACGTATGAAGGTAGTCTATCTAGTATACTATTTCAATACTGGCGGAGCTTTTTGACTGTGAAATATTTGGTTGAAGAGAAAGCGGATGGCAATGTTCAAGAGGTCTTTCGTGAATATCATCGTTGGGATCAGGAAGGTAGAAAAGTGCCGCTATCGGAATTTTTCAATGTTGGGAGATTGACCTTCGAGTCTAAATGAACAGAGGAGTACTCGAGGGAGTGCTCCTCACTATGAAGAAGTTACACAATGAGCTTATATAGGTAATATTCATTCATCGGCTGCCCATCAATCATTAAAGAATGAACCTTTTCGCCTTCAATCGTAAACCCGACTTTTTGATAAAGAAGAAAAGCAGCAGTATTGCTTGTCATGACGGTTAACTCTAGCCTCGTGATTGCTGCCGATTTTGCCCAGCGAAAAATATGTTCAAATAATTTTGTTCCGACACCTTGCCCGCGATAGCTTTCATCCACACCGATCACTAAGTAGGCGGAATGTCGATTTCGTTTAAGGCTCCCTCCGAATGCTCCAATAAACCCAATAAGCGTATTACTCGTTTCAGCAACAAGGAAGGTGGATGTTTGATCATGAGAAATCCGTTCTATTAAAGCTTTTTGTTGATCTACAGTCATTGTTTTTTCGCCAGGTTCATAAAGCATATATCCCGATTTATCAACACTTTTGGTTAATTCCAAAAACCGCTCGGCATCTTGTACACGTGCCTCTCTAATCTCCATCCGATTCACTCCTTGAGGATAATATTTCCATCATTATACCAAATCTAATCCGAAATAGGATGACAGTGGGCTAAAACGTGTAAAATAGAGTGCCGTTTTTGATAGTCATCATATGTATGAACATGATGAACCACTTTCATACATGGCTTGTGCCTCGCTACGAATGGATGAATGATTTTGGCCGTTCGATTGAGTCAGTGCGACCCGTCCTTCTGCATGCAAGAAATCAACTGGAGCCGGGCACATGCTTTGGCCTCTATTAATCAACTAAAGCGAGCGATCCATGATAAAAGATAAAGACTATGTGTATTTAAAGAGGGGAGATCATATATGGAAGCCATAGACAAGGTCATTCAACAGTTTCGGTTACAGGTTCAATCCATTGAAGGGGTTATGGACTCATTCAGCTCTGACGTTTATAAGGTTACATTAACAAGAGGAGCCACGGTTTATGTGAAGATTCCTTTTTCGCATTTAAAGCTTTTGCGTGAGGTTGATGCGTTACATATATTAAATGGTAAGGTACCGGTCCCAGCGTTACTAGACGTTTGGTACGGAGATGGGGAGTTGCCGGGAGCATTACTATTATCAGAAGTAGAGGGAGAGGCGATTTGCGGGCCTGTTTCTAGGAGATTGGCCTATGATATTGGTGTCATTCATGCCCGCATGCATGAGATTTCACCACCAAACAATCTAGAGCTGAAGGGTATGAGGAATGAGTTTGACGGCTGGAGTGCATTTTTTCGTCAGCAATTTTATAGTTTTGCTGAGGATGTGCAAAAAGTGATTCCGACAGAATTGTATGAGCAAGCCCTTACACATTTTGAAAAGATGCACCCTCATTTACCGGAACCAGAGGGACCTAGCTTTGTTCATATGGATTTTAGACCTGCAAATATCATCGTTTTAGAAGATAAGGTTTCAGGAATTATCGATTTCGAAAGTGTTAGATTCGCGGCAACGGAAGTAGATTTCACTAAAATTAATCGTGATATCTTTCTTCAAAATGAAGGGACGTTAGCTAGCTATCAAGATGGTTATAACTCCGTTCGTCCACTCATTGATCTAGATCAGATTTTACCATTTTATCGGTTTTGTGACGCCTTTAATTCAATTGGTTGGAGCCAAAGGCGTGGACTTGAAAAAAATAGAAGGTTTTATGAGGAGAATTTAGAGCTTCTGAAGTCGTTATTGTAAAGAGGAAAGGGGCGGATGTTTTGAGGAGTTATTGGTTGGGTGTAGTTGTATTCTTTATGATATCGTTTATTGTTTCTTTTAATTATGAGGCAACGAGCTGGTGGTCTATCTTTACAGCGAACCAATCTACACATACGCCACTAGCAGAGCAAATCTCTATAGTGAAAACAGTCATAGCCGCTATTCCGATAACTCTTTTGGCTATTCTATATAAAACTTTCATGGTGCCGAAAAAAGCTAATCAATATTGATGATGAAAGTGGTATCGTAGCCGATTAGCTCAGCGCCATCCCATAGGACGCGGCGCATGATTTTCGGTGGCGGCAATTAGTGCTCCGCATTCCAGTGTTAGTCAACTTTTATACAAAAGGGTAAAGGGTCATGGCGATTTATGGTTTATTTTAGTATTGATGGACGTAGTTTAAGGTCTAGTAAAGGATGGTGACTATGGTATGGAAGAAAAGTTGCATCAAGCACTTTTAAAAATTTGTAAACGTATACCAGGACATCAAATTTCATGGGCTGTTGGAGGCTCACTTATGTTACAAATGGAAGGATTAGTAGATGTTGCTCGTGACATTGATATTCTTGTTGATGAGAAATGTGTCAAAACTATGATTCAATTCTTAAAAGATATAGGAACTGAACACACGGCTCTTAGTAAAGATCCTTATCGAACAAAGGTTTTTAAAAAGTATCAAATTGGTGAAGTCGAAGTGGATCTGATGTCTGGATTTGCCCTCCGTCATGACGAAGGAATTTACGAAGCATCTTTTCCTAAGCAAGCAATTCGAATACTAGAACTACAGGATGGACAAGTTGCTCCATTTTGTTATTTGGAAGATTGGTATGTGTTATATATGCTAATGCCAAATAAAGGTGAGAAGGTCATGCTGATCGAGCACCATTTCGAAAATGTGGGGATTAATCACCCTGAGAGGTTAGAGATAGCCCTCCGTCAGCCCTTACCTACTCATATAGTTAAGCGTGTGATGCGGTGGTTGTAAGGAGCCGTTAGTGGTAGATAAAAAGGTTTAAAGGCAACTCGCGGGTGATGAAGTGGCAAAGAAGTGGTAGATAAACGGAAACAATCCTCAGGTGTGCCGTCTTGTATAAGTAAGACGCCTTTTTCTTTGAGCATACGGTGTGCTTCTTTAAAAGTGGCGTGTAAATCCTTAATGTGATGGATGAGGCGCGTGCTAAAGCTAACTCGTTAGAGGCATTTTTTAGTCCTGTTTGCTCGGCAGTGCCTAAATGAAAGGTAATATTTCCGTAGTCATGGCAATGTAAAGAAGCAGTTTGCATAATCGCTTTTGAAAAGTCGATACCTATAATATGGGCAATGCCTATATTAGAAAGTGATCGAGCATAGATGCCCCCTCCAATACCGAGGTCAACAGCATGGGTGATGGAATGTGGTTTAAGGTGGAAATGTATTAGGGCTTCACCCAGGTGATGAGATGGGTGAGGATTTGGCGGCGATGTTTCCTCATTTTTTTACCTATACTGATGGTAATCCGATATATGAGGCATTGGAAAAGAGATTAGCCATTAGTGGCTTTGAAACTGCAGATATAGAAATTGTCAATAGTATCAGTTTTTTACGAACGCCTGAAGATGTAATTAAACTAAGGTGTTTTGGTCAAAGTTATTCGATTCATTCGTTTGTTATTGATAACTATTTAAAAGAGATAACAAAGCTATTTGAACAACATGCAACATGTGAGGGTTTACCAACAACGTATTCCCGTTACATCGTTCGAGCTATTGTTTGAAAATAGGAAAGAAAGGGTGATTTCGTGATTAGAGAGTTACAGAACGAGGAAGTTTATTTTCTGGAGGAAATGTTCTACGAATCGATTGTGATTGATGAGGGGGAGAAACCTTCCAAGGAAGAGTTATTGTCTCGACCTGAGTTACAGAAATACATGCATAATTGGGGGAGAAGAGGAGATGTTGCTCTAGTTGCCGAACATAATGATAAAAAGGTTGGGGCGGCATGGTTCAGACTTTTTGGAGATAGTGAGAAAGGATATGGCTTTGTGGCTGAAACGATCCCCGAAATTAGTATAGCCATTACGGAAAATTACCGAGGCAAAGGGATTGGTAGGAATTTAATGACACAATTAATCTATAAGGCAAAAAGCGAGGGATTTTCTGCTCTTTCCTTGAGTGTAAGTCGATTGAATCAAACAGCAGTCAGCTTGTATAATCAGTTAGGCTTCGAAAAGGTAGCGGAGGATTCAACGTCAGATACGATGCTGCTTGTTTTTGAATCATGCAAATAGGTGGTGGTAGTTATGAGCCGAATCAAATTACTTTTAACTGACATGGAGAAACAACTCCTTAGGAAAGCAAAGATAAAAATGGCTGATTTAGGTTATTTATCTATTGAAGAAATAAGTGAACGGATTGGTTCTGATTTGAAGCGTGCTCACCAATTACAAGGATTGGTTGTGTTTCAACGTATTCCTTCTATCGGTTATGCTTTAGCTGAAAAATTAGTCTTTGTATTAGGTATTTATTCTCTAGATGAAATACGTCATCATGATGGTGCTTCTCTTTTTGATCGTTTGGAGCAAAGGCTAGGGGTTTGGACAGACGGCTGTGTGGAGGATCAGTTGCGCTGTGTGATTCATCATGCTCATTACCCGCACAGTTCCAAGCAGTGGTTTCATTTTACCGAAGTGCGTAAGAGCGAGCGTGAAAAGAATGGTTATCCGAAAGAACGGCCTTCAAAAGCTTGGTATGAGTAACGTTTTTTTACGAGAGTGTACGATTGGAGATATGTGGAAATCAGCTCGTCACTACCGAAAATCATTCTCCGCTGGGTACTGTTCAATCTTAAGTTTACGTAACATCTACCCTTATAAATACTCTTAAAATTTAATGAAATTACATCAATTGAACGAAAAGCCACCAGTTAAAAAAGGAATTTGAATAAACATTTGGAAGTCAAAAGGCAAATTGGTTTGGATTAATTACCAGTTGTAGAATGGCTTTAAATACGTTCCTGTTTTTTTAAAATTTAAAATGTGCTCTCTTTAACATATTTACGTCGCATTATCAGTCCTATTTCCGTCTACATTGCTGCGTATATAGATTTGCTCCGCATTGTCGGCCAGTTCTCTCGGTTACATTGTTGCAAAAGCCACTTTCATATTTGATGGTGGCGGAGTGCTTTAGACTTCGTCGCCATCAAATATGAAAGTAGTGGCGACTTATTAAACTGGTGGCACTTCATACAACTCCATGACCGTGATGAGTCCACATGACCAAGAAGGGAGCAGTGTCCTGTTAAGTCATTTATCGCAATATGGATGACCAGCTAACTTCAAGGCACAACCCATCGCCCCTAACAACTTTCATACAAATATACAGTTTTCGAGCAACAGGTGCATGGGTTATTTCTAACGTGTTTGATAAAAGTGGGGTTATGGGTAAAGATAATTGAATGGAAGGGGATCATGTTTATTAAATAGCATAGTCAGGCTTTTCCTTTTAGAGTTGTTTTTATCTTATGTGAAGGTGGTTAGGCAATGGCCATATATGAAAAAGCACTACTCATTTATAATCAGAATGCAGGTCAGCAGGAGATTGAGGAAACCTTAGCTATGATTATCCCTAAATTAGCTCCAAGCATTCATGAGTTAACCTTGAAACAAACGGAAAGCAAAGGAGATGCTGAGCAGTATTGTATCCAATATGGTGAACAGATAGATTTACTTTTAATCATGGGTGGTGATGGCACAGTCCATGAGTGTGTAAATGGGTTGTTGCAACAAGCAGGTCGTCCGATTGTGGCCATTTTACCGACTGGTACGTGTAATGATTTGGCACGTGCCTTGAATTGTTTCTCAATTGAAGAGGCAGTCGAGGCTATTCTTGCAAAAAATAAGAGAACCATTGATGTTGTGCAGCAAAATGAACGTTTCTTTGCCAACTTCTCTGGGGTAGGACTAATCTCTGATGCATCGAAGGAAATAAGTACAACTACCAAAGACAAATTTGGAAAGCTCGGATATGCGATAAGTGCTTTTCGTTCGATGATTGAACCGAGTTCTTTTACGTACACCCTTCAGTTAGAGGGTGGAGAGAAAAAAAGTGGCGAAGCCGTCATGATACTCGCTATGAACGGACAATACCTTGGGACATTCGGTTTCTTCAAAGATATCACGTCACTTTCAGACGGGAAACTGCATATTTTCATTGTCAAAGAGGCCGGCTTTTCTTTACTAAAAAGTGTGTATCAGCAGGCAACTGGAACAGATGAACTATTTAACAATCCCGAGCAAATTGAGGTAGTTACGACTGTACATGGTACGTTAGAAACCTCACGAGAGTTAGACATTGATAGTGATGGTGAAATTACCGATCAGACTCCTGTCACGTATAAGTTGTTTCCTAAGGAGCTAACATTTATTACAAAAGAAGTTTAAAAGTATTTTGGGGATAACAAACATATATCCACAATCGAAAATAAAAAATAATAGGTCAATTTTCTGTTTATGCACAGAAGGGCTGTTAATATTAACGCTAATTCGTGGATAACCCTGACTTATACACAGCCGATAACTCAAAAAAAATGAAACCACATCGATAAGAATGATGTGGTTTATAGTGATCTAATCAATCATTTGCATTTGTTCGTTAAATTGAGTGGGATAAGATAAAAAACCGAGCATAATACTAGTGACAATTGCCGTAGTTAATAATAAGAATAATATTAAAAGTTGAAAGAGGACGGCTTGCAGCGGATCAGCACCAGCAATGATTTGTCCACTCATCATACCGGGTAATTGTACTAAACCAATCGTTTTTTGACTTTCGATAGTAGGAATAGTGCTTGTTTGGATAGATGTAATGAGTGAACGGTGAATCGCTTGCTTTGGCGATCCTCCTAATGAAAGGATTAATTCCATTTCCTTTTTTCTTGTTTCTATTTCCGATGTAAAACGATTTAAGAAAAGAATACCTAACACCATGGAATTACCAATAACCATCCCACTTATAGGGATCATGTATTGTGCGGTGGCAGGTGTTATTTGGAGACCAATTAAGAGCCCTTGCGTTAATAATTCAATAAATAAAAAGGTAACAATTAGTTTCCATGTAATTCCGGGGATCAATGCCCCTTTTTTTCTCGCATTTTGAGTAGCTGCCCCAATCATTAGCATAATCATAAGAATGATATAAAGAAAACTTTCAGAATCAAAGATGAATTGTAAGACGAAACCGACGGCAAGAAGTTGAATAATGGAACGGATTGTAGCAATCAGTGTATCCTTTTCAAGGCCGAGCTTTAGAGTCTTAGATAAGATGATCGGAATGAAAACAAAAATGAGGGTTAAGGCTAATGTTAGGAAGCTCATGAGTGATCATCCCCCCAGACAAATTCTCTAACAGCTTGATTAGTCGTTTTTTCTAATAATTTGATTGGGCCTGCCGCCGCTAATTCCCCATCTATTAAAACCCATACATCGTCTGCGATGGCATATGCTTGCTCGATATTATGAGTTATCCAAATAATCGTTGTTTCAAATTGGTGATTAATATGTTGGATTAATTGTTCGATATCATGTAAAGAAACACGATCGAGTGCAGAGGTGATTTCATCCAGTAGTAGAATATCAGGCTTATTAAGTAAGGTTCGTGCAATTGAAACCTTCTGCTTTTGTCCACCCGATAAATCCCCGCTATCACGCGTGAGTATTTCCTTTTTCAAGCCGACTAGCTCAAGCATATATTCAGCTTCATCATCTGAGAGTGCTTTTCCCTCTAATGAATAAGGCAGGGCTAAATTTTCTTTCACATTCCCTTTTATCATTACGGCCTCTTGTAACACGATACCTACCTGTTTTCTTAAAGCGATCGGATCATAATCGTTAATGGACTGATCGAATATATCAATCGAGCCTTTTGCCACGGACTGTAAGCCGTTTAATAAGCGGAATAATGTGGATTTCCCTGAACCTGACGGACCGATAATGGTTGTGATTTTGCCTTTTTTAAATTCTCCTGTGATTCCTTTAATAATTTGAAGTTGCTCTGTTTCGAAAAAAACTTGATGAAGTTTAATGGCTATTTCTGAGTTCATCATACACACCCTTTGTCTTATCTGTATCGTTCCCTCATTAAATTTTCTCATGAGGGAAAGATGTTGGAAATAATGGAGTTAGAAAGGATTGACTGTAATTATAATATTGATTGGATGTAGAACGGTTTGTGATTAAAGGTATTAATTTTGATTTTATTGTGTGAAAGAGGTAGAAACCCCGAGTAAACGGTGAATCTCGGGGTTGCGGGTGAAAAAAGGAGTAGGAACCCCGAGCAAACGACGAATCTCAGGGTTGCGAGCGGAAAAAAGGGGTAGGAACCCCGAGCAAACGACGAATCTCGGGGTTGCTGGCGGGAAAAGTAGGAGAAACCCCGAGCAAACGACGAATCTCGGGGTTGCTGGCGGGAAAAGTAGGAGAAAGCCCGAGCAAACGGTGAATCTCGGGGTTACGAGCGGAAAAAAGAGTCAAGTCCTGAATATTGTGTAAATACTCCTCTACAATGTTTCCACTCTCTTTTAGTATGGATTGTGTTG
>LFJO01000004.1:132442-132665 GCA_001038565.1 Alkalihalobacillus pseudalcaliphilus
CGTCGTTGAAACTATTGTAACAGGAGTTTAATGATGTCTTTTCTTTTTACACAATTATATGGACTTAATCGAAAAAAGGGTAGGAACCCCGAGCAAACGGTGAATCTCGGGGTTGCGAGCGGAAAAAAGGGTAGGAACCCCGAGCAAACGACGAATCTCGGGGTTGCGAGCGGAAAAAGGGGTAGGAACCCCGCACACATGGAATATCTGGGGTGGCAGCGGG
>LFJO01000004.1:132782-146639 GCA_001038565.1 Alkalihalobacillus pseudalcaliphilus
GGAAAAAAGGTAGGAACCCCGAGCAAACGGTGAATCTCGGGGTTGCGAGCGGAAAAAAGGGGTAGGAACCCCGAGCAAACGACGAATCTCGGGGTTGTGAGCGGAAAAAGGGGTAGGAACCCCGAGCAAACGACGAATCTCGGGGTTGCGAGCGGAAAAAAGGGTAGGAACCCCGAGCAAACGACGAATCTCGGGGTTGTGAGCGGAAAAAGGGGTAGAAAGCCCGAGCAAACGACGAATCTCGGGGTTGGAGGCAAAAAAAGGGGTAGGAACCCCGAGCAAACGGTGAATCTCGGGGTTGCGAGCGGAAAAAAGGGTAGGAACCCCGAGCAAACGACGAATCTCGGGGTTGTGAGCGGAAAAAGGGGTAGAAAGCCCGAGCAAACGGTGAATCTCGGGGTTGCGAGCGGAAAAAGGGGTAGAAAGCCTGCAAACGGTGAATCTCGGGGTTGCTGGCGGGAAAGTAGGAGATTGACTGGTGGCTTTTTGTTCATAAGCGGATATTTAATGGTTTTTGGAGTAGATTCGTTGGAATGGGAAAAACTGAAGATATGTTTTTTTAGAGAAGGCGGTGGGGTGATGAGTGATCATGTTGAGATTATATTTCGCTCGTTTCTTGCTTTTGTCATTTTGTTAATTGGGGCACGGATTTTAGGGAAGCAGACAATTTCACAAATGAATGTATTGGATTTTATTATCGCCATATCGATAGGATCGATTACAGCGAATATTGCTTTTAATTTAGGAATACATATTCATCATTTGGTTTTAGCTTTTGCTTTTTTTGTTGTTGTTAGTATTGTGACTTCCTATGGTTCATTAAAGTCGAAGTCTTTCCGAAATTTTGTTACGGGAAACCCTACAGTGGTTATTCAAAATGGACATTTGTTAGAGAAGAATATGAAAAAAGCTCATTACACGTTGGATGATATTAATCAGCTTTTACGAGATAAAGATGTGTTTGATATTGCAGAAGTGAATTTTGCGATCGTAGAGACAAATGGAAAATTAACCGTTCAAAAAAATGCCGCAATGCGTACGGTGACAAAAGAGGATTTAAACCTAATAACTAAAAACGAGCAAACCTTACCGATTGAATTAATTATGGACGGTAAAATCGTTGAAAAGAATTTAGAGGAGAATGGCTTAACGAGGATTTGGTTAAAAAGAGAGCTTGAGCAAAGGCATGTCAAGGTTGAGGATGTTTTTTATGCTGTACTGTCTGGCAAGGGGAAATTATTTGTTGATACATATAACAACCAAATCGCGTCACCTGTTGATAAGGAATGGTAGTGATGTAATAAGGGGTATGAATGGATAACAATGAGAAGAAGTGCTAGTCAAAGACAAGCACTTCGGTCACTTAGATTTTACTTGAAATTCTCTTGAAAGATATACATTCGCAGGGCATCTCGGTATTTGCCTTCGACGAAGAATTCGTCCTTAAGCTCACCCTCAATTTCAAATCCGGCTTTTTGATAAATGTGGATGGCCTTATGATTCTCTTTATCGACCACTAAATAAAGCTTGTGCAAGTTTAAAATATGGAAGGCATATTTCATCGCCAGTCTCGTTGCTGTATAAGCAAAGCCGCGTCCCTGCGTATGAGGATCAATAATAATTTGAAACTCGGCGCGGCGGTGGATATGATCAATTTCTACAAGCTCTACGAGTCCTGCTATTTGCGTATCAGCTTCAATGATAAAGCGTCGCTCGTTCTGTTTATGAATATGCTTATCAAACAAATCTTGAAGCTCAACAAAAGCTTCATAAGGCTCCTCAAACCAATAAGACATAATTTTTGCGTCATTATTTAGTTTATGAACATACTTTAAATCCTCACGTTCAAGAGGTCGTAGCTTAATATCTGATTTTACTATGTCCGTCATTCTTATCCTCCTATTAATGAATGATATTCAGTCAGCTTAACTTTTATAATACGTGTACACTAACAAGATTGCCAATACTCTAATCATCATAATTTAAAATAGAGGATAAGCCTCCATTTGTAAATTTATTGATAAGAAACGCCATTTCTTCGGGGGATTCCTTCATCCCATTTGCGAGCCAACGCTTAATGACTTGCAGCCCGCCGTTAATAACAAACGTGGTTACATATTGTAGTTGCTCATTATCGGTATCCGTTTCATATGTCCACTTCTTCACAATAAACTGCTGAGTTAGGTTGATGGCCGTCGATTGAAAGCGATGACCACTATGATCACTTAATAATATTTCGCAAATTTCATTTTTAGTCGCAACATATTCAATTAACCGTTGAGTCATCTTGATTGATTCTTCACGGTTAACCAAATTATAGTCATTTAAGGTATCATAAAGCTCAGCAATAATTTCTGCTTCTATTTTATCTAATAAATCATATTGATCGTTGTAATGACTATAAAAGGTGGATCGGTTAATATCTGCCCGTTCACAGATTTCTTTAATCGTAATATTTGCAAGAGGCTTTTCTTTTAATAAGGAGACTAGACCGTCTTTTAATACCATCCTTGTATATTGTTTTCTTCTATCTAATTTTTCACTCATTAGAAATCACCATTTTTCTATAAAGAGTAAGTTATCCAACGTTTATCTTAGATGTGTTGTTTAGCTAACACTTCTAAAGCAACTGTTTGTTGTCTAGGCAACACCGTGTAGTTATAATGATAAAGGAAAAATGTAAGTAGAACAAGTTGAGGTGTATCATGGCGAATTGGACAGATTTTATCATCAATAAACGCAAGACCGTTGTCGCTGTTTTTTTTATTTTGACTATTATTGCGGCAATTGCTCAATTTTTTGTTTCAGTGAATTACAATATGTCGGATTACTTGCCCGATGAAGCGCCATCTACACAAGCTCTGGAAGTGATGGAGAATGAATTCACGGCATCCGTTCCGAATACACGAGTGATGCTTGAAGATATCACTGTACAGGAAGCACTTATTATAAAGGATGATTTACAGGCAATTGAGGGTGTTTCAGAGGTCATGTGGTTAGATGATATGGTCGATTTGAAGATCCCATTAGAGATGATTGAGCAAGATTTATTGGAATCTTATTATGTTGATGGGCGAGCTTTATTTTCTGTGAGTATAGAAAGTGGGTTAGAAGTTGCTGCGACGGATGCTATTTATCATTTAATTGGTGAAGAAGGTGCGGTCGCTGGAGAGGCTCTCAATACCGCTAATTCTCAAAAAATGGCTGGTTCGGAAACGTTATTTGCAGCTATGTTACTTATACCAATTATTATTATTATTTTAGTCGTATCGACAAAGTCATGGATTGAACCCGTATTCTTTTTAACCGCAATCGGTGTGTCGGTTCTCATTAATTTAGGGACGAATATTTTCTTAGGGGAAGTATCTTTTGTGACACAGTCAGTTGCACCGATCTTACAGTTAGCCGTTTCATTAGATTATGCGATTTTCCTTTTACATAGTTTTGCCGATTATAGAAAAAAGACCGATTCACCAGAAAGAGCGATGCAGCTTGCGATGAAGCAATCATTTCCAGTTATTGCGACAAGTGCTGTGACAACATTTTTTGGTTTTATGGCGTTAATGTTAATGAATTTTGAAATCGGTTCGGATTTAGGGCTTAATCTAGTAAAAGGGATTCTCTTTAGTTTCATTAGTGTCGTTGTATTTCTACCTGCCTTAACATTAGTTTTTTATAAGTGGATGGATAAAACGAAACATAGAAGCTTTATTCCGGATTTTAAAGGGTTAGGCAATTGGTTATTAAAACTACGCTACCCGAGTATTCTTTTACTTTTATTCATTTTAGTGCCAGCATTTTTGGCTCAAACGAATACGAATTTTATTTATGGCATGGGTGATCAACCTGAGAATACGAGGGCTGGTCAGGATGAAATAGCAATTTTAGAGCATTTTACGCAAACGACACCGATTGTGCTTTTAGTTCCAGAGGGCGACCTTGCCAAGGAGGCGGAGCTTGCAACGGAATTAGAGGATATGACCTATATAACCGGTGTTATGTCCTATGTCAATATGGTCGGTGAGACGATACCACCTGACTTTTTAGAAGAGGAAATAACGGAACAATTCTTTTCTGAAAACTACAGTCGTTTGATTATCAATACGAATCAAGAAGCGGAAGGGGAGATTCCTTTCCAACTTGTGAAGGAAGTCAGAGAGATAGCTGCTAGCTATTATGGCGATGAGGCACTGACGCTAGGTGAAAGTGTTGCTCTTTATGATATGAAAGAGACGGTTCAAAGAGATAATACGGTTGTTAATATCATGACGATCGTGACGATTGCGATTGTCTTGATGATTACGTTTAAATCGATCTCAATTCCGATCGTGTTGCTCGTGACCATTCAAGCTGCTGTATGGATTAATTTGGCGGTACCTTATTTTACCGATTCTTCGTTAGTATTTGTTGGTTATTTAATCGTGAGTACGGTGCAGCTAGCAGCAACAGTTGATTATGGTATTTTATTAATGGAAACGTATAAAGAACACCGTGCAAGCATGAGTCCACTTGCGGCGATTAAGCAATCATTAGATGAGAAATTCTTCGCGATTATTGTCTCAGCATCTATATTATCAAGTGTTGGTTTTGTCCTATGGCTCACATCAACGAACCCGGTTGTTGCCTCAATTGGCTTGTTGTTAGGGCGAGGTGCATTACTAGCCTTCTTAATGGTCGTTATTGTTTTACCGGCGTTATTAGTTGTTTTTGATAAGTTAATTCGTAAAACGACCTATAAATCTAATTTCTATAAGGAGGAGAAATCATGAAGCGTTCATTTTTAATCATCATAACGTTCATCCTCATCTTCCCTACCTTGACTGTATATGCGTCTTCCTCAGATAGAGCAGACCAAGATTCTGAAAAGGCTGGAGAGGTTGCTGCTAAGGATGAGATTGTTTACGTTAATTTACATGCTAACGGCGAACTCTCTGATATATATGTTGTGAATTATTTACAAATAGCGGAGACGGGCATGATATCAGACTTTGGCCCATATAGTGTTTTGAAAAATTTAACGGATTTATCGGAACTGCAGTTTGACGGAAGCGAAGTAATCCTAGAGGCAACAAGTGATTCCTTTTATTATCAAGGGAATATAGAGCAGGACATAGCTATACCATGGGATATTTCGATTGAATATTTCTTGGAAGGCAATAAAATCGAAGCAGATGATTTAGTTGGTCAAGACGGCTTCGTTGAAATCGAGCTTGATATTAAAGCAAACGAAAAAGCTGAGAAAGCCTTTTTTGAGAATTATATGTTACAAATAAGCTTCGTTCTACATGAGGAACATTTTAAAAATATCCAAGCGGCAGATGCAACGATTGCACATGCTGGAAAGAATAAACAAGTTTCTTTTACGGTTATGCCAGAAAATGAAGCAACATATACCGTTCGTGCTGACGCTGATTCCTTTGAGATGGATGGAATTGAAGTAGCAGCAATTCCTGCCTCGATGTCGATTGATTTGCCTGATACAGGAGCAATGACTGATGATATCAATACGTTGTCTAAAGCGATATCAGAGTTACATGGCGGTGTTGGTTCATTGCGTAATGGAGCCCATGAGCTTGCTGATGGTATCGTGCAGTTGGGCAATGGCTCATCACAATTTCAAAAGGGTATGAGTGAAGTGGCAGGTGCTGGGGGAGAACTTGTTCATGCATCTTCTTCTATTGATAAGGCTTTAAAAGAAATTAATTCAGCCTTACAAGTACCAGAAGGAAATGTAGACATCTCTGATTTTACAGAGCTTACAGTTGGTTTGGAGGAGATGGCACAAGGGCTTGATGATGTTGTCGAAGGGTTAAATCAATTGACTGAACATTATACATTAGCAAATCAAGCACTAGATGAAGCGATTAGCTCAATTCCCGCATCTGATATTTCAGAAGAAGAAATAGGTTTACTTTATCAAAGTGGGGCTGATGTAGAGGTAGTAAATAAGCTTGTCGCTCAATATACCGCTGCTCAAACGGTAAAAGGCACATATGAAGCAGTGCAGGAGGCGTTTCATGCTGTGACTCCAGCTTTAAAACAATCAAGTGCTGGATTATCGGAAATCGTTACACATTTAAGACAAATGGCGGAAGGTTTGGAAGATTCCTTTGAGGACTTTGATGTAGCGGATTCACTTGAGCCGTTGGTTTCTGGTTTAACCGAGTTAAGTAATCAATATCAATTATTCCATCAAGGTTTAACTGATTACACATCTGGAGTAACGGAATTAAGCACTTCTTATGGTGATTTGAATGGTGGATTAGTTGAAATAGCTACTGGTGCCAAACAGCTTGCTGATGGGACAGATGATTTATATGATGGAACAGCTGAGCTCGAGGAAGCAACAGCTGATATGCCTGACCAAGTAGAAGAGCAAATAAATGAATTGATGTCTGAGTTCGATAAGTCTGATTTTGAAATGATTTCATTTGTTTCAGAGGAGAATAATGATAAAATCAATTCCGTTCAATTTGTGATGAGGACAGAAAGTCTAAAAGCAGATGAAGAAACAACAAGCGATGAGCAAGAAGAAGAGAAGTTAAGCTTTTGGCAGAAATTATTACGTTTATTTGGTTTAGGTACTAATAAAGAGAATTAACGTTTAATGATCGTGAAGCTATTTTTCTTAATGATTTTCTCGTTTTCTTTTATTAAGAAATTGTAAAAAAACCCTGCATTGTTAGCCATTTCCTATACTTTATCCACTACTTATGATAGCGTATAAGGTGTTAAGAAGTGATGAAAACGATGAGGGGTTTTTTATGTTTTATATTCAAAAATTGTGGCAAATATTTATGATTTCAACAAGGCTCGGGCTAACATCTTTTGGTGGTCCTGTGGCACATTTAAGTTATTTTCATGAGGAGTATGTGAGGAGAAAGAAATGGCTATCAGAAAAGGATTATGCAGATTTAGTTGCACTAGCCCAATTTTTACCTGGACCCGCAAGTAGTCAAGTTGGAATTGGGATTGGGGTAATGAGAGCTGGTGTCATCGGTGGAATCATTTCCTTTATCGGCTTTACCTTTCCATCCGTTCTCGTTTTAATCCTATTTGCTCTTTATGCTGGCCAAGCGGGGTTCATTGAATTAGGATTTATTCAGGGCTTAAAAGTAGTAGCGGTTGTTGTCGTAGCCCATGCTATTATTGGGATGGCAAAGACATTAACACCTGATCTTAACAGGAAGCTAGTTGCTCTTAGTGCCTTACTAGCTACTTTATTATTACCGTATACATTTACACAAGTAGCCGTTATTGCGGTGGCTGCAATAATAGGGTTACTTTTTTTCCAAGAGAAAGTACCTACTGGCCAAAAAAGTGAATTACGTTTATCCATTTCAAAAATGTGGGGAGCACTATGTTTAGGTTTATTTTTCTTACTATTAATTGGTTTACCAATATTGCAGCAACTGTTTTCTTCTAATTGGTTAGCGATGGTTGATAGCTTTTACCGTGCTGGTTCCTTAGTATTTGGTGGCGGGCATGTCGTTCTACCTTTACTTGAGAGAGAGTTTGTACCTACTGGTCTCATAAGTGAAGCTGATTTTCTAGCTGGTTACGGTGCTACTCAGGCTGTTCCTGGACCACTTTTCACTTTTGCCGCTTATATTGGAGCTGTACAATCTGGCTGGTTAGGTGGGATTGTTGCTACATTGGCCATTTTCACACCTGCTTTCTTATTAATATTAGGAGCCTTACCTTTTTGGAATGAGCTGAGACAAAATAAAAAAGCGAGTGCCGCTTTGCTAGGTGTTAATGCAGCCGTTGTAGGTATTTTAATTTCTGCCTTTTATCAGCCAATTTGGACGAGCGCGATTGTAGGCGTAGAGGATTTTGCCTTAGCAGCAACTCTCTTTGCTTTATTAGTATTTGTGAAGGTACCTGCCTGGGCTATCGTCTTACTCGGTGCATTAGGTGGTCTTCTATTAGGTTGGTTATAAGAGAGCAAAAAGCGAAAAAAGAAGGGATTATTGTGAGGGGAAAACAGCAGACAGAGGAATCTAAGTATATCCAGCAGCATTTAGCGAATGAGCGTACATATTTAGCGTGGATTCGTTCAGCGGTCGCTATTATGGGTGTTGGGTTTTTAGTAGCAACCTTGCACTTTAATACGGGCATGAATCAAGCTATGGATCAAATGACGGCTATATTTATTAGCTTAATAACTCTATTAATTGCTGTCATGACGATTATTTTTTCGACGATTAGTTATTTTCGGACGAGGAAAATGATTAATACGCAGACGTTTCGTTCTTCCGTTAGTATGATTCTGATTTGTACGAGTATTATGCTTCTAGTGGGTATTGCTTTATTTGTTTATTATTTTATGTTGATGGATTGATTAAACTACCTGAAGGGGTGGTTTTTTTGTATGAAAGTTAGTGCGAACATGGAGCGCTACTCGTCGCTCTCAAAAATTATGCTCCGCGTCCGGCGGGGTGGCGCTGAGCTAATCGGCTACGCCGCTGGATCTCAGCTTTGCCACTACGTCCCGCGGGAGTCTCCACATATTTTCGTCCGCTGGGTTACAGTAATTCCTTAGTTCAAAAAAACAATCTAACACTATTCTTTTAAAATGAAAAAGAACAAAATCAAATTGAATGAAGTTCCACCAGTTAAAGAGTGAAACTCTACTTATATATTTGGAGAGGACTAGCTGTAAACGTACCCACAGGTTAAGAAGTCGTCACTATCCATGAAGAAGGGCCTTTGTGCAGCTCCTCCAAGGTATTGCCTCTATAACTGCACAAACCTTTATGATTTGTTAACATGGTGGAGATGACTTTCAAGGGTGTTTTATATGAAAGTTGCTTGGGTTGTGCCTTGAAGTTAGCTCGTCATCCATCTATGCGACATTAGCAGGTACTCTCCTTTGTATGATTGTGCGACGCCTGATGGTGATGGAAGCTAGGGAGATTTTGATTATAAATTTTAAATTGGGTATTGAGCTTTACGTAACGTTAACCTTTATGATAAAGGGGTCAGGAGGTGTAAGGATGGAATATACGATTAAGAAGGTGGCTCAAATATCGGGTGTTAGTGCACGAACACTTCGATATTATGATCAAATTGGTTTATTAAGTCCTGCTCGAATCAATTCTTCAGGATACCGTATTTATGGGGAAAAAGAGATCGATAAATTACAGCAAATTCTATTCTATCGTTCTTTAGATATGAAGCTTGAAGATATTGAGAAAATCATAAGCCAACCACACTTTCAAATTGAAGAAGCCCTCCGCTCTCATTATGAAGAGTTACTTAAAAAGAGAGCACAGCTTGATCAACTGTTGACAACAGTAGCCAAATCATTACAGCATCATAAAGGAGAGATTCAAATGAATTCTAGCGATAAGTTCGAGGGCTTTAAACGTCAAAAGGTAGAAGAAAATGAGAGAAAGTATGGTCATGAAATAAGAACAAAATATGGAGAAGAAGCTATAAATGACTCTAACCAAAAATGGCTAAACCTTTCTGAACAAGAATTTGAAGAAATGCAGAAAATCGAAGACGAGATGTTTGAAGCTTTAGTAAAGCTTGTTCACTCAAAAGATTTAGTATCTGAAGAAGCACAAGTTGTATTTGAGAAGCACAAGAAATGGCTTATGTTCAGCTGGCCAAACTACTCAGCAGAAGCTCATAAAGGGTTAGCGGAAATGTATGTTGCTGATGAACGTTTCAGCAAATATTATAATGAAAAAGCAGGTCAGCCAGTAGTAGGGTTATTAAAAGAAGTAATCCAAAAGTACGCACATTAAAAAACGGACTAAGTAGGAGAGTTAAAAACTACTGACAATGCAGGTTGCTAAGTACCACGTGATTGACTCCAATTAAGATTGCCAGTATCAATTAGTAGAGTTCTGCACATGAACATCAACCATAACCGCATACAAAGCAGCTCTTCATTCACTTTGTTTTGGTTGTTATCTCTTTTAATGAATGCAATTTGTACGTAAGAAAGAGCAGGCATCCAGAGAACGAAAACATGCGGAGACTTCCGCTGGACATGTGGCAGAGTTCAGATCCGCCGGCTGCGTCGATTAGCTCAGTGCTCCCCCGCAGGACGCGGAGCATAATTTTCGGTAACGATAATTAACGCTCCGCACATCAGTTTAAGATAACTTTCATACAAAACTCACATGACGAAGCCCCATTCACTTCGCTACCAACGAAAATCAAAGTAGTGGCTTTAAACAGTTGGCCCGTTTACAACTCCATGACCATTAGGAGTCCGCACGATTAAAAAGGGAGCATTGTCCTGTTAAGGTCGTCTATCGCAAGATGGATGACCAACTAACTTCAAGGCACAACCTATCGCCACTAAGTACTCTTTCATACAAAAACAAGGAGAGCTCTTATTCTCCTTGTTTTTTACTTTTTAGAATAATAGTAGGGAAATTCAGAATCATCATGTAAAATGAAAGGGGGAGGAGTGATATCAATATGTGGCTTTTAGCTAGAGTTGTAACCATCTTAGTCTCGGCAACTGCCTTAGCCGTTGTATTTGCATTAACTAACTCAGTTTTTGGACCTTCAGAAGGGGGGTTTACATTTTCTGAATTATTTTTGCTCAACATGCGAACATGCCTAGTGTTATTTACAGCTGTAGGACTGATTGTATTTATGGTGGATAGAAAACTGAAGAAACTAGAACCAATCAAAGTATGGGCAAGGTCTGGTTACCAATTAGTCATCAGTACATTATTTGCCATTGGGTTCTTATATTTAATCAATGATTCAGGTTATAGTTTATTTGTAATTATCTTACTTGCTGTTGCTTTGTCAGGAATACATAGAATGGTATTAGTTGTTAGTGAAAAAATTATGTTAAAAGAAGAACCTATTATTACAGGTATTATTGAGTAGATATAATCAAAGATGTCCCAATCCTCTTAGGAGTTGGGGCATCTTTTTATTCGGCAATAAAAAGTTCATCGACTGTTTTTTCTAATACTTGAGCAATGCTAAAAGCAAGCTTTAACGTTGGGTCATATTTGTTATTTTCTATTGCATTGATAGTTTGCCTTGAAACGCCACATAATTTCGCCATATCTTCCTGTGAAAGCTTCTTTTCTCTACGCCATTCTCTAATGTTGTTTTTCATTAAACACTGTATTTCCTTTTTGCAATTAAGAGGGAAATTAAATAAACAATACTTATCGCGACTAAGAAAGTAAAAGGGTTCATGTTTGAATAGGTGCCCGCGCCAAACGTACTTTGATAAAGAGAGCGAACTACTTCGAAACATAAACAAAATATGACAACACCAAATGAATAAGATTGTGCCTTCATTTTTATAAAATTTTTCCGCTCATCTCCTAATTGTGGCAGTGTTGTTAATGTATAAATGATTATAGTTAGGGCGACGGCTAAAGCGGCAAAGAAAAGAATAAGTATCCAGTCCATCTCTAAACAACTCCTTAATGTCAAATCTTTTTTACATTATTAGTTTACATGGGAGAGGTATACATGTCAAATTCTTTTTACATTTTACAATGAATATGAGAAAAATAACGGTCGTTTATGAAAAAATTGAAACCATTGCTGATTATTCGTTTACTTTTGCTATAAGAAAGGAATGATAAAGTTAATATTAGTTTTAAGGAGGATTTCATGATGAGAGATGCAATCAAAAAAGGAATGGCGTTAGGTTTTGGTTTAGCAGCTGCGAGCAAAGAGCAAGCAGAAAAGGTTTTTGATGATTTAGTGAAAAAGGGTGAACTAACAAGAAAAGAGTCTCAAGAATTTATGGATCATGTTATGGCGAAAGGCACTGAGAAACAAGAGCAATTCGATTCTAAAATGATGGAGCAAATGAAAAAACTACTCAGAGAATGGGATGTAGCCACAAAGGACGATGTACAAGCACTTGAAGAACGAGTAAAGAAACTTGAACAGGAAATATACACGAAGTAAGCAACCCAAGTAGAATAAAGGCATGATAACCTTACAAAACTACCATGATGAATTTTCGATAGCGACGAGCAACGCACCATGTTCGCACTAACTTTCATCCAAAAGAGAGGAGGGATTCCTTGATTGAAAGACGTTTTCGACATATGAAAAGATATCGAGAAATCGCAGTTGCTTTTACACGCAATGGTTTTGGTTATATCGTCAATGAAATAGGTTTGCACGAGGTTTTATCTTTACCAAAGAGGATATTTACTAAGAATAGAAAAGATAATCATGAAAAAACGACCGGTGAGCGAATTCGTTTGTTCTTAGAAGAATTAGGCCCCACCTTTGTGAAGCTTGGCCAAATTGCAAGTACTAGGCCAGACCTTATTCCAGCTGATATTATTAAAGAACTCGAAAAGCTACAGGATCATGTTAAACCTTTTCCCTTTCAAGAAGTAAAATTAATTATAGAAAAAGAGCTTGAATTAAAATTGGAGGACGTCTTTGTAAAATTTGAGATGGAGCCACGTGGTTCAGCTTCTATTGGTCAGGTGCATTATGCGGAATTAAAAAATGGAGAATCGGTCGCTGTGAAAGTGCAACGACCCAATATTGAAAAACAAGTTAGAACGGATATAGAAATTTTAAAAGAATTAGCAAAGCTAGCAGAGCAAAAACTTGATTGGGCAGCTCAATATCAAGTCGCTGATATTATTGATGAGTTTTCTAAAGCTTTAAAAGAAGAGCTGGATTATTTTCATGAAGGTCGTAATGCCGGTAGAATGCAAAAACAACTGGAGGATTTAGACTACATAAAAATCCCTAAAGTCTATTGGGATTTTTCATCAAAAAGAGTCTTAACGATGGAATACATGGAAGGTATTCATATTTCTGATAATGAGCAGCTTGTGGAACAAGGGATTAATCCAGAATTAATAGCTGAACGAATTGTTGAAGCTGTAATGAAACAGATTCTAATGGATGGCTTTTTCCACAGTGACCCTCATCCTGGAAATATGACGATTCTTGATAACCAAATCATTGGTTTGATGGACTTTGGTATGGTTGGTCGATTAACTCCTGATATGAAATCCCATTTAGCCTCTTTGATAATTGGTATGATGAAACAGAATACGAATGCGGTCATTAAAGCCATTATGAAAATGGGGATTGTTCCGGATCGTGTTGATCATGACTTATTAAGGGCAGATGTTGATGTATTACGAGACAAATATTATGATGTACCACTTAGCCAAGTAAGTTTAGGAGAAGCTGTTACGGATTTATTTTCGGTTGCTCATCACCATGGTATTCAAATTCCAGCTGATCTTACGTTAGTAGGAAAGACGTTGTTAACGATGGAGGGATTAGTTGTACGACTTTATCCAGAGATAAGCATAATTGATATTGCGGAGCCATTTGGAAGGAAATTAATCATGGAGAGGTATCGACCTAAGCGGGTTGTGGGCGATTCGTTTGAGTACTGGGGAGAATATATGGAGATTGTGAAAGAGGGTCCTCAGTACGTAAAAGAGGCGCGGGCATTGTTTAAGGATGGAAAGTTTCCGATTGAGGTTGTTTTTCCTAAAGCGGTGTTGTTTTTGAATAAGTTGGATCGTGTAAGTAATCAGCTATCGTTTGCAATTGTACTTTTGGCTTTTAGTATTATTATGGTTGGTTTGATTATTGGCTCGGCTATTAGTCAGCAATCTTCGTTGCTTTGGAATATTCCGGCGATTGAGATTGGTTTTGGGATTGCTGTGTTAATGTTTCTATGGTTGTTATACTCGATATTTCGTTCTGGTCGATTTTAAAAGGGGGTTCTCATTTATTGAGGACCTTTTTGTATGGAAGTTAGTGCTGATAATCTATATAAGTTGACTCCTTTTTTTGTTTTTGGACCTTATTTTGAAAATCGAAATGACCTAATAGACGAATGAATTCGTCTAAGGTTCA
>LFJO01000004.1:146963-207286 GCA_001038565.1 Alkalihalobacillus pseudalcaliphilus
GTGGCTGTTTGTGTAGTGTGCTGAATCTTTTTGGGATTGCTCTTACGAGCTATTTCCCAAAAAGCGGCGGGCTACGGCTAAATATGAGAATCCTCAAAACCGTTAATCAATAAAAACTCTTTAGTCAAATTTTTAGTTAAAAAGTGAAATTTTCAGGTTTTGATGGTGAAATCTTGGGTCATTTGTTTTGTTTTCGGGTCGCTGTGTGAAGTTATTGCTTTATTCCAAAATGATTTCCATTTTTCTGCTTTTCGTTTTCATGCCAATCGAGTGATAAAAATCTATCGCAGATGAATTTTGTTCAGATACTCCTAATTCGATACTATCAACTTTGAGGCTTTTTCCAAAATCAAAAACGTATGTCATTAGCTTTTTCCCTATGCCGTTTTTTCTATGTGTATCAGCCACGCATAAGCTCTTGATAAATAGTACACTTCTCGCTTTGACAAACGTATTTTCAATGACTTCTTCTTTCTTTGTCACAACAACACCGACTATTTGCTTGTTGATCATGGCTACGAAAATATGCTGACTGTCATCCATTAGTTGCTTCTCGAAAAACGGTTGCTCGACTGGGGTAGCGTTTTCTTTATACAAATCTGGTCTGACGAAAACGTGGACCTCATGAATCTGCTTAAAAAGAGGTAACAATAACTCATAATCACTTTGTTTAGCCAGTCTGATACATATATCCATTATTTCTCCTTCCGATTAGTGTTACTTCTTTCTTTTGCCTTTTTGGATGTCTATTGAAGAATTGAATTTTAAATACTCCTTCTATATTTATAACATCATACTATAAAAGCTTGAACTTGTTTGAAGCAGTTTGGAAATAATAATTACCTAGTTAAAATCCACTCATTATTTAATGGTTATAGGGCACCTGTCCTGTATGAGACTATGTAGACATGGTTCGTATTAATGGACTTTAATCAACACATAATAAAGGCAGGAATTGGTAACGGGCTTAGCTAATTCTTCTAACGAAGTGCCAAGGGTGTTTCAATTAAATAATAGGGAGATGAGTAGGAATGAAAAAGAGTTTCAAGAAGCTAGGCATTGTGACTTTAGCATTTGGAATGGCTATTTCTTTGTTTGCTACACAGGCCGCAGCAGAAAAAAGAGATGAATCACGTTACCCTCATCCAGATTCGAAAATTATTAATGTAGCACACCGTGGAGCATCTGGTTATGCTCCAGAGCATACGTTTGCTGCCTATGATTTAGGGGAAGAAATGAAAGCAGATTATATTGAAATAGACTTACAAATGACCAAGGATGGCGTTCTTATTGCGATGCACGATACAACGATAGACCGTACGACAAATGGGAGTGGTGCGGTTAAGGATATGACATTAGCTGAAATGAAGGAGTTAGATGCAGGCTCTTGGTTTAATGCTAGATTTCCAGAGAAAGCAAAGGCAGAGTATGTAGGCTTACAAGTACCGACGTTGGAAGAGGTTTTTCAAAGGTATGGGCGATCTTCGTTGTACTATATAGAAACGAAATCACCAACCCTTTATCCGGGCATGGAGGAGGAGCTATTACGCTTGTTAGATAAATATAAACTAACAGGGGCAAATGGTCGTTCAAGTAAAGTGATTATCCAATCCTTTATTCCTGAAAGCTTGCTGAATATTCATGAGATGAACCCGAACTTACCATTAGTTCAACTATTAAGTCAGCCAACACTAGGTGAGAGGGCTCATGAAGAACTAGAGTTAATTAAGCAATATGCGATTGGTGTCGGTCCGAATTTTAACCGTATTGATGAACAGTATGTACAAACAGTAAAAGAACATCATTTGCAGATTCACCCTTATACAATTAATAACCGCGAGGCCATGCTACAGGCTTTAGACTGGGGAGTGAATGGTCTATTTACAGACTATCCCGATGTTTTTCGAGAAGTGATTAAGGAGTTTAAAAGAAAATAGAGTCGGATGAATGTATAAAAAGGGAAAGGAAAGAACCTACGATAAGGTCCTTTCCTTTTAGATGATTATACTTTTTCAACAACGGTTGCAACCCCTTGGCCACCACCGATACAAAGCGTAGCTAAGCCATAGTGGCTTTCACGACGTTGCATTTCGTGTAAAAGCGTCACTAAAATACGTGCACCACTTGCACCAATTGGGTGACCTAATGCAATGGCACCACCGTTGACATTTAACTTGGCCTGATCAAATTGTAGCTCTTTTTGAACAGACAAAGCTTGGGCAGCAAATGCTTCATTCGCTTCGATTAAGTCTATGTCTTCTAAAGTTAAACGTGCTTTTTCTAAGGCTTTTTTAGTAGCTGGTACGGGACCTATACCCATAATCTTTGGATCAACACCACTAGAGGCATTACTTATGATGCGAGCAAACACTTTTAATCCAAGTGCTTTTGCTTTGGATTCTGTCATGACAATGACACAAGCAGCACCATCGTTGATTCCTGAAGCATTTCCAGCTGTTACTGAGCCACCATCACGTTTGAAAGCGGGACGTAGCTTGCTTAAACTATCAGAAGTCGTTTGTGGCTTAATATGTTCATCAATGGAAACGACGATAGGATCGCCTTTACGTTGAGGAATCGTTACAGGAACGATTTCATCGTTGAATATGCCTTTTTCCTGAGCTGAAGCTGCTTTTTGATGACTTCCTGCAGAAAAATGATCAAGCTCTTCTCTCGTTAACTCATATTTTTCAACAAGGTTCTCTGCGGTAATCCCCATATGAAATTGATTAATTCCACAAGAAAGACCGTCATGCACCATGCTATCAACCAGCTTTTGATCGCCCATTCGTAAGCCAGAACGAGCATTTAAGCTTAGATAAGGAGCTTGACTCATATTCTCCATTCCGCCGGCAAGAACAACCTCGGCATCTCCAGCAAGAATGGCTTGTGTGGCTAGATGAATGGCTTTTAAGCCCGAACCACATACTTTGTTAATGGTCATAGCGGGAACGGATTCAGGGATACCAGCTTTAATCGCAGATAGACGTGCTGGATTTTGACCAAGGCCTGCTTGCAGTACGTTACCCATAATTACTTCATCAATTTCATTGACATCGAGACCAGAGCGAGTAATGGATTCTTTTAATACTGTAGCTCCTAAATCAATAGCAGATACACTTTTTAATGAACCTAGGAAACTACCAATCGGTGTACGAACAGGTTGAACGAGTACAACGTTTTCAGCCATTATTCGCTCACTCCTTTAGCTAAATGCTCAGCCACTGTAAATTCGGCTTCTGTAATCGAACGAATTTCTTCTACAGATTCGTCACTAAGAATTTCGATTAACATCATGCCTTTGTCAGTAAAGTCAAAGACAGCACGGTCAGTGATTAAGCGGCTAACCACTTCTGTACCTGTTAAAGGAAGGTCACACTGCTTTTTCACTTTTGCTTCTCCAGCTTTATTCACATGGTCCATAATGACGATAACGCGTTTGGCTCCTTGAACGAGGTCCATCGCGCCACCCATACCTTTGACCATTTTTCCAGGTATCATCCAGTTTGCCAAATCACCTTGTTCAGAAACTTCCATACCACCTAAGATAGCTAGATCAATATGGCCACCACGGATCATACCAAATGACTCAGCATTATCGAAAAATGCAGCACCTGTTTGGGCCGTCACCGTCTCCTTACCAGCATTAATTAGGTCAGGATCTTCTTCACCTTCGACAGGGTAAGGTCCAATACCTAATAAGCCGTTTTCTGATTGTAGAAAAACAGATATGTCATCTGGAATTTCATTGGCTAAAAGTGTCGGCATACCAATACCTAAATTCACATACATACCATCTTGAATCTCTTGTGCTGCACGCTTAATAATTCGTTCACGAGGTTTTAACATGTCTTATCCTCCTTAATTCACTTGTTTTGGACGAGTTGTTTTACGTTCAATTCGTTTTTCATAGTTTTCACCTTGGACAATATGTTGTACATAAATGCTAGGTGTATGAATAAAGTTCGGATCTAGTTCTCCAGGTGCCACGATTTCTTCCACTTCAGCAATCGTTATCTTGGCTGCAGTAGCTGCTAATGGGTTAAAGTTTCGAGCTGTTTTACGATAAATAAGATTGCCGAATGTGTCACCCTTCCATGCTTTAACAAGAGCAACATCACCGATAATCGCTTCTTCAAGAACATAGGTCTTACCATTAAATTCTTTTAGTTCTTTTCCTTCAGCTACTTTTGTTCCTACACCGGTCGGGGTATAAAATCCAGGAATACCGGCACCACCAGCTCGGATTCTTTCAGCTAAAGTACCTTGAGGCACAAGTTCGACCTCTAATTCTCCATTGAGAAATTGTGTTTCAAAGAGTTTATTTTCACCAACATAGGAAGCAACCATTTTCTTAATTTGACGGTTAGCTAGAAGTAGACCGAGACCCCAATCGTCTACACCACAGTTGTTACTTACGAATGTTAAGTCTTTTACGCCGCTTTCAGCTAAAGCTAAAATGGCTTTTTCGGGGATGCCACATAAACCAAAACCACCAGCAATGACGGTATCTCCATCCTTAATAACGGAGATGAGTTCTTCCATTGAGTTCGCTTGCTTTGAGCTCATAATCAGCACTCCTTTAACGATTTTTTAAAAATATAATAAGTTAGATTGAAAGCGTTTACTTCATATAAGATCTACTTTACTAAAAATTCTACTATTAGTAAAATGAATAAATAAGATAACTATCATTCTTCAATGGAATAATTGTGGAGGTAAAGATGGATATAAAAGAAGTGCGTTGTTTTTTAAAAGTATGTGAACATCTTAGCTTTTCGAAAGCAAGTAAGGATTTACATTTGTCGCAATCGGCATTAAGTAAGATTATTCAGGGTATGGAGGATGAATTAGGATTTCGCTTGTTTGACCGTTCAACAAGACATTTGTATATGACAAACGAAGGAAAGGCGGTTATTCCTTATGCGAAAAAGCTATTAAGGCAAATGGAAGATTTTATGCATGTTGCTTCTGAGCAGCACCAAGCACAGTCTGGTCATATTCGCTTTGGCTTACCACCTGTCATTGGTTCTAGTTTTTTTCCGAAAATGATTGCGATGTTCAGAAAACAGTACCCCGGTATTGAGCTTGAAATTGTGGAAGAAGGCTCAAGGATTGTTGAGCAAAGAATTCTAGACGGACAGCTTGATATGGGGGTAGCTATTTTACCGATAACGAATAATGGCTTAGAAGTAACACCTATCATAGAGCGTAAACTGAAGCTGGTTGTATCAAATAATCATCGGCTAGCTAATAAACAACAAGTATGTGTTAAAGATTTAAGTAATGAGGGTTTTCTTATCTTTAGTCGTGGATTTGCTTTGTATGACCGCGTACGCGATGCCTGTATACAAGCTGGTTTTGAACCTCAAATCATTCAAGAAAGTACACAATGGGATTTTATGATGAAGATGGTTTCGGTAGGTAATGGAATTTGTATATTACCCGAAACGCTTTGTGAGCATGTAAGTCATTATCAATGTAAAGCTATTGATGTATTGGAACCAGTGATCCGTTGGGATTTAGCATTGATAAGAAGGAAAGAGAGCTACTTATTTTCAGCGATGTCAACGTGGATGAGTTTCATCAAAGAATCGTTAGAATCAAGTAGAGGATGGAATGAAGTAAATTAAAAAAACTGGATTGAAAAGTCACCCTTACCCTTATTTAATGAGAGGTTTGTTTTCTCAGCCAAACATAACAAAGGCCGGTGACATGCCACAAGGGAGAGTCACCGACCAATTAATTTATCAAAGAAGGCTAATGAATTTGTCTTTTTTTATCTAAAAGAATATGAACCCTATTGAAATTGGAATGAAGGCCCAGAATAAAATAACGAGGCAGAAGCCCATGATATCTCTAACTTTTAAACCGGCAATAGCAAGTGCTGGTAAAGCCCAAAATGGTTGAATCATATTGGTCCAAGCATCTCCCCACGCTACAGCCATCGCAACCTTTGCAGTATCGGCACCGAGCTCAATGGCAGCAGGGATCATGATCGGTCCTTGTACGGCCCACTGTCCACCACCAGATGGAACGAAGAAGTTAATGATACCAGCACTAATGAAAGTCAGTAGTGGGAAGGTTGCTTCAGTTGAGAAATGGACGAACCATTCTGCGATTTGTGCAGACAAACCTGATTCGACCATCATACCCATAATCCCAGCGTAGAATGGGAACTGGATGATGACCCCACCAGCGTTTTTCACTCCATCGGTGACAGACTTTAAAAATCTTCGTGGAGTACGGTGGAATAGAATGCCTAGAAATAACATAATAAAGTTAACGATATTAATATTTAAATCAAATCCATTTGAGGCAAAGTGATAAACGATAAACGCTAAGCCTAAAATACCGATAAGGAGAGAAAGGACCTGACTGTTCTCCATTTTTTCTGCAGGAGTATTAGCTTTTTCTTCTGTAGCCGCTTCTTCAGAATTCTTATCTAAGTTTAAGAAAGCAGGGTCAATGATGGTTTTTTCTTTAATTGCTCGTGAGGATAAATAGTTAACAATCGGTAATGTTGCTACTAATGTAATGACAATAAATAAGTTATAAGGCGATAATAGCGTTTGTGTTACAGGAATTGAACCAATAGTATCAAATAAAAAATGGTTATCGGTTGCAATGGTAAGTGGAATGGATGCTGAAAATCCACCGTGCCAGACCAAGAACCCACTATACGCAGAGGCAACAAGGATACGGTAATCAACGGTAGGTACTTGCTTAACAACATGTTTGGCAAATAAAGCACCAATTACAAGTCCGAATCCATAGTTAATTAAACAAGCAATGGAAGCAACAAGTGTAACTAAAACAATCGCTTGACCTGGTGTATGAGCAAGTAGAGCTAAGCGACTCATTAAGTTAGCCATGATTTTCGAGCTGGCTAAAATGTAACCAGTGATAACAATTAAAGCCATTTGCATCGTAAAGGCTAATAAGTCCCAGAATCCTACACCCCAATAATTGACCATATCTACTGTAGAACTGTCCGTCATAAAGATACCAAGTACAAATACAATAAGTGTTAAAATAATGGCAAAAATAAATGCATCAGGTAAAAAACGTTGAACCATTCGGTCAAAAAATCGAATGATAGCTCCAAACATAATAACTCACTCCTTTAAAAATATAGTAAAAACAAAGTGAAAGCGCTTACTATTGACTTATAATCTTTATTTATAGCATAGGACTTGAGGAAGTCAATTAGTAAATTTATAATTTTGAATATTATAACGTGTTAAACTCACTAGTGTTAGGCATTATGAATAATTGGAATGATATTGTGGTTTTTAGGAATAAGCGGATTAGACAAAAAAAGGATACATCAAAAGAGAGTCGCTCTGTTTGATGTATCCTTCTATAGGTACTTTTAGTATATCTGTAACCATCAATTTTTAATCAACTGAAGGAAATAAGGAATAAATATGGAACATTTACAAAGGGATTAAGAGGAGGGGTTGGTTTTGAAGAGTATACTAGTTGCTTTGATTGTCACGACTATGCTCCTGATTGGGTGTCAGGTTCAGTCAGAAACGAACCAAGAGCAACCAAATGATTCACAAGCATATAGGGAAATGATGGTAAAAGAAAATGACTATTTTAAAGTCTCTATATCTATACCTATCCATGTACAAATAAACTCTGAATTTATGGTCGAAGTGGAGCTGACCTATTTAGGGGATGAAGATTTAGAATTGTGGCAAGGACCGTCACCTTTACAATTAGAATTTGATGGGGATGAGAAACAGTCTGATTACCACTCTATTGCTATTCAATCTATATATTCAAAAGGTAATTTAGAGAAAATTAATAAGCAAGTGAACCCTAATCAAGCAGGTACATTTGAACTCTCTTTCCAATGGACTTTTGAGGGCGATGGAGTAGAGGAGCTTATAGATGGATTAGCCATTGAGCCGATCGATATTCATGTAGAGTAAATGGAAAATATGGAATAGGTGTCTGGAGGGAGAAACTAGAAGCGAAGGAGATGTTAGATGATGGAGTGGAGTGCGCCAGGTAGATGGCTTGCTTGGATGGGCTTTATACTGTTTATAGTTGCGTTACTTATTCGTTTTGAAATGATCCATTTTATTGAACTTGAAAATAAGATGTCGACGCAAGTACTAGTTATAGGTGTAGCATTACTACTTCTTAGTTTTGTATTTCGTAAAAGAACCTAAGGGGTAAATACCTGCACCATATACATTTAAGAAGCTATCATCGTTTTTTAACTGATTTAACCCTTTTAGACGTATTTAATATCACAACACCGCCAATAATGGGACTAATCCTGAAAAAGTTAAGATGTTAAAAGGGTCATTCCATATGATAATTCCAATGATTGCAGTAAGTGCTCTCCCGACTCCTGACCATATCGCGTAAGCCAAACTTAAGGGAATGTTTAAGACATAAAGAAAGAAAATAAAAGGCTGCGATAAACCCAAGAACAACCGCTATAGAAGGAGCCATTTTTTGAATTCGCTCTGACACTTTTAGCATGGTTGTTTCCAAAACTTCAAATATAATTGAAAAAGCTAATAATACAAGGGTTCATAACATAACCAACCGCCTTTGCTAACCTTTGCATATTGGGCAATGTTAGCAAGTGTAAAAGAGGTAAAATCATATTCAAGGAAATAGGATGTTGCTGCTTCTAGAATATGTTTTTTGGTTTGCTCTGCTTTAGTTTGCATATTGTTTTTCTCCTTTCCATTTATAAAACCGTCCAGACGGTCTTTTTGTTTGTGCACTGTTCTTTTTTAATGCAACGAATACGGAATCCATTTAGATAAAGATATAAAGACAAGGGTTCTTTTAAGCAGAACCCTTGTTATAGACGGAAAATCATGGTGTTTGCTCAGGGTTGAAGCTTCCGAATACGACTTTTTTCATATAGGTAGCAACTTCAATAGGTGATTGTTTCATACCTGTATCAAGCCAATGCTGAATAACACCGAGTTGAGAGGAGACGGAAATGGCACTAATATAATCGATTGGAACGGAAGAAGGGAGTGCCGCAGAATGTTTGATGATTAGCCTTTCCATGTTTTCCATCATCTCTTTTTTTAGTTTTACATGAAATCCAGGGTCTCCTTTTGGACCTAATAGTACAGACATCACTTCGGCATGCTGTTGAACACATTCGAGGAGTTTAACCATGTATGGGGATGGCTCGTTAGAGAAGCGACCATTTTTAATGAAATTTTGATAGTGCACAAATGTTTCGCTTCTTACCTTTTTAAATTCTTCAATGATTTCCATTTCCGACTTTTCGAGCAGGTCATATTTATCGCGATAATGTAAATAAAATGTGCCTCGGTTTATATTCGCTTTTTCTGTTATATCACGCACGGTTAGGCCTTCAAAACCTTTTGTATTCATCAATTGGGTAAGGGCCTCACGAATCATCTTTTTAGTCCGAACGATACGTCGATCTTCTTTCGTTTTTTCCACAATAAAAACATCCTTTTAAATAATTTGTTATTATTCAACAAAAACTAATGATATGTTGAGAAAGTAACAATTTTACCCTTTTTGTTTATTGAATTATAAATGCTTTGATCTATAATGGTCAATGTAGACATTATCGAACACAGTGTTGATAATTGTCGCATAGAAATGGGGAGTAAGGATGGAACATTCGAAAGAGATCATTAAGCCGGATTATACATTAATTGTTGTTTTGTTAGCCGGGGCTTTTGTGGCCTTTTTAGCTAATACGTTATTAAATATTGCGCTGCCGTCTATTATGAATGAATTCCAAATATCGCCTTCAACTGTTCAATGGGTGACAACGGGTTATATGCTTGTAAACGGTGTTTTAATTCCGATTACAGCTTTTTTAATTCAACGCTTTTCTACAAAAAAGTTATTCTTAACAGCTATGATCCTATTTACGTTAGGAACACTTGTTGGTGGTTTTGCACCTAATTTTGGCTTTTTATTAGCGGGACGTATGATTCAAGCATCTGGTTCGGCCATTATGATGCCATTATTAATGAATGTTATGCTTAACAGTTTTCCTGTTGAAAAACGGGGGCAGGCTATGGGTGTATTTGGTCTAGTTATGGTTTTTGCACCTGCGATTGGGCCAACACTTTCAGGCTATTTAATTCAATACTATGATTGGCCGATTTTATTTCATATCATTTCGCCAGTAGCTTTATTAGTTTTAATTGTGGCTGCTTTTAAAATTAAGGAAAAAAATGACCAAATTGACATTAAAATCGATGTCATTTCTGTTATTTTGTCAACAATAGGTTTCGGTGGGATATTATATGGTTTTAGCTCTGCTGGTGATCGAGGTTGGTCAGATACAATTGTATTAGTCACCTTAATTGCTGGTGCCGTGTCGTTAGTTATATATGTAATAAGACAATCACAGCTGGAAAAACCGATGTTAGACTTTGGTGTATATAAGTATCCGATGTTTTCATTGTCATCGGCTATCTCAATTACAATGAACTTAGCACTATTTTCAGGTATGCTTTTGATGCCGATTTATTTACAAATTATTCGAGGCTTTACGCCGTTGGAAGCTGGATTATTAATGCTCCCAGGAGCGATTGTAATGGGCTTAATGTCACCTATTACGGGCCGTTTATTTGATAAGTTTGGAGCGAAAACGCTAGCGATTATCGGTCTATCCATTACACTTATATCTAATTATATTTTTAGCCAATTAACGATGGAGATTTCTTATACAACTTTGGTGTTTATTTTTACTATTAGAATGTTTGGAATGTCGATGGTCATGATGCCTGTTATGACAAATGGACTTAACCAATTACCTAACCGTATGAACCCGCATGGAACGGCAATGAATAGCACCTTAAATCAGGTCTCTGGTGCAATCGGTTCTGCTTTGTTAGTTACGGTTATGCAAACGAAAGCGAATGTTGCAGAGGGGCGGTTAGCCAACGAAATTTTACCGATTAATAATAGTGCTGAAGCTTTGGAACAAGCCAAGTTACAAATAAGTTTGATTTCGCAGTTAGAAGGTATTAATTTTGCATTTTTTGTTTCAACACTTATCTTAGCGGTTACTTTATGTTTGGCCTTCTTTATTAAGCGTCCTGTGCCAGCTGAGAATGAGGAAAAGCAGACCATAAAAGGAATGTAACCAATAAAAAGAACTTTCCGATAACATGTACGGAAAGTTTTTTTATTAGAGTAACGAGTAACCTTTAAATGTTAGAATATTTAAAAAGGGGTGTGTGTATGGAACTGAATATAAAACAAATAGTTGAAGAATTAGGACTTGACGAACCAATGAAGGAAATACAATTCATTCAAACAAAACATCGAATGAAACTGGCTCATTTTTGGGATATCAAAAAAGGTGACAATGTGTTAGAAATTGGTTGTGGACAAGGTGATATGACAGCAGTACTTGCTGCTTGTGTTGGTGAGAGTGGTGCAGTGGATGCTATTGATAAAGCAAAACCAGATTATGGTTCACCTTTAACGTTAGGTCAGGCTATGGATAAAATAAAGGCAACAAAGCTAGGCGAACAGATTCATGTCGAATTTGACCAAGATATTCTGTTAGATGATGTTCATTTCCCGAGAAATATGTACGATCAAATCGTATTTTCTCATAGTTCATGGTATATGGCGTCGGAAGCTGAAGTATTTGAGCTTTTTAAGAAATTACGTCCATTAGGTAAGCGGTTATGTTTTGCAGAGTGGTCTACACATATTGAAGAAATGGTTCAGTATCCCCATTTATTAGCTGCCATGATTCAGTCCCAATATGAGGCCTATAAGAAATCAAGTCAAGCAAATATTCGTACCTTACTTACCCCTGAGAAAATAATAAGTTTAGCTAATTTAGCAGGCTGGGAAATTGCTCATAAAACGATTATTCATTCACTAGACCTTCAGGATGGACAGTGGGAAGTTCAATATGTTTGTGAGGACTTTGAAAAACAGATGAATGCGATTAATGATATGCCTGATAAAGTAAAAGAAAATTTGCGTGCACAGTGGCAAATTCTAAAAACTTGTCACGAGAACATGAACCAAATAATAAAGCCATTACCTGTGTTTGCCTTTACAGCCGAATAAGTTGAAATTTATTCTTCTGAAACCAGACCAAATTTTTCATCACATGTGAAACTTTTTGATGGACATACTTTAAATACAGTCCATTGGAGAGGTAGGTGAAAAGTGATGAAGAAGTGGTTAATAGGTACAGTTTCTACTGCAATGGCATTAACGATGCTAACGGCTTGTGGTGGAACAGAAGAGCCAAATGATCCAATGCTGGACGAGAATGTTCCTACTGAAGATCCAGTAATTGAAGATGATCTAAATGATGATTTAAACGATGATTTAGATGGCGACCTTGACAATGATGGAGTTGACACCCAGGGAATGCGTGGGAAATACCGTCGTAATCAAGTAGAGCCTTATGATATCAGGATTGATCGTAATGATATGAGAGATTATGATCATAACTAATAAGTAAAGTTAGAAACCCTGCAATTTTTGCAGGGTTTTTATATTTGAGCCATTTACATAAAATCGAAAAAGGGTGAAGAGGTTAGACGCGGAAGATGTGGGAAAAGCGAAGAAGTAGCAACATAAGCAGAGCAAAAGCATTGCAATGTTGTAGGAGAAGCGAGGAAGTAACAACATAAGCGGAGAAAAAGGATTGCAATGTTGTAGGAAAAGCGAGGAAGTAACAACATAAGCGGAGAAAAAGGATTGCAATGTTGTAGGAAAAGCGAAGAAGTAGCAACATAAGCCAAGTAAAAGCATTGCTATGTTACTAGCAATGCTTTTACCTGGTGGCTTTTTATTCAACAATGACTTTGGGGATTCTCACACTTCGCCACCAACAAAAATGAAAGTTGGATATTGCCTTTAACATTTTGGCTCTTTATTCACCTTGTTCTTGTTCTTTTTTACTATTTGTTGTAAGAATGCTTTTGAACTTGAGAATCAGCATTAACCGAGCGGACGAAAACATGCGTAGACTCCCATGGGACGTAGTGGCAAATCCGAAATCCACTAGCGAAGCTAGTTAGTTCGGTGCCACCCCATAGGACGCGGAGCATGATTTTCGGTAGCGGCAATTAGTGCTCCGCATTCCAGCGTTAGTTCATACAAAAATACAGCAATTTCAAGGAATACGATCTATAATAAGATTATTCATTTCGGATGACGGAATTTTAGGGCTATGCCCTTTTTATTGCGACTAAATAGAGAAAATAGAAAGAAGGTAGTAGGGATGGAGAGAAACCCCACTGGAAAAAAACGAATAGCATTGGCTTTCATCCTCGGCTCATTAGCCATGCTTGGGCCTTTTAATATCGACATGTATCTCCCTAGTTTCCCAGAGATTGGTGCTGACTTAGGGGCAAGAGCTTCACTTGTTCAGTTTAGTTTAACAACGTTTTTAATAGGTTTAGCAGTGGGACAGCTTATTGTGGGTCCCATTAGTGACTCTATTGGACGAAGAAAGCCATTATTAATTTCTTTAACCTTATTTTCTTTAGCTTCATTAGTCTGCGCACTGGCACCAAATATCACCGTTCTTATTATTGGGAGGTTCCTTCAAGGCTTAACAGCCTCAGCGGGTATCGTTTTGTCGCGGGCGGTTGTGAGTGACGTGTTCACAGGAAGGGAGTTCACGAAATTTTTTGCGTTATTAATGGTCATTAATTCTACAGCACCTATGATCGCACCAATGGCAGGTGGAGCTGTCTTATTATTACCGTTCGCAACGTGGCATACGATTTTTTATTTCTTAAGTGTCTTAGGTTTATGTATTGTGTTTATTGTTGCGACTAAGTTAAAGGAATCATTGTCTGTAGAGAGAAGACAACCTGTATCAATAGGAAATTCAATTCGTACGATGGGTAGTTTAATTCGAGATCGGTCCTATATTGGTTATGCATTAATAGTCGGAATCATACACGGTGGAAGTTTTGCTTATGTGGCAGGAACACCGTTTGTTTATCAAGGAATATATGGGGTGTCACCTCAAGTATTTAGTATATTATTTGGTATTAATGGTTTAGCTATTATTGCGGGTAGCTTTTCAGTAGGTAAGTTAAGTGAGAAGTATGAAGAAAGAAGTTTATTAAAGGTCGGTGTAATCATTGCTATTAGTGCTAATACATTGTTACTAACGATGGCCATTGTAAAAGGACCATTAGTCATGATTGTGCTGGCGATTTTTCTCTATATGTCTTCTATTGGTATTATTATTACAAGTGCCACTACATTAGCGATGCGTACACAAAGGCATCGAGCGGGGAGTGCTAGTGCATTAATTGGAATGCTACCACTCATTGTAGGTTCGGTGATGGCACCCCTTGTAGGTATTAATGAGAGTTCGGCAGTGCCAATGGGAGCGATTATGTTTACAACATCGGCAATTGGCGTCATTATCTTTTTTACACTAACAGGAAAAGGAAATTCTACGCAACATATTCATAAAGTAAGCTAATGGCATCATAGAAATGAAGCATACGTTTTGGAGGCGTATGCTTTTTTGGTTTATTGTGTGAGGCTACCGATAAGTACAAGCAAATCAATTGTAATAAGCTTGTCTGCATGTGTATTAATAAAGTCTTGTTTTTGTTGAGCGTTAGCACGCCAAGTTAAAGGAGTCATATAAACCAATGCCGTTAATTCATCTCGGTCTAATTTAACTTGATAGGTCACTCTCTTTTCTTCGAACTGTGGGAAATGCTCTTGAAAAAGAGAGAGTGTGTCATCATTTTGATACGTTTCTTTTTGTTGGTTTTCATAAAAGAACGTTCGTAGTTCGCTTAAATAATTTGAAGCAGGTATTACCTTAATTAAAGTTCCTTCGTTCTTTAATATACGCTTAAATTCCTCATAATTAGACGGTGAAAGAATATTTAATAAGAGATCAAAACTTTTGGATTGAAATGGCGATTTAGCGAGATCGCCAACAAGCCATATTTTATGTGTATAGGCTTTTGCTGCTGCTATGATACCTTCTTTAGCGATGTCTAACCCAAATCCAGTATAATTCGTTAACTTTTCATGTTGTAATAATGTATGTAAGTGAGAGCCTTCTCCACAGCCGATATCAAGTAGAGTAAGTGGATGTGACTGTTTAATCGTATTGGATTGGATGATTTGGACTAATTCTTCGTGTAAAGGGTGGAAGAATGGTGTTTTGGCAATCAGGTGTTGACGGTGTTCGAATAACTTTTTGTCATAGTCTGTTTTTGAAGGTTGTGTCATTAGATTTAAGTAACCTTGTTTTGTGAAATCAAAGCTGTGATTATTCTGGCAGGTGAAGCTTTTGAGTTGTTCGACTGTAATTGGTTTTTCGCAAAGTGGACATCTAAAGTGATGTTCAAATTTTTGGACGAGCTCTGCGTTTATGATTTTTTTACTTTTTGTCAAAGTAGGAAACACCTCTTACTTTATTTATAGATAAGGGGATTTTATCATACTAAAAGGACGTTACATAATTTTTTGTATGAAAGTGGACTTAGGGGCGATAGGTTGTGCCTTGAAGTTAGCTAGTCATCCATCTTGCGATAGACGGCCTTAACAGGACAATGCTCCCTTTTTGGTCGTGCGGAATCCTAATCGTGATGGAGTTGTAAACGGGCCAACTGTTTAAATAGTCGCCACTACTTTCATCTTTGTTGGTGGCGAAATGAATGGGGCTTCGCCATGTGCGTTTTGTATGAAAGTTACCCTCCGCTAGGGCTGGTGCAGGCTTCTTAATTAGTGTGCTTCCCATACAAATTAATAAAAAGTAATCAAGAGCAATAGGGTTTGCATGTGCGTTGCTCGTCGCTAGGGGGTTACTCTTTGTTTTGTAGTTTTTTGTATAAAAAATAGTAGGTGTAAAGAAGTTTGAAACTTATCTTTAGTTGAGTCGTATATAGTAGAAGTGGTTGAAAAAATGGAGCATTTTAATAGGGAGATGTGAAATTTTTGAATCAATGAATAATAGTATAAACTTCTAATACTTTCGTGTTAAAATAGTATCATTACATTTATTTCAGGAGGATCAGAATGGGTAAAAGGATATTACTTTTCTTATTAACAAACATATTGGTCATGACGACAATTTTAGTTGTCTGGTCGGCAATTATTTATTTCACTGATTGGAACTTATCATTCCAAACAGCTGATGGTGGCATTAGTTTTGGAGCGATTATGCTCTTTAGTATTATCGTTGGTTTTTCCGGATCTTTTATCTCATTAGCGATGTCACGTTGGGTTGCAAAAATGATGATGAAGGTGCAAGTGTTAGACCCAAATGGAAACTTGTCTCCAACTGAACGTTCTGTTGTTGAAAAAGTTCACCGTCTTTCACGTGCGGCAGGATTAACACACATGCCTGAAGTAGGTATTTATCAATCTTCAGAAGTAAACGCGTTTGCAACGGGACCATCGAAGAAACGTTCATTAGTTGCTGTATCAACGGGATTATTACAAGCTATGGATGAAGATGCGGTTGAAGGTGTTATTGCCCATGAAGTTGCTCACGTTGCAAACGGTGATATGGTCACGATGACTTTACTACAAGGTATCGTCAATACATTTGTTGTATTCTTAGCTAGAATTATTGCGATCGTTGCTTCTCGACTCGTTCCTGAACAGTATTCGTTTATTGTTCACTTTGCTTCAATTATTGTGTTCCAAATTTTATTCACTATCTTAGGGAGTATCGTTGTGAACGCATATTCTCGTCATCGTGAATTCCACGCAGACCGCGGGGGTGGTGACTTAGCAGGTAATGACAAAATGGCACATGCCCTTCGTTCATTAAAAGCACATATGGAACGTGCACGTATTGAAAACGATCGTACGGATGATTCTGCAGTCGCTACGATGAAAATTAACGGAAAAAGAAAGTCAAACCTTTTCTCCACACACCCTGATATTGATGAGCGTATCGCTCGTTTAGAGGCACGTTAATGAGGAAAAAACCTCTCCTAAATGGAGAGGTTTTTGTTTTTTTGAGATTTAAACAAACGTTTGATTAAAATAGATCAACCTATGAGCTTTTTCATTTTGACAAGGCGGACATCTTGTTCTTCCTCTGTTGCCAAGTCAAACTTCTTGAGCAGATGAAAGAGTTCGTTTAATTCGTCCTGTGGTTTTTCGATACGTAAATAATCTGCTAACTGCTGAAAGAAATCTTGTCTTAAAAAGGTTTCTTGAGAATATAGTTTTTTGATTACATCTTCACGGGAATGATCGAGATTACATGAGCCCATCGTAACGCCTCCTTATTCTATAATTCTTTCTGGATGTGAATACACATTAAAAGAACCGTTTCGTATAAAGCCTACTGCCGTAATATTTAAGTCATTGGCAAGTTGTATCGCTAAGTCAGTTGGAGCTGATTTTGATAAGACGATTCCAACACCTATCTTTGCTGCCTTGGTTAATATCTCTGAGGAGATGCGTCCACTAAACACAAGGACTTTATCTCGTATTGGAATTTGGTTTAAGAGTGAATAGCCAAATAACTTATCTAGTGCATTATGCCGACCGATATCAGTACGGCTAACAATTAAATCTTCGCTCGTACAAAGTGCTGCATTGTGGACCCCACCAGTTTGTTTGAAAACAGTACTTTCCTCTTGCATGGTGGTCATAAGGTTTATACATTGTTGAGCCGTTAACTTTGTTTTAGACGTAGACGTTTTAGCTGTTCGTACATCGTTTTGAAAGTAAAATTGACGACTCTTTCCACAACAAGAGCCAATAAATCTTTTTGAAAAGGTTTGTTGACTAATGATCTTCTCTTGATGTAGCTGTATATGTGCGAATCCTTGGCTTGCATCGATCTTCATATCTTTAATATCTTTTCTAAAACGAATAACACCCTCAGACGCTAAAAAGCCAATGACAAGCTCTTCTAAGTGGTAAGGGCTACAGACCATTGTGGCAAACTCTTCGCCATTGATCATGATGGTTAATGGAAATTCAACAACAATTTCATCTTCCATTGCTGAAAAATGCTCTTGTCTATACCGTTGTATTTCACGTTTAATCGTCAAAGAACCTTCCATATTCATCAACCTACTTCCTCAAGCTATTGCTTTCATCTAATCACAAAACAAAAAAGCTGACAAGAAAAATGCTAAAGTTTCTTCTCTTATTGAGGGGCAAATAGTTGAACGCGGACATCTCATTTATATAACTCACATGGGTTACCAGCTAACTTTAAGGCACAACTCAACGTACCTAAGTAACTTTCACACAAAATTTTGAGAAATTATATTGAAAAAGAATGATAAACAAGGTATTATTTACATGAAGCATTCATAAATTTGTAACATTTAAGTGCAGGAATAGCGTACCTGTTTGCTGGCTTAAATTGATACATATTGTCTGTAAGCGATTTCTATTGGGGATTAAGTAGCGTAACCTGCTTAAAACTAATCGTCGCCACTTTAAAAGAGGATAGCTTATTTAGCTATATTCTTAGAAGTGACGACGGTTTTTTTATTGAAAAGGGAGGAATAAACAGTGAGTCAGAACGGAAAAAAATTAAAGAACAGGTGGCTGATTGCATTAGCGGCAGTAGGGATTCATATCTCTATCGGTTCGGTTTATGCGTGGAGTGTATTTACGAACCCATTACATGATCAATTTGGTTGGGGATTAAGTTCTATTTCGTTAACATTTAGTATTGCCATTCTTTTCTTAGGACTTTCAGCAGCATTTATGGGTCATTTTGTAGAGAAATATGGACCAAGGGTTTCTGGAATGGTATCGGCTAGCTTTTTTGGGATAGGTATGGTTGGTGCTGGTTTTGCAACAGCGATGGAATCATTATGGTTATTATATGTATCTTATGGAGTATTAGGTGGGATTGGCCTCGGGGTAGGTTATATTACACCGGTTTCAACACTTGTAAAGTGGTTCCCAGACCGTCGTGGTCTTGCAACTGGTTTAGCTATAATGGGATTTGGCTTTGCAGCAATGATTGCTAGTCCAATTATGGAATCATTAATTGATTCTGTAGGGATTTCACAAACATTTTACACACTTGGAGCTGTTTATTTTGTGATTATGATTTGTGCCGCTCTATATCTAGAGCGTCCACCAGAAGGTTATATGAAGGAATTTGCTCAGGGTGGTTCAAAGGTAAAACAAGATTTATCACAATTGACAGCAAATGAGGCTGTGAAAACTAGAAGATTCTGGTTCTTGTGGTTAATGTTATTTATTAATGTTACGTGTGGTATTGCGATCTTAGCAGTAGCCTCTCCAATGGCTCAAGAGTTAGCTGGTTTGTCAGTAGCAGCTGCAGCAACAATGGTTGGTATCATGGGTGTATTTAATGGTTTAGGTCGAATTGGATGGGCATCAATCTCAGATTATATCGGTAGACCTGCGGTTTATACGACATTCTTTGCGATTCAAATCGCTACGTTCTTTTTATTACCAAGCATTACGTCGGCCATTGTATTTCAAATTATTTTATTCCTTATTATGACTTGTTATGGTGGAGGATTTGCTTCCATTCCAGCATACATTGGTGACATATTTGGAACTAAACAATTAGGTGCTATTCATGGATATATTCTAACAGCTTGGGCAGCTGCTGGTTTAGTAGGACCAATGGTTGCAAGTTGGATTCGTGAAGCGACAGATAGTTATGCGGGTACGTTGTATATTTTTGGCGGAATGTTTATAGTTGCATTAATTGTTTCTCTTGTGATAAGAATTGATATAAAGAAATTAAGAGAGGCAAATCAAGCGAAGCAAATAGCTAGCTAACAATTATTTGTCACTCGAATAGACGAGGGTGAACAATGAATAAATACGAGGCTGAATTTAGTAATCTGGTTCGTGCTTTTCGAAAGAAGCATATGGGTAAAGGGCCTAGCAAAATAAGTACAACCTTTTGTAAAAACTGGGCGATTTGCGAAATGGAGGGTAACCTCTCTCCGGTAGAAAAGTTTATTGCGACAGCAGATGAAGGGAAGCAAATGCTTCGTGCAGCTAGAACAGAAATGGTTAAAGAGATGTATCGAAAGAATCCACCGGTAGAAATGGAAGAATTTCTCCAATCGAAATTGGTTGAACTTTTTGTAGATATCGATATTGAAAGAGATTTTGGTATGTCGATATTTGTGTTCAAGGATGATATTGAGGAGAGGTTTAACAACAAGAAATAGATATGGTTAGGGCACTTAGTAGCGTTCCTGCAAAAGGCTAAACCATCGATCGCTACTAAATTAAACCTTAATAGCAATCGGTGGTTTTTGTCTTTTTTAGGCTTTCGTTATTGTTGGTAAGAAATGAAGCATATGTTATGAAAAGAACCAATTTTTTAGGAGTTGATTGAAATGGGTAAGACAAAACATACAGGACCAATTAAATTGCCAAAAACACCTAAGCCAGATTTGTGGGTAAGTAAGGTACCATTTGGGTTAGGAAAGGTAAAGCCTCATCACTTTACAGATACAATGAAAGTTGTTTGGAAAAACAAGGATAACTTAAACTATGCAAAAAATATTATCACAAAAGGTGTGTGTGACGGCTGTGCTCTAGGAGTAAGTGGTCTTTATGATCAAACTTTAGCTGGGCCACACGTTTGTACGACGCGATTAAATGTATTACGTCTAAACACAATGCCTCCAATGAAAGAAGAAGTGGTTCATGCTGATATAGATGAACTTCGCAAATATTCGAGTGCGGAATTACGTGAGCTAGGTCGTATTCCTTATCCACTTATTCGTCGTCCAGGAGAGCGTAAGTTTTCTCGAATTGATTGGGATTCGGCGATGGATATGATTGCTGATAAGATGAAGAAGCTAGATCCAAAGAATTATGGGTTCTTCTTAACATCTCGTGGGATTACTAATGAATCCTATTATGTGGCTTCAAAAGTATCCAGATTTTTAGGAACTAATAATATTGACAATGCATCACGTATTTGTCACTCTCCATCTAAGACCGCTCTAAAGCGTTCATTAGGTATTGGTGCAGCAAGCTGTAACTATAAAGATTGGATCGGTTCTGATGTCATCGTATTCTGGGGTTCAGTTGCAGCAAATAACCAGCCTGTCTCCACAAAATATATGTATGCAGCGAAACGTAAAGGGACGAAAATTATCTGTATTAACCCTTATCGTGAGCCGGCAATGGAAAACTACTGGATTCCTTCAGTTGGAGAATCCGCTTTATTTGGTACAAAAATTGCGGATGATTTCTATCAAGTAAATATTGGTGGAGATATTGCGTTCATGCACGGTATTATGAAGCACTGGTTTGAAATGGAAGAAAAAGAACATGGTTCAGCGATTGATCACAGCTTTGTTCAAGAGCATGTAAATGGCTATGAAGAATTAAAGCAAAAGGTCCAAGAGCAATCGTGGGATGAAATTGTAGAATCCTCAGGTGTAACGAAAGAACGTATCGGTGAATTAGCGTTATTATTAGCAAAAAGTAAATCAGGTATTTTTGTTTGGTCCCTTGGTTTAACGATGCATACCTTTGCTTCTGATAATATCTCACAAGTCGCTAACCTTTCATTATTACGTGGCTTCTTAGGCCGTGAACATTCAGGCGTTATGCCAATTCGTGGACACTCTAGTGTTCAAGGTAGTGGAGAGATGGGTGCTGATCCATTCGTATTACCTGGTGGCGATTTTGATGATAAGAATGTTGAGCGTATTGAGAAACTTTGGAATTTTGAACTACCAAAATGGCAAGGTGATGTACTAGGTGTCTCATTAGAAAATTGTCTACTGCCAGAAGACCATGAGCGAAAGGTTAAGCTATATTACTTATCAGGTGGTAACTTCCTTGAGACGATGCCAGATCCGAATTTCGTTGAGAAGGCATTAAGTAACTTGGATATTCGTGTGCACCAAGACATTATTTTTAATACTTCTACACTTGTAGATGCCAAAGAAGCCGTTATTGTTTTACCTGCAAAAACTCGTTATGAGCAAGATGGTGGCGGTACGTCGACATCAACAGAGCGTATGGTATACTTCTCTCCGAAAATTGAAGGGAATAAATTTGAGATTGAAGAAGCACGTTCTGAGTGGAAGATTTATATCGATTTAGCAAAACGTGTGAAGCCAGAAACGGCTCATCTTGTTGATTTTGCAGATGGTGATGCGATTCGAGCGGAGATGGCCGTAGCTAATCCAAACTATGATGGCGTTCAAAACTTGAAGAAACAAGGCGATGTCTTCCAATGGGGTGGAGCTTGGTTATGTGAAGACGGCATTTGTCCTACTCCAGATGGCAAAGGTAACTTAATCCCAGTAGACATTCCTGATTTGAATAAAGTTGCTGGTGATTTCTATGTAACAACTAGACGTGGAAAGCAATTTAACTCTATGGTGTATAGTGAAACAGATGGCTTTAATAATGCAGAGCGTTATGATGTATTATTAAATGCTGAAGATGCAAAGGATTTAAGCATTTCTGAGCGTGAGCTGGTTGTGGTTTATAACCAACATGGCGTATTTACTGGAAAAGCAAAGTTTGTTGATATTGCACGTGGTAACTTAGAGGTTCACTTCCCAGAAGGCAATTTCTTATTACCTAAAGGTGTCTATGAAAAGCTTGCAAAGATTCCTAGTTACAATGTCGCTGTAAAGCTTGAGAAGGCTGAAAGATTTAACGCAAGAAAAGATATCGACTACTTAGAAAAGCCAGTAGAAGATCTAGAAATGACGGCAAACTAAGTACGTGAAATGAAGCTACACATCCGATTACGAGCGGTGTGTAGCTTTTTTATAGATCACAAAGGATCTTGAAGGAATGGATCATGATACTGTGGAGTAAGTAAAAAAGACCGCTAGAGCAGTCTTTTTAAAATCATAAATTTGTTGTTATTAATTTTTTTCGAAAAGAGGTGATAAGCACCATCAATATGAAAAGGATTATTGAAAAAGTAAAGAGTGTATAGAGTGTTACTTGGATAGGATAGTGATCCATAATACCGCCGATAAGCCTTGGTAATAAAGCCCCGCCTAAACCTCCAAGAGCCAACATTAAGCTCGTCGTTCGATCTTCTAATCCTGGTATTCCGTCATTGACCACTAACAGCCCGAGTGAGAAAATCCCACCCATCATAATCCCTGTTAAGAAGATAGCGAATAAGCTTATGATATAGGTCGAAGACATAGCGAACAAACCTAGCGTTAATGTCTGTCCAAAACAAGTGATAACAAACAAGCGATGGAAGCCCACTTTATCTATAACAAATATCATAATAAAGCGACTAATGGTCATCGCACCCCAAAAAATGGTGATAGATAATGCGAGAACAGAAGCAGATAGATCGGTAGTTATGCTTAGTATAGAAGGTAAATAGTTTGGAAAGGTCATCTCAAGACCGACATACAAGAAGAAAAAGAATGAACCTAATAGTACCATACCGTATGTATGCTTAGGATATTTTTGTACTTGAATATTCGTATCCGTTTTCTTCTCTTTAATAAGCAGATATTCATATTCATCGAATCTGATAAACACCCAAAGAATAAGTGTAATAGAGACGATAATACTAATCACAATAAACAGTTCATTCCATTGTCCAACCGCAATAAAAATAGCAGCAAGAATGGGTACAGTTAATGCGCCTATTCCAAATAAGGACTCAGTTAATACCATAATAGAAGCTTTCTTTTCTTTTAATTTCCCAACAATTAAACCGGCTATCGTCGTCTCGATTAGACCTATTCCAGCTCCTCCGAGGGGGGCGATGGCTAACAACGCAGTCCAAGGGATGAGTAAGCCTAGGGCTAGCTGGGAGAACGCAAAAAGAAATAAAGATAGGATTAACGTTTTTCTCCTACCGAGAGTTCTAATCAATTTGGGAGCAAATAAAACTCCAACTAAAAAACCTAAAAATTGATTCATAATCAATTGGCCGCCATCACTATAATCAAGATGATAGTGAGTAATCATCTGTTCTAAAACCGAGCCGATGATGATATGACCAAAGCCAGTTAATAAATAAGCTAAACAAATCATCCATATAAATTTACGCATCAATTTCTCCCCTAAATATATTCTTTATAACTTAACACTTATTAAAGTAACTTTAATAAGTGTTAAGTCTACAATAAAATCAGTATAGTGACAACACTTTTTATAGCAAAGAAGCGGTATGATATGATAAAAATAAAGAAAGTACGCTGTAAAGAGTGAGGGTATGATGAAATCTAACCATAAGGACGTTAAAAAGTTAAATAAGAATAAAGTGAGGACGGTATTAAGGAATAGAAAATCAACAACGAAAGCAATCATTGCACAAGAAACAGGGCTAACTGTCGTAACCATTCAATCATTGCTTAAAGAGCTCATGGTCGAGAAAGAGGTCATAAAAGGCACTTTAACTCCGTCTACAGGAGGAAGACCTGCCTCCTCATTTGTTTATAATCAAAATTTTAAGTTAGGTTTAGTTGTTTTGTTAAGAGAGTACGAGGGAGAGGATTATCTTTTCTTGGATGTAATCGATTTATTCGGAGACTCCATATTTAATGAGGTAATTAAATCACCAAACTATTATTACGTAGATATCCTCTATGCGATCGAATCTGTGCTCAATCAATTTAGAGCGATTGTCACTATTGGAATCGGTATTCCAGGTCAGTCTGATCATGGAATCATTACGGTGAGTAGTCATGAATTATTAAAGAATGTTAATTTAATCACCAAAGTAGAAGATGCATGCAAACTCCCTACCTTTCTCATCAATGATATTAATGCTGCTATATATGGGTTCAGTTATTTAAAACCGACATATAGGAAGTCCTCCCTAATTGGGATTTATTTTCCAAAGAAATCGCCGCCAGGAATGGGAATTATGCATAAGGGTCTTATTGTAGAAGGAAAAAATGGGATGGCTGGTGAGATTAAATATTTACCCATTCAAGTCGATTGGGACAAGCTATCAGAAGCAAAAGAAGCGGATTTTATCAAGGTTTTCTGTCAGGTCATGCACATTATCAATGTAGTATTAGCACCAGAAGTTTCAGTTATTTACCAAGATTTGATAAGTAGTGAAACGCTATCTAAAGAGTGGGCAGATTATTGTCAAAGAAACGAGATGCCGTCCACACCTTTCTTAACGTTCTCTAACGAATTCCATACAGACTTTTATGAAGGCGTTAAATTAAATACGTTAAAACGTATCATTTATCAAATAGAAAAAGTTTAGATATCAATATGTTTAGCGATTCACTTAAATTTGGTTTTAAGCCTTGACTGGGGAATTTTGTTTATCTTGATTATGCACCTTTATATTAGTAAATTTGTTTGCACTTTGATTTATGTAAGAAAGTTACATGGTGGTGCACATTTCTCGAGATAAGTTGACATTTCGGTCTTTGTTTTTGGTCCGTTTTTGAAAATCGAAATGACCTCACAGACGAATGAATTCGTCTGAAGGTTCATTTCGATTTTCAAAACTTCACGCAGTCGCGTGAAGTAGCCAAGCAAGCTTGGCTAACGATCCAAAAACAATTGGATTTTAATTGCTAATTCTGATGAGTGACTACTCTCTCTTTTTTGTTGGTGGTGGCTGTTTGTATGGTGCGCTGAATCTTCTTGGGGGGCTCTTACGAGCGATACCCAGAAAGAGCGGGGCTACAGCCGAATGTGAGAATCCTCAAAATCATATTGAATCAAGTACTAACAGTTAAAGAGCAAAACCACAAGCAAGAAAGTGGTGCTTGCCTTTGTTTTCTGCTTTGGTAGCGCTTCATTCACTTTGTTTTTTTGTACTTAATCATTTTAGAATATTATAAGAATTATTTTGAACTTGAGAATTAGTAGTAAACCAGCCGACGAAAATATGCGGAGACTCCCGTGGGACGTAGTGGCAGAGCTGAGATCCAGCGGCGTAGCCGATTAGCTCAGTGCCACGTGATTGTCTCGGAGCATGATTTTCGGGAGCGATGAGCAAAGCTCCGCACCCCGAGTATCAGCACTAACTTTCATACAAAAGTAATCATTGACAAAAATTAATTAGAAAATTAAGATTAAATTACGAAAGCGCTTTCGGAAGAGGGTTAATTATGACAACAATTTATGATATTGCCAAAAAAACAGGTTTTTCAATTACAACAGTTTCTCGAGCACTTAATAATTATTCTGACGTAAGTGAAAAAACAAAAAAGAAAATTTTAGACGCTGTAGAAGAGATGGGCTATTATCCTAATTCAATCGCACGGTCGCTCACGACTAAAAAATCGTGGACAATTGGTATTATCTTCTCAGAGGATTTAGGCATTGGGGTCAAGCATCCATTTTTTAATGCGGTGATTGAAGCTTTTAAACAAGCCGTTGAAAAGTATGGTTACGATATTATTTTTTTAAGCAAACGTATAGGAGGAGAAAATAAGAGTTATGTCGACCATGCCAAATATCGCGGTGTTGATGGAGTCGCCATTTTCAGCACTCATTTTGACGATGAAGAAGTCAACAAGTTGATAGACTCTCCTTTACCATCGGTAGTATTTGATTTACATAGTCATAAGACAAGTGTTGTATACAGTAATAATCAGCATGGTAGTGAGTTAGCGGTTGAGCATTTACTTCAATTGGGGCATAGGAGAATTGCTCATATACACGGTCATTTTAATACGTTTGCTGGCCAAGAGCGATATAAAGGCTTCATGGCAGCTATGGCATCAAACAATCAAGGAATCCCAGAAGACTATATCGTAAATGGACACTACTTTTCACATGAGGGTGGCTATAGAGCGATGCAAAAGCTATTGAGCTTACAACAACCACCAACGGCCGTAGTTGTATCAGGCGATATAATGGCTATAGGGGCCATTAATGCGATCCAAAATCAAGGGTTGCGCGTGCCAGAAGATATTTCTATCATCGGGTTTGATGATATTGAATTTGCCAAGTATGTCACACCTGCATTAACAACCGTTAAGCAAGACATGGAGCTTTTGGGGGAAAGTGCAGCAGAGGCTCTTCTAAAACAAATCAATGAGAAAAGCAAAGTGTACTCAGCATTAACCATTCCAGTTGAACTAATAGTAAGAAGCTCAACGGCGACCGTTCGGGAATAATGTTGAAGCGACTTGATTACTCGGATAGTTTGGAGTAATAAGTTGTGCTTTTATTTTTCGAAAGCGGTTTCGGATATAAGTTAAATACATTGAGAGGGGTGATATAGATATAAAATAAGTAGATAAATAGATGCTTACTTATGAAATGTAAACGCTTTATTTGGTATCTATCTTTATATTCTTTTATTTATTAGAAACAAATCAGTTTTTGTCGAAAGCGGTTTCGGTTAATCGAATTTCAAAAATTTTAGGGGGAACATTCCATGAAAAAGCTCTTATTGATTAGTTTTTCTTTTTGTATCCTTATGACATTAGCTGCTTGTAATGTGTTTAGCTCTGGTAATAGCGATAAGCTCGTTATTTGGTCCTTTACAGATGAGTTGGAGAAGGAAGGAGCGATTGCTGCTTATGAAGAGAAATATGGTGTTAAGGTTGAATTAACGATCGTACCGATTGAGGACTACCCGACGAAACTCAGACCTGTATTAGAAAGCGGTAAGGGTGCCCCTGATATTTTCACGGGGGAATTGGCTTTTATCAAGGAATGGGTGGAACAAGATTATTGGGAGAATCTTTCACAGGAGCCCTATAACGTTGAGCAGTGGAAAGATGATTATGTTGAGTATGTTTTTGAACTTGGTCGTAGTTCAGAAGGTGATATAAAGGCCGTATCCTGGCAAACAACCCCAGGTGGGATTTTCTACAGAAGGAGTATCGCTAGTGAGGTTTTAGGGACGGATGATCCACAAGTAATAGGCGAGATGTTTGCGACAATGGATGGTGTGTATGAGGTTGGTGAAAAGTTAAAGGCGTCAGGTTATCGCTTATTCCCTGACGAAGGGGCTATTCGTTGGTTTGCACAAGGTCAAAATCCTGAGGCATGGGTAAATGAAAATGATGAACTTATTATGACTGAGGGTAGACTCAATCATTTTGATTATGCTAAAGAGCTGAGAGAAAAGGATTATACAGCATTCGCTCCAGAGTGGTCACCGGCTTGGTTTGCATCAATGGATGGACCGATTAATTATAACGCTGGATGGGATGAGGTCGATGAAAATACAACAGATGAAGTAGAGGTATTTGCCTTTGCCCTACCTACTTGGGGTCTTCACAGTGTTTTAAAAGAAAATACGGAAGAAACGATTGGTGACTGGGGCTTAACAAGTGGTCCAAATCCTTATTTCTGGGGTGGAACGTGGTTAGGAATCTATCAAAATTCGGAAAAGAAAGATGAGGCATGGGACTTCATTCAAATGATGACACATGACGATGAGTTTTTAACGGAATGGGCGCAGCAGACAGGTGATGTGCTTTCTTATTTACCAGTTACAGAGAAAATAAAGGATGAGTTTAAAGAACCATTTTTAGCAGAACAAAATAACTATACGTTCTTTTTAGAAGAAGCACAGTCTATTAATCCAAATATCATAACACGGTATGACCAGCAGATTGATACGTTGTTTGGTAATGCGGTTAGTGAATATGTCGAGGGTACGAAGACAAAAGAAGAAGCAATTCAAGAGTTTTATAATCTTGTGAAAAACGCCTACCCGCATATACAAGCACCTGAGTAAGCGTTGGTGAAGTGGGGGTAATTATCGATATGTTAGATTACTCCCACGAATATGTAGAAGGAAAGAAAATTCAACAAAGAAAGGTGTTTGGTATGAAAAAGGTCGACAACTATGGCTACTTGTTTATCTTGCCCTTTTTTATCATTTTTATCATTTTTAGTATTTATCCAATTATCCTTACATTCTACTATAGCTTTACCAATTATTCTGGTATGGGTGCTCCAGATATTATCGGCTTATCCAACTATGCTAGGCTTTTGACTGATTCGTATTTTGTTCAAGCTTTTTATAATACGATTTATATTTGGGGTATTAATTTCTTCTTTCAAATTGTGATTGCTTTATTGCTAGCGTTGTTATTTTCTGATATTCGTTTAAAGCTCAAAGGGCTTGGCTTCTTTAGAGCGGTATTTTACTTACCTAATTTGATTACCATAGCGTCTGTCGCTTTATTATTTGGGATTTTGTTAGGGTGGCACCATGGAACCATCAATCATTTATTGCTCCAGCTAGGCTTAATATCGGAGCCGATTAATTGGTTGAACAACCCAACAACTGCTAGGTGGTCTGTTGCCCTAATCGGGGCATGGATGTGGTTTGGTCATACCTTTATCATCTTGATGGCAGGTATTTCAGGAATATCAAAAGATTATTTTGAATCGGCATTAATTGATGGGGCCAACCGTCTCCAAACATTTACAAAAATAACATTACCGTTATTAAAACCAATTTTACTTTATGTGCTCATTACTTCGTTAATTGGTGGACTACAAATTTTTGACCTACCGATGTTAATTACTGATGGCTTAGGTTCACCAGAAGGGTCCTTAAATACCATGGTTCTTTACTTATACAATCAAGCCTTCCGTTATAACAACTTTGGCTATGCTGCTGCAGTTGCCTATGGTCTTTTCCTGATTACGGTCTTGTTCTCATACATTACTTTCAAATCGATGTATAGGAATACGACGAATAAGGGGGCAGGGCGATGACAAAGCGTGGAATGGTAAAAGTTATCATTTACACCGCTCTAATTCTTTTGGCGGTAATTAGTTTAATTCCTTTTTATATGATGATTATCAATGCAACGAGATCGAATGGTGAAATATTACGACAAGGCTTTACACTTATACCTAGTGGATCATTAAAGGACAACTATGAAGTTCTGATTAGCTATATGAATGTTTGGCGTGGTTTTTTTAATAGCTTATTTGTCGCTGTAAGTGTGACGATTCTTAGTTCCTATTTTTCAGCACTGACGGCCTATGGGTTTGCCATGTATAACTTTAAAGGGAAAAATATCCTGTTTGTGACCATTTTAGTTTTAATGATGGTCCCAGGTCAGCTTGGCTTAATCGGTTTTTTTGACTTAATAAAAACACTAGGCTTTTTAGATACGTATATCCCTTTAATATTACCATCGATTGCTGCACCTTTTGTTGTCTTTTTTATGCGTCAATTTCTTGTTACAACGTTGCATATGTCTTTAGTTGAAGCGGCAAGAATAGATGGGGCAAGTGAGCTGCATATTTTCCACCGAATCGCGATGCCTATTATGATGCCAGCAATTGCGACGATGGCGATTTTTACCTTTATAGGTTCTTGGAATAATTACATCTTACCACTTGTGGTTTTATTTAGTCCTGAAAAATATACATTGCCAGTGATGATGGGTGCTTTAAGAGGTTCGCAAGTTGCACAAAATTTAGGAGCTATGTATTTAGGGATTGCGATTTCGGTCATTCCTATTATGATAGCATTTCTATTTTTATCAAAATATATCATAAGTAGTATTTCAGCAGGTGCAGTGAAAGAATAATAGACGAGGTGTTATGAATTGCTTAAATTTGATGATGAGTTTATCTTTGGGACAGCGACTTCTTCTTTTCAGATAGAGGGTGCGACATATCGGGACGGAAGGACGCCTTCTATTTGGGATGAATTCTGCAAAAAACCTGGTAAGGTAAGGAACGGAGATACAGGGGATGTTGCGTGTGAGCATTATATTCGATACGAAGAAGATATTGAATTAATTAAGGAGCTTGGTGTTAATTCCTATCGTTTTTCAATTGCTTGGCCACGTATTTTCCCTGAGCAAGGTGTTTTTAATGAAGCAGGTATGGCATTTTATCGGAATTTAGTCATAGGGCTAGTCGATGCAGGCATTAAGCCTGTTGCTACTTTATATCACTGGGATTTACCGATGTGGGCTTATGAGAAAGGTGGCTGGCTCAACAGAGAATCAGTGGTTTGGTTTTTAGAATATGCACAAAAGTGCTTTGAAGAGCTTGATTCATATGTTGATAGCTGGATTACTCATAATGAGCCATGGTGTGCGAGCTTCTTAAGTTACCATCTTGGTGTGCATGCTCCGGGTCATCGAAATATAGAAGAGGGTTTAAAGGCTGCCCATTATATTCTGCTCTCCCATGGGAAAGTTGTTGAGTATTATAAAAACCAATTCCATGGTCAAAAGCCAATTGGTATAACATTAAATTTAGCACCTGTTTATTCCGCATCGGAATCATTTGAGGATCAGCTCGCGGCCAATAATAAAGATGGTTATACGAATCGTTGGTTTTTAGATGCTATTTTTAAGGGGACTTATCCGGCTGATATGGTGAATTTATTCTCTAAGCAAGTTCATAGTTTTAGTTTTATAGAGAAAGATGATTTAGAGGTGATTTCCATTCCGTGTGATTTTTTTGGAATTAACTATTATGCGAGAGAATTAGTGGAGTTTGATAGTCTGTCTCCTACATTAAGTACAGAGGCTTATTCCAATTATCCGAAAACAGGGATGGGTTGGGATGTATCTCCAAAAGAATTTAAAGAGCTAATTTACCGTTTGCGTAAAGAGTATACTGAGCTTCCTATTTATATTACAGAAAACGGAGCAGCGTATGATGATGTACTCCTTGATGATGGGCGAGTTCATGACGCGGAGAGAACGAAATATTTGGAGGAGCACTTACAAGCCATCCATGAATTAAATGAAGATGGACAGAGGGTGGCTGGATATTATTTATGGTCACTATTTGATAACTTTGAATGGGCTTTTGGTTATGAGAAGCGGTTCGGCATTATGTATGTCGATTTTAATACTCAAAAGCGGTACTGGAAGGACAGTGCTAGAAGGTATCAAGAAATAGTCAGTAAGAGAGAACTATCGATGCAAATATCAGTAAAATAATGACAAGGCTTCCTTAGGAGATGCTCTAGGGGAGTCTTTTTGTTGTGGTGTTCATTATAAGTTTGGATTATTTTTCCAATATAAAAACTACATAAAATTGGTATTTAGAGGGGAGATTGTAACCAAGAAAGTTAAATTTTTGTAAGGGGTGATGGTCTTTGGCAGAGCAAGAACAAAAATCGACCATGTCAAGGAGACGATTCATTAAGAATTCTGGCTTAGTTGCTGGTGGTTTAGTAGGTGGAGGGATCATTGGTGGTTTAATCGGGGCTAACACAAATGGTGGCAATCAAACGGTTAACCCGGAGACTGATGGAGAGCAAACTGGTGATGCGGTTAACTATCAGCAAGCTCCTCTTTATTTTTCTAATTTAGAAAGGTTTGCTGTATTAGAAGCCGCCTGTGAAAGAATATTTCCAGAAGATGAGAATGGTCCAGGTGCGATCGGCTTGGGAGTCCCTTTCTTCATTGATCATCAATTAGCGGGAGCGTGGGGACATAATACGAAGGAGTATATGCAAGGTCCTTTTTATCCAGGCTCGCAGTTCCAAGGTTATCAAACCGCCTTATTAAGGCATGAAGTATTTGATGAAGGAATAACAGCTATGCAAAAGTATAGTGCAGACCAATATGATGGAGCATTATTTAATGAGTTGGAAGGAGAGCAGCAGGACGAAATATTGACCGTTTTTGCCAATGGAGAAGTCGACATGCATGGTGTGACATCCGATACCTTTTTCCGCTTACTACGTGCAGCGACATTAGAAGGAGCTTATGCAGATCCGGCCTACGGAGGAAATAAAAATATGCAGGGTTGGCTTATGAAGGGCTTCCCGGGTCATCAGATGAGCTATTTAAATAATATTGAAGCCGAAGAGTTTGTGGAGTATGAGCCTAGTAGTTTAAGAAGTTATACGAATCATCATTAAAAGGGGGTATGTATAAATGGCAACAGAATTACCGAAAAAGGAAGCTGTTATCGTTGGTATGGGTTGGACAGGAAGTATTATTGCTGCCGAGTTAGCTAAAGAGGGTGTTGAAGTACTTGGTCTAGAACGTGGTAAGGCAAGAGACTTAAAAGACTATTTTGTCGTTCATGATGAACTACGCTATGCGATGCGTTATGAACTGATGCAGGATTTATCGAAGGAAACGATTACGTTTAGACATCATTTAGACGAGCAAGCTTTGCCAATGCGACAAATTGGTTCTTTTTTACTGGGAGAAGGTTCGGGCGGTTCAGGTGTGCATTGGAATGGACAAACGTATCGTTTTTTACCGTATGATTTTGAAATCCGGTCGCAAACCATTGAAAAGTATGGAGAAGATAAAATTAATCAGCTTGGCCTACAATTACAAGATTGGGGAATCACGTATGAAGAGTTAGAGCCATATTTTTATGAATTTGAGCGTGCCGCTGGTATTAGTGGAGAGCCTAACCCTCTTTTACCCGAACGAGCGAATGAGTATCCGAATCCACCGATGAAGGATACGCCGATTATTAGAAAGTTTAAAGAAGCGACAACGAATTTGGGGTATCATCCAAGTCATGTTCCTTCATCTAATATGAGTCAAACTTACGAAAATCAATATGGGGCAACATTACCCGCCTGTCAGTATTGTGGTTTCTGTGAGCGATTTGGCTGTGAATATGGGGCAAAAGGAGATCCAACTGTAGCGGTTATCCCTTTTGCAAAGGAAACAGGGAATTTTGAGTTGCGTAACTTTGCCAACGTCACGGAAGTCATTTATGAGGGAGGCAAAGCGACAGGTGTTCGATTTATTGATGTCAAAACAAAGGAAGAGTTTATTCAACCAGCTGATGTTGTCATTTTAACGGGCTATGTCATGACAAATACTCGTTTATTATTAACATCGAATATAGGTCGTCCGTATAACCCTGAAACCGGTGAAGGTGTTATCGGTAAGAATTATTGCTATCAATTATTGCCAGGTGTGACAGGCTTCTTTGATGATGATCGCTTTAATTCTTATATGGGAGCAGGAGCATTAGGGGCAAATATCGATGATTTTAATGGAGATTTCTTTGACCATTCTAATCTCGATTTTATTCATGGTGGTAATATTGCCTGTACACAAACAGGAGCAAGACCTATTGCATCCAATCCTGTTCCCGCAGGGACGCCAAGTTGGGGGAAAGAGTTTAAGGCGGCTTCCATCAATTATTATACGAGGTCAATCAGTATTTCAGCCCAGGGTGCTTCTATGCCTGTACGTGAAAACTATCTCGACCTTGATCCGACCTATACGGATGCATATGGTATTCCGTTATTACGGATGACTTATAACTTTACTGATCAAGATCGAAATTTATATCACTATATTGGCGAGCGCTTAGATGAAATTATGTTAGAGATGGGAGCTTCAGAGATTAGCGAACGAGCAAATCTAGAGCATTATGACATTGTTCCATACCAAACGACACACAATACAGGTGGTGTTATTATGGGTTCTGATCCAGCTACCTCTGCTGTTAATAATTATTTGCAGATGTGGGATGCTGAGAATATCTTTGTAGTTGGAGCTTCTGCATTTGCCCATAACAGTGGATATAATCCAACTGGAACAGTAGGAGCCCTTGCTTACCGAGCGGCAGAAGGTATTTTAAAATACCGAAGCGAGGGTGGAAGTTTAGTTTAGTTTTGATGGCTTATAAGAATCAGTGAAATGGTGAATGGAAAGAGCCGTCAATGTTGTGTGCAACTGAATTACGCGACAATGAAGCCGGAAAAAGAGCCGACAATGCTGAGGAAACGGAAATACGTAGCAATGGAGTCATGAAAAGAGCTGACAACGCTGTACAAATCAAAATACACAGCATCAAGTTGAAAAAAAGCTTAATGCAGCTGAACTAGAAATACGAAGAAATGGAACTTCACTAAATAAGTGATTTTGCTTTTTAGCTGGCGGAACTTTAATTAATTGAATTTTCCTTGCTTGGTGGCTTTTATGTCATTTGATATTAGCTTTTCCGTGACTTTAATCAATAGCCTTTTGAGGAAAAGAGCACATCAGCTTTAGTACACTTTCATACAAAGAAAGGAGTAATCACAATGGGCATTCCTAATATTGGTATACCAGGGTTAATTATTATTTTGGTCATTACGTTAATCATTTTTGGACCAAAAAAATTACCCGAAATTGGGGCGGCGTTTGGTCAAACCCTATCAGAATTCAAACGCTCAGCCAATAACATCATGTCAGATGATCAAAACAATGACATAAAAAAAGACACAGAATCAAATGAAACAAAGTAGTCGAATTCACATTTAAAGGGATGATAGTATGCAGAGTGAACAACTAGAAGCACAGCAGGCACAGCAATCGCTTGTCGAGCATTTAACGGATTTACGAAAAGCGGTCATCTACTCTGTCATTTTTTTCTTGCTCTGTTTCATTGGGATTTTACTTTATATTAATAAAGTGATTCCGCTCATCACAAATGATCATAAATTGGTGATGCTTGGACCTTTAGATGTGATTCGCTTTTATACTGGTATTGCAGGAAGTCTTAGTCTTGGGCTTTCTGCACCCTTTATAGGCTATCAAGTCTGGAGATTCGCCAAACCTGCTCTAACGGAACAAGAGAGTAAGACAGCATTAACTTTTATTCCAAGTCTATTTATTAGTTTTCTCGTTGGTTTAACATTTGGTGCTTTTGTTATTTTTCCAACCGTCTATTCATTTCTTATGAGCTTAGGTGTCAAGAATTTTGAAATTATGATTACGGCAAAAGAATATTTCTCGTTTTTAATGATGACGACGATTCCGCTTGGATTTTTGTTTGAAATCCCACTGCTGTTTATGTTCTTAACATCAATAGGTATCGTCACACCGATGAAGCTAAAAGAAGTGAGGAAATATGGGTATCTATTAATGGCTGTAGTGTCGGCACTAATCACACCACCGGATTTCTTCTCGCAGTTAATGGTCCTCTTTCCGTTAATGATGTTATATGAGGCAGGTATTTTATTGTCCAAGGTGTCCTATAAAAAGAGACAGAAGAAATTAACAGAAGCAGAAGAGGAAAGCCTTTTAGTAGAACCAAATAAAGCGTGAAGAAAAAAAGAGCTAATGCCGTAGCTCTTTTTTTACTTCTATAAATGTTCACCTACTTCGAGTGTCGGAGCGAGAACGTTAACAGATTCCGGGTATTTAATGCCCATCCCGGTGTTTAAGCAAACGACTTTTTCTTGCGCTTGAATCCAATTATTGGCTCGTAGTTTTTTTACTGCTGCAAAAGTGGCAGCTCCTTCTGGACAGATAAATGCCCCTTCAAGCTCTGCTATTTCTTTTTGCTCAGCTGAAATCTCACCATCTTCAATGGCGATGGCTGTTCCGTTTGTTTCATAAATTGCCTCTAAGATGAGAAAATCACCTAATGCTTTAGGGACATTGATCCCAAAAGCTGCGGTTGAGGCATTTGGCCACATTTCTGACTCCTCTTGATTGTTCTCAAAAGCTTTTACAATCGGAGCACAGCCCTTCGCTTGCACGGCTACTAGTCGAGGTAGTTTATCTTGCTCCAACCAGCCAATTTCGATTAGTTCTTTAAATGCTTTGTAAATGCCAATAAGGCCAACACCTCCACCAGTCGGATAAAGAATGACATCAGGAACTTGCCAATCAAATTGTTCAGCAATCTCAAAGCCCATCGTTTTCTTTCCTTCAATTCTGTAAGGCTCTTTGAGTGTAGAGACGTCAAACCAATCTTTTCCTTGAACGGACTCTGCGACGACTTTACCTGCATCACTTATGAGGCCATCCATTAAATATAAATTAGCCCCCGAAATTGATACTTCATTTCTTGTAATTAGTGGTGCATCTAAAGGCATGACAATATGACTTTTTAAGCCAGCTCTTGCTGCATATAAGGCCCATGCTGCACCGGCATTTCCGTTTGTTGGCATGGCAATTTCGGATAAACCTAATTCTTTTGCTTTAGAAACCCCCACAGCTGCACCCCTCGCTTTAAAAGATCCTGTAGGAAGTAAGCCCTCATCTTTCATCCATAAATGTTGAATTCCCAACTTCTGACCATAACGGTTCATGGCTACAATTGGCGTCATACCCTCTCCCATACTCGTTATATAATCGGGATTCTTAATAGGCAATAATTCGTGATAACGCCAAAGAGTCGGTTGACGGTCTTTTAAGATGTCATGAGAAAGCTCTTCTTTCATTTTAGGATAATGATAACTAACAAGTAAGGGTGAACCACATACACATAAATTACGCACTTGATCGCTAGAACAAGTAAGTGAACATTTGGGGCAGAATAGATGGGAAACATAGCTAAAGGTCATGGGCTTCCTCCTCATTTATAATAAAATAATCTTCATATATGGTTAAATCAACAGGACAAAATATTAAAGGGAAATGTTAACAAAAAAAATAGCTAATTAGTTATATACCCTTTCCAGCAAGCATCAAACAACGTTAAAAGAGGTGCTGCGGCTTATATGAAATCCCACCGATATAGTGAGAATCAAATGGGTATAGTAAAATAAATATATAAAAGAAGTGGAACATGAAAAAGCTCAAGTAACAAAGTTAAAAACTGTGGTTTGAATTTGATTGATATCAAACGGCAGTTTTTTTATCTACCCGTATCTATTTTAAATAAAATAACGTTTATAACAATAAGAGTGACTTGAAAGGAGGCATTCATATGGAAGTGGTAATGGAGAGTCAAGAAAGTCAACAGAAACGGAAGGGTTTGGAATTAGAGCAGAAGCTGCAACTTTTTTATCCTGCTTTTTTTCACTATTGTTTGAAACTGACTTCAAACAAATGGGACGCAGAAGATTTAATGCAAGGTTCAATCATGAAAGTATTAAATGTAGACTATCAAGACATTAATTATCGTTTATTAACAAAGGTCGCCTCTCGCCTTTGGATTGATCAGTGGCGGAAAAGAAAGTTTGATTATGATGAAAACATCTATGTAAATGATGTAGCAATCGGTACTTTCACTAGCGTGGAAGAGGTAGAAGCAGCAATGGAAAAGCTGGTCAATGTTTTGACGAAGCGACAGCAAGTTCTATTTTTGTTGGTGGAGGTTTTCCAATTTAGGGCCAATGAAGTAGCAGCGTTTTTTCAAACGACAGAAGGGGCGATTAAAGCGGCCTTGCATAGGATGCGAAAAAGACTAGAAACAAGCAAAGGGAAGAGGAAGGCAGATTTTTCAGCCATTCGAGTTCAGGCACTTGCCGAGGCATTTCGTAAAAGTGATATTAAAGCGTTGATTCTGCTTGGAACGGAAGAGGAAAGTTACTTGCATATGGTTCGACAAAACCAACAGTGTCAGGCAACGAACAAATTTAATAGTAGAACAGGCAATGATTATGGCCATTTATTTATGGCTGCATAAAAGGAGGGTGATTATGGCAACATTTATTCCGCATGTTATAGAACAAACACAAACAGGTGAAAGAGGATATGATATTTATTCTAGATTGTTGAAAGACCGAATTGTCTTTTTAGGTTCTGCCATTGATGATCAAGTAGCAAATAGCATTGTCGCACAGCTTTTATTTTTAGCATCTGATGATGAAGGAAAAGACATTTCTCTTTATATTAACAGTCCGGGTGGTTCTATTTCAGCTGGATTGGCGATTTTTGATACGATGCACTATATAAAACCAAAAGTTAGTACCATTTGTACGGGGTTGGCTGCATCCATGGCTGCGTTTTTATTAATAGCAGGTGAAAAGGGCAAGCGTTTAGCACTCCCTAATTCCGAGGTTATGATCCATCAGCCAAGCGGGGGAGCTCAAGGGCAGGCAAGTGATATCGAAATATCAGCGAGAAGAATTATTCGTATGAAAAAGCATATGAATAAGATAATGGCAGAGCGAACGGGGCAAACTATAGAAAGGATTGAGAAAGATAGCGAACGTGATTATTTTATGACCGCGGAGGAAGCCGTGGCATATGGCGTAGTAGATCGAATTATTGACAGAAACTAACGGTAAATGGAATTAAAAAGCGAAAGACATGTTAGCTCGTTTAACATGTCTTTCGCTTATATTTGGTGTTAGGTAAGTTGTATGAAGTAGTGGAACTGGAACGCTTTTTTACATTTTGATTTCTCATGGCTTTCATATAATTATCTTCATTTTTATTAAAGATATGATAAGCATTGTTGCTTCATCTAATGGAATATGAATGAAGATCGGAACCACATTTTGCTGTGGAAGTTACTTTAATTATAACGTCTTGTCGGCCTTCTATATTAGGTGCCTGTATCTTTTTAACTTCTACTGCATTTTTCCTTGATAGGTTACAGCTTTCGTTATGGTCTCCTTATGTTTTGAAATGAACAGAATTAAACTAAATGAAATAGAGCAATTGGTTTATATAATTGAGGTTATCTTTTGCTTATCAGCCATCTATTCTAATTAATAAAACAATGTAAAAGGATATTTAGTTAAAGTGACATATACATAGAACAAAAATAGGTTGGCAAACTAAAGAAAACTCATTGGATAAATAGAGGAGGAACAATGGCACACGCTAGCAGGAAAATCCGAAGAAGGAATGTCATATCAGGGTTATTATTTGGGGCAGGATTAGTTGCATTTATAGACGAGGTTATATTTCACCAATTATTAAGGTGGCATCACTTTTATGATTTATCTTCTACTAGTATAGGTTTAATTTCAGACGGTATTTTTCATGCATTTAGTTGGTTTGCTACTATTTTTGGTTTATTTTTATTCGCTGATTTAAGAAGGAGAGATGATTTCATCTCCCGATTATGGTTTGCTGGAACTTTTATAGGGATTGGATTCTTTCAATTATATGATGGTTTTATCCAGCATAAATTATTAGGCATTCATCAGATTCGTTATGTTGATAATGTGTGGGTGTACGATATTGTTTGGAATTTGCTAGCATTACTGATTTTGGTAGTTGGATTAACTCTTCTTAGAGGAAGTGAACGGAAAAGTGAGATAGTAGGAAATGGCACATGATCATTTAGAAATGGAGTATTTTACTTTTATGTCCATGTCGATTAGTTTATTCTGTGCACTTATTTTTATAGGCTACTTTACTTTGGCATTAATACAGAAGAATTATAAACGCAGGTGGCCGTGGTCTAGAATCTTTTATATGTTTATAGCTTGCAGTTGTCTAATTATGCTGATTTTTTCCCCTATCGTTGAACAATCTCATGAGTATTTCAGCTTTCATATGCTTGTACATCTCGTAGTAGGAATGTTTGCACCTTTAATGATTGTACTTGCAGCTCCTTTTGTTTTAATAGTGAGGAGTTTACCTGTGAGAGTAGCTAGAATCATGATTAGGATATGTAAAAGCTTGTATTTTCGAATCGTTTTAAATCCTTATATTAGTGGGGTTATTAATATCGGTGGTTTATGGGTTTTGTATACGACGCCCTTGTATACGCTCATGCACGAGTATGCTTTGCTTAATATCATCATCCACTTACATATATTTATAGCTGGTTATTTTTTTACGTTATCTTTAGTTTATATTGAACCTGTTTTTCATCGCAAAAAATATTATCATCGTTTTATTGCTTTGATAATAAGTATCGCATTACATGGAATGTTAGCGAAATATCTCTATATTCATCCTCCTGTAGGGGTAGATGTTGTAGAGGCTCAAAAAGGGGTGCTACTGATGTACTATGGTGGAGATATAGTAGATGGGATCATTATGTTTATTATAGGCTACCAATGGTACTTGGAAAATAAGATGGGGCTAATCGTCAAAGAGGAATCTGTACAAGCTTAGTAGTCAAAAGCTAATATGTTTCGAATAAAAAATATAATTAAGAAGAAACTAATCTCAGTACGGCAATTTATAAAACAGGAGTGTATGATATGTCATATGTGAAGTCGTTTATAATAAAATGGTTTATTAGTACGGTAATTATAGGTGTAATTTTTGGGTTTGCAGGATTAAATATGGGGACAATCCTAACAATTAGTACGATATTAACGGCTGTTGCTTATTTAGGTGATTTATTTATTATGCCACGAATCGGGAATAATTGGGCTACAATCACCGATTTTTTCTTAGCTTGGGCAGGAATTGCCCTATTAGCAGATTTATTAACAACCATGCCGATCGCTCTTTATTCATTTATTACAGCAGTATTAATTGCAATAGCAGAGTTTTTTTACCACCCTTATCTGTTACAGCAGATGTCTCGTGATCAGAGCAATCACCAAGTCAAATCGATGGATGTCCAGACAGAGTTTGGTGAAGATATGGATGTAAGGGATGAGTTAGAGAGGGAGCGAAAGGATTAATTAATATTTGTTGACGGTTTTATTTAAAGTAAATTAAAAACGAAACGATAACCAAACGTAGCAACAACACAAAATTAGTGATTTAGAGAAGTAGATGCTCTCTTTTAGGGCTCTGCTTTTTTATTTTTGAATTTAAAAGGGCTTTAGTATGAAAAAAGCTATAAGATCTACATTATAGGCTATTGAAAATTGAAAAACATGTATAATCATAATAAATAAAATTATTAGTNATTATTAGTTTATTATATATTAGGGGGGATGATGAGATGATTGGAGTAATTGCTCCCTACTCTCAGTTTAAAGAAGATATAGAGAAAGTAGCAAAGAAATTACAGGTTGATATCGTTGTTGAAATTGGGGCATTACGAATTGGTTTGAAAAAGGCCCTCAAACTAATACAAGAATTTGGCGTAAAAGTTATGATCGCTCGTGGTCCAACAGCCGATTTTTTTAGAGAACACCTCGACATTCCTATTATCAAAATTGAGGTTAATAACTTCGATATTTTGAAAACGCTTAATCATGCAAAGCAGTTAAACAAAGAAGTTGTTTTGATTGACCATGTGAGTAACAAAGAACGAGTTGATTTAAAAACGATCGCACATATTGCTAATGTAAATATAAGCTTAAGGCAGTATACAAATGAAAGGCAAATCACGAAGCATATTTTAGAGATGGCTAAGTTTGAGGGTGATAAAACGATCATTGGAACCGCGGAATGTATGGATATTACTGCTAAAAGTAAAGGCATGCAGTCTTTTATCGTTTTTTCTCAGTCAGACTCTCTGACAGAAGGAATTCTGAGAGCGCAGGAAGCTTTAGAAAACTATTTAAAAGAGGAAATCAAACAGAAGCATTTAGAATCTATTATTTCTCATAGTCAAAGCGGGATTGTTTCGACGAATCGCCAAGGTATCGTTTTTGTCTGTAATGATGTAGCTGCAGATAGCCTAGGAATAAGTCCTAACGAAATCATTGGTAGGAATCTAGGTAATATTCAAATGCCATTATTCAAAAAGCTACTTGGAGATTTTACTGAAGTAACGAAACGTGTCATTAATCATGGGAATCAAAAATTTTTAATCGATCGTTTCCATTTGTACGAACAAAGTGTCGTTATTATGTTCCAAAAAACAGAGAGTATTTTGCAGATTGATACGAAGGTGAGAAGTGAATTATACCACCGAAGATTTTATGCGAAATATTCCTTTGATGATATTGTGTTTAAAAGTAATAAGATGAGTGAAACAATTTCATTGGCTAAGTCGTATGCAGGTGTTGATAGTAATGTCTTAATTTATGGTGAAAGTGGAACAGGAAAAGAGTTAGTAGCTCAAAGTATTCATAAAGCAAGTGAAAGAAAGGAGGGACCATTCATAGCGGTGAACTGTGGTGCATTTCCAGAAAACCTTTTAGAAAGCGAAATTTTTGGATATGAAGAGGGAGCTTTTACTGGAGCTAGAAAGGGAGGAAAGCCTGGACTATTTGAAATGGCCCATAATGGCACGATATTTCTTGATGAAATTGGAGAAATGGCGATGTCTTTACAAACGCGCTTATTGAGGGTCTTACAGGAAAGAGAAGTAAGACGAATTGGTGGTGTTAAGATTATTCCGGTCAATGTAAGGGTCGTTGCTGCGACAAACAAAGACCTCATTCATTCGATTCGGCAAAATCAATTCAGAAGTGACCTTTATTACCGGTTGAATATTTTATATATTCAAATCCCGCCTTTAAGAGAACGGAAAGAGGATTTAGATATTCTTATTAATAGGTTTTTATTAAAATATCAAAGTCATCCGCAGGTGATTAGTGAGCAGCAACGTCATCAATTAATGCAATACCAGTGGCCGGGGAATATTCGAGAATTGGAGAACTTTATTGAGAGAATTATTGCGGTGCCACCTTCCTTGCATTATCAATTATACGATGATTTACTAAGTGTTCAGTTTAAAGAGGATAAGGAAATACAAAGTGGGAATCAGGATATTGAAACTGAAAAGAATTACATTAAAGTTAAAATTAATCGATTAGAAGAGATGGAAAAGCAAATATTTATTAAATTATACGATCATTACGGCCGAAATAAGAAATTATTAGCAGAGAACCTAGGAATTAGTCGGACGACATTATGGAAAAAACTTAACCAATAGCGATAATGAAATGTTCATTATTTGTGCGTTGTTTAAAAAATGAACAAATTTGTTCAGAAAGTGAACGTTAGCGTTTGTTTATTTTTCTAGAGTAAGAGAACTCACGAAAAAAATAATGGTAATTTTGCTGATAAACCGTGGAGATTTTTTAAATTTTTACGGTTTTTTTATTTTTGGCACAAAAAATGCAATAAGTACAAGTGAATAAAAAAAATGGAGGTATGTAGAGATGGATCATTTTTTAAACCCACCACAACCTGAGGATATGGACTTGAAATTTGTAAAGTACGAAAAGAAAGATGGTGTAGCGACGGTCACGATTAATCGTCCAGACGTTTATAACTGCTTAAACTTTAGAACGTTAAGAGAGATGGCTCACGTATTTGAAATCGCTTCTTGGGATGATGAAGTAGGTGTTGTTGTTTTAACAGGAGAAGGAGATAGGGCTTTTTGTACAGGTGCCGATATGAAAGAACAAAACAATGAAATTTTAGAACGCCCAAGAAATTACTGGAAATGGATGGGGCAATTTATTGAAGCTCATAAAAAACTTTTAGATATAGGTAAACCAACGATTGCTAGGTTAAACGGGATAACGGTTGGTGGAGGAAATGAATTTAATATGAATTGTGATTTGGCAATTATGGCTGACCATGCTTATATCAGGCAAGTAGGTAACTCTCATGGTAGTGTTGCAGCTGGAGGAGCAACACAATGGTTACCGATTATGGTTGGTGATCGTAGAGCCCGAGAAATACTTTGGTTAAATGAAGAAATCACAGCGGATAAAGCATTAGAATGGGGTCTTGTTAATCAGGTTGTTCCTTATGACCAACTAGATGAGGCTGTTCATACGATGGCACAGAAGTTATTAAATAAACTACCTGAATGTGTACGTTATACAAAGGAGCAATCTAACTTCTGGAAAAAGATGCCGCTTGATATGACGGTTGGTCATGCTAGAGATTGGTTAACTGTTCATACAGCAAACTTTGAAACACATGAAGCGATGCGAGCTTTTGTCGAGAAGAGAAAGCCTGATTATGCGATGCTTCGTGAAAGATTGAGTAGTGGAGATTCTTATGAACATAAATGGGGTGCTCCTTCTGTTGAATGTACTGAATGTGGAACGAAGGATATTCCTGAGCACTTTAAGCATTGCGGCGTTTGTGGATCCTTATTAAATAAATAATGAGAATGGGTGTCTCTTAGCTTAGGGGCACCCGGTATTTGTAAGCGTTTTATCCGAATGGAAGATGGGGGAGGGTAAGGCAGTGAAGAAGAATTTATCAGAACGAATAGCTGATTGGTATAGTCGATTTTTTCCTGATGCGTTTATATTTGCCCTTGTTCTAACACTAATTGCACTCGTTGCTTCTGCTTTGTTTACAGAATCTACGACATTTGAAGTATTAGGTTATTGGTTTGATGGTTTTCCAATGTTATTTACATTTGCTTTTCAGTTAATTATTACTTATGCGGCTGCTCTTGTTTTAGTAGATACACCTTTTGTGAAGAAAAGAATTAAGCAAATGGCTAGTCGAGTAAAGTCGCCAACGACGGCCTATGTATCAACAAGTATTGTTGGGGCATTAACCTCATTTTTAGGTTGGTATTTTGGTCCTGTCATCACGTCTTTATATGCCAGAGCTTTAGGTCAGAATGTACAAGGTGTTGATTACCGACTTCTAGCAGCTGTTGCTTATTGCTCCTTTACGATTTCCTTAACCGGTATATCTGGGACGATTCCACTTTTTGTGGCGACAGAAGGTAATTTGACAGATTTATTAGGTGGTATTTATACCCTTGATCAGACGACTTTTTCAACGTTAAACCTAGTTACGGCGTTTGCGATCGTGACGGTTACAACGGTTATGTTTTATTTCATTGGAAGAAATAAAAAGGATATCGTCACTTATGAAGACTTAGCAGTTGTTAAAAAAGGTGAGGTTGCCGCAACAGCTGAAGAAGAAGAGGAAGTAATGACTAAGCAAGCGAAAAAGGATTTATCCTTCGCTGAGAAATTAAATGTATTTCGACCGTTTTTACTTTCAATTGGTGTGCTTGGTTTAGTTTATCTCATTTATTTCTTTGCGCAGAATGGATTAAATGGTATGAACTTAAATTCTGTAGCTTTCATCGCTATTGTCTTAGGTTTTCTAGCCCAAAAAAATCCAACAACCTATATCGAATCCTTTACGAAGAATTTGCCTATTACTAGTAGTATCGCTTTACAATTTCCGATATACGGCGGTATTGCGGCTGTCCTCATTGAGACAGGTATCGCTAATAACATTACTGCATTTTTGGTTAGCTTTGGAAATGAAGTCACATTCCCAATTATCACATTCCTTGTAACGAGTTTTATTAACCTTTTCGTTCCATCAGCAGGTGCCCAATTTACAGCGACTGCACCATTTATTATCCCAGCAGCTGTGGAGTTAGGCGTCGACATTCCAAGAACGATTATGGCAATCACATTTGGTGACCTATGGACAAACTTAGTTCAGCCTTTCTGGGCATTGCTTTATTTCCCAATTTTAGCGTTAGGAACTCGCTTAACTGTGCGTGATTTTATGGGATATTGTTTTCCAATTTTCCTTGCAGTGGGGGCAATTTGGATATTGGGATTATTATTTTTACCGTTATAAACAGGATCGATGGATATCTAGAAGGAGGCACTATTGTGAAGACAACAAAAAAGACTCCGTACTACTATCAAGCTGTTAATTTTGAGAAGCTTGTTAATGCGTATGAGCCGCCACTAGAGTTTATGGATGGAGCATGGAAGTGGAGTCGTGCACAAATAGAGGATAATCAGCTTAAACGATTAAAGGAAACATTAAAAAAAGGGGCAGAAATCCCATTTTACCAAAGGCTTTGGGCGAAGCATGATTTCACTCCAGAAGATATTCAGAGCTTAGAAGACATGCATAAAATTCCTCTATATACGATTGATGATATTCGAGAGAGTATTCAATTAGAGCCACCGTTTGGTGATTATCAAAAATATCATTTTGATGATGGTACACATGAGCCTTTAAGATTTTATACGAGTGGTGGTACGACTGGTGCACCGAGGCCAACGATTTATTCTGCTTGGGACCGCGAAGTAGGGGCTATTTTAAGTGCAAGAACGTTCTATTTACATGGTATTCGTCCTGGTGATGCGGTGATGAATTCATGGGCATATTCGACACATAATGCCGCTTGGATTATGGATCATGGGTTATGGCAATGGTTAGGTTGTACACCCATAACGACAGGAACAGGAAATGTTACGCCAACAGAAAAACAAGTCGAGTTCTTGCAAACCTTTGGTGTTTCTTCTATTTTGGCGACTTCAGATTATCTTGTCCATATTGGAAACACAGCGAAAAAGATGGGAATAGATCCAAAAGAAGATTTGCACATTAAGACATTATCTGGATTTGGAGCGAAAGAGCCTGTACAGGACGTATTCGGATGTCCTGTCTACGATTCTTATGCCTTCCATGAGGTCCAGTATGTGGCAGCAGAGTGTGAGGCAGAGGAAGGGCTTCATATTTTCGAAGATGCTTTTATTATTGAGGTCGTTGACTTTGAAACAGGTGAACCGTTGCCGCCTGGTTATCGTGGCAATATTGTAGTGACGGCTCTATATAAAACGGGGACCCAACAAATTCGTTATAACATTCAAGATATTTCAGCAAGTTATGAGATGAAGTTATGTTCATGTGGAAGCTGGCATAAGAAAATCGATTATTTTAAAGGTAGAAGTGACAATATGATTAAACTCAGAGGCATTAATGTTTGGCCAGAAGCCTTAGGTGACATTGTCTCCAAAAGTGAAAAAACGAATGGGGAATATTTTTGCTTACTTGAACGTTTGGAATCAAATGGTCAAGCAGCTCGTGATGAGATGACTATTTTAGTCGAGCCTAAATTTGTGAGTAGTGATCGCTCAGCATTACAAACTGAATTAGAAGGCCAGCTTAAGCAAAAAATAGGTGTGAAAATTAATGTGAATATTGTCGAACCGGATTCGTTAAGAGAGCTAACAGGTCATGGTGTTAGAGCCAAATTAAAACGGTTTGAGGATCGACGATAGGAGGACCGAAACCATGGACACTACGGGAAAGGTGAAAGGAATAGTTATAAAGGAACATGGTTCTCTTAATCAATTGGACTATAACACAGAATTAGAAAGAGCCCCCCTTCTTAACGAAGAGATTAGCATTAAGGTTTCCTATTGTGGGATAAACCATTTAGATGTGTGGTTACGAGAAGGTGGAAATGGAGAAAAGTTGTCTTTACCTCGAATTCCTGGTGCTGATGTTGTTGGCAGAATTGAAGAAGTGGGGAAAGGGGTAACACATTTACATGTCGGCGATTATGTCACGGTTTATCCTGGAAAAGGTTGTGGTTTATGCGAAAGCTGTAGTCATGGACAAGAAACAGCTTGTCGACATTTTCAAATTTTAGGCTATCACTTTGATGGTGGTTATAGCCAATATGTTCATGTTCAAGCGAAGCGAGCTGTGAAGGTGGCCAAGGAGGATATTCGTTCTTGGGCAGGTGTCCCGGTTTCTTATGTAACCGCTTGGAATGCTTTAGTGACCAAAGCACAAATGAAAGCAAGTGATACCGTTGTTATTTGGGGTGCATCTGGAGGGCTAGGGTTTGCGGCCCTTTCCATTGCAAAAGCTTTTGGTGCTTCCATCATAGGTATCGTAAGCTCTCAGGAAAAAATAGATGCATTAAGAAAACTAGGCTTTGATGATGTGACGTTTATTTTAAGAGATGAACAAACGGCGTCAAATGTAAGAAAGGCTACAGGCAAGGCTGGGGCAGATGTAGTCTTAGATCATGTTGGAGCCAAGACCTTTCAAATAAGCTTAAAAATGTTAAAACGGAATGGTAGGCTGGCATTTTGTGGTGTTACTACCGGGTCAATGGCCGAAGTCGATTTACGTCTTATTTTTGGTAAACAAATAATGATTACAGGTTCTTGGATGGGTGATTTACAAGATTTCCATGAATTAGTTAGATTCCTAGAGAGGACGAGAGCTTTCCCACATATCGATCAAGTTTTTCAATTAGAAGACATTCAATCCGCACAACAACGTTTGCTGGATGGGAAGCATATCGGAAAAATTTTGCTAGAGGTATAAATAGAGTGGAGGGGAATTATATGAAGATATTAGTAGTAGGTTCCGGCGTTATGGGTACAGGGATCGCTTATGCAGCCGCAATCAGTGGATTCGAAACGACGATTCACGATGTGAGTAACGAGAGCTTGAAGAAAGCTGAGTCTTCGATTACGGATTTACTTAGTAGACAACTAGCTAAAGGTTATCTGACAGAGGAACAAAAAGCTTTCGTTGAAAATCATTTAATCTATGAAACGAATTTAGAGAAATGTGCTGGCGATACGGATTTCGTGATTGAAGCTGTACCAGAAGTAAAAGGAATTAAACAAAAAGTTTTTGAGCAACTAGATCGCTTTACGAAAAAAGAAACGCTTTTAGCTACCAATACATCAACTATGAGTCCTACGGAAATAGGTTCATATACAGAACGTCCTGATAAAGTGATTGCGATGCACTTTTTTAATCCCGTTCATCGAATGAAACTCGTTGAAATAGCTCGTGGGCTAGAGACGAGTGATGAAACCGTAGAAGTGGTAAAAGATGTAGCGATCAAAATGCAAAAGGATGTTGTTGTGATTAATGAGATGCCTGGTTTTGTTACGAGTAGAATTAGTAGCCTCGTTGGTAACGAAGCTTTTAATATGCTCATGGAAGGTGTAGGTACTCCTGAAGAGATTGATCGGGCGATTGAGCTTGGCTTAAATTATCCAATGGGACCATTTAAATTAGGTGATTTGGTGGGGCTTGATACTCGATTAAATAACTTACAATATTTGCATGAAACATTAGGGGAGCGCTTTAAGCCAAGTCCGCTTTTAGTTAAATATGTTAAGGCTGGACGTTTGGGGAGAAAGACAGGTAAAGGTGTTTATAGTTATGAGTAGAGAGGGGGATAAAGCTTGAATTACCAATACTTGCAATTAGACATCAAGGATTACATTGGCACGATTCAAATTTATCGTCCAGAAAAAAGGAATGCGATGGACCCGCAGAGTTGGGATGAGCTAGATCAAGCGGTAAAGGAGTTAAATACGAATCCGCTTGTACATGTGATCGTCATTACTGGTCATGACAAAACTTTCGTAGCTGGAGCAGATATCCAATGGATTCACGATCGCAAGCCTATGGATATATATGGGTTAGCTGTACAGGACATTTTATTAAACGTATATAGATCACAGAAACCAACGATTGCGGCAATTAATGGCTATGCTTTAGGCGGAGGCTGTGAATTAGCTTTAGCATGTGATATTCGAGTAGGCTGCGTGGAGGCAAAATTTGGTCAGCCTGAAGTGAATCTTGGTATCTTACCTGCTGGTGGGGGAACACAGCAGTTAACTAAAATTGTCGGATTAGCAAAAGCGAAAGAGTTAATTTTAACCGGGGATATTATTGATGCCGAAGAAGCACATCGGTTAGGGCTATTAAATCATGTCGTTTCTAAGGAGATTTTAATGGATAAAACCTATGAAATTGCCCGCAAGATTGCCAGTAAGTCAGCCGTAACGGTGAAGATGTTAAAAATTGCACTAAATGAAAGTCCAACGAGTGACTTGTCATCAGGTCTTGCCTTAGAGAAATCTTTGCAAGCGGTTTTGTTTGGAACGGAAGATAAAAAAGAAGGAACGCGTGCCTTTTTAGAAAAAAGGAAACCACAATTCAAAGGGTCGTGATGTGTAAGAATCACCTTGGGGAAACAAGGTATTACAAGGACAAAGCCATCGACAAATACAGCCTGCTCCTTCTATTAGGAGGAGGCTTACTTTTTCAATTGATGGGACTTGTGAAAGTTTCGAATTTACGGGGTTATGCGATGTAAAAGCGTGTGCAAGCCCGAGTAATTCCCTCACTTAGTTTTCCTGGACATTATGTAAATAGGTATTCTGAAATTCAAATAAAAATAAATAAATGGAGGAATATAATCATGGTTAGAGAAGTTGTTATTGTTGATGCTGTGAGAACCCCAATAGGAAGATATAAGGGAGGGTTAAAATCTGTTCGACCTGATGATCTAGGAGCAATCGTTGTTAAGGCTCTTATTGAGCGGAATCCACAGTTGAATCCTATCGAGATCGAAGAAGTGATTTTTGGGAATGCCAACGGTGCAGGTGAGGATAATCGTAATGTCGCAAGGATGTCAGCTCTTTTAGCTGGATTACCTGTTGAGGTTGGTGGTACGACCTTAAATCGACTTTGTGGGTCAGGTCTAGATGCGGTTAATTATGCAGCACGAGCTATTGCTGTAGGTGAGGGTGATATTTTTATAGCTGGTGGAACAGAAAGTATGACACGAGCTCCTTTTGTGAGCGGGAAGGCGGAAAGTGATTATCCACGTGGAAATATCACGATGTATGATACAACGATTGGCTGGCGTTTTATTAATCCGCTTTTAGATGAAATGTACGGAACGGACTCAATGCCTCAAACTGCTGAGAATGTTGCTGAGCAATTTGATATTAGTCGTGAGGCACAAGATACCTTTGCTTATAAAAGTCAACAAAAAGCGAAAAAGGCGATGGGTGAAGGGAAGTTCGATGATGAGATTGTTCCTGTCACCATTACCGACCGTAAAGGTAACGTAAAGATTATTGATAAGGATGAACATCCAAGACCTGAAACGACTTTAGAGAAGCTAGGTACACTTAGGCCGATATTTAAAAATGGGACGGTAACGGCGGGTAATGCCTCAGGTGTGAATGATGGTGCGTCGGCCTTACTTATAATGAGTGAGGAAAAGGCAAATCAGTTGGGGTTAAAACCGTTAGTCAAATATAAGGCATCTGCTATTGCTGGTCTTGATCCGCGCATTATGGGGATCGGGCCAATATTTGCTACGAGGAAAGCCCTAGAGAGAGCAGGTTTAACGGTGCAGGACTTGGATTTGGTAGAGTTGAACGAGGCATTTGCATCGCAGTCACTAGAATGTATAAAACAATTGGAGCTAGAAGAAGAGATTGTCAACGTAAATGGCGGGGCTATTGCTTTTGGTCATCCATTAGGTGCGAGTGGCGCACGAATTTTGACAACACTTATTTATGAAATGAAAAGAAGAAACGCCCAAAATGGACTAGCGACGATGTGTATCGGGGTTGGTCAAGGGATTGCCACGATTGTTGAGAATATTAAGGTGCATTGATTTTTTATGGGAGGGCAAGACTGTGAGTAAAGTGATATACGAAGAGAATAATCATATTGGCTATGTGACTTTTAATCGACCAGAGTCTTTAAATTGTTTTGATTTTGAAACATTAAACCAACTCCAAGAGATTGTCGATTCTTTACATATTAATAACGAGGTACGCGTCGTTATTTTTACTGGAGCGGGAGAAAAGGCATTTAGTGCAGGAGCTGATTTAAAAGAAAGGAAAACGCTTAATCAGACGGAGGTTAAGCGGAATGTTAAAGCGATTCGAGATGTCTTTTCTGCAATAGCTGCATTACCGCAACCGACTATAGCTGCTATCAATGGCTATGCACTTGGTGGAGGGCTTGAGTTAGCATTAGCTTGTGATTTTCGTTACGCTGTGCAAAGTGCAACACTAGGATTAACAGAGGTGAGCTGGGCGATTATTCCTGGAGCAGGTGGCACACAGCGTTTAACTAGATTAATAGGAACATCGAAGGCTATGGAATTAATATTAACAGCTAAAAAGTTCGATGCTGAGGAAGCCTTGCAGCTAGGAGTCGTTAATGGCGTAGCGGAGCGATCCGAACTGTTTTCTATTTGTGAGAAATTAGCATACGCGATTACGGCTAATGGTCCGATCGCTGTACAACAAGCTAAATATGCGATTTTACATGGTAGTGAAGTGAGCTTGCAATCAGGACTTGCCATTGAACAGAAAGCGTATGAGGTAATTATTCCAACGAAGGATCGTATCGAGGCTTTAGAAGCATTTGCGGAGAAAAGGAAACCAAATTTTAAAGGTAAATAAATGTATTTGGTTCATACTGCTAACATTAGAAAAAGCGAAAAGCTAGTGGTAGCTCTTCGCTTTTTTAGTTTGAAATTTTCGAGGACCACGTTATAGCTTGTAATCTTGTCTTTTTGTTTGATATAAAACAATGTTCGAACGTATGGCCTCTACATTGTTGTCTAAAAGTATATAATACCGTGCTCAATGTCTATTAATAGGTAGAAATCTAGTGAATGGTATAATCATAGGAAATGGATAAATTCCACTCGTGACGTGGGAGAAATCCCCTGCCATATTTGGATTGCTTGCATATATTGCTAATACATTGATAGAAAAGAAGTCTATCAGTGATGCCATCTTAGAGGAGGAATAGATATGTGTAATTACGGAAATTGTTATTATGATAGCGAATCCAAATGGGATGATGAGCCAATCCGTTGCGACTATGACGCTTATTCCGGAAAGTATTTACCACGAGGTAATAGTAATTTCGTAGGTGTAAGTATGAATGGATATATGGGTGCCAACACGCTTCCAATAGCAAATGGTTTAGCTAATTGGCCAAGCAAAAAGGTCCCTTTACACTGTACAGAGCTTTCATTACGTTTTAAAGAGAATGACGGGCTTGGTACGATTAGAAAGCTTAATCTCGATTTTGCCGAATGTACGCCAGTTACTAACGAACCAGAGGAAGAGGAAGAGAATGGGGAGGTAAACGGTAACGCGGAGTAAAATAGCAATGGTAACGCAGTGAACTTTGAGATGTGATGGCACTTAAGTAACGGTGTAGGCGCTTTGCTTATTGTTCACCTCAAGAAATAGGATATCAACATTTGATCCCAGAAAAATTAAAGAGACCTCTACACTTCTTAGAAAGAGGTAAATAACAAGAACTTGTTTTCTATTAAATGACACGATAATGTTGTTAGGGCGATATGAGCCATCCTCAATATAGAGCATTTCTATATAAGGATGGCTTTTTTTATTAAAATAACTGGAAATGGGTAGTGGTTTGATTTTGTCCATTTATATACAGGATAAGCTCATGTTCACCGGAATAGTGAGTACGTGTAGATAGATTCATAAAGGAATGACTTCTTGTGTATGTGTGATCACCGTGAGCGAACGTTTTTTCTGTTAATTTAAAACGTTTATAATAAAGCTTACCGTTTTTCTTTCTGTAACCAATTGCATATTCGATGCGCAGATTCGTAGGCTGTAAGTTTGGTTGATGAAACGTAAATGTAAAAGAAAGTTTATCGCCAATTTTGATATTTTTCTGTAAATCGAAGCTTATAACTTGGATACCAGAAATAGGTGGGAAACCAAATAGCGCTAAAATATCTGGGTCGCTTTGTTTAAGTAAAGTTCGGCAACCATGTTTTAAAATCCAGTCTGTATGTTTATGTTGGCCATACCACTGACTTGCTAATTTCTTCACAAGCTGAGGATGATCTTTTGAGATGTCATTTAAGTGATTAGCAACGCTTTTTCTAACGTATAAACTTGTATCCGTCTTTAAATCTTCTAAGATAGGTAAAACAGGGGAAGGATCTTTTTTCAATTGGTGTAAGGGTTTGGCCCAAGGTAGCCTAGGGCGTGCACCTTCACTCGCTAAACGTCGGACATGCTCATCGTTATCATGAGCCCATTCATACATAAGAGCAAGCATTGTATCTTGATCCTTTTCAATAAAAGGACGAACAGCAAATTCAGAGCTGGAATAGGGAGTAAATTCTTTTAACGCTTGAACCGATAGTTTCCAATTGTCTTGTCCATAAACTTCAATAAAATCAGGGAAAAATAAATAACCGAAGCCTTCGCATTTTGGTGCGATTTCTCGTAAGTAACCGATAGCTTTTTCATAGGGATGAATGGTTTGACCAATGGCTGTCGCAATTCGCCTTATTCTTTGTTTCAGCTCAAGGTCTTCCCAATCACTTGTAAAAATCAACTCATAAAATTGTTGGTCAGGAAAATTTGGATACACGTTTTTCATGTTGGTGACAAAGGGTAGTAAATAGTCTTTTGTATAAAGGTTTTTGAGTGGTTCCATGGCGCCTCCTTGAAATGAAGTTTTGTTTCTTTGATTATAGAACATATATTCGCTATTTTCAAATTAGGATGAAAAAAGACTTCCAAGTAAGAGTCGGAAGTCTTTTAAATGAAAGTTATTTATGGGCAATAGGTTGTGCCTTGAAGTTAGCTGGTCATCCATCTTGCGATAGATGACTTAACAGGAGACTCCTACCTTTTTGTGCGTACGACTCCTCATGGTGATGGAGTTGTAAACGGGCCAACAGTTTGAACAGTCGCCACTACTTTCATCTATGTTGGTGGCGGAGTGAATGAAGAGCCACCAGTTTGAAGAGCGAAACACGATTTCCTATTTGTGGTGAGTTGCGGTTTTGGCACCGTTTGAGCGGGGATAGGGCAATTTCCTTCCTTTGTATCACAAAAATTACAAAAGAGGTTGATCACAACCTACGTGATTAGTTTGTGATCGTAGAGTTGCTGATTTCTGTTAGAATGCTCCGTTACCACCACCGCTACCGCCTGCGCCTGATCCACTAGAGGAATGACTAGAGCTACCGCTATCCGTTATATAGAATGCTTGATTAGAGTTACGAGTGCTTTGTGAGATGATTGCTCCCAGATATAAGTAGGAGAGCGGGTCGGCGTGTGAATAAACGTTGTGATTGGTCGCCGTGACATTAGCTTGATTCTTAAAGCTTTCAACGAGTTTATCGTGATCTTTCATGAAATGCTTATTTTTTGTGCCGAGACTATAGATGATGGCTTGTTTTAATTTGTCAGGGTCCCATTGTGTCCAATCTTGTTGTGGAGTTTGATTAAATGATTTTTGAAACGCCTGCCATTCGTAAATGACTTCTTCTCCTAAGAGAGTTTTCGTTGAATAGAAGCAACTGAACAATAGAAAGAATAAAGCTAAGATCAGAGTGAATACAAACTCAGCGATTAAGCCATTCAGTGGAAAAAAGAATAGAAATGGGACATTAATAAGCATAAGGATAAGTGAAAAAATCCTAGTCATCTTCTGAGAGTCAACGAGGTTCGCTTCCTTTGTTTCCATTTTGACGGCATTAATCCAGCTATGATATTGGTTCATGTATGTTTCTCGGTTCTTTTTATTTTTTGCGTATTTATCCATATCTTTAACAGAAAAAGAGTCACCTTGACCGATTGTGTTAAATAGCCAGTAAGTAAAGGTCTGCTCGTGCTTATTCATGCCATCTTTCGTTTGAAGAGTAAAGTGACCACGTTCTTCTTCTTTGACGTAACCTTGCCTGACTAGATCAAGTAGAGCAGCAGAAATCGCTTCAGGTGGAAGTTGACCGTAATTTGTATAAAAAATAGCAGCTGGTATGCTAATTATTTTTTTAGGATGGTCCTCGGTTTTTGCGTACTGATATTTCATAGCCGCGATGTTACGTTTTTTGATAAGAACAGCTCTTATAATTAGCCCCGCAGCAAGGACCGTCATAAGGGGAATAAGCAGTTTTCCTATAAAGGCATATTGTTCTTTGCGTTGCTCTGCTTTTTCAACAGCTACTATAACTTCTTGTTGGTCTGCAAGAAATGAATCCTTTATTGTTGCATGGGCCGTCATGGGTGCATCAGAAAATAAATCCGCATCCATAGCGAGGTAAACAGAACCGTCATCTCCTGCACGTAATTCATTAAGGTGATAGGAAACGACACCATTTTGATGGATTTGTTCTTGGTTAAATAAAGTGTCAGTTCCATAAGTGTAAACTTCTTTCGGCTCTCCTGGTGGGTAGATACTAATGATATAGTTAGCAAAGTCAGTGTTGTTATTGGAATCATGGAAAGACCAGGCGAAGGTCGCTAAGTCTTCATACACTTTTAGAGCGTGATGAATCGAATAGCTTAACGTAAACGTGACAGTTTCATTTTCTTTGCCCTCACGATAAATATAATATTGACCATCCTTTAGCTCGACATTGAGCTGGTTGTTTTGCTCAAAAGCAGTAAAATCATGTATGGTCGTATTTATGGCTGGGAAGAGCTCACGCGTCATCCCATTAAAGTCATCTTCGAACGTATAGGTGAAATGTTCTTCCACGTGTATCTCACCATTCTCTTGTAAGTGGACATCTATTTCGCTGTTTGTAATCGTAAAATCAACAGCTAAAGTCTGTGTTGGGATAAGTAATAAAAATATAGCAATCATAATGATAAAGACTAACTTTTTGTGCATCATCAACACCGTCCTTTCTTTCTAGTTTATACATACGAGTATTAAGGGTAAATGGTTTCGTTTCTATCAAAGAGGGTAATGCGTCACGTAAGAAATGCTTATGCTATAATGGATTATATACAAAATTTTGCAAAAATCGTCAAAAGTTGAAACTATTCTCATTACCTAACGTAGATCATAATAGCAAGAAAAGGGAGTTTAAAATTAACAGGCCTATTGCTTATCATCTGTACAGCACATGCACCATCCTTTCATGAACATGCCAAATACACAAACATGAAAATAGTGATTTGCCTTTACTTGTTGGCTTTCCATTCAATTTGTTTTTTTAGAATGTTTTGTAGAACTTGAGAATTAGTAGTAACCTAGCTGAGCTCCGCACATGAGCATCAGCAGTAACAAATATACATAGAAAGAGGAGAAGAACTATGCTAGATCGAATCCAAGAGCCCACACAGCAAATATCAACAGAAGCCGTTAAGGTTTGGAGGCTATCCGCCGTATTGCAGCAAGCTGTATCATTTATCGTACTCGTTGTCTTACTTTTTCTCCATTTTTATTTTGATTGGATTACCTGGATAGGTTATGCTTTAATCGCCATTCTTGTATTTGATATTCTATACGCCATTTTTGCCATCTTTATTAGACCTAATCTTTTGCAACGAACGTGGCGTTATGAGGTAGATGAGGACTTTATCCAGCTTAAATTTGGGATTTTTATCAAACGTCATTATATAATACCGATGGTAAAGGTTCAGTATGTGAATACGAATCAAGGTCCGTTGCTAAGACGGTTCCATCTTTCTACCTTATCTGTAGGGACAACAGCTTCTACACATGAGATACCAGCTATACCGGAGCTAACAGCACAAGAATTACGTGGTAAAATTGCTTCATTTGCTGAGTTAAGTGAGGCGGAGGAAGGTACGGTAGATGAGGAGTTGAATCACGATGATGAAAGATGATAAGCATGAGCTACTAAAGGATGGCAAGCGCCTACACCCTTTATGGATTCCTTTTGAAATCGTTAAGTCCATTTATGGCTTAATTATTCCGATCATTATCTTTTTTGTCGTCAACTCAGGTGAGCCATCGATGTTTACAAGAATTGCTCAAATTGCAGTTATCGTCATTTTTGTTTTCATGCTCGTTTCATTAGTGTTTAAGTGGATTAATTTCCGCTATAGCTTTAGTGGTGATGAAATTCGAGTGAATGAAGGTCGCTTTATTCGTAAAAAAAGGTTTGTGCAACTCGAAAGAATTCAAGGGGTGCAGATGACAACTCATTTCATGCAACGCCCTTTTGGATTAACGACCGTGACCATAGATACGGCATCGAGTGCAAGTGGTTCCTCGATTAAGCTTGAATGTATAAAAAGAGAAGATGCTCTTTGGGTTAAAGAATATATCTCCAATTTTCGCGAACAAATAGCGGAAGATAATGAAGTTAGCGATATAAAAGATGAAACCATGGAAGAAAATGAGCGTGTGGAAGAAAAGGAAGAGAAAAAACTGCATTATACCATTACGTCGAAAGAAATTATTTTTGCCGCCTTTACATCTTTAAGTGTCATTGCCTTAGTGCCGGTATTATTCGGTTTCTTAAGTCAACTAAGAGACGTCATCAATATTGATGAATACGTCAGTGAAGCTTATCAAATGATCAGTCAAACGTGGACACTTATTTTATTCACGATTCTTGTGTTATTGATTTTTTCCTTATTATTTGGTTTACTTACGACTTACTTAACCTATGGTAATTACCAGGTTGAAACAAATGCAGAGCGTGTTTTTGTAAAAAAAGGGGTATTATCACAATCAGAATGGACGATTCAAAAGGACAAAGTTCAAGCGGTTAAGTTTACAAAAACTTTTGTACGAAGATGGTTTGGTATTGTTGGAGTAGAGCTCGTATGTGCAGGGGCAACAGGCGATGAAAAAGTGGAACAGACGATGTTGTTTCCTTTTATAACAGAAAAGCGAGCCAACCAATTACTTCCTAAGGTTCTTCCTGCTTTTAAAGTGGAGCAGCCCTTACAGAAGCTGCCGAAAAATGCTTTAGTCGTAAAAATGCTTCGCCCTAGTTATTTTTGGTTAATCGCATCAGCAGGAATCTTCATTTTCTGGAGCGAAAGATGGTATCTATCCCCAATATTACTAGCTGTCATTGTGTTTATGCGATATATTGATTATCTTCATAGCGGACATGGTTTATTTTCACCATTTGTACAATTACGCTCTGGAGCATTTTCTGTGGATATGATTATTGCGGAAAAGAAGAAAATTGAAGAGGTCCAAGTTTCGCAGTCTAAGCTACAAAAAGTATTTGGGTTATCAACGCTGAAAATTGCGACGCGAGGCACACCAGTAAACTTTGCATCTATTGAGGACTTACCATTAGAGGATGCCTATGATTACTATGAGTGGTATCAGCAAAAACGTAAAAGAAAAACCATAGTAGAGCAAGATAACCTAGAAGTTTCAGAATTTCAGGGAATCTGAACGGATGAGTATGTGTTAGATGAAAGCTGCGGGGAGGTGGGTAACCTTTTCCCGTAGCTTATTTTTGAGTGAAATGGTAAGTGGCTATTCATGAATAATGAACATAATTATGGTAGGATAGTTGAAGATAATAAGTAGAAATGAATAAGAAAAAAATGAGGGTGAATGTATGTGATTACATTAAAATCTAAACGAGAGATAGGTCTCATGCATCAGGCGGGAAAATTACTGGCAAATTGCCATAAGGAAATTGCCAAGCTGATTGAGCCAGGTATAACAACGATGGAGATTGATGCATTTGTTGAAAAGTACTTAGCTGAGCATGGTGCTACGCCAGAACAAAAAGGGTACCAAGGCTATAAGTATGCTACCTGTGCTTCAATCAATGATGAAATCTGCCACGGGTTTCCCCGTAAAAAAATGCTGAAAAAAGGTGACATCGTTACGATTGATATGGTTTTTAATTTGAACGGGGCGTTGGCTGATTCTGCGTGGACATATGCAGTGGGAGAGATCTCTGAAACGGATCAAAAGCTTTTGAAGGTGACAAAAGAAGCATTGGATCGGGGTGTGGAACAAGCTGTCATCGGCAATCGTCTTGGTGATATTGGTCACGCGATACAATCCTATGTGGAGGGAGAAGGTTTTTCGGTCGTTCGTGACTTTACGGGTCATGGAATTGGGCCGACCTTACATGAAGAGCCCCAAATTCTTCACTATGGTCAATCTGGAAAGGGGCTGCGTCTCAAGGAGGGGATGGTCATCACGATCGAACCAATGGTGAATGTAGGAAAATGGCAAAGTAAGATGGACAAAAACGGTTGGACGGCACGGACAACGGATGGTAAACGCTCTGCTCAATATGAGCACACACTAGCGATTACAAAAGATGGCCCGCTTATTTTAACGGAACAATAGATGAATAAAGGATGGATGAAGCGATGTAACTTGAGGGTCTCATCGCTTTTTTGTATGGAGCAAAGCAAAGCAAGAGCAAGAGCAAGAGCAAGAGCAAGAGCAAGAGCAAGAGCAAAAGCAAGAGCTAGGGAGATGGTGTTCCTGGCAATAAAGAGGAAGTAAGAGAAAAGAAAGCCCGAGCAAACGTTGAATCACGGGGTTGCGGGCAGAAAAAGCGAGAGAAAGCCCGAGCAAACGCTGAATCGCGGGGTTGCGGTCGGGAAAAGAAGGAGGAAGCCCGGGCAAATGCTGAATCGCGGGGTTGCGGGCAGAAAAAGCGAGAGTAACCCCGAGCAAACG
>LFJO01000004.1:208961-220976 GCA_001038565.1 Alkalihalobacillus pseudalcaliphilus
CAACACAGTCCATACTAAAAGAGAGTGGAAACATTGTAGAGGAGTATTTACACAATATTCAGGACTTGACTAAAAAAGCGAGAGGAAGCCCGGGCAAATGCTGAATCGCGGGGTTGCGGGCAGAAAAAGCGAGAGTAACCCCGAGCAAACGATGAATCACGGGGTTGCGGGCAGAAAAAAAAGCGAGAGAAAGCCCGAGCAAACGCTGAATCGCGGGGTTGCGGGCGGGAAAAGCGAGAGTAACCCCGAGTAAACGCTGAATCACGGGGGTGCGGGCGGGAAAAGAAGGAGAAAGCCCGGGCAAACACGTAATCTCGAGGTTGTGAGCTCGTATTCTTGTCTTTAAAAGCTAAACGACTGCTTTGACTCTGAACAACGTACAAACATTGCCTTTGACCTACTCCTTTTGACTAATCTTATCAATAATTTGCCGTAAGTCCTCTGGTTTGTAAAATTCAACCGGAGAGACGCCTTTTTCAAATTGAATCGCTTCGGCTTCTACGACAAGGACGTAGCGTCCGTTAAGTTTAGCAAGATGTAAGGTTTCGCCGAAGTCGGCTAATAATGCTCTAATGGACGTTTCACCTAGTTTCATTTTTATTTCTGCTTCAGGTGTTTGTTCAACGATTTGAGCAGATGCTTCCATAACTTGATGTGTATCTAAACGTTCTGAGATTTCGCGTTTGTCACTGGCTTCCCAGATTTCTAATTCGTGCTCAAACTTTTGTTTTTCTTCCTGATTCGAATGATCGGCGAACGTTTCTTGAACATGCTCTTGGACCATGTTCAGGACCTGAGATTTAATAATAGTTGGCATGGCATCGCCGTATTCCACGTATTTTAAGAACTCTTCAAAATAACGAGCGTGTGAGGCTTGGTGAATTTTTACTTCCGCTTCCTCAATCATGCCCTCTTCAGGCATATATGGATATTGAATCGATTTCATGTTTTTTGTTGTAATCGCATGCTCAACCTTTCGAATTAAAGAAGAAGCATCAGCGATAGAGGCTACTTTTGGTTCGAAGTCACATTTTAATATAAATACAAAGGCATCATCATAAAATTTACGCGGCACTGCTGTGGCGACAAGGAAAGCACCACCTCTAACAGCACTTGTTTCTAAGTAGTTTTCAACAAACTTCTCTGAAGCCTCTTGAAATTCCGTTTTTGACCCAGCAAAACGAACGCGATGAAACATATTATAGTTTGGATTGGATGTTAATTCATGTCCAGGTTCTGTATGGAAGCGGCCCACTTTGGTAGGGACTTGCTCTGATTTAGGATGTCTTTCTACTTTCCGCTTAACGATTTTTTTCAGTTCACCATCTAAGAAGTCCTTAAGTTGGCTTTGTTCGAATTCTTCTTTGTTTAATGTTTGGAAGTGCTTATATAATTTATTCGTTTGTTCCTCTTGACCGATAATTTCAATGACATAAAATGATAAATACTGAATTTCAAAATCCATCTAGTTCCCCTGCCTTTTCATGCCTATAGACGTTTTGACGATTTTTTCAGTATAGAAGTTACTCGTCATTTCGTCAATCTGAAACGGATGGAAAGGAGAGTCATTTTTGACTTTGCCTTCTGATTTTTGGTATGTTTTTCTTGTGAGAAAAATAAATAATGGGGTGTAGACATTGAAAAAAGGATGGATGCTTGGCTTGGTCGCTAGTCTCTTACTGCTTGCAGCATGTGGGACAGCGAATACAGACGATGGACAGGTTCAAGGAGATGGAGAATCAGAAGGTGAAACGACGGTAGTGCCTGAAGGGATGACACCCCTTGTGACGATGGAGATGGAAGATGGTGGACAAGTCGTTATCGAACTTTACCCAGAGATTGCTCCAAAAACGGTTAATAATTTTGTTTCTTTAGTAGAGGAAGGTTTTTATGATGGGTTAACATTTCATCGAATTATACCAGGGTTTATGATTCAAGGTGGTGACCCTGCAGGGAACGGTACCGGTGGTCCGGGACATACCGTAGAAGGAGAGTTTGCTAGCAACGGCTTTGATAATGATTTATTACATGAGACAGGTGTTATATCAATGGCACGAAGTGGACACCCAGACTCAGCAGGTTCGCAATTCTTTATTATGGTAGGCGCATCTCCACATCTAGATGGTGATTATGCTGGTTTTGGTCAAGTTATTGAAGGAATCGAAGTCGTTCACGAAATTGAAAACGCTGAGACGGTAGGTGAAACACCAGCGTCTGGACATGAGCAGGTAATTAAACAAATGACGGTTAAGTTTGTAGAAGATTCATCCTCTTGACATGAAGAAACGTTTCAGATAACCTAAATGTATATTAAAGGAAAAGGAAGGTACCTTATACAATGAAGTAAGAATCCTATTTTAACACTTAATTTGCATGTGAATACAAACAACAATTGAGTGATCTAGATAGGATACGTATGTTCATTTATAGGGTATAAACAGAATCAAATCTTCTTTTTTAAGGATATCTGTCTTTTTTATAGTAAAAGACGTTTATTTTCTGTGCGTATACTTATGAACGATGATTATCCTCTCTAGTGACTAGGGAGGTTTTTTTTATGCTTTTATTAGATATTCGTCAAGTCCAGAAGAGTTATGGTGATAGAACCCTTTTTGAAATTGAACAACTCCAAGCGTATAGTGGAGAGCGAATCGGTGTTGTAGGAAAAAACGGTGCAGGTAAATCGAGTTTACTTAAGCTTTTAATTGGAGAGCTGCAAGCGGACCAAGGCACGGTTCAGGTGAAAGGTGATTATGCGTATATTGCCCAGCTAAATGAGGAAGGGTTGATAAATGCCTCATTAAGTGGTGGTGAAAAGACGAAGGAAAAAATAAAGGAGGCTCTTAAGCCCTCCACTGAAATTCTTCTAGCCGATGAGCCAACGAGTCATTTAGATTTAGAAGGTATTAAAGATCTAGAGCATCATTTCTTAAGTTATCGTGGCTTACTGCTCCTTATTTCTCACGATCGCACGCTTTTGAATCGGGTGTGTACGAAAATTTGGGAAGTAGACGATGGTAGGGTATTTGTCTATGAAGGGAATTATGAGGCTTATCAAGAGCAAAAGCAAAAAAAGCGAGAGCGTCAGCGGTTTGAATTTGAGCAGTACACCAAAGAGAAAAAGCGCTTGGAGGAGACGGCAACAGCTCAAAGCGAACGCTCGAATTCGTTGAAAAAAGCACCGTCACGAATGGGTAATTCAGAGGCGAGATTACACAAACGTGCGGTAGGAACGAAAAAGGCAAAATTAAATCGAGGAGTTAAAGCGATTGAAACGCGAATTAATCAGTTAGAGAAAAAAGATAAGCCAAGGTCAGAAGAAGTGATCCACTTTGATTTAGACTTCTTTCACCCTATTCATAGTAAAACGGTTGTTCAGTTTCAACAAGTTGCAGCGAAAGTAGGCAATAAAGAGCTCTTTAACCAATTAACAGGAACGATTAAGCCGGGTGAGAAGGTTGCTATTGTAGGTCGAAATGGAGTTGGGAAAACGACGTTATTACAACAAATTTACGCGGGATCAACTGGGATTTCACGCTCTCAAGTAGCTGATCTGGCATACTTTTACCAGCAGCTTGAAAACTTAGATGAATCGTTAACGATTATCGAAAACATTCAGAAATCCAGTAATTACCCCGAGCATTTTATCCGTGCGGTGCTAGCTAGGCTTTTGTTTAAAAGCGAAGATGTTCATAAAAAAGTGAAGGATTTGAGTGGAGGAGAGCGGGTAAAAACATCACTTATTAAAGTGTTTCTCAGTCAAGCCAATGTACTGCTTCTTGATGAACCAACTAATTTCCTCGACTTACCAACGAAGGAAGCTCTGGCAAAAGTGCTTACGGCGTATCCAGGAACCATTATTTTTGTCAGTCACGATCGCTTCTTTACAAATGAGCTAGCAACCGACCAAATCGTCATTGAGAATGGCAGTGCCTATTTTCAGTCGCAAAAGCAGTTAAAGGAGCGGCAAATTGGTGATTTGGAGGAGCAGAAGCTCAGGGTTAACTTGGAGATAACCGAGATAGTAAGCAAGCTTTCGATCGTCTTGGATACAAAAGAAAAAGCAAAGTTGGAGGTCAGGTTCCAAGAATTATTGACAGAGAAAAAACGTCTTGGCTGACGAAGGAGAGCAGCCTCGTTCCTTTTCAAACGCTCTTGGTATTGATAAACTAAAAGCAGTATTAAAGTTTGAATGCAAAGGGTGTACAGGCTGTGGAAAAAATCGAACGAAATCAACGTATATTAATCATGGTATCAGTTGAGGCCGAGCGTTTAGCTGTTGAAGAAAGACTTAATGGCCTTGCGGATATTGATGTAAGAGTTATGGGTGTGGGGCCAATGTGTGCTGCTGCAACTACGATGAAGGCTTTACAAGAAAAAGAATATTCATTGGTGATTAACCTAGGAATTGGTGGGGCGTTCAAAGAGCAAGCACCTGTAGGCTCAGTGGTTGTTGCTAACTCAATTATAGCAGCAGACCTTGGAGCAGAGTCTCCTGAAGGATTTATTCCATTACATGAATTACAATTAGGTGATCCTAGTTTCTCTGTTGATAAAAATAGTCAAAAGTCTATTTATAAAGCGTTAGTAGAACGAAATGTGCCAAGTGTTCAAGGAATGATTTTGACTGTTAATACGACAACGGGTACAAAAGAAACAACGGAGCAATTAAGAGAAAGATATCCTAACGCGGTAGCTGAGGCGATGGAAGGAGCTGGTGTTGCAACAGCAGCAAGGTTATGTCAAACTCCGGTATTAGAGATTCGGACAATTTCTAATGAGATTGGTCCACGTAATCGCGAAGCTTGGAAGCTAAAGGAAGCATTTGCACAGCTTAAAGATGTCACTGAAGTGATTGTGGAGGTGTTATCATGAAAACGAAGATTGCCTTTTCCCCTTGCCCAAATGATACATTTATTTTCCATGCTGCTGTTTTTGGACTTGTAGAAGCTCCTGAGTTAGAAGTAACGTATGCTGATATCGATAAAACGAATTATTGGGCAGCGCGAATGGAAGGGCCAGAAATTATGAAGGTCTCTTATGCGGCCCTACCTTGGTTACTTGAAGATTATCGGTTAATCCCGTGTGGAGGTGCTTTAGGCAGAGGTTGTGGCCCGTTAGTTTTAACGCAAGAAAAACTCAGCAAGCCTAGTGAGCTCGCAGGTAAAAGAATTGCCGTTCCAAGCGATCGTTCAACTGCTTATTTACTGTTTCGATTATGGGTGAAGCAGGAAATCCCTGCTGGTATTGGGGAAATTGTCGTTATGCCTTTTGATGAAATCATGCCTGCTGTCAAAAACGGTGAGGTGGATGCAGGATTAGTGATTCACGAAGCCAGGTTTACGTACCAAAATTATGACTTGGCACTCTTGCAGGATTTAGGTAATTGGTGGGAGGAGGATACAGGTTTGCCAATCCCACTCGGAGCCATCATTGTAAGAAGGGATAGTAAGCTAGAAGGGATCGAGAACTGGATCCAAGCTTCTGTGCAATATGCATGGGACCATCCAGAAGCATCTAGCAATTATGTGATGACTCATGCTCAAGAGATGTCTGTGGAGGTTGCCCAGTCTCATATTGACCTTTATGTGAATGAGTTCTCGTTACAGCTCGGTGACGACGGCTATGCGGCTGTTGAATCTTTGTTGGGGAGAGCGATGGAAGATGGTCATGTGCCGTTGTTTGATTTGGAATTACTGAGAAAATAATGCTTATGTCAAACTGGTGGAACTCATTTTAGCAAGGAGTTTCATCAGTTTTTTTGTTTGGAAAAAAGAAAAGGGCTTTTGAAATAGTTGATTTATGATAAACTATTAGTATCTAGTGCTAATAGTTTAAATTTTAAGCGACATTTTGTGAATGAGTCACTTCATCCGCTCATAAATAATAAAGAATAACTCTTTGGGGGAGGGTGTTTCAAAATGGAGTATATTTTAATAGCTATATTCCTAAGTTATTTATTTGGATGCCTGCACGGGTCACAAATAATCGGAAAAATAAAAAAAGTAGATATTAAGAGTACAGGGGTCAAGAATGCTGGGGCATCAAATACAACGATATTATTAGGGTGGAAGTATGGGATTATTGTTGCCCTCATTGATATTTGTAAAGCTGTTTTTCCTGTCATTATGGTTCAAATTCTTGGTCCCTATTATGGGGCTTCTGAACAACTGATTCATACGCTCATGTATGTCGTCGGATTTTTTGTTGTGATTGGTCACATATTCCCAATGACGATGCGTTTTAGTGGTGGGAAAGGGACAGCCTCGATGGTTGGTGTCCTACTCGTCCTTGACTTGAGAATTGCTTTAATCTGTATCGTCTCATTACTGCTCGTAACCTTTGTCAGCAATTATTTAGTCATCGGTGTTGTTTCGATGTATGTGCTATTTGTCGTCACGACTTTTATTTTTGATTTTGGCTTATATAGTACACTCATTGCCTTATCATTGCTTTTATTAAGCACGTATAAACATCTAGAAAATTATCAGCGCATTGCCAATAAAACCGAGAAGACGATTTCGAGTATGTTTAGGAAAAGGCCTGCCTAATAAAAGAATAAGAGACAAGAGGTTCATCGTAATCTCTTGTCTCTTTATTTTAGTTTGAATGCTTAGAAGAAGTTTACTACGCTTACTAAAGTCAATTAAATAATCGTTTAATTAACGATCATGTTCTCGAATAAAAGCATCAACTTTCATTTTGACTTTTTTGATATTGTCCATTTTATTTTGATAACATGCTTCACTTAAGTCAACCGGGTATTCTTCAGGGTGTAAGGTTCTTTTGTATTCATCCCATAAAAGCAATAGTTGTTCAGCAGTGAAGTTCTTAATCGCGAGTAATGGTGGATTTTCATAGCGAAGCACACCATCTTCAAAAATGACTTCATGTAAATCGATCGCATCGAATTGATGGACGTATTTACTAATAAACGTATGAACTGGGTGAAACATATGAAGTACATCTTCTTCATTTGGATTTTCATGCTCTAAGGCGATGTAATCACCTTCTGATTTTTTTGTGTAACGGTTAATAATGCGGTAAACACGTTTTAATCCAGGTGTGGTCACTTTTTCAGGGTTTCCACTTATTTTAATCGTATCGGTTAATTGACCATTTTCATCTTCAATAGATACAAGCTTATAAACGGCACCCAATGCTGGTTGATCATAAGCAGTAATGAGTTTTGTTCCAATACCCCAGATATCTATTTGTGCTCCTTGTTGCTTGAGGTTAATAATTGTATCTTCATCTAAATCATTGGATGCAACGATTTTAACGTCAGGGAAACCAGCGTCGTCGAGCATTTTTCTTACCTTTTTAGATAAAAAGGCTAAGTCACCACTATCGAGCCTAACCGCTTTAAAATTAATTTTGTCACCTAATTCCTTCGCCACTTTTATGGCATTAGGGACCCCAGACTTTAAGGTGTTATACGTATCGACTAGAAAAACACAATCTTTATGGCGTCTGGCGTATTTATGGAATGCTGTATATTCATCACGATAGGCTTGAATCATCGAGTGGGCATGCGTACCAGAGATGGGTATATTAAAAAGCTTCCCAGCTCGTACATTGGAAGTAGCATCAAATCCACCAATAATCGCTGCTCTCGTTCCCCAAATAGCGGCATCTAATTCTTGTGCCCGTCTAGTACCGAATTCCATCGCCATGTCATCACCTAAAACATGTTTAATGCGGGCCGCTTTTGTGGCAATTAATGTTTGATAATTAATAATGTTTAATAGAGCTGTTTCAATCAGTTGAGCCTCAATTAATGGTGCTTCAATTCGCATGAGTGGTTCATTGCCGAAAACAATTTCCCCTTCTCTCATAGAACGTAACGTTCCAGTAAATCGAACGGTTTTTAAATATTGAAGAAAGTCATCTCGATAACCGCACACATTGCTTAAATAATCAATGTCTGATTCACTAAAATGGAAGTTCTTCAAATATTGAATCGCTCGTTCAAGCCCTGCAAAGACCGCATAGCCATTTCCAAAAGGGAGTTTTCGAAAAAAAAGTTCAAATACTGCCTTTCTTTCATGAACGCCATCTTCCCAATAGGTTTCCGCCATATTAATTTGGTATAAATCTGTGTGTAGTGCCAAACTATCATCTGAATAATGATTTTGCATGATGAACCTCCAAATGTCTAACAAATAAGGGATTATAGCTTGATGACCTTTGCCCCTAGACTATTTTCAAAATGTCGTAATGCCCATGTATGTCCCTCTGCATCAAAGCTAGCGACGGCGGATTCGTATATAACAAGATCGAATCCTTTATTATAAGCATCAACAGCTGTGTGCAGTACACAAATATCGGTACAAACCCCCACTAAATGAAGCTCAGTAATTTGTCGTTCTCGTAATAAAAGCTCTAATTCAGTTCCTGCAAATGCCGAATAACGAGTTTTGTCGATCCAAAATACATGGGGTAATGATTGATTTTGCTCATAAAGAGGAGCGAGTTGACCGTATAACTGGCGGCCATCGGTTCCTTCAATATTATGTGGTGGGAATAACTTCGTTTCAGGATGGAACTTATCACTTTCTTTATGAAGATCGATCATAAAAGCTGTGAAATCACCATGAACGATAAAGTCTTTGGTTAGCTGTACAATAGCAGTTTCAATGGCTTGTCCGGGTTCGCCGCATGTTAATGCACCGTTAGTAGCAACAAAATCATTCGTATAATCAATATTAAGTAAAGCTTTCTTGGTCATCTTAATACCCCCTTATTGTATGAAAATATTCTGCTTTTATTATAATCCTTTCGTCAAGGTAAAATAAAGGAAGAAGTACAAGCCTTTAAAGAAGTTAAATGAAAGAAGGTAAAAGCTAAAAAATGTAAGGGTGGTTCATCTTGACTTTCAATGTGTATATGTTATCTTAGGTATACGGGGTATATGTATAAAGAAATGAGGTGGGATTTTGAGCGAACACTCAGCCAAAAAGACCGTGCAGCCTAACAAACAGCAGTTATTAAATCGCTTAAAGCGGATAGAAGGTCAAGTTAGAGGCATCCATAGTATGGTCGAATCCGACCGTTACTGTGTCGATATTCTCAACCAGATTTCTGCCGTACAAGCAGCACTTAATAAAGTATCTGTTGCCTTAACAGAAGATCATACCCATCATTGTGTAGCAAAAGCGATTAAAGAGGGCGATGGCGAAGCGGCGATTGATGAATTAATGTCGGTCGTAAAAAGAATGATACGTTAGAAGGAATAAATGATTAACCTTTGCATATAAATCAATTTACAGGAGGAATTCGACATGAAGGAATTACTAAAGGTAGAAGGTATGTCATGTGGTCATTGTGTAAAGGCCGTAGAAGGTAATGTAGGAGAATTAACAGGTGTATCCAATGTTGAAGTACGATTAGATACTGGTGAAGTAGAAATACAATTTGATGACTCGAGAGTAACTTTATCAGAAATTAAAGAAACGATTGAAGAACAAGGCTACGACGTAAAATAAATGATGACGTGATAAAGACCTCTTTGTGATAACAAGCAAAGGGGTCTTTTTTATTTGGGGGTGCGATATTGTCTGGGGAGAAACAAGCGACACTACAAATTGAAGGGATGACATGTGCGGCGTGTGCAACAAGAATTGAGAAAGGTTTGGCAAGGATGGAAGGAGTTCTGAGATCCAATGTCAATTACGCATTAGAACGCTCAACCATTATTTACAACCCGTCGATTTTAGCAAGGCATGATTTTGAGCAAAAAATTGCTAAATTAGGATATCGAGCATTAACGGAGGAAGAAGAGCAGGGAAAAGAAGACATCAAAAAACAAACGTATGATTATCATGTAAGGTTGTTTTTATTTTCTGCCCTATTAACCTTTCCATTATGTTTGACTATGATTTTTCACTTTCATTTTCTATCGTTTATGACAGTACCATCTATATTGTTTGAACCGCTTGTACAATTTGTATTAGCTACCTTTGTACAAATCATTGTCGGTTATCCTTTTTATCTTCGTGCTTTTCAAGCGGTACGCAACCAGCATGCCAATATGGATGTATTAATTGTCTTAGGAACAAGTGCTGCTTATTTGTATAGTGTCTATCTCTTATTTGAATCAAGGTTGGCAGGCATTCAAGGTCCTATCGATTTGTATTTCGAAGCAAGCGCCGTCATATTAACGTTAGTCATGTTAGGGAAATGCTTAGAGTTAAAAGCTAAAGGAAGAACAAGTCAGGCGATTAAGAAGCTTTTGAGTTTGCAACCGAATCAAGCGACCGTTTTTCGTCACGGCAAGCAGATTGTTATAGCGGTTACTGATGTCATGGAAGGGGATCACCTACTAGTAAAGCCAGGAGAGAGAATACCGGTGGATGGGGTTGTCTTATCAGGCACGTCTTCTGTAGATGAATCCATGCTTACGGGTGAAAGTAAACCGAGCGAAAAAATGGCAGGAGCCTTTGTTTTCGGAGCGACTGTCAATTTTCATGGGGCATTAAGAATGAGAGCAACAAGAGTTGGAAAGGAGTCGTTTCTTGCCCAAATTATTCAGGCAGTAGAGGATGCCCAAGGATCAAAAGCAAATATCCAACAACTTGTAGATCGGGTCTCGCATATCTTCGTGCCTAGCGTTATTTTTATTGCTATCGTTGTGTTTTGTGCTTGGTTTTTTATTTTATTGCCTCATGATTTAAAAGTGGCTTTAATACCGGCTATTTCAGTACTAGTGATTGCCTGCCCTTGTGCACTAGGCTTAGCTACACCTACCTCGATTATGGCTGGATCAGGGAGGGCTGCTGAATATGGCATCTTTTTTAAAAGTGGAGTGCTATTAGAAAATGCCAAAGATATTAACATGGTTGTTTTCGATAAAACGGGAACGATCACGCAAGGAAATATGAAAGTGACTGATTTAGTCGTTTATAGTGATGATACGTATGAAAAAGTCCTCAGTCTAGCGGCGTCTGCTGAGAGTCAATCTGAGCATCCAATTGCTCAAGCGGTTGTTAGGAAGGCGAAGGAGGAAAACCTTCAAATTGAACCGCCGATATTTTTTGAAAGTGTAACAGGTGGTGGAGTTCGAGCGAAGGTTGGCTTGGATGATGTTGTTTTGGGTACGCGATCATTTATGAAGCTAGAAGGAGTCAAGAGTGACCAGCTTGAGAATACGATTCGTACTTACGAAGCAAGTGGTAAATCGGTGATCCTCTTTGCTCGTAATAAACAATTGATTGGACTTATAGCGGTAGCTGATGTGATAAAACCTGAAGCGATTACGGTTATTCAACGATTAAAAAAACGTAACGTAGAAGTGTGTTTGATGACTGGTGATAACGATAGAACCGCCCAAACGATAGCAAAGCAGGTAGGAATTGAACATGTCTATGCAGAGATGCTTCCCAACCAGAAAAGGGAACAAATTAAGCGATTTAAACAACAAGGTTATCAAGTGGCGATGGTTGGTGATGGGATTAACGATGCACCCGCATTGAGTGAAGCGGACATAGGTATGGCACTAGGGACCGGTACGGATATTGCTATTGAATCAGCAGATGTCGCATTAATGAAAAATCATCTAGCTGGAGTCGTCCATGTCATTGATTTAAGCCAAAAAACGATGCGTAATATTAAACAAAATTTATTTTTTGCTTTTGTTTATAATGGCATTGGATTACCATTAGCAGCACTTGGTTTATTAACCCCTTGGGTAGCAGGGGCGGCGATGGCTTTTAGCTCCGTATCAGTCGTTGCCAACGCTCTAAGGTTACAGCGCTACAAATTGTCCTCAAATAAATAAGAGGTCAAGGTGAAGCTGGTGAGGTGAAAGGAAAAGCAATGTTAATGTGCAGATGCTGAAGGAAATCGGAGAAGTATCTGCACAAAGAAGCGGTTAATGTGAAGATACGGAGGCCAAACCATGTAGTATCTGCACAAAGAGGGGGTTAATGTGAAGATACGGAGGTCAAACCATGTAGTATCTGCACAAAGAGCGGGTTAATGTGAAGATACGGAAGCCAAACCATGTAGTATCTG
>LFJO01000004.1:221042-250149 GCA_001038565.1 Alkalihalobacillus pseudalcaliphilus
GCCAAACCATGTAGTATCTGCACAAAGAGGGGGTTAATGTGAAGATACGGAAGCCAAACCATGTAGTATCTGACCAAAGACCATTCTTCGTGGATAGTGGCGACTTTTTAAACAGTTGGCACGTTACAACTTGATCACCATCAGGAGTCGGCCTGAACAAACAGGGAGCACTGTCCTACTAAGGTCATTTATCGCGAGATGGATGACCAGCTAACTTCAAGGCACAACTTATCACCCATAACTAACTTTCATACAAAAACAAGGGAAATTATGTATAATAAAAATATCAAGAAACATTTTTAAGGAGGCAATCAATGATGAGTGAGCAGCAAGAAGATACAGTCTTGTTGGAAGAAGATGCGATTGAAGCGATGCAAAAAAACAAAGTAGAAGCAAAGAGCCAAACAAACCAAAGAAAAAGCGAATTTCTCCTACATAAAACCCCTTATCTTATCTTTGGTCTCGCACTTGCTCTTCTATTTGCTTATCTTCTATTTTTTCAGTAATGAAATGAAGAATTTAGAATGATGCTGAATGTGTAGCCAAGTACAATGGTTTTTATTAAATGTGGATGGAGTGATGTCAGTGATCATTGTGCTTCTTCTATGTACGTTTGCCCTATGGCTCTTATTTAAATATGAGGTTCGTTCATTGAACTTATTCAGTCATCTTATTGCTAAAGGCTGGAATGGAATTAATAACGAAGAAACCCTGTATATTCACTGTTCTTATTGTCAGAGTCTCATTAAAAGGGGTACACAACACCGTATTGTACGTCCTGTAGAAAGTTTATTGAGTGGAAGCTAAATTCTTTATGAAAATCACCCATGGTGAGTGGGGACACTTGACATGTAAATGCTCATCATTTAACGTAGCTAGCATGAAAACGTGTAGAAAGTAGGGATTTTGTGTCTAGTTATTTCTTAGATTCACTAGAACAACGTAGAACAATTCGAATCGTTCGTAATGAAACACCCATTTCCAATGAAAAAATTACTGAAATCGTTTCAAAGGTCGTAAAGCATTCACCAACAGCCTTCCATTCACAAAGTAGTACGGTAGCCATTTTATTCGAGGAGCAGCATAAGCAGTTTTGGCAAGGAGTCAAGGACCTGCTCCAAGAAAAGTTATCGACTGAACAATTTGAAGTTACGAACAAAAAATTAAGTGGCTTCCAATCAGGCTATGGAACCATTCTTTTCTTTGATGATGAAGCGATAACGTCTACTTATGAAAAGGATAAGCCTCAGTTCAAAGGGAAGTTTGAAGCTTGGACCGAACAATCCTCCGGTATGCAGCAATTTGCCGTATGGACAGCACTTGCTGAGCAAGGATTAGCCGCATCAATTCAGCATTATAACCCCATTGTAGATGATCTTCTAAAAGAGCAATGGGATATACCTGCTTCATGGCGCCTCATAGCCCAAATGCCTTTTGGGATGGCAGGACAAGAACCCGTCCAAAAGTCATTTCTGCCGATAGAAGAAAGGGTAAAAGTATTTAAATAAAAGAAACTAATCTAATATATCAGTCCAAAACCATCATGTTCACAAAAATAATTATGTGAATGTTGATGGTTTTTTCATTTTTTCCCACTTTCTAAAATAAGAATGAGTACAAGCGTAAATACTGAGTAATAAGAAACTGTGGGAGGCTCATATATTGCTAAATTATATTCTACTTCTAGTTGGATTTATCGTACTCATTGGTGGAGCTAACTATTTTGTTAATGGTGCTTCTACAATGGCAAAATACATGAACATTTCGCCACTTGTCATTGGCTTAACGATTGTTGCGTTTGGGACAAGTGCTCCTGAGCTTATTATCAGTGTACTTGCCGCTTTAAAAGGAAGTTCAGCAATGGCGATAGGTAATGTGGTCGGAAGTAACCTTTTTAATATGACATTTATCGTCGGTGTCATGGCGATGATTTATCCTTTAAAGGTTCAAGACAATACTGTTCGAAAGGAAATTCCTTTTACATTATTGGCGAGTATTAGCTTGTTTATTTTGATGAATGATAAAAATTTGCACTCGGGTGGGGCAAACGTTATTACGCGAAGTGAAGGAATTCTTTTTTTACTCCTATTCGCGGTCTTTTTATATTACATTATTGAAGTAATTCGAAAAGAAAGGATTAGAGATAAAGGGAAACCACACCCTTACGAAAATGTAGAGAAAAAATGGGGGAAGGCCATAGGTATATCTGTTCTTGGCTTACTTGCGATTTTGTTAGGAGGCGAGTTTGTTGTTTCGAGCAGTTCGGCGATAGCGATTCAGCTAGGAATGAGCGAGACGTTGGTAGGTTTAACGATTGTTGCGATTGGGACATCATCACCAGAGCTTGTGACAGCTATTATTGCGGCTATAAAAAAAGAGAGCGATATTGCACTCGGAAATATTGTCGGTAGTGGGGTATTTAATATTCTGTTTATCCTTGGAGTTGCTGCGACGATAACACCACTAACTGTAGACCCACGTGTAATTGTCGATGTCGTTATTCTTATTATATTTACATTAGTCCTGCTAATCTTCTCACGAACGAACTTTAAGGTAGGTAAAGGAGAGGGAAGTATACTGATTCTTATTTATCTTGTTTACCTTGTCTATATTATCATTCGAAATTAATGATTCTCATTTTACTCTTAACGTCATATAATGGAAGAAGTGCTTGTCCGTAAACGGGGATTTATATAATTTTAACAAGTGCTTTATACGCACTTTGCGTAGAGTTACTACAATAGACAAGGTAGTCGTGCTATATATGGGGGATAGGAGTAGATATTATGGAAAGCTTAGGACAACTAGCTGAATGGGTACAATATTTAATATTGGGATTAATACAAGGAATTACGGAGCCAATTCCTGTATCATCAAGTGGTCATCTCGTTTTGGCTCAATATTTTTTTGGATTAGAAAGTGAAGGACTTACTTTTGAGATATTAGTTAACTTTGCTTCATTAATTGCCGTCATTTTTATTTATCGAAAAGATTTAATTCGGCTTATCGGTGGTGCTCTAAGATACTTACAAACGAAAAGCTCGGATTATGAAAATGATTTTCGATTTTGGGTTTATTTAGTCATTGCAACTGTACCTGCTGCTATTGCGGGTTTACTGTTAGAGGATTGGATTTCTACACAGACTGGTCGAATCAGTATCATAGCCATTGCTTTACTCGTTACTGGGGTTGCCCTTTTTATTATTCGTAAACTTAAAGGGACAAAAACGGAATCTGATATGACACTAAAAGCTGTTATTATTGTTGGCTTAGCTCAAATGGTCGCTTTGATGCCTGGAATTAGTCGCTCGGGTGCGACGATTGTTGCTGCTTTAGCTGTTGGTTGGTCAAGAGATTTAGCACTTCGGTTCTCATTCTTTCTTTATATACCAGTTAGCTTAGGTAGCGGTATATTGGCGTTAAATGATGTTTTTAATGACCCGCAATTTGCTGAAAAAATATTTTTATATAGTATAGCGTTTGTCGCATCATTATTTGCTTCTTATTTTGCCTTAAAGATTTTTATTAATATTATGAAAAGCGGTAAGCTTATTTACTTCTCTATCTACTGCTTTATCGTAGGTTTTGGTGTCTTGGGCTATTTAATGTTTAGATAAATAAAAATGAATAAGTGTTTCATGTTTTTCTTTTAACATGAAAAATAAAAGCCGTTGACATTGTACAGATGCCGACGGTTTTTTGTATGAAAGTGATGCTAATAATTGGGTGCGGGGTTCTACTTGCCGCTACCGAAAATCATGCTCCGAGACAATCGCGTGGCGCTGTGCTAACGGCTCCATGTGGGTTTCGTATGAAAGTGGACTTAGGGGCGATAGACGACCTTAACATGACACTGCTCCCTTTTTGTTCATGCGACTCCTAGTGGTGATGGAGTTGTGAAAGGGGCAACTGTTTAAATAGTCGCCTCTACTTTTATCTTTGTTGTTGGCTGTTTGTGCGGTGCACTGAATCTTTTTGGAATTGCTCTTACAAGCAACATCCAAAAAGTGGCGGGGGTTACGGCAAAATATGAGTATCCTCAAAACCAATTATCAATGAAAAGTCACCAGTTAAGAGTTATAGAAATACTCTCTTTGGCTTGTTAGTAGTAGTCTCGTTAGACTGCTAGTGTTTGGACTTCGAAATGAACGTTTACTCCATTTGGGTCGACAACCTTTAGTGTTGTTTGGTCATTTTCAAATGGTTGGTTCAGTTCTTGGAAATGTTCTTGAATACGTGCCAGCTCTTCTTCTGTTGGGACGACAATCGTGTAAAAGGAAAGTCCAACTGCATCACTAGTTCTTAGAGGAGCTTGTGGCCCTGCCCAACGATTTAATCCGAGATGATGGTGGTAGCGACCAGCTGCTAAAAAAGTAGCTCCCATTCTTGAAACATCCATCACAACCTCAAAGCCGATAACATCTCGATAAAATTGAACGGCTTCTGGGAGAGAGTGGGCATGCAGGTGCACATGACCTAACACGGTTTCAGCTGGTAATCCTTTAAAAGTTTCATCGTTAACGACATCGAGCATAGATTTAACATCAACAGCTTCTGTTGTCATTACATAATGTCCATGGTCGTCAATCTCCCATTGCGAGCGTGGTCTATCTGCGTAAACTTCAATGCCATTTTGATCAGGATCTGATAAATAGAAAGCTTCACTTACGCCGTGGTCGCCAGAGCCTAAAGGAATTTGGTGGGCGATCATATTTTTTAGTAAAAGCCCTAGTTCCTTACGTGATGGGAGGAGGATGGCAAAGTGATATAATCCTGCAGTTTGGTTGGGTGGTGTCACTTTTGCTCCTTTCACCTCTTGTAAAATGAGTAAAGGGTTAACACCATCAACGCTCAAATAAGCATGTTGATCTGAACGAGATAACGTTTGAAAACCTAGGATGTTTTCATAAAAATTGATGGAACGTTCAAGCTGACTTACTTTTAGTTGGAATTGACCGAGCTTTGTATCTGCATGTAGTGTGTATGTCATTTCTTATACCTCCATTTTCTGTTGTTACTCTTAGTATGCCCGTGAATACTAAAATTGGATAGTACGCACTAAAAGGTGCTATAGTATACAAAAGGAAACAATGAAAGGGTGAGAGCATGTCAACTTGTCGTGCTGAGGCAGCTTTAGAGGTGTTGGTTGGAAAATGGACTCACAAAATTTTATATCAGTTAATTATGAATCCCAAAATGCGTTTTAATGAATTACGAAGAGCAATACCTGGGATTACTCAAAAAATGCTTACCGCCCAGTTACGTGACTTAGAAGCTCAAGATATCGTGGAAAGAAAAGTGTATGCGGAGGTACCGCCAAGAGTAGAGTATTCCTTAACTGAGTATGCGAATAGTTTAATTCCTATCTTAGAGGCTATGGATAAATGGGGTAAAAATCATAAGATTCATTTAGAAAATAAGGAAAACAAGGAACAGCAATCATCCTCTATGTAAGAAGTAATGATGAAGCACCCACTTTTTATGAGTGGGTGCTTTCTGTTACGCATTGAATGAAATTATGTGTGGCTTGATTGATATAAGTGAGTTGGTTGGTAACCAAAACCGGTTGCACTTTCCTAGAAAAATCGGACAGTTCTAGGATAGAAACTGCTTGACGTTTAATATAGTCCAAGTCAGGCTTCGGAATAATCGATAAGCCAACTTCATTGGCAATTAAGGATATAATTGTCGGGATATCCTGGCACTCTAATATAACTTGAAGTGGACTTGAAAATGTTTTTAGATGGTTTAATATATCTTCCGCAATATCGTACCCTTTTAAGGGGCTTAACAAAATAATGGGCTGCTCAATGAGTTCAATTGTACTAATTTTCTCCTGTTGAAAACCAGACTTCCATGCTGCTGGAATAATGGCAACGATGGGTTGGGCAGGTAGATCGCTATAGTGAAAGTGCTCACGTTTTTCCGGAGAAAGGACAATACCGCAGTCAATTTCTTGTCGCTCAAGCTTCTCTTGAATAAAAGCCGAATCACCTTGAATGAGTTTTAGATGGATAGAAGGATATTGTTTTTTAAAAAGTTTAATTGCTTTTGGCAACATGGTGATACATGATGAAGCGACCCCTATTGATAATGTTCCTTTTAGTCCTCCGGCTATTTCTACAATCTCATCTTTAATTTTACTCATCTGATTTAATATGTCATTGGCATGGCGGTAAAGGACGTGCCCGGCTTCGGTCACTTCCCACTTTTCTCGATAGCGCTTAATTAACGTGGCTTCCATCTCTTGTTCAAGCTTTTTGAGTTGCTGACTTAAAGGCGGTTGAGCCATATGTAAAAAGTGAGCTGCTTTTGAGATGCTGCCTTTTTCAACAATTACTTTGAAATAATAAAGAGCTTTAATATCCACTTTAGACACCTCTATTATATTTTATATATATANATGATAATCTATTTGTTATGATCAAATAGATAAAAAATGGGGAGTAAAGTTATATGATACAAGAAGAAACAAAGTCCAAATTATGGACGAAAGGGTTTATAAGCATCGCTGCATGCGTTTTTTTTATTTTTAGCACATTTTATGTTTTATTGGTGAGTTTACCTGTATTTATTTTAGATGTACGACAGGGTACAGCGATGGAAGCAGGGCTAACGACTACCATTATGCTAATCTCTGCTATTGTAACAAGGCCATTAGCAGGGAGAATGATAGAACGGTTTGGTTCAAAAATTATTTTGCTCGTGGGGGTTATCATATTTGCTGCCATGGCTTTTTTATATTTGGTGCCACTATCGATTCCTGGATTACTCGTCTTACGTTTCTTACATGGAATTGGCTTTGGTATGGTTACGACGGCGGGAGGAGCGATTGTTGCAGATGTGATTCCTCAGCATAGGCGTGGTGAAGGAATGGGCTATTATGTCTTAGCTATGAATTTAGGTATGGTTATTGGTCCGTTTCTAGGAATAAGTATCCTTCAGAATTATGGAGAGGTTTGGTTGTTTTCCGTAGCCTCCGTCTTAGCGACAGGAGCGTTTATATGTAGTGTTATGTTATGGTTTACTTTTTCTGAAGAGCGATACGTAAACAGTGAATCAATTTCAAAAAAAGAAGACATCATCGAGAAAAGTGCGTTGCGTATATCTTTCATAGCGTGTTTCTTTGCTATCGTGTATGCTGGGATTTTGTCCTTTGTTTCGGTTTATGCTATAGAAATAGGGCTAGGTTCTGTTTCGGGTTTATTTTTTATTGTATATGCCGTAATTTTGATTATTACAAGGCCGTTTACAGGCCGTATCTTTGACCGTTATGGAGCGAACGTCATTGTGTATCCATGTATTGTTTTTTTTGCGGTCGGGTTATTCATTTTAAGTATAAGCGAAACGACCGTCGTCTTCTTACTTGCAGCCGCATTTATTGGACTCGGATGGGGAACTCTATTTCCGAGCTTCCAAACTCTTGCTATTAATGGTGCCCCTTACCATCGAGCGGGAGCGGCAACAGCGACCTTTTTATCCGTATTTGATATTGGTGTAGGTCTAGGTTCAGCTTTACTGGGTTGGGTAATCGCTACTATAGGCTTTGAAACACTTTATATGACGAGTGCCATATATGTGCTTATTGGAATTGGCTTATATTTTGGATTGATAAGTAAGCCTCAAGCAAAGGTAAGAGAAAATCAACAGGTATCAAAAGCTGGATTATACGATGAGAAAGTACAAAGAATTGATTAGCTTCTTTGTACTTTTTTTCACAATAAGATAAACTAAAAGTATCAGTAAATAGTTCGAATGAAAACATGGAGAAGAGGCTAGGGAAACTAATGGCAGATCTAAGCTCCAAAGGCTGTGCAGCATGATTTTCGGTAGGAACAAATAGAACCGCGCATATGAGTATCAGCACCAACTTTCATATAAAACGCTCATGGCGAAGACGGTTCACTTCGCCACCAACAAAGATGAAAGTAGTGGCGAAAGTTCAAACTGTTGGCCCGTTTACAGCTCGATCACCATCAGGAGTCGGCCTGAACAAACAGGGAGCACTGTTCTACTAAGGTCATTTAGCGCGAGATGGATGACGAACTAACTTCACGGCACAAACTGTCGCTCATAAGTAACTTTCATACAAAAGAAAGGATGAATAAAGTGGAGAGAAAAGAAATACGTTTAATAGCATTAGATATGGATGGTACCTTATTAAATTCAGAGCATGTTGTATCCCCAGCAAATCAACAAGCGATTGAAGCGGCAAAAGAAAAAGGGGTACATGTCATGCTTAGTACAGGCCGCTCCTTACTAACAAGTCAAGAGTATCGTGAAGCATTAAAGCTTGACTATCATATTACTGTTAATGGAAGTGAAATTTGGGGACCGACTGGAGAAATTTTAGAGCGACAAAACGTTCCTTTTTCAGATATTGAACTCCTCTATCAACTAATGGAGAAACATCAAACTCAGTATTGGGCCGTTACAGAAGAAAAAGTTTGGAGAAATGAATTCCCAGTCGATGCAGATCGTCATAACTGGCTCAAATTTGGTTTTCAATTCGAGACAGAAGACGTACGCGATGCTCTTTTAAAAGCTTTAGAAGAACATGGAGGGTTTGAAATTAGTAATTCTCACCCGTTCAATCTAGAAGTTAATACTTTAGGTATTAATAAAGCGAACGCCATTAAAAAAGTTTGTGAAAAGCTAAGTATTACGATGGAAGAAGTCCTAGCTTGTGGAGATAGCATTAATGATTTGGCGATGATTCGTGAAGCCGGTGTTGGAGTAGCCATGGGTAATGCCCAGCCAATCATTAAAGAGGAAGCGGATTGGGTTACCTCTTCCCATAATGAAGATGGTGTCGCCAAGGCCATTGAAAAATTTGTACTTAAATAATTTATCATTCTTAAGAAACCTAAAAGGTTAAACATAGACTTTTTAGGTTTTTTATTATGCGATTAGAGTTCAGTCCCCGCCTGAGAAAAGTCCTCTGTCCCAGAGTGATTTTGAAGAAGAACACACAAGGCACAGCCTATCGCCCTTAAGTTCACTTCTATACAAAACCAACATGGCGAAGCGGATTCACTTCGCCACCAACAGATATGAAAGTGGCTTTTGCAGCAAAGGAGCCGAGTGAACTGGTCTACAATGCGGAGCAAAACAAAATACGCAGCAATGAAACCGAAAATAGAACTGACAATGCGGAGCGTAGATGTTGCTTAAACTTAAGAGTGAGCAGTACCCAGCACAGCATGATTTTAGGTAGCGGTGATAAACGCTCTATGTTCGCACTAACTTTCATATAAAACGCCCATGTCGGAGCCAAAACTGCTCCACCACCAACAAAGATGAAAATCATCTATCTCCAGCTTAAGGTTCATAAGGAATCGTGAAGATACTGCTGAGGCCAAATCTTGGAGTATCTGCACAAAGTAGTCATTCATATGTAGTGACGACTTCATAACCTATGGGTACGTTTACAACTAGTCCTCTCCAAACATATAAGTAGGGTTTCACTCTATAACTGGTGGAACTTCATTCAATTAGTATTTGCTTTTTTATTTGTTGGCTTTTCATTCATTGGTTTTGTATGAGTAGTTCTCTAACCAAGAAGCATGCACCAACCCAAGCGGAGGAAATGGGGTGGCCGACTCCTGCACGAATAGCCTGATGAGACCCCGCAAGCGACGCGCGGAGGCACAAGCAAGGCCTGCGGAAAGCGTGTCCCCCATTCTCGGAGCGCTCATCGAAGATGTGCATATCATCTTAAGTAACTTTCATATAAAATCTAAAAAAATGAGGTTTTTGGTGAAAAATGTAAAATCGGGGGGATATTTTAAGCCATACTAGGAAACCTTGTTAAAGGAACCTATACGTTGTGCTTGTTTTGGCTTTTACATCAAAGTGAGCGTTTGCTGTATGTAAAAGGAGGATATTGCTTTTGGAATTAAATGAATTACTAGGATCGGGACTAGTGTTATTATTGCTTTTTTTTACAGGATTCTTTGGGACGAAATTTAAAATCCCAAGCGTTATTCTATTTATATTACTTGGTATTGTATTAGGTGGCGTGTTGACGGATAATCATTTATTACATTTCGCTGGCGAGATTGGGATCGTATTATTGTTTTTTATGCTCGGTATGGAATTTCCAATTAAACAGCTTTTAACTGTGGCAAAAAAAGTGCTTGGACCAGGTATCTTAGATGTTGTGCTGAGTTTTGGAATAACTGTAATTATCAGTGGTTTTTTTGGGTTGGATTATTTATCTGCTTTTATCGTTGGTGCGGTTGTATATGCCACGAGTTCTTCTATTACGGCGAAATTATTAGAAAGTAGTAATCGCTTAAATCATCCAGAATCTGACTTTATGTTAGGGCTACTTATTTTTGAAGATTTAGTTGCACCAATCATGGTAGCTGTTTTAGTAGGCTTTACAGCAGGAGAATCCATTACCTTTGCCTCTATCTCTTGGCTTGTGGTTAAGTTGGTTACACTAGTTGTCGGAGCGATTTTAATTGGTCGTTCAGTTTTTGTACATTTAGGTCCTTTCTTTAGACGTCACGTTCATGGTGATGGTATTATTTTATTTGTAACAGGTATTGCTTTGGCTTATGGAGGTTTAGCATTGTATCTCGGCTTGTCTGAGGTTTTAGGTGCATTTTTAGCAGGAATTATGATGGCTGAAGTTAGAAGAACACATGAGATCGAACAAATCGTTGTGCGCTCTCGCGATTTATTAATGCCACTCTTTTTCCTGTATTTCGGTACAACCATTCAGTTTAATGATGGAATTCCTATGGTAGGTCTCTTATTGATAGTCTTAACTTGGTCAATCCTAGCAAAAGTATTAGTTGGTGTTTGGGGTGGACGTATGTATGGTTTATCACGGCCGGTTGCCTTGAGGGCCGGTTTGTCTTTGACTGCACGAGGAGAATTTTCTATCATTATTGCGGCACTTGCTTCTGTATCATTAAAGGCTTTTAGCAGTGTGTTTATCTTAGCCTCTGCAATGGTTGGTATTGCTCTATTTCAATTTGCACCTGAAATAGCTAAGCGAATCTATGGTGAGTCTAAGTCAAAGGATGGAGTAGAAGTAACCCAATAAGGATGAAGTGAGTGATTGATGGTGATGACCAATATTGATTTAACCAAAATCAAATCTGCTAAAGATGAGATGACGAAATTTCTAATGGCTTATAAATTTGCTCTTGATGAAATGGAAACCAAAATCAATATATTACAACAGGAATTTGAATATATTCATGAATATAATCCAATTGAACATGTGAAAGCTCGCTTAAAAGAGCCAGAAAGTATATTAAAAAAGATTATTCGTAAAGGGCATCCATTTACATTAGCAAGTATCAAAGAGAATATACAAGACATTGCTGGGATTCGTATAACATGTTCATTTATTTCTGATATTTATCGCATTGCGGATATGCTCAAAAAACAAAAAGATATTCAAATTATGGAAGTTAAAGACTATATTGAAATACCGAAGCCAAATGGATATCGCAGTCTCCACTTAATTTTACAAGTACCGGTTTATATGAGTGATCGTGAAGAGCGGGTCTGTGTTGAGGTTCAAATTCGTACAATTGCGATGGATTTTTGGGCTAGCTTAGAGCACAAAATATATTATAAATTTAATAAAGAAATCCCTGAGTACTTAACGAATGAATTAAAAAACGCAGCAACGACAGCAGATGCTTTGGATAGAAGAATGGAACAATTGCATAAAGAAGTAGCTGAAATTAAAAAGCATGATGAAGAGTCATCGGATGAATGGTTAGATTTATTAGGTGTTCAAGGTCAGCGGCTCCAAATACCGACTCAATTAATTGAAAAGCTTGAGGGGTTTGGAGGAAAGGATCCTACATGAAAAATGCTACCTATGGGCTAGAACCCGTAGGTAGCATTTTTTATTTTTATTAAACAATTAATCGTTCCTTGATGTGGCTCGGTTATGCTCATAAGTGAGGAATTCGCAAAAAACATTTATCGCCTGTTGCGGTTTCTGTTCAAGTGATTTTATATAGCGTTTTTTTACGTCATCTATTACATCTGTACTCGTCTCAATGCGCTTTTTCATAAAGGCTATACCCGTACGATGAACCTCTTTATTTTTTATGGAAGATTCTTTAAGTAACGCAAAACCTAAAGCACCTAATATCGCATAAATTATGATAGGAATCATTTTGGGAGCTGTATCTGGAACGATGGCTACTAAAAAGAAAATATTAATAATCGAAAATCCAATGAGCGGAAAAGAAATAAAACTGAAACCTAAGCTCTTTTTTAACATCGGAGCAATATGCTCTTGGATTAATTGAATTTCTCTTTGAATAAATTCAGGAGCCTGCCTGATTGAAAAAGGATTCATGACTTTTCCTCCTCAAACGAAAAATTAATACTTACTACTAGTATATAAGAGAAAGTCTACGTATTACAAATAAAATACTTTATAAAAGGAATTTATATATCCTTTGGTTCTTTTACTCGTTTGATAAAGAAAGTTAAGACGAGTGCCACAATAGCAAAACAAAGTCCCACTTTAAAAGAAGTTTGTACACCAGCGGTTAAGCTTAACGCGAAGTCCTGAACACTAGGCTCTCCCTGAACATTTTCGGAAAGATAGTTCGTACGGCTGTTTGACATAATACTAATAAACAAAGCGACACCAATGGCCCCAGCTACTTGCTGCAATGTATTTAATATCGCCGTACCGTGTGGATAATATTTGGGTGGCAATTCATTTAAAGCATTCGTTTGTGCTGGCATCATCATCATTGCAATGGCAACCATTAATAAGCAGTGATAGACTACAAAAACATAAATGGGTGTCTCTGTATGGATTGTCGTAAATAAAATGAGTACAACTACGAGTAAGATAGCACCAGGGCGGACTAAAAAGGTCGGTCCGAACTTATCAAATAACTTCCCCATTATTGGTGACATTAAACCATTCAATAATCCTCCAGGAAGCAGGGCAAGACCAGCAGCAAATGCGGTAAGTGCCATAGCGCCTTGTAAAAACATTGGAATTAATATCATCGTTGAGAACATAGACATCATGACAATAATAAGTAAAATGGTTGTGATGGAGAACATGGGTGATCTAAACGTGCGAACATCTAAAATTGGTTCTTCCATCTTTAATTGTCTTAATACGAATAAAATCAGCGACAAGGCACCGAGAATAATCGTCCCGTAAACTTCTGGGTGTGTCCATCCACTAGCTCCTTCACCAGCACTACTAAATCCAAATACGATTCCACCAAAACCAAGTGTCGAAAGAATAATGGAAATAACATCGACTTTTGGCTTCGTTACTTTCGTTACATTCTTTAAGAATATAAAAGCAAAAAGAATCGAGAATAATGCAAATGGTACAACGCTAAAGAATAACCACCGCCAATTCAGAGCTTCTATAATAACCCCGGATAATGTTGGTCCTAAGGCAGGAGCGAACATAATGACGAGTCCCATCATTCCCATCGCACCACCGCGTTTTTCTGGGGGGAACAAGACAAGAATAGTATTCATCATAATCGGGAGAAGTAATCCAGTTCCACTAGCTTGGATTAGTCGGCCGATAAGTAAGACGGAAAAGTTAGGGGCCAATCCACTTATTAATGTTCCGATAGTAAATAAAGTCATTGCACCAATGAACATTTGTCTTGTTGTAAACCAAGAAATGAGTAAGGCAGATACTGGAATTAAAATACCGACCATAAGCATGAACCCGGTCGATAGCCATTGAACGGTTGCTTCACCCACTTGAAACTCTACCATGAGCTGCGTAAGGGCGACGTTTAATAATGTTTCATTTAAAATGGCAAAAAATGCACCAATGATTAGAGCAATCATAATCGGTGCTCTTTTAACGTCAGCATGTGCGCCAACGGTATTAATTTGATTAGAGCCTGTATGCATATAAATCCTCCTTGTTTTTATAAATGAAATAGGTGATTAAAGGAGGTGGTCGACTACCGCTACTTCATCTATAGTTTGACCAAATTCCTAGTATTATGGCTGTTAAAATGTTTCCATATTTCCAATCACCTCAAACATCATAATGAGTTATTAGGAGTAAGTCAATGTTTTTTATGAAAGTAGCTTGTGTGCGACTGCTTCGCCATGAGCGTTTTGTATCAAAGTGTATTTAGGGGCGATAGTTTGTGCCTTGAGATTAGCCAACCCTCTACCTTTCGACCTTAGCAGGATATTGCTTTCTTTTTGATCATCCGACTCCTAATGGTGAAGGAGTTGTAAACAAGCTAGATGTTAAAGAAGTCGTCACCCACAAACATGAAAATGAGGTTTCTCTCTTTAACTGGTGGTTCTTCATTCACTTGCACTTTAGTTATTGTTGTAAGAATGTTATTTGTACTTGAGAATGAGAGTACCCAGCGGGCGAGTCATGCGGAGACTCTCATGGTACGTAGTGGCAGAGCTGAGATCCAGCGTATAGCCGATTAGCTTAGTGCCAAGCGATTGTCTCGGAGCGTGATTTTCGGTAGCGGTGAGCAAAGCTCCGCACATGAGCATCAGCATCAACTTTCATATAAAAAATAAATCAAGAGCCACCTCAACATGTGCTGGGTAGAGAAATGTTATATCGTTAGGAAAAATATAGTTTCAATATGAAAAAGGTTAAGGTACAATCTACCTGGATATAAAGTAATGGTTGATATGGTCGATATAAAAGATAAGAGTATAGAGGGAACGAATAAAAGGAGATGGCAGTGATGAGTTTTTTGAGTCGTAAAGGTAGAAGAAGTAAGGGCAAGCAAGATCAATGGTATAAGCAGTTACAAGACATTACGTTATCTGAAGTTACGATGGAATACATTCAAGATTATTTAACATTCACATCAATTGGTATAACTGAGTATGATTTACGAGTCTTAAAGTGGTTAAAGCCTTATATTGAAGAGAACATTGAACAGATTACTTCTGAGTTTTATGCGACCATAACAGAACAGCCTAATTTGTTGGCCCTAATTGAAGAACACAGCTCTGTCGATAGATTAAAGTTAACGTTTAAACAACATATATTAGAGTTATTTTCAGCAGAAATCAATGAAAGTTTTATCAAAAAAAGAGCGAGGATTGCCAAAGCCCACATTCGTATAGGTCTTTCAAGCAAATGGTATTTATCCGCGTATAACCAGTTATTTATTCAAGTTGTGAACACAGTCGAGCAGCTTGCTGATCAAGGCGTTGATACGACGAGGAGTATTATTGCTGTATACCGTCTTTTCAACTTAGAGCAACAATTGATTTTAGATGGGTACGGGAGTGAACAACAAGATATAGAAGATGCGAGTGAAAAAGACCGAAACGAAATGATTGATAGCTTGTATGAACATTCAGCAGTGCTAGCGGCCGTGTCTGAGCAAAGTCATAGTGCGGTAAAAGAGTTAGCCAGCCAGACCGAAGCAGTAGGAGGATTGGCGAAGGAGGGTTCGGAATTGGCGATAAAAGCTGAGAGGTATGCGACAAGTGGCAAAGAGCAAGTAGCGAAACAAGCTCAGAATATGGAAACGGTTATGGATAGTATTTTAGAAATTACAGAAGGATCTGAACGATTACGAACGTTTGCTGGAGAAGTCCATCATGTTATTGATATTGTTGAGAAAATCGCAGAGCAAACCAATTTATTAGCCTTAAATGCTTCCATTGAGGCTGCCCGTGCTGGGGAATATGGGAGGGGGTTTGCGGTTGTTGCCGATGAAATCCGAAAATTATCTGAACAAACGAAACGGACAACTGGAAATGTAACAGATCTTATAACAAAAACCAATGAACAAATTGAGAGCGTGTCAAAACGTGTTTTAGAGGTACATTCGGTTGTAGGTAGCGGTATGGAAGAGATGAAGGGATCAGAGAAGTCATTTGAAGAAATTTGGCATGTGATGAAATTTCTGAAAGAGCAAAATACAAAAATGGAATCTGAACTTATGCGCATTGTGACGGCGGTTAATGAGATTGATCAATCGTCAACTGAGGTTGCGAATTCAGCAAGGAAGCTAGAAATGATTCGTGTTCAATAAATAAATGGATGGGAATGGAAGTAGCCGTTAATCTTTACTAATAAAGATTAGCGGCTACATGTTGGATAAAAGCGTAAATAAAGCCGCATTACCCTCTGAAGAGCCTCTGTAAATAGATGTAACAACTGCACATGAACACTCGACTACTTACGAATTTTATTTGCAGATTAGCCATTTATGATCGTTCCACCGTTGATGTGGAGAACCTGACCAGACATATAGGAGGAGTCTTCGGATGCTAGGTAAACATAGGCTGGAGCTAATTCTGCTGGCTGTCCTGGGCGGCCCATCGGTGTATCTGTACCAAATTTAGCAACATCGTTTTCTGGGAATGAAGCGGGAATTAATGGAGTCCAAATGGGTCCCGGAGCTACTGCATTTACACGGATGCCAGTGGAAACGATGCTTTCAGATAAAGAGCGAGTTAAGGAAACAATAGCTCCTTTAGTTGAAGCATAATCCATCAAAACAGGGTTTCCTTTATATGCCGTGATCGAAGCTGTGTTAATAATGGAACTTCCCTTTTTGAGATGGGGCATGGCCGCTTGAATGAAATAAAAATAAGCGAAAAAGTTAGTTTGAAATGTACGGTGAAGTTGCTCTGAGCTAATTTGTTCAATTTTGGTTTGGTAGTGTTGTTCGGCGGCATTATTAACAAGGATGTCGAGCTTTCCAAAACGATTGACGGCATCTTCGACAGCTTGTTTACAAAAGGTTTCATTACCAACGTCACCACTCAAAATTTCACATTGTCCTCCTATTTTTTCAATGGCTTGTTTGGTTTCATTTGCATCATGATGTTCATCTAAATAGACGATAAAAACGGAGGCGCCCTCCTTAGCAAACGCAAGGGCTGCTGCTCTGCCAATGCCGCTATCGCCACCAGTAATAAGGGCAACTTTATTAGTTAGTTTTCCGCTTCCCTTGTAGGATGGATTATCATAAATCGGCTTAGGCTCCATTTGCTTTTCTATTCCGGGTTGTTTGCTTTGGGCTTGTGGTGGTTGTCCGGATTTTTGAATTTCTGAAAAATCGTATGAACTCATTTTTCTTAGCCTCCTTATTCGTGTACGTTACGTTAAATCCTTAATACCCGGTTACATTGAATGAAAACATATATCAATATATTTATCTTTTCAAAACCAACGATAACTATTCATGTTTTTTTGACTGACTTTTCCCCTTTATTGAATTAAATTTTTTGTAAGCGTTTATAAAAACAGGTAAGAAGAAGTAAAGCTCGTTTTGATATGGTATAATACTCACGGAGTAGAAAGAACATACATGATAAGAAATGTTGATAGATAGAAAGGATGTCAGAGACAAATGGCCAAACAACAAATAGGCGTAATTGGTTTAGCAGTAATGGGTAAGAATTTAGCCTTAAATATTGAAAGTCGCGGTTATTCCGTATCTGTTTTTAACCGTTCATTTGAAAAGACGGAAGAATTCTTGAAGAACGAAGCAGAAGGTAAAAACTTCGTTGGAGCAAAAACGATTGAAGAATTTGTTCAATCTTTAGAATCTCCTCGAAAAATCTTATTGATGGTAAAAGCAGGTACCGCAACAGATGCAACCATAGATACATTAAAGCCACTTCTTGAAAAAGGCGATATCTTAATTGATGGTGGAAATACGTATTTCGAAGATACGATTCGTCGTAATCAAGAGCTTGAGGAAACGGGTATTCATTTTATTGGGACAGGTGTATCTGGTGGAGAAGAGGGTGCCCTAACTGGACCATCAATTATGCCTGGTGGTCAAGAGGAAGCATACAAGCTGGTTGAGCCGATTCTTAATGCAATTGCTGCAAAAGTGGATGGCGAACCATGCTCTACTTATATTGGACCAAATGGAGCAGGACATTATGTGAAGATGGTTCATAATGGAATTGAATATGGCGATATGCAGCTAATTTCTGAAGCGTATTTTATTTTGAAGCGCACGCTTGGGTTGAATGCACAAGAGCTTCATGAAGTATTTGCTGATTGGAATAAAGGTGAACTAGACAGTTATTTAATTGAAATTACAGCTGATATTTTTACAAAAGTAGATGATGAGACAGGCAAACCACTTGTTGATGTTATTTTAGATACGGCTGGACAAAAGGGGACAGGGAAGTGGACAAGTAAGTCTGCGTTAGACCTTGGGGTGCCGCTACCAGTTATTACAGAATCCGTATTCTCTCGTTTCATTTCAGCTATGAAGGATGAGCGAGTGAAGGCAAGTAAGATTCTAACTGGTCCAACGGTACCGTCATTTACCGGTGATAAGGAGGCCTTTATTGAGGCTGTCAGAAAAGCTCTATATTTTAGTAAAATTGTTTCTTATGCACAAGGCTTTGCTCAAATGAGAGCTGCGTCTGAAGAAAATGGTTGGAACTTACGATATGGCGATATTGCTATGATCTTTAGAGGTGGATGTATTATCCGTGCTCAATTCCTTCAAAAGATTAAAGAAGCATATGATAAAGAGCCAAACTTAGATAATCTTTTATTAGATCCGTATTTCAACGATATTGCAGCGAATTATCAAAGTTCTCTACGTGAAGTGTTAGCTCTTGCGATTCAATCAGGAATTCCTGTGCCAGGCTTCGCAAGTGCGATTTCCTATTATGATAGCTATCGTACAGAGACTTTACCAGCTAACTTGCTACAAGCACAACGCGATTATTTCGGAGCACATACGTATCAACGTATAGATAAAGAAGGTATTTTCCATACTGAATGGATGAAATAAGAACCAATTAAAAACATCTCGTTACAAAACGTAGCGAGGTGTTTTTTTCTGAGCGAAGAAAAGGGATTGAGTGGAATGGGTGAAGATGAGTGTGAGAAATCAATCCTTGGAGTTGGAAGGAGGGAAAAGAAGTAGAAAGGTCTAGAGATAGCACCTTTAAGGCGAGAATAGAAAGACGAGAAGCTATTGTAAAAGTACTAGGACACATGAATGCAAGTACTAGAGCAATTAGAATGTAGATCACGGATATTCAAAAAGACACTGAAGGCAACAGTCAAAAGCCGCTCCGACACCAACTAAACATGAACGTGTGGTTTCGCTCCTTAACTGGTGGCTTTTCATTCATAAACGGTTTTGAGGATTCTCATGAAGTAGCCCCGCCACTTTTTAGGAAAGAGCTAGCAAGAGCTTTCCTAAAAAGATTCAGCGCACAACACAACCAGCCACCACCAACCAAAAAAATGTGTAGTATTCCATCAGGATTAGTATCTAAAATCCAAGTGTTTTTGGACCGTTAGCCAAGCTTGCTTGGCTACTTCCACGCATTTGCGTGAAGTTTTGAAAATCGAAATGAACCTTCAGACGAATTCATTAAGTCTGTGAGGTCATTTTCGAATTTCAAAAACGATCCAAAAACAAAGACAGAAAGGTCAAGTTAACTTGAGAAATGAGCACCACCCATGTAACTTTCATACAAAACCCACATGGCGAAGCCCCAAATCACTTCGCCACCAACAAAAATCAAAGTAGTGGCGACTATTTAAACAGTTGGCCCGTTTACAACTCCATCACCATTAGGAGTCCGCACGATTAAAAAGGGAGCATTGTCCTGTTAAGGTCGTCTATCGCAAGATGGATGACCAACTAACTTCAAGGCACAACCTATCGCACATAAGTAACTTTCATACAAAAACTATCATGTTAAAAAATACCAAAACAGGGTAATAAATCATAAATGGTTATGATGATTACATATAAAAAGGAACTAGATACAATGAAGTTTTATTTCATAAATAGTACTTTTTTCTAAAACTATATATTTGAAAAATGTTGTCAAACTATCGCGATTAATGCTACTATATGATAGATTCATGAGCTAAAACCATGCAATTACGGGAACTAGCGACAATTATTTTAAAAAAATTGTTGATATAAGTAAGTTTATAAATAAAAAGAAAATGGAAAAAGGAGCAATAATTCTTGGGCATAAGTCCTATTAAACGACCGAGACTGGAAATACATGGTTGATAGATTCGAGTTATACTTACCTTACTAGAAAAGAAGAGAGGTGAGTAAGTAATGAAAAATAAGAAACTTCTTGCAACGTTTGTTATTGGAGCAGTTCTAATCGGAGCTGGCGTTTTAGTTGACCCTGTAGCATTTGGAGTCGACGGCGTAGTCATTAATGTCTTACCACATGCTCATTAATTCTTTCAACTGCACGTAAAAAAAGAAGTACTTACTAGATTCTAGTAAGTACTTCTTTTATTCTGCGTTCGGCGATATGAACGAGTTCATCTTTATTTTCTAGTCGGAATAAAACAATGGCTTGTTCAATAAAATGTTTCCCTTGTTCTTTTTCCCCTTCCACGACTAAACAATAACCTTTCAAATACGTACATTCGCCAAGTAAATAAAGCAAACCATTGGTAATGCAATATTGTCGGCCTTTATCAGCTAATTCTAGTGCATGCTGGAAGTTTTTTAAAGCTGTTTCAGCTATGGCATAATTATATAAGAGCCTCACTTTTATTTTAGGATTTAAATCAGGGATATGAGTTGTTTGTTGCAAGGCCCTAGCATAATAGTCAATCGCTAACTCCACTTCACCCTTTAATTCATGGATAGCAGCAATGGAGTTAAGGATTTGAATTTCCTCCTGCGAATAACTTCCTTTTCCACTATAAGTTAATTCAAGAGCTTGAAATAGAAGCTTTAGTGCAAAGTTGTAGTCTTTGAATACATAAGCGATTGCAACACCTTTATGCCAAAGAATAAATTGTTGCATATCAGAACTTTCAAAAATGGGTTTTCCTTCTTCAGCCAATATTAATCGATAAACTTCTTCATAGTTTCTTTCGACCGTATTTCTTCTAATCTCTTGGATGAAGTCTTGAATATAGTCATATTGTGGGTTGTCACCAGCTTGAAAAAAATGATTTACATCAACACCAAGTCGTTTCGAGATCGAATATAGCGTGGTAGATAATGGGATGAACTTTCCAGCTTCAATATTACTAATCTGTGCTTGTGTACAAATGCCTTCTGATAATTCACTTTGAGTAAGGCCTTTGAGAGAGCGGTAAAACTTAATGTTTTTTCCAATTGTATCAATATTCATGAAATCACCCTCTTTATCAGTTTTAATTCATAGTATCCATAATCATTTTAACATAATGTAGGTAACACTTACATTTTTACGTTCAAACCTACCCTATTAAATATACATAATTTATACAAGTTTGTCATGAATGATAGGGCCTAATTATTAAATAATTAAGTCATAATTTTATAGACAAATAAAANATAGGAATGGTTTATTCCTATAGGCCTTTTTTATTGGTAGCTGACATTACTTTGTATAATATATCTTTGTTGATTCTTTTGATTGTGTAGGATAATAGAAGATAAGTGACGATGAATTTTCGAGATTGATAATTTCATCGTTAAGATAATCGTTCATAGAGAATGGCATTTCCTCAATAATTGTATGTTTATACAAATCATTCTCCGATAATTGTAAGGCCTCGAAGTTAGCTCCATAAATAATAGGGTGATCGACGATTTGATTAATGATTTGACGTTTTGCTGCTTTGTCATTTTTATCTTGCCACCATTGCTTTCGCGGCTTTTGTTTTTGATTTCGTAAGTAGTCATATTTCATCAATGAAAGAATAACATCTAAATGAACGACCTCTTGTTCTTTTAGAAATACATGCAGCCTCGTAAATAGATCCTCTAATTGATGACCAATTCGGCTCCAGCCTTGTTGATCCCAAAAGGCACCAAATTGCTGAAAGAAATCAAAAGGCGTTTCAAATACATGTGTGACCAAATATTTGATTGTGGCGTCCATTCGGTGGTCGTTCCAATATTTTTCAAGTACGTCTTCTACTTGTTTAATTCGAATCATGTCATCAAAAGACAGTACGTTGTTTTTCAGAATCTCATACGGTGAATGGTCCATATATACATAGCCATGTTCTTTGGCGTTGATGCGTAAGCCCGTACCACGAAGCATTTTTAGAAAGCCTAACTGAAGCTCTTCAGGACGAAGGGCAAAGACATCATTAAATGTTTTTTTGAAACTACGATAATCCTCGTCCGGTAAACCGGCTATTAAATCAAGGTGTTGGTCGATTTTTTCACCATCTCTTACCATCGTTACGGTTCTTGTAAGCTTCTCAAAATTTTGCTTTCGCTTCACTAATTCATTGGTATGATCATTCGTCGACTGTACACCTATCTCAAAACGGAACAAGCCTTTTGGTGCATTCTCGTTTAAAAATTGAATGACTTCTGGTCGCATAATATCTGCGGTGATTTCAAATTGAAAAACGGTACCGGGAAGGTGCTCGTCAATTAAAAATTGAAACATTTCCATGGCGTAACTACGACTAATATTAAAGGTTCGGTCGACGAATTTAATGGTTTTAGCACCGTGCTTCATTAAATAGCGAATATCATTTTTTATTTTCTCACGGTCAAAATAGCGCACGCCTACTTCTATAGAGGATAAGCAAAATTGACAGCTAAATGGACAACCTCTACTTGTTTCTATATAAACAACACGCTTGGATAAAGATTCACGATCTTCTTCAAAACGGTAAGGTGATGGAAGCTCTTTTAAATTGACTTTATTTGCAGGGGGATTAATTTTTACTTGTGAATCAAGCCTATAGGCTAATCCGCCAATTCGATTCATTTGTTTTTGATTGTGCAATTCATCAAGTAATTGTTTAAAGGTATGTTCACCTTCACCGATGATTATATAATCTACGTTAGTAAGTCGCTCCATCCAGTAAGGTGTATCATAACTAACTTCAGGTCCGCCTAGAACAATAGTTAGTGAAGGATTGACTTTCTTTAAGATTTCAATGACCTTAATCGTCTCTTCTATATTCCATATATAGCAACTGAATCCGATGATGTCTGGTTGTTTTTGAATAAGGTCAGTCGCAATGTTGATAACGGGATCTTTAATTGTATATTCAGCTAGTTGTACGTCATAGTCCTCTTGAACAGCCGCTTTTAAATAACGGATCGAAAGGCTAGTATGTATATATTTGGCGTTTAAGGTACTTAATACGATATTCATTCGTTTCACCGCTTTCAATTATTTCAAAAAATGGTTGGTTACACACTATGGTAAAAGTTCTATGCACATATTTTCTTATTTTTTACTAGTAAGTGTGTTCATAAACATTCATTAACCAGCAAAAAAAGAGAGCTATTGAAGTAAAAGCTCCCTTAGTCTATAAAATAGTAAAATAATGAGATCTGTTTTTCCGACTAAGACGAAGTGGTGGAATGAGGTATATAACTTTGCAAAAATAAGAGAATAGTTAAACCCACTTTTCACCCCAAGATTGAATCGCTTCAATGACTGGTTTAAGAGCATGCCCTTTTTGGGTCAGTTCGTATTCGATACGTACTGGCTTTTCAGGATAAACGTGACGTTTTACAACATCTAACTTCTCGAGCTCTTTCATTCGTTCGGTTAAAATCCGATCGCTCATCTCGGGTATTTGTTCCTTTATCTCTTTAAATCGTTTTGGACCATCTAGCAATACACGGATGATTAAACCAGTCCATTTTTTTCCTAATAGGTCAATGGCGAGCTCATATTTGGGGCACATTTGACTGTAATCCATTTTTCTTCACCTCGATCATGTTTAGTTTACCATAAAAGCGAGGTATAGAGAAATATAGTTAAAATTATGATAGGGAGGAAGAGAGAAATGGCGAAAATTTTAATTCCATATTATAGTGCATACGGCCACATTTATAAAATGGCTCAGGCAGTAGCAGAAGGTGCAAGCCAAGTTGAAGGTACGGAAGTTAAACTTGTGAGGATTAAAGAATTTAAAGAAGTTGAGGAAGCTATGTCAAGTCAGGATGCTTATGTGGATGCTCAGAAAGCTCAAGCTGGCGTTGCACTTGCTACGCACGACGACTTGAAGTGGGCTGACGGTATTATTTGGGGGATTCCAACACGATATGGCTCCATGCCTGCTCAAATGAAACAATTTTTGGATTCAGCTGGTGGACTTTGGGCGAACGGTGAGTTAGAAGGAAAAGCAACGGCCGTATTCACAAGCTCTGGTTCCATTCATGGTGGACAAGAGTCAACTGTGCTTACTTCGTTAGTGCCGTTATTACATTTTGGGTTAGTGTTTGTTGGCTTACCTTATGGAGAAAACCCCGAACAATTAACGACCGATGGAATAGGTGGAAGTCCTTACGGTGCCTCTACAGTCGCAGGTCCTGATGGATCAGCATTTCCCGACCCACGTGACATCACCATGGCAGAAAGACTCGGAAGTCGGGTAGCGAAAGTAGCAAGCAAACTAGCAGAATAATTAGCGAAAAAGAAAGGGGTTGCTCATTTTCATCAATGAGTAAACCCTTTTTTATGTATTTGAACGAAAATCTCTTTTAGTGTATATGAATAAAAAGGCATGCTATACTACTTTATGACTGATTTAATGGATGGTGAAAATAATGAAAAGAATGTCAAATAAAGCCTTGTTCCTGTTGATATCAGGAATTGTTGTACTATACGGAGCATTATATTGGATCATAGGGACCATCGTAACAAGTTAATAATGCTATAAATTTAAAACACTTTGGGAAAATTGAGAAAAACATTGAACGAGTAAATACTTTGAGGGAACAAAATGACCGTTAATGTGCAGATTTAGCGGTAGTACCTCTTTAAGATGCCTTTCCACTACCAACAAATATAAAAGTGGTTTTTTGAGGCAATGAAGCCGGTAAACTGACTGCCAATGCAGTGTAAATGAATAAGAGAGATAATTTGATATTGAAAAAATGCCCGTATTTACAGTTAGTAACAACGGCTATTTATCCTAGCTAATTTCAGCTTTTTAATGCTCATTTCATTTGCTCTTGACTCGTGGCACTTTGTTCACTTTAGTTGTCCCTTAGCTCCGCCACTTTTGGGTGTTGCGCGCACGAGTAATCCCCAAAAAAGTTTCAGCGCACTGCACAACCAGGCAGCACCAATCAAAAAATAGAGGCACAGTAAAAACTGTCCCTCTACCTCAAATTCTCATAAACATCAAAGTAGATGTGATAAAAACATCGTCGCAGTTCCGAAATAAATTAACAAAGAAAAGATATCATTTAATGTTGTAATTAAGGGCCCTGATGCAACAGCAGGGTCGACACCTACTCTATAAAGAATTAACGGAATAATCGTTCCTGCCATGGTTCCAATAATTAATGAGAAAAATAACGACACCCCAACAACCGCACCAAATAATACATCAGCTTGCCAGATTGCCCCAATCAAAGTAATTAAAAGAGCACAAGTTACCCCAATGATTAAACTAACACGAAACTCACGGAAAATAAGCTTCGTGACAATCTTCCTCGACATCTCTGAAGTGACAATCCCACGAACAACAACCGCTAAAGATTGTGTACCTGTGTTTCCTGTCATCCCAGCAATCATCGGCATAAAAAAGATAAGGGCTACAGCTTGCTCTAATGTTGCCTCAAAGAAGTTCAAAATACTACCCGATACTAAACCAATAAATAATAGTAAAATTAACCAAGGCAAACGTCGAACAGATGCTGTAATGGCACGCGTATTAAAGTCGATATCTTTACCTGATGCGGATAGTTTCTCAATGTCTTCATTGGCCTCACGGATAATAACATCAAATGCATCATCGACCGTAATAATACCTTGAAGTACATTGTTATGATCAACGACTGGTACAGCAATAAAGTCATACCGTTCAATAATCTGAGCCACTTCTTCTTGATCGGTATCCACCGTTACAGAAACAACTCGGCTAAACATCAAGTCTTCAATAATCTCATCTACATTAGCAATTAATAAATCACGGTACGATACCACTCCAACTAATTGTTTTTCATCATTAATTACATATAGATAGTAAATATTCTCGGAAAAGCTTGCATACTCCTTGAGCTTATCCACGGCCTGCCTCACTGTGTAATGAGCGTTAATCCAGACAAACTGGTTATTCATCAAACCGCCGGCTGTTTCAGCAGGGTAGCTCATCAGTGATTGAAGCTTTTCAGAATCCTCTTCACGCATCACATCAAGAAACTCTTGAATTTTATCAACAGATAATTCATTTAATAAATCCGCTAAATCGTCATTATCCATCAAATGCATGACTTTAGATGAACGTTCAATTCCGAGCTTATGCAAGATTTCAATTTGCATGTCATAATCGAGTTCTTGGATAAGATCGGCAATTTGAGAGGGCGTTAAAAACAACAAAAACTTATGATGATGTTTCTCAGGCAAGCTCCGATAAAGCTGAGCGATATCATACGGGTGCAACTCATCAAGAATAGCTTGGAATGAACTTCTTTTACCTTCACGTAAATATTTGATAACTAATACTAGTAATTGATCCTCTGTCATGTTTACAGACATTCAATTCACCTCATTTCAATTCATGATACTTCATTACTCTAACCAAAAAGTGGATGAAAGTAAATTAGATATGTTCATTTATTTAGGAAATTTTCACATTCAAAAAACAAACATTTATACATATAGGATATCCACGATTGGCAGTTAATCATGCGAGGCATAAAAGGAAATTTCTTAGAATAGGGAGCATTCATATATACCCCAAACTTTTACATATAAAACCCGCATGCCGAAGCCAAAACCGCTTCGCCACCAACAAAGATGAAAGTAGTGGCGACTGTTCAAACTGTTGGCACGTTTACAACTCGTTTACCATTAGGAGTCGGCTAAACAAAAAGGGCGCACTGTCCTACTAAGGTCATTTATCGCGAGATGGATGACGAGCTAACTTCACGGCACAAACCTATCGCCCATAAATAACTTTCATATAAAACGACACGAATAAATTTGACAATGATAATCAATATCATTTAGAATGATAACAACTGATAATCGTTTTCAATTAAAAATAAAAGAGGTGGATATCATGGCATCATTACTTATTGTTGGGGGTGACAAGCTCGGTAATATCCCCAAGAAGTTAGAAGATATCGGATTTGGAGAAATTATTCATTTTAGTGGCAGGAAAACACAAACGGTCAAAAAGGAAATACCATGTCATGTTGAGTTGGTATTAGTTCTTACGGATTTTATTAATCATAACTTAACATCAGCTCTCAAAAAACGAGCAGCTGAACAAAATATACCGATTTGTTATGCAAAGCGTTCCTGGTGTTCCATTTATCAAGCGATTGGGAAATGTGATGGAGTCTGTATGTACCAAGGGAGCTGTCAAATGATCAAACGTTCATAGACGATCCATACATAGTGAGAGAACTTTAAATCAAGAGATAGTCTAGGAAGCATTATGGAATGCTCAGTGTTAATTTCAAAGTAATAATAAGGATTAATGAAGAACTACTGAAGTCGGTTTAATGAACATATCAGGAGAGTGCGGGTTCCTTTACAGAATAAAGTGTAAAGTGATCCGTATTTTTTGATTGTCATAATAGATGGGGATGGAAGGGTTTCTTTTTTTCAAAGAAGGAGTATTAGAAAGGTTACAGCATGTGTGGCACCGCTTTAAAAAACAAAATAAAAAAGCCATAGATGTATCATATTCTATATATTTTTTGAATATAAGTCTATTCTTTTTTGTAGTAGGCTGAAATAATGATGGTAGCGACCGCGGCGCAAGTGAGTTAAAGGAGAATAAAATGAAGTCATATGATTGGGGCAATCAGATTGAATATCTAAAAAGGTCAATACGTTTATATTATAACGATGATTATATCGAGTTCCTTATTGAGAAAGTGTGGAAAATTCATAGCCCAGTCCATATTCTGGATTTCGGATGCGGATTTGGTCATTTAGGTCTACGTCTGTTACCTTTTTTGCCAGAAGGTTCTAAATATGTAGGGATAGATGCTAGTGCTAAACTGATTGAACTTGCTAGAGGTGTGTTTCAGGATCTTGAGTACAATGTCGAATTTTTCGTTGGCGATATCCATACGTTCCACTTTGAACAAAAGTATGTCATGGTTGTTTGCCATGGTGTCTTACTGCATATGGCTGACCCAGTGTTTATTCTTAAAAGAATGAGCGATTGTGTTAAAGAAGGCGGTAAAGTGGTTGCTTTTGAACCTCATTGGATTAGTAGTCATGCAAGTTTTCATTTTGAAGGTATTGAGCAATCAGTGGCTATTCCTTTGGGGCCACTACAAAAATTGTTTGAGGAAGATGCTAAAAGTACTGGGAAAGATGGCAATATTGGATTAAAGCTTCCTTTGTATCTTAATCGATTAGGGTTACACGATGTCGAGTGTCGCGTAAGTGATAAGGTAAATATCCTCGATCCGGAAAGTAACAGCGAAACAGCACAAATGTTATTATGAGGCGATGAGGTTTAGTAATCCTGGTAAAAAGGAAACTTTTATTAATAAGCTACTAGAACGTGGATTGATGCTAGATGAGGCTAATCGTCAATACGACGCTGAGAAATACGTTGCTGAAAAGTTTACATCATTAATGGCTGCTACTTATGCAGCTGGAATGAAAATTACATTTGGAACAGTCAGATAGAGTGTGTATGTTTTTAGTGTGTGTACATGATTATCGGTAGCGGCAAGTTGAACTCCGTACATGAGTATTAGCACTAACTTTTATTAAAACGCCCATGGCGAAGCCAAATTCACTTCGCCACCAACGAGAATGAAAGTCACCTTTCACCATCTTAACCATTCTTAAAGGTTTGTGAAGATACTGACGCCAACCCTCGGAGTATCTGCACAGAGAGGCGTTTAATGTGAAGATACTGAGGCAAAACCATGGAGTATCTGCACAAAGAGAGGGTTAATGTGAAGATACTGAGGCCAACCCTTAGAGTAACTGCACAAAGAGCGGGTTAATGTAAAGATACGGAGACAAAACCCTGGAGTATCTGCACAAAGAGAGGGTTAATGTGAAGATACGGAGACAAAACCCTGGAGTATCTGCACAANAAACCATGGAGTATCTGCACAAAGAGAGGGTTAATGTGAAGATACTGAGGCCAACCCTTAGAGTAACTGCACAAAGAGCGGGTTAATGTAAAGATACGGAGACAAAACCCTGGAGTATCTGCACAAAGAGAGGGTTAATGTGAAGATAC
>LFJO01000004.1:250301-265435 GCA_001038565.1 Alkalihalobacillus pseudalcaliphilus
GAACGTGACAGTTACTCGAAGGAAGAGGGTGAGTAACTACACGAAAAGGTCTAATCATGTCAGTTACTCAAGGGGCATGATGTCACAATGAGATCTTGAGCTTAATGATTAGTCGTAACCTGTCATACTGGAAGTGACCTTGACGAGATTCAGTGCATCATCCATTGAACTCTCATACAAAACCGCCATGGTGGAGCCAAAACCGCTCCACCAACACTAAAAATGAAAGTAGAGTTTGGCACTTTAACTGGTGGAACTTCATTCAATTTGATTTTGTTCTGTTTAGTTTTAAAAGAAAGGTGTTAGATTGTTTTATTACTTGAGAATTAGCAGTACCCAGCGGACGAAAATATGCGGAGACTCCCGCGGGATGCAGTGGCGGGCTGAGATCCACTGGCGTAGCCAGTTAGCTCAGCGCCACCCCGCAGGGCGCGGAGCATAATTTTCGGTAGCGGCGAGAAGCGCACTATGTTCGCACCAACTTTCACACAAAAACCTCGTTCCGCAACAGAACGAGGTTTTTGGTATGTTATAACAGAAAGCGACTTATGACGCCGAGGAATACTAGAATCCCTAAGACAATCCAAAAGATTTTCCCGAGTTTGCGATTAGAAAAGGATTTTTTCTGCCAACGATTAGGGTTAAAGCTCACTTCACTAGGGTCTGTATAGGTTCGAACAGGTGCAGGTGTATAATAGGGCTTTGCTCCAATTAGAAGCGGCGGCACAATCAATGCCCCTGCAATAGCACCGAATATATGGGCATAAATATTAATATTTGGATTAACAAATGTCATGATAAGACCAATCAATAAAATCATCATGATTACTTGAGAATTCTGTTGGTCAATTAAATCTTTTCTTAATAAAACAATGTAAAAATAAGCACCAAATAATCCGAAAATAGCACCAGATGCACCGAGGTGTGGATAATACCCAAGTCCTGCGATGAAGAAGGTGGCTACATTTGCTAAAATACCCGCTCCTAAATAAAGGAGAATAAATTTCATTTTGCCTAGCATTTTTTCTAAGGCTGGACCAAACAAAATTAAAGAAAGCATGTTAAATATAATATGCATGAAGCCTTGATGCATAAAAACAGGGGTGAGAAGGCGCCAATATTGTCCTTCTGCAACAGCTAAATTAAAGCCGATTCCATTTTGTAAAATCCACGTACCACCTGGTAGAAAATTAATCCAGAAAAAAACAATGATATTAATAGCTACAATTCCGGTGATAATGGGATATGAGCTACGGTACGTTTGGAAAGTTTCATTTCTAATAAACATGGTGGTCCTCCTCGATTATCACTGTCATTATTATAACAGATGATCATATAATAACACTTATGATATGTATTTTTAAAAGAAGAAGAGATAGGAGAAAATAGATCTAAAAATGAAGTTTCACTTGACCCTCAGGTAGCTATCATAGAAATTAGAGGTGGAGAGAATTGATGGAGGAGGTATTAGGATGATTATAGGTATGGGGATTGATATTGTGGAGCTTCAACGTATAGAAAGTGCCGTGGTAAAGCAGCCACGTTTTGCTGAGCGAATTTTAACCAAAAAAGAGTTAGATAAATATCTTACATTGTCTGTTATAAGAAAAATTGAATATTTGTCAGGGCGCTTTGCAGCAAAAGAGGCCTTTGTCAAAGCGACGAATCAATCATATGGTTGGCATGATATTGAGGTTTTAAATGATGGAAATGGTAGGCCGTATATCACGGCAGAAGTAAATGGGCGTATACATATATCTATTTCTCACAGTAAAAACTATGCCATTTCTCAAGTAATTATAGAAAGCTTGTCAAGCTAGTCTGCATATTCCCGGAGGTTGTCTCATATAGTTGTAGTGCGGATGGGAGAGTGGGGGTTATTCTCTGCTTTGGCATCAAATGAGACAAAGGGGTGAAAGCATGAAGAAAAAAGTAAGTGGTTTAATGATGTTCGTTCTGTTAGTGGCTGTTATCCTCGTTGGGTGCGGAGAAAAAACCCAAGAGGATATCATTACAGATTTAGAAAGTAAAATGTCGGAAATGGCGGGATACAAATCAAAAGCAACGATGACTTTACAAACAGGAAAAGAACCACAGCTTTATGAAGTAGAAGTTTGGCATGAAGCAGAAAATTACTATCGTGTGGCATTAAATAACGATAATAAGGATCAAAGTCAAATTATTTTAAGAAATGATGAAGGTGTATTTGTCTTAACACCAGCATTAAACAAAAGCTTTAGGTTTCAAAGTGACTGGCCAAAAAATAGTAGCCAAGTATACTTATATGAGTCATTAGTACATGATATATTATTAGATCCTGAGCGTACTTTTACAGCAACAGATGATCATTATATTTTTACGACTAATACAAACTATCAAAATAAAAACTTGCATACTCAGGAAGTGACACTTAATAAAAAGGATTTATCACCAGTAACCGTAAAGATTATGAACACAGATTTAGAAGTTCTTGTTCAATTGGATTTCACTAACTTTGAAGTAGACCCAAGCTTTGACCCAGGGTCCTTCGATATGAATCGTAATATGACGACCGCCAAATTAAATGAGGACCTAGATGTTAATGATGTGGAAGTGGAGCCAATGATGGTTCATTACCCTCTTTATACGCCTGAGGGTGTTTCTGTTGAACTATCTGAAAAAGTTCAATCAGACATGGGTGAGCGCTATATTATTAAATATGCGGGCGATAAATCCTACACACTTATTCAAGAACAAGCAGAAGTGGTTCCGGCGATGCTCTCGATGAATGTTCAAACAGGTATGCCGGTTGACCTTGGTTATACTGTGGGTGTCATGACAGAGGAATCCTTAATGTGGACGTATAACGGCGTAGATTTTACTTTAGCCTCTATGGACTTAACACACGATGAGATGGTTGAAATTGCTCAATCTGTTTATGGGTCCGAAGAAAAATAAATGATAGATAGAGAGACTCAGCTGATATAAGGCTGGGTCTCTTTATTGGCTTTTTTCTGTAGGAATACTTGCTGAAATTCCCCTTAAATATAACCAATGTTTGGATATCGACGGAGATGATTGACAAGGCTCTTCGAGAAAATCATAATAATAAAGATGTATAAGTTAAGAAGTTGGATGGTGTATAACTAGTGAGTGAATTACAAGAGAGTCCCCTATTTTATCGTGATACGTGGGTAGAAGTTAATTTAGATGCAATTGAAGCCAATATCAAAGCAGTAAAAGAATTTTATCATTTTAAAGATATGACTATTATGGCTGTTGTTAAGGCGAATGGATATGGCCATGGTGCCGTTGAGGTTGCTCGTGCTGCTATTCAGTCAGGAGCTAATCAATTGGCTGTGGCGATTTTTGACGAAGCTCTTGAATTAAGGCGGGCAGGAATTGACGTTCCGATCTTAGTAATGGGAAGAATTCGCCCGACTGATGCGAGGTTAGCTCAAAAAGAACGTATTACCGTCACTGTTTTTCAACGTGATTGGATTGTTCTAGCAAAAGACGTGTTGGATCGACAATTACCAGCGTTAAAGATTCATATTAAAGTTGATACGGGTATGGGTAGAATCGGGTTACGTACAAAGGATGAGCTTATACAAATTATTAATGAACTTAAAACTGAAGATGCCGTAGAGCTAGATGGAATGTTTACCCATTTTGCAACTGCAGATGATTTGAACCCTGATTATTTCTTGAAGCAATACCATCGATTTGAGGAAATGCTCGGTTGGCTCAAAGAACTTAACATGAATATACCTCACATACACTGTGGGAATAGTGCAACAGGATTAAGGTATCCGAATAAAACGTTCAATATGTTCCGATTTGGTATTTCGATGTATGGTTTAACGCCATCGATAGATATTAAAGGAGAACTGCCATTTCCTTTACAACAAGCATTTGTTCTAAAAACAAAGCTATCACATGTTAAAAGATTAGAAGCTGGCGAGAGTATTAGTTATGGAGCGACGTACACAACAAAGGAAACGGAATGGATCGGTACCTTACCTATTGGTTATGCAGATGGTTGGATTCGTAAAAATAGTACGAATGGTGGTTTTGTTTTAGTAAATGGTGAGAAGGCTCCATTTGTTGGACGGATTTGTATGGATCAATGCATGATTCGTTTACCACGTGAGTACGATATTGATACAGAGGTTATTCTAATTAGTGATACAAAAGAACTCTCTATGGATGTTGTGGCAGAACGTTTAGAAACGATTAATTACGAAATTCCATGTATCACTGGAGATAGAATTCCAAGAGTTTACATGAAAAATGGAAAATGTGTAAAAATAAAAACAAAATATGACGAAATTTCTTAACGAATTTTCTGACACTTGCCAAAAGTGCTTTGCATTTCAATAGCTTCAATGGTATGATTAATTTTGGATAAGATGTACGTGTATACGTGTGTAAAAGCACACTCTATTGGATTTTACGTTGTTGTTGATTGGCGGGGGTGAATGTTATGCCAGAGAAAAAAATGAAGGAAATTGTCGTTCATTTACCACAACATTTGTTAAACGAGGTGGATGGTGTTATGAAGCAGGAAGATTTAAATTATAGTGATTTTATGTCCCAAGCAACAAAGCTCTATTTACATGAAAGAAAAAAACACCAAATTCGAGAGACGATGCAGCAAGGTTATATGGAGATGGCTAAAATAAACTTGCATATCGCTTCAGAAGCTTTTCTTGCTGAGGAGGAAGCTGAGAGCACTCTTGATCGCTTAGTGAGTGGGGTGTAGCTCTTGATCGTAAAAAGAGGCGACGTTTATTTTGCGGATCTTTCACCAGTTGTCGGCTCTGAACAAGGTGGAGTTCGTCCGGTACTCGTTATACAGAATGATATTGGTAATCGTTTTAGTCCAACAGTTATAGTTGCGGCCATTACCGCTCAAATTCAAAAAGCAAAGCTACCTACGCATGTTGAGATTAGTGCAAAAAGGTATGGTTTTGACCGTGATTCGGTTATTTTATTAGAGCAGGTTCGAACAATAGATAAGCAGCGATTAACGGATAAGATTACTCACTTAGATGACGATATGATGAATCGTGTGAACGAAGCGCTAACAATTAGCTTAGGTCTTATTGATTTTTAATTATGTTCGTTATATTACCTAAACTCCGTTAAATGAAACGGGGTTTTTTGTTTAAGAATTTGTATCAAATGTATGGGATATATTTGTTGTTATAGGGAAAATACGGAATTTATAACAAAAATCATGCAAAGATTCTACGAATTTTTGCAAGGATACACATTTCGTGAAATAATGTAAGTATGTATTAATAGACTGGAGGAGCAATATGGAATTAAGCATTGTTTCAACTTTATTGGGGAATAGGGAAAATATTTTAGAAAAATGGAAGGTTGAATTACAAAATCTGAAGCAAGAACAATATTTCATATCGATCTCAGATGACAGTTACGCAAGTATGAATAATGAATTTATGGAATTCCTGTTAAGAACACTTGACCATAACCATAAAAACTCAAAAGAGAAAGTAAGTCATTTTACAGATAAATATATACAAAATGGTTGGCCGTTAGTCTATTTTACAAAAGGCCTACAAGCTTTTAGACGAGTGATGCTAAATGTACTAAAGGAAGAAGAGAAGGACGTAAACTTATTAGTAGATAAGTTTGTTGAAATTGATGAGTGGTGTGACAGTGTTATTAATCAGCTAGTTCATGATTATACGGGATCATGGGAAAATGTTTTTGAGATGCAAAAGGTTTCTTTACTAGAGTTGTCCGCCTCGCTCATTCCGGTATTTGATGAAATTACCGTTATGCCTTTAGTAGGAACGATCGACACGGCGAGAGCCAAGTTAATTATGGAGAACTTATTAAATGGAATTATTAAGCATCGTTCCAAAGTTGTATTAATAGATATAACAGGTGTACCTGTTGTGGATACGATGGTTGCTCACCATATTATCCAAGCCTCAGAGGCGGTAAGACTCGTTGGAGCTGAATGCATACTAGTGGGAATTAGACCAGAAATTGCTCAAACAATTGTTAACTTAGGAATTGATTTAGCGAGATTCCCTACGAAGAGTACGTTACGAAAAGGGATGGAGACAGCCCTTGCCATTACAAATAAGCAAATAAGTGAAGTGTAAGGGGATGGAATTATGAGAATACCGATTTTAAAACTAAAGCAATATTTATTAATAAGTATTCAAGTAGAATTAGATGATGCAACGGCTTTAGAGTTCCAGGAGGATTTATTAAAAAAAATTCATGAAGAAGAATCGACGGGAGTAGTGATTGACTTAACGTCCGTGGATATGATCGATTCATTTATTGCCAAAGTATTAGGTGATGTCGTAGATATGTCTAATATGATGGGAGCTAAGGTTGTTCTTACAGGAATTCAGCCTTCCGTTGCAATTACATTAATTGATATGGGGATAAAGCTAGAGGAAGTACCGACGGCTCTTGACTTAGAACAAGGCCTCGATAAACTGCAACAGGAACTGGAGGTATAAGAATGAAAACCGAATCCTGTGTAGAAGTGAAGAATGAGTGGGGGATCGTTGCTGCAAGGCAAGCAGGTCGAACACTCTCTAAAGAGATTGGTTTCGGTACAGTTGACCAGGCTCGAATTACAACTGCAATATCAGAATTAGCTAGAAATATCTATTTATATGCAGATGAAGGGCAAATTCATATTAATATTATAGAAAAGCCATTTAAAGTAGGAGTAAAAAAAGGAATTCAGATCATCTCAAAGGACACCGGACCAGGGATTGCAGATATTAAACAAGTAATGGTTGATGGCTTTTCCACATCAAGCGGACTTGGAGCAGGGCTCCCTGGAGTTAGAAGACTTATGGATGAATTTGACATTGAATCCATCATTGGAGAAGGTACGACAATTATTGCAATTAAATGGCTCCGGTAGGAGAGTGTAGCGGGTGAGTGATAATCAGTCAGTCAATATTATAGAGAGATATAAATTGATAGTTGACACATTTTTAGATAATAAAAGCGAATTAGGTTTATATCAAGCGCAGCAATTTAGTAAAATGCTTTTGGCAGAACAAGTATCGCCTGAAGAGTTTATTGATATTCATCGAGCGGTATTGGATGAGTTGTTCCCATCCATCCCAAATGAGGTTCAAGATTCATTTGATTTATTACTTGAAGTGATGATGAGTTATGGACTTGTATATCGTGAGCATCAGATTTTAAAGCATAAACAACAAGAATTAGAGTCAGAAATTGAGGTGGCCGCCAGTATGCAACAAACACTGCTACCGAAGTCGGTTCCCTCAATTGAAGGTTTAGATATTGGTGTGGTCAGTGTCCCTGCAAAGCGGATGAGTGGTGATTATTACCATTTTGTACAAGGGGCGGATCAGACCTTTGGTGTCGGAATTGCCGATATCATTGGAAAGGGGGTACCGGCAGCCCTTTGTATGTCTATGATTAAATATGCAATGGACGGGTTACCAAAAAGGCGTTCAACGCCAGCATTTTTATTGGAAAGCTTAAATCATGTTGTTGAACAAAATGTCGATGACAGTATGTTTATAACGATGATGTATGGAGAATATAATACGCAATCCCATGAATTCCTTTACGCTGGTGCTGGACATGAACCGGGCTTTATTTATAGAGCAAAGGATAACTCGTTTGAAGACTTGTATGCTAAAGGACTTGCGTTAGGTATTTCTAAGGTTAATAAGTTTAAGGAATATGTACAACCTATTTATGTAGGTGACTTTATTGTCTTATTATCTGATGGGGTTACAGAATCTTTTGTGGGACAGGAATTCATTGAACGAGATGGTTTTATTGAATTGATGCGGCAATATATGGACTACCCCGCACAAGAGATGGTTGAGAGATTATTTTCCCATCTAGAAAAAGAACAGGATTTTAATATTCGAGACGACTTCACTTTAATTGTCATAAAAAGGAAGGTTTAAATGTTTTCTCTTTGGGGTAATTCAAGCTATAGGTATTTTAATTAGAAACTTGTTTCTTTAAAGAGGGGGTAATTTAAATGAATTTAGAATTAGATCATGTGAAAAATGAGGCAAATTATGAGCTTTTAAAGGTGAGTGGTGAGATAGACGCTTACACAGCACCAAAATTAAAAGAGACGTTATTCCCACTTGTTGAAAAAACGGGGGTCAAAGTCGAAGTTGATTTAAGTGAGGTTTCTTATATAGATAGTACGGGATTAGGTGTTTTTGTTGGAGCACTTAAGGCAACTAACCAGGTGAATAGTCAGTTGAAGTTAATCGGTTTGAGTGATCGCGTGTATCGCTTATTTTCAATAACTGGTTTGGATGAAGTGATTGATATTGTGCCTGAAAATAAGGAGGGAGCAAGATGAGTAATCATCAAGTCGACCATATTGAGATGCAGGTCCCTGCAAAGCCAGAATATATTGGCGTTATTCGTTTAACGCTTTCTGGCATCGCGAATCGATTAGGTTTCTCTTATGATGATATAGAGGATATGAAGATTGCTGTAGCTGAGGCATGTACGAATGTTGTTAATCATGCTTATAAAGGTGAGGGAACGATGAATGTTTCCTATCAAATATACGAAAATGAGAAGTTGGAGATTATCGTATCAGACAAAGGTCAAAGTTTTGATGTTAATGGTGTGAGGGAGAAATTAGGTCCTGTAGATGCCAAAAAGCCTGTTGAACAATTGAAAGAGGGGGGGCTTGGATTATATCTTATCAATACTTTGATGGATAAAGTCGAGATTCATGAAGAATCAGGAGTCGTCGTCATGATGACTAAATTCATGCAAGGAGATGAGGTGGAACAACATGTCAATGGATTCTCATCAGCGCGAACAGAACAAGGATAAAGTTTATGATTGGATAAAAAAGTACCAGCTTGATGGAGATGAGCATGTACAAACATTAATTGTTCAGCACTATGAGGGACTTGTTCGTTCACTCGCCAGGAAGTTTTCAAAGGGTAAAGAGTATGATGATGACTTGTTTCAGGTAGGGATGCTCGGATTATTGGCGGCTATTAAGCGTTATGATGATGAATTTGGCCGCAGTTTTGAATCTTTTGCTGTTCCGACTATTGTTGGTGAAATTAAAAGATTTATTCGAGATAAGACGTGGAGTGTTCATGTTCCTAGAAGGATCAAGGAGCTGGGACCTAAAATTAAGAAAGCTGTTGATGAGCTAACGACTGCTCTGCAGCGTTCGCCCCTTGTTCATGAAATTGCTTCCCATTTAGATGTAACGGAAGAAGAAGTTTTAGAAACGATGGAGATGACGAAAAGCTATCAAGCACTATCAGTGAACCGCTCGCTTGAAGCTGATCAAGAGGGTGGAGAGGTAACGATTCTTGATCTGGTCGGTAATCAAGATGAGGGCTATGATAATACGGATAAGAAACTACTATTAGAAAAAGCATTTGAAGTTCTGAATGATCGAGAGAAACAGATTTTGCATTACACTTATTATGAAAACCTGAGTCAGAAAGAGACAGGGGAGCGTTTAGAAATATCGCAAATGCATGTTTCCAGATTACAGCGAAGAGCGATTGAGAAATTACGAGAGTCAATTAGAATTGAACCATCGGAGATATTATGATCAGCTTTTATGAAGATAGCCGTTTAGAAATAGCGGCTTTGCAACAATCAAAAAACAATATGCATTTTTGCGGAGACGCTCATTTGGTACTAACAGAAAAGGATTTTATGATATGTGCCGTGGTTGACGGACTAGGCAGTGGTGAAGGTGCTCATGAATCAGCGGATATCGTTGTCAAAGAGGTTGAGAAACAAAAGGACCTTAAGTTGGATGATATTATGGTTGCGTGTAACGAGAAACTCCATGGGTATCGCGGTGCTGTTGTATCGTTAGTAAAGATCGATTATTTGGAAAGAGCTCTTTATTACAGTAATTTTGGGAATATCAGCTTCGTATTATATTATCCTGATGGCAAAGTGATTCAACCGATCCCTTCAAGAGGTTATTTATCTGGACGTGTGCAGAAATTTTATCTCGAACGCTTTCCTTATGAAGAAGGAATGACTTTTATGCTTTATTCTGACGGGGTTAAGAAGCCGCCAGAAAAAAATCAGATTACGAAAATGGGAAAAGTAAAAGAGGAAGTACCTAGTATATTTGAAGCTGCTACATTTGCACAAGATGATGTTACGTTATTAATAGGGAAGTTACACTAAACCTTCTGGAAATAGGAGGTTTTTTATTTTTTATTTTTTATTTTTTATTTTCTGAATGCAATGGATAAGCTTGAAGATAAAGCTGGTGAGTTTTGTTAAGCAGCTATTGGACCGTGCTTTTATGATGGCATGGTCTTGGGAGTGGGTTTATGGTAATCATACAATCATAGACGGTGATATAATCTACTAGTAAATTATGCTATGATAAGATTATCCATTTCTTGGCGTAGGGGTGTATATATGAGTGAAAAACATGTAAAGATGAAACGCATTATTGCAAAAGAACAAGCTGTGTCGGAAAAATATGTACATAATTTAATTGAACTTGTTGAAGAGGGGAATACAATTCCGTTTATAGCACGTTATAGGAAAGAGTTAACGGGTGAGATGGATGAAGTTCAAATCAGAGAAATTGTTGATAAATGGCACTATATGAATCAACTTCAAACAAGGAAAGAAGAGGTTGTTCGTTTAATTGATGAGCAGGGGAAATTAACGACTGAATTACAACAAAAGATTGAGGCTGCTAGTAAGCTCCAAGAGGTTGAAGATTTATATCGTCCTTATAAACAAAAGAGGCGTACGAAAGCAACGGTTGCAAAAGAGAAAGGGCTTGAGCCGTTTGCTGACTGGTTATTTTCCTTGCCTACCTCAGGAGATGTAGAGGAAGAGGCTAAAAAGTATCTGGATACCGAAAAGGAGGTTTCGGAGGTTTCGGATGCTATTCAAGGTGCTCAAGATATCATTTCAGAGTGGATTTCGGATCATCCCGATTACCGAAAGGCTATTCGACTATTAGGTTTGCAGGAAGGAAAGGTTCAGTCGGTCGTGAAGGATGAAGAGATAGATGAAAAGAAAGTTTTTGAAATGTACTATGAGTATGAAGAGCCTGTTCGTAGTATTGTCCCACACCGTATCCTTGCCCTTAATCGTGGTGAAAGTGAAGGGGTATTACGTATTAAACTTATCATGCCTGTTGAAAGAGTTTTGTCGCTACTTCAGCGGAAAATGATTACGAAACGAACAGTGGCGGAGTGGGTATTGACTGAGGCGATTGCTGATGGGTACAAACGATTAATTGAGCCTTCCATTGAGCGAGAAATCCGTCAAGAATTAACGAGTAAAGCCGAAGATCAAGCTATTCATATTTTTGCAGAAAATCTAAAGCAGTTACTTTTACAGCCCCCTATTAAAGAGAAGATAGTTCTTGGGGTAGACCCTGCCTACCGAACAGGGTGCAAATTGGCTGTGGTTGACGCTACGGGTAAGGTTCTTGATATTGCGGTCATCTATCCAACGCCGCCTCGTAATGAAGTGGAACGGGCAAAAGAGGTCGTGAAAAAAATGATCGCCAAGCATGGGGTAAATATGATTGCGATTGGAAATGGAACGGCTTCTAGGGAGACAGAGCAATTTATAGCCGATGTTATTACCGATTTACCGGAAGCGATATATTATCTAATCGTCAACGAGGCGGGTGCGAGTGTTTATTCTGCGTCGGAGTTAGGTAGAGTGGAATTTCCTGATTTGAAGGTAGAGGAAAGAAGTGCTGTATCGATTGCTAGACGTATTCAGGATCCGTTAGCTGAGCTTGTCAAAATTGATCCAAAGTCTGTTGGTGTAGGTCAATATCAGCATGATGTATCACAAAAAAAGTTAACTGAATCATTGAGTTTTATCGTGGAGACGGTTGTTAACCAGGTTGGCGTGAATGTCAATACGGCTTCTGTATCGCTACTCCAGTATGTGGCAGGCTTATCTAACGCTGTCGCGACGAATATTGTGAAGCAGAGGGAAGAGGCGGGTAAATTTAGTAGTCGTGCACAATTGAAAAAAATCCCGAGGTTAGGTGCAAAGACGTATGAGCAGTGTATTGGTTTCTTGCGCATTCCATCTGCTAAGAATCCGCTCGACCAAACGGCTATTCACCCAGAGGCTTACCTTGCGACTAAGCAACTTTTGAAGGAATTAAATTTAGATTTATCTGCTGTCGGTACAGAGGAACTCAAGGTGGCATTGGAAAGTGTGGATGTTTCCCGAGTGGCAAGTCAGTTAGAACTTGGTGCACCGACCATACAAGACATAATCGATAGTTTGGTTCGTCCGTCCAGAGATCCTCGTGATAATATTACTAAACCGCTATTAAAACAAGGGGTTATGCAGTTGGAGGATTTGAAGCCGGGTATGGAGCTTCAAGGAACAGTTCGGAACGTCGTAGATTTTGGAGCTTTTATTGATATCGGTGTTAAACAGGATGGTCTCGTTCACATATCAAAGCTTACGAATCGCTTTGTGAAGCATCCTTTAGAGGTTGTCGTTGTAGGAGAGATTGTGACGGTTTGGATTGATAGTGTTGATGCTCATAAAGGGAGAATAGCATTAACAATGTTGGAGCCTAAGCAACAAGCGGCCACAAGTTAATGCACAATTGAGTTGTAGGAATTGTAAATAGAAATGCTTGTGCAATTTTATAAAAAGAGCTCGGTGACTATTTTCTAGTCATCGAACTTTTTTTATTGGGTTTACCTTATGATAACTAAGAAGAAGAGGTTTTTTCATTTGGTTGCTGCTTAGATTTTTCTTGATAGTAAAACCAACATTGGTTTAAGATTTTTATCTGCCGTTCGTTTTTCTCTGCGTAGGCACGTTGTAGTTGATTGATTAACCATGAGGGCATGATCGCCAGCTCCTTATTTAATGTGTTAATATACTCAATATATGCAGTGATGTTTGTCAATGTTGATGTATTTTTTTCTGAGGTTTGTTGGTTTTATTTATCTACTAGTCGATTTTGAGGAACATGAGAAAAGAGTATAGTATGTAAATCTAAGTGGTGGATGTCATGAGGTTTTTGTAATGGGGGTATTTATGGAGCGGGAGGAATTGCAGCTACTTGTTGAGGGGATATCTTTACGACATTTCGGATTGGTTTTTAAACATGAAGCGAGGTTTAACCATAGATTACGAACGACCGGTGGGCGATATTTATTGCGTTCACATGATATTGAATTCAACCCAAAACAATTAGAGGCTTTTGGCCGAGAGGAATTTGAGAAGATTATTAAGCATGAATTATGTCACTATCATTTACATCTTCAAGGCAGGGGCTATCAACATAAGGACCGGGATTTTAAGGAGATGTTATCTCGAGTTGGGGGAGCGAGATACTGCCGTAGCATTCCTGGTACACATAATGTGAGTGCGAAGGTTTTAAAATATATATGCCAGGACTGTCAGCAATTATATGAAAGAAAAAGAAGCATTAACATATCAAAATATGTATGTGGGAAATGTAGTGGGAAATTAAAAAAGTTTATAAAAAATAGTTGATCGGAGTACAAGCCTGTGATATATTATAGAAGTCGCTAACGAGAGCGACTGTTACATACATAAAATAATGTTGAATTTTACATTAAATTATGGTAAACTAAAAAAGCTTTGTCGTTATTCCACAGTAGCTCAGTGGTAGAGCTATCGGCTGTTAACCGATCGGTCGTAGGTTCGAGTCCTACCTGTGGAGCCATGGAGAAGTACCCAAGTGGCTGAAGGGGCGCCCCTGCTAAGGGTGTAGGTCGTGTAAGCGGCGCGAGGGTTCAAATCCCTCCTTCTCCGCCATTTTTTAAGTGGCCCGTTGGTCAAGCGGTTAAGACACCGCCCTTTCACGGCGGTAACACGGGTTCGAATCCCGTACGGGTCACCAAAAAAACTTGAGTTTCTACATACTAATAGAAGAAATCGAAAGTTTTTAGCGATACTGACAAACGAAAGTAAGTAGTCCAAGGTGAGGGAATGTTCGGAAGAAAGAGTGTACAGCAGTACGTGACTTAAAAAGGAACATGGAATCATACGAAGGAATTCAAGTTTGAAGGATTGTTAACAAGGAGAAGCGAGAAGATCGAGGATAGGAAGTGTTCGAAAGAAGGAGCGTACACTCGTACGTGACTGAAAGAGAATCACGAACTAGACGAAGAAATTCGAAGCTTAAGGACAGTTAACAAGGAGAAGCGAGAAGATCGAGGATAGGAAGTGTTCGAAAGAAGGAGTGTACACTCGTACGTGACTGAAAGAGAATCACAAACTAGACGAAGAAATTCGAAGCTTATCCGCAGTTAAAATGGAGGATTAGCTCAGCTGGGAGAGCACCTGCCTTACAAGCAGGGGGTCGGCGGTTCGAACCCGTCATCCTCCACCATCTAAATATGGTCCGGTAGTTCAGTTGGTTAGAATGCCTGCCTGTCACGCAGGAGGTCGCGGGTTCGAGTCCCGTCCGGACCGCCATTTTATTTTTCGCGGGTGTGGCGGAATTGGCAGACGCGCTAGACTTAGGCTCTAGTGTCTTATGACGTGGGGGTTCAAGTCCCTTCACCCGCACTTTGTTCTTTTGTCATTTTACGAAAAATACGCGGTTGTGGCGGAATGGCAGACGCGCTAGGTTGAGGGCCTAGTGGGAGTTAAATCCCGTGGAAGTTCGAGTCTTCTCAACCGCACTTAGCGTTTTCTTTAATAGTAGAACGGGAAGTGGCTCAGCTTGGTAGAGCACCTGGTTTGGGACCAGGGGGTCGCAGGTTCAAATCCTGTCTTCCCGACCATTCTTGATTTTTATATGCGGGTGTAGTTTAGTGGTAAAACCTCAGCCTTCCAAGCTGATGTCGTGAGTTCGATTCTCATCACCCGCTCCAAAAAAGAATATGTAATGGTTAGTGCTTTTTTTATGCCTTAAAGTGGGCCTGTAGCTCAGCTGGTTAGAGCGCACGCCTGATAAGCGTGAGGTCGGTGGTTCGAGTCCACTCAGGCCCACCATCACAGATTTAAAAATAAATAAAAAAACATCTTGACAGTTGTTCTTGAACTGTGTAAGATAGAAAAGTCGCCATTAGCGACACGAGTTCTTTGAAAACTGAACAAAAGCCAAGCGAATTAAAGAGATACAAGGTATCTCGTCAATTGTTAGTCAC
>LFJO01000005.1:0-197270 GCA_001038565.1 Alkalihalobacillus pseudalcaliphilus
TCGAGGACTTATCCATTACTTTTTCTTGACACATGTTTTCAGATTATCTAGTTTTGAGAGAACCCTCTCAACAATTATATAGACACACAAGTCTATTTGACTCCAGTTAACAGACGAAGACATTCGTTCTTTATTTGAAGTCAAATTGAACAAAGCAGCTAACAAAGAGATTCGCCGGTTATCTGCCGTTCAAATAGTCTGGTGGCGATAGCGAAGAGGTCACACCCGTTCCCATGCCGAACACGGCCGTTAAGCTCTTTTGCGCCCATGGTAGTTGGGGGCTTCCCCCTGTGAGAGTAGGACGTTGCCAGGCTTTTTATTATTCCACAGTAGCTCAGTGGTAGAGCTATCGGCTGTTAACCGATCGGTCGTAGGTTCGAGTCCTACCTGTGGAGCCATTTGTTCGGAGAGCTGTCCGAGTTGGCCGAAGGAGCACGATTGGAAATCGTGTAGGCGGTGTAGAACCGTCTCGAGGGTTCGAATCCCTCGCTCTCCGCCAGAGTGTAATTCGGAATTCAATATAAATAAATGGCCCGTTGGTCAAGCGGTTAAGACACCGCCCTTTCACGGCGGTAACACGGGTTCGAATCCCGTACGGGTCACCATATAATTTTTGCTACATACCATAAGAATATTAACAAGGAAAAGTGAGAAATTTGAAGCTTATCCGCAGTTAAAATGGAGGATTAGCTCAGCTGGGAGAGCACCTGCCTTACAAGCAGGGGGTCGGCGGTTCGAACCCGTCATCCTCCACCATTTTAAAATCCGAATACTTTATAACGTCGTCGGGTGGAGCAACGAGCATTACATCAATGAGTAATCTCCAAGTAACATCGACGCATAATCTTCTCTGAAAAGACGAGTAGAGGAAGATGTTATCAACTATGAATAAACATCATCCGAATACTTTATAACGACGCGGGGTGGAGCAGTCTGGTAGCTCGTCGGGCTCATAACCCGAAGGTCGGTGGTTCAAATCCGCCCCCCGCAACCAATAAAATGAACGAATTCTACGTCGAATAAACGTCGTAGCAAGTGAAAATGGTAGTGCCTGTGGTACAACCAATAAAATGAACGACACTACGTTGAATAATATTCGTAACAAGCTAAAACAGTAGTGACTTTGCTTTAGTTATAATTATAAAACGGTCCGGTAGTTCAGTTGGTTAGAATGCCTGCCTGTCACGCAGGAGGTCGCGGGTTCGAGTCCCGTCCGGACCGCCATATATACAATTTAAAATGGCTTGGTAGCTCAGTCGGTAGAGCAATGGACTGAAAATCCATGTGTCGGCGGTTCGATTCCGTCCCAAGCCACCATTTTATGCCGGCCTAGCTCAATTGGTAGAGCAACTGACTTGTAATCAGTAGGTTGGGGGTTCAAGTCCTCTGGCCGGCACTCTTATTTATAATTAAAAGCTATTGATTTTATTAGCCAAATAGTGTATTATAAATAATGTCGTTTGGAGGGGTAGCGAAGTGGCTAAACGCGGCGGACTGTAAATCCGCTCCTTCAGGGTTCGGCGGTTCGAATCCGTCCCCCTCCACCATTTATAGGGGTATAGTTTAAAGGTAGAACGAAGGTCTCCAAAACCTTTGGTGTGGGTTCAATTCCTACTACCCCTGCCAATTTTATTAAAACTTCATATGGCGGTTGTGGTGAAGTGGTTAACACATCGGATTGTGGTTCCGACACTCGTGGGTTCGATTCCCATCAGCCGCCCCATTTTTATTTTTTGTACATATGTTGGGCTATCGCCAAGCGGTAAGGCAACGGATTTTGATTCCGTCATGCGTTGGTTCGAATCCAGCTAGCCCAGCCATATTGCGGAAGTAGTTCAGTGGTAGAACACCACCTTGCCAAGGTGGGGGTCGCGGGTTCGAATCCCGTCTTCCGCTCCAAATAAGGCGGCATAGCCAAGTGGTAAGGCACGGGTCTGCAAAACCTTTATCCCCGGTTCAAATCCGGGTGTCGCCTCCATATTTTATAAATCTGTCAAGCATCTTTGCCGGGGTGGTGGAATTGGCAGACACACAGGACTTAAAATCCTGCGGTAGGTGACTACCGTGCCGGTTCAAGTCCGGCCCTCGGCACCATTTGCGCCCTTAGCTCAGCTGGATAGAGTGTTTGACTACGAATCAAAAGGTCGGGAGTTCGAATCTCTCAGGGCGCGCCATTATAGATCAAATGTAAAGCTAAACGATTACTATATAAGTATCGTTTTTTTTATTGGAAAAACTTCTAACATCAATGCTAAATTGTTAGAGGTTTTTTATGTTGTTAGCTATTTTATGGCAGGTAAATGAATGAGGATTACGAATATTAATATTAGGAAGTTCTATAATGGATATTCCTTTTTTCCATAGAGGAGATATGGTAGGATTAGTAATATTAATATACTAATAGGAAAGCGTGTAATGATATAAAAATAGTGTACTACATAAGTTGTGTGCTTATTAATGTACAAAGGGGCTTAAACCATGTATATCGTGACTTCTGCTGTAGTTGTGCCAAAAGAGAAAACGGAAGAAGTAATAGGAATTTATCAAAATCGTTCAAGACTTGTAGATACAGCTGATGGATTTCTCTCTTTCCATCTATTACAAAATGATAAAAAAACCAATGAATTAACCGTACATATGATGTGGGAGACAAAGCAGCATTACCTAAATTGGGTTAGAAGTGATCAATTTAAACAAATTCATGATTTAGAGAAAAGTTATCCTGATCAAGAATTAGCAGCGATTATACCAAAAGTCACTCAGTATTCAGTGGTGGCAACATGAATACAAACGTAAAAGAAGTCATTGTTAATGAGATAAGAGAAGAAATATATAAGGAATTTCCTTACCTATGGGAAAAGTACGGAGAACATGGTTGGGAAAGAACAAAAGAGGATAATTTTCATCATTTAAAATATTTGGAAACCTCTTTTCAATTACAAGATCATAGCTATTTTGAAGAATACGCACTTTGGCTAAACAACGTATTGACAAGCAGGGGAATGAGCCCAGCTATTATTATTGATAATTTTGAAAGGCTTATTCGTCATTTATCCAAGTATATGACTATAGAAGAAGTACCTGAATATGTATCTTACTTACAAGGTGCAATTGCGATACTCGATAAGATAGATAAGTGAGGTGTTTGGATGGAGCACCAAGTCAAACAGCTAGCTAAGTTATTATTAGATGGCCAAGATCGTGAGGCGAAGGAATTAATTCAACAATATCAAAAAGAAGATTCGATTTTAGCAATATATGAAAAGTTAATTACACCCGCCATGTATTATATTGGTGAGCTTTGGGAGAATAATGAAATCTCAGTTGCTGACGAGCATTTGGCTACTGCTGTATGTGATATGATTTTAACAGAACTTTCACAGGAAAAAACGAAGAATGTAACTATTGATAAAAAAGTTATGTTATTAGGATTAGAAGAAGAACAGCATTATATTGGTTTACGTATGGTGGCAACGGTGTTTAAACATGAGGGATGGGATGTGAGGTACTTAGGACCGAATTTACCATTAAATCATATGTTAAGCTTTATTCGGAAGTGGAAGCCTGAGGTGGTTGGTATTTCTATTGCTTTACCGTACCGTTTACCCAAATTAATTGAGTATATTGAAGCGATCGTACAATTAGAAGATGAGCCAGAGATGCTGATAGGTGGTCGTATGGCTAACAAGGTATTATCATTAGATGCTTCAAAAAGCGATAAGGTCCATGTTGTCATGAGCTTACGACAGCTACAAGATTGGATTGTAACAGGGAATATTAAGTATAGTGAGGAAGGGGAAAAAGACTCTAATGCCACAACTTAAGAAGACACACCTACCTCTCCCTAGTTATACGATTAATAGAGAATATGATATTATCGATTTTTCTCAGGAAGCATACCAACATTTTGGCTATATTGATTCTCTAATACATATTATTGATGAGGGAAGCTTAACTAAAGTAAAGGAATGGTTACAGCCCAATAAAAATAAAGTAACACTAGAAATAAACGTCATTCAAAGTGATGGTGTGTTGTTATTAGCTCTTTTGCATGCAACTTGGCATAGTGAAGAAGAAGCACAAGTCGTACTTATTTTTACAGATAAGCAGCTAGCTACTATTAGTCATCAGCTCATGTCCTTACGTGAGCGCTTAAATCATACAAATATGGAATTGGTCCGAGAAAAAGAAAAACTGCAACATACTCTTGAAGAAAATTATCGACTATCTGCACCATGCATCAAGATGAGTAATCATTTCACGATGATTCCGCTTTATGGGGATTTAACAGCAGAAAAAATGAGGTTTACCCAAGAAAAAGTATTAGAAAACCTTTATTATCAAGATCCTAAAAATGTCTTAATTGACTTTACGGCAATTGGCACTATCTATGTTGACGGCTTACCTGGCTTAGAATTAATGCTACAATCGATATCACTTATGGGGATACGTATTTATTTGGTAGGTGTTAATGAAAAGACAACCAAGGAATTACACAAATTAGATGTTCATAAGTGGCGTGTTGAGTTTATTCAGTCTATGAAAGTGGCCTTACAGAAAGTAACGATATAACAATATGCCTAGCAAATGATTTGTTACTTTCTTAGCCTATATAATTACATAGAATATCATTGACAAGCCCATTCCTAAATGATATTATTATCCTTGTCAGTTCAAGCCATAGACCCTCATTGAGGAGCTATATTTATGCCGATGTGGCGGAATTGGCAGACGCGCACGACTCAAAATGCGTAGTTTGAGCCACGGACATTTAAACGTTGATACAACGCTGATTCACACGAAAAGTGGGTCGGTGTTTTTTGTGTTTCTGAAAATCATCGCACACGATTCGTTAAATTGACGGATTTTGACCGCTGCGCGTACGACAAATATAGCGGAGGTGTTGCGATTGGCACGCAGAAAAAACGAAATAAACAGGGACATGCCTGTACGGAGGGAACGCGTCGAAGCCGAAGATTTTGACGTGAGTATCAGCGTTTTCTTGCGGAATTGTCGCATAAAGAATTTAAGCGAATACACTATGCGGTATTATAAGAACGAGCTAATCGGCACGCTTCGCTTACTAGAAATGCGACGCGTAGATACTCATCCGACAAAAATTACGCCTGCTACGATTAAGGAGGACGTGATACTCGCGATGATGGAGGCGGGCCTAAAAGCGACCACGATTAATACCCGGCTGCGGGCGTTAAGGGCGTTCTTTAATTTCTTAGAGGCGGAAGGAATGATCGACGAGAGTCCGTTCCAAAACATTTCGCTAGTTAAAGCGAAGAAAGAAGTTATCCAAACGTTTACGCGAGAGCAGATTCGGGCACTTTTCGAGCAACCGAATCAGGCGACATTTACGGGAATCCGCGACTATACGATAATGTCGTTAATGCTGGACACCGGCATTCGAGCGAGGGAACTTGTCGATCTTAGTGTCGGCGATATCCGGTGGGAAGATAATACGATATTGGTCGACGGCAAAGGCAATAAGGAGCGGCTAGTCCCGATGCAAACTACGCTTAAACGACAACTACGAAAATACGTAGCCATTCGCGGTACATTGCCCGCAGAATCTCTATTCGTGAATATAGACGACCAAACGCTGTCCAAGCGGCGTATACAGGAGTTTATCGCATTGTACGGAAGGCGCGCGAATATACAAAATGTTCGCTGTAGTCCGCATACTTTTCGCCACACATTCGCAAAAATGTCCGTACAGAATGGAGCCGATGTGTTCGCGTTACAAAAAATACTCGGACATACTTCGCTAGAGATGGTGCGGAATTACGTTAACTTATTTTCCGCGGACGTAGCTGCGAAGCATAAAAAATTCAGCCCGCTCGAAAATCTGTAATTTTGTGGAATACTTCGCCAATTTACGGTATAATCTTCCTATATAACGTGTAGGAGGAAGCGGAGGTTGACGGAATGGCAGCGGGAATAGCGGGATTGGCTGTAATGGTTGCGTTTATCGCAGCTCTAGTTTGGTGGCGTAAGAAATCGAAAGGCGCTCGTAACGTATTCGTAGCGAGTTTCGTGGTATTACTTGCGACGACACCGTTTATTGATTACGACGAACTGGAAGCGGAACGAGTGGCCGCGGAGGAAGAGAAACAAACGGAAGCGGCGGAAAGGCTAGCCGAAAAAGAACGTAAGGAAGCGGAGAAAGCCGAGGCAGAGGCGGCAGCCGCAGCGGAGGAAGATGCGGAACAGGAACGCCTGTCTAATCGAACGGTCGCCGAAGCCCTTGTCGAAGATAATTCGCGCGTACACGACGCCGAACTTAGTGAGCACGGACACCTATCGATAACAATGGATGCGCACGGCTCTTGGAGCGAAAATTCAATCGCCACTAATCACGCGTTTTGGGCGTTAGAAGCGATTCACGAGGCGTATGAACTAGATGACGAAATTGCGGCTGTATACGTTGATATAACGACAAATGTGCTCGATGCGAAAGGTAACGAATCAAACGAATGGGTCGTTAGTTTAGAATATGACCGCGAAGATTATGAAGCATTGAATTACGATAATTTCCGCAACTTGGCGAGCGGTCAAGAGTGGCGGATTTACAACGAGGCTAGTGCGTTTATGATTACGCCGCTTATTTACGATAATATGTCTGATAAGATGCGGGAAAATTTAGAGCGCGGAAAAGTGCGCCAATAACGAAAGTAGCTCCGTCCAAATGGGCGGGGTTATTTTTTTTTGCGGAAAATGTCCCAACATTTGCGATGTGCTTTCGCATTAATAAGTATAGGGACAAAAAATATTAGGGTCGGTGAAGAACATGATCGAGTTAATTGAGAGATATCAAAGTGAATTAGATAAGGGTTATTCAATTAATAAAACCGCCAAAATGTTAGGTATTCATCATCAAGTATTAATTAGGCTGATAAAGAGCAAGAAACTGGAAGTATACAAAGTCATCGAAGATTTAACAAGAGATGTGCCGCAAGAGGTTATCAATTTTGAGTGGTTGTGGTATGAGGATAGGTTGGACGAAATAGCAAGAGATTCTTTGCATCATAATTTCTATATATCTGAGAATTTCAAGTCAAAGGATGACGTGCTTTTGTCTAGGTACTGTGTAAGTTCATATGGAGGGTTACATAATTATTTGAATAAAAAGCACCACAACGTACTATGTCAATCCATCTATAAAACCTGCACTAAATGTAGTAAAAATAAAAATATAGGAGAATTTTCACCTTGTAAGCACGGATATTTAGGGATTTACTTCCATTGTAAAAGTTGCGAGTCTAAAAGAAGAAATTCATATGTCAAAGATAATTACGTAAAAGTCAAAGTATTAGTAACTAAAAAGAGATACGCGAATACTGGATTACCTAACACTTTGAGTGAGAAGGAGTATTTAGTGGCGTTTAAGCATTTTAATAATAAATGTTGTAAATGCGGTACTTCTAAGGAAATATCCTTAGATCACTACATTCCAAGAAATTGGGGACATGGCGGAAACACGATAGAAAATATTATTCCTTTATGCCGATCTTGTAACTCATATAAAAGTACGAAAAATCCTTTGAAGATCTCAGAACTTGATCACGTCATACCTTATTTAGCATCTTTAAATAACCTAAGCGAACAAGAATTTAAATCATATGTAAATTGGTGTAGCGACAATAAACGCCCGATTCATGATATTAAAAGTAAAGTTCCATCGATTGAAGCTTGGAAGGAGTCATTAAATTGAGTGAACAAAAACCGAAAGTCATCGACAGACGCAATCGTAAGTTCGTATGGGTCGACCGCGCCGTAATGGAATACACCGAAACCCTAACGCGACCCACTGATAAACTCGTATACGTCATGCTGTGCATGTACGCGGATAACGAAACTCTCACGTCCTATCCGTCCATTGAGCGATTAGCCGAACTTTGCGGATGTAGTGAACGAATGGTGCGGTATTCCATCTCGCGACTAAAAGAAGCCGAATTAATATCGGTAGAGGCGCGATATGATGGGCGCGGGTATCGGTCAAGCAACGTTTATTATATACTCGACCCGCCTGCCTAGCGGTAAATAGTTCACGCCTAACGGCAAATATTTCATGACTGACCTGCAACATTTACCTAGTAACTATACTAAGGTTTATCTATACTTATTTATCTATACTAAAGTACTTGGCAAAACCATTCGTCACTACGTTCCTCAGCAGTCATTCACTAACGTTCATAACTGCCTATTATTTATCCGCGAAAGAACTTAAATAATAAAAAGATCACGCAGAAAATGAGTTAAGTGAGCCGCCGCCCTCACCGCGCCAATTTAACCGAAGGAGGAACCGCCCGTGAAACGTGACCACCCGATACATTACGTAGTCAACGTCAACAACGAATCCCAGCCGACTCACCAATACGGAGTCGTCACCGCAACTGTCACGCACTTTACCCGCGAAATATACTTACCGCGTATTCTTGTCGACATCGGAGTCGCGTCGTCTATAAGCGAAGTTCGGCGGAACCGCCCGGAATTAGTCAAGGAATTGCCGAAAACGCCTCATTTCCAACGATTTAAGTACGGTAAGCGTCTCGTAGACATATTCGTTTACGCGTAATCAAAACGCCAAATCGCCCGTGTTCACACCGGCAAAAACAAGGAGGAGTCGTTATGCTATCGAAATACCCCGTAACAACTGACCGAGGAGAGTATCGCGTAACTATTAAAAATATCTATTGGTACGATGACGGTGGCGATATTTACAAAGTTGAAATATTTGAGCCGTATATAAAATGGAAACTATTTCGAAGGTTTAGGCTTGTTGCTACGTTGAGGGCGGAGGAAAAGTATCGCAATGACTTCGTAAAGGTCGCCCGACATAGTGTATTAAACTACGAAGAACGACTTATTGAGCGCGAAGAGGAGCAGCGTATTATTAACGAAGCACACGCAGTTTTCCACGAATGGGACGGCGACATGACTACGAAGGAGGTCGCTAAATGACGAAACAACCGCTAATCATCACGCAACGGTACGGAATCAAATCGGACGGCGCCCGCCAATTCTCCGTAGTAGAACGTCGCACCGTCGACCCCACGAAATCGCCGAAATGGGCGGAGCTAATCGCAGCCACGCCCGACCTCGACCCGTCGCCCCGCGAAACTTGGGCGGAAATAGGGTCGTACCACGCAACGATTGCGTCCGCGTTAAAAGCTATCGCCCGCCATACGACCTTAACGTCCGAGGCGGAAACATTGGCGGAACTAATTGCGGAGCTTACCGACCTAGCTGACGCCATTCGAATCGCGGGGAAATAGCGACGTTAAGGGCGGTCGGGACTGTTACTATTCGGACGGAATAAAAACGCAAAGGGGACGGTAATATGACGGAAAAAATTAAGTTGACTCGCGAGCAAGCTGACGCATTGGAAATGTTAATGGAAGTTTACGGACCTGACGAAATTATCGCGGAGCATATCGAAAGATATTGCGGAACAACGTTAAACAAATTAACAACGGCGGAGCTTGCCCGAGCACTTTTCGTAGGATATACGGTTGAGTTAACGGAAGCAGAGAAGCACGAAAAAGTAAAAGAGGCTTACTACGGATATAAACTCGGGACAGCCTACAGCACTCAGGCAGAACATTATATCCGCGGAATAAGCGACACGCTCGACATTCTCGAAATTAAAATCGAAGGGGTGAACGCATAATGTCAACGGGAACAGTAACGATTACACGAGAACAAGCGGCGGCAATCGACAACATTTTAGAGTTCGGGGACGTTGAGGACATCGTTAGGGAGCACGCAGAAGAGGGTGACGGTTGGGAAAGTGCATGGACGCCTATTAACGGAATGCCTCTCGATACTTTAATACGTGCGTTGTACGTGGGCTATAAAATCGAACTAACTGAGCGGGAGAAGCACGATAAAATTCGAGATTTATACCAAACCTCGTACTACGGTAATCATCGTTTCTATATTAAGGAAGTATTATCAATACTCGATATTGAAGTCGAAGGAGTGAATGTATAATGCTTACTAAAGGCATAATTTTTGCGAGATTGTTAGATGATTTCCGCAGTCTTATTGAGCGTGAATCGGAACGTGTAGGCTATAGCCCGGAAGGGGCCGCGGATTTTGCGGAACTGAGGTCGGATATTTACCGAAAATTGTACGAGGAGGCGAGCGAATGAACGCACAACGATTAACGGAGATTCGCGAAAGGGCTGCGAAGGCGACGGACGGAGCTTGGCGAGCTACGTTAGATGACCCATACTACCGCACATACGTGTTAGGTTCGTTCAATAAAGGGGTACACGTAATTGCGGATATTAAGGGCGATAACAATGCCGACTTCATCGCACACGCCCGAACTGACGTCGAGGACTTACTCGCGGAGGTTGAGCGGTTGTCTCACGTAGTTGCCGTGATAAAAGAAATGGCCGAGGAAGGTTACGTCACGGCGGCTAGTATCGATGAAGCGTTTGTATGTGATATATTCTTACAACGTCTAAACGAGGAGTTGAACGAATGATGACGAACTGGTTACTTGGATATAGTGCGGTTATCCTCGGAGTTGCTACTTATTTCGGGATAAGGAAGTATTTTCATAACGCAAAAGAAGAACGAAAGAAGAAACGAGAATCTCAGCCGAAAATCTTCTTAGTTGTGTACGACTTTTTAGATGTTTCGTATTTGCGTGGGGTTTTCATGTCAAGCGAAGAAGCACAGAAGTTTATCGATACTTTATCAAAGGAGGAAGATTATAGTCCGTTTGATTACCGAGTTATAGTGCAAAGAGAAAAGAATTTATTAAAATTCCGTAAAAAGGAGGCGAGCGCCTAATGCCACGCAAACAACCGAAAACAGCCGACTGGCGTAACTTACCGCTTGCCGACTGGAATTGCACGACTTTCACCGCTTATTTAGAAGATCGCACCCGCGAATTATACGGCGTTGAGTATTTGCCAGGCGGCGGTGGCGCGAAGAATGTCCGATGGTCACGCGAAAAAGGAATGATGAAGCAGGCGCAGACTAAATACGGAAATACCGTCTTGCGTAAATTTATCGACCTATGCCACGCGGAGTATCGACCAAACGCGAAATACCCTTTCGTACATTTTACGTTAATGTATTCGCACATGGATCGAAACTTTGCGAAGGCGCAGGCGGCTGAAACCCGCGGCAAGAAAGCGGAAGCCCAAGCGGAAAAGGCGGCGGAATCTCTCACGGACAAAAACGTGCTCGATTGGCTGTAACGCGCGAATAAAACGAAATTATGGAGGCGGTTATTTTGGCGAAATCTTATGCGGAATTATCTAACGAATTACAGGCGGTAGTAGACGAGGTTAAACGCAAGGCTTACGCGGAAGGATTCGAGGCAGGGCGGGTGTTTGATAGTCGCGAAGAAAGTAGACGGAAAGAAGTAGCGGAGTTGCTTAAGGCTAGAGCCGACTTTTTGGCGGAACAAGGACGAGATTCTTTCGAGGAACGCGCGGAGAGAGGTCGCCAAATGATCGAAAAGGCGCGCGAACAGTCGAAGGAAGATAAGCAACGAATGCGCGACGAAATCGTTGAGCGTGCGAAGGCGGATGTTGAGGATCTTTTACAGCACAACCACACTGAATCTGTCGCGGGCGGAGTGTGGTTCGTAAACACTGTAATAGCTGTGAAAACAGACTTTTGCAAGTTTGTAGTAAATAAGGAGAAGAGAGTCGTGGTGGCGTTGGTTATCGATATACACAATAATTCGGTGTATACAAAAGGAATCGCCAAATGCGCCCCTAACGATTGCTTCAACGTCCACATCGGAAAGGCGATTTCACTTCGCCGAGCACTAGGACTCCACGTGCCTACGGAATATTTAAACGCACCACAGCCGACGGAGGTTCGGATTGGAGATATAATGAAAGTGTTTGTTTGGGGCAACGGAGTTAGAATAGTGAATAAAGCCGGAGGAATTCACGGCATTATGAATATGTACGCAGAGAAGTATTTTGCCGATGGGAAGGCAAGTATTATCGACGACTCACGCGAAGGGGTGGAAGCGGAATGACCTTCTTATTTATCGTTTTGCCTCCGCTAATACTCCTCGCTATAATCGGACTGTTCTTTATTATCGAAGCTATTAAGTCGGTAAAAGCGGAAGGATTCTCGATTCACTACGACTTGGCAGACGAGGACTTCGGATTTTTAAAGCCGAGCAAACCACGCATTGTTAACCGTAAATTACGCTCTAAACGAAAGGAGTGACGCCACTTTGACGCAAACGAACGAAACTAACTGCATACTCGCCCGCGACTGCGCCCACGCCGGCTCGCCCGCCAAATGTACCGACCGTTGCCCGCACTTTGCGCAATTACACTCGGCGACCGGACGTCATACACGCGCAGGCTTGCCCGCTAAATATGCGCTGACCACGTTAGCCGACGCCCCGCCACGCGCCGATCAGCCGGAAGTGTACGGCGCAATTGACCGCGTTGTTGCTTCATTTTCGCGCCAATTTGACGCCAAGCCGGCTATTAAATCGCTGTACTTATTTTCCGCGGAACCAGGCACGGGCAAAACGACCACGGCGTCGGGGCTACTTAACGCGTACCTAACCGCCCATTACGTGGGCTCGTTAAAGCGCGGGCAAACGCCGAAGGAGCGACCGGTATTTTTTCTCGATGTCAACGAATGGCAAACGCACTATAACCGGTACACGCGTCCGGGCGTGCCGGATTGGCGTAAGGAAGAAGCGGCGGACGTGTACTACGCATGGCTTGCCCGCGCTAAGGTTGCCGACTTTGCAGTGCTTGACGATATCGGCGTACGTGGGGCGAGCGAAGCTTTTCGCGGGGACTTACACGATATTATTAACGCGAGGGTAGCCGCGGAGAAGCCGACCGTCTACACGTCAAATATTCCGTTTGCCGACTTGGCGGGGCTATATGACGCAAGGCTTGCGGATAGGGTGCGCGACCAATGCTTAGAGGCTCCGTTTAAGGGGCAATCGAAAAGGGGGCGACGTTGATGGCGGAAGTTATGGGCGTTATACTTAACATTTTTGTTAACATTTTAATCGGATTGACCGTTTTGGTGATAATTTTCGGAATTGCTATCTCGATAGTTATGTACCCGGCAATCCTCATAGTAGCCGTGACATTAACTTTTGCGTGGGCAGTTGGACGAACACTTACGGAGTGAGGGGGCGGACTTATGAAGGGAATTATCGGCAAGTTGTCAGCACTAACTGTATTAATAGGCGCAACTGTGTACACAACGCAGAAGTATCGCGATTATATCGAGCGTCGCGAATCAGAGGCGATTTATGAACGATTACTCGCGGAAAAAGGGTCGGTCGAGTTAGAATTTGCGCCGGCAGAGGACGCGGAACCTTATACCGCACACTTTGACGTAGGCGACCCCGTCATTATTCGTAACCCATATCTCGCGGAGTTGACCGAGCACGACGTAAGGCATACGCGAATCACAGAACGCGGACAAATCGAAGAAACGGGCGTTTACATTTATCGCGTAGAGGGCGACACGCAATGGTACAACGAGGCGTATCTCGCGGAAGATTACTACGGACCTAAAACGTTAAATGTCGTGCCCATAACGGAAGCGACGGAAGCCCCGCCGACCATTGACGCTCAAATAGACGCAGTGCTCGACGAAATTAATGACAATAACGCGCTAATTAAGACGTTTGGAGACGCCGAATACCTAGAGAAGGGGCGTCAGTTAAGCGTTAAATTAGCCGGGCTGAGGACGCAGAAATACGGAAGTGAATAGTATCCAAAAAACCGAATTAAAGAGAGGAATTATTTAGAATGAACAAACGACAAAAACTTAAAAAAAGAAAGGGAAAACAGAAGAAAGGCAAACAAATTGTTTATGTTGACGGCAAAAATATAACAGATGGTAGCACAGTGGATGTATTTATTTCCAATAAGTTTGAGGTACTTAATGTAGAAGGTGAAATTGATTACTTTACTAGCACTATTCAGAATAGGCACTTGTCACAGAAGAAGTGGGAGAGAAAAGGATGGAATGAAAAAGCGGTTGATTATCTTATTAGATTAGAAAATGTTCGCAATATCGAAATGGCGGTTTGGGTTAGTGATAATGAAAAATCAGGATACACGATAAAACCTCCAAATGTGAGTTATTAAAAAGAATAAATACATGGATTGAAATGTGTTTCTGTTATTATCTAGTACAGAAAAAATAATTCACAGTTTGACCAAACCACGAACCGAAAGGAGCGACGCCTATGAAAGTAACCGCGGAAATGATATTTTCGAAGATTCTCGACACCAACGATCCCGACGCCCTCAAACGGTACGATATTCGCGAGTCCCACATGGCGACCGAAGCCGAACGCGAAGCCCTCCGCTATATCCGTGAATACGCGACAAAGAACGCGGGCAAGGCACCGTCACACGCCGACTACCTTAACGCCACCGATGCGGAATATTTCGAGGGCGTGACGGACGATTTCGGCTGGCTTGCGGACTCATTAAAGGCGGACGCGGCGAAACGGGAAGTTTACCGCATGATGTCCGACCCGAAATTAATCAACGAAATCACTCGCGAAAAAGACGGACGGGACATAGCCGAACAGTTGCGGGACCGCCTCGATTCGATTATACTAGGAACAAGTGTTCGCAAGTCGATCGGTAGGACGCTCGAACAGCTAAAAGACGATTTCCGGGCGGAGTATGAGCGTCGGAAGGCGGGCGAGTCATTTAAGATATGGCGGACACCATTCGACAAACTGAACGCAGAAATAGGCGGGCTATACAGCGGCGACATTTACGGCTTTTTCGGCGAGTCGGGGCGCGGAAAATCCTATTCTATTATAGAGTTCGTTGAATGTTTACTGCGTCAAGGGGCGACCGTGTTCGTGAAATCCTTCGAGATGAACGCCTACCGATGGCTTTCGCGGCTGTTATCGTCCATGACATCGAAAGAGGACGCGCTCGAAAATAAAGCCGGCGAAACGATTGGCGTGCCCAGTCGCGAATTGCTAGCCGGTAAGCTCAACGAAAGATACGAGGAATGGTTCTTCGATACCTTGGCGCGCATAAACGACTATTATCCCGGCGAGCTTATTTTGCAGGCGAAAGGTGACGCGGAGCTGACACGCTCGCTCGACGAACTTGACCAAGAACTAGCGGAGCGACCCGACATTGACGTGTTAGTCGTCGACCCTATTTACGGCTTTAGCGACACCTACGGCAAGAACTCGAATAAAACGGCGGGCGGAGCTGCGGAACAGATGGCGCGAAGATTTGAAACGTTGGTCGGCGTGCATAATGTCGTCGGTATATACGCGGTGCAAGCCACCACGGACAAGAAGGCGACGGGTGACGACGAAGCGAGAGAACTTCGCTTGCCTGACCGCGACAAAGTGAAGACGTCTAAGGCGTTGCTTGAAGTGGCGACCGTGCTATTCGCGTTCGATTCGGTGGACGGAAGGGCGCGATTAGGTATCGAAAAAGGGCGCGACGGCGGCGAGGACTTTACGCTTGAATTGGTCGCGATGCTTGATTACGGTGTATTGCGGGAACTACCGACCGAGGCGGAGACGAACGAATACTTTCCGGGCTTCAACCCGTAAGGAGGGACTACTAATGAAAATGAAATATATTTACCTTAAAACAATTAACTGGTCAGAGAGATTTGAGAGTGTGAAAGGTAGTTATTATGATTATGTTGCAACTATTTATGCTTCCTCAAAAGAGAAAGAAAAAGAAATTATAGAGGAGCTAACTTTAAAAGGTTTTAGGGAGATTAAAACCAATAACGGAATATTAGTTTTTGAAAAACACAGACACGTAGTAAGGTTATGGAGGTTTTATTAGCAGAAGGAGGGGCGCGCTATGCTAGAAATTGACGTACGCACCGAACTCGAGCGCTATGACTGGCGGCGAGCAACGTGGGGCGCGGACAAATTAATCGCCTGTTCACCTTTTCGTGAAGATTCAACGCCTTCCTTTTACGTATGGCTTGACGGCGAAAACGCGGGCTATTGGGGCGATTCGGGCACGGGCGAACGCGGAGGATTTACCGCCTTGCTCGCACGATTACGCGGCGAGTCCGAAGCCGAAACAGCCGAATATTTGCGCGTAGAATACGGGTTAGACACCGCTGTAATCACCGACAAGCCTCCGAAATTAGCACGTTTGCAACGAGTGCTTGCCCCGCCGAAAAATACCGCAAGTCTAGCCGTTCCCGCCGTTGAGCCCAGCGCTTACTTAGCCGAGCGCGGAATACCTGCGGAAATACAGGCGTTATACGGCGCGGGGCAGGCGGGCGATACCGTAGTCTTGCCGTGGTTAGACGCGAGAGGACGTGTGCGGGCGCTAAAATACAGGCTCACCGACCGTAAGGCGTTTTGGTATGCGAAAGGCGGCGTGCCAGTCCGCGAATTAATATACGGGCTAGACGTGGTTTATCGTCAGCGGGCGGCGGTGGCGGTCATTACCGAGGCGGAAATCGATGCGATGTCGGCAGCTATGGCGGTGGCGGGCGAAAGTTATATCGGAATAGCGACAGGCGGGTCGAAGTTTAGCCGCGAAAAGGCGGAACTATTAATGCGGAGTCCGCTCGAGCGGCTAATCGTGGCGTCGGATAATGACGAAGCGGGTCGACTGTTGGCTGCGGACATTAAGCGGTGGCTTGGCGGGCATATGCGAGTGGATTGCGTCGAGTGGGGCGGTAGTTTGCGGAAAGATATTAACGAGGTGCTGGCGAAGGATGGCGCGTTTGCGCTAGGCGAAATGTTCGGAAATATAGGGCGAAAGAACTAATTTGGATAAATTAACCTCGGGCGCCATACGTTGGGGGAGTAAGCGTTACAAACAATTCGACATAAACCGCGTAGGAAATATAAAAATAATTGTATTGCGTGGTCCGCGATAGTCGTTTTATACTAAAGTCAAGTCGTAGAAGTTGATCGAGGAGTCAACCGTCCGGCGGGCGGAAAATACCGCCTAGTCGCCTACATACTCCCATTCGTACAAGTCTTCGATACGACAACCGAGTATTTCTGCAAACACTTTCGCGACAGGAAGAGTCATTTTGACCTCTCCGCTCCTCCATCGATTAATGGAGCTCTTATGCCAACCGGTTAAAACTACGAGGTCAGCTTGCGTCAGTTTCTTCTTTTGCATTAATTCGGGTAGACGACACCGTTTTATTCGATATCGCATAACGGCGCCCTCCTCGCGGTAAGTATACAGGGAAAGGAAGTGGCTTTCAATTAGTAAATATTAATTAGTTCAAAAGTACCGAAAAGAATTTTCTGAATTTTAGTAGACAAGTTATGTGGAAAGTGGTATATTTTTCTTAATGTTATTCCTGTTTCGTTAATGTTCGAAATAAGATAAAAGGAGAATATACTATGAAAGCTAATGAAATCGTTAAGGAACTTATGAAAGAAAACGGTCTTAATCAAACAAATGTGGCGGATTTAGCCGGAATTCAATCAAAGTCAGTAGTCTCAAAGTTTTTAACTGGAAGCGTAACCACTGATTTATCTAATGTAATATTAATCGCAAGAAGCATTTCTCCGGATAGGTTTATAGAAATAACAAATCAATATATCCAAGAGATAAATAAACCTCAGCAAGTGCAAAATGCTTTAGAATATGCTTTTACCTTTAATCAAGTCGAGGTTTTAGACTTTTTATGTTCAAAATTTGAAGGTTCGAGAGATGTTGATGATTGGGTTGATGTGTATTCGATTGCAAAAGATATGTTAAGTGCTGATTGCGACTTAGTAACATTAATAGATCGATTAAAAGAAGTATACGGGCAAATAAAGACACAAGAATTAAAATGTTCCGCTAACTTATTTGAAGCTTACGCGTATTATAAGTTAAATGATGACGATAGAGTGGAGCATTTAGTTAGTTTTGCAGGAACAATTTTGTCTGAACTTAAAGAAGGTTATTTAAAGGAATCACTATTAGTTAGATACAACACATTAATAACTTTAACATCTTTATACGTTAAAGAAGATATAACTAAGGTTAAACAAGCGGTTAAGGGTATAACTCAAAGTAAATATGCCTCAGACTTGTCAGTAGCATCCGCGTATCATTCGCTTGCAGCAGCGGTTACTTTCGTTAACCTTGATGAGGCAATTCTTTATTATAATAAAGCTGTTTCTTTATATGATTATTTGGGACGAGATTACTATGTTGATAGAATCCTCAAATCTGATATTCCTTTCGCGTATAACTTACATAAGAAAGAGTTTGACACAGACGGGATAGATATTGAAGAACTGGCTCATTATTATGTTCAACGCGGAGAAAATGAGGTGGCCCTTGATTTGTTAGAAGGGGTAAAGAGTTTATCAGTTTTTGGTGAGTTTTACAAAGCTAAAGCCGGTAAGGATTTACTAGGGTTATTTGAAGTACAAATTAAATTCTCTAATTATGGGTTTTCGTTTTACACCAACTTAATTAAAGAGGCGATAAAGTCCCTTTAATTTTTACCTTTTGCTATTCTTATTTCGTAAAATTCAAAAACAGAAAAATAATAAAAAGTTTTTTCGGAATCTTGTCCCAAAAAGTGTAAAGGTCTTTCGCATATATAAGTATAGGGGAAAATAAGGAGGTTAGTAAATTGAAAAGAAGTAATTTAACTGAATTAGTATTGTTAGCAAGAGAAGGTTCGCTTGTAGCATTAGACGAAATCTACAAACAGTTTATACCTTTAATTAATCACGAAGGAAATAGGATATTTAGCAGAGTGAGAGATAGCACATCTTTTGAGTTTGAGTGTTATAAGAAAATTGAGTCATGGGTTAGGGATTTTGACGAAAACGTTCATAATGACTTTAGGGCTTTGATAATTAGGTGTATCAGAAGAATTAAGTCGAAGCATCTCAAGAATGAATTAAAAGTAGTGCCTATCTCATTAGATTCTTTGGCGGGAGTCGATGATGAGGGGAATCAGTTACACTATGAAAGATATTTAGTCGACGATAATATCAACTTGGCGGAAGATATTATTGATAGTTACGACCTAACGGAAAAAGTCACCGTTTTGGCGAACGGTGACTCTCGGAAAATGTTAATTCTCAAAGCATGGATAAACGGGTATAACGATTCGGAAATCGCAAAGCTTTTGGCGAAGGTTTGCGGCGGAAACTCTGAATCACACCGTAAGTTTATCACACGATTCAAGAACAAAGAGTGCAGAACAGCTTTCGAAAAAACTGCGTAAGGTTATTAAGCCTTGTCTGCGTGAGCGTAAAATACGCCCAATTATATTATATCACAATTAATCTAAAATGCGATTACGCTTGTATTACAAAAATTGTATATAATCTTATATTCATAAGTAATTATACGGTTTATTTATAATACATGCAATAGGGAACGTCTGTTCTTCTTGGTCGCTAATAAAAGGAGCGATTATCATGTCTTTCTATCATATAAGTATTCCCAATATAGACGATTTAAAACCACAAATTAACGAAAAGTTTGCGGATATTTTGTATAACGGCTCCGCTGAAATCGACGAAGACCCAGCGGATTACTACGTCAAAGCACCGAAAGGGGTGCGGTTAGCATGACGAAATCTTATATTTTAACATCACACGCAAAAGAACGCATTCGTCAACGCTATGGAATCGAGTCGGTACAGGTCGCGACTAATTGGGCGAATGATTTAATAGCAAAAGCTCAGCGAAAATTTAAACGCGATGGTAAGACTCACTACGTTGTGGGCGGTCGAGAATTTATCTGCGATGATAACGAAAGACGCGTAATAACGGTGAAGCCTAATGACGCGAATAACCAGTATGTAACGAAACTAAACGGAATATTACGTAAGGAAATTATTAAGATACTCACTTTACAATCGCGCACATTAAACAAGGCGGAGATAGAAGTCGCACAGTTAACGCTTAATTTTCATAAAGCACGGAACCCAAAGACAAAAGCGTCGATTCAAGCAAAGCTAACTCACGCGATAGACGCGAAGAATAACGTAGAAGACGAAGTGACCGCATTAAAAAAGGCGGTAGAATATTACGGCTTGGAGGCGATTCAGTGACGGACGCATTAGTGCTGGCAATACTCGGCGTAATTTTAATCGTAGGCATGGCGTTTATTTACCGTGAAGTAGACTGAGCCGGCTTTATGTCGGCTAGGCGGTTTAACTGCGGGTAATTATCGGTTGAGCCGTCTAGCGGGCGTAATGCTCGACGCAGAAGTAAGCCCACGAACGTTAACGCACTCGGCGCGCGACGGGTTGCGTAGGTTTTCTGCGTAAAAAATATATAAACGGAGGTATGCGTACATGGCGATTAAGAAAGGTGCGGGAGCTATCGGTCAATTAGAGGCGAGCAATGAGGGCGGAGCAACGGCAGATTTTACGAAATTTAAGTCGGGGACTTCGTTGAAGGTTCGCGTTAAAGGACTACACGACCTAGCACAGTATTATAATTACGGTATTTTTAAAGTCGTAAATAGCTTCACGCCAGAGGTTCCGGCTGAGCGTAATGACCGCGGATTTATTACGGCTAATCCTACTCCGTGGGATAAGGCTGCTCAATACCACGCAGACAAAGCGAAGGAAGCGGCGGAAGTTGGCGACAAACAAGCGGAAGATGACGAGAAGGCGGCAGCTAGATTATACCGCGGCAGTGAAAAATACCTCGTCGGATTCTTCGATTTAGAAACCGGGCAGGACATCGTAGTTGACCTAACGCGTAATCAAGCACAAGTGGTATTCGCGGCAATCAAGAAATACGCGAAAAAGTTAGATAAAATTGCGTTTGAACTGTCTAAAACCGGATCTTCAACTAGCACTATCGTAAGTCTATCGCCAATCATTGATATGGACGAGGATTTAACGGACAAAGAAAAAGAGAATTTCGCAAAGGGCGGCCAACCATTTAACGATTCTCTTTTCGACAATTTACTTTATGAAGCAGACGAGTCGGAGCAATTAGAACTCCTTACGAAAGCTGGATTTGATATTAGCTTAATCGGATATGAAGGAGAAGTCAACTCTAATAAACCCGAACAAGTTTTCTAATTACATTAAACAATTAATAAGAGTAGTATATAAGTAGACTTATAACATAGGAGGAATATAAACATGAAAAAATTATTACTAACATCTGCACTAACATTAGGACTAACACTATTAGCGGGGAACGTGCTCGCGGACGAACCGGTCGAGCCGACGCTAGACGATCCGATTTTACAGCCGTTTAGCGGAGGCCCTACTAGACCGCCGGTAACGGGACCAATCGAGCCGTAATTAACCGCAGCCACACGTACGCAATCTCTGACGGGGCGCCGCCACACTCGCCGTGCCCCGCATCTTTTCGAATTTAACCACGCGAAGGAGGATGTAACATGGCGAAATTAAACGGAGTTAAACCGCACAAAGTGCAAGCCGGCAAAGTCGAAGCAATCACGTATGAGGGCGAGGTATATACGCGAGTAGAAGGACCAGCAAAGGTCGGTGATATAACGTTAATAACTTCCGACTATTGGATTGACTCTACAAAAGACGCCTATTACTTAACCGTAGAACTCAGCGGTAACGACCCGAGAATTGTCGACGACGTAGGTGATACGGACAGTAATTTTTCCGGTCATTATGAGTTATTCCGCAACCTCACGCCAATCACGCTCGAGCACGACGGCGTTGGCTATGCGAAGTTGGTCGCAGACGCAGCACCAAAAGCGGGCGACTACGTTGTGTTTGCGGACGCGGACGATAACTTACCGGGCTATTTGACTGCGGGTGAGCCTTACGAGATTAAGCGAACTGATGATTGTGGAGACGCTCACATAACGGACGATGACGGAGACAATTTCGACATGGACGAAGCGGATTATTATACGTATGCCTATTACGCGAAAGTAGCCGCGCCTAAACGCAGACCTACCGAAGGTGATTGCGTAAAGGTTATCGGTAATAGCGTAAGTCACAACTACGCAATCGGCTCATTCGTTACAATTGTTAAGGACGGTAAGGACTCCGTTCCTTTTAAAGCACGCAGAGAGAACGGTAGTATCGGAAATTGGTTGGCGGAGAAGGACGTGGAACTAGCCGACCGTAAGCCTGATTCAATTACGCTCACCATCACGCATCTAGACGGAACGACCACGCAACTTACCGACGTAGCGAAAATCGAAGCTACCGGCGGGGAGGCGGTCTAACCTGGCGCACGCAACCGAAATGACCGGCGTATATTCCGAGCTAGTGGCGATGGTGGCGCTAACCGCGAATGGTTACGTCGTCAGCCGCCCGTTAAGCCGCGAAGCCTACGACCTTGAGGCGACCGACCCGCTCGGCAATCACGCACGTTACCAAGTAAAGACGATTAGTCGACGCTCCGACCGCCGTAACGAATTGGTGGTTTACGCGACGAAAGGGCGAGGGCAGCGTTATAGTCAGTCAGACTTCGATTATATTATCGGCGTACTCGGAGACGAAGGCGCAGTCCCGCGCGTATTTTTAATGGAAAACCGTTGCTTGCGCGAATATTGGGCGAGCGAGGCAAGGGCGGCGAAACGGTGGGTCGAGCTGCCAATCGAATTAAACCGCGAATTACTAAAACAAAACGAAGGAGCTGGCGCTTAATGGCGAAAATTACGTTAGAAAACGGTATGGTAATCGAAGGGACTATCGAGGAATTTCGTGAAATGGGAGTACAGTTTCCGATTGATGAGGGTAAGCCGGAAGATGAGGATAAATCACCGTACATGCCCGGCGATAAAGTTCGCGGAAAGTTGACCGGGACTATCTATACGTTAATAAAACGTGATCCTAGCCGAGACGGTAGAGGATATGGAAAGGCGTGGTTTACGAATCAAAGCGCTGATGGATTTATCGGCGAGAATCAATTCGAACTTGTCGAGGAAGAAGCCTCCGCGCCACTAAAAGTCGGGGATTACGCGAAAGTGCTGGGCGGAGCTGACTACGTAAATGTAGGCGATTTAGTCGAGTTAACCGAGGCCGGATTCCATTACGACTTCATAGTTAAGCGGGTTTCCGACGGTAAGGAAGATGCTTTTAACTCCCCTAACCTTGTCCGCGCCACCGACGCAGAGGTTGCCGAAGCCAAAGCCGCCGCCAAGCCGAAACTAAAATACGCGGAAGGCGACTACGTTAAAACTGAGGACGGAATTATCGCTAAGGTGACGGAAGTTGACGAAGGTTCTCATATTCTACCGTATAAATTCGAAGCATTAAACGGTTCTTATATCGGATGGAAGACGGACTATTATGCTCGCGAAAAAGCCACGCAAGAGGACGTAAAATGGGCGCGAATTGGTCGTCAGCCAAACGAGTATAAGGAAGGCGATATTGTTCGCGTGAAAAACCCGTGTAGCGCCCCGCTTAAGCATGGTCAACTAGTTGAGGTACGTCTAGATTCGGACGAACCGCTGAGCGTCAACGTAGAAGGCGATTGGCTCGTAACTGTAACGGAATTGGTAACGCCGGTCGAATCGCGAGCAGATTTACCGTGACCCCCGCAACCTACTGCGTTTACTGTGACGCACCGCTCTACGGAGGCGACGAAGTTATCCGCTTCCTGGAGCCGCCTCTGAGTCGCGCCGACTACTGTGGTGTGCGCGATTGCTTTTACGATGACTTGCGCAAGAATGCAGAAGAATTTACGCCACCTTTTACGGTAAGGAGGGTACGCCTATCGGAGACATACGGCTAAAAATAAAAGCGGCGGAGGCGGGACGGAAGCGTGCGAACGAATCGACGGCAGAAGGACTGCGTCGAATTCTCGCGATGAGCCTTACGCAAAAGGAACGGGAATACGTCCAAGCTGCGCTTGATTCGGGAGCTAAACGCCTAAAGACCGGACCTCTATCGAAGAGCGAAGCCGTATCTATGGGACGCGATATCGTTGAGTCGCGAAAAGAGACGGAGCGCCAACGTAAAATCGCTGAAACAATCGCTAATAAGCCGGACAATTATTACATTCTAACGGACGACGCCGAACTGCCCGCATTTACCGACCGCCTTCGCAAAGAAATACTACTTCAACGCGAACAATGGGCGGGAAGGTTCGAATTGCTAGGCGTCGATTCTATGACCGCGGGAGACTTCGAGGGTACCGGCATTGACTCGTATATCGACCTTTCGATCGGATTTTCGATATGGCTTCCGCTACTAGACGAAGGCTATTACTTACCTTATGGTCACGTCGACATGAGAGGCGTTGAGGGTTTCGAGTTTCTAGCGGACGATTTCGCATTCATTGAAGGACAACCGCAGTTAACACGTTCGAAAGTGCTTGCGGCGATTACTCCTTATCTCGCGAAACCAAACCTCGGCAAAACGCTTCATATGGGTTCGGCTCGTTACGATTTACATGTCGCGAAGAATGACGGCTATACTATTCGGGGCTGCGTTTGGGACACGCTTGACGCCATGCAGACGTTAAATGAGCACGAGCAATCTTACGGATTAAAGCCCCTCACGGACAGATATAAGAAGAACATGGGCGTTGAAGGCGACGTGTTTACTTTCGAGGACTTATTCGGAAATCGGTCGCCAGCTCCGTTCGGTACATTAATCGTAGGGATTTACGCGATAAAGGACGTTTACTTCGGATGGCGATTGTTCGAGTGGCAATTCGAGTTAATTAAACGAACTGACAACCTTATGACGTGTTATTCGCGAGTAGATTCGAAACTTCCGGAAACAGACGTATTTATGGAGCGTTGCGGATTTTTAATCGACCTCGACATGGCCGCCCAACTTGAACGCGAATATAGCGAAGAACTCGAAAAGGCACGTCGCCAAGTGTTCGAAACTTACGGAATAGACGACGCGTTTATTCGTAAAATGGATCGCACAATTAGCGTCAATAAAATCGATAAATGGGTCGAAGCTCAACGAATGAAACGCGCAACTCTACAGAAACGAATCGAAGCTAAGACGCAGAAAATTACCGAGTTAGAAGCCGCAAACAAAACGCATACGAAAGGCTACGAAAAAGAAGTCGCTATGCTCGAAAAGTATCGGAAAGAGCTTGCGGAATTACCTGCAGCTAAGCGAGATAACGCGCCACAATTCGTTGACTCATTCGAACTTACAAACGGAAATCATATCGCGTATCTCATTTACGACCACCTAGAAATCGAGGACAAAACGAAGGTAATCGACAAGAATAAGTCGCGTAGTACGGCGGTTGACGTAATGGAGATTTACTTCGAGGACGAGCCGACTTTAGAGCCGTTAGCCACTGTGTCTATGTATACGAAACTATTATCGACTTACTTACGACCAATGCTCGGTATAGGTACCAATTCCTCGCTAGAGATCGACGGACGATTACACTCGAATTTCAAGGCGGGAGGAACCTCGACAGGGCGTTATAGTAGTTCGCAATACAGCGGTAGACCCATCGACATTTTGAAAGAGGTGATCGCTTGATAGACGTAACCGATTCGAATTATCTCGCGATTGTTAAGCGGTTAGTCGCGGACGAGCGAAAGGTAAAACGAGGCACGAATCTACAAAATATCCCGTCTAGGACTGACGCGGGTAAAAGAGTGCGTAAATGTTTCGTACCGCCGCCGGGCTACAAATTCATCGGCTCCGACTTAGGGCAAATAGAGCCTCGTATTCAAGCGCATATCATGTACGAGAAATACGGCGACAACTCTATGCGTCAGATATTTATCGACGGTACTGGCTATTACGAAACAATGGCGATGAGAACATTCGACTTACCGCGCGAAAACTGCGAGGACAAAGCACTCGACCCGACCGGAACATTTTCGCCACGTGCGATGATGAAAACGGGCGTACTCGCCAAGTCTTACGACCAGTCCGTTCAATCTTTCTCGAAGAAAATGAAAGTACCGATGACGGTCGCTGAACGGTTCTTTTCCGGATTCGACGAACAATTCCCCGCGTTTACGTTAATGGTTAAAGATATTCGCGAAGGAATGAGGGCGAAAGGGTTCGTTGAAACGCTCTACGGAAGAAAGCGGAGATTCCCCGACTACCAGCGCGTAGCGGAAGAAGTAAGGCGTAACGAGCGCAAATTGACGCAGTATTACATCGAACGGAAGCCGCTACTAAATAAGACGTCACTGACCTCGAAAGAGCAGGCTAGACTCGATAAGTTGCAGGAATTAATCGCACCATTAGCGAGCAAACGCGGTCTAGTTAATTATTGGGAACGCGCAGCCTTTAACGCGGTTATTCAAGGAACGGGCGCCGACATACTGAAGATGAACGGTAATCGTATGGCTCGTATTTGTATGGAGCGCGGCTGGGAATTAAGCGCGTCAATACACGATGAGCTGAAAATTGCCGTGCCTGACGAAGATGTTACGCCGGGAACTATCGAACTAGTACGCGATGTAATGACGAATACGGTGGAATTGTCGGTGCCGCTCGTAACAGATACCGTAATCGAGCCGCGGTGGATGGAGGAGTATTCGCCGGAAGAATGGTTCGCTAAAAACGAATAGGAGGCGTTGCTATATCGCAATCATAAAAGGACTAGACGCAATCAACGGACTTGGCGGAGGGGTTGCCGACCAAATCGCCGCTGACCTCGTATATTGGCTCGACGAATGGTACTCGCAGCCCGAGACGTGGGATAACGAACTCGACCGCACGATTCACGAATGGTACGCCAACGCCCCGCAAGTTTGGCCCAAGCGCCCGTACTTCTCGCCCAGCTCGGCAACCGCCTGCCCGCGCGAACTATACGTTAAAGCTAAGCGCGCCAAGAAAGACGGCTTCCGCAAGCCACCGTACCAGGGGCGCTGGACTTCGATTGGAACAGCGATCGGCGACGTAATCCAACGAGATATACTCGCAATGGAGCGTAACTTGCCCGGCTGTCCTTTCCGCTTTGAGCGCAACCCCGACGGCACGCCTGTTTTCGAGGACTTCGCAAAACGTAACGTTAAGGTGGGCGATTATTACCTCTACGGAACATGCGACGGCATACTCGAATACGTCACGCAAGACGGCGAGCTGATTCGCGTAGGACTCGAGGTCAAGTCGAAGCAGACAACCTCTGCCCGTACGTCGCTACACTCGATGCGCGAGCCGGAGGAAAAGCACGTCAAGCAATGCGTCGCCTATTCGAAAATGTACGAAGTCGACCACTACGTTATCTTGTACGTTAACGCGTCAAAGAAGGCTTGGGTCTATGCGGAGGGTGATTACGCCAAGAACCCCGACATACGAGCGTTTGGCGTGACGATTACGGAGGACGCGAGGACGGAACTGTTTGCGCGACTAGCCGAAATTAATGACGCGATTAAGTCGGAAGTGCCGCCGCCGCTTGACCTCGAAAATTGGACGTTTAACAATTTCAAGACCGCGTGTGCTTTATCGGTAACCGACGAGGAAGTGGACGAATTAAACCGGAAAGTGTCGCGAATGAAGCGGTCGAGCCTGCCGGAGTTTAAGAAACGCCAGTACGTGGAAGCGTTAGAGTTTATCGAAAAAGTTCGCGAAGGGGAGGCGAAGTGATGGAGAGGTACGTGGAGTTATCTATTGCGGATGTTTGTCAGTGTATTTTAACCAATGATTTGTCTGATTTATACTTCAAGACCTCTAATAAAGAGTTAAGAAGTCATAGTCAATACAATTGGGATCTTCGCGATATTCCTAAGAAGCAGTGGTTCAAACGCGAGGTGCTCGATTGAGAGTCCTTGCGCTTGACCTTTCGACTAAGCCAGGCTTTGCCGTACTCGACGCGAAGAAACTTAAATCCGGAGTAAAATTAACACTCGTACATTGTTCGTCGGCTAAGACGTCGACCGACCATCCCGACGCTCAACGGTACGCCTATTTAGCCGCTAAATTAACCGCGATTATACATGAATATGGACCGTTTGATGTCGTCACTCGCGAGCACTTTACGAAGGGGCGTAACAAACGCGCTACACAAACGATATTCGGCGTATGGGGTACGGCTGACGTTGCGTTAGGACAATACGGTTACGTTATCGAGCCGGCTAACGAAATTCCGCCCTCAGAAGTAAAGAAGGCGGCGACTGGCTCCGGCACGGCTTCGAAAGAGGAGGTCGAGATTGGTGTCCGTAAATGGCTAGGATTGAGCGATGATTACGTGTTTGAGACGGACGATGAAAGCGACGCGGTGGCGGTCGGGCTGGCGTGGCTGATTCGCGAAGGACACATCGAAAGGGAGGCGTAGCCGTGATTAACTTCGTATTCAACGCATTCACGACCGTAATTGGTACGATATTAATTTTCTCGGTTACGTCCGATTGGTTGACTACATTTATAGGCGTAGTATTACTCACAATTAGTACAGAGGAGGCGCGATAATATGGAAAAATTATTAGCGGAATTAACGGTAATGTTAGAGGAAGCTGAAGCGAAAATAACCGAAATTGATGAACAGTACCCAAACGATGAATACGATCCTTCTAGTTGGTCGGGCGGTAATTTTGACGATGCGTACGAATTAGGTATCGAACATGGAGAAGCCACAGGAGAGTTTCAAACGCTATTAAAAATCGTTCATATGGTTAAGAGGGCGAATAGCAAATGACCGACGCTTATATCGAAAACCCGCCGGAATGGTTGCCGAAAGTTATCGAGGGCTATGAGCGCGACCTAGTCGAAATCGACCGGGACTTGGCGCGCCTGCCCGCAAAGGAAGCGGAATTATTGCGCGAAAAAGCCGAAGTGATGAACGCGTTGATTAGCTTAAAAGCTTACGTGAAGGAGGACGCGGAATGAGCGTATTAGAACTAGTGGAGAGACTGTTCGAGCTGAGGAATCGTATAAAATCCGTAAAGGAAATCCTTTCGTTCATAGAGAATGAGCAGGGCTTTTTCGAAAATCGTACCGTATTATACGAAGTTATCCTAGATTCTGAAAAAGAAATTCAGAGTATCGTCGAAAAATTATCGGAGGTGACGTTATAATGACGCAAACTACGCTAACATTAACGGTAAAAATCGAAGGCAAGCCGACCGAGGCACGCTTGGCGGAAATAGCGGGCGGAGTTGCCGACCACTTGCTCGCGACACATAAAACGGTGGCACGCGTTGAGTTGACGAAAGTGACGAAGGAGGACGCAGAATGAGGTTAAATCCGTGGGAACACCGCGTAGAATTTTCGAGTGTAAAGGGCGCAATATTTACGGGTATTTCCGTAGAGAACGACGAGATTAAATTCACGTCTTCGGACGGACAAGAGTACGTAATGTATCACGAACAAGACTGCTGTGAGGACGTAACAATCGAGGAAATAATCGGAGATATTACCGATTTACTGAATAGCCCGATTCTACTCGCGGAGGAAGTATCTGAAGAAGGTGAGTCCGAATGGGGCACGTCGACATGGACGTTTTATAAACTCGCGACAATTAAGGGTTCGGTAACTATTCGATGGTTTGGCGAGTCTAATGGTTACTACTCGGAGGCGGTCGATTTCGTCAAAGTTCCGAAGGAGGCGGGCGAATGACCACGTTATTACTAATCTTCGCGGCACTTTGTAGCGGATTATTCTTTATCGCGACAATCTCGGAGGCATCACGTAGCCAGCGAAAATACAGCACAGGCCCGATTGTCGTCGCTCTTATCATGACGGGCATACCATTCGCCGTAATCTGCGGGCTACTCATCGACCGCCTATGATCGTCGCTTATTATTCGCTGACTGGAAATACCCGCCGGCTCGTCGCCCGACTTGCCCCGCCAGGTGAACGTGTAGAATTAACGCGCGACACAACGCTGACTGAGCCGTTTGTGCTCGTGACGCCTACGTATAATTTCGGTGAGATTCCGCAAGTTGTAGCCGAATTTCTCGAAAGTAACAACGAATATTTAGTCGCGGTTATCGGCACGGGGAATCGCAATTGGGCGGATAACTTCGCCATAGCAGGGCGAAAAGTCGCGACTAGGTACGGAGTTCCGCTAATAGGCACCGTAGAGCTTGCAGGAACTCCGGAAGATTATCGAACCTTAATCGAAAGGATGCGATTACTTGACGAAATACATTGAGCTTAACAACGAAATTATGCAACGCAATGACCACGGAGCACTTCAATTCGAAAAGGATTCGGAAGCTGCCCGATCTTATTTCCTCGATTACGTAAATCAAAATACCGTTTTCTTTCACTCCCTACGCGAAAAGCTTGATTACCTGCACGAAAATGATTACTACGAAACAGAACTTCTCGACTCATACACGTTCAACGATATTAAATCCGTTTACCAAGCCGCATACGAATTTAAATTCCGATTCCCTTCGTTTATGTCCGCGTTCAAATTCTATAATGATTACGCACTCAAGACAAATGACGGCTCGAAGATTCTCGAGCGATATGAGGACCGCGTGAGTATTAATGCGTTGTTCTTCGGCAATGGGGACACGGCAAAAGCTCTCGAATTTGTCCGATTAATGATGCGTCAAGAATACCAGCCAGCAACTCCGACTTTCTTGAACGCAGGGCGTAAGCGTCGAGGAGAGTTAGTATCGTGTTTCTTATTAGAGGTCGGCGACTCCCTTAACGATATTAGCCGCGCGATAGATATGTCGATGCAACTATCGAAAGTGGGCGGCGGGGTATCTCTTAATTTATCGAAGATCCGCGCGAAAGGGGAAGCGATAAAAGGTGTAGAAGGGGCGACTAAAGGCGTTGTTGGCGTGATGAAGTTACTTGACCACTCGTTCCGTTACGCCGACCAAATGGGACAACGTAGAGGTTCGGGGGCGGCTTACCTTAACGTATTCCACGCGGATATTAACGACTTTCTTGATACGAAGAAGATTTCCGCGGACGAGGACGTCCGAGTCAAAACGCTTTCGATTGGCGTAGTGATACCCGACAAATTTATCGAATTGGCTTGTGAAGATAAGCCTGCTTACGTATTTTATCCGCATACCGTCCACAAAGCTTACGGAGAGTATCTCGATGAACTTGATATGGACGAGATGTACGACACGCTCGTTAATGATTCGCGAGTTCGTAAAGACCAAATTAATCCGCGAAAGCTACTTCAAAAGATGGCGGTCATTCGTACTGAGTCCGGATATCCCTACATGATGTTTAGCGGAAATGTGAACGAAGCTCACGCACTTGACGGGAAGGTAAAGTTTTCCAATTTGTGTTCAGAGGTCCTCAATTTATCGGAAGTCAGCGAGTATAACGATTACGGGGAAGAAGACGTAATCCGTAAGGATATTTCGTGTAATCTCGGCTCTTTGAACATTGCCAACGTTATGAAACACGGAACTATCGGCAACACCGTAAGCCTTGCTATTGACGCCTTAACTCGCGTAGTTAATGAAACAAATATCGTTAATGCTCCGGCGGTTGCCAATGCGAATCGCACGATGCGTTCCGTAGGACTTGGCGCGATGAATCTGCACGGTTACTTGGCGCAAAATGGAATTGCGTATGAGTCCGACGAGGCTTTAGATTTCGCAAACACGTTCTTTGCAGCGGTAAACTACTGGACATTAAGACGCTCTATGGAGCTAGCGCGTGAGACAGATTCGACTTTTGACGGGTTCGAGCGTTCTAAATATGCGGACGGCTCATACTTCCGCGACTATTACGATTATGATACGGAATTTAATCCTCAAACGGAAAAAGTAGCGAAATTATTCGCAGCTATCAACTTACCTACCGTTTACGATTGGGCGGAGCTTTCCGAGAACGTGAAGAAGTACGGACTTTATCATTCGTTAGTTACTAGCGACTTCCTATAGTAATGTAGGTCGAAAACGGGTTAAATTGCTGGGACTCCCTAAAGACTATAGAGCTACAACGTAGTCGGAAACGACAAGCGTGATAGCGGTCGAAAGACAGAAAAAATCTATAGTATGGCGTATGTCAAAAGCTAACCGCTAAAGCAATGGGAAATCAGCAGCGAAACGCCTAATAGGCGAACGTTCAACGACTATAATACCCGAACCCTCCGAAAGTAGAAAGGCTCCGATGTTCGAAGTAAGGGATTATTCTCATAGAAAGTCTATTAAACTTATAAACACAACTTGTATTATTTGTTTGAGAGATTTTAAAATTCCTAAAACCAATAAAGGACAAATTATTACATGTTGCGCATATTGCTCATCAGTTGCTATTACCTTAAGGAAAGTAAAAGGGAGTTATTATCTATGTTCTATGTGCGACAAAGCTATATTTAGAACTCCTAATAAGGTGAGTAATGTGGAGAGAGTTTATTGTAGTAAAACATGTGCCAACTTAGGTTGGAAACACTTATCAATTAGAAGAGGTATAGGTAAAAAATACTATGGTTCAAATTGGTTAGAACAAAGAAGAAGATGTCGCGATAGGGATAATTATAGATGTGTAGACTGTGGAATTACTGAAAATGAGTATGAAAAAGAGATGTCCGTCCACCATGTTATACCTTTTGTTTATTTCAGCGACTATAAAGAGGCGAATAAACTTTCTAACTTAGTTTCAGTATGCGAGGACTGTCACAGAGTTAGACACAGCGGTGAAGGACATCCATCAAAATTCAATGTAAATAAAATTGTAACTCATTATACTCCTACAGTCAAGATGCAACAGAAAGAGAAAGCCCAAGAAGTTTATAGTCTTTTAATAAATACCGACAAAACACTTGCTGAAATATCCCGGGAAACTGGAATGTCCTATTCAGGTGTTAGGAGAATTTATTGTGGAAAGCGATGGAAAACTTTATATAAAGTGCCTGCTAATATCACAAACAGACGACGTTGTCTAAGAGACTAACTAAAATCTTTCGGAGGGTTATGGTATAGTCTACTCCCTTAAAAATACGCCGAAAGGCGGGGTATCGAGGATAGAACTGCAATCGCACCTACGGGATCGATAAGTTACGTTCAGTCAGCAACCGCGTCAGTCATGCCAATAATGGAACGCGTTGAGGAGCGGACATACGGCAACAGTAAAACGTACTACCCAATGCCCGGACTTTCGCCACAAACGTGGTTTCTATATAAAGAGGCTTACGATATGGATATGTTCAAAGTCGTCGACCTTATCGCGACCATTCAAAAGCATGTCGACCAGGGCATTAGTTTTACGTTGTTCCTTCGCGACACCATGACGACTCGCGACCTTAATCGAATTGACCTGTACGCCCACCATAAAGGCATTAAGACGCTCTATTACGCGAGAACGAAAGATACGACACAGGAAACTTGTTTAAGTTGTGTAGTTTAACGAAAAGGAGTCGATTATTTGACGCAGACATTTACTGCCGCCAACTGGGCGCAATCAGACGATAGTTTCACGCAGATGTTTTACGAGCAAAACGTTCGCCAATTTTGGCTACCGGAGGAGATTTCGCTTAACGGCGACCTCCTTACGTGGAAGTCTTTATCCGAGGCAGAGAAGCAGACGTATAACCGCGTGCTTGGCGGGCTTACGCTACTTGACACGATTCAAGGAAATGTCGGCATGACGAGGATTTCCGAAGCGGTTAGCGGACACCAACGAAAAGCCGTGCTTAACTTTATGGCGATGATGGAAAACGCGGTCCATGCGAAATCTTATTCGAATATTTTCCTCACGCTTGCTAGTCGAGAAGAAATAGACGAGATATTCCGCTGGGTCGAGGACAATCCGCACTTACAACGTAAAGCCCACATTGTCGCGGACTATTACGAAGCATTGGAAGGGGAGGGAACGGATGAGATTACCTTATACAAGGCTTTAGTTGCTTCTGTTATGCTCGAAGGCTTTCTGTTCTACTCCGGATTTTATTACCCGCTTCTACTCGCGGGGCAAGGTAAGCTCATGAATAGTGGGGAGATTATCTCACTTATAATTCGCGACGAGTCGATTCACTCGGTATACGTGGGCCTACTGGCGCAGGAAATTCACAATCGTCAATCAGACGTTAAAAAAGCGGAATTACAAGATTTTACGACGCAATTGTTAGATGAACTATACGTGAATGAGGTAACGTACACTAACGAGCTTTACGCAGACATCGGACTAGAACACGACGTCCGCAAGTTTCTACAGTATAACGCGAATAAGGCTCTCGCCAACTTAGGATTTCAGCCACATTTTTCGGAAGTTAAGCCGAACCCTATCGTTATGAACGGGTTGAGTACGCAAACAAATTCGTGGGACTTTTTCTCGCTGAAAGGTTCCGCGTATAAAAAAGCTATTGCGGAAGAGTTACGAGACGACGACTTCATATTCGAATAAGGAGCGATGACATTATGCCATTACCAAAAGATTCGCTATTCTATGGATTCGCGGAAAAGTTAACGGACGAGCAACGAATTTACATCGACTCTATATTCGATAACCGCTTGACTATCGTAAACGCGCGCTCGGGCACCGGTAAGACGACATTGGCGGTAGGATCGGCGAAGATCATCGGCAAACCGTTGGTTTACGTATTCTCGCCGGTCGAGGAGGGCAAGATGGGATTCCGACCGGGCACGCAGCAGGAAAAAGAGGCGGAATATTGCCAGCCGCTAAAGGACGCCTTGCTCGAAATCAACGAAAACCCGTCGCAAGTCATTTTCGACGAATCAAATATCGACCAATTGAAGGCGGGCCACGTTTGGGTATATCCGAAGTCGCACGTATTTGCGCGTGGCACGAACATAAAGGACTCGACGGTCATTATCGAGGAATCGCAGAACTTTACGCGCGGCGAATTAAAGAAGCTACTAACGCGCATTCACGATTCATGTACCGTAATCATGATCGGACACGACGGTCAATGCGACCTACCTAACGCGAGCAAGTCGGGGTTCGTGCCTTATCTCGACCATTTCCGCGACGAGCCTTACGCAAAGGTATGTGAGCTAACGGTTAATTTCCGCGGTAAGTTGGCACAAAAGGCGGACGAGTTAACGTGGTGAGTCCGGTAATGTTTTCGTCCGCCACCGACAAATGGGCGACACCGCCCGACTTTTTCGCGAAACTAGACGCAGAATTTAACTTCATGTTAGACGCAGCCGCCGACGCAACCAACGCAAAGTGTGCCCGCTATTTTACCGCCGAGGACGACGGCTTGACGCAAGACTGGGCGGGCGAAACGGTATGGCTCAATCCGCCTTATGGTCGCGGAATTACCGGCAAGTGGATGCGTAAAGCCTACGAGGAATCGCGGAAAGGGGCAACGGTCGTGTGCCTCGTTCCCGCCCGCACAGATACGCGGTGGTTTCACGATTACGTGCTAGGTAAATCCGAAATTAGATTCGTTAAAGGGAGGCTAAAGTTCGGAGGCTCGAAGAGTGGTGCGCCTTTTCCGTCCATAGTCGTAATATACCGAGGGGAGACGATTTAATGGAATTATATATCGTTGCTTTAGTTGATGATAACGGAAACGTCGAAGGCTTTCCAAAAGGTGGCGGGTCGTCCTCGCCTTCATTTATACGAGCCTTCGAATCTAAGTCTAGCGCGAAAAGGTCGGCAAGCCGTTTAAACTTCGCGCCAGCTAACGTAAAAGTAATCCGCGTCACAGATTACGAGGAGGTCGAGTAAATGCGACCAATCGATTACATTACCGAAAGCTACGCGCTAAAAGGAGCGGATAATATGACGCAAACAGAGAAAATCGTACAATGGGCGGTCGACCGCAATTTACACACGGCTAGCCCCGATAAACAAATGCTGAAATTGGTCGAAGAATTAGGCGAATTAGCCGAAGGTATGGCGAAAGGAAAGCCGGAGCAAGTGGCGGACTCAATTGGCGACATTTACGTCGTGCTTACGATTCTATCAACGCAACTCGGCATAGATATCGAAGAATGTATCGCGTTGGCTTACGACGAAATAAAAGACCGCAAAGGACGCATGATTGACGGGGTTTTCGTAAAGGAAGCGGACTTGCCGAAGGAGGGCGATTAATGCTAGATTTCATTCGTTTACGTAACCGACCGGAACCATTTGCGAATTTGCTCGCGCGAAGAATTGAAGAAATCTACGAATCTACGGACGACGCTACCACAAGGTCATCGTTACTAGACCTCGCGAAAGAGTTTGACGAAAATCTAGGCGAAAAGATGTTTTCAGAATCAGAGATCGACGCTGCTTACGAGGACGGGCACAATGCCGGTTATTCCGAAGGTTATGCAGACGCGGAGTTGCTTATAGGAGACGAATAGGAGGACGGTTTTATCGCAAACCACATCGTAACAGCGTTAGCATTCGCAGCTATGACGACAAACTTATTATTCGCGGAGGTGACATCTGATGTTGACGGGTACGGAACGGGAAGATCTTCGGGAGCTGAGCACGACACTAGCAAACATTCCGAGACGGTCGGGGAAAACGGTAATGTACGAAGTGGCGATGATGAGGGCGTTGTACTTAACCGCGAAAGCGAAGGCTGGCAAACGTTTGAAGCCACCGCATATACCGCCGACTGCCACGGATGCATCGGAATAACGAAATCGGGCGTAGACGTGCGGGACACTACGCATTACCGCGGGCTACGAGTTATCGCGGTCGACACGGCGGTTATACCGCTTGGCTCGACGGTGGAAATCCGTTACGCAGATGGCACGACCGAGCGGGCAACGGCGGAAGATATTGGCGGGACCATTCGCGGAAACAAAATCGACATACTGCGGTCAAGCTACGGTAAGGCGATTGAGTTTGGCAGGCAGGACGTAGAAATACGCGTGATTGACGAAAATAATTAGCGAAAAGGGGCGATTTGAATGGCGAAGGGTAAAACGCACGTAATTGACGGAGTGGAATACGTAGAGGTCGAACGTGAGGCGAAGGTTGGCGAGAAGGTTATCATCGTTGACGCATGGGATTACGAGGACTATAAAAACGGAGAAATCTACGAGATGATTGAGGACGAAGATGGAGACGCATCAACTCCGAAAGGGTGGGCGTCATCAAGCGAATATCGCGTACTCGAACCAGTTGAACAAGCGGAATCTTCCCCGGACGTTTACGACTTACTCGCCAATCTCGCGGCTAGAGTGAGCGAATTAGAGAAACGCGTTGACGAAGCGGAAAAACGCGGAAAGGTGACGGTCGAGCTAGACGCGAAGTTGGTATCGAGGTTAGTCGCGGGGGCATTAGAGCGCGAAAGTAGAGGAGGCGGTTTACGATGACGAAAATTAAAGTTCGTATGTTAAAGGACTATTATAAAGAAGGCGGTAAGCACGAGGTTTGGTGGGCTGGGGACATTCGCGAAATTGACGAAATAACCGATCAAGTTAACGTTGACTACTTGGAGGAATCCGGATTTATCGAAAGGATTGAGGAGTAATGAAATTCGTTTTAACCGGCAAGCTCCGCAGTGGAAAGGACACGGTCGCCGAAATTCTCGTCAGCAAGTACGGCTTTACCCGCTATGCATTCGGCGACGCGCTCAAACGGCAAGCTCACGCCCTATTTCCGTGGGTGCCGGCTGAACCGAAGCCTCGCGCGTTATATCAATTTATGAACGTCATGCGCGACTATGACCCCGACGTATGGGTGCGCCATCTATTCGACCGATTAGCCGCCGACCAAGCCGGGCGACAACGGGCAGGGTTTGCGCCAATCGCGCCGGTCATTACGGACGCTCGCCAAGCGAACGAGGTCGCACGGTGTCAAGCGGAAGGATTTACGGTCATACACGTGGTCGCGGACGAGGTTACACGGCTAGAGCGCGCAAAGGCAACCGGAGACGACTTCGACCCCGCAGCGCTAAGGCACATAACGGAAACGCAGTTAGACGAATTGCCCGCCGACTATTACGTCGATAACGGGGCAGGTATCACGCTGGCGGAGTTAGAGGCGCAAGTGGACGAGATTATTCGAAAGGTGCGTGGTTAGGTGACGTTTAAATATATCGAATTATTCGCCGGAATTGGCGGGTTTAGGCAAGCGCTCGACAATGCGGGCGGAGAGTGTGTATTCGCGTCAGAAATCGATAAATTCGCACAACAGGCGTACTCCGCGCTATATGGCGATGACCATTTACACGGAGACATAACGCAAATTGACGAAAAAGACGTACCGGACCATGACGTACTTGTGGGCGGTTTTCCGTGCCAGGCGTTCAGTGTCGCAGGCAAGCGCTTAGGCTTCGCGGATGAAACGCGCGGAACGTTATTCTTCGAAATTGTCCGTATTATGCGTGAGAAACAGCCGAAGATAGCCGTCTTAGAGAACGTAAAGGGACTCGTTGGTCACGATAAAGGTAAAACGCTGGACATCGTAGTCACCGCGCTTAACGAAATCGGCTACACCGTAGACTTTTCGGTATTAAACTCGAAATATTTCGGCGTACCGCAGAATCGCGAGCGTATTTTTATCGTTGCTGTGCGGGATGACCTCGTAACCCCGGAGGCTTGGCGCATAGAAGGGACGAACGTTGTCGCAAAGGGTAAGCGTAGAATCGCGCAAATAGACGGAGTAAAGACGTTTAACTTCGAGTACCCGACGCAGAGTGATGTGACGGTAAGGTTACTCGATATCCTGGAAGATAACGTGGACGAGCGGTACTACTTGTCGGAGGAGAAGACGGCGAAATTGGTGGCGCAATTAGAAGAACGCGAAGAAGACTCCGATTCAGATTCGCCTACAATGGTTGGTCATGCGGAACTACGGGGCAATGATTCGATTAAACGCGTTTATTCTCCGGTCGGCGACACGCCGACGTTAACGGCTATGGGCGGAGGTCATCGCGAGCCGAAAGTCGCCGTGCAAATGAATCGACACGAAATCGGAAGAGAGACGGAATTGTCGCATTGTTTGATGGCCCGAGATTATAAAGGATTCGGTAATCAAGATATGACGGGAGTTATGGAAACCCGTCCTGTCCTCACGCCCGACCGCGCAGAAAAGCGCCAAAATGGACGCAGATTTAAAGATGACGGCGAGAAGTCGTTCACTTTAACCGCACAGGATAAACACGGCGTTGCATTGGGTGCTTATCCACGTTACCGCATCCGCAAGCTAACGCCCCTCGAATGCTGGCGACTCCAGGGATTTTCCGACCTCGCCCACGAAACGGTCAAAGCGGCGGGCGTATCGGACAGCCAACGATATAAACAAGCGGGCAACGCCGTCACGGTCAACGTAATCGACGCGTTAATGCCCGGCTTGCTACGTTACTTATCGGCTCTTCCCGCATCATCGGGCGCCGAATAATCCGCGAGCTGAAACACGTGGCTACCTTGCGGGCTGTCCGCGTAATCCTTACCGACGTATTCGAAGCGGACCGGTAGCTCTTCCTCGGGCACGTTAATCTTGCGGACAAGTTCGCGCACGTGGCAATAGCGGCGCTTATCGAACTTAAACGGTATCACATTCGGAAGCTTCACCACGTCCGGCTTGGCGAGCACGAGACGCTGATTCACGGAGTCATAGCCGACATGTAGCGTAAAGTCGCCCGTCTTGGGCACGTTTAGAATGGCGGTGGCGCCGGAACTGACGCAAAGGCGTTTTTGCGCGTCGAACGTAATAAATTCGGGCGCTTGGCTCGAAATCCAATCGATTGGCGGCATTAGGGAACACGCTCACTTTCGTTTAGTTTACGATAAGTATAGCGTAATTGCGTACGTGCCGCAATAAGTTCGTCGTAGTAACGCTCTAGTTCGGGTCTTGGCTCCGGCGTGGCATAGCGTTCGAGTGCGTCTATTTCCGCCTGTATGGCGGTGAGCACAACGGCGAGTTGGGCGGGCGTTAACAAATACGTCACTCCCTCTCGGCAAATTGCTTGTCAATGTACGCGAGGGCTTCGTCTAGGTGGCGGGTAAGAGCGAGCACGCGTCCGTTGAGGTATTCTCGGTCAGGATTATCCTCGACAAAACACTCTACGCAAACTTGGACGCACATCCCATATTGACTGCGAATATAGTCTACTGCGTCCGCCTTGAAGCGCTTTTTAGCCGCCCGTACTGCATGGCGATAAAATTCATTATTTTTATTCATTACGTCAACCTCCGTTTGATTTCGTTTAATTATAATTATTGTACGCGGATAATCGACGGATGTAAAGCGGGAGTTAACGAAAAGTTTCGACAAATAGCAAGGAGGCGGTAAATTGTTTAATGCGGATTTTTACCCAACGCCCGACGAGCTAATAAAAGAATTGCTCGCGATGAGTATTGGGGGTAATATAAGCCGGCTAGGAATTAAAAAAGATGATGCGGTTACTCTACGCGGTCGTGTACTAGAGCCTTCCGCGGGTAAAGGAAACATCGTTAATTACATTCGGGAAAAATGTAGAAGAAGTGCCGTGAAAATCGATGTGATTGAAAATGATCCGGAACTTTCAAGTCTCTTAACGGGTGCAGGCAATACGGTTGTTTGGTCGGACTTTCTCACGTTTAAGACTTACCGAGAATACGATGCAATCGTTATGAATCCGCCATTTAGTGCCGGCGACAAACACCTACTCTACGCGATCAATCTCGCAAGTAGTCAAATAACGAAAGACTGCGAAATTTACGCGATAATAAACGCAGAAACGATACGAAATCCGTTCAGTAATTCGCGGAAAGAGTTAGCGCGTTTGCTCGATGTTCACAGAGCTAAAATAGAATTCGTAAAAGGTGCATTTAGTTCGGCGGAACGGAAAACTGACGTAGAAGTTGCGTTAATTTACGCGAAAATACGCCGAGACGACGCGAGCGAGGATTTATATCGAAGTGCCATCGACGCGGTGAAGGAAGCGAGAGACGGTAGTGCGGACGAGGCAATTTCATCGGCACTAAGTACGTTTGTCGAGCGTCAAGAAGTGCAAGAGCGCGTTGATGATATTACGAGACTTGTTAGTGAATACGACCAAGCCGTTAAATTGATTCGTGAAGATTATGAAATTAACAAAAAGAAGACAGACTTCTTAAATTATATATCAAATCTGAACGGCGGGAAGATTCATGCCCCTTATGACAATAATTCCGCTAATTACGAGGACGATATACAGAAAATGCGTTCGGCATATTGGGGCTTGATTCTAAGAACGGATAAATTTATGCAAAGGTTAACAACACAGGCGAGAGAAAAATTAAGTCGTCAGTTGGATTCCGCGTCCGACCTAGAAATTAACTTAACTAATATATACATGCTATTACACGCGATAGTGGCGAACTCCTCCGATATGTTGCTAAGTAGCGTAGTTAGTATATTCGAGAAAATAACATCATTTAGCCGTAGGGATTTTTCGACAAATATACACTACTACAATGGTTGGCGTACTAATGACTCCTATAAAATCGGGAAAAAGATCATTTATCCGTTCTTCTCTAATTTCGGAGATTGGGACATGGGCGAGCGAGATAAAAGTTTTGCTAGCGTAGACTATCGAATTAAAGGCTTTGTTCTCGACTTGTTAAAGGCATTTGAACCGTTCCGATCGGTTGAGCATGATTTTACGCGGATAGGAAAAGGGGAGTTCGAAAATGACGTTCTCCGGTTTAAGATGTTTCGAAAAGGCACCGTGCATATTTGGTTTAAAGACTTGGAAACGTTGAATAAGATCAACTATGTTTGCGGGCGTAGCTTTAATTGGCTCCCTACGGAAGAAGAGTTGCGGACCGACGTGAAAGCTCGCGATTATATTGCGAAAGAATTCGGCGATATTCAAACGGACGTAAATCGATTATTAGGAGCGTGAACGAATGGGCGTCAGCAAATTCGACAAGTCAGCGGCACACAAACGGTACGAAACGCGCTACGCCGGCTTAACGACCGGCAAGCAAGTCCGCCTACTCTTACGCGACATACACGCCTTACGAATACGTGCCGAGCAGGGCGACTTTGCGGCGGTGGACGTGCTCGCCGACTTAACTACGGCGGTCACACGGGCGGGGCTGACGGCGAGACAGTGGGAGGCGGTCGAGAACGTCTATTTACGCGATATGACGCAAGAGGACGCAGGGAGAGCGATGGGGGTTAGTCGGCAATCTATGTACGAGTACCTTGAGCGGGCGGAGGAAAAGATATCGGAAATCTACTACTATTGGGCGGGACATGGCGAAGGATATTCAATTAGTGGAGGGGATGCGGTATGAACGAGAACGGTAAATTGTATAAATTCCTAGAAAAAGTCGCTGAAAATAAGGCAGGATATGTCTTGTTGTTATGTATATACAAACTACAATGCGCCTTTACTTTCATAAAGAACTACTTTAAAAGAGATGCGTTTATTGAGGTTCAATATTGTTACTACGGTCAAGTAGGAGACCAGAAAAAAACCAAATTCCCTGACAGTTTCAACATTTATGTTATAGAAAAAGGAAATTGTACTAGTTTATTTAATAAAATTGATTTCTCAGAGGCGGAAAGAATCGCTAAATTACTAACAGAGGACAAAGACAAATTAAAGTTGGAGATAGGCTTAGGGATGGGGACTAGTTATATCATCATTCCGAAATGGGCTAAGAAGCGACTTTCTGACGAGTTATTCGAAGTAGTCGAGAATACTCGTGAAATGGTGCAAGATTATAAGAAATGGGCGGAGGGCGCCGAATGAAATCACTCGACGAACTAATCGCGGAAGATATTACGGACGTAAACTCGAGAATGGACGCAGTAGAGACGTTCTACTTAACCGCGCGATTAAATTGTCGCGAGTTAACTTCCGGAGAAATTGACCGCATTAACAGCTACGTATTACGTGAGGACTTACGCTATAACCACGCGGACAAGATGACACTAATCGAATACCCCGTCATGACCGCTAGGCAGGCGGAAAGACGCGCCAAAAAGGAAACGTCCTTAAAGGCGGTTTATGACGTAGCCACAGACGGTCGCAGACACGCGCCGCCCACACGTAGAAAGCGTAACGACTACGAAAATTGGTCCGTTAATCAACACGCAAAAGCACGGAATAAGGAAAGGCGTGAACAGTACGTGTCCTTCACGAAAGTACAACCGGTAGAGAAGTACGTTATAGACCCGCAAGAAATCGTCGAATATTTACGCGAAAAGTACGGTCGCAAGCTAAAATAACCCTGCAATTTCCGCGATTAGCTGGTATAGAGGTTGAAATCTTGTCGCGGGACACCGTGACGCACATTTAACGCGTAAAAGCGGTCGCATAGACGGCTAAGCTCGCGCAATTTTACAGCCCCGCTTCGGCGGATAAACGGTGACGCGCGAATAAGGCTGGCGTGAAAATGGCGAAACATTGAAACGGGAACGTCCGCGGAATGCTTACGGAGCGCCGCGGTAATATAAACCGAAAAGGGAGTCGATGTACATGGCGGAATCAAACCGCGGAGTAAGTGACGAAGTGACAAAGTCGAGAAGTATCGGCGAAATTACAGCAAAGGTGTCCGTAGACTGTTCGGAAGCAATCAGCGGACTGAAAGCGGTCCAACGTGAAGCACGCAAGGCGACGCAAGAGCTACGGGAACTGGAGTCGACAAAGAGCGAAGGCATTGTCGAAACGTTGCGCGAGTATCACCGAATACAAGGTTATGACGGAAATTGGAATCATGACGACTATATGCGCGGAATGTATAACGCGTTTGAGATGTTGGTCGCTCAAGTTGACGGCAGGGTTCCTGAGTTTAAAGAAACGCCGCACACATCCGACTTCCACCTATATCAAGTACCAACTGCGGACCTAGTTGCGGAATTGGCGCGCAGGGAAGGCGTAAAGGAAATCGCAATTCAGCCGCATCAGCCGTTTGAGATTAGCCGGGTAGAGCCACCGTTCGGTAAGGTTACGGACGAGGAAAGCGGGTCCGCTCGCGTATTAGTGGTGACGGACTGATGGGCGTTAGAGAGACGTGCTCTTTCTGCGGAAAAGAAACGGAACGAGCCGGTCGTGCTTTCGTGGCGAATCCGTTTTGTTCCGGCTGTTACGAGCAACGATTAGAAGCGTCGGGCGCCGTAGATATGCGAGATAATTGGCGCGAGATAGACTTCGGTAATGGATATTCGCGGATAGAAGCGATTGATAGAACGAAATTATGGAAGGCGGCGGCAAAATGAACGAAGAAATTATCGCACATGCGAAAGCTATTTCGGAATGGTTACGCGAAAATAAGAACCCGCACACGGCCGTTGAGATTACGGTTAGTGGCGTAAAGGTAACGTCGGATGACGAGTACGTGCCGTTCATTGAGGCGATTGAGCTTCCGCCTGTTACGCACTTTGTAGAAGTTCCGAAAACATACTAAGCGCCTTAACGGGCGTTTTTTTTTGCGTTTAAAAGTTTAACGGAGGTGTCGCTAGTGAACGATAAACTATTTTGCTATTCAACTACGCTTATGTATTTCCTGCGCTCAAACGGTGTCCGCTACGAGTATACAACGCTCCATAAACGGACGGGCAACCGCATGTGGGTATTCGCGAAAACTGACCGCGTAAAAGCGCTGCTCGACGAATACGACGCACGCAAGGCGGACTACAAAGCGAAAATAGGCGCGGAATAAACGGCGTCAATAGTTAACGGAGGTATTAGTAAATATGACGAAGCTAAGCAATTTTACCGCGGTAAGCAACGACCTTAAGCCGGTCTTGTTCGCGAATCCTGCCGTCGGGTATGCGGAAATCGCCGTGTATTTGTACCTCGCGATGCACGTACAAGTTAGCGAGGATGCCGGCAAGGGTACGCCTAACGGAAAGCAAGGCTACGCGTACACGACTAAGGCGAGAATGCAAGGGGAACTCGCGATAGGTAAGACGAAGCTGAACCGGTCGCTTGACGTGCTGGAGGCGGAAGGGTTGATTAAGGCGCGTGAGGTGGCGAATAAGTACGGAGGGAAGCCGTTGAAAGAGTACCGGCTGAGTGACGAGTGGAAGGGCGCTTTAGCGGATCGAAGTACGATCTAGCCCTTCGCAAAGGACGATCTAGCCCTTTGCAAAGGACGATCTGAACCCTATTAAGAAGATTGAACTTAAGTATATTGATCTTAAGAAGATTGAAAAGATGGCGGGGCAAAAGAAAGAGATCATTCGTCACTACGTTCCTCAACAAGCATTCACTAACGTTCATACTTGTAAATATATCTGTCCGCGAAAGGTTTTAACTAAAAGAGAAGAAGATCTTTAGATTATTCGAAGAAGGCAAGCCGAGCCAGCCACGCGCCGCGCCATCGTGCTATAATAGCCGTTGGAGGTGGCGGTTATGGACGAGCAATATGCGCAGGCACTAGCGGAATTACGCGAAGGCACTATCGATGAGTACCGCGTTGCTAAAGCGGACTTTCTTGCGTTCCGCGTCGTATTATTGGCGCAGGAGGATGCGCAGAGTTTTCGAGGGAACGCACAAATCGGCGGAGACGTCGTATATACGTATGAGCCGGGATGGACGAAATAGGACGTCGCTATAGCCCTTTGTTGTGTCGCTATATTGGCGCGTATATAATAAAGAAGCGTGTAGGTTGCGGTTATACACGAAGGTCAACGGAAGGGCTTCGCTATAGGCGTTGTATTTGCGGGCATTTTAAGGCGTTATAGGCTACGTAAGGGTTTCGGTATAAGGGCGATGTAAAGTCGCTATATGCGCGGTGATATGGCGTTATTTACTAGGCTAGCGATTCACCGCGGAAGCCCTTCGAAAACTCACGGGGTCAGCCGGTCGCAAGCCGAATATGCCATTCCGTTTATGCACGATTCTATACATCGGTCGCGTGCATAGTTATACGTAGTGTAACGGTATAATGCGGACTTATACGCGTGTATATTTGCATAACGAAACTTGCACCGATTTGACGGGCGAAACCGTTGGCACGCAAGGGATTCGATTGAATGTAAGTTGACATAATAAAGATTATCGGAAGCAAATGATGTATATTAATGAATATGATATGCACTCTAATTGTCGTAATTNACATAATAAAGATTATCGGAAGCAAATGATGTATATTAATGAATATGATATGCACTCTAATTGTCGTAATTGTGTGAAAAATTGAAACAATTCTGACAATTAAGTTACCCCGGGGGCATCATTCGACATTTTATGGCGGACTGACCCGTAATCATTTCCGCCAAATTTTTAAATCTCGGGGACTCTCGCCCTCGCCGAACATAGCACGCCTAGATTTTGCCGTCCTAACTACGGTGATTTAGGCGTTTTTCGCGTTCCCTAGACCGATAACCCTCGGCGGACTTAAAAACGCTAATTACACGCTAAAACGAAAGGAGCCAGACACATGGCGAAAACTAGACGCGATAAACTCGCGGAACAATTAACGGCCGCCCAACAAAAAGCGGTCTATTTGCTGTTAGATAACGAACTAAAGCCGAAGGAGGAACGGTTAACGCAGGAAGAAATCGCGGCAGCCGTCGGACACGACCGTACGACCGTTTACAAATGGCGCAAAGAAAATCAAGTATTTATCGAGTACAAAAAGGAAGTTGCGAAGGATTACTTAGGTGACGCTGTAGGCATATTCGCGAGACAGCTAATTAAGTCGATGGAAGGCACCAACGGAGTACCATCGCAAAAAGGACTGGATTTATTCGCGAAAATGATGGGCTTTATCAAGTCCGAGCACGCAATCGAAATCAATACGGGCGGGGCGCGTACTGCGGAAGAAATCGAGGCGGACGTGGCGGCGCTCGACAAAGAACTCGAAGAATTAACGCGCAAGGACGACGCTTAATTGGCGCTAGTCAACGGAGAATGGCTCGACCGCCCAGCACGCGAAGCCCGTATCGAATTGCTCGCCCAACGTGTGGTCAAACTCGAACAACTGCGGAAACAAGGCGCAGCTCGCGACTCGCACGTCGATTTATTAATCGCGGACAAAAAGGAATTAATACGCTTGAACCGAGTGCACCGTGCCGAACGCGATGTGCTCTTTTTTACGTACGAATACTTTAGCGACGACCGCAACCCAGATAATCTATCGAACTTAATCCCGGCGGGGCAGACGTTAGCGGGCGCGGCTAATTTCCACCGCGAGCTATGTGGCTTGCTCGACCAAATAGCGGCGGGCGACATCGACTCTAACGTAGGGTGGTCGGTAGGTAGACGGCACGCAAAGACGGCGTATTTATCTAACGCGTATCTGTGCCATCAAATCGTCTACCGGATGCAGAAGTACATCGTAGAAGTATCGGAAACGACCGACGTAGCGGGCGACTTTATTAAATGGACGGTCAATCAGCTTAAATTTAACGACAAGCTGCGCGAAGATTTTGGCGCGTTGTTGCACGAAAAACCGTCGATGAACGAAGTCGATAACAAGTACGAATTTATTACCGCGACAGGCACGAAGGTTGAGGCGAAGGGTATCGGCACGCAAATGCGCGGACTACGTCATTTGTCGGAGCGACCCGGCTTATTTATACTCGATGACCTCGAATCGGGCGAGAACACGAACACGCCGGAATTACGCGCGAAGAATTTACATTGGTTCCGGTCAGAAATGCTCGAAGCGCTCGGCTTTGGCGGGCGTTGTATCTACATGGGAACGATTGTCCATTACGATAGTTTACTGAATCACGTACTCAACAAGCGGAAAGACTTTGTATCGCGCAAATTCCCCGCTATTTTGTCGTGGTCTGAACGCGAGGATTTATGGGACGAATGGCAAGCGCTATATAACGCAGATGACCCGAAGGCTAAAGAAAACTCCGACGCCTTTTACGAAAAGCACCGGAAAGAGATGGACAGAGGCGCCGAGGTCTTATGGCCGGAAATGTACTCGTACAAATACTTTATGGAAAAACGCGAAGATATGGGCGCAAGGGCGTTCAATCAGGAATACCTCGGAAATCCGGTCGATGAAGAATCGCAGGTTTTTCGTGCCGAGGATTTCGTTTACTTCGTCGAATCGGACATCGATTTTACGCGTTTCCACTACGACTTTTACGCCGCCGTCGACTTAGCGATGGGTAAAGAACGCGGGGACTATTCCGCCATTATTACGTTGGCAAAGCGCCCGGATTCGCCGGTTTGTTATGTCGTTGATACGTATATCGCGAAACAGAAGCCGGACGCGTTTATGCAAGAAATCGTCAAGCGGGCGCTTAAGTATCAATACGAAGCCATCGCAGTCGAGTCACAGCAATTTCAAGAATGGTTCGCGGAAAAGTTAGGCGAAGAGCTGCAAAAACACGGATACCCCGCTCATACGCGTTTAAAGCAAGTGAAGCAGAAAATCCGTAAGCAATTACGTATTGAAGCGCTGGAACCGGAAATTAAGTCGGGGCGTATTCGGTTTATGCGTAGCCAGCGACTATTGCTCGAAATGCTCGAATTGTACCCGAACCATAATCACGACGACGGACCGGACGCTTTAGCAGACGCGTATAAAATTGCTAAGTCCAGCAAATCCGTTGTACGCACGCTTAAAACAAGAACACGTTAGAAAGGAGGTAGCGTATGGCAATCCGAATACAGCCCGACTATAACATTATGTCGCCGCCGGAGATGGACGATTTGTTATTTTCGCCGTTTCAGCAAGCGCTAGGTAAGCAGACGTGGGCACGAATACAACAGCAACTACGGAACTACGATTACTATGACGGAAAGCAACACGTAGACCCGGAAACGGGCGCACTTGTCCCCGCGAAAGATTTACCGCGACCTTTCGGAATGGATTACGATCCCACGCGTTACACGACGAACTATTTTAAGTCGTTTATCAAACGTAAAGCTCGCTGGCAAATGGGCGGTCAGCATGGAATAAGCGTACCGCCGACGCAAATAGACGACGTAGCCGAAGCCGCCAAGCCTGAATATGAGCCGTCAACCGCTCAGAAATCCGAAAACGAGCGTGCCGAAAAGTATGAGCGTTTATTATACGATTTATGGCGCGAAAACAAGATGCGCGAACGATTATTACAGGCGGCGAGAGATCGTTTAATCGCGGGACGTGTCGCATGTAAAATCGCGTTTAATCCTCGTAATGGTAAAATGCGCTGGATATTCGAATCGGACGATAAAGTGGTGCCGGTATTTTCCGAGGATGATTTCGAGGACTTGCTCGCGGTTCACTTTATTAAAACGAAAATGGTCGACGAGGAGCCGTTAATCCAAAAGCAATCGTACACGATGGAGGACGACGGCTTTTGTTATCTCGAAGAGAAAATCTATCGTCAAGACTTATCTGTCTATAAAACCGTTACCAAGAAAGAGAGTTTACAGCTAGATTTTATTCCGGTAGTACTATTTCCGGTTACAGACTTAACGGGCGAGCACGGCGACGTGAGCGAAATCGAGGACATGAAGTCGCAAACCGACGTCCTTAACGCGATGAATGAGGACGCAATCGACTCGTTAAAATTCGAAATGTTTTCGATGACCGCGCTAATAAACGCGGCTGAAGGTACGAGCGACGGTATTAAAGTAGCGCCCGGCTCTATTTTAGAGTTACGCGGAACATTTGACGGAGCAGCTCCCCAAGTCGAAAAAATCGAAGGCGGTTTCCGTTGGAAAGAAGCGTTTAAGGATCAGTATTCGCGAGTAAAAGGCGCTTTACATGAAATCACGTCATTACCGCAAATTGTCCCGCAAGAGCTAAACTTCGGCGGGCTGAACGCGGACGCTTTACACGTATTATTTCAAGACATTATCCAAGAAACCGAGGAACATTGGCTCGTATGGGGGCCGAGATTATCGGAGCTACACGAAAAGACTATCCGTTATATGCAGGCGCGGTCAGCTCGACCTAACTTCGCGTACGACCGAAATGTCGTTAAATCTATTGGAACGAACTATGCGAATGAGATGCGTTTTGTCTTACCTTTACCGGATAATCGCCAAGAACTCGTAAACTTACTAACTCTCGAAATGGATGCTGAACTAGAATCGCAAGCAGGCGCAATGAACCGACTTGGCGTCGAAAACGTCAGCGCCAAAAAGCAAGAAATCGCCAACGAACGCGCGTCACGTCGAGAAAGAATCGACCCATACGCAGGATTAGAAGGCGAAGAACCCTCGTCCGAGTTGACGTAAAAATAGGAGGAACAAATGAAAAAACGTATGCTATTACCGATTAATTTGCAGTATTTCGCGGAACCAAACGAAGAACCAACGGAGCAGAACGTGAATGAACAACCGGAAGAGACTCCGGAAGGAGAAAGTCCTACTAAGAAGCAAAAAGTTCCGTATGATCGCTTTAAAGAGAAGATTGACGAAGTAAACGACTTAAAGCGTCAGTTAAAAGAGTTCGAAGAAGCGAAGCAGGCGGAGGAAACGAAAGACTTAGCGGACAAGCAGCAATGGAAAGAGCTTTACGATAAGTCGCAAGAACAGCTCGCTGAAATTAAGCAATCGGCATTTAACGCGAAGAAAGAAGCTATGCTTGCTAAAGCCGGTTACACAGACGAGCAAATCGCTAAGTATGGAAAGTATCTCGAAGGCGAAACGGACGAGGAACTAAGAGCATCATTAGCGGAATTAAAGGCGGATATCGCGCCGAAACAAGGTGGAGTTGACCCGATATTAAATGGAAACTCACGTCAGGAGTCGACGATCTTAGAACCGGAAACGAAAGCGAAATCATATTACCAACAATTGAAAGCGTCGGGTCGTTTACGTAAGTAGGCGGTTCGTTGACTTTAAATATTAAATAACAGGGGGAATTAAGTAATGGGTTCTTATAATTTACAAACTAGCCGCACGGATTTCGTTGGCGGTAAAAACATTCTCGCGTCTCAGCATTTACAATTCGTGGAAGCTGGCGCAACTTTAGACGCTGCTGCAATCGGAGCCACTTACGTCGAGTTAGGTTCTGCAATCGGCAAGAAAGCTAACGGGAAATGGGAAATCTTCGACGCGGTAGGCGAGTACAGCGAGTTAGGAATTTTGAACATTGACGTAAACGTTGACGGTGTTAACGACGAAATCGTTGGCGAGGTAATTGTTCGCGGATCAGTATACGAAGCTAAGTTACCGAGTAATGTAACTGCGGAATTTAAAGAAGCGACAAAACCACTAATTCGTTATGTAAATCACGTTTAATCGGACGCACCGTAAATCGGGCGTCTTTTTTCTTTGACCAAAAACAATATTAGGGGGAATTTTATATCATGGCTGGTATCACACATTTAGAGCAATTTCAAAAACCTTATCTTAAAGGATTAATCGACGAATCAATTCAAGACCGCACAGAAACTTTAGGCGACCGTTTCTTACCGAACGAGAATACGTATTCGAATACTTTCGCGTATGACGTTATCAAAAAATCTAAGCACATCGGCGCGATGATCGGTTACGGTTCAGAGCCGCCGGTAGTTGACCGTGACGCAGTAGCAAGCATGTCCGGTGAAATCGCGAAAATGGGGTTAAAGTACATCGCAACGGAGTCCGAATTACTTGCGTTACACCAAGCTCGTAACAACGGTGAGAAGTCCGCAATGGTTGAACGTTTAACAGTAAAAGGACTTGATCTGGTCGAAGCTATTAGTCGTCGTATTGACGTAATCAAAATGGAGGCATTAACGAAAGGTACTTTCGCGTATAACAAAAACGGCGTAAAAGTTGCCGTAGATTTCGGAATCCCTGCCGAGCACAAAGTAGCGCTAACGGGCGAAGGGTGGAACGACGTTAACCGTGACGTAGTAGGCGACCTTTTATCGTGGGTTGACACGTATGTTGATTCGACTGGTCAACGTCCAAGCGTAATCTTGATGTCGCGCGAAGCTAACGCAAAGCTTTTACGTAACCTTAACATCGTAGTTGAAGCCGGTCGTCCTGACGGAGTAACACGCGTAAATCAAGCGCAATTAAACGAAGTATTACAAGGCTACGGCTTACCGACTATCCAAATCGTTGACGACCGCAAGGTAACGGTAAAAGACATCTACACAGGCGAGCAAGAAGTAATCGAGTTCATGCCGGAAAATCGCATAGTATTCCTAAGCGAAGGCGTAGGTAACTTCTTAGTCGGACCAACGGTAGAAAACGGATTCCAGCCGGGCATCGTATTAGAGGCGAAAGACGTTGACGAGCCGATCCAATCAATTTTACGTGCTGTAGCTGCGGGCTTCCCTGCCGTCGAGGACCCTGCGCTAATCTTCCACGCGGACGTATATAGCGTATAATGGCGCAAGTTAAAATCGAAGTCCTTGACGCTGTTATCGACGGCAAGCGTAAAGGCGAGCAATTAACGGTCGAGTCAAAAGACGCGGCTTATTTAATCGGAATTGGCTACGCGAAGGAGGTCGTTGTTAAAGCGACCCCTAAACGTAAGCCTAAAGCAACGAAAAAAGACGAAGAATAAGGAGGCGGTCGGATGGCGACTATAGACGACTTAAAAACGCGTTTGCTCGCTCGCTTTCGAGCGGTTCCGGGGGTAACGGACGAGGACGTGGCTACGTGGGTTATAGAGTCGATGATTTATCACGGCTATAGCGACACGTCCGACGTCCCCGAAATAGATACGGCTAAAATCTTACTATACGCGCAAGGTGACGGATGTTTTCAAATCGCGGCGCAAGTCGGGCATTATTTCCAGTATACGGACGGCGAGGAAGCGGTCAATAAGTCGATGATCTCGGACAATTATCGAAAGCTAGCGCGTGAATTACGAATTGAGCACAGGCGTAAAATAGCGGAGGATCGTGCGAGGTTTAGTACGTTTAAAGCACCGCGGAGACAAGACCGANGACGAATCAGGAACGGCTCGACGCTATACTCCGCCGGGTAAGCGACCAACACGGAAAGCTTAACGCGAAACAACAAGCATATGCGATTCGAGAAATTGGTCGTGTGCGGGGCGACATAGCCGACTTGCTTGCGGACTTTGCGGGCGCTGACGGCTCGATTGAGAGGCGGAGACTTAACCGGTTACTACGCGAGCTTGACGAAGTGGAGCGGAACATACGTAGATACGGCGACGCAGCTATGAGCGGGATAATCACGGAAACGGCGGACTGGACGACGACCCGAATTAACAACGGATTAGANCTCGGCGCTTTGAGTCGGATGGACTTGTGCTATCTGACCGTGTTTGGCGCTTGGCAGGCGATGAACGGGACAAGATAGCGTCCGTCTTACGTACGGACATTTTACGCGGAGAATCGGTCGGCACTATGATACGAAATGTCCGTCGCGTACACGATAATGATACGTGGAAGATAGAGCGCCTAGTCGTCACGGAAGGGAATACGGCGTATCGAGCGGCTGCCGACTTTAACGCGAAAGCCTCCGAAGTCGTAACGGGCTTGCGCCTTCACCCCGGAATAAAACGTTCAAAAGGTTGCGTAGACCTCGCGAATGAGGATCGGTATGGACTCGGTAAGGGCGTATTCTTGCCGGGCGATTCCGACGTTTACAATCCGCATCCAAACTGCACCTCATACGTGACATACGAAATAGATTCGAGGTGGTTGTAATGTTAACGCAAGAGGATATCGAATTTATACGCGCCACTAGGCGGGAAGTGGTCGCCGGACGCGAAAGATTAATTACGGTCACTTACGAAGGAAAGCCCGACCGCGACCCGTTCACTAACGAGCCGATACAGGGAACAGGTGGAGGTACTCGTAATGTTAACGCAGTTGTGACGGAAGTGTCATCGCTATCAAAAGCCGAGCGAATTTTAGTCGGCGGAATAGAGGCGGTAGTCGGCGATCTTTGGTTTAGCGTAGATATCGACTTAATTATCGACATTTATGCCGCGCTAAGATACGTCGAACATGACGACAAAGATTACGAGTTAATCGCGCAGGACAAAAAAGGTATCGGCGTTCGAAATCGCGTTGAATTTTTAGCGAGGCGACGCGTATGAAGATGAACGTCAGCATACACGGAGTTAGCGAACTCATTAAAAAATTAGACAGCGGCACTCTTGACCGCGACATCGACCGCATCACCGAAGCCTACGCGACAAAAATGGCGAACTCATCCGCGGAAATGGCTCCGGTCTACCGCGGCTTTTTACGTAACTCTATTATCGCGAGTGTGCGGCGCGAAAAGTTGATGCTTTGGACGTGGGGGTCGAACTTACCGTATGCTCGACGCCAAGAATACGAACATGTCGCACGTAAAGGCTTTATTCGTAAAGCGGTATGGGAACACCGCCAAGATTACCGAGATGCGATTGAACGTCGCGTAAAGGAGTTCGGTAAATAATGCAGCACGCTATTACGTTTTCAATCGTTAATTATTTGCGGGTGGCGACCGGAATCAATGCGATATGGTTATTTGACGGCGTTAAGTTGCCGGCAGAAAAGCCGTTTATCACGGTCGAGCAAATGCAAAACGGCGAGTCATTTATATCGAAAGGTCGCGAAACGGCACGCACAATACACCGATTCCAGGTCGGCTATCACGCGTCGACCGCGAGCGACCGCGCCTTTAAGCAGAGCGAACTGACGGACATTTTTAAATTTGACGAATTTGACTTACTCGATACGACGCAATTACCCGCGCCGATTATCGGGTCTTTTTTATGTGATTTAACGGCTGTCACACCGATATCGCCTGAAAATGTGGCGGACGTGACAAATTATCATCGCGTTTACTTCGATATCGAGGTAGACCGCACATATAACAGGAGGCGATAAATTTGGGCAGAGCGTATAAAGGCGAAGAGATAATTTTCGCGGTAAAAATCATAGCGAACGAGGATACGTTAGTAAGACCGTTTAACCAAACAGACGGATCGCGTAATATCAGCGCGGACGAAATCGAGCTAGACACGAAAGACGGCGCAGGCGCAGACTACGGAAAAGTAACGGAAGAAGTCTCGCTTGATGGTATCGTAACCGAAGGAGATCCTTTCGTTGACTTCGCGAAAGAAGCTATCCGCGGAAAGAAATTCATCGAAATCTACGAAATCAATAAGCGCACGCTAGAAGCGGAAAAAGGCGAATACATGATTCAGTCGTTTGAGAAAACCTACTCTAACGGGGAGTTCGCTAACTATAACCTTTCCGCGAAACTTAACGGGGTAGTCACGAAAGAAACTATCACGGAAATTCCGGAAGGTGCGCAAGACGTAAATCCATAAGGCGTCCTAACGGGCGTCTTTTTATTATCGAAAATTACCGAAAAGGGCGGTTGATTATACATGGCGACATTTGAAATTGAAGGAAAAGAATACGAATTAAAGCTTACTTACGCGTCGGTTAAATATCTCGACAAACATTCCGAAAACGGGCAAATGGGACTAGTCGGACTTGCGATGATGGGTGACTTAGACATTTTTCCGCATATCGTACACGCAGGGCTATTCCACGCTAAACAAAACTTTACACTCGCGCATATTGAAGCGGAAATCGAAAAAGCGTTCGAAGCCGAAAAGCTCGACCTAGACGGAATCATTAAGCTCTCTAACGAGGTCGTGACGAAATCTTTTTTCTACAAGAAAACCGTCGACAAGTTCATGAAACTGAGCGGAGATCCGAAGGCGACGGAAGCATTAGCGAAATTGACGGAATAGGCGAATTAACGTCGGTAGAGCAAGCGTTGTTTGCGGGGTGGCGGTACCTAAAGCTTACGCCTGACAAGATTTACGATATGACTCCGCGAGAGTTTACATTGCTAATCAAGGCGCAAGAGAAACGGAAGCAAGACGAAAGGCACGAAACAGCCACGTACATTATATGGCTTACAAAAGCTGACCGTGAAAAACAGCCAAAGCCCACCGACTTATATACACATCCGGACATCGAAGCGGAACTCGGAAACAAAGCCGAAGAGTCGCGTAACAATGCCGACTGGCTTTCGCAATTTAACTTTAACGGAAAGGAGGAAGCGTATGATTAACGACATACTCGTGAGGGTTGGCGCTGACATATCGGATTTTACGCGTAAGATGGGGCAGGTCGTTAAGGAATCACAAGGATTAAGTAGTCAGATAAAAAATGTCGGAGACTCTATGTACAATCTCGGATCAAAAGCTACGAAAGCAACTGCCCCGATCACAGCACTAGGCGCAGCGGTCGGCACGCTGGGACTTAAGCGTTTAATGGAAGGTGAGCGAGTCGCGATTATGTTTGACACCATTTACGATTCCGCCACGGACGCAGAAAAAGCGATGGAAAGCGTACTTGAAATCGTTAAAGGAACGCGGTACGGATTAAATGAAATTGCTGACCCGTTCGCGCAGTTGAAATCAACTGGCGTTGAGGACGCGACTGCACAAATGGCGATACTCGCGAATATGAACTTAGCGTCTATGAAAGGTGATACGGAGTTAGTACAACGTTTAACGCGTTTACAACAATCGGCGCTCGCAATGGGTCGGATGGACGGTACGTTAATTAATCAATTTGCATCAGCTTTTGTTGATGTACCACTTATTGTCGGTAACGCGTTAGGAAAGACGCGAGCAGAAACACGAGATTTTTTATCGAGTGGCGCATACGACGTAGAGGAAATCATGAATATTATCTCCGAAGGCGTATTGAACGGTTCAAAAGGAATCGCCGGCGAAACGGTAGCAATGGGCGGAATGATTGACGCGGAAGGTCAAACGCTTGCCGGTAAATGGGCGAATATGAAAGCGGCGATGGCGCGTGCGGGCGAAACCGTTTGGAAGGATTCGGGCGCATTTGACGGACTTAAAACCACGCTCGAAGGGATTACGGACGCGTTCGACAATACAGCGGAGGCTTTCGTTCCTGCGGCAAAGGCAATCGCAGGGGCTATTAAAAACGTCGTAGATATCGTCATGGGTGCGGTAAATTGGTTTGTCGGCTTAAATGAATCTACGCAGCAATTACTCGCAAATATCGTGGTCGGTGCCGTTGCGTTCGGTCCGATACTAATGATCATGGGCAAACTTATATCAGCATTTAGCATTTTCGCACCGGTTATCAAATTAATATCTAACGGAGTTAAGGCGTTAGGGGCGGTCTTTGGCATTGCTACCGCTAAAGTTTGGCTGATTGTCGGGGCTATTGCGGCGGTTGTCGGCGGGCTTATATACGCGTATAACAACGTCGAATGGTTCCGCGACATGGTTAATGTGGCGTGGCAGGCTATTGTTGATGCGGCACAAATAGCGTTCGGTTTGCTCTTAGAGGTAATCGGAATTGCGCTTGACTTTGTCCGCGGTCTGTGGGAAGAACACGGCGAGACGATTATCAACGCGGCAAAGGCTGTTTGGGAAACGATTCTAACCGTAATTGAAGAAGTGGTCGGCTTTATTAGCGGTATTATTCAGCAAGTTTTCGGACACATCCAACAGTTTTGGGCGAAACACGGCGAGGCAATTTTAGAGTCGGCGTCTACTGCGTGGAATAGCATCAAGACGGCTATTGAAGCTGTATTGGGGGTAGTTAAGGCAGTAATCGGCGGGGCACTCGGATTTATTAAGGGGCTATTCGAAGTAATTTGGCCAGTCATTTCCGGGATTGTAGAGGTAGCGTGGAACTTAATTAAAACGATCATATCGACCGCGATTGACGTTGTGGCGGGCATCATCGACTTTGTAATGTCGGTCATAAAAGGCGATTGGGAGAGTGCTTGGGATGCGATATGGGGCATCGTTACTAATATTTGGGATAACATCGTCGGTTTTTTCGAAGGCGTCGACTTATTCCAAATCGGTAAGGATATTATACAAGGGCTGATAAACGGAATAGGCGAGATGGCTTCGGCTGTTTGGGAAACGGCGAAAGGGATCGCAAACAACGTTATTGGAGCAATTACCGGTACGCTTGATACGCACTCACCTTCGCGACTAATGAAAAAAATCGGTAAATGGACAGGCGAAGGCTTGGCGATGGGTATGGATGATATGGTCGGGTCTGTAGGCAAATCTGCCGCTAAACTAGCGCAAGCCGCCATTGTACCGGTCACGTCGGCGGAATTATCGCCGTCGCTAACGTCGTCGTCGAAGTTAAGCTCGTCGCTGGACGTTAATCACCGTGACGACACCGCTGTACCGTATTTAGCACGCATAGCCAACGCAATGGAAGCGGGTCAAGACGTATATATCGACGGCAAACTAGTCGGCGCCGCGGTAAAAGACACGGTCAGCCGCGAATTACAAAAAGATCAACGCAATGTAGCGAGAGGGGCGGGATTACGCTATGGCTAATGAGGCAGACGTATTTTTAGACGACACGCGACTACAAGACCGCGGCTGGCGCTTCCGCCTTTCGTCCGAGGAGCCGGGCTTGCCGGAATTGCGTAACCGAACGGTCACAGTGCCGGGGCGTCACGGTCATTACGACTTTGGCGCCTATTTTGGTGCGCGGGAATTTATGCTCGACGCCGTGCTCGAACGCCAGCCGACTTATGCGGACATTAATCGAAAACTTGACGAGTTAAAGGCGGAACTACTCGACGCGCAAGGGCGTCCTAAAACGCGCAAGCTTCGATTCGGCGACGCAGTTGACCGCTACTTTAACGTGCGTTTAAGCGGGGCACTAACGGTGGAACGCGTTGCTAACCTCGCGATTATTAAAGTACCGTTGACCGCGTCGGACCCGCACGCTTATTCCGTAGTTTCTGCGGACGAGATTACGTGGGGAAGCGAAATTATTACGTTTGACTGGAATTACCTGCTCGGACACGAAAGCGGAGGCGGAGTTGTTCGTGTGGTCGCTCCTACTACACAATCCGTGACCATAAGCGGACAGGCGGTTAAGCCGGTCATTACGTTAAGTGGTGCGGGCACAAACGTAAGGGTAGCCGCGAATGGTCGGGCGTTCACGTTGGCTTCGCTTGGAGGGGCGACATGGATCGTGGACTGTGAATCGGAAACAGTGACGAGAAACGGAGTGGCTAGGTTCGACGCATTAAACGGTGATTTTATCGAGCTATTGCCGGGTAATAACGTCCTGTCAATAGCAGGTTCAGGACTGAATTTTGACTTTATAGTCAAAGCTCGAGATATTTTCTTATAGGAGGTTGACGATGGCTGTCTCACATATTAACTCCAACGACTCTTTAAACACTGGGAGAATAAAAGTAAACCAGACTATTGATAATATTAAAAGGTCCTTAGTATACTATTCACTCCCATATAATACCGAAATTCCTGACTATGACGGAGTTACAGGTATTTTCGACTTTAAAGGGGATGGCACAGCTAGAATAATTTGGGAGGATGAATGGTACGAGGTTCCTGCCAATACAAGAGTTATAAATGAAACCGAAGGATCCCATGCGAAATTACTATTCAACACATCAACAAAACAATTTTATTTTATTTATTCATATTCTCCTACCAGTTTAGATGAATTAACCCTAGCGATGGTTAGGTCATCGTCCGCAGGAGGTACTAGAGCTTACTCAGATTTATTTGAGATAACTCTTAGAGGGGAGCAGCAGATTTTTAACAACTCTATACATTCAGACAAACTAACCGCGAACGCTTCAAATTTAGGATACTTACCTCCGTCTAACCTAAAGAAGCCCACATATAACCCTGATAGTAAAGTATTTAGCTTTAATAGCGATGGAACATCTAGGATAATTTACGGAAATTCTTTTTATACTATCCCCGACAATCTAACAATAATTAATACTCGTACGCAGACTCATTCAAGGTTAGTGTTTGACACTAGAACACAAGATTTTTTGTTTACAAGCGCATATGGGCCTATAGGTAATAGTCGGATAGCATTGGTTACTATTCGCGAAATAAATGACGGAGTACGTTTAAACTCTCCATTTTTTGATGTGGATATTGAAACAAAAATTGATGATGCGTCTAGTGTTTTGTTTAGAGCTACAAAGACGCGGTCCCCAGGTAGAAATATTAGTTTTGTTTTTTTGACAGACACGCATGGAGATTGGGGGAACTCCTATAGGGTAATGAACGATAACTTCCAAAGTTTATCGCAAATGACGTCGTACGGTAAAATTGATTTTGTTGTACATGGGGGGGATTTGCATAGCGGCTATTACTCGGATAAAGATGAAGCTTTAAGGAATTTTATGGAAAGTATGAAGTCTATGGGAAGCTATGTCCCTGTTTATCTAGTGAATGGTAATCATGATGATAACTCTTATTCGATCAACAATAACAACCAAGCACATCTAACGGTTACTAGGCGGGAATGGGCTAACTTTGTTATTAAAAATTTCGAACACGAGGTATGTTTAGATCTAAATAATCCTCTATCTAGGTATTTTTACAGAGACTTTACAGACCAAAAGGTACGAGCCATTTTCTTGGATGCCTGTGATTACCCGTATATACCCCTAGATGATGGAACCTTAAAATATTCAGGGAACACAAACGGGCTAGGTTATAGTCAAAGTCAGATTAATTGGTTAGTTAATAATGCATTAGATTTACAAGGTAAAGAAGATTATCAACTACTGATATTCACTCATATAGGAACTAGGAAAAGTGTATTACAAACATGGCAAGGAGTTCCTAAAAATAGTGAGTCGATTGAGGGCATTTTGAAGGCGTTTAAGGAGGGGTCTAATTACTCCTACCACTCGAATGCGGAGGATTGGGAGGTGTCGGTAGAAGTGACATTTGATAGGTCCCATGACATAATCGGAATATTCTATGGACATACACATAGAGATTTTTTTTCTAAGCCTAACGATTTAGGTATCCCATTCTTTAACACTACGATGTGTCAGTTATCTACTAATGGGGCGATGGATGTAATTACTATTAACTTAGACGATAAAGAAGTACATGCAACTAGGTTAGGCGATGGATCAGACCGAAGTTATCAGTACGGAACCGAGAATATGTCAAATGATTAAGGTGTACTCACGCAATATGACGCCCCTAGGACGCCTAACCAACGCCTTCAACGTCGGTTACACCATCGAACTAAACGGACTAGGCTCGGCAACCTTCACGCTACCACTCGACGACCCAAAGAACGCGCTATGCACGCCATTTAATTTCGTCGAACTATACGATAACGGCGAACGCGTCGACCTCTACCGCATTATGCCGAAAGCAACGGAAAAGTCGGAATCGACCGAAACCATCACGTATAACTGCGAACATGTACTCGCGACTCTTATTGACGACGTAATTTTCGGCTATTTTCAGCGGTCAAATTATACGACGCGCGCAGTCCTTACCGATGTACTCGCGTATCAAGAATCCACGCGCTGGATACTCGGCGACTGCGACTTCACGCGTTACTTCCATTACGGGGCGGAACACGAAACGGTGTTATCCGTCCTTTTAAGCGTGCCTCGACCGTTTGATGTCGCGTATCAATGGACGTGGGACACTACGGTCTTTCCGTGGGTTCTCCACTTAAAAGCGGCGACCGACGAAATTTCCGGCGAGGCGCGTTGGGGCAAAAACATCGTCGGCATTACGAAGGAAGAGGACCCGCTGCCCGTCGCCACACGAATTTATCCGCTCGGCTACGGCGAGGGCGTCAATCAACTAAATATTCGCGCTGTAAACCCGACCGGGCTTCCGTACATTCAAGCGGACACGGTGGCGGACTATGGCGTAATCAATTATATTTGGGTCGACCGCCGCTATGAGGATGTCGACTCTTTGTTTTCCGCGGCAAAAATAAAGCTCGAAGAATTAAAGCGACCGCTGCGGTCATATACGCTCGACCTCGTCGAATTGAAATTGCTCGGCGACTATAGCCGGTACGACGTCGGCAAACTAGTCCGCATACATGACGCTGACATAGGCGTGGTTGATGTGCGCGTAATGAAGTACGCAAAGTCGGACGTTGGCGAACAACCGTGGGCAGTATCGCTTGAAATCGGCAACAAGCGCGACAATTTAGCCGTCAGCCAAACGGACTTAGAGCGACGACAACAAATTAACGACACCTATTCGCAAGGGTCAACTAACGTCGACTCGTATCCATATCAAGATAACTGCGACGCCCAGCACCCCGCGGTTATTCGTTTTTACTTGGACGAGGACTTAATTAACGTAAATACGCTTGACCTAACGCTAGAGACGTCTAATTTTCGCGCATATAGCCGGGCAATCGAAGGCGGAGGCGCGGTCGTATCGTCTACGTCCGCAGGCGGTGCTGTCGTTAAGTCAACGTCAAGTGGCGGCGGCTCAACGCAAACGAGTACGAGCGGAGGAGGTACAACTGCGAGTAGTTCAAGCGGCGGCGGCACTAGTACGTCGACTTCGAGCGGCGGCGGCACATCTACTAGTACGTCAAATGGCGGAGGTAGCACGCAGACTAGTGCTGCGGGCGGAGATCATAAGCATACTATGTTTGTGCGTAATAACGATGTTTCAGGTCCTCCGCCGCTAAATATGTACGAAGCTTCCAACGGTTCTTTGGTGCGGTTGGAAGCGGCGAATCAAGTTCTCGAAACGTGGGGGAGTTCCGGAAATCACACGCATTCTGTGGCGGTTCCTACTCATTCGCATAACTTTACGGTACCTTCGCATTCGCACGATTTTACGGTACCAAACCATACCCATAATGTGACGATACCGAATCACAGCCATAATGTGGTTATACCCGCGCACACTCACGAAATTGATATACCGTCGCACACACATCAAATTACATTACCTAATCACACCCACGAAATCGAGCACGGTATTTATACGCTAAATTCAATGCCTACCGCGTTAGAAATCCGAGTTGACGGAAATCTAGTCCCACACACAGAGCTTAGGGCAGATAAACTTAATCTAATTCCTTACCTCGCGAAAGATAGTAGCGGTAAAGTCACAAGAGGAACACGTCATGAGGTTACAATTCGTCCGAACGGTCTTGCACGTATAAACGCGCAGATAGATGCAAGGTATTTCATTCAAAGTCGAATAGGAGGAACGTATTAATGCTAAAATTAAGTGTTATAACGCAAGACAACGAAACTTACGTAACAGAAGTAGAAAATTACGATTCCGAAAAAATAAATGAAACCATTAACGACCCCGATCGTATAACTATAGTAATAGGTGACTTAATCTTATCTCGAATCGATATAAAGAGAATAATTCCGCTTGACGAATCTCAAATATCTGAATAGAATAGGATTAACAAACCATAACTAGGAGGGGTTCATATGAAAAAAATATTTATCGGAGGTATATTATTTTTATCAGTTTTAATGGGGTGCTCAAGTGAAGAGTCAATTCCACTACCGGGTGATTATGATTTTATAGGACCTTTACCAACGGAATCTAACGCAAAATAACGTAAAATTTTTATATAAACGAAAAGTCTCGCGGACTAAGCGGGGCTTTTTATTTTGTCGCGGAAAGGAGGAGCGTAATTGACCGAGCCATCAATTTACGATCTCTTGCAGAAAATCGGCGAGATGCAAGTCGAACTCGCAAAAGTAACGAAAGGGGTCGAACATCAGACGAAACTTATCGAAGAATGGCGTAAAGAGGCTGCCCAAACCGCACGCCAAGCGGACGCGGCGGAGGACAAAGCCGACCAAGCGTTAGTGCTCGCGAATCAGGCTATATCGAAAATTAAGAAAGCGGAAGACGACGCAAAACAGGCGGTCAAAGACCGGAAAGCGGACCGCAAATGGTTCGTCGGAATTATGGTGCCGATTGTACTCGCATTGGTGCCGATTATCACGCGATTTTACTTTAACTAACGAAAGGGAGCGATACTATGAATATTATTCAAGATTTTATCCCGAAATCAAACGGAAACAGACCGGGGCACTCGATGACTGCCCGCTTTATCACCGTCCACGAAACGGCTAATACTCGCTTAGGAGCAAACGCGGAAATGCACGCACGTTACGTTAAGAATCCGACGACCTCCGCCTCATGGCATTATACGGTAGACGACGGCGACGACGTTTATCAGCATTTGCCGCTTAATGAGTCGGGCTGGCACGCAGGCGACGGCGGAAACGGGGTAGGCAATCGTCAATCAATCGGTATTGAAATCTGCGTAAATGCCGACGGAGATTTCGCGAAGGCGCGGGCTAACGCGATTAAATTAATTCGCAAGCTCATGAAAGACCTCGGCATTGCCGCGGGTAACGTCGTGCCCCACCGTCATTGGAGCGGAAAAAACTGTCCGACGAATTTATTACGCGTATGGGACGAGTTTAAGGGGGAAGTGGTCGGAGTTGAGAAGCCCGCATCCCCAGCCCCAACGCAAACCGCCGAACCTAAGCCGCCAGCCCCGCCCGCACCGAAGTCCATCGAGCAACTCGCTGACGAAGTTATCGCGGGCAAACACGGAACAGGCGAAGCTAGACGCAAGGCACTCGGCGCACAATTCGCGGCAGTACAAGCGCTCGTCAACGAAAAGTTAGGCGCGGCTAAACCGAAAACCGTCGCACAACTTGCACGCGAAGTCATCGACGGAAAGTGGGGCAACGGTCAGCAACGCACGCAACGATTGACTAACGCGGGGCATAACGCTTCAGCCGTCCAAGCCGAAGTCAACCGCATCTTGGGCGCAAGTAGCTCTGCCAAGCCCGCGCCCGTCCGCAAGTCCGTCGACCAAATTGCACGCGAGGTTATCGCCGGCAAATGGGGCAATAATCCGCAAAGGTCGGCGAAGTTAAAAGCGGCGGGCTATGACGCGGCAGCCGTACAGAGGCGCGTAAATCAACTACTACGATAGGAGGACGTAACATGGGCGGAATTAACTGGAAAGTACGTTTTAAGCAAAAGCCGTTTATCATCGCATTGGTGGCGGCTTTGTTTGTGGTCGCGAATCATGTGGCGACGTTATTTGGCGTGGAGGTGCCGTTAGGGCTCGAAGAAAACGTGGTAAACGTGGTCGAGGCGGCGCTTTACGTGCTTGTCCTGCTCGGCATTATCGTCGACCCTACGACCGATGGCGTGGGGGATTCGGACGAGGCGCAAGGATACGAGGAGCCGAAGAAACAGCCGAAGTAATCACGAAAAGGGCGCCGCGGTCGGCGCCTTATACATATACAACGCTAATCAACGCGTCAATCCTAACGGGCTTATCACTGACCCGCAACGTTTTTAAGTCCCGATCGACCCGTGTAATCACGCCGGTTATGTCACGCGTAAACCCATCGTCCCAGTATCGCACCACTACGTCTAACTCGTGTTTCAGCGAGGTCATCGCAGTTTCAGCTATTTCGGCTAGTTCGTGGTCGGCGAGGTCGGGCGGCGGTATTTTTAGCTCATTCCGTTTGAGTTCCGCGAGAGCTTCGACGTGTTCCGGTAACATGATCTTTTGTTCCCACAGCTTATTTCCGCGTTTTAGATGTACGATATCCTCCACAATTACCAACTCCTTTTCCGATATTATATACGAATATACGTTCGCTATGCAACCGTTAATTTATTCGGGCCCTTTGCGTATGGAGGACGCTAAATGGGCGACCTTGTAAGTCGTAATTCCCTTCGCCAATCACCCATATCCGCGGAAATATCGGCTTTTTACCCCGAGGCTGCCAGCTTAACTTCGCCCATTCTTCGCCGTAGTAAAACGCCTCGTAGCGGTCTAGTTTCGCCTTGAAAACTTTCGCGGAGTAAATATTTCGCTGCACCTCGATATAAAACGGAGCCTTGCGCCAAATCGCAAACACGTCCGGCTCAACCGTACCTTTCTCGCCCACCTTCGGCTCGACCTCGAACACCTTCGGTTTTTCCACCTCACACATTTCGCGATAAACCGCCACAATGGCGAGAAAGTGCGGAATCTTGGCGCTGTCTTTTTTTAGCGTTTGGTCGGCGTGCGTGTACAGATATTGGTGGCGGTCGGTTATCGCCCTTACGTGCCCGTCGCGTCTTAGACGTTTAAGCACGCTGTTTGTCGCTTTTATCGGGTCCTTTAATCCGCGAAAATGTATGGCACAAATGTCGTCGCGGCTCATAACGCGGAATTTCATTAAGTCGGCAATAATCGCTTTATCTCGGCTAATCATCGTCTAACACCCCGAAAATCGGCTCCTCGGGCACTTCCGTAACCTCTGCGTCAATTACGTCTTCACTCGGGTCAACTTTATACGGTTCGAGCAACTTTTTCGCGGCGGGCAACGTGAGGTAGGGCGATTGCAGTTCCGTCAGTTCGTCGAGCTTTAGCAAGAACCGTCCCGGCGTGTCTCGGCTTATCTGTTCCGCGCCCGCCGTCCCCGTGATTCGCGAGTTAATTGCGTCCGTATGCCGAAAGCCCATTCGTACGGTTAGATTATTTTTAAGCTTACCATCAAGGACTTGCGCATCTCCGCGTTGCATCGATAAGATTAAAAACACGCCGAGTGCCCGCCCAATGGACGATATATCTTCGACAACTTGCATGAGCTTCCGTTCTTTCTTGAGTAGCACGACCTCATCGATACATAACACGATATAAGGCGGTCGGACATTCGCCGGCAAGTCGTGTGTATGCGTTTCTTCGTATTTATCGAGTAAGTCGCCGCGTTTCTGTAGTTCGCGGGCAATCTTCGCAAATATCGTGGCTAACTCGTCAACGTGCGTCGCTACCGTCTTTACATGCTCAACGTTTCTAAACGCATGGAATTCGGAGCGTTTGAGGTCGCCGAGGTATAACTCAAGGGCGAGCGGCTCACACGCCTTAATCAACGTAGTCAGCACGGCTCTCAGTTGCGTCGACTTTCCGCTACCTGTCGTGCCCGCGATTAATAAATGCGGATGCTCCGTCATATCATACGCGACATAACCGCCAGTCCGTCCTTTACCGCAAATAATCGGCAAGCGATGCGGCTGTAGTGCGGAGGCTATTTCGTTATATTCGTATAACAATTCGGCGGGGATGTCCGCGTAATACACCGACAATTTAAACGTCTTATTATCGCGGTCAAGTTCGATATTTGTGCCGAATTGGGCTTCGAATAGCCACCGTTTAGCCTCGATGTCCGCCGGATTTAAGCCGAGCGGCACCGTAAAGACGTAGCGGACGCCCGCGTCGAGTACGTCGACCGCGTGGATTTTCGGCATGATATATTGCGTGTTCGTGCCGTTTTTATACGTTAAGTGTAGACCGCCAGCACGAAACGCTTTCGTCAATTTGCGTTTTAATTGCGATTTTTGCGTAAACATAGACGCAACCTCCTTACATTAGCGGATTATTTAGCGCGAAGATAATTAGGGCGATAATCACTGCGATAGGTAACGCCACTTTGACGATAGCTGCGATACGTTCCGCGATAATGACCGCCGACCGCGAAGCAAAGTGCCGTTCAAATAACGCCGCTCCGATTAAAGTTGCCCCACCTCCGATAACAATTCCGTATGCTTTTACAATAGCCGGTGACATTCGCAATATTCCCTCCAACGTTACAATGGTAATCATTTTACCGCCTCCTCGTTCGCTCATTCTTCTCTCACTGCTGTTTTAAACAAATTTACCGTTTCCTATTATATTGCGTTTATTTCTTGTACATCCGCGGTAGCATAACCGCACTAAATACCGCACTTACGACCGCGGTAAGTTTCGTAGATTAGCCGTGGTCATTACCGCGGTTGCTGCCCTACTAGATTATTACGCGACATGCCCGTCCATGTTTCCGAATTCTTTCGAGGTGGGCTTGTATATTTTTCGCGGACTATGGCGAGGCTAGTATAATAATAGATTCGTAGGAGGTATCGCGGACATGTTAGGAATAGGTAAATCTCGCACAAAAGTCGGCAAACTAATCGACCATTACGGCTACACGCAGGAAGAATTTAAGCGCGAAATAAACGTTAATAAAGATACGGCTTCGCGATTATGTAACGATAAGAATTACGTGCCAGGCTCGGTGATTATGCGGAAGGTGATGCGGTTCATACGCCAGTATGACGAGGGAGCAAAGGCGGAGGATTATTTCGACATATAATATTGTTGACACGTGTAATTTGTCGTGATATATTATTATTTGTCTTAGGACGCATACTATTCAGACGCGTTTTACATTTACCGTAAGTGATAGTGCGGTGATTCAACGCCAAAGTGGACGAGTAGGATGCGGTCAAGCGAAAAGTACGCGCCGTAGAAATACTGCCAACGGCGTTGTATCAATGAATTTATGCCGATGTGGCGGAATTGGCAGACGCGCACGACTCAAAATCGTGTTCCTTCGGGAGTGTCGGTTCGACCCCGACCATCGGTATCAAACATTTTGTTAATATCATATTGAGAAAAAGCTCTAAAGTGTAGGTACATCAGCATTTTGGGCTTTTTTTATTTTTCGTAAGTTAGAATAAGAAACGAGTGGGTTTTAGCCCTTTTTTCTCAATTAATCAAATTAGCTTGGTAGACGAAGATACTGCTTTCTTTTGGATTGAAAAGAAGAGAAGTTGGTTAGGTTTATGGGAAGGTGAAGAAAGTAAAATACCGTATCAACCTTCAATTAAGCATGTCGCTTTCCGTTTAGAGTATTCTAATATGAAGAAAGCGATAGTGGTTACATTCTAATAATATTGTAGCAGTACCCTTTGGTAAAAGTAAGTCAGTAGACCCAGGTGTTGGGCCTAATCATGGAAATGCCCCAGTTTATTTTGAAGATTACGATAATAATAGTCTTGAATTGATGTGCTTTGTGGATGTACCTGAGACGTTGAAAAACATAACAACAAAACTATCACTTGAAGAATGGGAGGATTTATTAATAATTGAAGAGCATTCATAAAATTAAGTGATGTCATAACAGCATAAGATGTTAACTATATCAATGATGTAACCTAAACTAAGGGCGTTCCTAACTAAGAAAGCTTTTTTCTTATATGACAAAAGGAGCAGGTTAGCGGAAAAATGAAGTTTTTTGTGTTATATTAAATTTCAGATTATTTAGATATTGTTGTATGTATATGGAAATCATAGGTGTATGGGAGTTGAGAATGAACAATATTTCGATAAATGAACTACTGGATTACATAATAGAGAAGCATTACAAACCATATTTAAAGAATGTTTATAAACTTACAATTCAAAATGAAAGAGGGTAATGTTAATGAATGCTTCATTTCTACTCCGATTTAAAGCTTTTATGATTGATTACATACTTATTCTCATTTATTTAGTTGTACTCTTTATCTCTAATGTATTTCTATTTCCATCGTTGCAAAATTTTTTCACGGGTTCATTAATTATAGCTCAGTTTACAGGCTTTTTAATGGTGACTTTCCCAGTGTCACTTTATTTTATTATTAGCGATTCGCGCATTGGAAAACAGTCTTTTGGAAAAAGGAAAACAGGTATACGAGTTGTGGGATACAATGGAGAAGCATTATCAGTGCTGCATTTAACGTTTCGAACTTTCCTAAAGTTTTTGCCTTGGGAGTTGTCACATTTTCTTATGTATAGACTGATTTATATAGGAGATGGTGTTGTCCCGTTTACCTACTATTTGCTGGGTATACTCATTTATGCACTTATTTTTGCATATATATTGCCAGTCATTTTTACGAAAAAGAAACAATCCCTATACGACATCGTTGCAAAAACAAATGTGGTTAAAATCTAAATCGTATACCTATTGGATTTATCCAAATTTGACTTGATTAGGGCTTTGTAATCCTGCAATTATAACAAAACCAACCTTTTGCTATTGCTGTTAAAGATTATTTTATAAGTTATATCTGTATAATTAAGAATCATTTTTTCGTGTTCTATTTTTATTAAGCCGATGAACTTTAGTGGATAAGAATTGGAAGGTTTCAGTCGATTCAATTCTATTTGTAGAGGTAGTTCCCATACCAGAGTGGGATTAAGAGTAATGTTTATTCAAATAACAATTATAAAGAAGTGATTCATATGGATTATCAAGAGTGTGTTGAAGTTGTAACGATTAAACAAATGGTTAGAGAAGCGAGTTGGGACTGAGGTTGCGGTGACATACATCGGTGACGAAGATAGGGAGGTGTTAAATGACATTTTCTGTTGGATCGTCTATAATAAAGGACGGTGTCGAGTGTAATGGTAGAAAGGTTAAATGATTATGCTAAAGTTACATAACGTTTGCAAAACATATGGTACATATCAAGCGGTTGACAATGTGAGCTTAGAACTCCAAAAAGGAGAGGTACATGGCATTGTTGGTTCTAGTGGTGCAGGGAAATCTACATTACTAAGGATCATGAACTTATTAGAAGTCCCTGACAGTGGAACGGTGGAGATTAATGAGCAAAATTTAACAACCTCCACAAAGAAGGGGCTCCGTGAGGCACGTAAGAAAATAGGGATGATTTTTCAACATTTTAATTTAGTTGCCAATAAAACCATATTTGAGAATGTCTTAGTCTCGTTACAGCTTTCCAACTATCCGAAAAAAGAGAGGAAAGAGCGTGTACTTGAATGTCTTAGCTTTGTTGGTTTAGAGCATTTAAAAAATCAATATCCAGCACAGTTAAGCGGCGGGCAAAAGCAACGTGTCGCGATTGCTAGAGCATTGGCTAATCGTCCAGCTGTTCTATTATGTGATGAACCGACCTCTGCCTTAGATACAAATACGACAGCAGAGGTACTACATGTGCTGCAGAGCATCAATGATAATTTTGGCGTCACTATTGTCATTGTCAGTCATGAGTTAGAAGTCGTTGAAAGTATTTGTAGACGGGTTTCAGTTATGAGTGAAGGGACTATTTATCAAACCGTTGCTATTAAACCAAAAGGTATTCCGAAGGTACATAATCACCCGCAAAGCTTTGTTGAACGCTTAACAAAGGAAGGTGATAGCCATGATTCCTGATTTTATTTCTGAGCCTTTTTTAAGGGGATGGGATGCGATTACCCCAGATATTATAGCGGCGAATCAATCACAAATCTGGCAAGCGATAATAGAAACTTTTATCATGGTCGGAGTATCGATTATTGCTGCGGTTCTTGTTGGTTTACCAGTTGGGACATTACTTTATTTATGTAGAAAAGGACAAATATTAGAGAATAAGTTCGTTTTTTCCATTCTTAATTTGTTAGTTAACATTATCCGTTCATTTCCATTTTTGCTACTCGTTGTTTTCCTTATTCCATTTACGAGATTTATTATTGGTACGGCATTTGGTACAGCGGCTGCGACGGTACCTTTATCAATTATTGCCATTGCTCACTATTCGCGATTAGTCGAACAAGCTTTACTGGATATACCGCGGGGAGTTATCGAAGCGGCTGTTTCGATGGGGGCCTCTACTCGAGAAATTATTGTTAAATTTTTATTTGTTGAAGCAAGGTCTGGTCTTGTGTTTGGCTTAACGACCTCGATAATTAGTTTTATCTCTTATTCGACAATTATGGGTGTTGTTGGTGGAGGAGGGATCGGTGACTTTGCGATTCGGTATGGTTATCAGCGTTTTGAAACCGAATTAATGTTATACGTGATCGTCATTATGATTATACTAGTACAATTCATTCAGTTTATAGGAACAACTGTTGCAAGAAAAATTGATAAACGTTAGTAGGAGGATACAACATGAAGAAATTACTGATGATGAGTTTCATTGTTTTTTTATTAGCTGCTTGTGGTGGACAAGAGAATGAATTGGTGGATGATACGGCAGGAACGGGTGAAGAACAGGAAGAAGTTACGTTAAAAGTTGCTTCACTTATTCCACCAATGACAGATATTTTAGAGATGGTAGAGCCGGCTTTAGCAGAGCAAGGTGTGAATTTAGATATTCAAATTTTGAGTGATAATGTTTTACCTAATTCGATGTTAGCTTCTGGTGAGGTTGATGCAAATTTCTTCCAACACGTCCCGTTTATGGAGGAATATAATCGTAACCATGATTCAAACCTAACACCAATTGTCCCTATTTATTATGCAAATTACGGGGTGTATGCCAAAGAATTTGGGGCGATTGAAGATCTTCCAGAAGGTGCAAGTGTGGCTATCGCTGGTGATCCATCTAATGTCGATCGTTCTCTAGCCTTACTTGCACAGCATGATGTTATTACATTACAAGAAAAAACAGACGTCTATTATACACAATCAGATATTATTGAGAATCCGAAGAACCTTCATTTTGAGGAAATCGACTTGTTAATGCTTGCACGTGCTTATGATGATACAGATGCTGTCGTGATGACGCCTGCATATGCAGCACCGCTTGGTCTTACACCTAAAAGTGATGCACTTTTAACAGAAGGTACTGATAATGAGTTTGCAATTACGCTTATTGCACGTGAAGATAATCAAGATTCAGAAGCTATTCAAAAGCTCGCAGAAGCAATGACAAGTCCACAAGTTCGTGAGTTTTTAGTAGAGAATTTTGACGAAACGGCTATTCCTGCATTTGAATAACAAAGTAAAAAGTCATGAAGCCAAATAGAAGGCCTCATGACTTTATTTGTTTAAATTTCGATAAAGATTTAAGTGGAGGGAGGAGTTTCTCTAGATATTGGGAATTGAAGTGTGACTTTAGTTCCTACATGAATCTTGCTCTCATAGTTGATGGTTCCTTTATGTGCCTCAACAATTTTAAAGCTAACGGTCAAACCCAGACCAGTTCCCTTTTCTTTTTGAGAATAAAAAGGTTCACCAATCTTCTTGAGACGTTCCTCATTAATCCCTACACCATTATCTTCAATAATGACGATAATATCTTGATTTTCACGGTACAATTTAATTTTAATGAATGAGGCATGTGCCTCCATTGAATTTTTTAAGATGTTTAGAAAAACTTGTTTTAGCTGATTCGGTTCGCATTCTAGTAATAAATACGGGTTTTCTTTATCAACTTCTACAGAAACTCCATGCAAATTCATTTCAGAATGAAGCAGCATTAAAACATTATCCATCATGTCATGAATGTTTTTGTGAGTAAACGTTAATTCCTGAGGACGAGCTAAAACAAGTAATTCACTAACGATGGTATTAATACGCTCAAGCTCATCTAACATGACATTGTGTATATAATTGTCATCCTTACTTTCAATTTTGAACAACTGAACAAAACCTTTTAAAGAAGTGAGTGGATTACGGATTTCATGAGCAATTCCTGCGGCAAGTTCTCCAACAACGGCAAGTTTTTCCGTCGTTCGTAATTTTTCTTCTGTTGCAAGGCGTTCTGTCACATCTGTGGTATATCCAATAATTCCTCGTATATCATTTCCATTTAGAATAGGAACAAATGTACAGTGAACAATTAATGGCTTTCCATCCTTGTGACTTATTTTTATTTCTTGGACATGTTCAGATTTTTTTTGAGATTGAACGAGATCGAGTGCATACTCAATCCGCTCACGATCCTCACTCTCGACATAATGTAAAATATGCTGCCCAATCGCATAGTGAGCATTATAACCAGTTAAAGGTTCAAATTGTGGATTAACTTCTGTTAATTCACCTTTGACATTAATGATAAAAACAAGCTCAGGGTTATATTTGAAAAGGGAACGATACTTGATTTCACTTTCTTTTACTAGTTGATTTGCCCTATTTCTCTCTGTGACGTCCCTACCTATAACAACAAGTCCTTTTCTTGATCCATTCTTTTCAAAAAGTGGGACTTTAATTGTTTCAAATGTTTTAATGGATCCGTCAGGTTGTGGTATCGCTTCATCAACGCACGTTACTTTTTTTGACTGCCATGTTTGTTCATCGGATTCAACACAGCTAACTAAAGCATCGTGATAGAATTCCGTATACTTAGCGAGCTCTTTATCTGTTTTTCCCCGATAATCAACACCTTCAAGTTGAAAAAGCTTTAATCCGAATTCATTCGTTTCAATCCAACGTCCTTGACCATCTTTAAAGTTAACAAAGTCGACCATCGAATTAATCAGAGTTGTTAAGCGTTCTTTTTCGTTTTTTAATAGCTTCACTTCTTCTCTTTTTCCAAGAATGTGATAAATGAAAATCACTGTTAATATGACAAAAATAATCCCTTTCACTTTTTGTATATTGATGTACGTCTCTATATTTAAAAAGTACAAGAGATAATCGGTTAGCACGATCCAAAGTACTCCGAAGGTAATATAGAATAGCAACATTTTCTTTTTATAAGACATCTACCAATTTCCTTTCCATTTCCAAAATCCCTCAATCCATAATTCCTTACTTATTTTAGCACGAACTCTCTAAAAATTGAGAGAAACTTCGATCTATTTTACGGAAATAGGGATTTCTATTTTATAAATTACATGGATAGCTTTTCCTTCCTAATATTTTGTATGAAGGTTAATTAAAAACGATGTGCGGAGATCAAAGCTCCGCATATGAGTATCAGCAGTAACTTTCATATAAAACCCACATGGTGGAGCCAAAACTAGCTCCGTCACCAACAAAGATGAAAGTAGTGGCGACGTTCAAACTGTTGGCACGTTTACAACGCGATCACCATTAGGAGTATGCCTGAACAAACAGGTGGTACTGTCCTACTAAGGTCATTGATCGCGAGATGGATGACGAGCTAACTACACGGCACAAACTATCGCCCATAAGTAACTTTCATATAAAAAGACGAAAGCATTGTATGCTTTCGTCTATTCATCATCCACTAGTAAGTACTTTACCTTTATTTGCTTTTTTATTTTGCTCTGCCTGCCTAGCTTCTTGGTATTCAATGAGCAAATGATAAATAGCTAAAAGCTCAATAGCAATCGAGGTTCTTTTTGAAATTAGAACTTCATCGTTTTTACTCTCATAAATGAGCGGGTATAAAATCTCTCGAACTTGCTGAACATTCTCACCATGTATACGTAAGGAGTTTTCATAAAAGCTATCTTTGATAAGTGACCATGCATTTTGAAGTTTTATAGCATCATCTTTATGTAAGTTTTCCCGGTTGGCATAAGCAATGATATTTTTAGTATGCGACGTAATTTGATTCATTACATTAACTTGCCTCTGTATATCATTTAAGGCAAGATCGTCATCGTTATCTTTCTTATAGCGGTGGACATCACGCTGCAGAAGGAGATACTCCTTCATTTGCTCCATTTTTTCATCAATGAGTTTAAGCTGCTTGAATAGTTTAGCGGTTGTTTTTTTGGTTAGATTTTGATTGGCTAAACTTTTATCAATGAGTAATTTTGTATCAAAAATGAGCTCTTTCTGCGTTTGACGGATATCATTGATAAAGTTAGGCGACCAAATGACGAGATTCACTAAGGTTGATACGGTAATGCCAATCGTTGTCGTCGCAACACGAGTTAAAAAAGCCATAAAAAAGTGATCATCTGCCATCGGAATCATCGCAACAGCCGTTAAAGTAGAAACAATGATGGCATCATGCCAGCCTAGGCGATGACAAATATAAATGGTAAGAAAAGCGGATAAGGCAAATGTAATGGGGACCTGACCGAAGAGAAAATCAAAACTCATGGCAATAGCAGCACCAATTGCGGCAGCAGGTAAACGGATCATGCCTTTTTTGATTGAAGCATAGACGGTTGGCTCCACCGTAACAATAGCAGCAATGACCGCGAAAACAACAGGAAAACCAAGAGCTTGGCAAATCCAAGCTGTGATAAAGACAGCTAAGCCAGTTTTTAAAAGTCTTTTTCCAATTAAAGGTTTTAACCATCTAATGATCATGGGCATTCTCCTATTTCTTGCGTATTCTCTAATTGTAGTGGAATAATATCAAATTTAAAAGTCAATATACCCTTATATTTTTAAAAATCAATATATTAAATTTTCATAATATATGGTAATANATTAAATTTTCATAATATATGGTAATATTTCCGGGTATATAAATATATGAGTGGTAGGGAGGTACATATGTGGGGGATATTCTTTTTGTAGAATGGGGTTTAACCATTTTAGGGTGGCTTTTATTTTTAATTATTATAACGGTTGTTTATATGAAGCATCAAGATTCGCCATCTTTATGGTTTGCATGGTTACTCGGTTTTATCGGTTTATTTTCTTTTGACTTTCAAATTGAAACATCGGCCTTTAACCGTTATTCATTTCCTATTTTGCCACTTGGGGTAGGAATTTTTTATTTGGTTACATGGAAAAAGAGAGAGAAGTGGCTTCGTTATCGTCGCTATTTATGGGCAGGTTTTGCTGTTAATTTCGTCTTTTTAGCTCTGTCATTAATAGAACCACCCTTGTATGAGGGGATCTATCAAAAAGATGAGTTACAGACCTATATTCAAGCTGACTCTGAATTAGAGTTAATTATTACGCACCCTTCTGGGGAGCAGGTTTCACTTGAGCGTCATGTCTTATTTGAAGCAGGTTGGCGTAGAACGGCTTTAGATGGAGCTGCTTTCTATACGGGGGCGATATGGGAAGATGGTGATGGTGATCTCATTGATGAAAAGGATAGAGTAGAAGCATTTCCTTACCTTTTAATAGGCGTAAAGTCTAAGGAGGGAAGTGGATTATATCCACAAGTATTTGTTGAGAGAGACGGACAGGGCTTATTGATTCAGTTGGAAAGTGAGCATTTGTATTTCCGTAGCGAGACGCCTGTTTTGGTCGGAGGTGATACAAATGAATAAGAAAAACGGTCTAATCATTGGAGCAATTATATCTTTAGTAGCAGTAACTTTATTTCTAGTTCTCTTCGTTCAAGGTAATCAAGCACCAACTGAGTTGAGTGAAGGAGAAATTCATGAGAAGGTTGCCGCGTATAACAAGGTTGATTATAGAGAGCATGTACCTCTTGAACATGTAAAGGAACTAGAAATCGTGGGGTTGGATGAGGAACGTTTACTAATTCGTTTTTATATGGACGGGGGAAAGGAACTCCCTATTTACCAAACCTTGTGGGTATGGGAAAAAGGTGATTGGAATATGATTGAGGCAACATCGACACACAGCCCAATAGTGTGGGGTGATAAGGATGGAGAAAATCACTTTTTAATATGGAATTTTAATCAAGAACATCAACAATGGCAAGAGGGTGGGGAGTTATCACTAGAAGTTTATTTGATCCAAAAGCGGAATTATTCTAGCTCGTATAATACTTATTTTACGTATGATCCTCACGTACAACTTTTAGTAGAACTAGAGTTAGAGGACTCGACAGGTATCTTGGAATTGCCTACTGAATGGCAATATATGATGAACCAAATTGGCTATGAAGGAGTAGATGAATTCTCGTCAGTCGTTGGTTTTGATTCACTGTACTCAATGATCACCTATACTGTCTTTAATGAGCGAGATCAAGCGATTGGTTATGACTTAATTGAGTCTAAGACAAACCCTTCGTTTATTAAGAATTCCGATTATCACTTTTTTGAGATTAACTTTACTCATTTTATTGATATCGAGCAGTGGCATCGTGATAACAATTTTGAAAGTGGCATTTATGAGAGAAGGAAATAGACCTTCTCTTTTTTTTATATTTTTTAAAGGGTTGGTTAAACTACGTACGAAAACTGTTTTATTTGATAAAAGGAAAAGAAAGATACTACTTAGTTAAAAGGAGTCGAACAAAAGTGGGAAATGTTAATGTAGCCGTTATTTATTATAGTTCAACTGGGACGAACTATCAGTTAGCGCAATGGGCTGAGGAAGGTGCAAAAAATGCTGGAGCAACCGTAAAGGTGTTAAAGGTGGAAGAGTTGGCACCTATGGCTGCGATTGAATCTAATCCTGCCTGGAAAGCTCATTATGAGCAAGCTCATAATGTTCCAGTTGCAACTAATGATGATTTAGAATGGGCTGACGCGATCATTTTTAGTGTGCCAACGCGCTTTGGAAATGTCCCATCACAAATGAAGCAATTTTTGGATATGACAGGCGGATTATGGGCGCAGGGCAAACTTGCAAACAAGGTTGTAAGTGCCATGTCATCAGCCAGCAATGCTCATGGTGGTCAAGAGGCAACAATCCTTTCATTATATACGACCATGCATCACTGGGGAGCTTTGATTGCTTCACCAGGATTTACAGATGCCATACAATTCTCTTCTGGAGGTAACCCTTATGGTGTAAGTGTCACAGTTGACCAAGAAGGTAATATGGCAGAAGATGTCCAAGAGGCAGTGAAATACCAAGCGAAAAGAACCGTGACTGTTGCTAATTGGGTCAAGCAAGGCAATCAATCCTAATTTTTAAATTAAAACAAAAAAGCCGATCTGAGTCATTCAGGCCGGCTTTTTATGAGCGAATATATTGTTTTTTTGTTGGTTGAAAAATCGTAAATAATTTGGTTTTTCGACGATAATCGTGGTTAGTAGGAGGTAATCGGAATACCTTCGTTTGGTTAAAAACAAGATTGCGTGCGATATGTCTAAATCTTAATCCGCTTTCCATATGGCTATATAAGGCGATTGCTTTCCCCTCGTTTGTCGCTTTAATGATTCTTTCATCCTCGGGTATCATTCCTACAATTGGAATATTTAATTGCTCTTCAATTAGAGTTTCTGATAAGCGATAATTTTTCTTTATTTGTGCTTCGTTATAATAGTTAAGAATTAATTTATATGGAATTTGATATTGCTTTTCTATCAGACCTATTACACGATCAGCGTCTTGTACAGAAGCACGATCGGGCGTTGTAATAATAAGAGCCTCCGATGCTACAGAGATGGCAGCTTCAAAACCTTTTTCAATTCCAGCTGGAGAGTCAATCAGAATATAATCGTATATAGCGGCAGTTTGAAGCTCCTCAATAGCTTGTTGAAATTGTTCTTTTTCATAATCTTGTTCTGTTGCTGTTCGACTACCTGGTATGAGTGATAATTGTGTAAGCTGCTTATCCTTGATGATAACCTGCTGTATACTTTCACACTTTCCTGATAAATAATCGATTACATCAAAGATAATTCTGTTTGTAAGACCAAGGGGAATATCCAAATTCCGTAAACCAAAGTCTGCATCAACTAAACAAACTTTATGACCCATTAAGGCTAAAGCTGTTCCAAGGTTAGCGGTTGTTGTTGTTTTTCCAACACCACCTTTTCCAGAGGTGATGGCAATTGTTTTTGTCATCATACAGTCTCCTTTCAACATCATGTATGGTTAAATAAGCATTATCGTAGGGCAGAAGTATTTACAGAGACTATAGTTATTGAGTAATAAAAACTTCATCGTTATTAAGCATATAAGACAAATTGAAAGAAGAACAAAGCAATTCAGCCTGTAATTTGCAACAAATTCACAGGTCATAAGTCCTTTTTGTGTATAAGTAATTGTATTTAATGTAAAAAATATCCTGTAAGTGATACTTAGTAATCGGGACATTTGGGTAAAAGACTGCGAGATTTATAGGTAGTTGGTGGTGTAGTTTAAAATTTAGTTAGGGAGGTATAAGAGAAGGTTAAGCAATAGTATTTATTGATAGATAGGAGCTGTCAGAGTTTAAAGTTCAGATAAGGAAGAGGAAGGAGCGAGTATCTGCATAAAGAAGCGTTTAATGTGCAGATACGGAAGAGAAAAGGGAGAGTACCTGTACAAAGAGGCAGTTAATGTGCAGATACGGAAGAAAGAAGAGCGAGTAACTGCACAAAGAGGCGTTTAATGTGCAGATACGGAAGAGAGAAGAGCGAGTAACTGCACAAAGAGGCAGTTAATGTGCAGGTACGGAAGAGAGAAGGGAGAGTAACTGCACAAAGAAGCGTTTAATGTGCAGATACGGAAGAGAGAAGAGCGAGTAACTGCACAAAGAGGCAGTTAATGTGCAGGTACGGAAGAGAGAAGGGAGGTATCTACACAAAAAGGCGTTTAATGTGCAGATACGGAAGAGAGAAGGGAGAGTAACTGCACAAAGAGGCGTTTAATGTGCAGATACGGAAGAGAGAAGGGAGAGTATCTACACAAAAAGGTGTTTAATGTGCAGTTACGGAAGAGAGAAGAGCGAGTATCTGCACAAAGAAAGGGCTTGTTCGAGTACGAGAACAGTGTTTGGTTCTTAAACTGGTGGTCCTTCGTTCAATCAGACTTTTTTCTTCTTTAATATAGTGAGGTTGTTAGAGAACTCTTTGAACTTGAGGGCGAATTAGCAGTAATCCATTGGCCGGAAACATGCGGACACTCTCTCGAGAAAAGCTCCCGTAGGAATAAGTAGTGGTGAGATCTTAAACAGTTGGTCCTTCATACAACTCGATCATCATCAGGACTCGCACGACCAAACAGGAGAGGAGTGGCTGCTTAGGACATATAGTGTAAGATGGATGATAGCTACCCTCAAGGCACAACTATCGCCCCCAAGCAACTCCCATACAAAAAAACTCCTCAACATTAGAAGGAGTTCTCATCATCCATTTTTTATTTTGGAATGTGTCCTTTTCGGGCGGCAGATGGCGATTCTTTTCGAAACTTTTTATAGGCACGACTAAAGTAATTCGCATCATTAAAGCCAGTTTGGAGAGCGACTTCCATAATACTTAAATCTGTTTTTGTTAATAACATATGAGCCTTTTCGATGCGGCGCTCATTGACATATTGGACAAAACTCCGACCAGTGGCTGTTTTAAATAACCGACAGAAATAATAAGGGCTTAAATTGGACATTTTTGCAGCTGTATCGACAGTTAAGCTATCGCTGTAATTCGTATCAATATATTCTAGCACCTTATTTAAGCGATTTAAATTCTTTAATCGTGTCGTATACGTTTGTTCATTTAACTGCTTAGCCCCGTAATTTCGGATGAGATAGCCAATTAAATAAATGACACTCGATTTAACAAAAAGCTCATAGCCCATTTTTTTTGAGCTTTGCTCCGAAATAAGGTTGTCCATCGTGCTTTTGACATGCAAATCATCACGAATCATATTTTTGATTAATGTGTAATCATTAGGCTGAGTGAGAGTTCGGTTTTGCGTATAGGTTTCAATAAAGCTATTGTGTAAAGAGGTCGTATCCACAATCATACAATAATAGGAGACATCTTTATGAGCCGTAACGCCTTTGTGCAACTCATTACTGTTTACAATAATCAAGTCACCGGGTTTTACTTCATATGTATCCGAATTTATGCTAATGGTTAGGGTTCCCTCTGTAATATATAATAACTCCATTTCCTCATGCCAGTGCTTTTCAAATAATATTCCCTCGTGCTTATGCTGCTCAAATGTGATTCTTAAAGGAAAAAAAGGATCTGTATACAATGGTTTTTCATATAAAGATAAATCCAATTTTCAAACCTCCTTATTTAAATACAGCAAAATTGTGCTGAAAGTGAGCAAAACAGTGAAAGAGATTTAAGTGTTTATAACATTATAATGTAAGAAAGTAATAAGATTTGTAACGACAATATTTTCTGAAATCATTCAATTTTCTTACGTCTTGATACCCTTTTATTTTAGCATAAGTTAAGATTATTAGGAGATTGTTTTTTACATACGGGGGTGTATATCTGTGTTATTACATGTGTTAGGAGAAACAAAAGAAGTAGAAGTAGGGCTAAAGGTATTAGAGAAAAGGCTTAAGATCTCACAATCGCCTGAAGGTCTCCCAGTTGAAATTAAAAAGGGAGAAGGCTTAGAAGTAATTCTAGAAAGCGGTAAAGCTGTGATTACGTATGAAGACAAGCCACACTTCTTTCGTGCGATTGGACTACTTGTCGAACAATTGCAAAAAGGTGAGACAAATTTCGAGGTGAAGGAACAAGCACAATTTGAAACAGTAGGTCCAATGTTCGATTTTTCTAGAAATGCCGTGATGAATGTCACTAGGTTAAAAGAAATGATTGAAATGCTCGCTCTGATGGGCTTCGATTCGATGATGCTTTATATGGAAGATACTTATGAAGTAAAAGAAGAGCCTTACTTCGGTTATATGAGAGGTCGCTACTCTGCTAAGGAATTAAAGGAGTTAGATGACTATGGATATCAGTTTGGAATTGAATTAATTCCCTGTATTCAAACATTAGCTCATTTAGAGGAATTTTTGAAATGGGATGCTGTTAGACATTTAAAAGATACAAGAGGAGCTTTGCTTGTCGAACAAGAAGAAACCAATAAATTCATTCGTCATATGATTGAGGCTGTTTCTGCACCGTTCAGAAGTAAACGCATTCATATTGGAATGGATGAAGCAGAAGAGCTTGGGAGAGGAATTTATTTAAATAAATTCGGATATAAAGATCGTTTTGAGCTTATGAATGGACATTTAAAGAAAGTTCTAGAAGTGACTGAAGAGTTAGGACTCAAACCAATGATGTGGAGTGATATGTTTATCAAGTTTGCTTCCCAAACAGGTGATGTCCATTATGATTTAGATGTCAAGATTCCAGAGCATATTCTCGAACAAACACCAAATGATGTTCAATTAATGTATTGGGATTACTTCCATACAAAAGAAGAAGAATATTTCCAAATGATTCAAAAGCACAAAGCCTTTGGTCGTACCCCAGCTTTTGCTGGAGGAATTTGGGTATGGAACACATTTAGTACAAACTATGGATTGTCATTACGTACATCTGATGCAGCACTGAAAGCGTGTAAAAAGGAAGGAATACAAGATGTCTTTGTCACACTTTGGGGTGATGATGGCTATGAAAACAACGTCTTTACCGCTTTACTTGGACTCCAATTATATGCAGAACATGCCTATACACCAGGAGAAGTTTCAGAAGAGCGGTTAGCTGAGCGTGTACGATTTTGTACGGGCGTTCCAAAAGAGCACTATCTGTTATTTAATGAACTAGATTATTTACCTGGTATTCCAAAGGATAATATGGCTCAAACAAATCCTTCTAAATTCTTACTTTGGCAAGATGTGTTAATGGGGCTGTTCGATGAACATGTAAAAGGGATAGATTTACACAGTCACTTTGGGGACATTGAAACGAAAATCAAAGAAGTTAGAAATAATGATAACCAATTAGATTATATGTTTGCTGTTCCACAAAAGTTGGCATCATTACTTGCTGTAAAAGGTGATGTAGGTATTCAGCTCAAACAAGCCTATGATTCTCAAAATCGAGAAAAATTAAAAGAAATAGCCGAGGACGTAATTCCAGTTATTATTGAAAAGGTACAACAATTACGTCACGCACATCGTAAGCAATGGCTACATGTGAATAAACCGTTTGGTTGGGAAGTCATTGATATTCGTTATGGTGGAGTCCTATCAAGGTTAGATACGGCTATTATGCGTTTGGAAGCTTACCTCTCTGGTGACATTGAGCAAATTGAAGAGTTAGAACAGGAACGTCTCCCATTTAATAAAAACGTTCATGAATCAACAGGGGCAGGCTGGTCTAGTTATTACTTTAGAATGGCTTCACCGAACGTTTTCTTCCATGTATTACCCATTTATTAAATGGTGTAAACATAGATGTGAGATTGAGCCAAATGATAGCTTAATGAAGGGAGAAAAGTATGGCGAAAATAAGCACAACTAAAAATAAAGGACTAGATCATATTCCAGTACACAGACAAAGCGCATTTACTCGTTTCTTCAAGCAATGGGATTTACAAATGTTTGTGCTGCCAGGAATCCTCCTTGTTTTAATTTTTAACTATATTCCAATGTACGGAATTGTCATGGCATTTCAAAATTATAACATTTTTGAAGGGATTACAGGCAGTACGTGGGCAGGAACTCAGCATTTTGAGCGATTCTTCAATGACCCACGTTTTTGGGAAATTATGAGAAATACGCTTGTGATTAGTAGTTTAAAAATCTTAATTGGTTTTCCGGCTCCTATTATCTTGGCATTAGCTTTAAATGAAGTTCGTAATATGGCATTTAAACGTTCGGTTCAAACGATTACTTATTTACCACATTTCTTATCATGGGTTATCGTAGCCGGCTTTGCGATGTCATTATTATCAACGGATAATGGAAGTATCAATATTTTACTAGAAAAACTCAATTTAATTGAACACCCGATTAATTTCTTATCGATACCTGAATATTTTTGGACAATTATTGTAACGACCAATGTATGGAAATCGATAGGTTTTGCCTCCATCGTATATATAGCTGCTATTGCCGGGGTAGACCCTCAGCTTTATGAAGCTGCTGCCTTAGATGGAGCAAGTCGATTTAAACAAATCTATTTAATTACGATTCCGTCGATTATGCCAATTATTATTATCTTCTTTATCTTAGAAATTGGTAACCTACTAAATGCCGGATTCGAAGATTTATTACTACTCGGTAATAACCCGATATTATGGTCTGTTGGTGATGTTATTGATACGTATGTTTATAAAGTTGGGATAAGTAATGGTCAATATTCCTATGCCACTGCCATTGGATTATTCAAGGCCGTTATTAGTGTTACTTTATTAACAGCTGCCAACTATGTCGCAAGAAGATCTGGTAACAGCTTATGGTAGGAGCAGATAGGAAGGAGGAATCTTGCAATGCTTAGACCCACTACAGGCGATCGAGTTATGATGGCAATCATTTATATTAGCTTAACATTGCTTGCTTTTTCGACTTTTTACCCATTTTGGAATTCATTAGTAATTTCATTTAATACGGGTCAAGATACAGCATTAGGTGGTGTCACAATTTGGCCACGCGAATTTACATTTGAAAACTATGCCGTTGTATTTCAAGATAAGCGATTAATGAACGCTTTTATTATCTCGATACTTAGAACTGTAATTGGAACGATTATGTCTGTTTTCTTAACAGCGATGTTAGCTTATGGACTTTCAAAACGGGAATTAGTTGGAAGAAAATTCTTTATGTTATTCTGCGTATTTACCATGTTTTTCAGTGGTGGATTAATTCCAACATTTTTACTTATCCGTGAATTAGGGTTAATGAATTCATTTTGGGTCATGATTATCCCAATGTTAATCTCAGTTTGGAACATGATTATCTTCCGTACATTCTTTAATCAATTACCTAAAGGATTGGAAGAGTCGGCAAAAATAGATGGATGTGGTTATTGGGGAGTATTTTTACGAGTAGTACTGCCATTGTCAGGTCCAGTAATTGCTACATTATCATTATTTACAGCTGTAGCACATTGGAATGATTGGTTTATTCCAAGTATTTACCTTACTAGTGAGAATTTAATTCCGATTCAAACATTATTACAGAAAATTCTTAACTCTAATACTGTAACAGCTGCTATGGCAAATCTTGATGCTGGTGCCCAAGCAATGATGTCTCAACAGATGCAGGTCACCGGTCGTTCCTTATCAATGGCAACAATGATGGTTGCCACCTTGCCAATTATAATGGTGTACCCTTTTATTCAGAAGTATTTTGTTAAAGGTGTTCTAATTGGCTCTTTAAAAGAATAGTTCCAAAGCGTTACCTTACTTCAATTTGAAGCACTCCTGTGCTTTAAATATATATTTTAAGATAATAAGGGGGATTTAAGGTATGTTGATGAAAAAGAATCGTTTTCTTTTAATCTTGGCAGCATTGTTAACGGCGTTATTATTAGTAGCTTGTAGTGATAACGACACAGGAACAGATCCAGAAGAAGAAGATCCAGATACAACACAAACTGGTGATGATGTAGCTGATGGTGGAGACGAAGAGCCAGAACTATTCGAAATTGGTTCAGAACCTCTTAGCTTAACGATGTTTGGTAACTATGATTGGTATACAATGCCTGGTTGGGGAGATGATCCTGCAACGGCAAACATCAAAGAATTGTATGATATCGATATTATTTCGATTGATGGTGGTGGTAATGCTGCACAAAGATTAAGTACAATGATTGTTGATGGAAACTTACCTGACTTTATTTGGACAGATAAAGGTGCAGACGTTGAAAGACTACGTGCCGGTGGAGTTCTCGTCCCGTTAGATGATTATATTGAGAAGTATCCTAACTTAAAAAATTGGATTAGTGAAGATGCTTTAAATATGTTACGTTCTGAGGATGGAAAAATTTATCAATTCCCTAACTGGTATAATGACCAACCTTTTGGTAATGCAGGTTGGATGGTAAATAAAGAAATTTATGAAGAGTTGGGATCACCAACGTTAGTAACGACTGATGATCTATACGAATACTTAAAGTTAGTGCAAGAGAATTATCCAGATGTTGTACCTTTAGAAGTAGGTGTAAATGCACAAGGTGTTAATACGATTTACTCTGCGTTTGCTGAAGGGTTCTCTCCTGCAGATGTAGGTAACCAAGTTGCTAGAAGTGGTGACCAATTAACTTCATTATTTGATAGTGAAATTTACGTTGAATCTCTAAAATTTGCAAGTAAGTTATTCCGTGAGCGCTTATTAACTCAAGATGCTTTAACACAAACAAGAGATGACGTTGTTGAAAAAGTTCATACAGGCCGAGTTGCCGTATTTATTGGTGCAAGCCCAACTGACTTTGGTGGCGATGGTCATTATCAATTAGTAAGAGATAATCCAGATGGCGGCTATATGTTCGTGAATCCAATTCATAAAGAAGGTTTAGACCCTAATGCTATTCACCCAGGTGATTATAATCAAACTGGTTGGAATGTCAGTGTAATAACAACTTCAGCTGAAGATCCAGAAAGAGTATTTGCTTTCTTAGATTGGTTAACAGGCCCGGAAGGTCAAATGTTATCGATGTATGGTGCTGAAGGTGAGTATTGGGATGGATGGGTTGAAGAAGGAGTCCTTCCTAACTTCACAGATAAATATGTAAGTGATCCAGAAGGCTTAACAGAAATTAATAATGGCACCTTGAATTTCCAATGGAATGGAAACTCTAAATTCTTGGATAATGCAAAAGCTGCATTTGAATTACAATTACCTGAAGATGAGATTAACTGGACAACTTTCTGGCAGCATGAAATACTATGGGAAACTCAGAAAGATGAAACAGAGTTTGTAGGGATTGGACCATTACCTGATTCCGAAGAAGCTATCGTTTCTCAAAGAGTTGGAGAAATTTTTGAAGAATACCGTGCTAAAGCCTTGATGGCAAGTAGTGATGAAGATGTCGAAAGTGTATTAGCAGAAGCTCATGAACAAGCTATGGCAGTTGGTTATCAAACTCTACTAGACTGGAAAACAGAAAAGTGGCAAGAAAACCTTGATAGACTAGGTAACTAATTATTATATTAAATTTAGACAAATTATAGTTTATAAAGTAAAATACAGTCCGATGAATATTATTATATGTTCATTGGACTGTTTTTTTATACTATAAACTATAGTGTCGTACAAAAAGGTTCTAGTGAAAATTACTCTTCATAATAGTGAGAATGATAAAGTATCTATATAAAAAACCTGCAAAAATTTCTTGTTTAGAAATTTTTGCAGGTTATTAATTTATAAAATAGGTAAAGTCTTGTGTTAAGGTCTATAAACAGTGCCACAATATTTTGCATGGAACAGGCCAGATATTACTCTTACATCACAAACAAGTAATGTACCTATATAGCCACCGCTATTATATTGGATGGCATTTGGATAGCCTTCAGACATAGCATAAACTCTTGATACAGTAACATATTTACTTGCTTGAATTTCAATTACATTTTCGGAGTAGGAATTAGCTGTAGGTGCTGCGATAGTACCTTGTGGAGATGAGATAAAAGCCAACACAATAATTAATGACATAATACTTAGCTGAATAAATTTAAATCTTGTCATGATGACCACCTCTATACTTTCTGATTATTTAGAATACATAATTATTATAACGTTACATCGTTATAATATCAATAAGTATTAATAGACTAATATCATTTGGTTAGATGCAAGCAGAAGGATTCAATAAATAAGAAAAATCGATAAATTATTAGAATGAATTTTTCGTCAGTCAATTCTGAAAAAAGGGTTGGGAAAAGTGTTAAATTTGGTTAAAATAGAAGGAGAGCTTTATAGTTACTAGGGGGGCTTCGTATGGAATTATCAGGTGTTTGGGGAAGGCTTTTTGAAGTGTCAGAATGGGTAATGAAAATAATGTATATAAATGGGCTTTGGTTATTATTTAACATACCGATTTTGTTTCTATTAGCCAATATCCTCTTAGCTCCAACATTTGAAAGTCTGACTGGATTAATTATTTCTCTTATTGTGATTAGCCCACTTGTATTCTTTCCTGCAACGACGGCTTTGTTTTATGTCGCAAGGAAATTTGTGATGAGAGCGGAAGTACCTATCTTTCAATCATTTTGGAAAGGTTTTCGTGAAAACTATCGCAGGAGTTTAGTGGGCGGCATTTTCTTTACACTATTGTGGGTGCTCTGGATTTATAATTATTACTTAGCTCAAATTGAGTGGCAGTCTCCATTGTTTTATTTTTATATGATCACAACCATCTTTTTAATTAGCTGGAACGCTCATTTTTTCTCTGATACGGTCCATTTTCAAGTTACATTGATTGCGTCATTAAAAAAAGCTATCTTTCTATCTATTGGATATTTGCCTTATACGATATCAATGGTTGGTGTGGCTGGTTTTACTGTGTATATGCTCTATACATTTCATCCTATATTTGCGATTTTCCTTAGTGGTGGGGTATGTGCCATGGTGGCCTTTTATGCCTTTTATTTAATCATTAATCGAGCCTTAAGGCAGCAAGAAAAATATAAAAAACAGGATGAACAAACGGCGGTATAATTGAGTCAAAGCATGTCGTTTTAATACTTGGTGGAAGAGAACCTTTGAAAAAAAGGTTCTTTTTTGCTTGCTTGGGCATCTTTTAGGAACGGAGTGGTTTGTCTTGAAATCCTTTCCATCGCAAAGGTGTGTATGTATCAATAGAGTGTGCCATGATGGCCCCTGCTTTAGGATACGCTTTTCTAAGCAAACGACAAGCATTAATTCGATAGTCGTTTAAATGGGTAATATGAGCATGATAGGGAACTAGCACTTCAGCAAAAATGGCTAATTGTATGAAGTTCTGTTTATGCTTATCGTCATATTGATTGACCATTAATCGAACATCAACAATATCAATCGTATTCGTTTGATAACTTAATAGATGTTCTATTTTTCGGGAAATATCTCTATCAACCCATTCATTATCTTTATAAAAATACAAGTTTGCTTCACAATAAGCTTTACCTCTAAACATATCCCATCCCCCTTGAATTCCCTCATTATAACAGACCTCATCATACAAAAAAATTGTAACGGCCAAATCAAATTATAAAGAAAATATAAAATATAACAACTAGCTCAACAAAATTACCTATACTGATTGAAGGTCACATATTTTTGTATGAAAGTTCGCTAATGCTGGAATGCGGAGTTCTATTCGTCGCTACCGAAAATTATGCTCCACGTCCTGCGGGGGGGCGCTGAGCTAATCGGCGCAGCCAGCGGATCTCAGCCCGCCACTATCTCCCGCGGGAGTCTCCGCATATTTTCGTCCGCTAGGTTACTGTTATTCCTCAAGTTCAAAACCGTCATACAACATTCTAAAAAAACAAACCTTTGCTTTCATGTTTGTTGGTGATGAGTTGCTAAGGCAAGTCATCATGGCAGTTTTTTATGAAACTTAGTGTGAACATGGAGAGGCAAGTAGAACTCCGCATATGAGTATCAGCCTCAATTTTCATACAAAACGCACATGGCGAAGCCCAGTATTCACTTCGCCACCAACAAAAATGAAAGTGGTGTTGGTTCTTTGACTGGTGGAACTTATTCAATTAGCATTTAATCTTTTTACTTGGTACTTTTGTTACTTTTCATTCATTTATTTTGTATGAGAAGTGCACAAACCAAGAAGCCTGCACCAACCTTAGCGGAGGAAAGCGTGCCCCCATTCCCGCAGCGATATCCGAAGGGTCAAACTATCGCCTATGGTACACTTTCATACAAAAATATGAAACTTTTCACAAGTAGGTTCGTATATAAAGTAAAGAACAATGGAGGAGGTATGTAGTTTGGTTGCACCAGCAATGAAGCTTACAGATGTCAAAAAGAAAATAGGCAAAAAGGAAATTATCAAAGGCCTAACTTTTGAGATAAAAAAAGGTGAGGTTTTTGGGTTTCTAGGACCTAACGGAGCAGGTAAAACAACAACGATTCGAATGATGGTTGGCTTGATGAGTCTTTCCTCAGGCGAAATCTTAATTCAAGGGAAAAGTATTCAATCTAACTTCAAGGAAGCGATTCGAGAAGTAGGTGGTATCGTTGAAAATCCCGAAATGTACCCTTTTATGACGGGGTGGCAGAATTTAAAACACTTTGCCAATATGATTCCTGGTATAAAGGATGAAAGAATCAAAGAGGTCATTCAATTAGTAGGGCTTGAAAAAGCGATTAATGAAAAAGCAGGGAGATACTCTTTAGGAATGCGTCAGCGCTTAGGAATTGCACAAGCCCTTTTACACAAGCCATCGATCCTCATCTTAGATGAACCAACGAATGGTTTAGACCCAGCTGGTATTCGTGAAATTCGTCAATACATAAGAGCCCTAGCTGAAAAAGAAAATGTCTCAGTCATTGTATCAAGTCACTTATTATCTGAAATCGAATTAATGTGTGATCGAATCGGTGTCATAAAAAATGGTGAGTTGATTGCGATTCAAGAGGTGAAAGACGAAAGTCAACCAAGCGAGCAATTAAGTCAAATCAAATTAACAGTTGAACCTTTGGAAGCCGCAGTTACTTTACTTTCAGAAAAAGGGTACTCCGCTCAAACACAAAATGAGTCCCTATTAGTAGAAATAAAAAGAGACATGATTCCTACTATGTTAAAGGATTTACTAGAAAATGAGATTTTAGTTTATGAAGTACAAACAGTAAAAACAACGTTAGAAGACAAATTCTTTGATTTGATTGGGGAGAATGTGATTGAGTAATTTCATGCAACTAATAAAAAATGAACAAAATAAAATCTACCGTCTGAAATCGACATGGGCGATGTATATTATTTTATTCTTGCTAGTTATAGCCGGGGCAATTATCACAAAAGTGGCCTTTGATGATATTCATTTACCTAGCTATAGTGAAAATTGGGAGCAAGAGTTAACAGAGAGTAATGAACGTATGCAGCAGGAGAATCAGTCATGGTCGGAGGATGACGCAAGTGGCTGGGAATATATGATTGAATATAACGAAGAACAAATAGCGATTAACGAATATTACTTAGAGAATCAAATTGAGCCGCCTAGTTATGATGGCTGGAGTTACTTGTTTGATAACAGTATGCTTTCTTCCATCATTAGCTTGTTTACGATTATAATTGGAGCTGGAATTATTGCGAATGAGTACAAATGGGGCACGATTAAACTTCTCTTAATCAGACCTGTATCACGAACGAAGATTTTATTGTCTAAATATGTTTCAGTGCTAATCTTTGCCCTGTCAGCTCTAGTATTTATGATGATAGGTTCATTACTCGTTGGTGCGATTTTCTTTGGACTAAACGGGATGAATCCAACGCTCGTTATGAATAGCGCAGATGGATTAGTAGAGACGAGTTATTTAATTGAGTTTTTGAAGGAATTTGGCTTTAGTAGTGTAAATTTAATTATGATGGCGACGTTTGCTTTTATGATTTCTACGATTTTTAGAAGTAGTAGTTTTTCAATTGGTATTGCTATTTTCCTCATGCTGTCTGGTAATACGATTGTCCAGTTTGTTTCACAGTATGATTGGGCCAAGTATATTTTATTTGCTAATACCGATTTAAGTCGTTATTTTAATGGTATAGGTCCATTAATGGATGGGATGACACTTGGGTTCTCGATCACAGTACTCATTGTTTACTATCTTGTATTTATTGGATTGGCATGGATCAGTTTTACGAAAAGAGATGTAGCTGGAAACTAGAAGAGTAGAAAAGGAGAATGGAACATGATGAAACGAACTGGAGAAGTAGTATTAGGTATTATTGGGGCGTTAATTTATGGATTTCTTTCGCTAGTAATGATGGGCATTTTCTTCTTGCAAACAGCTGATGGGGAAGCACTTATAAGGGAAGAGTTTCAAAGACAACAAACAGAAATGCCAGGCGTTACAGCCGATATGAACGTCGATGGAATGCTTGAGGCTATTCAAAGTATACCAGCCATGCTTATTTTTGCCGTCTTTTCGATTGCGATTGTACTAGGAATTATTGCCATGGTGGTACTACGAGGTAATAAAAAGCCGAAACTAGCAGGTTGGTTATTAATTGGAGCGTCCGTTGTTTCGATCATTGTAACACAAGGTGTAGCAATTTTTGCTGGGATCTTCTACTTAATAGCTGGAATTATGTGTTTAGCTCGCAAACCACAGGAAATAATAGAAGAATAACTAGGATATAAGAGGGGTGACGAGAAGTTACTCCTCTTATTCACTACATAAAGGGGAGAGCTTTTTTGAGTGTATTACAAGTATCCATTAAACATGCTGGTTATAGTGGCAAAAAAAGAGCGATTGAACAAATCGCTTTCGAGTTACATAAGGGCGAATTAGTAGGTTTGATTGGTCCAAATGGAGCTGGAAAAAGTACGATGATTAAAACGATTCTAGGTTTAGTTGATGAGATTGAAGGAGAAATTATCTTTCAAAGGAAAGAGGATTATGCCTACATACCAGAGCACCCAACCTATTATGATGAATTAACTTTATGGGAACATATCGAGCTTGTAAGAGCCGTACATGGTATTGAAGACGCAGATTATGAAGAGAGGGTTCATACTTTGTTGGATATTTTTCGCTTAGAGCACGCGAAACATGATTATCCAGGTTCCTTTTCTAAAGGCATGCAGCAGAAGCTCATGATTATCATTGCTGTGCTAACGAAACCGAAGCTGTATATTATCGATGAGCCATTTATTGGACTTGACCCAAAAGCGATTAAGGATTTCCTATTAATTCTTGAAGCAGAGAGAAAAAATGGGGCGGCCATACTTATGTCTACGCATGTGTTAGATACGGCGGAAAAAATATGTGACCGTTTTTTACTTATTAATCACGGCCATGTCATCGCAGCGGGAACGCTAAGTGAAATTCAAAAAGTGAGCAAATTGGAGGGGTCATTGATGGACTGTTTTTATGAACTGATGGATAAATGAAAACAATAGGGAGCATGACTCCAGGTCGTTTATTTTTACAACGTGTCAAAAATGAATGGCATTACCAATATAAGATTTGGAAAATGATTGTCGATTGGGTTGTTTGGTTTTACATTTTACTACCGGCTGCTGTGTTCGGTGGCTATCAGCTCCATGCTCTTTGGCAAGGTGAGATGGAATGGGCTTTTGAAGTGCCACTTATGTTTTTAATGTTATTCTTTATTATGTTTTCCTGGTCGGGCACGCTCAGGTTATTTATATTAGAAGGAGATTTGTTATTTTTAAGGAAGAATAAAGAGTGGCTTAAAAAGCTTATGAAATATGGACTCTGTTATTCGGTTTGGATGACCATAGCTTGGACTACAATCTTAGGTTTACTTATAGCACCACTATTTCTAGTGTACCAGCAAGTAAGTCTCAGCACTTATCTTCTTTTATTAGTATTTATTTGTTTATTACGAATTAATATTCAATTTGTCAATCAATGGCTTGAATTAAAGTCTTCACGTTGGCAAAAAATCATCATGACGATTATCTTATTTGTGCTGACAGTTTTGATTGTGACTGCTTATGTGTTCAGTCCTTTTATTATGGAATTTATCTTTATTTTTGCTTTATCCGTATTGACTGTGCTTTGCTTAAGGAAAAGGCTTTACATGACCGAGACTTTTTTCCAGGACTGTTTACGTGAAACGAAGAGAAAAATGCAAGCGGCTTCGTTTTTGATTGGGGTTGAAGGTTATCGGGTGAATCAAAGGCAAAGAAAAAAACCGATGATTTTACTACGCAATTCAGCCAAGATATTCAAGAAAAGAACGACAAAAAATATAACCGCGGAGCTATTTATTAAACTGTTTATCCGTAATTCCATAAAGGTTCATGGTGTCTTAAGAATCACAGGAGTATCCGTTTTAGCTATTACGTTAGTACCTGCTGATTGGATTAAATGGATTGCTTTTTTTGTGATGCTGTTTTTCTTGAATTATTTTATTAAGTCTTGTTGGGAAGAGCTGAAGTCACATACATTCTTTAAACTATATCCGCTATCCAAAAATGACGATACGATCGATGGTATAAAAAAAGGAATTGCTTTGTTATCGTTACCAGGTGCGATGATGATTGGGGCAACAATGGGTCTAGCTGCTTTATCGCCGGTTTGGATTGTTCCAATGGCACTTTTATCTGGTGGATTTACTTATTATATGTGTGTGAAGCAGATGTTAGTTTTTTAATAAGGAGGGATTCAGTTGCGAAGGGATATAAGTCAGGAGGAAAAGGAATTATTCATAAACCTTCCTGAAGAAGAAGCGAAAAGCACTCGAATCGCCTTAAACATCTGACTGAAGAAGGTGTATTTGCGTTAGTTGAAAAAGATCATTTTTTAAACCGTTGGAAAATTAGCTTACTTAATCATTGAGGGTGTTTAGATGAAAATTTTATATATTGAAGATGATTTGGAAATTGGAAGCTGGGTAAAGGAAGAGCTTGAGAATAGGGGGTATCAAGTAGAGTGGTTGGCTTCTGGGCTACTGTTAAATGATGAGGTGCCTGACTTTATAATTCTAGATATTATGTTACCAGGATTAGATGGATTCTCGTTAGGAAAGAGGTTAAAGCGCTCATTTCCTGATGTGCCGTTGTTAATGCTCTCTGCTCGTTCGGCATTGGATGATAAATTAGAAGGACTAGAACTTGCCGATGATTATATGACAAAGCCATTTCATATGGAGGAGCTTGCCAAACGAGTCGAAGTACATTTACGAAGATATGATAAAGTTGAACAACATATATACCATTTACAGCATTTAATCATTAATGAGAAGAGTAAAATGATTAAAAGGAGTGATCGCAAAGAAGAGATTCTATTAACGGGTAAACAATTTCAGTTGTTCTTTTATTTTACAAGGCATCTTCAACAAATATTAACTAAGGAGCAACTATTTGAAGCGATTTGGGGGTATCCATATGTCGAAGGAGATAAAACCTTGATGGTTCATATTCGTTATTTGCGTGAAAAAATCGAAAAAAATCCATCTGAACCGACGATCATTGAAACGGTACGGGGCATTGGTTATAGGATGAGGAAATGAAGCGTTTTTTAGACAAGCTCACCACGATACAGTTTAAATTTGTTCTGTTGTTATTAATTGCTCTTGCCTTTATACCATTAAGTGTACCTTTGGTATCAATGGTTGTCTATTTTCCTGGTATCCTTTTAAATTATGAAGAAACTCCTTATACTGGCTATCGTGATTTAACGGAGATGTGGCATGAGGAAGCTAGTCAATTAGGTAATCAAGAGATAGAAGAAATTAATCATCGATTAAAAGAATTAAGTGAACATTATCATGATTCCTCGATATTTTGGGTTGATCAAGAAGGTCAATTACAGTCGACATATAACTACGATGATCATTTACCTGAAAGCTGGACGCCATCTTATACGGTGCAATTTATGAAGAGTAGCTATGATGCCGATCCGTTTACTGTTGTTGCATTTTTAGGGGCAGAATCTGATCAAGGGTTTATGGTGATTCAGGTCAGTCGTGATTATTTAGAGCCTCCCATACAAAGGTTAAGCGAACACTATGAAGTCATATTTGGTTTTGTATTTTTAATCGTCATGTCGTTTTTTATTTTTATATGCTTTTTATTTTTCCGAAAGGTGAGAAATAGATTAATAGACCTAGGTGAAGCGATGTCTGTTCAAGGAGAAAAAGGGTTGCCTAATAAGGTGGAAATTTCAAATGCAGATGAAATTGGACATCTAGAGAAAAGCTTTAATGAAATGATTGTAGAACTGCATAGGAGCAAAGACCGAGAGCTTGAGGAGGAGCAATTACGGAAGGAACTCATTGCCAACCTCTCGCATGATTTACGAACACCATTAACGATAATCCGCAAGCAAATTGGTCTATTAGAAAAGGAAAAGCTTACTGTACAAGGGGAAGAAGCATTAGTAGCGATTGATCAAAAAATCGACTTTTTAGCTAATTTAATTGATCACTTATTATCTTTTTCCTTATTACAAAGTGGCAGAATGACATATAAACCTCAAGATGTCGAAATGCCGCGATTTCTAAGAAAAGTAATAGTAAGCTGGTATTCGCTTTTCGAACAACAAGGATTTGAAATCGAATTTAAGATAGAAGGTGAACAAGTAAGCTGGTATGTTGATGAAAATTGGTTAGAGAGAATCCTAGATAATCTTTTGCAAAATGTAAGCAGGCATGCAAATAGTGGGAAATATATTAAGATCGAATTAAAACATGATCAATTGCTTATTGAAGACAAAGGAAAAGGCTTGCAGCATCAAAGTGAACAAAAAGGGGCAGGCTTAGGTATGGTTATTGTTGATTTAATGGTAAAGGAAATGGGACTCAAATGGGAAGTGTACACATCTGATAAGGGGACTAAGATTGTGATAAAAAGTTGAGATGAGACAATATTACGGGAGTAAGTGCTTAGAGACTAATTCTAAGTACTTTTTTTAACCAAAATTTAAACAACAGTCACACCGTCCTTTAAATAGCGTCATTTAAAGTTAAGGTGAGGTGATGATGATGAAGGCATTTATAGTAGAAACGAAACAACTTTCAAAGAAATTTAACCAAGATTATGCGGTATCTAATGTGAATTTAAAGGTAGAGGAGGGAGATATTTACGGATTTCTGGGACCGAATGGAGCAGGTAAAACAACGACAATTCGAATGTTGCTAGGATTAACGAAGCCTAGTCAAGGGGAGGTTCATCTTTTTGGTAAGAGTACAAAAGGAAATCATTTGCATGCCCTCAGGCAAATCGGTTCATTAGTCGAATCACCTTCTTATTACCCACATTTAACGGGGTATGAGAATTTAGAAGCATTACGAAAAATATTGCAAGTACCAAGTCGTAGAATTCATGAGGTATTAGAAATTGTTCAACTAACCAAATATGCCGATCGTAAGGTAAAGGCATATTCCTTAGGGATGAAGCAACGTCTAGGCATTGCCGCATCTTTATTAGGTGAACCGAAGCTACTTATACTTGATGAGCCTACAAATGGGCTTGATCCATCAGGGATTCATGAAATTCGTGATTTAATTAAAAGTCTGCCTAAAGAATTTGGGATTACCGTTTTAATCTCAAGTCATCTTTTACATGAAATAGACCAAGTAGCAAATAAGGTTGGAATCATTTCAAAGGGCAAGCTCATATTTCAGGATTCTATTGAAGTGTTACGAGCAAAAGCTCAATCACAAATAAGAATCAAGACAGCTGATCTCCAAAGAGCGAAAAAGGACTTATGGCAAATAGGGATAATAAGTGAAATCAAACAAGGTACGATTGTTTTTGGGGTGATAAGTGAAGCTGAAATTGCCAACGCTATTCGAATATTAGTAGAAAAAGGTCATGATATTTATCGAGTTGAAGAAGTGAGAAGGTCACTTGAAGAGATCTTTTTAGATGTAACCGCCCAAGGGGGATTGAATCATGCTTAAAAGCATACAGGCTGATGCTTTAAAGATGAAAAGAAAGTGGGTTTGGTTTCTTGTCTGTCTAGGTCCATTTGGAGTGATTAGTCTTCAAGTTGTTAATTATGCTGTTCGTTATGATTATTTAGTACGAAACGGAGCAGATCATTTTCAAGTATTAATGAATAATATTAATATGTTTCTTGCACCGGGATTAGTTTTAGGTATGACGATATTAGCTTCCTTATTTGCTTCGGTTGAACATGAACGAAACTCTTGGAAGCAGCTGTTAAGCTTACCAATAATGAAATATCAGGTCTTTCTTTCTAAATTCATTTTAATCACAAGCTTATTATGTGTTGCTTGTTCTCTTGTATTTATCGGCTCCAATCTTCTAGGCCTTGGACTGGGGTTTGGAATAGAGCCTAAAATGCTTCTGCCATTTTTCAAGAACAGCTTTTATCCATTGCTAGCAGGTATTCCTATATTAGTCATACAGCTATGGTTATCGGTAACGATGAAAAATCAAGCTATCCCCTTAACCATTGGAATCTTTGCATCTGTCTTTGCTGTGTATGGGCATTTTGCTCCTGATTGGGTGTTATGGAAGTGGCCGCTTTTATATGGTGATTGGTCAACCATTGAATTTGTAGGTGCAGGAGTAGGGATGGGCATGCTGATACTTCTAATGGCTGCTCTACATTTTCATAAGAGAGAGGTTAAATAAGATGAACAAGTTATTACAAATGGAATGGTATAAACTTCGTAAAACCAATATATTACCACTACTTTTGATTATACCGTTATTTACTTTTATAGCTGGGTATGCACCACCGTTATTTGAGGGGAGTTCAAATGAGTGGTATATCACGTTAACCTATATGTCTTTAAGTTATTCACTTCTTTTTTACCCTTTATTAATCGGTGTGATGGCAAGTTTTCTTTGTCGATATGAGCATCAAGAAGGGGGATGGAAGCAGCTACTTACATTACCTATTAATCGAACACATATATATTTATCAAAATTTACGTTATTATTTTTGGTGATTGGTAGTATGCAGCTTTTATTTATTGGAACGTGGGTACTAGTTGGGGTTATGAAAGGGATGGCCGATCCGCTTCCGATTGTTGTGATGGTTCAAGTCTTTTTTGGTGGCTGGATTGCAGCCCTACCTATTGCTGCTTTGATGCTTTGGCTTTCTAGCATGTGGTCAAGCTTTGCCGCTCCACTGACGGTTAATGTGATTTTTACACTCCCGAGTATTATGATTGCTAACTCTGAGACGATTGCTCCTTATTATCCATGGGTACAACCATTTTTTCTCATGTTACCTGAAGGGCTAGGCTGGGAGTTTACGGTTTCATTTCTCCCATTCCTCATTGCGATCTTTGGCTTTTTTATCGTATTTTTCCTTGGAGGGTTTGTTTATTTAAAGAATAAAGAAGTTTAGGTTAAGCATTATAAGAAAAAGAGCTTCTCACAAAAGTTGTATTGTGAAGAAGCTCTTCTCATTTTCTAATTAAGTTATCTTATCTTTATCACGTTATGTAATCATAGCGCTTATTTAATCTTTTCAATCAATTTTATCTCAAAAGTATTCACATATACGGCTTGACCGCTCATCTTAATTGTTACATCCCCATGAGTATCAGGTGTTGCCGATACATAGACTCGTCCATTTTTACCAATTTCATAGCCTTGCTCAATCACTAATTTTATTGCTTCTTTTTTGTTTGGATTCATAAATTTCTGGTAGTAGGCCGCCATAACACCAGAGGCTGTGCCAGTTACAGCGTCTTCAATCGTTCCAGAGTAAGGAGATGAAAAGTGCCTGGCATGCATATCTGCTTCTTGATCAAATGTTTCCATACAAAAAGCGTGTAAGGATGCATTTGGTATTTCTTTGAAAATAGATGGGAAAGCTTGGTTATTAGGCTTCATTTTCGAAAAAGATGATAAAGAACGAATAGGAACGAGTAATGTCCAAGTTCCGGTACTGCCATACATAATCGGCAGGTCTTCTGAAATATCTTTAGGTTTTAAGCCGATAGATTTGGTCAGTTCTTCTGGAGAACCAATAAATTCTCTAAATTGAGGTGCTGCGTGTTTGAGTGTAATAAAATAGTCATCATTTTTCTCTTCGATTTGTATGGGAAGAATTCCTGCATTCGTTTCGATAGTTAGTTCGCTTTTGTCTCCAAGTAAACCTCTAGATTTTAATGCGTATAGTGTTGCTACGGTCGCATGGCCACAAAGGTTCATTTCATGACCAGGTGTAAAGTAGCGTAAACGTAGGTCGGCTTTTTTTGAAGATAAATGGAAAGCTGTTTCATTAAAACCAATTTTAAAAGCGATTTCTTGCATGGTTTGATCGCTTAAGTGGTCAGCTTCTAAAACGATGCCTGCTGGGTTTCCTTCATTAGGTTGTAAACTAAATGCGTCGTAATGATACACCGTGACCGATTGCATGCGAAATGTCTCCTCCTCATAAAAGTATGTATGACTTTGTTATTAGTTTATCATTTTTTTGCATCTTAAGGGGCTAAAATGGAGGAATTGCTGTGAGAGTTTTCGAATTAAAATCACTTTGTGTTCTATGTTAGATCTATATGTATAGAAGCCGTTTGATTGTAACATCAAACGGCTTATTGAACGTCAGCTATTTTCCTAAAACGAACTTACTATTCATAAACATTCGATATGCTATCGCAAATAGGATACTGATAAAAATGGCTGAGCTTCCCGCAACCAATAGAATATGGGTCAGATTATACACGCCGTAAATAAGCTCTTTAATTAATGCAAAGATATTAAATACTGGAATGATAAAATGATAGATGGTAAATTCATTCACAGAAGTTCCGATTAATAGGAAATAAGGGATCATCGTTAAGAACGTTAATGGTGATAAGTAATTTCCAGATTCCTTGACGGTGTTAGAAACCAAACTAATCATGATGAAAAGACTAGCCATAATAAAGGCAAATGATACGATACCAACGGTTAAACTTAGAAGTAAGGTCCCGAGATTATTTTCAATTTGCATCGCTTGAGCAAACTCACCACCGGCAAAGTACACGTATAAGGTAAAGGTAATGACGGAGAAAAATCCACTCATCGAACACAGACTTCCGAGTGTTAACCATTTTCCAACGATAAGGTGCAATCGGTTAACTGGCGACATTAATAAAGCTTCCATCGTTTTTCTTTCCTTTTCTCCAGCGATGATGTCAGCAGCTGGTGAAAAACCACCTAATTGAACAGACAAAACAATAATTAGTTGAGCAAAAATGGTTAACATCATGAGTGCACCTTGATCACTATCTTCATCTAGTGCTACAGGTACTGTATAAAAAGGTTCAATGACATGATTTTCAACATTTAATTCAATTAAGTTTGTTGAAACGATTTCATACATTTTTTCTGAAAATAGGACCGAGATTTGTTCGCTTGCACCACTCGAATTCATACTAGCAGGGTCAAAATGGAGTTGGATGGCTGGAGATTGACCAGCTTCTAATGCCTCATCAAAATTAGAATCGAATAAAAGAGCAACATGAACGTCACCTTCTAATAAGAGGTCACGCGGATTTTGACTGAATGTGACGACAGAACCTTCTAAATCCTCAAGCCACTCTGTGATATACATAGAATCATGGTCCGACACAGCAATATTCACTTCATCAACTGAGTCATTAAACATAAAGTTGGTCATAAAGAACATTAATAACAAATTAAAAGCTATAGGGATAATAACGCTCATCACAATTGTTTTACGATCCCTCAACATGTCGAGCATTTCTTTTTTATAAATATTCCAGGTCAATGTTCTGCACTCCTAACGAGGCGCGACATAAAAATAAAGTTCAGATCACGAGTTTGTTCTTCTTGATATAAGTCTTCCGCTGTACCGTTATAAACCATTTCGCCTTTATGAATCATAATAATTGATTCACATAATTGACTAACTTCGTCCATAATATGACTGGAGAATATAATCGTTTTTCCTTCTTGACGTAAAGAATGAATTAACTCTCGAAACATATTGGCGGAAGTGATATCAAGTCCTGTTGTAGGTTCATCTAACAAGATAATATCAGGGTTATGAATGAGTGTACGTGCGATCGTCACTTTCTGTCTCATCCCTTTAGAAAAACCTCCCACTTTTCTATCTAAATAATCTTCCATTCCAAAACGTTTCGCCAAATCTTCAATTCTAGCTTTTGTTTCTTGCTTCGTCATTCCATATAGCTGGGCGAAGTATGTAAGGTTCTCTCTAGCTGTTAAACGGTCATACATCCCTGTTTCGCTTCCGAATAAAACGCCAATGTTACTTTTTATGGCCATCGGCTGTTTATGAATATCAATGCCATCAATATGAATAGTGCCTTCACTAGGCTCTAAAATCGTGCTGATCATCCGAAGCAAAGTTGTTTTACCTGCCCCATTTTCACCTAGAAGCCCGACAACTTCCCCTTTTTCTATTTCAAAGGTAACTTTCTTTAATGCTTCTACGGTTACTTTCTTATCACGAAATGAACGCGATACTTGTTCAACTTTAATCAAAGTCATCCCTCCAATATCTGTTAACTATTTATTATTATACGTGAATAAGTAGTGGAAAGTAGCACTTTTAGTTAGAAAATGACATTTTTTGTGGAGAAGCATGCCGATAACGTTTAAAATGGGAGGAGCAGTTGAAATAGATTGACAGGTAGGACTAGTGCGATAGGTCAATAGTTGTAGCGGAGAGTAAGACAATTATTCGAAGGATGTGAAGGAGTAAGTGACGAGAAATAGGCTACCAAAGCAGATATTCGATTGGTGCGAGGGAGTGTCTGAACAAAGAGAGCCAAAATGTGCAGATACAGACGTCAGTAACTACACGAAAAAGGCTGAACGTGACAGTTACTCGGAGGAAGAAGGTGAGTAACGACACGAAAAGGCATGAAGGTGACAGTTACTCAAGGGAAGAGGGTGAGTAACGACACGAAAAAGGCATGAAGGTGACAGTTACTCGGAAGAAGAAGGTGAGTAACGACACGAAACAGGCTGAAGGTGACAGTTACTCGGAGGAAGAAGGTGAGTAACGACACGAAAAGGCATGAAGGTGACAGTTACTCAAGGGAAGCGGGTGAGTAACGACATGAAAAAGGCTAAACGTGACAGTTACTCGAAGAAAGAAGGTGAGTAACTACCCGAAACAGGCTGAAGGTGACAGTTACTCAAGGGGCAGGATGTCACAATGAGTTCTTGAGCTTAATGATTAGTCGTAATCTGTCATACTGGAAGTGAACTTGACGAGATTCCGTGCATCACCCATTAAACTTTCATACAAAAGGAGGGTTTTCACATGATCCAGTATCCATCATTTTTTCATCAGGCTAAAATTGGTGTAACCGCTCCGTCCTCAGGTGTGGAGAAAGAATTACATATCCTACTCCATAAAGCCCAGCAGCAGTTTCAAAAGCAAGGGTTCACGCTATGGTTTGGAGATACAGCTTGGACACAAGAAAAAGCCAAATCGGCATCTGCTCGAAAAAGAGCAAGCGAATTCCAACAATTTATGGCGGATGAACGAATTAATGCAATAATTCCCCCATGGGGAGGAGAGCTTTTAATAGAAATCATTGAATTGATTGATTTTACGAAATTACCGATTAAATGGGTGATGGGCTATTCAGATACTAGTTTATTATTGTTAGCAATCACATTAAAGACAGGAATTGCGACGGCCCACGGTCCTAATTTAGTCGACCTTCGTAGTGAACAGGTGGATGCTACTAGTGTCATGTGGAAAAAAGTGTTGACGACAAAACTTGGAGAATCGGTTGAACAAGTCTCTTCCCCCTATTACCAAAAAGAGTGGGACCATTCGACGGATGACCTCCAGTTAACAGAAACGACCAAATGGAAGACGGCAAAACCAACTGTCAAAGTTGAAGGACGTCTATTAGGTGGGTGTATCGATGTCATTCATCATTTAGTTGGAACACCATTTGGTGACGTTCAAGCTTTTCGAAGCCAGCACTTAAATCAAGATGAACCGATTATCTGGTATTTCGAAAACTGTGAGATGAGTGTTACAGATTTAAAACGTAGTTTCATTCAAATGAAGCTTGCTGGATGGTTTAAAAATTGTACTTCTATATTATTTGGACGAAGTGCGGTCACAGCTGATATTGAAGGGTATCAATTTGAAGACGTTTATCAAGAGATAGAAAAGGAATTAGGGGTTCCAGTTATTCATGATATTGACTGTGGGCATGTGCCTCCGCAAAATACGTTTATTAACGGTGCTTATGCTGAAGTGTTTGTCGAGAATGGAAAAGGGAGATTAAAGCAAAGTTTTTTACCTTAATTTTTGAATCGTTTTATCGTATCATAACGTATATAAGGCAGTACATCATGTGGTGAGGTGAAGGTAATGCAATTGGCATTTTTAATGATTTTTATCGTAGCATTTTTATTTATATTTGCTTATTTAATTTTAGTGAAGCAGTATTATGGATTAATTTCTGGTTATTGGAATAAATCTGAGGAAGAGAAAAAGCGCTTATATGAATTAGGTTACCCGCAAAAGATGGGTAAGATTATACTTAACTCAGGTATCATTTTATTAGTTGGGGTTATCTTAGTCTTTCTAGGTGTTGCCTACGCAGTTGAAATATCTTTAGTGATTATGTTGATCTATACATTTGCCCATTTACTGATCGCAAACAAGCTTGAAACAGGAAAGGATCGTAAGCGTAATTTTTATATTCTAATCGGGTCGATTGTCGTACTTGTTGGTATTTTTGCTGTATTCTTAATCCCTACAAATGTGAAATTTCATGAGGATTACTTGGAGGTAACAGGTTTGTATGGGGTGGAATGGTCTTATGATGATATTCATACGATTGATAAAACCGATGAGCTGCCACTCATACAAGTGCGAACAAATGGTATGTCTGTACTAGAAAGAAGATTAGGACATTACCGATTAGAAGGTCTCGGTGGTGGGCGTTTATTTATTCAGAGCGGAGAAGGTCCCTATATTTTTATTATGACGGATCAAGAATATTTATTTTTGAATGCTAAGAATCCGGAGGAAACAGAAGCCTGGTTTGCGGAGCTTGAGAGAGCTTGGGCTGAATGAAAATAAAAGCGTAATTAAATAATGGTACAATTTGAGTACTAGCTATGATTGGAGGAAGATGCGAATGCCTTTCTGTCAACGTTGTCAAAAGCAGTGGAGCTGGAGGCAAACATTCAAGCGATCCTTTACGTTAGATCCAGCTATTCCTTGTCCATATTGTCATAATAAACAATACGTTACAAAAAAAACGAAACAAAAGATGAGCTTTTTACCTTTTATCCCTATTCTTGGGTTAGTGCTCAATATGTTTAATATTCACCCTGTAATCGTCTTGAGTTATATGTTTGTTTCTGCAGCTATCATTATCTGTTTGTCGCCTTTAATGATAAAATTAGCAAACGAAGAACAGCATTTAATATAGGAACAAAACCTTCCGCTTGGAAGGTTTTTGTCATTAATTTTGGAAGCTATGGTTTTCGATCGAGTTTTTTAGAAATTTCTTCTAATTTCTTGATGATTAACACTTGATTATGATTATCAGCACTTATATGTCTAAGAATTGAAATGAGGAAATAAAGGATAAATCCAAAAAATAAGAGTGAAAGAATAATTGGAATAACACTAAAAAATCCCAATATTAAGTTGATCGATAACATATAGTATTCCTCCTTCCTTTTAACTGGGGATCGCTCATAGCCGTGTAAAGCTATATCTAGATTTTACCATAATCAACGAATTAATTAATCAGGAAATGCGATGATGCAAGTCCTTCAAGAAAACTGACTATTACCATATCTAGGTTGACTGAACATTTGCTTGGATAGTTGTCATCTATCTACCCTTTTTAAATATAAGAAAACCAGTGCCTATTACTATGGGAAGTAAGGGTCACTGGTTTTATATAAGAATTCACGTTACATTTGGTTTATGAGCTTCTTTTGATAACAGGTATCCAAATTTCGCTTTTGAAAGTGGGTGATGTTGTATCTTTGTCGGCATTCCAGAGGATTTCCGGTCCATTTGTTTGCTCATAGTTAGAGGTTGGAAACCACTCAGAATAAATTTGAGCCCACGTCGTTTGTAATGTTTCTGGAAATGGGCCTTCTGCTGTAAATACAGCCCAAGTTCCAGCACTTAATTCAAGTGAATCCGTTTGAGCTGATACCGGGTTGGTTGTAAGAACACCGATATAGTGATCGAGTTCACTCTGTTCTTGGGTCCTTTCACTGAAGTTGGTAGAGGCACTGACCATACCAACTGGTTCCACATTAGAAAGCGATTTCCACTCTGCGATTTTCTCGGCTGATAAACTTTCCCACATCGAGGCAATTTCTGGATTAACACCTTCATAAATCAACTTAACTCTCTTTTTTAAGCCAATAATGGTGAAGGCTTCTTTTTCTACAATACGATAATTCATTGGATTACCACCTTTCATCGTTAATTGGAAAGTTAACATCGGATAGGCTTTTAATGCTTGTTGTTGATTGTGAATCTCAGATGGCCGAATACCATGCAAGCGATAAAAAGCATTGGAAAATGAATCAGGAGATTGATACTGATATTGAAGAGCAATATCCGTTATCTTCTGCTCGGATTGTAATAAATCAAAAGCAGCTCGTGTTAATCTTCGTCGGCGAATATATTCTGACAATGGTATCCCAGCTAAAGAAGAAAACATTCTTCTGAAATGGTATTCTGAACAATAGGCGACCGAGGCGGCCTTTGCAACGTCGATCTCGTCTGTTAAATGCTCTTCGATATAATGTAAGGCTTGATTCATTTGTTTTAGAAAATTCATCTCGATAACCTCCTAAGAAAAAGATAACATGTTGCCCTCCATGCGACCCGCTTTTCACTTATCAAGTTCTAACGGGTCTGATAAATGAATGGCTATTTTCCATCTATAACAGGTAAAATAGAAATAACTATTCGAATATTCCGGGAGTGTTGATTGTGGAAAAGAAAAAGAAAAAGAAAAAGGATCACTGGTTTTTTGATTTGATTTTTTATATACCAGAATTAATTATATGGCCAATCAAGTTCGTTATAAGAGCATTTGCTGCTTTGTTTCGTTACTAGGCGTAAGAAAGGGAGAAAATATTGTTATTTACTATAGAGTATCTGAAAAAAGAAGATGAGAAAAGTTTGTTTGATTTTGAAGTGCAAAATCGTTCTTTCTTTGAAACGATGATTCCGAGTAGAGGGGAGGCATTTTATCAAGTCTCTGAATTTCAACAGCGTCATCAACTTTTGCTAGAAGAGCAAGAGCGGGGCGAGTCTTTATTTTATTTAATCAAGGATCAGAAGAAAAGGATCATAGGCCGTATGAATGTCACGGATATTAAAACGAGTGAGGCAGAGCTTGGGTATCGACTGGGGCAAGAAGTGGTTGGTAAGGGGATTGCGACACAAGCATTAGCAAAGCTCATTAATGAATTGTCGACTAATCAACTGGTTACAAAACTTAAAGCAAAAACGACTTCTAATCATTTCGCTTCTCAAAAGGTATTAGAAAAGAATGGTTTTATCAAGGTTGAGGAAAGTGCGGATTCATTCAAATTCCTTGGTGAGGACGTCTATTTTGTTCATTATGTATGGGAGGGGGAATCTAATCAACATGAGGACAGCAAAGGAAATATATGAACGGGTATTAAAAGTTGCCAAGGCAGATGATCGAATTCGGCTCGTTGGTTTAAATGGATCACGAACAAATCAAAATGTGCCAGAGGATTGGCTTCAGGATTATGATGTTGTGTATGTCGTAACAGATATCGATGCATTTGTTCAAGACCCGAATTGGATCGATGTCTTTGGCAAAAGGACGATTTTGCAAATGCCAGAAAATATGGCGATGTTTCCACCTGAGCTAGGGAACAGATTTTCCTATTTAATGCTATTTGATGATTATACGAGAATTGATTTAATCTTAGTTCCATATGAAGAGAAAGAAAATTATTTAGTGGAGAACGGCTTAACGAAGGTATTACTCAATAAAGATGAACCAGATCGTCTTTACCCAACTTCTACAGATAAAGCATATTGGATTCAACAGCCATCTGAGGAGTTCTATCATGACTGTTGTAATGAATTTTGGTGGGTGACGACGTATGTGGCTAAAGGCTTAGCACGACGGGAGATTTTGTATGCTCAGGATCATCTCAATCAAATTGTCCGACCGATGTTGCTGAAGATGTTAAGTTGGAGAGTTGGCATTGAAACGGATTTTTCTCTAAGTGTAGGAAAAAATTATAAATATATTGAACAATATTTGGATGAAGATATATGGCAGCAGTTGCTGCTCACTTTTGCGAGAGGAAGTTACGAGGATATGTGGCATGCTTTATTTACGGCTTGTGACTTGTTTCATCGCACGGCAAAATTTGTGGAAGAACAGCTTTCCTTTACATATAAGAGTGAGGAAGAGGACAATGTGCGTGGATTTTTGCAGTTTGTATATAGTGAAGGAGAAATAAAGTATCAATAATCCCCCCTCTATCAGTTGGAAGAGGGGGGATTCTTATAAGGTTAGGAGTGAATGGGCAACCATTTAAGAACTGCTTGAATTTGGTCATCCCAATATTCCCAATTATGATCTCCAGGGCCGTAATCAGTAGTCAACTCGTAACCTGACTTTTGGCAATGTGCAGTGAAACGTTGGTTATCCTCATACAAAAAGTCTTCCGTTCCACAACTTTGATACAGTAAGGGACGATTGGGGTTATTTTTGTGCTTATCAATTAAATGAAACAGATCGGCACTAGTGCCTTGTGGGTCTTTTCCTCCTAAAATGAGGTCAAACTTCCTGCCAGCATCAGCAAGTGTACGGGAGCGAATGTCGAGGGCTCCAGATAAAGACGCAGCCGCTGCAAATCGATCAGGATGATTTAATGCTAACTTAAAAGCACCATAGCCTCCCATCGATAATCCAGCAACAAAATTATCCTCTCGTTTATCTGACAGGTGGAAAAAGGAGCGAGCGATCTGAGGTAACTCATCACTAACAAATGTCCAATACTTCTTTCCGTATTCCATATCCGTATAATAACTATGATCAACGGCCGGCATCACAACGGCTATTCCAGTCGCAGCGACGTAACGTTCAATCGATGTTCTTCTTAACCAAATGCTATGATCATCGCTGTATCCATGTAATAAGTATAATGTCTTATGTTTGGTCGTATGTAATTGATTCTCCATCCCAATTTGTGTGTGTGTTTGTTCTGGTAAAATAACATTCATAGAGGAGCTAAGCCCTAATACTTCAGAGAAAAATTGAACTTGCAATAAAGCCATATACGATTTCATCCTTTCTACATCTCATTATGTCTATCTTAAATCAAAAGGACTATGTTGAAAATAGATAAATGAATATGAATCTTTTTAAAAAAGGCTCCGTCTTATATAACGACTAACAAAGAAGAAGGTGAAAAGCATGGGAGATGAAGAGCTAGTAAAGTTAATACTTCAGGGAGATGACAACGCCTTACAAAGGCTTTACGATCGTTATTTTCAAGTCGTATTCCAATATGCTTTCATTCAAACAGGCAATTATCATGATGCAGAGGAAGTGACTCAGGATGTTTTTAGTAAAATGGCACGTTATTTGCACAAATATCAGCAAAAATCTACGTTCAAAACGTGGCTTTTTACAATTGGTCGAAATGTCATTATTGATTACCACCGTAAACATAAACGTCAAAAGTCAGTAAGAGGCTTTTACGAAGGTGAAATGGAAGCATTAGCGACTACTAATAAGGAAAGTGAATGGCAAAACGATAATATGGAAGCAATATTAGACATATTAGCTAAGCTACCTCAGGATTATCGGTCGGTGATTCAGCTCAGATTCATTGATGGTTTTAGTTTAAATGAAACAGCGGAAATTATGAAAAAAACTCTTTTATCAGTCAAATCCCTTCAGCATCGAGCTAAGAAACAGCTACAAGAATCATTTCATGAGAGAGAAGGAGGGGTATGGAATGAATAACAGGAATGACGAACAAAAGGTGATCGATATGGTTAAACAAATCTCTGTAGAACCTTCTAAGCAATTCAAAAATGAAACCTTTAAACTTGTTCAAGAAGAAATTAAATATGCACGAGAGCAGGCAAAGAAAAAAAAGAGCTGGTTTAGGATCGGTTCCCCTGTATTCACAGCCTCTCTCGCGATGATTGCAACGATTGGATTAGTAAGTATTCTATGGGTAAGTAATGCGCCAATGGATCCAATAGGTGGACCATTAGGAGACAAACCAGATGAAACCGAGCAAAAATGGGAACAGCCAAAAAAGAATGAGCAGATCGACGAGCCAGACTTATACGGGTTATCTGGTAGAGAAGAAATAATTGTGGAGGAAGTCGAAATTGAGGGGAAATTTGATACGATTGATTATCAGCTATTAGATCGTGAAACGATTCCATTCTCCACTTATTACCGGGGAAATATGTGGGAAATTGTCGAGAGGGAAGAAGAGCAGTACCAGCTCATTGAGCTACAAGCTACGATTGATCCTGAAACAAATATGAGGATATTTTTATTAAATACAAAAGAAAGGGAGGAAGCGAAGGACTTTTTTGAGGAAGTTATTTTAGCTGATTATCAACAATTTGAGTCGCTTATGGAGGAGGATTCTATAGTCAGTGTAAAAGTTCATGACGCCGAGTATGAAGCAACCTATGCATCATTACGGTTTGAGCACGATTACTATTATGTCATATGGCAATCCGCAGCTCCTGAATTTGGAGACGGTTGGGCCGCCCACTATGAGGTTTTAATGAATGAGTGGCAATGGAAATAAAAGAAAACGTGAGTGAGGCTAATACCTCACTCACGTTTTTAATTAAATAACCAATCCAGTTGCCTTTTTTGCACCCATCTTTTTACAAAAGGCCTGTGTTTGCTTGTTATCGCTAGTCGCAAAAGTCTAATCATTTCTGTGATTCAATCCAGTCAGTAAGCTTTGAATCCATTTAATATATGATATGATCAAATTAATTAGACATAGAAGGAGTTGGATAGGATGAAGGAGCTAGAGACTAAACTAATTGGAGCTAGTTTAGCAATGTCGTTTTTTATTTTATATATCAGTTTATCTGTTTCTTTTAATCTATTTCTAATACATGAGACTCTCACGACCTTATGGGTTTGGTTATTTATTTTTGTTTATGGAATCATAAGCTCATTTTTAATTGGTTGGATAAGGAAGAAGTGGAAGCAGGCGGGAGTTGTAACTGGGTTTCTGTTATACATAGGGTTCGGATATCTTATTTTTATTATAATGAGTCCGAATGAATTTGGGTTGATTGCTGGAACGGTAGGAGCCATTTTTGCGTTGATTTTTTTAATGGGAGAGAAATGGGCAAAAAGGCAACGTATGGCTAGAGCTGCTTATATGTTGCCTGTACTTGCATTATGCTTGACACCTTTTGAATGGACCAACAAAGAAGGTTGGACAGAGGTGAGGCAGGGAGAGACGGTTCTCATTCAGTATGAAGCATTTAATGGGGAACACTTAATCCCTATTGAGGCAAAAGCAGGAGAACAACTATTTTTTAAGGTAGACCATCATTTTCGGGATGGTGGGGAGCACGGTGTAAGTCTTTATGATGAAGAGCATAATCTACGTCCGATGACCGAACATCCGCTAGAAGAAGGAGTGTTAGGCGTCGAGCCTAGTGAGGATTCCACCTACTATATCGTGATCCGTGGGATTGCAGCGAAAGAAGGAAAGGTGGAGGTAACTTGGTGGCAGGAGAATAAGGTAGTTGGGACATTGGATGATTAAATGCACATGCCTAGACAGTTAGCCGTTTCAAATAGGCTAACTGTCATTTTTATATTAGGCTGTTTTTATTTGTATCATAAAAATACCAAAAATAGCGAAATTTTTACATTATTTTCAGAAAAATCACTACTTTTGTTGTTGATAAATGTTATTATATGGATATGGTTGTAAATAAAAGAATACTAGGAGGTTATGCATGAAAAAGCATTATATTTTTCCCTTTATCTTATTTGTAAGTCTTTTATTCCCTACCTTAGTTTTTGCCGATAATCATGATGATGCAAAGGAGGCATTGTCAGAAGGAATTCAAGCTCTTATTGACCACGATTTTGAAAAAGCTGTTCATGTGATTCTTGATGACCGCTTTCTTCTAAAGCATCAACAAATTGATTTGTATGAAACGATGTATGGAGAATTTGAAAATGGTATTATGGAATTCGAAATTATAGATTCTAGTAAAGTGAATGATGAACATTATCGTTTTATTGTCATTGAAACCTATTTTGATGGCTATAAAGCTCAAACACCTGTTGATGTGAAAAAATTAGGCGATCGGTGGAGGATTGTTATCAAAGATGATGTATCAGAAGAGGACCCTGATGCTATCGTTCTTGCACAAGCTAAGCCTGTTTTAATTGAAAAAGAAGAGCCTATTACTACTCAGATGAATGGTATTCATGTTTGTACGCATACAGAGCGATTTAATATTGGGTCAAAAATACCGACGTCCTGTCTTTTTAATGTTAATACGGGTGCATTAATATTAAATGTGCTTCGACATAATGTCGTCCGTACAGGTGATGGGAGTTATAGCATTGCCGGGCATGGTGTGTATTACAGAGTGTTAAGAGTTCGTCTACTAGGTACTAATCCTATTTATGGTTCGGTTTATATTAATCGAACAGGGAGTGCTGCTACTGGTAGTTATTCAATTAGAGGAGCTGCTAATGAGCCACTTTATGTTAGGGTTGATACAAACTTAGAGCCAAGAAGAGTTGTTTATGACATTCGTTTTGAAATTAGAAGGTAGTTCTTTATTTTCGTACAAGATCTATATAACGAAAGAGGCCGATTCTGAACGCGGCCTCTTTCCTAATAGTAAATAAGTTATGTCCGAACTTCTAATTCGATGAATCCATTATTCTCCACCTACAGATAGTGTTCCTACCTTTAGGCTTGGTGAACCGAGGTAGCCAGATCCCATTATGCTAAAATCTAAGTCGTTACCAATCGCTTCAACTTGATTTAATAAAGTAAAGAAGTTCCCAGCGACGGTGATTTGATCAAGTGGCCTTTCGATTTTTCCATTGCGAACGAGGTATCCATTGGCCGCAAGGGAGAAGTCACCTGTAATCGAATTGGCTCCAGAATGAAGTCCTTGTAAGTCCGTAATTACAATCGTTTCAGACTCGCTTTCCATGAGTTGCTGAAGCGATTCGGAACCTGGTTGAATATACATATTAGAAGGCGAGATTGAGATTGAACCTTTATATGATGGTTTATAAGCATGCCCAGTGGACTTAACACCATCTTTTTGAGCTGTTTTTGAATTGTGGAGATAGGTTAAGAGAACACCATTTTCAACAATCGTTTGCTTGGCGGTCGCAACGCCTTCTCCGTCAAAAGTTTGGCTCGCAACCCCATTTCGATCATGTGGGTCATCAATAATGGTAATAAGTGAATGACCAATCGTTTCATTTAATTTTCCAGCTAATAATGATTTTCCTTTTTGAACATCATCTGCTGAGAAGCTTGATGAAAATACTTGTAATAAAGATGAAGCAGCCGTATTTCTAAGTATAATCGGGTACTGGCCGCTTTTAATAGAAGAAGCCCCAACAAAACTTAATGCCTCATCGACAACCTCTTTGGCCATCTCTTTTGGAGAAAAAGTTGAAAAGTCATCAGTGACCCAATATTTCATTGCGCTTTTAAATTCATCACCTGATTTAACAACGGCAGATAAGATAATGTAAATAAAGTTCCTTTTTTCACGTTTTTCTAAGCCTTTTGTGTTAGCGATAAATGTTTCGCTCTCACGGGATTCTAGCGTACAATAGTTAATGCTATGAATTAAATCACTTAATGCATAACACTCTTTTTCGGCTTCCTTTAGTAGGTTAATTTTATCATCTGAGGATACTTCAGAAAGGGATTGAGAATATAAAGAAATATCAGCGTAGCTATCAGAACCTGCGAATAATTCCTCTGGATTGTCGTCCTCGATGATAAGAGCATTATCAGCTGCTTCTTGGATTAAAAATTCAATTTCAGAATCGGCGATTTTTTCTGTGTAAGCATAGCCCATTTTCCCGTTATAAATTCCGCGGAAAGAAACACCACCTTCAGAAGAAACTTTATAGCCATCAACTTCCCCATTAAATAATTGTGTATTAAAACGATTCGTGGATTGATAATAAAGTTCCATTTCAGTAAAGCCGTGTTTGTTTCCTTGTTCAAAAAGTTGTTCCTTGAATTGAATCATATCCATTACTCGTTCCCCCTTCCACCAACCGTAATTTCACTGACACGGATCATAGGCTGACCGACATTAGCTGGAATCGAACCACTCGATGCTCCACACATTCCGGCGCCGTGTGCAAGTTTATTTCCAACCATATCAACCTTTTGTAATGTTTTAGGTCCGTTTCCGATTAAAGTAGCTCCGCGGACAGGCTCTGCAATTTTACCATTACGAACGATATAGCCTTCATTGACGGCGAAGTTATAATCACCTGTTGCAGGATTCACAGAACCACCGCCCATATATTTTGCATAAATACCAAACTCGGTATTGGCGATAATTTCATCATGTGTTGATTGTCCAGGTGCGATAAACGTATTTGTCATCCTAGAAGTAGGAGCAAATTTATAAGACTCACGTCGACCAGACCCTGTAGAAGCTGTATTCATTCTTCTACCACCAAGTTTATCGATTAGATAGCCCTTAAGAATCCCATTTTCAATTAATATATTTTCGCGAGATTCTTCACCTTCATCGTCAATATTGGCAGAGCCCCATTCATTCGCAAGTGTTCCATCATCAATATACGTAACAATTTCAGGTGCAACACGTTCGCCAACTCGATCAGCGAAAACAGAATTTTTCTTCGCAACAGAAGAAGATTCTAAGCCGTGCCCACATGCTTCGTGGAAAATAACACCACCAAACTCATTGTCGATGATAACCGGGAATTTACCGCTTGGACACTCTTTTGCATGGAGCATTGTAACAGCGATTCTAGCAGCTTCTTCCCCATAGTAAGATAAATCAGCACCTTCTATAAACTCAAAGCCTTGGTGTGCACCGGGTCCATAAAAACCAGTTTGCATCTCTGTCCCACGAGAGGCAACGGCTTGCACTTTAAAGCGTGTACGAACACGGCGATCCTGAATAAATGTACCTTCAGAGTTAGCGATCAGTACATGCTGATCCTCATCGTTATAACCAACTAAAGCTTGTGAGATTTGATTGTCATACTGTTTAGCTGCTTGATAAACTTCTTTCATCTTTTCGACCTTACGAAGCTTTGAAACTTCTTTTGGGATTTGTTGAATGATGTGTTTGTTTTCATATTCTTGTTTGGTTAAATTTAATGTGAGGTTTTTCGGTGTTCCATGAATGGCGGCTGCCGCCTCAAGTGCTACGGCAATTAATGGCTCACGACTGAATTCATTCGTATATGCATAGACGCTTTGTAGTCCTTTTAATATACGAATACCAATACCGAAGTCTTTTCCAACGATACTTGACTCGACCTTACCACCGATTAAGTCAATATTTGTGTTCCATTTATCTTCTACAAATACTTCGGCAAAATCACCACCCGTACTAAGAGCCGCGGTAATGATGTCTTCAATAACTGCTTTTGAAAGCATATGTATCCCCCTTTAAATTGTGGTCAGATCTATCATACATGATGTCTACTCATTATGTACACAAATAAGTCTGATAATTTAGATTGTTATGTTAATATAATAAAGTTCATGGTTGATTTTACGTTCATTTATAACCTGAAATCCACATATTAGATTCATGATACAAACTATTTTTAAATATTATAGAAAATAAGTAGAATGCTTCTTAGCAATCTTAACGATTAGTGATACAATACAATCAGTCTTTTTTATTTATATGTTCTTTAGCACAACGAGTTACTAGTAAAAAAGATGTTAGCAGATTGAGTATGTAAACAAATGATAACAAGGAACCATAGAAAGCACGTTCTAGGAGGAATTATGAAAAAACTCGTATTTACAGGTGGAGGAACGGCAGGCCATGTCACTCCAAACCTCGCTATTATAAAAGAAATCCGTCATGAGGATTTTCAAATTGACTATATCGGTTCAAAAAATGGCATTGAAAAAGAGCTAATTGAAAAAACAGGAATTCGCTACCACTCTATAAGTAGCGGTAAATTAAGAAGGTATCTTGATTTTGAAAATGTAAAGGATATTTTTAGAGTTTTGAAAGGTTGCTTAGACGCAAGAAGGATTCTGAAGAAGTTGAAGCCAGATCTCGTCTTTTCAAAAGGTGGATTCGTATCAGTGCCCGTTATCATAGCAGCTTCAACACTTAAAATACCGATTTATATTCATGAAAGTGATTTAACACCTGGACTTGCCAATAAGATATCCCAACGTTTTGCTACAAAAATCTTCACATCTTTTGATGAGACCAAAAAGTATTTGCCAGCTAGCAAAACCGAAGCAATTGGTTCTCCTATTCGAAAAGAAATTCTACAAGGGTCCGAGGATAAAGGAAGAAGATTTCTTGAGTTTCATAGTCAATTACCGGTGTTACTTATTATGGGAGGAAGTCTTGGTGCTAGAAAAATCAATGAAGCCGTAAGAAATAATCTTGATGAATTGACGAAGCGTTATCAGATTGTCCACTTATGTGGCAAAGGTAATATCGATGCTTTGTTAGAGAACAGAAGAGGCTACCGTCAGTTCGAATATGTACATGAGGAGCTTGCTGATATTTTAGCAACAACTGATTTTGTCATTACAAGGGGAGGTTCTAATGCTATTTTCGAATTTGTAGCTTTAGAAATTCCAATGGTCATTATTCCACTAAGTAGAGCACAAAGTCGAGGTGATCAAATTTTGAATGCAGAATCATTCCAAGCAAAGGGATATTCGGTTACATTGGAAGAAGAAGAGTTAACGAGTGAATCGTTACAGGATCATTTAGATATGATAACCGTCAAAAAAGAAGAGATAAGAAGGAAAATGAGAGAAGGCAATCAAGCGGGGGCATTAGATAAGCTTGTAGCTGAAATTAGGGCGATTGCCGCAAAATAAAAACAAAACCGATCGGAGCTCAATTCCGATCGGTTTTTTTAAGCCTTGTAGATGAAGATTTGAAGAGGGTATGCTTACCTTTTATCCTTTTCTTATGGCGTGTCATCAGTGCCACCCCGCACGACGCGGAGCATGATTTTCGGGAGCGATGAGTATAGCTCCGCATATCAGTTTTAAGCAACTTTCATACAACAGAAAGAAGCATATTTTATTCTTTTAGAGCTTCATACATAAAGCTTTGGAATTGGTACCCTTGCTTTTTGTACATCTCTTTGGGTGAGTCTTGTCCATCTGCTAGAAGAATCGCTGTTTGCTTTGGGAATTCCTGAAATAAAGCTGCTTGAAGATGCGTACCAATTCCTTTTCTTTGATAGGACTCATCAATTTGAAAGTTATCAAGTTCAAACGTGCTTTCATCGATGCTAATCCCATGTATGAATCCTATAGGTATTTCGTTCCAGTAAGCGAGCAGAATTGCATACGATGGATTGTTAATTTGCTCCTTCATTAAAGCCGTTTTGCCTAACGCATATTCCTGACCAAATGTTAAGCAAAACCGGTATTGGAGGTCGAGGTAGTCGTTTGCTATGGGAGTCGAATGAGTGACTTTTTTAATCATAAGCTGTGGAGGTTTCTCGTTTGATATCCACGGAACAGGTCGGCGCACGTATAATTCCGTACGGTCAAGTTGATAACGATTTTGCTTTAGATATTCTTCTAAAATTGTATCAATTTGATTATTTTCTGGAAAGAAAAATTTTAAATGCGTTTGTCCACGCTCAAGATGAAATTGCTTTAGTACTTCTTCGCTTTTTATAAATAATGATAGTGTCGGATTCTGCTTAAACTCTAAATAATTGGCATCATACATAACTTTTAGTTGCGTAAAATGATTGACCCGAAATAGAGCGTTTTCTAGTGCCGTTTGTCCATATTCATATGTTTGATCGATCGAATAATCCATATTAATAGTCTCCTTCAAGTCGTTTCATTAGTTCAGTCCACTTATACTCTAAATTCTCTTTCGTAGCATGTAGGTGTTGCATCTTCTCAAGGTCGTTTTCCTTTAGTAGTTTCTGTTCTAGTAATTCTATTTCATTCTCTAAAGTCTCAATGCTCTGTCCCAATTCATGATGATGGTTTAAAGTCGACTTATATTTATTTTGATGATCATGTTTAATCGGGATAGGTTGAGCTTTCTCATTCCGCATGATGGACTCCTTCATTTTCTCTTTCGCCCAGCTGTAGTTTCCTGGGAATTCATAGAGTTGTTGATCGTGAATCCAAGCAATTTTATGAAAAAGTTTATCGATAAAATAGCGATCATGTGAGACAGCTAGAACGGTTCCTTGAAATGTTGATAGTGTATCTTCTAATACTTCACATGATTCAATGTCTAGATGGTTTGTCGGTTCATCAAGGATAAGAACGTTCATTTCCGTTTGCATAATGATTGCAAGGCGGAGTCGCATCTTTTCACCACCACTAAGAGATGATAATTTTTGAAAGACGCTAAAGCCATAAAATAAAAATTGAGCTAATAGTGAGCGAGCTTCACCTTCAGTCACGTTGACATGCTCACGGAATTCCTCGATAACCGTTTTATTTGTATGTGCCACATATAATTTCTGAGATAAATAAGCTATTTTAACTTGGCTACCTAACTTTACTACGCCACTATTTGGTGTTAATTGACCTAGAATTAATTGAAGCAATGTTGATTTTCCCGTTCCATTGTCACCTAATAAAGCGACGCGCTCGCCGTAACGAACGAGCAAGTTGACGTTAGAGAATAATAAGCGGTGTTCAAAGCTTTTCTCTAAGTCCGTGATCGTTATCACGTCTTGACCACTTCGGTCTGTTGCTTGCAAGTCTAATTTTATCTTCTTATGTTCAAGGACGGGTCTATCAAGAAGCATTATTCTTTCGAGAGCTCTTTCCATATTTCGAGCCCGTTTATGAAGCCCCTCATTAGGTGGGTTGGCTTGATTGGCCCAGATACGTAGCCGTTTTATTGCCTCTTTCATTTTTTTGATCTTCTTTTGTTGTTCTTGATAATTTTGAAATTCCTGCAATAATCGTTCTTCTTTTTCCTTGATAAATTGCTGATATCCACATGCGTAGGAGAGGAGCTTACCATCCTCTAAATCGAGTATTCGATTAACGGTTTCCTCTAAGAAATAACGGTCATGTGAAGTAATCATAAATGCACCGCTAAAACGATTTAAAAAAGTAGTTAACCAATCAATGGCTTGTAAGTCTAAATGGTTGGTTCATCTAATAAAAGCAAATCTGGCTCAGTTAATAACACATGTGCTAGGGCCAGCTTCGTTTGTTCTCCTCCACTTAGACTTTGAAAAGGTTGCGTAAGGAGGTGGCTAATTTTTAAACCGGCAGCGACTTGTTCTATTTTAGAACGGATTTCATAACCGCCATGCGAAGTGAAATACTCCTGTAGCTCACTGTATTGAACAATTGTCTGTTCTAATCTTTGGCCGATTGTGTGACTCATTTCCTTTTCAAGCTCACTCATTTTCATTTCTATTTCTATTAGTTCCATAAACGCGGTCTCTAAAAACTGTTTACCATTCCCCATAAAAGTGGGTGATTGTACTTGTGATAAATAGGCGATTTTTGTATGTTTAGAAAAATGGATGGCACCATTATCAGGCGTTTCCTCTTGTGCGAGCATTTTTAACAGCGTGCTTTTTCCACTTCCATTCCTTCCAATCAGGCCGATTCGATCATGGGCCTTTATATCAAAACTAATCTCCTCAAAAAGGGGGTCACCCCCAAAGCTTTTTGATACTTGTTGTATGTGTCCGTACATTTTGATGTTCCTCCTAAGTTAAAGAACATCACCTCAAAAGATAAAAAAGGTGAACGAATCAGAATTCGTTCACCAAAAACGAGAGAACAAAAGGTTTTCCCCGTTCACCTCATTCATATGTGGGTAAAGGTGATGCACTGATTGTGTCATTTGTTTATTTAGTTACTAAAAAAGGACAGATCTCTCCCTTTGTAACTAAAACAGCAAATTTTGCACGACAAACGAGCATAAATCTACTACGATTATCACGCACACAAACAGCTTGCTTACACATCTCCCACACCCCCCGTTTCCATTCAGATATGCTAAGTATATAGAATAGTCAGTCGATAAGCAAGGCTGATTTAAAGTAGATAGTTAAAGCTCTGATGAAAAATACAAAATAAGAGCTTCAATCAAGTGGCAGAAAAGATAAGCAAAATCGACAATTAACTTAGCACCACCCCACAGGACGCCAGCATGATTTTCGGTAGCGACGAGCATACCGCTTCGAGGACAACATTAACGCCTCCACTTCATTTCGATGTCGTCATCTCGGTTTGAGGACAACAAAAATGGCTCTCCACGCTATTTCGTTGTCGTCACTTTTCTCTCCGAGTTATTGTTACTTCCCGTCCTCACTTTTCCTACAACTTAGCTTCACTTTTTGCCAGATCCAAAAATTGTATAATGTAGCATCAGCTCCAAGATTTATTCAAAAAAGAAAAATACCTTCAGACATATTGAATAATTCTGATAATTGTAGTACAATAGTCAAAATATTTCATAAATGCGTTGATGAGGAGTAGTAGGAAATGTAGTGGATTAAGAGAGCTGTTGGTTGGTGCAAAACAGTCATACTTCATTCTGAACTCGCCTTGAAGTAGCTTCATTGAATCTCAGTAGATGAAGCCGGTCCCTTACCGTTACTTAAGGAGGTAAAAGGATTATTCCTTTACTATCTGAGTGCACACAAATGTGTGAATAAGAGTGGTACCGCGTAGGATTTCAAGTCTTTCGTCTCTTCCAAGGAGACGGGAGGCTTTTTATATGTCTCGGTGACGAGTTAATAGAGAAAAGCTTTTCACCAAATACAAAATGCTTGAAGGGGAGAGTGTTAAAAAATGAAAAATGTAAGTAAATATGAGCGAGGTTATTTCCTTCCACCAGTTACAAGTAATGAATGGATGAAAAAAGAGTACATTGATGCACCACCTATTTGGTGTAGTGTAGATTTACGTGATGGCAATCAAGCATTAATCATTCCAATGAGTTTAGAAGAAAAGCTAGAGTATTTTCAGCTACTGGTCGATGTGGGTTTTAAAGAAATAGAAGTAGGATTTCCAGCCGCTTCTGAAACTGAATATGCTTTTTTAAGAGCGTTAATCGAGCAGGAATTAATTCCTGATGATGTGAAAATACAAGTTCTGACACAATCAAGGGATCATATAATTGAAAGAACATTCGAAGCATTAAGAGGGGCAAAAAAAGCCGTGGTCCACTTGTATAACTCGACATCTGTTGCTCAGCGAGAACAAGTTTTTAGAAAACCAAAAGAGGATATTATTGAAATTGCTGTTTCTGGTGCAAAGCTTATTCAAGAATGTGCTGCAAAAACAGAAGGCAATTTTCAGTTTCAATATTCACCAGAAAGTTTCACTGGAACGGAGATGGAGTTTGCTCTAGCGATCTGTAATCGCGTCCTCGATGTCTGGCAACCATCAGCGGAAAATGAAGTCATTATTAACTTGCCTGCAACGGTATCCATGTCAATGCCACACGTTTATGCGAGTCAAATTGAGTATATGTCAACTCACTTAAAATATCGTGAACACGTCATTGTGTCCGTTCATCCTCATAATGACCGTGGTACGGGGGTGGCGGATGCTGAACTAGGGATGTTAGCTGGGGCAACACGAGTTGAAGGAACGCTATTTGGAAATGGGGAAAGAACGGGCAATGTTGATATCGTAACGTTGGCTCTAAATATGTATTCGCATGGTGTTAACCCAGAACTTGATTTTGGAAAAATTTATCAAATTAGAGATGTATACGAGCGATTAACAAGAATGAGAGTACCGCAAAGACATCCATATGCAGGAGAACTTGTTTTTACGGCTTTTTCTGGCTCGCATCAGGACGCGATTGCTAAAGGCATGGCATACCGTGAAGAAAAGCCAAAGACAGCTTGGAGTGTGCCTTATTTACTCATTGATCCAAAAGATATAGGTAGAGAGTATGAAGGAGACATTATTCGTATTAACTCACAGTCTGGTAAAGGTGGAATTGGTTACATTCTGAAGCAACATTACGCCTTGGATTTACCAAAAGAGATGAGGGAAAGCTTCGGTTATGCGGTGAAGGATGTTTCCGATAAAAAGCACGCCGAGCTTCAGCCTGAAGAGATTTATGACATTTTCTTTGAGAACTATGTGAACATCACCAATCCGATCGAATTTTTAGGTTATACATTTGTTAATTATGATGATTATCAAACGATTATCCGTATTAGCGAGGATGGAGTAGAGAAGGAATTAGTGGGAAGTGGTAACGGTCGTTTGGACGCAATTAGTCAAGCATTACAAAAGCACTTAAATATTGACTATTCTAATCTTATTTACAGAGAGCATGCATTAGAAACAGGCTCTGAATCACAAGCCGTATCTTACGTAGGTGTTTCTGATAAACATGGACAGCTACATTGGGGTTGTGGACTTGACCCAGATATTATGACATCTTCGGTAAAGGCATTATTTGGCTGCATTAATAAGTTAGTACGTGTCGGAGAGCAAAAAGAAGTATCGAATTAATTAATCGTGAGGAGGCATCCACTTTGGGTGTCTCTTTCATATTCTTTACCATAAGTTACAAACAGGTACGTGGTGAGATAAATGTGGGGAAGAGGTTGATTTTTAGAGGGAAATTTGGTTAAATAGTTAGGTATATTTTATACAAAAACGGAACACCAATCTGCGTTTGGATGGTCTGTTGGTTTAATCTTTGGTGCTAAAAGTAGCGCCTTTTTGTACGTAATTAGTACAAGAACAGTTAGAAATATTATACAAAGAGGAAATCGTAAGGAGGCAACATCATGAGTAACAAACCGATGCGTGTACTTCTGTATTATTTTTACACAACGATTGAAAATGCAGAAGATTTCACAGAAAAGCACTTGAAATTTTGTAAGGAATTAGGCATTAAAGGACGTGTCCTTATTGCTGATGAGGGGATTAACGGGACTGTTTCTGGTACAGTTGAGCAAACGGAGGCTTATAAAGCTGAGCTAGAGAACGATCCACGCTTTCATGGAATTGTCTTTAAAGAGGATGAAGAGGAAGAGCATGCCTTTAAAAAAATGCATGTACGATATCGTCCTGAGCTAGTAACGCTACGCCTTGAAGATGATGTTAATCCATTAGAATTAACGGGTAACTATCTAAGCCCTAAAGAATTCTATGAGGCGATGCAAAATGAAGATACGGTAGTTATTGATGCAAGAAATGATTATGAGTTCGATTTAGGTCATTTCCGTGATTCAGTTAGACCTGATATTCGCAGCTTTAGGGAGCTACCTGATTGGATTCGAGATCACAAAGAGCAATTTGAAGGCAAAAAAATCTTAACCTATTGTACGGGTGGAGTTCGTTGTGAAAAGTTTTCAGGGTGGTTAAAACGCGAAGGCTTTGATGATGTGAGTCAGTTACATGGTGGAATTGTTACGTACGGTAAGGATCCAGAGGTTCGAGGAAAGTTATGGGATGGACAATTATATGTATTTGACGAACGAATAAGCGTACCTGTTAATCAAGTCGATCCAGTGATCGTAGGTAAAGATCATTATGATGGAACACCTTGTGAACGCTATGTGAATTGTGGTAATCCAGAATGTAATAAACAAATCCTAACATCAGAAGAGAATGAGCACTTCTATATGCGTGGATGTTCAGATGAATGCCGCGTACACCCAAGAAATCGTTACATTGTTGAAAATAAAATGTCTGAAGAAGAGGTTGAAGAAAGATTAACCAAAATTGAGGAAAAAAGATCCGGTGAAGTTGCTTACGAGCAAGTGTAAAAATCGAGCTCAAGAGTGTCTAAATCTTATACAGGATAGCAAAAGGCAGGATACACAGTTCTGTCTTTTTGTTATTCCACGAAGTACACATTCATAAAAAGTATGCTTTGCCCTTTGTCTGGTGGCTTTTTATTCATAAACGATTTTGAGTATTTTTACATTGTGTCATAGCCCCGAGGCTTTTTGGATATTGCTCCTAAGAGCGGATTCCAAAAAGATTCAGCATATCACGTAAACAGCCACCCCGCGAAGGACGCGGAGCATGATTTTCGGGAGAGGCAAGTAGAACTTCGCAAATAATCATCAGATCACTTTCATACAAAACCCACATAGGAAAGCCGATTGACTTCGGCTCCAACAAGATGAAAGTAATGGCGACTTTTTAAACAGATGGCACGTTTAAAACTCGATCACCATTAGGAGTCGGCTGAACTAGCAGGGAGCACGTCCTGTTAAGGACATTTATCACGAGATGGATGTCCAGCTAACTTCAAGGCACAAACTATCACCCATAAGTACACTTTCGTACAAAATCAATGCTAGATTATCTACGTCCTAAATGTATGAAAATACAAATCTGATAACTAGGAATTTAATTCCAACGTACAAAAAATAAATCACGTAAAGCGATATTACATTATATTTTTACTGATAAATAGGAAATTTTAAAATAAATAGTAAAAAAATAGTGTGGATAAAGTCCTAGTATGTTATCTTAATAATAAGTGCATGTTTATTCTAAATTAATGAATAGGTGATAGTATGGAGCTGTTAGCTCGGATGATTAATAACCAAAATATATTTATCCATGCTTGGCCAGATTATGTACAAACTAGCATTAGTTTTACCTCACTAGTGAATGGGTTATTTGTAGTACAAATTATACCTGCTTTATTAGTAATCTGTGCTATGTTTTACCTATTAAAATATCATCTATGTCCCAAAGTCATTCATGAATTAGATGAATTACAGTGCGAGGTAATTAACTCATTTGAATATGGGTTAATCATTACAGATGACCATGAACAGGTTATTCATACGAATGATGTTTTTAATCACATACTCCAACAACTTGGTAGAGAAGCACCTGAGGATCTCACTGAACTAGATCCAAACTTAGTAGACTTTGAATGTTCAACTATTGATATTCAATTAAAATCAGCGACTAAAGAAATGCTTATCCGTGTTACCAAACAAAAAGCGGTGATTAATCATCAAATAAGACATATTTGGCTCTTTCTTGATATTACAAAAAATAAGCAGTTAGAATCAGAACTACGTCATATGGCTTTTCATGACCAGCTCACAAAGCTACCAAATCGCCATTATATTGATGAAAAAATAAATGAATCGATTCGTTTAAATAGAAAAATATCCTGTTTACTTTTGGATATAGACCGGCTGAAGTTTACCAATGATTCTTTTGGTCACCTAGCGGGCGATCAATTGCTCATTCAGCTTTCAAATCGTTTTAGGAAAGTGATTAGTGACGATGATATTCTAGCCAGGATTGGTGGGGATGAATTTGTTATTATAATATTTGATGAGCGAGTTCAAGAGATTGAAGCCATTGCTGATGCTTGCATTTCTCAGGTTAAAACGCCTTTTATTATAGCCAATCAGAGAATTAGGGTTACATTAAGCGGTGGGATTAGTTGTTATCCAGATGATGTCACAAGTGCTGATGAATTAATTCGAATCGCAGATTTTGCTACTTATGATGCTAAGAAAGCAGGAAAAAATCAAATTTCGTTCTTTAATGCAACAATTGAAAAGGAAGTTAGGCGAAGACTTCTTATGGAAGAACTTTTACATACGGCTTTAGAAGCAGATGAATTTTATCTTGTATATCAAACGAAAGTCGATTTAGTAACCGAGAAAATTAAAGGGACAGAAGCGTTACTTCGCTGGAAAAGCCCTGAATTAGGGCAAATTTCCCCTGGTGAATTCATAACTGTCTTAGAAGAGTCTGGACTTATTATCGAAGTAGGCGATTGGGTATTAAAACAAGCGTGTATACAATGGTCAGCATGGCAAAGGTTAGGTATGTCACCAATTCTAATGGCTGTTAATATTTCACCAATACAATTTACTAATGATTCATTTATTGATGATTTGAAGCTGATTATTGCTGAGACTGGTATCGATCCGAATTATTTGGAGCTAGAGATTACGGAATCATCAGCGATAGCTTATACGGATGAAACGATAGAAAAACTAAACGCCCTCAAAAATATGGGAATTAAAATGGCGTTAGATGATTTTGGTACAGGATATTCCTCTTTTAAACATTTAAATGAACTTCCTTTAGAAATGTTAAAAATTGACCGCTCCTTCCTAAAAAATTTATTAGGTAATCAAGCTCAAGAAGCGATCGTTCGTTCCATGATTCAATTGGGTCATAATATGAACCTCCGTGTCTTAATGGAAGGAGTGGAGGAACAAGCCCAAGTTGACTGGTTAAGAGGAGAAGGTTGTGATTGGGTACAAGGTTTTCTATTTAGTAAACCTGAAAAGCCTGAAATTGTTACGAAAAAACTAATAGGTCAGTTTGCAGGGTGAGAGGTCTCTTTTTGAGGCCTTTTTTCATAGTGATTAATTGGTTGACTAGACCAAAAATATATGTAGTATAATGGTATATACCAATACTATATAAGAGGGGGCTTTTTCTTGATAGATAAATCTTCACCATTACCCATATATTATCAAATTGAAGAACAGATAAAAGAGCAGATTATGAGTGGGATTTTAGAGCCTGGTGATATGTTGAGATCGGAAAGAGAGTATGCGGAATACTATCAAGTAAGTCGAATGACCGTGAGGCAAGCGATTAATAACCTTGTTAGTCTAGGACTGATATACAAGAAAAAAGGTAGTGGAACTTTTGTTCAAGAGAAAAAAATAGAGCAGGCATTACATGGTTTAACGAGTTTTACAGAAGACATGCGCTCACGTGGTTTAACGCCGAGTAGTCGTTTGATAGATTTTTCAATTATTCCAGCAACCCAGGTAGTAGCTAAGGAATTAATGATTGAGGAACACACTCCAGTATATGAAATAAAAAGGATTCGACTAGGTGATGATATCCCCATTGCGTTTGAAACGAATATCATTCCAGCTAATCTTGTTTTAGGTTTAACGGAAGAAATTGTGGCAAACTCGATTTATAACTATGTGGAAAATAAATTAAAGTTGCACATTGGGAGTGCTACACAAGTAATCGAATCAGCAACTGCGACTAAAGCAGAAGCAGAGCTATTAGATATCCCTAAACAAAGTCCAATCCTATTAATTGAGCGTAAGACGTTTCTGGCAAATGGAACACCACTTGAATTAGTTAAATCAAGCTATCGAGGCGATCGTTATAAATTTATGATCAATATCAATCGAAAATCATAACGGCGACGTGAATGACGCACAGCATGATTTTCGGTCGCGATGATTAACGCTCTATGTTCGCACTTTCATACAAAACTCGCATGGCGAAGCCCAATTCACTTCGCTACCAACAAAGATGAAAGTAGGTTTTGGCACTTTAACTGTTGGCACTTTAATTAATTAGTTTTTTTCATTCTCATTTTAAATGAATAGTGTTAGATTGTTTTGAGAACTTGAGAATGAGCAGTAACCCAGCGGACGAGTCATGCGGAGACTCCCATGGGACGTAGTGGCAGAGCTGAGATCCAGCGGCGTAGCCGATTAGCTCAGCGCCACCCCATAGGACGCGGAGCATGATTTTCGGTAGCGACGAGTAGAACTCCGCATACCAGCATTAAATAACTTCCATATAAAAACCCGCACGTGAAATGCGGGTTTTTTGGCATTTCTGCCGTCTATAACTAACTATCTTAGGGGGAACTATGATAGAAAGCACCAATAAGGTTGTTCAAAGCTTATCAATGAGCGGCTGGTATTTGGCAAGCAAGGCTTCATTATGCTCGGCTCCACCATCCACATTACCGCTTCGAAAAATGGGAGGATTCACACCTAATTGTAAAAGTTGGTTTGTTGCTTCTACGATTAAACTATTCATAATCGCGATACCTGTGACAGAAGAGCCTGGTCCAACGCCAATACTTTCATTGTCGAATTGAATTAATGCGTCACCAACAGGAATATGATTATGAATCACCGTATCGACGACTTCCGATAGGTGGGAGCCAGTTGAATGTCTGGAGCTCTGTTGTTCCTTATAATAGATTGATGTAATACCTACTACGTGTGTCCCTTTATTTTTAGCATAAAGACTTACATCAATGGGAACTGGGTTTCTTCCTGATGTAGAAGCGACTATTAGAAGATCTTTTTCGGTAAAATGAATGTCCTTTAGAAAAGTGAATGCAAAATCAGGATCCTTTTCAAAATCGGATGAGCGTGCACCACCTCGATGTAACATTAGGTCTTCGATTAGGACGGGATATATAGGAACAAGTCCGCCTGCTCTGTAAAACACTTCCTCAGCGAGCATGTGTGAATGCCCACAGCCAAACACATAAAGTAAACCATCATCGGCTAACGTATTTGCGATTTTTTTTGCTGTAGTTAAAATAACTTCTTTTTCATTGATTTCGATATCTTTCAGCAGGTTCTGAAGCTGCTGCAAATAGCGTGAAAACAATAGATTCACTCCTTTATACGGTTACGTGAGAAATATGCTTCAGTGCATCGCGGTCAGCGATGATGGTTACATTTGAATGCTTCTGCAAAATAGATGCAGGAAAAGCTTCACTGATTTCTGCATGTAAAAGTTGGTTAAGAGCTTCTGCTTTTCTCTCTCCAGATGCGAGTAGGACAATTTCTTTTGCTTGCATAATCGTATGAATACCCATTGTGATTGCCTCTTTAGGCACTTCATAAATGTTAGAAAAATAGCGTGAATTCGCTTCTCTTGTTGAGTCGGTTAGTTCGATAACATGTGTGTGTGAATCAAAAGCAGTGCCTGGTTCATTAAAACCGATATGCCCATTTTCTCCAATACCTAAAACTTGGACGTCAATACCACCGTATTGTTTGATTAGACGTTCGTAATTTTTGCACTCTTCTTCAATATTTGTTGCTAAACCATTCGGTAAATGTACGTGTTCATCGTTGATATCAATATGATCAAATAATGTTTTCCACATATATGAATAATAACTATTTGCGTCGTCCTTAGGAAGTCCTATATATTCGTCTAAATTAAAAGTTGTAACACCCTGATACGAGGTATGGTTATTTTTATGGTCATCAATTAATAAACGATACATTCCTTCGGGTGTGCCACCTGTTGCCATACCGAGTATAATAGCAGGATTATCCTGGACTTTTTTTATTAAAAAATGAGCAGCTTTTTCACTCATTTCTTGATAGTTGTTCGTTTCAATGATTTTCATGTGCAACACCTCTTTTATCATAGACTATTCTTCCTTCTGAGATTGTTAGGAGTACTTCAAAATCGTGGCTAAGAACAGTAAGGTCAGCATCTTTACCATTTCGAATACTGCCTTTTGAGTCGAAAAGACCAAGTTGTTTTGCTGGGTTTGCACTTGCCATGACGGCCACTTCTTCTAATGAACAACCTGAGAAATGCACCATATTTTTAACAGCTTCATTCATTTTTAAAACACTTCCCGCTAATGAGCCATTATCCAATAAAGCTTGCCCGTTTTGATACTTCACTGTTTGACCACCTAAGTCATAGGTTCCCTCTTCAAGCCATTTTGCTCTCATAGAGTCGGTGATTAAAATGATTTTATCAGCACCTTTTGCGGCCAAAGTAGTTTTCACAACATCAGGATGGACGTGAATGCCATCCACGATAAGTTCCACAAATAGCTCTGAGCTGGAAAGAGCAGTTCCTGCTACGCCTGGTTCACGATGGTGGAAGCCTCTCATTCCATTGTATAGATGGGTGATATGACGAGCACCGGCACAAATAGCATCCTTTACTTCTGTAAAAACAGCATCTGAATGGCCGATAGAAGGGATTACACCAAGCTCTTTTAGGTGTCTTGTAAAGGTAAGACCATTTTCCTTTTCAGGTGCATAGGTAACAAGATGAATCAACTCATTAGATGCAGTGTACCAATCATTGAACTGTTCAATTGATGGGTTTGTTATATAATGGAGCGGTTGAGCGCCGGCACGCGGAGCTGAAATAAATGGACCTTCAAGATGGACTCCAAGTATTTTCGCTCCCGTATTTTGTTGTTCATTTTGTACGGTGGATGCAACATTTTTGAGTGCCTCTTTAATAAGTTCAGGCGACTGGGTAATCGTTGTTGCTAAAAAAGAAGTCGTTCCTTCTTGGGCAATTGTATGAGCGATATTAGATAGAGCCTCGGGTGTTGCATCCATCACATCGGAACCATTTGCTCCGTGAATATGGAGGTCGATAAAACCTGGCAGAATGAAGGCGTTGTCAGGGAGAGTGATTTCAAGATTAGAATGAGTGACATGTTCATGTGATTGCGGAAGAATGTTCACAATCTTTCCGTTCTCAATGTAAAGGGTACTATTTGTATGGGTACGATCTTCTGAGATGATGGTTGCACCACTTAAAACAAAACTATTGGTCATTTCAAGAGCTCCTTTTGTTTTACTTATATGAATAGTATAACAATTATTTGAATAGTTGTATAGACCAATATTGATAATGCATGTAAAACTAATGTAAATAGGCTGTCTAAATTTAGAAAGATGAGAAGAGACAATGACTAGTTCTTATCAATAGCTAGTAAAGGTGTGTTATTGGATTGATAGGAGATGAAGGTTACTGGAATGTGTATAGACCAGAGTGGAGTGAATAAGCAAATACCTAGTTGGAGGTATTTGCTTTCGTTTTGTTCATTCATATGACAGGCTTTGAATTTGTTCGATAATTATTTGGGTATTGAGTGTTCCGAATGCAGCTCGGTCGAGGATAGCTACTTGGATCGGTGTATGTGCGACTGATGCTTTAATACGGTTTTCGAGAAAGCGAATTTGTGGGCTTATTAAGATGATACTGGTATTTTCTAACATTTCTTCGTAGGTTGACTCAGAACAGGATTGGATCTGGTAGTCTAAATTGTTTGTATGAACGGTTTGTTGGAGTTTCTTTGCTAAGATACTGCTTGACATGCCTGCTGAACAGATGAGTAGTATTTTCATTTATGTGTGTCCTTTCTTTTATATGAAAGTTAGTGCTAATGCTCATGTATGTTGACCTTTCGGTCTTTGTTTTTGGTCCGTTTTTGAAAATCGAAATCGCCTTATCAGATGAATGAATTCATCTGAATGGCGGTTTCGATTTTCAAAACTTCACGCGAGCGTGAAGTAGCCAAGCGAGCATGGCTAACGGTCCAAAAACACTTGGATATTGAATACTAATCCCAAAACGTACAAACTATTTTTTTAGTTGGTTGGGGCTCGTGTGCGGTGAACTGAAATTAGTTTTGGAAGCACTCTTCGAGGTCTTCCTTAGTTGGGCATGGTTACAGCTGAATATGAGAATTCTCAAAAGCATCAATTAAATAAAAAGCCGAGTTGTTAAGGGCGATCCGCTACTTTCATGTTTGTTGGTGGCGGAGCAGGTTTTTGCTCCGCCATGGGCATTTTATATGAAAGTTACCGGCGAACATGGTGCGTTGCTCGTTGCTCCCGGAAATCATGCTGTGCGTCCTGTTGGGGGAGGCGCTGAGCTAAAACGTCTTTCATCTTTTTTGGGGTGTTATCTGTGTTTGTAATTGATGGTGCATGTCTATCAGTTCTGTTATTAGTTCTAGGCTGTTCATAGCATTCATGACGTGGTCTTGGGCATGAATGAGCAGTAGCGATGGTAGTTGTTTGCTGTTCGATGAAATGAGCTTGGTTTGTTGTTGGTGTGCTTTACTGATTTCTTTTTTGCTCGCTTCAAGATCCATTTTAGCTTGTTCAAATTCCCCTTTTTTGGCTTTTTGTAAGGCGGAGAAGGCAAGTGATTTACCTTCACCAGCGTGTAAAATTAGCGAAAATGCTAGTTGTTCATTAAGTTCCATGTTTGACTCACTCTTTCATTGTCGGTGTAAGTTTAGTAGAAAGTGCTTACTCATGACACTTTTCTCAGAAAGTAAAATAAAAGGAATATAGATAATGATAGCTATTACTAAATTGAAGGCTTGCAAAAAAGCCCCCCGAATATCTCCACCTGTTACTAAGTATCCGCTAATAAAAGGGGGAGTTGTCCAAGGTAAAATCGCGACGGTTTTAGGAACGATACCAAGGGATAGTGCCCAATAGCTTATCATCGTTAAAATGATGGGCACAAGGACAAAAGGAATAAGCAAAAATGGATTTAATACAATCGGTAGTCCAAATAACATCGGTTCATTGATATTAAAAACAGCTGCAGGTGCACTTAACTTACCAATCGAACGATAATGCCGTGTTTTGGCAATGAGGAGAATCGCTATGAGCAAAGCTAAAGTTGTGCCAATCCCACCCATATAAACAAAGGTATCAAAGAAAGGTTTCGTAATAATATATGGAACATCAAAAGCACTCATCCCTTGGTGGAAAAAGCTTTGGTTCTCTAGAATTAAGGGAAGATAGAGAGGTTCAATAATCGGGCTTAAAATATTGGAACCGTGCAACCCGAAAAACCAAAGTAGGTGGCTCATAAAAGCGACTATGAGTGCACTGAATAACGTATTAGATAACTCATGTAACGGTAGCTGAATAATGGAATAAATAAATTGATGTACACTTTGATTAAAGAAAAAAAGTAGTACAGCTTTGAGTGAGCTAAATATTAATAAAATGAGCAATGCCGGAACTAATGCACGAAATGAGCGTTGAACGCCCTCTGGTACACTTTCTGGCATCGAAATCGTCCATTTAGAGCGGATAAAGTAACGAAATAATTCAGGAACCAAGATGGAAGTAAGGATAGCCACAAATAATCCCTGAGAGCTCGTCCAATCTAATGTCAGTGTACGAGTATCTGTAATCGGTAACAAAATAAATAAGGAGCATATAGATATGAGGGCTACCGATAAGCCATCAAGCTTATAGGAGCGTGCAAGCTTATAACTAATAGAAAAAGTAATTAAAAGACTAACAACGGCATACGAGCTATTACTTATCGCCGTCCCAATTACTTTCCATTGCTCGCCAAATGAAGTTAACATGATGCGTTGGAAACTTTCAATTGGCAGATTATTAATCAAGATCGCAAAGGAACCAATAATCATAATCGGCATAATCGCGACAAAACCATCTCTAATCGCAGTCAAGTGACGCTGTGAACCTATTCTCGCAGCTAGTGGGAGTAATCGCTTTTCTAATATTTCCATTAATTTATTCATGACTTATCCTCCGAATATAGTTTCGGTAAGATGTACGGAAAATGTACATGACCAAGGCTCTGTTGCTATATACCTAAATGTTGAATCTATTACTTATGATAGCAAGGTTTTGTCATGAAAGCCACAGCCTATCCACATTTATTCGCTGAAAACCTAACCACTTTTTATTTGTCACGACAAGTTGAGATAATGCTATCCAATTGAATTGACAAACTTGTACTTGTTTTCTGAAAATATGTTACAATAAAAGATATGAAAATGGTATGAATGGGAGATAGTGAGTTGAAACCAGACAAATTAGAGGGAAAAGCCTTACATATTCGTGTAAAAGATGAAATTAAACAAGCGATTAAAAGCGGTGAATATCGAATTAATACAAAACTACCTACTGAGGCAGATTTTTGTGAAATGTTTGATGTGAGTAGAACAACCGTGAGAACGGCTTTAAATCAATTACATATTGAAGGGTATGTATATAAAATTCAAGGTAGTGGCACGTATGTAGCCGACAATAAAGTCAAACAATCTTTAACAGCCACAGTCGATAATTTTAATACTCAGCTGCAATTACAGGGGAAAAGTCCATCTATTAAGGTGACGAATTTATTAGTTATTCCAAGTGATGATTTCATTAGCAGAGGATTAGGATTAGATAAGGGAGCACCTGTTAATAAGTTAGAACGTGTTCGTTTTGCCGATGATATTCCTATTCAATATGAAGTATCTTATTTACCATGGGCTGATACCCCAGGGCTAAATAGGGATGCTTGTGAAGTTTCGTTATATTCTTTAATACGAGATGATTATCAACTTATGATTAAGAAAACGGTTGAACAAATTGAAATCATTTTAGCGGATCCGTACACAGCACAGGTGCTGGAAATTGAAGAAGGATCGCCGTGTTTTATGATTGAAACCGATGCTTATTTAGAGAATGGAAAAAAGATTGAGTATTCAAAGGCTTATTTCCGTGGTGATAAAGCTAACTTTATTATTGAGCGCTCCTATTAACTTGCCTATAAGAGAAAGGAGACTATAAATGCTTATCGTCAATGCCGATGATTTCGGTTTATGCGAAGGTGTCAATTTGGGAATCATTGATGGCTTTCAAGCTGGGGCAATAACTTCAACCTCGTTTATGATAACGGGAGAAGCCAGTGAACATGCCAGGCAATTATCCTTGCAAAATCCAAATTTAATAGTTGGTATCCATTTAACATTAACATCAGGAAAGCCTATTACTGATGTTCCTAGTTTAGTAGACGAAACAGGTTATTTTAAGTTGTCGAGTCGATTTGAACAAGAAGACTGGGAAATTAACTTAGATGAAGTAGAGCAAGAATGGATGAAACAGATTGAGTGTTTTTATAAACAGTTTCAATATTTACCTAATCATATAGATAGTCATCACCATATTCATGGGTGGAGCAAGCTGCACCCCGTTCTTGTTCGGTTAGCGAAACGATACCAGCTCCCTTTTCGTCACCTCACTGGCATTAGGGATTTACTCATTACAAAAAGAACAAGCTATTTTCATGATCAGTTTTATGGTGAAAATTTAAAGCTAGAGCATTTACAAGAAATAATCAATAAACATCGTTATCACACGTTGGAAATCATGTGTCACCCTGGATATGTGGATGACTCCTTAAAAAGGCAATCATCTTATGTGGAAAAAAGAAGAGAAGAGTTGCGCATTTTAAAAGAGTGGATGAAAGAGGAAAAGGTGAGCTCCTAACGTTGCTCCCTTTTCTTTTTTTACGTCGTGTTATTTAACTCATGATTTCACTTCATTTGTCAGTAGTTTTATAAAAAGAACGGTTTTTAATTATGATATAGTAGAAGTAAGTAAAATCTAATGAATGAGAGATGTAAGATAAAGGAGTATAAAGATGAAGCAAGAACAATCTACAGAAATTAAACCATTATCACTTATGATGCTTAAGCCAAAGTCTGGCAAGGAATGGGCTATATGCCTCGTTGGCTGGATGACTAGTTTAGGTATCATTTATTTATCAGTTTTTTATGAAGTTGTCTACCGAGCTACCGTCCTTTTATTTTTAGTCAGCTTTGCGGTTATTGTGTTACAAAAATTAAGAGAAATGAAGAGTTTATTAGAACGAAAACAGGATAAGGAAGGAGAGCAAACAGCTCCGATTGCAAACGAAGTAGGGGAAGAAGAAGCTACTGTGACTGTCGAGGCAACGAATGAGCAAACGCGGATTTTTGAAGGGGTTAAGGAAAAGGAACAAGCTTTACGTAAAATTGAACTGGATCAAACGTTATTAATGGAAGATTTATTTAAAAAAGCGGACCTCGATGAGATTGAGAAGCAGCAATTCCGAAGCCGATTTGAAGAAAAACAAGTAGAACGCACAACCTTACTTACCGAACTAAGTAACGCTAAAGCAAAAATTCAGCAGGCATTTCTTGATACGAAGAGTTTGTTTGTAAAAGAGGATCCAGTTAAGGAGTTAGCCACATTATTAGAGTTAGATAGTTTTGAAGACCCTAATCTGGAGCAATTAAACCAGAGAATTAAATCAATTAAAAGTCTACTGAAAGATTCACATGTTCATACTTTACAAAAAGATGGATATTTGGACGAACAATATAAATTAACGAGGCTTGGTTATAAAGCTTTAATAAGATTTACGCCGAAAAAACAAGGGGAGAAGTGATGTAATGGCTGCCTCATTTAAGAGACAATTACCCAAAATCAAGCAACACCTAGAGGTGAAGTCTTGGTCTGATTGTTATGAGCAAGATAAATATATGGATAGCTGTGTCATAGAAAACGAGATGATTCAAGTAGAAGAATATGATAAAGTTTTCTTTGACCAAATGATTTTTAAAAACGTAACATTTATTGGTAGCTTTTTTCAGCTATTAGAATGTGTGGATGTTATTTTTGACCATTGTGACTTTTCAAATGCTCGGTTAAATCAGGCTGTATTTCATCGAGTTGAATTCCGTCAATGTAAAATGGCGGGTACACAGCTAGCAGAGGCACATTTTCAGCATGTATTATTTGTAGATACGTTAGCTCCTTATCTAGAGTGCCAATTTACAAGCTTCAAACATGTCATGCTGGAGAAATCGGTGTTAAAACATGCAAACTTTTTTGAGGCGAAATTAATGAAAGTAGAATTTCAAGAATGTCAGCTTGATGAAGCTTCTTTTTATGAAGTCGATTTAGCTGGAATCGATTTAAGTGCAAGCTACTTCGAACGAATTGCTGTGACAAGTGGTAAGCTTAAAGGCTGCATCATTTCTCCTGAACAAGCGATCGGTTTTGTGAAGGCGTTTGGAATGGTCGTTAATGAAAAGGGATGAACATGTGTGAAAGAAGGACAAATATAATCAGGTAGGTTTCGGTCGTATGAGGAGAAGAATTAAATGGTTTATAGGTGTGTTAATAGCCGTATTAGTAGGGGCGTTATTCTTTCATGACCAAAATAACCGTATTGTCGTGACGGAGCATGAAATTGATTTGGATATTCAGCACGGTCAGGAATTGGCGGTTGTTCATCTTTCAGATCTTCACAGTAAGGGATTCGGGACACAGCAACAAAAGCTTTTAACAAAAGTAAGTGCCGAGAAACCGGATCTTATTTTTATGACGGGTGACCTTATCGATGCTAAAAAAGCTGATTCTAAAGAACCGCTTGAACTTATGAGAGGCTTAGTCCAATTGGCCCCTGTTTATTTTGTAACGGGTAATCATGAATGGTGGTCAGGTGAGTATGGGCAATTAGAGCAAGCGTTAGACCAGCTAGGAGTGGTCGTGTTAAGGAATGAATCTATGAATGTCACGGTGCATGAGAGGGAATTTACCTTGATCGGAATTGATGATCCGGCAATGCTAAATCAAGAAGAGGAGCAAACTGTCGTGGAATTTATGCAGCAGGCAATGGACGGAAATAACGCTGAAACCGATTTCACACTTTTGCTAGCACACCGACCGGATTTTTTTTATTTGTATCAAGAATTTGATATTGATCTAGTTCTTTCAGGCCATGCCCATGGTGGTCAGATAGGTTTGCCTTATAATGGTGGGTTAGTTGCTCCAAATCAAGGCTTCTTTCCGAAATATGTAAAAGGGGCCTATGAGGAAGATGAGACGATAATGATTGTGCATCGTGGTTTAGGAAACAGTATCATTCCTCAGAGGTTATTTAATCAGCCAGAAGTTATTCGAATTTCCATCAAATGAATCTTATTTTAGTCGGAGCAAAATCTGATTTAATGCCGTTGTCATATTACCGAGGTAATGTGGCAACGGCTCTTTGTTTGATAGGGGTCAACGAAAGGGATTAGGCTCGATCATATTGCACCAATTGACGAGAGTAAACAACACATTGCATGAAAAGCCGTGTTGTACAGAGCTGCCTGAACTCTCATTTTTGCTGGTAGAGGCGTGTGGTTTGAGGTGTAGAGTGGTTAATGGCAACTGGTGAAGGTGGAAGAGAAGAACGAGTAGTAGATAAAAGGGGTTTAATGGCAATTCCTAAAGCTACTGGAAGCCTACTAGTTGCAAATAACCGCATATAATGACGATCTCTCACACTCTCAGTGACTACTCGATTGTATGTAACCGAAAAAGAATGGCTATTAATTTTATGGTGCCGATAGACTGTAAACCAAGACATTTCGTCAAGGGAAATGGTCAAGAAAGAGCTCTTAAGAAGGGTAATGTAAAATATTTAAAAAAAATTGAAAAATATTGAAACTTTTTACCATCCTAAAGCGTCTCTTATATGAATCTATTTTTATAGATTGCTAAAAAGAAAAAGAATTTAATTTAAAGGGGTTAGGTTATGACAAAGAAAAAAGTTGGTTTAATTGTCACGCTGTCAATTGCAGGTGTACTAGCTTTAGGTGGAACTGGTTTTGGAGCTTATATGTATTGGAATAGTTCTGTCCAAGCTGGTGGAGGGTTTGATGATCATGGATCGGAGCTTTACGCGGAGCCTGTGTCAATGATGGCGATGGGCATGGATATGTATTCACCGTATACATACTCAGGGAAAATTGAACCTGAGAAATCAGAGCGAGTTTATTATGAACCGGAAAAAGGGAAAATTGCGGAGCTCCTTGTAGCTGAAGGTGATACCGTTGAGGAAGGAACACCTTTATTTGAATATGAGGTAATGGAAGATGACTCCTTAGAGCTCGACCAATTAAAGATCTCATTAGAGATGGCTTATATGCAAATTAATCGAACAACGAAACAAAAAACGAGATTAGAAAAATCAATAAAAGAAGCAGAATCTAAAGAAGAGAAAGAAATATTTGAAGAAGAACTTGAGCAGGTTAATTTTGACTTGCGCTCACAGAATCTTGAAGCTGGACATACGCAAAAACAAATTGAAGCGATAGAGAAGGAAAAAGAAGGAAATGACCATATTGTTGTAGCAAAGCAAGCAGGTATTGTGCAGACTATTAACCACGATATTATTGAAGGGGCAATTGGAGAAGGAGCTCAAACCCCTGTTATCTCGATTGTTTCGACAGGATCTTATTTTATTAAAAGTCAGGTAAATGAATTTTTATTAGATTCTTTAGAAGTAGGTAGTCAAGTTAGAATTATGAAAAAGGTTTATGACGGTCAAGAATGGTTTGGTACGATTACTGATATCGGAAAGCTGCCTGTTGGTTTTGAAGAAGGTGGCGATGATATGATGATGGACATGTATTATGGTGGTGGGAATCCGCAATCATCGAATTATCCATTTACGGTTCAAATTGATGAGCATGAAGGCTTAGAAATTGGTTTTCATGTGAATATAGAGCCTTATATGGAGCAAGAGGTGCCAACTAGTGAGCACGTTCAAATTTATGATTGGTATGTAGGTATGGATGAAGAAGAGCCATATGTATGGAAAGTGGATGAAAACAATCAGACGGTCAAACAAATCGTTGAAGTTGGAGAAGTTAATGAGTTTGGTTTAATTGAGATTATAAGTGGTTTAACGATGGATGATTATGTGGTGTATCCAGATCCGAGCATCAAAGAAGGAAGCGAGGTTCAGATGTTTGATGATTTCATTGAAGAATTTGAATAAATCATACAAAGTAGGTAAGGATGATGTGCCGATTTTACGTGATATTCAATTACACGTAAAAGAGGGTGAATTCCTTGCGATAATGGGACCGTCTGGATCAGGTAAATCAACACTTATGAATATAATTGGCTGCTTAGATAAGCCAACGAGTGGCGAGTATTTTTTAGATGAAAATGATATGTTACAAGGTAAAGAAGGGAAACTAGCTAAGCTTCGTAATAATGAAATTGGATTTGTTTTTCAAACTTTTCACTTATTACCTAGATTAACAGCCCTCCAAAACGTTGAATTGCCTTTAGTTTACGCAGGAATGAGAAAAAAAGAACGAAGGCAACGTGCGTTAGACGTTTTACAAAAGGTGGGTCTTGCTGACCGAGTAGGTTTTTCGCCGACTCGACTATCGGGTGGGCAAAAGCAACGTGTAGCGATTGCACGTGCACTAGTGAATAATCCACGCTTTATTTTGGCAGATGAACCAACAGGAGCATTAGATACAAAAACAGGTGAGCAAATTCTTAGCCTTTTTGCGGAATTAAATAAAGAAGGCGTTACAGTTATTATGATTACGCATGATAAAGAGGTAGCGGATAAAGCTGATCGGATTGTTTATATTCGAGATGGTGAACTGCGTAGTCAGGAGCAAGTGGAAGAGGTGAGTTCAAATGTTTGAAAATATTAAATTATCCTTTCAATCTATCTTTGCTCATAAAATGCGTTCTTTACTTACGATGTTGGGTGTCATTATTGGGATTGCCGCAGTCATTGCAATCGTTTCAATTATTGAAGGAAATAGTGAGGCGATGAAGCGTGATTTAATTGGTATGGGGGACAATACTATTAATGTTGTATATGAAGAAAACAACATGTATGGTGAGGATGACCCGTGGAGTGGATCAGGCATGTCCTATATAGCTGCACCACCTATTAAGTCCGAAACTTTAGATATGATTAAGAGTGATCCACGTGTAAATTTAATCTCAACTTACCATCAGTCATGGGGAGAAGCCTATCATTTAGCGAATATGTCATGGCCAGAGTTATACGGAGTCGATCAAACATATTTAGAATTATTCCCAGTTGAAATCGTAGAGGGTAGAGGTTTTACCGATGAAGAGCTATTAGGGAAAAATCAATTCGTAATTATTAATGAAACAGCTCGTGATGAGTTATTTCCTGACGGGTTTATTTTAGGAAGTTATATCGATATTTCAGGTAGTCCGTTTCGAGTTATTGGTATTTATAATGATCGTCCAGATAGGGATGAAGAAGACCCGTATTGGGGCTGGTGGGAACAATCTAAGATTATGATTCCTAAAGGTATTTGGCCTTTGGTCGGAGGGTTTGATTCAGCGACTCAGATTGCTGTTCAAGCTGTTGATACAGATTCTATCCAAGCGGCTGGTGTAATGGCTGCCGAACTATTAAACCAAGACTTGCATTTCATTGATGCAGAGAAAGCATCATATGTAGTAATGGATTTAGAAAGAATTGCTCAAGAGATGGAAGCATATGAGCGTACCTTCACATTTCTGTTAATTGGGATTGCAAGTATCTCATTATTAGTAGGTGGAATTGGGGTTATGAACATTATGCTTGTTTCAGTGACAGAGCGTACAAGAGAAATTGGTATTAAGAAAGCATTAGGAGCTAAAAGACATGTGATATTATTTCAGTTTTTAACTGAAGCATCAGTATTAACGAGCTTAGGAGGAGCTATTGGGATAGGTGTTGGAGTTGGAGTGGCCAAACTAATTTCTCACTTTTATGGATTGCCATTTATGCTCTCGATCCCATCAATGCTCATCGGTTTAGGGTTTTCAATGGTGGTTGGAATTATATTTGGGTTATTACCATCCCTTAAAGCATCGAAACTGCAACCAGTTGAAGCACTACGTTATGAATAATTAATTGGACTATTGTTGTATCAACTATAAAAGTATGTTAATCAAGCACCCCCAATTGTTAGCATGAAAACTAACAATTGGGGGTGCTTTACTGTTATTTGGACTTTTTGCTGTCAATCAAGCCCTTTTGCTGCTTCACTCCATAGTATCAAGTTAAGATAAAGTAAAATAAGCCATCAAAGCAAATTTTTAGGCACAAATTATCACCCTAAGTACACTCTCATACAAAAAACCGTTGACATTATACGAGATATATATGTCAACGGCCCAGTATAATCCATCCAATGAGATGAATGGGTTAGCTAACTTTGGTATCTATTGATTCTACGTTAATATCAACTTCTAAGCCAGCTTTTTTATTTTTATGTGCAGTCCAGAAGAACCAAACTGTAAAGGCGACAGTTAAAATCGCTCCAACTATAAACGAAACATTTAAATCAAGGCGTAATCCGATTTGAGCATTAAGGATATAGACGAGCACCATATAAGTCATAAATAAAGCAGGTATTAATGAAATAATGTATTTCCGTCCTTTTACAAACAAGTACATCGTACCAATCCATAATGCAATCACAGCGGTTGCTTGGTTCGCCCATGAGAAGTATCTCCATAGAATATTAAAGTCGATTTGCATAAGGATATAGGCGATTACAAATAAAGGAATAGCAATCATAAGACGTCTTGAAGCCTTCTTTTGAGATATATTAAGATAATCGGCAATAATCGAACGCGCTGCACGGAAAGCCGTATCACCGGATGTAATTGGTAAGACAATAACTCCAAGAACAGCAATTGTACCAGCGACAGCTCCTAATAACGTAATGGAGACCTCACTGACAACAGCAGAAGGTGTTCCTTCACTTATTAAAGCATTTAATGCATCACCGTGGAATAAACTCATTGCAGCTGCAGCCCAAATCATGGCAATAATCGCTTCAGCAATCATCATTCCGTAGAAAATATAACGACCTTCAGATTCTTTTTTAACTGTTCTAGAAATAATTGGCGATTGCGTAGCGTGGAAACCAGACAAGGCGCCACAAGTAATCGTAAAGAAAAGAATAGGGAATATCGGCAAATTATCAGGGTGTAAATTTTCTAATGTTAGTTCTGGAATTGGTGTACCGGAAAATAGAAGGGCAATACCAACACCAATGGTTCCAAATAATAAGATCGCACCGAAAAATGGATAAACACGACCAATAATTTTATCGATTGGTAATATCGTTGATAAGAAATAATAAAGAATAATAAGAGCTGCGAAAATTCCTGTTGCCACTGCACCATTTGTGACAATGCTAAGTAAGGAAGCAGGAGTCGTAATAAAAACAGTTCCGACTAAGACTAAAAGTAAAAGGGCGAAGAAATTCACGATATGACGTGAAAATTTCCCTAAAAACCTTCCAGCAAGTTCAGGTATATGGGCACCGCGATTTCGAATAGAAATCATACCTGTTAAGTAATCATGAACCGCCCCTGCAAAAATGGCACCAACAACGATCCAAATGAATGCAACTGGTCCAAAAAGTGCACCCATAATTGGCCCAAAGATAGGCCCTGTTCCAGCGATGTTTAAAAGCTGGATTAAGGCATTCTTTTGTTTATTCATTGGGACATAATCTACACCGTCGTTATTTGCATATGCTGGCGTAGGTCGTTCGTTCTTAGGCATAAATTGTTTTTCAACAAACTTTCCATACGTGAAATAAGCAATAATTAACAAGATAATGGCACCAAAAAATGTAAACATCGTTTCACACCCCTTTTTAATTGAAAGCGTTTTCTTAATAATGAATGAAAAATAACTAAGAAATAGAAACTCTACAACACCATATACGAAATGTTGATAAAACTCCTCCTTTGTTTAATTGGAATATAAAAACTACTTCTTTATTATAACAGCATAGTTACCGATGTAGAAGAGTTTTTTCGCTGTTATATAGTAATATTTTGAAATTGCTATGCGATTCAAGTAAACAATCAGGAGCTAACCTATGAGGTTAGCTCCTGTTATTATTCAGATTTTATAGAAAAGTCTTCGATATCTTCATCAACTTGTAAGTTATTCGCTTTATTTTGCTTAGCCTTCCAGAAGAACCAAATAGCAAAGGCAATGGTTAATACGAGACCAACAATAAATGAGATATTTAAGTCAAGTTTGAAGCCAATTTGTGCATTCAGGATATAAACAAGCACCATATAAGTCATAAATAATGCCGGGATAAGAGATATAATATATTTCTTACCTTTGACAAATAAGTACATGGTTGCTATCCACAATGCGATAACAGCAGTTGCTTGGTTTGCCCAAGAGAAATAGCGCCATAGGATGTTAAAGTCAATTTGCATAAGTACATAAGCAATCGCAAATAATGGAATCGCGATCATTAAACGTTTAATAGCTTTTGTCTGTGAGATATTCAAGTAATCAGCAACAATTGAACGTGCAGCACGGAATGCAGTATCTCCAGAAGTAATTGGAAGTACAATGACACCAAGAACAGCAATCGTACCAGCAATTGCACCAAGTAATGTAATAGAAATCTCATTAACAACAGCAGAAGGTGTTCCTGCATTAATTAACTCATTTAGGTTTTCTCCATGGAATAGTGACATCGCTGCAGCAGCCCAAATCATTGCAATGATACCTTCTGCAATCATCATTCCGTAAAAAATATAACGACCTTCTGATTCTTTTTTAACTGTTCTAGAAATAATTGGTGACTGAGTAGCATGGAAACCAGACAAAGCACCACAAGTAATCGTAAAGAAAAGAATAGGGAAAATCGGTAAGTTTTCTGGATGTAAATTCTTAAGTGTTAATTCTGGAATTGTGTAATCTGAAAATAGTAACGCAATCCCAACTCCTAGTGAACCAAATAATAAAATGGCACCGAAGAAAGGGTAGACCCTTCCGATTATTTTGTCAATTGGCAAAATAGTTGATAAGAAATAATAAACGATAATAATGGCAGCAAAAACACCAGTAGTCAAAGCGCCATTTGTTACGATACTAAGTAATGAAGCAGGTGTTGTAATAAAAACGGTACCTACTAAGACAAGAAGTAATAAGGCGAATACATTGACGACGTGACGTGAAAACTGTCCTAAAAACTTTCCTGCAAGTGCTGGAATATGAGCACCTTTATTACGAATCGAAATCATCCCGGTTAAATAGTCATGGACCGCTCCAGCAAAGATGGAACCCACAACGATCCAAATAAAGGCAACCGGTCCGAATAAAGCACCCATAATTGGACCAAAGATAGGGCCAGTCCCAGCAATGTTTAGTAACTGGATAAGGGCATTTTTCTGCTTACCCATAGGTACATAGTCGACACCATCATTATTAGAAATAGCAGGAGTGTTTCTTTTATCAGAAGGCATAAATTGTCTTTCAACAAATTTACCGTATGTGAAATAACCGATAATTAATAGTGCAATCGCAATAAAAAATGTAAACACGTATATCCTCCTCTTTTGTAATCGTTTTCTAAGTTGAATAAAAAAATTAACATTAGTTTAGATGCATCTAAACGTCCATTTGGTAAATGGATAGAAATGTGTCGACATATAACTTTTACATACAAGCTTGTGGGCAGAAATACTATCTATTAATGAGATATCATTTCTTACGTGTTGATTTCCTCAACTACAAGTAGATAATATACGGGTAAAAAAAATAAAAAGCAATAGCTTAAAAATAAATATTTTTTTAATGATAAGGGAGCAGGTTCTATTAAATATGAAGAAAAAAATTAATGGAAATTTATAAGAACGAAAAGTTAATTCCAACAAAATCCCATTTAATGAAAAATCTACTCATTCATAAGGGGCGTTTATGTTTGAAATTTTTCTCTCAAGATGGATAATATCGGTATTTTCAGTTATATTTCTTGTGGTTTTATTTACCATAATTGTAAGTTTGGTTTGCTCCATCTGGTTGATTTTATAAAAAATAATTGCTATTTTATGTTATTTATTATATAGTACATTACATCAGTAATGTACTATAGTTTTTGTTTGGGGGTGAGTTAATGTGATCATTGATCATGATGGGATAAAACCAATTTATGTGCAAATCGCCGAATGGCTAGAAACGGAAATTATGAATGGACATTTTAAAGAGAATGAGAAGATGTTTTCGCAGTATCAATTAGCAGAAAAGCTAACGATCAATCCAGCAACAGCCGCAAAAGGGCTCAATTTATTAGCTGATAAACAAATTTTATATAAGAAAAGGGGTTTAGGTATGTTTGTATCAGAAGGGGCAAAATCATTCATTATGGCTGAGCGCAAAGAGCAGACATTAAAAAAATTAGCTCATGAATTTGTATTAGAAGCATACCGATTATCCGTCAGTGAAAAAGAGATGGTTGACATGATCAAAGAGATGAACGAGCAAATAAAGGGGGAGTCATGATGACCATTATCGAGGCACAGGACTTGCATAAGCATTACCGCCAAAAGAAAGCTGTGAATGGATTGTCCGTTTCAATTGCAGATAAGAAGATAACAGGAATTATCGGTCGAAATGGGGCGGGTAAAACGACCTTTTTAAAATTAGTTGCAGGATACTATCGTCCGAATAAAGGTAAACTTCATGTATTTGGAGAGAAGCCTTTTAATAATATCAATGCGTCTTTAAATACGGTATTTGTCGATGATTTAATGTATTTTCCATCTAGCCTGATGCTTGAAGAAATTCTTGAGGAAGGAAAACGTTTTTATCCAAATTGGGATGAGAAGCTTGCTCGTAATCTATTTAACTATTTTTCCTTGAACCCAAGACAAGGCCATCAAAACTTGTCAAAAGGAATGAAAAGTACCTTTAATATGATTTTTGGCTTGGCGGCCCATTGTGAATTAACGATTTTTGATGAACCAACAACGGGAATGGATGAGTCGGTACGTAAGGATTTTTACCGTGCCTTAATGAAGGATTATCTTCATTACCCACGTACGATTTTGCTATCAAGCCATCATCTTGATGAGATGGAGGATTTATTAGAGGATGTCCTGTTAATAAAAGATGGTACAGTTTGTGAGCATCGTTCAATTGATGAGTTAAAGGAGATGGCAATTGGTGTAAGAGGTGATACAGCCTCTATTAATAAGTGGTTAGACGGTGCGGAAACTTTGTATGAACAAACACTTACAGGGCAGACAAAATATGTTGTTGCTTACCAGCCAAATGAGGCAAAGAAACAAGAAGGTTTAACGTTAGGGTTAGAGTTTAAACGAGTATCAGCAAGTGATATTTGTGTCTATTTAACGGAAAGTCGTAAGGGAGGAATTGACGATGTCTTTTCCGACAACGATTAGTTATCGAGAGGTCATAAAGAAATCAGTTGTCTATAAAATGAAGTCAAATCTCGGTTATTTGTTGACGTTGGTTATTGTTCAGCTTGTCGGGTTGGCTTTTTCCGCAATGGCTACTTATACATCTGGCAATAGCTTTATCCGAGTGGAAACGATATCGGCGGATTTTGTCTTAGGTATATCATTTCTTTGGATGTTTATATTAGGCGTTCAGTTGATTAATAAGGATTCAAGAAGTAATGATGTTCACTTTGTCATTAATGGAACGACTCAAGTAATTAGTAACGTTATGATCTTAATATTGGCAAGTATCATTTGTGGACTGACTTCCTTTATGTCCGGTTATATTCTAAGAGTATTTCACATCATTTTTGGTCAAATTGATACCTACTATTATGTAACCAATACGTCCATATCCGCCGTCGTGATTGGATTATCAGGCATGACATTATATGCTTTCGTATTTGGGATGATTGGCTATTTTATTAGTAATTTAATGCAATGGTATAAGGTCACTATTTTAATAGTAGTCATGCTAGTCGTAGGATTTGATGTTTTAATGGAAAAAGTTCGAGGTGATTACCTATTATTTGAAAGTGTGAAGACATTATATTTTCAACAACCTTCCTTTTTATCGTTTGTTGTTCATGTCAGTTTGCTCGTAGCCGTCTTGTTTGGGGTTACCATCCTTGTTGCTCGTCGATTGGAGGTGCGTTAAAAAATGGAAACTTTGTTTGTTATTCTTTCTATTATTTTTCCATTCTTTCTTATATTCATTGTTTACATGAGTATGAGGCCATCTCAAAGGAATTTGAACAAAAGAAAGTTTAGTATTCAAGTGATTCTTGCGATTGTTTACGGGACTTTACTAATCATGGCTCCGATCGTATATGGGTTGTTACCTAAAGGAGAGATGAATCCAGTCCGTTTTGATAAAAATTACCTAGAGGTAGAAGCTTCCATAGAAGAAGAGCAGGAAAGAGTAAGGCAACTTAAGGGTTTAATTATGGAAGGAAGCTTTGATGCAGTTCCTCCAGAATGGATAGTGGAGCAATGGGGTTTTGAAATCAATGATGACGAACTTCACCTCGTTCCAAACAATAATTTGATATACGTAGAGAAGGTTGATGCTCAAACCGACTTAGACATTTATCAATTCGGTCAAAAAATTTACCATCTAATGCGTGGTTATCACTTTGAGACTCAGGAACAAGTGCAAATTGTTGATTTCTTTCATACCGACTCTGAGTTATATATTCACCCTGAATATGGTAGTACAGATGATGTGGTGAATTTACTGGATCATCCATTTCCAATGAAGCAATTCCAAGGTGCATTTAGTCAAGATAGACATTTAATGAATCCATATCGAGAAGGCATTTTTTATATAAGAGTTCCTGAAAATGTCGAGATTACTAGCTTTGAAGATTATATAGAGGTTAATTAAGGGGGGATAGAGATGTTAAAGAAAATTCGATTAGAAGAATTAGTACGGAAGCAAACATTATTTAAATTAAAAGCGTTGTCTAGTGCTGTGCTTGTTTTGATAATTGTACAGACGGTATTTCTTGTTATTTCGGTCTTGGCCAGCTCTGGGGGATCTATGGGTTCCAATTATTATGAAATCGACATTCAACATGTTTCGGGAGATATAGTGATTGGTTTTACAATGATTTGGGCATTTATTGTTGGTGCCTTAATTACATCGAAAGCGTATCGGTATGATGATTTTTCCTTTGTCACTTCTAGGTTGAGTGCACATTTGGCGAATATCGGTTATATGGTTATTGTCAGTTCTTTAGGTGGCTTAACGGCTTTTTTGTCAGGCTTTACGATCAAACTTTTCACTTTTTTTGTTTATGAAGGTGAAATATTAAAATTGTCAGATACTAGTGCCGCAGTAATGTTTTCTGGACTCGTGGCTACAATTTTATACATGGTGCTGTTTATGACGTTAGGTTATGTGTGTGGCATGCTTGTTCAAATGTACGAACCGTTAAAAATCATTATTCCGGCTCTCGTGTTTGGGGCTATTATCTTTTTAAGTGAGTTTGGTGTACTACTATTACTAGTCGAACAATTTTTACAAGAGCCATCCATTTTATTGTTTGCACTAAAGGTGATTGGCACTTGTGGTGTGCTTCTTGTCATAATTATTTGGAGTACGGATAAGTTGGAGGTGAGAGTATGATCCTAATTCTCCTACTGGCTTTAGCTGTTTTTATCGTAGGTATATTTATTAAGAGAATAAATGTAAAGATTAAGCTAAGTTATTTTGTAGTAGGTGCCTATGTTGCCCTATTAATTATCGGTGCGGTCGTTTATTCTTTCCTACCCATTGTCGAAACTCCTCCACATTCGCAAGCGACGGAATTAACGGATGAAATGTATGATTTAATCTATAACGGGGAGTGGGAACAGCTCCCCGAGGGTGTTGTTGAGAAGACAGAGTGGGAGTTTCATTATGAGGGACCCTATATTGATGTGGAAAATAGAGACCCAGAAATGAATTATTTAAGTATCGAGGTTGTCCGTAAAGAGGCTGATGATGGGCTAATCGAAATTGTTGGTATAGGGACATTTGATATATATTATGAAAATATGTTGTATAAAGGACAACCTGCTCGTCCTAGCTTTGAGCTTAAAAATGGTGTATTAAATATGCATCCCCCTATTACAATACATGAAACACTCGTTTTTCTAAAGAATGAATGGACGGTTGAACAGTTTAATGGTGGACATTCTAGTAGTTCTTTTGGTAGCTCAAGTTGGGGCTCTAGCCAATTTATGTATCTTCAAATGAAAATACCGAAAAGTCTAGAAGTTCGTGGGGATGAAGATGTGATTTATGGTGACCTGGAAATCAAAGGCAGTGGGCAGGAATAAACTTTTTTTCAGCGAATTAATTATTATAAAAAAAAGAGGTGATTCCATGGTGGAACATAACTCATTGATTGTCCCACGTGTAGCGTCTATTGAAATTCCAGTGAGAGATGTCGCGGCTGCTGTTGAATGGTATGGTCAGGTACTGGGTATGAAGCCATCATTCCAAGAGCAAGGTGCAGCGATGCTTCATTTTCAAAATGAAAACCAACGCGATGTGCCTAGCTTTTATCTTGTGAAAACAGAAGTTGAGGGAAATCTATCATTTCTGAACACTCATACTGGTATCGAGCATTCGGTTATTGATTTTTATGTGGAAGATTTACAAAGATTTCATCAAGAGCTGCAACAAAAAGGCGTGCAGGTGGAAGAATTGAATTTACGACCTGATCAAGTTTATGGCGGGTTTGGTTTTTATGATTTAAATGGATTGAAATTCGCGGTTTGTAATATTTCACATGAGCATGTCCGTATAGATGCATAGAGTGTTTTTTCAATAATGCAACCGCCAAGGTTTGGAGAGAACCTTGGCGGCCTTTTTATTATAACGTCGGGTGTTTGTAACCGTCGTTTTTGCCTGGATCCTTACCCGTTTTGAGCCATGGGTAGAGGCGATTTGTAAAGTATCTCCACTTTCTGCGCCTATAACGGTGATAGGCACGGTGCTCACGACGAATGAGTTGCTTAATCTGAATTACGAGTGGGAATAAGATGAAATAAAATCCACCTAGAAATGTGACATGAATGTTTGCAAACAAAGAATTGACAATGATTGGGAACAGGAAAGTTGTCGCTAATACAGTTGTAAAAAAGACGAGTGCTTTATGAACCCAGACATTCAGATTTAATTGTACGTAACCAAGACTACTGCCAAAATAAACGATCAGATAGAAGATAGCATAGGGAATAATTATTTTCGCAACTTCGTTATCAACGAGCAGTGGATTAAATGCCTCACCATTAATAAAGTAAGCTGGCTCTGCCGCAAATGAAAAGACAGTCATAACAAGGAAGGCTAAGAAACTATAGACAATTAAAAAGACAATTAACATCGCAAAGGCGAACGCTATGATAAAACCATTTCTAAGTCCTTTTCCTAATGTAGCAATGATTGGGTATTTTTTGGCTAAAACAACAAGTCCAGCAAATAGAATGATAAAGATAAACAAGATACCATAATTAATAAGAGCTTCGATCATAAATTAGTGACTCCTTTACTTTGGTTGCCAATAATTGACTATGTGTATGTGTCGATACATACCCTTAATTTTAAAAAGATAATCCAAATTCAACCATTTTTATCTCTTTTAGCCTACGATCCATTACCGCTACCAACAAGAGTCATTATTGCTGAGTCAAAGGTACTATAAGCAAGGAGTAAGGGAGTAAAAGCGTAAAAGAGTAACATTGTGGAAAGTTCCAATAAAGACAGTGAGCTAAGGGCAGTGGTGGAGTAAGTGTGAGAAATGATGTAAACAGGACAGTTGCTCGGGGAAGTGTGCCGGAGTGTTGTAGGAAAAGGCAGGAAGTGACAACATACACAATACGTATGGCAATAATTTCAAAAGCGACCGAAATAGCGCCATGTTCGCATTAACTTTTATATAAAATACCTATGGAGGAGCCAAAACTGCTCCACCACCAACAAGAATGAAAGTCATCTTTCAACATCTTAACCATTCATAAAGGTTTGTGCAGATACAGACGGCAAACCTTGGAGTATCTACACGAAAAGGGCTAAACGTGTCAGTTACTCGAGGGAAAAAGGTGAGTAACTGCACGAAAAAGCCGAACGTGTCAGTTACTCGAAGGAAGAAGGTGAGTAACAGTGCGAAATGATATCGAACCTATCAGTTGACTCTTTAACTGGTGGCTTTTCAATTAATTTGGCTTTGTATGGAAAGTATACGAACCAAAGGGCCTGCATGAATAGTGATGAGTATGAGTTTGGGTAACGCCGCTACCTGCCGATGAAGGAGGGTGGTCGACATGATCATGAGCAAAAAAGATCGAGAACCTGTCGATGAAGGAGGTTGGTCGACATGATCATGAGCAAAAAAGGTTAAAAACCTGTCGATGAAGGAGGTTGGTCGACATGATCAAGAGCCAAAAAGGTTAAGAACCTGTCGATGAAGGAGGCTGGTCGACATGATCAAGAGCCAAAAAGGTCGAGAACTTGCCGATGAAGGAAGCTAGTTGACATGATCATGGGTAAAAAAGCTGAAGAAGAACCGAATGTGTCAGTTACTCAAGGGAACCTAGGAGTAGCTAACTTCAAGGCACAAACTCTCGCCCATAACTACACTTCCATACAAAAACAACCCACAGCACGATGCGTAGGTTGCTTCTGATATTACGTATTTTTATTTCTCATCTAACTTAAAAGCAGCGGCACTTTCTTTGAGTTGTTGAGAAGTATCTTCTAAACGAATCATCGTCTCAAGGAGATGATCAGAGCTAATGGTTTGTTCCTTCGTCGATGTCTGAATTGTATTGGATTTGCTTAAGATGGAAGAGGCTGCCTCAACAAGCTCTTGAGTTGAGCTAGCGACTTCTTCTAATCCTAATGAAATCTCTGTCACGGACTCATTGATGTCCTGTTGATTTCTCTCAATCTCTACACCTTGGTTATGAATCGAAGTAAATAAGGTAGCGACCTCATTTGATTTATGGACAATCGTTTGCACGATATCGTTAAAAGATAGGAATTGTTCCATAAATAACGTTGTTTTGGTTTCAGAAGAATGTAGGGTCTCTTTAATTTGTTTAGAAAAGTTTTGAGTTTGCTCTGAAAGTAAGCGAATTTCATTAGCAACGACAGCAAAACCTTTCCCGGCATCTCCTGCTCGAGCCGCTTCTATGGATGCATTTAAAGCAAGTAAATTCGTTTGCTCTGATATTTTATCGATATGTTCTGTGAATCGAACCACGTTTTGCATATCAGATACGACTTGTTTAATAGAATCACTTAATTGGTTCGTTTCTGTAGCCGTTGTTTGAACTGATTGTTTCATTTCTTCTAAAGTTGATTGACCTTGAACGGCGAACGAATTTAAGCCCTCGGTCTGTTCTTTAATATAGGAAACAGACTGTTGGATGGTTTGGGAACTTGTCGCAGACTCCTCCGTAATAGCGGAAATAGAGGTGGCATGGTCAAGTTGTTGATGAATTTGATTTTGAAGTTCCTTTGTATGTTCCTCAACATGTAAAGAGACATGCTGATTCTGTTTCGCTTGAGTGACGACATCATTAACTATTTGCGACACTTGATCACTACTCACTTTGTTGACTTGTAAAGCGTCTGTCATATGACCGGCCATAGCAATGAGAGCTTGATCAATTTGACCAATTTCATCTTTTCGAGAGACGTTTTGTTGATACGTGAAATCATGGTTCCTATAAGCATCAATGCGTTTAAAGACTTTTTGAACACCGTTTGTTAAATGCTTACCGAATAAGTAAATAATAAAGAAAGAAACAATTGTTAAGACGACCGTTGATATAACTAAAAACGTACTCGACGCTGTCATACGTTCATCAACTTGCTGGATATGTGTCTCGCGAATTTCTTGAAAAAATTCATCAATCGGTGTCCGTGCTCTTTCTAAATCAATCAGATTACCCGTAATGGCGTTTGATGCTTGCGTTGTAATGATTTGAGCACGCTCACCAAGTGGGGGTTGTGATAAATATTCGCTTGAGATACGTTGGAACTCGATGTCGACAGATTGTAAAAGGCTAAAATAGTTCGTAAGACTTGGATCACTTTCTAAAAAATCCTCAATTGATACTAACAGTTCTTCCGTATGGACATGGGCCTCTTCTAAATCATTTAACCGACTATTTGTATAATTACCAGTTAGAAGGTCATATTGAATGAGCCCGATCTCCTGTGTTGTTTCTAAAAATAAATGATATGCGTCGCGTGCTTCTAAAGCTAAGTTTAGTCGTTCAACTTCTGTTTTTACACTTTGATTATTGATAAAAATCGCCGACATAAAAATCGAGTTAAGTAAAACAATCGACAAAATGACAAATAGTAATTTGTGTTTCAGTAGTAAGGTTGTATTCTTTCTTTTTCTACTCATTGAACTCCCCCTTATGAGAATTTTGTGAAAACGTTTTCCTCATACTATTATACTATAAAGGGCCATTCAAAGAACATACTTTTTGGTAAAACGAGTAAAAAAGTATGGTGTTGAAAGTATGATTAATGACGGTACCATAGTTTTGTATAATCAACCCAGCCAAGTGCATTTAAGTGAATATTCTCTAAATCATTGGGATAAATGGCTGATTGTTGCAAGCGGTATAAGTACAAAAGCGAATGTTCCTCACATAAGGTTTGTTCTGCTAGACGTAAAACAGCAAGTCGATCTTCAACTCGTGGAGTTAATAATTGCTTCATTATGTTTTCATTCCAAGCTTTTGTTAAATGATACTGGATAAAACTATGAGTACCAAAAAACGCTGATAAGTAAGTGTAAGTTTGGTCTTCATCTGATAATTGCTCACCAAGTAAAAAATCGGCTATTTGTGTTAAGTCAAGCTTGTGTAAGGCAGACAATGGCAGAATATGAACTTGGACGATGATGCCAATGAGTGATAGCTCTGTTTGGATCCACTCACTATCTTTTTCATTGCCTGCACCGATATAGCTATACAAATGTAAAACATCATGATCGTAATCGCTAAGGTCAAGGTACTCTTGAGCTCTTTCTAAGGAATGTTCTATTTCTACTTCATACTCCGAAAACATCCCATAGGCTGGTACATGGCGATTCCCTTGAAGCTCTTTGACCATTTTCTTTCGTGAAAGCATGGTATTAATCGCTTTTTTTAAGTGAATGTCGACACCAATGGTGCGGTTTTGATTAATTGTTAAGAGCTTACTTCCTTTGTCAACGATCGTGTTCATTTCATAGGTGCTATTCGCTTTTATCGAATTAGGATATTGATAAAAGTTGAGTTTTTTGTCAAGACCAGCATGTTCCATTGTTGAGGTTTCATAAACTTGTGGAAAGAAGTACATCGTGACTTTATCAAGCAACGGACGATAGCCAAAATAATGCTCAAATGCTTGTAAGGTGAGCTTATCTTCATTGTTCGTTACGACTTGAAAGGGTCCTGTACCAATCGGCACATTTGGTTTATTGGCCTTGACGATGCTACCACCCAATGAGGCAATCAAATGAAGGAAAAAAGGGTTACGATAGGTTAAGGTAAATTCGACGGTGTACATGTTCAAAGGTTTCACCGACGAGATAGTGGCTGTCATCCAATGGTATGCGGAACGCTTGTCGCTATGTCTTTGAAAGCTTTCACAAATATCGGCTGCACTTACCTGTTGACCATCATGAAAAAGCACATGTTTTCTTAGATAGAATATCCAAGTAAGCTCATCCTCGCTCGATTTAAAGGAGTGAGCAAGTTCAGGGACAAAGTCTTGTTGTGTTTCACTATAACGAATAAGTCGATTGTAAATGTGTCGCATCATATGGTTTTCAGAACGTCGATGAACATAGTAAGGGTCGAGTGATGGTAGTGGCCTGTATGAAGCGAAACGTAAATGATCGAGTTCACCAGGTGATTCCATTTCTTTTGAGTGAATGACTTTTGTTAATAACCAATCTAAAAACTGTTCTTTCTGCAAGGCGTTTAACGTTCTTGACTTGATAAAAGACACGGCTTCATCAATTGATGCCTCACTTACTAGTTGTTCAGCTCTTTGCATAATGAATGTTTCTAATTCGACTTTAAAAGTAATCGTGGATACATTCCCGCGACCTCTCCCAGGGCTCCAATCAATCCAACCTATTTCTTTTAAATCATGAATGATATTTTTCGTATGGCGCTCAGAACAGAAAAGGATTCCTGATAATTCTTTTAAAGTCGTTTTGCTTTGTCGTTCGTGAAAAGAGAGTAGTAATTGCTCATATTGTTCAGATAGCTTCATCATGATCAACCTTTCTATAAAAGGGGAAATGTACGTGATCTAAGTTTACCCTTTTTTTCCTCTTTGTTGAATGTAAAATGGAGAAAAGTCAGAATGATACAGAAATGGTTGTGACGCTATGAATATTACATCAAGAGGAAAAGTCATTGCTTTAGCCTTAATGACTGGGGTTGCAGTAATGGGCGATGCAATGCTATTTATTGTATTGCCTTTGTATTGGCAAGAATTCGGTTTACATGCACTTTGGCAAATAGGTTTGCTTTTATCGATTAATCGGTTTATTCGTTTGCCTTTAAATCCTTTAATCGGCTACTTTTATCAGCATTTTCAATTGAGGACAGGTGTGTTAATTGCCTTAGTATTAGCGGTGATTACGACCTTTTCTTATGGAGTCTTTCATGAATTTTGGGCACTGCTTATCATGCGGGCACTATGGGGAGTGGCTTGGTCCTTTATTAGACTTGGTGGTTTTTTAACGATTATAGATGTAACGACGGATCAAAATAGAGGCTGGCATGTTGGTTTATATAATGGTCTATGGGGCTTAGGCGGTTTAGTGGGGATGCTGGCAGGTGGCTTTCTTGTTGATCAAACCTCGATCTTTTTTGTGACGACTAGTTTTGCCTTGATTGCGGTTGTGACGATTCCAGTTGTATTTTTCGTCGTACCAAAGTCTAAGACTGAACAAAAGAAAAAGGAGCTGCCCATACAATCAGGTGCCTTCAGTTGGGTTTCCCCATTTGTGATACTTGTCTTGTGCACGGGACTGATGCAAGGGTTTATTATCATGGGATTATTCGCCTCCACACTAAGTCCTTTAATTGGTTCTGTCTATGGTGGCTTGTGGCAACTCGGATCACTAGTTATTGGTGTGGCAACTTTAGCGGGATTGATGCAGGCGTTACGTTGGGCTTGGGATCCGTTTGTGGCACCATTCATTGGGAGAAAGGTTGATCAGCTAGCAACCATGTTACCCGTTTTACTCATTCCGTTAATCGGCGGTGCGGGACTTTTAGTCTTGTTGGCTTTAACTGAGCAGGTTCTTTTATTGCTTGTATTCATCATTTGTTTTCAATTATTGTCCACTGTTTTTACAACAACGACCGATACACTTGCAACAAGAGCGGCGGTTCGTTCAGATAAAGTCAAAATGATGACAGCCCATACCGTTGTCGTAGATGTTGGCTCAGCACTCGGGCCACTTGTTTCATTTTTACTGCTCATGTATTACCCACTTTCAAGCATTTATATCATCGCCGCCATCTTGATGCTTTTATTAGCAGGTGCTTGGATCAAGTGGCGATATTTAGAAGTGGTAAAACCGGTTGCTGAAATAGAAAAAGGATAAGAGGTATTAGCTATTTTTGGTAGGGGATTATTTCATAAAGATTTGGAAGGTGAAAAAGGGAAAAGAATGAATAGAGGATAGTCGTGCATCAAGGCGTTTTTTGGAAGTCGTCGATAAAATCAATACGGTGTATGATTTGCATCCTCCTCGTATCATTTGATTTAATGGAAATGGAAGAGTTTGATTGAAACAGATAGAGGAAATTATCAAGGTAGAGTCGTGTCATCATGGATCATGACTTTAAAAGTTTAAAAGCACGATCATTTCAATTCAGATAGAAAGAGGGATACTAGTGGAGAAAAGCGTGATATTTTTTGATATTGATGGAACTTTATTAACGGAAGATAAATCATTACCCGAATCAGCCAAAAAGGCGATTCAACAACTTAAAAGTGACGGGCATGAGGTCGCAATTGCAACCGGAAGAGCTCCATTTATGTATAAAGAATTACGTGAGGAGTTAGGTATTGATACGTATGTTAGCTATAACGGTCAGTATGTCGTTGTCAAAGGTGAGGTCATTTATACGAATCCACTGAATGAAATAGAAATTGAAAAGTTTACAGAAGACGCTGTTAAGCATGGTCATCCTGTTGTATATATGAACCATGAAGAAATGAAAGCTAATGTAACAGAAGAGCATGCGTATATCCAAGAGAGTATTTCAAGTTTGAAAATTTATCAAATGCCGTCCCACGATCCTGAGTTTTATAAAGGGCGTGACATTTATCAAGCTTTACTTTTCTGTGCAGAAGGTGAAGAAACGGTCTACGAAAATCAATATGATGGCCTTCACTTTGTTCGCTGGCATCCTGTTTCCCTTGATATTGTACCGAGTGGTGGTTCAAAAGCTGTTGGGATTGCAAAGGTCATGGAAAAACTCAATTATCCTAAAGAAAGGCAATATGCCTTTGGTGATGGGTTCAATGACGTTGAGATGTTATCGGAAATTCACAATAGTGTAGCGATGGGCAATGCAGAACCAGAAGTGAAGGAAAAAGCTAAGTATGTAACCAAGCATGTCGATGATGATGGGCTAGTGCACGGGTTGCAGATGGTTGGATTGTTGAAGTAATGGATAGGCTGGCCTGAATGTTCTGACTTTTCCTATGTACAAATTAATATGGGGATTATAGGAAAACGTCGATAAGGTTGTTATAAGCTCCAAATCTAAAAAAGTCTCACATCTTTGGTGAGGCTTTTTTGCTCATTGTAAAGGAAGAGTATGATTTACCCTAACCAATACGATGGACGAAGCACTTTCTTGACGTTTTATAAAACCGTTATCGAAAGGTGCTCGTCTAAAGAGTAAAGAGGAAAATTGGTGAATACATGGATAGAAAAAAGGCTTATTATACATTAATGATAGGTTCCATTGCTCACTATATCTTATATTATTTACTCGTTTTTAGTGTTATCGTTTTCGATTATAAAACGCTGACGATAGCCGCTATTATTCTCATTGTTTTACCTTTTGTTATCTTTATTCTCTTTGCTATGTTTTTGAGCCGATTGTTGGTAAAGAGTGGTGTGAACAAGCGAAGTAACAAAAAGCTGATAAGTCTCAGTGTAATTGCACCGCTCTTCTGTCTTATTTGCTTAGGTATTTTCGTAGAGAGGGCAACGTTTTCGAGTGAAAAATGGGTAAGTGAACCGAGTGAACGGGTGATGATTATTGATAATTTTCTACATAACACGGAATTAATCGGTAAGAGCCTAGATGAAATCGTCTCTTTACTAGGGGACCCTGATGAAAACGGATATTTTGCAGATGATATGACAATGGTTTATTATCTTGGCCCCGAGCGGAGTTTTATAAGTATTGATAGTGAGTGGTTGGTCATTTCAATTGAGGATAATAAGGCTCAGCATTATGAGATAAGGACGGATTAAAGGATGCCCATAGTGAAGACTCTAGTGAAATGTGTTTAGTGGAGTTTGTTTGTTGTGAAACTGGTCGACATGATCATGGGCAAAAAAGGGAGAGAACATGTCGATGAGTGAGTATGGACGACATGATCATGGGCAAAAAAGTCGAAGAACATGTCTATGAGTGAGTATGGACGACATGATCATAGGTAAAAAAGTCGAAGAACATGTCTATGAGTGAGTATGGACGACATGATCATAGGTAAAAAAGTCAAAGAACATGTCGATAAGGGGGTATGGACGACATGATCATGGGCAAAAAAGTCGAAGAACATGTCGATGAGTGAGTATGGACGACATGAACATGGGCAAAAAAGTCGAAGAACATGTCGATGAAGGAGTATGGACGACATGATCATAGGCAAAAAAGGCAAGAACATGTCGATGAGAGCATGACGACAATGAAAGGGCAGGTAAGCGGGTTAAAGTGTCCTAATAGCCAGGTGACGACAACAAAAGAGTAGAGATGAGGGTTTATGTGGTATCGCGAAAACAGTATAGGGTAAGTTATTTTTAAAATTATGGAATCATGCCTTTAGTGAACTTTTATAATAAAATAACTTCATACAAGGAGGCATGGTGCTATGAAGTATCTATTGAAATTAAATATAATTAGTACCCTTTTATTTATAGCTTTATTACCCTATTTCCAGGGGATGTTCCGAATCCAGGGACCGGGTTAATTGTTATTGCAATGCTATTTAGCTATCCGTTCTATATAGCAACCATACATTATTTTGCTCACCATACCTGTACATAAAAATGTACCAAGTAATCTTTGAGAGAAAGGTTACTTTTTTTGTTTGTAGTGTAAAGATATCTTGACACTTGGAACCGTTTGATATATATTGACTGTAAAGATATCTTTACCTTTCTAAGGAGGGACCAATGAGGGTCATTAATCATATTCGTGAAATAAGGCAGCAGAAAGGGATTACTCAGGTTAAGATGGCAGAGGATTTGCAAATAACCAGGCAGACGATTAATGCGATTGAGAAAAATAAATATAATCCAAGTCTTGAGTTGGCTTTAAAGTTAGTACGATATTTCGACGTTCCTATCGAACAGTTATTTTATCTAGATGATAAAGAGGAGGACACAAAATGAACAAATTACAATGGATAATGACCATCGCAATTATTTTATTTATGACAATTGGCGGAATTTTAGGTTCCTATTTATTTGAAAGAGCATTTAGGCTTGAATTAATTCTCCCAATAATTGCGGGAGCTATTATAGGTTTAGCTACTACATTTTTCATAGATAAGTGGAAACGGAAAAGAAATGGGAATGTTCCTGATGTTGACGAGCGCACACTTAAGAACATGCAACGGTACTTGCTGATTGTTCTTTATGTTTTATTAATCGGGGGTGGGGCGGTTTTAATTGCTTTATACGCTTCAGGCATTCATGCGATAGAAACAGTTTGGTTGATCGTGAGTTTTATGGTTATATACATCGTCATTGGATTAGGAGCTTTTGTAGCGAAGAATTTATAGGTAAGAATATGAATCATACACAAAAGTGCTTTCCTTTAAAGTTAGGAAGGCTCTTTTATTGTATTATTTTGTTAATACTCCATAGCAATAATACGCATACGCTTAGGAACGCTTGCTAAGCAATTCATTATCGAAAGTGAAATGAATAGGGTGTAAAAAGTATTTGACAGGTACATTGGTTTTTACATATAATTAGGTTGTAAAAAATCTTTTACACCTATAGAAGTGAGGATTATGAAGTGGATAATAAAATTAAGCTTTATCGAGAGCAAAAGGGATTATCGCAAGGGGGATTAGCCGATTTGTGTCAGGTTAGTAGGCAAACGATTAATGCGATTGAGAATAACAAGTATGATCCGAGCTTACAATTAGCCTTTGATATCGCCTTTCATTTAAATGTGACGATGGAAGAGGTTTTTAAACCAATTAGGGAAAACGATTAAAGAAAGGGGAGTGAGGAAGTAATGAGTACGAAGAAGATCATAGCACTCATCTTTGCGGTATCTGCATTTGCGGTTGTTGCGTTTATTATTTATAAAGTGATGTCAGGACAGACATTAGGTTTTGATGAAATTCTAGTTTCTTCGGTATTATTAATGTCATTTTTCTCGGCGATAACATGGGGTAATGAAAAGGAAAAGGATGGAATTTTAGAAAACGAAGAGCTCGGGAAGAGGATTACGGAGCAAAGCTCAAAGATTAGTTATTTCGTTTTAGTCGTAGTACTTCTCATTTTTGTCTTTATAGATTATACAGTCAATGCGGAATATAATCTTTTTCTACTTGGTGCATTAGGCATTGCGATGGTACTACTTCCGCTTGTTGAATTTATTGTTTCACGAAAATACCTATAAGTAGAATGCTAATTTGCTGTTTTTCAAAACCTATTAACAAAATTTTTCGTAAATAAAAATAGGTAGAAAAATAGTTTGCGGTGGAAGTTATGCCAATACAAATTTTTAGTCATTGGAATTGGTTTGGTCATAGTCCTGTTTGGTTACTTTGTTTTTAGAGGGAAAGCTCCTGTGCTTCTTGATTATTTTCTAAAACAAGGAGTGTCCTATCAGGATGAAATCTCCTTAAAATTTTTTGGGGCAGTTATTATGATAGCGGGTATCGTTGTGGCATTATTACCGTTGCTGCTCGGTGTTGAGAATATGAATTTATAAAATAAACATACATATCTTATCAGAGCTTTTCTATTAGGAAGGCTCTTTTTTGTTGGGTGGATCCAGTTGTTGGTCCTCCTATTGCAGTAGGCAATGACTAAATTACATTTTAAATTGCACCGTCGTTACCTTCTCCAATACGGACGGTTGATTATCAGCATCTAGTATCGTATGAGCTGCCTAGTATTTGGACATATATCAATAAAAAGTAAAGGTAGATAAAGTAAAAAAGCCTCACACGTTTCCCTATGTTATGATAATAGTTGGAAAATGATATTATTCGTATGGGGAAGTGATTTCAATGATTAGGCACTTAAAATCAGATTGTGCAAACTGTTTTGGCTTATGCTGTGTGGCTTTGCCTTTTGCCAGGTCTGCTGATTTTCCTCTGGATAAAAACAGTGGAGAGCCGTGCCAAAACCTATCATCTAGTCATCAATGTTTGGTACATAAAAGTTTAAAAGAAAAGGGTTTTAACGGCTGTGTTTCCTATGAATGTTTTGGAGCAGGGCAGCATGTATCACAAACCTTATACAAGGGCGAAGATTGGCGTAGTCATGCTAATAAAAGTAAAGAGATGTTCGTCGTTTTCCCAATTGTTCAACAGCTTCATGAGATGTTGTGGTATTTACAACAAGCGATACGCTTAAAGGAAACATCTATCATTCATGAAGAAATCAGAGAGATGATAATCGATTTGGAAGGAAACACAAACGAATCACCGCAGTATTTAATGGACTTAGATATTCAGCAACAAAGAATGAACGTCAATGAATTGTTGCTTCAAACGAGTGAATCGTATCGTAAAAATAAAAGCAGTGGTCAAAAGCTGGTTCGTCATGATTATATTGGGGCTCATTTAAATGGACAAAACCTTCAAGGAGCTAATTTGCGTGGGAAATTATTGATTGCGGCTAATTTGAAGCATACGAATTTAAGCTTTGCTGATTTTATTGGGGCTGATTTGCGAGATGCAAACTTAAGTGCTGCGAATTTAACGGGGGCACTCTTTTTAACTCAGTCACAAATTAATTCAGCTAAAGGTAATCACATGACGGTATTACCAGATTTTATTGAAAGGCCAAATCATTGGTTGACATGATTACATAGAGCGAAAAGGGGAGTGGAAGATGATGGAATGTTTATGCGAAAACAATGTTACAACGACGATCAAAGTGGAAGGGGATGTTGGAGCAGATCCGATTTGGTGTCAACATTGCGGTTGTAACTTAGAGTTAGATGATTTTCCGGTTTCATCTGCATTAAAACAGCAGCTAGCTCATTGGGGGATGGAATACGGAGAATGGATTGACTGGCAAAAAGATGTGCTTTTACCAAACGGAATTCGGTTAGAGGAACAGCATAATCAAGCTGGCTTCAAACTAACAGAGAAGATAAAGAGTGAATTACAGGCTGATTTTCACGTTATCTTTTCTCCATCATCCTCAGCTCGAATGTATGCCAATAAATGGTGAGTGATGACACGATGAGAAAAACAACGATTGAAGCTTGGACAAGTGAATGGAGTCAACGTTATGAGAAGGAAGAGACGTTACTTAAAGGAATTTTAAAGGAAGATTTAATGGCCATCCACCATATTGGTAGTACATCGATCCCTACAATTGGTTATGCAAAGCCTGTCATTGATATATTAGTCGTCGTCAAAGAAATAGATAGGGTTGATACATACGATGATGAGTTGATGAGGATAGGCTATATACCTAAAGGGGAAAATGGAATAAAAGGCAGAAGGTATTTTCCGAAAGGAGGGATTCATCGGACTCATCATCTTCATATCTATCAGTTAGGTAGTGTGCAAATCGAGCATCAATTGGTTTTTAAAAAATATTTATTACATCATCATGAAGAAGCCAAAGCCTATGGAGAGCTAAAGCTCCAATTAAAGCAGCAATTCCCTCATGAGCATCAAAAATATCAAGATGGGAAACAGTCATTTGTTCATGAATTAAATGAACGGGCAAAGGCTTGGGGGTGTAGGACCGAAGAGGGTTTGAACAGCTATTACGTGAGGAAGCTGACGTGATACTTTATTAGAGGCTTATGAGCAATCACTAGAACCATAAAGAGGTTGTTATTTTGGCTAAGTATTTGTTCTTAGAGAATTTGTATTTTGAGAATTGGCTTGACTTATTTTAGCTTTACGTTAAAATATTTAAAAATATAGAAAACACTGTGAATAAGAGTAGTAGGGTAGAGGCTGTTGCATGAGAGAGCTGTCGGTTGCTGGAAGATGGCCAACACCTCGCCTGAAGTCGCTTAGAAGTGGTTAGCCTGAACCGAAGTAGGGCTAAACGGATCGAATTCGTTAACAACGATTAAGTGGATTTTTTTATGTATGAAAAATCAATCAGAGTGGTACCACGTTAGGTTATGCCTGTCGTCTCTATGAGACGATGGGCTTTTTTGTACCTTTATGTTTCACACCAGATATGTGGAAGGAGAATAATTATGAACTATGATCAAGACAAAAGAATCATTACAACGGAGCGCCTATGTTTGCGTTTATTTGAGGTAAGTGATGCGAAAGACGTTCAAGTATTGTGTAATAATTATCAAATCTATAAAAGTACTTTGTATTTGCCTTACCCGTATGTATTAGAAGACGCATTAGTATGGATGGAAAATCATAAACGTAATTTTGAGGAAGAGCGTTCCTATGAATTAGCTATAACCGATAAAGGTGATGGGACATTGTATGGAGCTATCTCCTTATCGAATCACTCCACATTTAAACATGGTGAGTTAGCTTATTGGATTGGCGAAGAATACTGGGGAAAGGGTTACGGTACTGAGGCGGCACAAGCAATGATTGACTTTGGGTTTAGAGTAAAGAAGCTGCATAAGATTTTTGCCCGCTTTTTTTCGTCCAACCCTGCTTCAGGAAGAATTATGGAAAAGGTTGGAATGACTCAAGAAGGCATACTGAAAGAGCATGTCATAAAAGAAGGTCGTTATGAAGATCTTGTTCATTATGGAATCGTGTATTCCAAAAAAAGGTTGCGGGCTGAAAAAGCGTGAGCAAGCCCGAGCAAAAGCTGAATCTCGGGGTTGCGAGCGAAAAAAGTAGGAGAAACCCCGAGCAAAAGCGGAATCTCGGGGTTGCGGGCGAAAAAAGTAGTAGAAAGCCCGAGCAAACGTGGAATCTCGGGGTTGCGGGCGAAAAAAGTAGGAGAAAGCCCGAGCAAACGTGGAATCTCGGGGTTGCGAGCGAAAAAAGTAGTAGAAAGCCCGAGTAAACGTGGAATCTCGGGGTTGCGAGCGAAAAAAGTAGAAGAAAGCCCGAGCAAAAGCGGAATCGCGGGGTTACGAGCGGAAAAAGCAGGAGAAAGCCCGAGCAAACGAGGAATCTCGGGGTTACGAGCGAAAAAAGTAGGAGAAAGCCTGAGCAAACGGCGATTAACGCTGCGGTTCGCTACAATACTCATTTCTATTTTTCTTTGTATCTTCTTAACGATTCAAAAAAAGCGATTAAGAATTTACGGTCAATAGTCAGTGGTATGCCAAAAGCCATCTATTACCTTAGCTAATTCGTGTGGATGATCTTGGTTGATTTCGTGACCTGCGTCTTTAACCATTATAGCTTGAGCTTGTTGAATAGTTTGGCTTAAGTGTTTAAACGCAGGTTTATTAGCCAAATCTTTTTCTCCGCAAACAATTAAAGTGGGGCAAGTAATTTTTTCTAGTTGTTGCGTGAAATCTAGCTCCTTTAATGAGTTAGTTAATGAGATAAACGATTTTTTATTGATACCAAGCTTGCTAAATGTTTGGTTTGGCATAAATTGAAAGACAAAATTTTGCATGGATAAAATCAGCTTAGGCATTTTATATTGAGCCCCTATTAAAATGAGTGATTGTACCTTCTCAGGTCGTTCAATTGTATAATGAAGGGATAATATCGCACCGAGTGAAAGACCGCATAGATGGATACGCCCTTCTTTTTTATCTAAATCTTCTTTAAATTTCTCGTATAGATTCTCATAAGATGGATCTGTTTCTCCAAGTAGTTGAAAAAGATCAGGACAATATGTATGGGTTGGTAACTGTGATGCTTCGATGACGGTTTGCCAGCTTGAAGGATTCTGACCAAGTCCATGAATAAGAATATAACTCATATGACACACTCCATAACGATAAGTTTTTGATACATTCTATCATTATAATAGAAATGGTATCGGGAATTAAGAGTTTTGTTGCGGATGAACAGTTTTATTTCAAAATAAAAAAGAAGGAGTCAAGCGCTAATGTTAAAAACGGATAATCTATTAATTAGACCATTTGACTTAGTAGAAGTGGAAGTGCTATTTCATTTTCAGGTGAAGAATAGGGACTTTTTTGAGAAATTTGCGATTACTAGACCAGAGCGATTTTATACGATTGACTATCAGAAGGAATTACTTGAAAGATGGCAGAACAATTGGCAGGAAGATACAGTCTATCAATTCGGTATCTTTTTACAAGAACAATTAATAGGACTCATCCAGCTTTTTCAAGTTGTTCGTGGACCGCTTCAAAGTGCTTATATCGGTTACTTTATTGATCGAAATCTTAACGGGAAAGGATATGGCACGGAGTCAGTTAAAGCGGTCGTGGACTATGCATTTACTCAACTTTCACTACATAGAATCGAAGCAGGTGTCATGCCACATAATATGGGGTCTTTAAAAGTGTTACAAAAAGCTGGTTTTGAGATAGAAGGATTATCTCGCAAAAATGTAAAAATAAATGGCAAGTGGGAAGACCATCATTTATTAGCCATTATTAATCCAAAAGACCTTTAAATGATGATGATTTGAGCATAGGAGAAATGAAAATGCTGATTGGATATGTCTGAATTATGCTACAATTAATACGTAGTTAGGAGGGGTGAATTGAAAACAGCATTGCTTATTATTGATGTTCAAAATGCGATGTTTGCAGAAAGGAAAGAAGTATACGAGGGAAATATATTTCTGAAAAATATAAACCTTTTAATCTCAAAGGCTAGGGATGTTCAAGTGCCGATCTATTAGATTCAACATCAAGCGGTACCTGGGAAGGCTTTGGCTTATCAAACAGAAGGGTGGGAAATTCATCCACATGTATGTCCCCGCCAAAAAGACATCGTTATTTCAAAAAAATCACATGATGCATTTTTTCAAACAACACTGCAAGAACAATTAAACGATAAAGGTAATTTCTATTATTTCATTGGTTTAAGTCTAGTATCTGGATTGGTGCTTATTATTTAAGTCATGGAATAGGTGAGTTCATCTGGCTTGTAAACAATTAAATACATATATAGAAGGTAAGGAGGGTACAAATGATTACAACAGTTTTTATGGTGCGTCATGCCGAATCTCCTTTTAAAAAAGGGGAGGAACGGACGAGAGGCTTGTCACAAAAAGGGTTTGATGATGTAGAGACAGTAACGAATTTGTTAATAGATAAAGAGATAGCGGCTGTTGTTTCAAGTCCATATACGAGAGCGATTCAGTCGGTAGAGAGCATTGCTAAGCAGAGGGGGCTCGAGATTCAAACGTATGAGGGATTGAAGGAGAGATCCATTAAAGCATGGGACTATCAATTACCCAAAGCTGAATTATTAGTAGCTATTCAACAATCACTGGAAGATAAGGATTATTGTTTACGTGGTGGCGAGACCATTAAAGAAGCACAAGAGCGTTCGCTTCCTATTGTGAAAGAGCTTTTGAAGAAATATAAGGGCGAAGCGATTGTGATTGGAACACATGGAAGTATTATGACTAGTATATTAAACGGTTTTGATGAGCAATTTGGTTTTGCTTTTTGGCAAAGCACAACAAAGCCAGATATTTATAAGCTGCAATTTAAAGACGAACAATTGCTTCAAGTAGAAAGGCTATGGCAGGGAGATTAATAAGATGAAAGGTCTGATAACCGATGCAATTGAGGCAATTAGCGGTGGCTTTTATATTCAATAAGAAAAATGAGCTGCTGTTTCTACAGAAAAAAACAACCAGCCCTTTTCTACCTGGCATGCTTGTTCCAATTGGTGGACACCTTGAAGAAGGTGAAATAAGTGATCCTTATCGAGCTTGTTTACGAGAGTTAGAGGAGGAAACAGGCTTAACTGATGAGCATATACAGGGGCTTTCACTGAAATATATGGTGTTTAGGAATAAAAGTAATCGTGAAATTAGGACACAATATGTGTTCTTTGGTGTGTTAATGCATGACCAGCCATTAGTAGAAAGCGAAGAAGGCTCATTATCCTGGATTCCGATTAAGCAAATTGAGAGTAAATCTGTCTCAGCAACTACGCTTGAAATTATCAGGCATGCTTCCACACACCAAGATGATCATGTTTGGGTTGGAACGATGAGATCAATTAAAAGGAAACCAGCCATTACTTGGGCGCTGCTTGAGGATTGGGAATGAGAGCCACGTATGTGAAACAGAATTATAATAAAAAAAGGTAGAGGTGCTTAAACATACAAGGAGGACTAAGATGACCTACATAAAAGAAGTGTACACGATCAAACGAGAACAATTAGAGGAATTAACACGATTTTTTCACCGGGAAATCTATTCGATTCATATTCAAGATGGGGCACAGCTTATTGGTCGATGGGTGAGTGAAGAGGGAAATAAAGTGACGGTGATTTGGAAATATAAAGATAACGAGCATGAGCAAAGAATCAAGGCTATGCTAGAGGAAGAGACACTTGACGACTTTTATTTGAAGTGCGAAAGAGAGAGGCTAACCTCAACAGAACCATTTCCTTCTGCTTATCACTCAGCAAAGCATGGTATGGCTGTTAGTGGATACATAACGAATGAAAAAGGAGAAGTTTTACTCGTAAGAAACGTTCACCGCTCTGATACGATGGAAATGCCAGGTGGAGTCGTTGAAGAAGGAGAAACATTAGAAGAAGCCATTCATCGAGAGGTTTTGGAAGAAACAGGAGTGACCATTCGCTTAAATGGGATAACAGGTATCTATCAAAATGTCACAAGAGGGGTTACGTGTGTAGTTTTTAGAGGTGATTATCAATCTGGCGACTTAACGCCAGCAGAGGATGAAACGGCAGAAATTGCTTTTACTGCCTTAACAAAAGCCAATATTGCTCAATGGATTACAAGGGAGCAATTTAGAAGTAGAGCCTTAGATGCCATGAACTCGAACTATTTACCGTATGAGGCTTTTCGAGTTAGACCTTATGAATTATTGAGTAGATATGAAGTGAAGCAAGAAGTGTAAACGGATTTGCTTGTACATCGTACTCGAAAAATTGGAAAACAGGATTGAAGACGGTGACAAAATTCTTTTATTCCATTTACGGGTGTGCTCCATATGAAGTTAAATGTAAATCCTGCTGGGGGAGATGTCATGTATACAACCATTGATTATTTGGAAACAGGAAATGATAGGCAACGAGCCATTTTTGATGTTTTAAATAAGCTAGGTATTATGAAAGATTTAGCTTATTATAACCCGGTTCTTTGTGGAACATTCCCTATAGAAATCGATGTGCAAGGCTCGGATTTAGATATAATTTTTGAAGTATATGATGTTAAGAGTTTCGAAAAACGAGTGAAGTTACTTTATGGTGAGTTTAGCGGTTTTCAAATCAAACATAAACAGATTAGAGAAAGAGCCGTCGTGAAAGTGAATTTTTTAATGGGGGGTTATGAATTTGAATTATTTGGACAAGCACAACCTGTATTTGAGCAGTATGCCTACTTACATATGATTATCGAAAGTAAATTATTAAATAAGTGGCCACATATAAAAGAAGAAATTATCGCACTAAAGAGACAAGGAATAAAAACGGAACAAGCTTTTTGCCAAGTCCTAGGTATACATGACGTTGATCCTTACGAAAGCTTGATTCAATATGGGAAAAAGCAAGGGTTCATATGTGAATAGAAAGTAGGAATGTAGATGAAACCAGAAGAGATACTTGAAGCGTATATAAACGCTACAAATACTCATGATTTTGGAAATGTGAAAAAGTTACTTCACCCAGATGCTGTTTATTGGTTTACTGACCGAGTTTGTACATCCCATTATGAAATTGGTCAGTATTTTGAAAAGGCTTGGTGCTTGATTAAAGAGGAGAAGTACTCGGCAGAAAATATTCAATGGCTCGTAAAAGCACAAGAGCACGCGACGTGTATTTATGAGTACCGTTATGAAGGTTATAGGGATGGTAAGTTCGTAAAAGGAAATGGCAGAGCGACCAATGTATTTGTTAAAGATAAGGACAATGACTGGAAATTAGTCCATGAGCATTTAAGTAGCTTACCCACTTAAGGGTTTAGAGAGGAGCCAAGTGGTGAAACGAGTTGATGTTACTTACGCAGTCATTTTTGATGATACGGGTGAACAAATTTTATTAGTAAAAAATATAGGAGAGACAGGATCCTATTATACACTCCCGGGTGGAGCGGTTGAGCAAGGTGAGACATTAGAAGAAGCGGTAATCCGCGAGGTCAAGGAGGAAACGAACTTAGATATTGAAGTTGGTGAGGTTTTTTCCATAGCGGAAGCATTTTTTCAGAAAAAACAAGAACATGCGGTCTTCTTCACTTTTTCAGGAAAGGTTATAGGTGGCGATGTACAGGTAACGGTGCCGGAAGAAATTGAGGAAATTGTTTGGATGACTGTTCAAGAGGCTGAGGCTTTTATTAATTTTACAATAGGGTCAAACCGATTTGAACAGAAAAGTGTAACAGTCCCTTATATTAAAAGAGGGCTCGTAAAATAGCGATCCATAAAAAAACAGAGACATATTCATTTACAGACTCACTAAAAATGATTATAGTTATTATAGACTCGTTTTATCTATAATTAAAAGGGTGTGTATCAATGAATGAAAGAGTGTTAAGAAAAATCAACAACTTAGAATCAATCGAACGTTTTCCTGCGAAGGAATTGTTTTCGTATTTTTCGCTAAAAAAAAGTGATCAGGTATTAGATCTGGGAGCTGGTACTGGTTATATTTCCCTTCCGTTTGCCAATTTGGTTAAGGGAGTTACCGCGTTTGACTTTGACGAAGATATATTACAGTACTTAGAAGCAAAAGCAAAGGAAAAAAAGATTGTTAATATCAAAACGGTTCAAGGTGATTTCAAAGATATGCCTTTGCCAAGTGAGCAATTTGACGTGGCCATTGCTTCGATTTCCTTGCATGAGGTACAGCCTTTGGAACAAGCATTAGAGGAAGTATATCGAGTGTTACATGATGGTGGTACTTTCTTGTGCATAGAATTGGAGAAGGTAGCTTCTGCTCAAGCACCGCGTGTTCCTTCTGATGAAATGGTTGAGGTGATGAAAAGAGTTGGTTTTACAATTACCGAGAAGCAATTTCCAACCACACAAGTGGCCAAGCAGCCAGTCTATGTGATTGTTGCGAAGAAATTAGGGAATAAATAAGGTGAGGAAGGTTGCGATGATAAGTTCGCAACCTTTTATAGATGATTCTACAAAGTACGTAGCGAATATGAAGGGTTATAAAGAGTTTTGAGGAAATCAAAAAGCAAATGTATCAGTTACTCGAGAAAAGTGAAGGAGTAACTACACGAAAAGGGCCGACTGAGCCAGTTACTCAAGTAAAAAAGAGAAGTAACTACACGAAAAGAGCTGAACGAGCTCGAAGGGCATCTCATCGACAAAGTGACGGTAGTTAATACATGGGTGTTGGGCTTGCTATTATTTGTTCAAATCTATTAACATTGTTTGTTGGCATCAACTATCGAGATATCATTGTGTCCAGTATCTTCATTCATCTTGGCTTGGCTGTTGGTTATGTTGTCATTTACTTATTCTATTTATATAAGAAAAACTAAAATACCGTGCATGAGCCATTTCTCAAATGGATGCTCGTGATTCATTTTGTTGGGTTTGCACCATTTATTTTCGTTCACGGCCTACCGTTATCACTGAACCTACCCTAGTAATCTATAAACTTTCAGGTTATTACTCTTATTAACACGTGAAAACAATAAGTATCTAAATAAAATAAAGTAAAATCTATAGTTTTTCCTCTTTTTGTTAAGCTGGTTGTTTTGTATAATTAAATATTAATATTAATTGTCTATTTTTTAAAGCGTTTACATGAGGGGGGACTAATGATGCAAGTGAGTTGGATGTCGAGTAGGTTTTATTTAACTTGTGAGTGGATTTGGCGCTTTGGTTATCTTCATTTACTTTGGTTGTTATTTACATTAGCTGGACTCATTATTTTCGGTCTCACACCTGCTACAGTGGCCGTATTTGCTGTGGTGAGGAAATGGCGAATGAAAGATGCTGATGCTTCTGTTTTTACTACGTTTTTTCACACGTATAAAAAAGAATTTGTAAAAAGTAATGGAATTGGATTGATCATGCTCATAGTGGCTGCTGTCATTATCTTTAATTATTTTATGATTCGAACGATGCCAGGTTTAGGAGCGGATTTGTTGTTTGTAGGGAATTCGCTTATTGCGATTTTTTTTGTGGTCGTATCTTTGTTTATTTTTCCTGTGTATGTCCATTATCAATTATCCTTTCTTAAGCTTTTTAGGACCGCGTTAGTCATTGGATTAATGAATCCTCATTTTGTTTTCTTAACATTACTTATTATCGCATTCGTTGGTTACGGATTTTATCTACTACCAGGTCTAATTCCTTTTTTTAGTTCCAGTGTACTGGCGATGTGTGTGATGTGGTTTGCACTAAATGCTTTTAACCACGTTGAAAAAAAACAACGTAAATGGCAAGAGGAAGAGAGTATAGGAAATTAGCACTGACTATTCGGATGAAATCTAGCAAAGGTGGAATGAGTGATGAATAGGGTTCTAATTGTAGATGATGAGATATTTGTAAGAAAAGGGTTAAGGAGCTTAATTAGTTGGAAGCAATTTGGTTATGAGGTTTGTTGGGAAGCAGATAATGGTGAACAAGCACTGGAGATTATTCAAGAACATAAGCCTGATTTGGTTGTAACCGATATAAGAATGCCAGAGATAGATGGATTGGAGTTAATAAAAAGGGCGCGAGAATTAGAGCAACCCGTATGCCCGTTTATCATTGTAAGTGGGTATAACGATTTTAAATATGCTCAAACGGCTGTCCGTTATCAAGTGTTTGATTTTGTTTTGAAACCTATCGATCAAGAGGAGTTTGAGGCGATCTTATTTGATTTAAATAAAGTTATTAATAGCCAAAAAAAAGAACGTTTAAAGCAGGTTGAAATAGAGCTGCAAGACGGCTTTTATGAATTAATTCATGGCAAGATGGATCACTTAAAAATAGAGGAATGGCTTTCCTTAGCCAAGTTGTCCCCCAATAACTTTTTGTACTATGTGTTAATCGAAATTAATAATGATTGTCACTATAATCAAATGAAGATGGAATGTTTGAAAAAAGCAATCAAAGATACACTTTTAGAAGTGTTAAATGTTGAGCGGACCATGCCTTTTCATGAACAAAAAAATAATATGTTAGGTATGCTCATTAGTTCAGCAGACTTGGAGAAGGGAAATATGAATGCTTTTATTCACAAGCTTCAGAAGGAAATTAGTAGCCAATTTGAATGGGATTTTACAATAGTTGTTGGCGAGAAAATTGCCAATATTCTTGAATTACCTCATTCATTTCAGACGGCTGATGAGGCAAGGGCCTATAAATATACCTTTGATCATCAACCACTTCTTTATGATGAATTAAAAAGAAAGCGTTTTAAATTTGATGATTTTGATTTACAATTGTTCCGTATTTTCATTGAACGTATGGAGGAAAATCATGTTCATCAGTTATCAGATGGGATTGATGATATGTTTTTAAGTTTTAAAACGTTAGAATTTTCACCTAAGGCTATAAAAATGATGATTAATCGTTTGATTTATGGAATTATCCAAATTATCAAAAGGATGAATGGTGATGAAAAGGAAATTAGTTCCTTTACAGCTATGATGAGATGGGAGGAACATAATTTAACGGTCAAAAAGCTAAAACAAGTCTTTTCACAATTCGTTTTTGAAAGCACCGACTATATTCAAACATTACGTCAAAGTAACATGAAAGGTGATATTTATCGTATTAAGACTTATATTGGTGAGAACTATCGCGAAAATATTAGCTTAAAATCGATTGCCCAAACTTTTTATATGAATCCGGTTTATATGGGGCAATTATTTAAAAAAACGTTTGGTGTTTACTTTAAAGATTATCTATTACAATTAAGGGTTTCGGAAGCGAAGAAGTTATTACGACAAACAGATTTACGTGTCTATGAAATTGCGAAAGAGGTAGGCTTTGCCAGTACGGATTATTTTGTTACTCAGTTTGAAAAAGTAATGAAAGTAACACCCACTGAATATCGTCAACAATTATTGAATCATGGAACGGGTAATAGGCATGTTAAATAGAATTCCAAAGTTCAATGATATTAAAATTCGCAATAAACTACTGATTCTTTATTTATTTTTTGTTCTCATTCCTATTATTTTTACAAATGTGTTTTTTTACCAAATGACGATTAATTCAATACGGAAGCAAAAAATGAATGATGTTCAATTGATAATGAATCAAATTGCGAACGACTTTATCGTAACCATCGATCAAGCTGTTGGCGTCTCGACACGATTTTATACAGATGCTGAGATGTATGATTTTTTTGAACAGGACTATGAGCGACCTATTGACTACATTGAAGCTTATGACTATTATTTGCGTTATTTAAATCGAATTACGCCTTTATATTATTCGATTCAAGCGGTCACTTTTTACACCGATAATGATACGGTATTGTTTGCTGGTGGGGTGAGACCGATTCATCAATATGTCGATGAAATCAACTGGTATGATGAGGTTATGGACACCAATGGTCCAATTCTTCTAAGACCTAATCCAGAAACAAATAGTCGCTTATTTAGTGTGATTAGAGAACTTGATTTTTATAAAAATAAATCTACACATGAAAAAATAATAAAAGTGGATATTAATCCGCTTACGATTGAACAGCTCTTTGCTAATGTCACTTTACAGGGAGATATTTATTTATTAAATGAAAAAGGCGGAATTGAATATCGTACGAATGGTCGTACAACAAGTGAGAGTGACGAACAAAATTTCTATCGGTTACAATTACCTGAAGACGTATTAATTGAAGAACGTAGCTTTTATTCTAATTACTTAAAAGGCTGGAAAGTTGTTGGAGTTATTGATGAGAAAGAGGCATTGGCAGATGTGTATAATTCAAGCCGTGTCATATTTACGTTGGCTTTTATTAACTTTTTATTTCCTTCTCTATTAATTATTCTCATTGCTCGGTCATTAAATGTGAGAATATCGAGAGTGTTGAGGTCGATGAAAAAAGCGAAAGGGCAAACGTTTGAAATGATTAAAGACGCTGAGGATAAAGATGAGATCGGACAATTAACAACCGAATTTAATCGTATGTCTTCAAGAATTAACCATTTAATTAATGAAGTCTATGTCGCTAATATCCAAAAGAAGGACTTGGAGCTTAGAGAAAAGCAAGCTCAACTCAGTGCTCTTAGAAGTCAAATTAACCCACACTTCCTTTTTAATGCTCTAGAAACAATTCGAATGAGAAGCATTATAAAGGATGAAACAGAGACAGCCAAGATCATACAAAATATGGCGAAGATCTTCCGTAATTCATTGACTTGGGAAAAGGAATGGGTATCCATTCGTGATGAGTTAAAAATTATTCATTGCTTTTTGGAAATCCAGAAATATCGCTTTAACGATAAGATTGAATTTCAGATTGATTGTGTAGACGCGGCACTAGATTATAAGATACCCAATATGACGTTTTTACCTTTTGTAGAAAATGCAAGTATCCATGGAGTAGAGGCGATTAAAGAAAAAGGAAGGATTCATCTAAATATTGATATCGTGGAAGGTACGTTGATTTTTACGCTTACTGATAACGGGGCAGGTATGAAAAAGGAACAATTAGAGCAATTACTTCGTGGTTTAAAGGAAGATGATAGTATGGGTGAGCATGTTGGTATAAAGAACGTCTATTATCGCTTGAAATTTTATTATCAGAACGATTTCGACTTCTCGATTTATAGTTCTCCTCAAATTGGCACGACCGTTGTTATTAAGATTTTTCAGAAGAAACAAGAATAAAATCATGAATTTGGACGAGCTGTAGGTGAAGTATATATAATTTTCAAAGTTTGTTCTTTAGTTTTTATGGGTCAAATTTAGGCTTAAGCTAGATATAATGAAAGGGCTTACAAGGAAGTTGGGTGAGCAATAAAATTGGGGGAGGGGTAAGATGTTAAACAAAAAATCTTTTTATTCTGTATTTTTTATCCTTTTATTTGCTTTCATTATGACGGCTTGTAATAATGATGAGCCAACTGCATCTGACTCAAATGACACAGACGATGACAATGGACAAACAGAAATCGATACGACACCAGTGACATACACGTATTTTAATGCGGGTTCTTCTGGTAAAGACATTGAAACGAATACAACGAGAATTGGTAAAGAATTAGAGGAGAAAACTGGTGTTAACTTCAGGCTGGAACATTTAGTTGGAGATATGAATACGCGTGTTGGAACGATGGTAGCGGGTGGAGAATATCCGGATGTTATTGTCCCTGATGCTGCTGTTGATACGTTACTTGATGCGGGAGCTTTTATTCCGTTAAACGATCTCTTAGAAGAACATGGTCAAAATATACTAGACATGTATGCAGACTATATTGATATGTTCACACATGATGATGGAAATATTTATTATATTCCATTTGGTCCTACTATTAATGAATTCGTACCAAACCCAAATATTGATCAAGGTGCTTTTTGGATTCAACGAGGAATCTTAAAAGAAGCTGGCTTTCCAGACATTAAAACATTAGATGAATATTTTGAACTCATTGAAGAGTATGCAACGAAAAATCCGCAAATCGATGGCATGAATACGATACCGTTTACAGGATTAACGTATGATTGGAGATTTTTCGCTTTGTCGAATGTCCCTAATCATTTAGCTGGTTATCCAAATGACGGGGAAGTCATGATCGACATGGATACCCATGAAGCAACCGTGTATGCTGATTCAGAGTATACAAAAAGGTATTTACAAAAGTTAAATGAGTTAAATACAAAAGGTTTACTTGATCGTGAGATGTTTGTCGCGAATTATGATGAATATATTTCAAAGCTTTCTTCGGGACGAGTGTTAGGATTTTTCGATTATGGTTGGCAGTTTGGTGATGCTAGAAATGCATTAAGGGATGCTGGCAATCCTGACCGAGAATTTATGGCTTTACCTATTGTATTTGATGAAAGTATTTCTGATCAATATATTGATCCACCGGCTTTCACTCAAAATCGTGGTATTGGAATTACGGTAAATGCTGAAAACCCTGAGCGAATTGTTCAATTCTGGAATGAACTCATTTCTGAAGAGATGCAACGAAAAGTGATGTGGGGTTATGAAGATGAGCATTATTCCGTTGATGAAAACGGCGAGTTCTATCGCACGCCAGAGCAAATTGATTTGACAAACAAGGAGGAAGTAAGAGAAGAAGTAGGAATGACGGTATTTGAATGGAGCTGGCCACGAATTAATGGTACCTTCTCAGATGGAAATGCCGTAGAGCCAAGAAGGCAGCCTATTGTAGCACAAGCCGCCTATACAGATGCTGACAAAGAATATTTAGAAGCATACGGTATTGAAACTTTTGCTCAATTATTCTCCGAACCACAAGAGAGACCGTGGTATCCGGCTTGGAGTGCAAATGTGGAGCAGGGCTCTCCTGTACAAATATTTGAAGAAAGAACGGATGAGATTAAGAGAAGACATTTTGCCCGAATTGTCTTAGCTGATCCGAATGATTTTGAAGCAGAATGGGAAGATTACGTAACCGAGTATAGAAAACATGATGTTGATAGTTACGAACAATTCTTTACAGATACGGTTCAATCTCGCGTCAATGGAGAATGGTAACTAGATAGAATTCTTTGAGTGTTGGATTATGGCAACTTTATAAATGCAGTTGTCATAATCCTTTTTCTTTATGTAGACAGAGAGAGATCTGTAAAGGGAGGAGTGATGTGATTGTCTTTACCACAACCAATACCAACGATAGATACAAAAATGAAAAAAACACCAAAAAAGAAATTGGGATTCAAAGGTTTTTTGAAAAAATGCTCTGAACAAAAAATGCTCCTACTTATGAGTCTTCCCTTTTTAATTTGGTTATTTATATTTCGGTATATCCCTTTATATGGATGGGGTATGGCGTTTCAGGATTTTAAACCGGCTAGAAGTTTTGCTGAACAAGAATGGGTAGGGTTTGAGCATTTTACTTTTTTATTCACTGACCCCAGATTTTTTGAAGTTATGCGTAATACGTTAGCGATGAGTATGATTAACTTAGTATTAGGTTTTGTTACAGCGATTGGACTAGCCATTTTATTGAATGAATTAAGAAATCTTACCTTTAAAAGAGTCGTTCAAACAATTAGTTATATGCCCCATTTCTTATCGTGGGTTGTAGCAGCAGGAATTGTCACCTATGCCTTATCAACTGAAAATGGTATCGTCAATATTCTTTTAGAACAGTTCGGGTTCATCGATGAGCCGATTATGTGGTTAGGTGTGGGAGAATATTTCTGGGGGATTATTGGTACATCAGATGTATGGAAAAATGTAGGATGGAATTCGATTATTTATTTAGCAGCTATAGCGATGATCGATACAGAGCAATATGAAGCAGCAGAAATTGACGGGGCATCTAGGCTTCAAAGAATTTGGTATATTACATTACCAGGAATGAGACCGGTTATTGTCATTCTATTAATCATGAACATGGGTTATATCTTAGAATCGGGATTTGAAGCTCAATACCTCCTTATGAATTCAATGAATATGGATTTCGCTGAGAATTTGGATATTTTTGTGCTCAGGTATGGGATTTCAATGGGGAATTTCTCATTAGCGACTGCCGCAGGGATTTTCAAAACGGTTGTCAGCATTATCTTTTTATTTTCAGCCAATCATATTGCCAAACGCTTAGGACAGGCAAGGTTATTTTAGGGGGAGGTACACAAGATGCTTTTAAATAAATTGATCAGTCGTCGTCGTTCGTTAGATGATATAGTGTTTGATTCATTAAATACGATCTTTATGCTGTTGTTATGTGTGGTCATGTTATATCCAATGTTAAATACTTTAGCCGTCTCTTTTAATGATGCGACAGATTCCGTTCGAGGAGGTATTTACCTTTGGCCACGTGACTTTACATTATATAATTATGAGCATGTTTTTGGGCAAGCACAGCTTCTTCAAGCGGGAGTCATTTCCGTATTAAGAACGGTTATTGGTACAGCATTGTCTGTTTTTTGTACAGCGATGGTTGCTTACACGATTAGCCGACAATATTTCGTTTTGAGAAAATTTACAACGATAGCTTTTGTTTTGACGATGTATTTTAGTGGGGGGTTAATTCCTACGTACATGTTGATGAGAGAGCTTTCATTACTAGGTTCATTTTGGGTATACATTATCCCAGGGCTTATTGGTGTCTTTAATTTAATTGTCGTTCGTTCATTTATTGAAGGTTTACCTGATTCATTATTTGAATCAGCACGTATTGATGGTGCTGGTGAATTTACGATGTTTTTAAAAATAGCTTTGCCGCTTTGCTTGCCTGTAATTGCTACGATATCTTTGTTTGTCGCAGTTTTTCAGTGGAATTCGTGGTTTGATGTGTTCCTATATAATCCGAATCATCCACATTTGAGCACATTGCAATATGAGTTAATGAAGATTTTACAAAACTCTAATTCATCGATTTCTTCAGGGAGTGCAGAGGGAGCATTTACTCAGTCGCAAAGTGGAGTACAGGTGCAGGTAGTGACTCCGACCTCTGTTCGAGCGGCGATGACGATCATTGTGAGTGTACCGATTATTTGTGTATATCCATTTTTGCAGAAGTATTTTGTGAAGGGTTTAACCTTAGGTGGCGTTAAAGGATAAGGAGGTTTTAAAATGGGAGAACGAGAGACAGTTTCATTATGTAAGGCGTATGAAGATTTATTTTTAATTGGGGCTGCAGTTAATCGTTATACACTTCATTCAGAAAAGCAACTGATTCAAAAACATTTTAATAGTTTAACAGCAGAAAATGAAATGAAATTCGAACAGATTCAACCGAGAGAAGGACAGTTCAATTTTGACTATGCTGATGAGCTCATTCATGTTTCGGAGCAATTTGGTCATAAGCTTCGTGGTCATACATTGGTCTGGCATAATCAAACATCGGATTGGGTTTTTGAAGCGCCAGATGGAAAAGAGTTGAATCGCGAATTATTGCTTGAACGTATGCGTAGGCATATATCAACATTGTTGACAAGATATCAAGGGAAATTTTTTAGCTGGGATGTAGTCAATGAAGCGATTTCTGACCAAAAAGGAGAATTTCTACGCCCATCGCCATGGCTGGAGGTGATCGGTGAAGATTTCATCGATCATGCCTTTCATTATGCCCATGAGGCAGATCCAGATGCTCTCTTGTTTTACAACGATTATAATGAATCCGACCCTGAGAAAAGGGATAAAATCTACCAGTTAGTTCAATCAATGTTGAAGAGAGATGTCCCTATTCATGGAGTCGGTTTACAAGCTCATTGGAATTTGTATGAACCATCTCTTGACCATATTAAACAAGCGATCGAGAAATATGCGTCGCTTGATTTACAGTTACAAATTACTGAAATGGATGTTTCGATGTTTCGATTCGATGATCATCGTACAGACCTCCTCAAGCCAACAGAAGAAATGCTTGAAAAGCAGGCAGAGCGTTATGAACAAATGTTTAAGCTTTTTGTTGAATATAAGCAGCATATATCTTCCGTTACCTTTTGGGGTGTCAGTGATGCCTATACATGGCTAAGTGACTTTCCTGTAAGAGGCAGGAAAAATTGGCCTTTACTGTTTGATACTAATCATCAAGTAAAGCCTGCCTATTGGCGAGTGCTTGACCAGATTAGTAGTGTGAAGGGTTAATAAGTAAATCAATTGTGGGATAATGAGTCATGCTTGGCTCGTTATTCTTTTTTTTGATGTTGCTGGGATTCTTGTGCTGAAGGAGATTCAGAGATGGGGAAGTAATTAGTGTGAGGAGTGGGTATTTTGACGTCTGTTAGTAATTTTTTCTTTAATAGTAGGAGTTATACATTATACTATTTTCTAAATGGCACCCTCGTTGACAAATACCTCGGATTATGGTCATGCAGGTTGGGGGTATAAAAGGGACAGAGGAAGATTTACAGAAATTAAATAAAGAGTTTAATCATGGATTTTATAAAGCAGTGTTCGGGCTGATTTGTATGCTAATAGGTGGCATCTTATTATGAACTATAAATGTAAATACGCGGCAATGAAGCCGGAAAAAGAGCAGACAATGCGGAGAAAGTGAAAAGACACTGAGTGGAGTATGATTTTCAGTCAAACAAAACCGAACATAAATCTGAATTTCCAGTGTATAATTAATGTAATTTACAAGGGAATGAGGGAGGCTTTTGTATAGAGTTCATATAACACTGCTAGTCATTGTGCTACTCATTTTATCCGCCTGTCAAGGAAAGCAAGACATCATTGAAGCTGCCTATATAGAATTTGGTTCAGCCAATGACCGGGAAAACCGAGAACTCCATTTCATTGTGCAGATAAATGAATATAAAATGAAAAAAAATACTAGTTATCAAGTTCAATTTTTGATTGAAGACAGCCCGTATATTCAACAGTTAACAGGTGTCGAACAATTTGAGATACCCGATACTTATACATCTAACGAAGGAACCTTATTAGTTACAGGAACTTCAGTAGCACCCGAGGATTTATCAACTATTAATGTAGATACATTAAGAAAACATATTGAAGATGACAAGGAAGTAAAAGTTAACGTTTATTCCAATAATAAAATACTGGCAAGTGAATCCGTCACGGAGTACAAACAATTTGTCAATCAGCATGTAAATCCGGATATTGTGAGTGAACTTGAAGTGATCGATGTAAATAAGAATAATGGTGAAGTTATTTTTGAGAAAGCAATTACAGAGGCAAAAAAAGATGAAAATACGACCGTTATGAAAGCACAACCTACATATATTTTTACATTACAAAAAGAGTCCTATTTACTTTGGGAGAATTTAGAATATTTCGTTAAGGGATCGGATCCTTTTACTTTATATATGATTCCACAGCCTGCAAGTAACGAAATCTATTCATATATGGAATTGGAATAATAGATATATATATAGAAAAGAGGGAAATGGATGACTTGGTTTTCTTATGAAGTAGATGGGTTTGGCTTTCAATTATTTGGAGTATCACATCTCTTGGTTATTCTTACCCTCTTTTTGATAGTCGCCTTTATTTTTTCAATACGTAATCGTTTAGAGAAAAATAGGAAACTTGAAAGATCGATTCGCTTCAGTTTAGCCATTATTCTTCTTTTACTAGAAGTAACCTATCATATTTGGCTACTCGTCAATGGGCGTTGGGAGATTACGTACGCGTTGCCGCTTCATTTAAGTAGTATTACGTTAGTTACGGCCATTTTTATGTTATTTACGCTTAATAAGAGGTTATTTGAATTTACTTTTTTTGCGGGAGTTGGTAGTGCTTTTCTAACGATCATTACACCAGATATTGGAGGGTTCGGATTTCCTCATTTTCGCTTTTTTCACTTTTTTATGGCTCACGGTCTCGTGATTATTGCGGTTATTTATTTGCTGTTTATTAGAAAATTCACTCTTTCGCTTCGGACGGTTTGGTCGAATTGGCTAATTTTAAATGGATACGCGTTTTTTGTATTTAGCGTGAATTGGCTTGTTGGTGGTAATTATATGTATTTAATGCAAAAGCCTCCTAGTCCTTCTCCATTTGATTGGTTCGGACCGTGGCCGTATTATATTATTGTTTTGCAAGTGGTTGCTCTTGGATTATTTTTCTTTATGTATGGACTCTATCGAATTTATGACCCATACAGGAAGAGGTCGAGCTGTGTTCGTGAATTAGAAGATTAGTTCAGATAGGATAGTGAAATGTTTTGTTTTTAGGAGTATAATAGATGGTGTTGTGAAGGATAGTCTGAATGTAATCAGATATATTTTACAAGAAAGCGAGTGTTATGAATGGGACGTAAATGGAATAATATTAAGGAGAAAAAGGCTTCTAAAGATGCAAGTACGAGTCGTATTTATGCAAAGTTTGGGCGTGAAATTTATGTAGCGGCCAAACAAGGTGAGCCTGATCCGGAATCAAACCGTGCGTTAAAAGTCGTTTTAGAACGAGCAAAAACATATAGTGTACCGAAACATATTGTCGACCGTGCCATTGAAAAGGCAAAAGGTGGTTCTGAAGAAACATACGATGAACTTAGATATGAGGGCTTTGGACCAAACGGCTCTATGGTCATTGTGGATGCGTTAACGAATAATGTGAATCGAACAGCTGCTGAAGTGCGTTCAGCCTTTACAAAAAACGGAGGTAACATGGGTGTGAGCGGTTCGGTTGCTTACATGTTTGATGCTACAGCCGTGATTGGAATAGAGGGGAAATCTGCTGATGATGTGTTGGAGCTTTTAATGGAAGCAGATGTGGAAGTTCGTGATATATTAGAAGAAGATGAGGTCGTGATCATTTATGCTGAGCCAGACATGTTCCACGCTGTGCAAGAGGCACTAAAGGCTGATGGTATCACTGAATTTACAGTTGCTGAGTTAACAATGCTTCCACAAAATGAAGTCGAAATACCCGCAGATGCTATAGAACAATTTGATAAACTCATCGACGTATTAGAAGATTTAGAGGATGTTCAGCAAGTGTATCATAATGTTGATGCAGGTGAATAGTTGATAGTGTTTCGATGAGTATATGAATAGATATGGGAAACGTAACTGGGAAGCTGGTTGCGTTTTTTTGATTACGTGTGTAGTGATGGAGCCAAGTTCCTAAAAAGGAAAATTCGTGAGGTGAAAAGGGGAGCGAGGATGTCAAAAAAAGCCCCGTTCACTTCTAGTACTGAAGCTGAGCGGGAGCTTTTTATGGAGCATTTAGTCATTAAGGCAATCATTCATTCTCATTACTCAAACTGCTGCAGAACGAGCTCTTGGTAAAATTCATGTGTTTTTATTAATTGTTCATGTGTGCCAGTTCCACTTACTTGCCCTTGCTGGACCACGATAATTTGATCGGCATGTCTTACTGTTGAAAGGCGGTGAGCAATGATTAATGTCGTTCTTCCTTCCATCAATTCATTTAAAGCATCTTGCACTAGTTTTTCAGAAGCACTGTCAAGGTGGGCGGTTGCTTCATCCAATAATAAAATCTCAGGATCGCGCAAAATAGCTCTTGCAATAGCGAGGCGTTGCTTTTGTCCACCCGATAACTTAACCCCACGTTCACCAACTGGTGTTTGCAATCCTTGTGGCAATGTGGCGATAAAGGCCGTTAAATTGGCTTGCTCTAGTGCTTTTGCAATAAGGGGATCTTCGATGTCAGATAATCCATATCTTAAATTATCATAAATCGAACCATTCATCATCGGGCTCTCTTGTGAGACATAGGCTATTTTTTGCCGCCAACCTTGTAAATCTAAATCTCGTATCGGTTGCTGTCCATATTGGATCGCCCCTTCATCAGGTTCATAAAAACGTTCAATTAAGGAGAATATCGTTGTTTTCCCCGTACCACTTGGGCCAACAAAGGCGGTTATTTTACCAGCAGGAGCCGTAAAGGTCAACTGATTCAAAATCGTTTTGTCATTATGATAGCCAAAGCGAATTTGATTAAAGTTCAATTCTCCGCCCTTTAAAGGAATTGGTGTAATGTTTTGAGCAGATTTAAACACCAATTGCTCATTTGTTTTGGATGGTAAAAGATCATATTTTTCTTTCGTTTCGCTAAAAATCTCTTGAATACGCTCAGTTGCTCCAAGTGCTTTTTGGAATTGAGTAAAAAAGACGGCTAATGTTGTAAATGGAACGACAATTTGGAATAAATATAAAATGATAGCAACAAGCTCACCAGATGATAACGCACCTGCGGCTACTCGAACACCACCATACCCAATGACTAATACAAGGACAAGCATCATAACGGACATCATCGCAGGTGAAACGAAGGCTTGGATTTTTGCTTCTTTCATTCCATATCGATATAAATGCCTTATTTTCCCTTTACCCATATCCTCTTCGACATTTTCACTATTGGAAGCTTTCACTAATCGAATATCTGCAAGAACTCTTCCTAATTCCCCTTGGAAAGAAGCCGTTTCGTTTTGAATGGAACGAGATATCTTGAGCATCTTTGACCCTAAAGGCATGATGATTAAAGCGGCAAAAGGAACAGCAATAAACATTAATAATGTCATTTGCCAATCGATGATAAACAATAAAATTAAGGAGCCGATAATCGAGACAATTCCTGAGATAAAAGGTATGACTTGCATCGTGATAAAGTCTTTAATGATATTCGTATCGTTAGTAATACGACTCATCGTTTCTCCGGATGTATTTTTATCAAAGAAAGGTATCTTAAGTTGGAGAATATGATTCCAAAGATCATTACGTAAGCCAGCAACCATTTTTTGTCCCACATAAAACATTAAATAAATCGAGAAGCCAGACATAATCGCTTGAAAAATAAAAACGACAACCAACGTGGAAATGGACCGCCATGTAAAGCTCGCTTCAGCTAATATATCGACGAGATTCATCGTTAATAAAGGCACAAGTAATGCCATAGCGGTCTCGCCTAAGCCAAAGATAAGGGCAACGACTATAATCCATAAAGCCGGACGGTACTTATTTAAGAGTTGAATGAACTCTTTTGGCTTAATGGATGGGGTTTGAACTACTTCTTTCTGTTCTTTCAATTAATGTGCACCTCTTTCATGTGGAGTAACTTTATTAACTTTATCATAATGCCTAACGTAACGGGAGGCGCAAGCTTTTTTGTTTTCGTTAAATGGAAGTAATATCGAATGAACGAAATACCACTATTTCAAGGGCAAAACCAATTAACATATTTGCTGAGAGGAAACCCGAAGAAACACAGAATCTCGTAGTTGCGAGCAGAAAAAGTGGTAGAAAGCCCGAGTAAACGCTGAATCGCGGGGTTGCGAGCAAAAAAAGAGAGAGAAAGCCCGAGCAAACGGAAATACGCGGGGTTGCGAGTGAAAAAAGTAGGAGAAAGCCCGAGCAAATGTGGAATCTCGGGGTTGGGAGCAGAAAAGGCGGTAGTAACCCCGAGCAAATGGAAATACGCGGGGTTGGGAGCAGAAAAAGAGAGAGTAACCCCGAGCAAATGGAAATACGCAGGGTTGGGAGCAGAAAAAGGGAGAGTAACCCCGAGCAAATGGAAATACGCGGGGTTGCGAGCAGAAAAAGCGGTAGTAACCCCGAGCAAACGGAAATACGCGGGGTTGCGAGCAGAAAAAGCGGTAGTAACCCCGAGCAAAAGGAAATACGCGGGGTTGCGAGCAGAAAAAGGGAGAGTAACCCCGAGCAAATGGAAATATGCGGGGTTGCGAGCAGAAAAAGTGGTAGAAAGCCCGAGTGCTACTAATCGTTATTATGAATAATAAAAGACAGACATGAATACGTTTGTAATGGTGTTTACAAATGATTTTGTCCGATTTGAACGAAGGAGGAGAGGACGTTGGCAAAAAGGCAAGATGGTCGAGGGGATCAAGACCGAAAAGAAAGTAAAAAAATTGAGCAGTTACAAGAATTTGTTCGTGTCAATGAAGGGAAGGAACTAACAGCTAGTGAAGGAGTGAAAATTTCAGATGATGAAAACACATTAAGTGCTGGTGAGCGAGGCCCACAGTTACTTGAGGATTTTTTATTCAGGGAAAAATTAGCTCATTTTGACAGAGAGCGTATACCGGAACGGAATGTTCATGCCCGGGGGTATGGTGCACACGGGTTTTTTAAGGTGTATCAATCACAGGCGTATTTAACGAAGGCTCATTTTTTACAAGACCCGACTTGTGAAACGCCTGTTTTTGTTCGGTTTTCTCAAGTGGCTGGTTCGCGTGGGGTGAATGAAACAAATCGAGATGTGCGTGGATTTGCAACGAAATTTTACACAGAAGAGGGGAATTTTGATTTAGTTGGTAACAATATTCCGATCTTTTTTATTCAGGATGGTATTAAGTTTCCAGATTTGATCCATGCCCTAAAACCAGAGCCGCATAATGAAATTCCACAAGGGCAAACCGCACATGATACATTTTGGGATTTTATCGGAAGTAATGAAGAGTCTGCAGCGATGATGATGTGGATTATGTCTGATCGAACGATTCCAAGAAGCTTCCGAACCATGGAAGGCTTTGGTGTTCATACGTTTCGTCTTGTCAATAAAGAAGGTGACTCGCATTTTGTTAAATTCCACTGGAAGCCACTTCTCGGTAAACATTCGTTGATTTGGGATGAAGCTCAAAAAATCGGAGGAGCGGATGCTGATTTTCATCGTCGGGATTTGTGGACAAATATTGAGATGGGTAATTTCCCTGAGTACGAACTAGGCGTACAAGTTTTAGCTGAGAAAGATGAGTTTATGTTCGATTTTGACATTTTAGATGCGACCAAGCTCTGGCCAGAGGAAGTGGTGCCGGTACAAATCATTGGTAAGATGACTTTGAATCGTAATGTGACAAATGTATTTGCCGAAACAGAGCAGGTGGCCCTTCATCCGGGCAATATTGTTCCAGGCATCGATTTTAGTAATGACCCATTGTTACAAGGTCGATTGTTTTCTTATACAGATACACAAATTTATCGAGTAGGTACTAACTTTAAACAGATACCGATTAATCGCCCGGTCTGTCCATTCCATAATAATCAACGTGATGGGGCGGCGAGATATGTGATAGATAAAGGAAAGGTTGCTTACAAAAATAACTACCTTGCTGGTAATACACCGAGTACGGTGCCTGGTTCCAAAGGTGGTTTTGTCACTTATCCTTCAATGGTTGAAGGTGTAAAAATTAGAAAAACAGCTAAAAGCTTTGACGATCATTTTTCTCAGGCACGACTTTTTTGGAATAGCATGACGGATGTTGAGAAGGGGCATATTGCTACTGCATTTAGTTTTGAATTAGGTAAAGTAGAGACGTTAGAGGTTAGGCAAAGGGTTGTCAATATGATTGCTAGAGTGAGTCGTGAACTAGCCTTAACCGTTGCAGATGATGTTGGAGTTGAAGTGCCAAATGTGAACGAATCAAAGGTTACGTCTTCTTCGCCCGCATTGAGTTTGATGAACACAGTCTATCGTCCTGATACATTAAAGGTTGCGGTTATTGTTGATCATGGTTTTAACGGTCGTGAATTAAGTACCGTTATTAATGCGATGAAGTCGGCAGGTCTACAGCCAACTTTTATTAGTGAGAAACAAGGCAAGCTAGAAGGGACAAATGGTGTACAAGTGAATATTAAGCATAAGTTTTTAACGGATGCACCTGTTGTGTATGATGGTGTGTATGTTGTGGGTGGTCCGAATATGAGTGAAACGTTCCAATATAAAACACGCCAATTTGTGATTGAGCAATATAATCATTATAAACCGATTGGGGCAAGTCAATATGGTCAATCGGTGATCGGGCAACTAGGTATTGATGGCAGGCCTGGTGTGGTAGTGGCAGACGGTCAGGGAGATTTTGCCGAGAAGTTCATTAATGCAATGGCCAAGCAGAGGTTTTGGGAACGATAAAAAGAGGACTTTGTATTCATGGAAAAAACCGTTCAGCGTTGAACGGTTTTTTCGAGTCAGAAACGAATAGAGCTAATAAATGCAAAAAAATCCACATCAAATTGTGGCAGTAAATGGTATAATTAGGTTAAAGTGCAGATAAAGGTCAGGGGGCACCGTGATGTTAACAGGACAACAATTACAAGATATTAAAGCGTTGCAAAAACGTTGCGAACAATATGAGAATATCAAATTGAAATTGAACTGGGAAATGCTCGAAAATAGAAAAAATGAATTAAAGGAAGATTTTTTTCATTATGAGAATGGGCAGCTAGTCGGTTTCATCGGTATATATCGTTTTGGTAATAAAGCTGAATTATGTGGCATGGTTGATCCAAGCTACCGCCGTCAAGGGATTTTTACAAAATTGTATAACGTAGCCAAGGCTGGGTTAACTGAGGATCATCAGATTTATATGAATACACCTGCACTTTCAGATACGGCAAAAGCATGGATTAAGGTAGAAAAACTACCGTTATCTTTTTCAGAGAGACAGATGAAATTTAATCGTACAACAGTCATTCGTATACAGAGTGATTTCGTTCAGTTAGAAGAAGCCAAAGAAGCAGATATACCAACCTTGGCTGAGCTTGATCGGGTCTGTTTTGAGTTTGAACAGCAAGAGGCTATTTCCTACAACGAACATTTACTGAAAAGTAAGGAAAATAGCTTGTGGAAACTAATGGCTGAGGGTGAGACCATTGGGAAGATTCGTATTCAAGAGCTTGACTCAGAATGTTGGATTTATGGTTTTGCTATTTTCCCGCAATTTCAAGGAAAAGGTTATGGTAAAGAGGTTTTATTAAAGGTGATTCAACATTCGTTAACGAAAGGATTAGATGTATTTCTAGAAGTGGATGGACTAAATGTTGAAGCGAAAGGCCTTTACGAAAAAGTAGGCTTTGAAACGTATGAAGTTCAAGATTATTTCAAAATTAAATAAGGTTAGAGAGGAGGTGTGACGTGCGCCTCAATCAAGAATCAGGAAAGGTAGAAGAATACCTAAGGGATTTAGCAGAACTTGATTATCATCATGTGAGCATTCGTGAATTAAATGCTTCCTTATTCCATAAACATCTAACCGATATGGAGAAAGTGAAACGGGCTTTTGAATATGTCCGAGATAGTATTTCTCACAGCTGGGATATACAAAGTAGCCGAGTAACGAAGCACGCACCTGAGGTTTTACTTCATCGAGAAGGTATTTGTTATGCCAAGTCGAATTTGTTGGCGGCAATATTAAGAAGAGAAGGAATACCGACGGGTTTCTGTTATCAAAAATTAACATTATTTGATGAGCCTGAGGATGGGTATTGTATTCATGCTTTAAACGCCGTCTATCTCGGCTCTTTAAAGCGTTGGATTCGGTTAGATGCCAGAGGTAATAAACCGGGAGTGAATGCCCGATTTTCAGTAGATTTTGAGCAATTAGCTTTTCAGGTTAGGCCATCACTTGGAGAAATCGATTATCCGATCATTTATACTCGTCCTAACGAGAAAACGATGGACGTTTTGGAGAAATTTGAAGATGCAATTGAGATGTATCTGAATGGATTGCCTCAACAAATAGAAGCAGGAGCTTAAGCTAATCAAGCTTAATGCTCCTGTTTTTCATTTTTTAATGATGGAGGTCTAACTCAATCGTTTCGTTTATTTCTATCCACTCTGAAAACCCTTCAAATTGAATGTATTTAATGGGATGTTTTTCATACGTTTCTCGTGGGACTGCGATATAATAATCAGTCGTATAACTGTTGATAAAAAGATCCTCTTCATTAATTGTGAAATAATGTTCATCGCGAACGACTATTTCACCATCTCGCACAATAACGTCATTTGTTGTAACTTGATGATAAGTCAGTCCTAATTCAGATTCTAGATTTAAACTATAGTATTGGATGGTACGACCTTCATAATAGGGTGTATGAATATGAATATAGACATAGTCTTCATCTTGATCTACAATTTCAATTTGAGCAGCTTGTTCTTGAAATTCAAATGAAAAGGGCTCTTCTGAGAGAGTTATTTCTTTTATTGGCTCGTTGAGATAATGCCAATATTTAGCTTTAGATATAAACAGTTCTATTGACTTAAGTTCTTCTTGTTCATAAAGTGTATAAATGGGTTCATACATGTAGAAGTCTTTTTTTTCAAGCTCCATACCATTAATCTTAAGACTCTCTATAAAAACATCAGACAGATCAATATATTCTTCATCAGGATTAAAACCATGCTCATTTGCATATGTCCCAGTCAGTTTTGTATGTGTGGGTGTTAGTTCTAATCCGGTTAATCTATAGAAGGTATCTTTTATTGGCATTTCAAGCTCGTTGTAAGCTTGAACTCTATAAATCGGTGAACGATCTACGACGATATTAAAGTCCCAATCTCCGGTAATATCAGCTGTTACATGTTCGTATTTAGTGTGAAACTTAGTTATAGGATCGTCAAATGGTGTAAGGTTGCTTACCTTCGTTAATTCTGAGATGTTGAGTTCCATTTTATTTGCTAAGCTTGTTGAACGAATACCGATCATACCAGCAACCGTATAAGGCTTATCCGTATGCAATCGCTTATGGGATTGGACAAAAAAGAAATCACTTCCAGCAGATACCTTTTGTCCAGATTGGCTTATCAATGTTGGTTCAATGCCATCGTAATGAATCATATAAAGTTCTTCTTGAGAAAGATCCTCCACTTCATAATAAATGTCCATTTTTTCGTTATCGGCAATAATGGTCGTTAAGGTTATCCCTATATTTTGATCGCTATCATAGAGATTGACCGTCTCTGCAACACCTACAGCTAATAATTCATCGATCATCTCTTCTTCATCAGCCGTATATGTTTTCATCCAATCAGTGAAATCTTGAAAGCCATTCGTGGCATAAGCGGCTGTACTTAGTCCGATGAAGCTTAGAAAGAAAACAGCTATCCACATCCATTTTGAATGAAATGTAGGTTGTTTTACTTTTGATGAAGAATTAATCTTAGCTTCTACATTATCAAAGAAGGAACTAGGTGGAGTGACTGTGTCCTTCTCATTCCTTAATTCAAACAAAGTCTGCTTTACTTCTTGTAACTCTTGAAAACAAGACGCTGAGGAGAGTAAATGTTTTTCGAAAGATCGGCTTTCAGTTTCTGTTAATTGATTTTCAAGATAGTCTATGGCTTGCTGTTCACAAAGGTGGCATTCCTCTTTGCTTTTCATATGTAAGCACTTCCTTTCCAATTATGACGTAACTTTTTTAAACCACGGTATATTCTTGATTTTACGGTCCCGATGGGAATATCTATTATCATTGAAATCTCCTCTAATGAATAATCACTATAAAATTTTAGGAGGATAACTTCCTTATAAGGCTCGTCCAACTGCTCAACCTGCCTAGATAAATCGAGTTTTAAATCAACTTCAGTATGGGTTATTTTCTCTTTTTCTTGTAAATGCTGGGTATGCTCTTTTTGACGTTTTCGATAAATATTTTTACATTCATTAATAAAAATAGAAGTAACCCACGTTTCAAAGTAATCTGGTTGTTTAAGTTGCCTAATATTTTCATAGACCTTTAAAATGGTGGAGTGTGTCACATCCTCAATATCATGCTGATTTTTTAAATAGGACCATCCAATACGGTAATATTTCGTTTGTCTTTCCTTAAACCATGTAACAAGAATGTTCATATTATTCCTTTTGATCTGATGAATGAGTAGTCTGGCATCACTTTTCAAAATACCTCACCCCTTTCTTATTGTTTGTCTGTATTAATTAGAGTAAGATAAGGACAAAAAAGTTCCCTGAATTTTTCGAATGTCATACTTAAATTGTAACCTTAGTTAGAAAAAAAGGAGTTATTTATAAGAAATCGGGGAATAAAAGGTGCAAAGGAGAGGATATTTGTGGAAAAGAAATATATTTTGTCCCTTGATCAAGGGACGACTAGCTCTCGGGCAATTCTTTTTAATCGGAACGGGGAGGTTGTCCACCAGTCACAGCGTGAATTTAAGCAATACTTTCCACAATCAGGTTGGGTCGAGCATGATGCGAATGAAATTTGGGGCTCTATTTTAGCTGTAATGGCTGGAGTATTATCGGAAGCCTCCGTGCAACCTCGGGAAATAGAAAGTATTGGGATTACAAACCAACGTGAAACAACGGTCGTTTGGGATAAGCAAACGGGAAAACCGATATATCATGCCTTAGTATGGCAATCACGTCAAACTGCGGATATTTGTGATGAATTAAAAAAAGCGGGACATGAAGAGATGTTTCGCTCGAAAACAGGTTTGTTAATCGACCCTTACTTCTCTGGAACGAAAGTGAAATGGATTTTAGACCATGTTGATGGGGCGAGAGAAAGAGCGGAAGCAGGGGAATTATTATTTGGAACGATTGATACTTGGCTTATCTGGAAACTTAGTAATGGAGCTGCTCATGTTACCGATTACTCCAATGCGTCTAGAACACTGATGTACAATATTTACGATTTGCAATGGGATGAACAGTTATTGGAGATATTAAATGTACCGAAATCCGTGTTACCTGAAGTTCGGTCTTCATCAGAAGTTTATGCACAAACGGTAACGGACCATTTCTTTGGAGTTGAAGCTCCGATTGCTGGAATTGCTGGTGACCAACAGGCGGCACTATTCGGACAAGCTTGTTTTGAAAAAGGAATGGTGAAAAATACGTATGGAACCGGTTGTTTCATGCTGATGAATACAGGAGAAGAGCCTGTTCGTTCAGAGAATGGTTTGTTAACAACCATTGCCTGGGGAATAGATGGTAAGGTTGAATATGCTCTTGAAGGCAGCATTTTTGTTGCGGGTTCTGCTGTTCAATGGTTACGGGACGGTTTGCGTTTGATTCAATCTGCGGCAGAAACTGAAGCGTATGCGACCAAGGTTGTGTCTACAGAAGGTGTTTATGTAGTACCAGCATTTGTTGGTTTAGGGACGCCTTATTGGGATAGTGAAGCAAGAGGAGCTATTTTTGGTCTAACACGTGCTACGTCTAAGGAGCATTTCATTCGAGCAACATTGGAAGCACTTGCTTATCAAACGAAGGATGTCTTAATGGCCATGGAAGCAGATTCAGGCATCGAATTGAAGAAATTGAGAGCAGATGGTGGAGTTGTTAAGAATAACTTCCTGATGCAATTTCAAAGTGATATGTTACAGGCAACGGTTGAACGTCCAGTTGTTAATGAAACAACCGCTTTAGGTGCCGCTTATTTGGCCGGTTTAGCGACTGGATTTTGGGAAAGTAAAGAAGACATCGCTAACAATTGGAAAATGGATCACCGTTATCATCCGGAAATGAGTGATGACGAAAGGGAATTGCTTTATGATGGTTGGAAAGAAGCGGTTGAAGCGACAATGTCCTTTAAGGTGAGGAAAAAGAAATAAGTACGGGGCGAGAAAATATAGTTCCCAAGAATACTTATTATCAAGAGGAATAAAAGACACCTTCGAGATATTTTTATTGTAGGTGTCTTTTACGTACCTTTGGCTATGGGGGAGCTTCAAATCCTTCAACAGGCAGCTCAGACTAAGAGGACTAACAAGATCATAACAACAAATATAGCAGCAAATAAAAGTAAAAGTTGATAAAAACCTCTCTTGCTCAAACTCTTTTCTTCGTTTGTATGTTTGCGAATGATGAAATAACTTATGACACTTCCACAAAGTATAACAATTAATGTAGTGAGTAGTTGTGTAGTCATCTTTTTACCTCCAAGTATGATATTCTCAAATCTTTTTGGCATAAATAACAAAAGAAATAAATACGGTACAAATATATAAAGTCGTTATTATTTGTACTAAATCAAGGGCAGTGATAGAAATCCGCTCAGTTACTAATAGAATATTAAATATTCCGAAATAAGCGATCGTTGCAAAAAATGATGCGAATAGCCCTTTGTAGCGGATCAGCCTCATACGTTCATCATTTTCTTTAAAGTGCGGCTGTAAATAACTTAAACAAAACCCCATGACAGCCATGGCTACGAAAATAAGTGTACCTGCTGGTGGTAAACTGCTAGCCATCCAAGCTGCAAACAGAACAAAACTAAAGATGAATAAGTTAATCGATCCGACTACAATAAATAGTCTCGGCATATAATTCATGTATGGTACCTCCTAAATTTGAAAGTGGATGTTAGCTCTCTTTTTCATAAATAAACAAATTTTCAATAGTCGTTTCAAATGTTATTGCTAATTCAAAGGCCAAGGGCAAAGAAGGTGAATACTTCCCTTTTTCAATTGAAATGATTGTTTGTCTTGAAACACCTAACTTTTTCGCTAAGGCATCCTGTGAGAAGCCGAATTTTTTCCGATACTGAACGATATGGTTTTTCAACATCATCACCTCATTTGTTAATAATTATCATAAAGTAAAGTTTCCTTTACGTCAAGTTTCCTTTACAATGTTAAAAAAAGTCGTGATTTGTAGATAAAATGAAATATTTCTGCAAAGAACGAAACATTATTATCTGTTACAATCGCACCATAGTCATAATTACATAACGCGAGGTTGACAATCAAGGTGCAGACAAAATAGCGATTTGTCTTTTTTTGTCTGTATAGATAAACGGAAATTGTGTCGAAATATGACTTTAATGAGAAAGGATGATTAATCATGGATACATTATTAATTAACAAACATTCATATAAACAACTAGTGCAAACATTGCCAAATCAAACAGAGCTTGAGCAATTAGCGATCTTATTCAATCAACCAAAAGAAGAGCAGAACCATAGCGAGGATGATATTCGTTACGCACAAGGTGAGCTTTACTTTCAAATAAAAGATTTTGAGACGGCTATTTTTAAATGGGAGCAAGTCAATGGTGAAAAAGCACCGTGGGCAAAAAAGAATATCGCTGATGCTTATGATGCACAAGGTCTAACAAAAGATGCTAGAAGAATGTATCAATCAATAAAATCTTCCGATGTTACATTAAAAACAGAGGTATTTTTGCAACTCTTTTCTATTTTAATGGAAGAAGGTAAGCTTGATGACGCGGCAAAAACAATTAAAGATGCCGTGGAATTAAATCCGGATTACCCTAACATTACGGAAATTGCACGGGCTTTCTTTGAGGAATATCGTGATTATAGCTCTGCCCTTGAATTGGCCATTCGTGAAGCGATTCGTACAGAGCAACTTTCTTGGTTTGATAAGGTAGCAGACTATATCAAACAAGGATTAACGACAACCACCAATCCATCATATTTTACCGAATTTCTTAATAAACTAGCGGAATTAGATGGACGTAAATATGAACAAATCGTCGATATTATGTGGGAAAGTTATCAAGGCGAAGAGCTTTATTTTGAATGGTTATTGGAGTTTAATCAAATTTTCAGTCATACACACGGGCAAGAGGGTATGGCCTGGCCATTGCTATCTAAAAGATATGAGACAACATATTTAGAACTAGTGAGTGGTCAGTATTACTTGAAAGAAATTGAGGCCATTATGCCTTTGCATTTAAAGAACTGGCAGCGTCTTACGAAGAAAAGTGAAGATGTATTCAGTGTGACCGCGATTGTTGCATGGAATGAGATATTTGCTAATCAGCTTGATGAATCTGATGTATTTGAAGCGAAAGAAAGTATGCGCAAATGGCAATCAAATAAGGATTGGCTTGAAAATAGCTTAATGCTTTTCCAAGAGATTGCGAACTGGGCGAAAAAGAATGGTTTAGACGTTAGTGGTCGGTTACGATGGTTTATTGAGCAGTTATTAGATTTTGATAGGCAGCAAGTGACGGTAATCGGAGCTTCAAAGGCTGCTAAACATAACTTCTTAGAAAGTGTCGTTGGTCCTGTCAACTTTACTGATGACCATCAATCCTTTATCTTTCTTAAAGATGGAGAAGAGCAAATAACAGAGATTGACCACATGCAAACCGAGTTAGATGGGAATGAAGACTTACCTGCGAATGAGGCTGAGACTGTAACTGATCATCAAGATTTTTCGGTGCTTGAAGTACATTCTCCATCTCCATTTCTCGGTCAAAATCAACTAACATTTGTTGATACGCCGCTTATTACTCGAGATGAGAGTAATCAAGAAAGTTGGTTTAAGTATTTACCGATTTCAGATAGTATTATTTTTGTTCTAAATGGCAATCATCCATTCACGGATCAAGAAAGAGAGTTTTTACTTAAAGTAAAAAATAAGTATTCGGATATTCCTCTCCATTTTATTTTTAACAAAATGGATGGGATCTATAGTGAATATGAAGAAGAAAGAATTTTAACGGAGACAAGATCGAGGATCAATTATTATTTCCCTAAAGCGCAAATACACTCCTATAATCCAAAGGACTCACTTGCTCTCGTTTCGGAATTTATTCGAAATTCAAATCCAAATGTTCATATTGAGCAACAACGAAGTGAGAAGGTATTGTATTTCATTCGTGAAACAATTTCTTATTTATTTGAACAACGAGTATCGATGGAAAAAGAGCATTTCCAATCGGTTCATTGGAATGAGCAGATGAAGGAAAAGCTTAACGCAGCTGTCCACCAACTTGAGGACCTTCAAAAAGAAGAAGGGCAAAATATTATAGGTTCCTATCAACAAATCCGTACAAATATTAAAAAAGAAATAGAAACGAAGATTCCTGAATTAATTCGAGAGTGTAAGGAATTGGTGAAAGAAGACAGTGATTTTAGAACATTACCAGTCGTATTAAATGAGCAAGTAAATGAGAGAATTAGAGAGTATTTAAATACAAAGGTTATGCCTAAAGTAACAGCAGACTTTCAAAGATGGCTTGAGACTTCAAATGTAGCTTTTATCCGAAGTCAATCTTATTTAAAAGAGATGGCACAAGGTTTCAATAAGCTTTACATGCAAGAACGCTTTAATATGGATGGCGATTTCCGAATTCTAGATGACTGGCATCGTGACGTTGAACGTATGAGTGCTGGTGTTGCCATCGAACCTGTGAACTTATTCAATCGCATGAGTCCTTCGCAATTAATGTTAAAAGGCTCAGGAAGATTATTTGCTTCCTTACCAAACAAAGCGATGGTCTACAAAATGTATGTGAAGTTTTTCCAAACTGAAGACTTTACTCAAGTAGCCCAAAGAATAGCCAACCAATTCCTCATGCAATTTGAATTATTTGAGCGTGGGTTAGAACGGGATGTTCAGATCTTTTTCAAACATTCATTTAACGTCATGGCAGAGGCGAAGCAAGATACTGAACGATCAATTGAAGATAATAATTCTGCCATCGATACTTTACAATCACAGCCAGAAATTTATCGTGACCCACTTACTCTCTTTAACGTGCGCGTCCGTCAGTATGAGTGGCTGACAAAAGAAGAGCAAGAGTTTGAATTGAAAGTATAATTTGTTATAATCCGAGCTCATCTACAAGATGAGCTCGGATTGTTTGCGTTTTAGAAACCTAAAGGCCACAAACCATAGCCCGACTCACTGAGCACCAACACACGTGAAAGCGTGATTGTACTCTTTAACTGTATAAATGCTTATCTACGAATATCCGAAAAAGATTAAATAACAATGTACACTTTGGAGCTGGAAAAAAGAGGTGCTATGTTGTATGAAGGAGGGGACGGAAAGTAATAATAGGACGGAGAGAAAAGATGAGGACAACGAAAAGGAGTGAAGAGTCGTTTATGTTGTCGCCAAAGCAGGATGAGGATAATGAAAAGGAGTGAAAGGTCGGTTAAATCACTATTGACATTTCATTCATAGATGGTTTTGAGAATTCTTACATTTAGCCGTAGCCCACTACTTTTTGGATATTGCCCGCATGGGCCATTCCAAAAAGCTCCAGCACGCCTCACAAACAGCAACCACAAACAAAAAAGAGAGAGTAGTAACCCATCAGGATAAGCATCCAAAAACAAAGACTGAAAGGTAAAATTATCTTGAAAATGAGCATGACCCATTGAACTTTCATACAAAACGCCTATGTCGGAGCCCAAAAACCGCTCCAACACCAACAAACATGAAAGTATAGTTTGGCTCTTTAACTGGTGGGGCTTCATTCAATTTAGTTTATGAATGGGAAGCACACGAAACAAAGAGTCTGCACAAAAGTGTCCAAACATGTCAGTTACTCGAAGGTAGCTGGTCAGTAACAGCACGAAAAAGTAAAAAAATGTCAGTTACTCAAGAGGAGAGGGTGAATCTCGGGGTTGCGAGGAGGAAAAGAGGAAGAAAGCCCGAGCAAACGAGGAATCTCGGGGTTGCGAGGA
>LFJO01000005.1:199517-217608 GCA_001038565.1 Alkalihalobacillus pseudalcaliphilus
AAATATTGAATATTACATAAAAAGACTCTGTTATTAAAATTTATATGTCGATATACTAAACATGTTAAGTTAGTAAGGAAACTTTATTAACTTAACCCTCAATAAACGAACAGCAATAAAACGACATCATGAAAAGCCGACAAAAAAATTGATTGGAGGTTTTTAGATGAAAAAAGTAGTTGTTCTACCCCTTTTGTTACTTTTATTTCTTTCCTCACTACCATTCATCGCAGTTAATTCTCAAGCTCAAAGTGAAGATCCTGATTTATGGAAGGTTCTCAAACCATTGACAACTACCACTAGTTTCTTAAACACGGGTGCCCATCCTGATGATGAACGCAGCCATTTACTAGCCTATTTATCATTAGGCGAAGGAGTTAGGACGGGGAGTTTAATAGCAAACCGTGGCGAAGGTGGTCAAAATGAAATCGGCTTAGAGATTGGAAATGGGTTAGGAATTATCCGATCAGAGGAGCTGATTGAAGCTTCAGACATTACAAATGTGGATTTAATTCTATTAAGTGAAGACATTGATGACCCGATTTACGATTTTGGTTTTTCTAAATCAGTCGAAGAAACGTTAAATGAGTGGTCAGAAGATATTGTCTATGAGCGTTTAATACGTCACATAAGAGAGTACCGACCTGAAATTGTCTTCCCTTCTTTTAGAGATGTGCCATCCCAACACGGACATCATCGGGCTATTAATGTCTTAACAATGAGTGCTTTTGATGATGCAGCTAATCCAAATGTTTTTCCAGAGCATCTTGAAGAAGGTTTAGAAACATGGCAAATTAAGAAACTCTATTTACCTGCAGAAAACAAGGAGAGTGCAACGATTTCAATTGAAGTAGGGAATACAATTGATCCTATTTATGGGAAAACCTATGCACAATTAGGGGAAGAGTCTCGCTACCTACATAAGAGTCAGGGTATGGGGCGTGAATTACCAGTTGAACCGTTATATGTTGATTTAGAGTTAGTTCAATCTGTTCAAGAAATACCGGAGCAAGAAGAAAGTATCTTCGATGGGTTATATAAGGACTTTGAAGAAGTTGTTGATGGGCTGAAAGGTCATGAAAACCAAATAAGAGGTGCTTTAAAAAATGTTCAAAAGTCTTTGGATAAAGTTGTCGCAGAATACCCGAATAGGCAAAAAGTGCTTATTGCATCTCATAAGGCATTAGAGGAAATTAAGAAAGCGTATAAGAAGATTGAAAATAGTAAAATCAATGAAACATTCAAAGCGGATCTTTTATATAAATTCGACGTAAAGGAGCAACAGTTATTTGAAGTTTCCAATGTGGCCTCCTCACTCCAAATAGATGTTGAATTAGAGAACGTACAGTTAACTCGTGGTGGAGAAACAGAAGCGACGATAACCGTTAAAAACAATGGTCAAGAGAAAATAGAGAGTTTACAACTGCAACTGCTTGTTCCAAAAAATTGGGAGGTTGTAGGTGGTGCAAAAGGCAGGACCTTAAAACCGAATGATGAATTAGAGGTGAAGTACCAAGTAAAAGTGCCAGAGGATGCTCCTTTTTATCATCCATACAAGGAAAGTGTTATAAAAGCTGAAGCAATTTACAAAGTTGGTAAAGCGACTGCGAAGCTACAAAAGGAACCTAATGAAGTAGTCGCAATTTTGCCAGACGTTTCAGTTGATTTTAGCCCAAGGCAGCTATCGTTAAACTTGCTGGATCCACCGGAGATTATAGCCGTTCAAATGGAGTTAACAAACCACTTACCTGGAGAAAGCACAGCCTATCCATCTTTGCAATTACCAGAAGGCTGGCATTATACAACAGACCAAGAGTCTGTTCAATTTGAGGAACAAGGTGAGAAGAAACAAGTAGAATTTGATGTGTTTCCTAGTTCAGATATTCCGAATCAGTTTGAGATTTTAGGTGAGGTAGAAGTTCATAATCGTCTCTATTCAACGACGGTACAGATGATTGATTATGATCATATTAACACCTCCTACTATCTCTTTGATTCTTCTTCAAGTGGAGTCGCATTTGAACTAGAAATTCCCGAACAATTAAAAGTTGGTTATATCGATAGTGGTTTTGACCAAATTGCCGACCACTTGATGAATATTGGAGTAGATGTTACGAAGGTTAGCAATGAAGAGCTTAGTAGTGGTAACTTAAATCATTATGACACGATTGCACTTGGAATAAGAGCATACCGGGATCCGGAGCTTAGAGAGTATAATGATCACTTATTAGATTATGTCGAGAATGGAGGTCATTTAATCGTTCAATATCACACGATTAATGACGGATTTAGTGAAAGTATGGCACCTTATCCATTAACGATCGGTCGACCATCTATTAATTGGCGTGTAACAGATCAAAATGCTGAGGTTAGGTTATTTAACCCCGATCACGCTATTTATCATTATCCTAATGAACTTTCTAACGCCGACTGGGAGGGTTGGGTGCAAGAACGTGGACTTTACTTTCCATCAGCTTGGGCGGACCAATACGATACATTCTTAAGTATGGCAGACCCTAATGAAGAACCTTTTGATAGCGGAATATTGATGGCTGAGTATGGAGAAGGAACATATTTGTATACCAACCTTGTTTGGTATCGACAAATACAAGGTCAAGTTCCTGGGGGCTATCGGATATTTATGAATTTGTTAAGTTATCCGATAAGTCAGTAGGTCTAGGGGCTAATCGGGAAAAGTTGTGAACCAGGAAGAGGGAATAAGCTAGCCAAAAGGTGCATATGAGATAAAAAATGCACGGATTGGCTAGCTTTTAAAAGAAGGGACAGTAAGGAAGTTTTACAAACTAAATGAAATCTTATTCAAGGGGCTTGGTTCATGAATGTAAATAAGAAAAATACACCTAATTACCTGAAGATACTAAATAAAAAGAAAATTATGCGTTACATCGCTGAACATGATAAGAAATCACGGACGGACATTGCTCAAGCATTGATGATTAGTAAGCCGACAGTCTCACTCATTGTTGATGAACTCATAAATGAAGAATGGATTTTTGAAAAAGAAAGCCATGAAGCCAGTGTACATGGAGGGAGGAAACCGATACACCTTTATTTAAATCCAATCGCACGTTATATGATTGGAATTGATATAGGCGGTACGAATATAGAAATAGGTTTACTGAATATCAAAGGTGATGTTATTCAAGTGAATGTTTTAGATACTCAATCATTATTGCGAGAAGGTATGATGGATAAAATTTGTGAATGTGTGTTTGATTTATTGAGGAAAAATCATATTGAAAAAGAGAAAGTGTTGGCCATTGGAGTAGGAGCACCAGGAATTACCGATACAAATCAAGGTATTGTACTAGAAGCACCTAGTCTAGGTTGGGTCAATTATCCATTAAAACAAGAAATACATAAAAGAGTAGATATCCCTGTATATGTAGATAATGATGTCAATGTTGCGATATTAGGGGAACAGTGGAAAGGAAAAGCACGCCATGCGAATCATGCCATTTTAATAACGCTAGGTACTGGAATTGGCTGCGGTATTATCGTTAATGGTGAATTATATCGTGGACATCATTATGCGGCAGGTGAAATTGGATATTTGATTACAGATAAAAACAAAATGAAAAGTGGGACTATTCAAACATTTGATGGTTATGGATTTTTAGATAGTCAAGTGGGTGGATACTCGATCGTAAAAAAAATGGAGGAATTGCTTCTACAAAGGGGCCAAGGACATCCGTTAAAAGGAAAAAAACTAACAGCCAAAATGGTATTTGAACAAGCGATGAAAGGGGAAGACGATTCGCTCAGAATTATTGATGAAGCCTTGGACCACCTTGCTTTTGCCTTGGTGAATGTCATTAGTATTTTGAACCCACAATGTGTTGTTTTAGCTGGTGGATTATCAAAATCTGGTCATTGGTTTCTTCCTAAAGTGCAAGCTGTATTAGATAAGTATCTGCCGCTACAAACAAAGGTGGTCTTAACAGAATTAGAGCATATCTCAATCATTGGAACAGGGGCACTTTGCTTAAGTGAGCATGAATCATTGCTAAAGCATGAGAGGATGGTGTAAGGATGACGCGAATTCGTTCTGAGCAATATATCTTAGAAACATTAAAGCCGACCTATGATTTTACAAAAAGCAATTACTTTCCTTACATGATGGAGATTAATTTAGGGCATCTGTTAATGCTAAATAAACAGAACATTCTTGGGGAGGATGAGGCGAAGCTTCTTTTAAAAAAGACGTATGAGTTATATCAAAAAGGTTACACAAAAGAATATGATTCAAGTTATGAAGACTTATTTTTTATGATTGAGGCAGATTTAGAGGAAGAGTTAGGGGGTGAATTAGTTGGGAATATGCACATCGCCTTTAGTAGGAATGATATGGATACGACGATGTTCCGTATGTTTTGGCGAGATTGTCTCTTAAATTGGATGAATCAAGTAATGGAGTTAGAAGAAGTGATATTAAGGCTAGTAGATGAGCATATTATGACCATAATGCCAGCACATACGCATAATCAACAAGCCCAACCCACGACACTTTCTCATTATTTAATGGCTGTAGAACAAAACCTTTCAAGAGATTTAAAACGTGCTATGTCCTTATATGACCGTATCAATGAATCACCGATGGGGGCATGTGCACTTTCTACAACGGGATTTTGTATCGACCGAAAATATATGTGCCAAGTATTAGGCTTTGATCAAGTGATGGCAAACTCATATGATGCCGTTGCGACTTCGGATTATCTCATGGAAATGGCTAGTGTATTATCTATTTCATTATCTAATCTTTCACGTTTTGTCTTTGATTTAATTTTTATGACAACAAATGAAGTAAATACATTGCGCTTACACGATAAACATGTACAAACGTCAAGTATCATGCCTCAAAAAAGGAACCCTTCTGCTTTAGAGCATACAAGAGCGTCAATTAGTAAGGCGTTGGCAGATCTACAAGGGTGCTTTAAGGTTGCACATAATGTTCCTTTTGGCGATATCGTTGATATTGGTGATGATATTCAACCGCCTTTATTAAGAGGGGTCCAGCAGTCTACTTCAATTATAAAGATTTTGACTGAAATTTTAGCTGACTGCTCATTCAATTCAGAATTGATGATAGAAAGAGTGAAAGGTGGCTTTTCAACGGTAACCGAATTGTCTGATACCCTTGTTCGTAATGAAGAAATTCCTTTTAGAAAAGCTCATGGTATTGTCGCTCATATGGTTCATGAACTCAATCAGCAAGGTCAAAATATGAGTGGTGGTTCTGTCGAGCGTTTAAAGGAAATAGCGAGGGAAAAGTATGATTGTATACTTCAGATTACGAATACAGATTTCAGAAAAGCCTTGAACCCGACAGAATTCATTCGTGTTAGAAACATTGAAGGAGGACCTGAAATGAACGAGGTGAAACGACAGAAACAAGTATCTTTTACTCGCTTGCATCAACATAAAAACTGGGTTTCAGAGAAGTTAAACCATATACAAGCATCTAAGCAGTACTTACAGCAAGAAGTTGAGTTATTCATTCAATGAAAGAAAATGATGAAGGGGGATTTAACGTGAAAAAATGGTTTCTTTTATTTATTAGTAGTTTCCTAGTGTTAGTAGTAGGGTGTAGTGAAAGTACTTCGGATACGGGAACGAATGATCAAGGGGAAAGTCAAAACGGTGAAACCGTTGAGATTGAATATTGGCAATACCATTTTGATTCAAAAGTGAAATTAATGGATGAATTAATTGCCGAATTTGAAGAAGCGAACCCAGGTATTAAAGTGAAGCAAACGACATTTCCTTATGACCAATTTAATGAAAGGGTAGCAGCACAAGTACCAGCAGGACGAGGGCCAGATGTGATTAATCTATTTTATGGATGGGTGCCAAGATATGTGGATTCAGGTTATTTACAGCCATTACCTCAGGATGCATTTTCTCATGAAGAAATTGAATCAGAATTTTTCCCAATGGTAGAGTCAGTCAAAATTGATGATGAATACTGGACGATACCAACTGCCGTGAGAACGCTGGCCCTATTTTATAATAAAGATTTATTTGAGGAAGCGGGATTAGATCCAGAACAGCCACCAACAAACTGGGATGAGCTGGTTGAATACTCTAAACAGTTGACGATTCGTGATGGTAATGACCGCTTACAGCAAGCAGGAATGGCGTGGGAACCTAGTCAGCAAGGGCATCATTGGTTTAGAGATGGGTTATTATATCAAGCTGGTGGAGAGTCTTTGAGTGAAGATCGTAGAACGATTTTATGGGATCAATCACCAGCAGGCTTAGAAGCATTTAACTACTGGCTAGATTTTCCGACGACACACGCAGTGGGTGAAAGGGATTTTTATACTGATGATGTAACGGCATTTATGACAGGGCATGCGGCGATGAATATTGATGGCTCATTCAGAATCGGTACATTACAAGCGGATGCTCCTGATTTGAATTATGCAATTGCCCCACTACCAGTGAAAGATGAACAATCTACACAAGCTTCTTTCTGGAGTAATGGAATAACTTCAGGAGTTGAAGGTGAAAAGTTAGAAGCCTCCGTCAAATTTTTGCAGTTCTTAACCTCAGAAGATGTCATGGAGCGTTGGCTGGATGAAATAGGGGAGTTACCTGCGAAGGAAAGTGTAGCGATGCAAGGCAAGTATTTAGAGAGTGAATTATATGGAGCGTTTATTGAACAGCTACCATATGCGAATGCTCACTTTTTTGTTGATGAAAGCCAAGAAAGGGATTTAGTCATTCAGGCAGTAGATCGAGTCTTACTACAAAATGTTGAACCAGAAGAAGCTTTTGAGGAGCTTGTTACAGAAACGCAGAAACTCTTTGATGATTACTGGACAAACCGAGATTAGTGATTCGGAGTAAGAATGGAAGGGTTACTTTGAACCTTTCCATTCCTACATCTTATAAATCGCTAGTGTGATGAGGCATCTTTTAGAGGAGGTCATTAAATGGCTGAACCAACGATAAACCCTAAAAGTCCGATGAAGCGTAGAAAAAGCTTCACTGCCAATTGGACTTTAACGCAAAGGAAGTATTTATTTGTTTATTTATGCTTGATGTTACCCCTACTATTTTATATTTCTATTCGTTTTATTCCGACCATATATACATTTAACATCGGGTTTCGAGAATGGGATATCCTTTCTCCAGAAAAACCGTTTGTAGGTTTAGAAAATTATGTGACGTTATTTCAGGATCAAGTTTTTCTGAAGTCATTGTGGAATACATTTATTTTTATCGTATTAGGTGTTGTTGGACAAGTTATTATTGGATTGGGTATTGCTTTATTATTACAAAGGATTAATCGATTTGTTGGCGTTTTTAGAGTCATCTATTTTATTCCCTATGTAACGAGTGTTGTAGCGGTAAGTTGGGTTTTCCGTTGGATTTTTATGAATAACGGTATTGTAAACGAATGGTTGGTTTCATTAGGAATACCCGCTCAGTTATTTTTAGGATCGCCTGATCAGGCGATCTATATCATTATTGGTACAATGATTTGGCAGGCCCTAGGTTTCCAAATGGTTATTTTTCTTGCTGGTTTAGAAAATATACCTAAGATTTTTTATGAAGCAGCAGAGGTTGACGGGGCTAATTCATGGCATAAATTTAAATCTATTACTTTACCTTTATTAAATCCGACGATCGTTTTCTCCGTTGTAATAGGCAGTATTAACTTTATTCAAGTATCTTTTACACAAGTTGTGAACATGAGTGTTAATGGAGCTGGAGGGCCGCTTCATTCGACCATCACAATTGTTGTTTATATTTATCAGCTAGCATTTAGACAATACAGTATGGGTTTAGCCTCAGCAGCGACCGTAATTTTATTCATTTTTATTCTTGCATTAACAATCTTCCAAATGAAAGTTCTTTCGAAAAAATATGATTATTAAAGGGAGTGCAAGGAATGAATAAAAAAATGAAGTCAATTCTTATATATAGTTTGCTTATTGGTGGTTCCATTATCATGTTGTTTCCTTTTATTTGGATGGTTTCAACCTCATTAAAAGGAGCATTAGATGTCTATTCATTAAGTATTATTCCAGAGAATCCGACTTTGGATAATTACCGACGTATCTTCCAGGATACTCTTTTTGGAAAATGGTTTATTAATAGTTTAATTATTGCGGTCGTAACGACGATAAGTGTTGCTTTTTTCGATACATTGGTCGGATATATCATTGCGAAATTCAGTTTTATAGGTAAGACGGTTATTTTTATTGCGATTTTAAGTACGTTAATGGTACCTACGGAAATGCTAATTATTCCTTGGTATTTAATGAGTTCTGAATTTGGCTGGGTCGATAACTACTGGGGTTTATTGTTTCCAGGTCTGATGACTGGGTTTGGTGTCTTCCTAATGAAGCAATTTATGGGGGGAATTCCGGATGATTTATTGGATGCGGCGAGAGTAGATGGTCTTGGTGAGTTTCGCATTTTCCTTAAAGTAGCGATTCCGCAAGTGTGGCCAGCGATTTCAGCTTTATGTATCTTCACGTTTTTAAGTAATTGGAATGCTTTTCTTTGGCCGTTAATAGTACTTGAATCTCCAAATCTCTTCACATTACCAGTTGGATTATCCTTCTTCGCTTCAGGTGAATTTGAGTCGAGGTGGGAACTCATTATGGCTGGAGCTACTATTACAGCCTTACCACTAATTCTCGTATTTTTCTTGTTACAAAAGCATATAATTAAAGGCATACAATTAACAGGATTAAAATAAAAATAGGCGGTCTTAGCTCGATGATTTATTGTGCTAAGGCTGTTTTAATGTGGTAATTTTTTATATATTTTTCTGAATAATTAGAATTGTGACTTGGTTTTATATTATAATAAAGCTATCGTTATGAAACAGCGAATTGTATGCGTTTGCATGATTAACTACTTTAAAGGATGCTTTCAATTGAATGAACGTGAGGGAGGATTATCATGTCTGATATTCAAAAGCCTATAGGGAAGTTATTAGAGGATATGGCCAAAAAAATACCTGATCACGAAGCTGTTGTTTATCAAAAACAAGGTTTACGTTATTCCTATCAACAATTCGATCAGCTCTGCCGACAAATTGCCAAAGGCTTTATGGCACTTGGTATTGAACAAGGTGAACATACGGCTATTTGGGCTACGAACAAGCCTGAGTGGTTAACTACCCAATTTGCTTCAGGGAAAATGGGGGCTGTATTAGTGACGGTTAATACAAGTTATCGAGCATCAGAATTAGAGTATTTATTAAAGCAATCAGATTGCACGACTTTACTTTTAATGGATCAATTCAAAGCAGCCTCTTATATTGAAATGTTATACGATATTATCCCGGAACTAAAGCAAACAGAGAAAGGGCAATTACAGGCGAAAAAATTACCTCATTTGAAAAATATCATTTATTTAGGTCATGATGAATATCCAGGTATGTTTACATGGAAGGATATCCTTGAAAAATCAGATTTGATATCAGATGATGAACTGAACGAAAGAATGACTAGCCTTCATGTAGATGATGTTATTAATATGCAATATACATCAGGTACGACAGGTTTTCCTAAAGGGGTTATGTTAACGCATCGTAACTTAACTAACAATGGTAAGAAAATAGCCGAATGTATGAATTTGACCTATCAAGATAGATTGTGTATTCCTGTGCCTTTTTTTCATTGTTTTGGTTGTGTGATTGGCAACCTTGCTTGTGTTTCTGTTGGAGCGACGATGGTGCCTATTGAGCAATATCATCCAAAGGACGTACTTGAGACGGTTTCCAAAGAGAGGTGTACAGCCTTGCACGGAGTACCGACCATGTTTATAGGGGAGTTAAATGAGCCAGATTTTGGACAATATGATTTATCATCTTTACGCACAGGTGTTATGGCAGGATCGAATTGTCCTGTGGAAGTGATGAAAGCTGTGGTCCATAAAATGGGGATGTCAGAAGTAACCATTTGTTATGGTCAAACAGAAACCTCACCTGTTATCACACAAACAAGAGTAGATGATCCGCTTCAACTACGTGTTGAGACAGTGGGAAGAGCACACCCCGATGTGGAAGTAAGAATTATTGATCCTAATAGCGGTAAAGAAGTACCTCGAGGTGTACAAGGAGAGTTATGTACAAGAGGTTATCACGTAATGAAAGGCTATTATAAAAATCCAGAAGCAACAAAGGCCGCTATCTCAAAAGAGGGCTGGTTGCATACTGGAGACCTCGCGGTTATGGATGAAAATGGATATTGTCGGATTACGGGTCGTCTAAAGGATATGATTATTCGTGGTGGTGAGAATATTTATCCGCGAGAAATCGAGGAATTCCTTTATCAATATCCAAAAATTTTAGACGTTCAAGTTGTAGGGATACCCGATGAAAAATATGGAGAAGAAGTATCGGCGTGGATTATTCTAAAAGAGGGAGTAAGTGCAACAGAAGATGAAATCAAACAATTCTGCCAAGGGAAAATAGCTTATTTTAAAATTCCGCGTTACATAACGTTTGTAACGGAGTATCCCATGACGGCATCAGGTAAAATACAAAAGTTTAAGTTAAAGGAATTAGCCAAAGGAGCCTTTGGGTCTGTTTAAAAAGTGAAGTCAGTTTATGCCCAAAACTAGTCTTATATGAAAAGAAATCATTTATTCAATAAAAATGATTGAATATTACGTTTAATTGTTGTCCAATTTTTTACTTCGTGTTAAGTTTATAACATTATACGTGAAAGTGAGTGGAAGCTATGATAGTCAAATTAAAATTAGAGGTTAAAAAAGTAAAGGTACTGATCGGTTAATCTATGTAGATTACCCTTCAGTAAAAAAATTAAATACGGAGGGTATATCATGTCTTTTAGTTATTATGGAGAGCTTTGCACAGAGGTTTATGATCTAACGAAAAAAATTGGTCAATCATTTGATGGTGATATTGAGTTTTATCAAGAAAAGTTAAAGGGATGTCGTGGACAAATATTAGAAGCGATGGTCGGTTCTGGCCGTGTATATATTCCCCTCCTACAAGCGGGGCTTGATGTAGATGGCGTTGATTATTCAGAGAACATGCTAAATTCTTGTCGTCAGCACTGTGATTCTCGTGGTTTGAAGTCGAGTTTATTTCAAGCAGACCTAAGGGAGCTATCTTTACCTCACAAATATGAGGCCATTATTATTCCAGCAGGATCGCTTTTATTAATTGAAAATCGCGAGGACTCCATTCAAGTACTTAAGAAACTATATGAGCACCTTGAGGTTGGAGGAAAACTATTACTTGATTTATTCATACCGGACGACCTTTTTCAAGCAAGTCAATTCGAAGGGGCTTCTACTTTCCATTCGATAAATGGAGATATTATTACAATGGAAGAAAAACTGATAAAGGTTGATTGGCTAAATCAATTCAAGGTTTCCTACTTGAAGTATGAAAAATGGCGACAGGGTGCACTCATTCAAACGGAATTGCAGCGGTTTGGACTACGCTGGTACGGTGTGGAAGAGTTTAAATTAATTTTAGAGAATATTGGATTCTCTCAAGTGGAGATTTCAGCGGACTTTACTGATGGAAAAAAACCTTCAAATAGTAAACAAGCAATCGTTTATGAAGCGATTAAATAATAGATTTTTTACTATGAAGGAGATACTCAATCTATTCCTGTCATTCAAACGTAACGAAAATCGCGATAAGTAAAGTAAATACCCTCACTTCATAATAGATAGTGAGGGTATTTGATTTTTTTAACGACTTAATCATAATGTCAACAGACTATGCAATGGATTTGAGATGAAAGTCTTGTGTAAATGGTTGTGACTTCGGCTCATGCCACTTTACTAATAGATGTGTCAACAAAGACACTTGCAATCTTACTTAAATCATAGTAACTTAGAGATAAATATGAAATCGTTTTCACATTTAGTGCGACTATTGTGCGAATCTTTTGATTGTAGGAAGAAATGAGCTGTATACATAAATATTCGTACCACATTCATACAAGGCCTAGATAGCAAATCCAATTCACTTTGCCACCAACAAACACGAAAGTAGCGTTCGCCTTCAACTGGTGGCATTTTGATCATATGTCTTTGCTTCTTGGTTTGTTAGCTTTTATTACTTTTCATTCAATCGTTTTGTATGAGAAGTGTACGAACCAAGAAGCCTGCATTAACCCAAGCGGAGGGAATGGGGAGGCCGACTCCTGCAGGAGGGAAGGGCAGGCCGAAATCCACTTGCGATAGCAAGTTAGTTTGGCGCCCGCCTGCGGAAAGCGTGCCCCCCATTCCCGCAGCGATCTTCGAAGAAGAACACATGAGCTTTAAGCAACTTTCATACAAAACGTTTCTCACACATATTAATGCAACCGTTTGCACTAATGTGCTAACTTTTCCATAGGTAAGTAGGGTTCAAACCCATTACATAAACAAAAATTGAGAGGAGAAACATGTTATGACCAAACAGAATCGTTCATTTGTTTCATTGTTTTTAGCTGTTTTATTAGTTGTTTCCGCTTTCATAGGGTACATGCCACAACAGCAGGCGAAAGCCAATGATGACTTAATTAATCCGGTAGTTGAGCAAGATAAAACCGTATTATTTCAGTATGACGGTCATCTAGATGCTGAATCTGTGAAGGTAGCAGGTAGTTTCACAGATTGGCAGAATAGCGCTATTGAACTCCAAAAAGAAGGGGAGCTATGGACAGGGCAAGCTGGCCCACTTCCTGCAGGAGCCTATGAATATAAATTAGTAATAGACGGAAATGAATGGATAGAAGATCCGAACAATCCGTTACCTTTAAAGAATGACAACAGCCAATTTGTTGTTACAGGATTAAGTTTGAAGGAAGTGCCGAATGCGGTAGAGAAAGAACAGACATACCCACTTCAAGCACTAAAGGTGCAAGAGGATGGAGCCGTTGAAAAAGCGAGCGATGTCCAATGGTCACTTTCTGAACAAGTGGCAGGTGTCAGCATCGAGCAAAATGAACTTGTTATTGCCGATCACGCTGAAGCTGGCGAGAAGTTAGAGCTTGTCGCTTCAAAAGGTGATGAGCAAGCTCGTAAAACAATCGAGATCATCGAAGGTATGTACGAGTATACGATTCACTATCATCGCACGGATAACCAAGTAGAAGATTGGCAGCTATGGATCTTTAACAGTGGTGTTGATGATGCCGCTTATTCATTTTCAGAACAAATAACTATCGCAGATTCTTTTCAATTTGCCAAAGGAACTTTTTCTTTTCCAGAAGATCAAATTACAATTTTACCTCGATTAGGTGATTGGGAACAGCAGGAAGGGTTCAACCGTGATATTGATATGCCTGTAAACGCAAACGAAGTAGCTGTTTGGGTGATTGAAGGGATAGAGGAAGTCTTTTATTCAGAAGAAGAGGCTATTGCTGCATTAAACTCTGAGCAAATGCCTAGACATATTCGATTCCATTACGACCGACCTGATCGAGATTATGAGGGTTGGAATTTATGGGTATGGGGAACGAATGCACAAGATGATCAAATCGATTTTACTGAAATCAAAGATGGTCAAGCCTATGTAGATATTGCCGTTAGTTCTTCAGCAGACCGAGTAGGTTTTGTATTAAGACAAGGTGAAGATTGGGATACAGCGAAAAAAGATGTAGATCCCGATCGGTATATCCAACTTAACTCACAAGATTTAGTGACGAAAGTTTTCGTTCAAAGTGGTGAAGTTCCATTCCATACAGTTCCTGAAGTTAAGGGCCCTGAAATTGAAAGTGGAAATGCCACGTTTTATTATCGTGATCAAGAGCTGTATTACTTGGATGCGATGGGTGAAATTGAACAAGTTGAATTATCCTTTATGGGCGAACGTTTTCCAATGAAATATGAAAGAGAAAATGAGCGTTATGTCTATCACTTCGAAGGACTAGAGACAGGTAAGCATGAGTATTCTTTCTTTGTCACGATTGCAGGTGAAGAGTTTGAAGTGGCTGACTTTTATAATGAAGTCGATGGTCAGTCCTATATTGAGTTTGATAACCCTAAATTATCGATTACAGGTCAGTTTGAACCTAGTCAAGTGACGTATAATCAGAATGCCGTTTTATCGGTTGAACTTGAATTAGAAGATGAGGTTGAGATTTCTGAATTATATGCAGATACGTCTAACATTGGTGGTTCAAGTCGTCTTTCGATCGATCCAGAATTAATGACTGTGACAGTTGGTGTTGATTATGACACCACAGCAGGAGAAAAAGAAATTCCTATTTACGCTATTGATCAGTATGGAAATGTACACAGAGGAGAAACGACGTTAACTATTGAGACGCGTCAGTTTGTCGGTGATGCAGATTTTGATTGGGATGAAGCAAGGGTTTATTTTCTTTTAATTGATCGTTTCTTTGATGGGGACCCAACGAATAATGACCCTTATGGGGTAGGGTATGATACAGAGGAACGAGGAGCTTATCAAGGCGGTGATTTAAAAGGAATTACTAAGAAGTTAGATTATTTAGAGGATCTAGGCATTAATACAATCTGGATTAATCCGATTGTAGAAAATATTGTCTATGATGTTCGTCACGCTGATACAGATCCAGAGCCTGGTATCCCTTATTACGGTTATCATGGTTACTGGGCAAGTAATTTTGAAGAAATTAATCCTCACTTTGGAACGATGGAGGATTTCCATGAATTGATTGATGAAGCACATGAGCGTGGTATGAAAATTATGCTTGATGTCGTTTTAAATCATGGTGGTTATGGGTTAAAGGGATCGGATGCTGGTAATGAGCATATTCCTCATTTTCCAACGGAAGAAGACCGTGAGCGTTTTGAAGGGATGTTCCGTGATGGTGGGACAGATACAATTAAAGGTGAACTAGCAGGACTTCCTGACTTTTTAACGGAGGATCCAGAGGTTCGTCAACAAGTTATTGATTGGCAAGTAGATTGGATTGAAAAATCAACGACTCCAAATGGGAATTCGATCGATTATTTCCGTGTTGATACGGTACTTCATGTTGAAGATACAACATGGATGGACTTTAAAAATGAGTTAACGAGAGAAATGCCTGAATTTAAAATGATTGGTGAGGCTTGGGGTGCTGGTCAGCATGATGACTTCGGTTATTTACAATCTGGGATGATGGATTCCTTGCTAGACTTTGAGTTTAAAAGTTTAGCAAGAAATTTCGCGAATGGCTCTCTTGAGCATGTTCAAGGTTTATTAGAAGAAAGAAATAAACAGCTCAGTAATCATGCAACATTAGGGCAATTTTTAGGTAGTCATGATGAGGACGGATTTTTATATTCAGTCAATGGAGATGTCGGTAAACTTCTCGTTGCATCGGCACTACAAATTACGGCTAAAGGTCAGCCTGTGGTCTATTATGGGGAAGAATTAGGGTTAACAGGTGCCTCGAACTATCCTTACTATGATAATCGTTATGATATGGCCTGGAATGACGTAGAAGGAAACGAAGTCCATGAGCATTATCAAACGTTACTAAATATTCGAGCAGATTATTCGGAGTTGTTTTCAAGAGGAGACCGTTCTCATGTAGCAGGTAGTGATGAGGAAGGATATCTTATTTTTGAAAGAAGTTATGGTGAAGATAAAGTTCTTGTCGCTTTAAATACGAATGAAGAAGCGATTGAGGTTGAATTAAATATTCCTGAGATGGAAGGTACATTAACGGACCTTTATAGTCAGACGGAATATGAGGTAGAAAATGAGACGATTAATTTTGAAATTCCATCCATGCAAGATGGAGCGACAGCTATATTTGTATTAACAGCTGAAGAGCAAGAACCACCAGGTACTCCAGGTGGAGAAGTCCCTGGTGGTAACGGAGGGGACGATAAAGGAGAGCGTCCAGAGGATGAAACGAATGGTAAGGACGAAGAAAAAGAAAAAGAAAAAGATAACGGTTCAAAGAATGAGCAAGAAGATACTTTACCAAACACAGCAACGAATGCTTATAATTGGTTACTAATTGGAGGTTTTATTTTTATCGCAGGGGCCGCGATATATATCTATCGTAAACGTAAAAAAGTTGCGGTGTAATAGACGTTCAATTATATGTTTAGAGAAGCCTAGCTAGAGTATGATTCTAGCTAGGTTTATTGGTGGGGGAGTAGCGGGACTCTATTATTTTTTGCATGATTAGTTAAAGACCGTTCCGGGTTATAGATAATGACATAGATTATCCTATATAAACGTATAAGGATGGTAAAACTATGAAATTTAAAAATAAATGCTTGTCACGAAGTCAAAGGAAAAAGTTGCTTGACCAATTGGTTCCCGTATTTCCGATTAATCCTTTCCCACCTGTGCCACCACCTATACCGCAGAATAATTGTTTAGTGTTTGTATCGAACTTCTTTTCAGGAACTATATCTGTTTTTTCTACAAGTCCGCTAGAGAATATCGATACGATTACGATAGGAACCCCTTTCTTTGATACGCCTAGTGGTATTATTTATAATCCTAATAACCAACGGGTTTATGCCTTAGATGAAACGGATGCTGAGCTCTTTATCATAAACCCGTTCACGAGGCAGATTGAAGAGACGATTCAATTAAGTCAAGCACTGCCAACTCAATTGATTTTTAATCCTGAAAAAGATGAATTATATATGGCCAATTTGAGCCAAAATTCTGTGACGGTTTTTGATACGATTACAAATACGGAAACATTAATTGTTCCAAATATACCTCGGGCAACAGATATTGCATATATTAATAATGGAGCCGATACGAAGTTATATGTTTCTAACTATGGTCAAAATCCTCCGCCTGTTACCAATACGGTTTCGACGATTGATTTAGGCACAAGCCCACCTACAGTAGGTTCCATTCAAGTCGGGAATTTACCGGTTGGTGTTCTTTATAATCCAAATGTTGGGCGTGTTTTTGTTGCCAACCAACAAAGTCAAAACTTTAGTGTCATTGACCCGAATACTGATACGGTTGTGGCAACGATTCAGACACCAGGGTTATCTCCAAATCTGACCGATTTTAATCCAAATACGAACTTGCTGTATGCGGCTAATCAGAGCTCTAATCCTGATGGTACTTTTGAAGTTACAGTTATTGATATGGTTACGAACCAAGTAGTTACGACCATACCTGGGCTTCTTGGTAACGGACGTGATGTTTCCATTGATCCAGTTCGTAATATCATTTATGTTTCGAGTGCTGCTATTGGCTCAAGGGATGGATATTTAACGGCTATTAATGGTCAAACAAATGAAATAATTGATTCGGATATGTTCCCAGGATTTGATCCGAGTCACCTCGTTTTTGTTCCGGTTTGTACAGCTTAAAAATGAAGAATCCCCCTAACCTTTCTGCTCAAATGAGTGGGGAGGTGTTTCTTTGTGGATTATGTTTGGTTAAGAAAGTTAAAGAGACTTTTTTTGTATATCCTTCGTCTAATTCGTGAGGAGTGAATTGATGAAAAAGAGAGGGTTTATATTAATAGGTATTCTTTTGGAAATGTTTTCAATTTTTTTTTGTTTCTAATGTACCAATAAAAGCTGAGTTGTCTATTGAGATGGTGGCATTTAATAGTGTTACAGAAGATGAAAAGACAGAATTCATTCCTGTTAGCCCGAAAGATTCGACAGTGACGAAAATAAAACTCACAAATGAAGTTAAATTATTTATTGATAGAAGTTATAACAAGCTTCAAGTATATGAAGTTATCTTTAACCCTAAAATTGATTCAGCTAAAAAGCTAACGGTATATGTAAGTTTGGATAAAGAAACTGTTATTGGGAAAGGGGTGAAATCGCACAGGGAAACGAGCCAAAGTTCACTTTGATCTCGCCACCTTAGTTTATATTGCTTCGAAACTCGCTGTTGTGCGGATACGTGCAAGGCTGTGGTGCTTTTGTTCAAAAGTCCAAACAATTCTCTTAATATTTCATATCATGAAGGTGGGAGGGAGTGGTATGAATTTTAAAAATAGTAAAGGGTGTCAATCGAAAACTAACGGTTTAGAAAATATTAGGTTCCATAATGACATTAGTTCTCAGCTTCTCTTTCGAAGAGGGGTAACCGGGTCAGTGGGTCCACAAGGAGCAACCGGTCCGACGGGAATAGGAGTAACGGGAGCGCAAGGAG
>LFJO01000005.1:217721-706165 GCA_001038565.1 Alkalihalobacillus pseudalcaliphilus
CCGGTCCGACGGGAATAGGAGTAACGGGAGCGCAAGGAGTAACAGGAGCAACTGGGCCTGCAGGTGGTACAGGAGGGCCAACACCATTTTTTATTCAAACGACTACGTTGGCTAGTGTTGAAACTGAAATTTCATTTAATGAGGGTGGTGGGAATAACCAAGCCATAGGAGCATTATTTTATATACAGCAAGTCACTACTGTTTCAAATATGACTGCATATATTGTGCAAAGTGGAACAGGTACAGGGGAGTTTCAAATGGCTGTTTTGCTACCGACGTCTAATGTTGAAGCAACAGTAATTGCCATTACAGATATAGTTGACACAGTAACGAGCGGTATTTTTACATTACCATTGATCTCACCCGTTACATTAGTTGATGATACCATTTATTATCTGGCTGTCTATAATCAAGTGAATGGTTCTGCGTTAGCAGGAAAAAATTCTGGATTTGGCAGTGTACAAGAAGTCCCACCCATCAACTTTAGAGCACAGAATTTAACCGGATTTACATTAGGTCAATCAATTAATACGAGTGATGTGTCATTACAACTAAGTCCGTGGTTAGCGGCTGAATAAAAAAGGTAGTTGATTAATTCTTATCAATTGACTGAGTTTCATAATTCTCAGTCCGAGTCAATACATTCTCCCATCACTTTTCTCCTCGGGAAGTTTAAACAATGGCAAAAGCCGCAATTCCATTTTTAACTTGAATCCATGAACGACTACCTTTAAACTCTCTACGCTATCAAACAATGGGTGTTGGTTATGATTTTGAGCCGAACTATGAATAGATCTATCGTAGGGGGAACATTCCGTCATTTCCAATAAACGGAAAGCGAAAAATGGTTGGCTTTGATGAGCATTTTGCACCCTGTGTCAGGGAATATGCACAAGGTTTTGAATAAGGTGAACAGTAGTTTTGGATTGTAAGTATACGACGATTTGGACATTCGATTAATGAAGTAAACGTAACAAGTAAGCCCGCAGAATGATAAAATTCTGCGGGCTTCTTACATCATTATGCTTTCGTTTCTGTATTTTCTACTTCGAAATCCTCTTTTTCAAGTTTATCGACTAATGTAATAATCGCTCCATCCCCGGTAACGTTAGCGGCAGTGCCAAAGCTATCTTGGGCCATGTAAAGAGCTATCATTAAACCAATCGCTGCCTCGGTAAAACCTAACATTTCTGTTAATACACCAACAGCTGCCATCACTGCTCCGCCAGGAACACCCGGTGCAGCAACCATAACAACCCCTAACATGAGAAGAACAGGGAGCATTTGCATAATTGTAGGTATTTCAAAACCTGGTAACATCATCATCACGGCTGTCGAACATAAAGTAATGGTAATCATACTACCAGATAAGTGAATAGAAGCTCCTAGTGGAACACCAAAATTAGCAATACCTTCTCTTACCTTTGTTTGTTTGAGGGAACGTAGGGTAACGGGAATTGTTGCCACACTACTCATCGTTCCAAGTGCTGTAAAATAAGCAGGAAGCATTTTCCTCAAAATCGCAAAAGGATTTTGGCGTGTGATCATTCCAGCAATCGTATATTGGATAAGTAACCATACCCAATGAAGCGTAATTACCATTAATAAGACAAGGCCAAATACTTTTAGTGTTTCAAAAACGGTTCCTTCAGCTCCCATTGAGGCGAAGATACCTGCGATATAAAAAGGAAGTAAAGGAATAATAATTTTAGCAATAACGAGTTCAACAATATCTTTTCCTTCATCAAAAAAGCTTTTTAACCAAGTCCCTTCAATTTTGGTCAACCCAATTCCAAAAACAAAAGCGATCATTAATGCGGTCATAACACTCATGAGAGGTTCAATTTCTAGTTCTAAAAATGAAGTAAGTCCGGTGCTTTCTGTGATTTCTTGTCCACTAGGAGATAATAAGGGAATAACTGTAATCGCGACGAAGAAAGCTAAGGTACCAGCTATAATCGTTGATACATACGATAAGCCTACCGTTGAACCTACAAGTTTTCCAGAGCTTTTACCAAGGCCACTAACACCACTGGCAATAAAGAAAAGAATAATAAAAGGAATCATAAAGGTAATAAAACTACCGAAGATATCTTGAAATGTAATAAATAATCTTATGATACCATAAGGAGCAAATAAACCAACTAAAATACCGATAATAATTCCCATTAATAGTTTAAGGATTAATTTCATGATTGTTTCTCCTTTGTCTAGTTGATAAATACAAATGTATTTTCTAGTGTTACATGTTTTGTGTGGACAAGCAATAGCTGTGGTTTTATTCGGAATTGCAAGTTAATTAATGGATTAATTTTTTTATTTTGAACGAATTCTAAACTTCTTACGTCATATAGTTGAAAGCTAAAAAAGGGAGGTGTCTTATGAGTGAGTTATCAGATGAACAAATAATAGTAGCCGTATTAAAAGGAAATGATGAAGCATTTACAAGGCTTTATCAGAGGCACTTCCCTTTTTTATATAAATATTTGCTCAAACTAACCGTCCAGGAGGATGTGAGCCAAGATTTAGCCCAAGAAACGATGTTGAAGGCTTATTTGAAACTAACAACATTTAAAGGTGATAGCTTGTTCTCAACATGGTTGATTTCCATTGCTTCAAGGTTATATCTTGATTTGAAAAGAAAGCAAGCCAAGGAAAAGAAGAAAATGAAACAAATGAAAGAGTTAATTTCTAGACAATTAAATTGGAATGCGGATAAACACGGTGTGAGCTGGAGTGAGCATTTTATTGAATTTAATGAACTTGAACCACAATTTAAGGTACCGATTTTGCTCAAGCATTATTATGGTTATCAGTACGATGAGATTGCGAAGCTTTTACAAATTAAAGAGGGAACCGTTAAATCAAGGGTACATCATGGCTTAACAAAATTAAGGAAGGATTGGAGGGAGCAAGATGAAGAGGGAAGATGAAAAAGTCATTCAACAACTACAAAGGGATTGGCAAAAAGTAGATGATCTAAGTCAAGATGTAACTACTAGTCGTTTTGAAGCTAGTCAGCAAGTTCAACTTTTTGTGAAAGAGAAAAGAAAAAGGCTTGTTAAGGAGTTGTTGTTGTTTCTGTTAACGGCTGTTGTCCTACTAAGCACTATTAGTATCTTATTTCTCCAATCGCAAAAGCTGTTTTTAGTCATTCAAGCACTTGTTTTCTTCATGGCAGTCGTTATTGTTTTTTATCTATTTAAGAAGGAAAAAGGCAAGGAAGGACAGTGGGTCGAATGAATCAACTCAATGAATTAAATAGGACGATAGCAACGGAAATGAATTTGTATGTGCTTATTCCATTCATTGCTGCGATTTTGTTGACACAAAGCATTTTACTGTTTATTGATGCGAAAAAAAGAAATAAATATCCATGGTTTTGGGGGCTATGGGGTCTGATTCAAGCACCGACCCCAACACTATTTTATTTATTGTTTATATATATATCCAAAAGAAGACAAATCAAAAGGATGGAGGAGTAAGAAATGGATATTTTACAAGAGCTTAACTGGGGGTTAATTACACCGATTATTATTTTACAATTGATTTTAATGACATTTGCTTTAGTGAATTGTTTCAGAAGTGAAGCAACAAATGGTCCGAAGTGGGTATGGGTACTGGTGATTATTTTCATTAATATCATTGGTCCAATCCTATACTTTGTTTTTGGTAGGAGGAATGACTAATGCAAAGTGGGGAGAGGGAGGTACTCGTAAATGTCGATCAATTATCGAAAAGATATCAAGGCGATTGGGCGGTAAAAGATGTTTCTTTTAAAATTCAGCATGGTACATGTATCGCACTACTTGGACCCAATGGAGCGGGGAAAACGACAACTTTACACATGTTAGCTGGATTACTGGACGAAAGCCAAGGAACGATTCATTTCCACAATAAACAGAATGATTTTCGGAAGTCGATTGGTTTTTTGCCTCAGCAACCACAATTATTTGGTTGGATGACGGCAGAGGAATTTTTGAATATATGTGGCCAGCTTTCAGAGCTACCAAAAGCCAACAGAGAAGCACGTTTAGAGGAAGTATTGAAATTTGTAGGACTTAAGGATGTAAGAAAAAAGAAAATCGCTGGTTTTTCTGGTGGAATGAAGCAGCGTTTAGGCCTTGCACAAGCTATTTTACACGAGCCAGAATTATTAATATTAGATGAGCCTGTATCCGCTCTTGACCCAACCGGACGGAGAGAAGTACTTGAATTAATTCGTGAAATGAAAAAGAAAATGACGGTTTTGTTTTCGACTCATATTCTCCATGATGCTGAGCAGGTATGTGATCAAGTGCTGATCTTAAAAAAAGGTGAATTAAAATGGAATGGAGAGCTTGAACAGCTCCGCTCAAGTATGGAAGAACTGACAATCCAAATTAAAACGAAAACAACCTTAAAGAATGTGTTTCAGACAGGTGAAGGCATTCTACATGTAAAAGAAGTAGCGGATAATGAAGTTCTCTTACAAGTGGAGAAAGGATATGATGCTAATCTTTGCTGGAGAAGACTACTTGAAAAGGGGATGGATGTGGAATATTTTAATGCCAATCCTGTTACGTTAGAACAGGCGTATTTGGAGGTGTTACAAAAATGAATGCCATAGCTATATTGGTAAAAAAAGAATGGACGGAAAGTTTAAGAAACGGGAAATGGATATGGTTACCCATTGCCTTATGTATTTTGGGTATCTCGCAACCGTTAAGTATGTATTATTTGCCTCAATTATTAGAAGCCGCAGGTGGATTGCCAGAAGGAGCGGTTATTGATATTCCAACACCGTACGCATCAGAAGTGTTAATCGGCACCTTGTCACAATTTGCTCTACTAGGTACGTTACTTTTTGTGCTAGCTTCGATGAACTCCATTGCTCATGAGAGAAATAACGGTTCGATTGTATTTGTTCTAGTTAGACCCGTTTCGTTTGTTCACTATATTTTAAGTAAATGGATGAGTTTGCTTATATTATTTGGTGTTAGTTTTGGACTTAGTTACTTTTTGACATGGTATTATACTGTACAATTATTCGGTACTGTTACGCTAGAAAAGCTCGTATATAGTACACTTATTTATCTTTTGTGGATTGGCTTTCTTATTGCCTTAACGTTATGTATAAGCACATTCTTAAGAAACGGGGCAGGGATTGCCGGACTCACCATTTGTATTGTCGCAATTTTAGCTTTGGCAGACATGCTTATCCCCGCTTTTATGAAATGGAGCCCAACCCAATTACAAGCGGAGGCTGGTCAAATTCTAGTACGATCATCAAGTGGGGAGCTTTGGATGTCACTTATTACGACTCTCCTACTCACTGGATGTTTATTGTATATAGCTACAAAGAAAATGAGATCTTGGTCAAAAATATAATAAAAATACTCGTCTTATTGATAAGGCGGGTATTTTTTGTTTTGGTTTTTTGTGTGCGAGAGATTAGTTATGGTCCTTTTGGTCTAAAATGCTATAAACCTACTTGTGTCTTCCCTCTTTATAGTAATCATTTCTAAAAAATGGTAATAAATAGGTTTTTTTCCTTATTGAAAAGGGTAGTAATTACATGGATACTTAATAATTGAGAAAAACTAGAAAGGGAAGAGTGAAAATTGAAAAAATGGCTATTGTATGTTCTGGTTACAAGTTCACTTTTATTTATTGTTGCTTGTAATAATGGTGGTACAACATCAAGTGAAGAAGTGGAAGCAGAAACAGATGAACCTGTTATTACAGACAATAACGAAGAAGAGTCAGAAGAAACAAAGGGAACAGAGAGAAAGTCTGTTGATGTAACGGCTCTTGGTGCAGGTGACGCTCCGGATGATCAAGGGGATTTAGAAGTAAGGTTAGAAATAAAGGTAGAGGAATTTGAAGAGCATTATGAAGTAGAGGGGAAGTCCAATCTCATACCTGGAACAAAGGTCTGGGTACAGCCTGATTCGCTAGATTATACGTTTATTAATTATGGAGTATGGTTAGACGTAGAAGAGGATGGTAGCTTTTCGACAGAATTAAAGCATCCGCAAAAATATGATACTGAAATTGCTATTTCTGCCACTTTTAAATCGACTGCTACACAGCCTGATGAAGTGTATCAGCATTATGGAGAAGATTTAGGCCAAATAACAGGACCTTATACTCGTATAGACTATGAGAGCGCACAGGTGCTTGAATATATGGCTCAGGTTCTGGTGTCGCATGAACCAATCGAAGGAGAGTTTGTTGTACTTGAATCAGAAGAGCCAGTCATGAATTATCCGAATGACCAAGGAGATGTTGATGTTTGGTTGGATAATATTCAAGTTGAGCATGATAGTAAATATTATTATATAACCGGGCGTTCTAATTTGGCGGATGGGGCAGAAGTGAAAGCTAATTTGGAGATTACTGATTATGTGACAATCGGTTATTCAGATTCATCTTTCGTCAATTCGGACGGATCTTTTGCTTTAAGAATTTTGTATCCAGAGGATATTGATGATTCAGCTGAAGTAAATGTAAAAATTCAATTTGCACCTGAATTATATCAGAGGGACCATATTCTTGACATATATGGAGAGGACGGTGCGAATCTAGAAGGAGAACTTGTGGAAGAATTAAATGGAGAAAAATTTGTTGAAATAATGGTGAACATTTGATAAGCCATTTTTATATCTGGAATCAGATACCTCTTTGCTGCCGACATTCATAATAGTCATGGGGTGGTAAAGAGGTGAAACTAGCCGCCAAAGCGGAGTAAATGAAAATACGCGGTAATGAAGAGGTAAAAGCAGCCCCTCAATGTGGAGCAAATGAAAATACACAGAAATGAAGCTGAAAAAGAGCACTCAATATAGCCTGAGTGAATAAGACAGTCAATTTGATATCAAAAACAAACCCGTAATTACAACCATTAACAACAGGCATTTATCTAAGCTGATTTTGGCTTTTTTGATTAGTGGTCTTTCTTTCATTTTGGTTTTGTGCTTTTCATACTAATGATTATCCTAAGAATGTTTTTTGAACTTGAAATTTTAGACTAACCCAAGCGGGCGAATTATGCGGAGACTCCATGGGACGTAGTGACGGGCTGAGATCCGCTGGCATAGCCGATTAGCTCAGCGACACCCCGCAGGACGCGGAGCGAATATTTCTGTAGCGACGAGCAGCGCACTATGTTCGCACCAACTGTCATACAAAAGAGGCAGCCCTTAGGCTGCCTCTTTTGTATGACATAAACTAGTTAAACTTTACAATGATTGAGTCATTCTCCATGTCCACTTTAATGGATTGAACTTGTTCTTCATCTAAAATGATATCGGTTATTTTGTCTTCGAGATGTTCTTGAATAGTCCGACGAAGTGGCCTAGCACCAAACGCTTTGTGGTAACCTAGCACCGCTAGCTTTTCTTTAGCGGACTGGCTAACCTCGAGATTTACATTTTTCGACGCCATTGAATGTCTTAATTCGTTTATCATTAACTCTACAATTTCAATCAAATGCTCTTTTTCGAGATGTTTAAATTCAATGATATTATCAAAACGGTTAAGGAATTCAGGTTTAAAGAAGCTTGATAATGAATCTAGTACAGAAGCCTCTTTCATCGCTCCATTCCCTTTTTCAAAACCTACTTCTACTTTTTTAGTAGCAACGCCTGCATTACTTGTCATTATAATAACCGTGTCTTTGAAGCTTACCTTACGACCTTGACTATCCGTTAAGTGTCCATCTTCTAAGATTTGTAAAAACATGTGCTGTACATCTGGATGTGCTTTTTCAATCTCATCTAATAAAATGATGGAATATGGTTTTCTACGCACTTTTTCCGTTAACTGACCAGCTTCATCATGTCCGATATACCCTGGGGGAGAACCGATTAATTTAGAAACAGAATGCTTCTCCATGTATTCACTCATATCCAATCGAACCATTGCCTCTTTTGAACCAAATAATTCAGCGGCTAATGTCTTGGTGAGCTCAGTTTTACCGACACCAGTTGGTCCGACGAATAGGAAGGAACCGATTGGGCGATGTTTGGCTTTTAGGCCAGCTCGAGAACGACGTATTGCTTTTGCGACTTTATTGACGGCTTCTTCTTGACCAATTACTTTCCCAGCTAAAGAAGCAGCTAGATTTTTCATTTTGGCCGCATCGTTCTTTTGGATTTTACCTACAGGAATACCTGTTTTCTTTTCGATGATTTGTTCAATATCTTCGACTGTGACCTTAGTACGTTTTGTTTGAGTTGAATCTGAATGTTCCTTTTCAAGCTTGACCTCTTCATCACGAAGTTTAGCAGCTAACTCATAGTTTTCGAGTTGTAAGGCTTGGTCTTTTTCAACTTCGATTTCTGTTAAGCGTTGTTTCACATCATCTTGACTTGTTATACCTGCTTGTAAGTTCTTTTTAGAACCTGCTTCATCTAAAAGGTCAATCGCTTTATCTGGTAAGAAACGATCTTGGATATAACGTGATGATAAATGTACACAAGCGGTAATGGCCTCATCGGTAAACTTGACTTGGTGGAAATCTTCATATTTAGATTGAATTCCTTTTAAAATCTTAACCGCTTCTTCTTGATTAGGTTCTAGGACGGTTACAGGTTGGAAACGACGTTCTAAAGCAGCGTCTTTTTCGATATCACGATACTCTTTCAAGGTGGTTGCACCGACTAGCTGTAACTCACCTCGTGCTAAAGCTGGCTTAAGTATATTACCTGCATCCATCGAGCCTTCTGCTGAACCTGCTCCAACAATGAGGTGGAGTTCATCGATAAAAAGAATGACGTTTTTTCTTTGTTGTAGCTCGGAAATAAGCTGTTTCATTCTTTCTTCAAATTGTCCGCGTATTCCTGTATTGGAAACTAGTGAGGCAACATCAAGTAAGATTACCTCTTTCTTCTTTAATTTATCTGGTACATCACCTTCAGCGATTTTAAGGGCAAATCCTTCGATGATCGCTGTTTTTCCAACTCCGGGCTCTCCGATTAATACGGGGTTATTTTTATTGCGTCGATTTAATATTTCAATTACACGTTCGACCTCAGCATTACGGCCAATAACAGGATCGATTAAACCGGCTCTTGCTGCATCGGTTAAGTTGTATCCAAATTGGTCAAGAAAGCCACCGCCACCTTTTCGTTGGCTGGGCTGTGGTTGATTCTTTTGTTCGTTATTCTGACCTTGATTACCTAGTAGTGATTGGAATAAATGGTCCATTCCCATAGAATGGTCAAATCCACCATTAAATCCAGATGGTATTTGCTTGGACTTCTGTATTTCTTGGTAGCAGGCTGAACATAGTTTCATTTCGTGTTGCTCGTGGTTATATTGTAAACGAATATTTATACGTGCTTCATGTTGTTGACAGTTTTGACATTTCATTGGTTGTGCCTCCTTCAATAAATGTAAATGTTTCATCGAAGTTGAAAGATTCAATGAGTGAAGGTCAATTATTTGACTTTGACTATATTTGACCTTTATTGATTATAGTATACTCTGACCTTTTCTGACTTTCAAGTTTTTTGCTTTAAAAATTTTGTATGAAAGAGTGCGAACATGGAGCACTACTCGTCGCTACCGAAAATCATGCTCCTCGTCCCCTATGGGGTGGCACTAAGCTAACTGGCTACGTCAGTGGAGCACAGCTCTGTCACTACGTCCTATGGGATTCACCGCACGTGAATGTTTTTCTTGGTTATTTGTTCTGTTTTGTAAACCATTACCCGTTATGCCTTTGTTTATAAACATGTACGAATTATAATAATGATTAGAAGAAAGGGTGTTTTTTAGATGGGGAAACATTATGTCATTATTGGAGCGGGAATATTAGGAGCATCAGCAGCTTTTCATTTAGCCGCTTTGAACGAGAAAGTTACGTTGATCGATCGAAACGACCAGGGAAAAGCGACAGATGTAGCAGCAGGGATTATTAGTCCGTGGTTATCCCAACGTCGAAATAAGGCTTGGTATTTTTTGGCGAGAAATGGAGCCGCCTATTACCCTAAGTTAGTAGAGATGTTAGCCAAACATGACGAATACGATGTGGGCTATCAAAAGGTAGGGGCGTTACATGTACATACTGATGAAAGTAAAATTGATAAGATAATTGCTTTAGCCAAAGATAGAAAAGCTCAAGCTCCTGAGATGGGAGATGTGAGTAAGCTATCGTCTGAACAGGTTGCTCACATGTTCCCGTTATTAACAGAGAGATTATTTGCAGCGTATGCTAGTGGTGGGGCAAAGGTAGATGGGAAAAAGCTCAGTCAGGCTTTAAAAAATGCAGCTATCCAGTTAGGAGCAAATTTTATAGAAGGAGATGCGGTCTTATCGCGACAGAATGAGGAATATGTACAAGTTAATGTTAATCAGCAGACATTAACAGCTGATGAAATTATTGTAACAACAGGTGCATGGGGGCAAGAAACTTTAAGATCTCTTCATGTTGATTTTCAAGTGAAACCTCAAAAAGCACAGTTGTTAACCATGCAACTACAGGAAAGAGAAACTGAAGATTGGCCAGTTGTGATCGCCCCTTCTACGTTATATATGCTTGCTTTTGAACAAGGAAGAACGGTAATTGGGACGACGCATGAAGATGATAAGGGATTTGATTTAATTCCGACAGCTGGTGCAGCCCATGAAATACTTAGTAAAGCTTTTAGCTTAGCACCAGATATGAAAAAGGAAGAGTTAGTTGAAATTAAAGTGGGGTTTAGACCTGTAGTACCGCATGCATTACCTGTCATTGGACGACTCCCTCATGTTAAAAACGTTATGATTGCAAATGGATTAGGTTCAAGTGGTTTGACGGTCGGTCCATATTTAGGGAAGGAACTAGCACAGCTTGCACTAGGTAATGATACCGAAATTGATTTAGATCTTTATAAAATTGAGCAAGTAATAGGAGGTGGCAATGCTGTTTGATCCAACTGTTTTTGAGAATCTGAAGGTCGGATTTGAAAATGAAGTGTATGACCGTGATAACCTAGATCAAGAAATTATAATAAGCGGGAGAAAAGACCATCTCGATTTGGCGAATATGTCTCGTTCGTTTTCTCTCACATTTCAATTAGAAGAGACTAGTACGGTACAAGCTGAAATCCATTTGCATACAGATTTAGAAAATATCTCTGCAGAACTTCTAGAATTACCCGGTACTGAGCCAAGTTGTGAACTACTTATACAATTTGAATGCAAACTTGTAAACCCGGAAAGAACATGTGCTGAAATTGAGGGGGCATTCAAATCAGTTTGGGAGCGGGATTTAAACGTAGAACAAAAGTTATCGCAATTATTTAAAAGGCCTCTGCAAGCGAAACAGTGGGATAATCACATCACCTTACATTTTCAAAGAAGGATTACAGAAGAACAAATGAATGATATATCAGGATTAATTGATTATACAATCAATTCATTACATGCATTAGAACAAATAGCTGGTATCGTTTAAAGCGGTGCCGGGTGTTGTAGGAAAGGCCTGAAAGTAACAACATAGAGAGTAAAAGTGGTGCCAGTTGTTGTAGGAAAAGTAGGCCTCCATTCTCGGAGAGCTTATTGAAGAAAAGCACCTCGCCTTTAGGGTAACGTTCCAACAAAAAATACATTGACAAGTTAAGGTAAAAGGATTAAAGTAATCTTATAAATAATACAGCTGAATAAACCTCCTAAAGGGGAGTAGCTTTTACAGCAAAGTCGTCATTACGGAGCAGATGCTCTCGGCTTTGTTGGCAACTTTACATAATGTTGTTAGCAAGACCTTTACTGATAACGGTAAAGGTCTTTTTCTGTTCATTTTGACCTTTACCGAAGCGGTGAAGGTTTTTTTAGTGTTAGAGGGAGGTTACATGAAACTAAAGAGGTGAAAAAATGAAACGGTTCTTCAAACGATTATTATTTTTATTAACATTTTGGCGCTCAATACCAAAAATAGTAAGATTTTATCGCATGAAGGAGATCAAACTTTCTACAAAAGTGATATACACAATAGCTATCATAGGCTATTTGGCTTTACCGTTTGATTTAATACCTGATTTTATTGTCGGTCTTGGATTTGTTGATGATGTTTTTATTGTCGGATTTCTACTTGACCGCATGATTAGAAAGACGATAGCACAAGATAAAAAAAGATAATCTTGGTTGCCAAGAGAGGAGCTTTTAATTGGATGTTTCATTAATACTTGAATACGGTTGGGTTCTTTTATTATTAATATTATTAGAAGGTATATTAGCGGCAGATAACGCATTAGTATTAGCGATTATGGTCAAACATTTACCAGAAAAGGAGCGTAAAAAAGCATTATTTTATGGTTTAGCTGGTGCTTTTGTTTTCCGTTTTGCTTCCTTATTTATCATTTCATTTTTAGTCGATGTATGGCAAGTTCAAGCGATTGGTGGATTGTACTTATTATTCATTGCCTTAAACCATATTATTAGAAAATGGGTATTTCGAAAGCGGCCAGATGACGAAACAAAAAGACCTAAGAAAAAAGCAGGTTTCTGGGTTACGGTATTAAAAGTTGAAATAGCTGATATCGCTTTTGCGGTTGACTCGATATTGGCTGCTGTGGCACTTGCGATAGCCTTACCACCTACTGGGCTCGGAACCATTGGTGGAATGGACTCAGGACAATTTATGGTTATTTTAACAGGTGGATTAATTGGTGTTATTATTATGCGATTTGCGGCTACTTGGTTTGTAAAAGTACTTCATGCCAGACCAGGACTGGAGATTGCTGCATTTATGATTGTAGGTTGGGTCGGGGTGAAATTAATTGTCCTTACATTATCTCACGAAGATCTCGCCGTTATCCCGCATGACTTTGCTCATTCAACAGGATGGAAATTATTCTTCTATTCAGTCCTTATATTAATTGCTGTAGGTGGATGGTTCTTATCTAAGAAAGATCCTGAAGCTGAAAAGAAAGTTGAGAAAATTGAAGAAGAAGTAGAAGAGGAATTAAAAGAAGAGAATCAAGTGAAAGATCGTGAATTTTAATCCAAATAAAACGAGTGACCATAGGGTTGCTCGTTTTTTCCTATTGAAGATACTGAAAATTGTAAAAATAATAAAATTATGATATAATTAACCTTTACTTAAGGAGGGATTAGTCCAATGGTAGCTCTTTTCTAAGAGAGAATTTCTATAGCTAATTAAATTTACAACATGTAGAAAGTCTCTCGCATTCATGAGGAATATAAATGAAGAAGAGGAGATTAACATGTTAAATAAATGGAATGAACATATCTATTATTTGTCACATGATGAAAAACAGGAAAGACCAGTATTAGGGTTAGTATGTGGTGAAAAGTATAGTTTAATCATTGATGGTGGCAACTCGCCACAACATGCCCAAGAGTTTTTAAGAGAAATAGAGAAATTATCAATTCCACCTATCCGTTATCTGGTCATTACTCACGCTCATTGGGATCATTTCTTAGGAGCGAATGAGTATGATGCCACAATCATTATGAACCGACGGACGCATCAGAAATGGAAAAAATGGCAGCTAGATTCACTTACTGATGCCTCATTACAGCAATTAGTCGATCAGCAACTAATCAATGAATATGCGATGAAAGCCATTCAGGAAAATCTGATAAATGACCCTTTATTTCAATTAAGGGACCCGGACATTATTTTTGATGAGACACTGAAAATAGATTTAGGTCATAAAATATGTCAAATCGATACAGTAAGCAGTACACATACTAATGACTCCACCATTGTCTACTTAGAAGATGATGAACTAATCTTTTTAGGAGATTGTGCGTATGGTAAAACTAGAAATTCATTGTTTCACTATGAACAACAAATGTTAAACCCAATGATTGAAGATATTCAAAAGTATCAAGCTAAATATTTTCTATTGGGACATGAATCAATCTGTGACTTAGCTGAAATGGATTTATATTGGAAGGAATTACAAATAGCCAATAAGGCTGTGAAGTCAACATCTTTAGAAGAAGCAATGATTCATTTCGAAAAAGAGTTCAAACGAAAAGCAAATGAGAATGAGACTTTTTTTATACAAGCATTTGTTAACGATCAAATATTAAAACAGCATTAATCAAGTAATTGGATATATGGGACACTCCTGCTTCTAGCAAGGGGTGTCTTTTTAATGCTATAGTTAAAAAATGATAATGACTTATAAAAAAGGAGTGAAAAAATGAGAAGATTAACTACATATGACCAATATGTAAAAAAATTAACGGTTTTAGAGGAGCGAATAGAAAATAAAAAGCAGTTCCCTTTTTCTTTGCCTGCAATTCGTTCATTAGACGAGCTTATTTTTCATCCAAATGTAACGTATATCATGGGTGAGAATGGGATGGGAAAGTCGACTCTTCTAGAAGCAATTGCCGTTAACTATGGTTTCAATCCTGAAGGAGGAACGAAAAATTTTAACTTTGCAAGTTATGAAAGTCATTCGAATTTAGATCGTTATATTCGATTAAGTAAAGGTGTGAAAAGACCAAAGGATGGCTTTTTCTTTCGAGCAGAAACTTTTTATAATGTTGCAACCAATATTGAAGAGTTAGATGAAGGTGATGGAGGTCCAAAAATTATCGACCGCTTTGGCGGGAAGTCTTTACATGAGCAATCACATGGTGAGTCTTTTTTTGCTGCCTTTATGAATCGGTTCTCAGGGAATGGGTTATATATTCTTGATGAGCCTGAGGCAGCCTTGTCACCTATGCGTCAACTGTCGTTATTAGCAAGGATTCATGAATTGATCGAAAATGGTTCGCAATTCATCATATCCACACATTCACCATTGTTAATGGCTTATCCGGAATCGACATTATATCAATTAAATGAAGTTGGCATATCCACGGTTACGCTCGAGGAAACAGAGCATTATCAGATCATGGAGCAATTCTTTAATGATAAGCAGCGGTTGTTCTATCACTTGTTCCAACGTTAAAAAAATATCAGTTGCCAAAGCGAGTGAGAAAGCTATAGACTAGTAGAGTTGATCATAAAGCAAGTGGAGCTGGAAATATGAAAAAAGTGACAGAGCAAGAAGTTCAAATATGTTTGCAATTATTAATAGAAAAGTATCGAGTACCAATAAGATTGCTCATACGTATTCTTGGGAAAGAACGATTAGACGATATCCAAGACATGTTAATAGAACTGACAGGACAATCCTTAACGGAACAAAAAATAGCAGAATTAATTATTCGTGAAAAAGCTGAGTTATTATTTGCAGGAAGTGAGCTAGCGGTTCGAGAGCTAAGGAGCTATTTACTGAAGCAACTGGAAGAACCTGACCTTATCGCCCTGTATCAACGAAATCCTGATACGAAGAAGGTGATAACAGCTTCAAAATATATGGTAACACCACTCGTAAAGAAGAAGTGGTTAGTCGGTGGGAGATGGCCGAAGGATTTTGTCAGAACTTTAGGGTTTCCAACTAGTTTTGCAGGCAAATCCGCTAATAAAGTCATTAGAAAAGAATCTTTTATTGATGTTGAGCCCAAAAGGATTGTACCGCCATTAGTTCCTTTTCAAGAACAGTTGAAAAATGAGCTCTTAAAGGTTCTAAAACTAGAGGGAAACCATACGAGATGTGTCGTAACAATGCCTACTGGCACAGGGAAAACACGTGTGGCGGTTGAGAGTTATATTGAATGGATGAGAGAAGGCTTTGCAAAAGGACGTTATTTTATATGGATTGCACAAAGTGAGGAATTATGTGAACAGGCAATCGCGTGTATAACAGAGATGTGGCAGGAAAAGGATTATCCAGAATCTTTACGGTTATATCGTTATTTCTCAGGAAATCAAATCGATGAAGAAGAGCTTTGCGGTGGTGCTGTGGTGGCAAGCATTCAACAACTCTTTTATCGATTAAAAAGTAAAGACCCTATCATAGCTGAGATATTATGTGATTGCGGGGCAATGATTATTGATGAAGCACATCATGCTGTCGCTCCTATGTATCAAGAGTTATTAGAGAAAGCAGAAGAACTTTCTGGTGGACGTTCATTTCCAATATGTGGATTGACTGCTACCCCAGGTCGTAATGATGAACAAACGATGAAGCTGGTTAATAAATTTGAAGCTCATCTCATTCAACCAAAAATTAATTTAAATCAACAAGAAACACCTTTACGTTTTTTTAGGGAACATGGCTATTTAGCGAAACCTAAGCATGTAATCTATCAATCGGGACGTGTGTATGAAGTTGATGAACAATGTGTGACTGCAAATGGAGAACGTGACTTCACAGAGTTATTACGCGTGCTAGCAACTGATGTTTGGCGGAATAAACAAATCGTCTCATCGCTTGTAAAATTACCAAAAACGGCCAGCGTTCTTATTTATGCTTGTACGGTCGAACATGCAGAATTATTAGCTCAGACGATGAATGTGTTAAACAGTTCTGCGGTAGCGATTACTTCGGACACACCAAAAACGGCAAGAAGATTGTATATTGACCAATTTAAAAAAGGTCAGATCAAGTTCTTATTTAATTATGGGGTTCTAACAACAGGTTTTGATGCTCCAAAGACTGACTACATTGTTATTACTCGCCCAACTACGAGTGTCATTTTGTATGAACAAATGATAGGGAGAGGCTTAAGAGGGCCAAGGTTTGGGGGGACTGAATCTTGTACAATTATTGATTTTGCCGATAACTTGTTACGATTAGGTAAACCGCTCGCTTATGCACGATTTAAAAACTTCTGGGAGCGAGAGTCTGTACGGGAATTATCATAAGTAGAATTTAAAAAAGCTGAACAAAAATATGTTCAGCTTCCTCATGCTTATTCACCTAATAAAGCTGTTTCAAAGATTTCTAAAAGATATTCTAAAGTAATAGGGTCACTATAAGTAGAAGCTTTACTATTAATTTCAATTATTTGCTCATTTTTAACAGCAGGAATATTGTTCCATGTCTCAGTTTCCATAAAAGAATTATCAACATCTGGATTTTTACTTAAAACGATAAAGTCCCCAGCGAAGTCTGGTAATAATTCATACGATAATGTATAAACACCAGACTCTAATGCTTGTTCCTCAACTTTTTCAGGCATATTTAAATTCATTGCCTGATAAAGGATTTCTGTACCTCGTGCATAGTTGTCGCCAAATACGTAAATTTCCTTATTTCCGGTTTCTAAAACAGAGATGGTTGAATCCTCACCAATCTTTTCACGAATGGCTTTTCCAGATGCTTCGGCACGCTCTTGAAAATCAGCTACCCATTTCGTTGCTTCTTCTTCTTTATTGAGAAGCTTTCCGATTTCAACTTGTTGATCAAGGTAATCCAATTCTCCCCATGTGTAGACGACAGTTGGAGCGATATCACTCATTTTATCAAGATTCTTCATATAAGAACCTGCAATGATCAAATCAGGGTCAAGCTCAATAATTTGTTCTAAATTTTCTTCGGAAACAATTTCAACATCCTCTAATTTATCATCAAATAAAGGGTTCATATTTGTCCATTGGTCAATACCAACAACTTTACCATCTAAAGCTAGGACGTTTGGGCCGTTTGTTAAAGCGATTATACGTTGTGGATCCGCAGGTACTTCAATCGGACCCGTTTCTGAATCATATGTAACGGTTGAATCTTCAGTTTCGAGCCCATCAATCCCCCCGTTTGTTGAATTTTCATTGCCGCATGCTGTTAGAAAAACACAGGCAAATAGGATAAGCAAGCCTAATCTTTTCATGTTCATTCTCCTCAAGTAAAATTGCACTATGTACCAATAATGATAATCATTATCAGTAGTTGCATTCTTATCTTAATTCTGAGGGCAGTGAATGTCAACAAAAAAAGAATTAGAATTTAAAAATAAAAAGGTAGCTCATCATTTCTGATCAACTACCTTTCCGTATAATCCGCCTCCACCAGTCTGGAACGTAAGTCCGCCCGTTCTAGCTGCGATAATTAATTTTGCTATTTTTTCTGGCACAGCTTTTAATAGTTGTTCGGAAGGAACATGGTGGAGAATATTCATTTCTGTACCAAAATGATCCTTTAATTTCATGAGTGTTTTTGGACCTAGACCTGGTAAGTATTCAAGTGGAACTTGGTGAATGTAAGGGGGTCTTTCCCTTAAGGGTGAGTATGTGTCGGTATTGGACAATTCTTTTAAACGCTCACTTACCCCTTTGACAAAACGGTGATGACCACATTGAAGACAGGTGTTTTCATCCCTTGATTTAGGAGAAATACATTTTTCGCAAGTTGTTTGGTGATATTTACCGATTTGCGGTTTAAGACCATAGTTGGCTAAAATCGTTCTTCCTAATTCATTTTTTAAAGCCATTGCGAATTCATTAAAATTGCAATCCTTCAACCTCAATTGCTGATATTCCCTACCAATTTTACCTAGAGAATGTGCATCAGAATTAGTTAAAAACGTAAAAGAATCGAGTTCTTTAATTTGTGCTGCCATTTTTGTATCGGAACTTAAACCTAATTCAACAGCATCAATTTTATTTGGGTCAAAAACTTCTGTAAGTGATTGCTTGACACCACTCCCATATAAGCTCTTAAACGGGGTGAATATATGAGCAGGAATAAACAATCCTTGAAGGCTTTTGACCATTTTCTGTACGTCAAGTCCCGAAGTGTAAATTCGCTGTGAACTTAAATGGTGGTTTTTCATTTTAGTCGATAACCAATTTGAGAATTTCTCCATACTAGTTAGAGTAGGGAGGAAGGCAAGGACATGAATTGGACCACTACTTAACTGGTCATTGATTTCTAATTCACAACCAAGTAGTAAAGTTGTTCGTTCAAAGCGTACTCCACCTTCAGTAAGTTCCGTACAATCACCGTTACTTACTCTCTGTTTGAGTGTCTGAATTACTTCAGGAACATGACAATCAATGACTCCGATTAAATCAAGTCCTTTTTCTTGACTGGCTTCACGTAAAATAGAGTCGATGGTTAGAGATTTGGAACCGGTGATTTTTACGGGGCGTCCCGACTCAGTCCGACCAATATGGATATGTAAATCTGCAAAGTATGTATTCATTTTATCGCCCACTTCATATAAATCTCATTTTAGTCGATTATTGATGAGATGGGGAAGAAAGTCAATACATCTAAATATTTTGAAAATAAAGTCTTTACTAACGTAACAGTGTTATGTTACATTGTAATTAAGAAATCCCATTTGGAGGTGATGATTGATGGAAGAGGAGCTTATATCTAAGAAGGATTTATTAAAAGAAGCTGGAATTTCATATGGACAGCTTTATAGATGGAAGAGGAAGAACTTAATTCCTGAATCATGGTTTATTAGAAAATCAACATTTACAGGACAAGAAACATTCTTTCCAAAAGCAAAAATGATGACAAGGATTAAGCAGATCATTGATTTAAAGGATGGTTTATCACTTGATCAGTTAGCAGACCAATTATCTGGAAATTTAAATGTAAATACAACCAGTTTGTCTAAAGAATATCTGATGGAACGTAACATTGTTTCAAGTGAAGTCATGGAATTATTTCCATTAAATCAAAGTACAACATCAGAATTTCAATACTCTACGATTCTAAGCTTATTGATAGTAGAAGAGGGATTAAAGAGTGGAGAAATAAGTTTGGAAGAAGCGAAACAAATGATAACACTTCTAATAAACAATGGAAAAAAGGGTCAAGACGCAGAGGAATTACATGTATTTATATTAAGGAAGATGGGTGTTTCTTTTGTAATGATTACGGAAAACGCCAATATGATTGTAGAAGCCAATGTCAAAATCGTCATCCATATAGAAGTGAAAAATGTTAAACAAAAACTAGCAAGATTACTCGTTTAATACCGGCTTAGTGAAAGAAGACATTGTAAACAAAGATGAAAGATCGGTTAGGCTCTTTGATTGTTGGCACTTCGTTCATTTTGCCTTTGTTTTTATTATTAATGATAGTAAAGTGTTTTGTAAACTTGAGAATTAACAGTACCCCAAGCGGGTGAGTTATGCGGAGACTCCCTCGGAAGTAGTGGCGGGCTGAAATCCACTGGCAAAGCCAGTTAGTTCAGCACCACCCCGCAGGACGCGAAGCATAATTTTAGGTAGCGGCGAGTAGCGCTCTATGTTCGCACTTTTATACAAAGGAAAATAACTATGAAAAAAATAATCGAAAAACAAGAAGATTCTTGTCAGCAAGATGAGATAAAAAACCCACCATCCAAAAGCGAAAGTATCCTATTTTCAGGAAATTGGTATATTTTATTCAATCATTAAATAAGGAGTGAAATCAATGAGTAGTACATTAAAAGAAAAAGGAAATTTAATTATTTCAGGAAGTGGAAGTGCAACAGGGGGAGAGTATGATCAGGTAAAAATTAGTGGCAGTGGTAGAATTTCTGGAGATATAGAATGTGAAAAGTTTCTTTGTAATGGCTCTAGTAAAGTGGAGGGAGACATTGAAGGGGTACAAATAACAATAAACGGGAGTACTAAAGTGGGTGGCGATGTAAGAAGTAAAGAAACACTTAAAGTGAATGGTAGTACGGTTATAGAAGGGAGTGTACTGTATAAAGAGTTCAAAATCAGTGGTTCCTCCAGAATCCTTGGTGATACTTCAGGAGAACATTTAATTCTTAGAGGTAGCGTAAAAATAGAAGGCGATTGTGAGGCGGAATATGCTGAGTTTAACGGAAGTTTTAAAATAGAAGGTCTTTTAAATGCTGATAAAGTTGAAATCGAATTAAACGGTCGCTCTTATGTGAAAGAAATAGGTGGAGAAATCATCTCTGTAACAAGAACGAAGTCTAACTTGTTAGACAGACTATTTAAACCATTAGCGAAAGAACTTACTGCAGAAGTTATAGAAGGTGATAAAGTGGAAATTGAATATACACAGGCAGATGTGGTACGTGGTAATCATATTAAGATTGGACCGGGGTGTAAAGTTGATTTAGTAGAGTATAAGGGTGAGTTAGATATTCATGACAATGCAAGTGTAAAAGAAATTAAAAAGGTTTAGAAAAAAGAAACAAATAAATATATCTGGATGAGGTGGTGCTGAGGGTAAGAACTTTAGCACCACCTTATTTGTGTGATGCGAAGAAAAAAATGAAGGGAACTGTCACAGAGAGCCGGGCAGGTGCATACATTTAAATGATGAAAAAGAGTAAGTAGGTAAATGCATATGTATATGCATATGGATGATTAAGATAAGGAGGCATTATATGCAAATTCATGTCGTTCAAAGTGGACAGTCCTTATGGCAGATTGCTCAAGCCTATAGTATTAATGCAAACGAAATTACTACGGCTAATGAACTTGAATTCCCTAACCAATTAGTAGTCGGGCAGGCATTAGTTATTCCCATAACTGGTCGCTATCATTGGGTTACACCTGGGGAAAACCTGTATGGAATAAGTCAACGATACCAAATACCTTTACAAACATTATTAGCGTTTAATAATTTGAATACAAACAATCTTCCTGTGGGATATCGATTATATATCCCGGCAAATCCTGAAAACCGTCGTCAAGCAGACGTTGGAGCTTATCTGTCTATGGAGATTTCGGGAGCGAACGCAGCCAATGATGTAGATGCTGTTGGTGAGCACTTAAGTTATTTACCTATATTTAGCTATAATATACAACCAGATGGTTCACTTTCAAGTTTGAATGAAGAGCAAGTTATCCAAACCGCATATCGTCATCAAGTAGCGCCATTATTGGTATTAACAAACCTACAAGAAGGTGGTTTTAGCACAGAGTTAATCACACAAATTTTACAGGACGAATCTTTGCAAAATAAAGTGTTAGATGAAGTTGAAGTGATTATGGAACAAAAAGGGTATCTTGGACTAGATTTAGATTTAGAATATGTAGGTGCAGAAAATCGAGAAGCCTATAATCAATTTTTATTAAAAGCTCGAGAAAGAATGGATGCTCGCGGTAATTGGTTATCAAGTGCGTTACCACCTAAGACTTCAGCTGATATGCAAGGTGTTTTATATGAGGGAGCTGATTACCGGTTTCATGGAGAAGTAAATGATTTCGTCTTTCTTATGACATATGAATGGGGCTGGACAGGAGGACCACCGATGGCCGTAGCACCTCTAAATCAAGTTAGAAGAGTGTTAGATTACGCAGTTTCCGAAATACCAAATGAGAAGATTATTTTAGGTATTCCTTTATATGGTTATGATTGGACCTTACCTTTTGTTGAAGGTGAATCGAGAGCTCGTGCAATTGATCATCAACAAGCGATAGCTCTTGCGGTTACGCATAATGCTCAAATTATGTATGACGAAGAGGCACAGGCACCATATTTCTTCTATATAGATGAGCAAGGCAGACAACATGAAGTTTGGTTTGAGGATGCAAGAAGTATTCAAGCGAAATTTGATGTAGTGAAGGAGTACAATTTAAGAGGATTCTTCTATTGGGTATTAAGATGGAACTTTCCGCAAAATTGGCTACTTGTCGACGAAAATTTTACCGTAAATAAATATGTCTAGGCATTGGAAAAAGTGAAAAAGAGGAAGAAAGAGTTCGGTGAGAAAAATAACTCAGCGAACTTTTTTGTTGTGCCATTTAAAAAAGTGCTAACCGTATTGTAAATAAGTAGGCACAAAGCATACGAAGTTTAAAGGAATTTTTAGGCATAGTTAAGGTGGAAGCTGGAAAAAATAAAAGAATACATATATAATGTGGTTGATAATTATAAAAAAGAACTAAAAAAAAGTTATATTTATACTTGTTTTTGGTTTTAAATACCTAGTTTTAGTTGTATAATAATAGTTCATAAGTCCTTTATCGGATGAAGTAAAAGAGGGTGAGCATATGAATGAGGAAATGGATGTAAAAAGTGATTTTTCTGAAACAATCGAATTAATTAAGGGAGGTCTTGAACCTTATAAAAGACTCTCAAAAACACAAGTAAAGATTTTAGATGCTGCAAGAGAGTTATTTTCTACCAAAGGTTTTGAAAATAGTTCAACTATGGACATTGCCAAGCTCGCAGGTGTTGCAGAAATTACCCTTTTTCGTAACTTTAAATCAAAAACGAATTTATTATTTCAATTATTAGCACCAGCCATAGCAAAAGTCTCAATGCCAACGAAGATTAATAAAGATAAATATCTTTTACCTGAGGAAGCAATTAAAGATATTATTTTAGAAAGGGTTCGAGCTTTTAAAGAACATAATATAGAAATGACAATTTTACTCAGCGAAAGTATTTATCACGAGGAAGTAAGGAGAGCAACAAAAGAGTTTATGATTGAACCATTAAAGAGCGCGATGAGAGTATTTATTCAGGAGAAGGTCAATGAGGGATATTTCCGTAACGTTGATATCGATGCAACGATTGACTTGATCTATTATAGTGTCTTAGGTTTTATCATTAATTATTATTTGTTGAATGAATCTCCAGAAAGTGAAAATGTGGAGGAGTTAGTTCGTACTTACCTACAAGTTTTATTAAAAGGGCTGTTTCAACATACGTAAAATCTATTAAAAATGCCCTTTCTTTGAGTTATTACCTTAAATCTAGTATAATGGTCAGATAGATAGAGACAAAAAACCGTTGTATGGAATATGATTAAGCTTAGAATTTTTCAATTATTTGAAATTATCTCTTCTTATTGAAAAGCAAAATCTGAGCTGGAGAGTATGGAGGTTGGGTAAATGACAGCAATGACAGATAATAACGTATCATTACGGAATGATGTTAAGAAGTTAGGGAATATATTAGGGGAAATTTTACAGCATCATGGTGGTACAGAACTATTTAATAAAGTAGAAACTATCCGTGAAATGACCAAAAAGTTAAGACAAAATTATGACCCTAATACGTATGAAAAACTTAAAGCAGAAATCAGTAATTTAAAGCCACCTACAAGACAGCAGGTTATTAGAGCTTTTTCTGTATATTTTCATTTAGTTAACATGGCTGAACAAAACCACCGTATCCGTAGAAGAAAGCAATATCAGTTACAAGAAGGTGCCAAGCTTCAATCATTCTCATTGGAGAAGTCTGTTTCTACATTGAAGGATTTGGAAATGACTTCTGATGAAATAAAAAAAGTACTTAACAATCTGTCCATTGAATTGATCATAACAGCTCATCCGACAGAAGCTACCAAAAGAACGGTTTTAGAAATTCAAAAACGTATATCATATATTTTAAATCAATTGGACTCTCCACTTGTAACAAAAAAAGAGAGAATTCGTTTGGAAGATAGCTTATACAATGAAGTCGCAACTTTATGGCAAACAGACGAGCTTCGTCATAGAAAACCAACTGTTATCGACGAAGTTAAAAATGGTCTATATTATTTTGAGGAAACTTTATTTGAAACGATACCGGAAATACATCAAGAACTTGAACAGTATTTACAGGAGTATTATCCAGAGGAAAAGTTAGAAGTACCTAATTTCCTTCACTTTGGTTCCTGGATTGGTGGTGACCGAGATGGTAACCCAAATGTTACCCCTGAAGTTACATGGGAAACCTTACAACTTCAACGACAGTTAGTCCTGAAAAAATACCGTAAGTCGATCACTGATCTAATGAAACGCTTTAGTCAGTCAAGTTCAAGAGTAGTGGTTAACCAGGAGTTTGTATCACATGTTGAACAAGAAGAGTCAAAGTATTTGGAGTCGGGTGAAGAGTGGTCCGTCAAAAGTGAAATATATCGACGTAAATTTGCGATTATCTTAAAAAGGTTAAGTGAAGTAGGAAAATCTGACCTTGGTTATCAACAATCTGAAGAGCTTGAAGCAGACTTAATAAGAATTCGTGAACTTGTAGAAGAACATCAACCATCAGAGAAGAAATTAAAGACAATCCGTCATATCATTAGACAGGTTCAATTGTTTGGTTTCCATTTAGTAACGTTGGATATTCGTAACCATAGTGGAGAACATGAAATTGCTGTTTCTGAATTATTAAATGCTGTGAAACTATGTGATGATTACTCATCATTAACGGAAGAAGAAAAGATAAAGGTATTAACGAGTGTATTAAAAGATCCAAGGCCTATTTCTTTATTAGAAGCCGACTATTCGGAAGAAACACTAAAAGTTCTTAATGTATTTAAAATGATTCGAAAAGCTCATTTAGAATTTGGTACACGTTCAATTGAAGTATATCTCGTTAGTATGACACAATCTTCTAGTGACCTGTTAGAGGTCCTAGTATTAGCTAAAGAAGCTGGGATTTATCGTTTACATGCAGATGGTCGCGTCGAAAGTGGCTTACATGTAGCTCCGTTGCTGGAGACGATTGACGATTTAGTTGCTGGTCCACAAATCATGAGAACGTTATTTGATTTGGATTTATATCGTTATCATTTACAAGTTCGTGGCGACCACCAAGAGATTATGTTAGGATATTCTGATGGAAGTAAAGATGGAGGAACATTAACAGCGAATTGGAAGCTGTTTAATGCTCAGCTTGAAATCCACCAAATGGCGAAGAACTATGATATTCGTTTGAAGTTCTTCCATGGACGGGGTGGCTCCTTAGGTCGGGGCGGCGGTCCACTTAATCGTAGTATCGTTTCACAGCCGGTCGAAACATTAGGTGATGGTGTGAAGATTACCGAGCAAGGTGAAGTTTTGTCTTCACGATATTTATTAGAAAGCATCGCATTCCGTAACTTAGAGCAAGCAACTTCTGCCTTAGTTGAGGCGACAGCTACAGTGAACAAGAAGTCCAAGCATGGTCATTTCCGCGAAAAAGAGTGGGAACTTGCCATGGAAGAAATGTCCCAACATGCATTACGAAAATATCAATCACTTGTTTTTGAAGATAATGATTTTCTAACTTATTTTAATCAGGCAACGCCATTAAAAGAATTAGGTGAGTTAAATATTGGCTCAAGGCCAACTCGTAGAAAGAATAGCTCTAAATTCGAAGATTTACGAGCAATACCGTGGGTGTTTGCTTGGACACAATCACGCCAAATGATACCTGCTTGGTACGGAGCAGGAACAGGCTTTAGTTCTTTCTTGGAACAAGGAGCAGAGAATTTGGAAATGCTACAGAACATGTATCAGAGCTGGCCATTTTTCCACTCAACGATTCATAATTTACAAATGGCATTAATGAAGGCCGATTTGTTCACGGCGAAGGAATATTTGAATTTAGTAGAGGATTCAAACATGGCTGAGCGTATCTATTCAGATATTGCAACAGAATATCAGAAAACAAAAGAAGCCTTATTAAAAATAACAGGAAACCAAGAGTTACTTGATAACTTTTCTAATATTCAGGAGTCAGTACGCCGTCGTAATCCTTATGTAGATCCACTTAATTTCTTACAAGTTGATTTGATCCAAAAAATGCGTACAACTGATGAGGTAGACGAAGAGTTAATGACTGAAGTTCTACTCACTATCAGCGGTGTCGCAGCCGGATTAGTTAATACAGGCTGATTCATCCATAAAAAATCATATAACCTCCGAAGCACGAGTGCTTTGGGGGTTATTTATATGCAGATAGGGCAGGGGAATCTTGACAAAAAACATTTTCGTAATTTTCTAATTTTAAGTGACTCTTTTTTTGGAGTGTGAAATTACACTGGAGAGAAAATTAACTAAAATGAAGGTTTAGGATGATTAGGGCATTTGTAATAATTATTGCACTTCCAGTCATAGGGTTACTTATGTTATTGATTGGTTTTGTCACTAAGAAGAGGTCGTAAAATTACTTTCATTAATTCCACTCGTGATTTCACTATCAATAGTCTTTTTAGTATTAATAAGTCTACGCCCATAAGTAACTTTCATACAAAACAATTTACCCGAAAATTCACCCTTTTCCTTTCATTTTTGATATGATGAGAGAAAAGTGAATTGTGGGGGAGAGTTCATTGATAGCAGAAAGTATCGTACGGATATTAACCATATCCGTATACGCAGCGATCGTTATACCAATTATTCTTATTCTAGTTGCAAAGCTTAAGTTTAAAGTGTCTATGAAGTCCCTTTTATTCGGTATGCTAGCGTTCTTACTATTTTCACAAATCTTGATGAATGTGATTTTAACGCTCTTTTTCTCGACCGAAGCGACGAGAAGCCTATTTGGAGAAGGGATTTTATATGTACTGATCATTGCTATAACAGGTGCTGTTGTGGTTGAAATAGGTCGTTTTTTAACATTGAAGTATATGCTGAAAAAGGAAAGAAATGAAAAAGCTGCACTTGGTTTTGGTGTTGGTTTTTCAAGTCTTGAGACAGTTCTCGTATTGGGTTTTACAAGTGTAAGTATGTTGACAGCTGCCGTGATGATGAATGAAGGGTTATTTGAAGATCAAGCCTTGGCTGATCAATTAATGACGGTGTCTACAGGTTTTATTGTATTTGGTGTTCTAGAGCAGCTCTTTTCAATCGTAGTACATATTGCGTTATCTTTATTTATCTTATATGCTATTGCAAGCGAAAATAAGAAGTATGTTTATTATGCTATCGCTTTTCATATTGCGTTTGCCGTTCCTGGTTTGTTATATCAACAAGAAATTATAACGAGTTTAGTTATTTCCCAATTGATGATGGCTGTAATCGCTTTATGTACGTGTTGGTTAGCCAAAAGGTATTATCAAGAATTAAAAACTAGTGGATGACTGAGAACTACTTGAAATAGAGCGAGCTATTTAGTGCGTAGAAAATCTTAAAATCTAGATCTTCATATCGAATAAAGACCTGTGCCCAACTTGGACACAGGTCTTTTCATAGAATCATTCTTAATGAAATTGAGCGGCAACTTGTTTAACTTCTTCAAGTCCATCTGCGATGATTTCATCTCTTTTTTCTGGCATCGCATTATGACCTTCAATGATAACTTGGTCGATAACTTCCATACCAAAGATGTTATGGAAAACATGATACATATAATTGACTGCGTGTTCAGAAGTGGCCATTTCTGGGGCAGAGAAGTTACCGCCACGTGCATTCAAGAAAATGACTTTTTTATCGTTTAACAGCTGAAGCATCTGTCCATTTTGATCATATTTGAAAGTAAATCCTACTGAATAAATATAATCGATGAATGTATGAAGGCGTGCTGGGATGGTAAGATTCCATAATGGAAATGCAAAAACAAGGACATCAGCTTTCTCTACAGCATCCATCGCTTTTTGTTTGGCAGACATGAGGCGTTGCTCTTCTTCAGTTAACTGACCTCCTGATTGAAGTTTGCCTAATGAATCGAATAACTCTTGGCCAAGATAAGGCATGTCTTCCTTAAATAAATCATAAGTTTGTATATGTGTTGATGAACTCTTTTTAAGAGATTCCATAAAAGTTTCATACATTTTACTAGATACTGCTTCGTTTGCTGGTCGATTATTAGCTTTTATGACTAGAATATTCATTATGATAAAATCCTCCTACTAATCTTTTGAAAGTAACTTCCCTATCGTAACAAATTAAAAAGTGAGATGTAACAGGACTTATGTCCAATTTTTTGTGAGAAATTATTTGTTTTTATACTTTTAATAAAGTGTTAATGTTTATATAAAAGCCAGTTGAGGCTTGTAATAAAAGGTGTTGGAAAATGTTGTATTGACTTTCGGTGGATCTATAGTTTTAGGTCTTTGTACTCTACTGCTTTTTTCCCCGTTTATAGAAACGGTAATAGGGTAAAGTAAAGGAAAGACAGAAGAGGAGTTGATAACATGTTAAGAACAATTTTGATGATTATCGGAGCCATTGTTGTCATTAGTTTTATTATTTCATTAATCTAAATGCACCTTACTTATAAAGAGCGTGAATGATATAAAACTCCTTTTAAGGGGTTTTTTTCGTTATGAGTCAAAAAAGTAGAACTTCATACATAGTTTATCCATTTTATGGACATTCTTTATTTTGTAAAGAAATGATGAGATAAGGAGTGGTTAAGTTGTCAAAAAACGAGAATAAAGCAACAGGAACGAATGTTGAAGGGGCTGGCGGTGCTCTTGATAAGCGTTACGGAAGCAATGAAACCGAAGATACGTTAACGAACCGACAAGGTCACCCCGTTACAAATAATCAAAATATGCGAACGGTTGGAAATCGTGGTCCAACAACGCTGGAGAATTATGATTTTCTCGAAAAGATTAGTCATTTCGATCGTGAAAGAATTCCTGAGCGAGTTGTTCATGCTCGTGGTGCAGGAGCACACGGATATTTTGAAGCATATGGTTCATTTGGTGAAGAGCCGATCTCTAAATATACAAGAGCCAAGCTATTTCAAGAGAAGGGGAAACAAACGCCTGTATTTGTTCGATTCTCAAGTGTTATTCATGGCGGACATTCACCTGAAACATTACGTGATCCACGCGGATTTGCTGTGAAATTTTATACGGAAGATGGAAACTGGGATCTGGTCGGTAACAATTTAAAAATATTTTTTATCCGTGATGCACTAAAATTCCCAGATCTTGTTCATTCATTTAAGCCCGATCCTGTTACGAATATCCAAGATGGTGAACGAATTTTTGATTTTGTCTCTCAATCCCCGGAGGCTTTGCATATGGTTACTTTTTTGTTTTCTCCTTGGGGAATCCCGGCTAATTATCGAATGATGCAAGGTTCAGGTGTGAACACCTATAAATGGGTGAATAAAGACGGTGAAGCTGTTCTTGTTAAGTACCATTGGGAACCTAAGCAACCAATTAAAAACATGACACAGGAGCAGGCTGAGCATGTTCAAGGGCTAAACTTTAACCATGGGACTCAAGATTTATATGAAGCGATTGAACGTGGTGATTATCCTGAATGGGAATTATTTGTGCAAGTAATGAGTGATGATGACCACCCTGAATTAGATTTTGATCCATTAGACCCAACTAAACTTTGGTACAAAGATCAATTCCCATGGGTACCGATAGGGAAAATGGTATTAAATAAAAACCCAGAAAATTACTTTGCAGAAGTTGAGCAAGCTGCTTTTGGTACAGGGGTATTAGTAGATGGCTTAGATTTCTCTGATGATAAGCTCTTACAAGGTCGGACGTATTCTTACTCGGATACACAGAGATATCGTGTCGGTGCCAATTATCAGCAGCTACCGATTAATGCACCAAAGAAACATGTGGCAACGAATCAAAGAGATGGACAAATGGCCTATCATGTCGATCAAGGACCTAAGCAAAACCCTCATGTCAATTATGAGCCAAGTATTCTTAATAACTTAAAAGAAGCTGATCAAGAAGGAAAAGAGTATAAACCGATTGTATCTGGTCAGTTGTCGCGTGAATCAATTGAACGTACCAATGACCACGCACAAGCAGGAGAAACCTTCCGTCGTTTTGCTGATTGGGAGAAGGATGATCTCATTAAGAATTTGGTCACAACATTGAAGCCCTGTGACCAGCGAATTCAAGTTCAGATGGTCGAGCATTTTATGAAATGTGACCCGGAATATGGAAAGAGAATTAAAGAAGGTTTAATGAATAAAGAAAAGGAACATCACCAATCTCACAGAAATACGATTGGTGGAGATGGCTCTGAAGTAGCCATTGAAGATGCAATTCAACAAAGCCACGTATCAGACCCTTATTAAATTTAAGAGCAAAAGAAAAGAAAAGTTTAAACCGCCTTTATGGCGGTTTCAGATTGTAGAAAAACCCCCAATTTTTAAAAGTCTGATTTTGAAAAAGGGGGTTTTTGATGTTTTAATTGATTTTTCCACAACATATAGTTTTTAACGTATTATCAATACACTATATGTTGTATAGTAAAATTTTTAAAAGGCTGTCGAGACTTTCTCGACAGCCTGAAACCGCCTTTATGGCGGTTTTTTTTAATGAATTTCACTTAGTAATTTTTCGAGATAATATCATTATTGAAATAAGTATGCTAATGTGGTTATTTTTGTATGAAAGTTGTTTTAAGCTGATATGAGGAGCTCTATTCGTCACTAGCGAAAATTATGCTCCGATACAATCGCGTGGCACGGGTGTCTCCGCATGTTTTAGTCCGCTGGGTTACTGCTTATTCTCAAGTAAAAATAATCTGCGACCATTCTTTTGAATGAAAAAGGACAAAATCAAATTGAATGAAGTTCCACCAGTTAAAGAACAAGACACCACTTTCATGTTTGTTGGTGTCGGATCTAGTTTTGGCTGCGACATAAGGGTTTTGTATGAAAGTATACTCAGGAGCTATCCAAAAATAAAAGAATCTTTCTTTTATTTTTGGATAGGTATGGAATTCGGTATTGGATTTCTAGGGATTTCCTGAACCAAGGGAAGTTCCTTTTGTTATGGTGTTAAAGAGACAGGTTAGTGAAATAGGAGAAGCTTCAGTTTGGTCAAACTGTGTATTAGTTATTTTCTATTTTTTCTAATAATAACTCTATTTTTTGTTCTAATGTTTGCAATCTTTGTTCTAGTTTTTGTTGATCTTCATTCTCTCTAACGTTATCTTGAACAGCTTCATTAATGGCAAGATTAGCTGCATAAACTGCTATCGCATCACCAATAGTGGTGATGAGACCTCCTAAAACAGCAAGCTTTAAACTTAAGGCAATATTTAAATCTTCTTGGTTAAAGTCTGAACTATTTTTGTTTCTACCCACATTATTATCCATTTCTCTACCTCGTTTTTATAAGTTAATTCTAAGGTATTCACTTATAAATAATGGGTTCCGGTCGTGAGAAATATTGTTGTACTGTTCAGCAACCCCATCTTATTGACCAAACACCTCAAAGCCTGCTTTTGATAGCTAAGTGTATTGACCTTCATCGTCTTGCAGCTTCACTCTCTCGCATTTCCTCTGCCATCTGCATCAGCTTCGAGCCATAATGATGCTTGCGTAGCTCCTCATCCACCATAGAATATTGTATTCGAATAAATCCCACAAGAAATGGTACAGCTATTCCGCCCGCTACCTTCGTTTCGTCCTCTCCATCCTTAACAAAGAAATTAAACTCCTTTAAGTGCTCAGGTAATTTGCCGCGTATTAAATTTAGATAACATGTTCTGAATTTTAATTCAGCTATTTTTATGCTAATAACATTGAATTTCACCAGGGTTCAGTTATTATATTTATATTGACCAAATTAATTATAAATAGTCATTAAAGGAGGAGATTGTATGCCAAAGATCATAAGTGAGCAGGAGAAGGAGCATATCAAAAATGCAATGTATATCAAAGGAATAGAGCTCATTCGTAAAAAAGGCATGAAGCGAGTTACGGTTGACGATATTACAGCAGCTGTGCAAATAGCCAAAGGTTCCTTCTATACCTATTATCCTTCCAAGGAAGAATTTCTCTACTACATTATGAAGCAAAATGAACAAGCTTTATTTGACCGAATTCTTGAAATCGGGGCTAGCTCGCGACATTTTAAGGACAAGATTACGCATGCACTTTATGAAATTTATTTGTCTTCAGATAGTCTTGCACTCTATGTTCAGCCATCGGACCTGGAATATTTGCTGCGCAAGCTTCCAGATTCTATTAACAGAAAGGAACAGGATAAATCCAAAACTAATTTTCAGCGTACAATGAGTTGTTTGGGAATAGAGGATGCTCAATGTGATTACAGCGTACTTGCGAATTTAATGGATGGTTTGCATTTTATCGCATCTAATCAGAATCAATACGGTGAACAGGGGAGGGCACAAGCATTAAGCATTCTTGTAGAAGCAATTGCGGAATATCTAAGTAAGTGCAAGCAGAATTCAACAAAAAATAGTTAGAGGGGGCATTCACATGAATCAAACTTTGATTATTCTCATAGCGGCTATTGCCTGCATCAGTATGGCGGTTTATCGGTTTCTCTACACAAAGAAGCGTGCAGCAGCCTGTCATATCAATACACCCAACGGAATAGATGAGGGCGAGTATGTGACGATCGGTGGAATCCAGCAGTTTTTATATCATCGTGGTGAAAATAAGGATCATACCGTCCTCTTATTCTTACATGGAGGTCCTGGCAGTCCGATGCTTCCTTTTGCCCAAGACTTTCAGTTTCCTTGGGAAGATAAAGTAACCGTCGTTCACTGGGAACAGCGAAACAGCGGTAAAACCTTCTTTGCGAATGATCCCCAGAAAGTCACGCCGACAACTACAATTGAACAAGCATTACAGGATACATATGAAGTTGTGAGCTATTTACAAAATAAATATAATAAAGAGCGAATACTTCTGCTTGGTCATTCATGGGGTTCTGTCTTAGGCAGTCTATTTACCTTGCAGTATCCGCAGATGGTTCAAGCCTATATTGGAGTTGGACAAGTTGTAAATATGTTTGAAAACGAACGAATTGGCTACGAAAAAGTATTAGAATGCAGCAGACAAGTAGAAAATCAGAAAGATATTAGCACCTTACAGGCTTTAAGCCCTTATCCCGATCACCAATTTAGTGATATCATGATCAAGAAGCTTATGAAACTCCGTAAGTTGCAAGGTAAGTATAAGCTTGCGATGCAACCATCACCCCAGCTAGTCATGAGCGTACTATGTTCTCCCTTTTATTCGTTCAAAGATATTAAATACATGTTAATGAGCGATGTACTAGAAATAAAACAGCGTGCTATTTTGGAATCTTTGTTTAAGTCCTATGATCTAAACAGGGTAACTTCAGACTATCAAGTTCCATTATTCTATATCCACGGCGAGGATGACTGGCAAACTCCTTATTCTCTCGCTCGCACATACTTTGATCAACTCAAGGCGCCAATGAAACAATTTTACTCGATACCAAATGCTGGACATGTAACGATGCTTGATCAGAAGGAGCTATTCAACGAAGCTTTATTCGACATTATCGATCAAATCAAACATTAATTTTCAAAGTTATTCCATCATGTGCCATCATGATAGAATGGGGCTCAAATATCTTATTTCAAGTCAGTATGCAAAAGATGCACATTATATATCTACTTTTCTCAAGTGTTTTAGGCTCTATTTAGGTTTTATGACTATTGTTTAACTTTGCATTTTTGCTAATGAGAAATGATTTAAATGATAAAATAATTAAAATGATAATCATTAAAATAAATATATCATTGAGGAAGGTATTTAATATTTTATGTGGAATATTATTTGTAAAGGAGATGATTAAATGAATAATTTAAAAGGTTTTCTATCAGTTATTGTTATAATGAGTGCGTTTTGGGTTGGGTTTCCAATTGGGAGTTCTAATGTAGTCGCATCAACAGCTAATACAAACGATGTAATAGAAGTGCAGCAAACTAGAACCGTTACTGTCACAAGAGCCTATCAAGTCAATCAACCAATTCCAAGGACCATAGAATATAATTCAGGTGGCTGGAGAGGGACCTTAACGATAGCGCATCAACAATCTGCTATCGATATTATTTTTGTTACTTACAGTGGGACAGTTTCATGTCCTGGGACATGTGTAATGCCATAACATAATTATAAAGAATGGGGCTGCTACTATAGCAGCTCTTTTTCTTTAGTAATATGAATGAAAGAGAATCTTAAGTAGGCGACTATGGCATGTATTTAAACTAAAAGGGACGTTAATTCAATAGAAAATAGATTAAAAAAGATTCAGTTTTAATTAAATCTGTGGCCTTTGCTCAGATTACTTTTGAGCTAATACGGCTGCTATCTCGAATATATAATACTATAGTTTTAGTGCATTAGTTATATAATTACAAATAATAGTTTTTTTGGTATGGTATAATATAACTATTAAGATAAAGGAGGATAAAAAAATGAGAAGCACTAAAAGGTTTTTACTAGTTGTATTTATGGGGTGTATATTTATCAATTTAACAGCATGTTCATTTAGTTTTAATGATGATGATATAAAAACAGGGATAACAATTAAGGAGAATGAAGAAAGTTCAAAAGATTAATGATGTAATTATGTGTTGATACAATCGTATAGGTTTGTAGAGTGGCTTGCATACAGTTAACTTGAATCAGCCTTTGAAAGGAATCGCTCTAAGACTTAGTACCCTCTACCTTCCAAAAAAATTTTCATCATAATCTTGGTTTTCCCTATATTGGTACATTAATTAAAGATTTGTTCTAACAGCCATTTGGAGGACACTGAACGATTACGGTATAAACCTGTGATCACTCGGTGTCCTATTTCTATTTGAAAGAAGTTTCCTTATGACCCAATTAAACAAGTTGAATAATAAGCCTGATAAGAAAATAAGCTGTCTAAATGTGATTTATAAGAATTCATGGGGACGAAATGTCCAACATATAGATGTGTCACCATAGTTCTTTGCGTCCAAAAAAAGAGGGGTTCAGAGGCCAACAGGGTTGGGTGGCTCGAGTTCTTTTAACATCTTCTTAAGCTTTTAGCTATTCTACCGTGTAATTCGATATAATATTTCACGACCTTCATTAGTTAAAATTACAAACATTTTTCTTTCAATTTAATGGTTTGAACACGACCAATGGAATGTATCACCTTACGCGTTTGATTTTTCATTCTCATGCTCACCTCCTTGTCCTCTAGACGTAAAAGGGTAACTAATCAATTTTTATTTTATAATGTTGGTCTATGAGATATCAAAAGTTAATATAATATGCATTAAATATTAAGGTTTATTATANAAAAAATTTAAGTATTAGATGATAATAATGCTTTATATTTACGATGAATGGATGAAAGAAGAACACCACGTATCTATGGTGTTCTTATCAATTAAATACCACTCGAATTAATCAACTCTTTTGCCAACAAACCAAAGGTTCTCCACTAGAGGTAGAAAGCCCACAAAACCTTGTTGAAATTTGTAATGACTCTATCAATTTAGCCATTAATGAATTAAAAAATAAATTAGGAAATGTAAATATTCTTGATGTTACCAAAGAAGAACTAATAAATATTGAAATAGCAAAAGAAGTGATAAGAAATTTGGAAAAATTAAAAATTAAGTTATAGAAAATCAAGGAGGAGTATATATGGCACATTTAAGAGCTAATGAAAGAAACTATATTGAGGATTTTCCAAGTATGGTAGGAGCTATGTTTACTAGGTTTATTTTTATATATGAATTAGTAGTAGTAAATATACATTGTAATTATTCTGATTTCAGTATACAACATGTTGGTCCATAAATTAATCGATAACGATAATTATATTCAATTTACTGATATGTTAGCCATTTTTATTAAGGTTTAAACGGCGTTGTGCGGCGGAATAAAGTTGTATAAATGAGGAATTCGAAGTGGGGAAGAATCAAAAAAAGAAAATTAGACAGTCTGTAGAATGGTTAATTTAAATATATAAGGAAGGTGAAAATAATTGAAATTAGCTGTTATTTATGATATTCATGGAAATTACCATGCTTTAGATGCGTTTTACGTGAGATCGAAAAAGAGAATATAGATAAAGTAATCGTAGGAGGCGACCTAGCGTGGGGTCCCCAGCCGAGGAAGGTCATGGATACACTCTTTATAAGGAAGGAAGATTTTATTTTTATAATGGGTAACAGTGATAGAGAGATATTCGAACAATATAAAAGTCAAAATAGTCTAGGCGGTGTATGATTGGCGAATTAAACCAATGGTGTATAGAACAACTTACGAAAGAGCAAATAGAGTGGATGGGTTCTTTTAAGTTTTCACATGTAGAAGAAGGAGTACTATTTATACATGGTTCACCTCGAGGAGATACAGAGGCGATTCGAATTGATACCCCAGAAGATGACGTTTACGAGATGGTTAAAGAAACAGACCAATCCACTATTATCTGTGGTCACACTCACATTCAATTCAAGAGAAATATTTATTCAAAGAATGTAATTAATGCTGGAAGTGTCGGACTTCAAAGTAGGGCTAAGGGGGCTTGTTGGTTACTCATTAATTCTGATGATTTCATATTAAAAGTGACAGAGTATGATTTTGTAAATGCTTCAAAAGATATTATACTTGGTGGAGCCCCTTATAAAGAAGCATTTTCTGAGCATATCCTAAATCCACCATATGAAGGGCCATAAAAAGTCATGACGTTAGTTATGAATAGGCTTTAAACTGAACATACAATGCACTTATGTGCTTAGTATGGTCAATTATCTTTAATTGATAGGTATTAATATTCTGAAAGAGATATAAGTTAAGGTTATCGTTTTACATAACTTAATAGTATTAGATTTATAGCTTCCTCTAATATAAGATTTAACTAAAGAGGATCTTATGGGAGGGACTATATGAGTATTGATTTTCATAGTAAAAAGAATAAGGATAGCTACACTACTCGGGAGGCCGATTTTTTATGGAAAGAGACTATTAAGGGGTGCATTGGCCATAAAGAATTAGCAACCGCTGTTGATATAGGGTGTGGTGGCGGGATTTATTCAAAAGCTTTATCGGATATAGGGGCTATGAATGTAATTGGTATAGATTTTTCAAAGGCAATTTTAGAGGGGGCTAAAAAGAATTGTCAGAATTACGATAATATTTCGTTCAAATTCGGGACAGCATTAGAAAGTGGTTTGTCTGATGAGAGTTGTGAGTTAGTTCTTGAAAGAGCTTTAATTCATCATTTAGATACACTTTCTTCAGCTTTTAAAGAGTCATATCGAATATTAAACAGAAATGGCTACTTTATCATTCAAGATCGAACACCCGAAGATTGTTTTTTAAGCGGAACAGAGGAACATATTAGAGGTTATTTCTTTGATTTATTCCCACGATTAAAGATAATTGAGAACAAACGTAGGTTTCATAGTGAAGAAGTGTTTAATAGCCTCTATGAAGCTGGATTTAAAAATGTACAAGAGATAAAGATATGGGAAACTAGAAATATATATAAGGAGAAGGTGTTTCTTTTAGATGATTTACAGAGAAGAACGGGGAGAAGTATTCTTCATGAATTGTCAGATAGAGAGTTAAGCAGATTAGTTGAACATATTAACAAATCAATTCCTAGCTCTCATAATCTAATAGAAAAAGATAGATGGAGTATTTATATAGCCCAAAAATAGTTCTGTATACTGATAGGGTTTCTATCCTAAATTAGATACTCTAAGGAGAGAGGAAATGTTTGATAGCAAACTGATTCATAAGCAACAAAGGTGGATTAAGGAAATTTTAAGAACGAAGTATCAATGGGTATTCGATGAAATTCATTTTCTTAACAATGGTGTCGTCAACCTAGTTTATTTAGTCAATGAAGCAAGCCTGGGAGAAATAGCGATAAGAACACCGGGTCATATTAATAAAAATGACATATCATCTTTAAAGAAAGAAGCTTTACTTTATGACTTTTGCCATCGACATAACTTTCCTGTTCCTAAACCATATTTATTACATAGCGGGGAGCATAACAATTTTTTAGCATCTGAGTATATTAATACTGATGGATCTAATGTTTCAAGTCATGAAATAGGAAGGTTAGTTTCGCTATTGCACTCCCTCCCTATAGATAATCTTAGTATTGTAGGCCAAGGTCACGTGAGTTTCACGAAGGTTATTTCACTTAGAATTATAAACAGACTACACAAGGTAAATGAGACCTTCAATATAAAAATGATGATTCCTAATGCCTGTTTAATCCAATCGATATTAGATTCGTCAGTTAATGGGGTTTGTTTATTACACCTTGATATTCGAAATGATAATATAATTTGTAGGAACCATAAGGTTAAGGCTTTGATTGATTGGGATAATGCTTATATAGGCGATCCAATTGCCGAAATTATGAGAGTGTCTGAATCAAATGAGTTAAATATAGGTGAGTTTTTAGAAGGTTATCAAAATGATCACCTTATTCAACGTACTAGTAAGTTGATTCAACAGATTTATAGGTTAGATACAGCATTGATGTTAACATTATTATTTAAAATTGAACTTAAAGATAATCGTAAAAGTGAATATTATTTAAAGCGAGTTAAAAGCCTCACTAATTTTATTTACGATATTATTTTATGATAGAGCCAATTAATTCATCTCTATAAAAAAGGTCCTTTATCCAAATTTATATTTCATATGAGTGATGAATAAGAAATACATAATCAAAAAGGTGGAGAATTATAGAACTCCACCATATTAATAAGGACGCTTTTCCCATGGTTCAATTGTTCCGACTATATTTACAAGCTTGTCATTTGAAATTGCTTCAATAACTCCATTACTGATCTCTTCATGAGTTAACCATCTAGAATGATTATTTTTGGTGATGAACCCTAGTTGGACTTGACGATAGTGACAGTTATCAGCGACATTAGCTTTGATTTTAATTTCTTTTAAGTTTGAGCTACTGCCGAGCACCTGGAATAATCTCCAAGTATGGTTATCTATTAAAAGTTCTTGAGAAACTACATTTAATACATTTTTCCCAACTGAATGTATCCAAGCTATAACTAAATCAATTGAACCGTTCTCTTTTATAACTATTCTCAGTTGCTCTTCTAGCTCAATTTCATTTTTATAATCAACAAGTAATGGTGTTATATGCCCTTGTTGCTCGGAAGTATTAATTAATTTCTTCATCCGGTCAGGATTACGCCCAATCACTGAAACCTTAAAACCTTCATTGGCTAACCATAATGAAACATTTGATAACATACCTGTACCGCCTATAACTAGTGCATGCATTATATATCGTCACATCCTATCTATGAACTCAAAGTCCCTACTATTTTGAGATTGTTTTAATGATCATTCTGTTTTTGTATATCATAAGACATTTCAACTCCGCGATACGTAGAAAGAGTGTATTGCGTCTGATAGACGAATCCTTCAGTACTTGTGCTATGAAGCATGGGGTGATAACTAAGGAACCATCCATAAAGAAACGAATCTTTGTTAGCTGTATTTGTTTTTTCATTATCCTTAAAAGTTCATATTTGTCTATATATCTAGAGGTGATTTACAAATGATGGAATGTTGAGTTTAGTTTTTTAATATGGGAATGATCTTTTTATTTTCTATCGGTGATGATAAAACAATTAGAGTCGTCGAGTCTCCAAATGTACCCATTTCATTAATTGCTGTTTCTAATGTGTGAAGTGTTTCGGAAACCATTTTAACTAAAAAATTGTATTGACCGCTAATTCTGTGTAATTCAACTACTTCATTTGATTTACTACAGGCATCTACAAAATGCTCGCAGGTTTTAGTATGAAATAAAAGAAAAGCTGTTACAGCATTATTTACCTTTTCAGCCTTAACAACAGCCCTATAATGATCAATGATTCCCTTTTCCTCAATCCTACGCACTCGCTCAGTAACTGCTGGCTGAGAAAGTAAAACTTCTTTTCCTAATTCCGTCATAGTTATTCGCCCTTTTTCTTGCAACACGAGAAGAATTTCTTTATCTAATTGATCCATACCCTTCGCCACCTTAACTTTATAAGTGAAATTAACATATTAAATTTATTTTAAATGTTTTTTCTAACAAATTACAATAAAAACGCATTTAAACCTTCTCTTATCTTTTATAAAATTTTTATGTAGAGTGAGAAATTAATAAAGGAGTTTATGCTATGGGGACAAATCAATTATTGCAAGCAGTTAAGATTAATGATTGGGAATTAAAATCAAGGGTTGTGATGGCCCCTATGACGAGGGGATTTGCGAATAATGATACTGGTGAGGTTGGGTTAGATATTCTCAATTATTACAAAAAAAGAGCAAAAGATGGTGTAGGTATCATTATTACGGAAGGGATTAACCCCTCTATTAGAGGTAAAGGGACTTTTGGAATCCCTGGGTTATATACGGAAAGTCAAGTAAAGTCTTGGAAAAGCGTAACAGAGGCTGTTCATGAGGAAGGAGGGTTAATTGTTGCGCAGCTGTGGCATGTTGGGAGATTAACTCATCGTGATTTAACTGGCGGTTACCCACCTCAAGCACCTTCACCTATAAAAGCTAATGGACTTGTACATCGTTTGCGAAAACCTTTTGAAGAGCCAGAGGAGATGTCCGTGAATGATATTAATCATGTGATTAATGAGTATGCCCTCGCTGCAAGAAATGCGGTCAAAGCTGGTTTTGATGGTGTTGAAGTACATGCTGCTCATGGTTACTTAATTGACCAATTTAATTCCTCAATTACAAATAATCGTACTGATGGGTATGGAGTGACTAGCGAAGGTCGTTTACGGTTTATGAGAGAAGTATTAGAAGCGGTTGTGAAAGAAGTCGGTAAAGAGAAAACAATTGTTAGGTTTTCAGAAATAAAAGATGATATACCTGAATTTAAATGGGTTGATCCGGTTCAGAATGTAAAAGAATTTATCCGAATTTTTAAAGAAGTCAATATTGAAATCTTACATCCTTCAACAAATGACTTCTCACAAAAAATAACGACTAACATGACTTTTCATCAGCTAGTAAGAAAATACTGGGATGGAGTGATAATTGGAGTAGGAAAATTAGACGTAGAAACTGCCAATGAAGCAATTCAGGAGGGTACGATAGATATAGCTGCTTTCGGCAGACCTTTACTAGCTAATCCAGATTTTGTACAAAAAGTTAAAATGGGGAAAGGTCTGAATTCTTATCAATCAAGTATTCATTTAAAACGGCTTAATTAGTCTAAGGAAAACATACATTTGATCTACTTAAGTAAAGCCCATTAATTTCTGTTTAATGGGCTGTTTTATGAATTTCATTAGTTGATTATCTTTTATTTTTTCAATGAGAGAAGAGAAAGCTGTATTCGCTGAAAACTGTTTAGGTTCTCTCATACTTAACATACGGGGCAGTTCCTACTACTTAGATTTGAATAAATAATCTCGTTCCACCTTACATATGCGTAAAGAAAATTGGCTGTACCACTCTTCTTTACCGAGTTTTTGAGCAACTTGATGAGCTGTGTGATTTTTCCAAGCAGTAATATCTTCTAAGGTCTTCCAATAAGAAATTGTAATGCCTAAATTCGAATCCCTAGAACTTTCTAATCCTAAAAATCCCTTTTGTTCATTAGCTAACGCAACCATTTTAGAAGCCATTTCATTGTAACCATTATCACCTTCTGTTCTTTCAGAAGCAAAAATAACCGCATAGTAAGGAATTTCAAAGGTATTTACTAAATTATTCATTGTATCACCCTTTCATTGCTTATCAGTTCATTGGATTTTGTTATTAAAAATTTTATCATTAATGCCACATTAATCGTACAACTAATGAAGGTGTTTCTTAAATATGGATCACTATTCTTATTTTACAAACGGGGCATGTTAGCGAAAAGAAGGGTAACGGTCATTTCATGTAGAATAACAAAGCAGAGCTTGTTAACCTGCAGAGGGTTAAATGAGAAAATAAGATTTAGAAAGAGTTTTTAATGAAACTATGAATCATCTCTTTAACCATGACTCAATAATACTGTTTATATATGGAGGAGAACCGTAAGGGATTTAAAGTGTTTATAAATCATATAAATATTCATGATTAATTATGAAAGGAGTGATGTGAAATGATCTACAAAGCTAGTTCAATAATTATGGAATTTCCCTTAAGAGGAGAATGGTACTCACCTAACACCCCAGGAACAAAAATTCCAAGTCACGGTACAAACCGATTAGGTGCAAGATATGCAATTGACTTTGTCCAAGTCAATTGGGAAAGAAAGGGCAGACCAGCCTATAGAAACAATTTTGTGCAATATCTATTTTTGGGTGTTCCGATAGAAAAATATTATTGTTGGGGACAAAATATATATGCTCCTTGCGATGGGGTTATTATACAAGCAGAGGACGGTTATAAAGAAAGGGAAAAAACTAATTGGATTGCAGATATGTCTAACGCTTATAAAAATGCCCGATATTTTGACCCAGAAAAAGATGATATACAATCAGTTGCAGGCAACTACATTATAATAAAGTATAAAGAAGGTATATATGCTGCATTGGTACACCTTCAAACAGGTTCAATTCAGGTATCTGTTGGTCAGCGTGTACGAAAGGGAGATTTAATTGGTAGAGTAGGTCATTCAGGGAACTCCTTCGCCCCACACTTACACTTTCAACTTATGGATAGTAGTGATATTGCAAATGCGGTTGGAGTACCTTTCGCTTTTAAAGAATACGAAATATATACAGATGGTGTATGGAAAAAAGTAACTAATGGAATTCCTACAAACATAGATAGAATAAGATTTAATAAACCTGAAAGTGAGCACTTTAACTAAACCGTTTTTTTTGTAGCCAATGGAGACTTCGTTGCAACCAATGCTGTTATGTACACCATTGCACTCGTGACGCTTGTGATTGCCATTGTGCTTCTAGTTAAAGACAAATAACCCTAGAGCTCACAACTCGTAAGGTTATTGTTGTCTTTGGATTAAACTAAACAAAGTCACTAACTGACTAGTTATTTTTCACTTAGTAAGTATGGTAGCAGCCATGTTTACTAGGTTTTTTTACTATATGAAACAATAGGTGAAAATATACGTTTAATAACATATTGTTATCATGTCTTGACTACGGTATACAACAAGTTTATTCAGAAATTAAGTGAATTGAATCATTTTAATTATTTTTATTGCATTAATATGTTCGCCAGTAGTTATTTGGTTAAACGCTGAAGGTTATTAGTGTCAAAACCATAAAAAAAGACATACAGCTGTCCACCTAAACAGAATACAATTCTAAATTGCGTTTTAGTCTGAAAAATCATATGATTATATCAACTAATTAATTGAGGTGTTTCAAGATGACTATCGATAAAAAGAGTGTTAATCCAGTTCTGAATGAGGTTGGAACAATATTTATTCCTGTAAGAGATATTGAAAAGGCACGTGACTGGTATTGTGATTTATTTGGCTTGCCAATAGATGGAGAAATTCTGCATGAACATCTGTACGTTATTCCTACTGAAGGAACTGGTATTGTTTTAGATAGTAAAATTTTCAATGAAGAAAATGTTTATAAAAGCCCACCATTTCATCTAAATACCCACGATATTTACCAAGCATATGAGTACATAAAAACAAAGAAATTAACCTCACTAAGTGAAATACAACATGGACAGTGGTTCAATTTTAAAGACCCAGATGGAAATCATTTGATGATTTGTAAGTGTTAACCCTTTTCAACCAACGGGGGTGGGTAGTGCCATAAGTGAAATAGAATTGCTTTATGTTTAAGTTTGAGTCGTGAAATTATAATAGAGGAAGATATTCAATAGGGAAGAGGTTTTAAATATGAATATTAGAAAATTCGAAGAAAAGGATCATTCGGATATATTAGAGTTAGCTAAGAGGTTTAATAATATTTATTATATGAGTTTTAGAGATGAGAGTTTAATGTGTAAAAAGCAAGAGGAGTTAGCCGTTCAAGCAGTTAATAATAATAAGGAAAATATATATATAGCTGAAGAGAGTGGAGATTTTTTAGGATATATTGAACTTAACATTCAAGAAGATTTTTTTACAAATAGAAAGCAGGCATATGTTTCAGCGATTGCTGTTACTGAAAAAGGTGAAGGAAAAGGTATAGGAAAAGTCCTAATGAAAAAAGCAGAAGAATGGGCTGTTAATCAGGAGTTATCTGAAGTAATATTAGACGTTTTTCTAAGTAACAAGAGGGCCATTGGACTATATGAACATTTAGGTTACCAACAAGAAATAGTTAAAATGGTAAAGAAGTTATAAAGTTTACTTTAAAAAAGGCAGAATAAAGGTGGATGAGTTTGCCAGGCTTTTACTTTCTGTGCGGTGAGTACCTAGTAACAAAGGCTTTTGTGCTGTTTTTTTTGACTGATATGTACATCATTGATTATTTATGATTAGAAAAGATCGTTTGATCATGTAACACATTTGGAAATGGCTCATAGAAATGATGGAGCATTTCTTTCCATTCTACATATTGCTTGGACTTACGAAAACCCACCGTATGAAGTGTTTCCCATTCTACTGTCAGTAAATATTCTCCTGGATGCTCAATACATGTTTGGAGGCGATGTTCAAGATATCCATCTATGCTTGCTATTAGTGTAGAGTCTTGTTTAAAGCATGCCTCAGATTCTTGCTCAAGGCCAGGTTTTACTGACAAGATAACAGATTCTGTAATCACTGTGATTCCCCCTTTTGTTCTTTAATCCAATCTTATCAATAAAATAAAAAATGTCATTCATTCTTTTTATCAAGTGGAGCTGTAAGTTTGCATACATATGATTGAGGGTTAAGTTGAAGCTTAAGCGGAGGGATAAGAATGACAAATACGTCTATTTTACCTGTTTCTATTAAGGCTAGGCATATTGTTGAGCCAAGAATTGATATTTATTTTCCACAAATAACGGGTCTATCACATGTAACGATTGAGCAAGAAATGAATAAGCGAATTGAATCCCAAGTGTATAGAATGATTCGGAAACAAGGTTACTTAGAAAATCCAGAAACAGAGATTACAGGTGGTTTTGATTTAAAGAATAATCAAAGAAATATATTAAGTTTCACGAACAGCCATTACTCTTACTCGGGTGGTGCCCATGGATTAACAATGGTTCGTTCTTTGACGGTGGATGTACAAACAGGAAGAGTATATGCTTTAAGAGATTTATTTAAAAAAGGTTCGAACTATCAGCAACGAATTAATGAATTGATACGTATGCAAATTAAAACGAGAAAGCTAGATTTGCTTAATGAATTTAAAGGAATTCATCCTAATCAATATTTTTATGTAGCGGATAAAACACTTGTTATCTACTTTCAGTTATATGAATTGCAAGCGTATGTGTATGGATTAACCTATTTTCCTATCTCTGTTTATGATTTAGCAGAAATCATTGATGAAGAGGGGCCACTCGGCAGAATGATGTACTAGATACGTGTAGGGGCGCCCTTTATTAATGGATGAGGGCGTTTTTTAGTGAGTCTCACAAAGGAGCACACTTGCTTCATGCTTAAAGCGGGGCATACAATATAAAAGAAAGTAAAATAAAATGATGTAAGAAGTAGAGAGGAAGGGAGCTTGTGAGATGAAGTTATTGATAAACGGGCAATGGCTAGGAGAAGAGTTAGAACAAATTAACGTCATAAATCCGGCTAATCAAAAAATCATTGATTCTGTACCAAGTGGAACAGAACAAGAAGCTGAAGCTGCCGTCGATGCTGCATATGAAGCCTTTCATTCATGGTCTTTAAAAACCGCAGAGGAGCGGAGTCAGCATTTAATGAAATGGTTTGAATTGATAGAGGAGAATGAAGAAGACCTAGCTATAACGCTCACTTTAGAACAAGGGAAGCCATTAGCTGAATCTAGAGGCGAAATTCGTTATGCTAATTCATTTATTCGCTGGTATGCAGAGGAGGGAAAGCGCGTTTATGGTGAGACGATACCCGCATCAAGTCCGAACAAAAAAATACTTGTTCAAAAACAGCCTGTCGGTGTCGTTAGTGTGATTACACCGTGGAATTTTCCGGCAGCAATGATTACAAGAAAAGTAGCACCTGCACTTGCTGTCGGTTGTACCGTTGTCATAAAGCCAGCACCACAAACGCCATTAACTGCATTAAAGCTAGCTGAACTTGCAGAAAAAGCAAACATTCCTAAAGGGGTTATTAATGTCGTGACAGGTTCTGCTCAAGTTATCTCAGGGGTTTGGCAAAAGGATGCACGAGTTCGAAAGCTAACATTTACCGGTTCCACACAGGTCGGGAAGCTTTTAATGAAAGAAGCAGCTGAAACAATGAAAAAGGTATCTTTTGAATTAGGGGGACATGCTCCCTTTATCGTGACCAAACATGCTAATTTGGATGTAGCTTGTGAACAATTAATGGTCTCAAAATTCCGTAATGCCGGTCAAACATGCGTGTGTGCTAATCGGGTCTATGTAGAAGAGTCGGTTGCCGTTAGCTTTATAGAAAAGGTTCATATGGCGATGGAAAAGTTAAAAGTTGGTAATGGTTTAGATGAGGGCGTCACGATAGGTCCTTTAATAGATGAAGCTGCTGTTGAAAAGGTGCTCGATCAAATTCAGGATGCACGGGATAAAGGTGCGAACGTTTTAGTAGGTGGAGAAAGACTTTCAGGGCTATTTGTTCAACCCACGTTATTAACGGATGTGTCAGATGAGATGATATGTATGAATGAAGAGACGTTTGGACCTGTCTTACCTATTGCTACGTTTAAGACGGAGGACGAGGTGATTAGGCGTGCAAATGATACACCATATGGTTTAGCTGCTTATTTATTTAGTGATCAGCTCGGACAGGCTATTCGTTTAAGTGAAAAATTAGATTATGGCATTATTGGTGTTAATGATGGTGCGATTTCAACTGCACAAGCTCCTTTTGGTGGGATGAAACAAAGCGGAATAGGGCGTGAGGGTGGTCATTATGGGATCGATGAGTTTGTGGAGGTTAAGTATATATCGTTGCAGTATTAAGGAGGGGTAACTACCCTCTCTTTTGGGTTGGTGGTGGCTGATTGTGTGGTGCACTGAATCTTTTGGGTATTGATATTCCCAAAAGTGGCGGGGCTACGGCTGAATTTGAGAATCCTAAAACCGATTATGAATGAATGGCCACCAGTTGAAAGATTAAGTACTACGTTTTATATTGGTTTATGGATTTTACATAACGAAAGCCAGCGACATTTAGTATGGATAAGTGCCGCTGGCTTTTTATATTAGGGTTTTATATTTATTTCAAGAATGAACGCAACATCCAATTATGTTTTTCGAGTGACTGGTGGATCGCAAGTAACATATCGGCTGTTGTTTCGTCACCTAATTCTTCTGCTACATCCATACCTTCTTTTAACTCATCAATTAATGTATCAAAGTCCTTGGATAGGTCTGCAACCATATCGTCTGCAGTTAAATCTGTTGTTGCTTCTTTGACTGAAGCAGTTTCTAGGTGCTCTTGCATTGTTGCTAATGGTTTACCTTTTAGAGCTAATAATCTCTCTGCCAATTCATCAATATGTGTAGCAGCCTCATTATACAACTCTTCGAACTTTTCGTGGAGCGTAAAAAATTGAGGACCTTTTACGTACCAATGGTAGTTGTGTAGTTTAATAAATAGGACACTCCAGTTTGCAACTTGTTTGTTAAGTATAGTTCCAACTTTATCTTGACTCATTCCGATCGTCCTCCTTATTTGTATTCCTTATACTTATTCCCATAAAAATGTGTCAATAAACCGAACACTCTACGCTTCTGGGTTTTCTATTGATAAAAGTGAAATATGAGAGGAACCACCATTTAATTGTGTAAACATGTTTGCTGCTGCTTCTAATAATTGATTAGATTCTTGTTTAGACATCTCTGGTTGTAAGTAGAAAATTTGTACAGCATTTTTGGTGTTCTCCGTTGCCCTTGTTCGAGTTGAATCAACGATCGGGCTTCCAAAGGGACCTTGTTCGTCTGCACTTAAAAGTATTCCATTCATCCATTGCTCACGGCCGTGTAAGGATTGATACATTTCATCGTTTGCTCCTATTCGGATTTGAAGGTTGCCAGAGAGGTGGTCGGAATCATAGATGCCTATCGGAATTTCGTATTTAATGGAAAAGAAATTCGTCAAATCGACCGCTGAGTCAATGGGTTTTAAATAGTTTCCTTTTTTAATCCGCCTTAATAGGGATTCTGATGACGGTCGGTATTTAGATGGTGAAAATCCGATTTCTTTAAATACTTGTCGAAAGCTTTGAATACCTGTGATTTCAGTAATTGGCTTATCCGCAAATTCTATATGTAGGCTTTCTTGAAATAGTTGAAATCTTCCTTTAAACATTTGAGGTGATGGTGTAACGGTTATTTGTTTATATTGAATAATACCTATTTTAAATTGTGGTAGCTTCAAAAAAATATCGGGCGTAACTATAAAGCATGTCATTATATCGACTCCTTGAATTTTTATCCTATGTTATCATAAAATGAGGTTTGTTGTTGAAACTTAACTATGGTAAAATTCGTTTAATTTAGTAAGGGTATGATGAATGGTCGTTATGATATCTAACACCATGGCTAAATGTGAAGAATTTTGGAAGTAAGGTGGAATATATGATAAACGCCCAGTTAAAAGAAGAACTAATTGCATATAGTGAGACTATCGGAATAGATAAAATAGGCTTTGCTTCTGCTGACCCCTTTACCACTTTAAAAGAGAGGTTGATTAAACAAAAGGAATTGGGTTTTCAATCGGGTTTTGAAGAATCTGATATTGAGAAGCGAGTAAATCCGGAATTTACTTTGCCAAAAGCACAAACGATTATTTCAATTGCTGTCGCCTATCCTTCAAAAATGAAAAATGCTCCTAAAGGGACTAAAGAAGAGAGACGTGGGATATTTTGCAGGGCTTCATGGGGCACAGATTATCATGTTGTTTTAAGGGATCGTCTAAGTAAAATAGAACAGTTTATTTTGGAGAAGGTGCCTGGCGCAAAAACAGTATCTATGGTTGACACCGGAGCTCTCTCAGACCGAGCAGTAGCTGAGAGGGCAGGTATTGGCTGGAGTGCCAAAAACTGTGCAATTATTACCCCGGAGTTTGGTAGTTATGTTTACTTAGGTAACTTATTAACAACAGTAGGTTTTGAACCAGATACACCTATAACCGATCAATGTGGAAGTTGTACTAAATGTATTGATGCTTGTCCAACAGGGGCACTCGTACAAGCGGGTCAACTTAATGCACAAAAATGTATTTCTTTTATTACACAAACAAAAGATTTTGTGAAAGATGAATATCGGAAGAAAATAGGTAATAGGTTATATGGTTGTGATACTTGTCAACAAGTTTGTCCAGTTAATAAAGGGGTTGATTTTCATAACCATCCAGAGCTTGAACCTGACCCTGAAATTGCGAAACCGAAATTATTGCCGTTATTAACAATTAGTAATAGGGAATTTAAAGAGAAGTTTGGGCATATATCTGGATCTTGGCGCGGTAAAAAGCCGATACAAAGAAACGCGATCTTGGCATTGGCTCACTTTAAAGATACGAATGCTTTTCCGACGTTGAGAGACTTAATGGTTAAAGATCCGAGGCCTGTCATTCGTGGAACGGCAGCATGGGCAATTGGGAAAATCGGAGCAGAAGATGGAGCGATTTGGTTAAAAGCAGCCAAAGATAGGGAAGAAGATGAGCAGGTATTAGCTGAAATAGCTAAAGGGCTGAATTTGCTAGAAAATCAGGATCTTGAAGATAGAAAGGTAAAGACAAAATGAGGTAAAATCAGACTAACCGAGTTGGAAAGAAGGGTATATGATGACGACGCAAGCATGTATATATTTTGATGAAATGGAGAGTCCGATTGGTCCGTTGACGATATTAGCTACAGAAATAGGCGTGTGTCATATTCATTTTGGACGTTTTGAGCAAGGCAAAGCAGCAGTGAATGCAAAGATTAAGAAGTTAGGGTTAAAAGGAAACTATGTAGCGTGCCATGACTCTTTAGATGAAGTAAAGCATCAGCTTTTACAATACTTTCATGGGGAGCGTCAAGGATTTGATATAAGCGTGGATTTACATGGAACAGTTTTCCAAAAGAAGGTTTGGCAAGCGTTAAGAGATATAGAGTACGGAAAAACGAGTACGTATAAATTAGTCGCTGAACAGATTGGTTCACCGAAAGCGGTGAGAGCTATTGGAGGAGCGAACAATCAAAATCCGATTCCAATAATCATTCCTTGTCATCGAGTAATTGGAAGTAATGGAAATATGGTCGGGTACGGTGGGGGCTTAGATAAAAAGGAAGCCTTGCTCCACTTAGAAGGCGTATTAATTAAGCAATCTTCATAACAGGATAGAGAAAACGAAAACTGCTTTAGTTAAAAACTAAGAGCAGTTTTTTTGTTTTTTTGATTTTGTTTGCAGAGTTATTGGCAATCATGAATTATCTTTTCTGTCATAAGATGAGAGCAAGTGAGGTGATTGGAATGTATGAGAAGCAATTGAAGGATTACATTGAACGTCGAAACGCAGGTATTATCCATGAGGAGTTTAATGTGTTAACACAAGAAGAAGGCGAGTTAGAAGAACGGAAGCATCTACTTAATCGTAAGCGAGGCGTTGAGCTGATTAAATCAAATGTAAAAGGTAGAATGGTATCAAAAACAAAAATAGAGCGACAAGTTCATATCATGTATATGCTACACTACGAATTATTACAAAAACAAAGGGAAAAGCTTTATTTAGAAGAGCGCTTGGAATGTAGAGTAGCGGTTTTTGAATGTGGAAAAATGATTAATGACCATGAGTATGTACCAGCTGTTCATGAGGAAACTAAAGAAGAAGAAGTTCTGAACGATGCTGTTGCTTTTCATGTTGAGGATATGGAAATGAAACACCAGTCAATTAAACGCAGTCAACCGTTTTTATTCTCCCATCATTTGTCACCAGAGCCACACTTTCGGACATTAGATCCTCAAAATCAAAGGGGTTATCGACTACCGAGAGAAACGGGGAGCCGTTATAATCGTCTCGAAGCGGTAAGGTATGCTGAATTGTGGTGGAATGATTATAATCCTATGTACCGAAAGTTTACGGATAACTGTACGAACTTTATCTCTCAATGTATGCACGCAGGAGGGGCGTACTTTTGGGGACAATCGAACCGATCAAAAGGGTGGTGGTATAGCCCTAATACATGGAGCTTTAGCTGGTCTGTTGCTCATTCCTTTCGTTGGTATTTGAGCGGATCTACAAAAGGTTTGAGAGGAATAGAGAAGTCAGAGGCACGAGAGTTAATTCCAGGTGATGTGATTTGTTATGATTTTGATGGTGATGGGCGTTGGCAGCATAATACGATTGTTGTAGCAAAAGATTTTAATGGCGAACCATTAGTAAATGCACAAACGACCAATAGTCGAATGAGATACTGGAGTTATGAAGACTCAAGTGCCTATACGCCGGAAATTCAATACAAATTCTTCAGAATTGTCGTCGATTAAGGTGAACGTTAAGTATATGTTCGTAAAAAGATGAAGGAAAGTAAGAGGCGGAGCCATGGTAGCAAGTATCTCAACAAAGTAGTAGTTAATGTGCAGTTTCCGAAGCCAAGCACGATAAAAGGCCGGTAGTGTTGTAGGAAAAGCCATAAAGTAACAATATAAGCAGCGGAAAAGGCCGGTAGTGTTGTAGGAAAAGGCGTAAAGTAACAACATAAGCAGCGGAAAGGGCTGGAGTGATGTAGGAAAAGGCATAAAGTAACAACATAAGCAGCGGAAAAAGGAGATAGTGTTGTAGGAAAAACTAGAGATCCTCTGGCAACGCCAACTTCTTAAACTGTTCGCACGTTTACAAAATGTGAAGATACTGAGGCTAAACTTTGAAGTATCTGCACAAAGAGGAGGTTAATGTGAAGATACTGAGGCCAAATCTCGGAGTATCTGTACAAAGAGAGGGTTAATGTGAAGATACGGAGGCCAAACCTCGGAGTATCTGCACAAAGAGAGGGTTAATGTGAAGATACGGATGCCAAACCTCGGAGTATCTGCACAAAGAGAGGGTTAATGTGAAGATACGGAGGCCAAACCTCGGAGTATCTGCACAAAGAGAGGGTTAATGTGAAGATACGGAGGCCAAACCTCGGAGTATCTGTACAAAGAGAGGGTTAATGTGAAGATACGTATGCCAAACCTCGGAGTATCTGTACAAAGAGAGGGTTAATGTGAAGATACGGAGGCCAAACCTCGGAGTATCTGCACAAAGAGGAGGTTAATGTGAAGATACGGACGCAAAACCTTGGAGTACCTGTACAAAGTGGTCATTCATGTGTAGTGACGACTTCTTAACCTGTGGGTACGTTTACAACTAGTCCTCTCCAAAACATGTAAGTAGGGTTTCACTCTTTAACTGGTGGAACTTCATTCAATTAATATTTGCTTTTTATTAGTTGGCTTTTCATTCAGTCAGTCATTCATTTGTTTTGTAAGAGAAGTTCTCTAACCAAGAAGCTTGCACCAACCCAAGCGGAGGGAATGGGGTGGCCGACTCCTGCAGGAATAGCCTGAGCCTTGAGACCCCGCAAGCGAAGCGCGGAGGCTCAAGCAAGGCCTGCGGAAAGCGTGCCCCCTACTCCCGAAGCGATCATCGAAGATGAGCATATCATCTTTCGTACACTTTCATATAAAAGAAATCGCCCATTGTTTTTCGCAACGATTAATAGGTATAATAAGGTTGTTTACTGAATGGAAAGAATAGGAGTGCTTAAGCTTGGGATTACATGTTGTCTTATATCAACCAGAAATACCAGCCAATACGGGTAATATTGCTCGTACATGTGTTGGAACGAATACATCTTTACACCTAATTAGACCATTAGGCTTTTCAACAGAGGATAAAATGCTAAAAAGAGCAGGTTGCGATTATTGGCCAGATGTTAAAATTCATTATTATGATTCCATTGAGGAATTATTTCAAAAATTCCCCGAAGGTGAATTTTATTTTATAGAAACATTTGGTACAAAAAATTATAGTGAATTTGACTATACCGATGAAAACAAGGACCATTTTTTTATTTTTGGAAAAGAAACAACCGGGATTCCACGAGAAATTACTGAGCAATATCCTGAACGTTGTTTTCGTATTCCACAAACAGATAAAATTAGGTCACTAAATCTCTCCAATACGGCTGCCATTATTATCTATGAGGCTGTACGTCAACAAGGATTTAAAGGGTTAACCTAATTGAAAAATGAGGACAAAAAAAGAAAACTCGTCTTGTCATATAGACTAGACGAGCTTCTCTTTACTTCATTACTTTTTGTGTGGGTTGTCTTCATATCCAGCAGTAAAGATTGAAATTAAAAATACAAGACAGACACCAAGAATCAAAAGTGTGTTCATCATAATGATAGGCCTCCCTTTATGTACATCATTCCATTGGGTGTTCAAAAAGTAAGTTTTTTACTCTTACACGTTTGCACATTGGAAAGTTAACTATGAACTATTATAAAGGATCATAACGAAAAAGAAAACGAAACGATTTCATTTTTCACAAAATCATTAATATTATTTTGTTCAAGTCGATAAAAATGTATGTAAAAAGTTTTAAATGTGGAGGAATTAGTAGTGTCCAATCGTTATATCACAAGTCATTTCCCACTCATCTCCATTGTGTTGTTTAGCTTGGCCTTTGCCTTATTTGTACAAGGATTTCTAATTGAACAATTGATGAGTTTTGGGCTATATGAAGGAATGAGAGAATTTTTTTCGGAAAATGGAATTAAATTAACGTTATTATTCTTATTATTATTACTTTTTTTTATGGTATTCTCGGCACTTAAACTAATTGCAGATACAACGCTTCAGCTATCCCTTTTATTTTTTAGTAATGATGAGGAAGGGAAAGACTTAATAAAAGTCCGAACTGGCTCATGGGTGTTTTTTATAAGTGGCATGTTATCATTGTTTTTGGTCACGGAATGGCGCTGGTTATTGCTTTTATTTTTAGTCGCATGCCTCATTTATTTTGTGTATTTTATATATCAGGTGAGCGATTCAATGAGTTTTTTTGGAATGTTTGGAATGGTATTTTTCCATGTTATATTTTGGACAGGCTTTTTGCTTCTAACCTTATATGCAGCCGTCAAATTATATAACAGCTTTATTGCTAGCCTACCTTAGTAACAGTCGGTATCAATGAGAATACAACAGTAAAAGACCAACCTATTGGGTTGGTCTTTTTGGTTTTAATCAGCTTGCATGATTTCTTTCCAAATCAACAGTTGTGGTTGTCGGTCATTGACTGCAGCTAGGCTAGCCTTTTTGTCATAACCTATCCAAACTCCAGCCGTATAGTTTTCCGTTAATCCGACAAACCAGAGATCGTGATATTCATTGGTAGTACCCGATTTGCCTCCAATATATTCACTAGGGAAGTAAGCCCTTCGTCCGGTGCCATTTGCGATAGCCGCATATAGCAATTCATGCACCTTACCCACGGTTTCTTCATTCCAAACTTTCACAGGCGACTCATTCCATTCGTACAGCAATTTCCCATCAAGAGAGGTCACTTTTTGAATAGCTCTAGCTGGCTGATAAAAGCCATCATGGAAGCTTGAATACGCTCTCGTTATTTCTAAGGGTGAAAAACCATACTGGAACCCACCTATAGCTGCAGGTAAGCGGTAATCCTCCTCTGTCACTTTTTCAAATTGAAAGGAATCTAAGTATGAAAAAGCAGTCTGTATACCTGTTTGATCGAGGAGTCGGACAGCAGGCGTATTATAAGATTGCTGCAATGCTCTCGTCAAGCTTACATACCCATACTCAGAATTTCCATAGTTATTAGGGCAATAAGCTTGACTACCTTGCCCATAACAAACATTATTCGCGTTGACAGTTGACGACAATGGAGCTTGCGTTTCTTCTAAATAAGGAGCAAAAACAAGTAAAGGCTTAATAGTTGAACCCGGCTGTCGATAGCTTTGATAGCCTCTATGGAAGTCAAATTTTTTAAAACCACGACCACCTGAAATGGCGACTAACTCATTCGTATGATGATTAATTAATGAAGCGGCACCTTGAATATCGGTATGCTGAAGGTGGTTCTCAAAGGATTGAATCATTTGGTTTTGTTTACTTTGGTCCAAAGCTGTGTGTATGTAAACGCCGTTATCTACAACGGCTTGCACACGTTCCTTTAATGATTGTTGTATATGCAAAAGTTCCTCTTCAGATGTTGCTAGGTGTATTTTTTGAGTGTATCCTTCTTTCTCCGCAATTAATTGCTCGAGTTCATGATGAACAAAGGTCGTGTAATCAGGAAAATAATCCGTTTTTCCACTAACCTCTAAGGTGATTTCCTCACTCTTGGCGGCGTCCAGTTGTTCCTGATTAATAGCCCCATGTTCAAACATTTTATCGATCACCCATTCTTTACGTAAATGCGTACGTTCAATATGTTCTAATGGGTTGTAATAAGAAGGGTTATTAGGAACCGCTGTTAATAAGGCAACTTCAGCAATAGAAAGGTCGTTACTTTCTTTATTGAAGTAATATTGACTAGCGGCTTCAATCCCATATACTCGGTTATGAAAAAAGACGGTATTCAAATAAAGTTCTAGAATTTCTTCTTTGGAAAACTGGTTTTCTATCTCTGTTGCATAAAGGATTTCAGAAAATTTCCGTTCATAGCTTACATCATGAGTTAAGTAGAGGTTACGTACAAGCTGTTGAGTTATCGTGCTTGCCCCTTCTTCAATGCGATTGCGCTTCATATTAATGGAGAGAGCTCGAACGATTCCAGGAAGGTCATAGCCCTGGTGCTCGAAGAAACGATGGTCTTCCGTCGAAATAAAAGCATCAATAAAATGCGGTGGGATATCCTCATATTGGATGTATTTGCGATTTTCATCCTTAAATATTTCAGAAATAACCGTCTCATCCTCAGCTAAAATATAACTATTTCTTTTAAGCGAATAATCGTTCAAGTCCACTCTTTCTTGAATAAAGGAATCAATGGAAGTGGTTTGAGCGAGTTCAATGGAGGTTTCTTTTAATAAAAAGACAAAACCAATAAACATTAGTATGGTCATGAACCAGCCTGTACCTACTTTCATGACACACCCTCTTTTCTATTTCTTTTTTACTATTGTAGCATTGTCATTGAGGTTGGTATGTAGTTCTTTTTCTGAAAAATGCAACGGATAGTAAAAATATCCAATTAAAATGGATAAGCTGCATTTGCAATTCAGATGCATGTTCATGTTAGCAGTTGCATAAGTTTTATTAATCTCGCACTTGACCACGAGGATGGAGGTACGCGAATTATGGATATATTACGAAAAGTTGAGAAATATCGTGAAGAAGAAGAACGTTTAAAGTGGGAAGGTACCTTTGCTGAGTATTTACAACTGTTGAAGGAAAAGCCTTGGATAGCCCAGACTGCACATTCACGTGTCTACCATATGATTAAAGATGCTGGTGTAGAAGAAGAAGATGGCAAAAAGGAATATTCCTTTTTTAAAGACCAAATTTATGGGCTGGAGGATTCAATTGAAAGACTTGTAGAAGAGTATTTCCATTCGGCGGCAAAACGGTTAGACGTTAGAAAAAGAATCTTATTATTAATGGGTCCCGTTAGTGGAGGGAAATCAACCCTTGTTACAATGTTAAAGAGGGGATTAGAGAAATATTCTAGAACGGATGGAGGAGCAGTGTATGCCATAAAAGGTTGTCCAATGCATGAAGACCCTCTACATCTTATCCCCCAGCATCTCAGGAAAGAATTTCAGGATGAATATGATATTAAGATTGAAGGCAATCTATCGCCATTAAATATGATGAGGTTAGAAGAAGAGTACGGCGGAAGAATTGAAGATGTGGTTGTAGAAAGAATCTTTTTTTCTGAAGATAAACGGACTGGAATTGGAACCTTTAGTCCATCTGACCCGAAGTCGCAAGATATTGCTGATTTGACAGGAAGTATCGATTTCTCTACGATAGCCGAATTTGGTTCTGAATCTGATCCGCGAGCTTATCGATTTGATGGGGAATTAAATAAAGCTAATCGTGGTATGATGGAATTCCAAGAAATGTTAAAGTGTGATGAAAAATTCCTTTGGCACTTATTATCGCTAACGCAAGAAGGAAATTTTAAAGCGGGTAGATTTGCATTAATTAGCGCAGATGAACTGATTGTGGCACATACGAATGAATCGGAATATAAATCATTTATTTCAAATAAAAAAAATGAAGCCTTGCATTCGCGAATTATTGTCATGAAAATTCCTTATAATTTACGGGTCACTGAAGAAGAACGTATTTATAAGAAAATGATTGAGGATAGTGATTTATCACATGTTCATATTGCTCCACATGCCTTAAAAGTAGCAGCCATTTTTACGATCCTGACCCGATTAAAGGAGCCTAAAAAACAAGGGGTCGATCTCGTAAAGAAAATGCGGCTATATGACGGTGAAAATGTAGAAGGGTTTAATGCTCAAGATTTGCAAGAATTAAAAGAGGAATACCCTGATGAAGGGATGAGTGGCATTGATCCACGTTACGTGATTAATCGAATTTCTTCAGCGATCATTCGTAAGCAACTAACATCGATTAATGCGTTAGATGTTTTGCGCTCAATTAAAGAAGGGTTAGATCAGCATGCCTCCATTTCAAAAGATGATCGGGAGCGCTACCGCGACTTTATTGCAACGGCAAGAAAAGAATACGATGCTTTAGCAAAAAGTGAAGTACAGAAAGCTTTTGTTTACTCTTATGATGAGTCAGCCGTTACGCTTATGGATAATTACTTAGATAATGTTGAAGCATATTGTAACAAAAATAAACTTCGAGACCCATTAACAGGTGATGAAATGACACCAGATGAAAAATTAATGCGTTCGATCGAAGAGCAAATTGGAATTTCAGAAAATGCAAAAAAAGCTTTTCGAGAAGAGATTCTCATTCGTATCTCAGCTTATGCGAGAAAAGGGAAGAAGTTTGATTATAACTCCCATGAAAGATTACGGGAAGCAATTCAGAAAAAATTGTTTGCAGATTTAAAAGATATTGTTAAGATAACGACTTCTACCAAAACGCCTGATGAATCACAATTGAAAAAAATCAATGAAGTGATTGCTCGCTTGATTGATGAGCATGGCTACAATTCGGTTTCAGCCAATGAATTACTTCGATATGTCGGCAGCTTATTAAATCGTTAAGAAAAAAGGCACTTTCATCATGAGGATGGGAGTGCCTTTCGTACGTGCTAATGATTGATTCAGACATCATAAGGAATTTCGATGCCAATCGCTTATGATAAATTTCCACTAATTTTTTTATTCACTAGACTTTTACTTGTTGCTATCGAAAGTAAATGTTAAATTATAGAAGAAGACGAACCATAAAGGGTGAAGTACATGTTTTCGGAAGAGAATCATTGGGTTGAAGGTTGTAAGGCATTTATCCTAGCTATTTTACTAGCTGTTATTATTAAAACATTTTTATTTGCAAGCTATGAAGTTCGTGGTGAATCAATGCTTCCAACCGCACAAGATGGTGAGCGTTTTATTGTTAATAAAATTGGTTATGAATTTTTAACACCTCAGCGCTTTGATATGATTGTATTTCATGCGAATGAAGAGGAAGATTATATTAAAAGGGTCATTGCCCTACCTGGGGAATCTTTAATGTATATCGATGACGTATTATTTATAAATGGGGAGTCTGTAGAAGAGCCATTTTTAGATGAAAGAAAAGAAGATTTCCGAGGGATTTATACACAAGATTATTACTTTGATGGCGTCATACCAGAAAATCATGTTTTTGTGTTAGGTGATAACCGACCAAACAGTACAGATAGTAGACGGTTAGGTCCAATTCCAATAGATGAAATTGTAGGCAAGGTCGATTTACGCTTTTGGCCGATATCGGAGTTAGGGATTATGAAATAAGCAGTATATACGAATCACAAGAAACAAAGCGAGCAGCTAAAAAGATGCTCGCTTTGTTTAGCGTTGCATCAGAGTGGAATTTGGGAGTTTTGATGGGAGTGATGTCTTGTTTAGGTCATCTATCGAAAAATGGAGGACCACCTAACTTCAAGGCATAACTATCGCATCCAAGCAACTCCCACACAAAAACAATCCCAAATTATTCAGAGAAAATCAAAGCTTAACTCTTGAACTTTGGCTTGTCCATCAATCATTTATCAGAATTTATTGGCAACTAAAGATTTAAATTGCATAGGATAGAGTAAGCCTTTAAATAGGTGTGAAATCACTTATTGCGTACGTGTTTCGTCATAGTGTATGCAAATGACTAATGATTGGTGTTTGTATGTTGATTATTTTCAGTTGTATGGAAAAGGAACGGTTTATATAGGTGTAGTTAATATCATAGGAGGGAAGCGTGTGAAAAAAGAAAACAACCATAACTTTGTCATGTCACAGGAGAACTGGACCCTCCATCGTAAAGGTCACCAAGATCAAAGAAGGCATCAAGAAAAGGTTCAAGAGGCGATCAAAAAAAACTTGCCTGATTTAGTTAGTGAAGAAAATATTGTCATGTCAAATGGGCGCGATGTAATTAGAATTCCTATTCGCTCATTAGACGAATATAAGATTCGTTATAATTATGATAAAAACAAACATGTCGGTCAAGGTAACGGAAAAAGTAAGGTAGGGGATGTTGTTGCTAGAGATCCAAGTGGACAGCAACAAAAGGGGCCAGGGAAAGGTCAAGGAGCAGGAGAGGACGCTGGAGAAGATTATTATGAAGCTGAAGTATCGATAATGGAGCTTCAGGAAATGCTTTTTAAAGAATTAGAACTGCCTAACCTGCAAAAGAAAGAGGATGCTAATATTATTATTGAAGATATTGCTTTCCATGATATTCGCAAAAAAGGACTGATGGGGAATATTGATAAGAGAAGGACGATTTTATCTGCTATAAAAAGAAATGCACTAGAGGGAAGACCTGGTATTGTTCCTATTAGTAATGACGACCTTCGGTTTAAGACATGGACCGAAGTGACTCGCCCAGAATCTAAAGCGGTTGTTTTAGCAATGATGGATACGAGTGGCTCGATGGGAAGATGGGAAAAGTATATGGCACGTAGTTTCTTTTTTTGGATGACACGTTTTTTAAGAACGAAATATGAAACCGTAGATATTGAATTTATCGCTCACCATACAGAAGCAAAGGTCGTATCGGAAGAAGATTTCTTTTCTAAAGGGGAGAGTGGAGGAACCATTTGCTCGTCTGCTTACAGAAAAGCTTTAGAAATCATCGACCACAAGTATGACCCTGTTCGCTATAATATATATCCATTTCATTTTTCTGATGGTGATAATTTAACTTCTGATAATGCAAGATGTTTAAAGTTTGTGAATGAATTAATGGATGTTTCAAGTATGTTTGGCTATGGGGAAGTCAATCAATATTCAAGACACAGCACATTAATGAGTTCTTATAAAACGATTGATGATAAGCGTTTTCGTCATCATATTCTGAAAGAGAAAGGTGACGTTTACCACGCAATGAAAACCTTTTTTAAAAAGGAAGATGAAGAAACGTTTGCTTAAAATATGGTTTTACTTATTCATTTATCTAGATACTATCGACAGGTATGATGTACTCGTCGATAGTATCTTTTTTAATTAAGTCATTGTGATTATCTTTAAGGGCAAGTTCTAACATATAGTTCTAGTGTGACCTAAGGGTTAGTTAATTAGAATTAAAAAAAGTATACATATTACCCCTTTTTTAGTACAATATTCCTATAAAATGATTGAAGGGGAATGGAAATATGAGCATCGAAGAGTTACAACTACAAACCTTAAGAAAAAAGAATTTAATCACTTTGTATATGTTTTTAATTGCGATCTTATTGGGAGTAGCTGTTGAGGTTGTGTTAGCGAAGCCTCTCATACTTATCTTAACTATCGCTATTGGTGGAGGGATAATTTGTGGGTTTATTGCCTTTTGCCATTATAGCCATAAATTGACGAAGCAACTTCCTTACGTGGTCATCATAGGGCTTTCGTTAGTGTTAGGAAGTATTATTTTAATTAGTCCATCTGAGAATAATTTATCACTTATTTACTTTTTACTAGTTAGCTCAGCTTTATATATGAATTTAATCTTATATTTTATAGGGACAGGCCTTGGAGTAGCTCTATTATTTTTTGCATTCAATCTCAATGGTGACATTTATTCTGCTGATATCCTCACGTATTTATTAATATTTTCACTTGCTGTTATTGTGTTATTTTTCCAACAGAGGATTATGGGCAAGTTAGAGTGGGATTTAGCACATATGGAACAAGAATCTCAAGTAAAACTTGAGAAGCAAAGAAAGCAGAACGATATAATAGAGGAAAGCTCTATGGTTATAGCTGGAAATATGATAAAGGTTACATCCCAAACAGAGATCGAACAATTAGCGTTAGAGGAATTAAATGTCGCCGTGCAAGCAATAGCAGAAGGAACACAATCTCAAAGTGACTCCATACAAGACTTTATGGAGTCTATCCAAAGAACAAGTGGACAAACGGCGTCGATGAAAAATCAGGTTACTCATATCGATTATTTTACAGATGAGATGACGAGCAAAATAGATGAAGGGCAAGTTCAGTCACAAGAATTAAATAAACAGATGGATGAGTTTCAAGAATTTATTACTCAAATGGAAAAAGAGTTTAATCAATTAAGCGATAAGATTGAACAATCATTAAACTCCATTGAGGCCATTCAGGGAATTACAGCCCAAACTAATCTACTTGCTTTAAATGCATCAATCGAGGCAGCACGAGCCGGAGAAGCTGGGCGGGGGTTTTCAGTAGTAGCGGAGGAAATTAGGAAGTTAGCTGATTCTTCTGATCAGACCGCGGAGGAAATTTCTACAACCTTAAATCAACTGTATGATAATAATCAAATGACACAAAAGCAAATGAAAGCTGTTTCAGACAAAATGGTCGTTACTAGTCAAGGAACCGAGCGGAATCATGAGATCTTTGATTCGATTCAATCATCTATCTATCAGCTCCAAAAAGATGTGCAGGCGTTTAGCCAAGTTTCAAGTGTAATTGATAAAGATACAGAAAAGATGAGTATAGCTATGAATGAATTTGCAACCATTATTGCAGAATCTTCTGCATCATTGGAAGAGATAACCGCTACGGTTCAAGAGCAAACAGTCAATAAAGCGAAGTTAGCCGATTTAGTTCAAATGACTAATCAAGCGACACACAAGCTTAAGGGCCTTCTAAATGAAAGGGATTAATTGAAGTTGATATCAAGGATGGGACTTGCTAGTGCAGTTTGTAGTTTGGTAACAGTCAAAGATAACAAAAAACGGTGACAGTCCTAAGTGGATGTCACCGTTTTTCTATTTTTTCTATGTTTGTTTTATTAAATCGTATGGATTAAAGTTGTCTCCAAACATAAGAAGCAGTCTCTGGATTTTCACCCATTGTCCACCATCTTGCTTCATACACTTTGCCATTATAAATAACTTGACTACCACCTACGTAAGCTGTATTCGGATCCCAAGTAGGGAGGTTAGGTAGCTCTGGATCTGGCTCATTTGGATCTGGATCAGGATCTGGTTGTCCTGGGTCTGGACCTGGATTCGTACCACCGCCGAAGTTTACATCAATGACATTATAGAAAGCGTTTACAGTATCAGCAACATCCCATACACCTAAAATAACGTGATAACCTGTACGTTGTGGAATGGTTACGTCATGACTGACTTTTTGACCAGGTCTAGCTCCACCATCATACACTTCATAAAAAGGAACAAGCTCAAATTGATCACGAGTAAGCGGAGCATTTGGATTCCAATTTGGCTTTGTAATATAGTAATGCCACTTAGCTGTTGCATGCATAGCTGTTAGATGCCAATTCATTGTATTACGACCTGAATTTAAATTAACTTTTGCCCAACGATTGGAGGATTGTTCATCTAACTTAGGGAAGACCCCACCTGCTGATGCAATTTGACCATCAGGGATACTAGGACCTGGGAAGCCTTTAGGTGCTTCTAAACTTTGCGGTTCCCAAACGACACCACCACAATCTTGATTAGCCCCTTCTTTACATAGTAGTCCACGTGACTGTGGATTCTCAAGGTAACCGTGGGCTGAAGCAGACTCAACACCAACAAAAGAGAATAATGCAAAGGCTGCTATTGCTGTTCCCACCATTTTAGTGCTTTTCTTCCTAAGGACTTTTAACATAAAAAACCTCCTTAAAATTTTGTTGATAGATTATAACAATCTATCGTTATAATCATTGTATAAATAATTTAGAAAATTTTAAATAGTAAATACTAAGTATTTTTGTTTCTCTATGTGGTCGTTTTAGAAATAAAAATCATGCTTTGTAACTAGACTTATCATAGTCCTGATCTATTCTTTCGTAGAAAGCGAAGAAATTTTATCGAAGAAGGAGAAGTATTTTTTATATTAGATGAATGAGTTTAATTTTATTAAAAGAGGGTATTTTCTTATTGAAGTATGGAGCTACCTTAGGAGGTAAGAATGAAGAAGGATCAGAAGCTTGAGCTTTTATTAAAGTATTTTGAGAAAAAATATCAGAAGTCTTTGAGAAAAGTGGAGCGTGAAATGATAAAAGCATATATGTCAAAGGAAAATATTCTTAAATAAGAAGAATCATGCTTGACAGTCGGATGAGGAACAATCATACTTATTTTTCGTATCGACTGTGAAGAGGAGAGGATTTATTGTATAAGAATGTTTGGTTAGCCATGGTAATGGCTCTTTTTTTGGGTGGTTGTTCCTTAGAAGAATTAGAGAGAATCGTGACAACGACAACAAAACAAATCCAATCACCTATCGTAGAAGGAGAAGCGATGATTGCTTTTCTTGACGTAGGTCAAGGTGATAGTACATTAATACAAAGTGAGCAAGTAACGATATTAATTGATACGGGAAGACATGACTCTGAATTAATTTTTAGTCGATTAGAAGAATTTAATGTAGATTCGATAGACCTTCTAGTATTAACCCACCCGCATGCAGATCATATTGGGAATGCAGATCGAGTTATTGAACAATATGAACCGAATGAAGTTTGGATAGATGGTAATGAGGCTACAAGCAGAACATTTGAACGGTTAATTGATGTTTTACTTGAAAGTGAAGTGACTGTTAACGAACCACGTGCTGGCGAAAGCTATGAAGTAGGAGATATACTTATTGATGTATTAAGTCCGTTTGAATTAACGGGTAATCTTAATGATGATTCAATTAGTATGAGGATTACGTATGGTGATGTGCGGTTATTGACGACAGGTGATGCCGAGCGAAGAAGTGAGATGAAAATGCTTGAGAGTGGTTCGGACTTAGCTGCAGATATTTATAAGGTTGGCCATCACGGTTCATCTACTTCTAATACCAAAGAATTTGTTCAGGCGATTTCACCAGAAGTGGCTATTTATTCAGCGGGTAAAGATAATCAGTATGGACATCCGCACAGAGAGGTTATCGCTCTCACGGAACAATTAGGGATCGACATGTATGGAACAAGTGAACATGGTACAGTCATTATTGCAACGGATGGCGAAACTTTTGAATTAAGTTACAAATAAGTGAAAACCAAACGATCTGACCAACTAGACAAGGTCAGGTCTTTATTTGTATATCGAACCATTTCATTATTTTCTACATGTATATGAATAAATTAATCTTATTAAAGGAGGTTTTTGGTCTCTAAAACAAGAACATAAGTATATGAATCAACCTATGATATTTTAGGTGAATTCCTAAGACAAATTCCTTAAAGAAGAGAGCGATTTTTTCAAATTTTTATATTAATTAGTNTTATTATATATAAATGTAAATGAAAGCGCTTTATAATAGGGGTGTATAAGTAATTGATTGTATTTTAGTTCGTTAGTCTTAGAGGAGTAAAATGCAAAGCAAGATGAAAGGTCAATACTTTTAATGAAGTTCAGTTATGAAAAAGTGAAATAGCTAAGGAGGACTGCGTATTATGATGGAAACGAAAAAGCGATATTCTTTTTCAACATCTGAATCATTTCTACCTCTATTCGTTGAAAGTATTGGATTTAACCCAAATGAAAGTGAAATGAATAGACCGAATGGATATCCCTATTACCACTGGATTCAAACCGTTGAAGGGGAAGGTAGAATTAGCTTTAACAATGAGGAAATCACATTATCGAAAGGGAGAGGGGTATTGCTTTTTCCGCATACTCCACATAAGTATTACCCAAAAAGTAATCACTGGTCAACGATAAGTATGACGTTTGGGGGAAGTGCGGCTGAATCTATATTAAGAGCACTACAAATAAATCGTACCGCTGCTTATATGGAAACGGATCAAGGGTCTTTTCAGAGTGTCATTTTTAAGATGATTGAGGCTGTTGAAAAAGAAGAAACCTTTTTACAGCTTGATTATTCCAAAGATTTATACCATTTCTTAATCATGATTAAGAAATTTGGACAAATGAATAATCAACCATCTTTATCCCAATCTTATGAGAAAATTAAACCTGTAGTTACTTGGTTGGAGAAAAGAATTGGTGAAGATGTGCGTTTACCAGATATGGCGAGGTATGCGAATATGAGCTCCCAATATTTAAATTTATTATTTAGAGAATCTTTTGGGATGAGCCCTTATTCATATTTAATACAACTTCGTATTCGAGAATCCAAAAGACTATTAATAAGTGAAAATGGATATTCTCTAAAAGATATAACAAAAAAGGTAGGCTTTAAAGATGTCAGCCATTTTGTAGCAACTTTTAGAAGGAAAGAAGGAATTACACCGAAGAAATATAGGAATCTTCACAGAGTCTCGGTCACAGTCTAACAACCTTCACATAACGTTCATGGATAGTTATCATAGAGAGGATGTCCAACAATAATATGAATAAGCGGGAGTGATGATCATCACTCCCGCTTTTTTTGATTTGAATTATACATGGATAACTTACTAAGCAACTCACCACCAACAAAGATGAAAGTGTGGTTTCGCTCTTTACCGGTGGCGACGAGTAACGCTCTATGTTCGCACTAACTTTCATACAAAACGCTCATGGCGAAGCTTATGTCGCTCCGCCACGAACAAATATAGAAGTAGGTTTTTGCTCTTTGACTGCTGGAATTTCGTTCAATTGTATTGATTACTTCTTGAATTTAGGCATAATCATATAGGTGACTGCTCTGAAAAACCATTCAACAGGTCCAATTACAAATCGGCTCAACCACCACTTGCTTACGAGTACTTGTAGTACAAAGAACACAATCGCGATACATGTCCCTACAAAAAATCCAAGCTGGCCAAATAAGCCAATACCGTATCCATAAAATAAGGTGGTAAAAACAATGGACTGAAGTAAATAATTCGTTAGTGACAATCTCCCAACATACGTAAGCGGGTGAAGTAATTTTGCACCTTTCTCAGTCCTTGATAAAAGGATAACCGAAGTGACGTAAAATATAGCAGTAAATGGTCCACCAATAGCTAGCATTAAGCCTTCTGAAAAGTAAGTAGGCGAAATCGCATAAGGCAGTTTAGTACCAAAGCCTACAAAAAGAGTAACCCACCAAATTTTCTTAAATAAAGAAAGATTGCCCTCTATATCATCCAGCCACTTTTTCCTAGCGAAATAAGCACCAAGTAAAAACATCCCCATCACCGCAATGACAGTCGATATTTCCATAAGAATATCGCCAAATATACCTAGTCCGGTGATGTCAGATGTCATCCGGAACTCAAGAACTTCTAAGTAAGTACCATTTTCTAATACTTCCTTCTCTGCTAAAGAGTATTGATACATCGTGTCTTCTTGCTGTTGAAGCTCACTTACATCTCCTGACCCTGGTGGAGGTATAAATAAAAGCATGACACCTAAGAAGATAATCGCTGAGATTAACAGCCCTTTTGCTTTAAAAAATAAGAAAAAGAAAAGTATAAAAGAGGCGATTGCATAGGTGACTAAGATGTCGCCTTCCCAAATATAGGTTCTATGTAATATACCTAAAATGAATAAAAAGAAAGCTCTTCGCCAAAATATCCCGGTAAAGCTTGCTTCTTTTAATGTCGATCTATCTTGAAGAATAACCATACCGTATCCAAATAAGAAAGCAAAAAGTGTGTAAAAACTTGTGCGAATAAATAAATAGAGGATGCTTTCTGTTAGTTGATCAATTGTACCAAGCGGGTAATATTGATGTACATCTGGAAGTAATAATAGCCCGTATTGAAAGTTCATAATGTTGACTAATAAGATTCCGAGGATGGCGAGACCGCGCATCATATCTAGAGGCTGCAAGCGTCCTTGGTTAAGGGGTGCTAAGGTTGGCTTCATAATTAGCTTTCGTCCTTTCGTAATTCAATATGTGTCTTTTTTATCGTACTGAAGTTCTGGTGAATTCTCAATAGTTTTGTATGAAAGTTTACTTAAGGGTGATAGTGTGTAGATACAGATGCCACACTATGGAGCATCAGCACAAAGAGGCGGTTAATGTGAAAAAAGGCCGAACGTGACAGTTACTCAAGGGGATGAAGTCACAAGGACCTCTTGAGCTTAATGATTAGTCGTAACCTGTAAAACACTGGAAGTGAAATTGACGAAAATCAGTGCATCACTCATTGAACGTTCATATAGAACCCACATCGTGGAGCCAGAACCGATCCACCACCAACAAAGATGAAAGTCATCTATCGCCACCTTAAGGCTCATAAGGAATCGTGAAGATACTAAGGCCAAACCATGGAGTATCTACTCAAAGAGGTGGTTAATGTGAAGATACTAAGGCAAACCCATGGAGTATCTGTACAAAGAGCGGGTTAATATGAAGATACTAAGGCAAACCCATGGAGTATCTGTACAAAGAGCGGGTTAATGTGAAGATACTAAGGCAAACCCATGGAGTATCTGCACAAAGAGCGGGTTAATGTGAAGATACTGAGGCCAAACCATGGAGTATCTGCACAAAGAGAGGGTTAATGTGAAGATACTAAGGCCACACTATGGAGCATCAGCACAAAGAGGAGGTTAATGTGAAGATACTGAGGCAAAACCTTGGGGTATCTGCACAAAGTGGTCAATCATATGTAGTGACGACTTCTTAACCTGTGGGTACGTTTACAACTCGATCACCATCAGGAGTCGGCCTGAACAAACAGGGAGCACTGTCCTATTAAGGTCATTTATCTCGAGATGGATGACGAGCTAACTTCACGGCACAAACTATCGCCCCTAATTAACTTTCATATAAAATGAAAAGCCGCTGAGTAAAGCTAATACTTTTATGTTTTGTAGTTCAACAACACCGAATCTTTTGTATTTTTTTATATTTTAGTCTAGAATATGTAGTGATATGAGGGAGGTTTTTTGATGTCAAATGAAGTTATTAAGCTTATTCAAAGTCATCGTTCAATTCGTGCTTTTACAGATCAAGAGATAAGGGAAGAACAGATTACTGATATTGTTGAAGCTGGTAGAAGGGCACCTACTTCTCACAATGTTCAAGCATACAGCATTGTAGTTATTCAGGACCCAAAAAAGAAGGATGAACTGGCTCGTCTGTCTGGAAATCAATCATATATCTCAAAGTGCCCGGTCTTTTTTGTATTAATTGCAGACTTTTATCGTTTGAAAAAAGCGAGTGAAATCCACGAACAGCCTTTTGAAGTTGGTGAAGTGGAGCAGTTGCTTGTAGGCAGTGTAGATTGTGCGTTAGTTGCAGAAAATATGTTGGTTGCGAGCCGCTCACTTGGACTTGGTGGTGTGATGATCGGTGGTATCCGAAATAATCCAGAAGAAGTAGCAAAGCTTTTGAATTTGCCAGAGTATACATTTCCAATTATGGGACTTTGTATTGGTTATCCAGATCAAAATCCAGACCAAAAACCAAGATTGCCTAAAGGTGCTATTGTATTTAATGAGAATTATGATACGGATCAAGTGGAGGCAGGTTTGAAGGAGTATGATGCGGTTACTGAGGAATATTATCGTCAGCGTACAAATGGCTTAAAAACAGATTCTTGGTCCAAACAAATGGCTACTTTTTCATCCAATCCGAAGCGTTCTCATGTTGGTGATTATGTGAAAGGGCAGGGCTTCTTAACGGCTTATCATAAAAAGAACTCTTAATAGTTTGAAAATCTCTTGCAAGTTGATAGGGAAACTAAGTATGATAGATGCAATCAAAAAAGATTATGAGGAGAAGTCTGTCCTATGAGGTGATGATGACCTTTTGGGGCAGTCTCTTTTTTACAAAGAAATAGGGGAGTGGAAGATGTGGTTGAGTTTTCTAAATCAAATGCGTTAGACAGGTTGCCGAAACAATTTTTTGCGAAGCTAGTTAAGAAAGTCGCAGAAGTCAAAAAAGAGCATGATGATGTAATTAACCTAGGTCAAGGTAATCCAGATACGCCAACACCAAGGGGAATTATCGAACAGTTGCAACAAGCTTCAGAAAACCCTCTGTATCATAAATATTCACCATTTGATGGCTTTCCTTTTTTAAAAGAAGCTGTAGCTGAATACTACAAAAAAGAATATGGGGTGGAGATTGATCCTCAGACAGAGGTAGCCGTTTTAAATGGGACGAAAACAGGATTGGTTGAAGTTAGTCAATGTTTACTGAATGAAGGAGACGTTGTCCTACTACCTGATCCAGGTTACCCTGATTACTTGTCAGGAATTGCTTTAGCCGGAGCTACGATAGAGACGATGGAATTAGTTGAACAGCTCGGCTTCCATCCTGATTTTGATCTAATAGATAAAGATGTTTTAGAAAAGGCTAAACTTATGTTTTTGAATTATCCTAATAATCCAACGGGGGCTATTGCATCGGTTGAATTGTTTGAAAAAACGATTGAAGTGGCTACTGAGCATCAAATTTGTGTCGTTCACGATTTTGCTTATGGTGCCATTGGTTATGACGGTCATAAACCATTAAGCTTCTTACAAATACCAGGAGCCAAAGATATTGGTATTGAAATGATGACTTTGTCAAAGACCTATAATATGGCAGGATGGCGTGTAGGTTTTGCTGTTGGCAACCCTAGTGTGATTGAATCAATTGAGCTTCTTCAAGATCATTATTATTGTAGCTTATTTGGCGGGATTCAAGAGGCTGCTGCCTATGCATTAACTTCGAACCAAGATTCTGTCCGAGAGTTAGTTCATTTATATGAAGGGCGTAGAAATAAGCTTGTTCAAAAAGCGGAGGAGATGGGCTGGCATGTAACAGCGCCTAAAGGCTCTTTTTTTGCATGGTTTAAAGTTCCAAGTGGTTTTACGTCTGAACAATTTGCCGATTTACTACTTGAAAAAGCACGAGTAGTAGTGGCGCCCGGTGTTGGTTTTGGTGAAGCGGGTGAAGGTTATATACGTATTGGCTTATTGGCAGATGAAAGTGTGTTAGAGGAAGCCATGCAGCGAATCGCAAGCTTAGAAGTTTTTGCTTTAAAGAATCATTAATTTGACGTGAGAAGGAGAGATAAAAGGTGGCAAATATTTATTGTATTGGTCGGAATTATGTAAATCATGCCAAAGAATTAGGCAATGAAGTGCCGAAGCAGCCGCTTTTGTTTTCAAAGCCAACCCATGCTCTTGCACGAGCAGATGGCTCTACGTATACGTATGACTATAACAAGGAAGATATTCATTATGAGCTGGAGATTGTTTTGCATATTGGTAAAGCTGTAAGGCCGGGAGATAAGGTCGATGATGTCGTTGACAAAATAGGACTAGGTGTTGATTTAACTTTAAGAAATTTACAATCAAAATTAAAAGAAAAAGGGCACCCATGGCTAAGAGCTAAAGGTTTTCCGAACTCAGCCATTCTCACAAACTTATGGGAATTTAAAGGTGTAGAAGATTGTCGAAATAGGCTTTTTTCTCTTTATCAAAACGGAAATCAAGTTCAGTGTGGTTCAATTCGTGACATGTTATTTGATTTTCAAGCGATTATTGACGAATGTTCAACGTGTTTTGGACTTGGAAAAGGTGATCTTATATATACAGGTACACCAGAAGGGGTTGGATCAGTTGAGCATGGAGACCATTTTGTTTTAAAATGGGATGAAGAAGTTGTTGGCTCATTTCAAACACAAAGGTCGCAATCGTATCAATGAAGTTCATATAGGGTAACGACATATTTTATTTATTTGAAAGAGCCAAGAAAAAAGAAGGAGTTGTCATCATGATTCATAATGAGATTTTTGCCCATCGAGGTTTTTCAAGTAAATATCCTGAGAATACAATGGTTGCTTTTCGTGCAGCAGCTGAGCTTGGTATTGAAGGGATCGAAATAGATGTTCAGTTAACAAGGGACGAAGAGTTAGTTATTATGCATGATTTAACTTTAGACCGGACAACGAGTGGTAGTGGCTTTGTTAGGCAGACATCTTCTATTGAAGTTACAGGTCTATCAGCAGGAGCGTGGTTTTCAGAGGAGTACAAAAATGAATTTGTTCCAACATTAAAGGAAGTTCTGGCGTGGATTAAGCCTTTATCATTAAAGTTAAACATTGAGATAAAAGGTTTTGTTGAGGATCGTGAGAAAACGATTAATCAAGTTATTCAACTAATTCGAGACTATCAATTAGAAGATAGAGTTATATTTTCATCCTTTGACCACCGTGGTATGAAAATCTTAAAGAATCGTGCCCCAGAAATTGAATCAGCTGTATTAGCGATGGCCGCTATTTTTGGACCGGAAAATTATGCGACATCTGTTGGTGTGGAAGCCTACCATTTCTATCATCCAACACTTTTAGAAGAGGAAGCTAAAGAATTAATTCGTTCAGAATTTCTTATCCGACCATTTACAGTAAACCGCGAAGAAGATATCCGTAAGTTCTTAAGTTGGGGAGTCGCTGGAATCTTTACTGACAAACCAGATGTAGCCCTTAAAATTAGAAAAGAGCTTGAGAATAATAACTAAGCCAACAAACATGAAAGTGATGCTTAGTTTTTAACAACTCAGCTCCAGGTGATTGTCGCGGAGCATGATTTTCGGTAGCGGTAAGTATAGCGCCGCATATGAGTATCAACTTTCATACAAAACACTCATGGCGAAGCGAATTCACTTCGCCACCGACAAAGATCAAAGTAGTGGCGACTTCTTAAACAGTTGGCTCGTTTACAACTCCATCACCATAAGGAGTCGCACGAACAAAAAAGGGAGCAGTGTCCTGTTAAGGTCATTTATCGCAAGATGAATGACCAGCTAACTGCAAGGCACAACCTAGCGCTCCTAAATCCACTTTCATACAAAAGCTAGGATAAGCACTAAAGCTTACCCTAGCTTTTTTGGTTATTGAGAACTATTGTGGGTGGATGTCCCAAATTTGATTAGCATATTCAGAAATGGTTCGATCGCTTGAGAATTTTCCGGAATGAGCCATATTAGTGATACTTTTTTTCAGCCAACTCTGCTGATTTCGGTAGGTTTGCTCCACATGTTGTTGGGCCTCTACGTAACTATCGAAATCCCTTAATACAAAATATTCATCATTGTTGTAGAGCAACGAGTAATAAATATTTTTAAATTCTACATCGTCAGGAGAGAAGAAAGTACCAAGCAGTTTATCCATCACTTCTCGTAATCGTTTATCACTATTATAAATATCTCGTGCTCGGTATTGGCCATTTTTTTGATAATCAAATACTTGGTCAGAGGTTAAGCCGAATGTAAAAATGTTTTTAGGGCCAACCATATCACTAATTTCTATATTCGCGCCATCAAGTGTCCCAATCGTTAAAGCACCATTCATCATCAATTTCATATTCCCTGTACCCGATGCCTCTTTACTTGCGGTTGAAATTTGCTCACTTAAATCGGCTGCGGGGATTATTTTTTCTGCTAAGGAAACCTTATAGTTCTCAAGAAAAACAACCTTCATTTTATCTTTTGTAGCGGGGTTATTATTAACCTTCTCCGCTGTTGCAGTTATAAGCTTTATAACTTGTTTAGCAAAATGATAGCCTGGTGCTGCCTTCGCTCCGAAGATAAAAGTACGAGGCACCATTTGATAATTAGGATTATCAACACAAAGTTGATACAAGTGTAAAATATGAAAGAGATTAAGCAACTGTCGTTTATAACCATGTAACCTTTTGATATGCACATCAAATATAGAGTTGGGGTTAATCGTGATTTGATAGTGCTCCTTAATATAAGCAGCTAATTTTTCTTTATTTGTATGTTTTACCTCAGCGATTTGTTTTTGGAAACTAGCATCATCTGCGTATTTGATTAATTGGATGAGTTCGCGTGGCTCTTGTATCCAGTTTTCACCGATAGCTCCCGTAATTTTATTCGCTAAATCTCGGTTAACATTGAGTAGCCAGCGCCTGTGTGTAATTCCGTTTGTTTTATTATTAAATCGTTCTGGGAAGACGGTGTAGAAGTTTTTCATCTCTCTATTTTTTAGAATGTCTGTATGAAGCTTAGCCACTCCATTGACAGAGTAGCTACCGACAATTGCCAAATGGGCCATATGAATTTGTTCATATGAAATAATCGCCATATCGGCAATCTTCTCTCGTAAATGAGGAAAGTCAAAATAAATAGACTGGCAAAAACGCTCATTAATTTCTTCAATGATCATATAAATGCGTGGTAATAACGATTTGACCATTTCGGTTGGCCATTTCTCTAGAGCTTCAACTAAAGTGGTGTGATTGGTGTAGGCGACTGTGCTCGTGGTGATCTCCCAAGCATCATCCCAACCAAACTTTTCCTCATCCATGAGGATCCGCATTAATTCAGGGATAATGAGACTAGGATGGGTATCGTTAATTTGTAGAGAGACTTTTTGTGGGAGTAATTGAAAGCTTTGATGTTTGCTTTTAAATCTTTTTAAAATGCTTTGTAAACCTGCTGAAACAAGGAAATATTGTTGTTTTAGACGTAAAAGCTTGCCTTCATAATAAGAATCATCTGGATAAAGAAATTCTGAGATTTGTTCGACGGAGCGTTTGTAATCTAGGTAGTGGTAATAATCATGTCCTTTAGGGGAGTGAAAGTGAAAGGAGTTAGGCATTGATTCTGCACTCCATAAACGTAACGTATTGACGGCGTCCGTTTCATAACCAACAATAGGTACATCATAAGGGACGGCTAAAACCCGTTCATAATTTTGGTGGTGAACCGTATACTGGTTGTCTTTTTTTTCAAGTGTTACATGACCGCCAAAATGAACTTCGACAGCCTTTTCCGAACGTTTTGTTTCCCACATATAGTCGTCGTTTAACCAATAATCAGGTAATTCTACCTGATAACCATCGACCATTTTTTGTTGGAATAGTCCGTATTTATAACGTATCCCGACACCATGGCCTGGTAAGTTAAGTGAGGCTAAAGAATCAAGGAAACATGCAGCAAGTCGACCTAATCCCCCATTTCCTAACCCGGCGTCATGTTCTTCCGTAAAGACTTGAGCGGGCTCAAAGCCAAGCTCTTTTAAGGCATTTTCACATACTTCTAATAACCCCATATTTAACAAATTACTTTCAATCAATCGCCCTAATAAGAATTCCATCGAGAAATAATACATTTGCTTTTCGTCTGTTTCCAGTTGGTTTGTTTGTGTTAATTGCCATTTCCTAAGAATGATGTCTTTTAATAATAAACTGACGGTTTGGTAAGCTTCTTTATTCGTTGCTTCTTCAACCCTAATCCCTAATGTTGTGGTTAGTTTATCGTTAAATAGGTCGATGAATTCTTGTTGGCTCAAGCTCATACGTTGGCACCCCTTCCACTCCTAGTAAATGATTATATAATTGTTGGTACTGAACGGCTGATTTACCCCAGTTAAAATTGGATTGATAGACGTTTTGTAAAAGTAAATTCCAGAGCGTTTTATTTCTAAATAAGGTAATAGCACGGTTAAGAGTAAACAAGAAGTCATTAGCATTATAATTCGTGAAGCTTAGTCCATTTCCCTCTAATGTATGTTCATTAAATGATAAGATTGTATCTTTGAGACCACCGGTTTCCCGAACGATGGGTACCGTTTCATAATGAATGGCAATCATTTGGCTAATCCCACATGGCTCAAATAACGAAGGCATAATAAGAAAGTCGGAGGCTGCATAGACTTGACGTGCTAAGTCTTCTGAAAAACCAATAATCGTACGAACTTTAGTAGGATATTTACTTTGTAACTTTAAAAAACGCTCTTCGAAAAGCTTCTCACCTGAGCCAACAATAATCAGTTGTACTTGATGGTGTTCTAAAAATAAATCAGCAACAGATAACAATAAATCAAGACCCTTACTTTGAACTAATCTCGATATGACAGCAAATAAAGGTAAATTCTTTGAAATGGATAGTTGGAGTTCGGTTTGAATCTTGTATTTATTTTGGCTTTTGATGGTAGCGTTTTGTTTATAAGGGTATGTGAGAGCTTGATCGGTTTGTGGATTGAATTCGTCGGTATTAATGCCATTTACAATGCCAGAAAGCTTAGACTGATATTGACGGAGGACAGGGGCGAGTCCATGTCCTCCTAATTCGGTTGTTATTTCTTCTGCATAAGTGGGGCTGACCGTTGTAATGTGGTCTGCGTGAAAAATAGCAGCCTTCATAAAATTAACGAGGTGGTTATGAGTAATACCAGGTAAGTGTTCACTTGAGAAATGAAGTAATTCATCAAACACTGAAAGTGGAAATTGACCTTGATATTGTAAATTATGAATCGTAAAAACCGTTTTTTTCACCTGTTTTGTCCCTTGAATTTTTACATAAGCAGGAATTAAACCTGTTTGCCAATCATGGCAATGGAGAATATCAATGGGGTGTCGCAGACTTTCCATTACTTCTAGAGCGGCATGTGTAAAAAAGGTGAAACGCTCCCCGTCATCATCATATCCATAAAGTCTGTCTCGACCAAAGTAATAATCATTTTCTATAAAATAAAAGGTAATCTGATCTTTTTTTAATTGATAAAGTCGGGTCACTTGCTTCCGCCAAGTTACATGGACATGGAAGCTTTTTTGAAACGTTAATTGCTTGTTATATTCAGCAGGCAGTGCTTGTGCTTTAGGTAGAATAACGGCTATTTGATTATGGGGACTAGCTAACTTTTGTGGAAGAGAACCAATCACATCGGCGAGACCACCAGTTTTAAAAAATGGAAAACACTCACTTGCTACAAAAACGATATTCATATTAAACCGTCCTTTTCTTTTTCTGTATCAACATATACTCGTTGGAATCCTATTGTTAAGCGGATATAGCTTAGTATGTGAAACAGCTTTAGCGTGTGTCATTAAGCATTACTAACACGTTTTTGTGAGATTAGTTGATGAATAAAGTCGTGATTAACCGTCAGGATACGTTCTGGTGTACCAGTGATTTTCATGTTGGCTGGTATGATTGTTTGCTCAGTAACGATGACATTTTCTAAGTGAACATTGGCACCGATAGAAGCACCTGGAAGAATAATTGCTTGATAGATAGTGGCTCTTGAGTCTATTCGAACATCCCGATAAATATACGATCTACGAATATAACCATTGGTTTGTGCATGGTTATCAATAAACGAATGTTGGATAGCGTGATGATCGTCAGGAATAAATGAAACTTGAGCAGGTTTGTTAGTCGTCAAGTTCCATGTCTTTGCATTCGGATTTTTTACAGTGTAATCGATGATATCCATATGGGCGTGCCAGTAGCTTTCAATCGTGCCAACATCCTTCCAATATCCTTTAAAAGGGAAAGTGAACAATCTTTTTTGAGCTGCCAACATTTTAGGAATAATATCTTTGCCAAAGTCATGATTTGATTGTGGATCGTTTGCGTCTGAAATGAGGAATTCTTTTAAGAGCGCCCATCTAAATACATAAACACCCATTGATGCCATATTACTTTTGGGATGTACTGGCTTTTCTTCAAATCCAATGATTTTCTGTTCACTAGTAGCTGTCATAACCCCAAAACGATGTGCCTCAATAAATGGCACATGAATGACGGAAATCGTGGCATCCGCTTGTTTTTTGAAATGAGCATCTAAAAGTAGCCTGTAATCCATTTGATAGATATGGTCTCCTGAGAGAACTAATAGGTGTGTAGGGTTCAAGTGTTCGATATAGGACATATTTTTATAAATGGCATCAGCCGTTCCTAAATAGGTTGAGTTATCATCATCATGTACATAAGAAGGGAGACTTGTTAATTGACCTTGATTTTGAGGGAAGTTCCATGCGGATCCATTCCCTAGATGTGCATGTAATTCTAGTGGTAAATATTGAGTTAAGACACCAATATGATTGATGCCTGAATGCATACAATTATTCAATGTATAATCGATAATTCGATAACCTCCACCGAAATGAACAGCAGGTTTAGCGGTTTTCTTTGTTAATACTCCTAGTCTTTTTCCTTCTCCACCTGCAAGAAGTAGAGCAAGACAATTCGTTTGATTGCTGGACATGAATAAACCCCCTTCTGAAAAAGCGAACTAAAAATAAATCTCAAATGATTTCAATGATGTCTATGTAATGGAAAACGTTTACTATTCCAAGAAAAAAAAAGAATATAAAAAAGTAGGTCATGGAGAACTTGTTTCTTTCGAATCAAAATTTATTGAATAGTACTTTATTTCTAGTCTAAAAGTGTTATAGTAGAACTATATATGTGGATTAGGGCTCGTTTTAACGTATGATTCTTTATTTTTTAGATAAAATGAACTATAGATAGGAATAGGGAGGAGGAAAAAGATGGAGGTAAAACATATTAATGCGATCTGTCAAGCGACGAAACAAATTATTTCTACGCATTTTGGTGTAGGTGTTGATATTCTAAGGCCTTCGGCTGGTAGAGGAAAGTTAACCTCTGAAGAGATTTCAGTGATATTAGGGATTAAAGGACAATTAAGAGGACAAATCATCTGTACATTCTCTACAGAAACAGCTCGTAGTATTATAAGTACGATGATGGGAGGTATGGTTGTCCAAGATATTGATGAGTTAGGATGGAGTGCTGTACAAGAGTTTGGAAACTGGGTCGCAGGAACAGCTGCAACGGAACTTTCAAAAGAAGGTTGTTTGATTGATGTCACGCCACCAATTATTAATGAAGGAGATTCTAAATACTATTCAGAATCACCTTTTATATCGATTCCACTTCACTCAGCACTTGGACATATTGGTGTACATATCAGTGTTCAAGAGGTAAGACAAGGCGCTTAAAAGCTTGGAGTTTCACTGGAGGGTTTGTTTCGTTGCCTCCAGGGGAACTTTTTTTTGTTTGGGAGCTTCTACTTTTTTGTAGTTGCGTAGAAAAAAAGTATTCAAATAGATTAAAAAAGGGTAAACTCATGATGGAGAATCTGAAAGTTGTTTTAGTAAGAAGGGGTGGATGGCAATGACTTCTGAAATCGATGTATCAAAATTCGAGAAGAAAATGATTATTCGACAAATCGAAGAAAAAGATTTTAAAGAGATTATTGAAATGCAAAAAATATGTTTCCCAAAAATGGAACCTTGGGAGATTGTTCATTTAGAGAGTCATGTCCATATATTTCCAGAAGGGCAAATATGTGTGGAATATGACGGTAAGATTATTGGCTCTTCGTCAAGCTTAATTATTAATTTTGATGAATATGATGACCAGCATACATGGGATGAAATTACCGATAATGGATACATTACGAATCACGATTCTGAGGGCTATAATTTATATGGAATTGAAGTTATGGTCCACCCAGATTATCGTCGAATGAAAATCGGGCGTAGGCTCTATGAGGCAAGAAAAGATATCGCACGTCAACTAAATTTAAAAAGTATTATCATTGGGGGGAGAATCCCTAATTATTATCAGCACTCTAAAGAAATGACACCAAGGGAATATGTAGAGCAAGTTACCATGCATAATATTTATGACCCAGTCTTAACTTTCCAAGTGTTAAATGGTTTTTCATTAAAGAGAATTAATCGAAATTACTTAGATGATGATAAAGCTTCATTAAAATACGCGACTTTAATGGAATGGAATAATATTGATTATCAACCAACGACACCAAAGCGCTCTTTTAAGACTTCGTTTCCGGTTCGGATTACAAGTATACAATATGAAATGAAAAAAATTGATTCCTTTGATGATTTCGCGATTCAGTGTGAATATTATACTGATGTTGCAGCAAGTTATAGCTCTGACTTTGTAGTCTTTCCGGAGATTTTTACCTTGCAGCTTTTATCTTTTTTACCAGAGAAAAGCCCAAGTTTGGCGATACGCCGATTAACGGAGTTTACGGAGGATTATATTGAATTATTCACGAATTTATCGGTGAAATATAATGTAAATATTATTGGAGGCTCTCACTTTGTAGAGGAAGAAGGGAAGATTTATAATATCGCCTATTTGTTTAGGCGTGATGGAACGATTGAAAAGCAGTATAAGCTACACATAACACCAAATGAGCGAAAGTTCTGGGGTATTACTGGTGGTGATGAAGTGAAAGTGTTTGATACGGATTGTGGGAAGATTGCTATTCAAATATGTTATGACATTGAATTCCCTGAGCTTGGTCGTATTGCTGTAGATAAAGGAGCTAATATCATATTCACTCCTTTCTGTACGGATGATCGTCAAGGTTACTTACGAGTACGCTATTGCTCTCAAGCAAGAGCGATTGAAAATCAAGTCTATACGGTATTGTCGGGGACAGTTGGTAATTTACCAGATGTGGAGAATATGGACATCCAATATGCACAATCAGGTATTTTTAGTCCTTCAGATTTTACATTTGCCAGAGATGGTATAGTCGGTGAATGTAACCCAAATATCGAAACAGTCGTTGTGGGAGATGTTGATTTGGAGATTTTGCGTCGCCATCGCCGAGCAGGTAGTGTGAACCAATTACGTGATCGTAGACATGACATTTATGAGATTTCATACAAACAGTAAGGTTCATATTTGATGATATAAAAAAGACTATTTCCGTTAGCCGAAGTGCTTAACCGGAATGGTTTTTTTTTTTGAATTGGTCGGGCTTTAAGGGTTTTTCTCTTTGAGCAAGCGTGGGTAAATGTTTACTCGTACTAGACATTGGCAACAATGTTAGGTGGAAGGAGTGACATTTAGATGCAAGTCGAGAAGGTACAAAGATTACCTATTCCTATTCAGATCGGTCTTGTACTTGTTTTTGTTTTGATTGGAGGGGCTATTTATTCAACTAGTCAACTATTCATATCAAAAGAGGAGGCAACGAATTGGCATGTTGAGCTTATACATCGTGATCAGTTGGCTATTGGTATGACAGAGCATTTGCAAGTGCTTGTACAAGATAAAAGCGGGATGCCATTAACTGATAAGAATGTTGAAGTAATCATGATAGAAAATAGTCAATCTTATCAAAAAGAGTATGTGCTACATCATGTTGAAGGTGGCTTATATGCAACCGACATCATGATTCCTTTTTCAGGAAGTTGGGAAATTAATGCCGTCATCGAAGACTCTCAAATGTATAGGACAGAAAATTGGTTGGTGCACGTGTATACGTATCATCAATAAAAAGCCGTTTCAGTGAGTTCTTCTCCTTGAAACGGTTATTTTTATATTTTTTACAAAGTGGAAGGCATTTCATGATAAAAATAAAAGGAATATCCTTCACGATTATTTTACTTTACATTCAGATGAAATTCATTTTTTTTATACATAAAGTAAGGTACAATAAGTGGTATATGACAACAAGTGAAGAACATCATGTACGATTATGGAAGGGGTAAAAAAATGCGTGTTTCTTTTTCTAGTGCCAATCGACAAACATGGATGGCGGAATTAAAAAATCATACGGTTGATTTATTAGTGGTTGGTGGAGGGTTAAGTGGTGCAGGAATTGCATTAGACGCCTCATTACGTGGATTAGAAACGATTCTTTTAGAAAGAAAAGATTTTGCTGATGGAGCATCTGGACGTTCTAGTAAACTATTTCATGGAGGCATGAGTTATTTCCATGATTTTGATATGAAAAAGTATCAGGTATTGACAAGAGAACGTTCAATATTAAGAGAAAATGCACCACATGTTACAAAAAAAAAGAAAATGCTTATACCTTTATATAAAGAAAGTCTAGTTGATCGTTTGAAAGCTTCAGTTCACTTGAAGCTCTTTGACCATGTCGGGGAAGTCAAAAAGACGGAGCGAGTAGAACTGTTATCAAAAAAGCAAACGTTAAAACTTGAGCCGATGTTACATCATGAGCGCTTAAAAGGAAGTGGCTCTTATATAGAATATCAAATCAATGATGCAAGGTTAACGATTGAAGTTCTTAAAGAAGCCATTAATCGTGGAGCAAAGGCCCTTAATTACATGCAGGTAGAATCTTTCTTATATGAAGAAGGTAAAGCGTGCGGCGTAATTGCGGTTGATCAACTAAGTGGCGAAGCTATAAAAATCAACGCTAAAAAAATTGTTAATGCCACCGGTGCATGGACAAACCAATTAAGGGAGCAAGACCGAACACCTATTGAAAACGGTATACATTATCAGAAAGGTTCACATATTGTGATCAGGAGAAATAAACTGCCTTTGCAAACCGGTATTTTTTATCGGAAGAAGGAGGGGAATAAAGCGATTTTTGCAATCCCACAGGAGAATGAAGTCTATATTGGTATGGCTGAATCCGAGTGGAGTGATGAACGGGGGGCGATTACTTGTACAAACGAAGAGTCTCAGTTCATTTTAGATGAATTGCAGCAGCTTTTGCCAGGAATTTCGATAGGTCAAGAAGATGTTATTTCTAGCTGGAGTGGTGTTGCTCCTTATATGATGCAAACAAAAAAATCGAAAACGGTCGATGTCTATCAAGATATCCATATTTCAGAATCGGGAGTTATTTCTGTTTTGTTGGATACCTTAACTGGATACCGCTTATTAGCAGAACAAGTCGTCGATCATTTGTGTCAGGACTTGGGTATTCATGTACGCTCTGTTACTGAATCCATTACATTAACGGGTGGTTATGTAGGTGGAGCTGATATGTATGGTTCTTTTAAAAAGCAAAAGGTCGAAGAAGGTAAGCAGTTAGGCTTAAGTGAGAAAAAGGCATCCATGTTAGTTGATTTATATGGCTCTAATATTGGTAACATTTATGCTAAAATTAAAACGAAAAGCCGTTTTGCACAAAAGTGGGGGCTACCACCGGAATTGTACGCTCAACTAAGGTATAGTATGGAAGAGGAAATGGTCATGAACCCTAGGGATTTCTTTATTCGACGTACAGGGGCAATATATTTTGATTACGAAAATGTTCGTCAGTATTATGAACAGATTTTTATTTATTTTGCCGAACATTGCCATTGGACAACTGAACAATTACAGCAATATTTAGATGAGTTTCGTCAACGATTAGATCTAAGTTCATCATCTGATGAAATCAGTCATGTATGATTACCTAAACATGCTATAATAAGAAAGACCTAGATGTGAGTTGGAGGAGATTAAATGGATTGGAAAAATGAATATAAAAAATGGCACTTACATAGTGAATTTGATGCAGAGTTAAAGGAACAGTTGGAACCATTAAAAATAAGGGAGGAATTATTAGAAGATTGTTTTTATAAGGATTTAGAATTTGGCACGGGTGGTATGCGAGGAGAAATTGGACCCGGCCCAAATCGGATGAATACATATACAGTTAGGAAGGCTGCAGAAGGGTTAGCACTCTATATTAAATCTAAAGGAATTGATGCAGTAAAACGAGGTGTGGTCATTGCATATGACTGTCGCCATAAATCACCTGAGTTTGCGATGCAAGCGGCTCTTACATTGGGGAATCATGGTATTACCACTTATGTATTTCGTGATTTAAGGCCGACACCGGAGTTATCGTTTGCCGTTAGATATTTGAATACATATTCAGGTATTGTAATCACAGCAAGTCATAATCCTCCAGAATATAATGGCTTTAAGGTGTATGGTCCAGATGGTGGACAGTTGCCCCCTGGTCCTGCAGATGAACTCGTTTCCTATGTGCAATCGGTTAAAAATGAGTTAAAAATTGAGGTTGGTGATGAGCGACAGTTAAAAGCAGAACGACTCATACAAATTATCTCTGAAGAAATTGATGAGGCCTATAACGATAAGTTAAAAACAGTAGTTGTGAACCCTTCCTTAGTAAAAGAATACGGCGACAAGGTACAAATTGTCTTTACGCCACTTCACGGCACTGCTAATATCCCGGTTCGTCGAATCTTAGAAGATAGTGGATTTTCCCATGTACAAGTTGTTGCTGAACAGGAGTTACCAGATCCCAACTTTTCAACGGTTTCTTCACCAAACCCTGAAGAACATGCTGCCTTTGAGCTGGCCATTCAATATGGAGAAAGAAGTGAAGCTGACTTATTAATAGGTACAGACCCAGATGCAGACCGTGTCGGTTTTGCTGTGAAAAATAATGACGGTGATTTTGTAGTTTTGACAGGCAACCAAACAGGTGCGTTAATGCTTGATTATTTATTGTCTCAAAAAGCAGCTACAGGGGAATTACCCGAAAATGGAATTGTGATGAAAACCATTGTTACCTCTGAAATTGGGCGTGCCATTGCGGAGGCTTATGAATTAACTGCCGAAGATACATTGACCGGCTTTAAATTTATCGGTGAAAAAATAGCCGAATTCGAACAGACAGGTGAGCATACATTCTTGTTCGGATATGAAGAAAGTTACGGTTATTTAATTGGAGACTTTGTTCGTGATAAGGATGCTGTTCAAGCTTGTCTAATAGGAGCCGAATTAGCTGCCTATTATAAATCAAAAGGCAAAACGATATATGAAGGACTACTAGACGTATACCAGAAATACGGCTTCTATCTAGAAGATCTTCATTCTCTTACACTCAAAGGGAAAAGTGGCATTGAAAAGATAAATCAAATTTTGGCTTCTTTCCGTGAATTCCCTCCTCAAGAAGTGTCAGGAAGTGCGGTCTCGAGCATTGAAGATTATCAATTGAGTGAGGCGAGAAGCGTCGAGTCAAATGAACGCCAAGACATTGCTTTACCAAAATCTAATGTTTTGAAATATAAATTAGCTGACGGTTCATGGTTCTGTATTCGCCCATCAGGAACAGAACCAAAGGTGAAATTTTACTTTGGTGTTCGAAAAGAGAGCTTACCAGAAGCACAGTCCCATTTACAGCAACTAAAAACAGCTGTAATGGACATTGTTACTCAGAAAATGGCATAAGTAGCTAGATAGTATGTAGAAATGACAAGTGCGGGGTTGGACCCTGTGCTTGTTTTTTTACGCACAATATGACTACGATACCCGCTTCGTCTATTTCTTTCTTTCATCTTTTCGACACCTTGAACATAGATTGTAAAAAGCGGATGGAGGAGGGTCTTCATGAAAGTGGATGATTGGAAAGAGTTAGAATATGCCATCGCGGAAATAACAGAAATTGCTTCTGGGTTTGGTCTCGATTTTTATGAAATGCGTTATGAAATATGTCCAGCAGAAATCATTTATACATTTGGAGCGTACGGCATGCCGACGAGGTATTCACACTGGAGCTTTGGTAAACAATTCTATAAAATGAAACTTCAATATGATTTAGGTTTGAGTAAGATTTATGAACTTGTCATTAACTCGGATCCTTGTTATGCCTTTTTATTAGATAGTAATACATTAATCCAAAACAAGTTAATCGTCGCACACGTTTTGGCACATTGCGACTTCTTTAAAAATAATGTGAGGTTTTCTAATACGAGAAGAGACATGGTCGAATCGATGGCTGCAACAGCTGACCGAATTGCCCACTATGAACATATTCATGGAAAAAAGGAAGTAGAGGATTTTCTCGATGCTGTCCTGGCCATTCAGGAACATATTGACCCGAGTTTATTAAGGCCAAAGCTTGACTGGAGCAAAGATGAGTTGGAGGTGCCGCTCACTCGGAAACGTGGCGAATTTGATGACCTGTGGGATTTGGATAAAAAAGCTCAACAAGCACCAAATACCAAGTCAAAAAAGAAGTTTCCTCCGCAGCCTGAAAAGGATCTTTTATTATTTATTGAACAATATAGTCGAGAACTTGAGCCATGGCAAAGAGATATACTGACGATGATGCGAGAGGAAATGCTCTATTTTTGGCCACAATTAGAAACAAAAATCATGAATGAAGGCTGGGCCTCCTTTTGGCATTCACGTATTTTGAGAGAAATGGATTTAACGAGTGATGAAACGATAGAATTTGCTAAACTTAATGCAGGAGTTGTGCAACCTTCTAAAACATCTATTAACCCTTATTATCTCGGATTAAAAATATTTGAGGATATAGAAGAACGTTATAATAATCCGACGAAAGAAATGATCGAGAGGCAAGGGGCTACAAAAGGTAGTGGACGTGAAAAGATGTATGAAGTTAGGGAGATAGAGTCGGATATTTCCTTTATTCGTAATTACTTAACGAAGGACTTGATCATGCGTGAGGATATGTATTTGTTCCAAAAGCAAGGAAGCGACTATAAAGTTATAGATAAGGAGTGGGAGCAAGTTCGTGATACTCTGGCGAATTCACGAGTAAATGGTGGTTTTCCTTATTTGACAGTGACGGACGGAGATTATTTAAAAAGTGGGGAATTATATGTAACGCACTCATTTGAAGACAAGGAGCTAGATGTTTCTTATTTAGAAAAAGTATTACCTTATATTTATCAGCTTTGGGGCAGACCTGTCCATTTACAAACGATGATTAATGAAAAAGATATTGTCTTTATTTATGATGGAAAAAAAACACATCGAAAATACTTATAAAGACATTTTCTCCGTTATTAAAATGATGTGTAAGGAACTGAAAGAGTGTGACAGTTGCAAGGTTGGTCTCTTTTACGCACTCCATAATGTCATATTAAAAGAATGATTCTAAATGAGACGGCATATCATTGGATGTGTCGTTATTTTATGTGGTAAAATTTGTACGAGTTGAAATCAGAAAATTTACAAAAAAAGATTGACTATTAGTAGCAAAAACGAGTATGATTATTCTTGCTATTCATATTTATTTCGAGTTACTAAATTCTTTATAAAGGTGGGGGAGACCAAAAAAGAATCTGTGAATCTTCAAATATGGAAGCTAGAATAATGATAATATGATTACAATGTAAGATTTGAAGGCGGTGGAGAGATGATTACTTTTAAACGTCTGAAGGAGTTTTATTTGCCTTATAAGAAATACTTCTTCTGGTCGTTAATTTCTTTGTTAGGTGTTACCGGTATGACGGTTGTGTATCCAATTATATTGCAGATAGCCATTGATTCCGTGCGGGCGGGAGAATACGACATCATTCCAATATTAGTTTTAGCTTTATTAGTTGCCACATTAATTAAAAGTGTTACAGCATTTATTAACCAATACTATGGAGATTTATTCGGAATATCCTCCGTTTACCAACTTCGTAAAGCTTTATATAAAAAGCTACAATTCCTTCCATTCAAGTATTATGATAATGCCAAAACAGGGGATTTAATGTCACGATTAACAGCAGATGTTGAAGGCTTTCGCTTTTTCCTATCATTTGGATTCGCACAACTTGTGAACTTAATTTTATTAATGGTATTTAGTTTTTCAGTTATGTTTTTTTACTCTGTACCATTGACGTTGATGACGATTGTTACATTACCTTTTTTATGTGTAGCCGTCTATATGTTTGATAAACGAGTTCATCCGCGATTCCGTGGGATTCGTGTTTCACTTGCAGCATTAAATACAAAGGTTCAAGAGAATGTAAGTGGAGTGCAAACGGTAAAAGCATTGTCGCAGGAAGATGAAGAGTCAAAACGATTTGACTCAAAAAATGAAGATTATCGCATGAAACATATTGATATTGCGAAAGTGTGGGGTAAATATTTTCCACTTATGGAGACAATCGGGAATATGTCTTCTGTTATTTTAATTGGTTTTGGGGGATATCTAGCTATTTCGGGAGGTATGTCACCAGGTGAGTTTGTTGCCTTTTTTAGTTTAATCGGTTTTATTATTGGTCCGATTATGCAGCTAGGATTCATTATGAATACTTTCTCTCAGTCCAAAGCCTCTGGGGAGCGTTTGCTGGAAATCTTAGACGCTGAGGAACGTGTTGACGAACAACGTTTTGACAAAGAAAAAGTCCGTTTACTTGGTGAAGTACAATATGAACATGTTGATTTAGCCTATAATTCTGAGTCCTCCACAGCCTTGAAAGATATTTCCTTCCATGCTCAAAAAGGTCAGACGATAGGATTGGTCGGTGCTACAGGTTCAGGAAAATCAAGTGTTATTCAGTTATTAACCCGTTTTTACCAAAAAACAGATGGAGAGATCTATCTTGATGGTAAACCGATTGAGGAATATTCAATGAAACAAATTCGTAGCAATATTGGGGTAGTTTTACAAGAAACCTTCTTGTTTTCCTCGACGATTAAGGATAATATTTCTTATGGTGTTGCGAATGCATCAATGGAGGAGATTATTGCTGCTGCTAAACGAGCAGATGCCCATGAGTTTATCTCCGAACTGCCAGAAGGGTATGATACCGTGTTAGGAGAGCGTGGGCTCGGTTTATCAGGTGGGCAAAAGCAAAGGATTGCGATTGCAAGAGCGATCCTTATGGATCCTGCGATTTTAATCATGGATGATGCAACAAGTGCCGTTGATATGCAAACGGAAGTGAAAATTCAAAAAGCATTTAGAGAGGTAATGGAAGGAAGAACAACCTTTATTATCGCTCACCGAATTTCTTCAGTTAAACATGCCGATCAAATTCTTGTTTTGGATCAAGGTGAAGTGGTTGAACGTGGTACTCACGAGCAATTACTACAAAATGAATCAGGTATGTATCGTCGCATTTACGATATTCAGAATCAAGATCAACAATATGTGCTTCAACAGGCTTAAGGGAGTGTTAGTTAAATGAGTGAACGTGCTGTAAAGGGGAAAAATGCACGGTTTCATTATACAGTCGAAAATATCATTGAGAAGCCATTTAACTGGAAGCAAATGACAAGACTTTTACAATATATGAAACCTTATGCAAAATCGATTTTACCTAAGACAATCGTCATGATGTTAATCGCAACTGCCATTCGTTTAGCGATTCCATTTATCGTCGGATATATGGTCATTGAGCATGCGATTATTCCAGAGGATTTTACGATGCTAAGCTATTTAGCGATAGCAGCTTTTGCTTTATATGTCTTATCTTACTTTGCGAATATGTTCCGAATCCGTTGGATGAATGAACTTGGGCAGCATATCATCTTTGATATTCGAGAATCGCTATTTAAACATATTCAAAAGTTATCACATCGTTTTTTTGACCAGCGTTCCGCTGGATCGATTCTTGTCCGAGTCATTAATGATGTAAATTCATTGCAAGATTTATTTACTAATGGGGTCATCAATTTAATTATGGATATCGTTATGCTACTAGGGATTGTTTTCATCTTGTTCTATTTAAGCCCTGAGTTAGCGATTTTTGTATTAATTGTTGTTCCTATCATGTTTTTTATCTCTACAAAGCTACGTAGAAAAATTCGTCGTGCATGGCAATTTGTACGTGTGAGACAATCTATTTTAAACTCGCACTTAAATGAAAGTATCCAAGGTATTCGTGTCACACAAGCCTATGCTCAAGAAAAAGAAAATATGGAGTTCTTTGAGAATGTGAACCATGAAAACTTTAAAAGCTGGAGAAATGCGACAAAACAAAATGCTCTGTTCCGTCCATTCGTTGAAATGGCTAGTGTCATTGGAGCAATTGTATTAATTTGGTACGGTTCCACATTAATTCAAGGTGGTTTAGAGGTCGGGGTATTCGTATCTTTTGCTTTTTACTTAGGAATGTTCTGGGAGCCTATTTCACGGTTAGGTCAAGTTTATAACCAGCTTTTAGTGGGGATGGCTTCTTCTGAAAGAATCTTCGAATTTTTAGATGAGAAACCATCTGTTCCGGAAAAGGAAAATGCTTTATCCATTGGCGATGTGAAAGGTGAAATGGTCTTTGAAAATGTAGAGTTTTCTTATGATGATAAGCGTAAAGCTTTAAAAGGAGTAAACTTACATTTTAATGCAGGGGATACAATTGCTTTAGTAGGTCATACAGGGTCAGGTAAGTCAACGATTGTTAACCTTATGAGTCGATTCTATGACCCGACTGCGGGTCGAGTATTACTAGATGGCAAAGATTTACGTGACCTGAAATTACATGAGCTAAGAACCAATGTAAGTTATGTTCTTCAGGATACATTTATTTTTGCGGGCACGATCTTAGACAACATCCGTTTCGGAAAACCTGGTGCAACCGACGAAGAAGTCAAAGCTGCTGCTAAAGCTATTGGGGCACATACTTTTATTGAACGGTTGGATAAAGGTTATGATACGGAAGTAGAAGAAAAAGGTAGCGTTCTATCGGTGGGGGAAAGACAGCTATTATCATTTGCTCGTGCTCTCCTAGCAGACCCGAAAATACTAATTCTAGATGAAGCGACAGCAAGTATAGATACAGAAACGGAGCTGAAGATTCAAGAAGGTCTTAAGAAGCTTCTTCATAATCGAACTGCCGTGATGATTGCCCACCGCTTATCAACAATTCGTGATTCGGATAAAATTATTGTTTTAGATCATGGTAATATGATGGAGCAAGGGACTCATAATGAACTGATGGATGCGAAAGGTATCTATTATAATCTTGTGAAATCACAATATTCCGCGATACACGCTGATTAAATGAATGTAGAGAAAGGTTACCTCTAGTCGAAGAGACTTAGGTGACCTTTTTCAATTAGCTCAGCGCCAGCCTGTAGGAAAAGCGAGGAAGTAACAACATAAGCCACTAACAGATATGAAAATGTGGTTTTGATTTATTGGTGGCTCTTCATTCATTTATTTATTTATTTATTTATTTTGTATGAGAAGTTCACTAACCATGAAGCCTGCACCAACCCAAGCGGAGGGAATAGGGTGGCCGACTCCTGCAGGAATAGCCTGAGCCTTGAGACCCCGCAAGCGAAGCGCGGAGGCTCAAGCAAGGCCTGCGTAAAAGCGTGCCCCCCATTCCCGGAGTGATCATCGAAGATGTGCATATCATCTTTAGTACACTTTCATACAAACACAATGAAGAATCATCCTTTCAATTTTGTTGAAAGCAGAGGAATAGGCGTTTGAAACGAAACTTTTGTTTGATTAATTCGTAAAAGATATAATGAAGATTATATAGGTAGTTCGTATGAATTCACTTAAGTAAAAAATGATTCTATATTATAATGAATGTGAGAAGGAAATAGGGGGGCGTAGGGATGAAACGTATCGTTTCACTTTTTAGTTTAGCTATTGTAGTCATATTATTTTTAGCTCCTATGTATGCTAAAGCAGATGTGACCATGTTTGATGAAGTTTCATTTTTTACAAATGCAGAACAAGAACAAATCGAGAATGAATATGCAGATACACGATTTGATTACTTAATCATGTCTGTTCATGAGATGGAATTGAACACGATTGAAGCTGAGGCAGAGCGTTTGTTTGAAGAAGGGCAAGCAGATGTTCTTTTACTTTTAAATGCAGAATATGAGGCACAGTTACAAGTAGGTGTAGGAACTGACGCCGAGGTAGCTATTACCGAGGGCTTTGGGACAAATGCACTTCAAAACTTATTAGAAACAACTTTTCTAACATCAGCTATGGATGACCAAATGCAAGAGGGTGTAGAGCTCTTAATTACGGAGGTTGAAGAAAGAGCTGTGCTTTATTTTGATGAGCAGACAGAGTCAACTTCACCAGCTCCGGAAATTATTCCTCCAACAGACTCTAGTGAAAACAATTCTTCTTCCGTTTCGGGATTCGATTTGTTCATTTCACTTATTTTGGTTAGTATTTTTGTTGTTGCTGTTGTTCTATTCTTCAAAAGTCGTCGTAAAAAGAAAATGGAAATCTTCAAAAAAGAAATCATTGATTGGCAAAACCGGATATTATCTCGAGTATTGAAACCTTATAATCAAACGAGTGATCGCCTTCGATTGGCAAAAGGTGAAACAGAAAAAGTGTTAAAAGATTTGTCTGATCAACTTTTTGCTATTTTGACACAAGCGAAAGAGCGTGAGCATGCTATTAATAAGATTAATATGAAAAAGTGGGAGCCATTTATGAAGGCAATGAAACCACTTGAAGAAGTATCTGAAGCAGATGAGTATCAGCTCGAGAAATTAATTGTAGAAGTCAACCAGTTATTTCAAGAAGAAATGAACATGACAGAACGAATTAAAGAACATGTGACGGTACAAGAACAAACGATAGAAGTTTTTAAAAGTACGCAAAAGAAATATGATGAACATTTTCCTTCTTTAGAAAATGACCTTAAGAACTTGTTAAAATCAGGTGAAAAAGCAAGTCAGCTAGAGAAAGACTTTGACTTTATTGGTGCTGCAAGGTTATTAAATCTATCAGTAGAAGAGAATACTCAGTTTAAAAATAACTTAGAGTTACTTGATAAATTCATGGAGGAAAGCCAGCATTTAGATAAGGAAATGAGGCAAAGAAAAGATCGGTTATTGGGCAAAATGAACAAAGAAAAATTAATAGGAATTTCACAAGATATTGATACTTTTTTTGAATCAGCTAGCCAGGCCTTTCAACAACTTAAGGATAGTATTAAACTGGGAAATGTTAAAAAAGCTGCAGATACCCATAAAAAGATGTTAGATGTTTTAACCGAGTCGGAACAGTTTGTTCAAGACCTTATTAAAAAAAGGGATGATTCTAAAAGAATAGTAAGTAAAGTTGAAGCGGATATAAAAAATGATTCAGATTTGGAGTCTAAATATCAATTAGAGTTAACCCGTTTACAATCGGATTTCCTTGAAAATCATTGGTCCGATATTCCGAGCCTTTATCAGAGCATACAACGTGAAGTAGCTGAATTAAAAGCCGATTTGCCTAATGTCCACTATTTATTACAAGTGGAGGTTCAGGATTATAACCAAGCTTTTGAGTTAGCTTTAAGGATACAGAAACATGTGATTGACTTACAAAGTAAGTACAATGATTGCTTTAAACGCTATGAGTCGCTTCAATATACTCATAAAAAGCTGCAATTTAGAATAAACCAGTTAGAAAGTGATGTATCAAGATTATCCGCTCTGATTAATAAAGAAGGGCTTTCCGTTTATATAGAAGAGCTACATTCCCTAGGAGATGAGATTCGATTTAGGACGAAGGAGTCCCGTCAAACTCCAATAGACCTAGAGCGAATTCAAAGTAGTATAGAAGAATTGGAGCGGAAGTTTAAAGAGCTCGAAAAATATGTCCAGCATACGATTAGGCAAAAACGTGATGTAGAAAGAGAATGGCAGGAAAAAGAACGAGCTTACTCTCAGGCACAGCATAGGTATGGAAGAGGGATATCAACACGGTCTTATGACAGTCAATATCAAGGTATACGTTCAGACGTACAGGGGCTTATTTCTAATGGGGACTATGAACAAGCTCGAGGAAAGATTTCTCAGCTTTCTTCCATGACGAGAAATATGAAAAGAGATTATGACCAGCACCGACTACATCAACGTAATCGCAATCAATCAACTAGAAATGCTGCCTCTTTTATAGTAGGTACCCAAGTTGGGAAATCAATGAGTGATCGGAATCGTAATCATCGTTTTCCTAGTAATTCTGGCTCAAGAGGCGCAAGTGGGGGCTTCGGTTCGCGTAACTCTGGGTCGAGAGGAGCTGGAGGAAGCTTTGGTGGCTCCAGAGGTGGATCTCGTGGAGCAGGTGGTAGTTTCAAAAAGCGCTAAGCGTTAATATGAAGAAAGAGTTGGTCAAATTTGACCAACTCTTTTTTCTCTTTATCATTATGTTGAACGAATTGATATTATTCAGCAGGCTCTTCGTTTTTCGTTGCTAACTTTGCCTTCAAAGCAGCAAGTTCTGAATCTACACTTGAATTGGTCGTTAATGCGGCCAATTCATCATCTAAAGAGCGGTTAGCACTTCTAAGCTCCTCAGAGCTAGCGGCTTCTGCTTCGTTACGCATGACCTTTTCTTCCATTCGATCGAAGCCAGATTTAGCTCCACCAATCCCACTTAAGGAATTGTTAACTTTTGTACGTGCTTTGGCACTTTCAGAACGTGCTTTAAGAGAATCTTTTTTCATCTTCATTTCTCTTAACTCATCATTCATTTCTTTTAACTTGTCTTTTAATTCGCCTGAAAGTTTTTTAGCCTCTTGCCAAGATGTACTTAAAGAATCAGCATGAGATTGGTGTTTGTTTTTATCTTCTAAAACACGTCTCGCTAGGTCTTCGTCACCTGTTTCTAACGCAGTCATAGCTTGCTCTTCGCGTTTTGTGACTAATGCTGCAGCTTCTTTATATTGCTTCTCTAGTAATTTCTCGTTAGCAATTTGTTTGGCAACTGCTGATTGGACATCTGCAATATCATTTTCCATGTCAATAACAAATTGATCGACCATTTTTACAGGGTCCTCAGCTTTGCTTAAAAGTGAGTTTAATTCTGATGAAACGATTGTTCGTACGCGATTAAAAAAACGAAACATGGTCATCCCTCCATAAAAGTTAATATCTTCTATTTTAGCACATTGTCAACGATTAATGTGTTCGATACTTTATTTACGGATGAGATTCTAAAAGGTTTCAAATAATTTTTTAGAATGCTCACTCCCAGAAGATAAGCCATTCCTTTTCTACTTTTGATACGATTACATTTTGTGTGAGAGTTAGTTGTCCGTATTTTGAATCGTAATATTGATGAACTTTTATCGAGTAACCATCTATGGTTTTTTCGTCGTTCATTTGAAAATTGGAGACTTTGTTGGGATTTTCTAATGTGTATTCAAAGCTATCTGTTCCAAAATGCCCCATAAATACATGGGCACGATCTTGTATATAACTGCTTATAGGAAAACGTTCCTGAATAGTTGGGTGTAATAATTGCCACGAAGATGAGAAATTACCTTCTTGTTCGTATTGGTAAAATGAGTGAACCGTTTTCTCTGCGTGGTTGCTCCCGCTAGGAATTAAAAGAAAAATGACGATAAAAAAGGTGAAAAAAATGGTGATGAGGATCAATATAGGGTTGGTTCGACGACGGTACATATTCTCCTCCTTACAAAGTGCGTAGTTATTATTATATATATTTTGCTTTAGCGCTTGTATGAGGAAAATCGATAATGAATGATGTGAAGTGAATCAAGAGCAAACGATGAATTTCGGGGTTGCGGGCGGGAAAAGAGGGAGAAAGCCCGAGCAAACGGTGAATCTCGGGATTGCGGGCGGAAAAAGCGAGAGAAAGCCCGAGTAAACGCTGAATCGCGGGGTTGCGGGCGGAAAAAGCGAGAGAAAGCCCGAGCAAACGCCGAATCTCGGGATTGCGGGCGGAAAAAGCGAGAGAAAGCCCGAGCAAACGGTGAATCTCGGGATTGCGGGCGGAAAAAGCGAGAGAAAGCCCGAGCAAACGGTGAATCTCGGGGTTGCGGGCGGAAAAAGCGAGAGAAAGCCCGAGCAAACGGTGAATCTCGGGATTGTGGGCGGAAAAAGAGGGAGAAAGCCCGAGCAAACGCCGAATCTCGGTTATGAGCTGTGGTGGTCGCCACAGTAACTATTCGCTTTCTCCATTGTTTTCCTGTTTTTCAAGTTCAGCTAATTTCGCTATGAGAATATGCTGAGGCATATGCATAATCTGCTCAATCGGTAAATTTAATGACTTTGACAATTTTTGTGCGGTTTCCGCTGAGATTTGTAAAGGTCTCACTTCTAACACTCCTCTAGAAAATAATACTATTAGTTTAACTTATTTTTGTACAAGATGCATAGGGGAAAAACGTTGAACGATAAACAAGATATTTATACATTATCACCAAAAAGCAAAAAAGGATTAAAGGAGTTTGAATAATCTAAAAATAACTGAAGATCTTATTGACATATGTGTTGAATAAGGTAGTATGGTTATAATATTCAAAAATCAAAATTGTGAAAAAATAGAGGTGTCTTATTATGAAATATGCGTTTGCAAAGCGTGTTCGCCATCTTCAGTCTTCTGCTGTAAGAGATATTTTAAAAGTTGTGGGGCAAGGGGATGTTATTTCTTTTGCAGGAGGGCTACCTGATGATGAGCTCTTTCCAATGAAGGGGATAGAAGATGCATTTGCACGAGTGTTTGCAACGGGAAAAGGCTCAGCTTTACAATATGCAGAAACAGAAGGTTATCGGCCATTAAGAGAAGAGATTATTAAAAGAATGAATGAAAAAAAGGGCATAATGAATTATTCTTCTGATGAAGTTTTAGTAACCACTGGTTCACAGCAAGCCATTGATTTATTTTCAAGGATTATGCTAGGACCAGAAGATTATGTATTAACCGAGGATCCTACTTACTTAGCTGCTCTGCAAGTATTCCATTCCTATGAAGCTAATGTCTTAGCCGTCGATTCAGATGATGATGGCATGTTTCCAGACGATTTAGAACAAAAGATGAAACAATACAAACCTAAAGCTGTTTATGTAGTTCCTACTTTTTCAAATCCAGCAGGTAGGGTCTGGTCGCTTGAGCGAAGGAAAGCTTTAATCCAGCTTGCACATAAATATAATGTAGTCATATTTGAAGATGATCCATATGGTGAATTGCAGTTTTTGGATAATGAACAGTATACACCGTTAGCAGCATTAGATGATGGCACACATGTTTTATATACAAGTACTTTCTCAAAGATTGCCGTCCCTGCCTTACGAACAGGTTGGGTTATGGGTCCCTATCAAATTATTCGTATGATGTCACAAGCAAAGCAGGCCAATGACCTACACACTAATTCACTTTCCCAGCAGGCTTTGTATCAATTATGTACGAACTTTAATTTAGATGGACATATTGAGCAATTGATTTCTGTTTATCGTTCAAGAATGGAAGTTATGGTGGACTGTTTACAAAAAGCTGATTTACCGGAATTATCCTTTGTTAAGCCAAGAGGCGGTATGTTCTTGTGGGTAGAACTGAGCGAGCGCTTGAACACCACAATTTTATTAAATGAAGCGGTAAGAAATGGTGTGGCTTATGTTCCTGGAGAACCGTTCTACGCGGGGCTTGCAAAGAAAAATACGATGCGTCTGAATTTTACACATGCCACACCAGAACGAATTGAAAAAGGGATTAATCTTTTGGTGGAAGTCCTCTCAAAAAAAGTGGAACATCAAGAACATTTTTTCGTCTAAGGTTCACAGAAAGTAGAGTAGAATTTAGAAATTTTCATGGAAAAGCCCGCTTCACTCCGCCGCTATCAAAGATAAAAATCTAGCATGTTTTTTCGGTCAAATTCACGTAAAATCTGCTCGTATCGGTCAGGTTTTCTTACAGCAAAAAAGGCTTTTATCCTTTTAAGGAGAAAGCCTTTTTCTTTACATTTGATCGAGCCTTCGAATTCTTTCTTCGGGGCGAGGATGTGTTGAAAACAAGTTGCGTGCTTTTTTCTTGAGTGGATCTGAGAAATATAACGGTGCTGAAGTTGTGGATGCCTCTTTAACTGGCGTATTGACACTTGTTATTTTGCTTAATGCAGAAGCAAGAGCACCAGGGTTACGAGTTAATTCAGCTGCCGAAGCATCTGCAAGGAATTCACGATTCCTAGATATCGCTAATCGAATTAATGTTGCGACAATGGGAGCGAAAATAATTAAGACGAAAGCAACAACAAAAATGATAGCCGATTGATTATTGTTATTATTTCCATGGTTTCTTCTTCGCCCAGAGTAATAAAGAATACGTGAGCCTAGATCACTTAAAATGGCTACGACTGAAACGAGTGCGATGGCAATGGTGGCTAAGCGAATATCATAATTTCGAATATGGGCAATCTCATGTGCGATGACACCCTCTAGCTCTTCTCGATTTAATGTATCTAGGAGACCGGTTGTAACAGCAACGGCTCCTTTTTTAGGTGATGTGCCAGTTGCAAAGGCGTTTGGGCTTGGATCCTTGATGATGTAAACTTTCGGAGTGGGGATTCTTGCAGCAAGAGCCAATGCTTCTACGGTATGCCACAAAAAAGGGTGATCTTGAGCTTGCTTGATCTCCTTGGCATGATTCATTTTCATTACAACATTTGTGCTAGATAAAAGCATAATGAATGTATAGCCGCCACCTAATAGGCCAGCAATTACCATACCACTAATATAATCGCCCATTTGTATGTAGGTAAATGCAGCACCTACTGCTAATACGAATAGGATAAAACCTGTAACGATAAAGACAGTCTGTCGTTTATTCCGTTCTATCTGCTTATATAAGACCAACCTAATTCCCCCGAATCAATTAAAATTCAACTTTTACATTCTCCTGTTCTTGTGGAGGGACTCTAAACATATCTGCTTTTTGGAAATTGTGTAATGAAGCAACGATATTAGATGGAAACGAATCAATCTTTGTATTATATTCACGAACGGTTTTATTATAAAGTTGTCGTGAGTAAGCAATCTTATTTTCTGTACCTGTTAACTCCTCTTGTAACATTAAGAAGTTCTGATTCGCTTTTAGCTCAGGATAATCCTCACGTAAGGCAAAAAGCTGCCTAATTCCTTGAGAAAGTTGATTATTTGTTTCCATTTCCTCGGACCTTGATTGCTCGGAGGTTGCCCCTTGGTTTCTAAGTTGAATAACACGTTCTAATGTTTCTTGCTCATGTTTTGTATAACCTTTAACCGTTGAGACTAGGTTTGGAACTAGATCATAGCGTCGTTTAAGTTGATTTTTAATTTGATACCATGATTCCTCAACCCAATTTTGATATTTAACTAACGAATTATAGCAGACAATCCAAATGATGATGAATAGAACAATAATACCTCCGCCGATATAAAAACCCATAAACATAACTCCTTTCCGATCTTCATTTTATATACGTTATGTAAAACAAAAATGTTTCATTTCTAAAGCATAACACGAGCTAAAATTTCTTTAAATATGAGATTTGACCTTTTTATGGAAATTGATATTTGTCGATCGATGGCAAAGACAATCTTTTCCGAATGATCAAAACCCAAATTTTAGTTTTCCGTGTTCATTTTCCGTTTATTGCTAATTAATTTTCTACATAAGATTTAAGAAAAAATCCAAACTATGATTACACAAGGAGGTGAGACAAACATGGCAAACAACAGTTCAAATCAACTTGTAGTACCAGGCGTACAACAAGCTTTAGATTCAATGAAATATGAAATCGCTTCTGAATTTGGTGTACAACTTGGACCAGACGCTACAGCGCGTGCTAACGGTTCAGTTGGTGGTGAAATCACAAAGCGTTTAGTTCAAATGGCTGAGCAACAATTTGGTGGTTACCAAAAATAATAAGTGTGGATTAAGAGGTGAGTTGATGCTCACCTCTTCTTAATTGTTAAGAGGAGAGGTTGTCTGTGAGTTTATGTCCAGTATGTAATGGATTCTCAGTCATTAAGAAACAATGTTCGAGCTGTCATCATTTATTGATCGATTTTGGCCGTGTTAACGATTATATCGATAAATATAGTGCTTATGAGGAGATAGATATTATTAACTTAGATAACCAAATTAGTCATGACCATACGAATCAACTTTGTACCCATTATTTATATTGTAAAACATGTCAAGAAACGGAGATTATTTTGTTGAAAGAAAAGTAAAACCCCATTACTCACAAGAATAATGGGGTAAGGTGAATTAACGAATACGTAATTCAGTATCTTTATCAAAGAAATGAGCTTTATTCATGTTAAAAGCAAGGTCAATGATTTGTCCATTTTGAATGTCGGTACGTGAATCTACACGTGCAACAAAGTCTTGACCTTCTACTGTAGAATAAAGAATCGTTTCAGCACCTAATAATTCAGCAACATCAATGTTCGCTTTTAAATTCGTATCTGGTGATGATTCGATAAATACTAATTCATCATGAATATCCTCAGGACGGATTCCAAGAATTAATTCTTTATCCGCATATCCTCTTTCACGAAGGATTGATAATTTGCCTTCAGGAACTTTTAAATTGAATTTACCAACTTTAAAAGTATCGCCTTCTAATTGTCCAGCTAAGAAGTTCATAGAAGGTGATCCAATGAAACCACCAACGAATACATTCTCAGGGTTATCATATACTTCTTTTGGTGAACCTACTTGTTGAATATATCCATCCTTCATAATAACGATTCGTGTTGCCATCGTCATCGCTTCAGTTTGGTCATGCGTTACATAAATCGTCGTTGTTTGTAAACGCTTGTGTAATTTAGTAATCTCTGCACGCATTTGAACACGTAACTTAGCATCAAGGTTTGATAATGGCTCATCCATTAAGAATACTTTAGGGTCACGAACAATAGCACGCCCTAATGCAACACGTTGACGCTGACCACCTGACATTGCTTTTGGTTTACGGTCTAACATTTCCTCTAAACCTAAGATTTTCGCCGCTTCTTTTACACGACGATCAATCTCGTCTTTTTTGAATTTACGAAGCTTTAATCCAAAAGCCATATTATCATATACATTCATATGTGGATAAAGGGCATAGTTTTGGAAAACCATCGCGATATCACGGTCTTTAGGTGCTACATCATTCATTCGTTTATCATCAATCATTAAGTCACCCTTAGAAATATCCTCAAGTCCAGCAATCATACGTAATGTCGTTGATTTACCACAACCTGATGGACCAACAAATACGACAAACTCTTTATCTTGAATATCTAAGTTAAAGTCCGTTACCGCTTGTACATCACCATCGTAAATTTTATAAATATTTTTTAATTGAATACTTGCCATGTTATGTACCTCCCCTTATATGTTACATTCATTGTAGAATTTTTCGGAATTATTCACTATAGGGAGCTTGCACAAAGATTTATAAATTTTTTGTGCAATTTGTATACGTTACCATTTTGATTCATGGTTTGGTGACTTAGGTATGATTTTTTATCGGAAGTAGTAGTAAGAGAAACTGTACAAATGCCGCCTCTGAAAACTGCTTAATGTCAAAACCAGTTTTATCAATGAATTTGTCTAAGCGATATTGTAGGCTATTTCGGTGCATATGTAATTTTTTTGCTGCTAATGAGAGATTCAAATTGGTCTCAAAGAAAACGGTGATACTTTGTATTAATTCATGATCATCGATAATTTCTTCGGGTAAAAATAGTTGAAGCATTTTTGTTCTTTCTTGTACAGGCATAAAGGAAAGAATATGATACTGATTAATTTCATGTTCAACAAATACTTTCTTTTTCGGATTCATTTGATGAGCACGTAGTAACCCATTTTGTTCAAGTTGAAAGCGTTGAAGGTTAGGATGAGAAGAAGTGTGGCCAATGAGAATACTCATGTCCACATAAAAATCTGATGAAACCGCATCAATTAAGCCAGTGAAATCCGTTTCTTCCGCGTGGAACAATTCAACATTAATGATGACACCTAAATAAGGAGTGAACCAAATAATTGGACTAGGTCGCTCAAGCATATGCTCCCATATGTCTTGGAAGGCAATAAAATCCTCAATGGGCTGTTCTAAACTAAAGTGAATAAAACGTATAGGTCCTTTATTAGGAGCCGCTGTACTTCCATCAAGCCATTGCTTCCACGAGTTCTCCTCGATCGTTTTGGGTAAAGGAATATGTACATACTTTGGATACAGTTCATTTAGTAAGAGCATTTCTTTTTCAGTTAATTTGGAACGCTCAAAACCAATAGGTGTCCCCTCGACATTGAGCCATAAATAAGAATCATCTGATTTTGAATAATCTTGAACAATGACTTGTCCAAACAATCGTAATAACTTGTCCTTATGCATAACGAACTCCTTTATGTAAACTTATAAAAGATTATATCAAATCACAACAAACAACCCAACAATTAAAAGGTGCGATAAACGACTGAGGTAAAATCTCGAAGTATCTGTATAAAGAGAGGGTTAATGTAAAGATACTGGAGCCAAGCCTTGGAGTAACTGCACAAAGATAGGGTTAATGTGAAGATACGGAGGCAAAATCTTGGAGTAACTGCACAAAGAGGTCATTCATGCGAAGTGTGGGAAGTAGTGGTAGAGCTTAGATCCAGCAGCATAGCCAATTAGCTCAGCACCACCCAACAGGACGCGGAGCATGATTTTCGGGAGCGATGAGTATAGCTCCGCATATAAGTTTTAAGCAACTTTCATACAAAAGCTATCTAACAAAGCAAAAAGAGCTTCATTAGATAGCAGTGTTCTGAACGTTTATTGCTCTTTTGAGGTAGGCTTGATGGGGTCTTCCTTTTCTAACTTACGGGCTTCTTCTATGATACCAGTCTGATCATCACTAACCATTCCTCCACCGAGCCCTTCATTAATCATTCGATCCACATCCATAAAGAACTCTTCTCGCCCTTCAGTATGAGCTTCATTCTTTTTTTCCTTCGACAATTGTACCGCCTCCTTATCTTTATGTTTTGTTACACCTCAAAAAATATGCAAGTAGTAAAATAGGAAAGAAACCAAAAGCTATTAGTGATCGTATAAAGATTAACGTATAATAAAGCTTAAAGTTGAAAATGAATAATGTTTATAATTACAGCAAAAGGTAACGGCGACATAGGGAGCTGATGAGTCATGAATTCAGTGGTAACGATTTTTATTATGGTTATTATTGGGGCACTTATAGGTGGGCTTACCAATTTATTAGCGATTCGAATGCTATTTAGACCATACAAGGAAATAAAAGTGGGAAAAGTAACTATGCCATTCACACCAGGTTTAATTCCAAAAAGACAAGATGAAATATCTAAGCAGTTAGGTAAAACGGTATCTAATTATTTACTTACAAGTGAAGGTATACAAGAAAAGGTACGAAGTGAGTCATTCTCTGAAGGCATAACCACTTGGCTAGAGGAGGAAGTTGATAAACTCACCACCAATGAAGAAACATTAGCTCAACTAATAGAAAAACACTTTTTATTACAGAATCCAAAAGAAATTCTTCAACAAAAACTTAAAATTCAAGTGGAAAAAGAATATGATTTGTTTTTTGAGAAAAGGACAACCGATGATTTAGGAAAAGTAATTCCAGATCAAATGCATGCATATATTGAGAATTCGATTCCACGTTTGACTTTATGGATTCAAGAAAGTCTCGACAAACGATTAAGCAGTAAAGAAGGAAGAGAACAATTAAATGAGACCTTTGAACATTATTTAATGCGTAAAGGAACCTTAGGTAATGTGCTGCAACGATTTGTAGGGCATGAAAGAATAGTAGACAAGCTTCAGCCTCAATTAAGTAAAATATTGCAGGATAAGCAAACAACGGTATTAATAGAAGGGGTACTAAGAAAGGAATGGATCAAACTTCAGAAAAAATCAATGACGGAATTACAAAGCTTTATCTCAAAAGAGCAAATAATTTCAGAATTGCCGCCAATTCTAGAGAGAAAGGTGCCGATCATTAATTGGCTCGACAAACCTGTCAGTGTGATCATAAGACCTTATACAGATTCATTAAAACTAGTCACGATTCCAAAAATCGTTGATTTCCTTATTAAACACTTAGACCAATATATACCGATGATTGTAAAAAGATTAAATATAGAAGAAATTGTTCAAAAACAGATTGAACGTTTTCCATTAGAGCAATTAGAGGAACTTATTATTTCTATAGCAAAAAGAGAACTGACGATGATTACCTTATTAGGTGGGTTCTTAGGTGCGCTCATTGGGCTATTTCAAGGTTTAATGGTTATTTTTTTATTTTAGAATCTTTCGAATGTAAGGATATGATTCGATTTATTTGAATGAACATGTTATAGTCGTTAGGAACTAATTAATGAGGAGGCGATTACACATGTCAAACGTATATGATGTAGCCAATCAGTTAAAGCAAGCGATCGCTGAAAGTGAAGATTTTACAACTTTAAAGACATTACATGAGCAAATTAATCAAGATGAAATTGCGAAGAAAATGCTTGATAATTTCCGTCAACTTCAGTTAGATCTTCAAAGCAAACAAATGAGCGGTGAGCAAATTACTGAAGAAGAAGTACAAAAAGCACAGCAGCAATTTGAACTTGTTCAGCAACATGAGTTAATTTCTAAGTTAATGGAAGCTGAGCAACGTTTAAGTGTTGTTATTGGGGATGTTAATAAGATTATTACTGAACCTCTTGAAGAAATTTATGGCAACCCAGATGAACAACAAAACAATTAATTGATAAAAAGGCAGCATAGCATACACATGGCTAAGCTGTTTTTTTGTATGAAAGTTACCTTGGGGCGATGGGTTGTGCCTTGAAGTTAGCTGGTCATCCATCTTACGATAAATGACCTTAGCAGGACAGTGCACCCTTTTTGTTCAGTCGACTCCTAATGGTGATCGAGTGGAAACGTGCCAAATGTTTAAAAGGTCGCCACTACTTTTGTCTTTGTTGGCGGCGAAGTACTCTGCCGCACATTATTATATAAATGTTGTTCTAATGGTATTAGTTTTCCCCTTAAGAGATCGCTATGGGAATTTGACAGGAGTAAGCTAAACAGCTTCTTATCTGGCTCTTTCCAGTGACTTTTCATTGTCTCTACTTTCGTTTCTGTAACCCGGTGTTAGTACTGATTCGGAATTTTGAGCAGTAGGTTATTTTGCATGATTTTGTTATTTATTCTTTTTGTAGTTCTAAGGGGCATTTAGATTCATATGATCGTTAGTATCCAAGCAAATAAGGTGGAATAGACATCAAGAGGAGGATATGCGATGACCTATCGATTGTTGGCCATAAATATGGATGGTGCTTTATTAGAATCTGACACAAAAATGAGTAAACAGACGAAAGCAGCAATCGAATATGTGAAAAACAAAGGGGTGAAAATAGTTTTAATTACCTCTAAACCATATTTGTCTGCTCACAAAGTAGCGAAAGCACTTAAAATAAATGACTATTTAATTTGTAGTGATGGAGCTTATATGGCTAAAAGTAATGAGGATATTTTACTAGCAAATCGCATAACAGAAGTGCAATGTGAGGAAATCATTGATATTTTAGAGCGTTTTGATTGCCACATTCGCGTTTTTAATGAACAATATTCCCTTGGAAATAAGGTCAAAAATAAAGGGCAAATGGTAGCGAAGCTTTCGATAAATCTAGATGAACCACGCTTTTATCCATTAAATTTTGTTGATTCTGTTTACGATCACGTTGTCGACTATCCCATTTCTCCACTAAAGATTCAAGCCCAATTCGCTAATAAAGAAGATTTAAAAAAAGCAGTGAGGCAAATTGAAAATATGGAACAGCCCTTTACTATTAGGCAAAGCCAAGATTCTAAAATTGAACTTTTACAAAAAGGCGTATCTAGAGGAAAAGCTTTGAGGTATCTAGTTCATTCCTACGGGATTAGTATGGAGGAAGTTGTGACGGTTTGTGCTTCTGAAAGTGATTATGAAATGATGATAGAATCTGGTCTAGGTGTTGCGATGGGTAACGCTCCTAGCCGAATAAAATCTCATGCAAAATGGTTAACAAGAAGTAAAGATGATCAAGGGTTTGCTTACATGGTTCGTGAAGTGTTTCGTAAGCAATTAAAAGTAGAGATATAATGAGGCATTTACCTTTGAGACTACTCAAAGGTTTCTTTTTTTTGAATAAAAATTTTTCGGATTATTAATTGAATTGTTTGTTTGTTTTCTTTTGGAAAGTTTTATCTTATAATGTTAGTGATTATAGAAAATGGAAGGGGGCGAACAAAGTGTTGGAGATTATTGTTGATACGTGGGCTTTTTGGAGTAGCGTGGTTTTAACAATCTGGTTAGTATCGGCTTATACAAGAGCTGAGTTGTTTAGGTTTGAATTTACGTATCAGGCGATGCTTCATTCCAATCAGGTTCAAATTACACCGGGGCAGATTTATTTACGCTTAACGTGTAGACCGATGACGATATTTTATCGCCCAAAAATTCCAAACTCCTTTGACCAAAATGATGATGAAGATTCTCCATTTATTTATTCTCGTTAATGACGAAATAAATAAGGAGGATTTACGTGAAAAATAAATGGATGTTATTAATGGTTATCCTTGGCTTAGTACTCGTGCTAACAAGCTGTGGAACGGACCAACCAATCAATGCAGAATCAACAGGTATTTGGAATCACTTTTTTGTGTATCCATTGTCTTGGGTCATTATTCAAACAGCAGCTCTATTTAAAGGGAATTTTGGCTTAGCGATTATATTAGTTACCGTTGTTATTCGCTTCATGTTGTTACCTTTAGTATTAAAGCAGCAAAAAAGTTCAAGAGCGATGCAGGCAATGAAGCCGGAATTAGATGAACTACAAAAAAAATATAAGACAGATAAGCCAGATCCTAAAAAGCAACAGGAGCTTCAAAAGGAAATGATGACACTTTATCAAAGGAATGGGGTTAATCCAGTAGCGGGCTGTTTACCTATGTTTGTGCAAATGCCTATCCTCATGGCGTTTTACTTTGCTATTATGCGGACAGAAGCCATTTCAGCCACCTCATTTTTATGGTTTAATCTTGGACAACCTGATCTGATCTTACCTTTTGTAGCTGGATTAACAACTCTTATTCAGCTGAGGATGACCTCAGCAGAGATGCCACAGCAAATGAAGGTTATTATGTATATTATGCCTATCATGATTATTGTCGCTGGATTGTCGTTACCATCAGCTTTGTCAATGTATTGGGTAATCGGAAATATTTTTACGATATTCCAAACCTATTTTGTGATTGTTCTTCCAAGGAAGGCCGCACAGCAACAAGAAGTTTCCAAGGTTTAATTAGATAAAAGGAACGTAATGAAAGAATGAGTATTCTTTTGTTACGTTTTTTATTGAATTCATCAATTAAAATAATACGTCACCTTTTCTGGGCATCTGAATAGCGTGTAGTAACGTTAATAAAATGAAGAGGTGTTTTGGATGAGTCAGGCGGAAATGATAAAAGGGCACTGTGAGGAATTGGTGAATCAACCAGTATCTATTCAATTTCAAGGTCATCCGATAAGTGGTGTTATTGAGCATGTTGATGATGAACATGTCTATTTATTAGTGGCTGTTGACGACCAGGGTCAGTATATTGATTATCATAGTCTACTGAATCAACAGCAAGAGGAAGCTCATAGGCAAAACCGTGTTGATGGATACACAAGAAATCCTTACATGGGACCCTATGGTGCACCTGCTTATATGCCATATCCATATTGGGGTCCTAGGCCAGTAAATTGGAATCGTCTTGTTTTACCGTTAGCAGCTTTAACTGCTGTTGCCGCGATTTTGTAAGGTTTAAAATAGTCGTATCTGTTTCTTATAGGAAGCTGATATGACTATTTTTATGTATATAAAATAATCAGCATCCTTTTTAGTGATCATACAGCTATAAAATTCGTAACATTGACGAATTGGTTATGTTCTGATGTAAAAAATAGTGTGAACTTATCTAAAATAGTGCACAATAACTAAAGAAAAGGTATGATAGGATCAAATGAGGTTTCAGATCCACATTTTGGTGGAATACTAAATAGATAATTTATATGCAATTATTCATTAAAATATATGTTTTTTATTAAGGAGGATGCGAGTTGAGTAGTTATCTCGTTTATCTAGTAGAAGATGAAGAAAATTTATCAGAAGTATTAAAAGCTTATTTAGAAAAAGAAAATTGGGAAGTAAGAGTGTTTGAAAATGGACAAGATGCGGCAGACGCAGTAGAAGATAAACCGCATTTATGGATTTTAGATATTATGCTTCCTGGTATGGATGGATATCAATTGCTTAAAACCATTAAGCAACATGAAGACACACCTGTTATTTTTATCTCGGCAAGAGATCAGGACTTGGATCGGGTTTTAGGTCTTGAGATGGGAAGTGACGATTATTTAGCCAAGCCCTTTTTACCACAGGAATTAATTATCCGAGCCAAAAAGATTATTAATCGTGTTTATGGAAGTTCAGGACAAGAGCAGAAAAAGATTGAAATTAATCAATATGTTGTTGATCCGATTGGCCGAACTGTCGTTGATATGGAAGAAGGAGAAGATGCACTTGTAGACTTAACAACAAAAGAGATGGATCTTGTTCTATTATTGACAGGTGATATTGGAAAGGCATTTTCACGCGATAAAATTATTGAGCATGTATGGGGAGAAAATTATTATGGCTCCGAGCGTGCCGTTGATGATGTTGTTCGTCGCGTTCGTAAAAAAATGCCTCGTGTACATCTTGAAACCTTATACGGGTATGGCTATCGCATTTTATCGTCATGATTAAAATAAATTTGACGCAGCGAATTTGGCTAGCGTTTATTTCGCTTATTGTTTTAGTTGGTCTATCCGTTATTATTATTTTTCCGATTTCGATTAAGGATACGTTAACGGAGGAATCGTATTGGTTAATAGAAAGGGAGCAGGAACGAGCGACCAATGGTTTATTTGATTTTCTAAACCCTCCACAGGATGGGAGTGGTTTCTTCGAACAAAGTGAGGCAGGAGAAGTGTTTCACTTTGTTTTATATGATACATTAGGAATGCCCCCACACGGTGACCATATTCCACCTGCTGAGGTCATTCGGGAAATGGCGATTAAAGCTTTTGCTCAGGAGTCATTAACAGGTCGTTATGAGCTACAATACGGGGGACAAACGGTTTTTTATGTGGTAAAAGAGGTCATATTGGACCAAAAAGCCTATCATATTGCTTATATGTGGGATACATACCGTGATGAAATGGTTAACAAATTGTGGGAAAGATTGCTTTATTTATTTTTACTAACAAGCGTATTGAGTTTATTACCTGCTATTTGGCTGAAGCACTATTTACGTCAACCACTTATTATATTAGGGAATCATTTAGAGCAAATTGCAAACAGGGACTGGAAAGAGCCATTGAAATGGAAAGGCGATGAAGATTTTCAACGCTTGTCTGACCAGTTTGAAAAAATGAGACAGAACTTAAATATGTATGATAGTGCTCAAAAAACGTTTATTCAACACGCTTCTCATGAATTAAAGACACCTATTATGGTGATTAAAAGCTATGCTCAATCAGTGAAAGATGGAATTCTACCCAAACAAAACTTGGAACGGACAATGGATGTCATCATCGAGGAAAGTAATCGAATGGAACGTCGTGTCATAGATATGCTCTATTATACAAAGTTAGATTCTTACAAAGAGGATTCATTAAATCAAACGGAGTTTTATTTTGGTCAGCTAGCTTTCAAAATTGAAGAACGTTTTCGCATGCAACGAGAAGATGTATCCATTCATGTATTAAATTCAGACGTTAAAATTAAAGGTGATGAAGAACAATTAGAGGTACTGATTGAAAACCTGGTAGAAAACGCATTAAGATATGCGATTAGTGGGATTTGGATCAATGCTGAGAAGGTAGATAAGTTGATTAGGATTTCGGTTGAAAATGACGGAGAGACGATTCCAGAAGATGACATACCAAAACTGTTTAATCCTTTTTATAAAGGGAATAATGGGAAATTTGGTTTAGGATTAGCGATTGTCAAAAGAATTGCAGAGCTCCATCATGGATATCCTGAAATTGAGAATACAGATAAAGGTGTTAAAATGAAAGTTTATTTACCGGCAATTGACGATAAGAAGTCTAACGGTACAAGTAAAAATAAGAAAAAGCAAAGATAGTGAATTAAATTTAAAACGAGTAGCTGGAAGGACAATGAGCTGCTCGTTTTCTATGTTATAAAGTTGTTAGTTTTTTTATTATAAATATGAATGCACGTAGAGGTATCCGTCATGAAAGTAATCTATGTTATACTATAAACAAATTATGTGCCGAGGTGATCAGAATGACTAAAGGAATTAGATATTATCAAGTTGGTGATAAAATTGATAGCTATTTTCTTATAAAAACGGCGACACGAGGAATCGCAAGTAATGGAAAACCATTTTTGACATTAATTCTAGGAGATCACACTGGTGAAATTGATGCTAAATTGTGGGGATGCTCACCAGAGGATGAAAAAACGTTTATTAGTAAGTCGATTGTACATCTTACGGGTGAGTTAGGTGAATATCGTGGTCGTAATCAGTTAAAACTGCAGAGTATTCGTCCGACTACAGCGATGGATGATGTGAAAGTGACAGACTTCGTTCGTTCCGCCCCTATATCTCCAGAAGATATGTTAGAGCAAATAACACAATACATTTTTGAAATGAAAAACTCAAGTATCCAAAGAATTACAAGACATTTATTAAAAAAGCATCAGTCAGATTTCTTAGAATCGCCTGCTGCGACAAAAAATCATCATGAGTTCCATTCGGGGTTGGCTTACCATGTTGTCTCAATGCTACATATTGCTAAAAGCCTAGCCGAACTCTACCCATCCCTCGATACAGACCTACTCTATTCAGGCGTCATCTTACATGATTTAGGTAAGGTACGTGAATTATCAGGCCCAATAGATACGGTCTATACGTTAGAAGGGAATTTACTAGGTCACATTACCATTATTGTTAATGAAATCGATGAAGCTGCCAAAGAACTAAGTATCGAAGGCGAAGAAGTGCTCATTCTAAAACATCTTGTGCTGAGCCACCATGGAAAAGGAGAGTGGGGCAGTCCTAAGCCACCACTTATAAAAGAAGCTGAAATATTACATATGATTGATAATATTGATGCTAAAATGAATATGCTCGATAGAGCTTTAGAGCGAATTCAACCTGGAACTTTCTCAGAGCGTGTAATGGCTTTAGACAATCGCAGTTTCTACAAACCAAGCTTCCACGAACCACCAATAGACTTATAACTAACACCCTAGAAGCTATATGAACGAGTCATATAGCTTCTTTTTGGTGTGACAAATATTTACCTACTACACCAACAAGAATGAAAGCAGTGTTTGGCACTTTAACTGGTGGAACTTCATTCAATTTGGTTTTTGAATGAGAAGCACACGAACCAAAGGACCTGTATGAATAGGGATGAGTATTAGTGTGAGTAACGCCACGATATGTCGATGAAGGAAGCTGGTCGACATGATCATGAGTAAAAAAGGCCAAGAACCTGTCGATGAAGGAGGTTGGTCGACATGATCATGAGCCAAAAAGGCCAAGAACCTGTCGATGAAGGAGGCTGGTCGACATGATCATGAGCAAAAAAAGGCCAAGAACCTGTCGATGAAGGAGGCTGGTCGACATGAACATGAGTAAAAAAAGGCCAAGAACCTGTCGATGAAGGAAGCTGGTCGACATGAACATGAGTAAAAAAGGCCAAGAACCTGTCGATGAAGGAGGCTGGTCGACATGAACATGAGTAAAAAAGGCCAAGAACCTGTCGATGAAGGAGGCTGGTCGACATGATCATGAGCCAAAAAGGCCAAGAAGAACCGAATGTGTCCTTTACTCAAGGGAACCGAGGACCAGCTAACTTCAAGGCACAACCCATCGCTCCTAAGTAAAGTAACTTTCATTTAAAAGTTCTAACCACAGTACAACGAGCATATATAAAAGTATCGGACAAGTATTAAAGGGGGAGCAAAGGATGAATACAAATAAATTAAGTCAACGAATTGCCTTACTATTACTCATTAGCTTAATTGTCGTTTTCCTATTTACTCAAACAAGTGCAGGCACTATTTTACTTTCTAGCCCTTGGTGGATTTATCTTGTTATTGCAGGCATCATCTTTAGTGGCTATATGAGTATGAAGCATTCACTAGATGACAAACATGTTGAACATGAATATATAGAAAAAGAGGGTCATATTTTTATAGAAAGAATGGAAGAAGAACGTGCCAAAAGAAACGCCGAAAAATCCTAACGTTTCAACGTTAGGATTTTTCTATAGACAAAAGCTATTTTATTCTTCGGAAGCTTCCTCAGTGCTCTCTTCTTCTGTAAACAAATCAGTAAACCTTGAATCCTTTACATCGATATCAGCATCAGCTAAAATTTCTTGTAATACTTCCGGACCAGACCTAGCTTGTTGAGCTTCTAAAGTATTTTGAATCTCTTCCTCAAAGTCTTCGTAAGATGTTTTCTTACCCGTTACTTTAATGATATGGAAGCCATACTCAGATTCCACTAAACCACTTGTTTCACCAACTTCTAAAGCAAATGCAGCTTCAGAAAATTCAGGTACCATACGTTCATAAGCGAAATAACCTAATTCTCCACCTCTTGAAGCTGAGCCGTCGATAGAATATTCTTGTGCTAATTCAGCAAAATCCCCACCGTCATTTAATAGTTGTAATACTTCTTCAGCTTCCTCTTCTTCAGTGACTAGGATATGACTTGCTTCAATTTGCTCACCATAAAGATTTTGGTTCTCTTCATAATAGGCTTGTTTGTCTTCCTCCGTAACTTCTACGTCCTTTTTGGCTAATGCGTCAATAATAAGTGGAGGAATGATATAACCGTCGACGAATTCCTCAATGGTATCAACAGCGATACCATTTTGTGCAGCAACTAATTCAAGTAACTCTTCATCTGATTCAGCTTGAAAATTTGTTTTTAAATACTCGAGTTCTTCATCAATTTCTTCTTGAGTAATACCAGAGTTCTCACGTTGATCGTGAATTGCTTTTAACTGAACAAGCTCTGTTAATGTCATCTCACCGTAACGTTCTTTTAAGAGTTCTACAAACTCTCCTTCTGTAATTTCCGTTCCATTTACGACAACAACGACTGTATCATCATTGGCTGTATCATCATTTGTACAGGCGGCAAGCATGGCGAAAGCAGCTAGTCCAACGGCTGATAATATGTATTTCTTCATTAATTTCACTCCCCTATATTTAGGTCGACTCCATAAATGTAATCACAGCATTAACTATACCATAAATAGTTAAATTATAAAAAGTATTTCATGAAGAATTAGAAAATCCATGGAGATGAATGCTAAACGTATGGACAAAAGCTGAAAAGAATCTGGATTTTCGCCTTAATTTGGGTCATTCGCCCAGTACATAAAGAAGGCATTTGCATAAGATATCCTAACAAAGCACAGAGGAGGTGTTATTATGTCTCACGCATACCAAGGTGGATTTGCGTTGATCGTTGTATTGTTCATCTTATTAGTCATTGTAGGTGCAGCTTGGTTGTAAGCTGGCGACGACATCTCTTTTTTTTGGAGTAATCAATCACATAGCTTCAACTAAACTAATTAAAATACACTAAGGAGGATTTTACTATGGGTTATGCATACGGAAATAGTGGATTCGCGTTAATCGTTGTACTTTTCATCTTATTAGTTATCATCGGTGCTTCTTGGGTTTTCTAATAGATGAATCTTAAAGAAAAAGAGTGAGCCCAAAAATGCGGCATCACTCTTTTTCTTTTTTCTTTCCGAACTAGCATTGACTTACGTAAAAAATATTTTGACATACGTCGATGTTAATAAAATAGTCATTAGAATATTAATCGTTCGAAATACCTGGGGTTGTTTTTCGGCAGGAATTTCTCGACGTTCACATAATGCATCGGTCATTGAGTTCATTGAATACAAAATAAAGACCGCAAATAGAATGATAAAGAAGACCATTCGTCTGCCTCCAGTCTAGCCATTGATAGTTAAACTTTATCAAAAATAGTCAAAAAAAGATAGAGATATGCTATGATTTCTTATATTATCCTATGGTAATCTCTAGAATCATAGAAATTGTTTAAACAAACATATCTCATTACAAATTGGGGTATAGGACTTTAATTGGTGTAAAAGGGGGCAGTTGGATGAAAAATAGGTGGAAATTAGCTTTTTCGGTCTTGTTCATTTTTAATATCATTGTTGGTATAAGCCTTTTTCTATTTGTAAGAAGTTTGAGTGTAGATGGAGATTTTGCATCCTACACGGAGCAGCCTATAGAAGGAGAGACATTATTAGAAGTAAGCAGTAATAAAGAACGATTGCTCCATCTTATACATACTGCTGACATCGATGCGGATTATGAATTTGAGGTCGATTTTGAAGGAGAACGAGTTAGGTACGATTCAACGATCGCAATCCTAGGTCAGCAAATTGGCTATTCGATTTTTTTGACGCCAGAAGTTTCAGAGTATGGTAATCTTTCCCTTTATGTGGAACAAGTACAAGTGGGCTTCTTTGATGTGCCAGTGAGTATGATATTATCTGGCTTAGGAAGTGCCGCTGATTTTCCTGATTGGGTAATTTCCGATCCGGGAAATGAGAGGATACTAGTCCAAATTACAGAGATAGAATTAGGGGAATCCTATTTCTTACGACTTAAGGAATTCAATCTCGCGGAGGACCAAATACAAATGGAGCTAGTAGCAAAATAGGTAATAAACAGTATTATATTAAAATAGAAATCAAAGAACAAAAAATACCATAAATAAAAGAACACCCAACTTCTTGTACGTTTTTATCACCACTTTTGTGAGTGACTGCTGTTTACGAGGTTTACTAAGAAGATGCCACGTGGTTAACTTTGTTTTGAACTATCGTAGAGATGTTTAACATATTGTTTTAATCAATTTTTAATCTTTCATTTTCACGAATGGTAGTGGAATTCTATTTGACTATGAAAGGAAGAAAAAAAGGGGCAACCTGGCAGAAATGAGAGCCATTGTGGGCACAGGTTACCTCAGTGCAACATTAGACCACAGTATGATTTACAAAACGCACATGGCGAAGTCCGATTCAGTTCGCCATCAACAAATACGAAACCAGGATTTTGCCCTTAACTTGAGGCTGTTCATTCACTTTGTTTTTTGTTGTCAATCAATTAAAGGAATGTTTTAATTGTTTTTGAACTAGAGAATGTAGGTTAACCTAGCGGAAAAAAATATGTGGAGATTCTCGCGGAGTGCCACCCAGCAGGACGCGGATCATAATTTTGGTAGCGACGAGCAACGCTCTATGTTCGCACTAACTTTCAAACAAAAAAGAAGTCGTGGACATGAACGACTTCTTTCTTTTTGGCTTATTTTGTTGCTTCTAGGAGTTGAGCGACAGTTTCGTGTGGCTCCGGCTTTTTTAATTGACCGTCGTTATCTATGAAATCATGTTCTAGTTTCATTAAGGATTGTTCGAATGTATCGACGAATTCTGAGCCATATAAATGCCTCACAATACTTATTATTTCTGAGAATTCAGGGAACTTCCCGTATAATTCCTTAATTGGTAACGCCCCTTCAAAGATGCTATACGTATTTAACTCATAAGCCTCCATTGTTTTTACAAACAAATCGCGGCCTTCTTCTGTTAAGCATACGTATGTATTACGCTTATCAGTATCTTTTTTTGAAAAGGTTAAATAACCTTTCGCTTCTAATTTTTTGGAAAAATTAAAGGCTGTAGATACATGCATAACACCAAATTTAGCAATGTCAGAAATGGCGGCGCCATCCAACTGATAGGCAAGCCATAAAATATGATGCTCATTAATATTAAGGTCAAAAGGTTTAATCCATTTCTGCCAATCCTTTTCTACTGATTTCCATAACGCTTTGCTAAGCTGAGCAACCTTATGGCTAAAAAGTAAGGATTGTAATAATGTACTGGATTGGTGATGCTCCATTTTTCTCCTCCCATCCAAAAAGTTCACTTTTTCTGTGTCTTTTACATATAAAATTATAGCTGAATATTTTCACTTCTTATTATGACAAGAAATGAAGAAAAAAGAAAGAGCAAAACAAGTGTTTAAACAAACTTTTTTGAAAATTTAAATATTTATTGAAGTATAATTAAATGAAAAGTAAATATTTGGTTAACCTTGTTGTTTGTCAAAATTTTCCTTTCGTTTATTCTCAATTGTTTGATTGAGAATTTCTCCAGAAAGGATTTGGTTTTTCCAATTCTCAGCAGCGTGAATTAATTTATGACTTGTGTCACTTATTAATGGGCAAGATGTATCTTGGTGATTGGAAGATGTCGTACTTAGGCCGTTCGTATTGACTAATTGGTCATGTAGTTTACTTCTAAGCACTTTTCCAGAATAGGGGGCAGTCAGTAGACTACATAAAGCGCCAACACTGACCCCAGTAATTAGTCCAAAGAGATATGATTTAGCTTTCATTGTGACCACCTTTCATTTATAGATAAATTCATGAACGAATCCGACTTCACATATACATGATTAAGGAGGGATTGTATGGATGCATTAATCTTATTAACTCTTGCTGTTTGTTTACTTTCATTATATAGTACAATTTTTATGGTGGCTCAGCTAAAGAAACAGGAGTTTACAGATAAGCAGGTAAGGTGGACGCGTTCTATATATCTTATGTTAGCTATCACAATTATTGCAGCTATCTTGACGATATGGTTAATCATTTTTTATTTTTTTAAAGGCTTGTAGATGTACGTGCCTCTTTTTTAAAACGAATCATCAAATCTCGTAAGGCGATACACGCTTCGAGTGGAACAGCATTGTAAATGGAAGCACGACAACCACCTACAGAACGATGACCTTGCAATCCGATAAAACCTTGTTCCTCGGCAACCTGGAGAAACTGCTTGTTCAGTTCCTCCGTTTGCAAATTGAAGGTAATATTCATTAAAGAGCGGCTATCATTTGTTGCATGTCCTAAATAGAAACCATCACTTTCATCTATTACTTCATAAATGATTTGAGCCTTCTCTTCGTTTCTTTGTGCTATTGATGAAGTACCGCCACATTCTTTTACCCAGGTTAAAACTTGATTTAACATGTAGATAGAAAAGGTTGGTGGTGTATTGTATAAAGAACTTGCTTGAATATGAGTTTGATACTGAAGTATAGTTGGTATTTTTGAAACATCTTTCTGAAGGATGTCTTTTTTTATAATAACGACTGTGACTCCAGAAGGGCCTAAGTTTTTCTGAGCACCTGCATAAATGAGACCGAATTTGGTTATATCAATTGGTTTGGAAAGAATATCACTCGACATATCTGCAATTAATGGAGCATGTGTGATGGTGGGAAATTGCTGATATTGAGTGCCATAGATTGTATTATTGGATGTAATGTGAAAATAGGCATCCTTTTCATTTGTCGCAAAAGAAGGTATGGTTGGGATTGAGCGATATCCTTCCTCTTTGCTAGATGCAACGATTTTTGTTTTACCAATGAGACTGGCTTCTTTATAGGCTTTTTCTGACCAAGAACCTGTTAATAGATAATTTCCGACTTTCTCCTCTTCTAGGAGATTCATCGCAAGCATAGTAAATTGCAGGCTCGCCCCACCTTGCAGAAATAAGACTTCATATTGATCAGGAATTTGGAGCAGCTCTTTGAGGAGCTGTATCGCTTGATAATGAACTTCCTCGTAAGGTTTACTTCTGTGACTGATTTCCATGACAGACATACCTGTTTTTTGAAAATTAATTAGTTCTGATTGTGCTCTTTCTAAGGCGGTCTTTGGTAATGCAGATGGACCTGCATTAAAGTTATAAATTTGGTTCATCCTCTCCACTCCCTTGTTAAAATAACTCCTCTTCTGTTTGTATAAGAGGGAATACTATTAGATTACGCATATCGTACCATACTTCTTTTGAAAATAATTGTGTTTTTTTGTTATTTTCAGAATTTAATTCACTTGATATAATGGGAGTAACTGGTAGTGTTGTGAAGGGAGAAAGGGTAATGGAAATTATTAAGGTGGATAAAGAGGCTGCTCACTTTCGGGATGCGGTCAAGAAATATTGGCAGGTATGGGGTGACGAAGATAACTATACCTTTTACGAAGACTGTATGAAGCACTCTCATGAAACAAAAGATGGAATTCCGAGCTTTTATATAGGAACTGATCAAGGTCAAATTGTTGCCACATTTGCTTTGATTCGAAATGACCTCAATAGTAGACAGGATCTATTCCCTTGGCTTGCTTGTTTATATGTCGATGAGAATTATCGCGGCAGTCGAGTGGGGTTTCAGCTCCTGGACTATGCACGCCGTGTTGCTGGGCAATTGGGCCATGAAACACTTTTTTTAACCACTGATTTGGACGGTTATTATGAAAAGGATGGTTGGGAAAATATCGGTAAAGCTTTTGGTGTAGGTGGTGGCTCTATTAAAGTATACGCTAAAGGAACAATGTTAGATTAGATGGAAAAAAGCTAAGCCTAACAATAGGGGGCTTAGCTTTTTTGACATTTACATATAAGAGGCAATGGCATCGGACATTTTTTTCAAATCCTCACTGCTATATTCCGAACCGTGCTCTTTCCAAACGGCTCCGAATCCGTCGCCTTTACCGTAACGAGGTAAGAGGTGAAGGTGATAATGGAAAACGGTTTGACCAGCTAAATCTCCATTATTATTAACAATATTGAGACCCTCTAGTTTAAATGTTTTCTTAAGGGCATTTGCGATTTTAGGTACTGTTTGAAACAGCTTACTAGAAACATCGGGCGTAAGTTCGAAAACATCCTTTTGGTGAGCTTTTGGGATTACTAAGGTGTGACCTTCTGTTACTTGGCTAATATCAATAAAAGCTAAAACATCCTCATCTTCGTAAACCGTTGCAGAAGGAATTTCTTTGTTTATAATTTTACAGAAAATACAATTTGGATCATGTGCCATACTATCCTTCCTTTCTATACTTACAGTTTTATATATTAACTATAAACGAGTTTTTTGATTGTTTGCAAGTAATCAGAGAAGTTGAATAAACGTTCATGTAGGTAATGCTAGATTATGTATGTGATTTAGTTATGGAGTGGAAAGGGGACCGATGTGGAGCAAATGGAGATGCCAATGCGGAGCAAATGAAAATACGCAGCAATGAAGTCAAAAAAGAGCCAACAATACGGCGTAAGTGAATAAGAGAGTCAATTTGATATCAAAAAAGCCCGTATTCAACACGGACATTTATCCATCCTGATTTTAGCTTTTGACTTCAATAATGTTCATTTAGTTTACTTTTTAACTGTTGGCATTTCGTTCAATTTGGTTTCGTTCTTTTTCAATTAAAAAAATGTAAGATTGGTTTGTGAACTTGAGAATGAGCAATAACCCAGCGGAGCATGATTTTCGATAGCAGTAAGCAAAGCTCCGCATATGGGCATCAGCAGTAAATTTTATATAAAACTCCTAAGATGACGCCTGCTTCACTTCGCCATCAACAAAAATGAAAGTGGTTTTTAGCTCTTTGACTGTGGTATTTCAATTAATAAGAGAAGTGGGTGAGTAACGTCACGATAAGAACCCAACGTGTCCATTATTCAAAGGAAGAGGAAGAGTAAAGTCGTGAAAAGGCCAGAACGTGACAGTTACTCGTGGCCAGAGGAAGAGTAAAGTCACGAAAAGGCCCAAACATGACAGTTGTTTTTTTGATTAATTTGATTTTGTTCTTTTTCATTTTAAAAGAATGGTGTTAGATTGTGTTGTGAACTTGATAATTAGCAGTAACCCAGCGGGCGAGTCATCCGGAGGCTCTCGCGGGACGTAGTGGAGGGCTGAAATCCACTGGCAAAGTCAGTTAGTTCTGCACCACCCCGCAGGACATGGAGCCTGATTTTCTTTAGCGATGAGTAGAACTCCACATACCAGCATTAAGCAACTTTCATATAAAAGTTAAAGTTAATTGGATAAAATATGTAGAAGTGCTAAACTATTGATTAAGAAATGGTTGAAGATTTGAAGGTCAATCACATGATATCAGAGAATTACTTATATGGCATATTTGTTCATCAATGACTAGGGGGTAAATCATGAGCGAAGTTTTGAAGATACAACAATTAACAGGGGGATATCACCCAAAAAGACCGGTGCTTCATAATGTGAACTTTGAAGTGAATAAAGGGGAAATTGTTGCCTTAATTGGATTAAATGGTGCGGGCAAGAGTACGACGATTAAGCATATTTTAGGTCTACTAGATGCAACGAGTGGATCGGTGACTATCAATGAATTATCTTTTCAAGCGAATAAAAATGATTATAGACAATCCTACGCATATATTCCTGAAACACCCATTTTATATGATGAGCTTACTTTATGGGAACATCTTGAATTAACTTCATTAGCTTATGGAATTGAGGGGAATGTTTTTAAAGAACGTGCTGAAAAGCTGTTAAAAGAATTTAGAATGACGAAAATGAAAAAATGGTTCCCAAGTCATTTTTCTAAAGGGATGAGGCAAAAAGTAATGATTATGAGTGCTTTTTTGACAGACCCTCCTGTTTATATCGTGGACGAGCCTATTGTTGGCTTAGATCCTGTAGGAATTCAATCCTTCTTAGATTTAATTTCTAGTGCCAAAAATCAGGGAGCTGCAGTATTAATGTCCACACATATTCTTGCCACTGCTGAGCGTTACTGTGATCGCTTTGTTGTTTTACATCAGGGAGAGGTCGTGTTGACGGGAACCTTAGAAGAAATGAGAAGTGAACTTGGCAAACCTCAAGCAACGTTAGATGAAATATATCTTGAAATGACAAAGGATGAACAGTCATGAGAGATGGAATGAGCTTATGGAAAGGCAGAGTACAAGGCTTTTGGACTGAAGCCATGCGCTATATTCGGCTAATAGCTAACAGTGGTTTCCTTTTTACAATTTATATCTTACTTTTAATTGGAAGCTCTTATTATAGCCAAGTCTTACAGCAGTTACCGGAAAACTTTCCGACATTAACGATATTTGTTGTGGTTTTTTCATTATTATTAACAAGAAGCCGTGTGAGGACTTTTCTTAAATATCCTGATATTGTCTTTCTTTTACCATATGAATCAAAACTAGACCGCTATTTTAGAGCTTCACGGCTTTATTCTTTTGCTTGGCATGTGTTCTATATATTTGCTGTTTTTGTTGTCCTTTCACCACTTTTTCAATTGAGGTTAGGGGAGGAAGCAGGAGCATTCTTTTATGTGTTCTTCCTTTTGATAGTAAGTAAATTTTGGAATATACAAGGCTTTTGGTCTGAACAGCGTCTTGCAACAGCAGGAGAGAGATGGAGCCATGCCTTCTTGCGCTTATGCATTAATTTAGTATTTACATACCTTGTTTTTTCAGGAGCACCACTTGCTTACATGCTCGGTTTATTTGTTTTAATGGCAGTTATCTGGTTCTTCTATTATCAAGGGTTAGAGAAAAAACTAACCTTAAAGTGGGACCACTTAATTGATTTAGATGAAAGAATGGTGATGACCTTTTATCGAATTGCAAATGCGTTCGCTGATGTTCCGAAGCTGCGAGACAAGGTGAAGGAAAGACGTTATTTGAACTCAATCATCACCTATTTAGTGGGGAGAAATCGAACCGTGTATACGTATTTATTTGCCCGTTCGTTTATTCGTGCGAATGATTACTTAGGTATTTACATTAGACTCGTTCTAATTGCGACCTTGTTTATATACGGTTTCCAAATCAATTGGGTGCAAGCTGTTCTACTTTTATTATTTATGCATATGGTGATGATGCAACTATCAACACTATGGTTTCATTATGATACGAATATGTGGGTTGATTTATATCCTTTAAAGGATGAAGAGAAAAAAGCAGCTTTAACACAAATTAGTTTTCGGTTAATGTTATTAATGACGTTCTTTCTATTTGCGGTCTTACTTGTGGCGGCAGAGGTTTTGGTAGCTGTATTATTGCTACTAATTGGTTTAGTTTTTAGCTATGTAGGTAGTCATTATATTATTCACCGTCGCAAGCGTAGAAAAGTGTAAGGGAAGGTGAGTTATGGTATACGATGATGTAGCGAGTGAAGAACTGGCACGTTGGAGAAGGAAGGTTAGAAAAAATCCTTCCATGACAAGTAAGTTGACAAAGCAGTGGCAAAATAAATTCAATGGGATAATCCCTGAAAAAGTCCATACAGTTGTGACGACTAGTATTAAAAATATGGTGCAAGCAACGATTTATGGAACAGAAGTAACAAGTAAGCATCAACCTCTTGAAGCTCTCACATTTCAAGAACAGGAAGAAAAAGCAAAGGCTTTAATTGAACGCTATAAAAAAACCGCCGCTTTAGAAGGAGCGGGTACGGGATTTGGTGGAATCTTGTTAGGTATGGCCGATTTCCCTTTGCTGTTAAGCATTAAAATGAAATTCCTTCATGACATGGCCACCGTATATGGCTATGATGTTCGTGATTATCGGGAAAGATTGTTTTTATTAATGATTTTTCAATTAACTTTTTCGAGTGGTGAAAAACGACAAGCGATGTTAACGAAGGTGGAGACGTGGGAAAAAGATCGCCTTCTATTACCGGATGAGGATAAGTATGTTGAACATATTGATTGGAAAGAGTTTCAACTATCCTATCGTGACTATATTGACATCCCGAAAATGTTACAGCTTATCCCAGGCTTTGGTGCGATTGTGGGAGCAACGATTAACTACCATTTTCTAGACCTATTAGGGGAAGTCGCGATGAATTGCTATAGGATTAGAAGATTTGAAGGCTAAAATCTATCCATAACCCGCTAAAACACCTTTCCATCAGCGGCTGCTGTGATATGTGCTGCATAGGCTGTTATTGGTAGTGGTGCTATGAATAATGCGGTAAAGTGTACGAATCAATTTTAAATATTGAATAGGTGATTTGATGCACAAAATTTTGGCGATCTTGATTTTAGGAACCGGTTTAATTGGTAGTGTTTTAATGGCGTATGTCGTTCAGTTGTTTACCGCCGATAGGAAATATGTCGAAGATGGGTACGGCTGTATTAGCATTAGCTTTTGTTATAGTCGCTGTCTCAGCACTAGTATTACGTCAGCGAATAGATGAAAAAAGAGTGGTTTAAAGGAATGGACAAACTTGTCTATTCCTTTTTTTTTATGAATTTGTTTTTTTGATTGTTGGCTCTTCTTTCATTTTAAATGAATCGTGTAAGAATGTTTCTGAGCTTTAGGATTAATAGTAAGCCAGAGGAACATAATTTTGGTAGCGACGAGTAGCGCTCCATGATCGCACTAACTATCATAAAAAAACCACCTGTGTAGGTAGCTTTTTCGTCGTTATTAAATTTTAAATGGCGTGAATTGTGATAAGAACATCGATAAGCGATAAAATTGCCCACTAACGAGTAATAAACCTAATACAATCATAATTACACCACTAGCTTTTTGGATGCGTGGTAACCATTTGTGAAACTTACGAAGCTTATCAATCGACTTAGAATATAACAAACCAACAAGTAGGAATGGTAAACCAAGTCCCATTGAATAAATGAATAAATAAAACATGGCCTGACTCACTTCCGCCATGGAAGCCATATAAAGAATCGCCGATAAAATTAAGCCGATACAAGGAGTCCATGCCGCAGCAAATAATAACCCTAATAATAATGAGCCTGTAAAGCTTGATCCTTGCTTAGGTTTCTTGGCGATTCTTTTTTCGCTTAATAGCATTTGTAATGAAATAATCCCAATCATTTGTAATCCAAAAACAATGATAATGATACCACCGACTCGTTCAAATAATTGACGATATTCTAAGAATAAATTTCCGATAAATGTAGAGGAAGCCCCCATAAGTAAAAAAATCACCGTAAAGCCGGCGATAAAACCTAAACTTCTCGTCACAATTAATTTGGTTGATGCATGAATTTTATTATCACTAATCGATGCCCCAGTTAATTGAGCTAAATAAGCAGGGATTAATGGGAAAATACAAGGTGAAAAAAAGGAAGCAAGTCCTGCTAAAAAAGCTAAACCGACCGTTACTTCAATCATTCAAGTTCCTCCTAAATATATATTTACAAATTATTAATATGTAGGTCATCCATTTTGTAGACATGGTTCGGTTCTATTATAGCCGACAGAGTTAATAAAACCAAAGTAAACTGTAAACATTCACGAAAAGATCACAGAAGTCTGAGAGAAAGATCAGCCCTAAGGCTGAGTGAAAAACATGCTCGAGCTCGGCTTCAAATATTCTATTCTTGCTTAAAATAAGAGTAAGTTAAGAAAAGGAGGGGAGTTACATGAATAAAGCAATCAAAATCGTTGGTGGCGGATTTCTCATTTTTATTGGTCTATCCGTAATTTTAGGTTTACTGGGCATTCATTTAGGAGGACTTCTAGGAGTGATAATTGGTGCAGCCCTTCTCTACTGGGGTTACTCACGGTGGGAAGAAACCGGGCAGTGGAGCTTTAGTACCATTGTCATTATCGCACTCGGAGCACTCATCTTATTTGGTGGGATTGGGGGATTATTCAGCTTATTACTCGGAGCGCTATTCCTTTATGGTGGTTATCGCTTAATTGTTTCTAAAAAAACCAATCCAGATGTATTTGAATCAGACTTTAAAGAAGAAAGTAGCTTTAAGTCGAAACGAAAATATGATTCATTTGATGATGAGTTTGATCGTTTAATGAATAAATAAAACATGAATAAAATAAAAAAATGGAGGTTTTACAAATGGCATTTACACGTATTAAGAGATATCTTTTTGCAACCATTCATGAAGGTTTAGATAAAGTGGAGGACCCAGTTATTATGGTGAAGCAATATTTACGTGAATTAAAGGAAGAAATTCAAAAAAAGGAAAAAGCAATTGATAAGCAAGAGCACATGCAATATACTTTGGAGCGAGATAAGCGTGAGGCAGAAGCCATTGTTGAAAAGCGCGACCATCAAGCTAAACAAGCCATTGATGCGAACGAAGAAGGCTTAGCCAAAAAGGCTTTATTAAGCAAACGTGAAGCCTATGAGGAAGTCATTCGTTATCAAGAATTGCTAGAGGCAAGCTCTGAACATATCGTAGAGCTCAAAAAAGGAATTGAGCTTTTACAAAAGAAGTATCAACAATTACGAGATAAAAGAATGGAGCTTGAGTTAAGGAAAGAAGCTACTTTAGCTAATCATGAGCTGAAGAAATCGATGCAACGCCATTCTTATCGTAACCTTGAGAGAAGTTTTCATCATTTAGAAGATGAGCTTGATGAAAATGAGTGGAAGTGGAGAAGTAAACAAGAACAAATGGATGGACCTACTCACTTTGATGAGGAAATTGAGCACGAATATAAGCAATTAATAGAGGCAAAAAATCGTCAAGAGGTGTAATATGGAGAAGTGGTAGAACTTGTTTCTACCACTTCATACTTGCTTATTTGGAGGGGCGCTTGTGAAAAAGGTTTTTGGATTTATATTTATTTTAGTAGGTTGTGTCATAATTATGGCGGTTATTGGTATACCTTTTTTTAATCAAACTGCCGAACTTGATTCTGTTGAAGTCAGTGGAAATGATTTTCAAACGATTTCAATCAAATCAACTTCTATTGACCTTGAAGTGCGTGAGTCTAATGGAAACGAGATTTACGTTGAATTAGTTAATCCTAAAAAAAATCAGCATTTAGAAGTGAATGAAAGTCGTGATGATTTAACGATTGAGACGAAAGAAAGAACAAGATTTCAATTTTTTAACTTTTCTAAAGATGATACCGAACTCATTGTTTATTTACCAAGTGATTTGGATGCAGAATTGGATTTAATTACGGTTTCAGGTGACATTCAACTCATCGATTCTTTACAATTACGTACAGCTTTTATGAAAACAGTTTCTGGAACGATTGAAAGTAAGAATCAACTGAATGCGAAAGAACTTGAAGTGGTTACTGTTTCTGGTAATGTACAACTTAGCCATTTTAATGGTGAGTCACTGGATTTTAAATCGACATCTGGTGATATTGAAATGAATGATGTAACTGGTGAATTAGCAGGTAAAACGGTTTCTGGAAATGTTTCCGTACAGTTTTTGGGTGAAAATCAAGGTCTAGATATCGGCTCGACATCAGGAGGTATTATTGTCCATGTAGAGCAACCAAATATGGAATTCGAAATGCGTACGACATCCGGAAACTTAGTTGTTTCTCATGACTTACATGATCATAGTACATCTAATCGTGATATTTCTGGTAAAATAGGAACGGGTGATTACTTCGTTCAATTACGAACGACATCTGGTGGTATAGAAATACGTTAAAATAGAAACAACAAGAGAGGAGGCGGAGAAATGTCGAAAAAATCGCTGTTTGGATTAATCATCATCATCATTGGTGCGATCATGCTACTTAATATCTTTTTTGCATTTACCGGCTCTTTATTGGCTCCGCTACTCTTTATTGTCATCGGATATTATTTTTATCAAAAAGGGCATCGATTTTTAAGCTCCCTCTTTTTTATTTTAAGTGGTATTTTAATCTTTGATGAATTTTTTGATTTAAATTTTTTAGCTTTATTATTTGCTGGGTTATTTATCTACTATGGTTGGCAGTTACTTAACGGTGCTCCTAAGCATAAACAGAACAAAAGTAAAAGAAAGAGAAGCAAGACACGACAAGAGAACCCGTATCAAACCACATATACATCTGAAAGAGATAAAGAAAAGTCGAGTAAGGATGACGTAGAGGCAACTTGGTATGATGAATTGGATGAAGACCTAGCGGCTTTAGAGGATGAAATAGAGAGTTTGACGGATGAGCTTGATTTCTATGAAGAGCAAATTGAAGAGTCACCATGGGGTGATGAGGATACAGAACGTGATAAAAGGAGAAACGTAAGAAGAAAGAGAATGGCACATGAGGAAAATCATTTCAATCATAAGGACGAAACGTTCAGACAAAACGATACGTCTGATCGAAATCACTTTCAATCCAGCTATGATCCGATTATTAAGCGGCATATTTTAGGTGATATTCGCTATAAGCGTCGAGAGTTTGAATTAAAGGATATGACTATTTGGAATGGTATTGGTGATGTGAAAGTTGATTTATCACGAGCAATTATACCTGAAGGTGAGCATATTATTATCATTCAAGTGATAGTCGGCCAAATAGATATATATATACCTGAGGATTTACAAGTGGCGATTCAAGCTTATTCTCTTATCGGTGACGTGGCCATCTTTCATGAAAAACATAGTGGCTTTAATAAGCAGATTCACGTTGCAGATCCGAGTTATAAACAGTCACCAAGAAGGGTTAAATTAATTTTGAATACATTAATTGGTGAAGTTAGGGTGAGGTCGATATGAAAAAGCGCTTAGCAAGAATGCGATGGCAATTTATTCGCTTTCATATTCTTATTAGCTTGTTGACCGTTTTACTCACCCTTATTATCTTTACCTATGAAGAATCTAGGGGATTACTCGTTGTTTTTGATCGGAAGCTATTAGAGATCCCGATTTTTTTCTGGTTTCTTGTATTGTTTATCATTGTAGGAGGAATAGGTGGTTTTATTCAGGCTGATGGAATCAAGAAGCGTATTGATCTATTATTAGATGGAGCTGTTCGTTATGCTAGGGGCTCCTTTAGTCATCGAATGGATGTTCAAGGTGATGATGAAATATCTGAATTAACAGAACAGATGAATGATATGGCAAGTCATATTGAAGAACAGGTCGCCTCCCTACAACGATTGTCGCAAGAGCGAGTTCAGCTTCAAGATACGATTAAGAAAACAGCTGTAACGGAGGAAAGGCAACGGTTAGCGCGAGATTTACATGATGCCGTGAGTCAGCAGCTATTTGCCATTTCAATGATGATGGCAGCGATCAAACAAAGTACTATACATCTAGATGAATCTTTACAGAAGCAAGTTCAGTTAGTTGAATCAATGGCCAATGCGGCTCAAGCGGAGATGCGGGCATTATTATTACATTTACGTCCAGCACATCTTGAGGGTAAGGATTTAAAGGAAGGTCTTGAACAATTATTTATTGAGCTTAAACAAAAGCAAAAGCTTGAGGTTATAAGTGAAATTCGTTTAGTGGATAAGCTACCAAAAGCGATTGAAGAACAATTATTTAGGTTGACACAGGAAGCATTGTCCAATATATTACGTCACGCACAAGCAGATAAAATCGAGTTTCATATACGGGAAGTGAACCAAGAATTAAAAGTGAAAATTATTGATAATGGAATTGGTTTTAATCTTTCTGAGGTGAATCAAGGATCGTATGGCTTACAGACGATGAAGGAAAGGATGAATGAAATCGGTGGTACCTTACATATTATAACGGTTCCAGAAAAAGGTACCCAAATTGAAGTAAAGATTCCAATCGCTTGGAGGGGAGAGTAAATATGATTCGTGTTTTATTAGTCGATGATCATGAGATGGTTAGAATGGGGTTAAGTGCTTTTTTATCAACTCAATCTGATTTAGAAGTTGTTGGTGAGGCACCGAATGGGGAAGAAGGGGTAAAAAAGGCACTTCAGTTAAAACCTGATGTCATATTAATGGATTTAGTTATGGAGAAAATGGACGGAATAGCGGCTACAGCTGCTATTACAAAAAAATTACCCACAGCAAAAATTATTGTACTAACAAGTTTTATTGATGACGAAAAAGTATATCCAGTTATTGAAGCGGGTGCTTTTAGCTATTTATTAAAAACATCTAATGCTCCAGAAATAGCGAGTGCGATTAGGGCGGCTGCAAAAGGTGAGGCTGTGGTCGAGGCGAAAGTGACCAATAAAATGATGACAAGAATGCGGCAGGCAAAGGAAGAGAAATTACACGAACAATTAACACCAAGGGAATTAGACGTTTTACGGTTAATTGGTGACGGAAAAACCAATCAAGAAATTGCCGATATGTTGTACATAGGCATTAAAACGGTCAAAACTCATGTGAGTCACATATTAGATAAGTTACATTTAGATGATCGCACGCAAATTGCGATTTATGCCCATCGTCAAGGCTTAGTTCAATGATGGGTCGAACTAAAGGTGAATGGATGATTATGAATAAGCCTTCCTTTTATTAAGCAGAATGATTCCGAGACCGGAGTGATTCTGCTTTTTGTTATTGTCGTCGTTTGATTAAAAATAAGTGAAACATTTTGATAGATTTGTCGTATATACATATACTAAAGAGTGAGGTTTGTGAGGAGGGGTGTTATGAAACGTAAACTATTCCTAGTGGGTTCTTTAGTCATGCTTACATTAATGATTGCCTTTATAAGCTATTTATTTATTATATTATTTGGAAATTATGCGATTGATGAGGAACAGCTACAATTTAATGAAACTAGTGTTATTGTTGATCAATCCGGAGAGACTATCAGTAAATTATTTATAGAGAATCGAGACGTTGTAACCATTGAACAGATTCCTGAACATATTAAGCATGCATTTGTAGCTGTAGAGGATGTGCGCTTTTATGAACATCATGGCTTTGACTTACGAGCTATTGGTCGTGCGCTGTATCGCGATATTTTAGCGGGTGCAAAGGTTGAAGGAGGTAGTACGTTAACACAGCAACTTGTGAAAAATGTCTATCTCTCTAATGAAAAGTCGTGGCTTAGAAAAACGAAAGAAGTTTTAATTGCCATTAATGTGGAAAGAAGATATAGCAAAGATGAGATATTGACGATGTATTTAAATAGTATTTATTTTGGTCACGGTAATTATGGGATCCAAACAGCTTCTCAATACTTTTTTAATAAAGATGTGAACGAATTAACTGTAGAAGAAGGGGCGTTACTTGCCTCTATTCCTAAGGCACCTTACCATTATTCGCCTGTAGTAGACAAAGAAAAAAGTGGGGAGCGAAGAAACCTGGTATTAGCTTTAATGGCCCAGCACGGGTTTATTTCTGACAAAGAAAAAGAGAAACATCAGGCTGCTGAGATTCGTTTGGATATTCAGGAAAGCGAAGAACAACAAGCTTATTATACGTACCTCGATATGGTTATTGCTGAAGCCAGTGAAAAATATAATATTACTAGTGAGGAATTACTCACAAATGGTTATCAGATTGTTGCACCGATTGATCAAACTCTTCAAAAACAAGCGTATCAAGTCATCCAAGATGAAAGGTACTACCCAGAAGGAAGCACGGACGCAGAAAGTGCTTTTGTCTTGATGGATACTGAAACGGGTGGGGTACTGGCTGTTCAAGGTGGTAAGGAATATGTACGCCTTGGCTTGAACAGGGTTAACGTAAAGAGGCAACCTGGTTCTACTTTAAAGCCCTTATCTGTATACGCACCCGTTATGGAAAAAGGGGATTACCATCCATATTCTCTCGTCAATGATGAAGAAATGACATTTGCAGGAGGGTATGCGCCGAAAAATGCAGGTGGTATATACCGAGGAGAAATTACGGTCTATGAGGCTTTAACACACTCAAGTAATGTACCAGCAGTTTGGTTGTTAAATGATATGGGAATTGATACGTCATTGGATTATTTACAGAAATTTGGTTTTCATATCGATGAACGTCAATTAGGCATTGCTTTAGGAGGTTTGAATGAAGGAGTTACTCCATTCGAGTTAACAAAGGCTTATCGAGCATTTGCTGCTGAAGGTAAAATCATTGAACCTTATTTTATCGAAAAAATTTATGACTCAGGTGGACATTTGATTGCGGAGAATAAATCTGAAGAAAAGGAAGTCATAAGTGAACAGACGGCTTGGGATATGACTCGTATGCTTGAATCGGTCGTGGAGCAAGGAACAGGAACAGCTGGCTTCTCTCAGAACTCATTAGCGGGGAAAACTGGGACGACTTCTTTTGAAGGTGTGAGTGGTGGAACGAGAGATGCTTGGTTTGTCGGTTATAATCAAGAGGTTGTTGGAGCGATGTGGCTGGGATATGACCGAACAACAGAGGACTCGTATTTAACAGGCGGGAGTTCTTATCCGACTAAAATGTTTAAGGAAATCCTTAATGAATCTCCTAGTCATTTTCAGCAGGTTGCTTGGAGGGTACCTAGTACCGTTGACGATCTTGAACCTCCTGTAAAACTACCAGAGGTAAATGATTTAGTGGCAATTCAATCTTTTGGTGGTGAAGGGCTAGTGAGTGTGGCATTATCGTGGAGTGCTTCAGAAGATAGTCGCGTTCAATATCGCGTGTATGAGGTGAACGGCGAGGAAAGAACGTTATTGTCTACGGTTGTCGGTGGCAATTTCTATTATCAACCAAAGTTGAATATTTTTTCGACAAGTCACTATGAGGTTGTTCCTTATGATTCCCTCACACATCAGGAAGGAACCCGTTCTAATATAGCTGCATCCGAGTTTAAGTTTGGATTTCATTAAGAAGAAACAGGTATGAGTCGGGGCTCATACCTGTTTTGTATGTAGGTGTACTAAAGATAATATATGCATCTTCCATGATCGCTGCGTGAGTCGGCCACCCCATTCCCTACGCCACCAACAAAGATGAAAGTCATCTATCACCATCTCAACGTTCCATAATGTTTGTGTAGATGCTGGGTCGGGATGACGGAGTATCTACACAAAGAGAAGGTTAATGTGCAGATACGGAGCCCGAATCATGGAGTATCTGCACAAAGAGGTGGTTAATGTGTAGATAAGGAGTCCAACCCAAGGAGTATCTGCACAAAGAGGTGGTTAATGTGCAGATAAGGAGGCAAAACCTTGGAGTATCTGCACAAAGAGGTGGTTAATGTGCAGATAAGGAGTCCAACCCAAGGAGTATCTGCGCACAAAGAGAGGGTTAATGTGCAGATAAGGAGCCCGAATCATGGAGTATCTGCACAAAGAGAGGGTTAATGTGCAGATAAGGAGCCCGAATCATGGAGTATCTGCACAAAGAGGTGGTTAATGTGCAGATACTGAGGCAAAACCTTAGAGTATCTGCACAAAGGGGTGGTTAATGTGCAGATACTGAGGCAAAACCTTGGAGTATCTGCACAAAGGGGTGGTTAATGTGTAGATAAGAAGTCCAAATCATGGAGTATCTGCACAAAGGAGTGGTTAATGTGCAGATACTGAGGCAAAACCTTGGAGTATCTGCACAAAGGGGTGGTTAATGTGTAGATAAGGAGTCCAACCCAAGGAGTATCTGCACAAAGGGGCGGTTAATGTGTAGATACGGAGCCCAAATCATGGAGTATCTGCACAAAGGGGTCATTCATGTGTAAGTAGGGTATCGTTTGTTATAGCGGTGCTTTTATGGCTTTTGATTGGATGTTTTTATTTTCTTTTTTTGGATAAAATAATAGAGTTGGAAAAAATTACGAGCGAATATTTCCTTTTTATAGGAGGACTTTGCATATCAATTCACAAACTTCTTTTAATCGTCTAAAATAGAATAATCATTATTAATAAAGAATGAGTAAAAACGGAACAATTTATGACAGTTCGCGAAAAGACTATACAAGCTTGGCTTAGAACTTTATAGTAGTACATGTTGAAAGTTTTTTGTCGGTTACGAACGAATGATAGTCGTTCGAACATAGTAAATTGTACATAGTGCTGCAAATGATTAAGGGATGGTGTTTGTTTTGGAGAAAACGTTTAATGATTCATTTTTAAAAGCCTGTTTAGGTCAAGAACATGACCGTGTACCTGTATGGTATATGAGACAAGCAGGGCGCTCACAGCCAGAATATCGCAAAATTAAAGAGACGCATTCACTTTTTGATATTACTCATGATCCTGAGCTTTGTGCGTACGTGACAAAGCTACCTGTTGATCAATATGATAATGACGCGGCGATTCTTTATAAAGATATCATGACGCCATTACCAGCAATAGGTGTTGATGTGGAAATCAAAGCTGGAGTTGGTCCAGTTATTTATAATCCAATTACTTCTAAGGCTGATGTAGAGCGACTTGGAGAAATTTCACCTGAGCAGGATGTACCTTATGTTCTTGAGACGATTAAGCTTCTCCGTGAACAATTAACGGTTCCTTTAATTAGCTTTGCAGGTGCACCTTTTACAACAGCAAGTTATATGATTGAAGGAGGCCCATCGAAAAACTACCATAAAATGAAAGCTTTTATGTATGGACAACCAGATGCTTGGTTTTTATTGATGGACAAATTAGCAGATACCACAATTACATATGTGAAGGCTCAAATTAAGGCTGGAGCACAGGCGATTCAAATTTTTGATTCATGGGTAGGAACTCTAAATGTTGCGGATTATCGGAAATATGTGAAGCCCGTGATGGAACGTATTTTCCGTGAGTTGAGGGAAGAGAATGTGCCTTTAATTACATTTGGTGTTGGTGCAAGTCATTTAGCTAATGAGTGGAATGATTTACCGGTTGATGTCGTTGGACTTGACTGGAGATTATCGATTGATGAAGCAAGACAGCGCGGTATCAAAAAAACGGTGCAAGGAAATTTAGATCCAGCTATTTTATTATCAAATTGGTCAGTGATTGAAGCGAAAACAAAAGAGATCTTAGACCAAGGGATGAAAACGCCTAACTTTATTTTTAACTTAGGACACGGAGTTACCCCGGAAATTAGTCCGGACACGCTTAAGAAATTAACAGCATTTGTTCATGATTATTCCCAAAATAATAAGAGAGTTACCTATTGAAGGAGATGAGTTTCATCATGAAGAAGAAAACAGGTTTATTAGTTATGGCATACGGAACACCTCGAAAAAAAGAGGAAATTGAACCGTATTATACCCATATTCGTCACGGACGCAAGCCTTCAGAAGAAGCACTTCAAGACTTAACGGATCGTTATGAGGCGATTGGTGGCACAAGTCCGCTTGCAAAAATTACGGAAGAGCAAGCGTCTAACCTTGAACAACATTTAAATGAAATCTTTGAAGACCGTGAATTTAAAGCTTATTTAGGTCTTAAACATATCGATCCTTTTATTGAAGATGCTGTTGCAAGTATGAAAGCAGATGGTATTGAAGAAGCGGTAAGTATTGTATTGGCTCCTCATTTTTCAACATTTAGTGTGAAATCCTATAATGGTAGAGCAAAAGAAGAATCAGAGAAAATGAATGGTCCTGTGATTCATAGTGTCGAAAGTTGGTACAAAGAGCCAAAGTTTATTCAATACTGGTCTGATCAAGTGAAGCAAACGATGGAAAAAGTATCAAAGAAAGATAATACATGTGTTATTTTCTCTGCCCATAGCTTACCTGAAAAAATTATTCAACAAGGAGATCCTTACCCGGAACAGTTGCAAGAGACGGCAGACTTAATTGCAAAAGAATCAGGTATTACGAATTATGCAGTTGGTTGGCAAAGTGAAGGGAATACACCAGAACCTTGGTTAGGACCTGACGTGCAGGATTTAACAAAAGATTTATATGAAAAGCATGGATATTCTGCAATGGTTTATTGCCCAGTAGGGTTTGTAGCGGATCATCTGGAAGTGCTTTATGATAATGACTATGAATGTAAGGTTGTAACAGATGAGCTAGGCATTGATTATTATCGACCTGAAATGCCGAATGCCAAGCCAGAATTTATTGATTGTCTCGCTACTGTTATTGAAAAAAAATTAGCGGAGCAAGCGTAATGAGTGCTACGAGTAAAAAAGTAGCAATTATTGGCGGCGGCATAACCGGACTAGCAGCGGCACATTGTTTACAATCCGCATTAAATCAACAAGAGTTATCATTGGACTATGATGTTTTTGAAGCATCTGATCAGTTTGGAGGCAAAATTCAAACCTTTACGGAGAATGGCTTTGTGATCGAACGTGGTCCTGATTCGTATTTAGCTAGAAAAACGAGTATGACGAGTTTAGCCGAAGCTGTTGGTTTGGCTGATGACCTCATTTACAATGAAACAGGTCAAGCTTTTATACTCAAGGGAAGGAAATTGGAGCCCATTCCAAAGGGAGCTGTGATGGGGATTCCCACAAAATTTGGTCCATTTGTTGAATCAAAACTTCTTAGTCCTTTAGGTAAAGCGAGAGTACTTGCTGATTATTTTTTACCGAAGACAACTTCAGAAGATGAAGATGTCTCAGCTGGTTATTTTTTTAGAAAGAGACTTGGGAATGAAGCTGTTGATTATTTAATCGAGCCACTCTTATCAGGTATTTATGCGGGTGATATGAATCGGTTAAGCTTAAAGGCTACCTTTCCGCAGTTTCAACAACTTGAAAAAAGTCATCGTAGCCTTATGAAAGGAACGAAGATTAACCAAGAGAAAGCAAAGGTTAAACTAGCGGATCAGCAAGGTAAAAAGAAAGGAAACTTTTTAACGTTTCGTCATGGATTAGAATCGTTTGTTTCAGCGATTGTCAGCCACTTGCCTGCCGAAAAGTTACATGTGAATCGTCCACTTACGTCGATTGTTAAGAAGAAAGATGGTTATCAATTAACTTTTGAAAATGGTCGTAAGCTAGACTACGATAATGTGATTGTTACAACACCGCCACACCAAACTGGACAGTTGCTCCAAGGTTATAAGGAGTTTGATTATTTACGTGAAATGGAGCTCTCAACTACCGCAACTGTTGCACTTGCCTATCGGAAAGAAGATGTGAGTAATCCTTTTGATGGTACAGGGTTTGTCGTTTCGAAAAAAAATGATGTATCCATTACGGCTTGTACATGGACTGATAAAAAGTGGCCACATACAACGCCAGAAGGTTATACTCTTTTGAGGTGTTATGTCGGTCGTTACGGTGATTCAGAGATAGTTCACCGCTCGGATGGAGACATTGTCAAGAGTGTGCTAGCTGATTTAGAGCTTGTCATGAATATGAAAGCAGAGCCTCTATTCTTTAAAGTTACAAGATGGCATGAGGCTATGCCACAATATCAAGTCGGTCATCCTTATAAAATTGAAAAGCTGAAGGAAGATTTACATAAAAAGTTTAGTGGTTTATATGTTGCGGGTGCAGCAATAGCAGGTGTAGGTCTTCCAGATTGTATTGATCAAGGAGAAGCGGCGGTTAAAGATATTCTTTTGAAGTATCACTAATTAATCATGAGCCTGATAGGTCTGTCATGCAGGATAGGCATTCTACGTATCTGAGAAAATCTTTTTAGGATAGGGTAATCGTGCAAACGATATCCTATCCTTACTTTATGGCTATAGGTTGGTTATTAAAGGATGGAGAATTGCGGGTGTTTTCTCTCGTGTTTGTTTTGCACAAACGGTGTCTTTCCTTAAGCACTTTGTGTTATGATGGATACAATGTATTTTTATAAAGATAAGGGGTTATGAATATGACGAAAGAAATAAATGTAATAGAAGCACTTCGTCATAATCGTCATGATTGGTTAAATGTGATGCAACTAGTTAAAACCAATTTAGCTTTAGGAAATTACGAAAGGATTGAGGAATTAATACAACAGACGGTACAAACATGTGTCAATGAATCAAAGCTTTCAAGTTTAGGAATTCCTAAAGTTGCAACAAAATTGTTGACGTATAATTGGTTATATGGAAAAGAGAGTTCTTTACATGTCGAAGTGAATGTTGCTGGTAATGAAGCAAATCTAAATAAACGTGAAGACTTGATAGATGGGCTTGTAACAGAGTTACTTTCATCATTTTCTAAATATAGTGATTGGCGGACAGAAAATCATTTATTAATTACGTTTGTTTTGAATGAGAGCTGTTGTGAATTACTTTTTCAGTACGAAGGTGACCTTCAAGTAAGTTCAGAGAATCTCTTCGTATTTGATCATGGAAATGAGTTTAAAATAGAGATAGTGGAATGGCAGCGTGATACATGCTTATTAAGGGTGCAGCTGCCCATTAATAGAGGTGAATGAAATGTTTGTAGATAAGGTAAAGGTATATGTAAAAGGTGGAGACGGTGGTAACGGTATGGTTGCTTATCGCCGAGAAAAATATGTTCCAGATGGTGGCCCGGCTGGTGGAGATGGTGGCCGTGGTGCGAGTGTTGTTTTTGAAGTGGAGGAAGGTCTACGTACGTTAATGGATTTTCGTTATAACCGCCATTTTAAAGCATCTAAAGGAGAGAATGGGCGTTCTAAAAGTATGCACGGAAAGAATGCACAAGATATGATTGTAAAGGTTCCACCAGGTACGACAGTTATTGATGATAAAACAGGACAAGTACTTGCTGATTTAACTGAACATGGTCAAAAAGCAACAATAGCAAAAGGTGGTCGCGGTGGCCGCGGTAATATTCGATTTGCGACACCGGCAAACCCAGCACCAGAAATTGCTGAAAATGGAGAGCCGGGAATTGAGCGAGAAGTTACAGTAGAGCTAAAAGTACTTGCTGATGTTGGTTTGGTAGGATTTCCAAGTGTAGGAAAGTCAACGTTATTATCGGTCGTATCTGCTGCAAAGCCAAAAATCGCTGATTATCATTTTACAACGATTACGCCAAATTTAGGGGTTGTTGAAACAGATGATCAACGCAGTTTTGTTATGGCAGATTTACCTGGTTTAATTGAGGGAGCACATGAAGGAATAGGTCTAGGTCATCAATTTTTGAGACATATTGAACGGACAAGGGTAATTGTTCACGTTATCGATATGTCTGCCTTAGAGGGGAGAGATCCTTACGAGGATTATGTAAAGATTAACGACGAACTTAAACAATATAATTTAAGGTTACTTGAACGTCCACAACTCATTGTCGCTAATAAAATGGACATGCCTGAAGCTGAGGAAAACCTTCGTATTTTTAAAGGGAAATTAACAGATGACGCACCCATTTTCCCTATTTCAGCCTTCACAAAACAAGGTGTACGAGAATTGTTGCTCGCTGTTGCTGATAAAATTGAGGAAACGCCTGAATTCCCACTGTACGAAGAGACAGAGGAGGCGCGCGTTGTTTATAAGCATGAGAAGAAAGAGGAGCCATTTATCATTACGCGTGCAGATGATGGGGTTTTTGAATTAGCTGGAGCGGAGTTAGAACGACTCTTTAAAATGACTGACTTTTCAAGAGACGAATCCGTCAAACGCTTTGCGAGACAGATGCGCGGAATGGGCGTTGATCAAGCGCTTCGTACAAAAGGAGCAAAAGACGGCGACCTTGTCCGTATCATGAAGTTTGAATTTGAGTTTATCGAATAGATGTAAGTAAACAACTACCTACACTAATGCCCATGACCAAGTAGCATGGGCTTTTTTTGCGAAAAGAGAAGCGCCTATCGGTTTGGTTAGTAACAGGCAAGGCCATAATGTGCAAATATGGAAGCTGGTGTGGAGCGTATTTCAAAGAGAGGCAGTTAATGTGCAGATACGGGAGAGGAAGTAGTCGGTATCTGCACAAAGAGCCGGTTTATGTACAGATACGGGAGAGTAAGTAGCCAGTATCTGCACAAAGAGTCGGTTTATGTGCAGATAAGGAAGAGTAAGTAGCCAGTATCTGCACGAAGAGCCGGTTTATGTACAGATACGGGAGAGGAAGTAGTCGGTATCTGCACGAAGAGTCTGTTTATGTGCAGATAAGGAAGAGTAAAGAGCCGGTATCTGCACAAAGAGTCGGTTAATGTGCAGATAAGGAAGAGTAAGTAGCCGGTATCTGCACAAAGAGGCAGTTAATGTGTAGATACTGGAGAGAACCAGTACAGTAACTTAACAATAAACATCACATTTACAAAACCAAAATGGTAGAGTCAATACCTCTATACAATCAGCAGGACAAATGTCTATCCAATATATACATTTTCGTTTAAAGTGGTTGTCAAAAAGTTTCGTCAATTCTATAATAGAAAGAAGCTCATAAAAAGTGTTAATCATTTAATAACGATTGGCACACATAGAGAGGGATATAATATGTCAGAATCACAAAAACAATTTTATCTCGTACGTGAGGATATCCTAACAGACGCGATGGAAAAAACATTAGAAGTAAAGTCCCTATTAGAGTCTGGGAAAGTTAAAAAAATAAATGAAGCAGTTCACCGTGTGGGCTTAAGTCGAAGTGCTTTTTATAAATATAAAGATGGTATTTTTCCTTTTCATACAATGATGAAAGAAAAAATAATTACACTATCTTTGAATTTAGTCGATCGCTCGGGAACACTTTCACAACTATTAACCTTGATCGCAGAATCAGGTGCAAACATTTTAACGATTAATCAATCAATTCCCTTACAAGGTAGGGCACATATTACACTTTCGATCAATACCTCTTCAATGAAAATGGATTTATCTAGTTTAAAAATAAAGATAGAAGAACTAGAAGCAGTGGAGAAAGTGGAGTTAGTCGGATCTGGCTCCTAAAAAGAGAGGGAGAAACCATTGACACAAGTAGCATATTTAGGTCCAAAAGGAACTTTTACAGAAATAGCAGCACGTGCAGCTTTTCCTGATTACTCGCATAAGCCATTTCAAACGATTCCAGCTTGTATTGATGCTGTCAGTGACGGCGAAGCTGAATTAGCAATTGTTCCTATTGAAAATGCAATAGAAGGCTCTGTAAACTTAACATTAGACTATTTAATTCACAAAAAAAGATTACCGATTATAGGGAGTATGACGGTACCGGTAGCTCAGCATTTATTTAGAAGTAATTGGCAAAAGGAAACAAAGGAAGAACCAGTTAAAGTGTTATCACATCCACATGCCATTGCTCAATGTCATGATTATCTGCAAATGCGTTACCCAAATATAGAATTTGAGTATACGAATTCAACAGCACAAGCAGCTAAATGGATTGCTGATAACCCGAAAGAACATGTAATTGGAATCGGAAATGAACTCGCAGCTGCTGAATATGGTCTAGATATTTTAGAGTATAATATTCATGACTTCGATAATAATCGTACCCGTTTTTTTGTATTAGCAAAAAATAAGGATGTATACCGAGTGAGTGGACCATTTAAGTTAGGTGATAAGACGACACTTATGATTACTTTGCCATCTGATTATTCGGGGGCACTTCATCAAGTATTATCGGCATTTGCTTGGAGAAAGCTGAATTTATCTAAAATTGAGTCAAGGCCAACTAAAACAGGTCTTGGTAATTATTTCTTTTTGATTGATGTTGACTATCGTCTCGACGATATCCTTATACCTGGTGTTGTCGCTGAGCTGGAAACATTAGGCTGCGGAGTAGATATACTAGGTAGTTATGAGAGCTTTTCTGTAACAGCTATCCAAGAAAATGTATCCCATGAAGTTCTATAAATGAACTTCATGGTTTTTTTGTTAGGATCGGGAGCAGATTAGCTATTTTCATTTAAAATAAATCCATGTTCTGATAACGCGATGGTTGCTCTTTCGATATCTGCTTCTGTTTGTGCTTCAAGTGTATGCAAATGTACGCCATCTGTAAGAAGAGAAAGAAGAGTAGCATTTGTATGAGCTATTTTATCACAAAAGGCTTTAACTTCTTGACGATTAGAAATTTGTAAAGACGCAGTAATTTCACCATAAATAGGGTGTTCAATAATGACATCTTTAATTGTTACGCCATGGTCGACAAGAAGATTTAATTCGTCCATGGTCTGTTCAGGGGTATGATAGCAAGCGACTATTTTAGTGAAACGCGGCCATGTATATGGTTGTTGATATATATAGCCCTGAGAAGTCGCAAGGATCGGTTCGTTCTTTGCTTTGAGAATGGAGATATCCTGAACAATGACTTGCCTACTCACATGTGTACGGTTTGAAAGTTCCGTTCCTGTTAAAGGTTTATTTTCTGAGCGTAGCCATTGGATAATTTGATTACGGCGTTCTTCTCCCAACAATTTCTTTGATTTCTCCATGTAAATCCTCCTTATAGGTTGCTGATATTTCTAATAATGCTTGGCTTAATGTATGTATATCTTCTTCTGTTGTTTGCTGACCGAAAGTAATACGAATGAATTCGTGTGCCTCGGTGATACTTCGTCCGATTGCGAGTAATGAGGCTGGTGGTTCGGAAAAGTGGGCTCGGCATGCAGAGCTCGTAGATATCGCTATCCCTTTCCGTTTACACTCTAACATTAAAAGTTGTCCCTCCATACCTATTCTTCTTAAAGCGATGTGAAAAGGTAATCGATTGAGTCGATCGCCCTCTAAGACAAAAAGCTTATCTTGTGTAAGAACCAACGATATTAATAAGGCTTGTAGTTGCTTAAGTCTTTTTTCTTCTTTGACTTGATTCGCTGTAATTTCTTCAGCAGCCTCTGTAAAAGCAACGATCGCTGGTATATCGACGGTGCCAGCTCTAAATCCAAATTCGTGCGAAGTTCCGGTTAAAAAAGGTTGCCATTGTACGGTGTTTCTTAATATAGCGACTCCTAATCCTTTTGGGCCATAAATTTTGTGACTTGACAGAGTGAACGCATCAAGGGACTCAAAGGGAATTTCGGTTTTACCAAAGCTTTGCACACAGTCACTCACTAAGAGTATATCATGTTTTTTTAAAAGCCACGAAAGATGTCCCAAATCTTGAATCGTACCTAATTCACTACTTGCATGCCCAATAATCGCCATACTTGTATCATGCTTTATCGATTTCTCAAGCTGGCTCTTTACCACCTTGCCCACGGAATTTAAAGGGATTGCTGTAGAGGTAAAACCGAACCTCTTTAGATAGTGCAGTGCTTGTTTGACGGAATGATGTTCAGTTTCTAAATAGATGATATGTTTACCCTTATGTATGGAAGCTAGGGCAATAGAAACAATCGTTAAAAAATTTGCCTCACTACCAGAGCCGGTAAAATAAATAGAGTGGTGTGGAACATTTAGTAATTGCATGAGTGAATTTCGGCACAACTGTAACACGTTGTCAGCCTCCTCGCCATCATGGTGTAGACTTTGGCTATTTCCGTAATAATGTCTGGCTGCGTGTATGTAAGCTTTTAGGGCGGTTTCGCTCATAGGTGTTGTCGCACTATAGTCAAAATAAAGCATCTTTAATCACCTCTAAAAAAATTCTTGTCAGTATCTTTATTTTATGTAAAGATAGGTGACAAGACAACTGTAATTTTAAAAAAAGGGTGTGAGTAGGTGTCAAAAGCCGGTGTAATAGTGATAGGTAGTGGCATTGCAGGGTTAATGACAGCACATTTATTAGCTGATCAATTTCATGTGATTATTCTCACAAAACATTCATTAACTACGTCGAATTCCTATTTAGCTCAAGGTGGAATTGCTGCAGCTATAGGTAAAGATGATGATTGGAGTAAACATTATGAAGATACAGTTACGGCAGGTTATGACCATCATCATGAAAAACATGTGGAGGAAATGGTTCGGCATGCACCCAGGATCATTGATTCCTTAATAAAGTTGGGTGTACCTTTTGACCGTGACTTACATAAACAAATCAGACTAGGCAAAGAAGCGGCTCACCGAGTAAGGAGAATTGCTCATGTACATGGTGATGGAACCGGGGCAGCATTTATAGATTGTTTGTTAGGACAGCTAAAAAATCGAGTTGAAATCATGGAAAACTCAAGAGTGGAACGACTTTTGGTGGATGATGAACAAGTTGTCGGTGTTCAAACAAATAATTGTAAGTTATACGCAGATTATACCGTGTTGGCAACGGGTGGATTCGGACAGCTTTACACATATACATCCAATTCAATAAGTGCTACAGGAGATGGCGTGACTTTAGCCTATCGTGCAGGTGCAAAACTAATTGATTTGGAATTTATTCAATTTCATCCAACGGTCATCATACAAGGGGGAAAAGCGATTGGCTTAGCGAGTGAAGCTTTACGTGGAGAAGGAGCTTATCTCATTAATGACGAAGGCAAGGCATTTATGAATAGCTTTCCTCAAAAGGATTTAGAAGCTAGAGATATTGTAAGTCGGGAGATTGAAAAACAGCTTGCTGCTGGAAGAAAAGTGTATTTGGATATTAGTTTGGTCAACCATTTTGCTACACGCTTTCCGCAAATCGAGCGAATCTGTCAAAGAAATAACATCAATACAAAAAAAGGAATCGTAGAAGTAGCTCCAGGTGCTCACTTTACCAATGGTGGAGTTCAAACAGATTCTTCAGCTAGAACCTCTCTGTCAAATCTATATGCGGTTGGTGAAGTCGCTTGTACGAAAGTTCATGGTGCAAATCGCTTAGCAAGTAACTCATTACTAGAAGCTCTCTTTTTTGCGGAAAAAGCGGCCACTGATATGTTGAACAGAGCAGTAACTGGCAATGAGATAGGATTGAAATGGATCAATGAAACAGGCAAAATGGACTCGATAAAATCATCTCTTTTCCTGATACCGAGTATAGATGAATTGCGAAAACGCATGTTTCATGCTGTTGGAATACATCGTGAGTCTCGTTCATTAGTGGAGTTTCTAAATTGGTTAGAGGTTTATAAAAATTGGTTTATGGATGAAGAAAAAATTGATTCTACACAAAGAGAGGAAGCCAATCAATATTTATTAGCATATTTGGTTACGAGTGCTGCATTGGGACGAAAAGAGTCACGCGGTGGCCATCATCGACTTGACTTCCCGGAGACAGAATCAGATTGGAATCAGAAAACCTTACAATGGGGCTTATCAAAAAATCGAACAAAATTGACAACGTACATATAGGGGGTAGGAAGAATGAATCAGATTAAGCTTGAACAGCAATTACGGGATTTTTTAGAAGAAGATATAGGTGATGGAGATATAACAAGTCAAGCGTTGCCACAAGGGTTAAAGAAAACGGCTTATATTTTTGCAAAGGAGGATGGCGTTTTTGTTGGTGCATCCATCTTAAAGGTTGGATACTCGATCATAAACCGTCATATAAACGTAAGGTTGATGAAAGCAGATGGTCAATTTGTGGAAAAAGGAGAAACAGTTGCAGAAGTAACAGGTGCTGTTGATCAACTTTTATTAGGTGAGCGTGTTTTTTTAAATCTAATTCAGAGGTTATCAGGTATTGCCACATTAACGAAGAAGTCCATTGAGGCATTAAATGACCCGACGATAAGAGTGTGTGATACAAGAAAAACAACTCCAGGCTTAAGGATGTTAGAGAAATATGCGGTTCGATGTGGAGGAGGATTTAATCATAGAAGAGGTTTAGATCAAGCTGTTTTATTAAAAGAAAATCATCTTGCAGCGTATGGGGGAATTCGTCAAGCTGTTTCTCGTGTGAAAGAAACGTTAGGTCATATGACAAAAATTGAGGTTGAAATTACGAATAAGCAAGAATTAATTGACGTAATCGAAGCCGAAGTGGATGTGATCATGTTTGATAATTATTCATCACAACAAGTAAAAGAACAACAGCCTTTAGTACCCTCAAATATTGTTACAGAGGTTTCGGGTGGAATATCACTGAAAACTATTCGTGAATTCGCTGGATGTGGGGTTAACTATATATCTTTAGGTTTCCTAACCCATTCATACAAGGCCATTGATTATAGCTTCTTACTAAAATAATTTTTCATGATGAAAAAGGAGGGCTAGAATGAGTATTTTGGAGGAATTAAAGAGAGTAGAAAGGTTACCGAAGGAATATTTGAAGATGACAATGTCAGAAAAAGAACAAAGAATCAAGGAAATCAAACAAAAGTTCGGAGACAAACTATTGATACCGGGTCATCATTACCAACGAGATGAAGTCATTCAATTCGCTGATGTAACAGGTGACTCACTTCAGCTAGCTCAAGTAGCTCAGCAAAATCAATCAGCTGAATTTATCGTATTTTGCGGTGTTCATTTCATGGCGGAAACCGCCGATATGTTAACCAATCATAAACAAAAAGTCATCCTACCTGACTTACGTGCAGGCTGTTCTATGGCTGATATGGCAACGATTACTCAAACTGAAAAGGCTTGGGAAAAGCTCATCAATTTGTTTGATGAAACGATCTTACCTATTACATATGTTAACAGTACAGCTGCGATTAAAGCTTTTTGTGGAGAACATGGAGGAGCAACCGTTACGTCGTCCAACGCCAAAAAAATGGTAGAATGGGCCTTTACTCAAAAGCAAAGGTTGTTATTTTTACCAGATCAACATCTAGGGAGAAATACAGCCTATGATTTAGGCATTTCACTTCACGAAATGGTCGTTTGGGACCCGTTAGAAGAAGTAATCGTTAATGAATATCAAACACCTCTACAAGACGTAAAAGTAATACTTTGGAAAGGACATTGCTCAGTCCATGAGAAATTTACAGTCGGCCAAATTGAGGATTTACGAAAACATCGTCCTGAAATGAATATACTCGTTCATCCAGAATGTACATATGAAGTTGTGCAAAAAGCCGATTTAAATGGTTCTACCCATTTTATTATTGAAACGATAAAAAAAGCCCCAAAAGGTAGTGCCTGGGCGATTGGTACGGAGATGAATCTTGTCTCTAGGTTAGCCAAGACTTTTAAAGAGGTAGAGATTATTTCTTTAAATGCTACAATGTGTGCCTGCCTAACAATGAACCGAATCGATATCGATCATTTACTTTGGACACTAGAAGATTTGGAAAAAGGAAATTTGAGAAATGTGATTACGGTTGATGAAAGGACAACGGCATTTGCTAACTTAGCACTTGAACGAATGTTAAAACAATCTTAAATCTTACACATAAGAGCTTATTGTTCATGAAACAATAGGCTTTTTTTCGTTCATGACAATTCGTAGCCCTGTCCACTGGTATAAAACAGTTAAATCTCACATACATTTGCGAATAAGTATAATTTCATTCTAGACGTAATCTATAATTTGGGCACTTTTACAGTGTCAACTTGCCTATAATCTCATACAATGTAATGAATGTAAGAGGAGGGAGCATGATCGTGAAAATTCATATTGTCCAAAAAGGAGAATCTCTTTGGAAAATAGCTCAAAAGCATGGAGTTAATTTTGAAGAATTAAAAAATGTGAACACACAACTAAGTAACCCAGATGTTTTAATGCCTGGCATGAAGGTGAAAATTCCAACTGGCAGTGTACCTGTAAAAAAAGAAGCACCGATATCGCCTCAAACTTTAATAAAAGAGCAACCTGTTGCTCCAGCTGTAAAGGAGCATCCTATTATGAAAAAAGAGCAACCGATTGCTCCAATTCAACAAATGCCTATACAGCAACAGCCAGCTTCGCCTAATTATGAGGCTAATATGAATGTATTTCTATATAACCCACAGCCTAAAAAAGTAATGCCAGCCAAAAAAGAGCAACCAGTTATTCAAGCGAAGGAAAAGCCGGTGGCACCCAAACCAATAAAAGAAAAGCCGATCGCTAAGCCGCCAAAACCGCAACCTCAAGTACAACAAATGCCACAGATGCCTGTGCAACCACAAATGGAAGCACCAGAATATTGTGAGCCAGTTATGCCGCAACCATGTCCACCGATGAATATGGTTCCAATTAGTCCTATGATGCCAGGTTGTGCTAATTGTGGGCACCCTGTTCAGCCTATGCCTTATGGTCAAAAAGGTCATTGGTTTGCTCCACCACCAATGCATCATCAAGGGCATCATCATTATGGGAATATGGGTGGTACTCAGATGCATCAATCAAAAGAGGAATGTGTGGTGGAACCTGTTCACCATCATCCGCCGGCCCAAACATTTCCATCGTTTAACCATCATTACCAACCAGACCATCATGGGAACGGAATGATGCCAATGCCGGGTCAAAACGGAAACGGAATGATGCCAATGCCGGGTCAAAACGGAAATGGAATGATGCCATTCCCAGGCCAAAACGGAAACGGAATGATGCCATTCCCAGGCCAAAACGGAAATGGAATGATGCCGATGCCAGGTCAAAACGGAAATGGAATGATGCCATTCCCAGGCCAAAATGGAATGATGCCAATGCCTGGTAACCAAGCTGGAATGTTCCACAGTATTCAAGATCAATTTATGCCAAGACATCAGGAGCCAAAGGCGAATATGAAGCATTATAGTGAAGAAGACGATTATGAAGATTAAAAGAGCAGCCTCATGAGCTGCTTTTTTTATTACTTAAGAAAATGTTGCGAAGATGAAAACTTTTTTATTCCTGTTAAAAATTTAATGCAAAACCCAATAAACTCCATGGTACGTAAGATGTAACAGACTAAAATGTAGTTTGGAAAGCCACCATATTAGTGAAAGGGGGCTTTCAAATATGAGAAAATTTGCTTTGTCAATTGCATCTGTTATGGTGCTAGCAAGTAGTTTAGTCGCTTGTAATAATACGGATCAAGCGGGTGTACGAAATCATTCCATTACAGGGATGGAAATGAGTGAGACGCGTCATGAAATGAATGGCCACCGTACGAATACTTTTTCTAATAAAGGGTATTATGGTGGTTCAGAATTTGGATCAACTCAAGCACCGAGTCAAGACAATCAAAACACTTATGGACCAAAAGGTTTTGGGCACAGTCCTTATCGTATGAACAATAATCAAATTGGTCATCATGATAAGCGTAGTGGTTTTTGGACGAATGGTGTAACCGGTAATGACCGTGCTCGTATGGTTGATGAGAATGGTGTTGTCAATAAGCGTGCCAATCATCGCAACTTTGGTGTCCGTAATTCTCATCATAATGGTATGAATGTTGAGAATTTCCGCGGTAACCATTCAATTGGTCGTGATCACAACACTGGATTAAGAGCAACTCAAACACATCGTGGTCAAGCCGCATCTAAAATTGCTAAGCATGTAGAAGCTATTGATGGTGTAAATGAATCCCATGTTATTATTCATGGTAATGATATTGTGGTTGCAGTTGATGGTAACGTTCAAGGTACAGAAGATAAAATCAAACGAACAGTACGAGGGTTAACAAACGGAGACCGTGATATACATGTGGTGACAGATAAAGACATGTATGGTCGAGTTCAAGGTTTGAATAACCAACTTCGTCAAGGCACCGGTGAAGCTGTTGATGAAATCGGCTCAACGTTTGAAGCCATGTTAAAAGATATTGGACGTGCCGTCCAACGACCTTTTGAACGTACACGATAATTTGAACATTTGATTTCAACCTTTCTAAAATGAATGAACAAGGCCATTTATGGGAACGCTGAACCCATAAATGGTTCATTTTTTTTATAAAAGGATAGGTGGAGACAAATGAAAATCATTAAATTTTTAATCAACAAAAAAGAATATCCTATTATCCTTGGCTTGTTGTTTTTTATAGGGCTAAGTTGGTTTTTATTATTGGATCAAGAAGATGTAGTCGAACCAAGTGATCATAGTACTTTAGATGTTCGAGAAGAGAAAACCGTTGGAGCCTATGCTCCGTTGACAATGAAGGTTGTCTTAGAACGGCTTTATTTAGATGGAAATGTGCAGAAGGAAGTCATTGAGGAAACGATTTGGTCCATGGAAGACTTTTGGGCCCAGTATGAGGGTTGGGATCTAATTGACCAGAATCAAGATGAAATGGTTTTTCAAACAGAAGTAGATGATGTTTCTCCCATTGTTAAAATTAATGGCTTTTTTGGTTTAACAGACGATAATTATTTACACATTTATGAAGGTATACCAGAAGAAGACCAAATTATTCATTCGTTTTTTCAGATTGATACCGAAAAACTTGAAACGAAACAGTATCAGCAATTAAAAGAAGGGGTTCGGATTCAAGATAAAGCTCATTTTCAAAAGGTTATTGATATGTTAAGGGCTATGCAAAAAGAAGAAAGCTAATTGTATGGTTATAGCTCGAGGCAAGAGGAACGAATAACTTTTCTAAAGCACAAAGACACGTATAAGGTGATTTGTGCTTTTTTGTATGAAAGTTAGTACTCATTTCTCGAGATAACTTGACATTTCGGTCTTTGTTTTTGGTCCGTTTTTGAAAATAGAAATGACCTCACAGACGAATGAATTCGTCTGAAGGTTCATTTCTATTTTCAAAACTTCACGCAGTCGCGTGAAGTAGCCAAGCAAGCTTGGCTAACGGTCCAAAAACACTTGGATTTTAGATGCTAATCCTGATGAGTTATTACTCTCTCTTTTTTTTTGTTGGTGGTGGCTGTTTGTCAGTGCGCTGAATCTTTTTAGGAAAGCTCTTGCGAGCTCCTTTCTAAAAAGCGGCGGGGTTACGGCAAAATGTGAGAATCCTCAAAACCGTTATGAATGAAAAACCACCAGTTAAAGAACAAAATCACACTTTCATATTTGTTGGTGGCGTAAGTGAATCTGTGCTTCACCATGTGAGTTTTGTATGAAAGTTACCCTAAAGGTGATGGGCACTTCTTCGAAAATCGGTGCCCTTTCCTCCTGCAGGAGTTGGCCCCAATCCCTCCGCTAGGGTTCGTGCAGGCTTCTTGGTTAGTGAGTTTCTCTCATATAAAACTTGCATGATAACTTGCTAAGCAACTCATCACCACAAAAACGAAAGTTGGATATTGTTATTGGCTCGGTGGCTCCTCATTCACTTTGTTTTTGTTGTTATTTACTTTAATGAAAGTTATTTGTATTTGAGAATGAGCAGTCACCTAGCGGACGAAAACATGCGGAGACTCCCATGGGGGGTAGTGGCAGAGCTGAAATCCACTAGCGAAGCTAGTTAGTTCGGCGCCACCCCATAGGACGCGGAGCATGATTTTCGGTAGCGGCAATTAGTGCTCCACATTTCAGCGTTAGTCAACTTTCATACAAAATAAATAAAAAGTTATCAAAATCCGTTTAGTAAAGAAAAAACACTACTTTCATATTTGTTGGTGGTGAAGTGAATAAATAGGACTTCACTTCACCATAAGCGTTTTGTATGTGTGTAAAAAGCTATTCGGGAGATGGGGGATATGCTAAAATAGAAATAAATGTTCGTATTTAGAGGAGAGTTTATCAATTGATAGAATATGTATCAGGAAAATTAGTGAGTGTAGAAACGCCATATATCGTTATTGACCATCACGGATTGGGTTATCAAGTTTTTTGTGCGAATCCATTTGTATTTGAGAAGAGTATGAATGAGCACATTCAAGTTTATACCTATCATTATGTGAAGGAAGATTTAATCCGTTTGTTTGGATTTCAGTCAAAGTCAGAACGAGACTTGTTTGAGAAGCTCTTAAATGTATCAGGTATTGGACCAAAAGGTGCCTTAGCCATTTTGGCTTCAGGACAGCCTGATCAAGTCGTCTCAGCCATTGAATCAGAAGATGAAGCTTTTTTAGTCAAGTTCCCTGGTGTTGGTAAAAAAACAGCAAGGCAAATTATCCTTGATTTAAAAGGTAAATTAGAAGAATTTACGATTACATTATTAACGCCTGCTGCTGACGTAAAAAGAACGGCGAAAGTCACAGCAAATAATGAGGCTTTGGAAGAAGCATTTGAAGCGTTGCGTGCTTTAGGTTACGTAGAAAAGGAACTCAAAAAGGTGCGACCAACATTATCAGAGGAAACCCTCTCAACAGATGCCTATATAAGAAAAGCGTTACAGCTTATGCTTAAAGCGTAAAAGGAGGTAAAGTCATGGAAGAGAGAATGGTTTCGGCCAGTCAGCAGTGGGAGGATCAAACCGCTGAACAATCAGTGAGACCATTACGCTTATTAGATTATATTGGTCAAGAGGATGTTAAGAAAAATTTAGAAGTATTTATAGAGGCTGCTAAAATGAGAGAGGAAAGCCTCGATCATGTCTTATTGTACGGTCCTCCTGGGCTTGGAAAAACAACGTTATCAACGATTATTGCAAATGAAATGGATGTACAAATTCGAACGACGTCTGGCCCGGCTATTGAGAGACCGGGTGATTTAGCAGCCATTTTAACGGCTCTAGAACCAGGTGATGTACTTTTTATAGATGAAATTCATCGATTAAATCGGATCGTCGAAGAGGTATTATACCCGGCAATGGAGGATTTCTGTCTCGATATTGTGATTGGTAAAGGACCTACAGCACGTTCAGTGCGGTTAGATTTACCTCCTTTTACGTTAGTCGGTGCTACAACGAGGGCTGGTATGCTCTCAGCTCCTTTACGCGATCGTTTTGGGGTTTTAGCCCGACTTGAGTTTTATAACGTGGATGAATTAACACAAATTGTCAAGCGGACGGCAGACGTATTAGATATTGAAATGGACCACGAAGCGGCAATAGAAATGGCAAGTAGATCGCGTGGCACACCAAGGATTGCCAATCGCCTTTTACGGAGGGTGAGGGACTTTGCCCAAGTGCAGGCAGATGGGGCTGTTTCCTATGAAATTGCCAGTCATGCTTTGCAAAAACTTCAAGTTGATGAATTAGGACTCGATCATATCGATCATAAACTTTTATTTGCGATGATGGACCGATTTAATGGTGGTCCAGTTGGTATTGAAACGATTTCTTCGACCATTGGGGAAGAGGCTGATACGATTGAAGATGTCTATGAACCATATCTTTTACAGATTGGATTTATTCAAAGAACACCACGTGGACGAATTCTGACGCCGTTATGTTATCAGCATTTTCAACGGGAGGAACCATCGAAATGAATACCATCCCTAAGTTCATTATTACGATTGGAGTCGTTTTGATTGTAGTCGGCATTTTGTGGCAACTATTTGGACGTTTTATCCCACTTGGCAAGCTACCAGGTGATATTGTCATTAAAGGAGAGAATACAAGCTTTTATTTTCCTGTTGTTACATGTCTACTTATAAGTGTGGTACTGTCACTTATTTTTATTTTGATTGGTCGCTTTCGCTAAACTCTTGATTAATTGTTAAAGTTTCGATAAAATTATTAAGATGCCCAATTTTGAACGGATAGAAAAGGTGACCTTACGAATGCACGTAGAAGATTTTGATTTTCATTTACCTGAACATTTAATCGCACAGACGCCGCTACAAGACCGAACGGCGTCTCGTTTGCTTGTCTTAAATAAACAAACTGGAGAGATTCAGGACGATCATTTTCCTGATGTTTTAGCTTATCTTCAACCTGGAGATTGTTTGGTATTAAACGATACCCGCGTTTTACCAGCAAGGTTATTTGGTGTAAAAGCCGAGACCGGTGCTAAGGTTGAGGTTTTATTACTAAAGCAAGTAGAAGGTAATAGTTGGGAAACATTAGTAAAGCCCGCTAAACGGGTGAAGGTTGGAACAGAGCTTGACTTTGGTGAAGGCATGTTAAAAGCTCGATGTACGGAAGAGTTAGAACATGGTGGCCGTGTGATGGAGTTGCATTTTGAAGGCATTTTGCATGAAGTGTTAGATAAGCTTGGAGAAATGCCGCTACCACCGTATATTCGTGAACAACTTGATGACCGCGAACGTTATCAAACCGTGTTTGCTGAAAAGAGGGGTTCTGCAGCGGCCCCGACTGCTGGGTTACACTGGACGGAAGATTTACTAGCAGAAGTAAAAAAGATGGGAATTCAAATCGCTAAAATTACGTTACATGTTGGTTTAGGTACTTTTAGACCAGTGAGTGTGGATTCTTTAACTGACCATGCTATGCATGCAGAATTTTATGAAATGAGTAAAGAAACGGCTGGAATCTTAACAGCAACACAAAAAAATGGCGGTAAAATTATAGCAGTAGGGACAACCTCTGCAAGAACACTTGAAACCATTATGCAAGAGCACGGTCGTTTTTGTGAGGCATCAGGATGGACCTCTATCTTTATTTACCCGGGGTTTCAATTCAAAGGGTTAGATGCTTTATTAACCAATTTCCACTTACCCAAGTCAACATTAGTTATGTTAGTGAGTGCCCTTGCGGGTCGGGAAAATGTATTACATGCCTATCATCACGCCATTTCAGCTCAGTACAGATTTTTTAGTTTTGGCGATGCGATGCTCATTACTGACCGGAATCGAGAAAAATAATAAGAAGGTTTTTGAAGGAGGATTTACTTAGATGGCAGCTGTCACCTATGAATTAATAAAAACATGCAAACAATCAGGAGCTCGTCTTGGTAAAGTTCATACACCTCATGGTACAATAGAAACACCGATCTTTATGCCAGTAGGAACTTTAGCTACAGTAAAAACAATGAGTCCTGAAGATTTATATGACATGAATGCTCAAATTATATTAAGCAATACATACCACCTTTGGTTACGCCCTGGGCATGACATTATTAAAGAGGCAGGCGGCTTACACAAGTTTATGAATTGGAAGCGCCCAATTCTAACTGATTCTGGTGGTTATCAAGTATTTAGCTTGAGTGATTTAAGGAAAATTGAAGAAGAAGGGGTTCATTTTCGTAACCATTTAAGTGGGGAGAAATTGTTCTTAAGCCCTGAGGGAGCGATGGAGATTCAAAACGCATTAGGGTCTGATATTATGATGGCCTTTGATGAATGTCCGCCGTATCCGGCTGATTTTGAATATATGAAGCAATCTGTAGAGCGGACAAGCCGTTGGGCAGAGCGTTGTATTTCTTCACACCAACGCCCGCAAGACCAAGGTCTTTTTGGAATCATTCAAGGTGGAGAATATGAGGAACTGCGTAGGCAAAGTGCTGCTGACCTCGTTTCCTTAGATTTTCCTGGTTATGCGATTGGTGGATTGTCAGTTGGAGAACCAAAGGATGTTATGAATAGAGTTTTGGAATTTACGACACCACTTATGCCAGCTAATAAGCCACGTTACTTAATGGGAGTTGGCTCACCAGATTCGTTAATTGATGGTGCGATTCGTGGGATTGATATGTTTGATTGTGTCTTGCCAACGAGAATTGCCCGTAATGGTACGTGTATGACAAGTGCAGGGCGGTTAGTTGTTCGAAACGCCAAATATGCAAAAGATTTCCGTCCTTTAGATGAAAATTGTGATTGTCACGTTTGTCAAAATTATTCAAGGGCCTATATTCGTCATCTTGTTAAGTGTGAGGAGACATTTGGGTTCCGCTTGACGACGTATCATAACTTATATTTCTTATTAAATTTAATGGAGCAAGTAAAACAAGCCATTCGTGAGGATCGCTTATTAGATTTTAGAGAAGAATTTTTCGAACAATACGGTTTTAATAAACCAAATGCGAAAAATTTCTAATCATATATAAAGATAAGTTTTACTAAATGAAAGGGGTGAATAAAGAATGGAAATGTTAATTTCTTTACTGCCATTAATTTTAATGTTTGTCGTATTTTATTTCTTATTAATTCGACCGCAACAAAAGAAACAGAAACAAATTCGTGAAATGCACAGCGCGTTATCGCGTGGTGACAAAATTATTACAATCGGTGGATTACACGGAACGATTGACGCTGTTGATGATGAAGTGATGGTTATCTTAGTTAATGATAATCGTAAGCTTACATTTGACAAATCAGCAGTACGTGAAGTAGTTAATCCTGACTGATGAACCAAAAGTAGCTGACAAGTGGGACTTCCCATGCTTGTCAGCTTTTTTATTAGGAATGACCGCCAAATAAATTAACTCCTACCATACCTCCAAATGCACCACATACGATATATGCGCCATGAAATAAATATTGCTCAAGTGTAAAGCTTTGATCAAACCCAAGAAACTGGACGAAAAATGTAATCAGGCAAAAAACAAGTGTGGTTGTGGCACCGATTAAAAGCCCCTTGGACTTTGATTTTGCACCGGCGGCAATTCCGCCAATTAAAATGGTTATAAAGGCAACGATTTTTGTGACTAAACTTAATGACTCCTCAGTCAACTGTGTCAATGACAAAATCGTTGCAGCTATTAGACTAAACACAACTGCTATAGAAAAAATGGTGAGTAATCCAATTAGTATAGCTGGAAAAAAGTGACGATACGACTCCACAATACTTCCCCCTCTCGGTTCTCATATAACAGCTTATTCAGGCTTGTTCAAAAAAATGATTTCAATTACGAATTTGCCTCATTCGTTTTTCCAAAAGCTACATGGTACAAAAAAATGAATGAGGACAAACTAAAGGTAAAATCAATCATATTTGTAAAAGGGGAGAAAGTTAGTGGATATTTCAACAATTGTATTACGAACATTCCTCGTTTACTTTATTATATTGATTGTCTTACGGTTTATGGGGAAAAGAGAAATTGGACAGTTGTCTGTGTTAGACTTTGTTGTTTCGATTATGATAGCTGAGTTAGCGGTTATTTCCATTGACGATGAGCAGTCTTCTATGCTTCATTCCTTAGTACCTTTAGTTGTTTTAGTATTGATTCAAATTGTATTTGCTTATTTATCACTAAAGAGTAGTTGGTTTAGAAAATTAGTGGATGGCAAACCAACTGTCCTTATCAATGCCGGAAAAATTGATGAACACGAGATGAGAAAGCAACGCTATAATTTTGATGATCTTCTCATGCAGCTAAGACAAAATAAAGTGAGTAAAGTTTCTGATGTAGAGTTCGCCATTTTAGAACCTTCAGGAAAATTGTCTGTAATCGAAAAAGACAAAAAAGATAAGCAATCCAATCACAAGCCAAAATTACCATTGCCGATTATTTTGGATGGCAAGATACAGGATGATAATTTAGAGCAGATCGGAAAAACACCGCTTTGGGTAAGACAACAAATGAGGAAGCTTGGATATCGTGATATCAAAAAGATTTCCTATTGTTCATTAAAAGATGATGACACATTTTTTGTGGATTTAAAAGATGAGAAATGAGCGATGTTTGACACAGACAAATACACCACAAAGGCTCGCCCATAAAAGAGCTTGTGGTGTATTTGAGTTACTTCAACACATGATTATAGTAGTCATTTAACGGACAAAACGGCCTAATATCTTGCCAAAGAGTGGGAGCCTGTTTACTTCGTGTTTGTTAACGAGCTTTAATAGGAAGGTGAGTGCGATGTAAAAAATGGCTGTTAGGATAATTGCTATACTAGTATCAAGCAATAAAGAGTTGGATATGTCAATAAATTGATTACTAGCATAACTGAATAGCGTCGTTGCAGCTAATAAAACTAACATTTTTGCGATTAAGCGTATTTCGAGTGTAAAGCCAATCGTTTTTACGACAGTGGCAAAATGAAGGAGCGTAACAAGTACAAAACCGATAATGACAGCTAATGTGGCTCCCATGATACCAAGCTCAGGCTGCGAGGCTAAAGCGAAAATCGCGGCTATTTTGATGATGGCACCAAATAAACTATTCATCATCGCTGCTTTGGCTAAATCAAGGGCTTGGAGAACGGCTTGAAGAGGCCCTTGTAAATATAGAAATATGCTGAACGGGGCTAACAACTTAATATACATAGCAACATTGGGTGCATTGTACATGAGTGTTACTACTTGTTCGGCAAAAATATATAAAACGACACAAGAGATGCCCCCTGAAAGAAGAGCTAGTCTTAATGCTTGAGTTAACCTATAATGAATCGTTTTAAAATGCTTATGTGCAGCTGCTTCGCTAATGGCGGGTACGAGAGAAACCGATAAAGATTGCGTGATAAAAGTGGGAAGCATAAGTAATGGAATGGCAAACCCAGCTAGCTCACCATATTGTTTTGTAGCCATAACCGTTGCCATGCCAGCAATAGCTAAGCTTTGAGCGACGACAATCGGTTCAAAAAATAAAGCGATTGAACCAATGAGTCGACTGCCGGTAGTAGGAATGGCAATGCGCATTAAGTCAGATAAGGTTTGCTTGCCCCCTTTTGCATAGGTCATAAACTGTTGTCTTAATCGAAAAGCTTTTTTTTGTTTGAATGCCCAAATCATATAAATTAATGAAATAAACTCTCCGGCTACAACCGAAATCATCGCCCCAGCTGCTGCATATTCAACCCCTAATGGCAAAAAGGCGGTCGTAGTAACAGCAACGAGTGTAATCCGTACAATTTGTTCGATTACTTGGGAAATGGCGGTTGGTGTCATATTCTGTTTTCCTTGGAAATAACCGCGTATAATAGCTGATACAGCGACGATTGGTACGATAGGTGTAATGGCTATGAGTGGGAAGAAGGCACGCTCGTCTGTTAAAAGATGGGCAGCAACTAAAGGGGCGAATACAATCATTAATGTTGTAAACACAACGGTAAGGGTTAACGTAACACTTAAAGAAACAACGAGCACTCGTTTGACTCGTACCCCGTCATTTTTGGCTGCAGCCTCAGCGACAAGTTTTGAAATAGCAACAGGTAATCCGAGTTGGGTTAAGGTCATGACAAGTAATAGGGTCGGGATGGCCATCATATAAAGGCCGACCCCTTCAGCTCCCATGATTCTAGCGACAACGATTCGATTTATAAATCCAAGAATTTTGGTGATAAAGCTTGCGACAATTAAAATAAAAGCCCCTTTTAAAAAGGTTTGCTTGGACATATTCACCCTACTTTCTCAAAAAAAGTGATGGAAATTTTACGTATTTATATATATGCTAGAAAGTGGGGCAAGCATGACAAGCTTTTTGATGGAGTGATTGCTCAATTCGTTTACATAGGCGGTGATGATATGGGGGAAAAACAGCAGTTTGATGGATGGCGTAATGCTGTTGAACCAGCCTTAGACAGTAAGGTTGATGAGTTTCATTTATTAGGATATGAGCGAGTTACGAAAGACGAGATTTGGGATTGCCTAATGTATGAGCTTCGTAAACCAAAGGAATTTATACATATCAACCAATTTGTGAACAAGCTTTTATTATTAAAACCACAAGCGTATATGAATTGGCTAACAGTAAAGGCTTATCAGGATCCAACAGATTGGTTTGCAGACTTTGAAAAGGACGCACAATCGTAAATTAGGACTATACGAGTATTTGAAACCAAGTCAAATGAACTTGGTTTTTAATCTTGGTCAATTATGGTATTATGTTAGAAAAGTGTATTTAGAAGTATGAGCGTTTTGTTTTTTTATAAAGGGAGGTCATAGTGGGTATGGTCAAAAAGGGTCGAATTGCCGCTTTTTTTGTCATTGTTGCGGCTATTGCGGTCTTAATTAGCACAACCGTGATGGACATAACAAAGGATGTAAATTTAGGCTTAGACCTTCAAGGTGGTTTCGAAATTTTATATGAAGTCGAGCCTGCCAATGAAGGAGATGTCATTGATCATAATGCATTAGTAGCAACAGTAGCTGCATTAGATCAACGAATTAATGTTATTGGAGTATCTGAACCAAATATTCAAATTGAAGGAGACGATAGAATTCGTGTCCAGCTTGCTGGTGTTGAAAACCAACAGCAAGCCCGTGAAATGCTCTCGACTGAGGCGGTTTTGACGATACGTGATGTTGACGACAACATTTTATTGGAAGGTTCTGATTTAAGGCAGAATGGGGCTAGTGTCGGCTTTGATGACCGTACTGGAGCACCAGTTGTTCAAATAACTTTAAGAGATGCAGAAAAGTTTGGAGACGTCACAAGGCAAATTTATGAAAGACGTGACACACAAGAAAACTTGATGGTGATCTGGTTAGACTTTGAAGACGGTGATTCCTTCTATGGGGAAACAGGTAAAGGGGATCCAAAATTTTTATCAGCAGCTACTGTAGGTGAAGTTTTCCGTACGACGCAGGTTCAAATTACCGGCGATTTTACGATGAACGAAGCTCAAAACCTAGCTGAACTTCTGAACGCTGGTTCTCTTCCTGTTAGTTTGACGGAGATTTATTCTAATTCTGTTGGAGCTTCACTCGGTGAGCAAGCGATGGAAAAAACGATTTATGCTGGTTTTATTGGGGTAGCATTAATCTTTATTTATATGATAGTCTATTATCGCTTTGTTGGTGTGATTGCTGTCCTTACGCTTTCAGCTTACATATATTTAGTGTTATTAGTATTTAATTTAATGAATGCTGTATTAACTCTACCTGGAATAGCTGCCTTAATACTTGGGGTTGGTATGGCGGTTGATGCCAATATTTTAACGGCAGAACGAATAAAAGAGGAGCTTCGAGCTGGTAAATCAGTGATGTCTGCGTTTAAAGCCGGAAGTAAACGAGCATTTACAACGATTTTAGATGCAAACTTAACGTCACTTATTGCAGCGGGTGTGATGTTTGCTTACGGGACAAGCTCTGTACAAGGATTTGCCGTTATGTTAATCGTTGGTATTCTTGTAAGTTTTGTCACTGCTGTATTTGGAGCACGTATATTATTAGGTTTATGGGTTAACAGTAGGGCCTTGAATAAAAAGTATTGGTTATTTGGGGTAAAGGAGGAACAAATCGATGAACTTTAATACACAGGATTTAAAGATTGATTTTGTTAAACATCGTAATAAATTCTTCCTTTTCTCAGGTTTATTTTCGTTACTAGGTGTGATTTTATTATTTACGTTAGGTTTTAATCTAGGCATTGATTTTCAGAGTGGTTCTCGAGTTGAAGTACTAAGCTCGGAAACACTTACAGCGGAAGAGGTGACAGAGCAGTTCGCTGCTATTGATGAAGCCTTAATTCCTGATGATATTGTACTTGCGGGTGATAATCGTGAAATTGCCAATGCTCGTTTTACAGAGGAACTGCCAAATGCTCAAATTGCTCAAATACAAAATCATTTTTTAGAAGAATATGGATCTGAACCAAATGTTAGTACCGTTTCACCAATGGTTGGGGAAGAACTAGCTCGTAATGCGATCATTTCTGTCATTCTAGCGTCGTTAGGAATTATGGTGTATATCGCTTTTCGATTTGAATACTTATTTGGAATTGCAGCGATTGTTGGATTGATTCATGATGCGTTGTTTGTCTTAATGATTTTTAGTTTATTTCAGATTGAGATTAATATCCCGTTCATTGCTGCAATTTTAACCGTTGTGGGTTATTCGATTAATGATACGATCGTTACCTTCGATCGAATTCGTGAAAACATGAAGTTTGCTAAGAAAATTAAGGGATATAAAGATTTAGCGGATATTGTTAACAAAAGTATTGTACAAACATTAGCACGTTCGATTAATACAGCGTTAACGATTGCTTTTGCTGCCGCGGCGATTATGGTGTTTGGTGGCGAATCGATTCGTTCGTTTGCTTTGGCACTCGTAATTGGTATCATTGCCGGAACATATTCTTCGATGTTCTTAGCCGCTCAATTATGGGTCGTATGGAAGGCAAAAGCTTTAAAGCGTCAAAAGAATAAACCAAAAAGAAGAGAAGAGGTTGAGCCAACGACGTAACCTAGTTGTTAGAAGACTAGAAAGTGGATCCGTGATTATATGAGCCGGTGATTTTTTACTAATCGTAAAATATCACCGGTTTTGATTTGGGAAGCAGTTCCTCATAGCTATAGGGATGTTGAAGAGGGTTCAATACTAATGTGGTTAGTAACTCAACAAAGAGGGCTGTTAATGTGCAGATAAGGAAGAAAAGGTAGTCAGTATCTGAACAAAGAGGCGATTAATGTGCAGATATGGAAGAGAAAAGAGCTAGTATCTGAACAAAAAGGGTGCTAATGTGCAGATGCGGAAGAGAAAAGAGCTAGTATCTGAACAAAGAGGGCTGTTAATGTGCAGATAAGGAAGAAAAGGTAGTCAGTATCTGAACAAAGAGGCGATTAATGTGCAGATATGGAAGAGAAAAGAGCTAGTATCTGAACAAAAAGGGTGCTAATGTGCAGATGCGGAAGAGAAAAGAGCTAGTATCTGAACAAAAAGGGCGTTAATGTGCAGTTAAGGAAGAAAAGGTAGTCAGTATCTGAACAAAGAGGCGATTAATGTGCAGATACGGAAGAGAAAAGAGCTAGTATCTGAACAAAGAGGCGATTAATGTGCAGATATGGAAGAGAAAAGAGCTAGTATCTGAACAAAAAGGGTGCTAATGTGCAGATGCGGAAGAAAAAGTAGTCAGTATCTGAACAAAGAGGCGATTAATGTGCAGATACGGAAGAGAAAAGAGCTAGTATCTAAACAAAAAGGGTGCTAATGTGCAGATGTGGAAGAGAAAAGAGCTAGTATCTGAATAAAGAAAAATGTATTGTTCTGCTGGCACTTTGTTCAATTGAATTTTGCTTCTTTACTTGGTGGCTCTTCATTCACTTTGTTCTTGTTCTTTTTAATATTTGTTGTAAGAATGATTTTGAACTAGAGAATCAGCAGTAACCCAACGGGCGAGTTATGCTCCCATGGGACATAGTGGCAGAGCTGAAATCCGCTGGCTGCACCGATTAGCTCAGCGCCACGCGATTGTCTCGGAGCATGATTTTCGGTAGCGGCAATTAACGCTCTGCACATGAGCTTTAGCCAACTTTCATACAAAACAAACACACCATACGCATCGCATAAACATCAAGTATGATTTTGAGTACATGTTACTTGTTTAGTTATCACCAGAAAAGGGAATATTAATGTTAAATTTATCTAATTTTTTGTTGGGAGGTTGGTGGCTGGATGAGAGGTCAGTGGGGAATTATAATCGGTCTTATTGTGGCACTTATTATATCTGTTTTTGCTGTCATTAATGTTGATTCTGTTCGCGTGAATTATTTATTTGGAGAAGCAAATTGGCCGCTGATTTTGATTATTTTAGGTTCCGTCTTAATGGGAGCATTAATAGTTGGAGCATTTGGGATGGTTAAGATTTATCAGTTGCAAACAGAAATTAAGAAGCTTAAAAAATCAGGTGCTAGTATACAAGAAAATATTCAACACCCTAACGTGCATAAGCCACAAATGGATGAGAATAAAGACCATGCACCTAAGCAACAAGAAAACAATATAAATAAGTAAATATCAACATTGTCACCCCTCGAACACTCCTGTATAATGGGTAGGTCGAGGGGTGTTTGCATGTTAAATTCAAAGGCAAGATGGAAAGTGCAAGACCAGGAACAGGCAATGGTAGACCTTTTAGTAACCGAATTACAGGTCGCTCCATTAGTAGCAAAGTTACTCATTAATCGTGGGTTAACAACTCCTGAGATTGCATCAACTTTTTTAAATAAAAACCAAATTCATTATCATGATCCTTATGCTATGCATGGGATGAAAGAAACTGTAGATAGAATTCAATTAGCCGTTGAAAAGAAGGAAAAGATATTAATCTTTGGCGATTATGATGCTGATGGTGTTAGCAGTACATCGGTGATGATATATACGTTGCAAATGCTAGGTGCACAATTTGATTATTATATTCCAAACCGTTTTACGGAAGGTTATGGACCGAACGAGCCGGCATTAAGATGGGCTAAGGAAGAGGGATTTAGTCTCGTTGTTACGGTAGATACAGGGATATCTGCCGTTCATGAAGCTAAAGTGGCAAAAGATATCGGTTTAGATTTTATCGTGACCGATCACCATGAGGCGCCTCCTGTCTTACCTGATGCGTATGCGATTGTTAATCCGAAGCAGCCTGGCTGTTCCTATCCGTTTAAGGGACTTGCTGGTGTCGGTGTAGCTTTTAAAGTGTCACAGGCATTGCTTGGTAGAGTACCTAAAGAATTATTAGACATTGTTGTCATTGGAACGATTGCTGATTTAGTACCGCTAGTGGACGAAAATCGCCTCTTAGCCATGGAAGGTTTACACGCTTTGCAGTCTACCTCAAAGCCAGGTTTAATAGCTATAAAAAAAATCGCAGGCATTGATAAAGAAATGTTGGAAGCCGATCACGTAGGTTTTGCAATTGGACCTCGTATGAATGCAGCTGGCCGACTAGGTTCAGCAAATCCTGCCGTTGAACTATTAACGACAGACAAAAGTGAGGATGCAGGCTTTCTTGCTGAAGAAATTGACCAATTAAACAAAGAGCGCCAACAAATTGTTAGTACGATTGCTAAGGAAGCTGTGGAGCTCGTTGAAACGCAATATCCACCTGATGAACATGCCGTTTTAGTTATAGCTAAGGAAGATTGGAACGCAGGTGTCATTGGTATTGTTGCCTCCCGATTAGTTGAAAAGTTTTATCGTCCTACGATTGTGTTAAGTATTGACCATGAAAAAGGGGTTGCCAAAGGTTCGGCAAGAAGTATCGAAGGATTTGATATGTTTGCTGAGTTGTCAAAAAGTCGTGATATTCTTCCTCACTTTGGTGGACATCCGATGGCAGCGGGATTAACCATTTCATTGGAACATCTAGATGAACTAAGGGATCGTTTGCAAAAGCAAGCGAGTGAAGTACTAAGTGAAGATGATTTCATTCCTGTAAAACAAATTGATCTAGTAGCCTCGGTTGATGAGATTAGCTTAGATATTATTAAGCAAATGAAATCGCTTGCTCCTTTTGGTGTTAGTAACCCAACACCAAAAATTATGCTGGAAAAGGCTCATATTAGTGAAATGAAAAAAATAGGTAGTGAATCTAATCATTTAAAGCTTCAATTTAACCAAAATGGAACTAGCCTGGACGGGATAGGTTTTCATTTTGGTTATGCTTATGATCAGATTTCCGTACAGGACCAAGTTTCTGCTGTGGGTACTTTAAGTATTAATGAGTGGAATGGGCATATTAAACCTCAACTGATGATTGAGGATATTGCTGTGACCGAATGGCAGTTGTTTGACTGGCGCAGCGTACAAATGAATTATTTGCACAAGAAATTGTTACAAATTACAGTGCCTCATCAATATTTAGTTGCATTTCAAGAGGATACACAGGTAAAATTGGGACTGGAGTCTGAAAAAGTCTGGTCATTTGATCAACTTAAAGAAGAAGCGATCTCTTTTGAGCAGGCAGCCGTTATTTTGCTTGATCTGCCAATTAGTGAACAAGATCTCACACATTTGTTTGCTGAAAAAGGCCAACCTAGTCAATTGTATTGTTTGTTCTATCAAGAGGGTGATTCGTTTTTTTCAATGAGTCCAAACAGAGAGTCTTTTAAGTGGTTCTATGCATTTTTACGAAAGCAAAAGCAATTTTCTCTACAACAACAAGGTATGAAGCTTGTAAAATATAAAGGCTGGACAAAGGATACTATATCGTTTATGGTACAAGTGTTTGTGGAACTTGGTTTTATTCGTTATGAAAATGGATGGATTACAGTGGAAGAGAACCCAGAGAAGAAAAGTTTATCAGACTCGATAACGTTCCAAAAGCAGGAGCAACAAAGAAAACTCGAGAATGACTTTGTTTATTCATCATTTGAGCATTTGAAATATTGGTTTAGTCAAGTGTTTGAAAAGGATCAAAGAGAAAGTACAATCAAGGAGACGGTATAGACATGGATTTTAAAGAGCATTTAACGATTGTAGAGGATTACCCAAAAGAAGGAATTCGCTTTATTGATATTACGACTTTAATGCAAAACGGTGAGGCTTATCGTCACGCTGTTGATCAAATGGCGGAGTATGCGAAGAGTAAACAAGCTGATGTAGTCATTGGTCCAGAGGCACGCGGTTTTGTAGTCGGCTGTCCAATTGCTTATTCTTTACAAAAAGGATTTGTACCTGTACGTAAAAAAGGAAAGCTTCCTCGAGAAGTTATTGAGGTTGATTATGGTCTTGAGTATGGGAAGGATTGTTTAACAATTCATAAAGATTCTATCCAAAAGGGTCAACGAGTTTTAATTGCTGATGATCTGCTAGCAACAGGTGGTACGATTGAAGCGACAATTAAAATGGTCGAAGAGCTTGGTGGGGAAGTAGTTGGAATTGCTTTCTTAATTGAACTTGGCTTCTTATCTGGAAGAGAGCGTTTGAAAGGTTATGATATATTTTCACTAACGACCTATGATGAGGAATAAATAAATCGAAGACAAGCGGTGTTAATTGCTGCTTGTCTTTTTTTATATTCTAGCGAAATGAGCGAGCATTTGTATGTAGTTACTCATCTATAAAAAAATCTTTGCCTATCATTATTGTCTGTCGACTATTGTTTACGCGGTTATGTTCGTGCGTGTCAAGTATACAAGTATCCACCTGAATAGAATTTCATTCAGCTGGTAAATATTTTTTTAGTTATTCCGACAAAATTCTTTTCTTTCTCTTTACATAGCTGTTAAACTTAATGATAATAGAAATAATATGAACCTAACAGGTGATTCCATGACAATCGATCAAGTATTACAAAAGGCGAGTCAGTATTTAAATAAAGAGGACGTCGCTTTTTTAGAAAAAGCATATTTGTATGCAGAGAATGCTCATAGTGGCCAATATAGAAAATCAGGTGAACCGTATATTTTACACCCAATTCAAGTGGCGGGTATTATTATTGAGCTTCAACTTGACCCTAATACGGTGGCGGCTGCATTTTTACATGATGTTGTTGAAGATACAGATGTCTCAATTGAAGATATAGAAGAAGCATTTAATCAAGAAGTCGCCATGCTTGTTGATGGTGTAACGAAATTAAAGAAGTTTAAATATAAATCCAAAGAAGAGCAGCAGGCTGAAAATCATCGCAAAATGTTAATCGCCATGGCAAAGGATATTCGTGTCATTATGATTAAATTAGCCGATCGTCTTCATAACATGCGTACTTTAAAGTACATGCCCCCAGAAAAGCAGCGTGTGACTTCTAATGAGACGTTAGAAATATTTGCACCACTTGCTCATCGATTAGGGATTTCCACAATCAAATGGGAACTAGAAGATACCGCCCTTCGTTATCTAGACCCGCAGCAGTATTATCGAATTGTGAACCTAATGAAGAAAAAGCGTGCCGAACGTGAAGAATATTTATCTGATGTGATGGAACGGGTAGATGATGATTTAAAGACGGTCTTTATCGAAGCGGAAATTTCTGGGCGTCCTAAGCATATCTATAGTATTTATCGTAAAATGGTCTTGCAAAACAAACAGTTTAATGAAATCTATGATTTATTAGCAGTCCGTATTATCGTGAAGAACATTAAGGATTGTTATGCCGTTTTAGGGGTTATTCACACGCTTTGGAAACCAATGCCAGGAAGATTTAAAGATTATATTGCGATGCCTAAAGCCAATATGTATCAATCCTTACACACAACGGTTGTTGGACCTCATGGAGATCCTTTAGAAGTGCAAATTCGTACAGAAGATATGCACCGTGTAGCGGAGTTTGGGGTTGCTGCCCATTGGGCTTATAAAGAAGGAAAAGCTAATATTACGACTTCTGGTTCATTTGAGGACAAGCTAAGTTGGTTTAGAGATGTCATTGAGTCACAGAATGAGACAAACGATGCACAAGAATTTATGGAATCACTCAAAATGGACCTTTTTTCTGATATGGTTTTCGTTTTTACACCTAAGGGTGATGTGATTGAACTTCCTCGAGGTTCAGTTCCATTAGATTTTGCTTATCGCATTCATAGTGAAATTGGTAATCGTTGCATTGGTGCAAAAGTGAATGGAAAAATGGTAACATTGGACCATGAGCTGAAAACGGGCGATATTGTGGATGTGATGACATCTAAGCATTCTTATGGACCAAGTCAAGATTGGATAAAAATTGCCCAGTCTTCCCATGCTAAAAATAAAATTAAGCAATGGTTTAAGAAAGAACGTCGTGAGGACAATATCGTCAAAGGAAAAGAGACGATTGAGCGTGAAATAAAAGCAATGGACTTCGAGCCTAAAGAAGTGCTCACACATGAGAATTTAGTAGAAGTAGCCAATAAATTCAGTTTTACTGGTGAAGAGGACATGTATGCAGCTGTAGGTTATGGCGGTATTAGTGCCAAACAAATTGTGAATCGTTTAACAGAGAAATTACGTAAGCAATTAGACCAAGAACAAGAAGAGCAATCTTTGGCGGATGCTTTATCAGATGTTCCTTCGTTTACGCCAAAGAAAAAGACAAACACAGGAGTGCGTGTAAAAGGTGTCGATAATTTATTAATTCGATTATCAAGATGCTGTAATCCGGTTCCTGGGGATGAGATCGTTGGTTATATTACGAAAGGTCGGGGTGTATCTATACATCGGGCCGATTGTTCGAATATGCAAGAAGAAGGGCTTGAGGCTCGTCTACTTCCTGTTGAATGGGAAGGGAATTCTAATCAAGCTAAGTCCTATAATGTCGATATTGAGATTACCGGTTTTGATCGAAATGGCATGCTTAATGAAGTATTACATGCCGTTACAGAATCAAGAACGTCTATTAATGCCGTTTCAGGACGTTCTGATCATCGCAATAAAGTAGCAACAATTCATATGACGATTTTGATTCGCAATGTTGATCACTTACAAAAAGTAGTGGATAAAATCAAACAAATAAAAGATATTTATTCGGTTAGAAGAATCATGCATTAAGTAGAGTTTGTCAGCGTCTCTTATCGAACGCTGACTTTTTTCTTGAAAATTAATAGATAATTGAGGTGTACATAGTGAGAATCGTATTACAACGTGTCAAACAATCATCTGTAACAGTTAATAATGAGGTTGTAGGAGAAATTGGTCATGGTTTCATGCTTTTAGTAGGTATCACCCATGAAGATAGCGAAGCAGATGTAGATTATTTAGCAGAAAAGCTAGTGAATACACGAATCTTTGAAGATGAAGATGGAAAGATGAATTTATCGTTATTACAGGTCGGAGGGGCGATTTTATCCGTTTCGCAATTCACCTTATATGGTGATATCCGTAAAGGAAGACGACCTAATTTTATGGCAGCGGCGAAACCAGACCGTGCCAAGGAACTTTATGAACAATTTAACCGAAAGCTTCGAGAAAAAGGCGTTCAAGTCGAAACAGGAATTTTTGGAGCGATGATGGATGTCTCCCTCATTAACGACGGACCCGTAACCTTAATTCTGGAAAGTCCTATAGAGAACAAGTAAAAATTAAACAGTCAAAAAAAGACCATCAACGAGTATGAAAGAATAATTTTACCTGGTGGATTTACGGTCACTTTAATTTTTATACAAAACCCATGGCTGTGCCCCATTCACTTCGCCACCAACAAATATGAAAGTCATCTATCGCCAACTTAACGATATATTAAGCTTTGTACAGATACTGACTCAAACCTTGGAGTAATTACACGAAAAAGGCTGAACGCGACAGTTACTCGAGTGGAGAGGGTGAGTAACTGCACAAAGAGAGGGTTAATGTGAAGATACGGAGGCAATTCCTTGTAGTAACTGCACAAAGGCCACTCATGGATAGTGACGACTTCTTAACCTGTTGATACGTTTACAACTAGTCCTCTCCAAATATATAAGTAGGGTTTCAATCTTTAACTGGTGGCTTTTCATTCATAAACGGTTTTGAGGATTCTACACTTTGCCGTAGCCCCGCCCATGTAACTTTCATACAAAAACAATTTATTAACGTGTGAAATCCCTCTTTTTTGGTCATGCTATAAAAAAAGCAAAAAAAGGGGAGCTTTTCATGCGGGCAAGTCACAAACAACAAATGCATACACAACAGGTACAGCCAATCTTCCATGTTGATTATCATAACTTTATGGAAAAAGAATCGCTACAAACAAATTTTGAACTAGCACAGGAATTTGGCTTATCATTACGTGAAATAAAAACGCTAAAACAAAAGCTCATGCGCAATTAACCTATTGACAAGAGAATCATTCATTTCGTATGATAGATATCAATATTAACAAATGACCATTCCGGTGAAGAGGAATAGTAATCAAGACTCCAAATTTGTTAGAGAGGAGAGGCCGTGGCTGTAAGCCCTCCAAATTTGCCTTGATGAATGAACACCTTGGAGGAGTTTTTCTGAAAAGTTTCGAACTGAGTAGGAAAAGACGTTTCGTAGGCGTTAACTACTTGAAAAGTGGAGTTTTATTTAAAACTCAATGAGGGTGGCACCACGGGAATATAAATCTCGTCCCTGATGATTTAGGATAATCATCAGAGACGGGATTTTTTTAATTGTCAGATGAAATAAAGGAAAGCATCTCATGTTCATGATGATAAGAAGAATACGCGGGGTGCGAGCAGAAAAAGCAGAAGGAAGCCTGAGCAATTAGAAATACACAATCGAGAAAAAAGAACCGAGCAAGTAGGAGGAAAAGTAATGAACATTCAAATTCCACGTGGGACGCAGGATATTTTGCCAGGAGATGTGGAGATCTGGCAGTACATTGAAGAAACAGCAAAGAAGGTATGTGAGCGCTATAACTATCAAGAAATACGCACGCCTATCTTTGAGCATACAGAATTATTTCAACGTGGTGTTGGTGATACAACGGATATCGTTCAAAAAGAGATGTATACTTTTACGGATCGAGGTGAACGAAGCCTGACACTACGCCCTGAAGGAACGGCTGGTGTCGTTAGGGCATTCGTTGAGCATAAGCTTTTTGGACAACCGAGCCAACCAACGAAATTATTTTATACAGGCCCGATGTTTCGTTATGAAAGACCACAAGCAGGAAGAATGCGTCAGTTCGTTCAATTTGGCGTTGAAGCTTTAGGTAGTGCTGATCCGGCGATTGATGCAGAAGTATTAAGTTTGGTTATGCGGATTTATAAGGAGTTAGGTGTTTCAAACTTGAAGCTTGTCATTAATAGCTTAGGAGATACAGAAAGTCGTACAGCACATCGTGATGCGTTAATGAATCACTTTAAGCCAAGAATTGATGAGTTCTGTACAGATTGCCAAAGTCGTCTAGAGAAGAATCCACTCAGGATTTTAGATTGTAAAAAAGACGCCAAACACCCATTAATGGGAACAGCACCATCAATTCTAGAATATTTAAATGAGGAGTCAAGTCAATATTTTGAGCAAGTGAAAGCTTACTTAGATGCGATTGAATTACCGTACGAAGTAGACCCAACTCTTGTTCGTGGTCTTGATTATTATAATCACACGGCTTTTGAGCTCATGGCTGAAGGTGACGGATTTGGTGCAATTACAACGCTTTGCGGTGGTGGGAGGTACAATGGATTGGTAGAAAGTCTTGGTGGTCCATCAACACCAGGAATTGGTTTTGCTTTTTCAATTGAGCGTCTCATTATGGCACTAAAAGGACAAAATCAATTACCTAATGTAACGAATCAAATTGATTGTTATTTAGTGGCATTAGGAGAGTCTGCTAAACCAAAAACGTTCGCATTACTTGACCAGTTACGTGCTAATGGTCTAAAAGCTGAAAAAGACTATCTAGATAGAAAAATGAAAGCTCAGTTTAAGGCAGCTGACAGGTTGAAGGCTCGTTTTACAGCGATATTAGGTGAAGAAGAGTTAGAAAAAAAAGTGATTAATGTAAAAGATATGGAAACAGGAGAGCAAAAACAAGTAGAACTAGACAGCTTTGTTACTTATATAGAGAATCAGATAAAGGGAGGAAACTAGGATGACTGTACGCACACATTGTGGCACCATCGTGGAAGGAAAAGTAGGAGAGCAAGTATTAATTAGAGGTTGGGTACAAAAGCGCCGTGATTTAGGTCAAGTTATCTTTTTGGATGTTCGTGACCGTTCTGGTATTGTTCAAGTTGTATTTAGCCAAGAAACAAGTCAGGAAGCATTGGCTATTGCAGAAAAGATTCGTAATGAATATGTGTTAGAGATTGAAGGAACGGTTGTTGCTCGAAATGAGCATACGATTAACGAGAAATTAGCTACAGGTAAAATTGAAATTCATGCTAACCGAGTTGAAATTCTTAATGCATCAAAATCACTACCTTTTCAAATTGAGGCAAATACGGATGCTTCCGAAGATATTCGTTTGAAATACCGTTATTTAGACCTTCGACGTCCTGATATGCAAGAAACGTTTAAGCTTCGCCATCAAACAACCAAAACGGTACGTGAGTTTTTAGATAATCAAAGCTTTATGGAAATTGAAACGCCAATGTTAACAAAAAGTACACCTGAAGGCGCCAGAGATTATTTAGTACCAAGTCGAGTTCATCCAGGCGAATTTTATGCATTACCGCAGTCACCACAAATTTTTAAACAGTTATTAATGGTTTCGGGCTTTGAGCGTTATTATCAAATTGTTCGTTGCTTCCGTGATGAGGATTTACGAGCTGACCGTCAGCCAGAATTCACACAAATTGATATAGAGACATCTTTTATGGATAAAGAAGAGCTTTTAGCAATGACAGAACAAATGATGGCAAAGCTCATGAAGGAAGTTCGTGGGATCGAAATCACCGTACCATTTGCTCGCCTAACGTATGATGAAGCTATGAATCGTTATGGGTCAGACAAACCTGATACACGTTTTGGAATGGAGCTTATTGATTTAACTGAGGCTTTACATGATACAGATTTTAAAGTATTTAAATCGGCTTTAACTACAGGTGGTACAGTAAAAGGTTTGAACCTAGAAGGTGGTGCTGATCAATTATCACGTAAAGAAATTGATGCATTAGCTGACTTTGTTAAGCAATACGGTGCCAAAGGACTTGCTTGGTTAAAGGTGGAGGAAGAAGGCCTAAAAGGACCAATCGCCAAATTTTTCACGGATGAGCAGGCGAAGAGACTTATAGAAACCATGTCTGCTAAAACAGGGGATTTATTATTCTTTGCCGCAGATAAAAAACAAGTTGTCTGGGATAGCTTAGGTGCACTTCGCCTGAAATTTGGCAAGCAGTTTGGCTTAATTGATGAATCCAAATATAACTTCCTATGGGTTGTCGACTTCCCGTTAGTTGAATACGATGAAGAGGCGAAACGATTTGTTGCCTTACACCATCCGTTTACAAGCCCATTAAAAGAAGATATGAGCTTACTTGCGACAGATCCTGGAAGTGTTCGTGCAAATGCGTATGACCTTGTTTTAAATGGTTACGAATTAGGTGGAGGCTCACAACGGATTTACCAGCGTGACATTCAAGAGCAAATGTTTGCAGCACTTGGGTTCACACCAGAAGCTGCAAAAGAAGAATTCGGCTTTTTATTAGAGGCATTTGAATATGGTACACCGCCACACGGTGGAATCGCACTAGGGCTGGACCGAATGGTGATGTTATTTGCTGGACGTACGAACTTACGTGATACGATTGCTTTCCCTAAAACAGCAAGTGCAAGTGATTTATTAACCAATGCACCGAGTGACGTAAGTTTAGAGCAACTACTTGATTTAAATTTGTCAGTGATTAGAAAGAAAAGCGAATAAGAGTGTAGAAAACTCCATTGACAAATCTAACAACTTAACGATATAATCTGAATAACTTAAAAATGACATGTGAACTTATCTAGAGTGGTGGAGGGAACTGACCCGTCGAAGCCCGGCAACCTATTTGTTAGCCAAACAAATAAAGGTGCTACGTTCAGCAGAGTAAAGCTCTGAGAGATAAGAAAAGGCAGATGAAACCTTTCCTTATTGGAAAGGTTTTTTTACATAATGAAGCATATAAAGGGGTGCTGTTAAATGAAAGTAGGTTTAATGGGTTTTGGGACGGTCGGTCTAGGTGTTGCAGAGCGATTAGCTACGGTTGCACACACATTGCAAGGCCAGTTTGGGGAGGCCTTGACGATTGAAGGCATATTAATACGCGATAAAGATAAATATCAACAATCATTACAAGGAACAAGTTTTGTATCCGTTATTACGAGTGATTGGAATGAATTTTCGAAAAAGTGCGATTATGATTTGGTATTTGAAGCGATTGGTGGGCTAGAGCCTGCCTACCAATATACAGAATTTTTCTTGGAAAAAGGTACACCCGTTATTACGGCAAATAAAAAGCTAGTGGCCGAGTATGGAGAAACTTTAGAGGACTTAGCTGAACAGAGGCAGACTTATTATGGTTACGAAGCCGCGGTTGCAGGTGGGATTCCGATTATTAATGTGTTGCGTGGGATTATCCCGACGACTGAAATATTTCGGGTAAGTGGCATCTTAAATGGAACAACGAACTATATTTTAACTGAAATGAAGGAAAGGAATCTTTCATTTGATGAAGCTCTAGCACAAGCACAGCAATTAGGGTATGCCGAGAATGATCCGACTGATGATATTGATGGATTTGATGCTTGGTATAAAATTAGGATTTTGACTAAATGTTGTTTCGGAATTTGGCCAAAAAAGGAGCAAGTAACAAGAGAAGGAATTCGGTATGTTGAGGGTTGGCAACTAGAATTAGCCCAACAACTTGGTTTACAGTTGAAGTTAATCGGGACATCTGAGTGTCATCAAGGACAAATCAAGGCCAAGGTAGAGCCTGTGTTTTTAGCAAAAGAGGAGTCATATACAGCCGTTAATGGAGTGACGAATGCGATTCAAATTGAAGGACCAATGATTGGCGAGCTTTTATTTACAGGTCCCGGTGCTGGCAAGGAAGCAACTGCAAATAGTATGGTCGAGGATTTTCTGTTTTTGAGTAGGTTCGGAACGGGTAATTCTTATAATACGTATAAAACGAAAAAACAAGGTGAGGTAAGTAATGGTAAGTGGCAACCAGAAAAAGCTGAAAGGTATTATCTGGCCTTTAGTAAAGCTGCAAGCGTAGATATTCATCATTACCTCCATCCAGAAGCAATCGTTGTTCATAAACAACATGGTCTGGATGGGGACGCTTATTTAGTGAAAGGGGAGTTCAATGACGTAACAACGGGACTTGAGATTTTTTCGATTCAGGGCGAGCTAACTGAAAAGAGCTGGCAAGAATCACTCGTACTCGGTCGTCTCACTTCTTAATTTCTTGAAGACATTAATAAATTCAATCGGATTATGGCGAATATGAAAAGTACGAATACCTTTTGTTGTATGAATATATAAGTAACCTATTGCTTTTTCTTCTTTTAACCGAAAGGATATGTCTAAAATTGATTTAATAGAAAACCGTTCTGTTTTTGCATGTATGTATTCATGATCGATTTTTAAATCAAAAGAGGTTTCGACAATTTTCTTTTCAATTAAACCAATTTCTTGTTTGACTTCTATGCAACGTTGAATGGCTAGTGGTTCCATTTATACACATCCTTTTAAAACTAATAATAGAAATTGCTCGTTCTAATTTGTATATCTAATGTACCATAGTGATAAAAAGGGTGGCAAATAGGATAATAGTCTGAAAATTATAACAAAAGGTTGAAATAGATGGTCAGTCATCGTATAATAACGTTAATTATTAGAAATCCTGTGATGTGCGTTATCATTAAACGTTTTGAGCCAACGTTTTTTGAACGGGAGCCAAAGGTTGCCTTTTGGATTACATGCCTAGTGAGAGCTTGGACTTAAAAAGAAGGGCACGGGGCACCCACCTGCTTGAGCAGGTTCAAAGCTTTAGTCGAACACGGCATTTACGGGATTTCTTCACGTCTTAAATAGGCTAGCTATCTTTATGGATAGTTAGCCTTTATTTTATATGAAAGTTACTTATGGGCGATAGTTTGTGCCGTGAAGTTAGCTGGTCATCTATCTCGCGATCAATGACCTTAGTAGGACAGTGCTCCCAGTTTAGTCAGGCCGACTCCTAATGGTGATCGAGTTGTAAACGCTCCAACAGTTTGAACAGTCGCCACTACTTTCATCTTTGTTGGTGGCGAAGTGAATCGGGCTTCGCCATGTGCGATTGAAATCAGCTTTTAGAACAGGCTATATAAATAGCAATCTGAGTCTGTGGGTGGAGCCGTTTTTCAATGAGGCCATTATACTCTAAATAATCAAGGTGACCAATGACCTCAGACATGACAAGTGGAAATTGGCTTTGATAACGGTGTGCATACATCTCAAGTGCAATTGCATTACCTGTTTGAAAGCCTTGGCGAATTAACTTTAGAATACGCTCTGCTTTTTGATTAATTTGTTCAATTCGTTTTTGAATTAACTCCTGAGGAGAATCGATTACTTGGCCATGACCGGCATACACTCTGGATAAAGGGAGTTTCAAACATTTTTCTAATGAGTGCTTATGTTCAATTAACGTTAAGAGGCGATTCCCTTGTTGGTCTGGTTCAACAAGGGCATTGCTAGAAATGTGCTCAATCAATAAATCTCCTCCAAATAAGATTTGCTGTTCTCTTAAATAAAAACCAACTTGATCCGGTGCGTGTCCCGGGAAAGTGACTACTTCAAAATCTTCATATTGTGTAGGTATTGTTTGTAAGTCTACGTCAATTTTTTGCTTCGCATTATCCATTATCGCTTTCTGTAAATACTTAATTTGCCTCTGTCCAGCTTCATTACAGTCCATTTCCCGATAAAGTTTTTCAAAAAAATCAATACGTGTTTGTAAAAAATCTAGGTCCCTTTTTAAACGGGGGAAGGCGATAGGGTGTACATAGACAGGCAGTGAATGCTGCTTCGTTATGTAGTTAACTAAACCAACATGATCAATATGGTGGTGAGTTAGTAAAATAGCAGTTAGATCATTTAATGAAAAGCCAAATTGTTGTAAAGCGGAATCAAAGGCTTTTTCGTATTTAGGATGGTGATAACCGGCATCAATTAACAAGAGTTTTTGATTCATTTTTACAAGATACATGTTAATTGAATGTAAGCCCGATGTTTCTTCATTAATCATGATTGGAAAAATTTGTTGTTCATCCATTGGTTACCTCCGACCTTAGATAAGGGGCATTTTGAGTATATTACTTTTATTCTAATTGTACAAAAAGAGTAAAGTCTAGTAAAACCGTTGCTCAAGTATGATGTAATGTTGTAAGTAAGAAAGCGAGTGAGGAGTACCCTATATGAACTGTGTTAGGTTTTTTACGTATAGTTACTCACTACATTGTCTTAAATTACTTACAATGGAAAGCCGTTTAATTGTAGTTACTCAGCGACTTGTAAATGTTTTAGACTTTTCTAAGTGGCTATGATATAGTCAAAAACGTACACATATCGATTGTTTGGAAGGGGTTATTGAAAGAATGCTACATCAATTTTCACGAAATGAATTAGCGATCGGACATGATGGTTTGGATCGTTTAAAAAATAGCACCGTAGCAGTACTCGGAATTGGAGGCGTTGGTTCTTTTTCAGCAGAAGCACTAGCACGTTCTGGAGTCGGAAGATTAGTGCTAGTCGATAAAGACGACGTTGATATTACTAATGTTAATCGTCAAATTCATGCTTTAGTTTCAACGGTAGGTCGTCAAAAAGTGGAGCTTATGAAAGAAAGAATCGCCGATATTAACCCTAACTGTGAAGTGATTGCTTTAAAAATGTTTTACACAGAAGACACGTATGAGCAATTTTTCTCTTATGGGTTAGATTATGTTATTGATGCAAGTGATACGATCTCATATAAAATCCATCTCATTAAAGAATGTCTTTCACGAAAAATCCCGATTATTTCTAGTATGGGAGCAGCGAACAAAATGGATCCAACTCGTTTGCGTGTGACGGATATTTCTAAAACAAGTTACGATCCCATTGCTAAAGTCATTCGCACAAAATTACGAAAAGAGGGCATTCATAAAGGTGTCGAAGTTGTCTTTTCAGATGAACGTCCGATCAAAATTCGTGAAGATATACGAAAAGAAATCGTCTCAGAAGCGGCTGAAGAAGGGAAAATTCGTAAAGCCAAAATGCCACCTTCATCGAATGCATTTGTACCTTCCGTTGCTGGACTGATTATGGCTGGCCATGTCATTACAAATTTACTAAACGGAATTGAAATATCAAGAGCATAATGAAGATATCAGCAGCTTTGTCTAGAGTTAAATCTAGATAAAGCTGTTTTTTCTTTGTATCCGTATAGCTCAAGTTGTTCTATTCTAAAAATGATCGGATATTTATAACAGGTAGGTGTAACCTTTGCCTTTGAATTTATAAGAAAACGATAACTTCTGTAGAAGCATTTTATGATAAAAGGTTGAAATATTTTGATTACTTCATTATACTGAGAGCAATTACATGAAGTGATCAGATCACCTTATCAATAATGAGAGAGAGGGAATCAGAATGAAAGTCTCGCTATTTATCACTTGTTTGAGTGATATCTTCTATACAGAAGTAGGAAAGGATGTTGTTGACGTATTAGAACGGCTTGGGTGTGAGATCGATTTCCCTAAGCAACAAACTTGCTGTGGTCAGCCTGCTTATAATAGTGGCTATCAAAAAGAAACAAGGGTTGTTGCTAAAAATATGATTCAAGCATTTGAACATGCTGAATATGTCGTATCACCATCTGGCTCGTGTGCAGCCATGTTTCATGAATACCCCCATCTTTTTAAAGATGATCAGGAGTGGAAAGAAAGAGCGAAAGCGTTAGCTAATAAAACGTTTGAATTCACGCAATTTATTGTTGATGTATTAAAAGTGAAAGATGTGGGAGCAAAGCTTTCAGTAAAGGCTACATATCATACCTCCTGTCATATGACACGTTTATTAGGAGTGAAGGAAGCACCGCTGATTTTATTAGAAAACGTGGAAGGGTTAGAATTTACAAACTTACCTAATAAGGAGAATTGCTGTGGATTTGGCGGAACTTTCTCTGTGAAAATGGTGCCTATTTCTGAACAGATGGTCAACGAAAAAGTTGCCCATGTAGAATCTACCAACGCAGAAGTTCTCATTGGGGCTGACTGTGGTTGCTTAATGAATATTGGTGGAAGGATCGATCGTCAAGGAAAACCGATAAAAACAATGCACATTGCACAAGTCTTAAATTCTAGATAAATAGGGAGCGAATGTAGTATGGCCATGAAGATTGGAAATCAGGATTTTAATCGTCGGGTTGATATAGGTGTTAAAGACACTTTTATGCGGAACGCGGTCGTTTCTGCACAAGAACGTTTAAAGAACGGAAGAATTCATGCAGCTGAAGAGTTAGGGAATTGGGAGGACTGGCGTGATTTGGCAGAAGAGATACGTCAGCATACTTTAGAAAATTTGGATTTTTATTTAGAACAGCTAGCCGAAAATGTGACGAAACAAGGTGGTCATGTCTTTTTTGCGGAAACGGCAGAGGAAGCCAATGAGTATATAAGGCATGTAGCAAAAGAGAAAGAAGCTAAAAAGATTATTAAATCAAAATCAATGGTAACTGAGGAAATTTCGATGAATGAAGCATTAGAAGAACTTGGCTGTGAAGTGATTGAAACAGATCTAGGTGAATACATCTTACAAATTGACGATCATGATCCACCATCACATATTGTCGCACCAGCCCTTCACAAAAATAAGGAGCAAATTCGTGAAACATTTCAAGTGAAAAAGGGCTATACAAAGTCTTCCAAGCCTGAAGAGCTCGCTTTATTTGCCCGTGAACAGTTACGTGGTGAATTTTTAACAGCAGACTTAGGTATCACAGGTTGTAACTTTGCTGTTGCGGAAACGGGGAGTATTTCTCTTGTTACAAATGAAGGAAATGCACGCTTAGCTTCATCATTACCTAAAACGCAAATAACGGTGATGGGGATGGAACGAATTGTTCCCACTTATCAAGAGCTGGATATTTTAGTGAGTATGCTTTGTCGAAGTGCGGTTGGGCAAAAGTTAACCAGTTATGTAACAGGATTAACAGGACCCAAAGGTGACGATGAAGTTGACGGACCGGAAGAATTTCATCTAGTTATCGTCGATAATGGACGATCAAACATTTTAGGGACAGAGTTTCAGTCTGCCTTACAATGTATTCGTTGTGCAGCCTGTATAAATGTATGTCCTATTTATCGTCATATTGGTGGTCATGCCTATGGTTCAATTTATCCTGGACCAATCGGTGCGGTTTTATCACCATTATTAGGTGGATATGATGATTATAAAGAGCTTCCATATGCATCAAGCTTATGTGCCGCCTGTACAGATGCGTGCCCGGTTAAAATCCCTTTACATGATCTCTTAATTCAACATCGTCGTCAAATTGTTGAGGAACAAGGTAGGGCGTCTGTTGGTGAGAAGTTGGCAATGAAAGGGTTTGGTATCGCAGCAAGCTCACCGAAGTTTTTTAGTAGTGCTAGTAAGTTTGCACCAACCGTGATGGGACCATTTTCGAAAGATGGAAAAATTTCAAAAGGGCCAGGTCCTGTGAAGCCTTGGACAGATATTCGTGATTTCCCTGAACCGGCGAAACAATCTTTCCGAAATTGGTTTGAAAAACGAGACAAAAAGGGTGAAAATTCATGACGAAAGGGACTATTTATAATCAGGATACTTTTTTAGCTACTATAGCTTCTCGTTTAGGGAGAGAGCGTAAGCGTGATGGAGTTGTGCGTCCGCAATGGACAAAGGAACCGCAGCGTCAAGTGTTTGCCGATGAAACACCGGTTCAATTAGTGGAACGCCTGCAGGAACAATGTTCAAGAATTCATACGACTTTTGAGCGCGTTACACAAGCTGGTTTAGCCAAGAAATTACATGAGGTTCTATCCCGTTATGATGGAAAAGAAGTCGTTTATTGGGATGATGAGCGTTTTGAAACTTTCGGTGTGAAATCAGCCTTTGCAAGTTATCCGGTTGAGGGAGCCATATTTCATGAATGGGACCCTGCTAAGAGAGAAGAGAATATAAAAATAGCCGAGAGAGCCGACGTCGGGATTACTTTTTCTGATATGACCTTAGCAGAATCAGGGACGGTCGTGTTAATAAGTAATGATAGAAAAGGGCGCTCTGTGAGTTTATTACCGACAAGTTATATCGCTATTATTCCAAAAAGCACAATTGTACCTCGTATGACACAAGCCACGGATATGTTACATGAGCTTGCTCAAGAGAAAGAGCGCTTTCCAAGCTGTGTGAACTTTATTTCTGGACCGAGTAATAGTGCAGATATAGAGATGAATTTAGTTGTGGGTGTGCATGGGCCAATTCGGGCGACGTATATAATCATTGATGATCAGTAAAAACCAAGCAACGTTGCTTGGTTTTTATTATTGGATACTATTTATTTAGCAACTCGTTCAAGGTTACCGTTCTTATCCATCTTAAAAGTTGGATGAGCTGTCTCTTCGTCATCCTCAAGAACAGCCATACGGCGAGCTCGATTCATAATTTGAATAAGAGATTGGTAATCTTCTTCAATAATCGTAGAATCCTGTTTTAATTTTTGTAATTCCTTTTGTAGTTGAGAAACTTCCATTTTTAAACTCTCATTTTCCTTTTCAAGCACATCAGCCTTCACCTGCCACATAGAAGTCGATTGCTTGTTCTGAGCGAGTGATTGTAGATATTGAATAACATTTTGAATATCCATTTCTTCTGCCATTTCCGTTTGTAGTGGAGGTGTAAACTTCTTTGCCCACGTAGGGTTAGCAGGTGGTGCTGCATAATAATAGTTATAGCTGGAAGCTCTTTTACGTTCTTTCCTCTCTTTTTTAGCTTGCTCAATTTGATTTAAATATTTCGCCCGGACGACGGCGTTCCAACGAAATCCACATGCTGCCGAAGTACGGTTAAGTTCATCTCCAACTTCATCAAAAGCCCTTAATTGAGTACTTCCCTCGGTAATATGGCGAAGCACAGTTTCCGCTAATAAAACATCGTCCTCGTGGGACCAAGCATCTTGTCTAACTTTCATTATTTTCATCTCCTTCAGTCTTTCTATCGTTTGTCTTTGATTTATAAGAGTTTTGACAAATTCACGTTTTTTATTTCTACTAGTCTCTACTATGTCCAGATTCAGCTAGGAATATACGAGTCACTTAAAGAATTGTAGAAGTCGGGTAAGGATCATTTGTGATAACATCTCAATGGCCCTTAGTATTCAAAGAATTCAGAAGCAAACAAATTGTATTTTGCTTCTTTTTTTATTGAAGGAGAACGTGTAGAATAAACGAGTAAGGGATAAAATTTGATTCCTTTCGACATTATTCGAGGGGAGATGCGGATGTTTAAATCATTAAGAATGAAATTGCTTTTGTTTTTTATCGGTACAACATTTTTACCGTTACTTTTTATTTCATATATTTCCTTTCAATCTCAAAAGCAAGATATAGAAAATCAACATAAGCAGCTCCTATACACATTAGGTGAAAGTGCTGCTGTTAATTTAGATGATTTTATACAAGAACGATTTAGCGATGTGTATGCATTAAGTGAGAATCCGCTCATTATGGAGCGAGACGCGAATATAGAAGAGATTTCAGCAGAACTAAATAAATTTGTGCAAATTCATTCTCTGTATTATGGGGCCATTTTCCTTAATGAAGAGGGAGTTGTTATCGCTGATACCGATCAGACAATGGTTGGTACAGACCTGTCTTCTAGAGAATGGGTGCAAAATACATTAAATGGTGGTTTTTTCCTTTCAGATATTTATCAATCAGATATGATCCAAGGACCTATTCTTATATTATCTGCATCGGTAGAAGATGAATTAGGGAATGTAATCGGTGCTGTTTCGCCTTCTTTTAATTTAATTGAACTTTGGGAAAGAATTGAATTAATTACGCGACAGCAACAAAGCATTGGTTTAGGTGGCTTTGCTTTTTTAATGAACGGTGATGGGCACTTAATTGCTCACCCGGAGATTGATCGAATGACTGATTTTAATTATTTCCAAGCGAATAACCTCTCTCAAGAACAATTGAACCATATGGTTAGGAACAATTTGTATTTTGAAAATGAAGAGAGAGAGCATCATCAATATTTTGTGCAACTAGATAAAACAAATGGTTTTGAGCATGACTGGTATATAGGAATATCGGTGCCAAAAAGTCATGTGGCAGAGCCGTTACAACAGCTAATCGGTAAGTATATATTTCTCTTTAGCTGTGTATTTGTTATTGTTATTTTTGCGATTGTGAAATTATCCAATTATATTGTTAAGCCATTACAGAAACTAGTCTATGCCACGTCTGACTTTGCCTTTGGAAAAATCGTCGATCCATTATCAACGAACGCTTATCATGAGGTAAACACATTGACTCGTGCATTTAATATGATGACAAGGCGCCTAGTGGAACGTGAGAAGAGCCAACAAAAATCATCACTTATATTAGAGGCTACTAATAACGGCATATTCGCCTTTCAAAGAGATAGCCGCTTAATTACGACGTTTAATAAGACGTGTGAAGAGTTATTTGGAGTAAAAAAAGAAGCGGTCATAGGCTTGAGAATTGATGATTTAATTAAATATAACGAAGGCTTTGCTCAATTCATTTATTGTGCAAAGCTACACGATGCATTAGAAAAAAGGAAATTTAATGATCGTTATGAATTTTATTGTCAGCATAAGGAAGAAGCACGTTATTTCTTCATGAGTGTTCAACCGCTGCCTTCAATGAATAACCAAGATGATTATGAAGGAATTTTGGTCGTATTTGATGATATTACCGATAAAAGAGAAATGGAGATGGAGCTTAATCGTTCTGAAAAACTGCAAATGGTTGGGCAATTGTCGGCAGGATTTGCCCATGAAATTCGAAACCCATTGACAACGATTCGTGGTTTTATGCAGGTTTTCAAAAGATCCGATGTGAACGTGGAGCAGCAAGAACATTATGATTTGATTTTGCAGGAAATTGACCGTGTGAACGATATTATTAGTGAGATGCTCAATATAGCTAATCCCAATGTTATAAGAAGTAAAGAAGAAACGAATATTAACGATGTAATTAAAGGGATTTTTTCTTTATATAAAACCGAGGCTGGTTGGCGTAGAACCCAAGTCATTCTTGAATTAGAGGATTTACCTACCTTATTTATAGAAAAAAATAAACTACACCAAATCATTATGAACCTAGTTAAAAATGGTTTAGAAGCGATCAATGTAGAAGGTGAACTGAAGATTCAAACCTATAAGTCTACAAATGGTGAGCAAGTTCTGATTAAGGTCATTGATAACGGAGAAGGTATGGATGAACGTACACTCGATAAACTGGGCACGCCATTTTTTACAACAAAAGAGTCTGGAACTGGATTAGGAATCATCACATGCTTCCGACTCGTAGAAGATCTTGGTGGGACCTTAAACGTTAAAAGTGAAAAAGAAAAAGGCACCATTTTCACAATTGAACTTCCGAACAAAAGAAGCAGTTAATGTGAAGATACGGAGGCAGGAAGAGTGGGTATCTGTACAAAGAACGTTAAACATATGTTCCTAAATTAAAAGACCATTCATCACCCAATATTAAGGAGCGAGCATCAGGACTGTTCAAACTGTTGGCACGTTTACAACTCGATCAGCATTAGGAGTCGGCCTGAACAAACAGGGAGCACTGTCCTACTAAGGGCATGGATCGCTAGATGGATGACGAGCTAACTTCACGGCACAAACTATCGCCCATAAGCAACTTTTATATAAAAGAGCAACCAGCAGCAATTAACTATTCTGCTAGTTGCTCTTTTTAACGTTTTGAGGCAGACTCTTTGAGTGATTCTAATCGGTGAAATACTTTAGCGAGCATTTTCTCGTGACCACTCTCTTTTGGCTGATAATACACTTTATTAACAAGGGCGTTCGGTAGATATTGCTGGTTGACCCATGAATTTGGATAATCATGTGGGTATTTGTAGCCAACACCTTTTCCTAACTTTGATGCGCCTTGATAGTGGCTATCTTGTAAATGCTCCGGAATTTCTCCTAGCTTTCCAGCACGTACATCGGCTATCGCAGCATCTAGGGCTTTATAAGCACTGTTGGACTTTGGCGATAAACATTGTTCCACGACAACATTAGCTAAAGGGATTCGTGCTTCTGGTAAACCTAAGCGTTCGACCGCATCTACGGCAGAGACGGTATGAACAGCCACATCTGGTGCAGCAAGTGAAATGTCTTCATAAGCAATAACAATTAACCGTCTACAGATGGCGGCTAAATCGCCACCCTCTATTAATCGAGCTAAATAATGCAAGGCAGCTGAGACATCACTACCTCTAATCGACTTTTGTAAGCTGGACAGTAGATTATAATAAATGTCGCTTTGTTTGTCATGGGTGAATCCTTTATTTTCAATACATTCTTCAATTGTGTGCTTGTGAACGATGGTTACACCTGCATCATTAGTTTCAGAAGCTTGAATCACTTCTTCTAGGACGGTTAAAGCCGACCTGGCATCACCACTAATAGATTGAGAAAGAAAAGAAAGTAACTCATTAGAGATTTCAATGTTTTCTTTTCCGAGTCCTCTCTCCTCGTCCTCTAATGCACGATTTAATAATTCTAGAATATCCTCTTGATTTAAAGGCTTTAATTCCTTTATTTGCCCACAGCGGCTTCTGATCGCGGGATTAACCTCATGAAATGGATTTTCTGTTGTTGCTCCGATGAGCGTAATAAGACCTCTTTCGACATGTGGTAATAAAAAGTCCTGTTGCAATTTATTAAAACGGTGAACCTCGTCAATAAATAAAATGAGGTTTCCTTCGGCTTTCGCTAGTTGGACAGCTTCTTCAATATCCTTTTTTCCGGCCGTTGTTGCATTTATAGCTTGGAATGGTTTTTCAACCGTGCCTGCAATGGCCTTAGCAATGGAGGTTTTACCCACACCAGGAGGACCATATAATAGCATGGAAGGAACATAACCCTTTTTTAACATTTTATAAAGCGATGTTTGCGTTCCAATCACATGCTTTTGACCGGCAACTTCGTCAATATTTCTCGGTCGCATGCGATAGGAGAGAGGCTCCGCTACTAGAGAATCAAAAAGCATGTCTTTTGCACCTCTTTCATAATTTGACAATCATACGTTCGTATTCATTCTCGTAATCATAGTGTAGCTTAAAATAAAGAAATTGCCAATGATAGACAAACTTTTGAACAACACATACCATTCCGGTCTCTTTTCATGATATAATGGAAAGGATATAGATGAGTGTGTGTATAAGTATTTTTTAATAGATAATGAGCAAACGAGGTGCTGGACACCTGTCAGGAGGTATTTGATTATGAAGATTTCAACAAAAGGCCGTTATGGTTTAACGATTATGATGGCATTAGCAAAAAAAGCAGGGGAAGGTCCGGTTTCACTTAAATCGATTGCGAAAGAAAATGATTTATCCGAGCACTACTTAGAACAATTAATAGCTCCTTTACGTAATGCGATGCTTGTTAAAAGTGTCCGTGGTGCATACGGAGGTTATATGTTATCTAAAGAAGCAAAGGATATTACAGCAGGAGATATTATTCGAGTGTTAGAGGGGCCTATTAGTCCTGTTGAGGTGATGGATAACGAAGAGCCAGCGAAACGAGATTTGTGGATTAAAATTCGTGATGCCGTCAAAAATGTATTAGATGAAACAACATTAGATGACTTGGCAAATTTTGAATCGGACGGGGAACAAGAGTATTATATGTTTTATATTTAATGATCGATTGATAAAAAATGTACGCCAAGTGAGAGGGACTCCCTTTCACTTCTCTTTTTGCCAAGAAGTGATAAGATAAATGAATTTGAGGTGTCACAGTAATGAAAAGTATTTATTTAGACCATGCGGCAACATCTCCCGTACATCCAGAAGTTGTACAAGAAATGTTTCACATATACGAGCATCAATTTGGGAACCCTTCTAGCATTCATCATGTAGGAAGGAAATCCCGCCAGTTATTGGATGAATCTCGTCGTTCTATTGCGAAACAATTAGGTGTTAACGACCATAGCTTAATTTTTACAAGTGGTGGAACAGAAGCAGATAATTTAGCCATTATTGGTTATGCGTTAGCGAATCGCGATAAAGGTAATCATATTGTTACAACAGCGATTGAGCATCATGCTGTGTTACATGCATGTGAGGAACTCGAAAAACATGGCTTTGAAGTGACGTATTTACCCGTTAATTCATATGGTCAAATTACACCTATGCAAGTAGAGCAAGCACTTAAAGAGGAAACGCTCTTAGTTACCGTTATGTTCGGAAACAATGAGGTGGGTACTTTACAGCCAATCGCAGAAATTGGTAAGTTGCTACAAAATCATCAGGCTGTTTTACACACTGATGCTGTACAGGCTTGCGGGCTCGTTGATATAAATGTGATAGAGCTAGGCGTGGACTTCCTTTCTATAAGTGCCCATAAAATCAATGGACCTAAAGGTGTGGGGCTTCTTTATGCTAAGGAAGGACTAAAGTTGCAACCGGCTTTATTTGGTGGTGAACAAGAACGAAAGAAAAGAGCTGGAACTGAAAATGTAGCAGGAATTGTTGGTTTTGCTAAGGCGCTTGAGCTATCCTATCAAAATCTTACAGAAAAAGTTGAGCAATATAAGAGCTTTTCACAGTGTTTTTTTGATATTCTATTGAAGTCAGGATTAAGCTTTCAATTTAACGGACATCAATCTGAACGCTTACCTCACATTTTTAATATAAGTTTTCCAGGTGTAAATGTTGAATCAATGCTCGTCAATCTTGATATGGAAGGCATTGCTGCATCGAGTGGTTCGGCTTGTACAGCTGGTTCGATTGACCCATCTCATGTGCTTGTGGCGATGTATCCTAAACAAGTGGAAAAATATAGTTCATCCTTACGATTCAGCTTTGGCTTAGGTACTACGTTAGAGGATATTGAGTACGCAGCAAGTAAAACCGTAAAGGTTGTACAACGTTTACAGCAAGATAAACCTTTTATTGTTTAATAAAAAAGTACGTTGATTTGTTTGACCTTCATTCAGACAAAATCACAAATGGTGGTGAATCAAATGAATAAAAGCCCTGAAAACACGAGGGTTGTAGTTGGTATGTCAGGAGGAGTTGATTCTTCTGTGACGGCGTTGCTTTTAAAAGAGCAAGGTTATGATGTAATCGGTATTTTCATGAAAAACTGGGATGATACGGATGAGAATGGATTTTGTACAGCAACAGAGGATTATGAAGATGTGATTCGAGTATGTAATCAAATCGGAATTCCTTATTATGCTGTTAATTTTGAGAAGCAATATTGGGATAAGGTATTTACTTATTTCCTTGAGGAATACAAATCTGGACGCACACCAAATCCAGATGTCATGTGTAATAAAGAGATCAAATTTAAAGCTTTTCTAAATCATGCCTTAACACTTGGGGCTGATTATGTGGCTACAGGACATTATGCTCAAGTGAAGGAAGTGGATGGAGAGTTTCAATTAATTCGTGGGGCGGATGACAATAAAGACCAAACGTATTTTTTGAATGCTTTATCTCAGCAGCAACTTTCAAAGGTGATGTTTCCATTGGGGCATTTACCGAAAAAAGAAGTGCGTGAGCTGGCAAAAAATGCACATTTAGCGACAGCAACAAAAAAAGATAGTACAGGAATTTGTTTTATTGGTGAGCGTAACTTTAAAGAGTTTTTATCGGAGTTTTTACCGGCACAACCTGGAGAAATGCAAACTTTAGAGGGCGTAGTAAAAGGGAAGCATGATGGCTTAATGTATTATACATTAGGACAACGTCAAGGTTTAGGAATTGGTGGAGCTGGTGAACCTTGGTTTGTGATTGATAAAAATGTCAAAGAAAATATCTTATATGTAGGTCAGGGTTATCATCATCAAGGTCTTTATTCCGAAGGGTTAGAAGCGATAGAAATGAATTATATCGCGACAGAGCCTAAACTCGAACCTTTTAATTGCACGGCAAAATTTAGATATCGCCAAACAGATGTAGCTGTGACTGTTTATCCTAAAGCAGATGGAACAGCTCGGATTCAATTTGCAGAACCCGAACGAGCGATTACGCCAGGACAAGCCGTAGTCCTCTACGACGGAGAACGTTGCCTAGGTGGAGGCACGATCGACCATATTATTAAAAAATGGACAGCCGTCAGCTAAACAAGGACCAAAACAAAGACCGAAAAGTCATGATATCTTGAGAAATGAGCCTCACTTATGGAACTTTTTTTATAAAAACAAGCAATTTTCGGGGAAAGTGCCAGTTAGGCGTTTTCCCTTTCCTTATTTTTAGGTACACTATAAGAGAGACTATTAACAAGCAGATAAACTGTGTAATAAACAAAGGGTGATAAGCGATGAATTGGAATGAACAAGGTATAGAAGCCATGAACGAACAAAATTACGAAGAAGCGGCTAAGGCTTTTACAAAAGCAATTGAAGAAGATAAAACGAATCCAATTGGCTATATTAACTTTGGCAATTTATTAGGGGCCGTGGGTGAAATAGAAAAAGCCCTCGTATTTTTTGATAAAGCAATTGAATTTGACGAAAAAGCTGCGACTGCGTATTACGGAGCAGGCACCATCTATTTCAAGCAAGATCAATTTGAACAGTCAGCTAAAATGTTTAAGCAAGCATTGACGCATGGGTTAAACGAGTCAGATGTTTATTTCATGTTAGGCATGAGCTATTATCAACTTGAAAGCTTGCCATATGCACAAGCGAATCTACAGCGGGCGGTTGAGCTAAATCCTGTGGATATTGATGCAAGATTTCAATATGGCTTAACACTTGCACAGTTAGAGTTAATTGATGAGGCGATTGAGCAATTTGAAGAGGTTATCAAACAAAACCCAGAACATGCAGATGCCTATTTTAATTTAGGCGTTGGATATGCGTACCATCAAAACCTCCCTAAGTCGCTCGAGGCTTTTAACAAGGCTTTAGACATTCAACCGACACATGGTTTAGCCGCTAATGGGAAAAGAACGATCGAAATAGCGTTAGAGCAAGGGTGATAATGTGGAAAATGAACAACCAAACAAAGAAGTCGTTCAAGTGAATCAAGATAAAACGATGGAGCAACCTTATATTAAAGGTGAGGTTGTTCATATCGTATTTCACAATGAAGAAAATTATTATACGGTTGCCCTTGTTCACGTGAAAAAAACGAATGAAGATTTAAAAGAAAAGAAAATTACCGTTGTTGGCATTTTGCCACAGCTTGAACCCGGCGAGCTTTATTTCTTTTATGGACAACTGACTCAGCATCCACGCTTTGGAAATCAATATAAAATCGAGACTTTTCAGCGAGCCTTGCCACAATCAAAAAATGGCGTTGTTCAATATCTAGCAAGTAGCCGCTTTCCTGGTATTGGGCAAAAGCGGGCGGAACAGATTGTGGAAGCTTTAGGAGAACGGGCTATTTCAAGAATTGTAGACGACCGCTCGGTTTTAAAACTAGTCCCTAAGCTACCAGATGAAATTGCTGATAAACTTTATCAACAATTAATGGACCAACAAGGTGTCGAACAAGTGTTATTGACTTTATCTAAATATGGATTCGGTGTAGAGCTTTCCATGAAGGTTTATCAAGAGTATAAAACTCAAGCGTTGGATGTCATTCGTACGAACCCTTATCAATTAATTGAAGACGTTGAAGGAATTGGCTTTAGGAGGGCCGACCTTTTAGGTGCTGAAATTGGGGTGACGGGTAATCATCCAGACAGAATCAAAGCAGGTTGTTTATTTCTTTTACAGGAACTATGTCTACAGGAAGGGCATATGTTTTTAAATGAGCAGGCGTTAGTTGAGCAAGTATGTCAGCTTTTATCGGCACCAAATAGTGTCATTACAGAAGAAGAGGTTAAAGAAAGACTCATGATGATGTCTGAAGAAAGTGACATTGTTATGGAAGATGATCGTGTTTATTTAAACTCCTTGTTTTTTGCTGAAAAAGGCATTGTTTCTAATGTGAGGCGTTTACTTAGTAGTGAGGTCGCTGATGAATTTCCAGAAGCAGAATTCTTAAAAGAACTAGGCCATGTGGAAGAAGAGTTTACGATTGAATATGCTCCCTCCCAAAGAGAAGCGATTCAAACGGCACTTTCCAAACCAATGATGATTTTAACGGGTGGCCCAGGTACCGGGAAAACGACAGTTATTAAAGGTATCGTTGAGTTGTATGCACGACTACATGGTATTTCGCTTGATCCAAAAGCTTATACGAGGAGTAATCCATTTCCTATCGTTTTAGTTGCCCCGACAGGTCGAGCTGCTAAACGAATGAGTGAGGCAACGGAGCTACCGGCAACAACGATTCACCGGTTACTTGGTTGGAAAGGGAATGCGGGTAGTTTTGAAAAAGATGAGACCGAACCAATACAAGGTTCACTTCTGATCGTAGACGAGGTGTCGATGGTTGATAGTTGGATTGCCAACCAATTATTGAGGTCTATTCCAAAATCCATGCAGGTGATTTTTGTAGGAGACCAAGATCAATTACCTTCTGTTGGACCAGGGCAAGTGTTAAAGGATTTACTTGATTCTACTGTTATTCCAACCGTTCCTTTAAACGTCATTTATCGACAAGAAGAAGGTTCTTCCATTATCGAATTGGCTCATGCTATCAAAGAAGGTGTTATGCCGCAAACGTTACCAGAGCCAAAAGCAGACAAGCGCTTTTTTCCTTGTAGTACCGATCAAGTGAAGGATGCGGTTTGGCAAATTTGTGATAATGCGAGACGGAAAGGTTTTACGGCAAAAGAAATTCAAGTGCTGGCTCCGATGTATAAAGGTCCCGCGGGTATTACGGAACTTAATGTAATGCTACAAGATTTATTTAATCCCAAAACAGAGCAAAAACGAGAGATTAAATTTGGTGAGGTTGCGTATCGGACTGGTGATGTGGTGTTACAGCTCGTGAATAATGCAGAAGAGAATGTTTATAATGGCGATCGTGGAGAAATCGTAGCGGTTTTTTATGCAAAAGAGAATGAAGAAAAGCAAGATCAACTCGTCATCTCCTTTGATGGTATTGAGGTTGTCTATTTGAAAAAAGACCTGAACCAGATTACACATGCTTATTGCTGCTCGATCCATAAATCACAGGGAAGTGAGTTTCCAATTGTGGTCATGCCGATAGTGAGGAGTTATCATCGCATGTTAAGACGTAATTTAATTTATACGGGGATTACACGGGCCAAGCAATTTTTACTTTTATGTGGAGAATTGCCGGCTATTCATACAGCGATCACAAAAAAAAATGATACGACTCGTCATTCGATGTTAAAAGAAAAGTTACAAGAGCTACTGACATAAGGGTCAGTAGTTTTTTGTATGGAAAACGTTCCTTGTCATAATCATATCCATAAGGAGAAAACTAAAAATGTTCGGAGGGGTGGCGAGTACTTTGCGAACATTTTCACTTCTTGAAGGTTTACCAGTCATTGATCTTGAATCTGGTGAGGATTTTGGGAAGGTCCTTGATTTAATTTGTGATGATGGTAAAGTATCCAGTATTGTCATTGATAAAAAGGGTTGGTTAAACCGCCACTTTCTAATTCCACTTGAAGATATTGATGCAATTGGGCATGAGGGGCTTATGGTGTCAGACTTAGCAAAGCTACACCATTACTCAAGTACAGAGAAAAAGAAACTTCATTTAAAGCATGGTAAACACCAATTTCGAGGAAAGCTACTGTTAAGTGCAGAAGGGGAAAAGTTCGGATTGGTAGAAGATGTATATTTTAATGAGGAATTGGGAACGATTACAGGGTATGAGGTGACAGATGGATTATTATCCGATTTTTTTGAGGGGCGAAAGGTGATCCGTGCTAGTGGGAAACTTGTCGTCGGTAAGGAAAAAGCCATCCTGTCTAGATAAGGGAGGCCCTGTTAATGCGTTGTCCTAATTGCCAAAGCAAAGATATTGGAAAGATAGGAACACATCAATACTATTGCTGGAACTGTTTTGTTGAAATGACTTTATCAAATGGTAAGCTTGCCATGCATCAAGTTGAAGAGGACGGAACCTTAAGTTCATTAGATGATTTGTTCGAGGACTCAGACCTGCAAGTAGGTTCATGATTCTAGTCTAAATCAATGACTAGTCGGTGAAGAAAAATCCAGAAAAGGATGTGACGCACATGCGTACAACAGCGATTAGTTCATTAGTAGCACTCGGTATCGGTGCAGCGGCCTATTCTTATTCAATGTCGAGTAGAAGGAATAAAAAGAAAGTCCAGTCTTTCTTTAAACCGGTAACCGATTTTGACTTTGACCAAATCGTCGACAAGAAATCGTGGAAAAAAGCGAAGAAAAAAGTCGCGAAAATGTTTTAGTCAATCTTTGGCCCTAGAGGATTAATCTCTAGGGCATTTTATGCTGGTTTTTTTGAGGGATAATATGCAAAAGAAGTATGAAAAGAGGGTTCAATGCGACGTAAATGGAAATGCTCGGCAATGAAGTGCTGAAAAGAGCCGTCAATGCGGAGCAAATAGAAATACAGGGCAAAGAAGCGATAAAAAGCGCATACATTGCCGTGCAAACTAGCATATGTAACAAGGGTGTCTTAGAAAAGTACAAGCGAAATAAAAATGAATGAATCCGCCAAAGAGAGAGACACTATCGGTTGAGGTGAGTCTGGTGGAGAAGCAAAGAGTTTCGCAACTATTATTATATGCCTTATTAGCACTTGTTATGTTGGCAATTATCTATGTGTTTATTGCTTTGGCACCTGCTTTTGAGCCTGTCTGGGTCGTGGCTCAAGCTTTATTTTGGCCATTTTTACTAGCGGCTACGATAACCTATTTATTGCATCCGATTGTGGAAGGACTCCATCAATACGGGTTGTCCCGAACTTTAAGTGTGCTTATAGTATTTCTAGTGCTAATTGGAACGATTGTTTTTGCTGCCATTTTAGGGGTGCCTTTTATCATTGAGCAAGTTCAAGAGGCAATGCAACTCCTGCCACAGCAATTTTCTCATTTACAGCAATATATTGAGCAAATCAGCGAGCAGATCGAACGCTTGCCAGCACCACTCTCCACCCATGTCGATGAATGGACAACACAAATTGAAAAGCTAGGAATACGGGCTCTTGATCAAGTTGAAAAAGTGGCTATTTCAATCTTACAATCGGCACTCGCTTTGGCTGTTATTCCATTTTTAGTATTTTATTTTTTGAAAGATTACGATCTAATACAAAAGGTTGCTTGGTATCTGTCCCCTAAAAAATATCGTGCTTCGCTACATCGTTATGCCAAAGATGTCGATCATTCGATTGGGAGTTATATTAGAGGACAAATTCTTGTATCAATTTGTGTCTTTATCCTCGCAACTGTAGGCTTATGGTTACTCGGTGTGCCTTATGCTATTTTACTCGGGTTATTTATAGGTGCTTGTGATATTATTCCTTACTTTGGGCCGATTATAGGAGCAGTTCCAGCAGTTATTGTCGCGTTAATGGACTCCGTGCATACGGGGATTCTCACAGTCGTCATTCTTTTTATTATTCAGCAAATTGAAGGGAATATTTTGTCTCCTATTATTGTCGGAAGAACTTTACATATGCATCCGTTACTTATTATTTTCGCCTTATTAATAGGAGTAGAAATAGGAGGGGTTGTGGGACTACTTTTAGCGGTGCCTATTTTGGCTGTTATTAAAGTTACCTTATTACACTTGCGTTTGCATTTGATGAAACATTGACTTTTGCGTAACGACTTTCTATAATAAAAGGGAAACTAAACCATATACAGGTAAGACGTTGATGGAATGAGTATGTAAGAAAACATAAAGAGAGGGATTCTCTAGGCTGAAAGGAATCCTATGATCACTTTTTACAGAAAGCTACTCCAGAGTGTAGGCAAAACCTACCGTTAGCCGCGTTAAGGCACTTAAGATATGAACAGGTTATTAATTTGTTTATAAATTAGGGTGGTACCGCGTGAGAATATCTCGTCCCTTTCCATAGGGGGCGAGTTTTTTTTATATAAGCTTGTATAGTACTTCGCGTGAGAACCTAATGCTAATCACTGTAATGAAAAGGAGAGTAAAGAGATGAAAAAGCTAACCTCTGCACAAGTAAGACAAATGTTTTTAGATTTCTTTAAAGAAAAAGGTCATGATGTTGAACCGAGTGCGTCGCTTGTACCTCATGAAGATCCGTCTTTATTATGGATTAATAGTGGTGTAGCAACATTAAAGAAATATTTTGATGGTCGTGTTATCCCTGAGAATCCCAGAATTGTAAATGCTCAAAAGTCGATCCGTACGAATGATATTGAGAACGTGGGGAAAACCGCTCGTCACCATACTTTTTTTGAAATGCTTGGAAATTTCTCGATTGGTGAGTATTTTAAAGAAGAAGCGATTGAATGGGCATGGGAGTTTTTGACAGATGAGAAGTGGATTGGTTTTGATCCTGAGAAATTATCTGTAACGGTACACCCTGAAGATCACGAAGCTTATGCATACTGGGAAAATAATATCAAAGTACCAACAGAAAGAATTATTCGTTTAGAAGGTAACTTCTGGGATATTGGAGAAGGTCCAAGTGGTCCGAATACAGAAATCTTCTATGACCGTGGTCCATCTTATGGGGATGATCCAACAAATCCTGAATTATATCCGGGTGGGGAAAATGACCGTTATTTAGAAGTATGGAACCTTGTATTTTCACAATTTAACCATAATCCAGATGGTACGTATACACCGTTACCAAAGAAAAATATTGATACAGGTATGGGGTTAGAGCGTATGGTGTCAGTCATTCAAGATGTTCCTACTAATTTTGATACGGATTTATTCGTCCCAATTATTGAAGCGACTAGCCAATTAACAGCGGTTAATTACGGTGATGCTAAAGAGACGGATGTTTCATTTAAAGTCATTGCTGATCACGTAAGAACCGTTGCTTTTGCGGTAACAGACGGAGCTTTACCATCTAATGAAGGCCGTGGTTATGTTTTACGCCGCTTATTACGTAGAGCTGTTCGTTACGCTAAGTTAATAGGTATCGATCGTCCTTTTATGTATCAACTTGTTCCAGTTGTTGGAGAAGTGATGAAAGACTTTTATCCTGAGGTGCTTGAGAAAAAGGATTTTGTTGCCAAGGTCATGAAAACAGAAGAAGAGCGATTCCACGATACGTTAAGTGAAGGGCTATCTATTTTAGAAAAAGTTATGGATGAAGCGATTAAAGCCAAGCAAAAGCAAATTGCAGGTGTCGATGTTTTCCGTCTTTATGATACGTATGGTTTCCCGGTTGATCTAACGGAAGAATATGTAGAAGAAAAAGGTTTAGAAATCGACCGTTTTGGTTTTGAAGAAGAGATGGAGAAACAGAGAACTCGTGCAAGATTAGCGAGACAAGAGTCTGGTTCAATGCAGGTTCAAGATGAGATATTAGGAGACTTAAAAACGGAAAGTACGTTTGTCGGATATGAGCATGTTCGTGCGGAGGCCGAAGTCAGTGTTATTATCGTCAATAAGATGAAAGTTGATGTGGCCAAGACAGGGGAAGAGGCACAAGTCATTCTTAAAGAAACACCATTTTATGCTGAGAGTGGTGGACAAGTTGCCGATAAAGGCGTGTTAAGAGCACGAGGCTTACTTGTGCGCGTTACCGATGTGAAAAAGGCTCCTAATGGACAGCACTTGCACACAGTTGTAGTTGAAGAAGGTGAACTTTCTTTAGGGCAACCGATTGAAGCAATCGTTGAAGAAACAGAGCGTAACAGTATTGTGAAAAATCATACAGCCACCCATTTATTACATCAAGCATTAAAAGATGTTTTAGGTGCTCATGTTAATCAAGCAGGATCTTTAGTATCTGATGAACGCTTACGTTTTGACTTTTCTCACTTTGGTCAAATGACGCAAGATGAGCTGAAGCAAATTGAAGCAATAGTAAACGAGAAGATTTGGGCTGCGATTGAAGTTCATATTTCTAATAAAACCATTGACGATGCTAAAGCAATGGGAGCTATGGCTTTATTTGGTGAAAAATACGGTGAAATCGTACGTGTTGTTCAAATCGGTGATTACAGCCTAGAGTTATGTGGAGGGTGCCACGTACGCAACTCTGCTGAAATTGGCCTTTTCAAAATTGTCTCAGAGTCAGGAATTGGGGCAGGAGTAAGACGGATTGAGGCTGTCACAGGTCAAGGTGCGTACCAATTCATGAAGGAACAATTAGACTTATTACATGACGCAGCAGAATTAGTGAAAGCGAAAAATGTCAAAGATGTTCCTGCTCGATTAGAGGCGATGCAACAACAAGTTCGTCAATTGCAAAAGGATAATGAATCATTATCTGCAAAATTGGGGAACTTAGAGGCTGGTAACTTAGTCAATGAAGTTATTGAGATTGACGGAGTAGCTGTTCTTGCGAAAAAAGTAGAGGCAAGTGACATGGATGGTTTACGTTCGATTGTCGATCAATTGAAACAAGACCTTAAATCAGGTATTATTGTTCTTGCTGCTGTTAATGGCCAAAAAGTCAATATTGTTGCTGGTGTGACAAAAGACTTAATGGGCCAAGGATATCATGCTGGCCAAATTGTGAAGGAAGTAGCTACACGCTGTGGTGGTGGCGGTGGTGGCCGTCCAGACATGGCTCAAGCTGGTGGTAAAAACCCCGATCAAGTGGAAGCTGCACTTGCATATGTGCCAGATTACGTAAAATCAATTTCCTAAATGAAACCAGATAGTGTACAATGGAATTAAACAAGCTATTTGTATAACAATCAAGCAAATGGTTAATTTAGAAAGAGGTGTTGGTGATGAGCTCTATGGACAAAACGATGCAGTTTAATTTTCCTGATGATTCGGTTGATGTTGATGTCCAAGAGGTTTTACTTTCTGTGTATGAAGCTTTAGAAGAAAAGGGCTATAATCCAATTAACCAAATTGTTGGTTATTTATTGTCAGGTGATCCTGCTTATATCCCAAGACACAAAGAAGCACGTACATTGATTCGTAAGCTTGAAAGAGATGAATTGATTGAGGCATTAGTAAAGTCTTATTTATCACAACATCGTAGGGAGATTGAATGAGAGCTTTAGGATTAGATGTAGGTACGAAAACGATTGGTGTCGCTTTAAGTGATGAGTTAGGGTGGACAGCACAAGGTTTAGTCACTTTGAAACGTGAAGAGGCTGATTTAGCAGCGGATCTTAAAAGCGTTTCAGACCTTGTGTTAGAGCACCAGATTAGTGTGGTCGTGGTTGGTTTACCGAAAAATATGAATGGTACAATTGGTCCTAGTGGCGAGATGTGCCAATCATTTGCAGAGGAATTAAAAGAGCTACATCCTTCTGTTGAGATTAAGCTGTGGGATGAACGACTAACAACCGTGGCTGCTGAGAGAATGCTCATTTCAGCTGATGTCAGTCGCAAGAAAAGAAAAAAAGTGATCGATAAAATGGCTGCTGTACTCATATTGCAGGGTTATCTTGATCATAAATCATAATGAGGTGTAAACATGTCTGAAGAGAAAGATCGCATTGTCATTCCGGATGAAAACGGAGACGAGCATTTATTTGATGAATTATTTAAATTTACCGTAGACGATACAGGTAAATCGTATATCCTTGTCACGCCAGCTGGTGAAGAAGCAGAGGACGAGGAAGTAGAAGTATTTGCATTCCGTTATGAGGATCGTGAAGATGAAGAAAATGATATCGCACTATTCCCTGTAGAAACAGACGAAGAGTGGGAAATCATTGAGGAAATGCTGAACACATTCTCAGAAGAAGGCGAAGAAGAGTAATTTTAGCCACGGGACCCGTAGTCTTGCACTCTGTGTGAGGTTGCGGGTTTGTTTTTTTGTGGATAAAGAACCTAATGAAAAATACATAGATGAGATATATTATAAAGAGGTACGCACAGATGTCATTTGAAACGAGCCTGCAAAGACAATATCATCCAAATTTAGCAACGACTCGACAATTTCATGCAAAAATACTTCTATCATATAGAATGTTTATAGTATAATGGAACGGTGTAAGGAGGAGAACAATGGCCAAATCCAATAATAAACATAAAAATGAACTTTTTGAAGAGCGTGTGGCACAAGCAAAAATCGTTCGTAAAATTGTTTTTGTCACAGTTATTATCCTACTAATCGCAGCAGGGATTGTTGGTTTAATAGGATATAATTACATAACATCAGCACTTAAGCCAATGGATGCGGAAAATCCTGAGGTCGTTGAAGTGGAGATTCCACTCGGTTCAGGTTCATCAACGATTGGTACTATTTTAGAGGAAAACGGCTTAATCCAAAATAGTACGTTTTTCCGATATTATGTCAGATATAAAAATGAATCTGGATTTCAAGCGGGTACTTATCAATTATCAACGGGAATGACAATGGATGATATGATTGAAGAATTAAAAGAGGGTTCCGTGATGGCGGACTACGCTTTATCTTTTACGATTCCAGAAGGTCGCTGGTTAGTTAACGTCGTTGATACGATTGCCGAAGAAACTGACTATGAGACGGATGAAATATTTTCGGTGATTGAAGATGACGATTATTTAAATGAGCTCATAGATCGATATGACATGTTGACCGATGAAATTTTGCAGGAAGATATTAGGTATGCTTTAGAAGGGTACTTATTTCCAGCTCGTTATGATTTTCTAGAAGAGCAACCAGAAGTTTCGACGATTATTGAGGAAATGTTAAATCGTACACAGGCTATTTATGATCGTTTAGCAGGTGAAGTTGAAGCATCTGATTACACCTTCCATGAATTATTAACATTAGCCTCAATTATTGAAAGAGAGGCACAACAGTCAGAAGACCGATACAAAATATCGGGCGTATTATACAATCGACTTGATACAAACATGCGCTTACAAGTTGATCCAACGGTAGCCTATGCGATCGGGGAGCATTTGTATATTACAACTTTTGATGATTTAGAATATGATTCTCCGTATAATACGTACCGTTATGAAGGGATTCCGATAGGACCGATAGCGGCTCCAGGAGAAGATGCAATTATTGCTTCCTTACGACCTGATGATGTCGAGCATCTGTATTTCTTCGCACGTGTCAATGGAGAAGTTATTTATACAGATACGTTTGAGGAGCATCGTGAAGTAGCTAATCAATACCGTCAAGAATGGTATGACTTTCAAAACGAAGTGGATGAATCAGACGAATAAGATGAACGAGTTCATGAAGGTTCAAGACTTTTAATTAATGGAAGTTTCGCTTTATGAGGCTGTTCTCATACTGAATATGAGACAGTCTCTTTGTTTGAATTTGAATGAATCTGGCATACTGAATAGTAGAAGGTGATCATGATGGAAGAAAAAGTAATTCATTATATAGAGAATATCATCCCAGCACGTGGGCAAGCTGTAGAAATGATTGAAGCGTATGCGAAAGAGCATGAAGTACCCATTATGGATTTAGTCGGGATGGAAAGCTTACTGCAACAATTACGGTTATTTCAACCCCGCAGAGTATTAGAAATAGGAACGGCGATTGGTTACTCAGCCATTCGTATGGCTTTAGCATTACCAGAGGCAACGATAGTGACAATTGAACGTGACGAAGTTCGCTATCAGGAAGCTAAAAAAAACATAGGGAAACTAGAACTTGAAGACCGTATTCATCTTTATTATGGTGACGCGCTAGACGTGTATAATCAGCTTGGTAATGAAGGGGAATTTGACGCTCTATTTATTGATGCGGCAAAAGGCCAATATCAGCGCTTTTTTGATTTGTATAGTCAGATGTTAGGGGAGCGGGGTGTCATCTTTTCAGATAACGTTTTATTTAGAGGCCTCGTAGCTGAAAAAGAGGTAGACAATAAACGACTAAGGGGCATGGTCAAAAAACTACAAAAATATAATGCTACCTTAATGAATCACCCTGATTATCAAACATCGATCCTACCAGTTGGTGACGGTCTAGCCATTAGCATAAAAAAAGCTCATATATAAATAGTTTGACAAAAACATAAGCACAGGCAAGTGAACAACACCATTCAGCCAAGCGACAATGGAATATGTACATGATAACTAATTGTTAAAAGTCGTATAACAGGTGAGCATAGGATTAAAGACAACTAGACGAGTGAATGCCTTCCGAGCTAATGAGTGCAATGAAATACGTGGAATACTAGCGGAAAAAGAAGTAGGTAGTCCGAGTAAAGCTTGAATCACGGGGTTGCGGGCTGAAAAAGAAGAAGAAAGCCCGAGCAAACGCTGAATCACGGGGTTGCGAGCCAAAAAAGCGGGAGAAAGCCCGAGTAAAAGCGGAATCACGGGGTTGCGAGCTGAAAAATAGTAAGAAAGCCCGAGCAAACGCTGAATCACGGGGTTGCGGGCGGAAAAAGCGGAAGGAAGCCCGAGCAAACGCTGAATCACGGGGTTGCGGGCTGAAAAAGCGGGAGAAAGCCCGAGCAAACGCTGAATCACGGGGTTGCGGGCGGAAAAAGCGGAAGGAAGCCCGAGTAAAAGCTGAATCACGGGGTTGCGAGCCAAAAAAGCGGGAGAAAGCCCGAGTAAAATCAATTACAAGTTTATGCACTATAATTTCAAGAATGGCAAAGCCAATTTGCTACGCCACCAACAAGAATGAAAGTTTGGTTTTGGCTCTTTGACTGTTGGCTCTTCGTTCATTTCGCCTTTGTTTTTTTCATTTTAATGATAGTAAAATGGTTTTTTGAACTTGAGAATTAGCAATAACCCATCGGGTAGTCATGCGGAGACTCTCATGGGACGTAGTGGCATAGCCGAAATCCACTAGCGAAGCTAGTGGATTTCGGCACCACCCCATAGGACGCGGAGCATGATTTTCAGTAGCGATGAGCAAAACTCCGAACATGAGCATCAGCATGAACTTTCAAATAAAAAATCAATCAAATTTTGTCATTGTAAACATAGAGGTTTACAATCTATTTACATTTTGGTATTATCGTTTGGCAACAACACTATTGTAGACATTATCCATTACTTCATTTAATGGAGTCTAACGAATCTATATAGGATGAGAGAGAGGTTTGCTCATGAGCACTAAACCAATCATCATTGGGGTGGCTGGAGGAACTGGCTCTGGAAAAACAACAGTAGCAAAAGAAATTTTTAGTCAGTTCAATGAAAAATCAATCGTATTAATTGAACAGGATGCATATTATAGAGACCAAAGTCATCTAGATTTTGAGGAACGCCTGCAAACGAACTATGATCATCCACTTGCTTTTGATAACGATTTATTAATTAATCAGCTTGAAATGCTAGTAGAAGGAAAATCGATTCAGAAACCAGTATATGACTATGCCAATCATACAAGATCGGATCAAACAATCTTAATTGAACCTAAAGACGTTATTATTTTAGAAGGTATTTTAATTTTGGAAGATCAGCGGTTACGTGATATGATGGATATTAAATTATTTGTTGATACTGATGCTGATGTTCGAATTTTACGGAGACTAGTCCGTGATATAAATGAGCGAGGTCGTTCCGTTGAGTCAGTTGTAGAGCAATATACAACGATCGTTCGCCCGATGCATTTACAATTTATCGAGCCCACTAAAAGATATGCGGATATTATCGTTCCAGAAGGTGGACAAAATCGAGTCGCTATTGATTTAATGGCAACAAAAATCCGTGCAATTATTGAAGAAAAAGTAATTTTGTAATAGGATAAGAACAGCGAGGTTGGAAATTTTACCAACCTTGCTTCTTTAAAAATGAAGTGTCGTAAAGAAAGAGTTAAGCGGATTCATACTGACAAAAAGTAGAATATGTACGTTTTATATAAATGAGGTCTTCCTAAAGGACAATCACGATTAATAAAATAAAACGACGCTCTTCTTTACACAGCAAGAAAATACAATAGTAAAACAACAAATCGATCATGTAGAAAAAATGAGGAGTGACACAAATGGCTGAAGAAAAAAAGCATTATATGACAGAAGAAGGGAAACGTAAATTAGAAGAGGAGTTAGAATACCTAAAGACAGAGCGTCGTAAAGAAGTCGTTGAGCGAATTAAAATTGCACGTAGCTTTGGTGACCTTTCGGAAAACTCCGAGTATGATTCAGCAAAAGAAGAGCAAGCGTTTGTTGAAGGACGTGTAGCACAGATTGAAAAAATGATCCGTAATGCTGTGATGATTGAGGAAGAAGAAGGCGGCAGCAATATTGTCACTTTAGGTAAAACGGTAAGATTTGTTGAACTTCCAGATGGTGATGAAGAAGTTTATACGATTGTAGGAAGTGCAGAGTCAGACCCGGCTGAAGGCAAAATTTCAAATGATTCACCAATGGCTAAGAGCCTATTAGGTCGTTCTGTTAGCGATCGTGTTGTCGTGAATACACCAGCTGGTGATATGGAACTAGAAATTTTAGAAATTAGCTAATAGATAGCATCTCATATAAAGCAGGCTAGTAGATAAGTTCTATTAGCCTGTTTTACTTTTTGATAATTTTATGCAAGATCCTAAAATTGTTGGACTGCATTTTTAGTTGTAAATCAGCTATAATAGTGTGAACAGGAAAAAGAGAAAGAGCTTTTTAGGAGGAGAACGCGATTATGTACGAATCAAGAAGAGACAGTCGAAAAAAGCAGCGCTTAAATCGTTTGCTTAACATAGCTATTATTATCGTTATTGCACTAATAGGTGTTTTTGCTTATCAAATATTCAAGCCTTCAAATGAAATGACAACAGAGGAAGACAGTCAAGAACAGCTTGAAAATGAACAACTTGACGGAGAGAATGTCGCTACAGAAGATGATGACGCTGATAATGGGGGGACCGAAGAAGGGTTACCAGAAGAAGAAGGAAAAATAGAGGAAGACGAAAATCAGCAAGAACCTGATGAGAATGAAAACGAAAAAGAAGAAGACGCTAGAGAAGAAGAGGACGACTTAGAGCCAGTTGAAGATGGCGAATGGCAACCTATTGGTACAGAGCAATCAGGTGCTTATTCACATGATTTCAATGAAGGCAGTTTAAATTGGCAGGAAAAAGTGAGAGCCTTAAGTTATGCGACGGGCATTCCTCAAGATGAAATGACGGTTTGGTGGCTTGGTAATGGAGGATCGCCTCATCGTGTAAATGGTGTTGTCGCAGGTCCTGATGGACAGAAGTATGAAGTTCTTATGGAGTTTATTGAGGGGGAAGGTTGGTTACCTCTTGAAAAAAGCGAGACCAACTAGTTCTTTTATTGAATATATCATGGTAAAAGCACAGATTTTAGTTCTGTGCTTTTTATCGATTTAAAAAATACAAAAAACTTTGCTTATTTTACAATAAATTCAATTCTAGCTTGTAATTCAAAATTCTCAACGGGTTCAGATGTTTCAACATCGACAATTTGAAATTGAGCAAACCCATCCATGATGTAAGAGCCAATTGGAAACTCTTGATTCATAATGGCACGCATGAAGTTTTGATACTCTCTTGGGTCATCACCGCCATAACCACCTCCACCCGTAAAGGCTTTACGTAAAGGCTGACCCTTAATTAACGTTGAATAAAGTAAAGGTTCATTCATAGCATAGTCAATTTTATAATCTCTTGTTTCTTCTACCATTGGAAAATAAAAAGGTGAAGCCGCATGAGAAATAGTTACTTCATCTAATTCACCTATATACTCAAGCTCTGCATACACATCGACCATGTCATCCTCTGAATACTGTGCTTCTTCACTAACAAGTCGATAAATAAAATCACCTTCTATCACTTCAGCCGTTGTTGTCAAATCTTCTATATTCTTATTTGCAACACCCTCATTTATTTGTTCACTTTTACTACAAGCAATAAGGAAAAATAGCATCATCATACAGAGAATCATCATGCCCATACCTTTTCTCATATCATCACAACCCTTCTCATTTCTTATCTATACATATAACGAAACGAGATACAAAAAAGTAACAAAAAGAGAGAGGTCACGTATCAAGAGTCGTATTCAATACTAACGATGATGGAGTATCAGGAAAACTCTTATACAAAAACAACATGGAGAAGTCCATTTCACTTCGCCACCAATAAAGATAAAAGTCAGCGCCACCCCGCAGGACGCGGAGCATCATTTTCAGGAGCGACGAGTAGTGCTCCATGTTCGCCCTAATTTTCATACAAAACACAACATGATCTTTCCATCAAATATGTGTATACTTGTATAGGTTAATCAATCAACGATAATTAAAAAATAGATCAATACTAAAGGTGGTAATCAACATGACAATTGGAATCATTGGTGCTATGGAAGAAGAAGTAGAATTATTAAAAACAAAATTAGATAATCGCAAGGAAACAACCATTGCTGGCTGCGAATTTCACCAAGGCACAATTAATAATAAAGAAATTGTATTATTAAAATCAGGCATTGGAAAAGTAAATGCAGCTATTGGAACAACTTTACTAATCCAATTATTTAAACCTACTGCAATCATTAATACCGGCTCAGCAGGAGGCTTTAACGAAACGTTAGAAGTTGGGAATATTGTGATTTCAACAGAAGTACGTTATAACGATGTAGACGCAACTGTATTTGGTTACGAGTTTGGACAAGTTCCGCAAATGCCAGCCTCTTATCAACCGAGTGAACATTTGGTACACGTAGCAGAGCGTGCAGCAGAGAAAGTAGGTGTACATTCACTAAAAGGACTTGTATTATCGGGTGACTCCTTTATGAGTGACCCCAATCGTGTATTAGAGCTTAAACAAATGTTTCAATCACCAGCTTGTGCGGAAATGGAAGCTGGAGCCATAGCACAAGTTTGTCACCAGTTCGAAATACCATTTGTTATTATCCGCTCATTATCCGATATTGCAGGTCAAGACGCGAAACTTTCCTATGAGCAATTTTTAAAAACCGCATCGGTGAACTCTGCCAATCAAGTGTTACTCATGGTTCAAGAATTATCAGCATAAGCGACAATAAAAAACCGACGAACGTATTAAAGTAATAAAATGTTAACCGCTAGTTGTGCCCTAAGCCCAGTTAGGCAGTTGTTTATGCAGGACGCATAACATGAATGGCAAAAGTGACCAGTAAAGAGCCGAGATGAACAAAAGTTTTAAAACGCACATAGTGAAGCCCAATTCACCCTTTGCCACTACCAATAAAAAAAGAGAGTAGTTACTCATCAGGATTAGCGTCCAAAAACAAAGTCATAAAGGTCAAATCACCTTGAAAATGAGCATTACTCGTTGAACTTCATACAAAAACCTCCTGATATTACCATCTTAAAATGTGCATATTCCATGTTAAAATGTGCATAGATAGGAGGGGGATTTATGTCAGAGAAAGAAATGAAGGAGCTTGAAGGAAAAGTAGCAGACTTTAATCGGTTTAGATTTATACTTCTTTCATTAAGTACTATCCTTTTCCTTGGCGTTATCGTACCTGTAGATGGAAAGCTAGCGTGGATCCCACCGCTATTAATATCGGGTGTATTTCTTTTAATTGCTAGTGCTTTATATTGTCATTTCGAAACAATGAAAGCAACAAAAAAGCTAATGGAAAAACAAAATTAACTTCTAATAAAATGGAATCATTCATAGTAATAACTAACTTGTCTCTAAGCCAAATTTCTTCTCCAAAAAGGAAAGGAGTTTGGTTTTTTTATGTCAAAAATTGATTTAATAGTAAGATAACCTGTTCATTTGAAATGAAAAATTATAAGATAAGAATAAGAAATCGTACAAGTTACATAATTAAGACAAAAGAAACACAACAGTGCCAGACATAATGTTTGTAAGTTCTACTATTAAACTAAATGTTATTAGGTTTCTTAAACTTGAGAATTTGAGGTTAACCGAAGCAGGCGAGTTAGATGAAGACTTCAATTGGACTTGGACGTAGTGGCGGGCTGAAATCCACTGGAGAAGCTAGTTAGTTCAGCGCCACCCCACAGGACGCCAAGCATAATTTTGGGGAGCGATGAGATAGCTCCGCATATCAGCTTTAAGCAACTTTCAAATAAAACCCACATAGTTGAGCCAAAACTGCCCCACCACGAACAAAGATGAAAGTCCTCTATCGCCACCTTAAGGTTCATAAGGAATTGTGAAGATACGGAGGCCAAACCTCGGAGTATCTGTACAAAGTGGTCATTCATATGTAGTGGCGACTGTTCAATCTGTTGGCCCGTTTACAACTCGATCACCATTAGGAGTCGGCTGAACAAAAAGGGCACATTGTCCTGATAAGGTCATTTATCGTAAGATGGATGACGAGCTAACTTCAAGGCATAACCCATCGCCCAAAAGTAACTTTCATATAAAAGAAACACTATTAGGAGAGAATACATTTGATTAAACAGACAAAAAGACCGTTCATTTTAGCCGCCATTATGTTAGCAATGTTTGTCTCAGCCGTTGAAGCTACCATTGTTGCAACCGTTATGCCAGGTATTGTGGTAGACCTTGGCGGATTTTCATTATTTAGCTGGGTTTTCTCTGCTTATTTATTAATGCAAGTTATGACAATACCGATTTATGGGAAATTAGCAGATATGTATGGCCGAAAAAAGATATTCGCCATCGGTATGTTCTTTTTTCTATTAGGCTCCTTATTATGTGGATTCTCAACATCAATGGAAATGCTTATTTTAAGTAGACTCATTCAAGGAATTGGTGCAGGAGCTGTTCAACCAATGGCGACGACGATCATTGGAGACATTTATACGAAGGAAGAAAGGGCCAATATTCAAGGATATTTATCTAGTGTTTGGGGGATTTCAGCAGTGGCTGGTCCGCTTATTGGTGCGACAATTGTTCAATACTTTCATTGGGCATGGGTATTCTGGGTTAATATCCCGCTTGGCATATTTTCAGTTATTATCATCATTATTTTTCTAAAGGAACCCGTAAATCAAACGAAACAGCAGGTCGACTTTGTTGGAGCGTTCTTACTATTAATAGCCATAGCCTCGGTTATGATTTTATTTTTAGAAACTGGTTTAAGCTGGACATGGCAAGATCCAATATTCTGGGGACTACTAATACTAGCTATGATTTGTTTTGTCTTGTTTATTTACCAAGAGAACAGAGTGAAAGATCCCATTATGACGTTATCACTCTGGCAAAAAAAAGATGTAGCTATCGCTAATATTGCTTCTTTTTCGACGGGAGCTGTCCTTTTAGCCATATCAAGTTTTTTACCAACATATGTGCAAGGAGCATTATCAGCAACGCCACTCATAGCGGGGTTGACCCTCACTGTTATTTCAATTGGTTGGCCACTATCAGCGATGATTGCAGGGAAAATTCTATTAAAGATAGGGTTTAGAAGTACTGCTTTAATTGGAGCAACGAGTCTAGTCATTGGGACGGTTTGTTATAATGTATTACCGTGGCTCTCTACTCCAGCTATTGCAGCAGTAGGTTCCTTTTTTATTGGGATGGGCTTAGGTTTTATGACGACAACCTTTATTGTCTCGATTCAATCAGCTGTTGAATGGAAAGTGAGGGGAGAAGCAACCTCACTAAACTTGTTTATGAGACAACTAGGAGGTAGTGTAGGGGTTGCTTTTTTAGGTGGTTTACTGAATTATCGCATCAAACAAGTTCTAGAAAGCAGTCAGGATCAATTAGGGTTTGAGCCTACTTTAGATGCGGTTAGCTCTATCCTAGAAGGTGAACAAAATCAAATGCTCAGTTCTTTTGAACAAATGGTCATTCAACAGGGCTTACAGGAAGGATATCAAGTTTTATTTATCGCTTTACTAATGCTTGCAGCCATCACCTTTGTAACGGTGATGTTCTTACCAAAGGATCAGATTGAACAAACAAAGCAACAAACGTAAATGGTTTATTTGTCACGTGTTAACTCGAGAAAATGTTTTAAAATGCGGGCTGTTAAACCCCAGATATGATAGTTCTCAAATGTATAGAAATATTCTTCATAGGCAAATTGTCTTTGTAAATAGGCTTCTTTATTAGGAATACGGTCAAATGGGAAGCGTGTATCATCGGCAAGCTTCATCTTTAACATAAAAGGTTCGACATGATAATTAAGTAAATAATGTAATGGCACTGTAAAGGTATGGTCTACCTCATCCTTGTTCACATGTAATGTATGAGCATCGTTAATAAAAGCGACAAACGGGAAGATGATGCCCCGGTTCGGTGTGACCAAATAGTCTAGAGGGGCAATAATCGTGGCATTTTGTGGGAAGATCCCAATTTCTTCTTCCATTTCTCTTAGTGCGGCAGCTTCATTACTTTCATCTGTTGCATCAACACGCCCTCCCGGAAAACAGATTTCACTAGGCTGTGAATGTAAGGAGTGAGCGCGCACTTCAAACAAAACAGAAATACCGTTTTCTGTTTCAAGTAAAGGGATAACGACTGCAGAATGTTTAGGTGATTGCAACCCCATGATATTTGCTTGGCGTCCATTGAGCTTATTTATGATTGCTTCTTTTGAAAAATGTTGCAATGAGTGGCCCCCTTTCTCATTTTGTGATCCGAAGATTTGGGAAAGTTATTTTTACTGTGAGAAGATATTACAAACAAGCAGTTACTTTTCTGAAATTAAGGTACATTAAGTATAGGAAAGGTCAAAGACCTAGCTTCCAAAATGTTCTCTCTACTCTCCCCATTGGAGCGATTCGAAACGTCGAATCGCTCATTTTTTTTACACGGGCAATCAAATTAGTATAAGAGACTTAAAAATTCTTCTTCCGTAATTGCACCAAAATAATGTTTAAGATTTGTATTTGTTAATTCAGCTTTTAAGGCAGTTGGCTCGTAAGAAATGCCAATTAGTAATTGCTCAATATCTTTAACATCACCTACACCAAAAAAGTCGCCATATATTTTGCAGTCAACTATTTTCCCTTTTTTAACATTGATACGTAAATCAATCGTTCCTACTGGGAAACGCTTGGAACGTTGCAAGTCAAAAGCTGGTGATTTACCATAGTTCCAATCCCAATTACGGTAACGTTCTGCAGAAATTTGGTCGATTCCCTTCCAGTCTTCTTCCGTTAAATCTACTTTAGGAATTTCTTCTAGATCGGCAAAGATCGATTGTAAAAGGACTTGCTTCAATTCATTTACCGTCATAGGTTTGTCTAAAAATTCTTCAATATTTGCGACACGGCTACGAATCGATTTAATTCCTTTGGAACGGATTTTTTCATCTTTTACTTTTAGGGCAGAAACGACATTTTCTATTTCTGAAGAGAGCATTAAAGTACCATGACTAAACATTCTACCCTTTGTCGAAAATTGTGCATTTCCAGATATTTTTCTTTCGCCTACTAGTAGGTCATTCCGTCCACTAAGTTCGGCATTTACACCTAAATGATTTAAAGCTTTGACTACAGGTTCTGTAAACTTTTTGAAGTTATGAAAAGATTCACCGTCATCTTTAGTAATAAAGCTAAAATTTAGGTTACCTAAATCGTGATAAACCGCTCCGCCACCAGATAAACGTCGTACGACATGCAGCTCATTTTCTTTTACATAATCTAAATTAATTTCTTCAATCGTATTTTGGTTTTTACCAATAATGATGGAAGGTTCATTTACATAAAAAAGTAAATAAGAATGTTCAGGGTCTAAATGTTTTAACGCATATTCCTCAATCGCTAAATTAATGCGAGGGTCTGTGATATTTGAGTTATCAATAAATTTCATCATGGATATGTTACCTCCTAGCTTTTCTTCTTTAAGTATAATCTTATTTAGGAAGTGAGTCGAGTTATAGATGAGTTTTTAAAAGCGTGTATTCAATCAAGAGATGGAGTGGAAATTTTCAGTTACTTTTACTTGTAAAATGAGTAAATAACGCTACAATTAATAAAAAGAAAGCATACTATATAGAAGGATAGCATTAATGAGTGAATGAGGGGTATTGTTATGGACGGTCAAGAGCGAAGGCAAGAGGTTAAAATGCTTCAACTACTCGAAGAATTAGTGAATATAGATAGTGGTTCGTATGATAAAGAGGGTGTGAATCAAGTTGGCACAAGCTTAAATGCTTATTTTGCAAATTTAGGTTACACGATAGAAATGATACCTGAAAAGGATGTTGGCGATCATTATATAATCTCACACCAGGATGTTCAAAATCCAGAAATTTTACTATTAGGTCATATGGATACAGTCTTTGAAAAAGGAACGGCTAGTGATAGACCGTTTACGATTGAAGGTACAAGAGCCTACGGACCTGGTGTTATTGATATGAAAGCGAGCCTAGTTACAATTATATTTGCCTTAGAGCAGCTAAAAAAGAACCATAGTGAAGCGTATAAGCATGTGAAAATTCTACTTAATAGTGATGAAGAGATAGGTTCCCCTACATCTAGATTATTGATTGAGAAAGAAGCTAAAAAAGTGAAATATGCTTTAGTCATGGAACCAGCAAGAAAAGATGGCTCACTAGTTACGGAGCGAAGAGGACACGGTCATTTTATCATGGAGATACAAGGGAAGGCGGCACATTCTGGTATTGAACCTGAAAAAGGGAGAAGTGCGATACAGGAGCTTGCATGCAAAATAGTGAAACTCCATGCTTTAAATGACTATGAGCACGGAATTTCTGTCAATGTCGGCATGATAGAGGGTGGCGATGCTGTTAATCAAATATCAGCACATGCGATTGGACATATTGATGTACGAGTATCGAAGCCAGAACAAATTGAAGAATTAGAACATAAGATTGAGGAAGTGTGTTCCACTTCAGATGTAGTCGGTACCAAGATCGATTTAACAGGGGATATTAGCCGCCCGCCAATGATAAAAAATAAACAAATCGCGGAATTGTTCGAAATTGTCAAACAGGTTGGAAAAGAGATTAATATGGAGATTAAGGATACTAAAACCGGTGGAGGTTCTGATGCATCCTTTACTGCAGCATTAGGTATACCTACCATTGACGGTCTTGGACCAGTCGGCGGAAATGCTCACAGTGAATACGAATATTTAGAAATTCCATCTTTATTAGAGCGAAAAGAATTACTCGTGAGGCTAATTGAACGTTTGCACCGTGACCAATTAAGTGAAGGTCAAGGGGATTCATATTTGGTTGGTTGATCAAGCTAAGCAGTCTTGCTAATCGGCTAGACTGCTTTTATTCGATAAACGTTCGAATTGGTGGTAACGAGTTCCTTGGAAGGTTAAATGACCAACATCACCTTCTACGATTTGACCAAACTCTTTACTTGACACAACAAATTCCATCCTGTCTCCACTTTCTACTTCAAATGTAGCATAATAGCTTGTCGATGAATGATGGCTGCTGTGATGTACCGTATCTGTATGATGATGAGCTGGACTAGATGAATGTTGACTAACATCGGTTCTTTTTGTAACTAAATGTGCAGGTACAGTTAAAACGGGTTGTTTGTTATTGTAACTCCATTGCTTTATACCTTTAAATACAGTAAATAAAATAACACCTAAGGTAAGAAAAAAGAAAAGAAAAAATACAATAGTGAACCAATCAAAAGGGCTGCCAAAATGGGCTTGCTCAAAAATAGGATCAGACATCATCACACCTCCTTATAAGATATTACGATTATTATGTTAGTAAGGTTTCAAAAGAACTATAGTTATGTCATGATTATACAATACGTCCATGCCAAAGCTCGATTCATTTAGTCACCAACAAACATAATAAGTTGACAACTCATAGCAGTTCAGATATAGTTAGTTTATCAGCAAAACTGAATGAAATTCATTCATTAGAGAGAGCGGTGAGTTAAATTGGAGAAACGTGACAAGATTATTGAAGCAGCTATAAAAGTATTAACAGAAAAAGGAATGGAAAAAACCAAAATATCTGATATTGCGAAAGAGGCTGGGATTGGTCAAGGTACCTTCTATCTTTATTTTTCGACCAAATTAGCGGTTATGCCTGCTATCGCTGAAGTTATGATTTCCAAAATTGAAGCGGGTTTACAAGCACTTACTCTAAAGGAAACAATGAATGAGCAGCTTGAACAAATCGTGGATGTTTTCTTTTCCATAACCCGAGAGGATAAAGAAACTTTTACACTCATTTATGCAGGACTTACACAAACGCAGCATGTGAAAGAGTGGGAGAATATGTATAGCTCCGTCTATTTGTGGTTTGAACAATTCTTAAATCAACACATCTCTATTCAGACGATAGACGTGAAGCATGTAGCAAAGATGTTAGTCGGTTTAATTGAATCAACTGCAGAGCAAGTCTATTTATTTGATGAGCTAGGTACGGAGAATGAAGAGAGTAGAAAGCAATCGTTAATGAAATTTATGGCAGCAGGGTTACAGGTTTAAATAACAATGAATAATAGAGTGAGAGCTAACCGATAAGCATACCAGACACTAATAGAACCGGTATGCTTAAACTTCGGAATAAAAATGAATGAAATTCAGTCATATTTATCTAAATTAATAATAAAGGAGTTTATTTTATGAATAGAGCATGGATTTATGTCGTAATAACATGTGTTTTAGAATTGTTATGGGTTTTTGGGTTTAATGTCGCTCATACGTGGTGGCATTGGGCTTTAGTGATATTGATTATATTAGTTGATTTTTACTTTCTTGCAAAAGCTTGTGAGACTTTACCTACAGGCACTGTTTATGCAATTTTTGCAGCAGCAGGTACAGTTGGAACAGCATTAATGGATATTTTTATATTTAATGGATTTTTAAGCGTATCAAAAGTTGTATTTATTGGCTTACTCGTCGTAGGTGTTATCACGCTAAAGCTTGCTGATAATCACGAAAGTAAGGCAGAAAAAGGAGAGGTGGCGTAGTCATGGGTTGGATTTATGTTTTTGTGTCAGCACTATTTGAAGTGGTTGGAGTAATTGGATTGAAAAAGTTTAGTCAGAAGAAAAATTTTTTGAACCTTCTAATTTTTATTGGTGGTTTTGGACTATCCTTTATTTTACTTTATTTGTCGTTCCAATATATACAAATAAGTATTGCTTATGCCGTTTGGATTGGAATTGGAACAGCCGCCGCGGTACTAGTTAATATGTTGTTTTTTCATGAATCAAAAAGTTCGGCAAGAATTATTAGTTTGATCATTATCGTCATTGGTGTAACGGGATTAAAAGCCGTATCTTAATGAACAATAATCGAAATATAAAAGAAAATAATAGGTACAGACACAGGCGAGCCTAGCTTTTCATACACATGTAGTAATGAAATGTTGGAGGTGAGTCTGTGTCGAGTTTATTAGCTGCTGTTTCATACTTCGTAAAAGAAGTGATTGTGTTTGTCTCTTATGTGAAAAATAATGCCTTTCCACAGCCATTAAAAAAGGATGAAGAAAAAAAATACTTAGCCCTCATGCAGCAAGGAGATGAGGAAGCCAGAAATAAACTAATTGAGCATAATTTACGACTCGTTGCACATATTGTTAAAAAGTTTGAGAATACAAGAGAGGACACGGAAGACTTAATATCTATCGGTACAATTGGATTAATCAAAGCGATAGAAAGCTTTTCTGATGGAAAAGGTACAAAGCTCGCAACCTATGCAGCGAGATGTATCGAAAATGAAATCCTCATGCATTTACGAGCCCTAAAAAAGGTGAAAAAGGATGTCTCTTTACATGATCCAATTGGAACGGATAAAGAAGGCAATGAAATTAGCTTAATCGATGTGTTAAAAGAAGAAAGCGATGATATTGCAGATGTGATTCAAACAAAAATGGAGAAAAAGCAGATCTATGAATTTATCCATGTTTTAGATGGACGGGAAAAAGAGGTCATTGTTGGTCGCTTTGGTCTTGATTTAGAAGAAGAAAGAACCCAAAGAGAAATCGCAAAAGACTTAGGTATATCTAGAAGTTATGTGTCACGGATTGAAAAAAGGGCGTTAATGAAGCTCTTTCATGAGTTTTATAAGAAGAGTCAAGGAATAGGATAGCATGATAAAGTTAAGTAAAAAAAGACCGTGGCTTCCACGGTCTTTTTTTGCCTATTCAAAAGAGCTGCTCAGTGAATTCTTTTTCTTCCTAGCGTTATGTTTTGTTCCCCATTCATGCATGGCTTCTAAAATAGGCTGTAGTGTTTGACCGTATTCGGAGAGGGTATACTCAACTTTAGGTGGAACCTGTGCGTATACTTTCCGCGTAATAATCTCCTCGTCCTCAAGCTCTCTCAGTTGTTTCGTTAACATCCTTTGCGTAATACCAGGTAAATGCTTTTGTAACTCGCTGAAGCGTTGTGTTCCTTCTTTTAATAAATGCAGGAGTATTATAGGCTTCCATTTTCCAACAATAATGTTTAATGCGTCTTCCACTTTACATAAATTAGGTTCTAGTTTCAAAGGATTACCTCCATAGTACCTTTTTGTATACTACCGCACATCAAAGTGCGTACTTAACAAATATACGGGTAGCATTCATACTAATAATAAGCTATTTTAAACAAAAAAGAAGAGAAGTACAACAGAAAAGAAAGGTTGTTTTTCGATGAATGAATTTCGTATTACTCCTGAGAACGGGTTAGAATTCGGACTTTATACTCTAGGAGATCATCTTCCGAACCCGCATACCAATGAACGAGTTTCAGCAAAGCAACGATTAGAAGAAATTATTGAAATGAGTAAGTTAGCTGAGCAAGCTGGAATTGATTTTATTGGTATTGGAGAAAGCCATCAAGAATATTTCGTTACACAGGCTCACTCGGTTGTTTTAGCAGCTATCGCTCAAGCAACGGAAAAGATAAAAATTGCGAGCACTTCAACGATTGTGAGTACATTAGATCCAGTTCGTGTCTATGAAGACTTTGCAACGATTGACCTGATTTCAAATGGGAGGGCAGAAATCGTTGCCGGAAGAGCATCTAGAATCGGTTTATATGAATTATTAGGATATAGTTTGAATAATTACGAGGAGTTATTTGAAGAAAAATTTGAGCTGTTACAAAAGATCAATCGAGAAAGCCGTGTCAATTGGCAAGGAAATTTTCGAGCGCCACTAAAGGGTGCAGAGGTCATTCCCCGTGCCATCAATAATCTATTACCGATTTGGCGTGGTGTAGGTGGAACTCCTGCGAGTGCAATGAAGGCAGGTTATGCCGGAGTACCAATTTTCCTTGCTCATTTAGGTGGAGCGGCAACTTATTTTAAACAAACAATTGATGCATATCGTGAGGCGGCGGCTTCAAGAGGACATAACGTTTCAAAGCTTCCTATATCAACGGCAGGTTTCTTTTATACTGCAGAGACCACACAGCAAGCACAACAGGAATATTATCCTTATATAAATGAAGGAATGAAAAAGACGAATGGTAGAGGTTTTCCAAAGCAGGAATTTGCACAAAGTGCGGACGTGCGTAGTGTTGTTAATGTAGGGAGCCCCCAACAAATAATCGAAAAAATTCTCTATCAACACGAATTATTCGGTAATCAGCGATATATTGGTCAGTTAGACTTTGGTGGAGTTCCGTTTCCACAAATCATGAAAAATATTGATTTAATTGGTTCAGAGATCATTCCTGCGATCAAAAAACATACAGCTAAAAAGTAGGAGAAGGAGAATTGAAATGAAAGCAGTTGGATTAATTGGCTCTACGGTTGGTTCCAAAACAAAAATAGCAATTCAATCTACAATGAGTGAACTAGCAGACAAACATCCCGGGATAGATCAGACGATTATAAACCTTGCCGATTTTTCAATGGCATGGAGTGACGGAAGGAATTTCCTTGATTATCAAGGTGATACACAATTTGTGACTAAAACCATCATGGAGGCTGATATTCTTTTTATCGGAACACCTGTTTTTCAGGCATCTATACCTGGAAGTTTGAAAAATATCTTTGATTTGCTCCCTCAAAAAGCTTTTCAAAATAAAACAGTTAGTATCGTTGTAACAGCAGGATCCTCCAAACATTATTTAGTAGCGGAGCAACAACTTAAGCCGATTTTAAATTACATGAAGGCACATGTGTTACCGAGTTATGTTTTTATAGAAGAAAAAGATTTTATGAATAAAAAAATGATCAATGATGATGTATTCTTTCGATTACGGGATTTAGTCATGGATACGGTATTATTTGCTGAAGCACATGAAAAACTTCGTGAAATAAAAGAAGCCGAGTATGACTTTTAGTTTCATAAGTAATTGTTCGCAACTTTGAGTGGAGGCTGGATATGGTATACCGATTTTAAATTCATGTTTCTTACCTTCCCTTCATAAGAATAAGGCAAGATAGGTAGGAAAGGAAGCTAACGTATGAAATTAGAACGGGAGTTTCATGTGAAGGGTATTGCGACATTGCTGATGGAAAGCCGATTCGATTAAAAGGAAAAAAATGAATATAAAATGGTGGCAAGAGCACCCGTCGGACAAGGTCATCCTTTTTTGTTAGCAATGAGCAACGCAACATGCTCGAGCTTTACATGCTAATTTAGGAATGCCCAAAAACGATTAAACAACCATGTACACTTTTGGGTGGCAAAAGGCGGTACTAAGTTGTAGGAAATGTGAGGGAGTAACAACATAAGCAGAAGTAAAAGCACTTTTTTAGTCCAAATACACTTCTAAAGATTTCACTCCTTGAATCAAGGGAAATAAAAAGGTGATGATAGTCTAAAACCAACCTCAGTTTGTTTTCGTCAAAAAAATAAAGAAAACAAATGAAAAGAGGTTTCCTTATGTACTTATCTGATTTAGTAAGTATATTTATTGTAATCGTCATCCCCGTTTTATTAATTTTTGCTATTGGTTATATGCTTTGGCTAAAGCACAAGCCTTTCAAGTTGAAAGACCTTGATTTATGGAAAGAAGCGAGCAAATTTTTAATGCTTATTTATAGTGTTTATTTACTTTATTACGGGCTTTATAATGGCATTGGTTATGGAGGCTATTTTAGTTATAATCTTGTCCCGTTTCACACGATCTTTTCCTATACGGAAATGCTCATTCATGATCCAATCATGCAAAAAACGGCCTTCTGGAATTTGCTCGGAAATGTCTTATTAACACTACCATTTGGTTTTTTTATCACAATTATGTTCCAAAAAATGAAATGGAAAACGATTGTCGTAAGCAGCGTATTGTTTTCGATTAGTATTGAATCTGGACAATTCATATTACATTTATTACGAATTTCGAGCAGAACCATCGATATTGATGATGTCATCCTTAACACATTAGGTAGTATATTAGGGTATGTAATCGCTAATAAACTGTTGGCGTTACGCCAAAACAACAGTAGAACCAATGAAAGCAAACAAATAGCCTAATAAACCGATCAATAATAGTAAAAGCACGGCAAATAATCCAAATTAGTTAAATTTGAAAGGTTGCTGTAGAAAAAGATTCAGCGTACAGCACAAACAGCAGCCAACAAAGATGAAAGTAGTGGCGACTGTTCAAACTGTTGGCACATTTACAACTCGCTCGCCATTAGGAGTCGGCCTGAACAAACAGGGAGCACTGTCCTACTAAGGTCATTGATCGCAAGATGGATGACGAGCTAACTTCACGGCACAAACTATCGCTCATAAGTAACTTTTATACAAAATAATTCAAGCAGAAAAAAATTCTTTCTGCTTTTTTTGACGTTTTTTTCGATGTGAAAAAGGACATTATAAAGAAATGAGCTTAAAAAAAGCTTAAAAATAAAGGTTATGTGTATATTTTTCCTAATGGCAACTTTCTTTCGCACATTAAATAAGTTTTGTATTGCAAAAAAAGGTTGCTATAGACCCACATGCAAAGCACTTGCTATGATGACATAGGAAGTGAGGAGGTTATGAATTGGTGGAAGAAAAACGCTATCAGGATTTAAAAAAAGGTGAAAAAGGAGCCGTTATTAGTATTGTTGCTTATCTCATACTTGCGGTATTAAAACTGTCAGTTGGATTTTATGCCAATTCTGCTGCTTTAAAAGCAGATGGTTTAAATAATGCAACAGATATCGTCGTTTCCATTGCGGTATTAGTGGGACTCCGCATGTCACAAAAACCACCTGATCATGATCATCCATATGGACATTGGAAAGCAGAAACCGTTGCATCACTCGTTGCCTCCTTAATTATTATGGTTGTGGGTATTCAGGTGTTAATTGGGGCAGTCCCTGCGTTATTCGCAGGAGAGCAAGAAGCACCAGATGTCATTGCTGCATGGGTTGGGGCTTTTAGTTTTGTCGTGATGATTGGTGTATTCTTATATAATCGAAACCTAGGTAAAAAGATAAATTCTCAAGCCGTAACTGCCGCCTCCAAAGATAATTTATCAGACGCACTCGTAAGTATTGGTGCAACGATTGGTATTATTGGGGCACAATTTGGCTTTGCTTGGTTAGATCCTCTTATCGCTGTACTTGTCGGTTTAATTATTTGTAAAACGGCGTGGGAAATTTTTAAAGATGCAACCCATTACTTAACAGATGGTTTTGAGAAAAGTGAATTAGATGAATGTCGAAGAACTGCCTTATTAATTGATGAGGTAGAAGAAGTGAAAGAAGTAAAAGCGAGATATTATGGGAATAGTTCGGTCGTGGATATTGTGATTGAAGTGAACGGAAGCTTAGATGTACGTGACGCTCATGATATTTCTGATAAGGTCGAGGAAATTATTAAAGAAAAACATAGAGCGATAGATGTCCATGTCCATGTTGAACCTAATGAAAATACAGAAACCCCTCCAAAGCTTTAATAGCTGTAGAGGGGTTTATTTTTTTAGTAAAAACCGACATGTTGGTCCTCATTGCCTTCAAACCAGTCGCCCTTTTTACTTTTTTTCTGTTCTTTTTCCATCGATTTTATGATTTCATCGATATGAATGGTTTCTTTTTGATGCCATTCGAGTGCAGAGCTAATAAAGAGTTCTTTAATTTGAGCAAAGGAGAAGCCTTTAGTTTTTTTTGTTAAAGCATTTTGAGCCTCTTTTGAAAGGAAATGATCAAAGCCCAGTCGTTCAATGAATTGTTCTCGCAGTGCTTCATCGGGTAACTTAATTTCATAAGCACGATCAAAGCGACCGGCACGATTCATAAGACCCGGATCAATTTTCTCAGGATAATTAGTCGTACCAATAAGAAAGATACCTTCTTTGGAAGTAGCTCCATCTAACGTATTTAAGAAATAAGAACGAACACCACTTGGCATCGAATCAATGTCTTCAATAACAAGGATCATTGGAGAAAGTCGATTGACTGAATTAAAGACAGTTGTAATAGAATCACTATTGGTGTATTCGGTAATTTGCCAATAAGCAACCGGTGCTTCAATCGTATTAGCAATCGCTTTTACAAGACTCGTCTTGCCGTTTCCCGGCGGTCCATACAGTAAGACACCTCGTTTATAAGGAACATTGTAGGTTTGAAAGAAGCTACGATCTTCATTAAAGAATTGATCAAGTACAGCATAAAGGTCGTTTTTAATCTTTGGATTTAATACGACATCTTCCCGTGTTAATTCTCGATTAATTGGCTTATGATCTTGTTCAATACCATGCATGGTATCTGTAAAAACTAACACCTCATTTTTACTTTTAAGCCATAATCGTTTGCTGATAGATTGCAAGAAAGCTGTTAAGGCTTTGTCGTCAGTAGCTAAGATTGTACTGTAATACATTTGGTGATTGGTCTCATCAAAATAAGGAATTTGTGCAAAAGCAACACCGCTATCACGATAAGCATAAACTTGATTTTGTGAGGAATGGATCACGCGAAAGTGAGAAAGGTCCTCTTCATTTTCGAATTCAAAGGTTTTACCTTCAAGCTTTTCAAAAACTTGTGCAATATGGACAAGCTCATCACTTTCTGATTTGACATCTTCCTGTAAAATCGACCATAATTCATAATGGCCTATGTTTAAGCTATAAACGTGAAAATTTTCATGAAAATGCTCGTATAAAGCATGTTGAATATTCGTAATGATCCTTGCAATAGCAGGATACCCCTTCATATCATCGTTTTCAGTTGGCTTTACTTGATAAATAAATGGTAAGGTCAAACGTGTTCCTTCTTTCTTTTCAGTATTTTCTTAATTCTATCATAAAAATAGGAAATTGAATATTGAGGTAAAGTCTGCCCATTTCCCGAAGTGCTTTAAAAAGGTGAGAACCATCGCCCTTAGTATAATTTCATATAAACCCCGTAAAAATGCTAATCTAGGAATGCCCAAAAACAATTAAATAACAATGTACACTTTGGAGCTGGTAAAAAGAAACACTATCTTGTAGGAAAAGCCGGGAAGTAACGACATATGTTTTATGAACTTGAGAAGTAGCAGCGAGCAACGCTCCATGTTCGCACTAGTAGATAAAACAAAAAGCCCCCAAGAGGACCATTTGAATTAAAGTGGATCTGTATAAATAATACGTGGCTTTATTTCGATGTATTGAATATGACGACCATTACTTTCATGTACGGTGAAGTCATAGCCAGTTTCATGAACAGAAGAACCAACGGCAGGATTTAAATTTCTCGTTAAAAACCAACCGCCAATCGTATCAACCTCTGGATGGTTAATCGAGATAGGTAGCAACATATTAATATCCTCAAGGAGTAATCGACCATTGACAATGAAATGCCCCTCGTTAATCATCCTAATTTCAGAAACTTCATCATGGTCAAATTCATCACGAATTTCGCCAACAATTTCCTCAACAATATCTTCTACCGTAACGAGTCCTGAAGTTCCACCATACTCGTTAAATAAAATAGCGATATGAATATGTTCTTTTTGCATTCTTACGAGTAAATCGTCAATACGGATCGATTCAATGACTTGAATAATCGGTTTGACATATTGATGAATATCAAAAGGAAGATTTTGGTCATCAAGGCGACTCGTTAAAAATTCCTTCACGTTCAGAAATCCAATAATATGATCTTTATCTTCAGCAGTGACAGGGTAGCGTGTATAACGACCGGTTTTAATTGTCGTTAAAATTTCTTCAATGGAGTCATGAATAGAAATACTTATGACATCTGGTCGAGGTACCATGATTTCCTTGGCCACTCGCTCATCAAATTCGAAGATATTATTGACGAATTTAAATTCATTTTTGTTAATTTCACCGCTCTTGTAACTTTCAGTCATAAGCTGACGTAATTCTTTTTCTGTATGAGCAACATCTTTGGTTAGGGAAGGCTTTAGAGAAAACAGACCTTCAAGACGCCTGCGTATTCGAGCAAAGGCTACAATGAAAATAATCTTAAGCCTTGCTAATAATTTTGTACGCCACAAAAAGAAGACCATGAGCAAAATGAGCAAAGTGACAAGAAGTATTTTCAAACTGGTCAATAGATGGTCTTACTTTTTCGGTAAGACCTACACCCCCTTCAGAGTACCTTCAATGTGACGAGCTCGGTACATATCATGAGTCTACACTTTATTTGACAAGTGTGATTAATGACTGAATTAATGAGAAGCTGTCTTTGGAAATATTATTTTTTAACTCCTGTTGGTCTAAATGACTCATTTTACCAAGAACCTTAGAAACATCTTGTTCAAGGTTTTGGATTTTTAGTCGTAGTTCTTGAATGTCGACTTCTTCTGAATGCCTAGTGATGATATTTTTCTTTATGGCTTCTAATGACATTCCTTTTGCTTTACAATTTTCAATATAATGAAGGCGCTCAACCTGTGATTCATCATAATAACGATAGTTAGAAGAAGACCGTTCCACTTTTAATAAGCCTAAATTTGTATAGTAGTCGATCGTACGTTTTGTTACATGCGATTTTTCTGCTAATTCACCAATTTTTAATTTCGTATTCCCAAGTGATAAACCTCCAAACTGTAACGTGATCGTTAAATGTACTACTATTATACTGTTTTTTTGCAAATAGATAAATAGTATTTACAGTGTTTTACAGCTTTTAAGAATAAAAGATTAAAGAAATAGGCAACTTTTTTTATCAAAGATGTCTCTTACATAGTAGAGATAAGAAAAGGAGGGAAGTATTTGGGAGTATGGCAGATTTTTTTAACCGTCTAGAGAGAGCATTTTAGAGGTGTTATAAGTGTAAGTGAGTGGGTAGTAAAAAAGCAAACCAATGCGAGAAAATGTCTTGGAGTTAAGCCTGAAAGTAACAACACCAAAGCACAAAAAGGGCTCTAGTGTTGTAAGGCAAAGTAGTATGCTCATTGATAGAAGCAAGTTTAACACAGCCTAACAGCAATGGCCCTAACTTCTTTTTCAAATTCAACATAGCGAATCCCGATTCACTCCGTCACTAAAAAAAGCTCGCTCCATAAAATAGGAGCGAGCTTTTTTCATTAGCTAATGATCATATAAACAAAGAATCCGATAATGAGTATGAGCGGAAGAATAAGAATATAAATGATCGACATGTTCTTAAAGCTTTTTTGGCTAGAATAATTTGTATCATCCGCATTTAAGCCAGCCATGATCGTAATGACAAGACCAATGACACTAGCAATGGCCGCAAAGATTATAAGATAAATCATAAAACGGAACTCCTTTAAATGAAAGACTATTACTTAAAGCTTAACATATTTCCTCTTTAAAGAGCTTGCTTGATGGCCTATATTTAGACACCGGAGGCCAAATGCTTCTCAGCCCTTCGCTGAACAATCATCAAACGGACAAAGAAACCAATGGCTGCACAGGTGAGACCGATCGTAATGCCAACCCAAAAGCCTTTTGGACCAAGCTCAGTAAAAGCGGCCAATGAATACCCGACTGGAATACCAATAATCCAATAGGAAGTAAAGGCAATAATGAACGGTAATTTGACATCTTTAAAGCCCCTTAATACACCTTGTAAACTAGATTGCAAGGCATCGGATATTTGATAAAAAATCGCAATAATAAAGAACTGACCTGCTAATATAATTACGTCTCTTTCCGTTGAATAGATGCTAGCAATATCTTCACGGAAGATAAAGAGGAAAATCGAGGCAATGGCTAAAATACCGACACCGCCGCCAACACCTACATACGTATACTGTTTGGCTGCATCTAACTTTTTTCCACCAACCGAATAACCAACGAGAATCGTTAAGGCCATCGATATACTTAAAGGAATCATAAAGATAAGTGAGGTGAAATTTAAAGCAATTTGATTGGCTGCTATCGTAACGGTAGAAAACATCATCCCGATCAGTAATGTCATCACCGCAAAGATACTCGCTTCAAAAAAGATGGATAAACCAATAGGAACGCCAATACTTAGCTGCTCCTTCCAAGCCTTTAAAGATGGTTTAAACCAGTTGACAAAAATTTTGTAGGGACGCATAGGACTAAGCTTAAAAGTCATATATGCTCCTAGAAATAAAATAATCCAATACGTAATTCCCGTCGCATAACCAGCCCCGATACCGCCTAAAGCAGGTAAGCCAAAATTTCCAAAGATTAATCCGTAGTTTAACAGAGCACTAATGGGAACCGCAATAATGGTAATAAACATCGTAATCCTCGTAAAACCTTGTGCATCAAAGAAATTCCGAATAACCGTAAATAAAAATAAAGGTAAAATTCCAGTAGATAAACCGACTAAATAATGAAATGCAATATGATGGACATTCGGATCAAGATTCATAATGGCTAGTAATGGGTCCAAAAAAAGAGCCCCTGCTATAAACACAAGAACAGCTAGACCGATTGCTAAATAAATAAATTGTGTAATCGTAAAGCTAATTTTATGTCTTTGACCAGATCCCATGTATTGAGCGACTATCGGCGTGACGGCTAATAAAATACCATTAATACCTGTAAAAACAGGCATCCAGATGCTTGAGCCTATCGCCACCCCGGCAAGATCATCAGTACCGGCTCTTCCACTCATCATCGTATCGACTAATGAAATGGCATGTAAGCCGAGTTGTGTGACCATAATGGGCCATAATATCGTTAAAAAGAGAGAGAATTTCTCTTTAAATGTTGTAGCATGATACATGCTCTCACCTCTTTCTGTTTCATTTAGCTTTTTGTGAGCCCGGACCAGTAAACGTGCCACGATGCTTCTAGTTTTCTTTTTGTACGATCTAATCCACCGTAAACGAGTTCTAGACAAATGGAATCGATTAAAGCAGAGAAAGAAAGAGTAGCCGTTTTGGCATCAACTTGAATAATTTGGTTTCGTTCTGCTTGTTCAAATTGTTGAAAATATAAAGCATCAACGGCATCAATATAGTCATAAACGGCATTCATAACTTGTTCATATAAATGAATAGATGGAAAAAATGAGATACGGAGCGAAAACTTTAGACGGTAATCGTCTTGGTAGCGCTCCATATAACTGCTTAATGCATCAAGCAGACAGTCATACAAAGGCTGTTTGGCTTTTAATTCAAGAGAGTGACGAATTCTACGCAATTCGATGTCAAAAGTCTCTTCCACAAGCTGTAAATAGAGTTCGTCTTTATTTTTGAAATGGGAGTAGATGGATTGTTTTTTGATACCGACTTTATCAGCAATTTGTGACAATGATGTTCCTTCGTATCCTTGTGTGGCAAAAAGCTCTAGAGCAGCCTTTTTAATCGCGTCATAACTCATAGGATCTCCTTCTTGTATTAAGTCTTTATCTAACTGACGACCGTTCGTCAAGTCATTTTAACAAAGAACAATGGGGTTGGCAATGTGTTTTCTTTAGGAATTTAATGGGCAATACTTATTTCTCTTAACGAATAGATGTGTCTCGCACATACATGGGTACTACTCCAGTTAAAAACACCATGCCTGGGACAATGTAATCAAGACTCCGTGAGCAAAAACTAGAATTCGTGCATATGAGTTAAGGATCTTGCTGATTCGCTTCATTTTTTAACCTAATGAAAAAATATTCAAATAGGTATTTGATTGTTGACAAATCATGTAGAGATTCATAGAATGGAATTAATCAAATGAATGTTTGAATGAGGTGGTTGGAAATGGTAAAATCAGAAAAACTTACAAAACAAACAGATATGTGCGAAGTATTTTGTTACGATGAGAAAATCGTGGAGACAGTAAAGGGGAAAATGGAGCAAGTTGAATTAAGTCCAGTAGCCGCTATTTTTAAAGCTCTTGCTGATCCAACGAGATTAAAAATAACCTATTCATTAACCCAAGAAGAGGAGTTATGTGTTTGTGATGTTGCCAATATTATTGGAGCCACAACAGCGACAACTTCTCACCATTTACGTATGCTTAAAAATCTTGGCATTACAAAAAGTAGAAAAGAAGGTAAGCTTGTTTTTTATTCTATTGATGATAAGCACATTGAAGAGCTCGTCATGACGGCACTTGTACATGCGGGGGAAGGCAAAGGAAGTGATTAAATGGCTAAGCATCAAGAGGAAGTTTATCGTCTTACTGGGTTGTCATGTGCTAGCTGTGCTGTGACCTTTGAAAAAAATGTGCGTAATCTAAATGGAGTGTCAGAAGCTAAGGTGAATTTCGGAGCTTCCAAAATTACGATAACTGGAGCTGCAACTGTTGCTGACATTGAAAAAGCCGGTGCATTTGATGGTATCAAAATTGTTGAAAACAACCAATCGGAAACATTTCAAAAGAAGCGACTATGGCAAGGGAACTTACACGTTATCATTTCCGCATTACTTATTTTAGCGGGCTTAATTTTGCAAGCCAATTTAGGGTCTGGTCATCCTATTGTCACGAGTGCATTTCTAGCAGCAATGGTGATCGGTGGTTATTCCCTTTTTATGACGGGACTCAATAATTTACTTAGACTACGCTTTGATATGAAAACATTAATGACCATAGCTGTTATTGGTGCAGCGATTATTGGTGAATGGGTTGAAGGGTCTATTGTCGTCATTTTATTTGCGATAAGTGAGGCACTTGAACGCTATTCAATGGATAAGGCCAGACAATCGATTCAATCGTTAATGAATATTGCTCCAAAAGAAGCTCTTATTCGTCGCGATGGGATTGAACAAATGCTCCATGTCGATCAAATTAACATTGGTGATACGATGATTGTGAAGCCGGGACAAAAGCTCGCCATGGATGGTCAAGTCCTTCAAGGAAGGTCAGCTATTAATGAAGCGGCGATAACCGGTGAGTCTATACCACAAGAGAAACAATCAGGAGACTTCGTTTATGCAGGTACATTAAATGAAGAAGGTATTTTAGAAGTAGAGGTGACGAAATACGTTCAAGATACGACGATAGCAAAAATTGTACATCTTGTTGAAGAAGCTCAGGCCCAGCGTGCTCCAGCACAAGCCTTTGTTGATAAATTTGCTAAATATTATACGCCTGCCATCGTCTTATTAGGTGCACTGGTTGCGATTGTGCCACCAGCTTTCTTTGGACAAATATGGTCTGATTGGATCTATCTTGGTCTTGCGGTTTTAGTTGTTGGTTGCCCGTGCGCTTTGGTTATTTCAACACCTGTTGCGATCGTGACAGCAATTGGAAATCTAGCTAAAAACGGTGTTTTAATTAAGGGCGGTGTTTATTTAGAAGAAGCGGCCGCTCTAAAGGCGATTGCTTTTGATAAAACGGGTACATTAACTTACGGGAAACCGGTAGTAACTGAGTTTTTACCAAACGAGAAATATCATGATCAAGAAAATTTATTAGCCATAATTGGTGCTTTAGAAAGCCAATCTCTTCACCCATTAGCCTCAGCAATTGTAGAAAAAGCAAAGCTAGAAGGGTTTGATTATGAAGGATTAAATGTTCAGAATTTCCGCTCGATTACAGGTAAAGGAATCGAGGGAGAAATTGATGGTACGTTTTATGTCATCGGAAAGCCAGAATATATGAAAGGAATCGTGACAACGGAGGATTACCGACAATTTGAAGGACATGTACTTCGTTTACAGGAACAAGGAAAAACCGTCATGTTGGTTGGTGCGGAGGATCAATTACTGGCACTGATTGCCGTAGCAGATCAAGTTCGTTCGATTAGTAAAAACACAATGAAGCAATTAGCTTTATCAGGCGTACAAAATACGGTCATGCTTACCGGTGATAATCAAAGAACGGCAGCAGCAGTTGGAAAAGAGGTTGGAGTTACTGATGTTCGGGCCGAGCTATTACCGGAAGATAAATTAAAGGTAGTTAAACAATTAAGGGAAAAGCATCAACACGTAGCCATGGTTGGTGATGGTGTCAATGATGCTCCGGCGTTAGCGGCGGCGAGTGTTGGAATTGCGATGGGTGGTGCCGGTACGGATACGGCCTTGGAAACAGCAGATATTGCTTTAATGAGTGACGATTTGAGGAAATTACCTTTTACAATAAAGGTTAGTCGTAAAGCTCTAACGATTATTAAGCAAAATATTATCTTCGCACTAAGTATCAAAGCGATTGCCTTATTACTCGTTATTCCAGAATGGTTAACGCTATGGATGGCAATACTTGCAGATGTTGGAGCGACACTTTTGGTCACATTAAATGGTATGCGTCTCGTTCGAATGAAGGATGAAGATGAAGCTCACCACAATTAAAAGGAGAACAGTTAATGGAATTTACTATGAATGAACATAGCTTTTCAACGAAATTACCTTTCGGAGAGTTAGAAGTTTCCGGAAATGAAGAGTATGGTTTTCGACCATATCAACTACTTGTCTCAGCCGTGACTGTTTGTAGTGGCGGGGTACTTCGTAAGATATTAAATAAACAAAGGCTCACTTTTGAGGATATTAAATTAAGAGCTGATGTCACAAGAAATGAGGCAAGCGTCAACGAAATCACAGATATTCATATTCATTTCACGATTATTGGTAGTCAAATAAGTGATGAAAAGCTTGAAAAGGCGTTAGCTTTAACAAGGAAAAATTGTCCAATTGTCCAATCGGTAAAAGATAGCATACGTATAACCGAAACATTTGAACAAACGAAAATGTAAAGAAACTCTCCGTTTTATGTACGATGAATCGTTACATAAACGGAGAGTTTTTTGTTAGGGTGTGTATCTAGAAGGATGAGGACCTTCATGTGCAGAGCATGGAGAGATACGAGAGATAACACCTTCCAAAAAAGCAATTAAAATCTTACGTGTAGATATGCAGAGAAGTAAGAGCAAAATGTCCAGATATCACTACATGAAATATTACATTCCTGAGACTAGATGAAATCTTTTTGTTATATAGCCGTTCTTTTCCTAGAGGAAGTTTGTCAATTTACCATCATTTTATTGAAAGAATAGGACGATAGAAAGATATCTTGAAAAAGCATTTAGTTATTATTACTTGTTTTAACAATAAGTGGTTTACAAGTAATTGCCTATTCATTTATGATCATTTCATCAATAAAATTAACAAAAGAATCAGAATTTTTTTTCGCCGAAAGTGATTTCAGCTATGTGAAGTGGGGGCATTACCAACTTAGGGAGGTGATGCAAATAAGAGCATAAGTAAGAATGATGTGATCACAAATGTTATCTTCTGAACCGAGGAATCTATATTTGGATAACAAAGGGAGGAATGAGATGTGAATCAAGGATGGAAAAAACTTCTCACAATGACAGCGGTTGTTTTATTATTTTCATTAACAAGTATGACAGTATTGGCAGATGAAGAGAAAAAGACCTATTTAATCGGGTTCCATAATCAGCTAGATGTCAACGAATTTATTGAGGAGGATGTAACGAATACAAATGGCGTGCAATTATATACGTCAGAGGATAAGTCTGCACAGGTACAATTAGAGGTCTTACATGAATTTGAGCAAATCCCAGTTGTTGCTGTTGAGCTGAGTCCAGCTGATATCAAGGCATTAGAGGCAGAGTCAGGTATTGCCTATATTGAAGAAGACTTTGACGTTACGATTGCGAACCAAACCGTACCGTGGGGAATCGCTCAGGTACAAGCTCCACAAGCGCATGAATTAGGCCACAGTGGGTCAGGAACAAAAGTAGCGGTACTTGATACTGGTATTGCTGAGCATGCTGATTTATTCATTCATGGAGGAGCAAGCTTTGTTGCAGGTGAGCCAGATTATCATGATTTAAATGGGCACGGAACTCACGTAGCAGGAACAATCGCTGCACTTAATGATGGAGCCGGAGTAATCGGTGTTGCACCAGACGCAGAATTATATGCGGTCAAAGTATTAGGGGCAAGTGGTAGTGGTTCGGTAAGTTCAATTGCACAAGGTTTAGAATGGGCTGGTGATAATGGTATGGACGTAGCCAATCTAAGCTTAGGTAGCCCGGTTGGTAGTGATACGTTAGAGCAAGCAGTTAATTACGCAACGGATTCAGGGGTTCTTGTTGTGGCTGCTTCTGGTAATAGTGGGTCAGGGACTGTTTCTTACCCAGCTCGATATGATAACGCATTTGCTGTTGGTGCAACAGACCAAGTGAATAACCGTGCAAGCTTTTCACAATATGGAACGGGGTTAGATATTGTCGCACCTGGTGTTGAAGTTGAAAGTACGTACTTAAATGGTGAGTATGCGAGCTTGAGTGGTACTTCCATGGCGACACCACATGTCGCGGGGGTCGCGGCGTTAATAAAAGCTAAAAATCCAATGTTATCTAATGAAGAGATTCGTCAGCAATTAGTTCAGACAGCTACACCGTTAGGAAGTGCTGATATGTATGGAAGTGGTTTAGTTAATGCAGAGGTGGCTGTACAATAAGAGAATATAAAAATTTTACTTAAAAATCCAAAAGTCGATGGCCTTATACATGAAAGGTCATCGACTTTTTTGTGAATAAAAGGTCTAAGCGTACTCATTGATTTTGATCGGTACTCTCGACTTCTTCTTGCATCGGAAGTGGGAGTGTAGGCATTAATCCATTCGAATTGCCACTATAAAACTGCGGTACTTCACCAGGAATAAAAGCAAAGCCTACAGGAATCGTGGTGCTAACTGGGTCCTCATAAGTGGCGAAAGGGATAATAATTTTTGCATTCACTTCAAAATCGATCGCCATGCGTAAAAACGTATTGTTAATGCCGAGCTGCTCGGCCCGTTCATTTAAATCAACGTCGATATCGGCAAGGGCAATGAATTCAATGGGAACTTTGGGCCCTAAGCTTGCAAGTAAGCTACTGCCCGTCGCATGACCAAGCGGTATATTATATAATAAACGAATTTCATTCCCATCATTTTCAGCATTTGTTGAAGATACAGCTTCTATATCTTCAATCAGAGTCCCCTTCTCTAATAGATGGATATACTCTTGAGAATTGGCGATTAATGACGTCAGCATATTTTTATAAATCTCTGTATCAAAGTAATAATAGATTAAGTTGCCATTTGGGTCTAATTCGTATTTTAAAGTTTCATTGAGGTTGACCGTTTCTTCTGAACGACTGACTGCATATTCAATAATACTTGTTCCTATTTTTTGCGTTTCCATTTGGGCGATATTTGAAATGGCTGGCCGTATTTGTTTTTCAACAATTAAAAAGCCAATCAATGTCATCAATACAAATAAAATAAAAGAAATGACAAGACGCTGTCCAAAGCTAATTTCCGTTTTATTTTTATTGAGATAATATTTCTTACGTGAACGATTAAGCATAAGATCCTCCTTAAGCTTAAGACATAGATGTCGTTATTTTAATCTATATGCACAAATGTGCGAGACTTGAACAAGATCTTTTCTAAGAGGAAAACACAAAAGTATGAGTAAAATTGCAGCGACAAACAACGTGAATTAAAATAAGACTATAAAGGGGGAGAATATCATGAAAATTATTGTTATTGGTGCAGGTGCACTAGGTGCTTATTTTGGTGGAAGATTAGAGGAAACGGGTCAGGAAGTACGTTATGTCGTTCGTTCGAAAAGAAAAGCAGAAATTGAAGAAAAAGGTCTATATATACATAGTTCAGCAGGAGATTATGCAATAAGAGAACCGCAATTAGTAACCGAATTAACAGAAGTGAATGACGTTGATCTTGTTCTATTAGCGGTAAAAGGTCAGCATCTCCAAGGGACAATTCCGACACTCAAAGAGTTAGTTCAAAAAGGAGCAAAAGTCCTGCCATTATTAAATGGAATCGAGCATATTTCAGTATTACAAAAAGAATTAGGGGAAGAGGTTGTGGTAGGTGGGCTATCATTCATCATAGCTACTCTTAACGAGGATGGACATGTTGTACATTCAAGTGCTTTCCATGACTTAATTTTTGGACCTTTACATGAATCACAGAAAGAATTTTGTACAGAGTTACATTCAATTATGGAAAAGGCAAATTTCACTCAACAGCTGGCAACGGATATTTACGTAAAAATGTGGGAGAAATATATGTTTATTTCAGCGTTTTCAGGAATTACGACAGCTACAAATTTATCGATCGGCCCTGTCAGAGAAGAAAAGGAAACATTACATGTTACGAAGATGTTACTCGTAGAGCTAAAGGAACTAGCCAACAGTTATGGAGCAAACTTAACGGATATACAAGTTGAACAAGCATTGGAAAAGGTGATGCAATTAAATGAAGAGGCAACATCCTCCATGCACCAAGACCGAAGAAAGGGCTTAACCTTAGAAGTTGACCATTTACATGGTGGGGCGGTACGTTTGGCTAAAGCAAAGGGTGTAGCAATTCCGTATACTGAAACAATTTTAGGAATGATTAAGCCATTTGAGAATCGCTAAAGGGTGTTTAGGGGGAAGTGCCAATGATAGATAGTGCGACATTAAAAGTATGGGAAGAACGTTTGTTCAAGGATTTTGACGTATTTTTCTTTGAAAATAAAGAGGAGGCCAGTGAATTACTACCAAGGGAAGGTCTAGTGATGACCAAAGAAGAATTTAAGCAAGACGGTTCTTTTTATTCCATGGATGTTAACAATAACTTAACGCTTTGGAACTTAAAAAAAGCTGCCAATTATGTAGGTGTACTACCTGCTGGTTTATTTGCACAAATCCCTCTTCAACAACAAATGAGAATCTTACAGGAACAAGTACGCTTAGGAAGAGGGTTTGTCTGGACTGATATACATATAGAGGAGCTTTTTCGAACATCAGCACGAGAAAAAAAGGTGGAAATAAAGTCTTTGTTACAAGAACATTTCCTTTATGAAGCAGAAGGATTGGCTGTCTATTTTATCGATCAAATAAATTGGTCAGGTTTGTCAGGGCAGAAGAAGGTGTTTTTTATTCAAACGATGGCGGATTTATTTATTGACCCAGCACCAGCATGGGAGCAACTACCTCTTTCCGTACAAAATAAGATAAGAGACCAATATGACCATTTAATGGACTACATCAATCATTTCCCACTAATAAATGGGGCGAACTGCTTTTCTGCTGCATTGGCGATGGCGACAGAAGATAAAGAGTTAGCTGTGTGGATCATCAAGCAATGGGTGCAACCACAAGCTTTACTGTTTGGGCTTGAGCAAAGGAACTATGAACGTGTCGAAATTCATAGCGGAAATATTCTTACACATCTGCTAGAAGACGATATTTTGCTTTGGAAAAAAGACGGTGCACTCATACATGCTTGTTATTATCTTGGAGAAAACTATGCTTTTAATAAGAATGGCCAAATGATATTTAATCCTTGGCAAATTGTTACTGTAGAAGGGCTTTTACAAAGTTGGGAAGGAAATGTAGAAATTTATCGAAAAAAATTAAGATAATAGGTTTCATAACTAAAAAATCGGGGTATAGGTGAACGTTTGTAAATATTGAAGAAATCCAAAAGAATGTGGACCAATTGGTGTGGTTGTGTAAATGGATGAAAGGAGCGGAGTGTTTATAAAATTTGTTGAGGATGTCGTTTTTTTCGTTGCAAAGATTACTGTTGTATAAACTGTTATTGAGAAGATATTGTAAAGGGGTAGCAAATGATGAAATCAATCTATCAATTTCTAAAAGAGAGAACATGGGATTTAACCGAAGAATGGTATCAATCCTTAGACAAAACACAGGATGGCGTATATAGTTCAACGAATCCTCAACAAATCCAAAAGCTAAAGGAACAAAATCATCAGTTCCATTTGAACTTTATCGAATTATTTAATAAAGATTCCGATGATATGAGTGCGGCATTTGATCGTTGGGTTGATAAGATTGCTAAGGACCAAGGGCACTTAAATACGCCACTTGACCAAACAATTGGTGAATTTTTTAAAGTTCAAGCCCAGTATATTGACCTTGTACAAGTGTATATAGATGGCCTTGATGAGAAGCCATCACATAAAGATGTCAATGAGTGGAATCAAATCATTACAAAATCACTTAATAATGTGATTCAAGAATATAGCAAAAAAAATATTATCGAATCAGAAAAGTTATTACGCTCACAACAAGAAATGATTTTAGAGCTTAGCTCACCGGTTATTGCGATTCGAAATGATATTGCGATACTGCCACTAGTTGGTGATATTGATACACATCGTGCACAAGTCATTTTTGATAAAACATTATCACAATGTAATGAATTACAAGTACAAAATTTAGTGATTGATTTATCAGGAGTTGCGATTGTAGACACGATGGTAGCAAGTAAGATTTTCCAAGTCATTGAAGGCTTAAAACTAATCGGAACGACAGCGAGTCTTTCAGGCATTCGCCCTGAAATCGCCCAAACAGCCATTCAGTTAGGTATCAACTTTAAATCCGTTGATACTTACTCGTCCCTTGCCCAAGCACTAACCGCCTATAACGCTTTCCATTAATATAAAATTAAGAAAACAGCCCTTTGCACATTGATAATGTGGAAGCGGCTGTTTTTAGGTTGAGATATATAGTGACGGGAACGAGAGTTGCTACAAAATAGGTTATAGACAACAGGAGTGTGCTATTCGAAGTGATTAGTGGTGAATAAAAGGGATTATAAACAACAGGTGGCACTCTTGGTAGTGAGTAGTGGTAAATAAAACAGTTGAAAAACAACAGGTAACCACCATCCACTATGGTGAGTGGTCAATAAACAAAAGGGACAAAGTATGCCTCATCAGTTTCAACAAATTTGCAGGTGTTATTTGACACTTTTATTGGTAGGTTTGCAAATATTTAAGTAGATTTGCCCTTACCTGGATGACCAGCTAACTTCAAGGTACAAATTACCATTTCTAAGTCCACTTTCATACAAAAGTACCAAAACTCACACTAAAATGGTATCATAAAACAAATTCATAGTATTAGCAAAAATTTCAGTGCTATGAAAAGTAGGAGGAAGTCATGGAGGTAAAAAAGGCCATTACACTCATCCAATATTGGGACTTAGAATTAAAAACGGCACGCCCGTTATCAGAACGTGCCATACTCATTACAGCAACGAATAAACAACACTATGTACTTAAGAAAAAGAACGACATCCTCATCGCCGAAAATGAAGAAAAGCTACTTCAAAGGATTAACCAAATAGGCTTTAAAGTACAGGAAGTGCTACTAACTGTAGAAAATCGTTCCTATCAAGAATTTGAAAACGACACTTATTGTTTATATCGCTATATTGAGGGGGACACGTTTACGGCGGATGAGTGTTTACATAATGCAATTGTCCCTACCGTTATAGGTGAAACGATTGCCAATCTTCATCAAGCGATGGCGACTTCTGAATTAGATGAAGCATTCCCACAATCTGATTTGGTCGTAACATTAAATCAATTTGTTTATCCTACACTTAATGAAAGAGGGTTCATGCAGGAATTTGAACCTATTAGAAGCGTCATAGATACCTCTGTAGAAGCAACCCTTAATCAGTTACCTAAGCAGCTTATTCATCGAGATATGCATATATTTAATCTTATCTATCAAGGTGGACAGTTAGCAGAAGTTATAGACTTTGATTTAGTGCAGGTTAATGTTCGAATTTTTGACCTTGCTTATTGTTCAACCAGTATTTTAAACGAAGTGTTTGAAAATCAAGAGAAGCGTGAGCGGTGGTTTGAATTTGTTTCACTTTTATGCGATAGTTATTCCGATCATAATAGGTTGTCAAAAGAAGAAAAATCGATGTTTTTTTATGTACTCATCGCTATCCAACTTATCTTTATAGGTTTTTTTCATCAAGAACAAGCCTTGTATCAGAAAAATAAGGAAATGCTTGATTGGATCTTACAGCAAAAGGAGCGAATTGAGGCGGGGATGCAATAATGAGTCAAGACTTTGGACTATCTATCAAAAAAATATGGGAAGATGATTTTCTCTATGAATTAAAAGGTAATTTTAAAAACCAATTGATTCAAGTCGAAGTTCATTTTTACAGTGATGATCAATCGATAAAAGAACTAATAGAAGGGCTGACTAATTTTATTGAGATAAATGGAAAAGAAAAATCGATCTGGGGCTCTGATGACCAGGTAGTAAAAATGGTTTTTTTACGACAAAATCAAGCAGGCCGTATAATAGTGGAGCTTGAATTGCAAAATCAATTAGAAGGACCTGAACAAGTGAATGCCGCGTTTAGTATACAAACAGAATTTCTTGATTTGGAGCGGTTAGTGAACAAATTAAAGCTTTTTTTAGAGAAGAACAATACGGAGTTTCGAGCATTCCCTTTTCAACGAGATGAATAGGGGAAGAAGGAGGGGAGTTAATGTATCAAGAAATTAACGGTGTTCGTGTTTGGGGGACGCCGATGGAGAATGCAGTAGAACAAGCTGTAAACTGTGGGAAGTACGGTCAAGTAGAACAGGTTCTGCTTATGGCTGATCATCATTATGGCTATAGCCAGCCGGTTGGTGGTGTAGTGGTTTATAATAATCAAATTTCACCATCCGGTGTTGGCTATGATATTGCTTGTGGCAATAAAGCCGTTCGGACAAATATAAAGTATGATCAAGTAAAAAAGGATATAGGGACAATTATGGACCAAGTAGCCAAACAAATATCCTTTGGTGTAGGTAGAAAAAATCAAAAAAGAGTCGACCATGCTTTGTTTGACCATGATGATTGGCGTGTTTTTGACCAGATTGAGCCACACTTACACGACTCTTTAAAAAAGCTAGCGAGGGGCCAATTAGGGACAGTCGGAAGCGGGAATCATTTCGTTGATTTATTTGTAGAAGAGGCAACAGGAGATATTTGGATTGCTAATCATTTCGGTAGTCGTGGCTTTGGCCACAAAGTTGCGAGTGGCTTTTTGAATTTGGCAAAAGAGCAACCTTTTTCAGCCGCAATAAGAGGGGAAAAAATGGAAGCAGCCCCAACTTTGTTTGATCTCGATTCAGAGTTGGGAGATTTATACTTTCGAGCGATGGGTTTAGCGGGCCAATATGCTTATGCAGGGCGGGATTATGTAATAGATAAGGTGCTTCATATGTTAGGGGCCGAGGCTACATTTAGTGTCCACAATCATCATAATTTTGCTTGGAAAGAAATACATCAAGGCAAAGAATATATCGTTGTTAGAAAAGGAGCAACGCCATCAGCACCTGGTCAACTCGGATTTATTGGTGGAAGTATGGGTGATTATTCAGTTATTGTACAAGGCAAGGATTCACTAGAAAACCAAGAAGCTTATTATAGTACGGTTCATGGGGCAGGGCGAGTGATGAGTCGCACCAAAGCGGCGGGGAAAATGGATTGGAAAAAGAAGAAACGAATGGGGGGAGAGATATCACCTGAGCGCATGGATCGAGCTGTCCGAGAATTCGGTGTTGAATTACGTGGAGCAGGTACTGATGAAAGTCCATTTGTTTATAAAAAATTAGAGCAAGTCATTCAGGCACATCAAGATACATTAGATGTTATTCATCGCTTAAAGCCAATTGGTGTTTGTATGGCCGGAGATGGTGAGATCGATCCATATAAAGATTAACTTATCCTGTATCTGTAAAATCGTGGCACTCCCTTTTGGGGGTGTTTTTTCTATGTTGTCTTAGGAAAATCGACATAATATCGGTACGAACTTTGAGATAGAGAAGGATTTAATGAGCCTTAGCGATTCGAGGGAATGTAGCCGATAAAGAAAGTGTTCAACATTTAGGTCAAGCAAACATTGGAGCATTTTGGAAAGTTTAGAAGGGCTCATTAATAATTCGGGAATTACTGCCGATGCGATGTTATATAAGTTAGAGGAGGAAGATTGGCAAAAAGATATCGACGTCAATTTGAAGGGTGTTTTTTTATGTGCACAAGCCGTAGTACCGTGTATGGTTGAGCGAGGTTAAACTATCTTTTTTTATTCGCAAAAAAGAGTATGAATTCAGAAAATAAGGACTTGATAATATTGGAACAATCCTGTATATTTATATTTAGATGATTATCTAAATGTCTAAATAGAGGTGCGATACGTGTGAATGATGTCTTTAAAGTATTGTCAGATCCTACTAGAAGAGAAATTTTGCAGTTGTTAAAAGAATCAGATTTAACAGCGGGTGAAATTTCCGATAACTTCAAGATAAGTAAACCAAGTATTTCTCACCATTTGAGCCTTCTAAAAAACGCAGGGTTAGTTGAAGCGAATCGTGAAGGACAGCATATTTACTATTCGTTAAACACAAGTGTATTTGAAGATCTCATCCACTGGTTCATGAACTTTAAATAAAAGGAGATGAATAAGAATGAATGCTAAGGTTCTACAAGTGATTTTACCGTTTGTTGCTTTAATTATTGGATTATTGGTTTATCCATCCTTACCCGGAAATATTCCTGTCAATTGGATTCAAGGAGAGGTCCTACTGCTTGACAAGATATATGGTTTATTTCTGATTCCTGCTTTCATGTTTGTGATGCTAGTAACTAGGCTTGTCTACCAGAGTAAAAAAGGGAAACAGAACAGGAAGTTGCTAGATTATGGTCATACTATTGGATTATTTACATTATTAACTATGCAACTTTTTGTTATTGCTGTCTCAACAGGACTTAATTTTGAGGTGAATGTATTAAATGGCTTGATCGTCGGTCTTGTATGTATATTATTAGGAAACCCGATGCCAAAACTCAAGCCAAATGGACTGTACGGAGTAAGAACGCCTTGGACGCTAAAGGACGAGAGGGTTTGGCGGAAATCCAATCGATTAGGAGGGCATCTTCTCGTTTTATCAGGGATAATCATTATTTCAATGACTTTTGTATTACCAGAGCTGATAATCGCTATCATTTTAACGGTCATTTTAACTGTACTACTAATTGCTGTAACATACTCCTATGTGATTTATAAACGAATAGTTTGATTTTACTAGGGTTAAACCACTTTCTTTATTCAAAAAAGTGATTTAATTTTCTGGATTTGGTTTGATTAGTAGATAATGAAATGCAGTGAATCGCTGCATTTCTATTTTTACTCCAGCGAAGAGTAATCAGGAAATTTCTTTGGCAATCTGTAAGAAATTCATCCGATGATTATGTAAACACAGGAATAAAGGGAATGACCTTTTTATTCCTTTTTTGTGTTAAAATACGTATATTCAGGTGTTTTAGTAGAGAAAGCCGATATGAATATATAAATAAAATGGTAACTTCTCTTGACGGGTAAAGGTGCTTAGTGGAAGGATAGAAGAATCATTTTTACTTTTAGAAAAATGCAAATGTAAGGCTGCTTGCATTTAGGTGAGAAAGCTAAATTTCTAAAGTTCGTTAGGATTGGAGGGGAATATGTCAAGTATTAATAAGCAAATCAGTATAGAACAAGCTGCTTTAGAAGGTGTTTCCATTGATTTTGAGCAAATGAATAATGGAGAAAAAAGATTTCGCTTACTCCATTCAGAAGGCAGTTCGTATTGTTTAACGATTGCTAGTAAAGATGGGGCTTGGCAAAATAGTCATTATCATAAAAATGCATTAGAAGTATATGTTGTCGATCAAGGGTGGGTTGTCTATGCTTCTTTACAAGGTGGCAATTTGGATATGAAAATCGTAAAAGAAGGCGAGCATATTTTGGTACCACAAGGTGTACATCATAATATTTACATGTCGGAACATTCAAAAATCCATACCATTAAGTTAGGACAAAAAAGTGATGAAATCGATTGGTACGGCTCCGAACAATTGGACCTTTTGACAAAAAACGTAAGCGAAATAGAAATCAAACGTTGGATAAATAATGTGAAAACATAGAAATCAAACGTTTGATAAATAAAGTGTGAACATAGAAGAATCCCTTATTCAATGGTTTGATGCTCAGAAGTTTATCTATCCATCCTTTTAAAGTTATGAGTCAACTTGATGGACTTTTGTAAACTAGTAAAAGGAAGGTGTTGATCTTGTGATTCTAAAGAACGGAACAATTACTTTGAGAGAATTGGTTTGGCAAGATTGGCAGGGTGTACATAGTTATGCACAAAAAGAAATCGTATGTCGTTATCAGCCCTGGGGACCGAATTCTCAAAATGAGTCACAGACATTTGTTCAGCAAGCGTTAAATGATTCGAATCAAAGACCACAGACCCGGTATGTTTTTGCTGTCATGTATGAGCAAGAAATGATCGGAGCAGCAGAGTTTAATAGGAGGGATCTTAATAACCTGACAGGAGAGATTAGTTATATTATCCATCCTGATTACTGGGAAAGGGGAATAGCTACAACGGTAGCGAAGTTATTAATCCAATATGGCTTTTTACATCATCACCTTCATCGGATTTTTGCGACATGTGACCCTCGAAATATTGGCTCCACACGTGTTCTTGAAAAAAGTGGCATGCTTCGTGAAGGCAGAATACGTGAACATATGAAGCTACATGACGGATGGAGAGATTCTTATTTATATAGTGTACTGGAACAAGAATGGGAAGGGTAAGCGTATGGAGGGATATGTGAAATGATGGAGCTTATTTTTAGATGGAAAATAACAACAAGCAGAGTATGTTGAGTGAATTATGACTTTTTGAATGGAGTGGATATATGTCAAGAGCATAACTTAAAGGGAAATTCCATAGTTAATGAACTATCATGTCTACAGAATCTCCCTTTTGTTAATACTCTTCAAAACGAGCACTAATGAGGTAAACAAAGTCATATTTTGATAATAGTTCCAAGTCATCTGGATCGGTAACATCAAAATCTGCATGGAGATGTTCGATATGGGTTCCAGATGTGAATATGTAATAACCTAAGACTTGTTTCTGCTCTGAAATAGTTAAAGGACCATAGTGCGTTTTAAAGCTTGAGCTTGTTGTTTCTGAGTCAAAGTTAGTCTCTTCTAAATAAACCCAAGTTGCTGCACCTTTACCATTTTGTGTACCAAGTATAAACATAAGCTCTTCATTAGGAGGCTTTGTACTCATATGTAACCAAATTTCACCAGGCTCTTCATGATCGATGACGAGTTCAAGCTCTGATACATCAGATTGGTCCTCGATCAAGTTACCGAACTCATAACGATCAAGATGTACATAAACCTTGTTAAAGCGATCGTCGACTGAAAATTCGTAAGCATGGCTAGAATCACTTAACATATTCGCCATAAATCGTTCCCGCTCTGTGAATTCAATCGTTTGGATTGTATTTGTCGTGGGGCCTGAACATGAAATAAGAAATAGCCATAAAAATAGAACAAAGAGTAACCGGTATTTAATTTGAATCACCCTCCTTATGAGTCGTTAAGTCAGAATTGCATGCACGAAATAGCGGTAGAATGGAATACATCGTCTGAAAGGAACCAAATCGTTGTAACTTACACAACTCTTTCATGCCTAAGCTTTCTAATAATCGACAAGAGGCTAGATTAGCGGTTTGTGTTTCAGCAACTAATCTCGTTATCTTTTTGTCTGAGAAAGCAAACTGAATGAGGACAGGTAACGTTTCTTTTGCAAAGCCTTGCCCCCACCAATTAGGTAAAAATTGATAGGAAATCTCGAGGTCGACTTGATTATGGTGAGTATCCAACGAGATCATGCCTATAAAATCATTAGATTTCTTTTCGAACACGACCCAGTCATTTTGGTTGCTCAACCGTTCTGAAAATGCCTTCTGCACAGACTCCTCTTTCATTGTCCCGCCTAAATAACGTCGAACCTCTTCACTTGAATAAAGCTTTAAAACTCCTTGTAAATCCTTATTTTCAAGCTGTCTAATTAAACAGCGAGTTGTTTCGAACATCTTTTCCCCTCCCTATATATTCCACTTTTATCATACATGAATAAAATGAAAATTCATATAACTGAAATTGGGTAATTCAACACGGACGAAATGATTAAATGTTTGTATAATGATAGATGTATTTTACTTTTGTTTGAATTCACAATTAATGTATGATAATCTGTTTGTATATAAGTAAACAAAATGAGATTTTGTTTATGTTTTGAGTTGAGGGTGGTGAGGGTATGAATAAGTCTTTATTTGAAGAAGCGTCTGTAGAGGAATTAGCTGATGGCTATACGTATATGGCTAGGACTGAAGCATTTCATTGCCTATTTTGCGAAGCGTTATTTGAAGAAGGTGTCATTTATCAAGAGGATGGAAAGCTGTTAGAAGCTAAGAAAGCAGTAAAGGCTCACATCCAAGAGATACATGGTTCAAGCATGGATGCGTTGTTGAAGCTTGAGAAAAAACAAACAGGTATAAGTGACCAACAAAAAGAATTAATCACAGCATTCTCCAAAAATCTAACAGATAAGGAAGTCGCACATCGATTAGGAATTAGTGTTTCTACAGTTAGAAATCACCGTTTTAAACTCCGAGAAAAGGAAAAGCAAGCTAAAGTTTTTCTAGCGATGATGTTACGACTTCAAGCGAAAGAAGAAGACAATATAGTGAATATTCATGAGGGGGCGAAAATGGTGGATGAACGTTACGTAACAACAGAGGCAGAAAAAGAGAAGATTTTAAATACGTATTTTAAAGAAGGGATAGATGGACGATTATCTGTATTTCCAAGTAAAGAAAAGCGGAAAATCATTGTATTGCAACAGTTATTAATTCATTTTGAAAAAGAGAAGAAGTACACCGAGCAAGAAGTGAGTGAGATTTTGAAAAATTTATATGATGACTTTGCAACACTGCGTCGTTACTTCATTGAATACGGATTTATGGCTCGAAGTAAAGATGGTTTACAGTATTGGCTCAAATAACGAGGAAGGGGGAGAGTTATGCCAAAGTACGATAAATTAGTACGTGATCTAATACCAAGCCTGATTGAAAAGTCTGGATCAAAAGCGGTTGTAAAAAGAATAGAGAATGCTGAACTCGAGCAGCATCTTTTAGTTAAACTTCAAGAGGAGATTTCAGAGTATAATGCGACGACCACCGAACAACAAGCCAAAGAGGAGCTAGCAGATGTCATGGAGGTTATTTTTGCATTAGCTAAGCTAAAAGGAATAACGGGTGAGGAACTTGAAACCTTTCGATTGGAAAAATGTGGAAAAAGAGGGGGGTTTGAACAAGGAATATTTTTAGTAGAAGTGCATGAATAATAGACTAGGGGGAATTTGGTAGTGGATGGTAATTTTTATGTGGGGTGGGGGACACTGGCACTCATTAATGCAGGTATTGCTCAAGGAAAAAATCGAACAGGATTAAATTGGTTCTTATTGTCGCTTTTTCTCGGGCCACTCGCTACCTTTATTTTGCTCATTGTGGAGAAACGGAGAGATGAGGAAATTTAGACTTTACATATAGCTTAAATTTTGCTAAAATTCATTCAATATATAAATCGATGATTGGAAATAGTAGGAAGGGATATGTGAAGAGAGTTGCTGGATGGTGAAAAGCAATCTTAGAACTTCTGAACTCGTCCAGGAGATAGTAGACTGAATGATAAGTAAGTTTACTCGGTAGCTGCCGTTAAAGCATAAGTGGGTTTTTAACCAAACTGAGTGGTACCGCGGAGTCTAACTTCGTCTCAATATTTGAGGCGGGGTTTTTTATTTAGGGGGATGAGAACAATGAAAATCCGTAAAGCAAATATGGAAGATGCCATGGCGATAGCAAAAGTACATGTCGCTAGTTGGAAAACAACGTACGAGGGTATTATCAAAAAGGAAATTTTGGAGCAAGTAACCATCGAAAAAAGAACACAGCTTTGGCAGAAAAATTTAAGTTTAAAAGAGAATCCATATATTTCTTTGGTCATGGAAAATGACGAGGGTTCAGTCATTGGCTTTGCAACAGGAGCGGCGGTTGCCTTGCAAGAATATCCATATGACGGTGATGTGACTTCCATTTATTTTTATGAGAATTATCAAGGTCAAGGCTTAGGAAAACGATTGCTAGCTGCCCTTTTTTCTGAATTTAATAAAGAAGGGTACCAAAATGCGATTGTCAAAGTATTAGCATCGAATAACGCCAAGCATTTTTATGAAAAAATGGGAGCGAAAGAAATTCATCGCTATGATGTACCAGATTACGGAGAAGGGAATGTGTTGGTTGTTTATGCGTGGGAGAAGCTATAAGGATAAGCACTTGGAGTATTTCAATCTATAGTGAAAATAAATCTCAGAGTAGTTTGATAATTAGTTATAATTGAAATAAGCGATACATGTACTTTTCTCAATCAAAGGTGGTCAGCTCACTCCTGATAGAAAGGGGGTGGTGCTCTATGACAGTTTTTGAAGAGTTGATGTTTGCACTTGCTTTTGCAAGCTTCATGGTCGCAATCCTGTCATTTAACGAAAAGAAATAATCCACCTTTGAGTTAGGAGCTCGGTGGATTATTTGAACCAATTCGCTGACCACCCTGATAAGGAAGCCATGTATAGCCTGGCTGTTGGTGTTCCTGCACCAACAGCCTTTATTATTCTTATGTTTCTTACTATTTATTATACAGGATTGGAGAGTGTGTGTAAATGTAAGTATATTCTGTTATTGGTACGGTTTCTGATTATACACCGCCATTCCAGCAGGTATTTTTGAGCTATTAGGTGTCATGTGTGTGAAATGCCTTTAAACAGAACGCAAATGAGTATAGTGGAAGGTGATTGGCGTCTAATCGATATTAAAATTACTACTTGTTATTTGTGTACTGAGTATTTAGTAATGTTCTTAGAAAGCTGTTTCATTTATGGGAAAAAAATATTCGGAATGAAAGGGTGAATGGTTTGAAACTTCATTATTTTATCGTTATTTTATTGGTTGTTATGTTTGTTCCGGGCTGTGTGAATGATGGGACCTTTAGAGGTAATGAAGTCATAGAAGATCATACTCAACAAAATAAAAGTAATGATCGGGAACCTTCAAACAGTAATAGCGAGATAAAAAAAAGCCTTAGTTATGAAGAGTTTGAAACGTTATTTCATGAAATTAAAGATCATTTAAAAGTTGAAGGATATGAGGTGAAATCTTCTACTACCGGTATAGATTTAACAGTGGTGGATAAAGATTTAACTTTTGGTTCTCGGGATTGGCTTACAGTTGATGGTGAGTTTCATATGGATAATGGTTCACAATCGACACAGAATAGTATATTTCTTGAAAATGAACAATCTTCTAAATTAATATCAGTAGTTATTGCCTATACAGAATCATATATGGGTGAGGATATGGTGTATTATCTAATAGATAATGATTATCCTATTAATCAAAATTTAGCTCAAACAACCGACCTAGTAACAATCAGTTACAAAAATCTGATTATAACTGTTTTACAAACTGCTGATAGTCAAGCAGAGAATGAAGAAACTCAAAAGATATTAAGGGGAGTTTTGGAATTTTTAGAATAGTCAACTCTTATACGTGGGCGCAAACAATAACTGCTGTTTTTAGTGATGTAAAAAATTTAGGACATTCGGAGGATTTAAGTGCAGAGTAATAAACGCATAGTCATCATAGCAACAATTACTATTATTAGTTTGTTCGTATTAATTATTTTGTTTTATGGTATTCCTAAGGAAATTTCGAAAAATTTTATAGCATATGAATTTATACCAAATGAGACAAATAGTGGTGAAGAGGTCAATGTACAAATGGAAGGCGTATATAGAAACCCGGTAGTTGGTAATGCCATATTTACAGGTAACATGGTTATAAATAAGTATGATTTAACGGAATCATATGAAATGTTGGATTTAAATTTTGATAGTGTTTTCTATGAAAATATGGCGACACTCACCTATATATCTGTCATAGATGGTAAGCCTAAGCTGGAGCTCTATGGTAGTGTCTGGTTAGTGGATCGTGATTTTGTACATTTAATTATTACTCTGAATGAAAATGCTAAATTAGGAATAAAAGACGGAACTAAGGTGGTTATTCCAGCTAAAGATTACAACGAAGCTTTTGATTTATACAATAATTTAATTGCTGAATAAGGAGAGGTAACCTACATATTTAGGCTACCTTACTTACCTTTCCATTGGCATCTACAACGGGGCGTGTACATGTAAGTAAACGGATGAACAGGATGGTTTCTTTGAATCTAATCAACTTCTATGAGTCTTAGTTGTACAAGTGTGCCTGTAGAAGGTTCTATATCTGTTAAAACACCATCGACGACCCAGGCTTCAACAGACTGACCAACTTCTAATTGATCAAAGTCTATTGGATTGTCATTCGGATCTGAAAATGAGCTTTCTGAATGGATAAGCGACTTAGCAAAAAAGTCTTTCGTATATAAAGGCTGAGTATAAGTGATCAATATACTCTCAGTAGTAATCTCGACAATCTCTCCGCTAACGTCTACGTGTCGTTCTTCTGTCACATTATGGTTTGCTGAACAACCAAATAATAGAAGTACTAACATCCATATCATACTCTTTTTCATGATTATACACCTCCATTCTAGCCGGTATTTTGGGGTTTTTAGGAGTCATGTGTGGAAATGCCTTTTAACTGAACGCGCATGAGCATAATGAATGTTATATAGTTGTATGAGTGAAATTCTAAGGGGTTTGGTTTTGAGGAGGGCTCGTTTTCATTGTTTTTATATGAACTGATTTTTAGGAAGTCTTAATTAGGTAAATCTAAGTGGTTAATTTGGTTATAAGTAAGAATTCTCCATGTACCGTTTTGTTTATGGGTATTACTAATACAAACATTAGATAATTTTGTAATATCGGATCCGATTTGGCCATTAGATATAAACGTAATATCGTATTTATGACACTGCCGTGAGAAACAATGTTGACATCTTTCCCTTGATAATGTTGGTAGACTTTATCTAGTCCCTTGCTTGATTCTTTGAGCATTAAGGAATATCCGTTCCCCTTGCCATTTTCCTTGTTTGTTCCAATCTGTTCCTCCGTGCCTCACCAAATAGATATTTGCCATAATCAACATCCTTAACTAGTTAATGCTTCTCACTCTTTAGTTTATACCAAAATCTAGTATAATAGTTAGTAGTTACAAACTGTTTGATTATACGTGGTTTAACTTCAAACTACAGGTTGTTCAAGTCGATCTTGTCTTGAAAATATCTAATTTTCTGATGATTTTTGGTGGGGCAAGTGTTTTATATTAAATGTTCTTTAAAAAGTAAAATTGACGGGAGGTTTTTATGGTGTTGCCTTTTCAACCAATGGTCACAAAATTTGAAACAGAGAGACTTTTTTTAAGAATGTGGGAGGAAACAGACGCCCATTGGTATAGCGATTTAATGCATGAGCGTGGGCTTCCTAAACCAGCGATTGATTTTACGCACAATAAGATTAGTACATTTCATCAAGATTTCTTGAAAAATGGACTCAGTTTACTTGTCATTGAAAGAAAACTAGAAGCTGATTGTATCGGTTATTGTGGGCTTGTTATTGGTCGAACTACATTAGAAGAGCCTGAGATTGCTTATGAGTTGTTCCAGCACGCTCATGGGAACGGTTATGCAACAGAGGCGGCACAAGCCATTATGAAAATAGCAAAAGCAACGGGTCGGAAAAGACTTTGGTCGACTGTGCGCGCTTGGAATACAGCGTCACTTCGAGTACTTGAGAAGCTAGATTTTGAAGTACAGCACCGAACATCTGATGAACAAGGCGAGATTGTCTGGAATACATTTGACTTTTAACTAAAAAGTGTTAGGTTTAGAAGTAAAAATAAAGCATGAGGTGAACCATACATGTCGCTCCAATTAGAACCAGTTCATAAAAAGGATAAGCCAATTCTACACAATTTATATGCTCTATTTCTCCATGATATTTCCAAGTATACGAACAACCTACAAATTAATGAAAATGGTTTCTTTGATTATGAGGACATTCATTGCTTTTGGGATACGGAAGGGATTTCTCCATATTTTATCAAAATCGATCAAACGCTCATTGGCTTTCTTTTATTAGTGGAAAGGCCTTTCTTGAAGAAACAAAATGACTATGGCATCAATGATTTATTTATCCTAAATCAATACAAAGGTAAGGGTTATGGTCGGATGGCCGTTGAGAAGCTTTTTGATGAGAAGAAAGGTCAATACTTTGTCATTCAAGTAGAAAATAATAAGCCTGCCGTTGTCTTCTGGAGAAAAGTACTTCAAACAAGTTCACTAGATTTGAACGAAGAAAAACGGGAAATCGATGGCGAGCAGTGCTTAATTCAGACGTTTACGATTCAATAACAAGTTTGTTACATGTATATGGAGTGGAGGTAATTTAGTTAGTATGGGTTTCATAGAAAATTAAAAAGGAGTTGAAGAAATGTTATACACCCATTCTTTGGACGGGGTATCGCCGAATATGTTGAAAGGCTTTTTTGTTGATTGGCCTAATCCGCCAAATTCAGATACTCACCTAAAGTTATTAGAAAATAGTAGTAAAGTTATTTTAGCCGTCGATGAGGAAAAAAATCAAGTCATTGGATTCATTACCGCTATGAGCGATGGTGTTCTCTCTGCCTACATACCGTTTCTTGAAGTATTGCAACCATATAAAAACCAAGGCATTGGTAAGGAATTAGTTAAGAGGATGTTAAAAGATTTAGAGAATCTTTATATGGTCGACTTATGTTGTGACGATGATTTAGTGGCTTATTATGAAAAGTTTGATATGTTCAAAGCCAATGCGATGCTAAAAAGAAACTATCATCGGCAAGCTGGAGCGTGTTCGAATTAATACCATTTCATGTAAATCTCAGCCCTATCTGGTTAATTTAATCAGTTGGGGCTAATTATATGTTGTATAGTTTTATAATTATTGAATTTATAATTCGAATAATATAGAATTATGACTATAACAAAAAAGGAGTGATGATATGGACCTTATCCAAGCAACGAGTCGAAAAAGAGAAACGTATCAAGTGGAGTTCGCGTATTCATCTTTATGGGAGTGTGCCTTAGGGATTGCAGCTGTGACCAATACAAGGCTCTTACATACATTAGAGCAGCCATTACCCTATTGGCAGGAACTAAAGGACGCCTTGCCTTCCACTCTTTTAAAAGAGTTAGATGAAGTAGAGGCCAATAATACATGGAAGGCTTTACTACAGTTATTACATACATATTCGGCCACAGATTTAGAGGACTTTTTAACGAAAATCGCACACATATCTGACCAAGATTTTAAATATCATTGTTTACCTTTTGTAGGAGAGTCATTTCAAAAACTTCGAAAGCAGGCTGCCGCTGGTGAAAAAAAAGCTGTTGAACAATTACAAGAGCATACCATCGATAACCCATTCTTTCCAGAGTATATAGCTTTTATTAGCTCGGTTGATGCCACTCAGTTGAAAAAGCACCTACAAGCAGTGATGAAAGGCTGGTATGAGCATGTTGTTGCACCAAAACATGCAGAAATCAAGCAATTTTTAGAAAGAGATATCCAAGCAAAAATTAAGATGCAAGCTCAATTATCGACAGAAGAATTGGTGCAATGGGCTACAAATGGTGTTCAATATCAACCAGAGCCCAGTGTTTTTAAGGTGTTACTCATTCCCCAATTGGTCTACCGGCCTTGGACAATTGAGGCCGATTTAGAAGGAACGAAGGTTTTCTATTACCCGATTGCTGATGAAAGTTTACACCCGCATGATCGCTATATGCCACCACATTTACTGATTCAAAAACATAAGGCGTTAGGGGATGAGATTCGATTACGAATGGTTAAGTTGTTGGCGGAGAACGATCGGACTTTACAAGAAATCACATCAAGGCTTGATTTAGGTAAATCAACCGTGCATCATCATCTCAAGTTATTAAGGGCAGCTAAGCTAGTAGAAATTCATGAAATGAAGTATCGGCTTCGAATAGATGAGCTTAAAACGCTCCATGTCGAGCTTGAACAATTTTTAGAACGGTGAAAAAATGAAAGAGCAAAATACGTTGTTTAGAAATCGTTCCTTCCTTTCCTCATGGATTGGAAATGGTATTTCAGAGCTTGGTGGAGCATTTGGTACATTTTGTAACTCAATTTTAGTTTTTCAAATGACGGGCTCTACACTTGCTCTTGGAAGTATGTGGTTACTGTATTTTTTGCCCTCGCTCATTTTGCAATTATTTATTGGCCCTTTTATTGACCGTTGGAGTCGGAAATGGACGATGGTTTTAGTGCAATGGATACGCGCGTGCATTTATCTCATTCCCCTTTTTGCCTTATCTGTGGGTCATCTAGAAGTGTGGCATATTTATGCGGTGCAAATGATTGTTGGTCTTGTTTCACCATTATATGTCCCTGCTAACCACGCACTTACGCCAACCATTGTTATGAAAAGTCAATTAAAAGCAGCTAACGCTTATTTGGACAGTACAGCTAGGTTGATGACATTTTTATCTCCACTTATCGCAGGCTTGATTATTGAATGGATTGGTGTAACCTTCACTTTATCATTTGTTTGTTTGCTTTTGTTAGGCAGTGGGGTAACGTTGTTAACGATTCAGGAGAAGCGTGCAACAATTAAGGAAAGGAAAACATGGTTGAGCGAATTTAGAGAAGGCATGACGTTTTTCTTTCATCAAAAGGTGATTGTATGGTTAGGGATCTTTTTGGCTTTCGTGCAGTTTGGAGTCGGGGTGACGATGGTGACAACCTTACCGTATGTGACAGAGGAATTAGGTGGAAGTTACGCACAGTACGGTTATTTTATGGCGGGCTTTCCAGTTGGCTTTATATTAGGTGCCATGCTCGTTTCAAAAATCACATGTTCAAGCAGACGTTTACTCATGTTAGGCTCACTATGTATCGGAGGTTTCACCTTTTCAGCTCTCTGCTTTATTACTTATTTACCCCTTGCGATTTTCACTGAAATGATCGGTGGCATCGTGATGGCGATTTTTAGTATTCATAATACAACGATTTGTCAGCAAGTCATTCCTAATCAACTGATGGGGAAAATATTCTCCGTTCGTTTATTTATAATTAGAGTTAGCATGCCTCTTGGTATCGTATTAGGTGGGGTAGGGAGCGAGTGGCTTGGAGTTAGACCGTTATATTTACTAATTGGAATCGTTATTATGATCGTTTCACTTTTAGGCATGTTATTACCTTACTTTACGTTTCTGGACCGATTTCAGAATCGTGAGAACAAGGTTTCTGGATGAGATGTAAGTTTGATTTTACATACAAGGGGGCAAATTTAAGATGGATATAAACAAGGCAACAGAAGTGGAATTAGCTGAGGTATTATCGTTATCACAACAAGCGATTTATGAAGGAATGTTAGGGGAGGCACGACTAGGTAAGGAAAAAGTGAAACAGTTAGTAGAACCATTGTTAAAAAAAGGCTGTTACTATGTATTAGCGAAAGAAGAAGAACAACTTATGGGCTGGGTTTTTCTTGGAGCATCCAAAGATCAGTTCACCGATCAAGAAAATGGATTTATTTATGAGCTTTTCGTTTTAGAAAACTACAGAGGAAGAGGAATCGCCAAAAAACTAATGCACACAGCCATTGAACATTTAAAAGACAAAGGATATGAAGAAATTCGTTTAAGTGTGATGGCAAAAAATGAGGCTAAAGAGCTTTATAGAGAACTTGGTTTTCAGGAGAGGACCATAACGATGAGTTTGAAGGTTTGAGGTCATAAGTGGTTGTATAGATTGAAAATAAGCCCCTAAGCGTGATAGTGGCTTATTTGCTATGCTTAAGTAAGTTATTTTCCATTTGAAGGCAACTTGTTTGAAAGAAGAAACAATGATAAACAGCAATAAAGAAATAGATACTTTACTCATAATAAATCCCCTCACTAAAATTATTCCATAGATTCTTTTAATCTCTTTTCAAATAATTTCTTGTCAAAAACTTGAAATTGGTCATATTCATCAAATGATTGTATAAAACTCTGTACTTGTTTGTTTTCCAGATAATCGGTTTGGATATCTGCGAAGTTGCCATCATATGTGTATTTGACAATGTCATCACCATGAATCGCATAAATCGCTGTTTGTTCACCTAGTAAATAATAAAAGTCGTCTTCCTCTGAATAGCCCATAAACAAAATATAATCTTCGCCGACCTTCATTTGGGGGCTTGCTTCATAAATCTTAGTACTTGTCCCGAATTGAGTTACTTGGATATGGTCTTTTTTAGAGACGGAATTTCCTTTGAATACCTGATTAACGGAAACATTAAAAAGCGTATGAGCAGGGACAGTTAATTCTTCCTCAATAGAATCAATCGTAATCTAAGCAATTAAATCTGCCTCATCAAGACCTTCATTAAAGGTAAACGGTTTAATGGTTGCGGTTAAATAAGAGACATCCTCTTTCACTTCTGGCGCATTCCCTTGTTGATTAGATGTGTCAGATCTGCTTTTCTCTGACGTCTGTGCACAGCCTAAGGGAATGAAAAGCAAAGCAATAAATAAACTACATAACATTTTGTTTTTCATAGATTAACCTCCATAAGATTATAATGATATGATGTTACAACATTATAATATTAATAATTATCTGAAAAGCCAATATATTTTAGTTTGGTAAAGGGGCAAGATTTTAATATGAAATGCGGAGCTTTGCTTGCGCTACCGAAAATCATGCTTCGATATAAATGCTAATCTAAGAATGTCCAAAGATGATTAAATAACAGTGTACACTTTTGGATGGTAATAAAAGCGACTATGTGGTAGGAAAAGTGAAAAAGCGCCATATAACCCCGAGCAAAAGCGGAATCGCGGGGTTGCGAGTTGAAAAAGCTGGAGAAAGCCCGAGCAAAAGCGGAATCGCGGGGTTGCGAGCGAAAAAAGCTGGAGAAAGCCCGAGCAAAAGCGGAATCGCGGGGTTACGAGCGGAAAAAGCTGGAGAAAGCCCGAGCAAACGTGGAATCGCGGGGGTGCGAGTTGAAAAAGGGAGAGAAAGCCCGAACAAACGTGGAATCGCGGGGGTGCGAGCGGAAAAAGGGAGAGAAAGCCCGAACAAACGTGGAATCGCGGGGGTGCGAGCGGAAAAAGCTGGAGAAAGCCCGAGCAAACGTGGAATCGCGGGGTTGCGAGTTGAAAAAGGGAGAGAAAGCCCGAACAAACGTGGAATCGCGGGGGTGCGAGCAGAAAAAGCGCTGAGCTAATCGGCTACGCCGCTGGATCTCAGCCCGTCACTACGTCCCCCTGGAGTTTACGCATGTTTTCGTCCGCTGGGTTCGTGATGAGTTGCTTGGCAAGTCATCATGGAAGTTTTATGTATGAGTTAAAAAGGTTGTATTATAAATTTCATGTACCGTATTTTTGAGAGTTTTCGAGATTACGTACTAAGTCACTTAATGAAGGAGGACATTATATAAAAGTCGAGAATCATTATAGTTTGTGGTAATTTCATATGTCGTTATAATAGTAAACAACAAGTTACGAGAGGGGAATAATTCGATGAAAGCAAACGCAGAGTTAGTTCTTGATGCAAAAGCTTCTTTAGGTGAGGGGCCACATTGGGATGAAGAGATGCAAATGTTATTTTGGATTGATATTAATTTGAAAAAAGTCCATACATATTATCCTCAAATAGACGGGGCTCATGCTATCCAACTTGAGCAACTAATTGGAGCAATAGTTCCCAAGAATGAGAAAGAGGCTATTGTTGCTTTGGAGAAAGGATTTCATTTATTAAATCTTCAAACAGGGGACTGCAGGTACGTTCACGATCCGGAGAGTGAACGGCTTGAAAATCGATTTAACGATGGCAAATGTGATGCGAAAGGACGATTCTGGGCAGGGACGATGAGAAAAGATGCTGCTGGGAAAGAGGCAGGCTCCTTATATTGTTTAGAGACAACTGGACAGGTCGAGAAGAAAGTGAGTCAAGTGGGCTTATCGAATGGAATTGCTTGGTCATTGGATAACCAGAAAATGTATCATATTGATACGGCTCAAAAACAGGTGCAAGCTTTTGATTTTGAACTAGAAACAGGAGAGCTTAAAAATCCTGAGGTCATTATCACTTTTGAACAAGAACAAGGTGCCCCTGATGGAATGACGATTGATGAAGAAGGTATGCTGTGGATTGCTCATTGGGGTGGTGCAAAGGTTTCGAGATGGAATCCACATGCAGGGGAAAAGTTACAGGAGGTTGCGATACCCGCCTTACAAGTGACATCGTGTACGTTTGGGGGAAGTGAGTTAAATGAGTTGTATGTGACAACGGCTAGAACTGGTATGAATGAAAAGCAGTTAGAACAATACCCACTAGCAGGTGGATTATTTAAGGTGAAGCTCGATGTGAAAGGTATGCCTGCCAATCGTTTCAAAGGCTAAAGAATGTGTTTATCATCTGATAAAGTATTAGTCTATCACAGGATTAATTAGGAAGTGCAACGGACTAAAAAAGTACCAGCCTGAGGAAATGTCCTCTTGCTGGTACTCACTGAAAAAAAACTATACATTCATGCTGATGGTAAAGCGGATTGAATCACGCTCTCAACTTGCTCATTTAAATCAGAAAGGGATGAGAAATCAGTTGTATCAATGGCTTTATGTACAACAATTTTTACTGTGGTCGGTTGGAATTTCCCATCTAGTTCTTCCATAATTCTGTATGAACCATCAATAGTAATCGGTAAAATTTTGACACCTGATTTTTTGGCAATACGTGAGCCAGAGTTACCGAAGTCCCCCATCTTGTCCCCTTTACTGCGGTGCCCTTCTGGAAATATGGAAACAGGTTTTCCGTTTTGAACCATTTCCCCTGCTTGAGCCAATTGTCGAACCGCCTGTCTTGGATTTTCACGATTAATAAAAATACACATTTTGTGCGTCATCCATAAACCAAATAAAGGAACCTTTTGTAAGGATTCTTTGGCAATAAATGATAAATCTCGATTCACATGTGCTAAAAGTAAGGGAATATCAAAATTACCTTGGTGATTGGAAATATACAAATAATGTTCATTCTCTTTAATATTGTCTAAACCGTCAACTTCTACTTTTGTTCCCGCAAGCTTTAACGTCTTGCTCGCAATTTTCTCCGCTAATTGATTGGTTTTTTTGTAACGAATTTCAGGGTCCTTCGTTTTTAACCAAAGCATAATCGGGATAATTGCAATGAAGAAAAGGACGGCGTGACCATATACGATGAAATTACGCATCATGTCACTCCTCTATACTGCTATTCGTAAGTCCAAAGTCTACTATACTAATGTTCGACAATAAAATCAAAATAAAACTCAAGTTTCGTATAAATCTTCACCCCTATAATTGTTACGCAATTCTAAATAGAGCGGTCATTTGCAAGCTATATTATGGTAAAATAAACAATCATATGGCACTATTTTGAGGGAGGGAATGAATGATAAATGAAAACGATAGCGGTTATTTGCGGTAGTCTACGGAAAGGTTCTTATAATAAGAAACTCGTTCAAAGAATGAAGGATTCTGCTTCTGAACAACTGAAGTTAGTGGAGGTTCGTATTGAGCAAATTCCCCTCTATAATTTTGACGTTGAAGTAGAAGGTATTCCTGATAGCAATGGATTGAGTTATTGAAAAAGAAATGAATTGAAGGAGCTAAGTGCATGAGTACGTTGAAATTTGAAAGGTTACAAGATGAGATTGAAGACTTAATTCATTTATATACACATACAAGCTGGGATTTTCACGCCGATCCGAAACGGGAGGAAAAGGAAGTACGTAAGTTGTTTCAAAGTGGCTGGTTCACAGAGGATAAAGAAACATATTGGGTAATAGATGAAGGAGAAAGAATTGGACTTTTGGTCCTTGGTGATATAAGTGATACAATGCCTCTTTTCCAAGATATACGATTACATAAGAAGGTGAGAGGAAAAGGATATGGGCAGCTATGTGTCGAATGGGCGATCGATTACATATTCTCAAGTTCCAAGGAGAAATTACGAATGGAAGCTTATACTAGAGCAGATAACCAAGCGATGAGACGTGTATTCGAGAAAACACTTTTCCAGAAGGAGGGTTATTTAAGATCCTCATGGGAGCAAGTTAACGGAAAAGTCTATGATTCTATCCTATTTGCGGTTATTCGTGCCGATTGGGAAAAAGCGAATAGCCTTTAAGTAGCTTTTAGAAAATGATAGATAGGAGAATCTCATGACCATTATCGCTGATTCATGGTTTGTATTTACACTAGATAAACTCGTTATCGTCGGAATTATAACGATTATTGTCGGACTTTTAACATTAATTCAAAAAGTGATCCCTTTTGAGCTTCCAAAATGGGGTTTCTATCTATTACTGGCCCTTTTTGCTTTACCTTCTTATTTTTATATTCAAGAAACATTTGTGACCAATACAGTTGTGTATGAGGGCGATGTTATTGTAAAGGGTAATGAAGAAACGATTATAGTGGATGAAGACAAGTGGGTATGGTCCTTTGACCCCAATATGACCGTCTTTATCAATCGTGAATTTTGGGATTTATATGAGTGGCGCTTTTTAACGAAAGAGGATGTATGGATGAAGCTAGAATTGGATATATTCTTTCCGACAACAGACATACAAGAAGTGAAAAATAGAGCATCGACGCTACGAGCGTTAAATTTTAAGTCTGAATCGGATTGGGTTTATCATAGTGATTTTTTCGATGTCAATATTCGAGCAACTTATAGAAATGAGTTAAGAGATACGTTTAAGCAGTATGAATTTCAAGATATGAGTTTCGTATTAGTTGAACAAATACTAGATGAAGCCCGGGGGGCTTTACCACAAGAGTGGACAAATGTTTTTACCGTTGATTTAAAGCTAATTGAGAAGGAAGAGTAGGTGATTAAATGAAATTTTATATCGCATCAAGCTTTTCAAATATGAATAAAGTCCGAGAGCTAAGTAGTAGATTAAAAGAGATAGGTTATGAGCAAACCTATGATTGGACACAAAATAATCGGGCGAGCTCATTAGAGGCTTTACAAAAAATTGGCTTACTCGAGAAAAAGGCTGTCATTGAAGCTGATTTTCTAATCGTGCTTACGCCAGCAGGCAAAGGTAGTCATATTGAGTTAGGTATGGCGATTGGAGCAGAAATTCCTGTTTATTTATATAGTGAAGATGGAAGAATTAATAACTTCCATGAAACAAGTACGTTTTACCATTTACCTGAAGTGAATCAAGTAATTGGCGACTTTGAAAAAATTATTGATAAGGTCCAAGTTGACTTTCCTCATAAGATAAAGAATTAAAAGTAGTAATTTTCAGAAAAAAGAACATTTGTTCGTGTTTTTGTGTTATCATAACTTTAGAGGTGATGATCACATGAACAATCGAATCAATATAAGTATGGAAAAACATGGCGTCGTCGGAGCGAGTTTAGCTGTATTAGAACAGGCAGACGTTAAGATTTATCATCTAGGCAAGCAATCTTCAACTCAAGAGAAATTAGTTAATGATGAGACGCTTTTTAATGCGTGCTCCATGAGTAAGTTTGTTACAGCCTTTTTGGTGTTGATTTTAACGCGGGAAGATAAGGTATCTCTGGATGAGGATGTAAGTGAGATAGTCAATGCCTCAGGAATACCTAAGCAAGGTCAAGTAACATCTTTAACGTTGAGAGACTTATTAAGGCACCAAGCGGGGATTATAGACGCTGATAATCGGTTTTTACCTTTAAATGAAGTGGAAGAAATTCCGAAGTTCCAAGAGCGATTATCTGGAGCAGATACAATGGCTCACTTGGATACTACTAAAACAGGTGAGTTCATTTATTCGGATGGCAGTTACTGTTTAATTGAATATATAGTAGAGCAAAAGATGGAAGATTCCTTTCAAAATATAGTGGAACAGTATCTTTTTAAACCATTAAAGATGACGAGGAGTACATATGATTGGCTAGCCCTTGAAGGACAACTTAATCGTACAGCAGGTCATTCAAAAGATGGGCGTGCTTTATCGTTAGCTGAAACGATTTACCCATATGCGGCCGCTTCAGGGTTATGGACCACCGCAGTGGATTTATCGAAACTGCTGCATGAGTGGTATCAGATTTCACAGGGAAAAGGACTTGGATTATCAACGACTGATATGACAAATCTGATAACGGGTAGCCATAAACATCCTTATGCTGGTTTAGGGTTGTTCATAGAGAACAGAGATAAGGGTATTGAGATTAACTCACTTGGGTGGGGCGTTGGGTTTCAGTCGATGCTCATCTATCAACCTAATTCTAGTAAGGGATTGATTATTTTGACCAACACAGATCTAGGTAAGCATCAATTAAAAGGCTTTATTGGTGACATCTATCAGCAGTTTAATGGATAGTGTAAGCATGAGGAGGGGTATTGATCGTGAGTCAAGATAAGGAAACACCAGTTGAAAGGCAAGAGCGTTTAAGACAAGAGGAATTAAAGAAAAGTCCTTTAGGTAACTTAGGGGATTCCTATCATCGAGCACAGCATGGTGATTTAGCTGGATTGAGTGGACGATTAGGCTGGAAAGGCTTATTAATCACCATCGTTATTTTAATTGCGATATTAGTCGTATTAGCGATATTATAGAGTCAATGTAATGAGTATTTGTATGGGATTGGAGTACAACTATGGCTAACTACGTGAAAGATTTGAGAGAAATCGTTGGAACAAGACCGCTGATTTTGCCTGGAGCTCTTGTCCTTATTCTGAATGAAAAACAAGAAATCCTTCTCCAAAAAAGACCTAATGGAGTTTGGGGGCTACCAGGTGGTTTAATGGAGCTTGGTGAAAGTTTAGAGGAAACGGGAAGAAGAGAAGTGAAGGAAGAAACTGGTTTAGAGGTTGGGGAACTAAGGCTTGTTCACGTTTTTTCAGGTGAGGATTTTCATATTCAAGTGGCTAATGGTGATGAATTTTACGCGGTGACAGCGGTTTATGTTTCAACCGATTATCGCGGACAACTCACGCTCAATTCCACTGAAACATTGGAGCTTCGCTTCTTTGCTCTTGATCAAATTCCTCAGCGATTTGTAAGAAGCTATCGAATTATTTTAGACTTTTTTATGAAACATCAGGATAGATGGCTATAAAGAAAAGGGGTGAGCAAGTACTTGATACGGCTCACTCCTCTTTTAGCATTACTTTTTTGCCATTAAATACAACTGTAATTCGCTCTTTGGGGCTTGATTTAACCATTGTTAAGAATTCGATTTGATTATGATAAAAGCTTTTTTGTGGTTGAAAGCCTAACTTTCTGTAGAGTTTAATCGCTCGTTGATTAAAGCTTGCGACCGTCAATCGCAAAAGCGGACAATCTTGTTGAACTCGTACTTTCGCAAAAATAAATGAGCAAAAGCCTGCTCCAAAACCTCTTCCTGTCCAAGCAGGCTTCAAGCCGAAGCCAATATCAATAGCTGGCTCATCATAAGCACGAACAAATTGACCAGAAGGTACTTGGGCAGACTGACCCGTGCAATAAAAGCCGATCATTTCATTTTCATCTGAGAATACTGCAAAGTAATGGTCCTCAGTAAGCTCTTTGAACGCATCTTCACTGTAGTTTAAATTATAAAAATCAAATGGTGGGGGGTAGCGCCACGAGAAAATTTCGTAGGCATGCTCCTTGGTAAATCGAACTTGATGCATGTGCTCACCTGCTTTCATGAAACCCTTACTTTAGATAATATGAAAGGGAAATTGTGAGTAGAATAAAAAAACAGCGACTGAAAAATGAGTCGCTGTAAGGGGATTATTAAGCACGATTCATCTGGTTAATATCTTTTGGTGTTAATCGTTCATTATTTCGAATGACAAAGATAAAGATCGGTGCTAAAAATCCGAATGAAATGAAAGATAAGACTAAAAATAATACCGCTTGTGAACTATAGCGCTCAAATATGAGATAGAGGATGTAGCCATAAACGACAGGAGTTGCGATAAAGATAAGTTCACCAATCAATGGAAGAAATCCTAAAACAAATGAAGCAGCCACAATGCCTGGAAGTGCCCAAGGTACGTACTCTTTCCAAGATGCTTTTGATTGCTTTTGGGCTATTGCTCCCATGATATATAAGTTGGCTAAAGGGACAAAGCCTAACCATCCATTAGGAATCCCTTCTCTTTCTGCTAGATGTAAAAGGGCAAATCCAAGTAAAATATGGAGGATGATGCCAATTCCTAATAAAAAGATCGCGATAAAAATAAACGCAGTGAATAAAACGGCAATTGCTTCAAACATTAAAATCCCTCACTTTCCGTTATTTGATAACGTTTAGTATATGGTCATTGTCAGATTATGTCAAATAAAAAGAGGTAATATTTTGAAGATACGAAAAAAGTCATCTTTTCAATCGTCTTACTTTGAAGCTAGTTCTATTATTAGGTATTTAGGCTAGAAGGAGGGATTCGTATGATTCATCTACAGTCGATAAAAAAAGTGAATAGGCAAGTTCATAATCCGAAGTTCCCATTCGATACACCAATCATTGAGCATTTTCGTGAATTGCAATTAACAAATCCGGTAACGATTCTGGTTGGGGAAAACGGTTCAGGAAAGTCGACGTTATTAGAGACGATTGCTATGAATAGTGGGAGTATATGGGTAGGGAGTGACCGTGAGAATTCTAGTTTAAGTCAGGAAGTAGAAGGGTTATTAAAGATGAGCTGGAAGGTGAAAACGCAAAGAGGTTTTTATTTTCGGGCTTCCGATTTTAATTTATTTATTCATAAGCTAAAAGAAGAAAAGCGGTTTTCATTAGAAATGATCGAGGAGATAAAACGTGAAGGGCGAAATCAATTAGAAACGATGCCATATGCTAGGACTTTAGCTGATTTACAGCGCTTATACGGAGCGGGGCTTGAGCATCGCTCGCATGGAGAGAGTTTTCTTGATTTATTTCAAGCTCGGTTTAAGGAAAATAGCTTTTATATTCTCGATGAGCCAGAGGCACCTTTATCCCCACAAAAACAGCTTAGCTTCTTATCACTACTGAAACAAATGGTTTCCGAAAACGGTCAGTTTCTTATTGCAACCCATTCACCGATGATTATGGCTTTTCCTGGTGCAACGATATATCAAGTGGAGGGTGGTCAGCTTGTTCAAACTTCGTATGAGGAATTAGAGCACGTAACGATTACGAGAGATTTCCTTCAAGCACCTGAACGTTTTTTTCGTTATTTATAATCCTTGATGGCTGAGGTTTGGACAAGGAGAAAAATGGGAATTGTATCGATAAGACAGCCGTGGTTGAAGGAGGGTTATTTAATGAAAATGGATGAAGTGAAGCTATTTCGACGTGACTTGTTTTTTCTAGAAAAGTTAAAAGAAAAAGAAGCACGTAAAGACCCAAACCATCCAAAGATAAAAACAATAAATGAACAAATACTTTTATTAAAAGACGCATTGGATATTATATACATGAAACATTATTCCTCGTATTCAATGAGGTTCATCTAATAAAAGCGTGTGATAACATCAGGGTTAAAGCAAAGCAGCGGCCCTGGTGTTTTTTTTGTATGGAAGTTGAATGGGTGATACACTGAATCTCGTCAAGCTCACTTCTAGTATGACAGTTTAAGAGTAATCATCAAGCTCAAGCGCTCATTGTGACATCTTTCCCCTTCAGTAACTGACACGTTCAGACGTTTTCGTGTAGTTACGCACGCCACCCCTCCAGTAACTGACACGTTCAGGCGTTTTCGTGTAGTTACTCACGCCACCCCTCCAGTAACTGACACGTTCAGGCGTTTTCGTGTAGTTACTCACCTACTTCCCTCCAGTAACTGACACGTTCAGGCGTTTTCGTGTAGTTACTCACGCCACCCCTCCAGTAACTGACACGTTCAGGCGTTTTCGTGTAGTTACTCACGCTCTTCCTTCGAGTAACTGACACGTTCAGGCGTTTTCGTGTAGTTACGCACGCACTCCCTCCAGTAACTGACACGTTCAGACGTTTTCGTGTAGTTACTCACGCCACCCCTCCAGTAACTGACACGTTCAGGCTTTTTCGTATAGTTACTCAAAGGTTTGACCTCAGTATTTTCACAAACCTTAATTAATTGTTAGGCGATTCTGACTTTCATCTTTGTTGGTGGCGGAGTGAACTTGGCTCCGCCATGGGCGTTTTTGTATGATAAACTTTATTTGTAGAGTAAGAGAGGAATGATGATATGAAGCAGAATAAATATGACGATGATGATTTTTTCCGATTGTATAAGGAGATGCCACGGTCACAATTTGGGTTAGAAGCAGCGGGTGAGTGGCATATTTTAAAGCAATTAATTCCTTCATTAGAGAATAAACATGTATTAGATTTAGGTTGTGGCTTTGGGTGGCATTGTCAATATGCACTAGAGCAAGGAGCAAGTCAGGTTATCGGTGTGGATATCTCGCAAAAAATGCTAGAGCAGGCACAAAGTCTGGTCAAGGATAAAAGACTAACGTATAAGCAACAATCGATCGAGGAAATTGACTTTCCGAATGAATGTTTTGATGTCATAATTAGTTCACTAGCTATCCACTATGTGAAGGATTTAAAAGCTCTCGTTCAAAAAGCGATGAAGATGTTAACAGATGGTGGTGTGTTTGTTGTATCTGTCGAACATCCTATATTTACGGCACTTCCTAATCAAGATTGGTATTATAATGAGGATGGTGAAAAATTGCATTGGCCTGTCGATCGTTATCAGGATGAAGGTGTGCGGGAGACTTCTTTTCTGACCAATAACGTAATAAAGTACCATCGAACATTATCAACCTATATCAACACACTCACAGCTGTAGGGTTTGTGATTAAAGAAATTCAAGAGTCGAAGCCGACATTAGAAGCGATGGAGCATGATAAAGAAATGAAAGATGAAATGCGAAGACCGATGTTTTTGCTCATAAAAGCTATCAAATAATTCAGAGAGGTGAGGAGTATGATCGTGGTAGTAAGGCACGGTGAAACAGATTGGAATTTGCAAGGAAGGATGCAAGGTAGGAGGGATAGGAGCATTTTTTAATGGAATTCCTGAAGATGAAAATATATTAATCTTCTCTTCGGATAATGGTAATTATCAAAAATACTCCTTTTGTTAAATACATCAGGCTTCAGCATTGGTTATGTTTCTTTTACAGCAATAAAACGAAGGCGCCAATAATCAGCTACCCATTCTTTTTCTTTATAAAGCTTAGGACGCAAAATATTTTCACATTGTTTATAAATGGCTTCTTTTTCTTTGTTTGTCATATGAATAAACAGGTTGTTACTGAACATTTTGAGCCAGTTGTGAATGCCCTCTTCTCCATCTAAAGGTGTTGGTCGATTATAATGTTCAATGGAGATTATACGAAAACCTGCCTTTAAAAGATGAGCTTCCATTTCTTCCTTTGTCGGAAATACCCATGGGAACAAAGAAGGCTCATAAGGTATAGATAAATGGTTGGATGCTTCCTCAATTGCATGGATAATGGTTTCGATATTATGAGCACCTCCTAACTCGGCGATGAAACGCCCATGAGGAAGGAGAGCGTTATAGCAATTTTGAATCACTTTTTGCTGGTCTTTCATCCAGTGAAGAGCAGCGTTTGAAAACACAGCATGGAAGTGCTCCTTACTTTCCAGTTGTTGACCATCTTGTACGCTGAATTGAATTTCAGGGTACTTTTCTTTTGCGGCCTCAATCATCGAATGTGCAGCATCTATTCCCCAAACAATTGCACCGCTTTTGGAAATTTTATAGGCTAGGTCCCCCGTACCGCATCCAAGATCTAAGATTTTTTCACCTTTTTGTGGTTTTAGTGAAGAAACAAGGTCATCGCCAAAATTAGATACAAATGTATGTTTGTTATCATAAAGAGTCGGATTCCACTCAGTCATCTTGATCATCTCCTAATCGCCATATGCCTAGTGTAACATGAATAGGTGGAATATTTTTAAAAATATATAGAGGAAGAAATTAAGTGAACCTCTTTTTGGGAAGAAGAGCTGTTTGTAATATTGTTGTAATAATTGTAACAATTAATGCCGTAATGTTAATTCTTGTGTTTATTAATACGCATCTAAATTGTTTATGTGGGTGTTTTAGGTCATCTGTGAAGAGGGGTACTAATTTTGTGTTTATTCTATTTGCTTGGTGGTTTATTGTCGTTTAAACTGTATTGTCGGGTGTTTGTATATGTTTTTTAATTAGTGTAAATTAATCTATTTTTAATCGTGCTTTAACAAAGGTTTTTGTAAAATTTCGTACAATAATTAAGTAAGGAATTTTATTGTATGAAAGGGGTAGTTTGGCAAATGAATGAGGCTATTTATAGTTATGATGATGTTTTAAAAATGCTAGACTCTTTATTGAGAGAACCTACTGAATTTTGGGATGATTTTTATTCTAAACGTAATAAGGGGGTTCCTTTTTTTACAGAATCACCAGATGAAAATCTAGTCGACTATTTTGAGAAAGCTATTTTTAACCCTGGAAAAGTCTTAGAATTAGGATGTGGACCTGGTAGGAATGCTATTTATTTTGCTAAAAATGGTTGTGAGGTCGATGCTGTTGATTTATCTGCAGAGAGTATTAAATGGGCAGGTGAACGAGCGAAGAAGCAAAATGTAAAGGTGAATTTTATTCAGCAAAATCTCTTTGATTTACATATAGAAGATGGTGCGTACGATATGGTCTATGATTCTGGGTGTTTTCACCACATTGCTCCACATAGGAGGATGAGTTATGTAGATGTAGTAAAATCAGCGTTAAAACCTAATGGATTATTTGCGGTCACTTGTTTTGTTGCCGGTGGAAAGTTAGGTGGAGCGGAACTATCTGATTGGGAGGTATATAGAAAACTCAGTCTTAATGGTGGACTAGGTTATACGGATGAAAAATTAAGGCAAGTATTTTCTGCCTTTGATGAAGTGGAAATTAGAAAAATGAAAGTAATCGAGCAACCTAATCATCAATTTGGGATACCTGATTTTATAGTTGCATTATTTCGAAAAAACAAAGCCAACCTTAATTAAAATTTCGTATAAAAACCTCATTGGGCTAATATGCCAACTGAGGTTTTTCGTTCATAGCGTAGCACCAAGTAAATATCTCGACCTAATCATTCGGGGTAATTTGTAAAGACGGTTTACTTAGTGTTGCTATGTCAAAATCATATAATTAGCTGTTCATTTTTCTTAACTCATACCCTAACTTTTGAAAAGCCTCACCGATGCTACGTACATATTCAACATCTAAATTTTGTAAAAAGGAGTTTGATTCTGTACATTTGACAATGTTAATGGGAAGCCCGGAGAAAATAACTTCAACACCCATCATTTTCAAAGCCGATACTAATTTATTTAGCAGTGTTGAAAACTGTTGATCCGTTCGTTGAATTTCTGACAGGTCAATGATGAAATAACGAGTTTTATGATTGACCGCATAAGAAAGTGTATCTTCAATGATTTTATGGCCGCGCTTTTGATTAATATTTCCTTGTAACGATAAGACGGTTAATCCATTTGAAATAGGGATTAGTGGAGCACTTAATAGCTCAATTTCCTGATACGTGTCATCAAGTTCGACAACATATGATAAAACGTCGGCAATAATTTGTACAAATTCGATTTGTTCCTCAGTAAATTCTTTTTCATCCTTATCCATTAAACAAAGAGTGCCAAATTCATTACCATCTGTGCGGTTTAATGAAACCCCAATAAATGCTTTAACTTGTAGTTCTTCTGTAATCTTTCTTTCTCGAGTCTCTTTGTTGACCATTAAATTCATAAATGTTCGCATCTGTTTTGCATTTTCTAAGACGAGCTTGCAATTAGATTCGTCGTAGTCGACTGAGATGTTGTTAGGGACAATGGTTTCATTCTTATTATAAGAATTAATCACAGTCATCTCATTTTTATCTTTCTTGGCTATATATGCCGTGTTCACGTCCAATTTTTCTGTCATTAATCGGAATAAACGTTCGGATACCGCGACTAACGATTGATGCCCATGATTTCCCTCAAATATTTTTAACATGTTTAGGCTACTCCTTCAACTTCGAATAGTTCTATCATATCATGTTTAAGGTGATTTAATATAGAGAGAGATGTGCGGTGAGACAAGGCAAGTGATTAGGGTAGTGGTAAAGATTATCAATTTTTATGAAGTGGTAAATAAAAAGAAAATTATGTGAATGGACCCGTCTATGAAAATATATTATTCTTTACCGATAATTATGGTAGCGATCAATAGTATATACTTACCAATTTGGGATCTATAGGTTATTCATTGCTTTAAATGTAAAGGTAGAGGGGACATAGTAGGATGGAAGAAAAAGAATATAAACATCAAAAAAGAAAAGGTATATTTTTTAACTCGATTAGAAATCAAATTTTAATACCGGTAATTCTATTAATCATTATAACGGCAGGGGTCGTATCATTTGTCAGTTATTCATTTAGTGTGAAAAATACGACAGATGCATTAGTTGAAAATGTGGAAAGTCAGATGGGAAGTATCAATCAATCTTTTGATTTGTTCTTCGCTGATATAAATTATACGTTAGATCGAGTGTCTGATAATAATCGGCTCTTAGATTTTCAAACTGAAAATAGTGAGCAATTGCGTACCTATTTTGAAGAGATAAGTGAAACGAATCCTTCAATTTTGAATATGTTTGTAGCTTTTCCTGATGATTTCATTATATATCCGGATGAAGATATGGGAGAAAATTATAATGCTGAAGAACGAGACTGGTATCGAAATGCTATTCAGCTACCAGGGCAAGTAACGTGGACGGAGCCATACCAAGATGTTCGTTCAGGTGAGACAGTTATTACGTCTTCACGTACAATTCATGATGAAAATAATGAATTACTAGGTGTTATTGCACTAGATGTGACGATAAGTACACTTATTGACATGGTTGATACACTTCGCATTGGTGAATCGGGTTATGGGTTTATTTTCGATCAGTTTGGGCGTTATGTAGCACATCCTAATTCTGAGCTTGTTGGTGTAGATGCTTCCGATGAAACTTTTGCTATTGAAATGATGCAACTTGGGCAACAAGGTAGGGTAGAAGAAGAAGGGAATCATATAATTGAATTTATTATGAATGAAACAACTGGCTGGATTATTGCAGGGGAAGTAAACATCGATGATTTCGAAGAACAAGCAAAGGAAATTATTGCCCCCATTTTCATTTCAGTCGTTACGATGGTCTTATTGGGTAGCCTTTTAGCAATTTGGTTAGCTACGATTATTACTAAGCCATTAAAACAGGTTATGGCGAGAATGACCCGCATTGCAAACGGAGACTTAACAGATAAACCATTAACCATTTCATCTGAAAATGAGATTGGTCAACTTATGGCATCCACTAATCAAATGAGTGCAGATATGAAAATATTATTGAAGCAAATTAATGAAGTTGCTGAGTCTGTTTCAAGCCAAAGTGAGGAGCTAACACAAACAACGGATGAAGTGAAACAAGGTACAGAGCAAATTGCTGTGACGATGGAAGAAATTGCTTCTGGTACTGAAACCCAAGCAACGAGTGCAAGTGAAATTTCTTCTATGATGACAACTTTTACGTCACGTGTTGAAGAAGCTAGTGAACAAGGAAATGTTATAGAGCACAATTCTAAAAAGGTTTTAGAAATGACAGCAAATGGCATTGATTATATGGAGAAATCATCGGGGCAGATGGATACAATAAATGGCATCGTTAAACAAGCAGTTGAAAAGATGAAAAGTCTTGATGGTCAGACGCAGGATATTTCACAGCTAGTTTCCGTTATTCGTGAAATTGCTGAGCAGACGAATTTATTAGCTCTAAATGCTGCCATTGAAGCTGCAAGAGCTGGTGAACAAGGTAGAGGTTTTACCGTAGTAGCTGGAGAGGTAAGGAAGTTGGCTGAACAAGTGGCTGTATCTGTTCAAGATATTACTGGTATTGTGAACGGTATTCAATCCGAATCAAAAGTACTAACAGAATCATTGCAAGATGGCTATATGGAAGTCAAATCAGGCACCAAACAAATAGAATCGACTAGATTAACGTTTAATGAAATTAGTCAAGAGATTTCAAACATGGCGGGGAGCATTCATCGAATTTCAGATAACTTGACAGAAATGGTAGCCGATAGCCAAGAGATGAATAGTTCTATTGAAGAAATTGCTGCTATTTCTGAAGAAGCAGCGGCAGGTGTTGAACAAACTACAGCATCAGCTCAGCAAGTTAGCAGTTCTATGGAAGAAGTCTCAGAAAGCTCTGAACAGCTATCCAAATTAGCTGAGGAATTGAATTACCAAGTAAATCGATTCAAGCTATAATTTAATAATAAAGGGGCAAACATGTATGCGAGTATATATGTTTGCTTTTTTATTGAGATTTTTTGTACGGTTTTACAGTGATCAAAGCTGGAATTGTGGCTGTTTTAGCTGTGAGGTAGTTAGCTTTATAGAGAGAGTGAAAGTGAAGTTTTCGTAATAGGATGGTTACGGTTTGCCTAAATAATGACTGCTTAACTTTTCTTCTTTTAATTGACCGCCCTGCATATGGACCTGATACGCATTGGCGTTTTTTCTGGATTTCACAATGGTATGTAATTGATCATCAACGTAATGTAAGGCAACACCGTCATCAGCAGCGATGCCCTCCTGTAATTTCCCTTCTGTAATGAACTTTTGGAAGGTGGGTCTTCGATTGAGTTCGCAATCATAATGAGGGGAATGACTCCCTTTTAAAAAACCTAGTCCATTGACAGGTTCCAACCCATCACCATAGGAGTCGGTAATCCCCTCTTCAAACCAACAAATAGATCCAGCACTAAGACCTGCTAAGAGCGTTCCTTCTTGCCATGCTTCGTGTAAGTATTGGTCTAAGCCCCAATGTTTCCATAATAAGATAAGATTAACGGTATTACCGCCACCAACATAAATAATATCTTGCTGTAGAACAAATTCCCTTAGATTTCTAGTTGGCGGTTTAAATAAGGAAAGATGTGTAGGCTCACAGTTTTTCGCTTTAAATGATTGGTAAAATCGGTTCATATAATCGGCCGAATCCCCACTAGCTGTCGGAAGAAAACAGATGCTAGGATTTTCTCTTCTAGCATGCCTTATTATATAGTCATCTAAGAGTGGGTTTTCTGGTTCCATGGAGAAACCTCCGCCACCTAATGCAATGATTTGCTTGTTCATGTATATGCCTCCCTATAATGTATTGGTATTTTAGGCTATCTATTAATTGCTTTTAGTTTAATTGTAATGGTCATAGATTTTCAAAACTTATTTCGAGAGCCAAGTATCTGTAAATGTTTTTGGTTAAGAAACATTTTAAGGTTCGGGTACTAATCACAACTATTTAACTTTCCGACAGATAAAAATCATTTGCGGAGTTTCATTAGACATGGGGATACCTTGCCAACTCCCATAGCATTCTTTAATAGAGAAGCCATGAAAATGTAAAAGTCGTTCCATCTCTAGAGGGTAAGTATATCGTAATGAAATTTTATCCTTTTCAGTACCTATCAAGGTGCCATTGTCGTATATATGTCTCATCGTATGACAGTGTAATATTTGTGTGGCATCCTCATATGTTTCAATATGTTGCTCTTGGATATCAAAACCACGATAGTCTTGGAAGTTTATATCATACTCATCCACTTTACTTAGTTCGGTTAATATAGGATTTCGCGTATCAAAAATAAACATGCCATCCTTTTGTAAATGTGAAGAAACTGAATGTAGTAATTGATCCTGAGATGAATTAGTCAAAAAGTGCTGAAATGAATTACCAACCATAAACATAAAGTCAAAGTGGTTGGCTAATGAAAGCTGTGTACAGTCCTGTAAATGGAAAGGAATTTGTTGTCCTTTTTGTTGTGCTTTTTGTTGTGCTTTTTTTAGCATACCCTCATGTAAATCAACACCAGTAATCGTATATCCTTTTTCAGCAAAAGGGATTGTCAAGCGACCTGTCCCGCAAGCGAGCTCTAAGATTTGATCCTCGATTTGAGCATGCTGAAGCAAAATAGGAAGCTCTTGTTTGGATGGTTCGTGTAATAAATCATACATGTCAGTGTCTGTATACTTTTCAAAATTCGTGTTAAAAATATCGTTCATTTAAAAGTGTGTTCCTTCCTAAGTGTTAGAAAATTTAAAATTATAATAAACATAATGATACCATTGAAAATTTTATAGTACAATAGAATGGATAGAAAGAAGAAAGCAACTGCTGTTGTTTTGTGCGAAAGTTCTTTACGATTTTCAAAACTTCACGCAAATTCGTGAAGTAGCAAAGCTTGCTTGGCTAACGGCCCAAAAACACTTAGATTTTAGATACTAATCCTGATTACTACTCTCTCTTTTTTGTTGGTGGTGGCTGGTTGTGCGGTGCGCTGAATCTTTTTAGGAAAGCTCTTGCGAGCTCACCCCTAAAAAGTGGCAGGGCTACGGCAAAGTGTGAGAATCCTCAAAACCGTTATGGAATGAAAAGCCATCAGTTAAAGAGTGAATCGCCACTTTCATATTTGTTGGTGGCGGAGCGACAACCCGCCAAGGACGTTTTGTATCAAAGTGGACTTAAGGGGCAATAGATTGTGCCTTGAAGTTAGCTGGTCATCCATCATGCGATAGACGGCCTTAACAGGATAGTGCTTCCTTATTGTGGTGCGACTCCTAATGGTGGTGGAGTTGTATGAAGGGCCAACGTTTTAAAAAGTCTCCACCAACAAACATGAAAGTAAAGGTTTGCTTTCTGACTAGTGGCATTTCATTTAATATGGTTTTTGTTTTTTTAGAATGTTGTATGTTGGTTTTGAACTTGAGGAATAACAGTAACCTAGCGGACGAAAATATGTGGAGAATCCCGCTGGACGTAGTGGCGGACTGAGATCCACTGGCTGTGCCAGTTAGCTCAGCGCCACAAGGTTGTCTCGGAGCATGATTTTCGGTAGCGGCGAGCAACGCACCATGTTCGCACTAACTTTCATACAAAACTAAAGCTAGTTGTAAATATTAAATAGCAATTACATAAAAAAGGAGCATACGATTATGACAAATAAAAAATTAAGAGTAGGCATTGTCTTTGGTGGTAAATCGGCAGAGCATGAGGTTTCCTTACAATCCGCTAAAAATATCGTCGATGCTATTGATAAATCAAAGTACGAAGTTGTCTTACTAGGTATTGATAAAAGCGGACGCTGGCACTTAAATAAAGATTCCCATTTCCTCATCAACGCAGAGGACCCAAAATTAATCGCTTTAAACAAAACCAATGAAGGTGTATCCATTATTCCAGGTGAAGAAAAAAATCAATTGATAAGTTTAAATCAAACAGAAGCCATGGAACAGCTCGATGTCATTTTCCCGATTATTCATGGTACCTTAGGTGAGGATGGCAGTATTCAAGGCATGTTACGTATGGCCAATATTCCTTTTGTAGGTTCCAATGTATTAGGATCTGCTATCAGTATGGATAAAGATATTGCGAAAAGGCTATTACGTGATGCGGGGTTAGGTGTTGCAAAGGGTTTCGCTTTTAATATCGCAACTAGAAAACAAATTAACTATGAACATGTAGTGAAGGAACTTGGGTTACCAGTCTTTATTAAGCCTGCAAATCAAGGCTCTTCAGTCGGAGTTTCAAAAGCAACAAACAAAGAGCAATTTGAAAAAGCCGTCGCTGAAGCGTTTCAATTCGATACAAAGATTTTGATTGAAGAAGCGATCGATGGGCGTGAGATTGAGTGCTCTGTATTAGGGAATTATGAGCCGATTGCTTCGATTCCAGGTGAAATTATTGCAACGGGCGACTTTTATTCTTATGATGCGAAGTATATCGACGAATCTGGGGCGATTCTTGAAATTCCTGCAAAGCTCAGTACAAAGCAAGTTGAAAGAATTCAAGAAACATCTTTAAAAGCCTATCAGGCCCTTAATTGCGAAGGCTTGGCACGCGTTGATGTATTTTTAACAGAAGATGATCGCATTATCATTAATGAGATTAATACATTACCAGGCTTTACGAAAATAAGTATGTATCCGAAGTTATGGGAGCAAAGCGGTATTCGTTACAGTCAATTGATCGAAAAATTAATTGACCTAGCGATTGAACGACACGAACGAGATCAGAAGTTGCAAAGCTCCATTAATGATCATTTATAAAAAAACACAACTCTTAGGTGGAAACCTAGGAGTTTCTTTAGGAGAATAAAATGAAAAGAATTGATGTTGTATACAACCTTGTTTTTAACGATAAAAATGAAGTATTAATTGTTCGAAATAAAAAACGAGATGATTGGTCATTACCCGGAGGTCGGGTTGAAGAAAAAGAAACGTTAAAAGAAGCCGCTAAAAGAGAGATGACGGAGGAGACGGGCTATAAAATTGAAGTGGGAGAGATTGTCAGTGTCGATGAAGCATTTATTAATCAAATCCATGTTCATTTTTTTACTTTTCTTTCATTAATTATTGGAGGGAAAGCGGCAATCATCGATGTTGAAACCGTAGCTGAGATTCGCTGGGTAAGTGTTGAGGAAGCAAACCGACTAGTTCCATTTTATCAAAAGGGATTTCTATGGTTACGTAATGAATCAATTCCTTATACGTTTCATGGTGGAATAACTGTATAACCACACATAAATGAGCAAGCTAATGATTGAGATAAACGGGCTTCTGTTCTATATGAAACCTACATCGTGGCAAACGCAAATGCTCGTTGTCCATGAAATGAACGAAGCAAAAGCCTTTTTAATATAGAGGAATTTTTTTTACTTGATATTTTAGAAAATTAATAAGATTATGATATGATAGGCGGTCATATAAAAAGGGGGAAAGTTTGTGCGGATTTTATTAATAAATGGTTATGTGATAAATGTCGAAAGTGGCGAGGTAAAAAAAGGTGACATTCTTATTAATGGTCATAAGGTGGAACAAATTTCTTATGAGGAAGGAGTTTTAGAAGCTGAGCAAGTCATGGATATAGCAGGGAAATATGTGATACCGGGCTTAATTGATATGCATGTACATATTAAAGAGACTTTTGCTCCATTTTTTGTTGCTAGTGGTGTCACGACGGTTCGGAATACGGCTGGAAGTGTTTTGGAGTTAGAGCGTCTAAGAAAAGCAAAGGCCGATGATCCGACTCCACGTGTGATCTCTGCTGATCGGATGATTGATGGACCACCTGGTTTATGGGGGGAGACGACACCATTTAATGTTAATATCGATAACCCAGAAATCGCACGTTTTGAAGTAAGGAGACAAGTAGAAATAGGTGCAGATTTTATTAAAGTGTATGGCTGGCTTTCCCCGGATGTGATGGCTTCAGTCGCTGATGAAGCAAGAAAACTTGGTAAAGAAGTCAGCTGTGATTTAAACCACTCTCGAAAGGTCAATGCTGTTGACGCGGCAAGATTCGGTGTCAAATGGAATGAACATGCTTCTGGTATTATCCAAGCTCTGTATCCTGATTGGCATACAAGTGCGGCAAAAGAAATATGGGATCAAATTGATTGGGAGGAGCCTGATAGGGAGGCCTTACTTCCGATATTACATACGCTGTTAGAAGAAGGTGTGATCATTTGTCCGACGATGACATTGATTGATCAAATGAACCTAGTAAACAATTACTGGGCACCTCGGCACCCTTTGATGGAACAGTTGAATACACTAGAAGGCCTTTTTCAACAATGGAACTCATTTTTGGGATATAAGGAGTCGCTAAAGGTAGTAGGTAAATCACATCAATGGAATAAGGTTATCGCGAAAATGTATCATGACATCGGTGGTAAGGTTGTAACAGGAACAGATACGCCTGCTGGTATTTTTACATATCCTGGATTAGCTCTGCATCGTGAGCTAGAGCTTTTTGTTGAAGCTGGCTTTACAGAGTTAGAAGCTTTACAAGCTGCCACGATTAAAGCAGCCGATGCTTTAAATAGAACGGATATAGGACGAATTAAAGAGGGTGCCTATGCGGATCTTGTGATTTTGAGTGAACATCCATTAGAAAACATAAGCCATACACAAGGGATTACGTTGATCGTGAAAGGTGGCCGAGTGTTCCAGCCAGATGAACTAGTGTCGTATACAGTCAGTGCTGAAGAGTATAAAGAGAAGTATGAGCAATTTATTGAACATTTCAAAGATACGACACTAGAACAGATAAATAAGATTAGCAAATAAAAAGAGAAAGTAGAGAATAACTTGTCCGATCATGCAATAAGAAATTCAATGAAAGCAATAATAATAGAGAATAATCAAGTATTATTCATTAATTGTGCGGATCAGGAAGGGGACTTCTATATCTTCCCGGGCGGAGGACAGGAGTTTCTAGAAGAGGCAAAGCACACAGTGAGAAGGGAATGTATAGAAGAAATCGGTTTTGATGTTGATGTCCACGAAGTTTTGTTTATGCGTGAATATATTGGGGCTAATCATGAATTTTCCAATTTTGACCATGATGTTCATCAGGTTGAAACCTATTTTCGCTGTTCTTTACGTACGCAAGTTTCCAAGCCTGCACAGCCAGACACGGATCAAATCGGGGTTGAATGGTTAATAATCGATGATTTAGAGCAATATCGAATTTATCCTAAAGCTCTCATCCAGCCGTTACAAGCGTCGGTAGCTGGATTATCTTATCCTCTTTATTTAGGCGATGTTAATTAGAAAAAGTGAAACCAATTTTAATCATACAACGAATATAAGATATCGAGACATGACAAAAGAATAATCTAATGATAAAAGGTGATGGGGATGGAGAAGTCAGGTTGTATGAAATGTGGCGGAAGAGAGGTTGGAACGAAGGATGTGGCGATGACGGGTGCGGGTCTATCGAGGTTTATGGATATCCAACATAACCGTTTCCTTGTTGTTTTTTGTAAAAGCTGCGGTTACTCAGAGTTTTATAATAAGGAAACATCGACTGCTTCGAATGTGATTGATTTGTTTTTTGGTTAAGCGGAGTAATCTTAGAAATTGGTTTGATGAAGAAGTGTGTAAAATCAAAAAACTGCTGCTAGCCTTTAAAAGGTTCACAGCAGTTTTTTCAATTTATCGGTATTCTTTTGCTTCACGATTGTAATCTGTATATTCGTCTTGTTTTTCTTCCACTGTAAATGTTAAACCACCAAATTTACCTGCAAGCCAATTGTATATAAGTACGATTAGGGCGATGATACCGAAGTAAATGGCGGAGTAAAAGACAATACCAATTAAGCCTCCTAATAATAAGCCCATCCCCATTGCTGGTTCCTCAATCATCGTGATTAGAAAAATAAACAAACCAACAATCACAAATAAAATAATCGGAATGAAATAAAGGTATAAAGTACTTTTGATGACACTTCCAATGTTAAAGCGTTTAATTTCTAAAGTTTTCAATTGTTCTTCCTCCTATGTAGTTTTTCTTTTACAATGATATGTAGGATGCTTATCCTTTTTGACTAATACCCTACAAATGTAATGGATAAACACCATTTTATGTCATGCAATACAAAATAATATCATTTTAGACAAAATATGCATACAGGCTTTCCTGATAGGAGGAAGGTTGTGTGTTAGTTATTAATTGCTTAGTAGGGTTTGGATATGCTGCTTTACTTCTGGCCATTCTTCTTTTGTGATACTGTACATCACGGTATGGCGAATCGTTCCTTCCTTTCGAATCATATGATTGCGTAATACACCTTCTTTAGTAGCACCAATTCGTTCAATGGCTTTTTGAGAGCGTAGGTTTTCGTGTCCTGTTTTGATTTGAACTCGATTTACTTGAAGGTCTTCAAAGCAGTAGGATAATAAAACCAGTTTGCAATTGGTGTTGATTGCAGAACGCCAATAAGTAGGATTCAGCCAGGTTGATCCGATTTCCACTCTTTGATGTGATTTAGAGTAATCAAGTAACCAAGTGGCACCAATGATTGTCTGGGTTGCTTGATTAATGATGACGAAGGCAAAGTCTTCTCCATATCGTTTGTGTGCGTCATTAATATAAGCTTTGACGGCTTCAATGCTTAGAAGAGTAACCGACATATGCTCCCAAATTTTTGGGTCATTGGCGGCAAGTGCGAGTTCCTCTAGGTGTTCGATTTGAATCGGGATAAGTTGAACAACTTCATTTTCAATTTGTTTCATGGTATGGTCTCCTTTTTGTGTGAAAGTGTATTTTAGGAGCGATAGGTTGTGCCTTGAAGTTACCTGGTCATTCATCTTGCAATGACCTTAGCAGGAAATCGTTCCCTTTTTGGTCGTTCGACTCTTAGTGGTGATGGAGTTGTAAACGGGCCAACTGTTTAAAAAGTCACCACTACTATAATCTTTGCTGGTGGCGAAGTGAACCGTGCTTCGCCATCTGGGTTTTGTATGTAATGTATTTAGAGGTTCTGGGTGAGCGAAATCCGTTGACTAATACCTCGTGTCGGCATGATCAGGACGGAAAAAGAGAAAGAACCTGTCGACTGAGGCTGTGCATCGACATGAACAGGGCGAAAAAAGGTCAAGAACCTGTCGACTAAAGCTCGGCATCGACATGATTAGGGCGGAAAAAGGTCAAGAACGTGTCGACTAAAGCTCGGCATCGACATGAACAGGGCGAAAAAAGGTCAAGAACCTGTCGACTGAGGCTGTGCATCGACATGAACAGCTCGAAAAAAGGTCAAGAACCTGTCGACTGAGGCTGTGCATCGACATGAACAGGGCGAAAAAAGGTCAAGAACCTGTCGACTAAAGCTCGGCATCGACATGATTAGGGCGGAAAAAGGTCAAGAACCTGTCAACTGAGGCCGTGCATCGACATGATCAGGGCGAAAAAAGGTCAAGAACCTGTCGACTGAGCTGCACGATTGGCATGAATTGCCCCATTTTGATTCGTTAATTTTCTCCTGCTCTTATTAAAGGAATATTTTCCTTTAAGGATTTTGTCATTTTATTAATATTAAAATAATTTTGCCGTGAGCTCAATAAAATTCTATGAAACTAGCAGGAAGTCAAGTTGTATTCAGAAAATTCTTGACTATCGTTTTTATACTAGGTATACTTTCGGTAGTGGTTTGATTCGAACTGTTTGATGACTTAGATTTACATCTGTACAGAGCAAAGCTACTAATTCATGTATAGGAGTGATTATATGTTTAAATCTGGATTTACGGTTTGGTATAATGTTTCGAATGTAGAAGAGACGTACAAGTTTTATACGGAGAAACTTGGGTTTAAAGGGGATTTTTGGGACCGTGATAATGGTATGGCAAGTGTTCATACGAATACTGAAGGTTGCTTTATCGGTTTTTCACAAGCGGTTGAAGTTATTCCATCAAAGGCATCGGCTGTATTTGAAGTCGAAAATATTGAAGAAGCGGTGAAGGCTTTAGCTGAGAAGGGTATTAGTTTCACTAGTGATATTACAACGATTCCAGGTCTGGTTAAGCTGATTACCTTCCAAGATCCAGATGGTCATGATCTTGAGCTCTCGCAAACATTGGCCGAATAAAAATGATTGAGATTTCTCCACTGATCCACATCACGAAAGAGCTTTCAGGCAGGTGGAAAATTCCTATTATTACACAGCTTGAAAAGTCTGGTGGTCGATTTACACCACTGCTACATAAACTGCAAATATCACCTGCTAGATTAAGTGAAAATTTAAAAGCACTCATGGACGGTCACTACATCAATTCGATTTCAGCTAATGAACGTACGCATCCTTTATTCCCTGAATATTATTTGACGGAGAAAGGGAAAGTTTTAATGGAAGCTGCATCGGTTATTATGGAGTCTGAACAGAATCTAAACAAAGGATTTTTGGCAGCGAAAAAGTGGACATGGCCAATGCTTTTAGCTCTCTCTCAAAACTATCAACAGTTTAATGAAATAAAAAAGGTGCTAAAGGTAGCGACACCAAGGATTATTTCTACAAGATTATCTGAGTTAGAACACATTCAACTTGTTGAGAAGAGTTGGATTCAGGGGGAAAGTATCAAACCTATTTATATCCTTGAAGCAAATCAATCACCGATCATTCACCAAGCGAAGGAACAATTACTGAAAATAATTTAAACCTCTCCCATGTTTGTGGAGGGGTTTTATTGAAAATATTTTATTATTATTATAAAATTCTTGATCGTTTGATAAAATAACNTATTTTATTATTATTATAAAATTCTTGATCGTTTGATAAAATAACTAGTAATAAAAGGGGGTAATTCGATGAATTCAGTAGACATCTTTAAAGATATTATCTCGATTATGTATAAGGACTATGCTGGATTGAATGAAAACAAAGGGGCTCCTACTGACAGTTTTCTAGAAAAAATTCTAAAAATTCATTTAAATGAGGAGGAATTTTTTTCGATTAGTGACTGAGTATGCGATGACTTTTTGTGATAAACATGTTGCTGTCATCGACAAGAAGGGTTTAGATTTCTCGTTAGGATTTAAAGTAAGGAGATTCAACGACCGAATCTTTATTATAAGTGCGGAGCAAGGGGATTGGCAGATAGGTGCTCAAATTATTGAGGTAGATGGGCAAGCAATTGATAGCCTCGGTCAGCAATACGATCATATTTTACCTTGTTCATGAAAGACAGAACTGGGAGCCAATATTAAAAAGAGCCACATATGTAACCGTAAGTGATGGTAATATGATAGAAGTAAAACGATTAGATAAGTACACGAAGAAAAAAAGAGAGGCATGTCATACATATCAAGAAATGAATGCGGATACAGGTTATTTTTGCTTAGAAGACTTTAGTAATCAGGCGGTTGTTGAGACGTTACTTGAGCAAAAACAAAAAAGTCTTCACCAAGCCAAGTATCTTATTTTTGATGTTCGGACCAATTATGGTGGAAATGATATCACCTATTTTCCTTTATTATCGTATATTTTTCCAAGTGATAGGAGCTTAAAGGAATTAAATCCACATGGAGATATTAACTATGTTAATTATACAGAACGAAATGTTGACATCAGGATTCGGTTATTTGAAGAATTTCTAGAGAGTGATCGCTTAACGGATTCTGAATTGAGATATGTAAGTGAAGAAAGCTTGCAGTTAAAAAAGTTTCGCGGTAAAGGGTTTGTTGCATCACCGCTTGAGTCTGAAGATGGCGGAAAACCTTTTATCAAAAGTAAGAAACTCTAGCAAAAGATATATATTTTAACAGACTATGAATGTGCTAGTTCAGGTGATAGTTTTGTACAAATTTGCCAAAAATCTCCCTCAACAACAATCGTTGGTCGATATACAGCAGGAGCGATTGACTATGCTAATTGTTGCATTCAATCTTATGATTCGTTTGACTTTCTCTATCCAACCACGAAGATATCAGCCGTTGATGATGGAAGAGGAATTGATGGTGTTGGTGTTAAGCCAGATCAATATATTCCGTGGGAGCCTAGCATGCTCGATGAAGATATTCATTTACATACTGTATTAGATTTGATTGAGAAAGAAAAGGCATAACGACTAGATTTGATTAAGAAGGACGCCTTCGCCTATAATAAAGATATCGATTGTCGGTTTTGTAGGGGGAAATGATGAAATATTCAAAAGCAACAAACTATGCTTTACACACCATGGTTTATCTAGCGGCTCAATCGCAAGGAAAAGCGGTCGGTGTGGAGCCTTTAGCTCAGAAACAAGATTTATCTGCGACCTATTTATCAAAGATTTTAACAAAGCTTGTGAAGGCAGGATTAATTATATCTTCTCCTGGTGTAAAAGGTGGATATATGTTAGCGAAACAGCCGAAGCATATTTCATTTTTAGATGTCATCCAAGCAATTGAAGGCCAGTCTTCTTTATTTTATTGCTCCATACTTCATCGCTCTCCAGATGAGGAGAGAGGCTGTTTGATTGAAGAAGTAATGATTGAAGCGGAGGAGCAGATGAATGTGTACCTACGTGAGAAGAAGCTAAGCGAAATCGTCCCAAAAATGCCTAGTGGCACATAGGAAGGGTTTAAGAATGAAGTGACGAGAATCACCTTTTTTGTAAAAAAGAAGGAGAATAATCGATATGGAGGCTATTGTTACAATTGTTACACTGATTGGTAGTATTTTGGTAGTTATTGCAGTTGGCTTTGGCATGAGAGTCTGGAAAATGAAAAGTAATGGGGAGAAAGCAGCTTTTTATAAGCTGCTTTCTTCATTTATTTGGGGATTATGTTAAGAATCACTCTCAACCAGCATATCTGCAACGATTCCAATAGCGGCTTTACTGCCGTCTGCTGCTGCAATGATAAGTTGTGACGGTGCAATATATGAAGTATCTCCACAAGCAAACAGACCGCTTATGGTTGTTCGGCCGAAGTCATCGGTTTGAATAGCACCCATTTCATTCATCTGACAGCCTAATTGTTGAGCAAAGTCGGATGCCTGCTTTTGCTGAACACCGATAAATCCACCACTCCGTTTTACTGCCGTACCATCCGGTAGAATGACTGCTTCCAATTGACCGTGAATACCTTTTAATTCTGAAATGATTTGTTCATAAAAAGGTATACCCTTTCGTTGCATTTCCTCTTTTAGCTCAGGCTTTAGTGGTCTTCCATTTGTAAATAAAGCTAAATCTCTACTCCAATTAAAGAGCATTTGAACCATATGGGTGCTAGATGGTTCTTCTGAAATAATCGCTAACGGTTGATCACGAAGCTCCCAGCCATCACAAAATGGACAAACAAATAAGCTTCTCCCGTAATATTCCTGGATTTTTGGTACAGAAGGCAAGACATCCTTTAATCCAGTTGCTAAAATTACTTTTTTACTCCTATACGTTACACCTGTTACTGAAGTCACGTGGAAGACATTATCCATTTTTTGAACGGATTGGATATGTTCGTTTTTTATCGTGATGGTTGGGTACTGTTTAAGTTCTTGTCTACCAAGTTGACGGAATTCCTTTGGGCTCGTGCCGTCGCGTGTGATGAAACCATGAGATTCCTGTGTAACAGCATTTCTAGGACGATCATCATCAAAAATAATCGTGCTCTTTCGTGAACGCCCTAAAACTAAGGCGGCGTTTAACCCGGCTGGACCAGCTCCAATAATGATTACATCTACCATTTATTTTCCACTCCTTGTATTATAGTTATTATAGACTCTTTTTATCTTTAATATATTCTTATCTTAACAAGTCTAGTTAATGTAATCAAATGTAATGACTGGAAGAACGACATAAAAAAATAGGTTGAAAATTCTTGATTAATAGGTAGACTAAATATGGAAGTAAAGGGAGGTTTTATGATGGTGGATGTTCGGCGATATGGTCAAAGTGATGAACAAGCGCTGCAGCAGTTACTGAAAGAAAATAAAGCAGACTCATCATATATGGCACTTATACAAAGTGAAAAATACACCGCTGCTTTTGGTGCTTATGTAGAAAAACGATTAGTTGGGATCATTATTGGCTGGGAAAATGCCTTTCATCCAAGCAGTACATATGTGAAGTTTTTGATAGATTCCCAATATCGTCAGTTGGATGTTGCTCCGTTTTTGTTTAACGAATTAGTAGAACATGTAAAGAGGGGCTTTATACAAATCTCGGTGTGGGAAAGTGAAAAGGAAGTCATTCATACACTTCAAATGAATCAATTTAATGAAATTCGCAGGACTTATATGCCGACCTTAGAGCTAAATAATATTGAATTAAAGGTTCAATTTAGTGATTCGGTAGGGAGAATCACAACTTTAGGGGAGATGGTCTCCACACCTCAGCTTATGAAACAGCTAGTTAGGCTTGTTCAACAGAATTATGAAGAAACGCATCGAGCCAACCCTGTTGCTCATATGAGCGTAGAGCAATGGGAGAAATTAGTGATGGCGGAGGATATCATTTCGGAAGCCAGCTTCGTTTATGTTGATGAAAAAAATGAAATCATTGCCTATTCGTTTTTACACGCCGGAGAGGATGAAATGACGAATGAGTTTGGCTGGTGTGGAGTAAAAGACCTGAATCAGATCGATATTTTGCCATACTTAGCAACGGAGCAAATGATCTGGAGTAGGGAACAAGGTAAGACATATATAACGGGTGAATTTGATAGTACAAGTCCTTATGCACGTGCCCTCTATCAAGATCTTCCTTTTCAAAAATCGCCAGCATGGCTTACTTTTCAGAAGCAGAAGAAGGATTAGTTGGTACAATGAGCCAGATACACAATGGTTAATGGGTCTTTCTAAAAGGTATTAACCATATATTTATAGAATATATAAATATAGCTATTGGTAAAGTTGATGAAATTCTGAGGTTTTGTAAAAAGCCGGATGTTGATGCAGGTGAAGAAGAGTCTATTGCCAATGTTCCTGCTGTCATTATTACTATGTTCTACTGATCCTGTTGTGGAAGAGATTTTAGAATGATGCATTGAAGAGCAGAAAAGAGGTGATGGTGTATGCTATTAGTTGCATTTGTAGTACTATTTGTAACTTTATTTGCGATCGAAAGAAAGCTTTCCACCATTGTAGAACAAAATCAAACATTGATTGAACTCATGCAAGATAAAGAGCAGAACAAGTGATTGTCTGAGGTTGAATTTGTATACATATCATGATGTGCAGAAACACATAGGAGCTTTTACAGAACATACGAAAGTGGTTGTGTATGTATGAAAGGGACTCATTTCAAGAAAAGGGGAGGGCCTCCCTTTTCTTGATTACTTAGAGACTATGTTCTTCTAGGAAGGTCGCTTTCTTATTGTGCTGAGCATATTCGATAATATGCTGCTGAATTTGTGGGAAAAGAGTCACTTGTGCTAAATCAGCCAGCGGAATCCACCTAACAGCTGTTTGATTTTTATCCGGGTTTGCTGGAAGCTTAGCGGTTGTCTCTTGATTTCTTTGACAGGCGAAATATAGGGCAAGCGAAGGTATGGGGCCATATTTTTGTTCATTTTTGCTGGGCGTATAATCGTATACAAATGCTAAAGGACCTACTGACACATCGATAGAAGCCTCTTCTTTTGCCTCCCTCATAACAGCTTCTGTGATAGATTCACGAGCTTCAACACCTCCTCCAGGTAAGTTATAATGTAAACCATTCTCATCAAAGTATTCAATAAGTAAGACCGTTTTGTTTTCAATAATAAGTGCACCTGCTTTTACGCGGATAGGATAACCCATAATAATTCCCCCTTTTGTATGTTATATCCATTATACTTGATAGAGATTGGTATGAAAGATACTTTGGGGCGATAGTTTGTGCCTTGAAGTTAACTGGTCATCCATCTTGCAAGAGATGACATCAGCAGGGGACTATGCCCTAATTGTTCGTGCGACTCCTGATGGTGATGGAGTTGTAATAAGTGCAGCAGTTTAATAAGTAGTCACCATTTCTTTTATCTTTGTTGGTGGCGAAGTGAATGGGCTTCGCCATGTGCGTTTTGTATACATTTTAATTTGTATTCCAAGGGGGTAAGAATGAATTGGAAAAATAGTTTAAGAGGTATAGCGATGGGTATCGTTGAAGCGGTTCCGGGTGTGAGTAGTAGCACGATTGCGATGCTACTGGGAATTTATGAAAGAGTCATAGAGTCCCTTCAATTATTATCTACGAAAAATTGGCGGAAAGCGATATATTTTCTTGTGCCTATTGGTGTTGGTGTCGTGATTGGTTTGGTATTCTCTTTAATGGCCATCAGTTTTTTATTACAGCATTATCCACTTGAAATACACTATTTTTTTATCGGTTTAATTATTGGAATGTTACCATTTATATGGCGTTCGGGCTTAAACGGGGATCGTACGTATAAAGGCATGCATTATTTTTTAATTTGTGTAGGCTTTATCTTTGTAGCTGGCCTCAATTGGATACCTGCTAATGATGAAATATTGGTTCAGTTAAGTCTCGGTGACTACTTTTTTCTATTTGGTGCGGGCTGGATTGGGAGTGTAGCTCTGGTCTTACCAGGGATCAGTGGTGCGTTGATTTTAAATATTGTTGGTGCATATGAAACGGCCGTACACGGTGCGGTTTCACTTAATTGGCCCGTTATTTTTGCGGTTGGAAGTGGGGTATTAATCGGTGTCTTGATGACCGCTAAGCTCGTTTATTATCTTATTAATCATTATTATCAGCAAACCTATGCGGTCATTATTGGAATTTTAAGTGGTGCATTGGTTGTTTTGTATCCGGGAATGCCTGAGGGGTTATGGCAATTAACTGTCGTATTGATTTGTCTTATAATCGGCATGTTTGGTGCTTTTCGATTTGGTCAGTCTTCTTAATTAATAACTTGTAAGATTCATATATGAAAGAGGTAGATTTAATAGATTGGTGGTAAGGAATTTTGAAGAAATTAGTGACTTATTTGATAATCATTGGAGCGTTTTATGGTATGGCTTTTCTATCTACTGGTGGGTTACAAGTGAAGAGAGAGAACTGAGAAAAGCATTAATGATTGGTGAGGAGGAACCTGACTTTACGCTTGAGGATGTGGATGGCGTCGAAAGGAGTTCATCCGACTATCAAGGACAAACGGTCGTATAGAGGACAATTAACGGAGGATATATTGCTAGACTTGCTAATAGATACAATTAGTTCATAAATGGTGAGGGTGAGAAGGATGAAAAAAGTGATAGGGCTAATTTTACTCGTATGTTTAACGGCCTGTCAAAGTGGGTTATCGGCTGTAGAAGTGGTGTATAGCAAAGTGGATGATTCCGTTAAAGAACTAAGTCATCAAAAAGATGAAAATGAGTTTGTTCATGTGTTTAATCGCGATGGCCGTGCCGAATACATTCTGATTTTTTCCGAAAGGGAGGTAGAGCTTAAGCTAGAACAAAAAGGGGATACGTTAACCTTCCTAATTGAAGAAGGGGCAACCCGGGCTTCAAACCAAACCGAGCCAACCTTTTTTAAGGTTCATAGCCCAGAAGAATACGACATAATCGTGATGAAAAGAAACGCAAAAGAAATCGGGATTAATTCCGTTAATGGTTATTAAAACAGATTAGAGAAGGTACCGCATGGTTCATTTTTCGATTACCATGTCTTAAGCCATATGTGAAAAAGGCTCTACTAAAAAAGGAGATAAAAATGATTGAATTCCGAAATATAACCGAGGATAACATAGAGGAAGTCATAGCACTTGAAGTTGAAGAAAATCAGAAAGAATTTATATTAGATACTACTAACCTTAGATGCTTTGCAAACGCTCATATGTTGAATAAAGAAGGTATACCAGCTGCACCACTGGCTATTTATGCGAATGATAGGATGGTTGGATTTTTAATGTATATTTATGATACGACAGATCATGAATCATTTCAAAATGAAGTTAATTACGGGAAGAAGACTTATTTCATTTGGCATTTTATGATTGATAAGCGCTATCAGGGGGAAGGATATGGCAAGCTTGCCTTTGGAAAAATGTTGATGGATATTGAAACGATGTCACATGGCGAGGCTGAATATGTAGACCTCTTTTATCATAAAAGGAATGTCAGAGCTAAAGAATTATACGCTTCATTTGGTTTTGTAGAGACAGGCATCATTCAGGAACATTCAGTACATGCACTGAAAAAATTAGATAAGAAAATAACCGAAGTAACAGAATAATAGGGTTATTTTCGGATGGCATGTAAGAGGTCAAAAATCTAAACTTTTATATTTTCGAAAGGAGTTGTCATGAAATTTTATCTATCATCTTATAAAGTTGGGAACGAAAAACAAAGATTAATAGAATTAACTCAATTTGGTAATAAGAAAGTAGCATATATAAACAATGCCTTAGATTTTTCAACGGATCTAGACAGAAGAAAACGAAGTGATGAAGCTGATATTTTGGAACTTCAAGATTTGGGTCTAACCGTAGAAATTTTAGATTTAAAGGATTATTTTAGTCAGCAATCAAAATTAGAAAAAAAGCTGAATGGTTACGATGTTATATGGGTTAGAGGGGGAAATACATTTGTTTTAGCACAAGCAATGAAATTGAGTGGCTTTGGAGAAATTATCAAAAAATACTATAAAGAAAACAAAAACGTTCTGTACGGTGGATATAGTGCTGGTGTTTGTGTTCTTGGAACGACTCTAAAGGGTATACATTTAACTGACGATCCTCAATTAAAGCCATATGGGGAAGAGTACGAAACGGTTTGGAATGGACTTCATATTATTAATTATGTAATCGCCCCACATTATCAATCTGACCACCCTGAATCTAAGCTTATAGAAAAGTCTATTCAATATATGATTACGAATAAGATACTTTTTAAAGCATTAAGAGATGGAGACGTAATTATTATTGATTAGCTAGACATAGAAAAAGTAGTAAGTGGCATATGCTAACAAAAAGCTTGGGATGTCCCAAGCTTTTTTGCAGTGCTAACTGTATGGTTCATTATCTTGCTGTAGTAAATTATTTGAGCTGCGTTTTTTTATACTTCATGACGCTATTGTAAATGATTAATATAAGCGGAACTTTTTCTATATTAGTCTACTTCTTTCAGCATTTTTTCAATGTTTGTTAGTCGATGATCAAGCTTTTCCATAGACTGTTGATGAGTTTGCTGTGTTTCAAGTACTTTCTGCTCAATTTTTAAACGTTCATCCGCTCTTCTCTCTAAACGGCGAACGGTTCTTACTACATAAATAGAGATAATAATGATCAGAGCGATCGGCATAATGATGAAAAGAATTGAAATGAGTTGGAAGAGTACTGATCCCATAGTAATAATTCCCCTTTTGATAAGTTACTGGTTATTTTTATTCTTTAATGTAAGTGTTTGTGCGTATTCCTCAATCATTTGATTATTTAACAGTAAGGATAATTCAGTTACCTCAAAATACTTCATGGCTTTGCCAAATTCAGATATTTCATGATGTCCTTGTACAAGCTCGGCCTCCTCTAATTTTTTTAAGTGCAAGTAAAGTAAGGGTCTGCTAATTTGTAAATCACGAGCTAATTGACTGACATACTGCTTCTCCTGATTTAAAATGGCGAGAATTTTTAACCGATAAGGGTTAGATAAAGCTTCTAAGACTAAAAGTAGTTGGTCACCGTTTTGTATCTGTATCATATGTAATAATTTTATTACAGGTGTTTGGAATATGCAAGGAAAAATTTCCAGTGGGGTTAAGGCTAATGTAAAGGGTTGAAATAATAAAAGGGAAGGTATTAATCTCAATCTATTACTTTTTAAAGAAAATACAAATCAAATGAAAGCGAGATTGAATAAGTCCAAGCAGGATTTCTCTAAAATGTACGGAATATAACAGATGGTTACTAGGTAAATAAAATAGATTGAAAAAAAGATCTGTATTCGGAGTATGATAATAGTATTTGACTATATACATGGTGGCATTTCACCCTATTTACGTTATTTCTATTTTAGAATGCTTGTAAATGTAGTGTTGTTTGAACTCAAGAATTAGAAGTCACCAGCAGAGCATGATTGTCGGTAGTGATGAGTAATACTCCATGTTCGCACTAACTTTTATATAAACTTCCACGATGACTTGCTAAGCAACTCATCACCAACAAATATGAAAGTCATCTTTCACCAACTTAACCAATCTTAAAGGTTTGTGAAGATACGGACGCCAAATCTTGGAGTAACTTTACGAAGAGGCAGTTTATGTGCAGTTGCTGGGGCCAAACTTTGGAGTATCTGCACAAAAAGGCAGTTTATGTGAAGATACGGAGGCCAAACCTTGGAGTATCTGCACAAAGAGGCAGTTTATGTGAAGATACGGAGGCCAAACCTTGGAGTAACTGCACAAAAAGACAGTTTATGTGAAGATACGGACGCCAAATCTTGGAGTAACTGCACAAAANAGTTTATGTGAAGATACGGAGGCCAAACCTTGGAGTAACTGCACAAAAAGACAGTTTATGTGAAGATACGGAGGCCAAACCTCGGAGTATCTGCACAAAAAGACAGTTTATGTGAAGATACGGAGGCCAAACCTCGGAGTATCTGCACAAAGAGGCAGTTTATGTGAAGATACGGAGGCCAAACCTCGGAGTAACTGCACAAAGGCCACTCTTCATGGATAGTGACGACTTCTTAACCTGTGGATACGTTTACAACTAGCCCTCTCCAAATATAGAAGTAGGGTTTCAATCTTTAACTGGTGGCTTTTCATTCATAAACGGTTTTGAGGATGCTCACACTTTGCCGTATCCCCGCCACTTTTTAGGAATGAGCTCGCAAGAGCTTTCCTAAAAAGATTCAGTGCACCACACCACCAGCCACCACTAACCTAAAAAATGTGTAATATTCTATCAGGAGTCAACCTGAACAAACAGGATCACTTTCCTGCTTAGGTCATCTATCGGAGGATGGATGACCGGCTAACTTCAAGGCACGAACTATCGCCCATAAGTAACTTTCATACAAAACCTTAATAAATGGGAACCTTTTCAAGAATAATCCGTCAAAATCAATAAGGAGGTTAACTATGTGCTAAATAACGATAAAATCAATCACCTTATGCAAGAAAATAGAAAAGATATCATTATCGAGATGCTTATGGATGAATACGGCGAAAAATTAACACGTGTTGCCTTCAGTTATGTAAGAGACTGGGGATTGGCTGAAGACGCTGTACAAGAGGTATTTGTTAAGTGCTACCACCACCTTGACCGATTTCGTATGGAAGCCTCGATTCAAACATGGTTATACACGATTACGCGAAATCAGTGCAAAGACGTGTTAAGAAGCAGTACTTTTAAAAGAATGTTAACGAATCTCCCTATTATCAAATCAACGCTCAAAGACAAAACGACTCCAGAACTAACATTATTACAAAATGAAAAAGATCAATATGTGGCTGAAGTGGTATTTCAACTCCCTTTAAAATATCGAGAAGTCTTACTTTTATTTTATTATGAGGAGGAATCGATTGCAGATATTGCTGAAATCCTAAAAATTAATATCAATACTGTAAAAACAAGGTTACATAGAGGAAAAAAAATCCTCAAACAACAATTAGAGGAGGATCTCCATTGGATGAGTTTGGAAGACAATTAAAAAGGTCACTAAGCAAAACTACTTTTAGAAAAGAGAGATTTACAGAACGTCAGAAAAATAAAATAAGACAAAGTATTTCCGAAACAGAAAAATATGATAAGAAACCAAACCCGCTTATTCCAAGATTATTAACCGCTATTTCCGTTATGATTTTAGGGTTATTGCTCATCCAGCTTACAAGTACAATTGTCGATGATAATCAGTCCGCCTCTTCCGAGCACAAGCCTACACTAGACGAAATCAATTTAAAGGGTGAAATCGAGAACTTGGAGCAGGAGATAATTCGATTTCAAGATGAGAATCACTTATTGTTAGGTTATGTTTATGGACTAGAAGATCCTTGGGAAGAAACGGAGTTATTGTATAGGGAGAAGTTAGATGATACCTATGTTGTTGTTTACTCAGATTTTGGTATCACTCTAAGTATTAAAAGAAAAGAAGATCCTCGTCCTATTCTTGTTCCATTAGAACAAGAATTTATTGAACCAGCAGGTTTCTCCTGGACGAATGGGGGTGAACAAGCTCTTGGGGTAGATATGACAGCTGGCCTTATAGAAGAAGAAAGTATTTCAGATATTATTATAAAATCTAATGGAATAGAACAAGATGTTTATATGAGAGAAATGAGCAACGGTCAACGTTTCTGGTTCAGTTGGTTTGATAACGATGTTGACCCAAAAGAGGCGGATTATGAATTCTCAATAGAAGTAATCAATAATGAAGGGGAAGTTGTTTTTACAGAGTCATATTAGATATGAGACTAATGGGGTGAAAACTTTTCAAGTATGTCTTTCGTCTAAAGGATATCAACTTTATATGGAGGACAACTTTATATGAATAAGTGGATGGCTTTTGTTAGTGTAATTTTTATATTGTCTGTTCCTACTAATGTTTTAGCCAACTCATCCTGGCAATGGTTAATGGGAAGTCCAAAAGAGATTTTGTTATTAGCAATTTTATTTACATTACTGGTTGAAATCGGTTTTATTTTAATCTTTCTTAGAAATGAACAAATTAAAGTCATCTCTATAGTTATTCTAGTCGTGTCTGGAGCAAATTTACTCTCTTTTATCGGGCCTTATATATTTAGGACTTTGAGTTTTATGGATTTTACTAGGAATTGGGCGGAGGCTTGGTCTTATAGTTTCATGTCTGGTCCTTATTATATAATCTTAATGGGTTATTTATTATTGACTATTGTAATCGAAGTACCGTTAGTCTATCAATTCTTAAAGCAGCAGACAAAAAATGAAAAAGGGTTATTAGTAATCCTTATTACCATAAATATAATAACCACATTGATAGTATCTATTATAGAAAGACTTATATATCAAGGAAGTTGGTGAAGGATCAAGTAACCCAGTGGGCGAGTCGTGCGGAGACTCCATGGGTCATTGTGGCAAAGCTGAGATCCGCTGGCTGCGCCGATTAGCTCAGCATCACCCCACAGGACGAGGAGCATAATTTTCGGTAGCAACGAGTAACGCTCTATGTTCGCACTAACTTTCATATAAAAAGGGGCATTCAACTATGACGAACTACTATTATTTAGGCTCTGATAAACCTTTATCTATTGGAAATGGCACTTTAGATTTAGTTCATGTTGAGCCATTCCATATAAAAGGAATGAAATATCCGATTCAAGTTGAAATTATAAATGGTATCGAAAAAGATTGGGAGCTACAAGCTTTGCACCAATATCTGATTACGCATTTTCAAAACAATAAAGAAAGTACTGTTGAAGTCGTTCATTTATTAAATTCTAATCGGACTGATTTTCATATAACGGAGCGAAATAATATGGAAGTGCAATCATTGATCGATTACCAAGTTTTACGTTTAAAAGAAGGGCACAGACTAGCTATTATCAAGAACAAATAAATGGTCTTACTAAAAAAGTAAAAGCTAATGCCGATATTCGAGCATTAGCTTTTTAACTTTATATAAATTGTCTTTGCTTCTTTTGATAAATAGAACGTACACAATATAAAATAAAATACCAAATACTTAAAAGAACAAGCGTATAAGCAATTGTACCGAATGAAATTACTTGAGATTGAACAATAGATAATGAAAATAAAAACAAAGGAATACTAGATGTCGTAAGTATAGCCAAGGAAAAATAACGAAGAGTCTTTAACCGTGCCTCATTTAATCGGTGTTGGAAATGTTTAAAAAACATTACGAAACCGATGACAAACTGAATGAGAGCCGCCGTGCTAATACCCATGTTAGCACTAGTAAAACCTTGATAAATTGGGAAGGAAAATTTAATGAGTGGTGCTAAAAGAAAGACGAGTGAAACTTGGAACCAAAAGTGACCGCCTTCAATATGTAAGGTTTCTTTCTGATTATGCTCCTTTGTAATGTTATCCGCTAAGGTTTCGACATTAATAAAATCACTAACGGCTTTCTGCTCAGCGTGGGTGATTTGAGAGGTTTCTAGTTCATGTTTGACCTCTAATAAATGATCGCGAACTTCTTCAAGATGCTGTTTTTTTTCATTTTCAGGAAGCTGACTTAAATGAAGCTTTAACTGATTTAAATAAGATTCAATAGTATTAACGCTCATGTACATCACCTCGTATTGATTTGAAAAAAGAAAAAATGTCTTCTAGTTCTTGAACACCATTCTTTGAAATCTCTGACCCGAGTGGTGTCGCTGCGTAATATTTACGAATACGTCCATCATAGCTTTCCTGATACGAATAAACCCACTTTTTTGTTGTCAACCTTTTTAAGATTGGATAAATTGAGCCATCAGCAATTGAAAAAATCTCACTCCTTCTAAGCTCATTCGTCAACTCATATCCATACATCGGTTTGTTATCAACAAGTGTAAGTACGGCTAAATCAAACATACCCTTCAAAATTTGCTGGTTAAGAAAATGATGATTATCCATATTTAAAGTATATGTCAGTGACACATATGTGTCAATCAACTATATATGGTACCGACACCTATATATAATGGAGCCTGATTTACTTCGCCACCAACAAAGAACACAGTAGTGGCGACTATTTAAACAGTTAGCCCTTTATACAACTCCATTACCACTAGGAGTCGCACGCACAAACAGGGAGCAATGACCAGCTAACATCAAGGCACAACAATCGCCCCCAAGCAACTTTCATACAAAACTGCCATGATGACTTGCTAAGCAACTCATCACCAACAGGAATGAAAGTAGTTTTTTGCTCTTTAACTGGTGGCTTTTTGTTCATATGTCTTTGCTTTATGGTATTTGTTAGTTTTTATTACATTTCATTCATCTATTTTGTATGAGAAGTGTATGAAGCAAGAAGCCTGCACCAACCCGAGCGGAGGGAATGGGGAGGCCGACTCCTGCAGGAGGGAAGGGCAGGCTGAGATCCAGCGGCGTAGCCGATTAGCTCAGCGCCCGCCTGCGGAAAGCGTGCCCCCCATTCCCGGAGCGATCTTCGAAGAAGAGCACATGAGCTTTTAGTAACTTTCATACAAAAAAGACTAGCCACACTAGCTAATCTCTTTAATCATAAATAACTGTCGAAGTCACATTGAAATCTTCAAAGACATCCATTAAATTTGTGAGGACTTGCCAACGCTCTTCCACCCAATCAACTTGAAATGTCACTTGTTCAGGATTACGATCCTCAAGCGTAATTTCATATGTAAAAACATACGACTCTTCTACTTCAATCGTTTTACTATTTATTCTCTGATAAGAAACGGATGGTGAATTTTCAAAAAAATCATGAAAAATCGTGGCAACTTCCTTTTCGGAACGACCCATATAATCAACTAAGAAATAAGGCAGTGCATGATGATCTTGTGTTTCTATTGCTTGAAAAATAACATCAACTGCTTCTGAAGAACTAGAGAAATTATAGAAAGGAGTATGGAAGAGTTGCTCCCCAGGAAACAAAGATGAATAAGGATCGTGAATAACCTTCCAGCCATTATTAAACTTATAGAGAGTCATCCATTCACTACGGGAGTGATCTTCATAATGAAGTAGAATATGGAAGTCAAATTGATTATCTGATACATTTTCACCGTAAAGAATCTTATACTCGTTAAGACGAGGGTATTCAAAATCAGGTGCAGTCCATCTATAAAACTGAACCTTATTCATTTCATAATGAACGACATTTGCTGTATAGGTCAAAACATCCTTATTTTTAACACTACTTAAGGTACGATCCAGAGTATCATATGGCTCTAAAGGATTAGAGAGAGGGAATAAAAGGAACACGCTGATCAATAAAAAGAAGCAACCAGATAAGATAAATAATAGAATCTTTAGTTTCTTCATGGTAAGCCACCTAACTATCAGTAATAGTTACAATTATAGCAATATTTTGAAGGAATAGCTTTACCAATTCGATAAATATAGTAAAATTATGAAAGCGGTGTATCAAAAAAACTACTTACGTTTTAAAGTAAGTAGCGATTTCAAGTTAGGACAATTGTCTAAACGCTTGATAAAGTTCCAGGAACTCTTCATCCTTCCAGACGAGATTATAAAGAGAAGTAGAAATGTGGAGATAGTCGGCTTTTTCTAAATCATACAACCTGTTTGACTGTGGAGGGACAAGGAACAATAATAAGATGAATTCCCTTGTATTGTTCGTGACTAAGATCGAGTCTGTTTTTAATGCTGATCCAAGAATTCTGGCGTCAGACGCTTGTGGGAACCGAAAATTTTTATCGATCTCAGCGATTAAAGGTTGACGAAATCTCGTTGTGACAAGTGCTGCTAGCCGTCGAATTATTTTCTCTTCTTCATAATTAATATTATTCTTAATGACAGGTAATTGTGGTAAGAAATGTTTGATATTAGCAAGCTCTGGTTCATTATCAAATACTTCACGAAATCCATATGTTTGGTTAATGAGCTCTTCTTTCACTTCTTCTGGTATAACTAAACGCACAGAATCGCTCTCTTTTTCTTGTTCAACCATTTGGAAAAATCGCTTAGAGGCACGTTTTAATGTTCTGTTTTTATTAACTTGATAGCGAATACAGTTCGTATCGAGCATATACTGTTTCATAGATAGCCTCCTCACTTTTTCCTATTATAGCAAGTTAATGGTTGTTTGGAAAAGCATCAGCAAGTTAGTTCGTGGTGGAAGAGGATAAAAAGGTATGGAATAGAAATTGAAAGGAGACCGACATGGATATTGAACAATTGGTGGCTGTAGCGGTCACGATAGGTTTTATTTTCTTTTTTGGAAGTTACATGTTTCAAAGTTTAAAAGAAAAGCAGTGGATGAAGTCTTTCTATTTTTTGATAATTGGAATTGGGTCGGTTGTTACTTCCTTATCATTTGTTTTATTTGGCTTTGAGGGAATTGCCTATTTGCTCATCGGGTTCGCCATCATAGCAGTGGCAATTATTCTTTTATTTATTCAATATATTGTCAAGAAAATATACAAAAAGTAAACATCTAGCGTAGTTAACTCTATACAAAATGCAATTGCGAAGCGGATTCACTGCACACCAACAAAAGGAGCCTATGCCATGTTCACACTTCAAGTAAACAACGATATAACCATCGAATTAATTCAACAACATCAAAAAGAAGAATTGTATCAACTCATTGACCAAAATCGTGAGCACCTAAGAAAATGGCTACTTTGGGTCGATAAAAGACAATCCGCAGAAGATATGGGACCGATTATTAAGCTCTGGCTGTATCGCTATGCGGAGAATAACGGCTTTGATGCTGGAATACGTTATCAAGGTAGATTAGTAGGTATGATCGCCTTACATGAAATTGACTGGAAAAATCGTTCAACGAGTATCGGTTATTTCTTATCTGAAAAAGAGCAAGGAAAAGGGATTATCACTCATGCTGTTGGCACCTTGTTAACGTATGTTTTTGGTGAATTAGCACTAAATCGTGTGGAAATTCAAACGGCTGCTAGTAATAAAAGAAGTTGTTCCATTCCGGAAAAAATTGGATTTTCATTAGAAGGAAGAAAACGAGAGGCACAATGGTTATACGACCATTATGAAGATATTTTAACGTATAGCATGTTGACCACTGATTGGCAGGAGAAATATGAGTGAATCAGCATTAAATTTAGAGGTTTCATTAATTAAATATGAAGACAAAAGTATATTATAAAGGAAGCGAATGGAATGACGCCGTAATGGTATTTAAAGTCCATTAAAACGAAAAAAATCACCAAGTCTCACAACACTTGAGACTTGGTGATTTTTTGATCAATATTTGATTTTCTTGTGAACTTGCGTCATTTGTTTCCATTTCTTTTTTTCAGCGGAGGCAAGACGAGCATTCTGTTTTCGGGCCGCATAGGCAAGTTCACGTTGCAGTTTTACGTAACTTTGCCATCTACTCTCATCTAATTCTCCAGTGGATCGTGCTTCTTTAATCGCACATCCTGGTTCACTTTTATGAGAGCAATCGGCAAAACGGCAATGATCGGTCAGAGCAGAAATGTCAGCAAATGATCCAGCTAAACTATCAGCGTCTTCTGCCCATAATTGCCATTCGCGCATGCCGGGAGTATCAATAATCACGCCACCTTCTGGTAATAGTAATAACTCCCTATGTGTCGTTGTATGGCGTCCCCTTTTATCATCGTCGCGTACGGATCCTGTCTTTTGAATCTCTTCATTTAAAAGAGCATTAATCAGTGTTGATTTACCAACACCAGAGCTACCCATTAAGACGACGGTATCATCTGGCTGAATAAGTCTTTGCAGGTCTTCTTTTCCCAACTCAGTGGCTGAACTCCAAATGATGACCGGAACACCGAGTGAGATGGACTCAGCCTCTTGCTTATGATTGTTAGGGTCATCAGCTAGATCTGCTTTTGAAAATACGAGAAATGGAGTGGCTCCACTTTCCCAAACTGCCGTTAAATAGCGCTCTATTTTTCGAGGGTTTAAAGGTTCTTCGGCGCTCATTACAATTAAAACCTTTGTTACATTTGTTGCAATAATTTGTATGTCCGTTTGTAAACCAGCGACTTGACGCGAAATGCTACTGTAACGAGGTAAAATTTCATCAATAATAACATCATCTGTCGTCGTTACATCACGAAGTACTACCCAATCACCAACAGCTGGAAAGTCCATACGTGACTTGGCGTCGTGATGCATTTTCCCTTTTACAACAGCTGAAGCGGTACCAGTTAATGTTTCTACGGTGTATCGACCCTTTTGTTCGGTAATAACACGAGCAAGGAGTTTTTCTTCACCTGTATAATTCAATTCATCTTTATAAGCTAAACGTTTTTGTAATAAATTCAAGATTGTTTCCTCCTAATTTGTATGCATAATAAAAAAGCTTGAACAATGGTTCCCATCATCCAAACTTTTGCATACGAAACTAAGATTACATACGTAATAAACGCTAGTTCTTTATTAAAAGGTGATGATGGTATCCTATTTTTACATGTGGTTGTGTTTCTATACGTAAAATTGACATAGCCATCACCTTCTCTCTTATTTTATATTTTACATCATATATTAAATAATTCCATGTGTAAAGAGTAGAATTGTGTTAATTTAGAAAGTAGGGAAATGATTGAAAATATAGAAAATATTATTGCTCAGGAAATAATTGAATTTTTTGAAAGTTGGAGGTTGCTATGGCTAAAGGGATGATACATCATATTGAGTTATATGTTTCTGATTTAACGAAAAGTAAGCAATTCTGGGGCTGGCTGTTAGAGGAGCTTGGATATGAGCCTTTTCAAGAGTGGGAGGAAGGGCAAAGTTGGAAGCTGGGTTCAACATATCTAGTATTTGTTCAGGTACAAGAAAAGTATTCAAAGATAAGTTATCATCGCTGTCGGGTGGGGTTAAATCATTTGGCGTTTTCAGCAGAATCTAAGCAACAAGTGGACCAATTTACGGAAGAGTTGATAAAACGCGGTTTTCCGATCTTATATGAAAATAAGCATCCTTATGCAGGAGGACCCGAACATTATGCCGTCTATTTCGAAGACCCAGATCGAATGAAAGTAGAAATCGTAGCTCCAACCGAAATCTAGTCATTCCTAGTAACGATAAGTAGTCAACCTAATGTAACTTTTATTTAAAAAAGGGGTGAATATAAATAATGCCAGAAGTAAATATCGTAGACACAACCGTAGAAATACTCGACGGAGTTGGAAGCTACTGCTTGCGTAGCATGAAACAAACGAACGGCTATCAAAGGAAACAAAACTGGCTTAAGCAAGAACTTGAAGTTGGCTTAAGATATGTCCAAATCTTAGAAGGGAAAAAACAAAAAGGGTTCATTGAATATACCGAAAGTGAAAATGCATCACGGGCCATCTATGCGGACGGTTATATCGTTATTCATTGCCTTTGGGTATCAGATAACCAAGCTGGTTATGGGAGCCAGTTAATCCAAACATGTATAAGTGAAGCGAAAGAAAAACAACAGAAAGGTGTAGTAGTTGTTACTAATAACCAAACAGGTTGGGCCCCGAGCAAAGAGGTTTTTATCAAAAATGGCTTTGTTAAGGTCGATGAAGCACTAGATGAGTTCGAGCTGTTTGTTTACAAATGTACAGAAACGGACAACAATCCGTATTTTCCGACAAATTGGAAGGAACGCACGAATATCTATCAAGATTTAACCATCCTTCGTTCATTTCAATGTCCTTATGTCGAGGTGGCAACCGAAAATGTAAGAATCGCGGCTGAGCAAATAGGGATTCCGCTTACTGTTATTGATTTAAAAACCTCAGAGGATATAAAAGAATTGGCACCGACTCCCTACGGAATTTATCATGTTCTATTTAAAGGGAAATTGATAAGCTTCCATCGATTAACAGCTCGAACGGCGTACAAGAAAATAAAGGCACTACTAGAAGAATAGGCTCTTGAAAAACCAATTAAGAAAGGTGTTGTTTACTTGTCTGAATTAGAAGTACTACAAGAGAAAATAAAAGTAGCATTAATTCAATATGAACAAAAAGAATTGTATGAGCAAGCATTAAAGGTTTATGAAGAAGTTGAAATGAAGCTAAGTCATCTCGAGCGAGAAACAAACACATCAATGAACCAAGATTTGATTTATAAAGAGTTAGCACAAATATATTTAAGAAAAGCAAGCATGCTACGTGCCATGCAAAGGATAAGCGAGGCTGAGCAAGCAAACCAATCAGAGCTTTTTTATGCGGAAAAATCAGGAGACGAAATCGCTTTTGCTCAATCATTATTTTCGACAGGTGTACAGAAAATCTCAACTGGCGAAAAAGAAAAAGGGCTAGACTATCTAGAAAAAGCCAAGGCTGTATTTCGAACAGGCAACACGGTTGACCATCAGCAAGGATTAGGCTGGTATTGGATTATCCAAGCAGATTTAGCCAACGCAGGATATACGAAACGATCAAAAGAAGAAATTATCCAATATGGCGAGCAAGCATTAAGCATCCTAGAAAAAATCAATAATCCACAAGGAATCAAAAGAGCCAAAGCTGCTCAAAAACAAGCGTTAAAAGAGCTATAGCGGAAGAAAATATAGGCAGACTCCCGAAGGACGTAGTGGCGACTATTTAAACAGTTGGCCCGTTTACAACTCCATCACCATTAGGAGTCGCACGCACAAAAAGGGAGCAGTATCCTGTTAAGGTCATTTATCACGAGATGGATGACGAGCTAACTTCAAGGCACTAACCATCGTCACTAGATACACGTTCATATAAAAGGAGACAAACCATTGAAACTAATCATTTATACAACTCTATTAATCCTCGGACCGATCCTTCTATTAGGGAGTCACTTTTTGCTCAGTGATCACTTCTTAGAATGGCCAATCAAAGTAATGGGTGGCGGATTATTCCTTGTGACCTCATTTTTCCTTTATGGAGATGACAGCTCGCAATCAGAGACACAAAAGGAAATTAAAGAGAATAATCAAAATCGACCAAGGTAAAGTTAGGATAAATATGGTAAACTTATAGATAGCTAATATAAAGGAGTGAGGAAGATGAAACAGATCCAGGCTTATCAGGTGATTGAAAAGTAAAGAAATGAGATATTCTTCTTTTCAATCTAAGTGTCAGAATTCAAAAATTGAAAAGAGGAAAAGAATGTATAGCGAACAAGAACTGAAAATTCGACCTATTCAAACTGAAGATTTACCTGTGTTATGGGAGCTTATTTATAAAGAAGATAACCCAGAATGGAAAAAATGGGATGCCCCTTATTTTCCACATCAAGCAATACCTTTTGAAGCATTTATGAAAGATGCGGATCAGTGGGTAGATGCTGAGGATGTTTGGATAATTACGATTGATGAACAGATTTGTGGAACCGTATCTTATTATTATGAGGATGCTCAAAAGAAGTGGCTTGAGATGGGAATTATCTTTTACCGCGGTACCGATTGGGGAAAAGGGCTTGGCACACGGGCCCTACGATTGTGGATGAATCATCTTTTTACAACAATGCCTCTTGAGCGTGTTGGTTTAACGACGTGGTCTGGAAATAAGCGCATGATTAGGGCCGCTGAGAAACTTGGCATGATGATGGAGGCACGCATTCGAAAAGTGAGGTATTATAACGAAACTTATTATGATTCGATTCGGATGGGGATTTTACGTGAAGAGTGGGAGCATATCGATAATTGAATATGGTAACACACACAAAAAGAGTAGCTGTAAAAGCTATTCTTTTTTTTTGTATAAAATTAATAATCTTGGAAAATGACAACATTTTCAGAGGTAGATATGTTAGGATGGTACACGGATTACTTAATAAGGAGGGCTATATTTCGTGTTAAAGAAAATACGAACATTCATCATTATTATCTCCATTTTACTTCTACTTCCTCACATACTAGGAATTGTTATCGGTGTATTTACCTCTGAACTTTCTAAAGAAACGCGCGAACGATTAGCCGCTTCTGATGTGAACTCTTATTCACTAGATGAAGAGATTGACTTTGAACATCGTAGCTTTCATGTGAAGACTCTGGGTCTGTATGAGGACTCCTCTTTTGTACACATCAATTCAAGTAATAATTTGCGTGGAGGGTGGTCTTTTGGTGGTGAGAATATGACACTTATTGATGACCAAGGTAATGAAGCCGCTTTCTCATCGTCAAGTAGCACATATTTAGGATATAAAGCCGTCCATCGTCTTTCATTTGAGCCACTTTCAAAAGAGACAGAGTATGTGATAGTAAGAGTAGAAAGATATGACCGTTTGGTAGAAGAGAAAATTATATTAACGAAAGGGGACGGTGATCATGGCTCATAAGGGAAAGAGAAAAGAATACATAAAATGGGGAATTGCAGGGCTGTTAGTAGCTTGTGTCCTTCTATATTCTCCCTATCTTGTCTATTTTCAATATCTCTCACCAGAGAATACGCTCAGGTATTCGGAAAAGTCGATGCATTATGGACCATCCGACATTATTGATGAGAGAAAAGTAAATTCTAGCATTATTTATTTGTCTACATATAAAGATTGGTTTTCTGCCTCACATGTTGAGCGAAAGTGGGGGATTTTCTGGCAACATCGTAACGGTGGTGGTATAAAGAAGAACTCAGAGGAAGCGATCACACATATTTTTGGTAGTTCTTTCAAGGGTGAACCTGCTATATCGTACATGGGAGGTTATGTTTCTGACCCTGAAATTGATGTGATTGAAGTGGAATTAGATCACGAGACATTACAAGAGCCCGTTAATGATCAACAATTATTTTTAGTCGTATGGAAAGGTGGAAGGTCTTATGAAGTCTTGAGAAGCTATCGAGGGTTAAATGAAGAAGGGGACGTACTCTATGAATACGAGCATCCCCGAATGGATAACGTTCGATACTTTGATGAGGTTGAATGAGTAAGATTTACATAGCAACTATAAAAAGATACGTGTGGCGTAGTCAGGTAAAAAGCGAACCTGTTGTAAGTATTTGATCATATTTTGCTCATCTTGGAAAGGGTATTTAAAATCAAAATGAGAGGCAACGGTAAGGGATAGCTCTCGAAATAACTCGGCTATCGTAAAAATTGAATCCCACATTTCTTCGTAATCAGGTCCTGTATAAGTTGAGGCGTAACGCTCCCAGAGTGTCGTAGGCATATATTTTTGATAATGTTTTCCTAATGCACCAGTTGATACTTGAAAGTCATGTTGTATACCAATCCACCATTCCATCATTCGGTGAAGGGAGTCTCGTGATGTCGCCTCATACATCGCTTTGGCATATGGTAGTTCTTTGCGCCAAAGGGCTTTCGCTACATTTTGTAAGCACCACCAAAAATTATTTGTGAAGCTATCAAACTCTAATTCAGTCGGTGGTTTAATTACGTACATTGAATGATTCGCATTAGGCATTTTCGGGAGTAGTGAATGTGGGTCAAGTAAGGGTTGATTAAGTGTATCACTAGAATACGTACGTTCCATTTCTTCTGGCGTTTTTAGACGTAAATCGATCCGGTTTCCATCTGTAAAAAGCATTTGGTATGCATACGTATGTGTAAATGTTGAAGCCCCTGTTGAAAAGTTTAAATCAGGTTCTTGCAGCATTAATCGTTCTCCGAAAGGCGTAATCCAGCTTTTATCCGTTATAAAAGGTTTTATTTCTGTCACGACATAAACAATATCGTAATCTTGAAAAAGGTCTGGCTGGATCGCTGGATTTGTTCGTGAACCGTTCATATAAACCGCAAGAATTCTTCGATCATGGGTTGCCACAGTTAAAATAGTTTCAAGCATTTCTTGATATGTTCGCATACTTTCCCCCTACTGAGTCCTATGATTATAGCTCTTGTTAATAGTATAGTGTGATTGAGAGGTTTAGGCTAGGTCAAAAGAAGGGATACGTCTATATAATGGTTGTTTTCGTATGATTTAGTGATAAAAGTTTTACAAGGAGTTGTCGTCAATGAATTCAAGAATGTTAGCGATTCTTTTAGCAAGTATCGTATTTATTATTGCAGAGCCAATCCGTGCTTCGATACAAAATGAACCGCTATCTGATATTTATTTAACGGTTGTAGCGATTTTAGGTGTCGTTGTCATTGGTACGGGTGTTCGCTTTTACTTCAAAATGCGTTCTCGGAAACAGGCGATCGAACGTGCAAAAGGGGAAAATCAGTTTGAGAAATTAGCGACGGAGACTTTAGATGAAGGTGAATACGCTTACCAAGAGCCATTTTGGATGATTCATAACCATCCAGTCCAAATTTTTAATGAAAATAAGCAAGCAGTAGCAAGCTTTCAGTTTCGATTTAAGAATAGCTTTGAGAAATGGGTGTCATTACTCGGGTTTATTGATTATCGTAACGTGGAGGTTAAAGACCATATTACAGGTGATACGATTTATTTTGAACATATACCGATGCGTCAATCGCTTTGGCGTGACAGATGGATTGTTTACAAAAATAATGAAGAGCATGCCAAGTTTGAAACAGCCAAAATTTCAAGAAAACAATTGGAAAATCAAATGTTATTCTTATATCAACCACAGGGCGGCCCTCAATATGAGGTAATCAGTCCAAGACTTAGCCGAGAGACAGAAATTAAAGAAGAAAACGACGGACCTGTGATTTTAATGGCTAACCGAACGTTTCTTGGAATCAAAGGAAAAGGTAAAGAAGGCAATCGCGGACGTAAGCATGAATTAGATGACCGTATGCCAGGGCAACTATCTTTTATTGAGAAAGTAGGTATGTATCAGCAAGCCATTGTGAAAGTAGGGAATAGCCGCTAAGAATGTAACATCTATTCCGGAAATTTTAATGATCTTCATCACTCATTAATCTTTCAAAGTAAACTAACATGGCGAGTCGAATGCCCATTTAATTCCTCACAGGACACGGAGCCTTATTTTTGGTAGGGGAGAGTAGTGCTCCGTGTTTGCACGAACGTTCATGTTTAATGAAACCTTGCCTTCCCTCCTTACGTCTAATTGAGTGATTGTTATGAACGAAAATGAAGGGGCGGATAAAATGCCAGAAGATTTTTATTGTGATGAAGTATTAAGTGGGAAAACGAAAGTAGATATCGTTATGGAAACAGAAAATGTCCTAGCTTATTACCATACAAAGCCTTATTGGCCTGTGCATATTGTGGCGATTCCCAAAAAACATATTCATTCACTGATCACCTTGGAGGAAGGCGAACAAGGTATTTTATTAGAATTATTATCGGTCATACGAAAAGTGGCTGCAGATGTTACAGAAGAACATGGGGCGTGTCGGGTCCTCACCAATCTAGGTGAATATCAAGATTCTAAGCATTTACATTGGCATATTTTATCGGGTGAAAAGTTGAGGTAGTATTGGTAAAAAAATAACTGAACGGAATACGTAAGACCCCCTATACACCATTCATGTAGGGGGTTTGTCATGTTTTTAGTCAGTGATTTACATTTGCTTTAAAGCAATTGAGAGAAGCGAAGGGAAATCTTGTGGAAAATAATGACCTAATTCCTGTTTGACGAGAAGTTGGCAGTCAATATTTGTGTCTTTAAAACGCTCAAAAAGTGTGACCGTCTGCTGATAAAAAGGATCCTTATCTCCCGTGATGATATAGCCTTTGATCGGGTGTGTCACCTCGGTGATAAGTGTTTCAAAGCTAGTCAAATCACTTATAGAAGGTATGACGGCGATGAACTGGTTGACCTCTGAAAATTGATTACTTAAAGCGGTTTGTATCGCAAGCTTACCACCTTGTGAAGCCCCTGCGATGACGACCTTCCTTTGTTTATTTTCACTTATGTAAGTTTGGAGATTTGTTGCAATATCATCATTTGCTTGTGACTGGTTATCCCAGCAGTATGATTGGTACCCGTAAATTTGGGAAGATTGCAAGAATGCGAATTGGTAATTCTCTGTCTTTTCATCTAGCCAATAAGGGGCAAAGTCATGATTATTGGAACCACGCCAATGCAAAGTAAAAATACTCGTATCAGCATCAGGATTTCCATATACATGTAATTGTGTACGGCTTATTTTTTGCTCCTGTTTGAACATATGATCACATTCTTCAATGAGTTGTTTGAATGTGTCTTCACTTTGTAGGCTAGTTAAATCGGGATCATTTGTTAATGTATATCGATTCCACCATATCCCATTTTCAATTCCATTATATAAAGTGGAAATTGCACGCTCTATTTTTCCCTGACGGGCAGCGGCACACGCCTTCCAAAATAGCGTTTTTTCCTGGCGTTTGGGGTAAAGTCTCTCCACTTCTTCAATATGCTTGTCTACTTCATGAAACTTCTGTTCATTAAATAATTTAAACAATTCGACTTGAAGCTGATGAAAGGTAGGATTCATCTTTCACCTCCACTTTTTTGAAAATTATAACATTTATTTATGTAAATAGAATATAAAACAACAGAATTCCTACAAAAGTTCCAATAAATCTATGAATTTTCAGTGATTTATAGTATAGTCGGGGCAAATCTATTATTTAATATACATGAAAATTTGAAAATAAAGGGGAATAAGAGTGTGCGAGCATTCTTGATTAGCACAGCATGGTTTATCGGTATTGTACTGACGAGTAGTTTGGTGATCGCTTTATTAAGCTTTATCCTACCATACGATTTACAAGTATTTTTCTTAGAGCTTGTCAGTGGTGTCAGCTTTTTTGTCATTATTTTTGCTTTGCTTGGATTCTTTCGATTAACATTCCATCCTATCCAAAAGTGGTATCATAATTTGTTTTTGCTTGTATTCACCGTAGCTATTGTTGCGGTGATGACGATGGTAACCGGTATGCAAGGTGCATTAGGAGATATTTATAAGCAACAGCACGGATTTAATGCTGTACCAAGCACCTCGGAGCGATTTGAATTGGCAAAGGAATATGCCTTAATGATTCAAGGGAAGTATGTGGATGATGCCTATTTGGCATTCTCAAGCATTGAAAAAGGTGATGTAACGTACTATTACAATATGGACTTGGCACGTGCAGAAGAAGCCATCTTGGCGTTAGAAACATTAATAGTTGAAAGAGAATCAGATTGGGAGCAATACTTTGGTGTGATGAATTCATTTCCAGAAATCGTTGTATTTTATGAGCATTCTTACCAATTGCCTAATGAAAATGCCAATGTCTACGGTCTTTATCAACCTTATTCTGATTCCATACATGTACCGATTCAAACGAATATTGGTGAAGAATCTTTTGATTTGATTTTGGCCCACGAATATATCCATCATTTAACGTATTCACTGTTTGATGATCCTGATTATGTACCAGAATGGTTTGTTGAAGGTATAAGTGTTGCTTTGGAAAACGAAGAAAGAGCCATTGAATTTGATCCGAGGTTTGAGGTTGCCAATTTTAGAGAGCTTCAACATGAAAGAGGTTGGAACAAGCATCTAGAATACCCTTACCATATTTATCATCAAACGGGTACGTTGTTGAATTCTTTATTGAAGCAGCAAGGGGATGACTTTTTACAAAGGTTAGCAGCACATATGTATGAAATTCCTTTAGAAGAGGCTTTTGAAGTAATTGTAGGAGAATCGTTAGACGATTATACGTCTCACTTTTTTACGGTGTATGAATTTGCAGGTCAATGGTTACATTCACCACAAACGCACGAAACGATAGAAGAACGTAAAAATCATTTGCGAGACATTATTAAGACGATTCCACATGCTGTCCAAGCATATGAACAATTGGGTACCATTTATTTAGAAGAGGGACATACGTATCTGGCTGTAGGAGCTTACAATCAGGCTTTACAACTAGACCCTACTAATATTCACCGTTATTACTACGTATCGACCGCTTATTTGGTTGATAATCTTTCGATGGCGATTCAAGTAATGGAAGAGGGGTTAAGTCGTATTGAACACCCTCAGTATCATGCCTATTTAGATTTACTTTATCAGATTGATGAAGAAATGGATGATGATAATCCCTACAAGGCTTACTACCAATTTATACAAAGTGGTTATTTCTCTAGTGAACGTGAGCAAAAGTGGTTTATTGAAGCGATTCTAACAAAATATGATGATGTTGTAAGTGAAGAACGGATGTATTTAGAGGTTTTATTAGAAGAATTACCAATTGAATAAAGACAAGGGACTTGTTGTGCCATGCAATTAGGGGGGCTTCATTTTTTGTCGTTAACGGGTGAAAGGTATGTGAATCAATGGGAAATAAAGAATTCATGATAGAAACAGAGCGATTAATGATACGGCCATTAGAAAAGAACGATTACGAGCAATGGTTTCTAGGTTTTTCACAGCGTTATCCTTCTTTGCATCACCATGATGATGGAAGGCCAAGTAATTTGGAGGCTTCCAATAAAGCATGGTTTGAAGATTGGGTTACTGGTTTCGAACTAGCTCAGCTAGAAGATCGTTTTTATCAGTTAGGCGTTTTCCGAAAGAGTGATGGAGCTCATGTGGGAAAAATTGAAGTTTATACGATTTTACGCATGGATTACGACTGGGGCATGCTAGGATATTCCATCCATAATCAACATTGGCGTAAAGGCTATGGAAGCGAGGCTGTACAAGCTGCACTTCTTTTATGCAAACAACAATTAAACTATCATCGAATCGAACTTCATATATTGCCAGACAATACGCCTTCAATAAAATTGGCAGAAAAAGTAGGATTTAAACATGAGTGCACAAGAAGGCAATTTTCGAAAGAATACGATGCATGGCATGATTATGAAATCTACTATCAAAATCTTTGAGACTAGTGGATGGAAGTAGGCCAAGGCTTGTGTAAGATGTGGCAGAAGGCCAACATTATAAATGAACAGGTTTATAGGGGCAAAAAATCAACCCCTTAGTCCTCATACTCAGGGCATTAGACTGGTGGTCCTGCAGGATTTGTCGGGTAATCCAGTGCCAGCCTGTGGAGAAGTAACAACATAAGCTGAAGAAAAGAGCCGTAGTGTTGTAGGAAATGCCGGGAAGTAACAACATAAGCGGTGGAAAAGAGCCATAGTGTTGTAGGGAATGCTTACTTTTAACTTCATACAAAATCTACATGGCAAAGACCTATTTACTTTACCACCAACAAACACGAAAGTGGCGTTTGCCTTTAACTGGCGGCTTTTGATTCACTTTGTTTTTTGTTCTTATTCATTTTAATAATTTTTGTAAGAATGATTTTAACTTGAGAATCGGCAGTAGCCCGTAGCCCAGCGGACGAAAACATGCGGAGACTCCCATGGGACGTAGTGGAAGAGCCGAAATCCACTAGCGAAGCTAGTTAGTTCGGCACCACTTCATAGCACGCGGAGCATAATTTTCGGTAGCGGTAATTAACGCTCCGTACATAAGCTTTAAGTAACTTTCATATAAAAGGAGACTAGACATTTGAACTGGGAAAAACAATATCAAGAATAAGAAAGCTTATGTGGATTTAAGCCAAACTCAGTACTTATTAATTATTTGGAGCTAATCCCTAAGGAAGGTACAGGACTCGACATGGGAATGGGCGAAGATAGAAATGCTTTATACTTTGCTCATAAAGGGTTATGAGGTAGTAGGTGTCGATTATGCGAAAACGGCTTTTTCACGTTGTCAAGCATACATTGAACAGAACGGACTTACTATGAAGAGTTATACAAGTGATATTCAGTCTTTTGACTGGCAAGAAGAGCAATATTCACTCATTATTTTTTTCGAATGTTCTCAATATTTTCTCGGGTGAAGAGGTTCTTAAAAAAAGACGGATTCATTTATATTAAAGCCTTTGATAAAAGTGACCTTAGTTCTAAAAGAAATAGAGCCAATAATGAGATGATTGAGGAAGAGCTTACTAGTTATTTTTTGAACTTTGAAACGATTGTTTTTAATAAATAATATGCCCTAGATTTAAGTCATGGAGACCCACGCTATCATGGTGGAATTGAAGTGATGGATCGGAAAAAAGGTTAATAGTTACTAAATGGGACAAAATGATTTTCTTTGTGTTGTTCATTTGTAAAAAGACTGCTCACTAACAAGCAGTCTTTTATACGTTGTGTGCCTGGCAAGGATGCAGGCTCTAGGGTGAAAATCCCAAACTGTGAAGGCAGCAGTAACAGTAGCTCAAGGCAACTTGATTACCTGAAGGAAGCTAGCGGCAAACTTCTGCCCCGAGGAACACGAATCTCATACAAGGCCAAGTGATTCTGGATGAGTCTGCAACTCAAGACAAAGTCCATACGGCCGAAATGGGTTGAATTTTGGAGGTGACTGTGCTGGTATTAAGTCAACATAGCTAAAACCAGTTAAGATAATGTTTGAGGAATGGGAGGAAAGTGAGATGGAATCTGTTTATGTTGATTGGGAAGTAGGAAGAGTAAGGTTGACTTGGATGCCGCATAAAAAGATTACACAAGACATGGTCGTAACGAGTGTACATAGTGTTTGTTTATGGGGGGGACATGTTTTATTATCTTATATTAAAGGTCGTGGCTACAATTATCCTGGTGGACATATTGAAGTTGGGGAAACATTAGAAGAGGCTATCCACCGTGAAGTTTATGAAGAGGGTTATGTGAAAGGAATCATCGATTATCTTGGTTGTCTAGAAGTTAGTCATCGAGACAATGAAAGATTCAATCCGAATGGAAAATATCCGATGATTGCTTACCAGGCTTTTTATCGAATGACTGTGACAGAGTGCCTAGACTATCAAGGCATGTTTGAGGCGAGTTCACGTAAATGGGTCAAGCCGGTAGAGGTTGGTAGATGGAGTAATGACCATGAATTATCGAAAAATCAGATCCTACAAGCTGCACTGAGATCCATATAGTCAATACGACCTTAATTTGATCGTATTGGTAGAAATTTTGATAACAGAAGCGTATAATTTGTCTTTATAATAGAGCATCGCATGAAGAGATGCTCTATTATGCTTTCAAAAGTAAGTGATGGTACTTTAGAATCATAGAAAAGCAATTTCTTGATTGAAACAATGATGTAATTAGGAGTGTGAGAAGTTTGGAGAACAATCCAAAATATATGATTGGTGTAGATATTGGGACAACGAGTACGAAGGCTGTTTTGTATAAAACGAATGGTGAAGTGATGGCTGATGCGAATCATGGGTATGAGCTTTTTACGCCAGATATATCTACAGCTGAACAAGATCCAGAGAATATTTTCGAAGCAGTCATGAAAGCGATCGAAGAGGTAATGAGAAGCTCTAATATTCCTAAAGAAGACTTACTGTTTGTTTCTTTTAGTAGTGCGATGCATAGCCTCATTGTGATCGACGGGCACCATCAACCTATTACTAACTGCATTACTTGGGCGGATAATCGTAGTGCGAAGTGGTCGAAGAAAATCAAAGAAGAGTGGGATGGTCATTCGATCTATTTAAAAACAGGTACGCCTATCCACCCAATGTCCCCTCTTAGTAAAATTACATGGTTAACCAATGATAGACCAGATATTGCAAGGGCAGCTCATAAATATATTGGTATTAAAGAATTCATTTTTTATCGGCTTTTTGATGAATATGTCGTTGATTATTCGATCGCCTCTGCCACGGGTCTATTTAATTTAAAAGAGCTAGCTTGGGACAAGCAGGCTTTAGACGTTGCGGGAATTCATGAAAATCAACTTTCTCGGCTGGTGCCGACTACGGAGTTCTTTTCAAATTGTCATCAACAGTGGGCCCAAAAGCTAGGAATATTACATACAACGCCATTTATTATAGGGGCAAGTGACGGTGTGTTATCCAATATTGGTGTCAATGCGATAAAAAAAGGTGACGTGGCGATTACGATTGGGACAAGTGGTGCTATTAGAACGGTTATATCTGAGCCAAAAACGGATCCAAAAGGTAGAACTTTTTGTTATGCCTTAACAGAAAATCATTGGGTTATAGGTGGACCTGTGAACAATGGCGGTGTTGTTCTTAGATGGATTCGAGATGAACTAGCCGCTAGTGAGGTTGAGACAGCGAAAAGGTTAGGTATTGATCCATATGAAGTATTAACGAGAATTGCCGAGCGTGTTGTCCCTGGAGCAAATGGATTATTATTTCATCCTTTTTTAGCTGGGGAGCGAGCTCCATTATGGAATCCGGACGTAAGAGGGTCGTTTTTCGGTCTCACGTTAAGTCATAAAAAAGAACATATGATACGTGCTGCCCTTGAAGGCGTAATTTTTAACTTATACACGGTTTATTTAGCTTTAGTTGAAGCGATGGATGGAGAAGTTGCAAGTATAAAAGCGACAGGTGGCTTTGCAAGATCCGAGGTTTGGCGCCAAATGATGTCTGATATTTTTGATACGTCGGTTGAAGTTCCTGAAAGCTTTGAATCATCTTGCCTAGGTGCATGCATGTTAGGATTATATCGTTTCGAAAAAATTGCTAGCCTAGAGGTTGTTGAGGATTTAGTTGGGAATTCATTCAAGCATAAACCGAATCGGTCTCATGTTGAGCATTATCGGCAGCTCATTCCGATTTTTATCAATGTCTCTCGCTCTTTAGAGAAAGAGTATCAGCAAATGGCTATTTATCAAAGAAAATTAGATGAAACGAAATAAAATGTGGGATGTGATTAAATGCCTTTATTAATTGTAGCGTTAGGTGTTGTTATATTATTAATTTTGATTATGAAATTTAAGTTAAATACGTTTATATCACTTATTGTTGTTTCTTTTATTATTGCTCTACTTTTAGGAATGCCATTAAGTGACATTGTTGGTTCGATTGAAAGTGGACTGGGCGGTACATTGGCTGGTATTGCTCTTGTATTTGGACTAGGGGCAATGCTCGGTAAATTAATTGCTGATGCCGGAGGGGCACAGCGGATCGCCATGACATTGATTGATAAATTTGGTGAAAAAAACATCCAATGGGCTATCGTAGTGGCCTCCTTTATTATAGGGGTTGCTTTATTTTTTGAAGTGGGCCTCGTTTTATTAATCCCTATCATTTTCCAAATTGCGAAACAAGTAAAAATGCCTATATTATACTTAGGCCTACCAATGGTTGCGGCTTTGTCAGTCACACATGGCTTTTTACCACCGCACCCAGGGCCTACTGTGATTGCTCAGGAATTCGGAGCAAATGTTGGTTTGGTTTTACTTTACGGGTTTATCGTGGCCATTCCTACAACAATTATTGCAGGTCCTATTTTTACGAAAGTGGCAAAGAAATATATTCCATCAGCCTTTGAAAAAATGGGTGGAGGAAGTATGACTGAAATTGGTGATGCGAAGCAGTTTAAATTAGAGGAAACACCTGGATTTGGTATTAGTGCGTTCACTGCTTTATTCCCTGTTATCTTAATGGCAGCTGCAACGGTTGTTTCTTTATTAGAGGAATCGTTTGGTGGCGGCAATTGGTTCTTTGATTTTATTGCAATGATTGGTGCACCTTCAACTGTCATGTTATTATCCATCTTACTCGCTGTTTATACGATGGGTATTGCTCGAAAGATTCCAATGAAGGATGTCATGAAGTCAGCAGAGAATTCCATTAAAGCGATAGGAATGATGCTCTTAATTATTGGGGCAGGTGGAGCATTAAAGCAAGTATTATTGGATGGTGGTGTTGGTGATTATGTCGCTCATATCTTTGAGGGAAGTACGATTTCACCATTAATCTTAGCGTGGTTAATTGCGGCTGTGCTACGGGTTGCTCAAGGCTCTGCCACGGTGGCAGCATTAACAACAGCCGGTCTTGTCATTCCTTTAATGCAAGGGTCTGATGTGAATTTGGCCTTAATGGTTCTAGCGACCGGGGCTGGTAGTATCATCGCATCTCACGTTAATGATACGGGCTTTTGGATTATTAAAGAATCGTTTGGTCTAACGATTAAAGAAACCTTTGCAACATGGACGGTTTTAGAAACGGTGATTTCGATTAGTGGGTTAGCTTTTGTATTATTGTTAAGTATGATTGTATAGGAAGAAAATGTACGATGATACCCCTTGATGTGTCGTTCCATTACACGTGAGGGGTTTTTATTTATGGATTTTGAACAGATATTTTTAGTTGTACAGTTAAAAAGAGGAAAAAATAAATTGGAGGTGGAATATTAATGAAGGTGTTCATTGAATGATAGAAAAAGTTGAGGTATTTATAGATATGACAGGGGGTCATACGATGCATTTTCCTAAGTGGTTTTGGGTGAGCTTCTTTGCGGTAGCACTTGTGGAAATCGGATTTATCCTTTTAACAGTATTTGGTTTCATTGAATTCAATAGGGCTGCAGATGTTGTGAGAATGGTTGTCATTATTATTTTTCTTCATCCGGTTTATATGTTGGTTAGTGGACTTATGTTATGTAAGAATGGCCATGATGGGATGAGTATATTAAAGTCAGTCTTTGTGATGATTACACCATTATGGATTATGTTGTTGATTGTTTCAGTTGGTTAAAGAGAGAACCGATGATTTCTTATGATTTAGAAAAAAGTCTTTAGCTGAGCATAGCTAAAGACTTATTTCTTGTGCCTCTATTTGAAAGGGCTTTTTTATTTGAAGTGGTTCATTTATTTGGGAATACGTTATTTGAATGACAGTCTCGTGCTGAATGCCATCGATTTCTTCTCTAACCATAAACGTGATTTTGGTTAAGAAAAAGGTATGCTGTTCAATTTCTAATGTGACAGACATATCCGAAATCAGTTCCTCATTTAACGTAATACCTAAGGAACGGGCAAAACTTTCAAATGGTTGAGTCGTTGGTGCATCTAAGGTGAGGGAATAATAGTCCTCCATATCGATTAAAACGGCATCATCGTTCATTTCAATTAATTCAATGGCTTGAATGAGTAAATGATAATCGGTAAGGAAGTATGTGTGTAAGTTTGCGACAGCCCCCATATCTGTAGACCAACCGTCTCCATACCAGTTAACCGCATAATCAGTACCGTTAAAATAAGCAAAGGTTTCATAAGTTCCTGATGAATAGTCTTCATACATTTCAATAAAACCTTTGCTTTCTTTAAGGTTAATCTCTCCCTTAATGGTAAGTTGTCCAAGTTGTTCCTTATAACTGTTAGCCGCTTTCGTATGAAGGGATAATTCATTCTCAATCACATAGGTTTCAATATATTTGGCATGGTCAGACAACTTAAGTAAAACATCTTCTTTACTTATGGGTGTGCAGCCCAAAAGAATAGTCGCTACCATAATAAAAGTGGTGAAGAGCCAAGTTTTCATGGTGATTTTTCTTCCTTTCTTATGTTTATTATGAATGAAAGTTATACTAACAAAATTCAGTACGTATAAAGCATATTAATCTTTTTGAAAAAGGTGCTTGTCTTACGTAGAAATTCAGCATAACTTGTACGTTTGTCGGATGAAATTTATGTTTTTATTCTTATATGAGGGGTATAGGATCTAAAAGGAAATGCAGGTGAATGCTATGATGTTAGTTTTGTATGGGTTTGTTGGTGCCATTATTGGGCTCATTTTGGGGAATATTTTATTAGGTATGATTGCTGCTTACACGTTGGCTATTGCAGTGAGGGTGAATGATTATGTGAAATTGAAGGAGAATGGTACTTAAGTAATGGAGAGGGTCGGATATTCGAATAAACGAGAAAAAAATCGGGAATAGCATCCCGATTTTTTCATGATTCAGAGTCGTCGCAAGTAACTTTACTTGAGGAAAAGAATCCTCCAGATTCAAAATAAGCTGATTTTCCTTCTTGCAAGCACGCATCAAACTTTGCGAGATTTTCTTCAGAATTTTGGTGTTGATAAAAAAGGAAGCCTGCTATACCACCTGCTACAATTAAATAACTAATCGCAAATGTCCAAATGATTTTCGAGAAGTTTGTATTTTTCTTTCTCGATAACAATTGAAATTGGTAGTGACCTCGAATATATTTTTGGATATCTCGATAATAAATGTAGTGATGAATCATGATCACTAAAATAATATACACAATAAATACGTAACGTGGTAAAGGTATCCACATAAGAATGACTAGAAAAGGAAGAGCCTGTGAATAGAGGATATATACCTTTCGAGTTGCTTGTTTCGTCACTTGCTCTAGCATTTCATCATCATCTAAAAATTCGGGTAATTGAATAAAGGAAAACGTATTAATCGCCTTATCTGGAAAATTCCGATTATGTTGCGTGACCTTATACAGGTATAGAGTTAATATCGTAATCAGTGAAACAGCCCCTAATACTAAAGAAATGGTTGCAGGGACATTCCATTGAATAACCACAGTACCATTGATAAAACGGAACAATTCATTGGTGTTAAAAACAGCAAGCTCTACATAATAGATAAAGCCGAAGCTGAATATCATTAGCGAAGCCATTAAGGCCATATTCCATAACGGAATTTGTAAGCGGAAATCATGATTGTTCTTCATCTGAATCCTCTCCTTCTAACCAAAATAATTCATCTACTCTCATCTCTAAGTGCTTGGCTAATCGTAAGGATAAAGCAATGGAGGGTGAGAATTCACCTTTTTCAATAAAACCTATGGTTTGCCTCGTAACTCCAACGCGATTAGCTAGCTCCGTCTGAGAAAATCCATGCCTAGCACGTAACTCTTTTACACGATTCCGAAGCATATAACCCTCCTTGAATGTACAGTATTATTGACTAAATGTTAATTAAAGTTAACATAGGATTATTGTAAACAATACTTAACATTATGTCAAGTATTCATAACAACAGATAAGTAAGTTCATGAATGGAAAATATGAGCCAAAAGAAGTATACGAATCAAAGGCCTGCATGAATAGGGATGATTATGAGTGTGGGTAACACCGCGACCTGTCGATGAAGGAAGCTGTTCGACATGATCATAAGTAAAAAAGGTCAAGAACCTGTCGATGAAGGAAGCTGTTCGACATGATCATGAGCAAAAAAGGTCAAGAACCTGTCGATGAAGGAAGCTAGTCGACATGATCATGGGTAAAAAAGGTCAAGAACCTGTCGATGAAGGAAGCTGGTCGACATAATCATAAGTAAAAAAGGTCAAGAACCTGTCGATGAAGGAAGCTGGTCGACATGATCATGGGTAAAAAAGGTCAAGAACCTGTCGATGAAGGAAGTTGGTCGACATGATCATGAGCAAAAAAGGTCAAGAACCTGTCGATGAAGGAAGCAGTCGACATGATCATGGGTAAAAAAGGTCAAGAATCTGTCGATGAAGGAAGCTGTTCGACATGATCATGGGTAAAAAACTGAAGAAGAGCCGAATGTGTTCGTTACTCAAGGAAACCGAGGATTAGCTAACTTCAAGGCACAACCCATCACACCTAAGTCCACTTTCATACAAAAAACTATGGCGAAAATCGTACAATCATCAATTTTAGCCTCTTCCTATTAGAATTATTGATTTAAGGGAATTACAATAAGGAGAGAAAGGGGGCTTTAGCCCATGTTAAAAGAATGGATGAAACCTTATCGGCGCTACCTCCTATTAATGATGGTTTTCTCCATCGTGATGGGGCTAGCTATTATTGCCCAAGCGTACTTAATCGTCACTATCATTGATAGCGTATTTTTACAGCAAATTCATTATCTTGATCTTATACATTTCTTTATATTATTAGTACTCGCACTGCTTACTAGAACGATGTTCCGTGCCTTTATTAAACGTCTAGGCATTGCGATGGCTGGGCATATCAAGACAGATGTACGGATGAGCTTACTTGCCTTTTTTACGAATCGCTCTGCTTTCATATCAAAAGGCGGCCAGTCAGGTAAAAAGACGAGTTATTTTATGGATGGTGTAGATGAATTAGATGGTTATTATAGTCAATACATTCCGCAGGCGATCCAATCGGTCACTGTGCCTTTATTAATTATCTTAGTCATTTTGTTTGAGCATTGGGCAACCGCAGCCATTATTTTAGTTACGGCCCCATTTATTCCTATCTTTATGATTATTATCGGTATAAAAACAGGGGAGAAATCGAAAGAACAGCTATCTCAAATGGCCGCCTTTTCGGGCACTTTTTTAGATACATTACAAGGGTTACAAACACTGAAGCTTTTTGGTAAGGCGAAAGAGCAGAAGGGAAAGATTCAAAAAAGTAGCTTGCGTTTCCGTGATGCAACCATGGATGTGCTGAAGGTCGCTTTTTCAAATTCCTTAGCCTTAGAGTTTATCTCAATGCTTAGTATTGGATTAATTGCATTAGAAATTGCCTTACGAATGATTATTTTACAGGATACTAATTTTGCAACAGGCTTTTTGATGCTTATTTTAGCACCTGAATTTTTTACTAAACTGAAAGAGCTTGGTTCGGCCTTTCATACTGGAAAGCAAAGTACTGGAGCGGCAGAAAGTATTCAAGAATTACTGACGGAACAGCACGAACCGGTCTTATGGGGACAGAAAGAGATAACGACTCACAGACCCCCAAGGATCAATTTTACCGATATTCGCTTCGGGTACCAAGAAGGTCATTTTCAATCTCAAGCCATGACATTTTCAGTTGAGCCAAATGAACGAGTCGCGATTATTGGTCCAACGGGTGCTGGAAAATCGACACTCCTGAACGTGATTGCAGGCATTTTTCCCATACAGGAAGGTCATTTCAAAATCAATGGTCAAAGTCAGGAAACCATTTTAGAAACTTCCTGGTTCTCACAATTAAGTTATATCTCGCAAGATGCCTATTTATTTTCAGGAACGCTTTTGGAAAATATCACGCTCGGTCAAACTGATTCATATACAGATGAGGAAATTAAACAAGCTATTAAAGAAGCGGGGTTATGGGATTGGCTACAGAAGCTACCGCATGGCATAGAAACAAAAATAGGCGAGGCTGGGCGAGGATTGTCTGGTGGTGAGAAGCAACGGGTTATCCTTGCAAGGGCATTTTTGAGAAAACCAAAGCTCGTTTTATTTGATGAACCTACGACAGGATTAGATGTAAGAACGGAGCAAATTTTGCAACAGTCAATGAGTAGGTTAGCTCAATCAGCCACTGTGATTACGGTAGCTCATAGGCTTCATACGATTCGTTCTGCAGATAAAATAATCTTGTTAGATCATGGTTCGATCCGTGCCATAGGCACACATGAGCAATTAGTAGCTAATGAACCAATGTACCAAGAAATGCTGATCATTCAACGAGGGGGGCAGGAATCATTATGATAGCACTTAAAATGGTGATGAAAATCATGCTTAAAGAAAAAAGAGATATTTTCTTATCAATGTTATTTGGATTTATAGCGGGTATGACGGCGATCGGTTTGTTTTCCGCCAGCGGGTATATGATTTCTCAAGCTGCCCTCGTACCTCCTTTATACACATTAATGGTCATCGTTGCCATCGTAAAACTACTTGGAATTACTTCAGCGATAAGTCGTTATGGTGAAAGGTTTTTTTCACATAGAGGTACTTTTACGATGTTAAGTAACATCCGTGTATTCGTTTATGAAAAAATAGAGCCTTTATCGACGACGATTTTGCAAAAATATCGGAGTGGGGAGCTGTTAGCACGAATTGTTGGAGACGTTGAATCTTTGCAAAACTTTTTTCTACGCGTCTTTTACCCACCCGTTGTCATGGCAAGTGTCACGATTGCGACCATTTTATTTACGACATTATTTTCAGTGGGTACAGCTATCATTATTATAGTGGGTATGCTTCTTTTGACCGTTGTTGTACCCGTTGTATTTACTCTTTTACAAAGACGTGTCGACCATCATGTAAGAGTAAACCGAGGAGCACTCTCGTCTGATTTCACGGAGTTATTGTATGGTTATCGCGACTTACACATTCATCAGCAAGCTACCGAGCGAAAAAAAGATCTTGTACGTGCTGTAAAGACGTATGAAAAATCTCAAGCTAAAGCAAATGTGAACATATTATGGAGCGAATCCGTTGTCGGTTTTCTTTCTTTACTTATATCTGTCATCGTATTAGCTTTTGCTACTAGTCAAGTGATTGCAGGTCAGATAGAGGGTGTTTTGATTGCTCTACTATTTATGATTTCCTTAACTTTATTTGAGCAAACCAGCGCAATGTCCTTGTTTCCTAATTATTTGCATGAGAGTGAGCAAGCTGCAACACGGTTATCAGGAATATGGAAAAAGCAAGATAGAGTAATTAATGTCAATGCTGGAATCGTTCATAAAAGCCTTGAAGCGGTTCCTAGTATTCAGTTTAAAGGTGTAACGTTTCAGTATGAAAATGAGCTAAGACCGGCGGTTCATGATGTCGATTTCACCTTGGCTTCAGGCTCTAAAACAGCTATTGTTGGGGCAAGTGGTTCAGGGAAAACGACCATCCTTCAATTAATTCTAAAATTATATGAGAATAACGATGGTCAAATTAAAATAGGTGACGTTTCGATAGATGCAGTAGAGCCAGAAGTGATATGGAAGAAGAGTAATCTTACTTTACAATCTAATCATTTTTTCTATGGGACGATTCGAGATAATTTATTGTTAGCAGATGACACTTTAAAAGATGAAACGATATATAAAGCCCTTCATCAGGCTGAATTACCCAATATGAAATTAGAAGATCTTGTTCAAGAAAGAGGAGCCAATCTTTCTGGGGGAGAAAAGCAAAGATTGGCGCTGGCACGGTTGTTCCTAAAAAAGGCAGGGTTATGGTTATTAGATGAACCGACATCCTCCATGGACGCTATTACCGAACAAAAGATCTTAGATCGAGTGATGCAGGAGGCTGAAGAAGCGACACTTATTATTGTCAGTCATCGCTTAACCGGTCTTGAGCAAATGGACCAAATCATCGTCATGGATCATGGTGAAGTGGTGGAAATCGGTAGCTATGATGAACTCATGAACCGAAATGGATACTTTAAAGAGATGAAAGCAATTGAACGTGACGTTGTCTGAGCGGATATATGAGATCGGGTGTTATAAAAAGAAGGAAAGAGCACATTCAAGGAGGAAACCTGTGGTCGAAGGTGTCATAAAAAGAACCCCTCTAGTAGTTGCCAAGAGACCATTGAAATGAGTAAAAATGGATAGTCATATCAGGTGCTCAATGCAACAAAAAACTCTCCTCTTATCATAAAAGAGGAGAGTTTTATTCTTTTAATTTTTATCCTTTGCGGCTACAAAAAAGGATGCACCAATGGCGGCTATGAGTATTAGAAATGGGGCAACGAAGATTAGAAAATCATTCAACATATTGACTCACTCCCTTTTTCCTTTTACATATTGATTATCAAACAAGAACAATCTTAGAAGTAAATAAATGGATGGAATTAATAACATCATACCTAAGACAAAAGCAATAATTAAGGCTGTAGCCATCGCTTCGTTTGTAAAGCCATCATGAATCGTTAAATATGGATACAACAAGTACGGGTAATGTGAGATTCCGTATCCAAAAAAGGCGAAGGCAAATTGACCGATTAAGAGCCACAAGGAAACCCCGTAATTTTTCTTTTTCCAAAGGAGATAGACTGTACCTAACCACATTAAGAATGAGATACCAAACATCCACCATAAGTTAACAATCTGATTAAAATGCACTTCATTATGGAAGCGTAATTCAATGATAATACCGGATGCAGCAACAATTAATGGAACGGCCCATATAAGAGCATATTTACGCATCAAGGCGGTTGCACCTTCATCACCTGTTTTGTTCGCATACCATGTTAAAAATACGGCTGAAATATATAAAACAGCGATGATACTAAGGACAACGATAGACCATGTTAACGGGCTTAAAAATAACCCAAGGTAATCTAATGAAGGCTGCCCATTATCGACGGAAACAAATCCGCCTGCAGCTATCGTTAAGACGATGGATAATGAAGCCGGTATGAGAATACCTGATGCCCCATACATGAAAGCATAGCCTCGGTGACCTTGCGTACCATAAGATTCAAAGGCATAATAGGAACCACGTATCGCTAGCAAAATCAAGGCAATACTACCGGGTACTAAGAGTATGGTTCCGAAATAAAAGGCTGTTTCTGGAAAGAAACCAACGATTCCTACGAAGAAAAAGACGAAGAATACATTAGTCACTTCCCAAACGGGTGATAAATATCTTTTTATTACTTTAGATACGATATGTTGTTTTCCTGTTAATAAACTATACGCGTTAAAAAATCCGGCCCCGTAATCGACGGAAGCAATGATGACATACCCGAATAAAAAGAGCCATAGGACCGAGATTCCGATAATTTCTAGACTCATGTTCGATCACTACCTGACATTTCGTTTAAATCCTTTTCAGGGGGGTTATCTTTAAACATTTTTCTTAAAACAACAACCGTTCCAACCCCTAATATAAAGTAGAGGATAGCAAATAAGATAAACATTAACCCCACATGGTCACTTGTAGTAGCTGCTTCATCAATCGTCATAATTCCACGTAAAATCCAAGGTTGTCGACCGACTTCTGCTAACCACCAACCGGCTTGGATCGCCAAGAACGATAAAGGTCCACCAAGAACAATTAACCAACGATACCATCTTTGATGAACAAATGTCCATCCTCGCAACTGGGCTACCCAATAAATAAACGAAAGACCGAGCATAAACATTCCGATTGTTATCATCGTATCAAAGAAGTAATGGATAACCAGAGGTGGCTGTAGTTCCTCAGGGAATTCCTCGAGGCCAATCACTTCAGCGGATGGATTACCATGGGCAAGTATACTTAAAGCAGATGGGATTTCAATCGCATATTTTGGTTCGTTATTTTCATCAAGAATACCCCATAGGATTAATGGTGCATTTTCTTCTGTTTCAAAATGCCATTCAGCAGCAGCTAACTTTTCTGGTTGATATTCGGCTAAATATTTTCCAGAAAAATCTCCAATGATGGCGGATGCTAAGGCGAATACAAAACCAATTTTCATTAATAGGTTTAATGATTTTTTGTGATACGTATTATTGGCACCTTGAAGTAGTCTGAATGCAGCAATAGCGGCTAAAACAAAAGCGACCGTCATATAACCAGTTGCTAAAACATGGGCAACCTTTGTCGGCATCGATACTGTGAACATAGCGGCGATTGGATTGATATTCACCAGTTCACCATTGACTAAATCAAAACCACCCGGTGAATTCATAAATGAGTTAACTACGGTAATAAAGTAGGCGGACATTGCTCCGCCAATTGCCACGGGTATTAAGAGTAATAAGTGCTTTTTCGGGTTTGTAAACCGGTCCCATGTATATAAGTAAATACCTAAAAATATCGCTTCGAAAAAGAAAGCGAACACTTCCATAAATAACGGTAAGGCAATGATATGACCAGCCAATTCCATAAAGCTTGGCCATAATAAGGCAAGCTGGAGCCCAATAGCTGTACCAGTCACGACTCCAACAGCTACGGTCACAACAAAGCCTTTCGCCCAGCGTCGTGCCATCAGTAAGTAGTGGGGATCATTTTTTCTGATTCCAACCCATTGAAAAATCATAATCATTAGTGGGAGGCCGACACCAATTGTGGCATAAAATATATGAAAAGAAAGCGTAAGTAAGGTTAACATCCGACTCATAAAGACGGGATCGTCGAATAACATAAGGGAACCTCCTTTAATATATAAAATAGTGATAAATGGCTGTGTGCTCGGGGGTTAGATCCTCTCTAATTACTACCCGAACTGGTTTAGTTAAAAACGTTCAATCTATCTGTGGGTAAGTATACAATGCAGGTTTTGAATTTAGAAATCTTCGTTTAAGATCTCTTTCATCTGTTATATCATTTTTTTGTTTCGGTTAGTTTGTGAAAATGTTAACAAACTATGAATTCATTGTGGTGTTTGCAAAAATGTCATGATTTAGGAAGATTGTGTTTGAAAAATGTTCAAGTTTGTAAGGTAGGCTTTATATGAAAGTTACTTATGGGCGATAGATTGTGCCGTAAAGTTAGCTCGTCATCCATCTCGCGATCAATGACCTTAGTAGGACTTGCGCCCTTTTTGTTCAGCCGACTCCTAATGGTGAACGAGTTGTAAACGTGCCAACAGTTTGAACATTCGCCACTACTTTCATCTTTGTTGGTGGCGAAGTGAATGGGGCTTCGCCATGTGGGTTTTATTATGAAAGTTTGTGGTAATGCTCATTAAAAAGTTGACTTCTAGGTTTTTGTTTTTGGACCTTATTTTGAAAATCGAAATGACCTCACAGACGAATGAATTCGTCCTAAGGTTCATTTCGATTTTCAAAAATTCGCGCCAATGCATGAAGTAGCCAAGCGAGCTTGGCTAACGGTCCAAAAACACTTGGATGTTAAATGCTAATCCTGATTGAGTGAAAGACACTCTCTTTTGTTGTTGGTGGTGGCTGTTTGTCTAGTGCGCTGAATCTTTTTGGTAGACTCTTACGCTCTCCTTACAAAAAAGCGGTGCTACGGAAAAAATTGCCCAGTAAGCCAGCGGACGAAAACATGCGGAGACCCCATGGGACGTAGTGGCAGGACCGAAATCCACTAATGAAGCTAGTTAGTTCAGCACCACGTGATTGTCGGGGATCGTGATTTTCGGTAGCGGTGATTAACGCTCCGCACATGAGGTTAGATAACTTTTACAAAATACAATGCATGAAAAGTGAACTAGTTGAGTGTAATGGGTCATACGGTTATAAAAATCTGTTGGTACTTAGTTGTAAACTAAACTAGTATATGTTCTTTTATAGGAGAATATTCATACGTTTCGTTATTATGTAGGTTGGGGATAAGAAAAATGAAACTTTTTGTCGTTTTTGATCGTATAATTTATATATATAGTCGGAGGTGGTTGATATGAGAATGAGAAGATCGCACGATGATCGAATTTTACTCGGTGTTTGTGGAGGGCTTGCCGAATATTTTGACGTTTCACCTTTTCTAGTTCGTTTGTTATTTATCATTTTACCGATTTCATTTATCGCTTATTTAATTATGGGGATTTTATTGCCAGATTAAAACCGATGGAGCTTCCAAACCGTCAAAGGTTAGAAGGAGGCGTTAAACATCGAACGTTCGCGGTTAGTTTTCCTAGCAGTTGTTATTTACTTGGTCATAGTGGTTGCTTTTGTATCTCCGCCTTACATTCAAGAGTTCACAGCTAAGTATAAAATGAACCAGTATTATCATGCACTGATAGATCAGAATTATGAGAAGGCACAACGGAATTTATATTATTTTTATAGTACTGATGAGTCTTGGATTAATGAACCAAACTTAATGGAAAAAGAAAAATTAGCATTTTTCCTAGAAAAAACGAAATATTTAGAAGAAAAAGATTATCGAGTGATCGATTATCAATTCAAAAAGCTAGAATGGGAGGACGGTGCCCATTTCTTTCTTTTTGTTAATGTTCAAGTTGAAGTAGAGCAAGAGGTTTTTACTTGGAAGGATGTATTTTTCATTAAAGAAGGTAAATTAATTGTAACAAGTGACGATCCGTATATTTATTATCGGAATAGTGATATTGAGGAATGAGAGGAGTTGTGTAATGGCCTTTATTGATGAAAACTTATACCCTCCTATTAAGATATTTGAGTGGGAACTAGAATTACTCTCAACGCATGATGTTCAAAGGCTAAAGCACTTGGCACATTATGGTGGTGGTGCATTTGTTTCCAGTGTGACGCATTCCCGCTTGGAGCATACGATAGGAGTTTGGAAATTATCCGCACATTTTTTCCCGAATAATGTATTGTTACGTGCCGCTGCCATTCTTCATGATATCGGCCATTTGCCATTTTCGCATGCGGTAGAAAGGACGCTAGGTTTTGATCATCACCTTTTGACGGAAATATATGTTGCGAAGGATGAGATCCGTATGATTTTAAACAAAGCGGGTTTATCGAGTGAGCAAGTCATCAATTTCTTAAATGAGGAAACGGTTTTAACAGGCAAAAGTGGCATTTTAGGCATTGATCATCTTGATAGTTTTATTCGTGACAATAAAATGCTAGGCATAGATCGTACCAATCTCTTTCCGTTATTAACATGCACGGGTGAAGGGATCAGCACAAATGAAGAAGGATTTCATTCGATTTTGGAATTAATCTATCACGATCATCAGTGGATGCTATCGCCGAGGTTGTTAGCGGTCGATCGTCTTTTAGCTGAGGCGGTCCAGTTAGAGTGGAAGGAACCCCATTTTCAATTTCCGCAAATGCTGGATGCAGAAGTTACGGCTGCACTTTTAAATTCCAAGAATCAGACTGTAAAAAGTATGATGAAAATGATTTTATTTCAATCTCACAAGCTGGTTATTGAAGAATTTCCTATCCAAAATCATATTAAGGTACGTCCTGCCAAGCTTTACGCAAAATTTCCATTATTGGATGGTAGAAGGGCTGGAGAGGACGAAGTAGTTAAAAAGCATATGCAGAAAATGCAAGATTTAATGAAAACGTATTACATAGATAGAAGTTTATTAGAGGTGTGATTAAAGTGTTTATTCAGCGTATAAACTTACATGACGCCACTATATTAAATAAAACCTGGCACTTGCAGCAGGAAGCATATAAAGTGGAAGCACAAATCATAGGTTTTGATCAGATTCCACCCTTACTTGAAACACGGAAACAATTGCAAGGTGTTGATGAAATTTTCTATGGTTATTGGATAGGCGACGAGTTATGTGGGTTCATATCTTATCAGCTAGTTGATGGGGTGATCGACATTTGTCGCCTTGTTACGAAACCTACGCATTTTAAGCAAGGGATCGCTCAAGCATTACTTGGTTTTGTGGAGAGAAATGAGCAAACACACATCTTGCGGGTATCTACTGGAGCTACGAATGGTCCTGCTTGCTCGTTTTATCAAAAGCATGGTTTTAGAAAAGTGGGCGAAAAGCAGATTACAGTTACATTACGTCTTATTTATTTTGAAAAAGGTTTATAAACAGGGGCTGAGAAAATGAGGGTGAGGCAAGCGGTTGGAGCAATTGTTACATGTGGTGAACAATTTTTAATTATACATAAAACGAAGATAAATACGGTTAAAGGTAAACAGGCGATTAAAGGCGAGTGGGATTTTGTCAAAGGGAAAATAGAAAAACAGGACAGAAGCCCAGAGGCAGCTATTTTACGTGAGCTAAAAGAAGAAACGGGTAGTGAACAATTTCAAGTGAAAAGCAGATTAAAAGATCCTATTTCATTTAATTTTCCCACACATATTCAAAAAAAGATTGGCTATGACACGCAAGAAACGTATATGTTTGTTGTGGAGTATATAGGTGAAGAGAAAAGCTTAGAGGCGCTTGATACTGAAATTAATCAAGTTCAATTGGTAAATCGTCATGTTTTACTTGAGAAATTAACGCACGTGGAAACCAAACAGTTCTTTCTTCAGCAAGGTTTTTGACGCCATTTTACCTCCTTTTCAAAAATATGAAATAGGTGCTTGCATGAGCCGTTACGTCACCTATTAAGCTTAAGTTAATTGATGAAGGAGGTTATGAATATGAATGAAACACAGCCCTTTTTGTTTACGATTAGCCAATTTGGGAGAAAAACAGGTATGACTGTAAGAACACTACGATTTTATGAAGAAATTGGTGTCCTGATCCCAACTGAATATAACAAAGCGGGACACCGGTTATACAGTATGGCAGACTTAGTGAGATTGCAGCAGATTCAAGCATTAAAATTCATTGGCTATTCTTTGCAGGAAATCAAAGAAATGTTATTAACCGATGACGATGAAGTAGAGATCTTAAAGAAAAGTTTGCCGATGCAATTAAAGCTTCTCAAAGAAAAAAGGGATGAGTATACCAGAGCGATAGAAGGCGTTGAATTTGTACAGAAATTAATTGATGAGAGAAAGCCCATTTCTTGGAAAATATTAAGCTCTGTTTTATACCGAATGGAGCGTGAAGATGAGCAAAGAGCGTGGATGGAAGAGCATTTTCCTAAAGAGGCAGTTGGCCAATTCCTAGCTTTACCAAAAGAAAAACAAGATGAATTGGATATGGAAATGCTTGAGGTTTTAGCTGATATTAAGGATTTAATCCAAAAAGGTGTTAGGCACGATTCCGAAGAAGCGTTCGAAATTCTGGTCCGTATTACGGAAATTTCATTAGGATCTATAGCAGATACGGAAGCTTTTCTCGAGCAGATGGAACAGGTCGATGACCAACTTTTAAAAGAAGCAGATTTCCATATGCCTCATTTCTTAACAGAGGAAGAAGAGAAATGGCTTGAAGCGGTAGGCAATGCGATGGAGAAAAAATATATGGAAAGCGAACAAGAATCTGACACGAATCGACATAATCATGATAGAGTATAGATGAAGCTCAACTCGGGTAGATTTCCCAATCTATTAGTAGAATCGATAGGGCAGTGAAAGCAAGACCTACTGCCCTCATTTTTAGAATCTAATTTCAACACAATGAGTTGAACATAAGTAATCTAGGGCCTATAGTAATGGCATTCTTGTATATAAGAGATAACCAACTAGGGGGTTAATGGTATGGGAAAGAAAGTCTTTTTAGTAAGGCATTGTTCGGCAACAGGACAGGAACCTTCTGCAACTCTTACGACAGAAGGCTTTAAGCAGGCGGAAGCTTTGCAACATTTTTTTCGTGAGCTCGACATTGACTATATTGTAACCAGTCCTTTTGTTAGAGCCATTCAATCTGTTTTGCCTGTAGCGGAAGAGAAGGGGTTAATTGTCGCTAAAGAGGAACGTTTAAGTGAAAGAGTATTGAGCTCTAGGAATTTACATAATTGGATGGAAAAGCTTCGTGAAACATATGAGAATGAGAACTTAGCTTTTGAAGGTGGAGAATCTTCTAAAGTAGCGACGATTCGTATACAAAATGTTATTGAATCTCTATTATTTGACTCGCCTTACGAAAATAGCATCGTTGTCACACATGGTAATATTCTTTCCTTGTTATTAAGAACGTATCAACCGAGCTTTGGGTTTGAACAGTGGCAACGTCTCAGTAATCCAGATCTATTTTTACTAGAATTGCATTCGAATTTCGAGCTCGTGGTTAAGAGATTATGGAATTCTTATCATCAAAATACATAAGTCTCTATTATTTTTTTGGAAAGAAAGTTAGATGCATATAATGGGTCATTTTTTCTTCAATATAATATGAAAGGAGAGCGTAACCATGTTCCATAGAAGGAATGTGCTATTTATCCTTTTTCTGTTTTTAATCGCTGCTGCAACGGTTATTTATGCGACCACATATTATCCGCCACTTGTTGCTACACCAAGCTTATCTGAACAAATTAATGGGAAAAATGTCCAGTTAATTTCGGTAGGTAACAAAAGTAAAATTGGTGATATCAAATTTTTGGAGATACTCGTAAATGAGAGTGATGTACCGGAAGATGTTAGGATTCAGCATAGTAATGTGAAGGAAGGGTTTGTACATACAGACAAGTTTGAACCAAGTGATAATCACCCACTTTTTATCGAGATAAAGGATTCTGCAATACCCAAAAATACAGATCCTTATCTGCAATTGATGAATATAAATAGTGGTGATGTAACTGAACAAGATGTTGATACGTATGCCTTACATATTGTTCACGATGGTAGAATCCATGATGTTGTCATTAAATACCAATATTTGGCGACTAAAATGGAAAAAAGATTGAGAATTTTTTAAAATAATTGAGGTGAATTTGTGTCATGAGTATAGAGTGGATTCAAGCAGTTGATGAAAAACGGCAACCGTTAGGCATTAAATCGAGAGAGGAAATTCATCGCCTAGGATACTGGCATGAGACGTTTCATTGTTGGTTTGTTAAAAAGGTACATAACGAATGGATGATTTATTTTCAATTAAGAAGTAAGGAAAAAGCTGATTATCCATTATTGTTAGATATCACGGCAGCCGGACATTTACTTGCAGGTGAAACGATAAATGATGGTATTAGAGAGATTGATGAAGAGTTAGGTTTAGCCGTGCAACTTCAGGATTTAACACATTTTGATATGATCCGTTGGTGTGCGGAGTATGATGGAGTTATTGATCGCGAATTTGCCCATGTTTATATTTATGATTTTAAAGGAAGTTGGAATGACTTCACCTTACAAAAGGAAGAAGTAGACGGTATGTACCGTTGCTCGATTACTGAATTTGAGAAATTATACTTAAAACAAGTTGCCATGATTGAAGTGGAAGGTTTTGAAAGAGACCATTGTGAATACAAGCAGCAAAAAAAACAAGTAAGCCTTGAGCACTTCGTTCCCCATGATCAAGACTTTTATAAACATTTCTTTCAATATATCCGAGAGCAATTTTAGAATCGGTATTGAGATACGAAATGTAAAAAATCCCTTTGTAGTTTATGGACATCCTTCATAACGGCAAAGGTTTTTGCTTTTGGAAGCGAGATTCGCTGTGACTGCACTTCCAGTAATCTACCTTCTAACAACTCTCTTCTAACCGTTGAAGCTGGCAAATAAGATACTCCTAACCCTTCAGCGATAAAGCGTTTTGTTATATGAATTTGTGAGACCTTCATCGTTTTTGTACGCGGATAGAAGGTATGTATTTTTTTCATGAGTTCATCCCAATAGCTAGGATGATTATGGGTAAGTAGATAATGCTCCGTTAATAACTCCTCTTCTAATAAGGGAGGAGCTGATTCAAAATCATAACCATCATGACCGGTAACCATAATGATCGTATCCTCGTAAAGCAATTGATTATGAATATGTGGATGAAAACCTTGTAGAGCGGAAAGGCCAAGATCGACTTTATCTGTTAATACGGCCTGTTCAATATCCACCGATTCAATGATTTTTACATGTACTTCAACCTCAGGGAAATGACTAACATACCTTTTCAAAGCAAAGGGAAGAATCGTATCTGCAATTAAAGGTGAAATGGCAATCGTTAATTTTTGAGCATAACCTTGTTTAAATGCGTGTAAGTCTTCAATACCTTTTTGTTGAAACTGCAGTAATTGTCTTGCATGAATAAGATACCTCTTTCCTTCTTCTGTTAATAAAATTCTTTTTCCTTCACGTTGAAACAGAAGGGTTCCCAGTTCTTTTTCTAAGTTTTTGATATGAATAGTGACAGAGGGTTGAGATATAAAAAGTTGTTCAGCTGTTTTTCTGAAATTCAGGTTTTCAGCTGCTATTGTAAAGGTTCGTAACCACGAGAGTTCCATACTTGTAAGGCTCCTTAATTAATTGATTAAAAATTTTAATTGATTTAATTAAAAATAGATAATTNTTTAATTAAAAATAGATAATTTTCATAATTAATTATAAGCGATAAACTGAAAAATAGACAGGGAGGTAAGCAGTTTAATAATAATGAGAGAGGTAATTCTTTAGTTAATCGAGATATTCACGTGACAGGTGGATAGATGAGGAAAGTTAGAGAAAAGAAGCTGAAGCTAGAAGCGGCCATTTCGAAGGGGAAAACAAGAGCGAAGCGGCCGTAAATGAAGAGATTATATGAAGAGTGCTCATTACGAGCAAATATCAAAATGTGTATCTCACTAACTAGCATTATTAATCATAAGCTGAGGGTGGAAGGTTAAGTTTATAGAGAAATTGGCATTACTATTAAAATGAAACACAAGGATTAGGAGGATTCAAATGGTTAATCAAGGATTAAAGGGAATTACGGTTGCACAAACGATGATTAGTGAAGTAGACGGTGAAAATGGACGGTTAAGTTATCGTGGGTATGATGTCATGAAGCTGATTAATTGTTATAGCTTTGAAGATGTCGCTTTTTTAATTTGGACAGGTAGCTTTCCAACAGAAGAACAATCGAGACAATTACTAAGCCAATTACATACACATCGTCAACTTACGAAGAAATCAAAAGAGCTTATTCAATTACTACCAAATGATCTAGATATGATGAGTGTCATTAGAACCGTCATTTCAGCCAATGGTTCGAAGCATTATACGTGGAAGCCGAGCTTAGAGCAAGCGATTACATTAACGGCGATGATTCCTTCCATTATTACGTATCGGTTTCATCGTATCCAAGGTACAGATTGCTTGGAACCGAAGAAGGAGCTTGGTCATGTAGCCAATTATCTGTATATGCTTAAAGGTGAGGAACAAGAGCAGGCGATTGTTAAAGCATTAGAAACGTATATGATTTTAACGATGGAACATAGTTTTAATGCCTCAACTTTTTCTGCTAGAGTAACGGCGTCAACTGAAGCGGATATCGTCTCAGCTGTGACGGCAGCAATTAGTACAATGAAGGGACCTTTACACGGGGGTGCTCCAACAGGTGTTTTACAATTAATCGCGGACATTCAAACGAAAGAGAGAGCTGAAACTGTGATTCGGGGAAAAGTTCAAAGTGGAGAAAAATTAATGGGGTTTGGTCATCGGATTTATCGGACTCATGATCCACGTTCTCTCGCTCTCCGTGAAGTATTGAAAAGCTCTGTTAACCAAAATCAGGCGTTGGATTTGGCAATCGCGGTAGAAGAAGCGGCGGTAAAAGTGTTAGAAGAGGAAAAGCCTGGTCGTAAATTATATACGAATGTTGAGTTCTATGCGGCTGCCATTATGAATGCACTTGAGCTTGATGCTTCGTTATTTTCACCTACTTTTACAGCAAGTCGAATAGTTGGTTGGACGGCACATGTTTTAGAGCAGGCTGAACATAATGTCATTTACCGACCAAAAGCTGAGTATGTGGGCAAAAAAATGGAATAAGTTTTCGCAAGGGCTTATTGAAAGGGATGAATGAATTCCGTTTCAATAAGCTCTTTTATTATATGCTTATACAAACTTTAGGCTAAAAATAAATCGGTGTAATACAGTCCGAGAATAGTTTGGTCTTGCCTAGTGTTTTTGAATCATTCACCTCGAAGTTTTCTTGAAAATATCTATCATGTTAGCTTTGTGAGTTTCATAGACTTTTAAAAAGGTGTTTGAGGGGGAGTATCCATGTCTATTATTGATTTAGCTTACTTGGCCTTTGTTTTAAGCTTCTTGATAAGCTTCTTAATTACTTATCATATTGGAAATGAAAAAATGTTAAGAAAAGGGGCCTATTTTTCTGCTTTGTTAACGACGGGTCTACTTAATTTTATTGTCAATACGTTTATACTTATAATTTGGTTTTTGTATGCGTTCCAAAAAGACCATTTGTTATTATTTGGTGGCATGACTTTGGGTATTTGTTTTATGCTTTTAAGTCAGCTTCTCTTAGCTCTATTTCTATTAAAAACAAAAAAATCGATGGGCTAGTTTTAATAGTTTGCTCTGAAAATCTATGCTGTCTTGGTGTGAAGTAGCCAATCTCGCTTGGCTAACGGTCCAAAAACACTCGGATGTTGATTTCGGTATCCTTGTGAGTAACTACACTCTCTTTTGGTTGGTCGTGGCTGGTTTGTGCAGTGTGCTGAATTTTTTTGGGTAGCAATCACCAAAAAGTGGTGGGGCTACGGCTAAACGTGGGGATTCTCGAAACCATTATTAACCAAAATCCGCCAATTGAAGAGTAAAACTGTACTTTCACTTTTTAACTGGTGGAGCTGCGTTCATTTGATGTTATTTCATTAAATGTTTAAGGATGTTTGTAAATGGAGATGTTGCTTAAACTTAAGAATTAGCAGTCGCCTAGCGGACGAAAACATACTAGCTTTTCAAACATAAAAAAGGTATGTTAAAGAGAGATTTAATGGATAATAATAACATAAATGTTATGGGGAGGATGGGTAGGTTGTCAGAGCATCGTATTGACCAGTTAGAAAAGCGAATAGAAGAGCTTGAAGGCGAAGTAAGAGTATTAAAAAGGCAAGTCCACGATACGGCGAAAAGTGGCAATGTTGATTTTCTTTCTGTTCATGAGCAACAAGTGCACAAAGAAGAACCAGCACCCGTTTTAGAGCCTGCCAATATGAATTCTCATAAAAGGCCCTTACAAACAGATTCACAAAAACATCCTAACAAGGAACTGGACCTGGAGAAGCTTATCGGTCGTGTATGGCTACCTCGAATCTTCTTGTTCGTTCTATTAGTTGGTGTGATTTGGGGATTTAAAGTCGTAATTGATTATGGGATTTTAACGGAATCTGTCAGAGTGATTCTCGGCTTCTTATTGGCTATTTGTCTTCTTTTTATAGGTGAGTGGCAAATTAAACATCAACGACATGCGCTTGGAAAAACATTATTAGTAGGAGCTATTAGTATTCTTATTTTTACTACTTTTGCAATGCAGCTTTTCTATCATATGATGACTAGCTATCCTTCATTTGGACTAAACATAGCGTGGGTGGTATTAGGTTTATTTTTAGCTCATCGTCATCAATCTGAAATTATCGGAATATTGATGGCGATTGTCGGGTATTTGATTCCGTTTTTTTCATTTGGATTAGCTGTTAATTTAGTACCAATTATCTATGTCAGTGTATTTTATGTCTTATTAACTTGTTTTGCAGTGCTTAAAAATTATCGAAGCTTATTTTATCTAGCCTCAGGTCTATTACATATTGTCTATTTGAATTTCTTTATCTTCGCAAGCGTGAATGAATTCATGGATATTTACCTATTCATTGCGATAGGTGCAATCGTGCAGCAGGCTCTAATTGCTTTTACCATTATTCAAGAGAAGTGGGAGAAAAGCTGGCCCATTCCCTTGTTGTTTACAAGCTTTTTGTTAACGACGATTTGGGTTAAAGTTGGAAGCACTCAAATAGAGTGGCTATTTGATGCTTATTTACTGTTCATAATGGGAGCATCTTTATGGTTATTCTTTAATAAAAACCGCCAGAAATCATCTTCTCAAAATCGACAGCTTGCTTCTGTTAGCTTGGCTGTGGTAACGATAGCTTTGTTTATATTATTTGTTAATAGACTTCCTGAAAATACGAACGCACTCGCTATCTTACTGATGGGTCAAGGCCTAGTCGGACTAACGCTTGGTAGACATTTACGCTACGTCTTCCAGCAAGTGGCAGGTTTATTTGTTTTTTCAATAGGTGTTATTCTAACGCTACTTACACCTATTTATTCGATGGTAAGTTTCGAGTTCGTAGTGTGGTGTTTGATGCTCCTAAGTTTATATGGTTTACTCTGGATTGCTAAACATAAATATACCGGACATTTCTCCGTCATAAAAGTCGCATTTGTTGCATTGGTTATAGGTCATTTGCTCTTCATGTTCCAGCTTCCTTACTACCAAGTCTTTGGATTTGCTTTTGTTATGCTATGTGCCCTTGCTGCTTCATTACTAGGTATTTATTATTGGGTACGTGGTTTATTAAAGAATGAACCAGCTCTCATGATTAGCTTTGGGGCTGTTCATGTTTTGATTCACCTGTTTCTCCTTTCAGACTTTGTGAAGATAGCGATGACATCAATTGGGGCCTCAAATATGACAACGATGTTGATCTCGTTTGCATGGGCGATATATGCGGCGGGAAGTATTATTATCGGGACAATAAGAAAGAAACGAGTCTTTCGTTTGTTAGGGTTAGGTCTTCTTTTTATGACACTCGTGAAGGTCGTGTTTATTGATTTAAACTACTTGACGATTACAACGAGATCGATTTTATTTATTGGCTTAGGACTCATTGGATTGCTTTTATCGAGGTTATTCTATGAGAAAAAGACGACTGAAGAGCCAGATGAATTTGTGTCTTAAAGTTGGAAACGAAAAGTAAAGGTAGCTTTAAGCACTAAGCTACCTTTCTAATCTTGGTTTCTGGAAGGTGCGTAATATTGCATGAAGCTTGACCAAAATTATATCCATTATCTTTTCATTTTTCGGATATAAACAATTTGTCCGATATGATAGGCATTATGTGTTGTCGCATTACTGATCAAAGCCCACCATTCGGCTGCGACCGGAAATCCTGTTACGCTAGATTCTAGTTTATCTGTTTCAGAAAGCAGATCTTGCCATTTTAATAATGTGGTTAATAGCTTATTTTTAAGTGTAGGGAAGTCTGATCCTGTTGGAACGAGAAAGCTATTGGCATTATTTTCGATAGGTTCGACGGCAAGAAAGTGGGCCTGTTCATACCTGATTTGCCATACCTCATTCCAATAAATCAGGTGTTGGACAATTTCTGCAATATTATGACTGTCTTCATCGGGTTTCCAAAAAGCTTCTTCCTGTGAAAGTCCCTCAACTGCCTCTTGAAAAGAAAGATACCAACTTCGATCATTAGCATTGGCTAAAAGTTGGTCTAAAAGAATTACTTTAGTTCTGTCCATCATTTGTTCCTCCTTCATTAAAGTGGTTATTCATCTATTTTCTCCGCTGATGCACAAATTTCCTTGTTAAAGATTCAAGGAATGTTAGAAATGAGTTATGGTAAAATATAGTGAATATTATTTTCTGAAATTTAGGAAAAGGGGTTGGGGTGAAATATTTCAAACCGCTTATTCATTTTACCTATCAACAGGTGATGTCATGTATTTTTCCGGTAGCCATTTTTCTTAGCTTGGCTTTGACAACATGGTTTGAGGTTCCATTTATGCATCGATTACGACCTTTTATGGGGCTTGGCAATACCCGAACCAGGAAGCGACGTGGGAGCTTGTTCATATTGGAAAAATTAGTTCGTGGTTTCTACTGGTGATTGTCAGCTTTATTATTGTGGCACAACTGAAGCACGTCAAATATGGCTTAGGAAAAGTAGAAAAAGAACAAGAAACTTGAGTGGGTGAGGTTATGGAAATTAGATGTAAAAAGATTATCGATGATCATGTTCAAAGAAAAGTAGTGGCAGCAGAGATGAAAAATGAGGTGCTTGTCTGGGTAGAAGCCGTTCATGAACACGATGCAAAAAATGAATTACAGCAACTTTATAAAATACAGCATGTAGAAAAAGGTCAGCTTGTAAGTTTGGAATGTGCATTACCAATTTCCCCTGATTTTATCGTTAGCCTTGATTCTAGTTTCTTACTCGTGCAGTCAAGATGCGGGCATAATCATCGTGTGATGGAACACAACGCTTTGATAATAAATCGAAAGGGCGAAACGGTTAAAACCTTCTCAGTAGGTGATGGAATTACTGGTCTGGTCGTTAACTGCCAAGGATTAATTTGGTGTACCTATGCCGATGAAGGGATCTTTGGCGTTGATGATTCGGTTATACCTATTGGAAGAGAAGGGGTAGCCGTCTTTACATTAGAAGGTGTTCAGGTAGTGAATCCACTAGATTTACAGCTCATTGATACATATAGTCTCACTTTGGGTGTGGAGGAAGAAATCTTCATATTTGGTGAAGATACCTCTTGCCGTAAGAAATTATTCCAGATTAGAGACGAGCGTTTAATCGCTAGTTGCCCTGTTACGTGCAAAGATGTGGAGCCAGAGCAATTATCGTATCAAGAAGGATTTTTTATTGGAGCTGAAGGTGCGCAGCTTTATCGATTAGAGCTCAAAAAAGGAGCTCTACATGTTCAAGATTCCGTTACTTGTGTAGATGAAGAAGGTAGCCTATTAACCGGATTGACGGTCATAGGAACGAACGAAATCGGTTTATTTAATGATGATGGTCGTATTTTTATTGGGGAGTGGGGAAGATGAATGACGATACGAGAGTAGATCGTTGTGAGTTTTGTCACCTTGAATTAGTAAGTGAGCAGCAGCTTATTTTTGAAAATGAGGATGCGATGTTTTTGCAACTGAAAGATGTGGATAATAAGGGGAAATTGTTAGCAGGAGCAGGAGTAATCGTGCCTAAGCAGCATCGCGATACGGTATTTGATTTAACGGAGACGGAATGGTCGGCGATGTATGAATTGCTTCAAAGAGTGAAGGTTTTTATTGATGAGCGCTTTTGGCCTGATGGTTATAATGTAGGCTGGAATAATGGAGCGGTTGCTGGTCAACATATTCATCACGTCCATTTACATATTCTTCCTCGTTATAAAGATGAAACGTTAGCTGGAAAAGGAATTCGTTATATGTTTAAGGAAGGGAGAAATCAAAGGGGGGTTAATTAGCAAAATGAAGGAAGCGGACATCTGGATAGGTGGTTACTACGAGCTTACGATAGAATTTCAGCAAGGATTATCAGAAGGACAAATGCTTGTCATGTCTACAATAGTAAAGCAAGAGCCTGCGTTTGTAGGTTTTTATAAGGAACGAGCTGATTTATATGTTGAGGCAGCCCCGCTTTTGCATGAATTAACTGCCCATAAGTCTCTTTATGGCATGATACAGCTTGCTCGAGGTCAACAATTACCTTGTGTTGTGGAGGTGTTGAAGGTGGCTGGTGAAGCTGATTATTTACATATTGCTATTCCTCAAGGGAGTTTGGAGGATCAATTCCCTTACCAGTATCCACTTTCTAAAAAAAGTAATAGCTGGTTAGCGGTGATCGATGAATGGTTCATTGTATTAGCGAAGGCGATATATGAAGAAATCCCTTTTGAAGGGGCGTTGATTGGTGAAGAAGTATCGGGCTTACAAGTAGAAGAAGTGACAGTTGAACATTTAGCTTATATGAGTTGGATCGTCCCCTTTGAAAAGGGTAAACAAGTTGTGAGCTGGGGACAAGGTCAAGAATTAACGAAGGACTTGATGATTTATCGTTGAGTTTGAAGGAGATTGAGAATGAAATAAACTTAATCTTAGGATCTGAAAAAGAGTAAAGTGACTAATCTTGTGTAAAGGTGTAATCTCGGGGTTGCGAGCAGAAAAAACGTGAGTAAGCCCGAGCAAACGTCGAATCTCGGGGTTGCGAGCAGAAAAAGCGTGAGTAAGCCCGAGCAAACGTCGAATCTCGGGGTTGTGGGCTGAAAAGTGAGGAGAAACCCCGAGCAAACGTCGAATCTCGGGGTTGCGGGCTGAAAAGTGAGGAGAAACCCCGAGCAAACGGTGAATCTCGGGGTTGCGGGCTGAAAAGNGAGGAGAAACCCCGAGCAAACGTCGAATCTCGGGGTTGCGAGCAGAAAAAGAGGAAGAGAGCCCGAGCAAATGGTGAATCTCGGGGTTGTGGGCTGAAAAGTGAGGAGAAACCCCGAGCAAACGTCGAATCTCGGGGTTGTGGGCTGAAAAGTGAGGAGAAACCCCGGGCAAACGTCGAATCTCGGGGTTGCGGGCTGAAAAGTGAGGAGAAACCCCGGGCAAACGTCGAATCTCGGGGTTGTGGGCTGAAAAGTGAGGAGAAACCCCGAGCAAACGTCGAATCTCGGGGTTGCGAGCAGAAAAAGAGGAAGAGAGCCCGAGCAAAAGCTATGCCATGCCATACATGGACATAGCTTTTTTCTTTTGGGCTTTACTTTTTAGTTGATGCGCTGTATAGTTGATTGCACGAGTAATCAACCTATCAACGTATGGAGGAAGATAGGAGGAAGGAGACGCTTGTGAAATCCGTTTTTGATGATTCAAAACCTATATTTCAGCAAATTGCTGATATGATTGCGGATGATATTGTTGAGGGCCTTTTAAAAGAAGGCGATCAAATTCCTTCTACAACGGAAATCTCTCAATTTTATCAAATTAATCGAGCTACGGCTCAAAAAGGTTTAGCGACTTTAGTGAATGAAGGATTAGTTTATAAACAGCGAGGTGTCGGAATGTTTGTTGCGGAAGGGGCTACCAATCAATTGATGAAAAAACGTAAAGAATTATTTTATGAGCAGTATATTATGCCGATGCTAAGTGAAGCGAAACGGATAAAGCTGTCAGATGAGGAAATCATTCAAATTATTAAGGAGGGTAAACATGCTTAAAGTCAATGAATTATCATTTTATTACGGGAATTCACTTGCTTTGCAACATGTCAATTTAAACGAAACGGAACCTGTCATTGTAGGGATGTGGGGAAGAAATGGTGCCGGTAAGACAACTTTAATGAAACTTTTATCAGGTCAAGAAAAGCCGTCAGGTGGACAGTTAGAAATAAAGGGAATTGAGCCTTATAATCATTCAGAGGCGATGCGGTATGTTACGTATATGCAAGAGAATCATCCGTTTTCAGATATGTGGAATGTGAATGACGCTCTTCGATTCGGTTCTTATTTTAATGAGAATTGGGACCAAGAATTTGCAGATAGAATGGTGGAGCTCTTTGAACTACCACGAAAGAAAAAAATTAAAAAGTTCTCAAAAGGGATGCAAACGATGATAAAAATTGTCATCGGCTTAGCTAGCCACGCCCCCGTGACGATTTTTGATGAACCAACAAATGGTTTAGATGCTCATATGCGTAAGGTATTTTATGATCTGCTGCTTGAAACGTATGACGATAACCCTCGTCTCTTTATTTTATCGTCACATCATATTGATGAAATAGAACCATTATGTGAAAAGATGGCAATTATTGATAAACAAACGATAACCCAATATGTAGAGACAGAAGAGCTGAAGCGTCGAGGTGTGCTCTTAACTGGACCCAAAGAGGCAGTGGAGAAATTAGTAGATGAGGAGCAAATTTTAGAAACGAAAACATTAGGAAATCAAATTAATATGATGGCCGATTTGCCTTATCACGAGAACCTTATTCAAAAAGCAAAAGAGCATGGGGTTAAGGTTGAAAAAGCACCGCTGCAAGACTATTTAGTACAGATCACGCACAAGCAAAAGAGAGTGAACGTACGATGAATACGTTTAAAGGACCTTTTCGAATTATATTTGAAGACTTACGATTGCAGTTTCTAATTATTGGTAGCATTACGTTATTTATTTATGCCTTTATGGTCGGACTCGGTTATTTTCTCTCAGTAGACGAATTTTCAGCTGCAATATTTGGTCCAGCTTATGGACTACTGGCGATATATCCGTTTCTATTGTTTACCAAAAGCTTCCGTTATAACTTAGCTTTTGGAGGCACGAGAAAGCAATTTATGGCTGCTTTGTATACGAATATTTTGTTGTATACGGTTGTTTTTATGGTCGTTCTCAATGTGGTTTATCAATTCAATGAGTGGCTTGTAGCTCGAGATATTCATTCTTTTACATTAATCCATACGGGTATGTTGTTAGAGTCTAATCACATGTTTTTATATTTTTGGATTGATTTTATTTTCGGGATTTTTGCTTTTGCTTTAGGCCTCATCATTAATACGATTTGGCATTATATCGGTACCGTAAAAACTCTTTACCTAGGGGCTGTTGTAACCATTGTTATGATTTTTTGGTATACATTTGGAGATGTGATGCAGGTCTTTCAATGGATAATTGGAAATCGACTTTCATTTATGCATGTACTCTTGTTAGTTGCGTTACTCTTTTTGGGGGTTAGTTATTTTTTAATTAAAGAGGGTCCGATTGAACGAGGCGGACATCAAGGGAAGGCAGAGGAGTAGAAAAGGAGACTTGTGGTTAAAGGGGGAGAAAAAAGTGATTGGTTTTTATGGTGCTTTTCGAGTTGTATGGTTTGAATTACGTTTCCATTTTTTAAATTTCTTAATTGTAACTGTTCTCTTAGCGGGCTTTTATTTCTTAATGGGAATGATCGCATCGGTAGTTAATCCTATTAATGGATTACTTTTTGGTGCCTATTATGGCTTCATGCTGTTAGCACCACTTATTATGTATAAAAGTACGTATCCCGTTATTCTTGCTTTAGGGGGGACGAGAAAGCAGTTCGTCTATGCAGCTATTTCTGTTTTAATCATTGCTGTTTTATTGGCAATGATGATATTAAATCTTCTTTATCAATTATATTTGTTTTTTAACCATCTAGGTATAATTAGTACGGAACTCTTACATTTAGGGATGTTATTAAACTCACAACATGCCTTGGCATACTTTTGGATCGATATTCTTTATGGTCTATGTCTGATCGGGATAGGGCTTGTCGCTACTTCTATATGGCATCGCTTTGGAGTGCTAAAAATGCTTGTAGGTGCAACCGTCTGTATACTCATGATCATCACATGGTTAGCAGTAGGTGACGGGTCAAGTGTATTCTCCTATGTTATGAACGAACATTTTGCTTTTGCCCACATACTTGCAGGTGTTGGGCTCTTGTGTATATTTGGCTTTTATTTATTGATGAGAAATAGTCCGATCGAGCGTGTTAGTCATGGTGATCAAAAAGAATTCGCTTAATTGAAGAGCTGTCGCCAATGGCTAAATGGACTTTTGGTTAGGTTTTGACGAAAGCCAAACCGTGGAGTAACTGCACAAAGAGGCGGTTAATGTGCAGATACGGAGGCCAAACCGTGGAGTAACTGCACAAAGGCCATTCTTCATGGATAGTGACGACTCTTAATCTGTGGGTACGATTATAACTAGTCCTCTCCAAATATATAAGTAGGGTTTAGCTTTTAACTGGTGGAACTTCATTCAATTTGATTTTGTTCTTTTTCATTTATAGTGTTGGATCGTTTTTTTGAACTAAAGAATTACTGTAACCAAGTGGAGCATGATTTTCGGTAGCAACGAGCAACGCTCCATGTTCGAACTAACTTTCATACAAATGGAGGTAAACATGAATACTTTTAAAGGGCCCTTTCGGATGGCATGGGAAGACATGCGTTTTATGGTACTTTTGATGCTTTCAGTAACGACTTTATTGTTCGGGTTCTATATAATGATGGGTATGCTATTGAAAGTAGAAGGGATGAGAGGTGTACTTTTTGGTCCCTTCTATGGATTGTTGGTATTCTACCCTTTACAAGTTATCAAACATACCTTTCCTACCTTTATCTCTTTTGGTGGGACTCGTAAACAATTTGTTTCCGCCAATATCTGCGTTTCGTTAATCTTTATTGTTATCGGTATGTTTTATTTAAATATTTTATATGCAATCAACCAATATTTTCATGACATGGGTATCAACACGACAAATCTTTTTCATCTAGGTGATCTTATTGAGCCCAATCATTTTATCGCTTATTTTTGGACCGATATGCTTTGGGGGATTTTCATCATAGGATTAGGAATGGCTGTTGCTTCAGTGTGGCATTTTTTTGGAACACCTAAATTGCTATATGGCTTTACTGTTCTTGTCCTCGCTTTTTTAGCCTGGTGGACTCTAGGTTATCTAACAAAATTCATCTCATTTATTGTGAATGAACATTTTGTATTTGTTCATGTTTTAGCTGGCATAGGAGTTATCGGAATTGCCGTTTCTTATTTCTTGATGAGAAACGGGCCAATTGAGCGAGGTGCACATATTCATGTGAATCTACCCACTAAAAATTAATTTTTCTATGAGAGCTCTCCGATTTGGGGAGCTTTTTTATGGTAGGGAATTTACTGTTTTTGTCGAATAATATCATTAGGCGAAGGGTTGATGTGAGGTGAAGGAACTAGTAGTAAACATTCGTACGATGGTGGCTGAGGATGGGGAGAAGTTCGTCTATGCTTTTAATAAGCAAGACTGGCATAAGTCGCTAGAGTTGTTTCAAAGATATGTAGGAGAACAGAAACAAGGTAAAAGAGCGGTTTTTGTGGCGGAGGCTGACAAGGAAGTGGCTGGATATGTGACCCTTGTTTATGAACCACTGGGGCCATATGCTGACAAGGCAATTCCAGAAATCGTTGACTTTAACGTTTTAATCCCATATCAAAAACAAGGTATTGGGACACAACTCATGAATGGTGTTGAAGCTGAAGCAAAGCGAGTAGCTGATGTAGTAAGCCTAGCCGTTGGTCTTCATACCGGTTATGGACAAGCTCAACGACTGTATATAAAACGAGGCTATATCCCTGATGGCACAGGGGTTTGGTATCAAGGACAACCATTAGAGCCGTATGGTCACTGTGAAAATGATGATGACCTCGTTCTTTATATGAAAAAAGAATTAACGTTGAAAAAGTAGAAATATTATGACTGAATATAAAGGAGTGGTTGGATGAGTGGATTGGCGAAGGTCCTATTGGTAGGCTGTAACCATTTTGATTTGGGGCAGGTTACGGATTATATGAAAAAGCATAGTTGAGCCCCTTATTTGGGATTAAATCGAATAATGAAAGGTTTGATTATCACCATGAGTACTCATGAATTAGCGTTATTAGCGATTGTTCACGATGAAGAAGGGCAATTGTATCATAATATCAATGAAGTGTTACCCTTTATTGAAAAGTATTATCCTCAAGCATATATAGCTGTCAGTGAGGTAACATCTCATAAAGTGAAAAAGTTGTTAGAGGGTTCAGCCCTTACTATTTATGAAATTCCAAAACGAGGTGCCGCACAAGCACGCAGGCAAATTGTGAGGAAGGCGGTAAATAACAGTGATGCTGACTATTATCACTATTGTGACCTCGATCATTTAATTACTTGGATTCAAACAAATCCAAAAGAACTTCTTAAGGTCCACTCGCAACTTAAGAAAGGTGATTATACGATTATTGGTAGAAATGAACAGGCATTTGCCACACATCCAAAGGAATGGCAGGAAACTGAAAAAATTACGAATCTAATCTTTTCGATCGAAACAGGAATAGAGGCTGATGTAACAGCTGGTAGTTGTAGTATGAGTAGGCGAGCATTAATGGAGGTAGCGAGAACTTCGGATGCAAAAATGACGGATGCCGAGTGGCCACTTATTGTTCGGGAATGTTTTGGGATAGAGGCGATTCAGGCCATTCATGTAGACGGGCTCCAATTTTTAAAAATTAATGAATCGCTACATTCAAGTGTAACAGATGCGTGGTTTAGTCGAATTCGGCTTTGTTATGTGATTTCTGAAAGTATTGCTCGTTTTTCAAAGAGGAATCATGAGAGAGTAAGTATTTCTAAAGAGCGAGTTTATTTAAGACCGATTGAGCGTAGTGATTATAGGACGATTTATGAAGGGATCCAGGATGAATCCTTACGTTTTCTTACTGGAACAAAAACGGTGTTCACTTTTGAACAAATTGAGCAGGTAAATGAACGTTTTCGAGAAGATAAGGCTCGTTATGACTGGGCCATCTGCTTGCATGACTCTAATAAAATGATTGGCGATGTAGCGCTCGTTGATATTGATGAGGACAATCAGCGTGCAGGTTTTCGGATTGCAATTTATGACTGCACCTATCGACAGCATGGATACGGTTCAGAAGCAATTCAGCTAGCTCTTGCTTTTTGTTTCGAAAAGCTAAAATTACACCGATTGCAGCTCGAGGTCTTTTCTTATAATCAAGCGGCTATTAAAGCCTATCAAAAAGTTGGCTTTCAACAAGAAGGTATCTTAAGGGATGCTTTGTATTGGGATGGTCAGTATTATGATGAGCTGATTTTTTCTATACTTGCAGAAGATTATTTTCGGGTGAAGGTGTGAGAAGGTACCACTTTCTTGAAAGCAGAAGGCTCTAATCAAGGGCCTTCTATTTGATCGATCAGAGCATTTTTGGATCTATGAATACTTGAACCTGAAGAACGCTTTACAAGCTCGCCCCTCCTCTTTAAAGTAGTAGTATTAAAGGAGTGATTGAAGTGAGTAGTGAAAAGAGACAAATTAAGAATTGGATTCAGAATGGAGAATATGAGCAGGCACAGGCACAATTAAAGATCGCTTTAGAAATGAACGAAAACGATGGTGAGTTATTTTACTTATATGCATCGGTTTGTGATCCTCAGGGATTTGAGCGCGAAGCCGTACCTTATTATGAAAAGGCACTCGAGCTAGGGTTAGAGAAAAGCGATGAGCAAGGGGCATATTTGGGATTAGGCAGTACATACCGTGTGTTAGGTCAATATCAAGATTCAAAAAGGGTTTTCGAACAAGGGATTAAAAAGTTCCCTAATTATCGCCCGTTGCATGTCTTTTATGCGATGACTCTATATAACGTAGGTGAAACGAATCAAGCTCTAGAAGTATTATTGACACAATTAATGGAAACGACTAATGATAAAGATATTCTCCTATATCAAAAAGCGATCGCGTTCTATGCACCGCAACTAGACGAAGTGTGGGATCAATAACAAACTAGGTAGAAAGAATCTTGACAGGATTAGCTTATTTTATATAGTGTCAATATTAAGAAATTTGCACTTTTTTATCACAAACACTTGCTGTTTACTGATATAATGATTGAAACATATTGAGTCTGAAATAGCTAATCATGAAGTGAGTCTGTAGAACGGTGCCCTTTGAGGGTGCATGATTTTTGGTAGCGACGAGTAGAGATCCGCACTCGAGCATCAGAAGTAACTTTCATACAAAATATAAAAAGAATGTAGAGGTGAATGAAATGGAAAAGCATATTTTTTTAGTTGGTGGAGGTCCACCATTCACGCCGAAAATGGCCAAATCCTTTGTTGGTTTGCTAGGTTTCAATAAACCCCGTGTCGCTATTTTGTGCTTGGACCGAGAAGGTTGGCAAGATTATATGCCGATTTATATGGAAGCGTTTAAGCAATATAAGAAAGTAGCCTTCGATTTCATTCCTCTACCGACTACGCCTATAAGTGAGGCACTCGTGACGTTGCAGTTATCTTCAGGAATTATCATTGGTGGAGGCGATACGAGCTTATACGCAGATTATATCGTGGAAACACCGATTGCGGATGTTATTAAGGAAAAATATGAAGCTAGTACTCCGATTATTGGTTTTTCAGCAGGAGCATTGATTTCCCCGACTGATTGTTTCATTTCTGCTCGTGATAATGTCTTAAAATTACCCGTGTATCGTGATGGCTTAGGCCTATTAAAAGACGTAGTCATAGCAGTTCATTATTCGGAATGGGATGAGGAAGAACATTTAAAAGAAATAATTGAACGCTTCCCGAAACATAAACATTATGGGATCGATGAACAAACATGCTTGTACTTCCGAAATGAGCAGTTAGTAGATATGGAAGGTCGTGGCGTATTTACTGCAGAAGACGGAGAGCTAGTGAATATTAATCGATCCTTTGTATGATTTTTTCTAGAAACAGATTACCTCTAAGATTTAATGATAGAGGTAGTCTTTTTTGTGCTTATTTTCATCTGATATACTGAAGAGGTTAACATGTCTATTCATAAAGGGGGAGGTTTTGGAATGAAAGCAATCGTCATCAATCAATTGGGTGGTCCAGAAGTTATGATATACCAAGAAGTTCCTATGCCAAAGTATGAAGCAGATGAAGTATTGATTCGCGTATTAAAAACAAGTGTAAACTTTGCTGATGTAAAAAATAGAAGGGGACAGAAATCAAAAGGTAACTTTCCACTTATTTTAGGCTTAGATTTAGTCGGTGTGATTGAGGAAGTCGGGGAGGAAGTAAAAGATCTTGAGGTAGGGCAACGAGTTATCGCTTTTCCAAAAAGTGGCTCTTATGCTGAGTATGCAGTGGCTCATGAACTTTTAACGTATCCAATACCTGCAAATATCAGTATGGAGACAGCCGCAGCAAGCCCAATAGTTAGTTTCCTCTCTTACCAATTATTACATTCTGTAGGTGGGTTACAACAAGGTGAATCAGTACTTATTCACTCTGGTGCTGGTGGAGTTGGTACAACGGCTATTCGAATGGCTAAATATTTGGGAGCCAAGCAAATCTTTGCAACTGTAGGTCATGAGAGTAAAATGGAAAAAGCATTACAAGTAGGGGCAGATGCCGTATTTACATATGATAATTTCACAGAAAAAATAATTACTAAAACAGAAGGCGAAGGTGTTAACCTAGTGTTAGACTCGGTTGCAGGTAATGTAACGGCTAGGAGTGTTGCTTGTTTGTCTTTGTACGGTAGACTTGTGCATTTTGGTAATTCAAGTGGGGAGGTTGGGGAAGTTAAAACAAAGGATGTTCATGCAAGTTGTCGGTCGTTCTTAGGTTATAGTTTAGGAACGACACGAAAGCATAAGCCAGAGTTATTAAAGAAAATTTCCGGGCATGTCATAAAGCTTTTGCAGTCCAAGGCGATCGAGGTGGAAATTGGTCATCAATTTTACTTGCAGGAAATGTCGGAAGCACATAAACTTATTGAGGAGAGAAGACACCAAGGAAAAATCATCATTCACGTGAATGATTAGAGGGTAGTTGATAGGATGGAAAATGGGTGGGTTGCCTTTTATTGCTTGGTTTTGGGGGCGATTTTTATAGGAGTCGGTTATCCATTGTGGAAAAGAAAGGTAGCACCTAATGAGTTATATGGCTTTCGTTTCAAACGAACATTAGAGTCTGAAGAGGTTTGGTATGATGTTAATGAGCATGGAGGTAGGAACTTTTTTTTTTATGGCACCGCCACTTTTTTAGCGGGAATTGTTGTTTTATTTTTTCCACCTTTATCAGAAGTGTCAATTTTGATCTGGCTGCATGTCCCAATATTTTTGATCTTGTTCGCTTGCTTACATACATACGTATGTATGAAAAAGGAATACGAATGAGGTGCAGATTGAATCTGCATCTTTTTTTCTGTGCGCGTAAAAGCTAGGAGGGAGAATGTTTTTAACGAAAGGGTTTTAACATGAATATATATGATTGTGCAATTATTGGTGCGGGACCTGCGGGATTAACGGCTGCCTTACTCTTGGCACGTGCTAGACGAAGTGTTGCATTATTGGATGACGGTACAAACCGTAACCAAGTGAGTCAGGCTGCTCATGGTTTTATAACGAGAGACGGCTTTGCACCTGCAGAGATAAGGAAGCTTGCTCTTCAAGAAGTTTTGGCGTTTGATACGGTTGATTTTTATCAAGCGACGATTGTTCACATTGAACGGGAGAGCTGGAACCAGTTCGGTATTTTTCAATTAATGAGTTCAAAAGAAGAGGTATTTAGAGCGAAAAAAGTCTTACTGGCTGCCGGTGTCCATGAGATTTTTCCGGAAATTCCGTTCATACGATCTTATTATGGTAAAAGTTTATTTAGTTGCCCTTACTGTGATGGTTGGGAAAATCGCGATAAGCCCCTTGTTATTATTGCTGAAAATCAAAAACATGTGCATCATCTAACAAAACTTTTATATCAATGGTCTAAGGATTTACTTGTAACGACAAATGGTCAGCCTATGTCTGATGAAATGGTACAGGAGCTAGAAGCAAAAGGCATTAAAGTCTGTAATGAGCGTATCCATAGTATTCATGGAGAAAAAGGATATTTGGAAGGTATTGAATTTGAGGGTGGTACGTATATAAAACGGGAAGCAGGCTTCATTTCACCGACACTTGTACGACCACAACCTTTTCTCGAACAAATTGGTTGTGGACTCAAAGAAGATGGTAAAGTCAAAACGGATGATTTGGGTCGAACATCGATTTATGGCGCGTACAGTGCTGGTGAGTATTCCCATCAAGGACCAACCTCGATAATGATTGCTGCAGCAGAAGGTAACAAAGCCGCTGGAGCCATCCATTATGATTTAGCTGACGAAAGCTTTTGAATGAAATCATTATGTTGGAAAAAATGGTTAAGGGTTCGAAGTGGTCGTAAAAGTGGGATGAGGACAACATATCGGGAGGAAGAGTCCGTAAGTTGTTGTGAAAGCAGAATGAGGACCACAAAACTGGAGGAAGAGCCCGAATATTGTCGTGAAGGTTTTTACTTAGTGACACTTCGTTCAATTTGTTTTTGTTCTCATCAGCAGTAACTTTCATATAAAACCCACATTAAGGAGCCGGCACAAACTATCGTCCATAAGTAACATTCATATAAAAGTCATAGGTACATAATCTTATTTTCAGAAAAATGAATGAATTGAAGACGAAGTGCAGGAGCATCTGTAGTAAAATTATAGATGAGTGGAGAAGAAATGATATCGCTACTTTAATGATGGAAGGATTCATGAAGGAGTGAGCGATGTGAACATGAACAAAGTGATGGTTATTGGTGCTGGACAAATGGGCGGGGGTATTGCTCAAGTTGCAGCAACAGCTGGATTACACGTTTACGTATTTGATCTTAACTTAGAACAAGCACAGCAATCAGTCATAACGATTGAAAGGTTTTTGGAAAAAGCAGTCGCTAAAAAAAAGATAACGGCTACAGAAAAAGCAGATATTTTATCACGTATTCACATTACTGGGGAACTGTCACGAGCGAAAGAAGTTGATTTAGTAATCGAAGCGATTGTTGAAAAGCTTGATGTAAAAAGTCAATTATTTCGACAGTTAGATAAAATTTGTCCGCCTCATACAATTCTAGCCAGTAATACGTCGTCACTTCCGATTACGGAAATTGCTGCGGCTACAAGTCGTCCCCAAAAAGTGATAGGCATGCATTTTATGAATCCTGTTCCTATTATGCGTTTGGTAGAAGTCATTCGTGGTTTAGCAACAAGTGATGAGACGTTCAATACGATTGAACAACTCGCTAAAACGATGAATAAGGTTGCTGTGGAAGTTAATGATAACCCAGGTTTTGTCTCGAATCGCGTGCTTATGCCCATGATTAATGAGGCGATTTACTGTGTATATGAAGGTGTAGCAACGGTTGAAGCGGTTGATGACGTGATGAAGCTTGGTATGAATCACCCGATGGGGCCATTAACCTTAGCAGACCATATCGGGTTGGATACGTGCTTATCAATTATGGAGATTTTACATGAGGGCTTTGCTGACTCTAAATATCGCCCGTGCCCGCTTTTAAGAAAATATGTAAAGGCTGGTTGGGTAGGGAAAAAATCTGGAAGAGGGTTTTATACCTATGATTAATTGGACAGAGGAGCAGCAATTAATTCGCGAAATGGTACGAGATTTTGCTCAAAATGAAATCCAACCAGCCGTTGAAAAAATGGAAGAGACAGACCAGTTTCCATCAGAAGTCGTGAAGAAGATGGGCCAATATGGGTTGATGGGTATTCCGATTGAAACGAAATGGGACGGTGCAGGTTCTGATTTTCTTTCTTATATTATTGCTATTCATGAAATTTCGAAGGTAAGTGCGACGCTTGGTGTCATTTTATCCGTGCACACATCAGTAGGAACTAATCCGATTTTGTACTACGGTAATGATCTTCAGCGCGAGCACTTTGTTCGTAAGCTTGCAACGGGGGAATATTTAGGGGCATTTGCTTTAACAGAACCGAGCTCGGGCTCGGATGCGAGTGCGATGAAAACGACGGCTACTAAAAAAAGAGATTCATATTTTCTCAATGGCAGTAAAGTGTTTATTACGAATGGTGGGGTAGCCGATACGTATGTAACTTTTGCAATCACCGATGCAACCAAAGGAAGGAATGGCGGTATTTCTGCTTTTATTGTTGAAAAGGATACACCGGGTTTTAAAGTCGGCAAAAAGGAACGAAAGCTTGGGTTGCATGGTTCGAATACGACAGAGCTTATTTTTGATCAGGCAGAGGTGCCGTGTGAAAACTTGATTGGTCAGGAAGGTGATGGTTGGAAAATTGCGATGGGTAACTTGGATGTTGGTCGCATAGGCATTGCTGCTCAAGCACTTGGTATTGCGGAAGCCGCTCTTTCATCAGCTGTTGCTTATTCTAAATCTAGAAAGCAATTTGGTCAGCCTATTTCTGTGAATCAAGGTGTGTCCTTTAAATTAGCTGATATGGCGACAGAGCTTGAGGCCGCTCGCTTACTGGTGTATCAAGCCGCCTTATTACGTCAACAAGGGAAAAAAGCTGGGAAATTTGCTTCTATGGCGAAGCGTTATGCGACGGATACAGCGATGAAGTTAGCTACGGAAGCTATTCAAATATTTGGTGGTTATGGCTACATGAAAGATTATCCAGTTGAAAGACTCTTCAGGGACGCTAAGGCTACACAAATTTATGAAGGGACAAATGAGATTCAAAGGATGATTATAGCCAAACACCTGTTGGAGGATTAGTCGGGATCATTACTGAGTGAGCGTTCAGTCGAGAAACTCATTCAAAAAATAATTCTGTAAAGGGATACTTAACCATTTGTTTAAGTATCTTTTTTTGCGTAATGTAAATATTATATTTTCTGTACGTCTTTTTGGAATCAATTCAGTAGACTTAATTCTAATTGAGACGAGCGTTTCGGGCATATCTCGTCTTGTTTCTGCATATTTTTAGCAAGGATTGACATAGGTTCGGGATTATTAAGGGGGAGGAATATTTGAATATACGATCATTACTTACATCCTATCTTCATATGTTACGGCAGCATCCTTTTTTACATGCTTTATCGATTGAACACGGCCCTTTTTTACTGGATGTAAAAAAAGGGGAAGAGCCATTTGCTTCTGGTTTAGTAACAGTAGAGGTGAAGTCAGATTTTCTTGAAAAAGACCATTACAGGTATGTCACCGCGGCGCAGGTCGGTCGTTTGACAAATTTACTTGTGCAAAGTGGGCACAAGCTTGAAGCCGGAAAACAAATTGGAACCTGTCGAATCGATCATTTGCATTTGGAACAACCGATTATCACATCATTATCAGGTGAGGTTGTTGAAATTTTAGTTCAAAATGGGCAAATCATTGAATATGGTCAGCCGCTACTGAAGTTACTAGTTACATCGACAGAGGGGCAAAGAGAAGCACCTGTTTCTGTCGAAGAGCTGGAGGAGCTTTTGAGTTTATTTAAGGATATAAATCTTGAACAGTTAAAAATTGAGGCATTGGATCAATCGTTTTATTTGTGCATAGATCGTCAGATAAAAGAAGAATCTACGCTGAAAAGACGGCCAGAGTCTGAATCTAATCAAAAACGTCCTGAACGTAGAACTGTTCAAATAAGAATGCCAAAATCAGCCGATGTGTATACTAGTGACAAGCTAGGGGGAGTAAGCGAAGGGGGAAAGAATAGGACGCTGAGTCTGGAGCAAACAAAGCTGTCCCTTTTGGAGATTCAATCTCCGATGGTGGGTACTTTCTATCAAGCCCCCGGCACGGGCGAGCAGCCTTTTGTGACGGTTGGGCAAAATATTGAAGCTTCTACGGTGGTTGGTATTGTTGAGGCAATGAAACTGTTTAATGAAGTTGAAGCAGGTATTTCAGGTGAGATTTGTGATGTATTAGTTGAAAACGGACAATTTGTGAAGCAGCATCAGCCTTTATTTTTAGTGAAGCCGCTCTCTGAATAGTCAGAAGAGAAAGGAATGGTTAAGTAATGAAAAGGTTCGATCATGTCGCCATTGCGGTCTCGGACTTAAATGAAGCTATTATGCTTTATCGGGATGTTTTTTCTTTTTCTTATATGGGCACAGAGTTCGTATCAGAGCAGCAAGTACGGGTCGCATTTTTTGAGCTAGGTGACTTCAGATTGGAGCTATTAGAAGCGACAAGTGAAGAGAGTCCCATTGCACGTTTTATAAAAAAGAGGGGCGAGGGTATTCATCACCTTGCTTTTAAAACGGATGAGCTAGCATTAGAAGTCTCTGAATTAAAAAAAGCAGGCGTTCATTTCATTGGTAACGGAATAACAAAGGGGGCAGGAGGTAGCAAGGTTCAGTTCGTACATCCAAACGCTACATTTGGTACATTGATTGAGCTATGTGAAGGTTGAGTACGGGCCACAAGGTGGGGGATGCCGATGCGTGAGGAGCTTAAGGAGTTAAAGAATCGTGTTGAACAAGTCAAGGTTGCTGGCGGTCGTATCAAAAAAGAGACACAACATGCCAGGGGTAAGCTTTTAGCTCGGGAAAGACTGGAGCTTTTATTTGATAAGGACTCATTTGTGGAGACCAATCAATTTATATCACACCGGTCTGAGCAGTTTAATTTATCGGAGAAGCGGATTGTTGGAGATGGCGTGATTACAGGGTATGGTCGGGTGAGGGGCAGGCGTGTGTTTGCCTTTGCCCACGATTTTACTGTGTTTGGAGGCACCTTAGGCGAAATGCATGCTTTAAAAATCGCTCAATTAATGGATGCGGCAGTAAAAGCGGATGCTCCTATAATTGGTTTAAATGATTCTGGGGGTGCCAGAATTCAAGAGGGCGTTCTTGCTCTTGATGGTTATGGTCAGCTTTTTTATCGAAACGCCACCTATTCGGGGGTGATTCCGCAAATTTCGATGATTTTGGGACCTTGTGCTGGAGGAGCGGTATATTCCCCGGCCTTAACAGATTTTGTTTTTATGGTCGAAGGTATAAGCCAAATGTTTATTACGGGTCCTAAGGTGATCGAAACCGTAACAGGGGAAACGGTTTCGGCAGAGGAACTTGGCGGTGCACACATGCATGCCTCTAGAAGTGGCTGTGCTCATTTCACTGCCAAAACGGAGCAAGAGTTATTTGAACAAGTACGACGTTTGTTGTTCTTTCTTCCGGATAATGATGCCGAAAATCATTCTGAACCGCTAGATGACGTGCTTGATCAATCGGGGGCTTGTGAAGAGTTATTGGAACTTGTGCCAAGTGAATCGACCAAGGTGTACGATGTTCGCCATGTGATTGAAACGTTCGTGGATCAACGTGATTTTATGGAAGTGCAGGGCGATTTCGCTCCCAATATTGTGATTGGTTTTGCTAAGCTAGCAGGGGAAAGTGTTGGAATTGTGGCTAATCAGCCTAAGGTGATGGCCGGTAGCTTAGATTTAGATGCGTCAGATAAGCTCGCTCGTTTTGTTCGTTTTTGTGATGCTTTCCGTATTCCTCTGCTCATTTTAGAAGATGTTAGTGGTTTCTTTCCGGGGATTGACCAAGAACATGCTGGCATTATTCGTCATGGGGCCAAGATTTTGTATGCCTTCGCTGAGGCAACGGTACCCAAAATTACGATTATTTTGCGTAAAGCATACGGTGGTGCTTATGTAGCCCTTAATTCCAAAGCAATGGGAGCAGACTATGTGTTCGCCTGGCCAAGTGCTGAGATTGCTGTGATGGGACCAGAGGCGGCAACATCGATTATATTTGCACACGATATTCAAGAAAGTAGCAACCCAGAGGCTACACGTAAGCAAAAAATCACTGAATATAAGCAGCATTTTGCGAATCCCTATGTCGCTGCTGCTTATGGTATGGTCGATGATGTAATTGACCCAAGAGAAACAAGAGCTAAGGTCATAGAGGCCTTAGGATTACTAAAAAATAAACAAGAAAGCAGACCGATTAGAAAGCATGGCAATATACCACTTTGACAGACATACGTGTCGAGATGTTAATACTCTTTGTAGCAAGAGTTGAGGGATAGAGGCATTTTTATGTGCTATAAATGGGAAATACGCGGCAAGTGTGGGAAAAGAGAGTTCAATGCGGAGTAAACGGAAATACGCGGCAATGAAGCCGGAAAAAGAGTGTTCAATGCCGAGCAAATGGAAGTACGGGGCAATGAGTCGAAGAAAAGAGACCGAGTGTCTTGTCCATAAACATACGTCGCGTCAATGTCCTCCTTAATAGGCAACTTAAAAATGCCCCTCATCTAAAAGGAGAGGGGCATTTTTTCATTTATTTGTTTCTTCGTCAGGTCGGTATTCTAATATATCGCCTGGCTGACAATTGAGTGCTTCACAGATTGCTTCCAAGGTTGAAAATCGTACCGCTTTTGCTTTGCCGGTTTTTAAAATGGACATGTTTGCCATGGTGATTCCAACTCTTTCAGATAGCTCCGTTACACTCATTTTTCTTTTTGCTAGCATGACATCGACATTTACAATAATGGCCATATTCTCATCTCACCTCAAACCGTTAAATCATTTTCATTTTGAATATAAATGGCCTTGTTCAGAAGTTCACGTAAAACAGAGGCGAAGATAGCAATGATAAAAGAGGAGAAGGCAATAATGAGTGTGACTAGCCAAACCGCGAGATTACCTGCACCTTGGGATACTAATGTGATGAGCCCTGCTAAATAAAGAATACATACAGTAAAAGCACAGTATTTAATATAATTTAAATAGTTTGCTGGTGGCTTCGTAAAGGAATGCCCTTTGTCTATGTAACGAACAATTTGATAGGCATAATACAAAGCGATAAAAAATGGAATCATCGTCGCATAAACACCTATTAATAGTGGATATTGCAAATATAAAAATTCAGGGTATACGTGACCAAGCGAGTTGGCTTGCCACGGTAGCCAAAAAACGCCAAGAACAGCTATGATAAGTGCGATACCAATGATGGCTACTTTTAGTAGCTGTGTTGATACATGTTGCAAGTCAAACACCTCACCAAACTAGTTTTATCTAGTATAACTTGTTATTTATCGTTTTTCAATAAAATATCAAGATTCTTGAATGCTGAGCTTAGTGAGGAGTTTTCTAAAACTATAAAAATTCGACTTCGGTTAAAGCGTGGAAAGGAATGCGCTGCTTATGTTGATTGGTCTCTAGATGAATGTGCTTGTTCCATTCATCTACATGGGCAATAAGTCCTTCTGTTTTTTTCATACGATGCTGTTCCCAATAGTGGATACGTACAGGCATTGTATAGTTAAGAGCGGTTAAAAGGTACATCCCCATTTCGTGATAGGCTTGATCATCAAGTTCAGGCTTTACTTGTCGCTTCTCTTTTTCTTTTAGCTCAAGTAAGGCTTCTTTATGCTCAGGTAAAAACATTCGGCTTCCTTCCCATAATAAATTACCTCTCTTTAAATGTTCACTCATCGGTAATGTCCTCCAATTTTAGCGGCTCGATCCTTTGCTTGGCTTGCAGAGAGAAACGAGGTTGCACGCATTAATGTCGTTTTTCCGTAACGATTGTTGATTTTGTCCATGGTATACCCGATTTTTAACAACCGATCGCGATTTTGTTCGAAAAGGCTTAATTGAATTTCTTGATCGCTTGAAAGAGACGAGAGCGAGACGGCTAGGCGACGAATCGGATAGTTCTGCCAAAAGCGCTCTAATAGCTGGCAAGCGGCGTGGAAAAGTTCTAAGGTTATATTGGTCGCTTGCTCGATTTTAAGTTGGCGGTGGAAACCTTGTGGGAGCTCATAACTTGCACCAGAAATACTGAGGCTCACAGTTTCACCTTGAACGCCCTTTGAGCGTGCTCGTCTACATACCTCTTCACAAAGTTCGAGTAAAACAACTCGAATATCTGTGAGATTGTCATAATCACGTGGCAAAGTCATACCGTGACCAATTGCCTTTTGCCCATCATGTGAACGTGTGGTGACGGGCGAATAGTCGATGCCGTGGGCTGTCATCCAAAGAACGTGACCTGGTATCCCCCATTTTTTCTTGAAGTGCTCAAGGGGGGTATGAGCAAATTGACCAATCGTACGAATCCCCATATTGCGAAAATGTTTAAGGCGTTGTCGACCGATGCCGTAAAGCTTTTCAATAGGTAGTGGCCATAGGGTTTGTTCGAGTTGGTCTTGCTTTAACCAGTAAATCCCATCTTTGTTTTTTTTGGCGAATAAGTCACAAGCCATCTTTGCTAGCACTTTGTTCTCACCGATACCAATACGAGCACGTACACGCATGTGATCCCAAATGTGTTTTTGAATCTTTTGAGCGATTTGGTGCGGTGTGCCAAACAGCCGCTGACTCCCTGTGATATCTAAAAACTGTTCATCAATTGAAAATGGCTCGACGAGGTCTGTATATTGCTTTAAAATTTCTGTTATTTGGATTGAGGCTTCCACATAGTCCTGCATACGTGGGCGTACAATCAATAAATTTTTACACTTCTGTTCGGCCTCCCACAAGCGTTCTGCGTTTTGAATGCCGTAGGATTTGGCAATCGGACAGGCGGCGAGGATAACGCCACTACGCCGTGCTGGGTCACCCGATACGACAAGTGGTTTGTCACGTTGCTCGGGGTAGCGTGTCTTTTCGATCGATGCATAAAAGGATTGCATATCAATCAAAAAAATAACCCTCATTTTAACCCCTCCCTTTCATAGAACTTATGTTCGTATTTGTATTATATGCGAAAATATGTTCGTTATGCAATGAGAAAAAGTGGAATTTATAACAGGGTTGCAGCAGGGAGATAAAGAAAATAATTGAAAAGGTCTTTTCAAAACATACAAAAGCATTCCCCATTCACGATATTGATTTCGATTTAGTAAATAACGAAAAAATTCCTGTTTGTCCTAAGCTTTTTTATGAAGTAGACATACAGTGTTAGTAGGTCGCTTGAAGTCATGAAGACAAAGGCGATGTGTAATCATATCAGGAAATCTTTAGTTAAGGAGGAATAAGTATGGAAATTAGACAGGACTTTATCCCGACAAGTAATCGCAATCGTCCTGGTACAAGGATGAATGCTCGCTTCATCACTGTCCATGAGACCGCAAATAGAAGAAATGGTGCAAATGCACGTATGCATGCTGCATATGTAAAGAATCCATCCACATCAGTAAGTTGGCATTATACGGTTGATGATGAACAAATTATTTACCAACACCTACCAACCAATGAGATTGGGTGGCATGCAGGGGATGGGGGCACAGGTCAAGGAAATCGAGAGTCTATTGGTATAGAAATCTGTGTGAATAGCGATGGTCAATTTGCTAAAGCAAGGGAACATGCCATCACATTAATTCGGTTTTTGATGGGGGCCCATCAAATCCCGATTGACCGAGTAGTTCCCCATCAACATTGGACGGGGAAAAACTGTCCAGCTACTCTTTTGAAAGATTGGTCAACTTTTATAGGACAGGTGCGACAAGCACAGGAAGTCGATTTGATTGTTAGACCTGACGTTGGTGGTGAACAAATTGGGGCCACTATTTTAAGAAGAGGGAGCAAGGGTAATGCTGTACGTCAACTGCAGCAAGACTTGTTGAAGTTAGGTGAAGTATTGCCACGTTTTGGAGCAGATGGGGATTTTGGTGCAGAGACAGAAAGTGCGGTTCGGTCATTTCAACAAAAACAAGGGATTGCCGTTGATGGTATCGTCGGAGAGCAAACCTTTAAGGCTTTAGAAAGGGCACTTGCCGCGTTAGAAGAGCAGCCAGCACCCCCACCGGTGCCACCTCCGACATCTGGTGGAGGGACCGAGAGAAGGACACTAAGAAATACAACACCTATGATGCGTGGCGATGATGTTAGAGTCGTTCAAAGAGCAACTGGAGCGACTGCTGACGGTATTTTTGGTCCGGCGACCGAGCAAAGAGTACGTACCTTTCAGCGAGCTCAAGGCTTAACCGCAGATGGTATAGTTGGTCCAAAGACATGGACGGCGATTGATAATCCGAAGCCGGCGCAACCAGCGACGCCTAAATATACACGATTATTAACACTGAGAAGCCCTAATATGAGGGGCGAGGATGTGCGTGCTGTTCAAAGGAAAATAGGGGTAACCGCAGACGGCATTTTTGGACCAAATACGGAGCGAGCGGTTCGAGATTTTCAAAGAAAGGAAAGAATAGCTGTCGATGGCAAAGTAGGCCCTGTAACATGGGGACGGTTATTTTCTTAATCATAATGAAAGCTGTTCTAAGGAAATCCCCTTAGAACAGCTTTTTTTGATCGGTACGTATTAAACGTTAATCTTCCATAGGCCATGATGTTTGCTCAAAGGACATATCCCAGAACATATATTCAAAACGACTCGTCGTGAGGAAAATTTCTTCTAACTCCTGTAATTCTTTTTCCGTACTAGAAGCAGTTAATTCATCGATTAATTGAATTTGCCACTGTGCTACAGCGCCAAATTCATCTGATTCATACATTCTAATCCACTCACCATACCATTCGTGCTCACGGGCACCTGGAATTTCACTTAAACGCAAACCAATTTCATAATAACTCCATGTACAAGGCATAATGGCTGCTAATAGTTCTTTTAGTGAACCGCGTTGAGCAATGTTTAGCATATAAGAGCTGTAGGCTAAAGTTGTCGGTGCTGGCTTTGTCGCTTCAAGCTCTTCTTCAGATATGCCTAGACGCTTCGCATAAGCTCTGTGTAAGCTCATTTCTTCGTCTAATGTTACGTGTAGCATTTTAGCGAAAACTTGCATAGTCGTTAAGTCTGAAGCTTTTAAGCTACCTAAAGCAAATAACCGCGAGTAATCGATTAAATAAATGTAGTCTTGACACATAAAAAATTTAAACTTTTCAATGTCGAGACTTCCATCACCAATTCCTTGTACGAATGGGTGTGAATGACTCTTCTCCCAAATAGGCTTAGCTGCTTCATATAAGCGCTGTGAAAATTTCATATTCTCATCATCCTCCTCGTTCGCTAGTCACTAGAGCGTACGACGACGCAAATAAACTCCTCTAAAAAGAAGAGGAGTTGTAAACAAGTGTAAGAAAAGTACACGTCGCTAACGTGCATACTTTTGTCTACTTCCACTTCCCTCCGCTAGTATTATCTAGTTCAGGTAAAAAGGGTTAAGGCTCATAGCCTCTCTCAGCACAAATAAACGCACCCCTAGTGAACGAACTTATATCATTTATCCCTTTCAAATTAACATATAATGCATATACAAGCAATGAAAATGATTGACCATTCAGCTAAATAGTTGGTAAAAAAGTGGGAAGAGCAGTAGGGTACTATGTAAATCGAAGAGGTGGTTATGCAGTGAGCAAATAAAATGTGCGGCTGAGGTCTTGATACGGTTTCAAATAAAAAATCGAAGCAAGGAGGTTAATCCTTTGCTTCGATTTAATGTTCATTACATATGTGTAATTAGTTTACTGCGTCTTTTAATTGCTTACCTGGCTTGAATGCAGGGTTCTTAGTTGCTGGAATTTCAATTTCAGCACCTGTTTGAGGGTTGCGACCCTTACGAGCAGAACGCTCACGTACTTCGAAACTACCAAAGCCAACTAATTGAACTTTGCCACCTTCTACTAATGTTGAAGTAATGCTTTCGAATACTGCGTCTACTGCTTTAGAAGCATCCTTTTTAGAAAGGTCTGCTTGCTCTGATACTGCGTTAATTAAGTCTGTTTTGTTCATGAAAAAAACTCCCTTTCATACCTTGTTTAGAAAAAACTTATTTTCTATCATTTTAGAAAACAAAAGCTTATTTCTGCATTATAGCAAGCTAATCTGCCTTGATTTAAAGCCTGCACTTACAATTTACTCTCCAAGCCTATGACTGTCAAGCCTTTCGAAGGAAAATCATTCATATTAAGCCAATATTTTCACCGTTTTTGACATTTCTTCGTATATTTTAGTGATAATGTCGAATAAAGAACGAATCCTTCTTAAAAAGTCATATTACATTTTTCGAATTTTCATAGGGCTAATCATAAGAAAAGCTAAGATTAAAGTGAAAAGCATAAATACATATTCCGGAATATAGGCGACAAGAAGAGTTAAAATGGTTAACATACAACCGGCAGCTGTAATAGGGAGGCCAAAGAAGAAACCATTAGATTCGGTAATATTAAACTTCGCTAATCGAATCGCACCACAAATAATAAAAACAATCGCAAAAAATGCACCTGCAAAACCAAATTCAAATAAGACCGCTTGATGAATTAATAAGGCTGGAGCTACGCCAAAAGAAATCATATCGCATAATGAGTCCAGTTGTTTTCCTAACTCTGACGTACTATTTAGTTTACGGGCAACAGCACCATCTAAACGATCAAAAACAGCAGCGATTGTAATGAGCAGTAAAGCGAGTCGTAGCTGATCTTGAATCGTAAAAAGGATTGCAAATGCACCTAAACTAAGATTTAATAGAGTCAGGATATTGGCAATTTGTCCTTTTAACTTCTTTTTCGTATGGTCAAGGCGTTGTAATAGCAACATCCATTTCACTCCTTGAGTTAATAATCACATAGGTTGTTCTATATCTTTATGAAACTTCCTTCAAAAAAATCGCATATTAAAATAAATCATGGTACATTTTTTTACATGCGCTATTAAAGTATAATCTTATCATATACAGGGTGTTTACACTACTAAAAGGATAAAGATTGCCAAAAATATTTACAGGTACATGGGGGACAGGTCGTTGAAACAAAAATTGTTCAGGATATTTGTTGAATTGAGTAATTCACCTTTTCAATCGAAGATAATCATGCGTTTTGCTCAATCTAAAATAAGTAAACGCATTATACCGGCGTTTGCTAAAACATTTCAAATTAACATGCATGAAGCTGAAAAGTCAATAACAGAGTATCAAAGTCTACATGCTTTCTTTACGAGGAAATTAAAAAATGGGGTTCGTACTGTGGATGATAAGGAAACAAGTATTGTTAGTCCTGTGGACGCCAAAATAGCCTCCTTGGGTACATTGACACCTAAAAGTGAGTTTCAAGTTAAAGGGCAAATGTATCAACTGCTTGATTTATTAGGAGACAGAGAAAAAGCACAGCAGTATGTGAATGGACACTACATCGTCCTCTACTTAAGTCCGAAAGATTATCATCGTATACATAGTCCTCTTACGGGAGAAATCACAAAGCAATGGGAGCTAGGAAAACGTTCATACCCTGTCAATGATGCAGGATTAAAATATGGAAAAAAGCCATTATCGCATAATTATCGCTCGTTAACAGAGCTGTGCGTGATGAATCAACATGTCATCATGGCTAAAGTGGGGGCGATGAATATTAATACAATTGCTCTTACACATTCACACGAGCAGCTAAAAAAGGGAGAAGAGCTCGGCTATTTTTCCTTTGGCTCGACAGTCATCCTGCTCTTTGAGCCTACTATGATGGAATTTGAACATCTGCAAGAAGGAGATTCCGTTCAAATGGGCCAAAAGATAGGGATGTTATTGACAACAGAGGGCGCGAAATAAAAAAGTAGAACGCTTTTTAGAACATGTAAAATTAATCGGATAAGATATAGACCCAAGGCAGTTAGATGGAATAACCTAACACGCTTGGGCCAAGTGTCAATAAAGGTCAACGTTACGATACCCTTTTAAATAGGGCGCTATTTTTTTCACCCTTCTGGAATGCCTTCATACAAGAGGTATTCGTCATCTTTTACAACATATATAATGTCGGGGTTATCTGATTTGAAAATTTTCGTACCTGGTTGAAGTTTAGTAGCAGAAACTGTATTTGAGTTATTTTCCATATGATATTCTGATTCTATTGCTATTTCTTCAAGTTCTTTAGGTGATTCTATGATGTGTTTTTGTGAAAAAATATAGACAACATCATTAATAAATATAAAATCAGCTTCTTTATTTTGGGACAACTGTTCTTCAGCAATTATTTGACCTGTTGTTGTAACGGCTGTCTCAGATGAATGTTGCCCATTACTACAACCAATTAAAAAAACAAAATTAGAAAAAATGGTAAAAGAGTCTTTATCATTTTGCCTACTCTCCTTGAAAAGTTTTTCATATCATAACTTCAGCAGTAATTTTAAGATTATTAATATTGTATAAGATTATGTGTCATGAAGCTATGGTATTATAATAAGTATGATGGTTGTTAGGTTACTACAAAAAGTCGACAAGATACAATTTGTACCATGCCGACTTTCCTTCATGACAGTCAAGTGTCATCTATTTTTTTTCACTTTCTACCACCCAATACCAGCCTTTTTAATCGCACTAATCGTCGGGTTCCCAACGGTCATGCCGCCATCAGCAGAAATCACTTGTCCGGTAATAAAGGAAGATTCATCACTTGCTAAATAAAGGGCAAGTTGAGCGATGTCTAATGGAATCCCAATACGTGGCGTTGCTTTTGTTTCTTCAAAAATCTGAGCGTATTGCTTTAGGCTCTCGTGGCCGTTTTCAACAATCTCAGGCTCAAGCACCATCCCTGGTGCAATGGCATTGGCACGAATTCCTTGCTTGCCAAATTGAATCGCTGTCGATTTAGTTAATGAGATAACACCAGCTTTTGCGACAGAATAAGCAGACTTAGAAAGCTCAGGGTGAATTCCTGCAATCGAAGCGGTATTAATGATCGAGCCACCGCCATTTTCTAACATAAGAGGAATCGCGAATTTCGTCCCTAACATTACCGAAGTCAAATTATAACGTAATGTTTCTGTCCACTCGTCAATGTCCATATTCATCACATCGACATCGCCCGAAAAATTAAGGCGTGCTGCATTATTATGCAAAATATCCAAGCGACCAAAATGTTCTTTCGCTGCTAAGACCATTTCCTCAATTTGCTGGGCTGAACCGATATCAACTGGCTGAGCAATTGCAGTAAATCCAGCGTCATTAATTTCCTTCACAACTTCCTTAGCACCGTCGATATTAATGTCAGCGGCAATGACTTTCGCCCCTTCACTGGCAAAAAGCTTAGCGGTTGCTTTTCCCATACCTGATGCTGCACCTGTAATAATCGCTACTTTATTTTCTAAACGTTTCATATGTTATCCACCTCTTAGTTATAAATTTGTCCACCAGCACAGTTAATAATGGAACCTGTCAATACTTTTCCATTATTCATCGCAAAAATGACAGCATCGGCAATCTCCTCGGCAGTTGCTGCAATGTTTGGACCCGTAGTAGCACCGATTTTTGCTCCAATTTCAGGCGTAAAAGTCGTGCTTGCATTTGCGGCAATATTCGTTTGCATCGTATTAGGAGCAACACCAACCGCATAGACATTTACGTCTTGGTAATCTTGACCGATCGATTTTGTCATACCGGCTAAAGCATGCTTGGAGGCAGAATAAATTCCATTATAAGCAGTTGGTTTATAAGAGTTGGATGATACAGTATTAATAATCGTACCCCCACCGTTCTTGAGCATCACCTCAATGACGTATTTAATGCCTAAAAAAGCACCTTTTACGTTAATATTCATTAAGCGATCATACTCATCTGCTGAATACTCATGGATCATTCGAAAAGGAATCATAATGCCTGCATTATTATGGAAATAATCGATACGTCCAAATGTTTCCTCAGTACGTTTGACGTAAAGTTTGACGTCATCTTCATTGGACACGTCGGCTTTAATAAAAATAGCCTCGGCACCTTTATTTTTCACTTCCTCGGTTGTTTGCAAACCAGCTTCTTCATTAAAATCGACAAGGGCTAGACGGTAGCTTTGTTCTGCTAACTTTAAGGCAGTGGCACGACCTAAGCCTGTAGCCGCACCTGTAATAAGAACAACTTGATTCATAATGGTTAGCCTCCTATAGGAACTTTGGTATACTAAAAGTATAGCTTGTTTATGTAAAGGCTTACAATATGCAAAAGATACAGTTTTGTAGGATAATGAACAACTTTTAAAGACTTGTACGATAAGTGAGGAATTTTTTATGAATATGAATGATTTACGCGTGAAGAAAACAAGAAAAAATATATTTGATACGTTCATAAAGCTGTTAAAGAGGAAGACGTTAGAAGAGATAACCATTTCAGAAATATGCAAGGAAGCTGAAATTAATCGAGGAACGTTTTACGCACATTTCTTGGGAAAAGAGGAGCTGTTTCAGGAATATTTTAATGAAGTGATTGGATTATTAGAAGTGAAATATCGTCAGGTTTACGAAAGGAATACGTCTTCGAGTGAGTCAACAATCACTCCTTTGTTTGAACATGTGTTAGAGCATAAAGATTTTTATGAGATCATTTTCTCTGAACATGCCCCTATAAAATACATGAATCTATATCACCAAACGATTATGGACGTTTCCATGAATCTTAACTTAAAAATGCTACCTTTCAATTTAAATCGAGAGCTTTATTTATCAATGATTACGAGTGCAACGATCGGTATGATTATGTATTGGAAAAGACATCAATATCAATTGAGTATCGAAGAAATGAACAAACATCTTATGCATTTTTTTCAAAAACAGTAATAAAAGCCGCCACTTTGCTTAAGCATCGTGACGGCTTTTTATTGTTTGTCTATTACATTTCACCTTCATGGCGATTGACTTCTTCTTCTTCTTTTTTGCGACGATCAAACTCTTTCAGTCTTCGACCTTCGTCACCTTTTTTCTTAGCGAGCTGCATTTCATAACGCTTTCTACGTTTTTCAAGTACTTCTTTTAAATCATCTCGTACAGCATTCTCCCATTGCGGTACGTTAGAGAAATAGGCAGCACGGCTGACTAAATGACCAGCAACAGGTGAGGAAACAAATACAAAAATAATCGCTAACAAAATTCTTGCATCAAATCCGTATTCTGGATAGAAAAAGGCGAGTGCTGCTAGTAAGATTAACAAAACTCCTAACGTAGCACTTTTACTTGCTGCGTGAGCACGTGTATACGTGTCAGGTAGTCGGATTAATCCCACCATCGTTACTAGGGAGATAATGGAACCAAGGACGACAAACACAGCAACAATAATATCAATGATTACGTTTTCGCTCAAGAACAACACCCCTTTCGATAAACTTAGCAAAGGCTACCGTACCAATAAACGCTAGAATGCCTACAAGGAGAATCACAGTTAAAAAAGCAGAGGTACGTAAAATCATACCTGTAAGTGCTGTGATTGAAATAATATTAATTCCAATAGTATCTAAAGCCATAAGTCGATCGGCTGGTGTTGGCCCTTTGTATATACGATAAACGCCTCCAATAAGACCTACAGAAATGACGGCAATGCCAAAATAAAGGAAATAATCAATCGTCGCATTAATAATCATGTCCTGCTCACCTCCAAAATCACTTTTTGAAAGGAGTTTGAAATATGCTCAATACTATTTTCAAGGTCATCAATATTCATTGTGTGAATATACATTTGTTCTTTGTCGTGTGAAATATCAATCACGACTGTTCCAGGTGTTAATGAAATTAAAAGGGAAAGCAAAGTTAATTCCCAATCGGATTTGTAGTCTATATGCAGAGTGAAAATACCAGGCTTAATGTCTAGCTTTGGCTTCATAATAATTTTCATAACACTCAAGTTAGAAAGTAAAAGTTCCCTAATAAACACAAACAACAGGTGAATGACCCCGTAAATACGAATGATATATAACCTTGACGGGAAAATACGTCTCATTAAAACTAGAATAATGAAACCTATTATATAGCCAATAATAAAAGTCTTTAAATCATACGTATTATATAAAAGCATCCATGCAATAGCCAGTGCGAAATTTATGAGTAACTGAAAAGACATCATAATAAATCTACTCCTTTAATACGGCTTCAATATAAATTTCCGGGTTTAGTAACACCTCAGCAGCATTTGTTAGGTGTGGAACAAAGAACTCAGCACCAAAGCCCATCACAAATGATAAAAATAAGAGAATCATACTAGGGTAAAGAAGCCCTTTAATATTCGCTTTCTCGTTTTGAGAAGCATGATTTTCTTCCCCTAAAACAACGTTAAAGAAGATACGCATAACGGAGTAGAGGAGGAGTAGACTAACAAAAATCATGATAATAACGGAAATATATTGTCCGGCTTCAATACCGCCTTGGAATAAATATAGTTTCCCGAAAAATCCACTAAAGGGAGGTATTCCTGCTAAAGAAAGTGCTGCTATTAAAAATGACCAACCAAGTAGTGGATATTGCTTAATTAAACCACTAGCATTCTTCATCGATGATGTTTGTGTGACAATCATGATCGCACCAATTAATAGGAAAAGTGCTGCTTTAATAAGCATATCGTGCAATAGGTAAAAACCAGCTCCGAAAAGTCCTGCTTCATTAAAAGAAGAGATTCCAAAAATAATAAACCCAACACCAGCGACAACGTTGTAAACAACCACTTTTTGCATATCATTATAAGCAACTGCACCGATAACACCAACAACCATCGTTAGAATCGCTAATATTTCAAGGACCATATGAGTGATTTGCGGTTGATGATGAAAGATGATCGTAAAGATACGCATAATCGCATAAATTCCTACTTTTGTTAGAAGACCAGCGAATAAGGCGGTAATAACAGGTGGCGGAGCAGAATAAGAGCCCGGTAACCAGAAATAAAGTGGAAAAATCGCTGCTTTCATTCCAAATACAATTAGGAATAAGAAGGCAATAACAGTGACAATACCTGGCTGTCCGATTTCAGCAACACGTTCTGATAAATGAGCAATATTTAATGTCCCGACAACGGCATAAAGATAAGCGACTGCTGCAATAAAGAAAGCAGAAGAAATGACGTTAATCAACACATATTTTATCGACTCTTGAAGCTGTGCTCTCGAGCCACCGAGTGTTATTAGACCATAAGAAGCCATTAATAACACTTCAAAAAATACAAATAGATTAAATATGTCCCCTGTTAAGAAAGCACCGATTACGCCAAGAAGTAGAAATTGGACAAGTGGATAGAAATAGAATTTGACTCGAACTTCATCAATTCCTTTAATCGAAAACAAAACACATACAAAAACAACAATACTAGCAAATAAAACAAGGAGTGCAGAGAGAGGGTCGGCAACTAAAGCGATCCCAAATGGTGGATCCCAACCACCGACTGCATAAGAGATAACTCCTTGGTTATAAACATCTATCACTAACCAGCCACTGACTAAGATGGTTGCAATCCCAGCAATGATGCTGAGAATACGCTCAGCAGTTACACTCTTTCTAATAAAAAGAAGAATGATTGCAGCTAGAAAAGGGATTAATAGTGGAAAAACAATTAAATTACTCATCTTCTTTCATTCCCCTCAATTTATCCATGTCAACCGTTCCGTGTACTTTGTACGTACGATAAGCAAGCACGAGCAAGAATGATGTAACACCAAAGCTAATAACGATAGCTGTCAAAATTAGTGCTTGTGGAAGCGGGTCCGTGTAAGCTGCTTCTTCGTACCCAAGTAGGGGTGCAGCGCCTAATTTAATACCTCCCATTGTTAATAGCAATAAGTGTACACCGTGTGTAAGAACAGCTGTTCCAATTACAATTTTTGTTATATTTCTCGATAGAATGAGGTAGGTCCCAATAGTAAAGAGGACACCACACAATATGGAGATAATAATTTCCATGTTATTGCTCCTCCCCTATTGTAAAAATAACGGCTAAAACAACAGCAATAACGACGAGGTAGACGCCGATATCAAATACAAGTGCTGTTGCAAGCTCCGTATTTCCAAGCAACGGCAAATCAAAATAGTCAAATGTTTGCCATAAGAAGTTTTCTCCAAAAAAGAAAGGAAGTACCCCTGATATAACAGCAATCAAAAGTCCAACAGCCATAATTGTTTTAAAGTCGACTGGGATCATTTTTTTGACCGTTTCAATATCAAAAGAAACACTAACAAGTAAAAAGGCACACGCTGTAGTAAGTGCTCCGATAAATCCACCGCCAGGGTTGTGGTGACCAGCTAAAAATACATAGAAGGAGAAAATTACAATAATAAATGCCAAGACTTTTGTGACAGTTTGGAGTATGACATCATTTGGGTGCATTATAATTCCTCCTCTTTAATACTACCTTTAATCATTGCATAAATACCAATGGCGGCAATGCCTAGTACAGCAATTTCAAATAACGTATCAAATCCACGGAAGTCAACTAGAATAACGTTAACCATATTGTTTCCACCTGCTTGCTCATAACTAGCATCTACGAAAAAGTCCACTAATGAATCAAAATAGCGATTATTATGTGCAGAGATCGCAAGAACGGTAACGAGCACACCGATGCCCGTTGCAACAATACCATTTACAATTTGTGATGATTTTGAATCAATCGTTTCTTTGAAAAGAGGTAAATGGTAAAAGCAAAGTAAGAACAATAATGTTGACACCGTTTCAATAACTAATTGAGTTAAAGCTAGATCTGGGGCACGGAATAGCACAAAGAAAATAGCAATCGCAAAGCCTAAACTTCCTAATGCAGCTAAAGAAGTTAAGCGTGTTTTTGCAACAGCAACTGTAATGGCACCAGCAATCATAATGACAACTAATGTCACTTCATGGAAGGCGATCGGTGCATAGACTTCTGGGAATAGAGCAATAACATCTAAATGAATCATCATATAACCTAGGAACAACACAATAAAGCTGTAAATGTAAATTAAATATTGTCTGAAATTATCCTTCATATAAGAATCAGTTAGCTTGCGTCCACCCGTTGAAACACCTGCTAAAAGGCCATCATAAACACGATTGAATGGATCGCGTTCTTTTTTATAAATAGAGAGCTTTACCCATTTATTCATAAGAAGGAATAAGATAGTACCTAAAACAACGACACCAATCGTCATCATTAATTCAGTATTAAACCCGTGCCACATATAAATGTCGACATCTAAATACGCACTGTCGGCAAGCATCGGTGCAATGGAAACCACGGCTGGTTCAATAATTGATTTAGATAAAATGTTAGGGAAGAACCCGAAAATCACAACTAATGAAGCTAATACAAGAGGGCTTATTAATAAGCCGGCCGGTGCTTCATGAACCACTTTCTTAAAGTTACTTGGTTCAAATTTGCCTGTGAAAGTTTGGAAAAACATAACGGCACAGTATAAGAATGTAAATATACTAGCTATCCAAGCAATAACAGGAAAGAGCATACCGAATGTTTCCATATTAAATATCCCGAATTCTGTTGCATGTAAAACAGACGTGAAGAACATCTCTTTACTTAAGAATCCATTAAAAGGTGGTAAACCAGCCATAGCGGCTAATCCAATTAAAGACATCGTAAAGGTTATTGGCATAATGGTCATAAGACCGCCCAGCTTACGAATATCTCTTGTACCTGTTTCATGATCAATAATTCCAGCACTCATAAACAAACTACCTTTAAATGTAGCATGATTAATAAGATGGAAAACAGCGGTAACAATGGCCGCTAAGTAAATTTCAACATTTTGTCCATCAGTAAAATAAAGGGTAGCCGAACCTAATCCTAATAAAGTCATGATGAGCCCTAGCTGACTTATCGTTGAAAAGGCTAATATTCCTTTTAAATCTTTTTGTCGAACAGCCGACAATGATCCCCATAATAAAGTGACGATACCAAAAGTTGAGATAATCCAGAACCATTCTGCGGCACCACCAAAGATAGGAGTAAACCTTGCGACTAAGTAGATACCTGCTTTAACCATCGTAGCGGAATGCAAATATGCACTAACTGGAGTAGGGGCTTCCATCGCATCTGGTAACCAAATGTGGAAAGGAAATTGCGCTGATTTAGTAAATGCTCCGAGTAAAATAAAGAGCATGGCAGGGATAAATAATTCACTGCTTGCAATGATGTCTGCTTGTGCAATCATTTCGCGAATAGAGAATGTATCCGTAATAATCGAGAGCATTATGATACCGGCGAGCATCGAAAAACCACCGAATACCGTAATAAGCATTGATTTTTGGGCACCATCACGAGATTTCTTTCTCGTATACCAATAACTAATTAATAAAGCTGAAGCTAAACTTGTTAATTCCCAAAATGTGTATAAAACGATTAAGTTATCGGATAAAACAACACCTAGCATAGCTCCCATAAATAACAGTAGATATACGTAGAATTTGTGGAGTTGCTCTTTGATTTTTGATAAGTAGAAAATCGAATAAAGAACAACGAGGGAACCGATTCCGGTAATGAGTAATGCAAATAATAGACTTAATCCATCTACATATACATTAAAATGAATCCCGAGGGATGGCACCCAAGGAACTGAGTTTGAAATGATATCTCCATTTGAGACAGTTGGTAGAAACTGAATGAAATAGATAAACAGTATGACCGGCAAAATTAACACGAACCAGCCCGTATGTATTTGACGAACATACTTATAAATGAATGGAATAATAATGGCTAACAATAAGGGTGAAATCGTAGCCCAATGTAAAGCTGTAAACACACACATACCTCCTTAAAAAATGTTGATCATTGAAATGGGCCCTTTTTTAAACTCCCCTTTACGATTGTAAGCGAAACATCTTTTTCTTTCGCACTAAGTAAGATTATAACCCAATTTGCATAAACACGCATCAAACATGCTTATCCTAGTGTTTCCTGAACTTTTTTATTTTATTAATATATGTAGACTTTGAAAATAGAGCTATTTGGAAATCGTAGTAAAAAATTGTTTAAGTACTGATATAAAGGTAATTTCCGATGATTAAAAGCTAAATGTGTATATTTATTGACGATTTGGGCGAACGTAAGGATAACTTAGGTTTTCGGTACATCAAATTTAAAAATGAGGGAGTACCATGAAGTTACGCTCAAAAGTGATCTTTTGTATGATTGTCTTTATATTAATGTTCATCGGTGCCTGGTATATTAATTTGGATTCCAGATATGTTGAACAAGAACGTGGTTATCAAATTCAGCAGCTCGACGGTGTGCGCATAAAGAAGGAGCGTCTAGCACCTAGACAGTATATAAAAGTCATTCCTAAAGAACAGTCAGAGGTTAACAACAAAGAAGAGAGTCGATAGAGTTCGACTCTCTTCTTTGTTATGCTGGAATGGATGGGAAATAAGATAGTTTTAGGAACTGAGTTTTATTTTGTCTAATAGAGCACGATTGTGAAGTTCGTGTTTGATTAATTCAATAAAATCATGATTTAAATTAAGTTCAACAGCTTTGTGGTATGTCTCAATTAATAATTCATCGGAAAGGTTTTGCATAAGTTCCTGTCAGACCTTTGACAGGTCACCTCCTTTAAGATGTTTATTTAATCCATTTACGTTTCATTATTCAAAAAGTTTCAGAAAGTCAGAAGTTAATCGATTTATTAAAATAATCCTATCATGTTCGATTGAATAGAACAACCGTTCGTTTTATCCACAAATCCCAGTGGATAACCTGTGGGTTACTTGTGATTAAAAGGATATAAGTGTAGTTAATAAAAGGTTTAATTCGTGCATAACTTTATCCACAGTTGAGAATTCAATTAGAATTTGTCGAAAAGTTTTCTAAAAAAACAATAAGAACTAGTTCTAACTTAAAAAACTTGTTAAATGAGCAGACTGAATAATAGAAGTGGTATCTAGAAACATTGGTGAGGGAAACTTTAGAGCAGAGGTGTCGTTATGTTGTCGTGGAAAGCGGTATGAGGACAGCATAAGTAGTACCCAGTGGAATATGATTTCCGGTAGCGAAGAGTAATACAAACCCCAGATGGCGAAGCCCGATTCACTTCGCCACCAACAAAGATGAAAGTAGTGGCGACTGTTCAAACTGTTGGCACATGTACAACTCGATCACCATCAGGAGTCGGTCTGAACAAACAGGGAGCACTGTCCTACTAAGGTCATTTATCGTAAGATGGATGACGTGCTAACTTCAAGGCACAACGCCCATAAGTAACTTTCATATAAAACCCACATGGCAAAGCCAAAACCAGCTTCGCCACAAACAAGAACGAAAGTGGCGATAAGCCCTTTCCAACTCAGCTCTTGATGCAATTTGGTTTTGATCTTTCTCAATTTAAATGAATGATCTTGGATTGTTGTTTGAACCTGAGAATTTCCAGTAATCCAGCGGACGAAAATATGCGGAGACTCCCGCGGGACGTAGTGGCAGAGCTGAGATCCAGCGGCGTAGCCGATTAGCTCAGCGCCACCCCGCAGGACGAGTAGCATAAGTTTCGGTAGCGACGAGTAACGCTCTATGTTCGCACTAACTTTCATACAAAATATCGAAAGTACGGGTTATGCCAAGTTTTCAATTGAATTTTGTCGTAAATATAGGTATAGTTAAAGATTGGTTAAGAAGAACGTGATAAGAGGTGCGTACAATGTTTAAAAATTTATTTCCGAACCAGTATGTAAAGAGCATTTACGAAATAAACTTGACTGAATTAAAAGAACTTGGCATTAAAGGTATTATCACAGACTTAGATAACACACTAGTAGAATGGGATCGAGCTCTAGCCACAGAGGAAGTCAAAGGGTGGTTTAAAACGGTACAAGACTTAGAAATGAAAGTGACGATTGTTTCTAATAATACGGAAAAAAGAGTGAAAGCCTTTTCTGACCCAGAAAGTGTTGTGTATATTCATAGTGCCAAAAAACCGATGCGCCGTGCTTTTATGAGAGCGTGTAAAGATATGGGACTCGCCCCTAACGAAGTCGTTGTAGTAGGTGACCAAATTTTTACGGATGTATTAGGTGGGAACCGAGCTGGTTTACAGACAATATTAGTGGTACCGGTGGCTAAGACAGATGGCTTCATTACGAAATTTAACCGAAAAATGGAACGAATTGTTTTAAAGAAAATGCGTCAAAAAGGTTTAATACAATGGGAGGAAGATTAATGTCAGATGAAAAAATAATTTGTGCGGGCTGTGGTGTGCGCGTACAAACAGAGGATCCTAAAGGACTAGGTTATGCACCGAGTTCAGCCTTAAAGCGTGATGTGATTATTTGTCAACGATGCTACCGCTTAAAGCATTATAATGAAGTGCAAGACGTTTCATTAACAGATGATGATTTCTTGAAACTGTTACACACAATTGGACAAGAAGATGCCTTAATCGTAAAAATAGTTGATGTCTTTGACTTTAACGGAAGCTGGCTCAATGGCTTACATCGTTTTGTAGGCAAAAATAATGTCCTATTAGTAGGTAATAAAGTGGATTTACTACCAAAATCATTTAAAAGAAATAAGTTAATCAATTGGTTAAAAAAATCGGCGAAAGATTTAGGCTTAAAACCAATTGATGTACAATTAATGAGTGCTGCTAAAGGTGATAGTGTCCTTGAAATTGCTGGTGCTATTGACGAGTTAAGAGAAGGAAAAGATGTATATATAGTAGGGGCTACGAATGTTGGTAAATCAACTTTTATTAATCAATTGATTAGAGGATTTGATGGAGATGAAGACCAGCTGATTACAACCTCTCATTTTCCTGGTACAACATTAGACTTGATAGATATTCCTTTGGATGACGGTAAAACCCTATATGACACTCCAGGGATTATTAATCAGCACCAGATGGCTCATTATATGGATAAAAAAGAATTAAAAATTATTACGCCTAAAAAAGAAATTAAACCAATGGTCAATCAATTAAATGACGGCCAGACATTATTCTTTGGTGGTTTAGCTCGTCTAGATTTCGTCAAAGGAGAAAGAAGTTCATTTGTTTCATACTTTTCAAATGAAATAAAGCTGCACAGAACGAAATTAGAGAAAGCAGATGAACTGTATGAAAATCATTTAGGGGAATTGCTTGCACCACCAGGGCCAGATACAAAAGAGTCATTTCCACCTTTAACGAAAAAAACATTTAGAATTAAAGAGAATAAAATGGATGTTGTTTTCTCTGGATTAGGTTTTGTAACAATTAACGGTTCCAATATTGATATTGTTGCACATGTGCCTAAAGGCGTAACGGTTTCATTACGTGATTCCATTATTATTTAATTAGGAAGAGGGGAAGATTATGAAGAAGGTATTTGGTTTATTTGGATACCCAGTCCACCACTCGATGTCACCGATTATGCAAGAGGCCGCTTTTTCTGATTGCGATATTATGGCTAATTATCATGCATTTCTAGTTAAACCTGAACAATTAAAAGAGGCTGTTAAAAGTATTCGAGCCTTACAATTAGGTGGGGTAAACGTCACAATCCCACATAAGGTTGCTGTTATGGAGTACTTAGATGAAGTTGACGAAGAAGCCCGGCAAATCGGTGCCGTAAATACGATTGTTAATCGTAACGGCAGACTTATCGGTTATAACACAGATGGTAGAGGGTATTTAGAATCTTTATTAGAGCTAACGGAAACCGTAGTAGGTAAAAATGTGGCGATTATAGGAGCGGGTGGTGCGGCAAGAGCTGTTGCCACAGTTCTAATCAATGCCCAAGTATCTCAACTGGTCATCGCTAATCGGACGGTTCTAAAAGCTGAAGCCCTCCTTCAACGTCTTCCAAACGGAAACACCGTGACAGAAGTTATGAGTATAGCTGAACTTGAACATACATTACACAAATTTGATATCATTATAAATACAACATCCGTTGGTATGAGTCCACATGCGGATGAGAGCCCGCTTTCGCTAACACATCTCAAAGAAAATACAGTGGTTAGTGATCTTATTTATAACCCACTTCAAACCAAACTATTAATGGAAGCTGAAGCGATGGGAGCACTAACGTTAAATGGACTTGGGATGTTTGTGAATCAAGGAGCACTCTCGTTTGAATATTGGACTGAACAAAAACCAAACCGTCAAAAAATGACAGATGTTGTGTTAAAGCAACTTGGAGGTATACGATGTTAACTGGAAAACAAAAAAGATTTTTACGCTCAAAGGCTCATCATTTAAACCCTATTTTCCAAGTAGGGAAAGGTGGAGTCAACGATAATATGATTGCCCAAATTTCTGATGCTCTTGAAGTGAGAGAATTAATGAAAATTAGCGTCTTACAAAATTGTGAGTTTGATAAGGGAGATGTCGCAAAAGAGCTTGCCAAAGGAACAAAAGCAGACATTGTGCAAATTATCGGTAATACGATTGTTTTATACAAAGAATCAAAAGAAAATAAACAACTTATTCTCCCTTAATAAAGGTGTCCAAACGATAAAGGAGAACATTATGAAACGAATTGGTTTATTTGGTGGAAGCTTTGATCCCCCGCATATTGGTCATATGTTAACAGCTGTACAAGTGATGGAATCATGTGAGCTAGATGAAGTTTGGTTTATTCCTGTTCATACAGCACCTCACAAATATAAAAAATCAATGTCCAGTAATGTAGAACGTTTAAAAATGCTTGAAGAGAGTACCGCTTTTCATGAAAAATTTTTTATTTCTACAGTCGAGTTAGAACGAAAAGGTGTGTCCTATACAATTGATACGGTAATGCACTTGAAGGAAAAGTACGATAACACTCAATTTTATTTTATCGTTGGTGGTGATATGTTAGCCACACTTCATACGTGGAAAGGTATCGAACAACTTTATTCAAACGTGACATTTATAGCGGTAGAGCGCCCGGGGGTATCAATGGAACGGCTTCCTCATGAAACCATCATTCAAATTGAAACGAAGCAATTGGATATATCCTCAACGATGATTCGAGAGCGAGTCAAACTTGGAAAATCAATTTCTTATATGGTGGTGCCAGAGGTTGAGGCATTCATTAGGAAGAAGGGGTTATATGGAGAGAGAGAAAGCACTTGAAATCGTGCAACCGCACTTAACTGAACATCGTTATCAACATACATTAGGAGTTATGCAGACAGCATTACGGCTAGCAAGGAAGTTTGGAGTCGATGAAAAGAAAGCAGAAATTGCTGCTATTTTTCATGATTATGCCAAGTTTCGAAATAAGGATGAAATGAGAAGCTTAATTCGTGAGAAGTTACAATGGCTTGAAATTTTAGACTATGGTGATGAGCTTCTTCACGCTCCGTGTGGTGCTTATTATGTGCAGCATGAGGTGGGGATTCGCGATCAAGAGATCTTAGGTGCGATTGCGTATCATACAACCGGGAAACCAGGGATGAACGATTTAGAAAAAGTGATTTTTTTAGCTGATTATATAGAACCGGGTAGGCATTTTAAAGGTGTTGATGAGGTAAGGGCATTGGCTGAAGATGATTTGGATGAAGCGATTTTACAATCGTTACACAATACGGTTCAGTTTTTGATGAATCGTCGTCAGCTTATTTTTCCCGATACGTTAGCGACATATAATGATTTTATTTTTAAGAAAAAAAGGAGAAGTGATCGTTAGTGTTAGAAGATAAAATGTTAGAACTAGCCGTTAAAACTATAGATGATAAAAAAGCAGCAAATATTGTTGCGTTAAATATGAAAGGTGTTTCATTAATAGCTGATTACTTTGTTATTTGTCATGGTAATTCAGAAAAGCAAGTACAAGCAATTGCCCATGAGTTGAAAAAAGTAGCTCAAGAACAAGGAATTGATATTAAGCGCTTAGAAGGGTATGACACGGCGAGGTGGGTATTAATCGATTTAGGTAATGTGGTTGTCCACATTTTCCATAAAGATGAACGTGTTTATTATAATTTGGAAAAGCTTTGGGGAGATGCGGCTATCATTGAGTTAGAAGGAGTATTGGACTGATGGAACTAAAGCCAGGATATATGGCGGAGTTGACCGTTGATCGTAAAACTGATTTTGGTTATTTTCTTTCAACCAGTGCAGAAGATGTGCTTCTTCACAATAACGATGTTGTGGGTAATGTGGCAAATGGAGACAAAGTTCAGGTGTTTTTATATTTAGACCACCAAAACCGACTAGCAGCAACGATGAAAGAGCCGATTATTTCGGTTGGCGAGTATGCATGGTTGGAAGTTGTTTCTGTTCGCACTGGGCATGGTGTGTTTATGTATAATGGGATTTCGCGTGATTTATTTTTATCCATGGATGAATTGCCTGAAGATCGTGATCTTTGGCCAAGAAAAGGCGAGCGTCTCCCTGTAACTATTACATGGGATAAGCGTGGTCGAATGATGGCTAGGCTTTTAAAAGGCGGTCCGATTGAGGAAATGTCAGAGAAAGCACCAGAATCAGTGAAAGACGAAGAAGTTGCTGGATATGTATATCATTTTCTCGATGAGGGTGCATTACTCTTAACGCAAGAAGGTTATTTGGCATTTATCCATAATAATGAAATGACAAGAGCTTTACGTTATGGAGAATTTGTACAAGGGCGAGTTCAGTATGTAAGACCTGATGGACGAGTAAATATTACTTTACGTGGGTCTAGAACGGAACGCCAAGATGATGATTCTGAAGTAATTTATACGTATCTTGTTAATCGTGGTGGTGCAATGCCATACACGGATAAAACCCCACCGGAAGATATCAAGGCACGTTTTCAAATTAGTAAAGCCGCTTTTAAGCGTGCTTTAGGTAAGTTAATGAAAGAAGGAAAAATTGAACAGCGTGATGGTTGGACTTATCAAAAGGGGAAGAAATGAACTATTTAACTTTTGCCCATTATTATGATCAATTAATGGCAGAGGCACCTTACGATAACTGGCTAGAATTTGTATTAGATACAGTTGGAAAAGACTCTCTAAAAGGCCACAAGGTATTAGACGTAGGCTGTGGAACAGGTGAATTACTTCTTTCATTCCTCAAAAAAGAAGCTGAGGTTACAGGGCTTGATCTATCAGCTGAAATGCTGATGGTCGCCCACGCTAAAGCGGAAAAAGCGGGGTATAAGCCTTTTCTTATCGAGCAAGATATGTCCGAGATGACGTTAATGAGCCAATTTGATATCGTTTGTGCATTTTGTGATTCCATCAATTATCTTGAAAATGAGACGGATGTTCAACGAACCTTTGCCGCTGTTTTCAAGCAGTTAAAGCAGGGCGGATATTTTTTATTTGACGTACACAGCCTGTATAAAATAACACGTTATATAGAAGACACACATGCAGAGCCAGGAGAAGAGATTTCATATATTTGGAATTCTTTTGAAGGCGATTGGCCGGACAGTGTAGAGCATGAATTGACATTTTTCGTGCGAGATTCGCTAGGGAAGTATGAACGGTTTGATGAGCTTCATAAACAACGAACCTATGAGATTAAGCAATACGAAGAATGGTTAATAGAAGCGGGTTTTTCTATAGAAAAAATTACAGCTGACTTTACAGATGAAACACCAAATGATCAAAGTGAAAGAATCTTTTTCAAAGCCATTAAAAAATAAGCAGGAAAAACATTGTTTCTGTCGAAAAAGATAGCCTAAGAATAAAAAACTTTGGTGATGAGCAAATCGATGCCTCCGTTGATTTACAGCTAACTTTTAAGTACAAATAAACTGTCCTCCGTGAACATAAGAGGACAGTTTAGCTAAAATGTTAGGTCTTAAACATGATTTTTAACTTTTCTTGCTCATCATAATATTTTCTATGCGTTTCTTGAAAAAGGTGATCAAACATCGACCCTGTCTCATCTTCAAGCACCTGCAAGCCCACCCCGGTAATCCCACCAGGTACACATACTCTTTCTTTTAAGCTATCTAAAGAATAATGCCCTTTTTCAATCAATTGACCCATTCCAATTAACATATTTGAAGCTAAAATCGTTGCTTCTTCCTTTGAAATATCGGTTTGCCTTACTGCTGCATTAATGAACTCTTGCAATAAGTAACTGAAAAATGCAGGTCCGCAACATAAAATGTCAGAAGCAACACGTGTAATATTTTCATCGATAAAAAGTGGTTCAGAAATAGAGGACATCAATTCGATAATTGTTTCTTTGTCAGATTCTGAACATCTTCTTCCAATATTAACTAAAGAAGAGCCTGCACTTACACGATTCAAAATGCTAGGTATGACTCTAGCTACCTTGCAGTTTAGTTGCTCTTCCAGTTGTTCAACAGTGATGGGGCTTGTAATGGAGACGACGATTTGTTCATTTTCTAGCTTATGTGCAATTGCATCAATCACATCAGGAAAATGGTGTGGCTTGACACAAATAAAGATAATTTCAGAATTCTGAACGACATTAACAGGATTAGAAAACAAATGAATGGAGGGATATTGTTTTTGGATCCTCTCCGCTTTGTGCGATGAACGATTGTAGATGTTGATGGATTCAGGGCTCATTTTTTTTGAATCGATCCATGCTTCAATTAAAACTGTACCCATACTACCAGTTCCGATAACGCCAATTCTCATGGTATTCCCCCCTTTGCTATTTCGTCCATATTGATGCGTTCAACACTATAAATAACTTTATGTTCTTATAGCCCCAGATATGAATCAATACAAAAATAAAAATGTCCATTAAGTTAATTCTTGTTGCTTAATTATATTATTAGTAAAATAGATGAGACAAAGATGTGTTATTCAAAGCTATAGTTAGATCTTTAAGGAAGCGGGTAAGTAGCAGGGGTGCTTTCATACATTTGATGAACACGAATCTATGTGATCTCGTCGTAAGTAAGATGTGTGTAATGGCAACGTTTATGAGTAGTTTGGGAAAATGCTCGATAACACAATTACACAAAGAAAGAGCAGACGTAATGTGCATGTAAGCTATTTAATAAGGCAGTTACTCAACGAAAGTGTGCTCGGTAACTTCATACAAAGGAAGGTGTCAAAATGAAGAAGTTATCTATACGTGAATGGTTAGTTTTGATTGCTTCAGGTTTGATGGTCATTTTTAGCTTAGGATTATTTACATTTGTATTTAATCGAGATAAACCTCAAGCAGAGGAAGCGAATAGTTGGGCGTTTTTAGAAGAAGGTAAAACAGACGAAGAGGCGAATCATGACAAAGAGCAAGAAGATCTTTTAGAAGTGGTTGTCGATATTAAAGGTGCGGTAAAAATACCGGGGATTTATGTGATGGAGCAGGGTGATAGAATCCATGAAGTAATTGAAAAGGCAGGAGGGCTTAGTGACGAAGCCGATGATCTACAAGTAAATTTGGCTTCATTACTTGAGGATGAAATGGTTATTTATATTCCCTTTCAATCAGATGAGGACAACCAAGCTGAGGTTATTGCTCAATTAGCTGCGTCTCAAGACCAAGATGAAGTCCTGATCAACCTTAATACCGCAACTCAAGTTGAATTAGAACGATTACCGGGAGTAGGGCCTTCCAAAGCGACTCAAATTATTACATATCGTGACGAACACGGAAAGTTCACAGATATTCAGGAACTAACCAATGTTTCTGGTTTTGGAGAAAAGTCATTTGAACAACTTAAAGATTTAATTACAGTTAAATGATGGTTTGACGATTTCGAAGGAGCTTCACTAAACGAGCTAGTAGACAAGCCTTTAAGCTTGAACATCAGGAAGGTGCGAATGAAAATGGAGAGAATTTCATGGAATCAATATTTTATGGCACAAAGTCAACTATTATCTTTACGTAGTACGTGCACGCGTTTAATGGTTGGAGCCACTGTCGTGCGTGATAAACGAATTATTGCAGGTGGGTATAACGGATCTGTTTCAGGTGGTGACCATTGTGTAGATAAAGGATGTTATGTGGTTGATAACCATTGTATACGAACGATTCATGCAGAAATAAATGCCTTGTTACAATGTGCTAAATTCGGTGTACCCACAGAAGGGGCAGAAATATACGTCACTCATTTTCCGTGTGTGCATTGTTCAAAAGCATTAATTCAAGCTGGTATTAAAAAGGTGTACTATGATACGGACTATAAAAACCATCCATACGCCTTAGAATTGTTTGAACAGGCTGGTATTGAAGTAGAACAAGTGGAATTAGACGAAGTCGTGCTTGACCGTAATTATCAAGAAAAGCTACAGCTTACGACTGATTTATTACGTAGATTAGAAGAGGTCGAGGTCGATCACGAACAATTAATAGAGATGATTGAGAAAACAAGGAAGTTGTATACACCGACAAAACCTTAAGGGGTTGAGGCCTTGAATCATTATTTATTCATCTGCGTATTAGCAACGATACTCGGGATTTCTTTTGGTGTAAAAGGACCGAGTATCTTTCTTTTCCTTTTGCTCGGCATGTTTCTTATCTTCCTATCACTTCTGAATTTACCCTCATTCAAAAAATATTTCCTTGCTATTTTTATATGCTGCACGTTTGCGACAATTGGTTTATTGTTTGATTACTCGAACGACTCTGTATATGAAGCTGGTGCTTTTGCTGGTTGGATTGAAATTTTAAAGACACCAAAAGTTGATGGAAATCGTGTTCTTGTTCAAGTGAAAACAGAACAAGGAGAGAGTCTGCAATTAAGAAGTTATGTAAAAGTAGAGACGGAGCAATTCGCTTTTAAACAAATAAGTGCTGGTGATAGGTGTTATGTTGAGGCCATCCTTGTTGAACCTTCTGTTGCCACTAATTTTTATAGTTTTAATTATAAAGAGTTCTTATATTATCAACGTACTCATTGGATATTAGAAGCTAATGCTCCATCATTACAATGTATTGAACGGCAGGGTCATCTTATACAACGGCTAGAGACGTTTAGGCAGGAACAAATGTATCGTTTAGAAGCTGAATTAGATACATCTGTAGCGGGTATGATTATCGCTTTGCTGTTTGGAGAAAGGATGTTTTTTGAAGAAGAAATATTAACCGCTTACCAAAGACTAGGTGTCTTTCACTTATTAGCTATTTCTGGCCTACATGTAGGGTTTATATTCTCTGCTATTTATTTTTTACTAATACGTATAGGTATCCCGAAAGAACGTGCACAAGTCACTATCATGTGTCTTTTACCTATTTATATGATTTTAGCTGGTGCGGCACCACCGGTTGTAAGGGCTTGTTGTATGACTTTTATCGTTTTCCTTTCTTTACGTCTTAAAAGAAGGCTACCGTCTTTTTATATTATTACATTTGTTTTTATGCTCTATTTAGGCATTAACCCTTATGCTTTATTTCAATTAGGTTTTCAACTTTCCTTTCTGATTTCATTTGGCTTAATTATTTCTAGTCAAACGATTAACGCTCGTTATCCGAACTATTTGAGTCAATTGGTCATTGTATCTGCTCTCGCACAGCTTTTGTCATTCCCCTTTATGCTTTATCATTTTTTTGAGCAATCTTGGTTACAAATCCCCTTAAATTTAGTGTACATTCCATTTATCAGTTTAATTATTTTGCCGTATGTCTTTTTTATCTACTTAACAGGCTTTGTTTGGCCGTTTTTGTCCGGATGGCTCTTAGAAGGTATGATTTTCGTGTTATCATCTGTGCACAGCTGGTTAATTGTGGTAGAGGGTTGGGATTTTCATTATATGACGTTTGGAAAGCCGTCGTTAGCGTGGTTGATTGTTTTAACGATTTTAATTGCTCTTCTATTGCTTGCGTGGGAGAAGAGAAGCTATCGATATACGCTAGCCAGCTTTTTGATAGGCATAAGTGCGCTGGGCACTTTCCTTGTAGAACCGTATTTGAACAAAATAACGAAGATTACGATGATCGATGTCGGTCAAGGTGATAGTTTTTTGATTGAGTTGCCAAGAAACCGGGGTGTGTACTTAATTGATACAGGTGGAACGATCCGTTTTGCTGAGGAGGAATGGAAAAAAAGTAGAAGTCAATTTGAGGTAGGTGCGGATGTGGTCGTTCCTTTTTTAAAAGCGAAAGGTATTCAGAAAATTGATAAATTAATCATTAGTCATGGCGATTATGATCATGCTGGTGGTGCGATGGCAGTCATGGATAAAGTGAAGGTGATAGAACTTATGTATCCTAAAGGAGAATTAGATGACGGTGAGTTAGCTTTATTCTCTAATTGGAAGTATTTTCAACCTGAGTTGAGCTTTGTTGAGCAGGGCTTTCATTGGTCGGTAGGTGATGCTCATTTTTATGTGTTATCACCTACAGCTCATGAGTCGGGGAGGAATGACCGCTCTATTGTATTATTTGCCGAGATAGAAGGGTATCGCTTTCTTTTCACTGGAGATATAGAGGAGTCGGTTGAAAAACACATAATCCGTCAATTTCCAAATCTTGAAGCAGATTTCTTAAAAGTTGGTCACCATGGAAGCTTAACATCATCGACTCAAGAATTCCTCGAACAAGTCAAACCGAAAGTAGCGCTTGTTTCTGCGGGAAGGAATAATCGTTTCGGTCATCCACACCCACAAATTGTTGAACGGATGGAAAAGCAAGGTATATTTCTATACCGAACGGATTTGGATGGGGCAGTTAAAATTTTATTGAACGATGGCGAGATTACGATAGAAACGATGTTAAAGGAAGAGGAAAGGTGAAGCCATGAGAAAAAGCTCAATGACCAAATGAGGTACTTGAGCTTTTTCATTCAAGCATTGATTATGTAGATTCTTAAAAGAAGCTAACCACATCAACGGCTTGGGCAATAATAAATACTAAGGCAAAAAAGGCAAAAGAAGCAATGAATCCTACACCAGAATCAATGGCATCATTGCGCTTTTCTTGAACATCTTCTTCAAAATGATTCATCTTGATCCCTCCTTATACAACCTATAGTATACGTGAAGCTATTTGAAAAATCTAGATCACAGTCATTTAGTTTTTCTTAAAAGTAGTAATTATTGACTGAGCATATAATAAAATTCACAAAATCGACGTTTACTTTTATATACCCGAATGTTTGAAATAACTAACATATACACGTTTAATATTTACAAAAAAGAGATCCGTATACATAAAGAGTACTGGCTACTTTGTTAAGAGTTGTCACCTATAGAAGAGGAATGCATAGGATATGATACACAGTAAGAGATGATTATCGTTATAGCGAAGAATACCTAGGATCCTCGCTATGCGTTTATCATAAATGGGGGGATGTCAGTTTTACGGAAACTGGGATCCTCCTTCTTCATTCTTCAGGAAAAACAAGCTACATATTCTAACTAGTTTTGTGCGACCTCTAAAACAGCTCCGCCACCAACAAAGATGAAAGTGTGGTTTTGCTCTTTAACTGGTGGCTTTTCATTCATAAACGGTTTTGAGGATTCTCGCACTTTGCCGTAGCCCCGCCACTTTTTTGGAAAGAGCTCGCAAGAGCTTTCCTAAAAAGATACAGCGCACCGCACAACACCACCAACCAAAAAAATGTGTAGTATTTCATCAGGATTAGTATCTAAAATCAAGTGTTTTTGGACCTTTGAAAAGCGAAATGAACCTTTAGACGAAATCATTCGTCTGTGAGGTCATTTCGCTTTTCAAAAACGGTCAAAAACAAAGACCGAAAGGTCAACATATCTCGAGAAATGTGCACTATCCTTGTAATTTTCACATAAAAAATACTTGTGTATACCTGCATTATTCAATAAGCTTAAATGAATAGCATTAAAATAGAAATACATAAAGTCTGGGGATTAAAAATGAACTATATACAAGTAAAAAAATCAATAGAACAAGGAAAACTTAGTCCTGTTTATTTTACATATGGAACACAAGCTTTCATCATGGAAGAATTAAATCAAAGTATCTTAAAAAAGCTTCATGAGTCCCAACAGCAAGAACCAAATAACATCGCCTATAGGCTTCAAGATACCCCTATTGAACAAATTATTGAAGAAGCAGAAACGGTCTCCTTTTTTGGTGGCAGGAAACTAGTTATTATTCGTGACTTTTATGCCGTAACTAGTCAAAAAGTTGAGTCAAGACTCGAACATAATTTTGATGTACTTGAACGTTATATGCAAAATCCGTTATCTGAAACAATTGTTGTCATCCAAGCACCATATGAAAAACTGGATGAGCGGAAAAAATTGACGAAGCTATTGAAAAAAGAAGCTCAAATCGTTGAAGCAAATCCGTTGGATGAACAATCTTTACATTCGTGGATAGACGAACAAATGAAAGAAAGGCAAGTGAAAATTTCAACCGAAGTAAAGAATACACTCATAGAACGGATCGGCACGAATTTACTTATGTTGGCGTCAGAGGTTGAGAAGCTTTGCTTATATGTAGGAGAAGGTGGAGAGATTGCAACGGAGCATGTAGAAACGCTTGTTGCACGAACGTTAGAACAAGATATTTTTGCTTTAATTGATTTTGCCATTACGAAACAAACCGACAGAGCATTAGTCATTTATCACGATTTACTGAGGCAAAAAGAAGAGCCGTTAAAAATCTTAGCCCTCTTAACGAGGCAATTCCGAATTTATTATCAACTAAAAGAATTACATCAACGGGGTTATTCGCAAAAAGAAATGGCCAGTCAATTAAAGCTACATCCTTATGTAGTTAAATTAACAGTGCAGAAATTACACCATTTTAACAAGGGGAAACTTTACCAATTAATAGAGTTAGCTGCAGATACCGATTACGCCATTAAGACCGGAAAAATGGAAAAAGTATTTGCCGTAGAACTATTAATTCTAAAACTCGGTATTGAACAACATCGAGATTAAAAAAAGTATGATTCGTAAGTTTGGTATGATGGAAAAGTAAAATATATCCTTTAGAATCTTTTTGTAATAAAGAATGTGGACGAGCTACATTTTAAACCTGAGAATTAGTCATAACCTGAGGAGATTCCAGTGAAACGTGGTGGGAGGACCGGTAGCTGGTCTTCGAGCTACGCCGATTAGCTCAACGCCATGTGATTGTCTCGGAGCATGATTTTCGGTAGCGGCAAGCAGAGCTCCGCACATAATCATTAGCGTCACTTTCGTACAAAAAAGTGATGAGAAGAAAACTTCTCATCACTTTTTTTGGTCCTTATTATGCAGTTACACTGTTTAATTTCTTCGCTAGGCGAGACTTTTGACGAGATGCTGCATTTTTATGAATAAGACCTTTGTTCGCTGCTTTATCAAGCTTTTTAGTAGCTGTAACAAAAGCTGTTTTCGCATTTTCTGCATTACCAGCCTCTACAGTAGCTTCAAAGTTTTTAACTGCTGTACGAAGAGCTGATTTAATCGCGATGTTTTGCGCACGTTGCTTGTCATTTGTTTTCACACGTTTGATTGCTGATTTAATATTTGGCATACCTTTCACCTCCTGAAGAAACAGTAGCTGTTTCAACTTACTCTCTAACAATAAAGTAAGAGTCGTTTTATCCTTTATTCAAGGCCATGATAATATCACGAATACTATCAATACAACAATCTGCATTCTATCAAAAAAAGCAACTAATTGCAATAGAAGAATGAAAACAAAACGAGAAGGAAACGCTATTCATACCGTTTATTTTTAGAGGTGGAGGTATAAATAATGTATAATGAAAAAGAACTTGATTTGTCAAAATATCAAATACGAACAGATTTAGCAGTAGAGGCACATCAAATTGCTCTTGAAGAGAATCAACAAGTACCGCAAAGTATAAACCAATCATCTGTTGATGGAGTAACCGTTATAGAAGATGATGTCGATGGTGTTAAAATAACAAGAGTCGAAATTTCAGAGGAAGGTGCCAAGAGGCTGCAAAAGAAGCCAGGTAAGTATTTATCATTTGAATCCCAAGCTATTAGGCAAAAAGATACGGAAAAGCAAGCTGTGATGGAGCGAGTTTTTGCAGAGCACTTCCATCAATTTTTAGTTGAAGTTGGTATCCAAGAAGAGCATACATGCTTAGTCGTTGGGCTAGGTAACTGGAATGTTACACCCGACGCCCTAGGTCCGATTGCCGTAGAGAATCTTTTGATTACGAGACATTTGTTTGAACTAGCTCCTGAGCAAGTACAGGATGGATTCCGACCAGTTAGTGCTTTATCGCCTGGTGTTATGGGGTTAACAGGAATTGAAACAAGCGATGTAATTTTTGGTATTATTGAGAAAACCAAACCAGATTTTGTTATCGCTATTGACGCGTTAGCCTCACGTTCAATTGAGCGAGTAAATGCGACGATTCAAGTTTCTGATACGGGCATACATCCTGGTAGTGGGGTTGGTAATAAGAGAAAAGATTTGAGTCGTGATACATTAGGAATTCCTGTAATCGCCGTAGGTATTCCAACAGTAGTAGATGCGGTATCGATTACAAGCGACACGATCGATTTTGTTTTAAAACATTTTGGTAAGGAAATGCGTGAAGGTGGTGCCCCATCACGAGGGTTGGTGCCAGCAGGCATGACTTTTGGTGAGCAACGTACGCTAACGGATGAAGATTTACCGGATGAAAATAAAAGACAAACGATTATGGGGATGATCGGAAATTTAGAAGAAGAAGAAAAGAGACAATTAATTCGTGAGGTTTTATCTCCTTTAGGTCATAATTTAATGGTCACTCCAAAAGAAGTCGATGATTTTATTGAGGATATGGCCAATGTCATTGCGGCAGGACTTAATGCAGCTCTGCATAAATCGATTAACCAAGGGAATACAGGAGCTTATACTCACTGATATTGCTAAAAGAAATGTAAATCAATAACACGAGCCTTTGAGGGCATTAACCCTCGGAGGTTTTTTTAGGTTCTAACTGGACGAGCGTGAACATATAGTATGAACAAATGAAAAAACAGTTTCGTCAAACAAAAATTAATTTGCTAACCTTCCGAAACAGCTGAGGTATTTAATCATAGGGAAATGCATGGGGTTACTCGTGAGAAAAGTGAGAGGAAGCCCGAGAAAAGAGAAATGCCCGGGGTTACTCATGAGAAAAGTGAGAGTAAGCCCGAGAAACCAGAAATGCACGGGGTTACTCATGGAAAAAGCGAGAGTAAGCCCGAGAAAACGAAAATACGCGGGGTTACTCATGGAAAAAGCGAGAGTAAGCCCGAGAAAAGAGAAATGCCCGGGGTTACTCATGAGAAAAGTGAGAGTAAGCCCGAGAAAACGAAAATACGCGGGGTTACTCATGGAAAAAGCGAGAGTAAGCCCGAGTAGTCATTGTATGCACAAATTAGAGGAGGGCATAAAAATGAAGAAATTTCTAATCTATACATGTCTTTTTACTTTCGTTTTAGCTTTTGGTTTACTGGCGGGTGTTCAATACATGAATGAACAAGCAGGGAGGTCCACGCCTGTTCCTTTGAAAAATAATAGCGAGGAAAAGTCACATGAAACACATGAAAAGGAGCAGAAAGAAGAAACTAAAGTGGGACAAGTGACAAAAACAGGAGCCAATGAAGACTTATTAGAAAAACGAGCAAAAAGAGAAGAGCTTGGTAGCTTTAACTTCTTCTCTGACCTAGGTGAACAACTTTCAACATCATTTAATAAAGGAAGCCGTGTTGTGCTTGAGTCCGTTATGGGCTATGCGAACCAATTGTTTACGGGAGTAGTCGGTGGGGGTAGTGCCGATTGATACACGTACAGGGGACCAAAAAGATGGCCGTCGTTTCAAAAAAAAGAATTAATTGGCTAATCCCAATGAAAAAGATTGAACAGCAACGATGTGGTTGCTATAATGAGGGTTAGTCTATGTTGTACGTATAGTAGGAGTGACGAGAATGAATAATGAACAGCGTCGAGCAAGGCAAGAAAAGATTCGTAACTTTTCCATTATTGCTCATATTGATCATGGGAAGTCAACCTTGGCTGACCGTATTTTAGAAAAAACAGGTGCTTTAACTGATCGAGAAATGAAAGAACAAACGTTAGATGCTATGGATTTAGAGCGTGAGCGTGGAATTACGATTAAATTAAATGCTGTCCAGTTAACATATACCGCAAAAGATGGCGAAGAATATATTTTCCATCTTATTGATACACCTGGACATGTCGATTTTACATATGAGGTTTCAAGGAGTTTAGCTGCTTGTGAAGGTGCCTTACTTATCGTAGATGCGGCCCAAGGTATTGAAGCACAGACACTAGCGAATGTATATTTGGCTCTTGATAATGACTTAGAAATTTTACCTGTCATCAATAAAATTGATTTACCAAGTGCGGAGCCTGACCGTGTGAAACAAGAAGTCGAAGATGTGATTGGTTTAGATGCCTCGGATGCTGTCTTGGCCTCTGCCAAAAATGGCATTGGTATTGAAGAGATTTTAGAGCAGGTCGTTGAAAAAGTTCCTGCACCAACTGGTGATCCGGATGGTCCATTAAAGGCTTTAATATTTGACTCTTTATATGACTCTTATCGTGGAGTCGTTGCTTATATTCGAATTATTGAGGGGACTGTAAGGCCCGGACAAAAAATTCGGATGATGGCAACTGGTAAAGAATTTGAAGTGACAGAACTTGGTGTATTTACACCTAAAGCTGAAAAACGTGATGAATTAACGGTGGGAGATGTAGGTTTCTTATCCGCGGCGATTAAAAATGTAGGAGATACCCGTGTAGGTGATACGATTACGAGTGCGAAAAATCCTGCAACTGAGCCGTTACCAGGCTATCGGAAAATGAATCCAATGGTTTACTGTGGCTTATATCCAATTGATACGAATGAATATAACGATTTACGAGAAGCACTAGAACGTCTAGAATTGAATGATGCTTCCCTACAATATGAGCCTGAAACATCTCAAGCATTAGGTTTTGGCTTCCGTTGTGGATTTTTAGGATTACTGCATATGGAGATTATTCAAGAGCGTATTGAGCGTGAATTTGGAATTACATTAATTACTACAGCACCAAGTGTTATATATAATGTAACTATGACAAATGGTGAAGAGTTAAAAGTGGATAACCCAGCTAACATGCCAGATGCTCAAAAAATTGAATATGTTGAAGAGCCGTATGTCAAAGCGAAAGTCATGGTACCGAATGATTATGTTGGAGCGGTGATGGAACTTTGTCAAGGTAAACGTGGTATTTTTGGCGACATGCAATATTTAGATGAAAATCGTGTGCAAATCGTATACGAAATTCCGCTTTCTGAAATTGTTTATGATTTCTTTGACCAGTTGAAGTCTAATACAAAAGGGTATGCCTCGTTTGATTATGAATTAATTGGTTATAAACAGTCTAAGCTTGTGAAAATGGATATTTTATTAAATGCGGAAACGGTTGATGCATTATCTGTTATTGTTCACCGTGATAGTGCTTATGAGCGTGGGAAGATTATTGTAGAAAAACTAAAAGAACTTATACCTCGTCAACAATTTGAAGTGCCAGTTCAAGCAAGTATTGGCCAAAAAATTATTGCCCGTTCGACGATTAAAGCGATGCGTAAAAACGTATTAGCGAAATGTTACGGTGGAGACATATCTCGTAAGCGTAAGTTACTTGAGAAGCAAAAAGAAGGTAAGAAACGAATGAAGTCTGTTGGAAGTGTAGAAGTACCGCAAGAAGCGTTTATGGCTGTTTTAAGAATGGATGATTAATGAGGTCAAGCCGCAGGGGTTATTCTCCTGCGGTTTTTCTATCAAAGGTTAGAGGAGGGGAAGTATGGCAAAAGCAGCGTATATTCACATTCCCTTTTGTGAGCAAATTTGTTTTTATTGCGATTTTAATAAAGTATTTTTAAAAAATCAGCCTGTTAATGAATATATAGAGGCATTATTAAAAGAAATAGATTTAACCAAAGATAAACAGAGTATCTCCGATTTATTAAGGTTAGATACGATATATATTGGTGGGGGGACACCGACAGCTTTAACAGCTGAGCAGTTAGAAAAACTATTGGCTGGCTTACAAACGCGAATTGCTCTTAAAGAAGTGAAAGAATTCACGGTGGAAGTCAATCCTGATAGTGCAACGAAAGACCGTTTAGAAGTCTTACATGCATATGGTGTGAACCGTTTAAGTATAGGTGTACAAACCTTTGATGAAGAGTTACTTCAAGCTATTGGAAGAACACATTCAGAGGCAAATATCAGGCAAGCTATTTTAACGAGTCGAGCGGCAGGGTTTCAAAATATCTCGATCGACCTTATGTTTGGATTACCGCACCAATCTGTTGAGCAATTTGTAAATACTTTAAAGAAAACGTTCGAACTTGGCGTGGAACATATTTCTGCGTATTCTTTGAAAATTGAAGAAAAGACAGTCTTCTTTAATCGACAAAGAAAAGGGAAGTTAAGCTTACCTCCTGAGGAAGACGAAGTTCGTATGTATGAACGACTAAGAAATGAAACGAGCAAACATGGGTATACTCAGTATGAAATTAGTAATTTTGCCAAACCTGGCTTAGAGAGTAAGCACAATTTGGTTTATTGGAATAATGAAGAATATTATGCCTTTGGGGCAGGTTCTCATGGATATTTGCAAGGGGTTCGCTTTCATAATCACGGACCACTTCCCAAATATTTAAAAGCGATTCAAGAAAATAAACTACCTCGGCTACAAGAGCATTTCGTACCACTCGTTGAGAAAATTGAAGAATATATGTTTTTAGGATTGAGGAAAAGGGAAGGATTAAATCGACATCAGTTCCTTAACGATTTTCAACTCGATTATGAGCAATTGTTTGCTAATCAGCTAAAAACATTAAGGGAAAGGTTACTTATTGAAGATACAGACATAGGTATTCGTCTTAGTGACAAAGGTCTCTTGTTAGGTAATGAGGTATTTGAGCAATTTTTAGCTGTACTTGAAGAAGAGAAGCTTGTCATAGACGAAAATGTTTCTAATACTTCAAGTAAATATGATTGACAAATTACGCTCTTTTTGATAATTTATCAATAGATTTAGCACTCAGGTGCTAAGAGTGCTAACAGGGGTGATAATCAATGCTAACAGAGAGACAATTGTTAATTTTACATGCGATTGTAGACGATTATGTACGCTCAGCGGAGCCTGTTGGTTCACGAACCATTTCAAAGCGTGATGATATCTCCTTTAGTTCTGCGACAATCCGTAATGATATGTCGGATTTAGAGGAATTAGGTTTTTTAGAAAAACCACATAGTTCTGCAGGGCGTATTCCGTCGCAAAAGGGTTATCGATATTATGTCGATCATCTCCTGATGCCAGAGAGTCTTACGATAGAAGAAGAGGCTGATATTCAGACCGTTTTTAATGAACGTATTCAGGAAGTAGAGGATGTAATCCAACATTCTGCAAGAGTACTTTCTAATATGACGAGCTATATATCCATTGTGTTAGGACCTGAAGTTTTTGATACGAGGCTAAGAAGTATTCAAATTATCCCATTAACAGACGTATCGGCTATTTTAATTTTAGTGACTGATACGGGTCATGTTGAAAATCAAACGATTGCCATCCCGCCTAATATGATGGGCGAGGACATGCAAATGGTAGTTAATATTTTAAATGACCGTCTAGTTGGTGTTCCGTTATTTGAACTGAAAAATAAGCTAGCAACTGAAGTGGCTAATGTGATGCGTCAACATGTTTCACATTACAAACCATTTATGAATATGCTTAATCGTTCTTTCCATATTCAGAAACAGGATAAAGTTTTCTATAGCGGGAAGATGAATTTATTAAATCAACCAGAGTTTCGAGACATTGAAAAGGTTCGAGTACTCTTTGAGATGTTAGAACAAGATAATCTTATGAATGAGGTGCTACGTTCTCATAAAGTAGGGCTTCAAGTGAGAATTGGTCAAGAAAATGAACATAAGGCATTTGATAATATTAGTATGATTACAGCTAGCTATGAAGTGGCTGGTCGCCATATGGGTACCATTGGTATTATAGGGCCAACTCGTATGGAATATCGGCGGGTCATGAGTGTTGTTGATATGATCTCAAAAGATTTAACGAAGATATTAACGAGGCATCGTTAAAAAATATCCCATCATAAATGAGATAAGAAACCTAATTATCTTTTGTCTCGTATAAGAGATAATTAGGTTATGCTTGAGTAAGTTTACTCTAAGAGGAGGTGATTTTAATGAAGAAGGAAACAGAAGAAATGGAAGCGACTGTAGAGGAACATGCTGAGGAAGTGACTGAACAAGAAACTTCTGAAGAAACAACGGATGATTCTACAGATGAGAACGCCAGACAAGTTAACTCAAGGGAAGTTGAGCTCGAATTGCAAGTGGCTGATTTAAATCAACGTATCTTAAGAGTTCAAGCTGATTATGATAATTTCAGACGTCGTTCTCGTGAGGAAAAAGAGTCGGCGGCTAAATATAGATCGCAAAATGTTATCGAAGGGCTTTTACCTGTTTTAGATAACTTCGAACGTGCTCTTTTAGTGGAGCCTGAAAACGAAGAAGCGAAATCATTGCTTACTGGAATGGAAATGGTCTATCGTCAATTACAGGAAGCTCTTAAAAATGAAGGTATTGAAGTAATTCCAACTGTTGGAGAGAACTTCGATCCACATCGTCATCAAGCTGTTATGCAAGTTGAAGAAGAGGGTTATGAATCCAACCAAATTGTGGCAGAATTACAAAAAGGCTATTTGCTCAAAGACAAGGTCATTCGCCCATCAATGGTAAAGGTAAACGCATAATTACATACAAATTAATAGGAGGCACAAAAAAATGAGTAAAATTATCGGAATTGACTTAGGAACGACAAACTCTTGTGTGGCTGTTATGGAGGGTGGAGAAGCAACTGTCATTCCAAACCCAGAAGGAAACCGCACAACACCATCTGTCGTAGCATTTAAAGACGGAGAGCGTCTAGTAGGGGAAGTAGCAAAGCGTCAAGCCATTACGAACCCTAATACAATCATGTCTATCAAACGTTATATGGGTACAGACCATAAAGAGACAGTTGATGGAAAAGAATTCACACCTCAAGAAATCTCTGCAATTATTTTACAAAAATTAAAGTCAGATGCAGAAGCTTATCTTGGTGAAACGGTAACTAAAGCGGTTATCACGGTTCCAGCTTACTTTAATGACTCGCAACGTCAAGCGACAAAAGACGCTGGAAAAATTGCTGGTTTAGAAGTGGAACGTATCGTCAATGAGCCAACGGCTGCAGCGCTTGCTTATGGACTAGAAAAAGAAGAAGATCAAACGATTCTTGTTTATGACCTAGGTGGCGGTACATTTGACGTTTCTATCCTTGAACTTGGCGATGGATTCTTTGAAGTAAAAGCGACTTCTGGTGACAATAAACTAGGTGGAGACGATTTTGACCAAGTTATTATCGACTATTTAGTTGAATCATTTAAGAAGGATAACGGCATTGACCTTTCTCAAGATAAAATGGCGATGCAACGTTTAAAAGACGCCGCAGAAAAAGCGAAAAAAGATTTATCTGGTGTAACTCAAACACAAATCTCATTACCATTTATTACAGCAGACCAAACAGGGCCTAAACACTTAGAAGTAAGCTTAAGTCGTGCGAAATTTGAAGAGTTATCTTCTGATTTAGTAGAGCGTACTTTGGCACCAACTCGACGTGCTTTATCTGACTCTGGCTTATCTGCTTCAGAAATTGATAAAGTAGTATTAGTTGGTGGTTCAACACGTATTCCAGCTGTACAAGATGCGATTAAGAAGTTAACAGGTCAAGATCCTCATAAAGGTGTTAACCCAGATGAAGTTGTTGCCTTAGGTGCAGCTGTTCAAGCGGGCGTTTTAACTGGTGATGTTAAGGATGTTGTATTATTAGATGTAACTCCACTTTCATTAGGAATTGAAACAATGGGTGGCGTATTTACAAAATTAATTGAGCGTAATACGACGATTCCAACTTCGAAATCTCAAGTATTCTCTACAGCTGCTGATAACCAACCTTCTGTAGACATTCATGTCCTACAAGGTGAGCGTGAAATGGCAGCTAATAATAAAACATTAGGTCGTTTCCAATTAACGGATATCCCACCAGCTCCACGTGGTGTTCCACAAATTGAAGTGAGCTTCGACCTTGATGCGAACGGTATCGTAAATGTTAAAGCGAAAGACTTAGGAACAAATAAAGAGCAGTCCATTACGATTACATCTTCATCTGGTTTATCTGATGAAGAAATTGACAAAATGGTTAAAGATGCAGAAGCAAACGCTGAAGATGACAAAAAGCGTCGTGAAGAAGTAGAGCTTCGTAATGAAGCCGATCAACTTGTCTTCCAAACAGAAAAGACGTTAAAAGACGTGGGAGAAGCGGTTGATGCAAGTGAGAAGGAAAAAGCAGAAGCGGCAAAAGATAAGTTAAAAGCAGCTATTGAAGCGAACAACTTAGATGAAATCCGTACGGCGAAAGATGAGCTTCAAGAAGTATTAACAGCTATTACAACGAAAATGTATGAAGCAGCAGCTCAAGCTCAACAAGCACAACAAGGTGCTGGTGGAGAAGAGAATGGTCAACAAACAAAATCTGATGATAATGTTGTGGATGCTGATTACGAAGAAGTCAACGACGACAAAAAGTAATACGATCTTAATTGGTAGGGGAGTTCATCCCCTATGAACTTGGCAAAAGTCAAAGTCAGCTTAATGGCTTTGACTTTTTTCAAGGAGATTGAATATGCGTCTTGCACAGCGATAAAAAGTGATGGTAAGATGTACGTTATGGACTAGTGGAGCGGCAACAAATAAACGTCACTTCTAATTAGTAGGAATAATAGGATGAAGAAACCAATGTTGATAATAGTCTCGGGGAGTGGATGAAATGAGTAAACGCGATTACTATGATGTCCTCGGCGTTGAAAAGGGTGCTTCTGTTGATGAGATGAAAAAAGCGTACAGAAAGCTTGCGCGGAAATATCATCCGGATGTCAACAAAGCAGCAGATGCTGAGACCAAATTTAAGGAAGTAAAGGAAGCTTATGATGTTTTAAGTGACCCTCAAAAGAAATCACAATATGACCAATTTGGTCATGCAGCTACAAATCAAGGATTTGGCGGAGCTGGTTCTGGTGATTTTGGTGGCTTCGGCGATATTTTTGATATGTTCTTTGGCGGTGGCGGGGGTCGCAGAAATCCCAATGCACCACGTCAAGGGGCTGACCTTCAATACACGATGACGGTTGAATTTAAAGAGGCTGTATTTGGTAAAGATACGGAAATTGAAATTCCACGCGAAGAAAACTGTACTACATGTGATGGTTCTGGAGCAAAACCAGGAACAAAGCCAGAAACATGCTCGCACTGCCAAGGGTCAGGGCAAATGAGTGTTGAACAAAACACACCATTTGGCCGCGTTGTCAACCGCCGCGTATGTCACCATTGTGAGGGGACAGGAAAGCAAATTAAACATAAATGTTCAACATGTGCTGGTAAAGGAAAAGTACGTAAGCGCAAAAAAATTAGTGTTAAAGTTCCAGCTGGTATCGATCACGGACAGCAACTTCGAGTGGCTGGTCAAGGAGAACCCGGAACAAATGGTGGGCCTCCGGGAGATTTATTTGTCGTATTTAATGTGAAGTCCCATGAGTTCTTTGAACGTGAAGGCGACGATATCTACTGTGAAATGCCGTTAACCTTTGCTCAAGTAGCTTTAGGTGACGAAATTGAGGTCCCAACCTTAAATGGTAAAGTGAAATTAAAAATTCCTGCAGGGACACAAACGGGTACGAATTTCCGATTGCGTGGAAAAGGAGTACCGAATGTTCATGGGCGTGGTCAAGGTGACCAACATGTTCAAGTGCGTGTAGTAATTCCAAAGAACTTAACAGATAAGCAAAAAGAAGTGATTCGAGATTTTGCCAATCTATCAGGAAATAAGATTGATGAACAAGACGATAGTTTTTTTGGGAAAGTAAAGAGAGCATTTAAGGGCGATTAATTTACTAAGTGTTTAATGGAGAAATCATGAAGGATGGAGTTGGAAGAAATAATGAAATGGATTGAATTTAGTATTCATACTACCCAGGAGGCGGTTGAACCTGTCTCTAACATATTACATGAAGCAGGTGCCAGTGGTGTTGTCATTGAGGACCCAGCTGATCTTGTAAAGGAATGGGGCGATCGTTTCGGTGAAATCTATCAACTCTCTCCTGATGATTATCCTGAAGAAGGTGTCATTGTCAAAGCGTATTTCCCTGAGACAAGTTTTTTATCAGAAACGATTGAAGAAGTTACACTTTCAATAAAAGGATTATCTCAATATAATATTGATCTAGGGTTAAATAAAATAAATTTGACCGAAGTGAAAGAGGAAGAGTGGGCAACGGCTTGGAAGAAGTATTACAAGCCCGTGAAGATTTCACAAAAGATTACCATCGTTCCTACTTGGGAAGAATATACAGCAAATGAAGAAGAAATGATTATTGAATTAGATCCTGGTATGGCCTTTGGAACAGGTACACATCCAACTACTGTATTATGTATTCAAGCCTTAGAAAAAGTAATACAGGGAGATGAGCGTATTGTCGATGTTGGTACAGGCTCTGGAGTATTAAGTATCGCTGCGGCAAAGCTTGGAGCAAGCTCCATTCTTAGTACAGATCTAGATGAGGTAGCGGTGGAAAGTGCTCAAATGAATATTGAGTTAAATAAACTCAGCGATAAAATTGAGGTCAAACAAAATGACTTATTAAAAGGGATTGATGGACCTTATGATATCGTTGTCTCCAACATTTTAGCGGAGATCATCGTGAAATTCACCCAAGATGCGGCAGCGATCCTTAAACCAGGTGGAGCTTTTATTACGTCTGGTATTATAAAAAGAAAAAAACAAGAAGTGAAAGACTCTTTAATAGAAGCTGGATTAACGATTCAAGAAGTTGTTGAAATGGACGATTGGGTAGCGATCATTGCTACAAAGTCATAATCCTCAACTGCTATAAGGTGGGGTGTGTGTATTGCAAAGATATTTTGTTAAGTCAGTGACTGAAGTGAGCTTTACGATTACAAGTGATGATGCTAAGCATATAAGTCGTGTGATGAGAATGAATAGTGGTGACAAAATCATTTGTGTTTCTGAGCAAGAGCATGAAGCATTCCTCTGTCAATTACTTACCGTCGATATTGAAAAGGTGGAAGTGAAGGTACTAGAGAAAGTAAAGGTAGAGACAGAACTTCCTGTACATGTGACCGTTGCTCAAAGTTTGCCAAAAGGGGATAAGCTAGATTACATTGTCCAAAAAGGGACGGAGCTTGGAGCGTCTCATTTTATACCACTCCAGTCAAAACGAGCAATCGTAAAGTGGGAAGCTAAAAAAGTAAAAAAGAAACTGGAAAGATTACAAAAAATCGCCAAGGAAGCAGCAGAACAATCGTATCGTTTAGTTATACCTCAAATAGCCGATCCTATTAATTGGAATGAACTGATTGAGCGTGTACAGGAATACGATTTGGTTATTGTTGCTTATGAAGAGCAAGCTAAAAGTGGAGAACAAGCCGAATTAGCTAAGGCATTAAATCAACTAGAAGACGGGAATCATATTTTAGTTGTTATCGGACCAGAGGGTGGTCTTGATTCCGAAGAAGTACAAGCCTTACATAATAAAGGGGCAAAAGTATGTGGACTTGGGCCGAGAATATTAAGAACTGAAACGGCCTCCCTATATATGTTAGCTGCAATATCTTATCAATTTGAATTATTGAGGTGAAGAAAATGCCTTCAGTTGCATTTCATACATTAGGTTGTAAAGTAAATCATTATGAAACAGAAGCGATTTGGCAGTTATTTAAAGCTCAAAATTACGAGAAGGTCGATTTTGAGAAGCGTTCTGACGTTTATGTAATTAATACGTGTACCGTTACGAATACGGGTGATAAGAAAAGTCGTCAAGTGATTCGTCGTGCCATTAGAAAGAATCCTGATGCAGTCATTTGTGTGACGGGTTGTTATGCTCAAACATCTCCTGCAGAAATTATGGCAATCCCTGGAGTTGACATCGTTGTTGGTACGCAGGAAAGAGTGAAAATGCTTGAATATATCGAGCAGTTTAAAGAAGAAAGAGAACCGATTAATGGTGTTGGTAATATAATGAGAAGTCGTGTCTACGAAGAGCTTGATGTGCCTTCATTTACAGACCGAACTCGAGCCTCTTTAAAAATTCAAGAAGGCTGTAATAACTTTTGTACATTCTGTATTATTCCATGGGCTCGTGGATTAATGCGTTCTAGAGATCCGCAAGAAGTTCTAAACCAAGCCAATCAATTAGTAGAAGCAGGTTATAAAGAAATTGTTTTAACGGGCATTCATACAGGTGGTTATGGAGAAGATTTGAAAGACTATAGCTTAGCTCGATTGTTAGAGGATTTGGAAACGGTTGAAGGCCTTAAACGTATTCGCATTTCCTCGATTGAAGCAAGTCAGTTAACCGATGAAGTCATTGATGTGATTGATCGTTCTGAAAAGGTCGTCCGTCATCTTCATATTCCGATCCAGTCGGGTTCTAATACAGTCCTAAAAAGAATGCGTCGAAAATACACGATGGAATTTTTTGCTGAGCGAATTGAAAAATTAAAAGGTGTATTACCTGGACTTGCGATTACTTCCGATGTTATTGTTGGTTTTCCGGGAGAAACGGATGCTGAGTTCCAGGAAACATATGATTTTATTGCCAAGCATAAATTCAGCGAATTACATGTGTTCCCTTATTCGAAGCGTACTGGTACGCCAGCTGCTAGGATGGACGATCAAGTGGATGAAGAAGTGAAAAATCAAAGAGTGCATAAGCTTATTGAGCTTTCTAATCAGCTTGCTAAGGAATATGCGAGTCGTTTTGAGCAAGATGTACTGGAAATGATTCCAGAAGAAGTAGATAAGGATCAGCCTGATAGTGGTTATTTGATTGGGTATACGGATAATTATTTAAAAGTTAAAGTAAGAGTACCTGAAGCGATGATCGGAAAGATCATGAAGGTGAAGGTAACGAAACCTGGATATCCATATAGCGAGGGTGAATTTGTTCGCGTCATGGATGAGGATGATGCGGGATTAAAACAAGCTGTTTCAAACTAATATTGAATTCTAATAGTCATGTGGAGTTTGTCTCTGCATGGCTTTTTGTATGGAAGTTTAATGGGTGGTGTTCATTTCTCAAGGTTCATTTCGATTTTCAAAACTTCACGCAGTGGCGTGAAGAAGCCAAGCGAGCTTGGCTAACGGTCCAAAAACACTTGGATTTTAGATACTAAACCTGGTGGGGTTACTATTATCTCTTTTTGTTGTTGGTGGCTGTTTGTGCGGTGCGCTGAATCTTTTTGGGAAAACCCTTGCCCGGCAACACCCAAAAAGTGGCGGGGCTACAGCAAATTGTGAGAATTCTCAAAACCGATATTGAATGAAAAGCCACCAGTAAAAGAGTAAAACCACACTTTCATGTTTGTTGGTTTTTTAACTTTTATTACTTTTCAATAAAGATGAAAGTAATGTTATGCTTTTTAACTGATAGCATTTCATTCACTTTGTTTTTTTGTTAATGGATCTTATTTGTACTTGAGAATCAGCAGTACCCAGCGGACGAAAACATGCGGAGACTCCCATGGGACGTAGTGGCAGAGCTGAGATCCACCGGTGAAGCCAGTTAGCTCAGCGCCACCCCATAGGACTCGGATCATGATTTTCGGTAGCGGCAATTAACGCTCCGCACTTGAGCTTTAGTCCACTTTCATACAAAAGCAACTACAATTTGAGAGTAGCTTCACATTAGGGCTACTTGAGCATGATAGTTTAGCGGGATCGGTGTAGAGTGTGTGTAGATTGCTCCAAGAGGATAAGGATTAATTATTGTGTTAACGCTACTATTGAAGAAGTTACATTCCCTGTTTTGCTATTGAGATTGGTTTTGGATGAATTTTTGCTGTGTCTAGAGAATAACTCTAGATTATGGTAAAATGGAAGAGGTTCGGACAAGTTGAGAGGAAGTGTTCATAGATGGATTTAGCACGATATATTGATCATACGGCATTAAAAGCCAATACGACAGAGGGAGAGATTATGACACTTTGTAACGAGGCAAAGGAATATCGTTTTGCTTCTGTTTGTGTAAACCCTTTTTGGGTTAAGTTTGCTTCAGACAAGTTGAAAGATGTAGCAAATGAAGTGAAGGTATGTACAGTCATTGGTTTTCCATTAGGAGCGACAACAACGGCGACAAAAGCTTTTGAGACAAAAGATGCGATTGAAAATGGGGCAACTGAAGTGGATATGGTCATTAATATCGCGGCTTTAAAGGCCGGCGATACAGCATATGTCCAAGAAGATATTGAAGCGGTTGTTAACGCTGCAAAGGGAAAAGCTCTGGTTAAAGTTATTATTGAGACATGTTTATTAACAGATGAAGAAAAGGTACTAGCGTGCAAACTTGCCGTGGCTGCTCATGCAGATTTTGTCAAAACATCAACAGGCTTTTCTACTGGAGGAGCAACAGTAGCTGACATTCAATTGATGAGAGAAACCGTTGGTCCAAATGTAGGAGTTAAAGCTTCAGGTGGTGTACGTGATCTTGACGGGGCAAAAGAAATGATAGAAGCGGGGGCAACAAGAATCGGTGCAAGCGCTGGCGTTTCTATCGTTAAAGGATTAACAGGAACAAACGATTATTAACAGTTACGTGCACCGGATATACTGACGGTGCACTTTGTTCTATATGTTCATAGGAAACTTGGTTCAACAGTAAGAAAAGAGCTAACCATGACAGTTACTTGAGGGAAGCAGATGAGTAACGGCGCAAAAAAGAGCCGAACATGACAGCTACACGTGGAGAGCATGTGAGTATCTTCACAAAGACCATTCTCATGTATAGTGGCGACTGTTCAGACAGTTGGTACGTTTACAGATCGATCACCAGTAGGAGTCTGCTGAACAAATAGAGAGCACTGTCCTGATAAGGTCATAATCACCAGATGGATGACGAGCTAACATCAAGGTACAGGATATCGCCCATAAGCAACTATCATATAAAACCCGTATGACGGAGCAAAAACCGCTCCGCCACCAACAAGAATGAAAGTGACGATTATTCCTATACAACTCAGCTCTTGATGCAATTTGATGTTTGTCTTCCTAATTGGGGTACCGATATTTTCAAATTGGTTTTGTTCTTTTTCAATTTGAATGAATGATGTTCGATTGTTTTTCTAGCTTGAAAATTAGTAAGCGGAGCATGATTTTCGGTAGTGGCAATCAAAGCTCCGCATATGAGTATCAGCAGTAACTTTCATATAAAAGAACGGGGGGAATTATGAAAGCCATTATAGTCGGTATTGTTGCCTCAATTTTTTTCTCCTCTACCTTTATTATTAATCGTTCAATTGATTTGGAAGGGGGGAGTTGGTATTATAGTGCTTCTTTACGTTATTTATTTATGATCCCTTTTTTAATTGTATTAGTAGCAATGAAAGGCGGTCTAAAACCCATTATTGTTGAAATAAAAAAAGCACCCCTTCAATGGTTTTTATGGAGTTTTATTGGGTTTGTGTTATTTTATGCCCCGATCACATATGCGGCTGCATTTGGGCCAGGTTGGTTAGTAGCAGGAACGTGGCAAATGACGATCGTCGCTGGTCTACTTTTGTCACCACTGTTTTTTATGGTGAGCCAAAAAGAAGGGCATTTCATAAAAGTAAGACAAAAAATTCCACTAAAGGCATTATGGCCATCACTCATTATCTTATTTGGGGTTCTACTGATCCAGCTTCAACAAAGTGAATCCGTTTCTGTTTCTTTATTTTTGTTTAGTGTGGTTCCCGTGGCAGTTGCAGCTATTTGTTATCCTTTAGGGAATCGAAAAATGATGGAACTTTTGCAAGGGCGATTAAATAGCTTTCAAAGGGTATTAGGTATGACACTCGCAAGTTTACCTTGGTGGTTACTTTTATTTGGGTATGGACTTATTAAAGAAGGACCACCTCCTTCCAATCAAGTCATGCAAACATTCATAGTTGCCTTATTTGCAGGGGTTATTGCGACGGTACTGTTCTTTTGGGCAACAGACCTTGTGAGGAGCCAGCCGGAGAATTTAGCTGCAGTAGAAGCGACTCAATCAGGAGCTGTTTTTTTTGCCCTTTTAGGTGAAGTCGTATTATTGTCGATGCCGTTCCCTTCAATTTGGGCATCAAGCGGACTTGTCTGTATTATGGCGGGCATGATTATTCATAGTTTTGTTTCTACACGTAGTTCGCCAAAGGTTAAGCCGTTAAAAAAACACTAATTGTATGAACTAAAAGCACTTTAGGATGGATAAACGACTAAAGTGCTTTTTTGTGCATGAATAAGATAAATCGTGTAAATAAAGGAACAAAGGGCAGCATTAATAGCGAACAAGCTACGTTGAAAATAACGCTAGAGTGAGCAAGTTGCATCATTGTGTTGGAAGTGAGCATTTCAACAAATTGACTTAAGATCCCAATAAGTGGAATAAAAAGCATAACGCCAAATACATTCAACCAGATGTTGGCATAGGCAACCATTTTGGCACTTTGTCCGGCTCCAATACTAGCAATATAGGCGGTCATGCATGTACCGATATTTGCACCAAGCATAATAGCAATTCCAGCAGGTAGAGTCAAAATATGATCCCCGATAAATCCCATAGCAATCGCAATCGTTGCAGTACTTGAATGAATAATGGCTGTTAAAGTGCCGCCAATCAGAATGCCGAGTAAATGATGGTCATTGGTCGTATTAAAGAAGTTATGCACCCAGCTAATGGAGGCCAGTGGGTGAGCTAATTCTTGTAAACCATTCATAGCAATAAATATACAGGAGAGACCAAATGTTAAACAACCAAATGCATAAGCAACTCTTCCTGGAATTAAAAATAATATAAAACCCATAAACAGAAAGGGTGTTATAAAAGATGTAAATTCGTAGGCGATCAATTCAGTTGTGATCGTAGTTCCTATATTGGCCCCTAAAATGATACCAATTGAATGTTGAAAGGTTAGTAGTCTTGCGGCAACTAGGGCGATGACAATAACCATAATCGCAGAACTACTTTGAATTAAGGCGGTAATGCATGTTCCGACAAGAAGCCCTTTCCACGTTGAATCGGTCATTTTGAGGATGATTACTCGAAGACGTTCCTGACCAATTTGGGCAAAACCATTTCTAAGGACGATCATTCCAAATAAAAAAAGTCCAATAAAGACAGCGAGTAAGGAAAATACTTCTTTAAACATCACACACCTCCTCTAATACTGTATGGGACAAGGTGCCAAAGCATGTCTATTTTTTGAGTGAAAATGAATAAGTGGAGAGTGTTTCCTCCTTAAAGTAATTTGCTCTGGGAATGGGAGGAGTCTTATCTAATTCCAAACAGACCTATTTTCGTAGTTATTCGTGGAATTGTGTTTAAATGTGGTAATTTTAGTTGACGCAATCATATTGATATATTATACTTTACTGAGACGTGCACACTTTTAATAGTTCGCACGTATGAGTTGGTTGTTTCGGAGGGAGGGATATATTATGGCAGAAACTCGTGTTCGCAAAAACGAATCGATTGATGCTGCACTTCGTCGCTTCAAGAGATCGCTCTCTAAAGAAGGAACGTTGGCTGAGGTTAAAAAGCGTAAGCACTATGAAAAGCCTAGTGTGAAACGTAAGAAGAAATCTGAAGCAGCAAGAAAACGTAAGTTCTAATAGTGAGAGGGTGGATTCATTGAGTCTTCTTGAACGCTTAAATACTGATATGAAGAATGCGATGAAAAATAAAGATAAGTTAAAGCTCTCTGTTATCCGGATGGTGAAAGCTTCGCTACAGAACGAGCAAATTAAGCTTGGTCGTGAGTTAACAGAAGACGAAAGCCTGACGGTTTTAAATCGTGAACTTAAGCAGCGCAGAGATTCCCTCCATGAGTTTGAACAAGCAAACCGTGAAGACTTAGCTTCTAAAATCCGTGATGAATTTGCGGTTTTAGAGATTTATATGCCAAAACAGCTTACTGAAGATGAGCTCAATGAAATTGTCACTCAGACCATTTCTCAAGTTGGAGCAACTTCCAAAGCAGATATGGGCAAGGTCATGGGTGCATTGATGCCTAAGGTTAAAGGGAAAGCTGATGGTGGATTAGTGAATCGACTAGTGCAACAACAATTATCATAATGAATGCGTACAAACGCTCTGTTTCTCCTTGGAGAAGCAGAGCGTTTTCTAGGTTTTTAGCACTAATTATGGTAGAATTTAAATGAGAAGTGAAACCTTTTTTGAACGCATTCGTATTAAAAAGGAAGACAACGATAGAAAGGAGGAATTTTACGTGAAAACAATTAGGGTGACTGGTTTTATGCTATGTATCCTCTTTGCCTTCATTCTTCTTCCGTTTTCATCAAGTGGCGAAACGAGAATGCCCAATGATCCACTCGTTTATGTCATTCCTGTTGAGCAAACAGTGGAAAGAGGACTATTTAAATTTTTAGAGCGTGGATTTGAAGAGGCGATACAAGAAGGGGCGGATCATATTGTCTTAGATATACATACTCCAGGTGGTGCTGTTGATTCTGCTAATGATATTGCTAAGTTAATGGGAAGAACGGATATTCCGATAACTGCCTACGTGAATACAGATGCTATATCAGCGGGAGCTTACATCTCCTTAAACGCGGATTATATTGTCATGGCTCCAAATGCTAGGATGGGTTCTGCTGGTATTATTGATGGAGCAGGGAATGCTGCTGATCAAAAAATGCAACAGTATTGGTTGAGTAGTATGCAAACAGCAGCTGAGCTTAATGACCGAGACCCTAAATATGCAATTGCGATGGCAAGTGAATATGACTTGCCTGAATTTGGAACGGGTGAATTCCTAACAATCAATGCTTCACAAGCACTTGAAATTGAGTATTCTGAAGCAACGGTGCAAAATTTTGATGAAGTTCTAGCTTTTATTGGACTAGAAGATGCTCATGTAACGAATATGGAAGTTTCTTTCGCTGAGCAGATCGCTCGTTTTGTGACGCACCCAGTTGTTATTCCGATTTTATTGTCCATTGGTAGCCTAGGACTAGTGCTTGAATTATACTCGCCAGGATTTGGTGTCCCAGGTATTATGGGGATTTCGGCGTTATTATTATTTTTCTTTGGCCATACGATTGCTGGTTTTGCGGGTATGGAAGCGATTTTACTTTTTGTTGTTGGTGTGATATTGATATTAATAGAAATATTTATCGCTGGTTTTGGTTTGTTTGGAATATTAGGCATTATATCGATTTTAGCAGGGATGTTGATGGGTGGTTATTCTACAGCACATATGCTCATTTCGATTGTTATTGCTATAGTAGTAACGGCGGTTGCGGCGATTATTTTATTTCGTTATTTTGGCGATAAAGGGCCATGGAGAAAGGTTGTTTTGCAAGCGGCAACAACAGCTGAAGAAGGTTACATTAGTAATGTCACAAGAAATGACTTAATTGGTGGTATAGGTGAAGCCTTAACCCCATTAAGACCTTCTGGAACAGCACAAATTGGGGAGGAATTCCTTGACGTTGTGACAGAAGGACGATATATTGAACAGGGGACAAAGGTTCAGGTAGTAAAAACGTCTGGATCACGTATCGTTGTTCGAGAAAAAAAATCTGAAATTTAAAGGGAGGCATTTATTATGAATGGAATTGACCCAACTACTATTACGATTTTGATTGCCATTGCTATCATTATTGTACTATTGTCAGTCTTATTTACATTCGTACCAGTAATGCTATGGATTTCTGCTTTAGCTGCTGGCGTAAAAATTGGAATCTTTGAGCTTGTTGGGATGAGATTACGTCGAGTTATTCCAGCTCGTGTTGTTAATCCACTAATTAAAGCGGTGAAAGCAGGAATAGACTTAGATACATCTCGTCTAGAGGGACACTATTTAGCAGGTGGTAATGTAGACCGTGTTGTTAATGCCCTTATTGCTGCTCAACGTGCAAACATTGAATTATCTTTTGAGCGTGCAGCTGCGATTGATTTAGCAGGTCGTGACGTATTAGAAGCCGTTCAGATGAGTGTAAATCCAAAAGTTATCGAAACACCTTTTATTGCCGGTGTAGCGATGGATGGTATTGAAGTAAAAGCAAAAGCGAGAATTACTGTTCGTGCTAATATCGACCGTTTAGTCGGGGGTGCTGGTGAAGAAACAGTTATTGCTCGTGTTGGTGAAGGTATCGTTTCAACGATTGGTTCTCAAAACGATCATAAAAAAGTACTTGAAAACCCTGATATGATTTCTCAAACTGTACTTTCAAAAGGTTTAGATTCAGGTACGGCATTTGAAATTCTATCTATTGATATCGCGGATATTGATATCGGTAAAAACATCGGTGCTGAATTACAAACAGACCAAGCGGAAGCAGATAAGAAAATTGCTCAAGCTAAAGCCGAGGAACGTCGTGCGATGGCCGTAGCACAAGAACAAGAAATGAAAGCTCGTGTTGAAGAAATGCGTGCGAAAGTTGTGGAAGCTGAGGCAGAAGTTCCAATGGCGTTATCTGAAGCTTTAAGAAAAGGTCATATGGGTGTTATGGACTACATGAATTATCAAAATGTTATGGCTGACACAGATATGAGAGATTCAATTAGTAAAGCAACAGATGACGAAAAAGGTCATGATAATCAAAAATAATAGTAAGTTGAATAGCTGACTCTCTTGAAGGGAGGAATTATGCTTGAATATATTTGAATTTTTATTAGCTAACCCACTTTTTCTATTTATCGCTATAGGGATTTTGTTTAGTTTATTTAAACGGCCAAAACCAGAAGCGGGCGAAGAGCAAAATCAAAAGCCGAGGACAGCCTCTGGTCAACAAAGACAACAAAGACCAACAGGTCAAAATGGTCAAGGTCAACCAACTCAAGCAGGGCCTGTGAAAACACAGCAACGTGAGATAAAAGATTGGCGTGATTTGTTTTTCGAGCCAGAACCTGAGGTACAATCCGAAGAACCTAGGCAACCGACTAAGATTGAACGTTATCCTACTTTGGATGAAGAGTTGGTCGTTGATGATCGAAAGACGGATATGGAAAAAGAGAAAGATAGAAGACGTGAACAGCTTAAAAACGTTAATAATGCCGTTTCGGAGCTAAGTCGAGCTCAAGAAGAAGCTGCTAAAAGGTTTGAGCAGCAGACGGAGCAAGTATCAAATAAGCGAAGCACAACTTCTAATGATTTGGGGTTACATTTAAATCAATTATCTGGTAAGGAAGCAATGCGTGCTGTGGTCATGGCTGAAGTATTAGGCCCGCCACGTGCTCGGAATCCACGACAAGCATTTGCACGAAGCAATCAAGAGCAAGCTTCGCAAAGAAAATATTGAAGCAAAAAAGCACAGTGATGGTATTCATCAACTGTGCTTTTTTACTGATTAAAAAGAACCTTTTAAGATATTTAGTTAAATAAACTAGGAGATTTAATATAACTTATAACCATTGTACTTGGAACGAAATGATGCCGACATTATCTGTTCCCTTCCGATTAATCATTTTCATTGTCGTTTTAAGGTAACTTCGAAAAAAGGTACCATCCCCCCTAAGTAACTTTCATTTAAATACAACAAATCAGTCATGCATGAATCTTTCTCTATTTTCATAGGAAATAAAGTGATAACGTTCACTTCGTCTACATAAAAATGAAAAGAAGGAGGGTGTGTATGAGGAAGCTTAAACAGAAGATGAGATCATGGGTCACCACGAAATGGCAACTACCTCCAGATATCTTAATGGATTTACCGAGAATTACGATGGTAGGTCAATTGCATATTTATATAGAAAATCATCGCGGAGTATTACGATTCTCAAATCAAGAACTACGATTACGTTTAAAAAAAGGACAGCTAATCATCAAAGGTGATGGATTTGTTATAAAAACGATATTACCCGAAGAACTATTGCTAGAAGGGAGAATTGATCAGGTTAGCTTTATCAATGAATAGTGGAAGTAGGAGGAGGAACAGCCGTGAAAAATTTCTTTATCAAAAGAATACAAGGGTATGTGAGGCTATATGTAGATGCCCCCTTTCCTGAACATTTTCTGAATCGATGCTTAGAGGAAGGGATTGAAGTGTGGAAAATTAAAAAAGTGGGAGAAAAACGAATCTCATTTTATATGGATTTAGAGAATGTGCATCGAATTCGTCCGATTGCCAAAAAGACAGAGTCAAAGGTCCATTTCTCATCTAGATTTGGACTTCCATTCTTTCTTAAAAGAATGTTAACCCGAAGTGGCTTTGTAGTAGGAATATTGTTATGTTTGATTATGTTATTTGTAGGCTCTAATATGGTTTGGGGTATTGAGGTAAAAGGAGCTTCACCACAAGTCGAGACGCAACTCATAAAACTTATTCATGAAATTGGGTTAAAAAAAGGTAAGTTTCAATTTCAGTTGCCTCCAGAAGAGGATATACAGACGTATGTAACCGAACAATTAGATGGTGCAACATGGGTTGGTGTAAAGAAAAAAGGGACGACCTATGAATTTGAAGTCGTTGAACAAACATTACCTGAACGGGCTGAATTATTAGACCCTCGCCATCTCGTCTCTACACGTAAAGCTATTATTCATGATATTTATGTAGAGCATGGTCAAGCTCTAGTTAAACCTAATGATTTTGTACAAAAAGGTGACATTTTAATTTCGGGATATATCGGTAAGGAAGGGAATGAGCAAATTGTTCCAGCGGTTGGCGTTGTACGTGGTGAAATTTGGTACAAGTCTCATGTTGAAACATCGATTGAAAGTCTTTTTACTAATCTAACGGGTGAACATAAGGAAAAACATTATCTACAAGTTTTCGGCTTGGATATTCCAATATGGGGGTTTGGTAAAACGGAGTATGAGAATTTTCGTGAGTTTGAGGATGAGAAGCCATTTCAATTTTTAAAATGGGAGCTACCTCTCGCTTATAAAAAAACAACGATTTCTGAAACAACCCCTTTCCAACGGACGTATAGTAAAGAGGATGCCATAGAAAAAGCGAAAGAATTTTCAAAAAAAGAATTGATGAAACGTTTGCCTGATAACGCTGAGGTACATGGAGAAAAACTTTTGCACGAAACCCTTGAGAATGGTAAAGTTATACTAGAGATTCATTATGAAGTTATTGAAGATATTATGCAAGTACAACCGATTATTCAAGGAGACTGAGGCTATTGTCAGAAATGAAAGTGCTTAAGTTAGATGCAGAGAATATGAATGAACCCCAATTATTATTCGGACCGAATGACAGGTTTCTAAAACAAATTGAACGATTACTAAATGTTTCAATTGTAACAAGAGGGGAAGAAATATCTGTTACAGGTGAACAGAAGTCCATTTTACTGGTAGAAAAAACATTGCATGCACTCATTGCCATTATACGTAAAGGGGTTTCTATTACTGAAAGAGATGTCGTGTACACCGTACAATTAGCTGAACGTGGCCAATTAAGTGAACTTGACCAACTCTATGATGAGAAAATAACGTCCAATATGAAGGGTAAATCAATTATCGCCAAAACATTGGGACAACGTCATTATGTAACAGCGATTAAGAAAAAGGATATGGTCTTTGGTATTGGTCCTGCTGGAACAGGAAAAACCTATTTAGCTGTTGTGATGGCCGTGGCTGCACTTAAGGAAGGTTATGTAAAAAAAATTGTTTTAACTCGTCCGGCAGTAGAAGCGGGTGAAAGCTTAGGTTTTCTTCCAGGTGATTTAAAAGAGAAGGTTGATCCTTATTTACGCCCTATTTACGACGCTTTGCATGACGTATTAGGTGTTGAACATACAACGAGGTTAATGGAAAGAGGGACGATCGAAGTTGCCCCGTTAGCCTATATGCGTGGTCGGACATTGGAAGACGCTTTTGTCATATTAGACGAGGCTCAAAATACAACAAGTGAACAAATTAAAATGTTTATTACTCGGTTAGGATTTGGCTCGAAGATGGTGATTAATGGAGATCTAACTCAAATTGATTTGCCACGTGGGAAGAAATCGGGCTTAAAAACAGCGATCGAAAGGTTATCAAATATACAGGATATTGGTTTTATTTATCTAAACCAAGTGGATGTTGTCAGACATTCTCTCGTACAAAAAATTATTCAAGCTTATGACGAAAACGATAAGAGTGAGCAAAACCAAAACAATGGACCATTACTAACATAATAAAAGAAGAGTTAGAGTCATGGGTATATACCCATGATTTTTACTCACTTTTTTAATGGGTGAGGTGAAAGGCTTTGGGCAAAAGTAAACCAATTGACCAGTACCAATGGTGGAAACGTTTAAGAGAGAGTCGTTATATTCGTTTTACTCTTCTTGCAATTATGGGGGTCTTATTATACATATTAATGCTGGGTAACATTATACCAGACAAAATTGACATTCAATTATCCCAAGCAATTGAACAAGATATTCGTTCACCTATAACCGTGGAACACAAAGCAGCGACCGAAGAAAGGCGAAAGGAAGCTGTAGCCGCCATTGGACCTGTTTATGATTTGAAACAAGAGTATTCCCAAAATCAAGTAGGAAAAGTTACAGATATCTTTGAACTCATCCGACAAGTTGCGGCTGATTATGAAGCGGAGCAAGAAGATTTACGAAAACAGCAGGAAGAGTTGGAAGAGGGAGAAGAGTTAGAAGTTGAGATACCGAGTGAGGAAGAGGTACGTGAAGAACAATTAGCCTACATTCATGAAACACTAGCGATAGGAACAAGTAATGATTTAAGTGATGAAACGATTGTTACTTTATTAGAGTCTTCTGATTCGCAACTACAAATTGCCCAAGAAGCAACGGCAAATGCTGTGTTTGATATAATGAATGAGCAAATATCAATTCGTGATTTAGGGGAAAAAAAGGACCAAGTTGAAGATTCAATTGACTTACCGACGCTAAGTAATCGTCTTGTTAATGCTATGAAAGAAATTGCGTCTTTTGCCATCATTCCCAATTATATATATGATGCTGATCAAACTGAACAATTAAGGCAAGCAACAGCTGAAAGTATAGAACCAGTCTTGATTAGGGAAGGTCAGTTACTGGTGAAGGAAGGCGAGATTGTTAATCATGATGTCTATGAACAGCTTCGTCTTGTTGGTTTATTAGATGATGAAATTAATTTATATCCATATATTGGATTGGCTATTTTGGTTATATTAATCATGAGTGTGATTGGCTATCATATAAATGAAGCGAAAACGAGTCTGCAACATAATAACAGTCATTTAGTCATGTTTACGTTAATTTTTGTATTGACTGTCATCTTGTTAAAGGTCTTTAGTTTATTAGAATCGTTAGCGATTACGGGATTAGGATATGCGGTGCCCGTTTCGGTTGGAGCGATGCTCTTAACGTTATTATTAACGAAACGAGTAGCCGTCTTCATGAGTTTTATCTTAGCAATTATTGGGAGTATTTTCTTTAATCAAGAAGCGGCAGGCTCTTTTAATTTCACGTATGGACTATACTTATTTTTTAGTTCTATTTCGGCAGCTTTTTTCCTCGGAGAGTCCAATCAGGTTTCTAGAATCCTCCGAGCAGGTATGTATGTTTCACTTGTTAATATCCTTACCGTCGTCTCATTACTGTTTATGAAAGTAGTTCCGAGTGGTTGGGTAGAAATTGGTATGCATGTTGGATTCGCGTGGTTGTCTGCTTTTATTGCAGCTGTTTTGACTTTAGGTTTACTCCCATTTTTTGAAGCTGGTTTTGGAATCATTTCAACAACCAAGTTGATTGAGCTTTCCAATCCGAACCATCCTTTATTACGTAAAATATTGACAGAAGCACCGGGCACTTACCATCATAGTGTTGTCGTTGGTAATCTTGCCGAATCAGCAAGTGAGGCAATTGGAGAAAATGGGTTGCTGGCAAGGGTTGCCTCGTATTATCATGATTTAGGCAAAACGAAACGGCCGCATTTCTTTATTGAAAATCAAATGAAAATGGATAATCCCCATGATAAAATTTCTCCACAGCTTAGTACAACGATTATTACTGCCCATCCATATGATGGAGCAGATATGCTGAGAGAACATAAAATGCCTAAAGAAATCATTGATATCGCGGAACAACACCATGGAACAAGTTTGTTAAAGTTCTTCTATCATAAGGCCAATCAAGATAGTGAGACGCAATTACCTGAAACTCAATTTAGGTATCCTGGCCCAAAATCACAAACCAAGGTTGGATCTATCGTACAAATTGCTGATAGTGTGGAAGCGGCTGTTCGGTCTATTTCAAAGCCAACTCCTGATAAAATTGTGAATCTTGTCCGCAAGATTATTAAAGATAAACTTGAAGATGGTCAATTTGATGAATCTGATTTAACTCTACGTGAACTTGACCAAGTCGCGATTTCAATTTGTGAAACCTTAAAAGGGACATTCCATCAGCGAATTGAGTATCCCGATGACGAGAAGAAAAAAGGAGATAAGAAAAATGAAAATGACGATTGATATCGTTGATGAAACAGAAACATTAAATGAAGAGCAACTACAACTAGTGGATAAGCTAGTAACAAATGCTGGTCATAGTGAGGGATTAACGGGTGACGTGGAATTATCAGTTACTTTTGTAACAGATGAGGAAATCCAGGCCATTAATCGTGAGTACCGCGACAAGGACCAACCAACGGATGTCATTTCATTTGCTTTAAATGAACAGGGAGAAGGAGAACAAGAGGTCATCGCAGAAGGCTTACCCAATGCTCTTGGTGACATTATTATTTCGGTACCACGTATTAAGGAACAAGCTAACGAGTACGGGCATTCATTTGAACGAGAGTTAGGTTTTCTTGTTGTTCATGGTTTTCTGCATTTACTTGGTTATGACCATATGAGTGAGGTAGAAGAGAAAGCCATGTTTGCTAAACAAGAAAGCATCTTGGATGATTATGGCCTTACAAGATAGGAATAAAAGAGGATTCAGGCGGCTCCTTCGTTCATTTGATTTTGCTTATCAAGGTCTAAAACATGTGATTAAGCACGAACAAAATATGCAAGTTCACGCGATTGTTGCACTACTGACCGTGGCTATGGCAGCTTGGCTCTCATTTTCTTTAACTTCCTGGATGATTTTATTACTCGTTATTGCCGGGATGTTTTCGATGGAAATAATGAATACAGCTGTTGAACGTACCGTCGATTTAATCACGAATGATTTTCATCCGTTAGCGAAGAGGGCGAAGGATATCGCCGCTTCTGCTGTCTTGGTTTACACACTATTTTCCATTGTGATTGGGGCTTTATTATTTATCCCACCTATATTGGAAAAGTTTCATATACTGTGAAAAGTCATAACTGGTGGAGACTCCCGCAGGGCGTAGTGGCAAAGCTTGAGATCGGCTGCCTGTGCCGAACAATTCAGCGGCACTCCGCAGGACGAACAGTATGATTTTCGGTAGCGGCAAGTAGAATTTTGTTTATCAGCTTGAAGCAACTTGGGTACAAAATGCTCATAGCGAAGCCAAATTCATTTCGCTACCAATAAATTTGGAAGTGACGATTAGTCCTTAACAACTCAGCTTTCAGGCAATTTGATATTTGTCTTCCTGAATGCCGGAACGATATTCTAAGTGTGGTTTTGCTTCATTATTTATTGGTTCTTCATTACTTTTATATTGTTTTTTATGAGTAGGGACCTAATCAATGAGTTCGCACTAACCTTAGCGGAGGGAATGGGGGCCGACTCCTGCAGGAGGAAAGGGCAGGCTGAGATCCACCGGCGTAGCCGGTTAGCTCAGCGCCCGCCTGCGGAAAGCGTGCCCCCATTCCCGGAGCGATCTTCGAAGAAGAGCACTTGAGTTCTAAGCAACTTTCAAACAAAGGAGAAAAAATAAAATGGAAAAAGAACAACTAATAGAAGAAGCACTTATTGCCCGTGAAAATGCGTATGTTCCTTATTCAAAATTTGCTGTAGGAGCCGCATTGTTGTTAGAAAGTGGAGAAGTTGTACACGGGGCCAATATTGAAAATGCTTCATATGGTTTATCCAACTGTGCTGAGCGGACTGCGTTATTTAAAGCTTATTCAGATAATAAAAAAGCGATCAAGGCAGTAGCGGTTGTGGCTGATACGGAAGGCCCATGTTCACCGTGCGGGGCATGTAGACAAGTATTAATTGAGCTTTGCTCAAAAGAAACACCGGTAATTTTATCAAATTTAAAAGGTGATATCCAGGAGACCAAGGTGATAGACCTCTTACCTGGTGCTTTTACATCGGAGGATTTACATGAGTAACGAAAAAGAAAAAAGCTTCAAATCAGGGTTTGTGTCCATTATTGGACGACCGAATGTCGGAAAATCGACATTAATTAATCACGTTATTGGACAAAAAATTGCGATCATGTCAGATAAACCACAAACGACTAGAAACAAAGTTCAAGGAGTATATACGACTAATGAGGCGCAAGTCGTTTTTATTGATACACCTGGTATTCACAAACCTAAACATAAATTAGGCGACTTTATGATGAAAGTGGCACAAAATACGTTAAGAGAAGTAGACCTTGTCTTATATGTGATCGATGCAACTGAATCTTTTGGTCCAGGTGAAGAATTTATTATAGAACGCTTAAAAGCATCAGGAGCTAAGACTTTTTTAGTTATTAATAAAATTGATCAAATTCATCCTGAAAAACTATTAGAAGTCATTGATTTGTATCGTACGAAACTTGAGTTCCTAGAAATTATACCAATTTCTGCTCTGCAAGGTAATAATGTTGATACATTATTAGAGCAAATTATTAGTTATTTAGATGAAGGACCGCAATATTATCCAAGTGATCAAGTTACCGATCATCCAGAACGTTTTATTGTGGCGGAGTTAGTTCGTGAAAAAGTGTTACATATGACCCGTGAAGAAGTGCCGCACTCAATTGCAGTTATGATTGAACAAATTAAACGTAGGGAAAATAGTGACACCGTCTATATCGGTGCGACAATTATTGTGGAGCGTTACTCACAAAAAGGTATTGTTATTGGAAAACAAGGTAAGATACTAAGAGAAGTGGGTAAACAAGCTAGAGCGGACATTGAGGCATTATTGGGCTCGAAAGTATTCCTCGAGCTTTGGGTTAAAGTCCAAAAGGATTGGCGTAATAAAGCTACTCATTTACGGGATTATGGCTTTAGGGATGATGAATATTAAAAAAATGGGCTTTTTTATTTTCTCACTTTAACAATGGCTGTGCGAATAGCCATTGTTTTTTGATCTCACAAACAATTATAATAAATATATGTTGTAAAAAAGAAAGCAATAGTAGTTCTTTACTTTAAGATTTTCCATTGGAAGTATGTTCATTGATTTTAGCTGCTATTACCTTGTTCAAACCTAAATGTCTTACAAAACGCTCATGGCAGTGCGATCTACTTCGCCAGCAACAAACACGAAAGTGGCGTTTGCTTTTATCTTGCTGACTCTTCATTCACTTTGTTCTGGTTTTTTAAATATTTGTTGTAAGAATGATTTTATACTTGAGTATCAGCAGTACCCAGCGGGCGAGTCATGCGGAGACTCCCATGGGACGTAGTGGCAGAGCCGAAATCCACTAGCGAAGCTAGTTAGTTCGGCGCCACCCCATAGGACGCGGAGCATGATTTTCGGTAGCGACGAGTAGAACTCCGCATTCCAGCGTTAGCGAAATTCCATACAAAAATCAAAAAAAACGCGTTGTCAAGCAAATTAAATTAGTAATTATTCCATAACATGAATTGTGCAAACTAGGGTCATGATAGTGATAAGATGTGTTTTAAATGTTATCTTCAAAGAAAGGTGGAATCTGTTGTGCTCGATTTTTCTTGGAAAGTTTTTTCGATGACTGGAAATGTTGACATGTATTTGTTAATGAAAGAAATTGAACGAGATTCAGATCAGCAATTCGAACAAGAAATAACATTACTTAATGAGGATTTTAACTCACCTCCTAATCATTAAGCTCGTATTTGCACCATGTTGTTTAAAGTGGTGATTGATTATGTTACAAAAAGTAGAAGGAATTGTTATTCGTTCCTCTGACTATGGAGAAACAAATAAAATTGTTACTTTGTTTACGAAGGAATTAGGAAAGATTGGGGTTATGGCTAGAGGGGCTAAAAAACCGAAAAGTAGGGTAGCTTCTATATCGCAGCTTTTTATTCATGGTCAATATCTTATACAAAAAAGCCAAGGCTTAAGTACATTAAGTCAAGGTGAAATTATTAATACGTATAAATCTATTAGGCATGATTTATTCTTAGCAGCATATGGGAGCTATATGATTGAGTTGTTAGATCGACTTACAGATGAAAAAGAAAAGAACCCGTCGCTATTTAATCTCATTCAACAAATGTTATTTTACTTGGATGAAGGAGTAGATCCAGAAGTATTATTAAGTATTTATGAAATGAAAATGTTAGACCAAGCAGGGGCAAAACCACAAATAGATGCTTGTACTAGCTGTTCTCAACCTAATATCCCTGTAGCCTTTTCGATAAAAGAAGCAGGTTTTTTATGTGAGAAATGCCGTCACCTTGATGAATACGCCTTCATGATAAACGAAAAAACGGCTAAATTATTACGCCTATTTTATTATATGGATATGGAACGATTAGGGGTTATTTCTTTAAAAGAAACAACAAAAAAAGAAATTAGAACAATTATTTCGACGTATTATGATGAATATGTAGGAATTGCACTAAAATCAAAGAGATTTTTAAATCAACTCGAAAAATTAGGTCCGCTTTCTCCAGAAAAATAAAGAGCAGAATTAAAATCTGCTCTTTTTTTCTTATAAATTGGACTTTAAACGTTTAAGAATCTTTTGATAATCATCTTCGTCTAATCCTGGTACAAACATTTCTGGTTTTGGTTCAAAATCAGGAATAGGTGCGCCTTCGGGTGTTCCATGAATGACGCGAAGCTGCTCACCTGTTTCGGGATTTTTACCTTTCCAGATTTGATTAATATCCCGATATTCCGCTTCACCCCAAGTATAAAGGACGTTGTATAAGCCTTGGTCCATATATTTTCTTGCATGGTCAAAAGAATGATTGTCAGGGCGTGGTACAGGAAGCATCTTCCCTATTTCAACACCGGTCGCTACTTCAATAGCTTTTGCGTAAGCAATAATATGTGTGCCTCCACGAACGAGAAGGTAGCCGCAGAGCTCTCTTGCTGTTGGATTAGTTGTCATTTCATATACACGCATTTTATGAAGTCTTGCTCCGATTTCAAGACAATAATTATGCAATAAGTCTTCTACTAAAGCACCGCTCCCATGCACATAACTACCGTTCCATGGGTTCCCCATGCCGTCACCAGGAAAAGCAGTCTGTGCTGTAGTCGTAAAATGATAGGAGTACCTTTTATTTTTGCCGATTTGTAGAGGAGCTGAATCAGGTGTACCTGGGTGAGTATTACCATATGACATGAGATTAATTGTATTTGCGACCAATTCTACATGGCCAAATTCTTCAGCGGTTATACTGGCGATTAGATCATAAAAGGGTTTATATTTCTTTTTTCCGCGAAAATTAAAAGATTGGAACATGTAATTATTTAATGTGGACATTTCGCCAAATTCTCCACCTAATAACTCTTGTACAATAGAGGCACCGTCAATATCCCCGTGTTCCGGAACCGGTAAGTCAATCGCGAGTTTATTAATACGTTTCATCATGTTTGTTCAACCACCTTTCTGAACAGATTGATTGGATGACTATGATTTCTTGACAGGAAAAAACCAAATAATTTCTTGAGTACGGATGTAAAAAGGGGTGTCACCCATCTCTACAATAATATGGTCAGGGTAAACATGAGTTAGTTGACCTCTAACTGAACCTTGAGTTGTTTGAACACCAATTGTTGAATTTTCTAGGTTTGATAGGTTTTGATAAACATAAGGATCACTTAATCTCCAGTCTAACTCGCTACTCATCTTAACAACTCCTTATTTGAATATTTATCATCCCTATAAGTTTATATAAAACGGCTTTTCCAATATTCTTTGAATATCAATTAATTTATTATTGAAGGGTATCATTGACTTTGGAATATTATTTATATAAAATATATATACTACGTATGATGCGAAGAAAGAGAAGAGTACTTATTGTTTATTTATGAAAGCGAACCTAGGATAGTGGAAGCTAGGGCATAAAAGCAATAAGGAAGGCACTCTGGAGCATAACGGAAAAAGTGATTTGCGAAGTGCTTTCGCAAATAAGTAGGGTGGAACCGCGGGAAACTCTCGTCCCTATGCTGGAAGAATCAGCATAGGGACAAGAGTTTCTTTTGTGTTTGATGACTTCCATTGTTATCCATATTTTCATGTGATGTGAGAACTGAAGGAGGAAAAGCAATGAATGTACAAACGATGATTTTAACATTGCAGGAGTTTTGGTCAAAACAAAACTGTATGATTTTACAGGCGTACGACACGGAAAAAGGAGCAGGGACGATGAGTCCTTACACGTTACTGAGGACGATTGGTCCTGAGCCATGGAATGTCGCTTATGTGGAGCCTTCAAGGAGACCTGCAGACGGGCGCTACGGTGAAAATCCTAACCGCTTATATCAACATCACCAGTTTCAAGTGATTATGAAACCATCGCCACTTAATATTCAAGAGCTATATTTAGATAGCTTACGTGCACTTGGAATTAATCCACTTGAACATGACATTCGATTTGTTGAAGATAACTGGGAAAATCCGACTTTAGGCTGTGCGGGACTTGGCTGGGAAGTTTGGTTAGATGGGATGGAAATTACCCAATTTACGTATTTTCAACAAGTAGGGGGTATTGAAGCAAGTCCTGTATCAGCTGAAATTACATACGGACTAGAACGCTTAGCCTCTTACATCCAAGATAAAGAAAATGTATTTGATCTTGAATGGGTAGAAGGGTTCACGTACGGAGATATTTTCAAGCAACCTGAATACGAGCATTCAAAATATACGTTTGAAGTTGCTGATGCAGACATGCTATTTGGACTTTTTAATACGTATGAAGCCGAAGCGAAACGAGCTCTTGATGAAAACCTCGTGTTCCCAGCTTACGATTATATTTTAAAATGTTCACATGCCTTTAATTTATTGGACGCCCAAGGAGCTATATCGGTGACAGAGCGAACGGGCTATATTGGTCGAGTCAGAAATTTAGCGAGAACGGGTGCGAAGTTATACTTTGATGAAAGAGAAAGATTAGGGTTTCCTATGTTGAAAAAAGAGGAGGCTGAATCATGACGACACGTGATTTTTTATTAGAAATAGGATTAGAGGAATTACCGGCACGATTTATTACGGATTCTATGAATCAACTAGAAGAAAAAGTAACGACATGGCTGAAAGAACAGGAATTATCCTTTAATAAAATTGAGTCTTTTTCTACACCGCGTAGGTTGGCTCTTCTGATTCACGGTTTAGAAGAAAAACAACCAGATATTGAAAAAGTAGCCAAAGGGCCAGCAAAAAAAATTGCTTTAGACAAAGAAGGGAACTGGTCTAAAGCAGCACAAGGGTTTGCAAGAGGGCAAGGTGTTGACGTTTCTGAATTATTTTTCCAAGAGCTTAAGGGTGTAGAATATATTTATGCCAACACAAGAACAATTGGAAAAGAAACCATTCAATTGCTACAAGAAAACCTTCAAGACTTAATTTTGACCTTGCATTTCCCTAAAAATATGCGCTGGCATACGTATCAGCTACGTTACGCTAGACCGATTCAATGGTTAGTTGCTATATATGGTCATGAGGTTATTCCGTTCTCTATTGAAGGCGTACAAACCGCTCAAGTAACGAGAGGACACCGTTTTTTAGGTGAGGAAACGACAATAAATAATCCAAGCTCCTATAAAGAAGCCCTTAGTGCTCAATATGTTCTAGTCGATCCCAAAGAACGTAAGGGAATCATCGTTAGCCAAATTAACCAAATAGCGAAGCAGCAACAATGGAACATTCCGATTTCTACGGAGCTACTTGAAGAAGTGAATAATTTAGTTGAGTATCCAACGGCACTATTTGGTCATTTTGATGAAAGCTTTTTACAGTTACCTAAGGAAGTATTGATTACTTCTATGAGAGAGCATCAACGTTATTTCCCCGTTGAAAATGAACAAGGTGAACTTCTGCCATATTTTGTGACAGTTAGAAATGGAAATGATGCACATCTTGAAAATGTAGCGAGAGGAAATGAGAAGGTTCTTCGTGCGAGGTTAGCCGATGCAGTATTCTTTTATGAAGAAGATCAGAAAACACCAATTGAAACTTTCTTACAAAAGCTTAAAAATATCGTCTATCATGAAGAGTTAGGATCAATTGCAGATAAAGTCAAAAGGATTGAGAACCTGTCAGAGAAGTTAACAAAAGCTCTCTCTTATGATAAGGACTACACAGAGCGAACATTAAGGGTTGCAAGCATCGCTAAATTTGATTTGGTTACACAAATGGTCAACGAGTTTACAGAGCTTCAAGGAAAAATGGGTCAGAACTATGCGGAGCTCGCTGGTGAACAACAAGCAGTTGCTTTAGCAATCAACGAGCATTATCAGCCAAGGTTTGCTGGAGATCAAACACCAACGACAAAAGAGGGAGTTGTCGTAAGTATTGCCGATAAAATTGATACGATCGTTTCATGTTTTGCGATTGGATTAATTCCGACAGGCTCACAGGATCCTTATGCATTAAGAAGACAAGCAACGGGAGTTTGTCAAATTATTCTAGAGCACGAACTCGCCATCTCATTGGAAGAATTAGTTGAATGGAGCTTAGCGGATATGGAAGCTAAAGGATTATTAAAGCGTCCAAAAGCAGAGGTTCATGAAGAATTAGTAAGTTTCTTTAGGCAAAGAGTGAAGTTCTTGTTACAAGAAAAAGGTATTCGTTATGATGTCATTGATGCTGTTATTGAAACGTCAAATTATATCACGATTTTATTAGCGAAAGCCCACGTTATTATGAATCACTTAAAAGAAGAAGATTTTAAGCGTTCGGTAGAAGCGTTAAGTCGTGTAACCAATATATCTACGAAGTATCAAGGGGAAGTAAGTATTCAAACGGATAAATTCCAGAAAGAGCAAGAGAAAGCACTTTATGATTGCTATATCGAATTACAAACATCTGTTGAAACGGCGATAAAAGCTCAAAAACATGAATCCGTCTATCAGCAGTTAGCGGATACACAAGACGTCATTGATGCTTATTTTGATCATATCATGGTTATGGATCAGGATGAAGAAATTAAGCAAAATCGTTTAGCTCAAATGAAAGCATTCGCCAATGTGATTCAATCTTTTGCAGACTTCCAAAAGATCGTATTTAATTAAAGTTTTTTTCTGAACAGAAAGGAGTTTGTGCAAACCTTTCTGTTCTCTTTTGTAATTATTCCAATGATGGTGGTGAAATCATGACCGAGAAGGGAAAGAAACAATCTGTCGTTTATATTGTCTCTGACTCCGTAGGGGAAACGGCTGAACTAGTTGTTAAAGCAGCGGCAAGTCAATTCCGTGATGCTGGTTTAGAATTAAGAAGAGTCCCTTATGTGGAAGATAAACAAACCATTGCAGAAATTGTACGATTGGCAGCTGATGCCGATGCGTTGATTGCCTTTACGTTAGTCGTGCCAGAAATTAAAACATATTTACTTGATGAAGCACAGAAGGTCGGGGTCGAAACGGTAGATATCATTGGTCCTATGCTTAGTCAAATTAGTCATCTTGTGAAGACGAAGCCAAGATATGAACCTGGCCTTATTTATCGACTAGATGAAGACTATTTCCGAAAAGTTGAAGCGATCGAGTTTGCTGTTAAATATGATGACGGTCGTGATGCAAGAGGGGTAGTCAGAGCAGACATTGTTTTAGTAGGGGTTTCAAGAACTTCGAAAACACCGTTATCTCAATATTTGGCTCATAAGCGTTTAAAAGTGGCCAACGTCCCGTTAGTTCCAGAAGTGAAACCGCCGGATGAACTATTTAAAGTGTCCGCTAGTAAATGCATCGGGCTTACTATTAGTCCAGAAAAGCTCATAGACATTAGAGCAGAGAGATTAAAGGCTCTTGGTTTACAAGCAGAAGCGGCGTATGCTAATATCGATCGAATAAAAGAAGAGCTGAAGTATGCAGAAAAAATTATGGAACGGATTGGATGTCCAGTTATTGACGTCTCCAATAAGGCCGTAGAAGAAACTGCTAATCAAATATATAGTATGTTTCAAAAGAGACGATATAGTTAATAATTCCAGATGTCTGATAAGTTAATACTTTTTACTAGTCTTTTCTACAATTTATGCGTATAATAAGAAATTGTGTTGCTATTTTTTTATGACAATAATCAGGAATATTTTCGAAAAGAACAAATAAATTTAAAAAGTCAAGGTTTTTTATCAAATTTTTGGTAATGATAGTAAAAGAAATACGGATTTGACCGTTTATTTTTACTGTTCATGTAGAAGTACTAGACCTTCGACAAAAATCAACGTAATTCTTTTTCGGAATAGCAGGAAAAACGAAGGAGATGTTGAATTATTTATTATGGAGAATTTCGACAAGCACATTTATGTTGATGCCGATTCATGTCCCGTTAAAAATGAAGTGATAAGAGTAGCGGAAAAGCTGGATATACCTGTTGTTTTTGTGTCCTCTTATGCACATGAGCTCACCCTACCATCTTTTGTGAAAAAGGTAACCGTGGACGCTGACAAGGAGGCGGTAGATTTATACATTATTAACCACATCCATATAGGTGATATTTGTGTAACTCAAGACCACGCATTAGCCTCGTTACTTTTAGCAAAAGGAGTTTTTGCTTTATCTCCTAAAGGCTATGAATTTAAAGAGGAAATGATTCAGCAGCTTTTAGATTACCGTTTTTTTTCTCAAAAAGTACGAAGAATGGGAGGTAGGACAAAAGGCCCTAAAGCCTTTACGAAGGCGGATCGACAAAATTTCACGTATTCCTTAGAGAAAATCATAAAAAATAGCAGGAATATAAAAGAAAATAGCGAAAAAATATAAGACTTACAATGAATTGGTGATGACGATGGTCAATGGTCGAATTCCTGAAGAGGTCGTCGAGCAAATTCGACAAAGCTCGGATATAGTTGAGGTCATTAGTGATTTTGTTCAATTGAAGAAGCAAGGGAAGCAATACACAGGACTTTGCCCTTTTCATGGAGAGAATACACCATCTTTTTCGGTTTCTCCAGACAAACAGCTATACCATTGCTTCGGATGTGGGGCTAGTGGAAATGTTTTCTCTTTCTTAATGAACCATGAGAATTATTCCTTTTTAGAGACTGTACAAAAATTAGCAGAGCGTTCTAGAATTGAGCTCCCAGAAAATGTTCAGTCAACAGATGTGGTTAAGAATCAGCCTTATCAGGTTATGCTTGATGGACATGAGCTAGCAGCTAAATTGTATCATCACATATTACTGCTCACTAAAGAAGGGAAAAAGGGGTTAGAATACGCCACAGATATTCGAGGTTTTACGAAAGAGCAAATTGAGCATTTTCAGATTGGCGTTGTGCCTGACCGCTGGGATACATTAGTGACCGTTTTTAACAAGCGAAACCTTGCTCTTAACCAAATGGTCATAGGTGGATTGTTAGGTACACAAGAATCAAGTGGAGATTATTATGACCGGTTCCGAAATCGATTAATGTTTCCAATATGGAATGCTCAAGGGAAGGTCGTTGGCTTTAATGGAAGAAGTTTAGGTGAGGATAAGCCCAAATATCTCAATAGCCCAGAGACTCCTATATTCCATAAGGGTCAGACACTATATGCATTTCATCTAGCTAGAAGTGAGATTAGAAAATCGAATACTGCGATCCTTTTTGAAGGAGCCGTCGATGTAATCGCGGCATGGGGGGCCGGTATTCAACACTCGATTGCTACGCTTGGAACAGCCTTATCGCAGGAACAAGCAAAACGTATAAGACGAAATGCTGAAATGGTGACCATTTGTTATGATTCAGATAAAGCTGGAATTGAAGCGGCTTTCAAAGCGTCTCAAATCCTAGAAGAAGTTGGATGTAACGTAAAAGTCGCTTTAATGCCAAATGGTTTAGATCCCGATGACTACATCAAAAAATTTGGAGCTGAACGCTTTAAAAATGACGTATTAGGGGCAAGCTTAACAGTAATGGCATTTAAAATGCACTATCTACGAAAAGGTCGGAATTTACAGGATGAGTCCGAACGATTGCAATATATCGATTTGGTTTTATCAGAAATTGCGAACCTCCCACGTGCAATTGAACGCGATCATTATTTAAGGCAAGTGGCAGAAGAGTTTTCTTTATCATTAGATGCTCTTAAGCAAGAACAATATCGTCTTTACCGTGAAGGCAAAAAACAAACGACTCCAGTCCATGCGAAGACTGAGCAAGGTGTTAAGTTAGAGAAAAGAAACTTTGAGCAAAAGAAACTATTCCCTGCTTATCATAATGCCGAACGCCTATTACTTTCTCATATGATTAGAAATGAAGAGATTGCAGAAAAAGTACAAGAGCGAATTGGTGGGCACTTTAATGTAGATGAACACCACGCGATTGCTGCTTATCTATATGCTTTTTATGGTGAAGGACTTGAACCAAACCCAGGTGCATTTATTCAAAAGATAAGTGATGGACGAATTCAACGACTTGCATCCGAAATAGCGATGCTAAAAATCGATGAAGATTGTTCAGAACAAGTAATTGAAGATTATATTAAACAGATTGAAAACTATCCAAAATGGGTAGAGATTCATAAAAAGCAACTAGAACTAAAACATGAACAAGACCCACTAGTTTTTGCAAAACTACAAATGGAAATTATTAAGATGAAAAGAGAGCTACAATCTTCATCTTAAAAAAGAAGCATCGTTTTGAACAATGGAAGGAGGGGATCGAATGGCAGATAAACCATTACGTCCGTTAGCGGAGGGTGAGTTGTCGATCGATCAAGTGAAAGAACAATTGGTGGAGCTAGGGAAAAAGAGAGGTTCGCTTAATTATGTAGAAATTACAGATAAGTTAGCTAGCTTTGACCAGGATTCTGACCAAATGGATGAATTTTTTGAATACCTTGGAGAGCAAGGCGTTGAAATTATTAATGAAGGTGAAGATGGACCTTCCATTCAACAGGTTGCTAAAGAAGATGAAGAGTTTGACCTTAATGACTTAAGCGTGCCACCTGGAATTAAAATAAATGATCCAGTTCGTATGTATTTGAAGGAAATTGGTCGTGTACCACTATTATCTGCTGATGAAGAGATAGAGCTTGCTAAACGTATCGAGCAAGGTGATGAAGAAGCGAAGAAACGTCTTGCAGAAGCAAATCTACGTCTTGTTGTATCCATCGCCAAAAGATATGTTGGCCGTGGTATGTTATTCCTAGACCTCATTCAAGAGGGAAATATGGGTTTAATTAAAGCTGTAGAGAAATTCGACTATGATAAAGGTTTCAAATTCAGTACGTATGCAACGTGGTGGATTCGTCAGGCCATCACACGTGCTATTGCTGACCAAGCCCGTACTATTCGTATACCCGTTCATATGGTTGAAACAATTAATAAGTTAATCCGTGTTCAGCGTCAACTTTTACAAGATTTTGGTCGTGAACCAACTCCTGAAGAAGTTGCTGAAGAAATGGAATTAACACCAGAAAAGGTACGAGAGATATTAAAAATTGCTCAAGAACCCGTTTCGCTTGAAACACCAATTGGAGAAGAAGATGACTCTCATTTAGGTGATTTCATTGAAGACCAAGATGCTTTAGCTCCATCTGATGCAGCTGCTTATGAGTTATTAAAGGAACAGCTTGAAGATGTATTAGATACACTAACCGACCGTGAAGAAAACGTATTACGTCTTCGTTTTGGATTAGATGACGGCCGTACTCGTACGTTAGAAGAAGTCGGAAAAGTATTTGGTGTAACGAGAGAGCGTATCCGCCAAATTGAAGCAAAGGCTCTGAGAAAACTACGTCACCCAAGCCGAAGCAAGCGTTTAAAAGATTTCCTAGAATAATCAAACAGGACTTTCTCTTATGAGAAGGTCTTTTTTTTGATATTCCGTTCCTCTTTCCATTTATTTTACTGTTAATTCTTTACTAATGCAAATTAATCTAGAAGAATTTTTAATAATTTAACAAAAAATTCTGATTTAATCAGAGCAAGTTAAGCAAATTCAAAGCAAAAAAACTTGAAATCAAGCAAAGCACCTCGAAAGAATTAAGCAGAATAGAAAGGCAATTGAATGGCAAATGCTAGCTGGAGTGGAGATGAGTCTCTAAAAAAGAGCTAGGAAGCCCGAGCAAAGCAACTAGTAGTATTTTCGATGAAAATTAGGGTATGCTATAAATAATTGTCAATATTCTATTTTTAAAAAGATTGACAAAAAACGCAAATAATAACGAATGGCTTTTCTTTAATGCTTTTTTCAAGTACAATAAGAGGGGTATTTCTTGGCAATCTACATAAGATGTCAAAATTATGAATGATGTTTATTGGCAAAGGAGGGTGACAACATGAGAGGAAGACCTTTAATTCCATTCGCGGTTATTGCGATTGTTGGTCTCTTATTGATCACAGTGCTTTCATTCGTTGGTTTAAATCAACGTGATGCAATGCAAGAAGACGAAGATGGTAATGGTGGAGAAGAAGTAACTGAATTTGATGATCCAGTAGCTGCTGGAGAAGAAATGGCTCAACAAAGCTGTATCGGCTGTCACGGTGGTGACTTATCAGGAGCTGGTTCAAATCCTGATTTAACAAACCTAGATTTGACACATGATGAAGTAGTTGATGTTATTTTAAATGGACAAGGTGCAATGCCATCTATGACAGATAATGAAGTAGAAGCGGACGCTATTGCCCAATATATTATGACCTTAAACGAATAATGGAAAAAACGAGAGTGTTGATAACTCTCGTTTTTTTTTGCTTTTTCTTGCTTGAAATTAGGAGAGTCGGTAAAATGAGAAGAGACTTTAATGAAAGAGTAGGTTAGAAAATGAATGAATATAAATTATCTGAACGTTTACTAAAAGTGGCGCAATTTGTCCCAAAAAGCACAAAGGTTGCCGATATAGGCTCCGATCATGCTTATTTACCGAGCTATTTAACAGTCAGGGATACTACGCTTTTGGCGATTGCAGGTGAGATAAATGAGGGACCTTATCAAAGTGCAAAGAAACAAATAGAGCGCTTAGGACTATCTAATAGAATTCAAGTACGCAAAGGAAGCGGACTAGCTGTTATTGAAGATTCTGATCAGGTTGATGTTATTACAATCGCTGGAATGGGAGGTGCTTTAATCACGTCAATCTTAGAAGAGGGCAAAGGTAAGCTAGGGCATGTAAAAAGATTGATTTTACAACCGAATGTAGGGGCTATATTTATTCGTGATTGGTTATTAGCGAATCACTGGTCTCTTATCGATGAAGTAATCATAGAAGAAGACGAAAAGATCTATGAAGTGCTAGTGGCTGAAAAAGGACATGACCTTATTTATGACGAAAATCGTGATGCGAAGCTATTACTTGGGCCATTCTTAATGAAAGAAGCTTCTTTAACATTTATTAAAAAGTGGACCAATGAGCAAAAGCACTGGACACAAATTTTACATCGGTTAGAACAAGCAAATGAGAGTGAAGATAATCAGAAAAAGAAAGCCGAGTTAAAGAAAAAGATTCAAATGGTACAGGAGGTAATCTGATGGCTACATATATACATGCCGCACATCTTGTGCAATTATTTGAACAATGGGCTCCGAAGTCGATCGCTGTTGAGGGTGACAAAAACGGCTTAATGATTGGTACATTAAACAAACGAATTAAAAAGGTAATGGTTACCCTTGATGTATTAGAGAATGTCATGGATGAGGCGATAGCTGAGAACGTTGATTTTATATTTGCCCATCATCCATTGTTATTTAGACCGTTAAAAAAGATTGATATTAACACAGCACATGGAAGGATTGTGGAAAAAGCAATCAAGCATGACATAACCATTTATGCTGCACACACTAACCTTGACATCGCCGAGGGAGGTGTCAATGATATGATGGCAGAAGCCCTACAACTGAAGGATTTGGAGGTTTTGGCACCTACACAAAGTCACGAACTAATAAAAGTAGCTGTCTTCGTTCCGGAATCTCATGCTGACCAGGTACGTAATGCCCTTTCAGATGCAGGAGCAGGTCATATTGGGGCATATAGTCACTGTACATTCAATACAAACGGAACAGGAACATTTAAGCCTGAACAAGGTACAAATCCTTACATAGGCAGTATCAATGAATTAGAACGTGTATCTGAAGTGAAGATTGAGACGATTCTTCCGGCATCTCTGACAAAAAAAGTCATACAAGCGATTTATCGCTCGCATCCTTATGAAGAACCAGCTTTTGATTTATATCCTCTTAAAAACAAGGGGAAAGAAATCGGATTAGGCAGAATGGGTGTATTGAAAGAAGAGATGTCTTTAGCCGCTTTTACTGAATATGTGAAGCAAGTATTTGATGTAGAAGGAGCACGAGTGGTAGGTGACTTACAAGGTCGTGTTAAAAAAGTGGCTGTTCTTGGAGGGGACGGAAATAAATATTTACAGACAGCCTTATTTAAAGGTGCTGATGTTATAGTGACTGGAGATGTTTATTACCATATGGCTCATGATGTGATGATGGAAGGCTTAAAGATCGTAGATCCAGGCCATAATGTTGAAAAAGTGATGATTCAAGGTGTTAAAAAGGTATTTGACCAATTCATGAATGAGCAAAAAGTAGATACGGAAGTCATAGCCTCTAAAGAAAGGACAGATCCATTTCAATTTAGGTAAAGGCACAAAAATAAGAAGCTGGGTCCCTGAGGGGCACAGCTTCTCTTTTTTATTTCTTAACACGTACTTTAGGTAAAATCTTTTCTAACTTGATGGTTGATTCATTTTGCCAAGTAGCCTCATTAGCAGGATCAAAGGCTTCTAAATATTTAATAACTTCACGCGTAATCGGTGTAGGTGTAGAGGCACCAGAAGTGACACCGACTGTTTCAACGCCTTCTAACCATTCAACCTTTAACTCGCTTAAATCCCCAATTCGATAAGCACGAGTGCCGGCGATTTGCTCTGAAACTTGTGCTAAACGGTTGGAGTTATTACTTTTCGGATCGCCAACGACAATGACAAGGTCACACTCTTTAGCTTGCTCAGCTACGGCTTCTTGTCTAACTTGTGTTGCCATGCAAATTTCATTATGAATTTGGGCGTGAGGATAACGCTTCATCGCTTTTTTCATAATGTCTGAAACATCCCACTGACTCATCGTTGTCTGATTGGTAATAATTAATTTCTCAGACTGAATGTTAAGTGCGTCGACATCTTCTAAGGATTCAACAAGGTGAACGGCATCAGGAGCAACACCGATAGCTCCTTCTGGCTCAGGATGACCCTTTTTGCCGACATAAAGAACATGGTAGCCTTCTTTCGTTTTTTCACGAATTAAGTCATGTGTTCTTGTCACATCAGGACATGTTGCATCCACAACAGTTAAACCTTTTTCTTGGGCTATCTTTCTAACTTCCGGCGAAACACCATGTGCGGTAAAGATAACGGTTCCTTTCTCAACTTGTTGCATAATCTCTAGTCGATTCGGTCCGTCTAAAGAAATGATTCCATCTTGCTCAAAAGCATCCGTAACATGCTGATTGTGTACAATCATTCCTAAAATATAAATAGGTCGTGGTAAATCTAAATTCTGTGCTGCCTGTCGAGCTAGCACCATCGCATCTACAACCCCATAACAATATCCACGGGGAGAAATTTTCAATACATTCATGACATGCCTCCTAAAATAAGAGCTCTTGTTCATTGATTTTTGTAGAACAAGATTTGTCTAGTTCGCCCTATATTATAATAGAGTTTGGTTCATGTGACAATGAATAAGTCTCATCCTTGAGCAAACAAACCGTCCGAATCCCCTTAAAAAGTGGAAAGGTATCATTCATTCAGTCAGAGTTTTGGAGTTGGGTGTATTTTAATCATGTAGGGACGTGTACTAGTTGAAATATGACAAAAAATATTAACATGGTGGAATAGAATCACAAAGCTTGGGGTGTTATACAAAACATAAAGCTTCCATCACAGATGGACTAAAAATATAACTAAGACTCTAAGTTCAATTAATAGGCAAACAAAAAGACACAATCAAAAGATAGTGTCTTCAAAATTTTGTATAAAAATTTGCCTATTTCCTAGAGGCTTTCATCAATTAAAGAACTGTCGATAAACTCATATGCTTGTTCTTCTGTCATATCATTCATCAGAACTAATTCACTTGCAATCATTTGTTTCGCTTTTTGTAAGTGATTACGATCTTGAATATGAAGACCATTAGAACGTTCGGTTTGTTTCTTAGAAAGAGAAGATATTAAATGAGCGGCATCGATAATACTACCCGATTTCAATAAATTTTCTGTGTCACGAGAGAAATGGCTTGTTGATGGAGGGCTATCTGGACCATTTTGTAAGGCTTCAATTAACTCTTCAAGCTCTGCTTGATCAATAACCTTACGTAACCCCGATTGTTCAATCCTATTTTCTGGTAGCATAAGCTTCACATCAACTAATGGGAAATGGAGAATAAAATACGAATGAGTTTCACCTAAAACATTCTTTTCTTCAATGTTCTCAATAGTTCCTGCTCCATGATAAGGATAAACAACATGATCACCGACTTTAAACATAGGCATTCCTCCAATTCCTGTAATATTCTTAGTATAACATAAAAAAATACAAAATAAAAATTTTACTATTTTGCTAAAGAAGTGTCAACAAAAAAATTACTGGAATTCTTATACATATAGCTTTGGTAACGGGATTCCAGCTTTCGTTGTATCACTATAGCGATGGGTGGAATCTGTTAGAACTTCAGAATTGACCGTATTTGTGTCGGCAGGATCTAGGTCTGACGGTTGCTCTGCAATGGTAGAAGGGACAATTTCTGATTCGGAAAGGGGATTTACTCCGTTGTTATCCATATTAAAGGCATTGGGGTCAAATTGATTTGCCATTTGACTTAGATCGTCATCACTTGAACGCATGATGCGCCACATAGTTGGTAAGTTACGAATTATCGGTCCGTATTGTCGGACCATGGGCATTACTTGTTGGGTCAAACCTAAAATTCGTTGAGAGTTATCTATTATCGTCGAGAATTTCAGGGAGCTACCTGCCGCTTTCGTTAACCCTGATGTGCCAACATTACCTCCACCAAGTCCCCCAAATAAGCGGGAGAGCAATCCACCTTGCCGGGCTGCACCTTGAGTCGCTGCAGCTAAGCCATAAGGTGCAGACCCACCCATAAACGGTGCACCACCCATTGCATTTGGGAGCATCATGGGAGCTTGCATCGGCATTTGCATAAATGGAGACATTGGGAATGCTCCTTGTAAGGGCATAGAGGTTAACGGCGGGCCGAAAAATCTGTCCATAAATTTATTCACCTCATTAGTTTATGCGAGTAATTCTATTATTATTAGTATGTAATCTACTTTAGATAGGTGCTTATCCAGAAATAGAAGGTAAATGTACCGAATCCAAGAACTTTATTCGCTTTTTAGGTTATAATTATGATAAAATAATCTATTGCAAAGCCAAACGGATGAAAGTAGGAAAAATAATGAGTATGAATAATTTTAAAAGGTTCGATTTAAAGCCTTATTTAATGGACGCTTTAAATGAGCAAAGAATTACAATGCCAACAGAAATTCAGGAGCGCTTAATTCCTGCGATTAGAAATAAACGTGATGTAATGGGACAGTCACAAACGGGAACTGGAAAAACATTTGCTTTTCTACTACCGATTCTTGATATGATTGATGAATCAAAGGATGAATTACAAGTCATCCTTACAGCACCAACTAGAGAGTTAGCGAGTCAATTATTTGAAGAAGTAAAAAAATTGATTGAACATGCCCCGGAGGAGAACGCGGTAAAAGCCAAATTACTTGTTGGAGGGACTGATAAGCTTCGTGCGATTGAATCTTTAAAGCAAGCTCCTCATATTGTTGTGGGGACACCGGGTCGGATTCGTGATCTTGTAAATGAACAAGCACTTCAAGTGTATACAGCTACAACATTAATTGTTGATGAAGCCGATCAAATGTTAGACATGGGCTTTATTGAAGATGTCGATTATGTCGCGGCGAGAATGGCTCCAGAATTACAAATGCTTGTTTTTTCAGCTACAATTCCTGAGAAGTTAAAACCATTTTTAAATAAATATATGGATAATCCTAAACATGTGCAGGTTGAACCAAAACATGTGACAGCATCTACAATTGAGCATCGTCTTGTAGCTTTAAGACACCGCGATAAATTAGATTTTGTCGCAGATTTAGCCTCTTCTCTGAATCCATATTTTGCGATTATTTTTGCAAGTACAAAGGAGGAAGCGGATGAGGTAACCAAGGCTCTTATCTCTAAGGGCCTCAATGTTGGTTGTTTACATGGCGGCTTAAAGCCAAGAGAGCGCAAACAAGTCATGCGCCAAGTAATCGAGCTTAAGTTTCAATTTTTAGTGGCTACAGATTTAGCAGCTAGGGGTATTGATATAAAGGGTGTTAGTCATATTATCAATTATTCATTACCGAATGATTTAGATTTTTATATCCATCGTGTCGGCAGAACTGGACGAGCTGGTGCAGACGGTATTGCTTATACCATTTATGATTTATCTGACCAACAAAAAGTAGAAAAATTAATTCAAAAAGGCATTACCTTCACTTATTATGATTTTAAAAATGGCGATTGGAAGCAATTAGATAAACCACCGATTGGTATGCCGGGTAAACGAGTGAACAAACGACAACCGGAAAAAACAAAGACTGAACCAAAAAGAAAGCAAGACGTAGCAAATACGGGCGGTAAAGCAAAAGCCAAGCCTAAAAAGGTGAAACCTGCTTATAAAAAGAAAGCACGATTTAAACAAGCTAAAGAAGAACAGCGTCAAAGAAGAGTCAAAAATAAAAAGAAGTAAATGTTGATAAAGGGGAGAGGAACGATGACTTTAAAGTTAGGCTCACATGTTTCCATGAATGGTAAAAAAATGTTACTTGGAGCAAGTGAAGAAGCGTTATCATATGGAGCAAATACTTTTATGATCTATACAGGGGCTCCTCAAAATACAAGAAGAAAACCGATAGAAGAGTTAAATATTGAAGCCGGTTTTGCACATATGAAGGAAAACGGTATGACGGATATTGTTGTCCATGCTCCTTATATTATCAATATAGGTAATTCGGTGAAACCAGAAACGTTTGAGCTCGGTGTCAATTTTCTTCGTTCTGAAATAGAAAGAACAGAAGCACTAGGATCCAGACAAATTGTTCTACACCCAGGTGCACATGTGCAAGCTGGAACGGACGCAGGAATTGCGAAGATTATTGAGGGTTTAAATGAGGTATTAACTGAGGATGGACCTGTTCAAATTGCATTAGAGACAATGGCTGGTAAAGGATCAGAATGTGGGAGAAGCTTTGAAGAGCTTGCTCGTATATTTGATGGGGTCAAAAGAAATGATCGTTTATCTGTTTGTTTTGATACTTGTCATACACATGATGCTGGGTATGATGTTAGAGGAGATTTTGACCAAGTCTTAAATCAATTTGACAAAACAATCGGTATTGATCGCTTGAAAGTGCTGCATATTAATGACAGTAAAAATGTTCAAGGAGCGGCTAAGGACCGACATGAAAATATTGGTTTTGGTCATATCGGTTTTGAAGCTCTTCATAAAATTGTCCATCATCCACAGTTAACCGAAGTACCGAAAATCTTAGAAACACCTTTTGTAGGTGAAGATAAGAAAAACAAGCTAGCACCATATAAATTTGAAATCGAGATGTTGCGTAGCGGAACTTTTGATGAAAACTTCCGAGAAAAGATGTTCCAATAAAACAGATGGATTATAAACAAATTAAAAGATACCGTTGTCTATCATTGACAGTGGTATCTTTTGATTTGTGGTTTAACATATCTTTAGGGTAACTAGAGGTATTTATTAAATTGCTGCATGAGCTGTTGAACAACACTTGCAACATGTGGGTCAACTTCAGTTTGCAAACGATGCAAAATGCGATGGATTTGCTCTGTATTCGCCACATTTATTTTTTCTGAATGGACAATGTGTAAGACATGTTCAGCCTGTTGTTGGGTAATGGGAATTTGATGCTGCTGTGCCAATTGAAGTAAATCTGAAGTTGTTAATGAATTAACTTTATGATTAACGAGCTGCTGCATAATCGGATTCATGTACAAAAAGCCTCCTCGTTGAAAAAAGATAATTAAGTATATGCAAATAAATAAAAATAAGAATAAAAAAAGGAAATCATTCCATTTATCGCGAATATCTGAAATGAGTGAAATGAAAACAAGAACGGTGTAGGTAGTTAAATCTTGGAGTAGAGATAAAGGGAGAGGCTTCATTTATGGATAACCAAAGGGTGAATAGTCAATTTGTCCCTAAGGACACAAGAAGAATGACGATTGAACCAACGAGTGATCAATATCCTTTTCCTCCTGCTGAGCTTTGGGAAATGGACCAAACAAATGATTTGAAATATATCGAAGAACTTGAAATTGCTTATATCAAAGTTGATACTCATTATCATGTAAAGAAATGGAACCAGCTTTTTTTAGATATTGTGGATATCACAAAATCTGAACTCATTTATGAACGGCTTAACACTTTAGCAGATCAATCTTTTTTAATGGAACGTATGTATGATTTATTAAACCAATCTCTCCAATCAAAGAGGGTGGAAGTCAATCACTATGAGGATAAAGAGACCATTCTCCATTTAAGAGCCTTACCAAATGAAGATTTATCGGCCGTATATATATTAGTAGAAGATCGATCTATTCAAAAGCAATTTGAGAACTTATTAACCTTTCATCACCAAATGGAAGCTGTTTCCCATATTGCTGCAGGTGTTGCACATGAATTGCGAAACCCATTATCGGTCATTAAAGGTTTTTTTCAATTAGCTCAATTAACCAATGAATACCAAAAATATTATGATACAATTCTTGCTGAATTAAATCGTATGAATGCCATCATTGAAGATTTTTTATCAGTATCACGAAGAAAGATGGAGCGGAAATTACAGTCGCCCGTTGAAATTTTACAATCGCTTGTTGAAATTATGAAGGCTGAATGCCTTTTACACAATGTTGAATTTTCAATGCACCTGAAGGAAACGGCTCTACAAATTAATGTGAATGAATCGATCATCAAACAGATTATGCTCAATCTGTTAAGGAATTCGATAGAAGCGTTTGGTAAATCAAATGATAAAAGAGAATTTGAGGTGAATACAGAAATAAATCGTGATCATTATGTTGTTTTCATTCGTGATAACGGAAAAGGGATGCCGAAAGAGGTGCTTCAGCAGTTAGGGAAGCCGTTCTTTACAACAAAAGCGCAAGGCACAGGCATTGGAATTCCTTTGTGTAAAAAGATGATTGAAGACCATGGTGGCACGTTTAAAATTGAAAGTACGTTTAACGTAGGAACAACGGTTATTTTGTCGGTTCCGTTATTTGAAGCTAATTGAATAAGCGTCTAGAATTGGTATATTCGCCTAAAAAATTGTATGATTTATCCAAGTAATATATAAATTTCTAGTGGAATAAGGTAATTATGGAGTATACAAGAGTAAATAAGAGTAATTTCAAGAATGAACTTGAATAGAAAGTTATATAAAGCTTTTTTTAGCGAGGTTGGATCAATAACCTTTCATATTAAGGTTGTAGAAAAGCGCTATATTCGTTAAGCTGTAACAGCTATATTAATGTTCTCTTAACGGAGGGATAAAATGAAAAAGCTCATATGGATTAGTGGCAGTGTGCTAGTGTGCCTATTAGTTGGAATTTTTGCTGTGCAAAATAAACAGCTTCAAAATAAATTGGTGGTAGCAGAAGAGAGAAATGAAGAACTTAAAATTGAGCGCGAAATGGCGGAAATGAAAAGTTATTTTGAAACGAAACCTATTGATTCCGAAATCGTGCTTAATTATGCATCGTGGGTGCAATCTAAGCAATTAGCGGAACAGCTATATAAAGATAGTAATGGCTTGTTTCAAAAAGAGTGGGGCCTTTTTCTAGGTGAATTAGCTCAGAAAAAGAATATTGACCCATATATTGTTTATGAACTTCTCAGAACGGAAACTGGAAATACGTTTGACCCTTCGCTGGTTGGTCCTGAAACAAAATACGGTCATGCTTATGGAATGGCTCAATTTATGAAAAATACGGCACCGTGGATTGCGGATATGGCTGGACTTGAATATCAAGATGAACTACTGTTTGATCCGCTTTATTCCATTCAGCTATCAATTGAATATTTAAGTTTTCTTATTGACAGATATGACGATTGGGATCATGCTTTAACAGCTTACCATCGAGGGATGTATGGTTTAGAAGCTTACATTGAGGAAAACGGTCATGCGGAGAGTGTCTATGCTGTAGAAATTCAAGATAATGCTAACCAATTTGAACAAATCGTTTTTAAAGATTAATAAATGTTTATGGTCAGTCACGATGAGGGGGAACCTTGTTGTGGCTTTTTCTTTGTGTGAAAGTGTACTTAGGATCGATAGTTTGTGCCTTGAAGTTAGCTGGTTGTTTGTGGGTAGCTAGAAATACGGTGGGAAAAAAACATTGGAATTACATGAGATATGCTTTATAATAGATTCAGCTTATAAATCGTAATGATTCTTAAATGAAGAGAAGAATTTGGAGGCTGACTTATGTCACAGTTACTAGAAGAACATATTGCTCCGATTGAAGTGGATGGATTGACCTTTCGGTATGGTCATCAAAATGTTCTTGAAAATATATCTATTAAAGTTGAAAAAGGTTCTTTCTTGGGTTTGGTTGGCCCAAATGGTTCAGGGAAGTCAACTTTAATTAAATTAGTATTAGGATTATTAAAAACAGATGTTGGCACTATTCGTTTGTTTGGGAAAGATTTAGTCAAATTTCATGAGTGGGATAAAATTGGATTCGTGTCACAAAAAGCAAATAGTTTTAATAGTGGTTTTCCAGCAACCGTTTTTGAGGTTGTTTCGATGGGGCTATTTGGTAAAATTGGCCTGTTTCGTTTCTTTAATAAAAAGCATAAGGAAAAAGTAATTGAAGCGATTAAAAGTGTAGGCATGGAAGATTATATGTATAAAAATATCGGGCAGCTTTCAGGTGGTCAGCAACAACGTGTCTTTATTGCTCGTGCGCTTGTAAGTGAGCCTGAGTTATTAATTTTGGATGAGCCTACTGTCGGGGTAGATACACAAAGTGTGCAGCAATTTTATTCGATGTTGAAAAAATTGAATAAAGTTAAAGAAATTACCTTGCTACTTGTTACGCATGACATTGGTGCAATGACGGATTATGTGACAGATGTAGCGTGTTTAAATAAGACCTTGCACTTCCATGGTCATTCTGATGAATTTATGGCGGATCCAGACCTTTCGAAAATGTATGGACATGATGTCCACTTGATTACACATAATCACGGAGGGCATTAAGGTATGATTGAAGCTTTTTTACGATATGATTTTTTACAAAATGCACTATGGGTTGGCATCATGGTTGGTTTCTTAGCACCGATTCTTGGTGTGTTTTTGGTTGTCAGACGCTTATCACTGATAGCGGATGCTTTATCTCATATTACCTTATCAGGAATTGCATTTAGCTTGTTGTTAGGGAAATCTATTCCTTTTTTTTCAATGCTTAATCCTTTGTATATAGGGATGGTGTTTTCTGTAGGAGGAGCATTGTTAATAGAGCGATTAAGAAATTCCTTCCGACATTATCAGGAAGTCGCCATTCCCATTATTTTATCAGGTGGAATAGGTCTTGGTGTTTTATTTATTTCGTTAGCTGATGGTTTCAATAATGATTTATTTAATTATCTGTTTGGTAGTGTGATGGCCGTAAGCCGTTCTGATGTTTGGACGATTTTATTCATTACTCTAGTAGTTAGCTTTGTTTTAGTTGTGTTTTATAAAGAGTTCTTTTTTCTAAGTTTTGATGAGGAACAAGCTACCGTAAGTGGCTTAAATAGACGTTTTTTTCATATTCTTTTTATCGTAATGGTCGCCTTAGTAATAGCGGCATCTATGCGTGTGGTAGGGATTTTACTTGTATCATCATTAATGACTCTTCCCGTTGCAGCAGCGATTCGTTTTGCTCGTGGTTTTAAGCAAATGTTTATCTATTCAGTCCTATTCTCACAAATATCAGTGTTAAGTGGCCTTATGGCGGCTTTTCAGCTAGATATAGCTCCTGGTGGAACAATTGTACTAATAGCTGTAATCATCTTTATAGGTGCTGTATCATTTGAAAAAATTAAACATGGAAAAGTTGTACATCGCTTTATCGGACGAGCTGGTTAACAAGTTAGTAGGAGTCTGCACAGGACGACAAGGAGAAGAATCGAACTTTATTCAAAGACGCTAGCATCAAAGCTATTTCCGGTGTATCCTCCAAAAAAGAACACATCGATTAGCACAGGCCAAGAGAATGTCTGGGAGCATAAAGATGTATCCTTTAATTGGTGGTTTTTCATTCACTTTGTTCTTGTTCTTTTTCATATTTGTTGTAAGAATGATGTTGAACTTGAGAATGAACAGTGACACAGCGGACGAAAATATGAGGAGACTCCCGCGGGACGTAGTGGCGGGCTGAGATCCACTGGCGTGTGCCAGTTAGCTCAGCGCCACCCCGCAGGACGCGGAGCATATTTTTCGGTAGCGGCGAGCAACGCACCATGTTCGCACTTACTTTCATACAAAAAACTAGGCAAATTAAGAATATATTGTTATGATCAAAAAACTAGGAGTTATTAAAATGGAATGGTTAAATGAATTGAATTTTATTGAAAGAGGTGTGTTAGCTGGAATTATAATTGCCTTAATCGCACCGATAATTGGTTCGTTTTTACTAGTGAGGCGAGTTTCGATCATTTCAGAATCACTATCTCATATTACATTAACAGGAATCTCAGCAGGGGTGTTGCTAAGTAGCTTGTCTATTTGGAACCTTGAGGTTAATCCTTTATACATGGGTGTTGCATTTGCCTTAATTGGTTCACTTTTAATCGAAAAGTTAAGACAAGTGTATCCGCATTTTCAAGAACTAGCCATTCCTATTATTTTGTCTGCAGGTATTGGTTTAAGTGCGGTATTTATTAGTATTTCTAACAGTAGTACACAAGAATGGTACGCTTATTTATTTGGAAGTATTGTTAGTGTAACGGTAGAGGATTTACAATTTATTATGATTGCGGCACTTATCATTATTATAATTGTCATCGTTTTTTATAAAGAATTCATTTCGATCGCTTTTGATATAGAGCATGCCAAAGTTTCCGGGGTATCTGTGAAGCTTAGCAATTTTGTTTTCTCTTTTTTAGTGGCCTTAGTTATATCTTTATCGATGAAGGTTGTAGGTATCTTACTTGTTGGGGCTCTTATGGTTATACCAGTGGCAGCCAGTATCCAGCTTTCTAGAAGCTTCAAACATCTGTTATTTTTCAGTGTCGCATTTAGTATGATAGCTGTTTTAGCAGGTATCTATTTTTCTTATCATTTTCAGCTTGCACCAGGAGGGACTATTGTGGTGGCGGCTTTGTTGATATTATTTGCAGTTCTTTTCACAACGAAGAAATGGAGTAAGGTAAAAGTCTAATGATACATCCATATCGCACGGGAGGAATTTGAAATGGACATCAAAGAAGCAATGATTCGATTAAAGGAAAGTGGTTATAAGCATACGGGCAAACGTGAAGAAATGTTAAAGCTTTTCTCGGATGAAAAAAGATACATCTCGGCAAAAGAGGTATTAGAAGCAATGAACGATGAATACCCTGGTTTGAGCTTTGATACGATTTATCGAAATTTATCATTGTTTACGGATTTAGATATTTTAGAAACAACTGAACTTGAAGGGGAGAAGAGGTTTCGTTTTCGCTGCTCTACCGATCACCATCACCATCATTTAATCTGTCTAGATTGTGGCAAAACGGCCCATATCCAAACGTGTCCTATGGAAGGTTTACAAATTGAATCGCAAGTGCAGTTTTCAGATTTTGAGGTAACTGGACATAAATTCGAAATATATGGAAAATGTGGCCAGTGTCAATGATGAAAGTAGAATGGACTTTGCTCATTATATGTTCTTAAGAGGAGCACATAGCTAGCGGGCAAGTCATGGTGGAGACTCCCGTGGGAAATAGTGTAAGAGTTGAGAAGCAGTGGTGTAGTGGATTAGCTCAGCGCCAAGTGATTGTCTCGGAGCATGATTATCGGTAGTGGGATTAACGCTCCGCAAATGAGCTTTAGTCAATTTTTATAAAAAAAACCGCTTAGCTAAGCGGTTTTTTTGTCTTAAACTTTACTGGTTTCGCGTAACCAATCATTTACCCAAGCCTTGGCTTCCTGCCAATTATACGTTCGAATCACATTTTTTGGTGCGGCCAGTCTATTGTAAGGTGTATCTAATAAAATGACTGGGATGTCAAACTCTTCAGCTATTGCCACTGCATTGTCATGTTTATCCTCAAAAAAGATATCAATGTTGTGCTTGCGAACAGCCTCAATCTTATCATGTTTTCCAACCATTTCAATCTCATCATAAGGTAGTTTACTATTTGAAAACCATTGTTTTGTCGCATCAAACAAATGATTTCTCCGAGCGGTAATGTAAATAAGGGTATGATTTTGGGACCATTCATGTATCGTTTCTTCAGCATCAGCAGCCATTTTTGCCTCAAGGTAAATATTCTGCTCGTTTAGTTCCATCCAATCCCAAAACTCATTCGTAGTAATGTTAAGGACAGAAGTTAAGTCATATTCAGTTAAATCATCTAAATGTAATGTTTTATTAAAATCTCGGTTTAAATAAGGAATAAAAGTAGCGGGATCAGTTACTGTTCCATCAATATCTAAGCCAAAGCGTTTTTTTTCTCTCATGGTTTATCACTCCACTTGTATTTTAAAGCATTCCTAATCTCATGTATGAATGAACTCCTAAAAGCCAAATCGTAAAAAATCTCAACAAAACTGTTTGAGGCAAGTTCTTTCTACTGTTAAAGAGAAGGGGCAAATGCTTCATTAAGTTTTCTCTTCATACCATACATGATTTTTGCTAATAGGTCTAGCTTTTCCTAAGTATGCAAAGATTGTCTGCGATAAATAATTAATTCTGCGTCATACTAAGAAAGCTCCTCTATTATGAAGAAAGTGAGGGATTTTGATGGATGAAAAAAAAGAATATCCAACCGATCCGGTACGACTCGTAGATGAAAACGATCCATCGTTAACTTTTTTGAACACAGACGCAGGTGGACGTCGTGACACTAGGTCAATTGAAAATGAAGAAGAGTCAAGTGAGTATCAGAATAGTGAAATAAATCAAAATCGTCGGGATGGTAGAGATTATAACGAGGAGACTGCAGCGGAGTATGCTGCATTAAATGGTATGTCGCCAGGTGGCCGTCCATTTGATGAAAATGAATATGTTGCTCGTGATAGTCGTCAAAACGTCGAATATGATGAAACGCCTGATACACCTGTTGGAGGAAGAGGGATGGGTACATTTGCATTTGTTCTGTCCTTCTTATCACTGTTCTTCTTGCCAGTATTGCTTGGAGCAGCTGGTATTGTGCTTGGTTTTGTGGCTCGACATTATGGAGCAAAGGCACTTGGTAATTGGGCAATTGGGATAGGTGCCGTTTCGATTGTTTTAAGTTTATTTTTCTCCCCATTTTTCTAAACAGTTAAACATTAGAGGAGCAATTGAGTTTTATGATCCAAAAGAAAAAGCATAGGCCCATAGGCTTATGCTTTTTCTAATTCACGTTGCTTGGCATAATGTTCTTCTGCAAGCTTATCAATTTCTATTTTTAGTTCTTCGACCATGGTTTCTTCCGGTACTTTACGAACTGTTTTACCTTTCATGAATAAAAGGCCTTCACCTCTCGCACCTGCAATACCGATGTCAGCTTCACGAGCCTCTCCAGGCCCATTCACCGCACAACCTAATACAGCTACTTTAAGTGGTGCTTTAATGGTCGAAATGTATTCCTCCACTTCATTGGCGATACTAATTAAATCAATCTCAATTCTCCCGCATGTCGGACAGGAGATTAGAGTTGCCGCGTTCGACGCTAATCCGAATGTTTTGAGAAGCTCACGTGCAACTTTTACTTCTTCCACAGGATCGGCACTTAGTGAAATACGCATTGTATTACCAATCCCCATGTTTAAAATAGCACCTAAACCTGCTGCACTTTTGACGGTTCCAGCAAATAATGTTCCACTCTCTGTAATCCCAAGGTGTAGTGGGTAGTCAAACGCTTTTGCCGCTTTTTCGTAGGCTTCAATAGCTAAGTGAACATCTGAGGCTTTCATTGATACGATAATATTATGGAAGTCTAAGTCTTCTAAGATTTTAATGTGATGTAAGGCACTTTCAACCATTCCATCTGCGGTCGGGTAGCCGTATTTCTCGAGAATTTTCTTTTCAAGAGAACCGGCATTAACGCCAATTCGAATTGGGATCCCTTTTTCTTTTGCTGCTTTTACAACGGCTTCAACCTTTTCACGACGACCGATGTTACCAGGATTAATTCTAATCTTATCTGCGCCACCTTCAATCGCTTTTAAAGCTAGCTTATAATCGAAGTGAATATCAACAACTAGAGGGATATTAATACGTGCCTTTATATCAGCAATTGCTTCTGCTGCTCTCATATCAGGACAAGCTACTCGAACAACTTGGCAACCAGCTTCTTCTAATCGATTGATTTCAGCGACAGTTGCTTCAACATCGTGTGTTTTGGTTGTTGTCATACTTTGAATAATAATTTCATCGTTTCCACCAATCGTCAAATTACCTACCTTGACGGGGCGTGTGTTTGTACGATGTGTTAGTGTGGTCATAGACCAATCGCTCCTTTTATACGAGGAATATGTCATTCGCTCGATTCAGTTACGATCTTATTTTATCAATGACTTAATTCATTTGGCAAGAAATATCTCACAAGAGCTTTAGTCACGTATCAATTCTTATTCGATTCGACTGTAAATGGTAAAAAATATAGGTTACCTCAATGATAAGAATATCTCATTACTCTTGATAGAGCGGGAACAAATACGTTTGTCCAATTTGGATTTTTTCAGCACTAACACCAGGGTTAAGCTCTTGAAAGTCAAAAATCACCTCTTGGATGGATGCGGAAATGGGACCTGTATGTAAATGTTCAACGATAGATAAGACGGTATATCCTGGTTCGACGATTACTTCCTGATAGGAAAGTGTGGAAGGTGATTCATGTTCTTTTTTCGGCTCATTTGCGTTATGTGCCAGTTCGCTTTTTTCAGCTGCTTCTACGGAACTGTTAGACTTAGCAGGTAATGTACCTACCGATAAATCGTAATAAATGCTAGTCAGGGTAATAAATGTTAGGATAATAAACAACAGTTTTTTCAATAGCATGTCCTCCTTTTATATAAAAGTGAACTTAGGGGGGAAAGGTTGTGCCTTGAAGTTAGTTGGTCATCCATCTTCCGATAGATGACTTAACAGGACACTGCTCCCTTTTTATGCGTGCGACTTCTCATGATGATGGAGTTGTAAACGACGAGCCAACTATTTATAAAGTCAGCCACTACTTCATCTTTGTTGGTGGCGGAGTGAATGGTGCTCCGTCAGGTGGGTTTTGTAAGACAGATCACATGGTTATAGTATATGTGAAGCGAATAACATTTATAACATAAATATTTCCAAAAAAATCGACTTCAAATGAGAAATGAAAAGAATAAGTTGTCTAGCTAAGGAGAACAAAGTCGTAATTTCCTTTTTTGCTACAGAGTTCCGGATAATAAAAAAGTCATTATTTTATGAATGAGAAAGTAGTAATGTGATGGAAATGATGAATTTGTAGGAATATGTATCTTGTTTAACAATTTTACAAATGATTTATCTTTGTAAATAGGTATAAAGACCCTTTTGTTTTGGTCTGGAAACGTGTTTTCTATAGTAGTAGGGTCAAATAAAAAGAGTTTGGTATTTGAAAAAAGGGGTCGATGGAATGATAAAGAGATGGAAGACGGCACTGATAAGTGTAATGATTTTTGCCTTATTATGGCCTACATTCGCATTTGCTGACGCAGTTCCAGGAGATGTAATTGTTACTTTAGGTCAGGATTTAAGTGCTGAACAAAAACAAAGTGTTTTAAGTGATATGGGCGTCAAAGAAGATGAAGTAGAAGTTATCTATGTGACTAATGAAGAAGAACATCAATATTTAGGGGAATATGTGAATGCAAGTACGATTGGCTCGCGGACGATTTCATCCTCGAAAATTACATTAGCTGATGCAGGAAATGGTATTACGGTAGAAACGAATAATATCTATTGGGTATCAGAGGGTATGTATGCTAATGCCTTAATTACGGCTGGTGTAGAGGATGCTGATGTCTATGTAACAGCTCCATTTAGTGTGTCGGGTACAGGGGCATTAACGGGATTAATTAAAGCGTATGAAATCGCTACGGATACGGTGATACCTGAGGAACAAAAGCAAGTAGCGAATGAAGAGATTGTAAAAACTTCTGAGCTTGGTGAGTCAATTGGTGTTGAAAAAGCGACAGAGCTGATGAATCGGATTAAAGAAGAAATTGCTGATAACCCCGTTCAATCTGAAGATGATTTGCGAGAGTTAATTAGACGGATTGCTGAGGAATTAGGGATTACTTTGTCTGATACAGAATTAGATGGATTGGTTTCGTTATTTATGAGAATGAAGGATTTGAATATAAATTGGGATCAAGTGCAGGATCAAATTTCAAAGGTAAGAGACAATCTTGGTGAGTTTTTGAACCAAGAAAGTACGCAAAATTTTATTGAGAAATTTTTGGGTTTTGTGAGCAGTGTGATTGACAGTATTAGAGATTGGTTTAGTTCTAGTAACTAGGAACAAGCTGAAGCAGAATGCAAAGGATTTATCTTTTGCATTCTTTTTTTGCGAAAAGATTAGAGCTGACGTTCCTTAATATTTGACTCTAAGGCAAACGGTCAAAAACACTTGGTTCTTAAATGTCGCTCTCTTTTTTTGATTGGGCTATTTGAGCGGTGCACTGATTCTTTTTTTTTTGAAAACTTCTTTCGAGCTATTTTCCAAAAAAGTGGCGGGGCAACGGCTTAATGTGAGTATCCTCAAAACCGCTGATGGATAAATAGCCACCAGGTAAAACATGAAATGATATTTGCTGGAAGCGGAACTTTGAATTTGATGTGTTTGTTCTTGCAAAATGACATTTAGTGATGGAGTTAATAAAGAATAATGTATCTTCTTAGAACTTTGTGTGTAAAGCTGTTATAATGATGATAAAGATTTTTTACATATGAAGTGAAACTTTACTTACATGAATTCCGTACATATAGAAAAAGGAGGTCGTGGCATGGAATGGCTTGATCATGCTGTAGTTGGATTTATTGTTATTTTACTTGGGACGTTATTTTTATTTGGAGAATTACTTGTACGTGCAAAAGGTTTGTTTGCGATATTAGGGACGGCCATAATGGGTACGTACTTTACCTACCATTTAAGCGGTGATATAGGTTATTGGGTTCTTCTTCTATACATTATTGGTTTACTTCTCATTATTTTTGATGGAAAGGTTCTTACGGATGGAACCGTTTCTATAATCGGTATTATTTTAATGATTGCTGGTTTAGCGATTCCATCTCCTGATTTAGTTTATGGATTTTTAGTTTCAATGGCCTTTCTAATTGGTGGATTTAGTTCGTTTTTATTCTTGAAAGTATTCCCATCTCGGAATATGTGGGCTAAGATGACGTTAAAAGATAAGTTATCGAGTGAAATGGGCTATAATTCCATTAACGAAGGGTATAAAGAGCTTGTAGGAAAACGAGGGAAAACACTCAGTCCTTTTCGCCCGACTGGTACAGTTGAGATTGATGGTGAAGGGTATAGTGCGACAAGTGGAAGTCAATGGATTCAATCAGGGATTGATGTGAAGGTCGTATCTGTTGATGGAACGAGAATCCTTATTAAAGAGCTTGATGAAGAGGAAAAAGCTGAATAACGAAAGAAACCTCGGTAACTATGAGTTACTTGAGGTTTTTTCTTTGTTAATGGGGTTGTTTATTAGGGCGGGTTGGTCGTGGTTTTGGGATTGGAACTTGACGAACGGCACCATATAACATACCTATACAAGCGATGATTAAAAGTAGTGCAGGGACTTCTACAAGCACTTCCATCCAACCGAAAAGAATAACAGGTAATGTAATTGAATAAGCACTCATCACCCAGAGATGCTTATATTGTAATTGTTTTCGTTTACCTTTCATGAGAAGGCCAACTAACCCTAGAAGAGTAATACCTAGAAATGTAGTACCTAACAAGCTTGCATAATTAAAAAAGCTGATAAGTGTAAGCATGATGGGCATAAAACCAGATAAATCGGCTAAGTGCTCGAGAATTTGATCCCGTGACATTTGATCAACGCCTAGTAACGTATAGGAAATCTCTTGACTTTGACCATCTGAAAAGGTGATTAAACCGTTTTGTAATAAAGCAACGCCATTCCCATATTCTAATATAGTCTGCTCATCTAATTCGTTTTGTGGGTCAACGATGAAATAACCTGTTGTACCTGAATGCTGAACAAAGGGTTCGCTTATTTCACTCACTAATTGATGTGAGGTAATGGAGAAGTCTGGGAGTTCCGATTCGACAAGTGCTTCAATCTGATTTAATTGATTTTGTAAGGTAACGCTAGAAACAATGATAAATGGTAAGAAAGCAATAAAGGTCATGACGGTTACATGAAAAAGCGATTTCGTAATTGGCTGTAACCGCGAATATGCTAACGCTTTAAAGTTGTATAAACATTTATAGAAAAACTTAAAAAAATTCACATGCTGCTCCTTTCTTTTATTTCACTTTAAAAGTAATCAAGTAGACCTTATTCATCATACCAAGCATTGTTACGGTTTGGAAGGTGTAGAGCTGGGATTCGCTTTTTAGTCACAAATCCGATAGTAACCGTTAATTTTTTTCAAGCTATTAGCAGCCAATTGGAGGATGACGGGTTGATGGATGAGTTTTCTTTCTTGTTCGATTTCAAGGATAATGAAGTGTCGACAAAGCATAATGCCATCTTGGTAAAAAGAATTCATCGGGTCAAATCCGATGATGTGACCGCTCAGTTGGATGAGTGAGCTTTTTTTGTTCCAAAACGTTTGGAAAAGCTGTTTTCTTTCTTTGGTATGCTTATCAAAAGCATGTTGGAAAGCTGATTCATTTCGTATAGCGACTTGATTAAGGCTTTGCGGTGCATCTTCAAATCGAGATAAGATATTCTCGTTGATATGCAAATTTTGATTATACGTCATATGAAGTTGGTTCATTGCCATGAAAAGTAGGGTCCCGGTATAATAAGCTAACTTTCGAACGTGAAAAAAATCTTGGTCATAACGGGTAATCTTAGTTTTATAATCTTTCATTCTCGCTCTAAATTTCTGCTCGTCAAGTTGTTGTAAGGCTAGTGTACCAACAAATTCAGCACCGCCCTCAATCAGTTCTGTTTTTATTTCCTCATCTAAAAATTCACCAATAACGCTTCTTCGTTTTTGACGTAATCCAAAGAACGTAGAAAGACTCTCTTTTTTACCCTCTAATACGGAGACTAGCTCTATATTTTCGATCGCTTTCATCCTAAGATTTTCCTCACTTGCTGGGTATTGTAACAGCAATAACTCGTTGGCATAACGCTTTTCATCTCGTTCTTTTTGAAATGCATGAAACATTTCGTGAACTAAATTAGAGGCTAAAACATCGTAATCCTCATTTAAACCGACAGAAACGTCCCATATTGCAACTAAGTGATTCTCAAATTCTATGACAGTATTCGCTAAAAAACGTTGGTCTTTCTTATAATATTGACCGTTATAGTAGACTTGGTCCTCATTATAAAGAGCAAAAGGGTATTGATGGAAATTGGACCATAATTGTGAAAAATTGATTTTTGCAAGACGAATCTCTACTTCTTGATAAAGGATTTCTAACATGTTTGATCCTCCGCGTCTTGAATGATACTTTGAATAGTAAGAATAAGCTCCTTTTGTCCAGAGAACATGACTCGGATGATTTGTTTATTTTCTAAGTATTGATAAGAGAATTGGAATTTACCTTCTTTTGGTAATAATTGCATGACCTTCTTTTGCCAATGTGTCGCGTGTTGAATAGTTGAGCAGGGAATATCTATGACCGTGCACATTTCAGTCTCTTGTATAGAGGAGTGATTTAGGAATTCAGATATAATTTTATTTTTTTCTTGTTCGATTTTTACTTCTATATCCGAATTATGAAATAAAGCTTCTAGATTTTCCTCAGTGAAGCGCCATTGGCCTCCAATTTTTGTCCCTTTGAGAAGACCATTTTTTAAATAGGTCCTTATAGTGCGAGAGGTTAAGCGTGTCATGGTGGCAATTTCATCAATCGTATAAAATGTTTTATTCATATTGGAACCTCCTATTTATTCATTTATTTTCATTTTATTTCATATAATTTCATATGTAAAGAGAGAATTATATGTAAATAAACATAAGCTTCATTGAGGTAAAAAACTCGTACTTGTCGTATGGGGAAGCTTATGATACATTATAAAAAGAGTTGGAAATAATTAATTTCAAAGAAAGTATTGTCAAATTTTTATTATCGTGATATTATAGTTCTTGTCGTTATTCCACAGTAGCTCAGTGGTAGAGCAATCGGCTGTTAACCGATCGGTCGTAGGTTCGAGTCCTACCTGTGGAGCCATATTTGGCGGTGTAGCTCAGCTGGCTAGAGCGTACGGTTCATACCCGTGAGGTCGGGGGTTCGATCCCCTCCGCCGCTACTTTAATTACATACACATACTTTGGACCCTTAGCTCAGTTGGTTAGAGCACTCGGCTCATAACCGATCGGTCGTAGGTTCGAGTCCTACAGGGTCCACCAAAGTTACGGAGGAATACCCAAGTCCGGCTGAAGGGATCGGTCTTGAAAACCGACAGGCGGGTTAAACCGCGCGGGGGTTCGAATCCCTCTTCCTCCGCTTCGAAAAAAGCTATTTACCTCGATTTATATCGATGGTAAGTAGCTTTTTGTTTTATATCCAATCAGTTGCGCCGAATGTTAAAAGGACAGATTGTAGAATAAATAAGGTGGAGGATGTTTTAATTTAGAGAGACTGGGAATAGCTCCTATGGAGGGCATTTGAAAGATGAAACCATAAAGTGTAAAATCAAAAAAACTTTGATGCATAATGATTGCAGAAACGCGGAAACTTTGATAATGTAATATTTGTAGACTTAATAAACATTTTTGTTTCAAAAGTCGATGCCTATTTTGAAGTTAGACTTCAAAACTATGCTTAAACATTTAAGGAGGAGATTAGAATGGCATACGAATTACCGCAATTACCTTACGCAGCAAACGCATTAGAGCCTCATATTGATGAAACGACAATGAATATTCATCATGGCAAACACCATCAAACTTACGTAACGAAGTTAAACGCAGCACTTGAAGGACACGAGGATCTTGCTAGCAAGACGATCGAGGACTTAGTAGCGAACTTAGACGCTGTACCTGAAAGCATTCGTACAGCTGTAAGAAACAACGGTGGTGGACACGCTAACCATAAGCTATTCTGGGAACTGCTTTCTCCTAATGGTGGTGGAGCACCAAAAGGTGAAGTAGCAGACGCGATTAATTCTACTTTCGGTAGCTTCGAAGCATTTAAAGAAAAGTTTGCAGATGCAGGTGCTAACCGTTTCGGTTCTGGTTGGGCTTGGTTAGTTGTTGCTGATGGCAAACTAGAAATCACAAGCACGCCAAACCAAGATTCACCATTAACAGAAGGTAAAACTCCTGTTCTTGGCTTAGACGTTTGGGAGCATGCTTACTACTTAAATTATCAAAATCGTCGTCCTGACTACATCGGTGCATTCTGGAATGTAGTAAACTGGGACAAGGTAGAAGAATTATATCAAGCAGCTAAATAATTTCATTTAGCCAAATAACTAACCATAGGTCTATGACCTTTATGGTTAGTTTTTTTATGGTTTTAGGATATTTTCTGGGGACGAGAGCAGTTAGTAGTGAGTAAAGAAGTTAAAGCGATATGTACTAATTACCTAATTGGCAATTTAAACAGTTCGTTAGGTAATTGAAAAGATAGGAGTATGGCACTCTATATGGGCAGTTACTCAAGAGGATTGAAGGAGTAAGTGAAGAAAAATCGTGGAAGGCTCTGGCTTTTAACTGTTGGCTTAACCTAGCGGAAGAATAGACCTTAGATCCAGTGGCGAAGCCGATTAACTCACCACCGCGCGATTGTCTCGAATCATGATTTTCGGTAGCGACGAGCAACGATCCATGTTCGCACTAATTCATATAAAAGGAAAAATGAAGCAACTTTCATCTGAAAGAATATCGTCAGAATCAAATGACACACTATGAGTAGGGTGGTGTTGTCTTTGAGAAAAGCAATCCTTACAAAAATGATTGGTAACATTGAAGTGACAAAGGATTTAGCGCTCTTACTCTTTATAGGAGGGCTTTATGCCTTAAGTATCGCATTATCGAACACGTTTGTGAACGTCTACCTCTGGAAGCAATCAGGTGAATTTATTGATTTAGCCTTGTATAACCTAGCTTCAGTTGTCTTTCAGCCGATAACGTTCATCCTCGCCGGAAGGTGGGCGAAAAAAATTGACCGAATTATCGTCCTAAGATTAGGTGTTATATTTCTGGCGATATTTTTTACGACCGTATTATTACTAGGAGAACAAGCAAACCGTTATATCCTTTTATTGGGAGCATTAATTGGTATCGGATATGGATTTTATTGGTTAGCGTTTAATGTTTTAACTTTTGAAATCACTGAACCTGATACGAGAGATTTTTTTAATGGCTTTTTAGGGTTATTAACATCTTTTGCAGGAATGATTGGACCGATTGTTTCAGGTTTAATTATTACAAAAATGAGTTCTTTTACAGGGTATACTGTCATTTTCTCGATTTCTTTAGGGTTGTTCGTTGTGTCTGTACTCCTTAGTTTCCTTTTACAAAGGAGGTCAGCAGAAGGGCGTTATTACTTTAAAGAAATTTTACAAGAAAGAAAACATAATAAAAATTGGGCTCAAATTCTTTATGCACACTTTTTCCAAGGGTTACGTGAAGGGACATTTATGTTTGTGATCACTGTGTGGGTGTATATCGTTACACAGAGTGAATTAGCACTTGGAACATATGGCTTAGTAGCATCTTCTGTCCAGTTTGTAGCTTATTACTTAGCAACTAGATTAATCAAACCTGCTTATCGCAAAAAGGCTATTTTAATTGGCGGTTTAATTTTATATGGGGCCATTTTTCTCATACTATTTCAATTATCCTTTCCAAAACTAATTACATATGGAGTTATCATTTCACTCGCATATCCCATGTTACTAGTACCTTATTTATCATTAACATACGATGTAATTGGGAAAGCCAAAAACGCAAAGGAAATGAGGATAGAATACATTGTAGTTAGAGAAGTATTCTTAAATAGTGGAAGGATTATTTCGGTCTTAGCCTTTATAGCTACCATTAGTTTCTTTCCAGAAAAAACCGGCATTCCGATCTTGTTATTATTCCTCGGAGCAGGACACACATGTATTTATTGGTTTGTCCGTAAAGTTAGGTTTTCAGGACCAGAAGGAGGAAAGGGTGTGCCATTTTCAACGCAACGTAATGGCGAAAATGGTAGTACTGGGGGAACAACCTTTTAAGAAAAATTGAAACAACATTGTCAAAAAGGCTATCGCTATTTTTTTTGACAGCCTTTAAAGTTATGTTATAATAATTGTACAAGTAAATGAAAAGCCTGCTGTGTTAGTCAGCTTCTATTTGTTTCGAACCTTGTTTTCATAAAGGGAGCCTCAAATTGAATGTCTGCCAACATGCCAATATATTTGGACGTTGAAGGATCTTCTGCGGGCACCCACCTACGAGTGTAGGTTCATGAAACAACTGTAGCAACGGCATTCGCGGGTTTTACGACTTACAAACAATCCAGGCACCTGACATTTAGGTGTCTGTTCTTATGTATACATAATCACTCTCACGTATTAATCACTTTAATTTAGTCCTTTTTTATTTGTTGAGTTTTGAATTAAAGTATTAGTAGACACCTAGCGGAAGAAATGCCAGTGGGACATAGTGTCATGCGATTGTCTCGGATCATGATTGTCGGTAGCGGTGTTTAATGCTCCGCACATGAGGTTTAGATAACTTATTACATACAAAATATTAAATAAAGGCGAGGTGAGAACGGGTGAGTCCAAAAGAAAAAACAAAGAAAAAAAGACAAATCCCTTTTCGATTAAATATCTTGTTCTTTGCGGTTTTTATCCTATTTTCAATCTTAATATTACGATTAGGATATGTACAAATAGTACAAGGTGAAGAGTACAAAAAAGAATTAGAACGAACAAGTGCTTCAACAGCTAGAATTGATGCCCCCCGAGGGTTGATGTACGATCGTTACGGTCACATCGTGGTTGATAACGAATTAGTCTTATCACTTACATACACGAACCCTTCACAACAAACAAGCGCAACTGAAATGTTAAAATTAGCATGGAAATTACGTGAATTCGTTAAAATTGATACTGAGAATGTACGTGATTTCACTATGAGAGAATATCTTCTCCAGCAAATGAATGCTGATGATATTAAAGCTTTAACAGAAGACATTGAAACAGAGGACATGTCAGCAGGAGAACTTTATCGTACTCAAATTAATGCAATTCCAGCTGAAAGATTAGAAGCGTTTTCAGAGCGGGAGCTCGAAGTAATTGCGATCTTTCAAGAAATGTCTGCAGGGTATGCCAATACACCACAGAGAATTAAGGTCGATATAACAGAAGAAGAAGCACATATAATTAGTGAGAGATTGGATGAATTACCCAATATTGATATCATTCGAGATTCTGAACGAGCTTACCCATATGGAAATAATTATGTTTTTGGTAGAATAAGTTCGATTCCACGTGAAGCGATAAATAGCTATTTAGCTAAAGGATATTCTCGATCTGATCAGGTGGGGACAAGTTATTTAGAAAGAGAATATGAAGAGGCTCTACGTGGTGAAAAGGCGTTAGTTGAAAATTATACAACAACTACAGGTAATTTAACCGAAAGTGAAACGGTAGAACGATTAGGACAAAGAGGTAATGATTTAGTTTTGTCACTTGATATGGAATATCAGCAGTTACTCGAAGACAGCCTCGAAAAACATGTTAAGGCTGGAGCAGCTGAATATCGATATCATAAAACGGCTTATGCAATAGTAATGGATCCGTTTACAGGTGAAGTTCTAGCAATGGGAGGTTATGAAGATAATGTAGGAGGAAATGGTCCTACATTTGCCAATCATGGACCTATATCTAATATGTATGTAATGGGTTCTACAGTAAAGCCAGCTACGGTTTTAGCTGGTTTTGAAACAGGAGTAGTACAACGTCAGACGATAATTAACGATCGACCCATTAGAATAGGGGATGAAACATTTAGTTCAGTTAATCCTATGGGAAACATTAACTATGTTACCGCAATAGAACGCTCTTCTAATATTTATATGGCAGAAATTGGTCTGAGGCTTGGGAATTATTATCAAAATGGGAATCGTATCATTATGAATAATTTTCACTCAGCATTAGATACTTTAAGGTATTATTATAGTCAATTTGGTCTAGGTGTAGATACCGGAATAGATTTACCCGAAAATCAAGTCAATAACGGATTGATAGGTGATATGACACAAGGTGGTTCATTATTACACAATACTTTTGGCCAATATGATAATTATACCCCATTACAAATGGTTCAATATGTCTCAACGATTGCTAACGGTGGTTATCGTGTTCAACCACTCATGGTATCTGAAATTAGACAACCATCTTCAAATAAGCTTGAACTAGGCCCAATTGTGAAAAAGAATGAGATGAATATCTTAAACAGAGTAGATATGGATGATAGTATGATTACTGATATGCAAAAAGCTATGGAACAAGTGGTACATGGTAATCGTGGTACGGCAAGAAACGTTTTTAGAGGTAATTTAATGCATGATATTAGAGCTGCTGGAAAAACAGGAACAGCACAAGCATTTTATTTTGATAATGAAGGTACTATGCGTGAAGCTAATAATCAAACTTTTGTTGGTTATGCACCAGCTGACAACCCAGAAATAGCTTTTGCGATAGTGGCTCCTTATGTAAGAGAAACAAACTCGTATAATATGAGTCAACAAATTGGTGCAGATATTGTAAATAGTTATTTTGATTTAAAAGAAAAACGAAATGGACCTGCGAAAATAGGAACCGATGAATAAATGGAAAAAGCACCTGTGAAACAGGTGCTTTTTGTTAGGCTTTTTTGTATTTTGTATGAAGAATGCTAATGACTTCATTTTCAGTTAGCTTCATTTGTACCGCAATTTCTTCCACTGTTAAACCTTGTTCTTGGAGGGTTAACACATCTTCTATTAATCGGTCACGAACACTGCCCCGCTTGGGTTTGTCCTGGCTTTGTTCCTTTTCCGTTTCTAAATGTTGGATTCTTTTGTTTAGTAAATATAATTCCTTTTTTGATGTAATGATCAGTTCATCTAGTTCTTTATGAAGTTGTTCGGTTTGATCCTTTTGATAAAAAGATAAAATCATTAATAATATCGCTAAAACGAGCAACGAGCTGAAGACCCATTCCATTTAAATCAACCTTTCTACAAGTTAAACTTATCTCTACTATGATATCGGAACTTTTAGGTGTAATTCCATACTTTTAATAAAACCTTTTTAATTTTAACATAGTCGAACAAAAAATATAAGAATTTAAATGTAATCGCTTACTTTGAAGGTGTTTGAAGTATGAGATAAAATCTTACATAAATATACGTTAATATGTAATGAAACATGGCTATAAACTGACAAAATATGATAAAATAAATTGTCGAAATATTTTTATTAATTTTGTAACTATTGATTTATAGGGGTTATTATTGTTTTCGACATGTTTCTTCACTTGTCTGTGTTTGTGATGGTATGTATGATAAATGTATCGAAAGTAGAGTATCTCATTTAAGTTCTAAGTAAGGAATTATAAAAAATGACCATGTGTATATCTTTAATCAGTCAAGTCTACCCTCATATAACAAACTAGAGATTAACCTCCATGATACATAAACGTTTTAAAACCCTCAAGCAAGCAACAGAGACTTAGCCCAAAATAATCATCACATATCAGAGAAGTAAATGTAATTGGTTATAGATAGCATTATACTTTTATTCTTTTAAGGAGGTGAAAAAATTGATCGATCAAATCGTAGATTTACGAGCAAAGGGATACTCATTTAAACGAATTGCTGAGCACTTAAATACGACTGTTGGTAAAGTACAATATCGCTATCAAAAATATAAGGCTCAAGCAAACGCAGAAAACCAAGATTTAAAAAGTACGAAGTCGTTTAATGAGCAAGAGCAGTATGAAAGAAAAAGTGTCCACCATCCAGCTCTTCGTTATAATGTTGATTCTGTTCAATTATTACCGGTAGACCCATCTCGAATTCATTGCATGTGGGATATTCAAGAGTCAACGGAGAAGATGGCCGAACATTTATTTCGTAAGGAGTGGGCTGACTTTGACAAGAGTCTCGTTGTATATGATGTTACAGCCATTCATTTTGATGGACATAATGCTCATCAGTCCCAGTGCATTTCATTACCTGAGATGACAAACAATTGGATGCTTACAAACTTAAAGCCCAATCGAACGTATATCGTTGATATCGGTATATGTAATGAGAATCATCAATTTTTCAGCCTCGTTCGTTCAAATCCAATTGATACACCACGTTATAAACAAGGTGAGGTAGGGTTACATCAACAAGCCGTAATGAAATGGCAAAAAGGAGAAAGTACGGAACCAGAATGGTTAGAGCATTTTAGTACTTATTCATATTATGAATCGTTGAAATAGGAGTTGAAATGAAATGAAGGAAGGATATTTTTCTCTTGTTCTCCATGCACATCTCCCGTATGTTCGTCACCAAGAAGAGAATCGCTTAGAAGAACGGTGGTTGTTTGAAGCTATTACGGAAACTTATATCCCTTTAATTTGGGCGATTGAGGAAGCAGAATTCGAAGAGTCGCTGACGATTTCTTTCACGCCACCATTAATGGAAATGCTCGCGGATCCTATGCTCCAGGAACGTTATGAACGTTATTTGAAGTTAACAGAAGACCTGTTAAGTAAAGAATCAGAAACTCAGCATGACGTCGAGGAAAAGAAGCTCATATCTTTTTATAAGAAGCGATACGAACGAATCAGGGGTACGTATGAATCTTGTGGACGTAATATTCTGAATAGATTTTACAAATTAAAAGAACGAAAACTCATAACACTAATGACATCTGCGGCAACACATGCATTTTTACCATATGTACAAACAGAACAAGCAATTCGTAGTCAAATTCGAGAAGGGATCGCTTGTTTTAAAAAGCATTTTGGGGAGTCGCCACTTGGGTTTTGGTTACCTGAATGTGCACTTGTACAAGGTATAGATCGAATTCTTGTCCAGGAGGGAATTCGTTATACATTTGTCGATGAGCATACATTGCTTGCGGCAGACCCTTATCCAGAAAAACAAAGTGGAGCACCTATCTATTCTCCACACGGTTTAATATTATTTCCGAGGCATTCTACGTTATCAGCTAAAGTATGGAGTTCCACTTCTGGATATCCTGGTGATGTTGATTATCGAGAATTTTATCGAGATATCGGACATGACCGTGAATGGACATATATTCGTAAATATATGCACCCCGAAGGTATACGTATAGATACGGGATTAAAGTATAAAAGAATTACTGGTCAAACAGATGATAAAGCAACTTATCAACGAGAATGGGCTGTAGGTAAGGTTCAAAGTCATGTTGAAGATTACCTCAATGAGATTGAAAATGAAGTCAATAAATATGGTGAACAATCGTATCCTCCATATCATATGGTTGCACCATTTGATGCAGAATTATTTGGACATTGGTGGTTTGAAGGTCCAGAATGGATTAGCGCTTTATTAACAAAAGCGAAGGGGAGAGTCTATTTTACTACACCGGAGGAATATATGCATCGCCATTATCGTGATTTTACGACTTCTCATATTAGTTTTTCTACGTGGGGAAGAGATGGATATGGTGACGTTTGGTTAAACGAACGTAATGCTTTTTTATATCGACATTATCATCAGATGGAGAGAGATTTAACCCAGACATTAGCTCAAATCTCAAGGCAAATAGATATAAACATAAGGGCACAAAAGCAAATGGTCCGGGAATGGATGCTAGCTGTTAGTAGTGATTGGGCATTTATTATGGATGGGCAAAGTGCTGCTCAATATGCCTATGAGCGCTTTAAAAGTCATTACCAAAGATTCTATTACATTAAAGAATTACTAGAAACTGAGCAATTAACAGAAGTGGAGATGAGCCAATTAGAGGCTGATTTCCCTTTCTTAAAAGATGTCGATGAGTCTCTTTTTTTAACCGATCATGATAACTATATTCAAACGAAAGACGCACCGCTAATTGCTAGAGATTCAAAGACGATTTTAATGTTAAGTTGGGAATTTCCGCCTATGATGGTCGGTGGTCTTGCACGTCATGTGTTTGATTTATCCAAAGCATTAGTGAAGAGCGGACACCATATTTATGTAATTACTTCTCATATAGAAGGGTACCCAAGTTACGAAGAAAATAAGGGTGTTCATGTTTTTCGTGTGAAAGGATTACAACCTAAGACGCATTCATTTTTTGACTGGGTAGGAAGTTTAAATATCGCGATGACTCAAATGGCCACTCAATTATCAAGACGTATTTCTTTTGATATCATACATGGTCATGATTGGTTAGTAAGTGTCGCCGGCAAAGCATTAAAGCAAATATTAAAGCGGCCATTATTAGTAACGATTCATGCCACTGAACACGGACGAAACCATGGAATCCATAACGAATTACAATTTGAGATTAACCAAAAAGAATGGGAATTAATGTATGAGGCAGACCGCATCATTGTATGCAGCCAATATATGAAACATGAACTCCAAACGGTTTTCTCCATTCCAGAAGATAAACTAGCCATGATCCCTAATGGTGTCGAAATTACACAAGTGAAACAACATGCAAACAATATGGTCAATAAGGATCAGAGATTTACGATTTTTTCAGTAGGTCGAGTAGTGAAGGAGAAAGGTTTTGAGACGCTCATTTATGTTGCCGAAAGATTAAGAGGACGTGGGATGGATGTTCGTTTTGTCATTGCTGGTAAAGGGCCTATGTTAAATCAGTATCGTGAGCTTGTGCATGCACGTGGGATGGGTGGCGTCGTCGAGTTTATTGGCTTTATTTCAGATGATGAAAGAAATGCCTGGTTAACCGAGTCTGACGTCGTTGTTTTTCCAAGCCTTTACGAACCGTTTGGCATTGTAGCATTAGAAGGCATGGCGGCAGAAAAGCCTACGATTGTTTCTGATACGGGAGGTTTAGCCGATATTATTAAACACGGCGTCAACGGTCTGAAGATGATACCAGGACATGTTGATAGTTTAGTTGATCAGATATTGACTCTTTACTATCACCCTATTAAGCGTGCTGAGTTGGCACGTGCAGGATATTTAGATGTTCAAACGAACTACCAATGGGAAAAAATTGCTTCTCAAACGATGCTTGAAATCAATCAGTGTTTGTCTAAACAGATTAAGGTTCTACATTAAAAAGGAGGCGGTATTGTGAAAGGTGTCATTATGGCTGGAGGAAAAGGAACAAGATTAAGACCATTAACATGTAATCGTCCAAAACCGATGGTTCCACTCGTCCAAAAACCTGTTATGCAATATAGTATCGAGTGGTTACGTGAACATGGGATTACCGACATAGCCGTAACCGTTCAGTATTTGCCAGATGTCATTAAGAACTATTTTGGAGATGGTTCAAAGTTTGGCGTGAGCTTAACCTATTTTGAAGAAACGACACCTTTAGGGACCGCAGGAAGTGTAAAACAAGCAGAAGACTTTTTAGATGAACCATTTGTTGTAGTAAGTGGAGATGCTTTAACCGATCTTAATCTATATGAGGGAATTTCCTTTCATTATCAGAGAGGGAGTTTAGTTACGATATTTATGAAGCATGTGGATGACCCGACTGAATTTGGTGTCATCACGACAGATGAACAAAAGAAAATCGTGCGCTTTTATGAAAAGCCAAGCTGGGATCAGGTGTTTAGTCATACGGTGAATACGGGGATTTATGTAATGGATCCAAAAGTATTCGGCTATATTGAGGCTGAGAAAATGGTTGATTTTAGTAAAGAAGTATTTCCGAGGCTATTAGAAGAGAATGTCGGATTGTTTGGTTTTCAAGCTGATGGATACTGGTCAGATATTGGCAATATTCAACAGTATCGTCAAGCCCAATTTGATCTATTAGATGGGAAAGTAGTAGCTTCATTAGCAGGTGACGAATTTGCTCCGAACATTTGGATGGATGGGCATGCGATTATTGAAGACGGAGCGGAGATTACAGGGCCCGTTTCGATCGGGGCAGGCGTTCGTATTAGGAAAGGAGCAAAAATAGGTCCCTACTCAATTATTGGTTCCCAGTCTTTGATAGATAAGTATGCGACGCTCCAACAGTCGGTATTGTGGGAGCAAACATCTATTGGTGAAGCTAGTGAATTAAAAGGGTTAACAGTTTGTGACCACGTAAAGATAGCACCATACGTTCAAGCCAATGAACAAGCGATTATTGGTTCAAACACGACTATCCTTGAGCATGTCCATATCCAAGCAAAGGTGAAGATTTGGCCATCGAAGAAAGTGTTGGCCAACCAAATTATATCTGAGTCCGTGCTTCGGAGTAAAGGAGATATTGTGAAAACACCGTCTTAAATGAGTCTGAAAGATTCAGATTTATTAAAAAACATCGAGGCTAAAGAGGTAGAGAAGAAATAAGTCATCATTTTTTTACGAATAGTTATAAGCTGTAAAGAAAAAATACTTGATCGTCTTAATCAGTTTTGCTAATATAGAAAAGTATGAAGTAAGCACAGTTTGGAGGGATAACAGATGCGTGTACAAGTCACTCTTGCTTGCACTGAGACAGGCGATCGTAATTATATTACAACTAAAAATAAACGTACGAATCCTGAGCGTATTGAATTAAAGAAATACAGCCCAAGATTAAAACGTCATACGCTTCACCGTGAAACAAAATAAGCAGTTGGTTTCCAGCCTGCTTATTTTATTTCGATAAGAGAGTTGGTATGGATGCCCCCATGTTATAATAACGTGGGGGCATTTTCAATAGAAATCAACGGATGAATTTTATTATTCTAGGACAAGTTTCATGATAATATGTTGGAAATGGGAGGTTGATGATGAATAAAATAACGATGCGTGAAGAGGTTAAGGAGAAAAGGTTGGCTTTATACTCAGAGTTGTATCATCAATATTCACATCAAATTCAAGAGCTTTTTTTTTCTATTGAAGCTTTTAAGGAAGCGAGAACAATTGCTTTAACCGTCTCTATACAAAATGAAGTTGATACATATGAGCTAATCAAGAAATGCTGGGAGCTAGGTAAAGTCGTTGTTTTGCCAAGAAGTGATTTTAAGACGAAACGGTTAACTTTTTTTCAAGTACAAACTTTTGAGCAATTAGAAGAAACAAAATGGGGCTTAAAAGAACCAAAAAATGAAGACAAATGGAAGGTATCAAAAGAACAAATTGACTTGGTCGTTGTGCCTGGATTGGCATTTAATCGATTAGGGGCACGACTAGGCTATGGAGGCGGCTTTTATGATCGGTTTTTAGAAAATGAGAACTTCGTAAAAGTCGCATTAGCTTTTTCATTTCAAGTGTTAACATCGATTCCCACTGAGGAGCATGATCAAATGGTGGATATTGTTATTACTGAAAAAGAAGTGATTTATACATGATCCTTGAATCGATCGGTGTCTTTTTTTTAGCAGCTCTTTCCTATTGGCTGAGAAAGCTTAGCCTGTCTGGTGCTCTTTGTGCCATTTTAGTTGGTGTATCAATCGCTTATGGTACTGGTTTGCCTGGTTTGCTTTTACTGGCAGGCTTTTTCATCAGTTCCGTCGTATGGAGCATGTTATTAAAGAGTAAAAAAGAAAACGATATTGATTTAAAAGATGGAGCGAGAGATGGTTCGCAAGTTTTAGCGAATGGCGGTGTTGCCGCTATTTTAGCTGTTTTATCAGGAGTTACTGGTGAGAAGTTATTCTTTTTGGGATTTGTTGTGGCTTTAGCTGCTGCAACCTCAGATACATGGGCTTCTGAGCTCGGTCGTTTAAGCCGAGGAAAACCAATAGATGTTATCCGTTTCCAACGGGTTAAAACCGGGACTTCAGGGGCAGTATCTTTACTTGGAACGATAGCTGCCTTAATGGGGAGCTTTTTCATTGTTGGTTTAGCTTATGTCATAGAGGGAGCAACATATTCTTTATCCTTATTTTTGGGGATGGTGTTAGCTGGCTTTATCGGGAATTTAGTAGACACGTATGTTGGAGCTACAGTGCAAGTGAAATACCGTTGTCAAGATTGTCAAACCGTTACAGAGAAAATAGAGCACTGTGGAAATGTAACAATCAAAGATCGTGGATATCGCATATTTAATAATGAGTCGGTGAATCTGTTGTGTACAGTCGTAGCTCCGCTGTTCTTCTTTGCGCTTTATGGCATCTTTCGTTAAACTAGTTGAGTAAGGAAGGGGAGTATGGATGAAAGAGTTATATGAACGTTATTCTAGACAAATGTTATTTCCTGGAATTGGAGAGCGAGGGCAGGAAAAACTATTACAAGCTCGTGTGTTAATTGTTGGTGTCGGAGCACTAGGTACGGTTTTAGCTAATCACTTAGTTCGTTCTGGTGTCGGCTTTGTGCGAATCGTTGATCGTGATTATGTCGAAAAAAGTAATTTGCAACGACAAATGCTTTTTGATGAAGAGGATGTCGCAAAAGCTACACCGAAAGCGATTGCTGCCAAATATAAATTAGAAAAGATAAATTCAGATGTTGATATAGAAGCGATCGTTGAAGATGTTAATGTGACAAATATTGAATCATTAACAGAAGATATCGATCTCGTCTTTGATGGAACAGATAATTTCTCGACTAGATTTTTAATCAATGATTGTTGTTTCAAAAAAGGAATTCCCTTCGCCTATGGAGGGGCAGTAAGCTCGCGTGGGATGTCAGCCCTCTTTATTCCAAGCATGACACCTTGCCTACGCTGTTTTATTCAACCAGGAGAGGGCAACGGTCAGACGTGTGATACTATTGGAGTCATTAGTCCAGTTGTTGATATTGTTGCTTCCTACCAGGTGGTGGAAGGCTTGAAATATTTAGTTGGTGCTTCTGATAAGCTTAGACCAACGCTCAAAACATTTGACCTTTGGAATAATCATCAATACGAAATGAAATTGTCGCAAAAAAAATCGACGTGCCCAGTTTGCCAGGACGGAGAGTTCCCTGCATTACATACAGAGAATGAGCAATTAGTGACGACTTTATGTGGGCGGGAGACGGTCCAAATCAAACGTCCACATCCGATGATTTTAAAGGATTGGGTCATGCGTTTATCCTCTGTCGCCAAAGTAAAAGAGACACCGTTCTTATTACAAGTTGCTTTGGATGAAGGGGAAAGGTTGGTTATTTTCCCAGATGGCCGTGTACTTGTTCAAGGCACAGAAGATTTGAATCGTGCGAAGAGTTTATATAGTAAATACATTGGAGATTAGCTGTTGCGGCTAGTCTTTTTTGTATGAAAGTTAAGGCTAATACTCAAATGCGGAGCTCTAATTATCGCTACCGAAAATCATGCTCCTTGACAATCGCGTGTCGCTGAGCTAATTGGCTAAGCCGCTGGAACTCAGCTCTGCCACTATGTCCCACGGGAGCCTCCGCATGTTTTCGTTCACTAGGTTACAGTAATTCTTTAGTTCAAAAAAACAATCCAACACTATTCTTTTAAAATGAAAAAGAATAAAATCAAAGTGATTTTGAGGATTCTCATATTTTGCTGTAACCCCGCCTCTTTTTAGGAAGGAGCTCGAAAGCGCTGTCCTACTAAGGTCCTTGAACGCGAGATGGATGACGAGCTAACTTCACGGCACAAACTATTGCCCATAAGTAGCTTTCATACAAAATTAATAATTACGACTATTTGAAAATGAATTGACGCATATAGATATGTCCGTTATGATAATTTTTATTACTTCGAGTGCTTTAATGCAAAAAAGCACAAAAGCATAAAAGTGATAAAGCGGATCTGATCATGTGAGGGGAGAATAAGGAATGAGTAGAAGGCAGATACCAATAATACAACTACTATTTTTCATCATGTTACTTTTAGGTATTATGATGTATAGTATGTTTGTTTTACAAGTGGAACCGCATTTTCCACTATTAATTAGTTTGCTTGTGTTGTTATTAATTGGCCTAATAAATAAATTTTCTTGGAATGAGCTTGAAGAGGGGATGGTAGATGGCATTAAATTAGCGATTAAACCTTTATTAATATTAGCGATAGTTGGTATGTTAATTGCTGTCTGGATGATGAGTGGGACGATCCCGACTTTAATCTATTACGGCTTACATGTCATATCGCCACAATGGTTTGCGCTAAGTGCGTTATTTATTTGTATAATTGTCTCTACCTTTACGGGGAGTTCTTTTACGACTATTGGCACAATTGGTATTGCGATGTTTGGAATTGGAACGGCATTAGGTATTCACCCTGCTTTAGTTGCGGGTGCTGTTATTTCAGGGGCCTGCTTTGGAGATAAAATGTCACCATTATCTGATACGACAAACTTTGCAAGTGGAATTTCAGGGGTGGATATATTTGAACATATTAAGCATCTCAGTTGGACGATGATCCCAGCATTAATGATATCGATCGTGTTTTTTATCATTATCGGTTCAAATGTGGAGCCAAGTACTATGGCGGACATTAACATTTTAATCGATAGCCTTGAGCAATCCTTTACGATTAGTTTTTGGACGTTATTGTCACCTGCCTTTGTAATTATATTTGCGATTAGAAGAAAACCAACTTTGCTAGCTTTACTTGTAGGATTAATAACAGGTTTACTTGTTGCTATAACGATTCAAGGTGTATATGAGCCAAAATTGTGGATGGAGACATTGCAGCATGGATTTCATGCTCCTATTACAAACGATACGATTGCAACGATTGTGAATCGTGGCGGACTTCAGTCAATGATGTGGGCAATATCTTTAATTATGATTGCTTTAGCATTCGGTGGCGTCGTGCAAAAATTGGGTGTGCTTGAAACGTTAATTGAGTCGGCTCTTAAACGCCTAAAAAGGACTGGTGATTTGATTGCTGCAACTGCTGCAACTTCAATTGCTGTCAATACTCTTACAGGTGAACAATACTTGAGTATCTTAATACCTGGGCAAATGTTTCCGAAGCTCTATGAAAAGCAGCAAATACATGTGAAGAATTTATCTAGAACGATTGAGGATGCCGGTACATTAGTGAACCCACTTATTCCATGGGGAGTAAGTGGAGCATTCTTCACAAGTGTTCTTGGAGTATCTGTTATCGAATATATCCCGTATGCGATCTTTCTGTTTATATCACCAATTTTAACGGTCGTTTTTGGCTATTTAGGTTGGGGGATAGCAAAGAGTGAAAATAGAAGTGCGGATTAAGTTTTTGAATTTGACGTATAAAAAATAACCTTACTCAAAAACTATGCCCTATAAGGAGGGGATAGGATGGAACGTTCTGTTATTTCTTTTTTCATTAGTATGGTTGCTATTTATGTAGGTTATAAAAATCGTTATCGAATCATCAATTTAATTTTGAAAAGGCGTTGGCTAAGAAGAATAGCCGTTGCGTGGGTAATGCAAATGCCATTTTTTCGTGAAAAGATGGTCGCCTCTATTTTTTCTACACCTTCCAAGAGTATGGAACGCGTGTAAGAGCACTGACTCAACAATCTGTTTAATAGATTGTTGAGTCTTTTTTTTGAAATGAACAATGATTTTAAGCGCGTGATAGTCATCTACTCTGTTGATGATTTTATGATTGCTAAGCACCTGTTATAATAGAAAGGAGAGGAGCTGAGGAGCATGCTTGTTAGTTTCGATATAGATGATACATTATATAATTTTAAGGATACATTTCAACAAGCTATGGATGTTGCTTTTCAACAACTGGTGAAGAAGGAAGGTCGGAACGTAACTTTTTCAACTTGGTTTAAGGTATTTCAAGACTGCAATCAAAGGCTATGGCCAAGGTTTGAAGCGAAGGAAATGGACATACATACATTTAGAGAATTAAGATTTACTGAAACGATGAAAAAGCTAGGGTATGAGGTGAAAATAGGGGAAGGACAGCTGTTTCATGACGTATATGTACAAGCTTTTTATCAGGTAATAAAGCCGTTTCCTAGTGTGAAAAAGCTCTTATCACAGCTACATGCAAAAAACGTGGAGCTGGCTATTATTTCAAACGGTCCTAGTGATACACAATACGAAAAGCTACGTTGTCTAGGGCTACAGAATTATTTTTTAAAAGAAAAGATATTTATCTCAGAAGAGGTAGCCAGTGCAAAGCCAGAACAAGCTATCTTTCTACAATGTGCCAATCAACGCTCAGGCGAGATACATACGAAAAAATACCATATTGGAGATTCATGGTCTCATGATGTTATGGGTGCTGTAAGAGCTGGCTGGACGGCGGTTTATTTTAATTGGAAAAACGAGCAGGGAGATCGTAGTATGGTTGCTAATGAGCGTGTTATTGAAGTGCAAGAATTGAATAGTTTAAGTAAATGGTTTAGAAAGAAAGGTTGATGTTGTTTGGAAGCAATTAGACATGATTATCTTTTCTGGAAGGTGATTCATGAGCTTGTCATGGAGAGGAATTACGTTCCCATCTATCATCGTGATGATGAAATTTGGTTGGAGGATGACTCGATAAAGCCTGTAAAACTCTTAAGACTGGTACGTAAGGATTCAGATTGGACGAATCGATTTAGAGAGAATGCTAGCGCAGCGGCTCAAAATTTGGATTTCATTCGAAAGCAACGAAGAATAAAAGAGCTACAAGTTGAGAATATCTACTTTTGTCTTAGACCACCTGTTGATGATTGGAGTAAGCTTGAGCATCCAATAGCCGTGGGTAAGTCAACAATGGTGAGAAATCACTTCGTCTTTCTAGAAAATAGTGAAGGTCAGCTTGAACTATCAGAGAAATTAGAACAAATGCAGATGTGGAAGCAGCCGTTGCATGTAGACAAGAGTTTGGAGCCCATACAGCTTGATGCAAAAATGGTCGCCTACAAGTATGAAGTAAGGCTGCTTGCCCAAAAAATAGCAAAGGCTGAAAAAGATTCTTTTTCCTATGGGAAACCAATATTCACGTATATCATACTTGCTATCAATATTTTAGCCTTTTTACTTATTGAATATTATGGTGAGAGTGAATCGCTATTGACGTTAATTGAAGTAGGGGCAAAATATACACCACTGCTACTTGATGGTGAGTGGTGGCGTTTAGTGACGACGATGTTTATTCACATTGGATTTCTTCATCTAATGATGAACAGCTTGGCTCTTTATTTTCTTGGCACACTTGTTGAGCGTATGTATGGTTCATTACGTTTTTTTGGGATATATGTTGTTGCGGGTATTACGGGATCAATCGTGAGCATGTGGACTAATTTATCCATTGGTGCAGGAGCTTCAGGAGCCATTTTTGGTTTATTTGGTGCTCTTCTTTACTTCGGCTTAAAAAACAAAAGACTCTTTTTGAGAACGATGGGTATGAATGTATTTGTCGTCTTAGCGATTAACTTGGTATTTGGCTTCGTAGCCCCTTTCGTAGACAATGGTGCTCATATTGGCGGATTAATTGGTGGCTTTGTTGCAGCAGCAGCTAGTCAATTACCAAAAGAAAAAAGAAGTATGAAGCAGCTTGTATCTGTTGCCATAATCCTATTAGCTTTTGTCGCTCATTTCCTATTCATTGAAGCGTATTTAGATCGATCCGAATTAGATTTATTAGAAACTCAAATCGCTTATTTGTATATAGAAGAGGAAGATTATGAGAAAGCATTCCCACACTTAGAAAGGCCTTATTTGAATGGCTCAGAACTTGGTGAAGTGTATTTTTATTTAGGTTATTTAAAAGCGAATGATGAAAAATATGAAGAGGCGAGGGAATTGTTTGAGCAGGCAGTTGAGCGAAATCCACAATTACATCCTGCTTATTTTAATCTATCGCTTTTAGCAGAGCAACGAGGCGAAATAGAACTCGCTATTAGGTATGTGAAACAAGCGATTGACCTAGAAGCAGAGCCCTCCTATCAAGAAAGGCTCGAGTATTTAGAGAATTGATGTTTAGTTAAGGGCCTATTTAAGTTTCTCCTTAATACGTAGTAGTTCAAAATGTTTGTTTTAAAACAATTGGCTCTCCTGATTTGGTTTTGAATACAACAAATAGCTCCCCTTGGCTGATATCCTTTGGAAAAAGAATAGTTGGCATTGTGCTGCCTTGTGCAGAAATAACCTGTCCATTGTTGAGACGAATGCCGTGCACATATTCTCTATATAACCCTTCCCACAAACCACCCATGATTGCGGTGGTTTTTTCTTTGCTGAGTTGCGGGATGGAAGCTAATGTGGATTCTAAATCAGTAACAGATGAAGTTACATAATCTTCTTGATTTAATTGAAACGTTTTTAGGAGCTGGGTCAGTTCATATTCTTGTTTTTGGTTCACAATATAATCTATCGTTCTTTTGTTTTCTTTCTCCGCTAAAGATTGTGGTTCTTTAAAGCTATGCACTTTTTCTAAAGGTGAATCAATGACATATAACCAATCATTGGTTAATGCTTGTGCACTTTTAATATCTTCGTTTTGATGATGAATTTCAGCATAATGGAAGGTTATTGCTTCATAAAGCCCACTTTCGTTCCCCACTATATTTTTACTCTGAAGAAGGGCATCTGTATTCTCTTTCCAATTCGATAAAATCTCGATTAGATAACCGTCTTTGTAAAGCAGTGATACATCCTGACGTAGATAGGCTTCTTGATCGAGCATGGATTTTGATAACCAAGCGAGTTCGTACCCTTTTTCATTTGTCGCACTTTTGAGCTCTAGTTGAGTCAGTGCTTCAATAAATGAACGGTCTGGATCGGGCGGGAAAAAGGTGAGCGTTTCTTTAGTGCTTGTTTGATAGAAATAAAAATAAAGAAAAATGCTCATGCTAATGATAAGAAATATAACGAGAGGAATAGGAGCTATTCGTTTCATGATGACCTCCAATTCTGGCTTTATTGCCACATATATATGTGGGCTTGTCTAACTATATACCGGTAGAAGTAAATTAGAGCCGATTGTTATTGATGCGGGGGTGTGTGAAATGAAAAGAAAAATAACTGCTAGTTATCAAGAAAATCTTGAATATCTAAAAAAAGAGTTAGGTACAGACGAAAGCATGGACATGATCTGTTTGGAGATGGAGCATGCCGATCTTAGAATGGCCTTTTTTGTTGTCGATGGTTTTGCCAAGGATACCGCTCTAACAGAAATACAAGAAATGCTGGCCCGAACAACGGAAAAAGAATTACGTGATGACCCGTTACGAGCTCTTACACAAAGTAGGATTCCATACATTGAGATAGATACAGAAAAAGATTTAGATGAAGTGGTCGATCAAGTTCTATCTGGACCAACAGCTTTACTCGTAGAAGGGATAACCGAAGTGATTATCATTGATACGAGAGAATATCCAGTTCGTGGACCAGAAGAACCAGATACAGAGCAAGTTATTCGTGGTTCAAAAGATGGTTTTGTTGAAACCTTAGTTATGAACGCTGCTCTTATTAGAAGGCGAGTTCGTGATCGGACCTTTCGGGTTGAGTATGTACAAGTAGGTCGACGGTCTAAAACGGATATTACCCTTTGTTATATTGGTGATATTGCAGACAATAAAATGATTGAAGAAATGAAAGCGTCGATTCAAAAAATTGATACAGATGGTTTGCCGATGGCAGATAAAACAATTGAAGAATTTGTTTTTGGTCATCATTATCAGCCATATCCACTCGTCCGTTATACGGAAAGGCCAGATGTTGCGGCGACCCAATTATTTGAAGGACATGTGGTTATTTTAGTAGATGGCTCTCCGAGTGCAATGGTAGCACCGACGACTTTTTGGCATCATTTACAACATGCTGAGGAGTATCGGCAAAAGCCAATCATTGGTGCTGGTCTTAGGCTTGTTCGTTTTGTGGCAGTTTGGGCTTCTATTTTTTTAATGCCTCTATGGTTTTTATTAGCAGAGCATCAACAATTTGTGCCTGAGGTTATTTCATTTGTGGGTTCAGAAGAGGAAGGTACGGTGCCATTGTTTGCTCAATTTTTAGCGGCAGAAGTAGGAATTGAGATGCTGAGGATGGCGTCTATTCATACGCCCAATGCTTTAGCAACCGCTCTTGGTCTTGTCGCAGCTCTTTTAATTGGTGAGGTTGCCATCGAAGTGGGATTATTTTCCCCTGAAGTGGTTTTATATTTAGCCGTCGCAGTTGTAGGATCTTTTGCAACTCCAAGTTATGAATTAAGCTTAGCAAACCGCTCGATCCGAGTTGCTTTATTAGTTCTGACCGCTTTCTTTGGCTTGGGAGGCTTCTTAGTAGGTACGACTTTATGGATTTTCATGCTAGTTCGTATTGAGAAGTTCGATACACCTTATTTTTGGCCGCTTATTCCATTTAACATGCGTGCACTACGAGATGTTATTTTGAGAGCTCCAATGCCATTAAAGAATCGTAGGCCAACAGCTATCCATCCTAAAGATCCAGACCGCTAACGCCGAATCGCGGGGTTGCGAGCTGAAAAAGAGGTAGAAAGCCCGAGCAAACGCCGAATCGCGGGGTTGCGAGCTGGAAAAGAGGTAGAAAGCCCGAGCAAACGCCGAATCGCGGGGTTGCGAGCTGAAAAAGAGGTAGAAAGCCCAAGCAAACGCCGAATCGCGGGGTTGCGAGCTGAAAAAGAGGTAGAAAGCCCGAGCAAACGCCGAATCGCGGGGTTGCGAGCTGAAAAAGAGGTAGAAAGCTCAAGCAAACGCCGAATCGCGAGGTTGCGAGCTGAAAAAGAGGTAGAAAGCCCGAGCAAACGTGTTGGCCCGTTTACAACTCGATCACCATCAGGAGTCGGTCTGAATAATCAGGGAGCACTGTCCTACTAAGGTCATTGATCGCGAGATGGATGACGAGCTAACTTCGCGGCACAAACTATCGGCCATAAGTAACTTTCATATAAAGCCCACATGGCGGAGCCAAAAACAGCTCCGCCACCAACAAGAATGAAAGTGGCGATAAGCCCTTTACAACTCAGTTCTTGGTACAATTCGGTTTTGATCTTTCTCAATTTAAATGAATGATCTTGGATTGTTGTTTGAACTTGAGAATTTCCAGTAACCCAGCGGACGAAAATATGCGGAGACTCCCGCGGGACGTAGTGGTAGAGCTGAGATCCAGCGGCGTAGCCGATTAGCTCAGTGCCACCCCGCAGGACGCAGAGCAGAATTTTCGGTAGCGATGAGTAGAACTCCGCATACTAGCATTAGGTAACTTTCATATAAAAAGCTTGGCTGCATGCCAAGCTTTTTCCTAATCCTTAAACTAATGTCCGCCTAGTTAATGTGCCGTAACTGTCTTTCCGTCATTCTCCCATATCGTACTCATATAATTCATCTTCAATAAATATATTATCTAGGTCAATAGCGCGCCTTTCTGTTGCTAAAACAAGACCAAAAGGAGTCTCATGTTGAGGGTTCGTGATGGTGAAACGCACCCCCTTAGAATTGGCAGCTTGTACATACTTGGCATAGTCGGAATAGGACAAGTTTCCGTTAATAAACAACTGAACATCTTGTTCCTTATCCATTTTATCGATAACCTCACGATAGATAGCTGAAGTCCTAACTTGTGATAAAGTCAAAGCATAAAAGATTCTTTCCGCAATCGTTGTCAAAAATAAGTTTCTTTCCTCGATTTTCACTTGTGGCGTTCCTCTTAGTGCATAGTCCATCTTCTCTTGAATTTTATGGTTCATTTGTATGCCCCCTAAATTCTAATTGTGCATTTTCTTGTCCTTTTTTTACTTATTCCCACATATCATAACATAAGAAACCAAAAAACATGTGTCTGTCTCGTGAAACTAGTCTCAACACACAGCTAAGATAAACATCACAAGGAGATGATAAACGATGGTGGCCTTCACAGTCCTATTTTTCGTGTTTGTTGTAGGTGTTACAATCGGTGGTTTATTGGCAGTTGGAAAAAATCCACCTTCCTTATTTTTATTTGGATTAATCGCTTTTGCTTTTTTAATAGTAGGATTTATTGGTATGGTCGTTGGCTTGTTGTTTCCATCTTTTTTAATAGGATTTTGGTTTGCTGAGTTTATTATATGCATTTTTGCCTTTCTATTTATATGGGCAGCCGTAAAAACATTTCACCCAAATCTTGGATTTATGTTTGGTCAAAAAATGGGCTTAAATATATTGTTATGCTTATTCTTCTTTATGGGATTCGAATGGGGAATTTTTGATTTAAGAGCGTTTTTCACTTTGTTTGCAAGTATTATTTTTACACTCTCATTATTTATTGGCATTTTTGTACAATGGCAAGTCAAGCAAAAGTTTTGGCATTTCCCTTATGTCGTTTATGCACCCTGTGTATGGCTATTTGTCTTCACCATCATTAAACTGTTTTAATCATCAAATTAATAAGATGAATTAAGATAGAAACCTTTTCGTCCATCCACTTGCCTGTTATAATAGCGATGAGGTGAGCTTTGTTGAAAACGTTTTACGATTTATTACAGTTATTAAAAAAGTTTGGGATTTTTATTTATACAAGAGATAGAAAAATGGACCTCCAGCTCATGGAAAAAGAAGTGCACGAATTACATAGTTGGGGTATGATTGATACGTTAACTTTTCAACAAGCTATACTAATATTACGTAAAGAGTTAAGTTTACTCAATGAAAAGAAATGATAAAAGGTGGATTGGTTAAATGACTAATTCTTGGCTTGTCGGAGCAGATATCGGCGGAACAACAATTAAACTCGCCTTTATTACATTAGAGGGCGAAATCGTAACGAAATGGGAAATACCAACAAACACAGAAGAAAGCGGAATACTTATTCCGAATGAAATTGCAAAAGCTATACAAGAAAAATTAAAAAAGTTAAATGAAACGAATGAGAAATTAATGGCAATTGGTGTAGGAGCACCAGGATTTATTGAAATGGATGCAGGTTTTATTTATGAATCCGTTAACATCGGTTGGAAGGATTTTGCCCTTAAAGATCAGTTAGAGAAAGTGACAGGTCTTCCTGTAACGATAGATAATGATGCCAATGTAGCTGCATTAGGCGAAATGTGGAAAGGGGCAGGTGATGGTGCCTCTGATTTGTTATGTGTGACACTCGGAACCGGTGTTGGTGGAGGCATTATTAGTAATGGCCAAATTGTGCATGGAATTAATGGAATGGCCGGTGAAATTGGCCATATTACAGCTGTTGCGGAAAATGGTGCCCCTTGTAATTGCGGGAAAACAGGTTGTATTGAAACAATTGCTTCTGCAACAGGAATTAAACGTATTGCAGAAACAGGTTTACTTTACCACCCTGAAAGTCGTCTCCAAGCAACATTAATTAAGGAAGGATCTATTAGCTCAAAGGATGTATTTGAAGCGGCAGAAGCTGGAGATGAGTATGCTCAACAAGTGGTTGAAAAAGTAAGTTTTCATTTAGGACTAGTGATTGCTAATTTAACGAGTTCTTTAAACCCTAAAAAGATTGTCATTGGTGGAGGTGTTTCCAAAGCAGGTGAAACGTTACTTTTACCATTAAAAGAACAATTCAGACGTTTTGCGATTGGGAGAATTGCAACATCAACGGAATTTGAAGTTGCCACTTTAGGGAATGATGCTGGTGTAATTGGTGCTGCGTGGATTGCGAAGATAAGTGCACCATCTAATTTTACCCAACATACGGTATAATAAATACGGACAATCTATAATTATTATTTTAAAATAGCAAAGTAAAGAAATTGACCCTGGTGAAGGAGAATAAATCGAATGACTGAATATCGAATTGAACGAGATTTACTTGGAGAAAAGCAAGTTCCAAAGGAAGCCTATTATGGAATCCAAACGATGCGTGCGAGGGAAAATTTTCCGATTACTGGATACCCGCCACATGAGGAACTTATTAAGGCTTTTGGTTATGTAAAAAAAGCTGCTGCGATGGCTAATCGTGATGTAGGTGTCTTACAAAAGAAAATAGCCGCTGCCATCATTAAAGCAGCAGATGATGTAATCGCTGGAAAGCTTTCCGAGCATTTTATCGTAGATTCAATTCAAGGGGGAGCAGGTACTTCGTTTAATATGAATGCAAATGAAGTCATTGCTAACCGAGCGATTGAAGAATTGGGCGGAGCTAAAGGGGAATATGTGCGGGTAAGCCCTAATACGCATGTAAACATGGCCCAATCAACCAATGATGCATTCCCTACTGCTATTCATATTGCTTGTTTAAATTTATCAAAAGGACTTATTGAAACATTAAAGGCTTTAATAGATGCCGTTAAATTAAAAGAAGAAGAATTTGATGATGTGCTTAAAATGGGAAGAACCCATCTACAGGATGCTGTGCCTATTCGTTTAGGACAAGAATTCGGGGCTTATCGTCGCGTATTAACACGTGATTTAAAACGGATTGAGCGTTCAGTAAATCATTTATTTGAAATTAACATGGGAGCAACTGCGGTTGGTACTGGATTAAATGCGAAGCCAGAGTATATTGAAAAGGTATCAAAGTATTTAGCTGAAATTACTGGGTACCCTTTAAAAACAGCTGAAGATTTAGTCGATGCTACCCAAAATACAGACGCCTATACGGAGCTTTCAAGTGCATTAAAAATTACTGCGATTAACTTATCAAAGATCGCGAATGATTTACGTTTAATGAGCTCTGGTCCACGTACAGGACTAAACGAAATTAATCTACCAGCCAGACAGCCAGGATCATCAATAATGCCTGGTAAGGTTAATCCTGTTATGTGTGAGGTCATCAACCAGATCTCATTCCAAGTGATCGGTAATGATCATACGATAAGCTTAGCTTCAGAAGCAGGGCAACTTGAATTGAATGTTATGGAGCCTGTGTTAGTCTTTAATTTACTCCAGTCATTCTCAATCTTACAAAACGGGATGGATGTTTTCCGGAAATATGCTATCGAAGGAATTACAGCAAACATTGAGCATTGTCGTGAAATGGTTGAAAAGAGTGTCGGAATCATTACGGCTATTAACCCGCATGTTGGTTATGAGGTAGCCTCAAGAGTAGCGAAAGAAGCCATTGAAACGAATCGTTCGGTCCGTGAGATTTGCTTAGAACGTGGCATCCTTTCAGAAGAAGAACTTAATGAAATTTTAGATCCAAAAGAAATGACAAACCCTGGCATTGCAGGTGCCCGTTTTATATATGGATAATATCATATAAAAAGCCCATTCTTGAAGCTATAAAAAGCCTATAGGATGGGCTTTTTTATTTGCGTACTAAAATAGAATGAGAACCAGGTGTGAATCGGAATTCGAATCGTTAGATAAAGAACTGTAATCCAATTAGTGTGTTCACCGTTGGAGTGAAATTAGTGAATAAACAGCTTTATCGACAACAGGTGGGTGAGTGGAATGAAAAGGAATGGTAAACAAAAGAGTTTAACCTCACCATAAAATGCTATCTTTCTCTCTATCGTCTGTCAGGTCATTTCAATTTTCAAAATAAGGACAAATACAATAACGAAGAAGTCAACTTTTGTGAGAACAGCACAACTTTCATACAAAAGTTTCTAAACAGGGCTTGTAGATATATGTCACGTTGTGATATAGTCACAGTATGACATAGTCGCGTTTTGACATAGATTGCTATATAGAGAGCAGGTGACTTTTTGAGCGAAAAGATAATAAAAAAATATTTACCAATGACAGAGACCGCTTTTTATATTTTGTTTTCATTAGATACACCGAAGCATGGTTACGGGATAATCAAACATGTAGAAATACTTACATCACAAAGGATTAAGCTCGGATCAGGCACCGTATATGGAACCTTAACAAAAATGGAAAAAGACCAACTCATCATAGGCTTCTCTGACGGAGATAGGAAAACGGTGTACGAAATAACCGAACTAGGTATAACCGTCCTTCAAGCAGAAATGACAAGAATTGATGAGCTATATCAGAATGTCATCCAAAAGAGAGGAGCGTTTCAACATGAAAGTATGTAAACCTTTTTGGAGTTACGATCCGATAAAGACAGAAATATGGTTAAGCGAACAAGCAAAAAATGATTTTCAATTAGTAAGAATAAACCGCTGGCTTCGAATTTTCTACTTTAAGAAAAGTTCAAAGCAACAAAGAATAGAATTTCATATTAATTATCAAAAAGAAGCCAAATTGCCTCGGACCTTACATGATCGAGGATGGGCGTTAACGCTTCAGGAAGGTAAATGGACGATATATCAAAATCAAACAGATAACGAATCGCAGCTAAGGCCGTCTAGAGAAGGTATATTAAAAAAGAATCGACTGTTAAAGCGAGGGTATATGATATACCTTGGTTATCTTGCATTTGTATTAATGTTCATGATGACAATTCTAGGCACTTCTTGGTTTGTAACCGGAGAGCTTGGTGAAATGACTCGAGTAGAGAGCCCGTTATGGGCACTTACTTATACGTTGCAAGCTGCAGGGATTATTTTAATGGTCATAAGTATTTACTCTGTCATAAAAATTAAGAATGTTGAGAATCGTATTTATGGACAGCAGGAACTAGAACTAGTAAAGCGTGAGGAAAACAATAATCATGATAATTCTCAAGATTTTATAACGATAACAAGGTGGAAGTTTGGATGGCAATATGCTCCGGATAAGCTCGTAGATTGGTTAGAAGAAAAGGGGGAAAATGGTTATCGCCTTTTCCATATAAACAAGTTAGGGACTAAATTCACATTTAATAAGACGTCCAGTAAACGAACAAGTTATGCTGTCGATTTCCAAGGAAGAGCTACAAGTCATTATGAAACGATCCATCATGATGCAGGCTGGGTGAAAGTATTTGCTACAAAAGGTCGAGCGCAAAAGTGGACGATATGGTCAAAAGAATATGAGGTAGATGAGGAAGTTCCACAATTTTATAGTGAATATTTGGAACTTGTAAACCAAGCTAAAAGTGTATTGAAAAATTACACATTATGGTTTGTACCATTAATTATCATGTATCTTTATTTAATTGTACAAATGAGCTCAAGTATATCTACTAGTGATGCTTCGCCGTTACAAATCATTAATTTTTTTATTTTTATACTTGTTATCATTAGTTTCACTTCCATCATTATCAAGTGTTACAGCTATTATCGTCGCTTAAAAAGACGGATTTATTAAACATAGGCGGAACGACTTAATCAAACGATGGAACTACTGAATTATGTCGAAATAATCAATCAAAAGTCTTATGAATCCTTTCATTGTAACTTCTGCTAGTGCATGAGATAATAGGACATATGTATGAGAAAGAAGGGATGCAGATTGAAAATAGGTCTCGCTTTTCTTCTTTTGCTCCTATTATCTGGATGCTTTCGTGAACAAGTCCAACCTCAACCACATATAGATGGAGACTGGAAAGAGCAGATCTCCAAACCGCTTAACCAAAATCAAGCATTTATCCCTTATGAAACCATAAATCCTTATACACAGGTGATTGGCTGGATCGATGATACGTCTGTCATTTTATTTGAGGAAGATACCGATTTAACGAAAATAAGCCATTATGATATATTCTCCGGTGAAAAAACGGTGATATTTGAAAGCGAAAATATGATGTTAGATGTCCAATTGAGCCCTAACAGGGATATAATTGTCTTTCAAGAATTTCAGTCAAATAGTTATGATAACCATTTAATTTTCCTTGATATATATGGTCAGTTAACGATGAAATTAGAAAATTTTGGCGAGCAGTATCAAGTGCATTTTCATCCTGACAAAGAGGAACGAATCGTTATTGTTGTTTTTTTGCCAGACTGGGAATTTGAGACCTATTTATTAGATATCAGCCAGCAAGACATGCAAATGATTGATTTAACAGAGCTACATGTGGAATGGTTTGAGAATGGGGACTTAGCTTATTTGAAAACTAAAGAAGAAGGGGAGTTACCGATAGCTGATTTAATTCGCTTACAGGTAGAGGAGGAACAAGAAGATATTGTACAAGAACGACTACTGGCTTACCGTTACTTAAGTGATGGGTTCTATTTTGTGGTGAAGTCACATTCCATTGATGCTGAGAACAGCCAATGGACTATTTTTCAACAGGACGAACCATTAGTAACATTGGATGTACCTGTTTTGACGACTGGGACAAATGAATGGTGGATCCCATTTTATGATTTCGAACAGAAAAATAAGCAGCTTTTATGGTTTAAGCCTTTTTATAACGATAGCTTTTTTCATTATCAAAATGGCTTTGAATTATCACAAATGTCACTAAAAACCGGTCAGATCGATGTTTTGTTTGAATGGCCTGAAAATGTTCCTCTAGAAACTTCGCCAAACGGTACAATGCTTCTTTTAGGTCATCAGCTTGAACATATTTATTTCTTAGAAGAAGATGTATTAGTGGACGTTTTTAAAAAGTAGTTTGCTTGATTTTTACGTGAAATCTGTCATAATAAAAGTCAATAGTGATTTTAAATAAACATGAGAAAACTAGGGGTGCCTACAGGAAGTAGGCTGAGAAAAAGGTATGTTCCTTTTAACTCTTTTAACCTGATCTGGATGATACCAGCGTAGGGAAGTTGTTGCTTGTTTGTCTATGTAGAGTAGACCGCATTTCTTTCCTTATGGAAAGTATTGCGGTCTTATTTTAATTTTGTAGGAGTGTTAGATCATGAAACCATTTTATTTATATGCGATTACGGGCGATGAGTTCCATCAAGGTAGAGATTTGATAGAGGTGATGGAACAAGCGATACTTGGTGGTGTAGATATTATTCAATTGCGTGACAAAGAGAGCTCAAGAAAAGTCGTTTTTGAAAAAGCGAAACGATTACGAGAGCTTACAAAGAAATATGGGGTTACGTTTATCGTCAATGACTATATTGATGTTGCATTAGCGGTAGACGCTGATGGGGTTCATGTCGGACAAGATGATATGCCTTTATCCGAAGTACGACAATTAGTCGGTCATGATAAAATCATTGGTGTGTCTACTCATAAAGTAGAAGAAGCGATTGAAGCTGAAAAGGGTGGAGCTGATTATATTGGCGTTGGACCTATATTTCCAACGAATAGTAAAAAAGATGTCGTAGACCCTGTCACAACTTCGTATATTTCGGAAGTAAAGGCAGCAGTGAATATTCCATTTGTGGCCATTGGTGGTATTAAGTTACACAATGTTCGGCAAGTGTTGGAAGCTGGGGCCACTAGTGTATGTATGATTAGTGAAATTGTTGGTGCTAAAGACGTCCAAGCCACAGCGCAGAAATTTATCGGCATTTTAAAGCGAGGTGATACGGATGAAACTTTTAATTAATGGAGAGAAGCATGATTTAGAGGTTACTCAATTAGATGAAGTTGTTGCTTATTTTGAATTAGAAGCTCATTTAGTTGTGACTGAGTTAAATGGGGAAATTATTGAGCAAGAAAAGCGTAGTTCTGTACAACTCATACCAGAAAGTACGATTGAGCTTGTGCATTTTGTTGGAGGCGGATAATCATGAAAAAAAAACACCTAGAAATCGCGGGTCAAAAGTTAAACTCACGTTTTTTCCTTGGAACGGGAAGATACCCGAACCCCTTTGTCCAAAATGAAGCGATTCAGGCTTCAGAAGCTGAAGTTTTAACCTTTGCGATTCGTCGCGTTAATTTAGAGGCGCCAAGAGAAGATGCGATTTTACAACATCTTGAACCTAATCAATATCGTTATTTACCAAATACCTCAGGTGCTTCCAATGCGGAAGAAGCGGTAAGAATAGCGAGACTCGCTAAAGCTGCTGGAATTGGTAATTGGATAAAAGTAGAGATAAGTGCAAATGAAAAAACATTACTTCCTGATCCCATCGAAACATTAAGGGCAACAGAGATTTTAGTGAAAGAGGGTTTTGTAGTTTTACCATATACATCAGATGACCCGATTTTATGTAAAAAGCTTGAAGAGGCAGGGGCGAGTGCTGTTATGCCTGGAGCTGCGCCAATTGGTACGGGTTTAGGTGTTTTAAATCCTTATAATATCAGTTTAATTGTCGAAGAAAGTGAAGTTCCCATTATCGTTGACGCAGGTTTAGGTAGTGCGAAAGACATTGTAGAAGCGATGGAATTAGGTGTTGATGGTATCTTAATGAATACGCCAGTTGCTAAAGCGAAGGATCCAATCAAGATGGCTCAAGCGATGAAATTAGCGATTGAATCAGGACGCTTATCGTATGAAGCTGGAAGGATTCCAAAGAAAAAATATGCAAGTGCGAGCAGTGGTTTTGAACAATTTAAATTAAACTAAAAGCCCTTTACTAGTATTGAGGGAAGATTCTGAGAGAGGTAAAGAGGATTCGAAGAATTTGGCCGCTTGATTTAGAAGCAAACGGTGCGTGGAATTCTCATTTTAGCTCTTTACAAAAGTGTTAGGCATCTGAGGTTTATGTAAGGAACGTTCAACATAGGTGTGAAGGGAATGTGGCAAAAATGAGTCGATCCGTCATAGTTATTGGAGGTGGAGTTATCGGCTTATCGATAGCTTATCAACTCCAACGTAACGATTTTCAAGTAACCCTCTTAGAAAAAGGTCGTTGTGGTGGGCAGGCATCAGGAGCGGCGGCTGGTATGCTTGCCCCTTTTTCTGAGATTGGTGAAGATCAGGATGATTTTTTTCGACTATGTGTAACAAGTTTAGGGTTGTTTAAAGAGTGGCAATCCAATATTAAAGAGGATTCTAACATTGATTTTGAATTTAGTGAAAGTGGTAGTTTACATGTTGTTTTTCATGAGGCCGATGTTTTAGCTCTAAAAGGAAGGCTGTCTTGGCAAAAGAAATGGGCAACCTCAGCTCGAATGCTGTCGGGGGAAGAGGCAAGAGAGCTTGAACCAGCTTTATCAAAAGAAGTTTTGGCAGCGATGTATTACCCAGAGGAAAGTCATGTTTATGCACCGGCCTATGTCAAATCATTAGAAGAGGCTTGTCGAAAAGTAGGCGTTAAAATTATTGAAGACACGGGCCAAATCTATATACATACTGAAAAAAATTCTACGTATGTGAGTGCACAAAACGGTGGTACTTGGCAAGCGGATGAATATGTTTGTGCCCAAGGTGCATGGGGTAAGGAGCTTGAGGAAACATTAGGAGTATCACTACCCATTTTTCCAATACGAGGCCAAATCTGTGCGTATCAAGGATATGCAGAGTCTGTCAATCATATCGTGTATTCGAGCCAAGGGTATCTTGTTCCTAAAGAGAATGGGACATTAATAAATGGTGCCTCTGAAGATATTGCAGGTTTTCAAACGACTGTAACAGAAAAAGGAATCGAACGTTTAACCAATTGGAATCATAAGTTATTTCCATTTTTAAAAGAAATAGATCCTTTCCATACTTGGGCTGGATTGAGACCAGCAACGTTAGATGGTTATCCTCTTATAGGGAAACTGAAGGAGCATCCACATATAACGGTAGCATTAGGACATTATCGAAATGGTATTTTATTAAGTCCAGTCACAGCTCATATAGTGACTTCCATATTAAAGAATGAAAAAACGATAACACCGATAGATTTGTTCAATCCGGAGAGGTTTTCATAATAGAGGAGGAAAAGAGATTGAGTTTAGCAAAAACTTTAACGATTGCTGGTTCTGATAGTGGTGGAGGAGCTGGAATACAAGCTGATTTAAAAACTTTTCAGGAGTTAGATACGTTTGGAATGAGTGTGATTACCGCATTAACGGCTCAAAACACATTAGGCGTTCATGGAGTCTACCCACAATCGTTGGAAGCGATTGAAGATCAGCTCGATGCTGTGCTAAGTGATATTGGAGCAGATGGGACAAAGACAGGTATGCTTTTTTCCGCAGATATCATTCAATTAGTAGCTAAAAAAGTCAAACACTATCAATTAAGCAATGTCGTCGTTGATCCGGTTATGATCGCTAAGGGTGGAGCTACACTTTTACAACAAGAAGCCATTCATGCATTAAAAGAGCACTTGCTACCGGTAGCGACGGTCATTACGCCGAATCTACCTGAAGCAAAGGAAATTCTTGGCTGGAGTAAGGACATCGAAACGGTTGATGAAATGAAAGAAGTAGCGAAGGCTCTTCATAAGCTTGGTCCTGAATATGTATTATTAAAAGGCGGTCACCTATCCAAGGGGCCAGCAATAGATTTATTATATGATGGCAACAAGATGACTGAGTATTTTGTTGAAAGAATAGACACTAAGCACACCCATGGTACAGGTTGTACATTTGCTGCTGCCATTGCTGCTGAGCTAGCAAAAGGAGCTTCTATTGAAGAGGCCGTTCAAGTCGCTAAAGACTTTATTACGGCAGCGATTGCCAATTCGATTTCGATTGGCTCAGGCATTGGACCAACAAATCATCATGCATACCAAAAAGGAAACAAGTAATCGTTGACAAAAAATCTCCCTTGAGGAGGTTTTTTGTTGTTTTTGCAAGAATAAATCTTGCTGTTGAAACTTAATCACGATTAGAATTTTGACCTCTTCACGTTAAACTGAATCAACTCCCAAAGAGATAGAGCCAAAAGCTGGTTATGCCCCATCAGAATGAAAGTTCTGTTGGGGAGTGTTGTAAGTGGAGTGAGTGAGAAATAGACTTTATATCCTTTTTTTGGTTGGGTATTCGTTTCTTTTTATAGAGAAAAAAATACGCATCCAATCATCCAAAAAGGCTCCCAAAAAATTAGTCTGCAGCTAGTCGCACAGGAATCTAAATCAAAATCTAATACATTAAAAGCACTGAGAGAAATTGTAATGAAATTAAGGAAACCATACATAAATAAGAAAAGATCTGAAGCCTTTGATGACTTGCCATGAAACTCACCACCAACAAAGATGAAAGTAGTGGCGACTGTTCAAACAGTTGGCCCGTTTACAACTCGATCACCATTAGGAGTCGGCCTGATCAAACAGGGAGCACTGTCCTACTAAGGTCATTTGTCGCCAGATGGATGACTAGCTAACTTCAAGGCACAACCTATCGCCCCTAAGTCCACTTTCATACAAAACGCACTTAGCGAAGCCGCAGCAACTCATCACCAACAAAAATGAAATTTGGGTTTGGCTTTTTAACTGTTGACTTATCGTCAATTTGGTTTCGTTCTTTTTCAATTAAAAAAATGTAAGGTTGGTTTGTGAACTTGAGAATGAGTAGTAACCCAGCGGGCGAGTCATGCGGAGACTCCCGTGGGACGTAGTGACAGAGCTGAGATCCAGTGGCATAGCCGATTAGTTCAGCGCCACCCCACAGGACGCGGAGCATGATTTTCGGGAGCGATGAGTATAGCTCCGCATATCAGTATCAAGCAACTTTCATATAAAACACAATATCGTCATGCGAAAGGCTGTACGCATACACGCTTTCCTGTATAATGTCGGTATGAGAAATACTTACATAAGGAGAGAATAGGATGTTTGAAGGAAACAAAGGATTACTAATTATGCCTGGAATCTTGATTGTATTAATGATTATTGGTGGTGTATTTTTTCTGAATGACCAAGAAGGAATCACCAACGAAAAGTTAAAAGAAGAAATTGAAATACATATGAATGTCAACACGGAAGGGGAACAATGGGAGGTGCATACAGAATGGGATTGGACAGTGGCCCCATCTGATGGCCTGTACGGAAACGATTATATCGGCGTCGTTTTTTATGATGCCTCAGGTGAAATCGTTGATTCGTTTGAATTAATAGAAGCAGAATTAGCTCTTTATCATGGTGACAAAATCATAGAACAATCAGAACCAATCAGGGGAGAAAATGGACTTATTTTTACTTTTACGAATCAATTAGATGAACATTTAAGTTATGGAAATATTGGGGATATTCATGTTGTTGTCAAATCTCCTGACATTGTCAATACTGAGACATTTTTCATGCATACATGGATGAATCACGCCCCGATGCAGTCAACAGATGCAACGTTTGAAAACGTAGCGTTTGAGCACGGTGGAGACATCCCGTATTGGGTGATTTCAGTGGATGATCAATAAGAAGCGAGGTAAGCTATGGCGGTTATTAGAGGCCTTTCATTTCAGACAGGCATTTTTTTTATCGGACAAGATCATGTTGCGTGTGGCTATCATCATAAAAATAGACTCCACAAATGGTGTAAGCCCATTTCAGTAAAGACTTTTTTCGAAATGGTCTATTTAGTAACAAGCTCACTGCCGATTTGGTTGAAGCTTTTCACTATGACTTTATTTGGATTGATTTTAATTCCGAAATTTCTTCCGATTGATTTTAAGGGCTTCCCGTATTACTTTTTTATTTATTTTGCATTTGGGACCCATTTTATCTTTCCAAATCAACTAAAAAAATATCATGGAGCCGAGCATAAGGTATTTAGTGACCGCGGTAGAAAATTAGTGACTCGTATTCATCGTATTAAAAAAGCGGCAATTACGAATCGAAATTGTTCAACGAATGCGGTAGTTATCTACTTTTTGTCGGTTATAATCTTGACGTTCATAGGTTTGGTTAGTATCCTACCATTTCAAGATAGTCTCATGTATGCTTCATATAGTTCTGTATTACTGGTTCCTGTTGTGATTCGTTTAATGAAAAAACGAGCCTTCATGTGGTTACGTAAGCCTATTTTACAAATATCCTATTGGTTACAGCGAAATTGGACAACTTCAGAGCCTGAACGAAAACATTTAATTGCCGCGATAGAATCATATCGGCAATTAGCATTAGTTGAATTCCCAGACCAACTGCAAAGACAAACGATTAAAAAGGAGAAGAAAAACATGGCTATAGTAGATATTACGATTATTCCGATTGGCACAGATTCACCTAGTGTGAGTGAATATGTGAGCGAAATACATAAAGTTTTAAAAACATATGAGGGTAAATTGAAATATGAATTAACGCCGATGAGCACGTTAATTGAAGGAGAACTCCCTGTATTATTTGAGGTTATCCAAGCGATTCATGAGGTTCCATTTACAAAAGGATGTCAGCGAGTAGCTACAAATATACGAATCGACGATCGCAGAGATAAATCGTCTACATTAGCGAGTAAGCTCGCTTCTGTTCAAAGTAGAATGGATTCGTAATGGAGAGCGGGGGATGGCTTGTTATTTGATGAACAGTTCCATCAACATGTAGGCTATTATGAACATGATTTAGATTTAGAGGGAATTCTCTTAAAAGTTCTTGATAAAGATATGTGGTGTCTATTTTTTGATTTTGATTTTTATGATCAAGAATTCAGGAACAAAAATCAATATCCTTTTTATCAGGATTTTGGTTATCTCGTAGGTATTTATGATTTTTCGACTAGGATGTTAACGGAAGAGAGCGGCCATACACTTTTTATAAACTTTCTAACATCTGTATCACTCATACATGAATAAATATGAAAATAAGCTACCTGCTACAAGTAGCTTATTTCTATTGAGACTATTTTCATCCCGACACGAACCAACCAATTTACTAGAAATGTTTGATCATTGTTACATGAGGGATGCCTGCATCTAAAAATTGCTCTGATACGATGGAGAAACCTAATTTCTCATAAAATATGATCGCTTGAACTTGAGCATTGAGCTTTGCTTTTGTTAAACCAGTTGTTTGAATATGAGCTAATAATTGATTCATTAATTGGTGCCCTAAGCCAGTTCCTCTTACTTCTTGGAGTAAGCAGACACGTTCGATCTTACCGTAACCGTCGACTTCACGTAATCTTGCTGCTCCAACAGGCTTGTCACTTTCATTATAAATGACAAAATGCGTAGCGCTTGATTCAAATTGGTCAATTTCTTCTTCGACTGCTACCTTTTGTTCTTCTACAAAGACCTTTGTTCTGACTTCATAAGCATCTTGTAACTGTTTGTCTGTTGTTGTTTGTATAATCTTCATTTTCTCGTTTCTCCTTACTTTATATAAATCTTTCAGTCACCGATTTAATCATAGGATAAAAGTTTTTTCAAGCCATTTTGTAAATCCTTTTGCCAATAAGTCCAAGTATGGTTACCTTCAAATTCATCATAATCATAATCTGTCACAGAGTTTGTGAGTATTTCTTTTAACGAGCGGTTCGGTTCGAGAAAATCAAGTGTTTGTTTATCGGTCGTCTTAACCGCTGTCTCTTCAAGACCAATTCGATGGTAGATAGATAATGATTGGATATCAGAAGCATTTTTTATGGCATGAAGAACTGTGTCATTGACAAATGGAGAATGCATCATCACCTGACCAAAGGTTTTAGGATATTGAACGGCGGTTAGAAGAGATATCGTACCAGCTAATGAATCTCCAGCTAGTGTTCTCCTTTGAGCAAAAGGCTGTATCGGATAATTTTCATCCAAAAATGGCATGACTTCTTTCACTAAAAATTGTATGTAAGCGGCCGATTTGTCTTGCTCAGGGTGATAGCGATTTCTTCTTTCACTCACATTAGGGTAAGGTATGCCAACGATAATCACTTCTCTAATTTCTAAATCCTCTATTAAATCGTCAATTTGCCTAGGTAACCGTCCTAATTGAAAATAGTCTTGTCCATCCTGACAAATCAATACATCATAATCTTTGATAGGGGTGAAATCTTCTGGTGTATAAATCATTAGCTTTACTTCTTCGTCTAAGAAGGTACTTTTGATGATAGCTTCATTGGTATTTCCACGTAATTGTTTAGCCAATTGGATCGGCTCCTTTAAGTATGATTTGTTTTATTTTAACATAATTTGTGGGCATATCCTTCATAGGAACACTTACATGTTAAAAATATGTTTATTTGTGATACACTACTAGAAATAGCATGAAAATATAGAGAGAGCATGAGGTGGTCAATTGTGAAAAAGCAAGTACCGTGTGAAATCGTTGAAAATGCAGCTCGAAAGAAATTAGAAGAACGAGGTGTCTCAATAGACGCTATTGCAGAAATTGTTTATCAAATGCAAGAGCCTTACCATGAAAATTTATCTATAGAAGAATGCTACGATAGCGTGAATGCTGTTTTATTAAAGCGAGAAATTCAACATGCTATTTTAGTTGGAGTTGAATTAGATGTTTTGGCGGAGCAGAAAAAGCTATCGGAACCTTTACAATCGTTAGTGGATACGGATGAAGGCTTGTTTGGAGTGGATGAAACGATTGCATTAGGATCAGTTTTTGGATTTGGCTCCATTGCTGTCACGACATTTGGATATCTTGATAAACAGAAGGTAGGAATAATTCGTGAGCTTGATGAGAGAAAGGAACAGGTACATACGTTCTTAGATGACTTAATTGCCAGCATTGCGGCGAGTGCTTCAGCAAGACTAGCTCACCGTCATCGCGATATTCAAGAAAATCGTCGCTTAGAGGATCGGAAAAAGCGTGAGCGTGAGGAATTGATTGGTTAATGCATGGAGCTTATGCAATTTTGCAGGGAAATTTTCATATACTAAGACCAATAACCTAACCATTAAGGCAGGTGGCTCAGATAGAAAGGAACGAAAAAATGTCGAGTACTCAACTTCAAGCACCTAATTGGGTTTACTATCGTCAATTGTTTCCTACAAGGTTTCAGGCAAGTTGTATTAAAGCTAAGATAGAAGATAATTGGCATAATGGCTATGAAATTGGGCCGGTTGTAGAAATCAGAAAGTTAAAAACGAATAAATATGTCGTTCGTTATACGTATGATGAGAGCTAGCTTTCAAGTATGAAAGCTAGCTCTTTTTTATGCTAACGTTGACCGTTAATCTTTTGGTTTAATCATTAATTGAGGATTAACAAGTAAATCAAATTGCTCGGCATCAAGTAACTGAAGGGCAAGGGCTGCTTCTTTTAATGTTGACTGTTCAGAAAAGGCTTTTTTGGCAATTCTTGCAGCATTTTCATAGCCGATATGGGCATTTAATGCCGTGACTAACATCAAAGAACGAACGACATTATCCGTCATTTTTTCTTCATTAGGCTGAAGTCCTACTAAGCAGTGATCGTGAAAGCTATTTAACCCATCTGCTAATAATCGTATGGATTGAAGCACATTATAGGCAATGACAGGTTTGAATACATTCAACTGATAATGACCTTGACTTGCCGCAAATCCAACACTTGTATCATTACCAAAAACTTGGCTACATACCATAGTAAGTGCTTCAGATTGAGTTGGATTAACTTTTCCTGGCATAATGGAGCTACCAGGTTCATTGGCTGGAATCGTAATTTCACCAATCCCAGAACGAGGTCCACTAGCTAACAAACGAATGTCGTTAGCTACTTTGAATACATCCGCAGCTAATGATTTTAAGCTTCCATGAAAATGTACAAGTGCATCATGGCTTGTTAAAGCATGAAAATAGTTGTTTGATGGTATAAAAGTAGAATGAAGTTGTTTGGACAATCGTTCCGCCATTTGTCGTCCGTAGCTTGCAGGAGAGTTGAGCCCTGTTCCCACAGCCGTACCACCAATCGCTAATTCACGAACATATTGTAAGCTCTCTCCAATCATTTTGTCCGTCTTTATAAGCATTTCCTTCCATCCACTAATTTCTTGACCGAATGTAAGAGGGGTAGCATCCTGTAAATGGGTGCGACCCACTTTAATGATGTGGTGATATTTAGTTTCTAATTGTTCTAACGTACGTATCCATTGTTGAATGGCTGGTAATAGAAGACGTTCCGTTTCTTTCACGGTAGCGATATGCATCGCTGTTGGAAATGTATCATTAGAGCTTTGTGAACGGTTAACATCATCATTAGGATGTACATACAGTTCCGGTTTGCTAAGTTGCTCGTTGGCTAAATAGGCAATGACTTCATTCATATTCATATTCGATTGAGTACCACTACCTGTTTGCCAAACGACAAGTGGAAAATGCTCATCATAATTTCCCGTTAAAATTTGCTCGCATGCATGAACGATCGCATTGCTTTTTTTGTTGTCTAAATCGCCGTTCTGAGCATTTACAATGGCTGCAGCTTTTTTTAAGTCTGCAAAAGCATAGATAAGCGGTTTAGGCATTTTTTCATCACCGATTTTAAAATTCTCCAAACTTCTTTGCGTTTGAGCACCCCAGTATTTATCTTTAGGTACTTGAATTTCTCCTAATGTGTCTCGTTCTATTCTCATTGCCATGGTAAAACTCCTCTGCTAAGTTTTTCAATCAATTATTATAATTGTGGCATATTTGTGACAGGAAAGAAAATGAGCTGCTTATATGTATGGGGATATGAAGGGGGAAAAGAGTCATTTAATGTATTATAAAGCTGGAACAGGACGTTTACGGTCCCTGTTATACATGTTCATTGATTAATGACATTCTTTTCATATGATTTTTTGAAAGAGATTTGAAAGATTTTTTATGTTAATCCTATACAAGACAACGAAATATAAAGAAAAATATAAACATATTCATTGACATTCTTAGTGATAACCATTATCATTGTCAATGTGATTGATAATCATTTTCGATGAGAATGAATATTAATTATAAACCGGTTTGAAAAGGGTTGCTGTATGAAAAACTTCATTCTACTTATCGTCTGTCTTATTTTAAGTGTGACATCGATATTTATCGGTGTAAATAACTTAAACCTAGCTGGGATTATTCAGTTAGATGAGAACCAATTACATACTCTTATTCATAGTCGTTTACCTAGATTAATAAGCATCATCATTGCTGGTTCTAGTATGGCGATTTGTGGCTTAATTATGCAACAGTTAACGAGAAATAAGTTTGTTTCACCAACCACAGCTGGAACGATGGATTCAGCTAGCTTAGGTATTATGGTGTCGATGCTTATGTTTGCTTCTGCGACAATGATGCAGAAGATGATTGTGTCTTTCCTTTTTGCGTTAGCAGGGACACTCATTTTCATGAAGATACTCGACCGAATTAAATTTAAAAACATTATTTTTGTTCCATTAGTAGGTTTAATGTTTGGTAATATTGTTGGATCGATCACAACCTTTTTTGCTTATTCCAATGATTTAATTCAAAACATATCGAGTTGGTTGCAAGGAAGCTTTGCACTAATTATAACGGGTCGTTATGAGATGTTATATGTTAGTATTCCACTTCTTATTATTGCTTATATTTTTGCAAATCGATTTACGATTGCAGGAATGGGCGAGGAATTCTCCGTAAATTTAGGATTAAACTATAAGCAAGTGGTTAATATCGGTTTAATTATTGTTGCGGCGATAACATCGGTTGTTGTGTTAACAGTAGGTATGATTCCGTTTTTAGGCCTAATCATTCCAAATATTGTAGCGATATTCCAAGGGGATAACTTAAGGAAAAACTTGCCAACAACTGCACTCTTAGGGGTTGCTTTTGTTCTAGCCTGTGACATTATTGGAAGAGTCATCATCTTCCCTTACCAAATACCGATTGGTTTAACGGTTGGGGTTATCGGAAGTGCGATTTTCCTCTATTTATTGATAAGGGGGAAAAAGCATGGGTATTAAAACTAAGATTCTATTATTATCTTTATTAGCAGTTATATTAACAGGATTATTTTTATTTTACGATTTAAGAAGCTGGGAATATGCACTGCCTCGTCGTGGTATCAAGATTTTATCAATCATCGTAACGGGTGTAGCGATAGCCTTTGCTACAGTTGTTTTTCAAACGATTACGAATAACAGGATACTAACACCAAGTTTGATAGGGTTGGATTCTCTCTATCAGCTATTCCAAACATTTATTATCTTTTCGTTTGGTTCTATGAGTGTTTTAGTTTTAAATCAATATTTGAATTTTGCTATATCTACAATTTTAATGGTCATTTTCGCGATGCTTTTGTATCAGCTCCTATTAAGGGGCGAGGGAAAGAATATATTCTTCCTATTATTAGTAGGGATCATTATGGGAACTTTCTTTGGGAGTATTTCCACATTCCTTCAAGTTCTTATTGACCCGAATGAGTATTTAAACCTACAAAACCGTTTATTCGCGAGCTTTAATAATGTTAATTCGGATTTATTGCTGGTTTCAATAGGGATTCTTATTTTCGTGACGATTATCTTCTATCCACAATTAAAGTACTTGGATGTTCTATCACTTGGAAGAGACCAAGCGATTAATTTGGGTGTGAATTATGATCGAGCAGTGAAGTTATTACTTATATTTATAGCAATCCTCGTTTCACTTGCGACAGCTCTTGTTGGACCGATTACTTTCTTAGGTTTACTTGTGGCTAATGTGGCTTATGAAGTGGTTAAAACTTATAAACACGCCATTATTATTCCAGTAGCGATGTTAATCAGTGTTATTGCTTTAGTTGGCGGACAACTTTTAGTGGAGAGAATCTTTAGTTTCTCAACACCAATTAGTGTCATTATTAACTTTGTTGGTGGTGTCTACTTCTTATATCTTTTATTAAGGGAGAGTAAAAAATGGTAGAAGTTATGAATGTATCCAAATTATTTGGGGATAAAGCCGTTGTGAATAACGTCTCTGTTAAAATTCAAAAAGGGAAAATAACTTCTTTTATTGGGCCAAATGGAGCCGGTAAAAGTACACTTTTATCGATGATCAGTCGGCTAACTGTGGCAGATTCAGGAGAAATTCTTATTGAAAACTCTAAAGTAGCAGATACAAAAAGTAGCGATTTAGCAAAGAAAATTTCGATATTAAAGCAATCTAATCATATTAATATACGATTGACGATTCGTGAGCTTGTCTCATTTGGTCGCTTTCCATATTCTCAAGGAAATTTAAAAAAAGTAGACCTTCAATATATAGATGAAGCGATTGCTTATATGGAGCTTGAGGATATTCAAGATAAGTATTTGGATCAATTAAGTGGTGGTCAACGCCAACGTGCTTATATTGCGATGGTTATTGCTCAAGATACTGAGTATATATTACTTGATGAGCCATTGAACAATTTGGATATGAAACATTCTGTTCAAATTATGAAGGTATTAAAGCGAATGGTGAAGGAATTAGGAAAGACGATTGTGATTGTTCTTCATGATATTAACTTTGCTTCGTTTTATTCTGATCAAATTGTGGCCCTTAAAGATGGTCAAATTATCCATGAAGGCCCCACGCATGAAATTATCAATAATGGTGTTCTAAAAGATATTTATGATATGGATATCACCATTAATGATATTAATAATCAGCGTGTATGTGTTTATTTTGTTTAATTAAGTAGGATAATTAGGGATATATAGCGTGCGTAGATGAACGTCGACGTCAGAGGATACCATCCATTTACGTACGCTATTCTAATCCTTTATTATAAAAAAAATACCGTAGGGGTGTATGTAGATGAAGAAACTTTGGTTATTAATGTTAGCTGCATTTGTTGCATTAGTATTAGCGGCGTGCGGTTCAAATGACGATTCAGATGATGCGACAGAAGGCGCAGCAGATGACGTAGATACAGAAGATCCAGCTACAGAAGAAGAAAAAACACTTACTTTCGAACATCAATTAGGTGAGACGACTGTTGAGAAAAACCCAGAAACTGTTGTTGTTTTTGATATGGGTATTCTAGATATGTTAGACGGTTTTGGTGTTGAAGTTGCAGGTTTACCACAAGCAAATGTTCCTGAATACTTATCAAAATATGCTAGTGATGATTATGTGAATGCGGGTAGCTTGTTTGAACCTGATTTCGAGGAAATTTTTGAATTAGATCCAGATTTAATCATTATTAGTGGTCGTGCATCTGAAGCATATGACGACTTGAATGATATTGCACCAACTTTATTTATGGGTATTGATAATGCGAACTATTATGATTCGTTTAAAAACAATCTTGATATGATTGCACAAATTTTCGATAAGGAAGATGAAGCGGCAGAAAAGTTAGCAGAAATTGATGCATCAATTGAAGAGGTTCAAGCATTAGCGAGTGAGCAAGAAGCAAAAGGTTTATTATTGATGGTAAACGAAGGAAGTTTATCTGTTCATGGTCCTGGTGGACGTTTCGATTTACTTCATAGTTTATTCGGTGTTGACCCTGTGGATACTTCTATTGACATTGCCAATCATGGACAAGAGGTTGACTTTGAATATATCGAAATGCAAGACCCAGAGTATTTATTTGTCATTGACCGTGGTGCGGCGGTAGCTAGTGGTGAAGAGTCTGGTAATGAGTTATTAGATAATTCTTTTGTACAAAATACTCAAGCTTATGAGAATGATAATATTGTATTTTTAGATGCGATTTACTGGTACATTACAACTGGTGGTTTAACTTCTTTCCCTGGTATGATTGAAGAAGTTCGTGCTGGTTTAGCTGAATAATGATTAAGGTATGTGTTCAGAATGATTCTGAGCACATACTTTTTTGAGTGCTGGGCATGGGTGATGCTCAATTCTCGAGATAATTTGACCTTTTGGTCTTTGTTTTTGGTCCGTTTTTGAAAATC
>LFJO01000005.1:706426-806629 GCA_001038565.1 Alkalihalobacillus pseudalcaliphilus
CAAGCAAGCTTGGCCAACGGTCCAAAAACATGTGGATTTTAGATACTAATCCTGATGGGTTAGTACTCTCTCTTTTTTGGGTTGGTTGTGGCTGTTTGTGCGGAGCGCTGAATCTTTTTGGAATGCTAACAGCTTGTGTTTGGGAACCTTAGTGAACCATTGCTGGCAGAAGGGTGTGTATAACTTTGGGAGCCTGAGTGCGTCGAATTAAGAAGCCGATGACTACTGTCACCGGCTTCTTTTATCAGAAAAGCTTTGTTAGTGTATGGAGAAGGATTTTTAATCGAATAATTTAAGATAGGCTTTGTAGCCTTTTTCTTCAAGGTGTTCTTTAGGAATAAATTGTAAAGCAGCGGAGTTAATACAATAGCGTAAGCCACCTGATTGTGGAGGACCGTCTGGGAATACGTGTCCTAAATGGGAATCGGCTTCTTTACTTCTCACTTCAGTTCTTACCATAAAGTGACTTCGGTCTTCTTTTTCTACAATTTCCTCGTCTTGTATTGGTTTGGTAAAACTAGGCCAACCACAGCCTGCATCATATTTATCTTTGGAAGAAAACAGCGGCTTTCCTGAGATAAGATCAACATAGATACCTTCTTCCTCCGTTGCATAATATTCATTACGAAAAGGCGGCTCAGTCCCGTTGTTTTGTGTGACTTCATATTGCATAGGTGTTAGTTTTTTCTTTAAATCGTCTTTATTCGGTTTCATGCGGTTCACCCCAATGTCGATTAATAAAAGCAGCTCGTCCCGAACCATGTTGATAGCGTTCGTAATGAGCAGGGTTTTTCTTATAATAGTCTTGATGATATTCCTCTGCTTCATAGAAGGTTTTTGCCGGTAACAGTTTGGTTGCAATCGGTTGTTCAAATTTACCGCTCTTATCTAAATCCAGTTTAGATTGTTCGGCTGCTTTTTTTTGACTATCATTCATATAAAAAATAGCCGTTTGATAAGACTGTCCTCTATCATAAAATTGGCCGCCAGCATCGGTAGGGTCGATCTGTTTCCAAAAGATTGAAAGTAATTCTTCATAAGTGATAATCTTAGGGTCGAAGGTTATTTCGATCGCCTCATAATGGCCAGTTGTTTCTGAACAAACCTCTTGATAAGTAGGATTTTTGGTATGTCCACCCGTATAACCTGAGGTTACTTTGAGAACACCATCATATTTATGAAAAGGTTTGACCATGCACCAAAAGCAGCCTCCTGCAAAAATGGCTTTTTGGTCGTTTTGTGTTGTCATATAAATATCACCTCACTAAGTGTGTATGTTTATTATATCATGTTGCTTAAAGCTTATCATACAATCTGATTTTCTACTTCTTTACACCTTTATCTAGGAAAGTAATATCAGGATGGATAGAAATGATTAATTCATTCATGTAATAGTCATCCCATTCTTCAAAAATAAAATGAGGATTATGGGCTTGCACCTTACCGCCTAAACCAATTGGATCAACATGTAATTGTTGAAGCTTTTGAAAGAGTGCTTGTGATTGTTCTCGGATGTCCTGTTTAAATTGGGTATGGATTTCATTTAATTTTTCATCTGAGATTTCATTACCAGAATACTCAATAACTTGGACACTCATTTTTAAGTGAATATCAATCTGTGGTTTATTGGTATTTTTCTCAATTTGATAAGAAGGTTTTGCATTAACGTTTCGTATCATCGCATATTCGTCTTGTTCACGAAGTTCAATTTCATACTCTCCGTGATTGAAAGGTTGGCAAAGTAATTTTAATAAAAAGGAGTCTGACACATTTATTTTTTCTACATAGCGATCTCCACGCAATAAGGCAATTCCACTCAATTCGATACTATTATTATGTTTCCTCAGAATTGGTAAATAAGGATCTTGTCCTAATCCATAATATTGATTTAAGAATATATAAAGGTTAGTCTTCGGAATATTTTGTGCCTCCATATTATGTCTAAGAAGTTCTTCTATATAGGTAGAGACTTCTTCTTCATGTTCATATTTGCTCGATAATAAATCGTTAACTGTACCTTCAACAATACATATTTTATTTTGTAAACCGATAGTTGGATCGCGGGTAAATGCATCTAAAATTGATAATATACCTTCTTTTTCTGCCAATTCTATGTTAACCAATAAGGATTTTAGTTTACCACTATGAAGACGCTTAGGCGACTGATTGTTTAACTTGATACGAGCAGCTCTACTTGTTGCAGCAACAGCAGATAAAGTATCACTCATAAGAACATTTTCTGTACGGTATAGAGGTACACTGATTGTTACCTCTACTGCATCGTCAGATAAATAATCAAAACCAGCACTATGTATGTGTTGTACCTCGTCAATAATTTGAGTTTGGACACAGCCACTTAATTGCATAAATAAAAGTATAGATAGGAACTTGTGTTTCATGAGGACATCTTCCTTTTTAATAAAACTATTATAAATATGACGGGAATGAAAATCGTAACAAATACTTGACCAATCAATGACATGAAGTTGTTTAGCTGATCGATCGCTTCTCTTGAATGGAAAAGTAATGCTATCAGTAATATAATAACTCCGGTTATTCGTAAGGTATAAATATGTTTAACGTTACATATTTCTTTTAAAGCACGACTCGAAGCCCACAGAGCCAATGTAATATTAGGAATAATAATAATGAGCCAAGTTGCAATACCTATGTATTCGAACCTTTCTAAGAACGGTAATTCTACGATTTTCCATATGTTAATAGTTGGCCAGATGATGGTTTGTAAATGACCTAATGTATAAAAACTAAAGTGTACGAATGCAATAATTAGATAGAGAGCCATTGTATAAAAGGAAGCTAAGTGAGCAAACTTTTGAGATTTAGGTGCTTGATCTATAAACGGATAAGCAAGTAAAAGAATTTCTGGACCGAGAAAACTTAATGTCATTGTTTTTGCAGCTAATAATTGCTCTTCTACATTTGTGTTGAAAAGAGGAAGTACGCGCTGGAATTCTGCATATTCAAATGCGCTAAAATTAGAGAAAAGAAGGAAAAATGGGATTATTAAACTAAAGAAACTAACGCCTACTATGACACGAAAGCCTTGAATAATAATATAATAAGCTAATACTGATAAAGTCAGACATAAAATTGGAACAGATATATCGGGAAATATCCAAATTTGAATGATTTCTACATAAGTCCTCAGAACAACTACACCTGCTAATACAAAGTAAAAAACAATCATTAAAGAAATGAAACTACCGATGAATTTTCCAAAAGTTTCTTTATTAATCGCTATGATATCCTTTTTTTGATTCCCTATGATTTTGTAGATCATCCAAATGAGCAAGTGAAAATACAAACCACTTATGATAATGGCTATCCAGCTCTGAAATCCTGCTGCCTCAGCAATATATCTTGTAAAACCTAAAACCCCTACGCCAGCTTGCAAGGAATGAACGAGAAAGAATACTAAATAAGGTTCAATTAATAGAGCTTTGTTATTTATATTAGATATATTCACGAGAACACCCTCTTTTCCGTGCTCTTAAATACCTTCATCAATGTCTAGCTTCTTTTTTGCTTTTTCTTTACTAAATTTCTTTGTTCTTTTAGTCTGCAGTTCATCTGGTCTTGTCGATTGGAAATGAAATGGTAATCTAATAAAAGAATCTTTTAAATCACTAAATTTAAATGGATAAATGGGAGCTAAATAAGGGCGATTTAATGATTTGATTGATAATAAATGAACCAATAAGAACATAAATAAAATCGTTAAACTAACAATTCCCCATAATTGAGCAGCAAATAAAAAAGGAAATCGAATGATACGAATTGTATTTGTGATACTGTAAATAGGAGTTGTAAAAGAAGCGAGTGCGGCTAATGCCACAAAAATTAATAATACGTTACTTGTTAAACCTGCTTCAACGGCAGCAGTACCGATGACTATTCCACCAACAATCCCGATCGTTTGACCGACCTTTGTAGGTAATCTCGCTCCTGCTTCTCGTAAAAGTTCAATCGTAATTTCTAAAAAAATCGCTTCAATTATAGGTGGAAATGGAATTTGATCGCGAGACAAGATTAAGGTTGCCATTAAATCTTGGGGAATAATCTCAGTATGGTATGTTAGTATGGCCACATACAAGGGGGTTGCAAAGATTGAAAACCAGACAGCAAATATTCGAATTAGCCGAAATGCAGAAGCAATTTGCCAACCGAGAAAATAATCTTCAAAAGACGAGAAGAATTCAATAAATGTTGTGGGTGCAGTAATAACTTGTGGTGAGCCATTTACAAAAACAGCTATTTTTCCTTCCGCCAATACAGCAGCCACTCTGTCTGGTCGTTCTGTATCGATGAATTGTGGAAAAGGACTATTCGAAAAGTCCTCAATTAGCTGATTAATATAAGAGCTGTCGCTTATGGTCTCAATCTCTATCGATGAAATTCTTTGTAACATTGTCTTGACGTTATCCTCATTGGCAACTGACTCAAGGTACATAACGATAACTTTTGTTTTAGATAATGAACCAACAATAAACTCCTTCGAGATTAGATTGGGAGTAGGTAGTCGTTTTCTTACTAAGTTAATATTGACATCAATAGATTCTACAAAGGCTTCTTTTGGACCAATGACACTAAATTCTACTTCTGGAATCGTAATATTTCGGATTTCTTCCTGTGGTATCACGGCAACTAAGCATTTGTCGCTTGTAGCATTAGCCGTTCTAATTGCAACTGCTCCGATTAGAAGTAATTCATTTAATTCGTGAGGGTTTTCGATTATTTTTATGTTTTCAACATGTATGATGTTTACTAAGTTCTCTAGGGTAGTGAAAGGTTGCTCTTTAATCGGCTCAATTAACAATCGCTCTAATTTAATATGATTGATAAGTGGTTGATAGTAAGAGAGTAGTAATACATCTGTTTTGGTTTCAAACTTATGCTGGCAGAAATCGTCTGAGCGTGCGTGTAATTCTAATGTTTGCGATACAGTTCTTAATGCGACATTTTCAAAGATGTTTTTTTTGATTTTTCGTTTTAATTGAAACCAGCCCATATGTATACCTACCTTAAAAGACATTTTTTTCAAATACGACTAGCTAAAAAATGATTGACTGAAGGAGTTATCATGATTGATTATTTGATTTTCGATATATAACAATATGATTTTTTAGTATGGGACATTTGAAAAAAATTATGTATACCTTTTAATTAATCTTCAAAAGCTTGGATAATCTGTCATAGTTTCGCATCTATTAATCATTACTCCTCTGTTTCAACGAATTCAATAATGAAGGCTCAAACATAATGATTCCAGTAATTCGAGCGTGCTTATCAGTCAACGAAATGAAAAAAGAGGTAGGGTTTAGACCCACCTCTTTTTCATGTCATTCTGGCTTCATTTTATTCGGAAGTTGTTCTACCGCAACAATCACATGGTCTAACTTTTGCTCGAGGCGGTGTAGCAAATAAAATGTGACGACAACAGGAAAACTATACTCCGCAATGTAAGGAAGCCAAACCTCGATATTCATTTAGCTAATAGGTAATTCAATATTCTCTACTTGACGATCGACTAATCTCGCCCCACGAATTGCGACAATGTCGCCACCAGTTGAAGAAACGGCTCCTGATGAAATCATAGAAAGCATCGCCTCATAAACCGTTTGAGGCTCGACAGGTTCAATTGGATAGTCGACCGAAATAGTCACTTGCTTTTCTTCTTCATTTTCAAAAAGTAACTCTAGCTTTTTACTCATTTTAACTCCTCCTTAAATGGTTTTAGATGATACCGTACTGATTAATTCGATTGGCAACTTCAAGTTGATACTGTTGTAAGGAGACGTAAGCCTGTGCAAATTGGACTAACTCTTCATCGTTAGCACTCCCTTTTACTAGCTGGAATGATTTACTTAAATAAGAGATTTCACCAAATTCATCCGTACCAACAATAAATCGTAACGCTAATCGGCTATTTTGAGCTTCCATATTAACACCTCCTTTCAACTTATAAATCGAAGTGAATGATTGAAATGGTGAAATAATCTTTTGTGGGTCGTAGTGAGTAGGACTTGATTTGGTTGGCATAATTTGTTGTCGTAAAACAATGAGATTCGCATTAATATCTCCTAATTTAGAGAGCTTATTAATAGGAATGGACAGGAAAAAAGTATGGGATGAATGGATTCTGTTGAAAAATGTCGCAAAAAAATCGATAAATATTCCTGTGAAGGAGGAGGATTTAATTTAGGAAAATCGAATAATATTACTGAACTCATAATGTAAATAAGGTTTGACTGCCTATAATAGACAGTTGAGGTCTACGTAGTTAAAACAGGCTGCAAAGGTCTAAATTGACTCGACCAAAAGTAAGTTGAGTGGCCCTATAAACTGAAGTTTCACTATATAAGGAGAATGTGGTTATGGAGGTATCTATTTATCAACTGTGTTTTAATGCTACGTCAACGTGGCAAGCTGTTATTAATAAGGACGGGCTAATATTAGAAGTGAACGAAACGTTTTGTAAAAGCTTCGGTTTTAAGAGAGAAGAATTATTAAAAGTATCATTTTACCAATTATTAACTGAAGATTCGGATTTTAAGTTTGTTTTAACTCATAACACGGCTTCAACGGTTATTCACTTACTTGGTTCATCAGGTGTCTTCCAGGAGACGAAAGTTTTTATCTCACCAATCGTTGATAGTGAAAGTCAGAATACGTATTATTTGCTCCAATTAAGTCCCGTTCAAAACTATCAACAACTTACCTATTTTAAGCGTGCTCAAGAGGAGGGGATGTTTCAGCATCAGCACCTCGAAGGGATGAGTCAATTAATACTAGAGAATTTAAAGGATGCAGTGATGACGATTCAATTTGATGGTCAAGTATTATTTATGAATTATCGAGCGGTTGAACTTTTTGGTGATCAAGTTGAGAAAGTGAAAAGAATGAACTTCTGGAATTTTTTAGAAGAACAAGATTTAGAGATTACCCACAAAATCCATCAGTTTTTGGCAGGTGAAGAAACCTTTAGTTCGGAAGAGTTTTTAACAAGCTTAGATGGTTGGTTTGATATTCGTGCCTATCGAATGGAAGATAAAATCACGGTTTTTTTTCTTAATATTACGAAAAGAAAAAAAGCTGAACAATACTTAAAAGATAGTGAAATGCATTATCGAAGTTTAGTTGAACATATACCAGAGACGATTACTGTACACGATGGAACCCGCTTTATTTATATGAATCCTGCAGGGGTGAAATTATTTAAAGCACAAGAAAAGGGTGATATCGTTGGACATCCTCTTAATAAGTTATTTATCGGACAAGAGTACAGGCGAGCAAGGGAAAATATTCGCTTACTTTTAACCAATAAGAAGAAAATTACAACGACAATTTTTAGGTTACGTTGTATAAATGGTGAATATCGAGAAGTAGAGGCCTCAACGACCATTATCTTATTTAGGGGAAAGCCCTCATTTAGGACGATTTTTAAAGACGTTTCTGAGCGAAAGCGAATGGATGACATCTTGCGGAAATCAGATAAGTTATCTGCTGTTGCTCAAATGGCAGCGGGTGTTGCTCATGAGATTCGTAATCCATTAACATCTGTAAAAGGATTTTTGCAGCTTTTTGAAAAGGAGAAGGTGTACAACGAGCAATTTGTTAAGCTTATTATGGAAGAATTAGATAGAGTTGAATCTATCATCTTTGAATATTTAACCTTAGCTAAGCCTAATTATGAAACGCCATTTAAACGTATCAATGTACAAAAGTTATTAGAACAGTTATTAACGTTATCAGAAACGCAGTCGATTTTGAAAAACATCTATGTTGAATTTGAATACGAGCATGTACCTTCAATATTTGGTAGTGAAAAACAGTTAAAGCAAGCAATTATGAATTTAATTCGTAACGCCATTGAGGCCGTCGAAAGAAACGGTAAAATCATTATAAAATTAAAAAATCACCCCGATGAGCAAGTATGTATTCAAATCGAAGATAATGGCTGTGGTATTTCTACAGAAAGAATTGAAAGGTTGGGTGAACCATTTTATTCGACGAAAGAAAAAGGCACAGGACTTGGTCTAATGGTTTGTTATAAAATATTGGAACATCACAATGGTCTCTTACACGTGCAAAGTGAAGTTAATGTTGGAACAAAGGTCGAAGTGATTTTGCCTGCATTTGTTCCGGTTCCAGAAGAAGTATTGCTAACTTAAGAAATGTAAAAAGCTTTCCTCGGACTAAAATAAGTCTTGTTTGGGAGGCTTTTTCTATGTGAGTAAAATAGTTAGAGCTTTAATCAAAAAGTGAATGGAAAAGGCGGTAAGAAGTATAGCAGCACCTATATGGATAAAGCGGAAAACGAATGGGTTCATTAATGTACGTAGGAAATGAGCTAAAAAAGCGATATTTAAATTCCATAATAAGATACCAAAAAATATAGCACTGCTATGCAGGGCAATCAGCGTAAAAGGTTGCTGTAATTGTTCACTTAAAACGGAACCATATATAGCAAACCAAAAAACGATGTTAATGGGATTAAATAAGGCAATGAAGAAGCCAACCTGGTAGGATTTCTTTAATTGCTTGGAATGAGCAGGTTCATTGCTGTGCTTATTCATCTTTGAAATACTTGTAGTGTCCAAACTATTTATCGCCAAATAAATAAGGATGACAGCTCCAAAAGAATACATAAAAAACTGGGCATATTCATGTTGTAAAAGAGGATGAAGTCCCCAAAATATAAGTAGCATAAAACAGATATCTGCAGTTATTCCTCCTAAACCAACAACAAGGCCGTTAAAGAATCCATGTTTCATGGCTCTACGAATAATCTCCACAGAGATTGGTCCAACAGGGGCTGCTAAGCTTATCCCTAAAAGAAGTGAAGAGAAAAATGGGGTCAATGTAAAACCTCCTTCCTAATGATAGTACATGCTCTATGTAATTTAGATAGAACAGATAATTATAATTAAACGTAAACCACGTTAATTAAAGCGACACCTTGCTATGGATCAAAGTTACTCATATAAATGTTAGCTAAATAGAATGATTGAGTGAATTTTCGCTTAATTTTTAGGTTTATCCCTTACATGTCGATATCTTATCTGTATCATCTATGGGAATGCCAAATAAATTTTAAAAAGATGTGTGAGAAAATCAAACAATCTCTGAGCTGTTGTGAAAGGATGTAAATGGAACAATTTATGTTATTTCTCTAGTTACTATCGGGTAGTATAAAAGTAGAACAGCGAAACAACTTAGAAATGGGCATCACCAAATTAAAACTATGAATCTAATTAGGAGGCGTTTTATAATGAGTAAAAAATTCTTGTATATGTTGGCAGCCGGTGCAATTTCAGTGAGTATGTTAGCAGCATGTGGTGGAGATGGAGAAATGGAAGACCCAGCATTAAATGAAAACCCTGAGCTAGAGATGGATGGCGAAGAAGGCGGCGACATGGGCGGTGACTTCGAGTAAAATATAGATTCTTAATGGAAAAAGATGGGGAGTGTTTCCCATCTTTTTTTTTTTGAGTATACTAGTTGAACAAGTCCTCTTTGATTACGTTCCCAGGCAGAGAAAGCCCTCAACATTTATCATAAGCAATGATGAATTATATACCTTTTCCCAATGAAGAATATTTACTGTTAAGTTTGTATAATGAAGTGACCAGTGAGTATGAATTCTCATTCATACCAAAGAAATAAAAGTCTAACTATTCCGATAATGGAGAAATATCATCTTTTTTTGTGAAACTAGTTTTCAATAATTTGATGATGTGTTATTATGCATAAGTGGGTATAATTATTAAATATTGTCTTGGAGGATTTTAAAAATGAATAAAATGAAATGGTCAAAAATTGGTTTAACAGCCGTATTATCAGTAGGACTTTTAGCAGCTTGTGGAACAGCTGATGACAATAATCAAGGTTCAGGTGAAACAGAGGTGGATGAAAATGCAGAAACATTAGTAATGGGGACTTCTGCAGATTATCCACCATTTGAATCTGTAGATATTACAACAGGAGAGTATGTTGGTTTAGATATTGATATTGCCAAACATATTACTAGTGAATTAGGGTATAATTTGAAAATCGAGAACATGGATTTTTCTACCTTACAGCCTTCTTTACAAAGTGATCGTATAGATTTTGCTATCTCAGCAATGAATGCGACCCCTGATAGAAAAGAAAATCTAGATTTCTCTACAGAGTATTATGATGCGATTAATGAGATGGTGTTCTTAGAGGAAGACGGTTATACAACATTAGAAGAGTTAGAAGGTTTAACCATTGGTGTTCAGTTAGGATCTATTCAACAAGATGCCGCAGAGGAGCTTGGTGAGGAGTACGGGTTTGAAGTCAAACCTTTTGATCGTATCCCAGAAACGGTTCAAGAGTTACAAACGGGTCGTATCGCTGGTATTTTAATGGAGAACTCGGTTGCAGCTGATTACACAGAGCGTCAAGATACACTTGCTTCATTTGCGATTGACACTGAGGATCAAGGTGGCTATGCGATTGCCTTTAATAAAGGTAGTGATTTAGTGGAAGAATTTAATGAAGTTTTAGACGAGATGATTGAAAGTGGTTTATTGGAAGAGCTCATTAATGAATGGGTACGTGATGTAGAATAATCCATCACTCCTTTTCTCGTAAACGTAAGAAAGGATGTTTCGATGGATTTTTTGAAGTTTGATCAAATTGTTCCTTATATCCCCTATATTACGCAAGGGGTTTGGGTAACATTATCATTTGTATCAGTAGCTTTAATTATTGGATTAATACTCGGTATTATCATATCTATTTTAAAAATTAGTAGGTATACGATCTTACGATTAGGTGCTGATTTTTATACATCTTTATTTAGAGGAACGCCGTTAATTTTACAACTAGCTATTTTTTATTTTGGATTACCACAAATGGGTATAGATATTACCGCTTATCAAGCAGGAATTTTAGCTTTTGGTCTCAATTCAGCCGCCTATGTTTCGGAAATTATACGTGCTGGTATTCAAGCGGTAGATAAAGGACAAGTCGAAGCATCAAAAGCTCTTGGTGTTTCGAATCGTCATATGATGATAAATATCATTTTACCGCAAGCGTTTAAGAATATCTTGCCTGCTTTATTTAATGAATTCATCAACTTGACAAAGGAATCAGCGATTGTCTCGACCATTGCCGTTACGGATATTATGAGACGGGCTCAAATTGTTAATGCCCAAGTTGGTTTGTATTTAGAGACATTATTATTTGTTGGTCTTATTTATTATACATTAGTAATGGGATTAACCTTGATAGGTCGACTCCTTGAAAGGAGGCTAAAACGCGGTGATTAATGTAAAAGCTTTAACAAAAAACTTTGGAAAAAATGAGGTACTTAAAGGGATCTCTACAGAAATTGCTAAAGGTGATGTCGTCGCTATTATTGGTCCATCCGGTTCGGGTAAGTCAACGTTTTTACGTTGTCTGAACCAGCTAGAAGAAGCGACTAGTGGCCAAATTTTTATTGGTGATATTGAGATTACCAAATCTAAAGTGGATATTAATAAAGTCAGACAAAAAATCGGTATGGTTTTCCAGCACTTTCATCTATTTCCACATATGACAGTACTTGAGAATATAACGTATGCTCCTTTGAAAGTGAAAGGTCAAACTAAACAAGTGGCTCTAAGTAAAGCAGAAGAGCTTTTGGAGAAGGTTGGATTACTCGAGAAAAAGGATACGTATCCTAATCGTTTATCTGGTGGTCAAAAACAACGTGTTGCGATTGCCAGAGCTTTAGCGATGGAGCCTGAGATGATGTTATTCGATGAGCCGACTTCAGCACTTGATCCAGAGATGGTCAAGGAAGTGTTAGCTGTTATGAAGGATTTAGCAGATAGCGGAATGACGATGGCTATTGTGACGCATGAAATGGGCTTTGCTAGAGAAGTGGCTGATCGTATTTTATTTCTAGACCAAGGGTTACTAGTGGAGGAAGCGACACCCGAACAATTTTTTTCTAATCCACAATCTGCAAGGGCCCAGGAATTTCTAGAAAAAGTTCTTTAATATAGGCGAAAAGTCAATGAGACTTTTCGCTTTTTTATACTTTGATTTCTAGTATATTCTTATATATACACGTATAATATAGAATAACTTTGAAAAGCTAGGGTGAATGAATGTGAGTGAAGCATGGAGAAGGTTACCGAAATATCGAATTGGTTATCGGACGTTAAAAACAGCGTTAGGGGCAGGTATATCCATTGGGCTTGCTCGTTTTTTTGACTTAGATTTTTATTCATCTGCTGCTATTATTACGATTTTATGTATTTCTGTGACAAGAAGACATTCATTAATCGTTTCTTGGGCAAGAATATTAGCCTGTGTCCTCGCTTTGTTACTAAGTGCGTCGCTTTTTGAATTGATTGGCTATCATCCTGTGAGTTTGAGCTTATTTCTTCTATTGTTTATACCTCTTGTCGTCGTTTTGAAAATTCAAGAGGGTTTAGTAACGAGCTGTGTTATTTTATTACATATTTATGTGCTACAGGAGTTTTCTTGGACAATTTTCTTGAACGAATTATATCTAATAATTATAGGTGTTGGGGTCGCCTTGTGTATGAACCTTTATATGCCTAGTGATGAGAAAGAGCTTAGGAAATATAGGCGTGAGATTGAAAAGAATATCTCTAACATATTAAATGAATTGGCAACTTATTTACGGGAAGGTAATGAGGACTGGGATGGGAAAGAGATTAACGAGTCTGTTCAGGTGTTAAAAGATGGTCGGCGTTTGGCAAGTAGAAGTATTAATAATCAATTAATAAGATTTGAAAACCATTATTATCATTATTTCCTTATGCGTGAAAAACAATTTGAAGTGATTGAGCGGATGATGCCATTTGTATCCGTTTTACATGCAAATTCTCCTGAGTCTCAAAAAGTGGCACGATTTATTGAAGAGCTAGCTAAAGCAGTAAGCCCTAATAACTATGTAGCCTATTTTTTAGGGGAGTTAGCAGAAATACGAAATGATTTTCGGAAATTGGAATTACCTAAAAGTCAACAGGAGTTTGAGGAACGCTCTAATCTTTCTTATATCCTTTATGAGTTAGAGCAATATTTATTAATAAAAGATCGATTATGGAATGAAGTGGATAAAACTGACCTCAAAGCAGCAGAATAAAGAAACAGATAAGTCGAAAGTAGGTATTAATTTTGATTAGAGGTTTGATTTTATTTTGTACGATGCTCGCATATTTATCACCGATTTGGCCGCTAGGAGTCAATCCGACTGTAGGTGATCCCTATCTGATTATTGATACGGCGAAAAATGAACTGGCGTTTATTAATGAAGGGAAGATTCAAAGCATTCATGATGTTGCTAGTGGACATATCGTTAATGCAACTCCGCTAGGTGAATTCACGATTGTCGTAAAAGCGGAGAATCCTTATTATCGAAAGTTAGATATTGAAGGAGGTAGTCCGAATAATCCATTAGGCACACGTTGGATTGGCTTTGACGCGAAAGGAACCGATGGACGCATTTATGGTATTCACGGAACGAATCATCCAGAAAAGATTGGGCAATATGTGACGGCTGGTTGTGTCCGTTTACCAAATGAAGAAATAGAAGCATTATTTGAGGAAATTCCAATTGGAACAAAAGTTCTTATTACCAATCAAAACTTGGACTTTACCGAACTTGCCAAACAGGCAGGTGCTATGTAAGATTTTAGCAGCGGTCAATTGAGCCCTGCACTCGAGTATGGGAGTAACTTTTATGACGAAGCCCGACTCACTTTGCCGCCACCAGGCAGGACGCGCAGCATGATTTTCGGTAGCGACGATTAACGCTCTATGTTCGCACTTTCATACAAAAGGACAAGGTGCTCATTCACCTTGTCCTTTTAATCATAAGTTGATTCAATTAATTCTCATCGAATGTTAAGGTTATGTTAGAAAAAACTAACTCCCATTAATACGGTCCCAAGTACCATCGTAATAATCATGATATAAATTATAGTTTTTTGGAATTTACGTGGCATGCTAACCCTCCTAAGTTTCACTACATCTATTTTACTTGGAAATGAAGCTGTGTACAAGTGCTTTTCTAAAAATACCATAGTATTAAGAAAATAATCATTTAATGAAGCTTTTATTAGGTGGAAGTACCAACATACCAGAGTAAAAAGAAGTGGTATCCTGTAGGGAAAGCGAAGAAGCACGAGCAAAAGCTGAATCACGGTATGAAGTGCCAAATGAAGTACCAACATACTAGGTATGAGCTTTAGAAAGAGAACCTGTACGAACTTTTTAAATAAAGCACTCAAAAAGATGATCTCATGTTAACTTCGTGGTAAGATCATGAAGTATTTTAATTGATGGAGGAATAGACGCATGATTAACACAGAACGACTATTAAATCAGTTTTTAGAATTAGTTCAAATTGATTCAGAAACAAAATTTGAAGGTGAAATTGCTACATATTTGAAGAAAACATTTACAAGTTTGGGGTTACAAGTAAAAGAAGATGACGCTGCAAGTAAAACAGGACATGGTGCAGGTAATTTAATTTGTACGCTACCTGCTAATCAGGAAGGTATTGATCCGATTTATTTCACATCTCATATGGATACAGTTGTACCAGGTAAAGGGGTCAAACCATCTATAGAAGGAGACTATGTCGTAACAGATGGTACGACGATTTTAGGAGCTGACGATAAAGCTGGCTTAGCGGTTATGATTGAAGCTATTCATTTTCTAAAGGAACAGGGTTTAAATCATGGTGACATACAATTTATTATTACTGTAGGGGAAGAATCCGGTTTAGTAGGAGCTAAGCAACTACAGCGTGAAGATTTAATCGCAAAGTATGGGTTTGCACTAGATAGCGATGGACCTGTAGGAGATATTATTGTTGCTGCTCCCTTTCAAGCTAAAGTTAAAGCTATTGTCCATGGAAAAACGGCTCATGCAGGAGTTGCTCCGGAAAAAGGAATATCGGCTATCACTGTAGCGGCCAAGGCTATCTCCTCCATGCCACTTGGAAGAATAGACAATGAGACAACAGCTAATATTGGTCGGTTTGAAGGTGGCACTCAAACGAATATAGTATGTGATCACGTAGAAATTTTAGCTGAAGCACGTTCGCTTGTTAATGAGAAGTTAGAAAAGCAAGTTTCGAAAATGAAGGCTGCATTTGAAGAGACAGCAGCTTCAATGGGGACAAAGGCTACGGTTGATATTACGATTATGTATCCGGGTTATAAGCGCTCAGAAGGTGATGAAGTTGTAGAAGTAGCCAAACGTGCGATTGAATCAATTGGAAGAGAACCGAAGCTTCTACAAAGTGGCGGTGGTAGTGATGCTAATATTATTGCCGGGATGGGCATACCAACGGTGAATTTAGCAGTTGGTTATGAAGAAATCCATACGAAAAATGAAAAGATGTCAATTACGGAATTAAATAAACTAGCAGAGCTTGTCGTGACGATCATTAGACAGACAACCCAATCATAATGACCCAAAAAAGAGTGCGATTAAGTTGATTATCGCATTCTTTTTTATAATCCCTTTTATAAGACAGACAGCCTCACTTGATTGTAAAACATATAGTAAAAGTCGGGGACATTCCACACAAAAAATGTCTCCGACTTTACTATTTTTGAAGGTCGCACTTGACCTTCTTTTTTATATGATCCTATAAAGTAGGAATCTATGTTGAATTTTGGGACATACTAACCTTTGAACGAATGACTAATGGAAAGTCCTTGATTCAGGGCTTGTTCGACCAAACTCTAAACACTCTAAAATAGTTTCTTCATCTTCACCTAACATCTCAGCTAGTTGAATAATAGATGGTGATTGATAATTTACGAGACGGTAATTTTGAATAGTGCTATGGACATGTTCGAGAAGGTCAGAGTATACTTTTGGTTGACTTGAGTGTGTTACATACATCGACATCAAAACACCCCCAACTGTAATATGAACCTGTCTTTTATTAACCTTAACGTACATATAAAAATAAAGCAATTCTTTATCAGTATTTTTGAATTTTTCAATAATCATTATGTAAGTGTTTCAACATTAATAATGTAAATCCCTTCATTTACCATATAAATTAAAATGTTAGAAAATTCACTGATATTTTATGAGTTATTATTAAAATAAGGGTTCAATTGTAAAGGTTTTGTAAAGGTGAGCATTACATTATTAAAAATGTGTAAATGATGACTAATCTGTGTTTACAGTTATCATAAAAAAAGTTATGCTAATATGCGGAAAAAGAAAAATAACCTCTAGGAGTGGAATGAATGGTTGAAATTAATATCCAAGAGACGATCTTTTATTTTCTTGGCGGCTTAGGGATTTTCCTATTTGGTATTAAATTTATGGGTGATGGCCTTAAAAACTCAGCAGGTAATCGCCTAAGAGAGATTTTAGATAAAATGACATCTAACCCTGTAAAAGGTGTTCTTGCAGGTATTCTAGTAACAATTTTAATACAATCGAGTTCTGGAACAACGGCTTTAACCGTTGGATTAGTTAGTGCGGGTTTTATGACACTTAGACAAGCAATTGGTGTCATTATGGGTGCCAATATCGGTACAACTGTCACAGCTTTTATTATTGGGATAGATATTGGTGAATATGCACTACCTATCTTATTTGTCGGTACAGCATTAATTTTCTTCTTTAAAAAACCGGTCATTAACTACGTTGGACAAGTATTCTTTGGCTTTGGTGCTTTATTTTATGGCTTAGAGCTGATGGGCGGTGCTGTGAAGCCATTAGCTGATTTAGAGGCTTTCTCTACATTGACGTTAACCATGAGTGATAATCCATTGCTCGGGGTTCTAGTCGGAACGGTTATGACGATTATTATACAAAGTTCAACCGCAACCATTGGTATTTTACAAGGATTCATGGCTGAAGGTGCAATGACTTTAGATGCAGCTTTACCAGTTCTTTTAGGTGATAACTTAGGTACAACGATTACTGCTTTATTAGCAGCGATTGGAACCACGATTGCAGCAAGACGTGCAGCATTAACACATGTTGTCTTTAACTTAATAGGTGCAGTCTTTTTCTTAGTACTATTGGTACCATTTACAGCTTTAATTGAGTATCTACAGCAATTATTAAACTTAAATGGGCCAATGACCATTGCATTTGCTCACGGTTCGTATAATGTGATGAACACACTTATTCAATTACCATTCGTAGCTGTCTTAGCTTGGATTGTAACGAAGTTGATTCCTGGTGAAGATAAAATCATTGATTACAAACCAAACCTAAGTCCACTGTTATTAGAGCAATCTCCATCTGTAGCTCTTGGACAAGCTCGTGAGGAAGTAATTAGAATGGGTAACCATGCCGTTGAAGGTATGGAAGAAGCAACTAAATATTTGGACTCAAAAGATAAAAAACATGGTGAATTAGTCTTAATGTATGAAGAAGCTATTAATACCTTCGACCACGCGATAACGGATTATTTAGCTGGTATGTCTGGTCATACTATGTCAACGGCTGATACAAGATTGCATACGGTATTAGTTAATGCCGTTCGTGACATTGAAAGAGTCGGTGACCATATTGAGAATGTGAAAGAATTGGTTGATTACCAGCTATCTAATAAGTTTGAGTTGTCTAAGGAAGCAATGAATGAATTAAAAGAGATGATTAACCTTACGTTAACAACATATAAGGAGTCATTGGAGGCTTTACAATCGTTAGATCATCAATTAGCAGAGGAAGTTCTTGTTAAAGAAGAACAGATTGATAAAATGGAGAGAACATTACGTAAAAAGCACATAAAGCGTCTAAATGAAGGTGTTTGTACAGGAAGTGCTGGTATTGTTTTCGTTGATATTATTAGTAACTTAGAACGTATTGGAGACCATTCCGTAAATATTGCAGAGGCAGTGTTAGAGGAACATTGATACGATAAAGCTGTATGGAAGAATTAACTTCCATACAGCTTTTTTTTGCACAAGATTAAGATATGGTTCCATCTAGCCGTCATACAAAAGTTTGTTCTCAAGTTATGTTCATAAAAGATATCCCTTATATAGAGTAGATAGAACGGTTGAGGGCGAACGGATTTTCGTATAAAATAAAGAGACAAGGATATGGGATGAGAGGTGAGTTTGGATGAGTAGGCGTGTTATTTTCCATATCGATATGAATAGCTTTTATGCATCGGTTGAAATGGCTTATAATCCAGACTTAAAAAACAAACCGATTGCGATAGCAGGCAATGTCGAAAAAAGAAAAGGGATTATTGTCACGAGTAGTTATGAAGCAAGAGCGAAAGGTGTAAAAACAACGATGCCTGTTTGGAAGGCTTTAAAGCTATGTCCGAACTTAATTTTGCTTCCTCCTCATTTTCAAAGATATAAAGAAGCTTCTCAAGCAATGTTTGAGTTGTTAAAAGGCTACACACCATTAGTAGAGCCTGTATCCATAGATGAGGGCTTTTTAGATGCAACCTATTATTTACAAGAAGGCAACCCGATCCAGCTTGCGGAGGAAATCCAAAGTCGATTACTGAAGGAAATGGATTTACCGTGCAGTATAGGGATTGCACCTAATAAATTTTTAGCAAAAATGGCCAGTGATATGAAAAAACCAAAAGGTATTACGGTATTGAGGAAACGGGATATCCCGCAAATGTTATGGCCACTAGATATTAGTGAGATGTATGGCATCGGTAAAAGAACGGTTGAGAAATGGAAAAAATATAAAATTACAACGATAGGTGAGCTAGCTTTGGCGGAACCACATTTTCTTGAACAACATTTTGGTTCACATGCAATCGATTTAAAAGAACGTGCCCAAGGTATTGATAATCGAGTGATAGATCCTAACTCTATCTATGAATTTAAAAGTATCGGACATTCAACAACGTTACCATATGATACGATGAACGAAGAAAAGATTAACAAGGAATTAAAACGATTAGCTCAGTTAGTTGAACTGCGCTTGAAAAGAAAAGGTGTCTGTGCTTTCGGGGTTCAGTTAATGATTCGTTATGCTGATTGGAAAACGACAACGAAAAGTTATCAATTAGACAACCCGATTCAATCTGCGGATGAAATTTATCAAGAGATTAGTAGGCTATTTCTCATTTCGTGGAACAACCAATATATTCGTTTACTCGGGATTAGTACGTATGATTTAGTTGAACAGCAGCATGCCTACAAGCAGCTTGACTTATTTCATTACAAAGAGGAAGAAAAAAAGCATCAGTTAAAGCAAATGGTTGATCAGATGAAAGCGAAGTTTGGAGCGGATGTTTTTGTGAAGACGGATCAATTAAGTAAAAAAGAGGAAAAAGAACCTTCCTATATAAGAACGAGTTTCCAACGTGACTTTTTAGATCAGTAAAGAAGTCACGTTTTTTTTATTGAACATCATAGTAAAGATGTCGATATAAGATATAGCGAGAATGAAGGAGTAAAAGAGATGCAAATACAGATTCCGACTTATCAAACAAGCCAAACAAATGAGCGACAAGCCCAGGTGAAATCAGGTGAGAAGGTCGCAGTCACCGTAACAGAAAAGCATAGTTCCACAGAGGCTACGGTTTTAATAAAAGGAAGAGAAGTGAAAGCTCATTTTCCGGAGGGGGTTCCTAGTCAAACACGTAGTACGGTTGAAGTCGTTGCTGAAAAAGATGGAGTCTACACGTTAAAAGAACTTCCTAATCGTACTTCTCAAAATGAACAAGCTCTAACAAACCAACAACAAGTACCTCATATAAAAGGTAGTCCGGAATTAAAACGAGCCCTAGAAATTTTGCAAGCGAATAAGATTCCGCTCTCTCAAGAGGCCATTCGATCTATACAAACCTTCCTATCAGAGGGGAACGATGCTTCTAATAGAATGGCGACCATTAATGCTTTAGCCCAGAAAAGGCTCGAACCAACCATCGCTCAACTTAGGAGTATCCATCAAACATTACATCAAGGTAATTATAGTGATTTAATTAGTGAGTTAAAGATTAAACCGATATCAGTACGAGAACACCCGGTCATTAGCACGGCTTTGCGTGACCTTTTATCAAGCAGTCAACATCATGCGAATACCGATCGGATGGTCCAGTTACTTCAACAGGTAACACAACAGGCATTACCGCAGCAAAACATGGCGAATATAAAAGCCTTAGTATCTCTAATTGAGGGACATCGTTCTCAATTCTCGGCCCCTAATCAATTATTGCTATTCCTTACTCAGCTTGCTCAACTGGAAGGTAGTGTGCAGCAGGGGACATCCTCTTCTGATCAAAGTCGATTCTCTACATCTGAGCATGTCAACAACCAAGGTGGAAGTCAGCTTCATCAAGCTGCCGCGTCCTTACATGGTGTCGAGAGAAGTTTACAAACCGATGCTAATCTAAATCAGGTCATGGAACAAGTGAGAAGTTTCATTCATCAACAGGTCGAAATATTGGGACCAATTAACGAGCAAACACTGACTCAAAAACTGGATCAAGCTAGTACATTTTTGGCAAGTGGACGTGAGCTTAAAGCGAGAACTCAGCTAAATGAGCTCGTTCAACAAATACAAGCGATCGTAAAACCAACAAACGCGACACTAGAGGTCCAAACACCCGTTATGCAACAAGGAAAACAAATAGCGGTAACAACAGTTACAGAACAGATGGCCCAGTTGACAGATCGTTTCCAGCAATCTCGACGTGACCTCGTTCGCCATTTGGATGTGTGGGTCAGACAGCAAGAGCTAATACCCAATACTAAGCAAAGCAAACCGTTACTCGAAACAGCGATAAAAAAGCTTGATCACATGATGATGAAAAGTGAGATGCTCTTATTCGCCGACATGAAAACGGAACGCTCTTTATTAAAAATGAGTGGTCAACTTCAGGAAGCAAGGACACTCCTGCAATCAGGTCAGTTCCAGCAAGCGAAAGCGATTGTTCAACAAGTACAAAAGGGAATGGAAACACTCGTATTTAAACCGTCCGAGACGAAAGTACATTATATGACAGAACCAAACGGACGAGTCAATCAAGCGACAACCGCTTCTTATAATCCACCATCATCTCAAGAAGCGAGTGCAAGAGGTTTATATGAGCAAATGAGACAATTAGGGTTATCTCGTGAGGTTGATATCGCACAAGGATTTTCTGCAAGGCAGAGCGTGGCGGAGTCTAGTAATATCAAAGCTCAACTCATGCAGATTTTACAATACGAGCAAGAGGGATCACGTCAACATCAAGCAGCACAGCAAGCCTTACAAAATTTAACAGGACAGCAGCTTTTAAGTAGAACAGATGCACATAATCATCTTCAAAGCTTAATGATCCAAATCCCATATTTATTAGGGGGAGACACGGAGAATATTCAGCTTTTCTTGAAATCAAGACAGCAAGGTGAACAATTGGATTGGGAAAACTGTTCTTTATATTTTTTATTAGAAACCAAAAAGCTAGGTGAATTAGGTATATCAATAAGTGTGTCTAATCGCCAATTATCCGTATCATTAAAAAGTGATCACCCACTCTTAGAGCAGCGTTTAGCCACTTTAGCAAATGAGGCTACGTCACATTTACAAGAAATCGGCTTTAATGTCCATGCGATAAAATTTGAACGATTGAATGAAGAGGATAAAAAGGATGAGCAGTCAAGTACGCAAGAACTCATAGAAACTCCTCAACAAGCTGTGTTCACAGAGAAAGGATTTGACTACAAAATATGAATCATTATCAATATGTGAATACGTCTAAAAGGCAACAACTGAATGGTAAAAGCGCGGCAGTGATACGGTATGATGAAGGATCTGATGCCCCAAAAGTGGTCGCTCAAGGTAGAGGGCAGTTGGCAAATCACATTATTAATTTGGCCAAAGAGCATCAAGTTGATATGCAGGAGGATTCTACACTATTAGCTAATCTCTTAGAAGTTGATTTAGGTGACCAAATTCCGCCACAGCTCTATTCAGTAATGGCAGAGATTTTATTAATGGTAGAAAGATTAGAAAAAGACGCTTAAAAATAAGAGAATGTAACCGATACAATCAGTAACAAGGCGATTTAGGAGGGAAATCATTGGTTGGGCGATTGTCAGAAGAATGGGTTTATCAGAAGTCATCCCAAGAAATAACGAGTTTGTTGTATGAGGGGTGTATCATTCATTTAGAAGATGCGATAGCGGCATTTGAAGCCAAGGATTACGTAGAAGTAAACATCAAGCTTCAAAAAGCCTCAGACATTTTAGTTCGTTTAGGTTCTGGCTTGAATTATGAAGCAGGAATAATAACAGACCAGTTGGAGCAACTATATCAATATATGACCGATCAATTGTTTATAGCCAATTTACATAAGAACAAGCAGAAGGTAGAAGAGGTTATTTCAATTCTTGAAACGATTATGAGTGCTTGGCAAACGGCACTAGTAAAAGGGAAAGACCAAGAATCGGCGATGATAAAAAGTAAGAAAAATAGATACGAGAAACACGCGATTTATGAAAGTTAATCATTTATAAAGGGGTTTATTTTAATGAAAATTAATAACAATATTCAAGCGTTAAATGCCTACCGTAATCTTTATCAAAATCAATTTCAAACATCTAAAAACCTAGAAAGACTATCGTCTGGTTTACGTATTAACCGAGCGGCAGATGACGCAGCTGGACTCGCGATTTCTGAAAAAATGCGTTCTCAAATCCGTGGCCTGAAGATGGCAGAAAGAAACGCAATGGATGGAATTTCATTAATGCAAACATCTGAAGGAGCGATGCAGGAAGTTCATACGATGTTGCAACGGATGCGTGAGCTTGCTGTTCAAGCTTCCAACGATACAAATACCGAGTATGACCGTGAACAAATCCAAAAAGAAATCGACCAACTGATGACAGAAATTGACAGCATTTCAGAAAAAACCGAGTTTAATACGAGAAAACTACTAAACGGTTTTAGTGCCGTGTTGACAACTTTTGATCAAGGTTCTAATGATATTAATTTAGATGGATTTCCTGTTGTGACAGATGCGAACCTGAAGTCTGGTGATTACCAAGTTGTTATTAGTGATGTCTCTCCTACGTATACAATGACTCAGCCTTCAGCAGGATTGTCAGGTGAAGATATCACGATAGCGAATTTTGGTGAAGACGAAAATGAAAGCAATATGAAACTCGGAGAATACACGATTAATATTCGTGAAGTCGAGAATGGCTATGCCAAAATCGAGGTCATTGATCCAGATGGGTTATCTTTAGGAGTAGAGTCTGTACCTGTTGGAACTAGTGAAGAAGCAGGAGAAGGTGGAGAAGAAGCCACTGAAATCTTTGGTTTATCCATAAACACGCAAAATATTAGCTCTGCTGGTACAGTTAAAGTGAAGGTGGAAGTAACCGCAACGTTTGAATTAAGAGATATGAGTGGAGTTGATCCTGATTCAAATGATGAGGGTAGACCAGTTCAAGCAGCAAGAGAGGTAACCTCTGTCAATGGTAAATTCAAACACGGGGGAATCGATTATCAATTTAAATCGAATATAAATGAGGATTCACTAAATTTCACCGTTACAAATAACGCACTTTCTTTCCAAATCGGGCCTAATACGAATCAAAATGTGATGATTGATATTCCACAAATGGATGTTGTGACGTTGGGAATTGAGGGTGTCAATGTTCTTTCGAATGATGCGGCCAATGACGCTATCTTTCGTATTGACCAAGCGATTAATAAATTATCGGATGCTAGAGCCAAATTAGGAGCTGTTCAAAATCGTTTGGAACATACGATTAATAATTTACAAGTGACGCATGAAAACTTAACGGCTTCTGAATCACGAATTAGAGATGCAGATATGGCTTTAGAAATGACCGAATTTACTCGAAACAATATTTTGAATCAATCGGCAACAGCAATGCTTGCTCAAGCTAATCAGCTACCACAAGGTGTGTTACAGTTATTACAATAATAAGCTGATTGTTGTTTTCCATACTTACTAAGGATATACGAGCCACAGCTTTACTTTGATAAAATGATTTAACGTAGTAAGATGAAGGGTGATTATAAGACAAAAGAATTAGGTGAATACAGATGGATGTTCAGCGTATTGCAACAACAGGTGTAGGGAAACCATCTCCGCGGACTACGTCACAAACGAATGCTTCTGTTTCATTTTCTGAAGTGATGTCTAATAAAAGAGATCATGCAGCAGAGCACCGTTTACGTGAATTGATGGGGAAAATTGAGGATCAAGGGAAGACACTTTCTGAGTCGAGAACAGTTGAAGAGTTGAGAAAGTATAAGCAATTAATTAAAGAATTTGTTGGAGAAGCGGTGGAACACGGTTTAAGTTTAGAGGAAAAACGTGGGTTTAATCGTAGAGGTCGAACAAAGATATATAAGATTGTAGAGCAGGTAGATGAAAAGTTATTAGCTTTAACCAATGCCGTTTTAGAAAAAGAAAAATCGGGCCTTGATATTCTTGATATGGTTGGGGAAATTAAGGGATTATTGATCAATATTTATGCATAAATGTTTTAAAAGGTGATGAAGCTTAATGGCTTCATCACCTTTTTATGGAGCGTTCCCCTTTGTTATAATAAAGGAAATAAGATAAGCAGACAGATATTAAAGACAATATGAGACCAAATAACGGCAAAGATATTTTTCGTGTAATAATATAAGACATTCCAAATGAAACCGGCTATAAATGCGGCCAAAACGAGCAGTATGGAACCAGAGAAAAGGTGTACAGCACTATATAATAAAGTGGCGAGCAGGATGGAATGCTGTGGTGAAAATTGTACTAATGCTCTGTTCAGAACGTAATATCGCCAAAAAAGCTCTTCCCCTGGAATAATAATGATGAATAAACAGAGCCACTGTATCCAGCTGTTTGGCTGGACAAGTTGATATAGCTGTTCTAAAGATTCAAGTAATGGAATTTGGAAGAGAATTAGGAACGCTTTTCCTATCGCAAATAAAAGGTAAATGCCGATACCGCCTATAAAAGCGACAAGCCATCCGTGTTGATGATGTAATGGAATGACAGGTTTGCTCTGCAAAAGGGCGATCAGGATTAAGAGAACATAAGAAATTGAAAATAACATCCAAAATGATAATGGTTGCCATGTAAAGCTGATAAAAAGTAAACTAGAAGCCATAATTATATTAAGTATAAACGATCTAGGTATCAATGGTTTTCAGTCCTAACGAAAAGGGTGGAATAAAGATGAATGTGAAAATTTTTGAATATAGAACAATACTTGCTTGTTCGATAGATGAGGCGTGGTCCTTTTTTTCAACCCCATCTAACATTAAGTTTATCACAAAGTTTCCACCAATTGTTGATGTCTCAGAATCTAGGCAGGGGGACTTAGCGATTCACTTTGGCTATTCTTTTTATTCGTATGAGTGGCATGCGACTTTAAAAAATAACCCCGAATGTTATTCATTTACCGATATAGCTGTCAAGCCTCCTTACCCGTTTACATTTTGGCGTCACGACCACCGGTTTGAAACTTTTCAGAGTCGTACAGTGATGGTTGATACAATGACAGTCGAGTCTAAATGGCCAAGTATGTTTTTACGCTTCTTTTTTAATCGGATGTTTCGTAGTCGAGAAAAACAAATGAAAAAAATCCAATTGGCTTATTAAAGAGCCCATTGGATTTTTCTATTAGTGTGAGGTAAGTGGTTCATGTTTGCTTTTATCTCTTTTTTTAAGTGGATTTTTTTGTATAGATAAAAAGTACATCGTCCCCCATATGAATAAAAACCCGACTAATTGAGGAATTGTAATGACTTCATTAAAGGCAAACCAGTTAATGACTAAGGCAACGGTAGGAAAACTTAACTCTGCTATCGTTGCAAGAGATGCTTTTGTATTCGCTAAGCCCTTATAATAGATAAGGATACTTAGTAAGCCAGGTATTAAGGCTGAAGCAGCTAAATTAACAAATAATAAAGCGGATGAGCCAGCTGTTGCTGGTATCGACCAGGCAGCCCCTTGAAAGGCAACAATCATGATTAATAAAGGTAGTGCCACAATAAAACGTAACGCAGTAACCGTCTCATACTTCATATCATGTAACAAATAACGACCCATCACGGTGGAACCGCCCCATAATGCTGCGGCTGCGATTGATAATAAACTCGCCGTTTGGAAAAAGTCACCAAATGAATGGAATGGAAAAGCGAATCCAAATGTAAGCAAATAAGTACCTAATAACGCAATGATAACAGCCGTTGTAAAATGTTTAGGTAAGGCTTCTTTTAAAATAATTCTTGCAAGAAATATCGCAAAGAGTGGTTGAAGCTGCTGTAATAACAAAACGACATTAATTTCTCCATACGTTAAGCCAAGCGTAAATAAAATTGTCGCAAAAGCAGACCCGCCCCAAGCAATAAAAATAATCGCACCGACATGCTTTAGCTTGACTGATTTTAAATCTGCACGGTTAACCCACAGCAAAGGTAGGGCAATAACCATAAGTAACACATGTTCAAGCAAAACAATTTGTGCGGATGTAAAACTGTCTAATAATAGCATTCTAAAAAGCGGATTAATACCCCAAAATGCAGCACCGATGGCCACGAACCAAAAACCATTTTTCATTAGTTTTTGCTTCTTGTCTGACTGTAAATTTTGTACCATGATTCAAACTCCTTTTTTGGTTTGAATATGGAATCTTACATAGAGAAAGCCTTCTTTTTATTATAAAAAGAAGGCTTACCAAATAAACGTGTAGTTTTATTATTTTGGAAAATAAACACGCTGTATTCGATCTCCTCCCATCCGGACTTTAACCGTCGGCCTTGGATTCACACCAAGTCAGTCTTTTATCAAAATCATCACGATAAAAGAGTCGCGGGCTACGATTAACACTCAATCATCACCGCCGGTAAGGAATTTCACCTAACCCCGAAGATTCATATTCGATTTTTATCTTTTACTATTGTAATAGGAATATAAGAAAATATCAATACTTCCTTTTTGTTAGTTACCGCTTAACTTAAGCTCGATAGACTACTTAACCTCTTGCGTATGCAAATATTTACTGACTAGCGCCAGAATAGACCTGCGTGTTAAAATCCCTAAAAACTCTTGTTCATCATTAACGACACATAAAAATGGGTGGTTTATTGATAAATTAAGGGCTCGGGCGAATGTATCTTCTTTCTTGATCATCGGTACATTCGTATTCATTACATCAGAAACGGTTTGATCAGATAACCGTTCGAGTTCAAATTGCTCAACACCTAATAATGAGTCGAGAATAAGTGAATTACTAATAATTCCATGCAGTTTAAGCGTTGGGTCAAGTACGGGTATAACAGTATAACCTGACTTGATTAATACAAGCAATGCATGCTCTAATGGGTTTTTTAATTGTACATGTGCCACTTTTTCCATTGGAACAATTAAATCACGTAATTCATTGTCTAATAGTGTCTTGTTTTTTAATTCTTGGAACATTCGATCACTTCTTTTTTTGTTATTTGTTTACGAACATCTATCTTTATCGTATATCTCCAAAAAACATTATGTCAAGAAATAAGCGATCATTGATAAAAGTTTCTGAAGTAAATTTTATCAATATTGGTGATACTGGTTATTAGAGGTGAAAAAGATGCATACAAAACATACTGTCACATATATATGTGAAACTTATTTATCTGGTAATAACTATTATTTTAAAAAAGAGCTTATCACATTTGATTCGTGGGATAATCCAGAGTCAATTTCATGGTCAACACCAAGGCCCATTTCAAAACAGACATTCTTGAAAAGGGAAAAAGAAGGCTACAAAACATTATACAAAACCAATCATAAAAAACCAGCAGAGGTCATCACATTACATGGTGAATCAAGTTGAAAGCAATTAGTCCTAAGACTACAATGGAGGAAGAAAAATCGCTCTGCTCCCCGCATAAACGCATTACTCCATGAAACCTTGAATAAGAAGTCCTGTAATTACTTTTATCTTTAATGGTGGTGAGGTGAACCGTATTTCGCTATGAGGTTTTGTATGAAAATTGCTAATGCTGGAATGCGGAGTTCTACTCGTCGCTACCGAAAATCATGTTCCGCGTCCTATGGGGTGGCACTGAGCTAACTTGCTACGCCAGTGGATCTCAGCTCTGCCACTACGTCCCATGGGAGTCTCCGCATGTTTTCGTCCGCTAGGTTCGTCTAAAGTCTCAAGTTTAAGAATATTCTTACAATAATCATTAGCATGAAAAGAATAAAGCGAAAATAAATGAAGAGCCACCAGTCAAAGAGCACAAAACCACTTTCATGCTTTTGGTAATAGCTTGCTGAACAACTAATCACCAACAAAAACGAATTTATGCGTTAGTTAGTCCTTAACATGGTGGACTTTCATTTAATTTGGTTCTGTCCTTTGATTGTTGGCATTTTGGTCAATTTAGTTTAGTTTCTTGCTTTATTGGCTTTTCATTTATTTTGTATGAGAAGGGCACAAACCAAGAAGTCTGCATCAACCAAAGCGTGCCCCCAATCCCGCAGCGATCATCGAAGGGTACACCTTCGCCTGTAGCCAACTTTCATACAGAAAAGCACGAAAGCCTATTTTCGGAAAATTCAAGAACTATTATTGACATTCTAAGTATAGACCGATAGAATACTATTAAACTAATAAAACATATAAAAATACAAGGAATTAAATTTCATGCTAAGGCTAGGAGGAGAAGCATGGATGACCAAAAATTAGATGAGGTTTCTGAACAAATTAAAGGGTTACTAAAAGACTTAAAGTACGGTTCCATCACGTTAGTTGTTCAAGATGGTAAAATTGTTCAGCTTGAAAAAAATGAAAAGGTAAGAATTAAATAATGAGTTGCTGACTAGACAAACTAGAGGTGACGTTTTTTCAACTAGGTATAGGAACTAGGTGAGGAAACGTCGCTTTTTCTATTTGGTAAAAGGAGGTGTCTACACTTGAATGTATCTTATCAAGCACTCAAAGACGAAGATTACAAAAAAATAAACCAACTGTTAGCCAAAAAAGACAGTATGGACGTTTTAAAATGGGCCTTTCAAGAATTTGGGGATGAACTTGTTTATTCCTGTAGTTTTGGTGTTGAGGGAATGGTATTAATTGACCTAATTAATAAAGTCAAAAAAGATGCCCATATCATTTTTCTTGATACCGATTTTCATTTCAAAGAAACGTATGAATTAATAAAAAAAGTAAAAAGCAGATATCCACAATTAAACATTGAATTAATCAAACCTGAGCTTACACCATTAGAGCAATCAAAGCAATTTGGCGAGAAATTATGGGAAAGAAATCCAGATGCATGTTGTCAACTTCGTAAACTCATTCCATTAGAACAGCAATTATCGAAAAAAAGAGCATGGATTTCTGGACTACGTCGGGAGCAATCACCAACGAGAGCGAACACGAAATATGTGAATCAGGACAATCGTTTTCAATCTATAAAAATTTGCCCACTTATTCATTGGACGGAAGAAGAGATATGGATGTATGTGAAATTGAACAAGCTTGATTACAACGTATTGCATGATCAGCAATTTCCGAGTATAGGCTGTGAATATTGTACGAAACCAGTTAAAGAAGGTGACGACCCGAGAAGTGGTCGTTGGGCTAATTCCACAAAAACAGAATGCGGCTTACATCAACAACCTTAAAGAGGAGAATGAATATGAGTCATATAGCACCACATGGAGGTACATTAATTCAGTTATTTGATCCAGAATATGATGATTCGAACATTTCTAAGGAAATTGAATTAGATTCTTTTGCTTTATCAGATTTGGAATTAATAGGTATTGGTGGATTCAGTCCACTTACTGGATTTTTAGGGAAAGAAGATTATGAATCTGTTGTTCGACATATGAGATTAGCAGATGGAACGGTATGGAGTATTCCTATTACATTGCCTGTTACAGCGGAAAAAGCACAAGAGTTAGTTGTAGGTGAACAAGTGAAGCTCGTCTTTAATGGTGAGGGCTACGGAGTTATCAAAATATCTGAACTGTTTGAGCCGAATAAAATAGAAGAGGCTTTGCATGTTTATCGAACCGATGACAAAGCACACCCAGGAGTCTCCAAGCTATTTGAACGCCCACATGTATATGTAGCTGGTGAAATTATTTTGACCAGACGTGTTAAACGGGGGCGTTTTCAATCATACCACCGTGACCCGAAAGAGACTCGAGGGAAATTTACGGAGCTAGGTTGGAAAAAAATTGTTGGCTTTCAAACGAGAAATCCCGTACACCGAGCACATGAGTATATTCAAAAAGCAGCTCTTGAAATTGTCGATGGCTTATTTTTAAATCCACTAGTTGGAGATACGAAGTCCGATGACATTCCTGCAGATGTCAGAATGGAGAGCTACGAAGTATTACTTCAACATTATTACCCTAAAGATCGAGTATTTTTATCTGTTTTTCCGGCGGCGATGAGATATGCAGGACCAAGAGAAGCTATTTTTCATGCGATTGTTCGTCAAAATTATGGATGTACGCACTTCATTGTAGGCCGTGACCATGCAGGTGTTGGTGATTATTATGGGACATATGATGCACAGCTTATTTTTAACGAAATTCCAGAAGATGGTTTGCAGATAACTCCTTTGTTTTTTGAGCATAGCTTCTATTGTCAAGCTTGTGGAAATATGGCTTCAACGAAAACATGCCCACATGACAAGGAACATCACGTCATTTTATCAGGGACAAAGGTACGAAAAATGCTTGCAAATGGAGAATTGCCGCCAGCTGAATTTAGTAGAAAAGAAGTCGTGGAAGTCTTAATAAAAGGGATGAGTGTTCAAGCAGAAAGTATTCAATCATAATAAAGTAGGTGAATTTAATGCTGGAGATCCTTGCGTTTATCATTGCCTTCTTTTTTGCGATGAATATTGGAGCGAGTGGGACAGCTGCGGCAATGGGCCCAGCATATGGCAGTGGTGCAATCCCAAATAAAAAAATAGCGATGGTGCTAGTCGGTATCTTTGCCTTTTTAGGTGCTTTAGCGGGCGGAGAAGTAGTCAAAACAATTGGTGAAGGCATTATTCCTACAAATATTGTCGATGTTCCTTTGGTTATTATTATTTTAACTTCCGCTTGTGGCACATTATTTTTTGCTAATATCATTGGCATTCCTTTATCGACAAGTGAAGTAGTGGTTGGCTCGATTGTCGGGGCTGGAATTGCTTATCAATCTTTGTTTGTAAAAGAACTTCTGATTATAGTTAGCTTTTGGATTATCACGCCATTTGTCGCTTTTTTTCTAGCTTTGTTTATTGGTAAATGCACTAGATATTTAGAGAATACTTGGCCGCAGTTAAAGGGGACGGGGAAGTGGAAGAAACCGTTAGTATTCTTTCTTATTACATGTGGCGGAATTGAAGCCTATGCGGCTGGTATGAATAATGTCGCAAATGCTGTAGGGCCACTCGTTGGTGCAGGTTTAATCGATGTTCAAACGGCTGTTGTTTGGGGAGGTTTGTTTGTCGCACTTGGGGCTCTTCTTTTAGGAGGCAGAGTTTTGGAAACCAATGGGAAAAAAATTACGCAGCTCTCCCTTTTACAAGGAAGCTCGGTCTCGTTAACGGGTGGTTCACTTGTTATAGTGGCTTCCATATTTGGTATACCTGTACCACTTACCCAAATTACTACTTCTGCGATTGCTGGGATAGGCACCGCATCAGAAGGACTTAAAATGTGGCAAAAAGACATTATCAAAAGAATTATTAAGGTTTGGATTGTATCGCCAGTGTTCGCCTTAGTAGTTTCATATGGTCTTATCTTACTTTTTCGACAAGCTGATTTTTACAAGTTATTTATCATTCTAAGTGTTTTCATTGCAACTATCGGTGCCTATTGCTTATATCAATCTACTCGTAAAGAGAAAAGCACTACCTACGATAAAGGAGAAGGAATTTAAACAGGAGGAGGCGGGACAATGAGCACACAACACTCGAAAAATATCGTTTGGCATGAATCGGTCGTATCAAAGCAGGATCGTCAAAAGCAAAAAGGCCATAAGAGTGTGATCTTGTGGTTTACAGGTCTTTCTGGTGCAGGGAAATCAACTTTAGCTAATGCGCTTGATTTGTACTTACATCAAAAGGGCTTGACCAGTTATGTACTAGATGGTGATAATGTTCGACATGGATTAAATAAAGGACTTGGTTTTAGTGAAGAGGACAGAAAAGAGAATATTCGCCGTATTGGGGAAGTGTCAAAACTATTTTTAGATGCTGGCACGATAGTATCGACCGCGTTCATATCGCCATTTCGCCAGGATAGGGATCAAGTAAGACAACTCGTTGAAGACGGAGAGTTTATTGAGATTTATGTAAAGTGTTCTTTAGAAAAATGTGAATTAAGAGACCCAAAAGGTTTATATAAGAAAGCGCGGTCAGGTGAAATTCCAGAATTCACAGGAATAAGCTCGCCGTACGAAGAGCCCTTAAATCCTGAGGTTTTGGTCGAAACCGATCAACTGTCAATTGAAGGGTCCATTCAAAAGGTGATTGCTTATTTGGTGGAAGCAGGTATCGTAGGAACTGAAATCATCAACAGTAATAACGGGTAATATAAAATTCTTGAAGCCATGTCGCCTCATGGACAGGATGTGAAGGTGTGTAAGGGAGTAACTGGACCAAAGAGGCTCTTTGAAGGTTTTGATATCCTTTTGGTTTGATGTATGGCTTTTCATTCTGCGTAGCTCTTTCCTTTTTTAAAATGATGAATGACTGATCAAGCTTGAGAATGAGCTGCTCATCAGCGAGAAGCGAAGCATTAATTAGGACGAGAATATTGTACCTTTAATCATACGTACGAACAAAAAAACGAGCAAAATGCTCGTTTCTTTGTTTGTAGTACTAACGAATAGATTGTAGAGCTTTGGCAACATCCATCTCACCATAACCATAATAAGGATCTTTTCCATTATCACCTAAATCATTCGCTGTCGAAGTTATCGTATCATAAACCTGCTGATTGGATAAATCGGGACGAAGTGCCCGGATTAATCCAGCTAAACCAGCTACATGTGGAGCAGCCATAGATGTCCCTGACATTACGGTATAATTATTATCAGGGAATAAACTAGGTATATGTTCTCCTGGAGCAGATATATCAACATGCTCACCGTAATTGGAGAAGAAAGCACGGTTTTTATCTTGATCAACGGCAGCAACCGTTAGCACCTCGGGATAATAAGCGGGATAAAGAGGGTCGCTCACATTATCATTTCCTGAAGCGGCAATTAAGACGACATCTTTCTCATAAGCATATTGAATGGCATCGTAAAGAGCATCTGAATGATAATAATCACCTAAGCTCATATTGATGACATCGGCTCCTTGATCGACAGCCCAATAAATTCCGTTGGCAACTTCATAAGATGAACCTTCACCTTCGTCATTTAAAACTTTCACAGGTAAAATTTCACTTTTCCATGATACCCCGGCAATTCCTGTAATATTATTGGTCGTAGCCGAGGCGACACCAGCGACATGGGTACCATGACCATGTGCATCAGCAAAATCTCCATTTTCACTAAAGGCATTATAGCCTTTATTTATTTTGCCTTGTAAATCTAAATGATTTTCATCAACGCCCGTGTCGAGAATGGCAATCATGATATTCTCACCACCAGATAGATCCCAGCCATTACTAATATTAATTTGTTCAAGGTTCCATTGATACGGCTGGAAGAATTCATCATTAGGTACTGTTGATGCTATTCTCACCTGATTTGTCATTAAGTAATTAGGTTCAATAAAAACTAGGTCAGCATCGTTGTTTAAACGATTGATTAATTCTTCGGTTGTAAAAGAGTCAGATTGGACAACGAGAAAGGGTCCCGATGATTCAATAAAGGTTAAATCTTGATGTTCATCTATCCAATTTAAAGAGCGTTGATTATCTTTAAATTTAATGACAGCTTGATGTTCAATATAGGTTCTTTGCTCGGATTCGCTTTTTTTCTGATCAGAATGTACGACAATATCCCAACCTAACTCAGGCACGTGTTCCGCTTTGTATCCTGAGGGAACGTCATTCATTGTTTGCCATTGAATGTCGGGGTTTTCGCCAGATACAAAGAAATTACCGTTTGAATCAGCAACAGAAGCTAGGTCTTTTACATAAGATTTGACGAAGGTTAAATCAACTTCACCAAGTAGCGTGCGCCCATCTGCAATTTGCTCACCCATTAACATATAATAAGTTCCTTCTCTTTCAAAGGGATCCGAAAATTCACTAAGCATATGTGTATGAGTGAGTAAAGAACGATCCGTGGTCGAAAGTTGACCTTCTTGAATCGTTATGGAATCGCCATTAAAAATGGCAAAACCATGAAAGTGTGGATGCTCATTAAGCTCCTCCTTAAATACTGTGTGGTACTCTTCATTATTTAAGTCGTACTCGCCCCAACGATTAAGCTGGTTGGAAAGTTGGCTTAGAAACATAGAGGTAGTTAATGCTAAATCCTTTGCCATTAATTCATCCATCGCTCTAGAATCCAATGTCTGAGGTATTTCCTTGTCTAGGACATATGGTTTTTCGTCTTCAAGAAAATACTGCCCCATTAAAAACATCCCAATTCCAAATGCACTTATTAATACGATTACAATTGCTAACTTCCTAAACATTTTCTTGTTTCACCTCATTGTTCATAAAATAGCCCATCCAAATTTCATCATCATACACTCCTTGAAGTTGGACTTGTTCTTTTTGTCTGCCCTCTTCGATAAAACCATATTTTTTATACAAAGAGTAAGCTGGTTTATTTGATGCAAAAACCGTTAAACAAAGCTTATGCAAACCTCTTAATCGACACCAGTCTAATGTATAGGTCATAATAAAATGACCAATACCTTTTCCTTGTGTACGCGGATGAATCCAAGTTCTAAAGAGGCCAACATGTTTTTTCATTTCAAGTTCACCTAGTAAAACACGGGCAATGCCAGTAATTTCATTATTCACCTCAATGACGATATACATATGATTTTGTTTGATTACCTCATCTATAAAAGCATGCTCTTCTGCTTCGGTTTTTACTCGTTCTTTCTGAATGTATTTACCAGCTGAGACAATGTCATTAGCTGCCTGTATAATGGCTTTAGCATCCTTTTTCTCGGCAGGCCGCAATAAGATGTGCGATCCGTCTTTTCCTTCATACTCTTTCGTATCCAATAAATGATTCAAGGCTTTTCCCCGCCTTCGTATTGAATGTGGTGCAGCTGGTGAGTGAGAGGTGAGTCCATCAATTCAGATAAAGATACGAGTCTTAATTGATTTTGTTTCATTTTTTTCCAGCCGTTTTCAACGGCCAGAAAGGTTTCGTGACCTTTTACGCCGACATGACCGATGCCGACTGCTTTACCTTTATCAATGGAGAGTTTTATCAATTTATCTAATTGTTGTTCGACCTCGTATTGACTTGACAATGTATCATCAATGAAGATATCGCGTTTTATATAGGGCATATTGAACTCTTGGGCGATTTTAGGAATGACTGATTGAGGACTTGTGCCACTATCTAAAAAATAAAATTGATGCTCATTAGCGATCTTTAAGATAATACGCATAATATGTTCGTCCTCCACTATTTTGGAGCCCATATGGTTATTCATCCCAACGGCATGGGGGACATTTTCAATCGCCTCTCTGACCCGCTTTTCAATTTCGTCATCACTTAAGTTTGTTGTAATGGCATTGGGGCCAAGCCAAGACGCCTTGCCTTGCTTTGGTTCCATTGGCATATGGATAATTACCTCTAAGCCGGCATTATAGGCCAGTTCTGCTTGCTCTTTTGCATGTTTTTGAAAAGGCATAATAGCAACTGTAATGGGAATGTCCGCTTTTAAAAATTGCTTCACTCCTTTAACATCACCACCAAAGTCATCTATGATGAGGGCAATTTGATTTTCTTCTGCTAATGTTTGAATCGGCATACAAAGAATGGCGATACCAAAAATGATTGCGATCATTGCTCTTGCCATAAAATACTTCCTCCTTTTTTTCCTGTTAGTTTGTCGTAAAAGTGTGTATCTCATTACAGAAACGGAAAAAAGAGCTCACAAATTATAAAAATAAACTAAAAGACATGGAGTGAGAGGTTTATCCTCTGCACACCATGTCTTTTGATAAAAGCTGACTATTTTCTAATGTTAAAAGCGGCGTTAATTTGACCACGCAACATCTTTTCACGAACTTCTTGTTTTTTCATTGCTTTTTGTTCCATTCTTCTTATTTCAAAGGTTTGCATACCATCTTCCATTTTGTTGGCAATTTCAATCAACCGTTCTACATCTAAGAAGGAATATTTCCTTGTGCCGCCTTTGGTCCTTTCAGGAAAGAGCAGCTTCCGTTCTTCGTAGTAGCGTATTTTACGCTCGGATAATCCAGTTAACTCACTAACAACACCTATTGTAATGACCTTTTTATCTTTATAGGACAATCCACTCCACCTCGCTGTAAAAAGTAAGAATGTTCTCATCTTTTGTAATACTATATCACATCAAGGGAGATTATGTGCGAACACTTGTTAGATTATCTTCCAATTTTTTAATTGAATTCTTTACTTTACTAGTAATATTCGAAAAAATCAGATTGCCTTTGTATCACTTCATATATTATACTTATAAAACATATTAAATAACTCGGAATTGGTGTAGGAGATGAGATGATGGATGAGGACAAAAAGGGTGTCGTGTATTTGGTTGGTGCAGGGCCTGGAGATACCGAGCTATTAACTTTAAAAGGGTATCGGGTATTAAGACAGGCAGATGTCGTGATTTATGACCGATTAGTGCATCCGTTATTTTTAGAATGGACGAAACCGAATTGTGAATTGATATATGGAGGCAAGCTACCAGACAGGCATTTTTTGAGACAGGAAACGATACAGGACTTATTAATTGAATATGCAATTCAAGGGAAATGTGTTGTGCGCTTAAAAGGTGGCGACCCGAGTGTTTTTGGACGAGTAGCAGAGGAGGCAAGTGCTCTAAGGGAAGCGGGAATTCAGTTTGAGGTGGTTCCTGGTATCACGGCGGGAATTGGTGCAGCTACTTATGCGGGTATGTCGGTCACACATCGCGACTATAGTAGCTCATTTGCTGTAGTAACTGGCCATAATCAATCTGTATCGGGTGAACCAACTGTAGATTGGCAAGCATTAACTCAAGGGGTTGATACGATTGCTTTTTATATGGGCGTCAAAAACCTTCCTTTTATCACAGAGCAGTTATTAAAACACGGAGCAAATCCAGAAAAGCCTGTTTCTCTTATTCAATGGGCGACTACAGGTAAACAACGTGTTGTTTCGGGTAATTTGACTACAATCGTTGCCAAGGTGAAGGCGGCACAGATTCAAAATCCAGCAATCGCTTTAGTGGGTGATATTAACCAATTAAGGCAGGAGAAAAGTTGGTTTGAAGAGAAGATTTTATTTAATCAAGAACTGTTACTCGCTAAAGCAGGGGTAGAAAGCGGGGAGATGGCTGCTCAATTAAGCAGCTTAGGTGCAGATGTTTTAGAATTTCCTCGATATGTCATTGAGCCTTGTTTGGAAGGACAAGTAGTAGATTATCAACGGTATACACAAATTGTATTTATGACCCAATCAAGTATTGAGGTGTTTTTTGAATCTCTTCGTCAAAAACGAACAGATATTCGGATGATTCATGCAGACTTTATTGTCAGAAATTCCAAACAAGCCGATGTACTCCAGCAGTATGGATGTCAAGCAAGTCTCCTACAAGATGTTACTTTAGATAATAGTGGATTATTAATAGGTGAGGAGGGGGCTCGGAGAAAGGTTCCAGAGGTGGTCAGCCATTTTGAATATCTCGGACTTTATCGCAAAACGGTTGTGCCTCAAAGTCTCATTACCTTCCAGAGAATGTGGGAAGAGGAGCGGATTGAAAAGATTATTTTTCCGAATGCAAAATCTGTCGAAATGCTCACATTTGCTTTAAAAGGAACAAATTTTACGCCTCATTATTTATCAGAACAGACGTCGATCATTTGCTTTGGCCCCATCACCTCCCAAAAAGCAGAGTCGTTAGGTTATCAAGTTACAACTAAACTAAAACAACCGAATGTCAATGAGCTTATCAGTCATTTAAGTTCGGAGTATGTGGAGGACTAATTACATGCAGGCGATTTTATATGTAGGACATGGGAGTCGAGTTAAAGAGGGGAATGAGCAATTAAGAGCATTTGTTCATAAAGTTCAAAACCTTTTCTCACATATACCCATACAAGAAATTGGATTTATTGAGTTAGAATCTCCAACGATTAGGGAAGGTTTAAAAGCATGTGTTGTCCAAGGAGCAACTAAAATAACGGTAATTCCAATTTTATTACTGAGTGCTGGTCATGCAAAACAAGATATCCCTGATGAATTGAGTGATTTTCAAGATGAGTATCCGAATGTGCGTATTCGATATGGGCGGCCAATAGGTGTGGAAAAGGGAGTTATTCGTATTTTACAAGATAGATTAGAGACTGTGAACATTCCTAAACTAAACCAAAAGCCATTACAGACTGAACGACTCCCTCAAACCGTACTTCTCATTGGTAGAGGTAGTAGTGATCCAGATGCGAATAGTGACTTATGTAAAATAGCAAGATTATTATGGGAGTTTACGCCTGTTAAGCAGGTGGAGGTTTGTTTTTTAGCGGCAACAGAACCCACTTTAGAGGAGGGAATTGAGAAGATTTTGCGATCTGAAACGGAGAAATTGATATTGCTTCCGTATTTATTGTTTACAGGTGTTCTTATGAAAAGTTTGGAGCAAAAAAAGAAAGTGATTGAAAGTCAAGGTAGGAAACAGGTAAAGTTAGCTGATTATTTAGGTTTTGACCATCAATTAGTTCCGATTATTTCTAAGCGTGTGGAAGAAGTATTGGAGGAAAGCGATGAGTGAAAAGTTACCTATTTTGTTACAACTAAAAGATAAAGTCGTAGCGATCGTTGGAGGTGGCCCCATTGCCTTAAGGAACATCAAGCGCTTTTTATGTGTGGGAGCACGTGTAGTGGTTTATGCGGAGCGATGTGAGCCGGAAATAAGTGATTTATTCAAGCAAGGCCTTATTCGATTACATGAAAGAACATTGACAGGTGAGGAGAAAGTGGAAGCGGATATATTGTGTTTAGCGACAAATAACCGTGTTGTACACGAGATGCTAAAAGAGGCTAATCCACATATTTTCCTTATCTATGACGCAGCCAATCGATTTACCTCATCTTTTCAATTTATGAATTTTATGAAGGAACGCCATCTTCTAGTTGCTTGGTCAACACAAGGAGCAAGTCCGATTTATGCTAAAAGATTAAAAAAAGATTTGAAAGAAAATCTCCCAATTAAGCAATACAATGATCACTTAGCCTTTTTAGCAAAAGCAAGGGAGCTTATTCAACAAATCCAAGTAGCAAAAATAAAAAAAGAACAATTGCTGTTAGCGATAACGGATGAGACTTTTTTAAATAGGGCGGACCGCGAGACACTTCTTCTGAAATATTTACTTGACCTCACTGACGATGTTAAATAAGGGTTACTTGATGAGTTGAAATATCTTGCTCGTTGTTTAATATATCTTGCAGAGATACTAAACCGTCCTCTAAATTTGGTTGCAAATAAGAATTAAGTAGGTTGTCATATAACCATTCCTTCCAATCTCTACTTACATTCGTTGTGGTGATGGCAATTGATAAAGATTCATGGTTTCCAGTGTTCAAAGGGGCATAGGTTAAATCGTCCGATATCGAAATCGTTAATTGAATGCTTGCGTTAGAAGTGATTGTAAAGCTGTAAGAGGTTTTTATAGCTTTGTATACGTGGTGGACACCTTCTGAGATAAACCAAATCAACGATAATTTCATCATTCGAATAAATGGGTTTTGGTTTATGGAGTAGTTGTTGAGAAACCTTTGTGCGGATTCCAAACTCAATAGCTCCATTTGGAAAAAATCATGAAATTGTTGATGGAAGGTGCTCCTTAATAACAAATGGTTTACCTCTTCACTTTGAATGGTCACTTTTACAGAGGCTGTCTGTATAGTTGGCTCCAAGCTAGATTCAAACATTAAAGGGTAATAAAACTGATAAAGGCCATTTGGATCATTTTTAATTGTATCTCGTTCTACATTTTTCATCATATCACCTCATACTCGTCAACTCTTGTCAAGCAAACTACTTGAAAGAAATTACACTTCATATTACACTACTAAAGGATTCTATGACAAGAAAGTTGGAATGAATATGAAAAAAGTAATGATTGGAGCCATTATTTTCTTTTTAGCCTTTATCGTTTTTGGATTTACTGTCCCACTTATATCTGAAACTTCTAATGATGAGCGAGTCATCCTCGATCACACTTTACTTGCCTACAGTGCCCCGATGTGCTTTGATCAAGCTGACTTTACGAATAATATTGATGAAGGAACGATTCGCCTTGCACAAGATATCGGGTATGAAGCAGAATCTTCTTGTACATTAGAGAACATGTCAACAGAGAAAAAGCCGCTTTTTATCGTTTGGTTTACAGCTTAAACAAATGTTTAGGCTTTTTTAATTGGGGAAAAAAGGATTGGTAAGGATTTTGTCTTATTGAGCTTTAATTTTACGCCTCCTAATAATCAAAACGTTTAAAAGGAATTAGGCGAGTGAGAGTCCAATAAACACGCTGTTATAGCTTTTGATAACTCGTAGTGATTGTGTTATAGTTAGAATGTTCAAATAATTTTTAAAAAAGAGAGAGAACGTAAAGAAAGTAGGAGATGGAGAGTCATGAAAGTAGCTAAATTTGGAGGCAGCTCAGTTGCAAACGCCATGCAAATTCGAAAGGTTGCGGCGATTATTCAAGAGGATGCAAATAGAAGGATCATTGTCGTTTCTGCTCCTGGTAAGCGTGATAAGGAAGATATAAAAGTGACTGATTTGTTAATTACCTTAGGTGAGGCTAGATTAAGCGGTTCCGAAGCAGAGGAAGAGCTTCAAGCTGTTGTTAATCGGTATCGTGCCATTGCCTTAGAGCTTGAATTAGATCAAGCAATTATGGCCACGATAGAAGCAGATTTACGTGAGCGGATTACATACGATACGAACAACCATGCGCGGTATATGGATGTCATAAAAGCGAGCGGAGAAGATAATAATGCAAAGTTAATTTCTTGTTATTTACAGAGACTTGGTATGGACGCTCATTATCTATCTCCATTAGAAGCAGGTTTATTAGTGAGTGATGAGCCTGGTAATGCTCAGGTTTTACCTGAAGCTTATGAAAAGCTTGCATTATTAAGAGAGACAAAGCAGGTTCTTATTTTCCCAGGATTTTTTGGTTATTCAAAAGAGGGAATACTTTGTACATTCCCGCGTGGGGGCTCAGATATTACCGGTTCAATTGTAGCTGCTGCAGTCAAAGCTGATTTATATGAGAACTTCACAGATGTGGATTCTGTTTATGCTGCGAATCCTACCGTTGTTGATCAACCTGTTCAAATTAAACGCATGACATATAGAGAGATGAGGGAGTTATCTTATGCTGGCTTTTCCGTATTTCATGATGAAGCCTTAATTCCAGCATTTAAAAAAGGAATTCCAGTATGCGTGAAAAATACGAATAACCCATCAAGTTCCGGTACGATGATCATTGCCGAACGAGAGTACTTCTTAAATCCTGTTATTGGCATTGCGGCAGATAAAGGCTTTGCGGCTATTTATGTGCGAAAGTATTTAATGAATAGAGAAGTAGGGTTTGGTCGAAAACTTTTACAAATTTTAGAGGATGAAGGTATTTCGTATGAGCATATACCTTCAGGCATTGATGATACATCCATTATTTTAAGAGAAGAACAGCTTAGCGATGATGTAGAAAAAAGAATCGTTAAGAGAATCACAGAGGAATTAAATGTTGATGATGTGCATATTGAGCATAACTTTGCGATGGTGATGATTGTAGGTGAAGGCATGCATAATACGATTGGTCTAGCAGCAAGAGCTACAGCTGCATTAGCTCAAGCGAATGTAAATATTGAGATGCTGAATCAAGGTTCATCTGAGGTAAGTTTAGGATTAGCTGTACATGCAGAAGATGCAGATGCGGCGATTAAGGCCCTGTATGAAGAGTTTTTTGGTGGAATTAAGGAAGCGGTCATTGATTAGAACATGAAAGAAAAACCCTCACTCATTTGAGGGTTTTTCTGTTTATTTGCTTGATGATGACCTTTTTTCTAATTCCTTTAAATAGCCTTTGATTTCACGAAGTTCGGCATGAAGAAGTTTCATTTGTTTTTGTGATTGGAACTCCTTTTCTTTCACTTCATCAGCAAGGTCGGCTTCATTCGCTTTTTCCACATTATTGACAATAACCCCAATAAATAGATTGAAAATAATAAATGTACCAACGAGCACGAAGGCAATAAAATATATCCATGCCCAAGGTAAGCTTTCCATAATTGGGCGCATGACGCCACTTCCCCATGAGTCTAAAGTAACTATTTGGAAGAGTGTCAACATGGAGCGTTGCAGATTCTCAAAATACTCAGGTGCGACTTGGTTAAACAGCATCGTTCCGAGTACCGCAAATATGTAAAAGATAATACTCATTAAGATCATAATATTACCTAACGCTGGTATCGTAAGCATTAAAGCATCTACGAGTCGTCTTAAAGAGGGAATAACGGAAATCGCTCTTAATACCCTTAATACTCTAAGGATCCTTAAGACCGTGATGAAATGTCCTCCTACAAATACATGGCTTGAAAGTACAATCACCGTATCAAACCAATTCCACCCACCTTTAAAAAAATCTTTCTTCGGTGTTGTTGCAAGGAATCGTGTAATGATTTCTATCGTAAAAATCCAAAGTAATAGTACATCTAATGAATGAAAGAGAGTGCCATACTCACTTCGTAAAGACGGATAAGTTTCAAGACCTACTAAGATAGCGTTAAGCAGAATTAGTGTGATGATAATACGAGTGAAATAACGATGCTCAACGATTTTTTTACTTAGTTGAACGATGGTAGAATGACTTTTCATCTCTTTTTAAAACTCCTAACTTTGATAACCTTTCTAAGCAACAGTATAGCATGTAAATAAGTTGGACGGAGAAAAAACCCATTCACTTTTAAAAATGAATGAGACCAATTTTAGTTGCAATTTATAAGGGATTGTTATGGTTCGCGTAAACCTTCCCTAATTCTTTCGAACGGTTAATGGCTTTTAAGACCGCATCCTTAAATTGTTCCTGCACCTGAAACCGTTCTAAGTGTTGGAAACCCGCTTCTGTTGTTCCGTTGGGACTCATTACCTCACGATAAAGCTGTTCAGGTGTTTTTTCTGTAGCTTTTAACCTTTGTCCGACACCGATTATAGTTTCCGTAATTAATGTATGGGCTTCATCTTGATGTAAGCCAGATAGGTGAGCGACTTCATATAAGCCTTCTATAAAATAATATAAGTAAGCGGGGCCGCTACCTGTTAAACCCGTAATTGCGTCGAGCTTCGATTCGTCCGTTTCTAAAACAGTACCTAAAGCGTCAAATAATTGATTTACTGCTTTTAAATGTTCTGGTTTTGTGAAGCGTCCTTTTGTTATGGCGGTTGCTGAATGACGAACGAAAGCGGATGTATTAGGCATGGTCCTTATCACAGCTGCCTCAAATCCGAGCAATTCTTCGATAAAATGAGTAGGTACTCCAGCTAAGATAGAGATAAAAAGACTTTCTCGATTTACAAAATCCCTTATTTCAGTAATCGAATCTTTTATTCCATATGGCTTCATGGCAAAGATGATCACATCCGCTTTTGCAACAGCCTCTTGACGATTACGTGTGACTTTAACATCATACTGAGCGGAAAGTTGCTTCAGACGCTGCTCATCCGTAAAATTGGTCACGGTAATTTGTTGCGGCGAGAGTATGTTCTGTGCTAATAATCCACCGATGATGGCCTCAGCCATAGAGCCAGCCCCTAAAAAAGTAATATTTTTCATGCATACACCTGCCTTTATTTAATTTGACCATTTCCTAACACTTTATATTTTGTTGAAGTTAAAGCTTCTAAACCCATAGGACCTCGGGCATGTAATTTTTGTGTACTTATACCAATTTCTGCTCCAAATCCAAATTCAAAACCATCGGTAAACCGAGTAGAAGCATTGTGATAAACAGCAGCAGCATCTACTTGATTTAAAAAGGCCTCTACACTTGTTGCGTCTTCACTAACAATTGCTTCGGAATGTTTAGTTCCGTACTTATCAATATGTTGAATGGCTTCATTGAGGTTGTTGACAACTTTTAGGGCTACTTTATAGTCTAAGTATTCATCTACCCAGTCATGTTCATTCGCTTTGTTAACATGAGGATACTCCCATAATGTAAACTCATCCGTAAATATCTCGACTTTTTTGTCAGTTAGTTCTTGAATCATTGTGGCAAGATGTTGTTTGGCCCAACTTTGGTGAACGAGAATAGTTTCTGCTGCATTACAGACAGAAGGCCTTTGAGTTTTGGCATTGATGGCAATGGATAGGGCCATCTCTTTATTGGCTGATGCATCAATATAAATATGGCAGTTTCCGACACCTGTTTCTAAGACGGGGATGGTGGCATTCTTTACAACAGTCTGAATTAACCCTGAACCACCTCTTGGAATTAAAACATCAATATATTCATTTAATTGAAAGAGCTCACTAGCTGTTTCTCTACTTGTATCTTCTAGAAGCTGGATCGCTTCAATAGGATAATCTACTTTCTCTAGAGCACGACCAAGGAATTTGACAATGGCTTTATTGGAATATAAAGCAGAAGAACTACCACGTAATAAAACAGCATTCCCTGTTTTAAGGCAGAGACTTGATGCATCAACAGTTACATTAGGGCGTGCCTCGTAAACCATTCCGATAACACCTAAAGGTACTCTAATTTTTTCGATTTGTAATCCATTCGGTCTTGTTCTCGTTTCTAAAATGTCTCCAATTGGGTCATTGAGACTTGCTACTTGTTCAATTCCTTCCGCCATGGCAATGATTCTTTGTTCGTTGAGAGCAAGTCTGTCAATGAGGCTTTCTGATAGGCCGTTTTTTCTCCCTGCTTCTTGATCTCTTTTGTTTTCGGTTAATATTTCATTCTTATTTTCGATGAGTTGTTTGGCCATTGCGAGTAAGGCTTTGTTTTTTTGTTCGGTTGTTTTTAATGCAAGCTGTTTTGTTATTTGTTTGGCTGTTGCTGCTTTTTGTAGCAATTCGCTCATGGATATCTCTCCTTTTGGATGAAAGTTCAATGGGTGGTGCTCAATTCTCTAAGTTAACATGACGTTTTGGTCTTTATTATTGGTCCGTTTTTGAAAAACGAAAGCAACTTATCAGAGAATGAATTCATCTGAATGGTAGCTTCAAATCCTCAGAATAAGAAATTATTTTACGGTTGGATGATGCGGACCCATTGATCGCGATGGATGACTTCTGGTTTGGTAATTTGTATTTGTTTTTTGGCTTCATGGCTTGTTAGACCTTTGATTTGTTCTAATTCTATCGATGAAAATCTTGTTTTTCCTTTTCCGATTAGGTTGCTCTCTTCATCATACACATCAATTATCGCATCGCGGGTAAACGGTTGGTTGATCATAGTGACACCTGCTGGTAGTAAGCTTTTTCCTTGAAATAAAATAGCATAGGCAGCTCCAGCATCTATCGTAATTGCTCCGTTGCTTTTTGAGTGTAACGCAATCCACTGTTTATGTGTAGGAATTGAGCGCTCAGCTTGGGGGCTTTCGAGATACGTGCCATCACCTTGATTCTGAATGATTTGGACTAGTTTATCTTCACCTGACCCTTTTCCAATAAAAACTTGAACTTGTAAAGAGAGGGCGACATCTGCTGCAAGTATTTTCGAACGCATACCTCCTGTCCCTACTTGGGAGTTACTTTCACCAGCTACTGCTAAAAGTTCTTCTGTAATTCTTTCTAGGCGATCATATTTTTTTGCATGTATGTCGATGTTGGGGTTTGCCGTATATAAGCCATTTACATCAGTTAAGATACATAACGTATCAGCATGCATGAAACCACTGACGAGAGCTGAAAGCATATCATTGTCACCAAAGGTAAGCTCTTCAACAGACGTTGTATCGTTTTCATTGATAATAGGAATTGCTCCTCGTTTTAAAAGCTCAGTCATCGTGGAATATGCATTTTTAAAGCGTTCTTCACTAGAAAAATCTTCTCTTGTTAGGAGAATCTGAGCAGCGACCATTTGTTCTTGTTGAAATTGCTCCATATAACCTTGCATTAATAAACCTTGCCCAACCGAGGCGGCAGCTTGCTTTTGAGCAATATTCGCGGGTCTGACCGGATAACCAAGTAGGGAGAAACCAGCAGCAACGGCACCTGAAGAAATTAAGATGACTTCATGACCCATTTTTTTGAGTTTGGCAATCGCTTTGACATGTTCATTTAATTTTTCGTAACTGAGAGAGCCGGACTTACTAGTCAGTGAGCTACTACCTATTTTGATGACAATTCGCTGTTTTTTCATTTGTATTCCTTCTTTCCTGATAAAGCTCAAGTGGTTTTCGCAAATAAAAAAACTCCCCCGTCCATAAAAGGACGGAAGAGCTATTCCGCGGTACCACCTTGTTTGACAATTAATATTGTCCTCTCAAACCCGTATCGTGGGATGGACGGCTAGTATCTAGCTGCTCAAGGACAGGTTCAATTGGAGCAGTGGTCAAGGATCTTTCAGCCGGTGGATCCTATTCTCTAAAGACATGAAGCCAATTTACTATTTCCTCTCATAGCATCTCTATGATTTAATTAGTAATGTGAAAGGTATTCGTTTAATTTTCTATAGTATATAGTCATAAGGGAATTTACGTCAAGACTTTAATGTGAAAAAGAGTTGTCCATTTTTTAACTTTTATTAATTAGGTGAGATGAATGAAAAAAACAGTTTGGATTACTGGTTCAACAAGTGGATTAGGGAAAAGATTAACCTATCAACTTTTATCCGAAGGGCACCGTGTCGTAGCACTTGCAAGGAGTGAAACAAAACTTCAGCAATTAAAGCAAGCCGTTGCTCATTTACCGGGTGAAATGATAGGTATCGAAACTGATGTCACGGTGACAGAGCAAATAACGAAAGCCATGGAATATGGAATAAGGCATCAATTAGCTTTTGATGTCTTAATCAATAATGCAGGATTAGGTGTATTTGATTCCATTATCGATGCAAAGTTATCAGATATGGAGGAGATGTTTGCTGTTAACGTGCTTGGCATGATGAAGGTGACGCAGGCCGTTTTACCTTATATGATAAACGTAGGTAAGGGTCATATCATTCAAATCGGCTCTCAAGCAGGCAAAATTGCGACGCCTAAGTCTAGCGGCTATGTGGCAAGTAAACATGCGGTCTTAGGTTTTTCTAATAGCTTACGAATGGAAGTGAAGGAACAGGGGATCCATGTAAGTGTTGTGAACCCAGGGCCAATTCGTACCGCATTTTTTGACAGAGCAGATAAAACAGGTACGTATGTTCAAAATGTGGGCAAACTGATGCTTGAGCCTGACGATGTCGCAAGAAGAATTATCAAATTAATGGATAAGCCAAAAAGAGAAGTGAATATGCCGGGCTGGATGGCGTTAGGCTCTAAGTTATATCAACTAATGCCCGCTATTGTAGAAAGAGTAGCGAAAAAACAGTTTATGAAAAAATAAATGTGACGTGACTAAGGAGCAAAGATGTCAAAATAGCAACGATATAATCAAAGAAAAGAGGCACCTTTCAAATGAAAAGGTGCCTTGTTTGAAGTGAAAAAAGCTTTTTATCTAATGAGTTAAGAGCTTTTTTCTTGTACGAATTGTCCATACTTGTTAAAAGTGAATTTATAAAATATGACAAGTAAAGCGATTGAGATAATGAATACACCAAGTAGAAATAAGATGCTTCTTCCTGCTAAGGCTGGAGATTCCATAAAAATAAACGAGCGGAATCCTAAGACTGAATAGGTCATTGGTAACCAACCGTGCACACTTTGAAGTGGTGATGCCAATAGTTCAACGGGAAAGCTTCCGCCACTTCCACCGAGTTGAATAATTAATAAGATGATCGCAACAAAGCGACCCGGATTATCAAGAATGCTGACTAACATAAATACAAAAGTTACAAACACAAGTCCAGCAAGCAACGTAAAAAAGTAAAAGGAGAAAGGATGTGCGGCATCTAGTCCGATAACAAAAAGCAAATATAAGCTAACGAGTGTGCTTTGGATCAACGATATCGTCCAGACAACGCCTAACTTACCCGAAAACCATTCAACCCAATTTTTGTGAGGACCTAATGGTGTTCGAAAAGGATATATAATGGATAAAGTCAAACCGCCTACAAATAAACCAATTGATAGAAAATAAGGACTTAATCCCTCGCCGTAGGAATAATTTTGTTCCTCGTGTTTACTTGTCGATTGAACGGGGTGCGAGGCCATTTCTTGCTGCTTGTCATTAGGGTCAACGCCTAGAACTCTATCCTCTAGTTTTTCCATATTCTTAGATAATGAACTTGCTCCTTCATAAAGTGAGTGTAAACCATCGGTTAAAGCTACAGAACCATCAAAGGCTTTAGAAAGGTTTTCTGCTAATAATTGTCCACCCTGTTTTAATTCGGATAAACCGTCGTTAAGTTGTGATAATCCAGTAAAAGCTTCATCTTTCATGGTTTGTAAGTTATCATAAGCTTTCGTCATTTCGGTAAAAGTTGAATCGAGCTCAGATAACTGTGAAAAAAGATCATTCTCAAACTCGGTTAGTCGAGAGGCTACTTCATCGAATGCAAGATCATCTAAGAGAACACTTTGAAATTGCGTTTCAATTTTATCAACAGCGTTTTGTAACTGCTTAAGGACGTCAATTGAATCTATTAAAATAGTATGGATAGAGGAATGGCTAGTAAGTAACTCATTTTGATTCTCTTGTAATGAGTTCAATAGCTTTTCTAGTAAGTCAGTTTGATCATTATTTTGCTCCTCCAAATCGTCGATGACTTGCTGCCATTCCGAAATAATGGTCGTATTTGCTTCTATACCTTGAGAAAGTTGATGGTCTATCTGTTCATACCATTCAACAAGTGATTCATTTTCGCGCCAATTAGGGTCATGATTTTCCATAATTGCTTCAAATTGTTCGAAATGCTCTTTGATCAATACGAATTCACTATTAAGCTCTTTTAAATCCTCGATCAATTTTTCTAGTTGCTCATGCGCAGTCACTTCGTCATTGTTCAAATCCTGCAGTGTTGATTCGAGCTCTTCGATCAGGCTCTCATAAATATTAGAAGAACTTGATAGACTTTCTTCCAAGTCTTCTAGTTGCATGACGATTTGACCTAACCGTTTAGACAGTTCATTAAATTCTGTTGTACTTGAAGTGATTTGTTCCGCTACATCAGTAAGAAAATCCTCGATTTGCTGAAGTTCTTGAGCTTGGCCCGAAAAGGCGTTATTTTCTAACTGGTTCATGATTTGCTGATTTTTACTTTGATAAAGCTCAATTTGTTGGGGAATGCTCTGCATAACATCTGAGTTATGGATATCGTCATAAAGTATCGTGGCCTCTTGTTGAATTTCCCCTACAGCACTCGTCACTTCTTCGAGACCGTTACTGAGTTCAATAGAACCTTCACTCAGCACCTCTAAGGCGTCTTTAAGATTCGTCATATTATTATGGGCACGCTCTGAGCCTTCCATCACATCATCTGTACCTTGATTAAGCGAAATGATAGCCTCACCTAATTGACTAAAGGCATCATTAGCAATTTTGATATAAGCCAGTGTTAGTGCACGTGAAAGCTCTTCTTCCATAGTGGAAATGGCTGTGTTAGCAATTTGTGAGGAAACAAAATTATAATCTTCATTCACTTCATAATAAATAGAAGGTGTTTGAGGATCTGTCTGTTGGATCGACATAATATTTTCAGAAAAATGCTCTGGTATTTCAACATAAAAATAATAATCAAATTTCTTAAGCCCAGTTTCTGCCTCTTCTCTAGAAACAAAGTCGAAGTCAAAGGCGGGATCTTTTTTTAATTCCTGTATAAAATCATCACCTGCATTTATATGTTCTTCTTCAATTTGTGCCCCTATGTCTTCATTGACCACAGCTACCGGAAGTTCTTCAATAGCGTCATATGGGTCCCAAAAAAAGCTAATTAATAAGCCACCATATAGTAATGGCATGATAGCAATACCTAATAAGGCGATGAATAGTTTTTTGTTTTTCCAAATTCCTTTTAATTCGTTGATATAGCCGGTCATGATTCACCTCAAAAAACAATTTGATTGATTCGATATAGTTCTATAATAAAAAAAGTGCTATGAATGATTAAATTCGTCAATTGTAGATTTACCTATTTAATCTCGAATGTGTGGATAAAATGTGATTTGAAGATCGTGATTATCTCTTCTTGTTGAAGTGGTTCATACTGTTCTTCATAATCACTTACAAGCATCATGTATGTTTTATACATGAGGTAAGCTGTGACGTGTCTGTGCGGTGATACGATTTTTTTGCGTTGCTCGGCTTGTTGTAAGTAATGATCAATAAGTCGAACGATGACTTGGTCAAATTCTTTTAATGCTCTTTTGGAACTCTCTGATGCGAAGTAGGTCATTTCATCCTGTAATTTGACGAGTAATTGATGCTGTTCGCGAAATAAGAGGAGCTCTTTTAAGGCCATACTAATATTTTCAATAAGGTCTTTTCCTTCAGAAATCGAGCGGTGAAAGATATCTTGAACTTCATTTAATAAATCGTGTAAGACTTCATTAAATAGGTCATCTTTGTTTTTAAAAGTTGTATAAATCGTTCCTTTTCCGACATTGGCGATTTTGGCAATTTGGTCAATAGTTGTTGCTTTGTACCCGTATTTTGAAAATGCTTCTTTAGCAGCAGTTAAGATGGTCTCTTTTTTATTCTTTAACATGGTTTACCTCTCTTTTTGTTGAAATGATTCTACTTTTGCTGAGTTTTCTGAATGAAAGTTAGAGCTGGTGCTCACAATAGTTAACTCCTTGGTTTTAGTTTTTGGTCGGTTTTTAAAAATCGAAAGCACCTTATCAGATGAATGAATTCATCTGAATTGTGTTTCGATTTTCAAAACTTCACGCAGTTGCGTGTTAACAGTTTAAGAAGTCTTACTGTAGGCAGGGTGGCAGCATGATTTTTGGTTGCTACAGTAAAGCTTAGTACATGAGATTTAGGATAACCTTATCAAGAAACTCAAAAATGACTATTTGACTAATTTGGTCATTTCTATTTTAGGTTGATTCGTTTAAGACATCAATCAATAGGATGTAAAAAAATATGATATTTTATGTGATTGGTTTATTCGCATAAACACGTCAAATTGAAACGTTTTTAGAACAAAGGACGACAATTGTGAATAAGATAAATGGTGAGTAGCCCATAACGAGGGTAGAGGAGAACACAGAATAAATTCCCAACAAAGGGGCTGATAATAGATGTGTGGCATTACCGGATGGATTGATTGGAAAGTGGATATGAAAAAGGAAAAGGATCAAGTATTAAAAATGGCTACGACATTAAATCGTCGCGGTCCAGATGATTTAAATGTTTGGGTAAGTGACCATGTTGGTTTCGGTCATGCACGACTTGTTGTTGTTGATCCAGAAGGTGGAAAACAACCTATGTGTCGTGTAGTTAATCATAAAGAATATACAATTGTTTATAACGGAGAGTTATACAATACTGAAGATATTCGAACTGAGTTGCTACGAGCAGGGCATACCTTTTTGGGGCACTCTGACACCGAGGTTTTATTAAAATCCTATATTGAATGGGGTTATCAATGTTTAGAGAAACTCAATGGTATTTTTGCATTTGCGATTTGGAATGAACAGGATCAAAGTTTGTTCATGGCACGTGATCGTTTAGGTGTGAAGCCTTTATTTTATACGGTAGACCATGGTCGGTTACTTTTTGCGTCTGAACTAAAAGCGTTACTCGCTCATCGGGACGTTGATCCGATTGTTGAGCGCGATGGGTTAGCAGAAATTATTGGTTTAGGTCCTTCACGAACACCTGGACATGGAATATATAAAAATGTTAACGAATTAAGGCCAGCTCATATGCTTATTTATGATCGCAATGGAGCGAAAATAAGTAGATATTGGACATTAAAAGGGAAAGTCCATACAGAATCGACCGAAGAAACGGCAAATCATATTCAAGTATTATTAAAAGATATCGTTAAGAGGCAGCTTTTTGCTGATGTGCCAGTAGGCATGTTTTTATCAGGCGGTGTTGATTCGAGTGCTCTGACAGCACTCGCAGCCAAAATTTATGAAGAAGAGGGTAAGGGTTCTATTCGAAGTTACTCGATTGATTATGAAGAAAACGATAAATACTTTAAAGCGAGTGATTTCCAACCTAATTCGGATGCACCTTGGATTAAGTTAATATCAAAAGCATTAAAAACAGATCATTATAATGCGGTCATTGATATGGAAGAGCTGGCAGGATTGCTTGAAGAAGCTACCGAAGTTCGGGATTTACCAGGTATGGCAGATATCGACTCTTCTTTATTATGGTTTTGTAAGGAAATCAAAAATGATGTAACGGTAGGGTTGTCAGGCGAATGTGCGGATGAAATTTTTGGTGGATATCCGTGGTTCCATCGTGAAGATTTATTCAATTTGGATTTTTTCCCTTGGATGAGAGCGATTGATGAACGTGAAGCTTTGTTAAATGATACGTGGAAAAAGAAATTAGACTTAAAAAATTACGTCTATCAAAGCTATAAAGCGACGATAAAGGAGACGCCAAAATTCCATAAAGATAATGAGATAGAGGCGAGAAGAAGGGAAATCTCCTATCTAAATATCATTTGGTTTATGACCAATTTATTAGATCGTAAAGACCGAATGAGTATGGGAGCAAGTCTTGAAGTTCGTGTTCCTTTCTCCGATCACCGCTTAGTTGAGTATGTTTGGAATATCCCGTGGGAAATGAAACAGCTTGATGGGAGAGAGAAGGGAATTTTAAGAAAAGCACTTGAAGGAATTTTACCTAATGAAATTCTCTATCGTAAAAAAAGTCCGTACCCGAAAACACATCACCCTCTTTACACACAAATTGTCCAAACAAAAATAGAGAGAATTTTAAAGGAAAAAGATGGTCCGTTGTTTGAATTTATTAATAAAGATCGGTTAGCGGAGGTTGCTAAAACAGGTGGTTTACCTGCAGGAAAGCCATATTTTGGTCAACTGATGGCAGGCCCGCAGCTACTGGCTCATTTTGTCCAAATGGATCATTGGTTGAAGAAATATCAGGTAAAGATTGAAGGGTAAGTGCCACTTACGAATAAGTAAAGGGGTTAAATCGCATCGATTAAAGCTAAAAACCGTTTCTTACAAGAGGCGGTTTTTTTGCTATAATTTTTGATGTAAAGAATATATTGGTGAATGGAGATTAGGCAATAAGTATCTCTATTGGATATTATCATGTTGATAATAGTATGATGGTTAATAGTAAGAGGTTTCGATTTCTAGAAGATGGAGAATGGCTTTATTTTTGAAAGGAAACGTAACGAGCTGGATATGAACTACTATAGGGAATATTAGTGACAGAAATCACTAAGGTGTAAAGTAGGAGGTAGATAATGGAAAAACGTGTTGTCGTCGTGACAGGTGCTGGACAAGGTATCGGCTTGGCTATTGTAAAAATGTTTGCCAATCGTGGAGATCTTGTTTATGCATTAGATATTAATAAGGTGAAGTTATATGAGGCTGTTGAACGTTTAAGAAAAGATCAACTTGAGGTTCGTGCGATTCCTTGTGATATTAGAAGTGAAGAAGACATTCAAATCGCTGTATCACAAATTAAACGTGAGACCTTACAAATTGATATTTTAATAAATAATGCCGGTGTCTCAAAGATGAAGTCATTATTTGAATTATCGTTAGATGAATGGAATGATGTTTTACATACTAATTTAACAAGTGTGTTCTTAATGTCTAAAGCCGTGGCAGCCTGTATGAAAGAAACACAAACTGGAGGCTCAATTATTAATATTGCCTCTACTAGGGCTGCAATGTCCGAGCCAAATAGTGAAGCCTATGCAGCATCTAAAGGTGGTGTTGTTTCGATCACTCATGCTCTTGCAGCAAGCTTACAAAATGAGAGAATAACGGTCAATGCCATAAGCCCAGGCTGGATTTACTTTGGGAAAGAGAATGATTTAAGAGAGATAGATCACGACCAACACTTTTCGAAAAGAGTTGGTGTAGGTGAGGATATTGCGAGCGCGTGCTTATTTCTAACAAATCCAGATAATAGCTTTATCAATGGCGAAAATATATCCATTGATGGCGGTATGACGAAAAAGATGATATACGAGCACTAACAGTGGAGCGTTAATTGCATATGGTGAGTAAAGTCACGAAAAGAGCCGAAGGGAATAAAGAACCTACTAACTTTAAGGCACGAACTATCGCCCCAAAGTAACTTTCATACCAAAGCCCGATTCACTCCGCCGCCAGCAAACACAGAGAAAAGGACGAACACGGTTCGTCCTTTTCCTTATCCTTTATGCAGCATGCTTTTTAGGTTCAGCAATCCTTTGTTGTCCTTTTTTAGCGGCAAAATGTAGATATACAAAAAAGAGTGAAATGAGAAGATAACCAACCATAAAGTCAGGTGCTGCATTCCATGTTAGTGATGGAGCGTGCATAAGGCCAATAAAAGATAAGCCCGCACCAATCAATGAAAAGACACTTGCTTTTATAAAGTCTTTATCAATTATGCATACAGTAATAGCACCAATAATAATCGCTGTAAACATAGCACCTTGTCCTAGAGGAACAATTCCTTCAGAAATACCAGCGACAACTTCTGGAGCCGCGTTGTTAAAACGAGTCATCATATAGTTTCCTAAATAAGGTAACATAGCTAATGCGACAGCTGGATAATATTTTTTCTCATTAGAAGAGAAACTTGTTGCAACCATTGAAATACCGACAAAAACAAGGATAGGAGCAATCGCAGCCATCGGAATTAAGGCTGATAATACAGCAATCGCACCTGTCAAGGCTAAAACCGCAAACACAGCGGCATTTAAAATACTATAACCTCGACCAGCACCCATCTTTTTTGAACCGACTGTAGCAATATAGACAGTTGTTGGGAATAAACCACCAAAGAACGCACCGATTACTGTCCCCATACCGTCAACAGCTTGACATTCACGAACATCGTAAGAATCTCCCTCAGCAGACATCGCATCAACATTATTCATTGTTTCTACAGCGTTGTATAAAGAAATAGGAATAAGAACAGCGAACAATCCAACTAAAGCTCCGAATAAATATTGATAGCCTTCAAAAAATGAGAGGGTTGGAAGGAACGGATAAAATCCAATAAACTCAAACGCATTGGTGAAATCAGTGAAAGATTGATAGCCAAATGCAAAAGCTAAAATGGTTCCGATAATGATAGCAAAAAGTGACGTTGGAATTTTAAATGGCATGACCACTTTCCCAATGATACCAACTACGATAATAGCTAAAGCGACAATTCCTACAACAGGTGTTGCAAATGTGTGGAAAAGCATCTCTCCAGCTACAAATGTTAAGGCAACCCCAGCTAACGCACCGAGTAAAGCAGCACGAGGTAAATTTTGACGAACCCAGTTTCCTGTAAATGAAACTAATACCTCAATTAAACCACTAATCAATGCAGCAGCGACACCGATTTTCCAAGCTAATTCATGATCACCTGTTAAAGCAAGGGCTGGTCCTAAAATTCCAAATAAGAACACAAACATTACAGGTGTGCTAATTCCATAAGAAAGTGCTGTAACATCTGTTCGATTTTCTTTTTTAGCAAGTCGGTTAGCCGTATAAGCATAATATAAATTACCGGCAATGACCGCTACAGCAGCACCTGGTATTACTTTTCCGAAAACGATACTAGCAGGAAACCCCATTCCTAACATCGTTACGGCAATTAACACAAAGTTGGCTAGATTGTTTTGTAATAAGGCAAAAAAGGCATCTGTATCCTCTTTTTTGTACCAAGGATAAACGATACTTTTAGCTGACATTTAATTCCCTTCTTTCTCTTTTGCGCACAAAAGGCCACACGGATTCTATTTGGATTCTATTAATTCATCTACAAATTTGACTTCGCCATTCTCTAAAGCATGAACTCGTGCTAATGATTCAACACGGTACCCTTGTTCTAGAAGTAGTTGACGTCCATCTTGAAACGATTTTTCAATGACAATACCAAAGCCAGCTATTTCTGCGTTTGCTTGTTTGACAATATCAATTAGACCTTTAGCTGCTTGTCCATTTGCTAAAAAGTCATCGATGATTAGTACTCGATCACCTTCTTGAAGAAAATCTTTTGAAACGGTAATATCATTCGTTTCTCTTTTTGTGAAAGAGTAGACTTGGCTCACAAATACATTTTGATTCATCGTTAATGATTTCTTTTTTCGTGCAAAAATAAGTGGGACAGCTAATTGATTGGCAGCCATTAAGCTTGGGGCAATACCAGATGATTCAATGGTTAATACCTTCGTAATTTTGTCGTCTTCAAACCGTCTAGCAAACTCTAATCCAATTTCTATCATCAGTGAGGTATCGACTTGGTGATTGAGAAAATGATCGACCTTTAGAACCTCATCTGACAAAACCTTTCCTTTTTCACGGATTGCTGTTTTTAAGAGCTCCACGTGAACCCCTCCTTTTTAGTAAAAAAATAAAAAAGTCACTTACCCACGCTATGCGTGAATAAGTGACGAAATAAACACATGATCATCAATGTGTACGTGTCATTATTCACTCATAGTCAAACTATTTACGGTAGTTTGGTAGAAACTTGCAAGCCATATCCTCGCTATTATATGAGTTATTTTCGATAAACTATATTCGTTAGTATAGAGCAAATGCTGTGTCAAGAAAAGCCTTTTTTGCATCTAATGAAATAAAAACATTAATCTAAATATTTTCACATTTCAAGAATGGGAGAATTGAATAAGTCATAAAATGAAGTAAGGCTTGTCTATTAAATAACTGAGGTGATTTTTATGGAGACGATTTTAATTTTTGCGACGATCCTAAGTCCTGTTATATTAGCACTAGTACAATTAGTGAAAAGAACAGTATCTATTCCGAAAAACTATATTCCCTTACTTTCTTTTGTCGTTGGTTTAGCTGTTGGTGGAGTCGCATATCCTTTTACAGATTTAGACCTAGCCTTAAGGCTTTGGGCAGGAGGAATTGCAGGTTTATCAGCAACGGGCTTATTTGAAATTGGAAATGATCGGAAAGGCTTTACGAAAAATAAGGTGAACGAAGAGTAGTTCTTTTTTAGTGGAGCAATGGAATTTGTTTTTAAATGTTTCATTGCTTTCAAATAATTATGTAATAAGAGCCCTACCGTGATAGGGCCGGTTCATTCGTCTATTTCATTAGCAAATGTAAGCAGAGCCTACAATAACTAGAAGAATGAATAATACTACGATGAAAGTAAAACCAAATCCGCCTTCAAAACCGTAACCCATCTCCCCAGCTCCTTTCTAAACTCTTCCCTACAGTGTATGGTCATTCATGGAATTGGTTTGGGCTTTTCGCCCATTTTCCATAAAATAAAATGTTTTAGATAAATCCTCTCGTGGAAAAGTATCATATATAGAAATAATGCTAAACTTGTATATACATGATACAATGAAATTTGAAAATGACGATTGAGGTGTTTATGATGTTAAAGAAATTATTTGGATTAGATAAAAAGAACAAACAGGAAGTAACAAATGAAGTAAGCTCAGTACAAGTGATGTCGCCATTAACGGGGAGTTTTGTACAAATTAGTGAGGTTCCAGACCCAACCTTTTCTGAGAAAATGATGGGTGATGGTGTGGCGATTCGCCCTGATAATGGACAAGTTGTTTCTCCTATTGATGGTGAAATTATTCAGTTGTTCCCAACAAAACATGCGATTGGCATAAAAAGCAAAAATGGAGCCGAGGTTCTAATCCATATTGGTTTAGAAACCGTTAAAATGAATGGAGAGGGTTTTGTGGCTCATGTCAAAGAAGGTGACCAAGTTAAAGTTGGCGATCCACTAATTGATTTTGATCTAGAGCTAGTGAAGCAAAAAGCCAATAGTACAATTACACCAATGGTTATTACCAATCAAGATGATTTAAAAGAAGTAAAAGTCTTATCCGCTGAGCATGTAGAAGCAGGGGCAACACCCGTCATTGATATTCAAGCCTAACAAATAAACAGTAGTGGAAAGCCTTTGTGCTATCCACTACTTTTTTTATGAAAAAAATGGTGACTAAAAGGATAAGAATTAACTCTCTTTTTCTCAATGCCGTTCCAATGTTCTAACTGAACAAAGAGGGGGTTAATCTGAAGATACGGATAAAGAACGAGTAAGTATCTGCACATAGAGGAGTTTAATGTGTAGATACAGAGAAGAAACGAACGCGTAACTGAACAAAGAGGCAGTTAATCTGAAGATACTGAGGCCAAATCATGGAGTAACTGCACAAAGAGGTGTTTAACGTGAAGATGCAGAAGCCAAACCTTGGAGTATCTGCACGAAAAGGTGCGAAGAGATTAAAGAACCAGTTAACTACGAGGCACATCCCATCGTCCCTAGGTAACTTTCATATAAAACCCATATGGTGAAGCCCGATTCACTTCGCCAACAACAAAGATGAAAGTAGTGGCGACTGTTTAAACTGTTGGCACGTTTACAACTCAATCACCATCAGGAGTCGGCCTGATTAAACAGGGAGCACGGTCCTACTAAGGTTATTTATCGCGAGAAGGATAACGAGCTAACTTCACGGTACAAACTATCGACCCTAAGTAACTTTCATATAAAAAATACTAGAAATGAACTTATTTAAACCTGTATAGAAAGAAGCGAACTCCCTTACAATATAGACAAAAATAATAGCAAAAAATTACATAAAAAAACGGTAGTCAAATAAGTGCATATTTAGTACTCTTGAGAGAGTTTGAACGGTAAGTTCTCAATAGAAAGGTGGCTTTATTTTTATGGTTAGTGCATTAATTATTTTCGCAACTCAACTTTTATACGTTCCAATTTTAACTGTGAGAACGATTATGATGGTTAAAGGCATGAAGGAACGTGCTGCAGCAGTCGGGGTACTAGAAGGTGCTGTTTATGTTGTCGCGTTAGGACTAGTTTTTGCTGATTTATCCAATTACCTTAATATGATTGCTTATGCATTAGGGTTTGGGGTCGGCTTATATATAGGAGCCATTATTGAAGAAAGGCTTGCCATCGGTTATGTCACAATTGAAGTTAATATCATGAATCGAAACGACGATCTTATTCATCGGTTACGTGAAGTTGGATTTAGTGTATCCGTATCCGAATTAGAGGGTATGAATTCTGTCCGAGTCTTACTTGCATGTACAGCAAGAAGGGATCGTGAGAAAGAGTTTATTCGTATTGTTAGTGAGTATGAGCCTAGTGCTTTTATCGTCTCATTTGAACCAAGAAGCTTTAAAGGTGGTTATATTACTAAGGCGATGAAAACACGTCGAGAAAAATTCTTGAAAAAGACAAAGCAATCACAAGAAAATTAGAAGCAAGTCCATATATGATACATCCAAAGTTTTCATGTAAAATTTTATAAACATTATAATGTTATATTTACATCTGCTACTAACTGTGCTAACTTAACATTATAATGTTATATTTATGTTGTGACCGTGGAGAGAAGAGGGTGTGAGAGATGGAGAGGCGTTTCGTTCTACAAGAAGTTCAGAGAATAGATGGAACATATTTAGATATTGTTATTGAAGGAGAAAGAATCGTTGAATTAGCTGAAGCCGGGACGGCACAAGGAGAAATTATACCATGCCAAGGAATGTATATATCAAGTGGTTGGATTGATATGCATGTCCATGCCTTTTCAAAGTTTGATCCATACGGAGATCTAGCTGATGAAATTGGATACAAACAAGGCGTGACAACAATTGTGGATGCAGGAAGTTGTGGGGCGGATCATTTTGATGAGTTTGTTGTTCAAATGAATCAAGCAAAAACGAATGTACTGGCATTTCTAAATATCTCACAAATTGGCTTGAGTCGAAAAGATGAACTGTCCAATTTACTCTGGATTAATCGTGAAAAAGCAAAGCTGACTATTCTTGAGAATCCAGATTTGATCGTAGGACTTAAAGCACGAATAAGTCAAAGTGTCGTGTGTGAAAATGGAATCGCCCCTTTATTATTGGCGAAAGAGATGGCTAGAGAAAATGAATTGAAATTAATGGTTCATATTGGCTCTGGGCCACCAAATATTGAAGAGATTATTGTTAATTTGGATACTAATGATATTTTAACTCATTTTTTAAATGGAAAAGAAAATAATTTATTTAATCACAATGGTAAGCCTTTACAGGTTTTGACTGACGCAGTTAAAAGAGGCGTCCATTTAGACGTAGGGCATGGTGGTGCCAGCTTTTCTTTTGAAATAGCTGAATATGCCAAATGCGAAGGAATCCATTTTAACACAATTAGTTCTGATATTTATAAAACAAATAGGTTAAATGGTCCTGTTTTTAGTTTAGCAAAAGTAATGTCGAAGTTTCTAGCGATTGGGTACTCTTTAGAAGAGGTAATTAATGGCGTAACAAAACAGCCGGCCGATTGGCTTAAAAAGCCAGAGTTAGGAAGAATTCAAGTGGGAGATATCGCTCATTTAACCTTATTTTCTGTGGAGAATCACTTAGTGGATTTAGAGGATTCTCACGGTAAAACGAGGATTGGAACACAGGAAATTGTTGCAAAGGGAGTCGTGATTCATGGAGAATACTATTCATGCGAAGTACGGACTAAAGCGAGTCATTAATGCTAGCGGGCGAATGAGTATTTTAGGTGTTTCTGCTCCGACAGATACAGTCATGGAAGCAATGAAACAAGGCGGTCAAAAATACGTTGAAATGTCAGAATTAGTGAAAAATTCAGGGGAGTATATCGCGACTAAGCTAAAATGTGAAGCGGCTTTGGTTGTTAATTCTGCTTCAAGTGGAATTGCTCTTTCGGTTGCTGGAATCGTTACAAAAGGTCAAAAGAGAAAGGCATTGAAATTACATCAAGAAGAAATCAAAGAAAATGAAATTCTAATCCTTAAAGGCCATAATGTGCAATACGGAGCCCCGATTGAAACAATGATTGCTTTAGGTGGTGGTAAAGTTATAGAAGTTGGTTATGCCAACGAAGGAAAAAAAGAGGATGTTTTGGAAGCTATCAATGAAAAAACCGTAGCACTTTTATTTGTGCAATCCCATCATGCTGTGCAAAAAAATATGCTCACTGTAGAGGAAATGGCGGAAATAAGTCGCAAGTACCAAATTCCACTCATTATTGATGCGGCAGCTGAAGAAGACTTATTAACATATATTCAGTTCGGCGATATCGTTATCTATAGTGGTTCAAAAGCTCTAGAGGGTCCAACATCCGGAATTGTTTGCGGCAAAGCAAAGTATGTGGACATGGTTAAGGTGCAGATGTCAGGAATTGGTCGAGGAATGAAAGTAGGAAAGGAACAAATTTTTGGTTTATTACAGGCCCTCGATCAATATGAGGAAAAAATAGATAATAGCGAGCAAGAAAAGAAAAAGCTTGAACGTTTTTTGGATTTAAATAAATTTCCTGGTGTTCATGTGAGCATTATTCAAGATGAAGCAGGACGAGCAATTTATCGTGCCCGAATAAGTTTAGATGCCGCTGTGAGCCAATTACATGCTCTAGATGTTGTTCAGCAATTAAAATATGGTAAAATTGCTGTATATACAAGAGATTATGGGGCGAGTCAAGGTTTCTTCGATTTAGATGCACGTTCTTTTCAAGAGGATGATCTAGATGTGTTATTTATTAGATTAATAGAAATTTTAGGGGGGGAATCCCGATGAAAATAGATAAACGTTTTTATCAAGAACGAGTTGCTCTCAATGTTTTAGCTAAAGATGTCGAGAATGCGAAACAAGTTTTCGAGGCAGCAGAAGGGTTTGTTGTTGTAGGGGTTTTGTCGAAAGATTATCCATCCGTCGAAGAGGCAGTAAAAGCGATGCGATTATATGGAGAGGCCATTGATGATGCTGTTTCGATTGGGTTAGGTGCAGGAGATAACCGTCAAGCAAAGGTAGTTGCAGACATTGTCAAACACTATCCTGGCTCACATATTAATCAAGTCTTTCCTTTTGTCGGTCAAACAGCTAGTAATCTTTGTGAAGAAAGCTGGATTAATAGCTTAGTTTCGCCGTCTGGTCAAGTCGGTTATGTAAATATTTCTACCGGACCTTTTAGTGCGGCAGAGTCTAATAAGGCTGTGGTTCCAGTAGAAGCAGCTATTGCGTTAGTCAAGGATATGGGTGGACACGCACTGAAATATTTCCCGATGAATGGTTTAGCTTCCATTGATGAATTTCAGGCGGTTGCAAAAGCTTGTGCTGATGCTCATTTTTGCTTAGAACCTACTGGTGGTATTGATTTAGAAAATTATCAGCAAATTCTCTCTATCGCTTTAAATGAAGGAGTACCAAAAATTATTCCCCATATCTATTCTTCTATTATTGATAAGGAAACAGGCTTAACGAAAGTGTCTGATGTATCTAAGTTATTAGAACTAACAAAAAAGGCGATTCTTCAATATGCTTAGAATAGGCGCTTTTGGTGAAATTATGATGCGCTTGCAAACACCTGATCATAGGCTATTAAGGCAATCAGATTCTCTGCATATGTCTTTCTCCGGAACAGGCGTCAATGTTCTGTCGGCTCTTTCTAATTATGGTCATCAAGGCTATTTGATTTCAAAACTGCCAGCAACATCTGTTGGAGATGCAGCCGAAGCTGCGTTAAGACGGTTAGGCATACATACGGATTATTTAATAAGAGGAGATGCTTATTTAGGCCTCTATTTTTTAGAAAAAGGGTTTGGTGTGAGACCGAGTAAAGTAACCTATACGAATCGATTAGATAGCTCCTTTAACACGGCTAAGCTTGCTGAATATAAGTTTCATCAAGTCGCCAAAGAACTTGACGCGGTTCATTTCTGTGGCATCACACTTGCGATGAATGATGCAGTGAGAGAACAAGTTTTGACACTTGCCAAAGTCATGAAAGAACTTGGCAAGAGAGTGATTTTTGACTGTAATTATCGACCGACCTTATGGGGAGAAAATGGGTATGAAAAAGCAAAAATCTATTATGAAAAGATGCTTTATTTGGCTGATCTTGTTATGATGAATGAAAGAGATGCGATATCGATATTAGGGATTAGTACAGAGCACTTAACAAGAAAAGAGCAACTACTTGATGTGATTCCTGAGGTAGCGAGACATTACAAGATTGAGCAGATAGCAGGAACGCATCGTGACATACATCGTGATAATCAGCATTCCCTGACTGGCTTTATGTATCTAGATGAAACAATGACTTTTTCAAAAACGATAACGTTTGCTGTTTATGACAGAATTGGAAGTGGCGATGCCTTTACAAGTGGAATCATACATGGTTATGAACAGGACTTTTCAGCAAAAGAAACCGTTGATTTTGCAACAGTGGCTAGTATGATTGCTCATTCCACTGAGGGTGATACGCCTATGTCTTCTGAGAATGATATTCTTCGCATGATGTCAGAATCGGTCGGCGATGTAGAAAGGTAGAGAAGAGAATGAATATTAGTAGAAAAAAAGGGCCATTATATTTACAAATTCGTAATGTACTGAAAGACAGAATTCTTCATGGTTTTTACCCAATCGGTGAAAATATTCCATCCGAAATACAATTAGAAGAAGAATTTGAAGTGAGTAAAATTACAATCCGTAATGCAATTAAAGAACTGGTTCAAGAAGGCTTTTTAGAAAAAAAGAGTGGTAAAGGGACGAAAGTAATTCGAAATACCTCAGCTTCCAAGTTATCTAAAGGGAAGCGATTTACTGAAGTTCTTGTGGAAAAAGGTCATAAAATAAAAAAGAAGGTCGTAAAATCTGAAATTGTGCAAAATGAAGAGGACACGGAGCCTTATCGATTATTTGGAGATCGATGTGTAAGAGTAGAACGAATCTACTATTTAAACAACGACCCATACATTCATTTTACTCATTATCTATCAATTGAGCTCGCTGATTTTGAAGAATCTGATTTAAATGATCAATCGTTATATGAGTTACTCGCCGACCATCAACTTGTTTTGGAAAAATTCCGTGATGAATTTGCGGTAGAAACGGCACCAGCTTATATTGCTGATTTATTAGAAGTGGTCACACACACTCCTTTATTGAAACGTTTACGTTATTCTATGGGTGAATTAGGAGATGTCACAGAGTATAGCGTTGGTTATTATAATACGAATCTTCAATTATATGTAGTTAATTATGATGCCTAGTTGTTTTTCTATTATGGTCAAAGTGAGGGGATAAAACGTATGGGAGATTTATTAGTACCACTATATACATTACCAGAAATATCAAAAAAGCCTGAACAGTCATGGACGATAAGAAAACCGATCCCACCAGAGAAATATGTCATAACAGAGTGGGTGGGAACACATTTTTCAAAACAATGGCAAAGTGAAGTGGAAGTAGCTTTATCCCAAAATCCAGCTTCATGTTTGATTGCTGTAGAAGATAATCAAATGATTGGATTTGCTTGCTTCAATGTCACGGCATTAAGTTTTTTTGGACCAACAGGTGTGAGTGAAAAGGCCCGCGGTCGTGGTATTGGTTTGCAATTATTAATACAAAGCTTACTAGAGATGAAACATATGGGCTACGCCTATGCGATTATTGGTAGTGCTGGACCTGTTGATTTTTATAAAAAAGCGGTTGGTGCTATTGAAATTCCCGGGTCAGAAAAAAGTATTTATCAAGGAATGTTAAGATAGTATGTGAACAATAGATACTGTTTGTTTCAGAATGGAAAATACTGAAGCAAGCAGTATTTTTAGAACTTGTAACAGCTTGTTAAATCTTTAGAAAAAAAGATTAGGGAGGAAAGAAGATGCAAAGTCATTTAATCTCGACCACATATTTAAATGAACGTCAGCATCAAAAGGAGACAAATTTAGTGATTATTGATGTGCGTTTTTCATTAGCTGAGCCTGAAAAAGGCTATGAATCATATCTTTTTTCTCATATTCCTGGGGCACATTATTTAGATTTAAATAAGCATTTATCTGGAACAAAAAGTGAGCATGGTGGACGTCATCCTTTACCTGATAAGCAAGCTTTCATGGAATCATTGCAGGGACTAGGGATTGAAAAGCAATCTTTGGTTGTTGTATATGATGAAGAGGGTATGACGGCCCCGCGATTATGGTGGTTGCTTCAAATGGTTGGTGTGGTAAATGTAAAAATATTAGATGGTGGTTGGACGAAATGGGTAAAAGAAGGCAGGGACGTTGAAAGCGAAATTCCTGAGCTTTCAGAAACAAATTTTCAAGTGAAAACCAATTCGGCTTTCCACGTTCTTCATTATGAGGATGTCGTAGATTCAATTAAGAAGCAGGATACTGTTATTATGGATTCAAGAGAACCAGGTCGATACCAAGGGCTCCATGAACCAATTGATGCAAAAGCAGGTCATATTCCTTCTGCCAGGAATTACTTTTGGAAGGATGTATTTAATTCGGATAGTACGTTAAAATCGAAACAGGAGCTTGCTGAACATTTTAAAGATATTGAGCAAGAACAAGAGATTATCGTTTATTGTGGGTCTGGTGTTTCAGCTTGTCCGAATATTTTTGCATTAAAAGAATTAGGCTATCAAAATGTTTCTCTTTATGCAGGAAGTTGGAGTGATTGGATCTCTTATGAGAATAGCCCGATTGCGGTTATTAAAAGCTAGTGTTTTATATGAAAGTGCGAACATAGAGCGTTAATCACCGCTACCGAAAATCATGCTGCGCGTCCTGTGGGGTGGCGCTGAGCTAATCGGCTACGCCGCTGGATCTCAGCACTGCCACTACGTCCCACAGGAGTCTCCGCATGTTTTCGTCCGCTGGATTGCTACTAATTCTTGAGTTCACAAAACCATCTAACACCATTCATTCAAAAAGAAAAAGAACAAAATCAAAGTGAATGAAGTTCCACCAGTCAAAGGGCCAAACACTACTTTCATCTTTGTTGGTGGCGAAGTGAATTGGGTTTCGCCATGTGGGTTTTGTGTGACATACACGTTTAATGTGAGGTGATTAGCCTGGAGACTTGGTTAGGGGCGTCAGCTATTTGTTTGAATAATCGGAACGAAGTGCTTATGGTGAAAAATGCTGATGTAGATGGGTGGTCTGTTCCCTCTGGTGAAATTGAGAGAGGTGAAACTGCTGCACAATGCTGTGTAAGAGAAGTGAAAGAAGAAACGGGCTATACCGTTAAAACGATCAAACAATTATATGTCAAAGAAACGCTCCTCAAAAGCATACGTGTTACGGCTTATTATTTCGAAGTGGAGGCGATTGGCGAGAGTCAGGGTTTTAATGACCCGGAACAGACCATTGTTGAGACAGCTTGGATTCCTATTTCAGAATTAGAAAAAATTAAACATGTATATCCCGAGGATCTCGAAATCATTCGTAGGTTTTGTTAGTGTTGTAATTACATATACAAATGTATAGGTTAGAATTTAACCTGAACAAAACGTTGACATCATAGTTGTTAATAATTTTATATATGTAAATTAGAGTTTATAGGTAAATCATCAGGAAGATGAAAATTTACATTTAAGCAATAAGGGCTGCGAAATGTAATCCTTAAGAAGTTAAAAGAGCTATCATATAAAAATTATATTATTTGAATAAAAGTGTACAGTTATTAAAGTAGATAACCATATTTTACGATAAAACAAGTCCTAGAGTATATGTATGTTTACCAATCAAGGTAAGAATAGGAAGAGTGAGTTCACGTCTGCATCCAAAACCGTCAAGTTTTTTGGTGATATATTCCTTAATTTCATACAAGTCTCGTTTAGCAACAGGGTTTATACTAAACATATACATATTGATTAAACTCCAAGATCATCCTCAACTTGTTCTTCAGTTAGCCAATCATTCCCAGTTTTAATTGCCTCATTACCTTCTATAAGTTTGTAGCTTGGTTTTTCTCATATTTTTCAATAACGGCATATTTACTTCACCCTTTTTTCGTTAAAAAAACTGGATCAGTACAGTAAAATCTTTAAAACGAATTGTAATTTCTTAAATCTAAAACTTGTTTAATGTTTGGCATAATATCAAGCTCCCTTCGCTGAATTTTTTATTTCTATTTGTTATCAAAACTTTACATGTTTACGTATTTCGCTCTCCCTTGTGAATAGTTGTAAAACTGCTAATATTGTTCTAATAAAGACAGATGTGACGAGTAGGATTACAATAAACGGATCAATGAACCATAAAATCAGTACCGAAATTTTGCTCAAAAGAAACGCTCCACTCACTAAAACAATGGACACGAGCAATTTTAATAAAAGAACTTTCTTATTTGAATATGTAGTAACTATTAACTTCTTCTTAATAAAAGCAGAAACTAAATTAACTATGACACTTAATGACCAACATAGAATCAATATTGAGAGAACATACACCGTCGCCATTACAAAATGTCTTAATTGATCAAACTGGCGTTCGATCCCAAAGTTTGTATAGTACCAAGCACTAACTAATTCATTTAACAAATAAGTACCGTTATTTCCATTCGTTAAAATAATAAGCCCATTCCCTGTTTGTGGTTCCATCGAAAAATGTGCCTTCCAACCGTTGTTACTTCCATCATGTGTAACGATTTTACTGTTATTTGCGTGATTAATAAAATGACCTAATGCCGCCTCATCATTAATAAAGCTTTCAAAACCTCTAACTTCTAAGATAGGGCTAAACATCTCTTGAACCGTGTCAGCTTCTAAAATCCCCGATCTGTGAAAGCTATTGATTTCAGCAATGATAAACTTATTCATGTCTTCTATCGTTGTATAAAGTCCGGCCGCTGCTTTCTCGGTAAATATGTAGTTTGGTAACAACTGTAGTTTTACATCGTAAGCTTTCGCTGTCTTATCTTGGAGATGATCGTCCCATTGAAAACTACTATTTTCCATTCCTAAAGGTGCTAGAACAACTTCATTTAGATATGAATGAAAGTCTTCTCCTGTTACTTCTTCGATCATGAGTTGCAGTAAGTTATAACCACCACCTGAATAGCTATACCGTGCTCCTGGTTCATTTACTAATTCAACAGGTTTTGAACCACCACCAATCCCACTAAGTGAATCCTCTAAAGTAGGCAGCTGTGTATTGGACTCGTAGCCAGGATAACCTCCACCGACAGATAGCCCTGATGTATGACTTAATAACCCTCGCACTGTTATCGCTTTTTGGTCATATTCACTTTCAGGTAGCTGCCATCTTGTTATGTAATTCTCAATAGGATCATTTAAATTGATGAGACCATCCTCCACCAATTTCATCACACCAAGTGCTGTCACTGATTTAGAAATCGAAGCAACTTGAAACACAGTATTTTGATCTACTTTCCTTTTAACGTCAAGATCCGCATAACCGAACGTACCTATCCATGTAACTTGACCATCTTCTAGCACAGAAATTGCTGCCCCAGGAATATTTGATTTACTTAATAATTTTTCAGTTTTTGTTTCTACGTCTTTAATCAATTTATTAAGATCGGTTGTTCTAGTTAAATCGTTATGATTCAAAGAAAATGGAATAGTAGTGATGATTGCCAATAGAAGAAAAATGATGGCTTTTCTTTTCATAGATAACCTCCAAATTTATCAATATATAAATATTTTATTACTATTCTGCAAATTTTCATTGTAATAGACAGAAATATCACAATTCGTTCATCATTTGTACGAATTCAAGATCCGCTGTGACAACCCAAATTTTAACTAATGGATGAATCGTTATTGGTTCATGCTTTCGAATTAAGAAAAATAAAGTTTAATCTTAATTGTTTATTGTGTAGTATAGGTATACTGCACAATATAAGAGTTCCTCCACAATCTAGCTCTATGATAGAGGAAGAATACACTATTTGTTCTTTTTCGTTATCTTTCTAAATAATGAAGCTCTTGATACATATGTATTTTCGCAAATTTGATTTAAAGTCATATTTCCTTATTTATATAGTACAACACACATCATTAATAAGCTCAGTTAGGTTGTATCTATCTACTTTATCACCTATTCAAAGGCCACTCCTTACGCCGTATTTACTTTTAACAGTTAGGAGAGGCCTTTCTGTATACTAAAGAGGGGGACCGTCAGGAAAATGCGGATGTATAAAGTTAAGCAAATTGGAGCATAAAAATCAGTCCCTACACATTACATTTAGGGATTGATTTTTAATTTCTCTTATGAAGCTATTTCCCGTTAGTTACATTATTACAAAGGTATTTCTTGCAATTACTTTAAAGTTATAATAGATTTCTTAAATTAATTGTATATAATCCTCCAATAATTATTAGCGATAAAACCAGAAAACCGGTTCAGACGGTTGTAGAGACAGCCTGGATTCCTATTTCTGAATTAGAAAAAATTAAACATGTATATCCCGAGGATCTCGAAATCATTCGTAGGTTTTGTTAGTGTTGTAATTACATATACGTAAAGGTTAGAATTTAACCTGAACAAACCGTTGACATTATAGTTGTTAATAATGTCAACGGTTTTTTATTTTAATAAGTAAGAACAGCTTTTTTTATTAACCAACAAATTTAATCTCTCGTGTTTAGAGTGGTTGTACGGAACAAATTTACTACTCCGCTATACCCCAAATCATTAACCATTACATAATTTAATACAAATCACATGTGATCTCTTTTTTCTGGTAAAAATTTTTAAGTAAATGTTATGACCTTGTTTTAAAATTCTGGTTTATTTCATTTGAAATATATAGTGAATAATAGTTGTCTGTTGATAGTATCTTTTCAATGTAAGTTATTTGTTGGTCTATGTCGTGTAATACTTTAGTACCTAACCAATTCCCAGGAAGAAATTCAGGAGGTAGCATCGGATCCTGATTTATAAATTCTTCTTGTAAGACGATTAATGATAGATATCGAGAAAATAGAAGTGAATGATATTGCTGTTTCTCATAAATGGAAGTATTAATGAGTTTTTGATTTTCTTCAAGCCAAATCTGTTTTTCTTCATATTTATTATGTATCTCATCAATATTCCAAAGTCTTCTTACAGAATTCGAACTTGAAATACCTTCAGCACTAATTTTATTTAATATAAATTCTTGGCTAATACTGATTGTTAAATATTCTTCAATTTCTAAGGTATCAATGATATCAAATAATTGATTAGAAATATTCCATGGGAATACATAAACACTTTTATATAAATATCCAAAACCAATATTAAGTAGGAAGTTTCGAAAATAATCACGTTTACTTCTTAATGTTTCAGGTATTCCTATTAAAATAATAAGCCATTTCCCATTCCATTTTATATTATAGTAATTATCCTTCATTCTATATCCATTATTTGCTTTGATTCCCTTGTCTGTCAATGTGTAAGAAGCACGTTCTGTTGAAGTAATATAAGCTAGTTTTTTCAACTTTGTTAGTGAATTTCTGATCGATTGTGAAGTAAAACTTAAATCTGCTAATAGTGATATAAACTCTTTACTAGTTATGACCGTTTTTTTTGATAAAAGTAATATAATAAGTCTTTCTAAAGACAACACACTCACCTCATTTAAGATAATACCAGTTTTTAAAGGCAATTTAAATCATTCGCAAATAAATATTTGACAATTCTAAAAGTTTTATTATACTTTATATTATAACTATCGTTAAAAACAAGTTATAAAATTGCGTTCCGAGGGGGCTAATTATGTTTAATATTCAGGAGAACTTTGAAATGGTAACAATTCTTAATGAAAAAGGAGTCATAATAAACGAAAAGTTGATGCCAAACTTGTCAGATAAAGAATTAATTAAACTTATGGAAAGGCTTGTTTATACAAGAACTTTCGATGAGCGATGTGTGGCATTAAGTAGGCAGGGAAGATTAGGGTTTTATGCACCGGTCTCAGGTCAAGAAGCAAGTATGATCGGTACGCACTTTGCCTTGCATAAAGATGATTGGATTTTGCCGGGTTATCGTGATTTACCACAAATTTATTTCCATGGTGTACCTTTAAAACAACTTTTTCAATGGTCAAAGGGTCATTTTAAAGGGGGGAGTATGCCTGATGCAGTTCATGTTACTCCCCCACAAATAATCATTGGTGCACAGATTATTCAAGCGGCAGGAGTAGGGTTAGGTCTTAAAAAGAAAAACAAGAAATCGGTTGCCGTTACTTACACAGGGGACGGCGGGTCATCTCAGGGAGATTTTTATGAAGGATTAAACTTCGCAGGTGTATTCGCAACACCTACAATTTTTATTGTCCAGAATAATCAATTTGCTATTTCAACCCCATATTCTAGACAATCAGCAGCTGCTACAATTGCCCAAAAAGCTATAGCAGCAGGGATTCAAGGAGTACAAGTAGACGGAATGGATGTTTTGGCGACATATATGGTGACAAAAGCAGCAAGGGAACGGGCTGTTTTAGAAGGTGAGCCAACATTAATAGAAACGATTACATATAGATTCGGTCCACATTCCATGTCTGGAGATAACCCTAAAATCTATAGAACAGATGAATCTGAGATATCTTGGTTTCAAAAAGACCCTCTACAGCGTTATCGACTATTTTTGGAAAGCCTTGGTTTGTGGACAAGCCAAGATGAGGAGCATATTGTGGAAGAGGCAAAAGCTGATATCAAAGAGGCAATAAAACAAACAGAATTAGATCGGGAGCAAACAATCCAAGATTTGGCTGGGAATATGTATGAGTTTCTGCCAAGAAATTTAAAAGAACAACTGAATCACATGTAAACGGAAGTTTTATGAGTTTCGCAACTACTTGCAATGGAGGTATTGGATTTTAGAAGTCGATAAAAAAAATTAATGAAAGGACAGCATGAATCCAATTCATGCTGTCCTTTACACTACACCTGGATACCTTCTTTACTTTTATCAAGTAATGCAGTTAAATTTGTGCTGAATTCTTCTGTTATGATACCATATTCTGTAATGATACCAGAAATTAATGAGTGCGGAGTAACGTCAAATGCTGGATTAAACACGTTAATACCACTTGGAGCAATTGCTTGCCCGTTTAGGTGAGTTATTTCTTCTGGGGGACGTTCCTCAATGGGTATATCATCACCATGTAATGTGTTTAAATCAATAGTTGAGAAAGGGGCTGCTACATAAAAAGGAATCTGATGACTTTTCGCAAGCAGTGCTAAACCATATGTGCCGATCTTGTTAGCCGTATCACCGTTTGCCGCAATGCGATCGGCACCAACAATAATAGCATCTATTTTTTTTGTTTTGAGTGTATGAGCTGCCATACTATCGGTAATGAGAGTGACGTTGACTCCAAGCTGTTGGAGCTCCCAAGCAGTTAAACGTGAGCCTTGTAAGACGGGCCTTGTTTCACAAGCATAGGCATGTAACGTTAAACCTTGATCTTTAGCTAAGTAGAATGGAGCAAGAGCTGTACCATACTTGGCAGTAGCTATAGCACCGGCATTACAAATCGTCATAATTGTGTCTTGATCCTTAAAAAGTGATAAGCCATACTCGCCAATTTTCCTGCATGTTTCCGCGTCTTCTTTTTGAATGGCTAAAGCTTCAGTTAAAGCTATGTCTTTAGCTTCTTCAACACTACCTGACCCGCTTACCTTTTGAGTCATACGATCAATGGCCCAAAATAAATTAATAGCTGTTGGTCGGCTCGAAGCTAAGTAATCTCGTTGAGCGATAAATTCTGAAAGAAATAAATCAAGCTGATTGGATTGTTTCGCTTGTGCCCATAGGGCTAATCCGAATGCAGCGGCAATACCTATTGCTGGAGCCCCTCTCACTTTCAAATAAGTAATAGCTTCCCAAACTTGTTCAATTGTCGTTGCTCGTTCAAAAGTTACCTCATGAGGTAACTTTTGTTGGTCAAGAATTAAAACGGAATCTTTATCCCAACGTACTGATTGGATTGTCATACATATACCACCTTTACTTGTTGAATAAGCGAATCCATGTCTTTAATTGAATGACGTTCTGTGATGAATGTTCGAGCTACTTGTATAATGGTTTGCTGAACAGATTGACGGATTGCTAACTCTTGAATGCTATCGACATCTTTTACATGTGCTAAACCAATCATGCGACGAATCATTTCTGCACCTGCAAATCCAACTGACTCTGTCCAAATCGTCGCTAATACATCTTCAAGGTGACCATCCACTTTTGTAAACGACTCTTTACTTTCGTTTTTCCAAAGCTCGGTATATGTCGTTTCAAAAACCTTCCACGTATCGATGAGCGTTTGAATTAAATAGCTTTGTTGTTGTTCTTTCTCAATTGAATTACTTGCTTGACCTTCTTGTGCATAATAATTCATAATCAGATTCGCAAAAAAAGTGCCGATGTCAAAAGCTTTTGGTCCATAAAAGGCAAATTCAGGATCAATAATTTTTGTTTCATCTTTTGTTACAAAAATACTACCTGTGTGAATGTCTCCGTGTATAAGTGCTTCCGATTTTGTTAAGAAGAGATGTTTTAATTTTGCGACTTCTCTTTTTAGCTTATTGTCGCTCCATAATTCATGTACGAGTGGTTTCAAATGGTCGTCAAAAGAGTTTGTTTCACTATCAAAGAATGGATCAGTGAAAACGAGTCTTTCCGTAATATCACAAAGGTCTGGATTGATAAAATCTACCGCGAGTTCTTTTGCTTCCTTAGGGTGTAAATGAAAGGTTGATGTACGAAAAAGTATTTCTGCTAAATAAATACCAATATGGCTTGCAACTTGAGGGTAAAGATTACCCGTAATCAATCCTTCACGTAAAATTGTAAAGTCACTAAGATTTTCCATGACGGTTAAGGCAAGTGTCTGATCATGGTGAAAAACCTTTGGCACAAGATTAGGTACGTATTTGGCAGCGAGTTGAAGAACTGATGCTTCAATTCTTGCACGGTCTAGTGTTAACGGCCAACTTTCACCAACCACTTTGGCATATGGTAGAGCTTGTTTAACAATAAATGAACGACCTGTTGTTTGACTGAAAATATTGAAAACATAATTTAAATTGCCGTCACCAATCTCTGATACTGTCGCCCGCTCATCTTCATTTAGTAAACCAATTTCTTTTAAAAAATTGACAGCAGTTGCTTCTGTTAATGCTATGTATTGTATACTCATTTGTTATCTTCCCCTTTAATTTAAGTAATAAAAAAGCCTCTTTCTGTTAGCAGAAAGAGGCGAATAGACAATGTGTGAATCGACCTCTCTTATCTACCAGAACATGTCTGTTGGATGTAGCACCGTGCCAAAAGGTCGGTTGCTGCGGTTTCATCGGGCCAAATCCCTCTACCTACTCATGATAAGAGTGTAAAAAATATGAAATTAACTGACTTGTGATTACTATAAAGGATGTAGGCTCGGTCGTCAATAAGTTTTTGAAAATTATATATATTACACATAATAGGCTAAGTGTGCCTTTGAAATAGAAATAAGCTAAATAGAATAAATAATAAAAAAAGATTGACAATTAAACAAGTAAACTGGCAATATATATAGCAAGGAAAATACAACCAAGCAAGTAGCAACAAAATGGAACAATATCGAATCATCAGATGACTATTAGTGACAGAGCTGAGTTCCGGTCATAGCCGATTAGCTCAGCGCCACGTGATTGTCTCGGAGCATGATTTTCGGTAGTAGCGGCAAGCCAAGTTCCGCATATGAGTATCAGCAGGAACTTTCATATAAACCACTTATGGAGAAGCTGATTCATTTCGCCACCAATAAAGATGAAAGTAGTGGCGACTTCTTAAACATTTGGCTCGTTTACAACTCCATCACCATCAGGAGTCGCACGACCAAAAAGGGAGCAGTGACCTGTTAAGGTCGTCTATCGCAAGATGGAAGACCAGTTAACTTCAAGGCACGTACTACCACCCTTAAGTATACTTTCATATAAAAATAAATAATCTCTTATCAAGAGCTGGCGGAGGGATAAGCCCTATGAAGCCCGGCAACCGGTTTATTTAAATACGGTGCTAATTCTTACAATCTTTATGATTGAAAGATGAGAGAGGGAATACAAATTTGTCCTCTCCTTCTTTATTTGAATGGAGAGTTTTTTGTTAGTAATTTGATAGGTGTAAGGAGAGTGGAACAAACATGAGTCATGTGACAGCAACGTATCTAGTAAAAGGAAAAAAAGAGGAATTAGCTAAAAAAGCAGAAGGAATAGCCTTAGGATTAACAGTAGGATCGTGGACAGAGTTACCAACCATTGAACAAGAGCAATTAAAGGCTCATAAAGGAAATGTAGAGCAAGTAGAATATGTAGGAGAAGGTCGTGATGAGCATGGATTAATAAAAATTAGCTATCCAAGTTTAAACTTCTCTCCGGATTTACCAGCGATTTTAACAACGGTTTTTGGTAAACTTTCCCTTGATGGTGAAGTGAAATTAATCGATTTAAACTTCTCTAGTGAGTTAAAATCCTATTTTCCCGGTCCGAGATATGGGATTGATGGTGTCCGTGAACTTGTAGAAGTGAAGAAACGGCCACTATTAATGAGTATTTTTAAAGCGGCGATCGGTAGAGATTTAGACTCGTTACATGAGCAAATGCTTCTTCAAGCGTTAGGCGGAGTTGACATTATTAAAGATGATGAAATTTTATTTGAAAATGAAAAAACACCTCTAGAAGAGAGAATTCCAGTGTGTTTGGCTGCTATTACGGAAGCGGCAGAATCAACAGGACATAGACCATTATATGCTGTCAATATCACTGGAAGGACCTCACAACTTAAGGACAGGGCTAAGCAAGCGATAGATTTAGGAGCACCTGCTCTACTCTTGAATGTCTTTGCTTATGGGTTGGATGTCTTACAAGATTTAAGAGAGGATACCGAAATTGATGTGCCCATTTTAGCCCACCCTGCAGTAAGTGGGGCGATGACATCGAGTGCTTATTATGGTTTTTCTCATCAATTATTGTTAGGGAAATTATTAAGAATGGCTGGAGCGGACCTTGTTTTATTCCCGTCACCTTATGGTAATGTGGCGTTAGAAAAGGACAAAGTGTTAGGCATTGTCACGTCATTAACTGAGCAAGATGATAGCTATAAGAAAGCATTCCCGGTTCCTTCTGCAGGCATTCACTCTGGGATGACTGAAAAAATTATCAGTGATTTTGGTCCAGACATTGTGATTAATGCTGGAGGTGGCATCCACGGTCATCCAGGTGGAGCGATAGCGGGTGGAAAAGCTTTTCGTCATGCGATTGATGGAGTTATGGAACAGAAGAGTTTACTGGAGGTAGCCAATACAAGTATAGAACTAAGGCAAGCCATTGATGCATGGGGGTATTTAAAACCGTGACAAAACCAGTCATTTATTGTGATTTTGATGGAACGATTACGGAGTCAGATAATATTGTTGCATTAATGGAAAAGTTCGGTCCAAATGATGCAGAGGCCATAAAAGAGCAAATCCTTTCACAATCTATTTCTATTAAAGAAGGTGTGGGCCAGCTTTTTCGTTTAATAAAAAGTAATAAGAAACCAGAAATGGTGAGCTATTTATTAGACACTGTAAAAGTCAGACCGGGGTTTCAAGAATTACTTCATTATTGTAAGCAGGAAAGTATTCGCTTTTATGTGGTAAGTGGTGGCATTGATTTTTTTGTTTACCCTTTATTAGCTAGATTTGACTTAGAAGAAGAGCAAATCTATTGCAATGGCCATGATGCTGAAGGACCGGTCATTGAAATTACTTGGCCTTACCCATGTGACACCGATTGTCATAACGAGTGTGGGTGCTGTAAACCATCAATCATACGTACCATTTCCGAAGCGGAGGATTTTAACATTGTGATTGGTGATTCAGTGACCGATTTTGAAGCAGCCAAAAAAGCAGACCATGTATTCGCTCGAGCCCGTTTGGAAGAGGAATGCCAAAAGCAAGATATACCATATACAACGTTTAGCGATTTTTTTGACATTCTGAATCATATTAAGAAGTTGGAGGTGATCCGATGATGAGGGAACGCTGGGAAGAACTTGCTGATATTAAGGAACAATTGGCACGGAGAGATTGGTTTCCTGGTACGAGTGGGAATTTATCGATAAAGGTATCGGATAATCCTGTTACCTTCTTAGTAACGGCAAGTGGTAAAGATAAAACGAAACGAACAAATGAAGATTTTCTGTTAGTAGATGAGTTCGGTGAATCGATTGAGCATTCGTACTTAAAACCTTCAGCAGAAACGTTACTTCATACAGAAATTTACAAAAAAACAGATGCTGGTTGTAGTCTTCATGTTCATACATTAGATAATAATTTAATTTCAGATTTGTATGGTGATGATGGCTTGATTACCTTTAGAGGTCAAGAGCTTATTAAAGCTTTTAACATTTGGGAAGAGGATGGCGAAATAACCTTACCCATTATAGAAAATTACGCAGATATTCCTACCTTAGCAAAAGCGCTAGGGAAGAAAATTACACCTGACATTAAGGGCGTTCTTATTCGTAACCATGGTATTACCGTATGGGGAAGAACAGGTTTTGAGGCAAAGAAGCATTTGGAAGCCTTTGAGTTTTTATGTTCTTTTCACTTACGACAATTACAATATAAACATTATTTAAAGGGAGGTAAACAAAATGGCACAATTACGTTTTCATGACAATAACGAAAGAGTAGTAGGGGAAGAACTAGTTAAGTATTTAGAAGAACAAGGGGTCATTTATGAAAATTGGGGTACAGAGAATTTACCTGCTCATTTAGTTGAAAAGTTCGCTTTAACAGATGAGGAAAAACAAGAGATATTACAAGTGTATAAGTCAGAAATTGCTGACATTTCAGCTCGTCGTGGCTATTTAACAGCTGATGTCATTTCATTATCAGATTCTACACCTAACTTAGATGAGCTATTAAAGAACTTTGTCCAAGAGCATCATCACACAGATGATGAGGTACGTTTTATTGTAAGTGGACATGGAATTTTTGCCATTGAAGGAACGGACGAAAGATGGTTTGATGTAGAACTTGAGCCAGGTGATTTAATCTCCGTCCCAGAAAACTATCGTCATTATTTCACACTAATGGACGACAGAAAAGTTGTAGCTGTACGAATTTTCAAAACAAAAGAAGGTTGGGTTCCCGTTTACGAAAAAGAAGAACAAACTCTTTAATAACAGTATCAAAAGTGAAAAATCCTACACAATAACGATGAAGCACCTTTAGTAGTTGGAAAAACTACGAAGGTGCTTTCATTTGATTGGCTGTTGATACAAAGCAACAATAAGCAGTCACCAAGTACAATACGACTTTCATTCAGTAGCGGTGAGTAAAACTCCGCAAATGAGCATCAGCACCAACTTCTATATAAAACCTATTACTATGGCAAAAAAGTTTGCCTAGTTGACGTTTTAAACATTACACGTTTGGGAAAAGACTAAGTAAGGAGTTGATAGACGTGAATGTATTAGTCGTTGGAGCAAATGGACAAGTTGCCAAGGAGGCAATTAAAGAACTAAAAGATACAGATCACAAAACCTTTGCGATGATTCGAAATAATGAACAAGCTCAGTCGTTAAAAGAACTAGGTGCTGACGAAGTTGTCCTTGCTGATTTAGAGAAAGATATTTCACACGCTTTCAAGCATATCGATGCCGTCATCTTTGCTGCCGGTTCAGGAGGGCATACAGGTGCAGATAAAACGATTCTTATTGATTTATGGGGAGCGATAAAAGTGATTGACCAAGCCATAGAGCACAAAGTGAATCGCTTTGTCATGCTTAGCTCCATGGGTACAGTTGAACCCGAACAATCAGATAAAATAAAGCATTATTTAGTCGCAAAAAAACTTGCTGATGATCATCTGAAACGCTCAGAATTAAATTACACGATCGTAAGACCAGGCTCACTAACGAATGAAGAGTCACTTGGGAAAATTAAACTAGAACAAGTCATACAAAATCGTGATACGACCATAACGAGAGCTGATGTTGCTAAAGTACTCGTAGCTACATTAGACAAAGAAAATACATTTCAACAAACATTTGAAATTCTAAATGGTGATACCGATATTGAGGAAGCACTCAATAGAATATAGTAGAAAAAGAGTTACCTGTTTGGGTAGCTCTTTTCATATGTTCAATAGGTTTCAGACCATATTTAAATATGAAGGAGCCCTACTCTTTCTTTAATTTGAATCAATTTTTCCTTTGCGATCATACGTGCTTTTGTAGCACCGTCTTGTAGAATATCTTCTATTTCTTTTGGTTTTGACACGAGATTTTGAAATTGTTCCCTTGGGATAGTTAATTCACGATTCATTACTTCAAATACAGCATCTTTGACAGCACCCCATCCAATCCCATTTCTAAAATGTTCACGCATATTAAGAACTTCATCATCTTTTGCAAAAGCTTGATACAAAGTAAATAATGGTGAGGTATTTGGGTCCTTAGCTTCATGGGGTAAAGAAGAATCTGTCTTTACTTGTTTAATTAACTTATTTAATTGAGCTGCTTCTGAAAATAGTGGAATGACATTATTATAGCTTTTGCTCATTTTGCGTCCATCAAGTCCCGGTAGAATTGCTACATCTTTTTCGATATATCCTTCTGGCGACGCAAAGGTTTCACCATACTTCTGATTAAAGGTCTGGGCCAAGTCCCGGGCAATTTCAATATGTTGAATTTGGTCTTTACCAACAGGAACTAAATCCGCATCAAAAAGCAGTATATCTGCGGACATAAGAATGGGGTAATTAAATAGGCCCATGTTCACACCGTCATCACGATGCAGACCCATTGTGGTGTTTTTGTCAACGAGTGCTTTATATGCATGAGCTCTATTCATTAATCCTTTTGGTGTTAAATTAGCTAAAATCCAATTTAGTTCAAAAAGCTCAGGAATGTCGGATTGACAATAAAAGAGAGACTGAGTAGGATTTAGCCCAAGCGCTAACCAAGTTGCCGCAATTTCTAGCGTTTGTTTTCTTAAAAGTTCAGCATCAGTCACTGTATTTAAAGCATGCATGTTGGCGATGAAATACAATGGTGTATATTCGTCACTTTCTAAAAATTGAAGGGCAGGCTTTATAGCCCCCGCATAATTTCCAACATGGATTGTGCCGGTTGGTTTTATGCCAGTTATTACTTTTTTCATACATATACCTCCTAATTTTTGCATACAAAAAGGGCTCCCATCCTAAAATAAGGACGAGAAACCCGTGGTGCCACCTTGATTCGTTTTTTTTTTCAAAAAACGCACTTATCGACGTACGGAAATAAAACATCATTTCGATACGCTGCCTTTTGTAACGATAAGGCGTTTCGTCTAAGCCTACTTTAATGTTCAGCTTGAAAGCTCCAAAGTCCATTCAACATGAAAGTAGACTGATTCCCACCAACCATCAGTTCTCTAAAACTACTCAGCATGTCTACTCCTCTTTATCAACGCAATGATATGAAGTTGAAAATGATTGTAATACAAAATCCAAATAAAGGCAATAGGTAATGATAAAAAAATCCAATATTCAAATTGTCAATGATAAACATATATAATTTCATGATCCACTTGGAGTTCAACAAAGTAACTGAATGAATGGATGATTAAAGGGAATTTATTACAAAACATGGAAACGTATGATACACTTAGGTTATCTAGATTCACGATATAGACATTACGGCTTGTTCAACCAACTGGAAGGATCATTGTATAAAGAAGATAGAAAGGAAAGTAATCCACAAAAAAGGAGGTAGAAAAAAATCGACTTATTACTCTGGATAACGCTTGTTTTCATAATTTTTGGATTTATTGTTCTCGTTTCTATGAAAAAAGGTATGGAAAGTAAGCTCGCCTTTATAATAGCGAATGAAGAAGACGGGGAAAGTTCAACAAAAGTTAAATCCATAGTTTGGTGGATAGTGGGTACCACAGTTTGGGGAATAGTGAGTATGACTCTTATTACTTGGTGGTTTCAGAACCAATTTGGATAATTGTTGGGTTAAAATGTTGTTAAACAAACAGTATGTTAGTTTAACAAGCAAATATTATAAAATGGAACTTCTACAAATGAGGGAGTTCAATTTTTATCAATAATATCACCATTTCCATCCCACAAGACGCGGAGCACTATCTTTCAGATAAAGCCCACATGGCGAAACTAAAACCAGCTCCACCACCAACAAGAATGAAAGTGGTGATAAGTCCTTTCCAACTCAGCTCTTGATAAAATTTGCTTTTGATCTTTTTCAATTTGATTTTGTTTTTAGAATTTGAGAATTAGCATTAACCCAGCGGACGAAAACATGCGGAGACTCCCGTGGGACGTAGTGGCAGGCTGAGATCCACTGGCGTAGCCAGTTAGCTCAGCGCCACCCCACAGGACGCGGAGCATGATTTTCGGTAGCGACGAGCAAAGCTCTGCACATGAGTACCAGCATCAACTTTCCTATAAAAATAATTATTAGAAAACATTGTATTTATGTGAAACATTTTTTAAACTAGATACGTAAAGTTGTATAGAACATCATTTTACAGAAGAAGGAGGTTCTGGTTACATAGTCAGTAATTCCTTGCGGGGAACTAAATAGGGGTCGTGGTTTATTTAATTGAAGGGAGGGAGATTAAATGGAAGATCTCCAGCAGATGTACTTTATTGGATTGATGGTTGGGGCTGCGATTACAGTCGTTTATATATTACTAAGCGATTTATTAGAGCCAGTTTTTGGTTTTCTTGATGGCATACTTAACCCAGTTCTTATCCTCTCCTTTCTAACATTCTTTTGTGCCTCAGGCTATTTGTTAGAATTTTTACCGATAAGTTCATTCGTCATTATTCTAATCTCAATGGGTATTAGCCTTCTGCTTGTCACATTATTAAACGTCTTTGTACTCATTCCACTATCGAATGCTGAAGCAACATTAGGTTATACTGAAGAGGATTTAAGAGGAAGAATGGCTAAGGTTATTATTTCTATACCTGAGGATGGCTTTGGCGAGATTATGATTACCGATCATAGTGGTCATATATCTAGAACGGCTAAAAGCTTTGAAGAAACAAGTATTGCATCAGGGGAAGAGGTCATCGTCATCGATATTAAAGATGGTGTCTTATATGTCGCAATACAAGAAAAAGATTTACTAGATTCATAAATTTAAAGAGGAGCGTGAACGGATGGATCCTATTATTATTGTTATAGGTATTGCGGTTGCCATTGTTATTGCATTAGTGTCAGTTTTTATTACGAAATATCGTACAGCAGGGCCGGATGAAGCATTGATTGTGACAGGGAGCTTCTTAGGATCAAAAAACGTAAATACCGATGCTGTTGGAAATAAAATTAAAATTGTTAGAGGTGGCGGTACCTTTGTATTACCAGTCTTCCAACAAGCTGAGCCATTGTCATTATTATCTAGTAAACTAGATGTACAGACACCTGAAGTGTATACAGAATTAGGGGTTCCAGTCATTGCAGATGGTACAGCAATTATTAAGATTGGTAGTTCAATTGGAGAAATTGCTACAGCGGCTGAACAATTTTTAGGTAAGCCAAAGAGTGAGCGTGAACAAGAAGCGAAGGAAGTATTAGAAGGTCACTTACGTTCAATTTTAGGAACTATGACAGTAGAGGAAATATACCGTAATCGTGAACGTTTTTCGCAAGAGGTACAAAAAGTAGCTTCTATGGATTTAGCAAAAATGGGTCTTGTCATTGTATCATTTACAATCAAGGATTTACGTGATAGTAATGGTTACTTAGAGTCTCTTGGTAAACCAAGAATTGCTCAAGTAAAACGAGATGCTGATATTGCTACAGCTGAAGCAGAAAAAGAAACAAGAATTAAGCAAGCAGAAGCAAGTAAAGAAGCTCAACGCTCTGAACTTGAACGTGCAACTGAAATTGCTGAAGCTGAAAAGATTAACCAACTTAAAGTAGCTGAGTTCCGTACGGAGCAAGATCGTGCCAAAGCTCGTGCTGACCAATCTTATCATTTAGAAGAAGCTCGCTCAAGACAAGAAGTTACTGAGCAACAAATGCAAATTCAAATCATTGAACGCCAAAAGCAAATTGAGCTTGAAGAGCGAGAAATTTTAAGAAGAGAAAAGCAATATGACTCTGAAGTTAAGAAGAAAGCAGATGCTGATCGTTATGCGGTTGAACAAGCAGCAGAAGCAGCAAAATGGAAACAAGTAACAGAAGCAGATGCTGATAAATATCGTATCGAAGCGATGGCGAAAGCAGAGGCTGAAAAAGTACGTGTTGATGGTCTTGCCTTTGCCGAAGCTGAAAGAGCTAAAGGGGAAAGTGAAGCGGAAGTTATTCGTTTGAAAGGTCTTGCTGAAGCGGAAGCCAAAGAAAAGATTGCCGAAGCGTTCGAAATGTACGGCCAAGCAGCGATGCTCGATATGATTTTAAAAATGCTTCCTACTTATGCAAAAGAAATTGCTAGCCCACTTAGCAATATCGATAAGATTACTGTCGTTGATACAGGTGGTAATGGAGAAGGTAGCGGTGCTAATAAAGTTACCTCCTATGCGACTGATTTAATGGCGACATTACAAACAAGTTTAAAAGAATCATCAGGTATTGACGTAAAAGAATTAATAGAGAATTTCTCAGGTAAAGCGAATGTGAAAAATTCTGTTGACCAATTAACAGAAGAGATTAAATCAAAAAAAGATACAAATAATGAGAATGCTTCTTAAATGGTGAAATATTAAGTGAAGTAGTCATATAAAAGAGACTTTAAGTATTAATTTACTCAAAGTCTTTTTTTTAGATATTCAGCGTCAAAGGAAAAAAGCTCAAGTTTTACACGAGCATTGTGCATTTGCCACTTTTCCCTCACAAAGCTTTAACAAGTTTCTAAGTCTACCTACTTGTCTGATAATCTAAACATTTTTATAATGAAGGTTATGAGATAAGGGAGGCAGCACCGATGAAAAAGGGAATTACAATATCCGTCTTATTATTGGCCCTCATAGGAGGAGCAATTGTTTTTTATTTAACTGAACGTACGGAAGTTGGAGCATATGAAGGGAATCAAGCTATTGATTTCACTTTGCCGATGTATAAAGATGACACAAGGAGCTTAAGTGATTTTTTTGGAGAAGTAATTATATTAAATGTATGGGCATCCTGGTGCGAACCATGTATTCGTGAAATGCCTGATTTAATGGAAATCGATGATGAATATGATGATGTAACTGTACTAACGGTTAATATGAATAGATTTGAGCGAAATGATGATGATGCACCGAATTTTATAGAAGAAATAGGATTTACCTTGCCGGTATTTATTGATGTTGATGGGGAAATGTATGAGCAATATCACATTACAGGGTTTCCTAGAACTTATATCATAGACCAAGAGGGTATCATTCAACAAATCTTCCCAGGTGAAATCAACAAAGAGATGCTTAAGAATGCCATTGAACCTTATATACATTAATCGAAAATGTTAAACCAATATGAGAAAAGAAAGGATTCAAGCGAATTCTTTCTTTTTTTTGCTTAAATAACTGGCTATTGCATAAACTTAATAATGCCATGTCAAAACAAAAACAGCTCCATGAGGATCAAAGTACACTTTCACTCTTAACTAGTGGCTTATATTTTATAAGAAGGTTAGTGCGAACTTAGAGCTTTGCTCGCCGCTACCGATAATTATGCTCCGCGTCCCGCGGGGTGGCGCTGAGCTAACTGGCACAGCCAGTGGATCTCAGCTCTGCCACTACGTCCCGCGGGAGTCTCCGTATATTTTCGTCCGCTGGGTTACTGGCATATTCTCAAGAACAAAAAACAATCCAACACTATTCTTTTAAAATGAAAAAGAACAAAATTAAATTGAATGAAGTTCCAACAATCAAAAGGCAAAATCCAGGTTTCACGCTAGGGTGTGATGAGTATTTTCGAAATGTCATCATGTAAGTTTTGTTAAATTTAGTTCGAACATAGAGCGTATAATGCATACACGGAAGTTCAATTCACTTCTCCACCAATAAAAATGAAAGTCATCTTTCACCATCTTAACAATTCATAAAGGTTTGTTCAGATACTGACGTCAAACCTTGGAGTAACTACACGAAAAAGGCCGAACGTGACAGTTACTCGAAGGAAGAAGGTGAGTAACTACACGAAAAGGTCTAATCATGTCAGTTACTCAAAGGGCATGATGGCACAATGAGTTCTTGAGCTTAATGATTAGTCGTAACCTGTCATACTGGAAGTGAACTTGACGAGATTCAGTGCATCACCCATTAAAATTTTATACAAAACCCGCATGGTGGAGCCAAAACCGCTCCACCACCACTAAAGATGAAAGTCATCTATCACCCCCTTAAGGTTCATAAGGAATTGTGAAGATACGGAAGCCAAACCTCGGAGTATCTGCACAAAGAGCGGGTTAATGTGAAGATACGGACGCCAAACCTTAGAGTATCTACACAAAGAGCGTGTTAATGTGAAGATACGGACGCCAAACCTTAGAGTATCTGCACAAAGAGCGGGTTAATGTGAAGATACGGACGCCAAACCTTGGAGTATCTGCACAAAGAGCGGGTTAATGTGAAGATATGGACGCCAAACCTTAGAGTATCTGCACAAAAGAGAGGGTTAATGTGAAGATACGGACGCCAAACCTTAGAGTATCTGCACAAAGAGCGGGTTAATGTGAAGATACGGACACCAAACCTTAGAGTATCTGCACAAAGAGAAGGTTAATGTGAAGATACGGACGCCAAACCTTAGAGTATCTGCACAAAGAGCGGGTTAATGTGAAGATACGGACGCCAAACCTTAGAGTATCTGCACAAAGAGAGGGTTAATGTGAAGATACGGACGCCAAACCTTGGAGTATCTGCACAAAGTGGTCATTCATGTGTAGTGTTGACTTCTTAACCTGTGGGTACGTTTACAACTAGTCCTCTCCAAACATGGAAGTAGGGTTTCACTCTTTAACTGGTGGCACTTCATTCAATTAGTTTTTGCTTTTTTATTTGTTGGCTTTTCATTCATTTGTTTTATATGAGAAGTTCTCTAACCAAGAAGCCTGCACCAACCCATTCCCGAAGCATATCATCTTTTGTACACTTTCATACAAAACGCGCATGGCGAAGCCCAATTCACTTCGCCACCAACAAAGATGAAAGTAGTGGCGACTTTTTAAGCAGTTGGCCCGTTTACAACTCGATCACCATCAGGAGTCGGCTGAACAAACAGTGAGGACTATCCTGCTAAGGTCATCTATCGCGAGATGGATGACGAGCTAACTTCAAGGCCAACCCATCGAACCTAAGTACACCTTCATCCAAAAGGAGGCTAATCATGTACCATCAGGCACTTGTTAAAGTTGTTTCTGTTTTGTTCGAAGATCATAAAAAGCAGTGGATCATAACGGACCAATTTTCAGGGAGAGCGATCCTTTATAAATCAGTATTAGAGCCTGTGAAAGCAGGAGATGATATATATGTAAATATAACAGCTTATCATCTTAATCTCGGCACAGGCGGGTATGATATTGTTGTGAGCAAACAAATAAGCCCTGAAACGGTAACAAGAAACGAGCAAGGAGGGCATATCATTAAACTTCGTTATACACCGAATCAGCATAGTGTTCAAGCGATCGATGCACAAGAGAGTCCCTATCATACTTTATTTGAAAAAGATTTCTCTTTAGAGGGAAAGAAAGTGCTTTTAGCTGAATTACATAGTATGGTACCGCTCATTTGGAGTTTTGCTAGACAACTGAATGAACAGTTGAAAATAACGTTTATTTTTGATGAACAAGCAGCGCTCGCTCTCCCCATAAGTAAACATCTTGAGAGGTTAGAAAAGGAGAAGGGTTTTCATTCGATTACTATCGGTCAAGCATTTGGTGGGGAATATGAAGCAACGACCTTACAAAACGCCTTACAGTTTGCTGACCAATACTTACGGTCCGATTTGATCGTTGTTTCTGTTGGTCCAGGAGTAGTTGGGACGGGAACCAAATATGGATTTTCTGGTATTCATTTAGCAAATTGGGCAAATATCATAGGTGCGTTGCAAGGTGTTCCTGTATGGGTTCCAAGAATTTCTTTCGCAGATAAGCGTGAAAGGCAAAGGGGGGTAAGCCATCACACAAGAACAGCCTTAATGGAATTTACGTATGCGAAATCTATATTACCATTACCCTATTTGCAGCAAGATAGAATGCAGTTAATCAAACAACAATTAGCACATGCCAAAAGCTTAACAGAACATACGGTTATTATTAGTACAAAAAAAGCAAACTTCGAACATATTAGAAAAGCGGTCACTATTTTTGAAGATGAGATTACAACGATGAATCGTTCTTTTGCTGAAGATCCTGATTATTTTTGTGGTGTTTTTGAAGCGACAAGAGTAAGTTTAGGTTTCGTTGAGTAGACAGCATCTGTCCATTCCTTCACGTATAAATAATGTTTTTGAGCTTCCTTAAGTTTCGCTTTGATTTCCCAAGCCTTCCCTGTTAAACGAATGCCGTTTGGATGAATATCAATTTTCATTTTCATCTCTCCTTGTATGGATGTTAGTTTATATTTTTTTACACTCTGTGATACACTTTTATGAGCAAAACCATAATTTAGAACAAAGGATTGATAGTTTTGAATCATTTAGTAGAAAAGACCACAAACATTCAAGCGATTTATCAAGGTAGAATTATTGATTTACAAATAGAAGACGTACTTCTACCAAATGGTGAAACGAGTAAAAGGGAAGTAGTCAAGCATCCCGGAGCCGTTGGTATCATTCCGATCACATCTGAAGGAAAGTTAGTCATGGTTCGTCAGTATCGCAAGGCCTTAGAAAAAGTGATTGTAGAAATACCAGCTGGGAAGTTAGATCATCAAGAAGAACCAATAGCATGTGCGAAACGAGAGCTACAAGAGGAAACAGGTTATGTATCAAACAGTATGGATTTTGTCGTGTCATTTTATACGTCACCTGGATTTGCTAATGAAATCATCCATATTTATGTGGCTGGTGGACTTGAGAAAAAAGAAATGGCTTTAGATGAAGATGAATTTTTGGATGTGATAGAAGTTTCAATAGAGGAAGCAGAAGAAATGATCCAAAATCAGATCATCCATGATGCTAAAACAATTTACGCGGTACAATATATGCAGTTAAAACTAGCAAAAAAAGAATAGAAAGACTTTAGAAGTTCTTGTCATAGATTCGTTCTCATTATCATAGAGTAGATTAAAGGCTATGCGAGAGGGTTGATATGATGAGAACAAATAGTTTTAAATATATGGTGATGAGTCATATTGAGGAAAATCGTTCTTTATATATATTTACGACGGTATTATTTCTAATGGGGATTATTTTCGGAGCAATCGTTGTAAATAGCATGAGTTTAACACAAAGGCATGATTTACATTTATATGTCTCGCAGTTCTTTGGACAAGTGTCTGAGGGCCATATGACATCCTCAGCAGAAATCTTTGCAACAAGCTTTATGCATTATATTAAATACATTGGTCTAATGTGGCTATTAGGATTATCTGTAATCGGATTACCTGTATTACTTATTTTATTATTTTTAAAAGGTGTCGTTGTTGGGTTCACGATTGGATTTTTAGTTAATCAATTGGGCTTACAAGGCTTTCTATTATCATTTGCCGCTGTGATGCCACAAAACTTTATTCTGATACCGGTCTTTATTATTATTGGAACGGCAGGAACAGCATTTTGTGTAAAAATGATGAGACAGCAGTTTTTTAAAAAACAAACGGTTCCTTTTATGCCACAATTTGTTCGCTATTCTCTGTTAATGCTCTGCTTAGGCGGTGCTGTTGCCTTTGCCTCATTTTGTGAAGCATATTTATCACCAATCTTGATGAAGTTTATAATTACTNCTGATTCTAAATAATAATCATTATCGATTGACACTCCCTTTTTCACTTATTATAATAAAGAAAGTTAGATGCTTGGGGAGGCTTAGAAATGGAAAAGCGATTAGAGCGAATAAAGAAGCATTTGCACTCACAAAGTTATAAGCTGACGCCACAAAGAGAGGCGACAGTTCGTGTATTGTTAGAGCATGAGGAAGATCATTTGAGTGCCGAAGATGTATACCTCCTAGTTAAAGAAAAAGCACCTGAGATAGGTTTAGCGACGGTGTATCGTACATTGGAGCTTCTTGCTGACTTAAAAATTGTTGATAAAATTAATTTTGGTGATGGTGTTTCTCGATTTGATTTACGCCAAGAAGGAGCAGCTCATTTTCATCATCATTTAGTCTGTATTGAATGTGGGGCTGTTGATGAAATACAGCAAGATTTATTAGGCGATGTTGAGGCAATCGTTGAGCGCGATTTTAATTTTAAAATAAAAGACCACCGTTTAACTTTCCACGGGATTTGTTATCGTTGTCATGATAAGGATAAGCAAAATGAGGAGAATGAACAAAATGCGGAAACGGTCTTCTAAACTCAGATGAGAAAGTCTTTCTTTTATTTAAAAGAAGACTTTTTTATTTTGGTGAACATTTGGTATAATCACGCTTGTTTTTGGCATAGCTTGTATTATAGACTTTTCTCGCTATGGGTATAGGAGTGTGATGTTGGATGTTTCAATCGAAGGTGGCTATGGTTTGGCATGCGCTAAAGGTATTCCTTTTATTTATGGGATGCACAGTTTTCTTTTATTATGGTATTCTATGGATAAGTGAAGAGTATGAAAGTATGCACCGTTATGATGAGCCCCAAGGCAAGGCTGTAAAGGTTTTTCAGATTGAATCTAGTGAAGAGCATTCTATGAAAAACCGTTTGCTTTGGTTCTATCGTTTAGGTGAATAGCTAGGAGCGATTTGGGTGGATACATTAATAACCGATTTTATCCGTTATATGAAAATTGAAAGAGGTTTAAGTGAAAATACGATCTCTTCCTATCAACGAGATTTAAAAGCCTATCAACATTATTTAATACATGTTGAGCAAATTGATACATTTGATGCGGTAAAGAGAGAGGAAATTAGGCAATTTCTCTATTTTTTAAAAGATGAAGGTAGAGCCGATACTACGATTGCTCGAATGCTATCTTCCATTAGAGCTTTTCACCAATACCAAATTCGAGAGCAAGTTCTCCTTCATGATCCTTCTGATTTAATTGAAATGCCAAAGGCACAAAAGAAATTACCTAAGGTTTTATCAATGGAAGAAGTAGAAGTTTTACTCGATCAATCAAATGGGACAAAGCCGACTGAAATTCGTAATAAGGCAATGCTTGAGCTATTATATGCAACAGGAATAAGGGTTTCTGAGATGATGGACCTTACGCTAGATGATATTCATTTATCGATGGGGTTTATTCGGTGTATAGGAAAAGGCAATAAAGAACGAATTATTCCGATTGGTGATACGGCGATACGTGCACTTGAAAAGTACATGCAGCAGGCCCGTCCGCAATTATTAAAGAAAAATAAACATGACTTTATCTTTGTTAATCACTATGGTAAAAAACTGACAAGACAAGGGTTTTGGAAAATACTAAAGCAATTAACTAAAGAAGCAGGGATTACAAAAGAGCTTTCCCCCCATACACTCAGGCATTCATTTGCCACGCATTTATTAGAAAATGGTGCAGATTTACGTGCGGTACAAGAAATGTTAGGTCATGTAGATATCTCTACTACGCAAGTTTACACACATGTTACTAAAACGAGACTAAAAGATGTATATTCTCAATTTCATCCTCGAGCTTAATGGCAAAAGGGTGTTTTTTCACAAAGAGGTCAGACTTCTGACGAGTTTTCCTGTTCATCTTTGTCTAAAAATGGGTATAATAGAAAGGTAAGTTTTGATTATTTTGGAGGGATTACTCATGAGCAAAGCATATGAACGGGTATTTTTGATTGTGCTTGATTCTGTTGGAATTGGTGAGGCACCAGATGCTGCAAAATTTGGTGATGTTGGCTCGCACACATTAGGTCATATTGCGAAAGAAATGAATGGATTACATATGCCTTATATGGAAAAGTTAGGGCTCGGACATATAGAGCCGATACAAGGTATTAAAAATACGGAAATGCCAATAGGTCACTACGGAAAAATGCAGGAAGCTTCAAATGGTAAAGATACGATGACGGGGCATTGGGAAATTATGGGCTTACATATAAAAGAGCCTTTTCAGGTATTTCCAGATGGTTTTCCACCTGATTTGATTGCACAATTAGAAGCAGAGACAGGTAGGAAGATAATTGGGAATACGGTTGCTTCAGGAACAGAAATTTTAGATGAATTAGGTCAGGCTCATGTGGAAACTGGGGATTTAATTGTTTATACGTCAGCAGATTCTGTTTTACAGATTGCGGCACATGAGGATGTTGTTCCTTTAGAGGAGTTATATGCCATTTGTGAAAAAGCAAGAGCCATGACATTGCAGCATCCTTATATGGTAGGGCGAATTATTGCAAGACCTTTTATTGGTCAAGTGGGTGCTTGGGAAAGAACGGCTAACCGTCATGACTATGCCTTGAAGCCATTTGGTAGAACAGTTATGAATGAATTAAAAGATGCCGATTTAGATTCGATTGCTTTAGGGAAAATATCGGATATTTATGATGGAGAAGGTATTACTGAATCAATTCGTACGATTTCAAATGACGATGGCATGAACAAACTAATTGATTTAATGGACCGAGATTTTCATGGATTAGCTTTTTTGAATTTAGTTGATTTTGACGCCAAGTATGGTCATAGACGTGATCCGCTCGGTTATGGTAAAGCATTAGAGCAATTTGATAGGCAGCTTGCCGATGTTTTATTAAAGCTTAAGGAGAATGATCTATTAATTATTACCGCTGACCATGGTAATGATCCGACGTTTAAAGGAACTGACCATACGAGAGAGTATGTACCTTTAATTACGCATACAAAAGGACAAACAAGTGGACAAAATTTAGGGATTAAATCAACGTTTGCTGACATTGGTGCGACGGTTGCGGATAATTTTCATGTTCAACTACCGGCATTCGGACATAGTTTTTTAAAGGATATTTAGAAGGGGGAAGATAACGTGAATATTGTTGAAACCGTTAATTTTATTAAAGAAAAATATCAAAAAACACCAAAGGTTGGGTTAATTCTTGGCTCTGGTTTGGGTGTATTAGCTGATGAAATTGAAGATCCAATCAAAGTACCATATCAAGACATCCCGCATTTTCCTGTGTCTACAGTAAGTGGTCATGCAGGTCAACTCGTATTTGGGCATTTAAATGGAAAACAAGTTGTTGCGATGCAAGGCCGTTTTCATTTTTATGAAGGATATTCAATGAAAGAAGTTACATACCCTGTCCGTGTTATGAAAGAGCTTGGCGTAGAGGTTTTAATTGTGACAAATGCTGCCGGAGGTGTGAATACGGAATTTCAAGCAGGTGATTTGATGCTAATCACTGACCACATTAATCAAATGGGGACTAATCCATTAATTGGGTCGCATGATGAAGGGCAAGGTGTTCGATTCCCTGATATGTCTGAAGCTTATTCTAAAAAGTTAATGTCGATTGCTATGGATGTAGCCGAAAAACATCAATTAAAGCTTCAACAAGGAGTATATGTAGGAAATACTGGCCCTTGCTATGAGACACCTGCAGAAGTACGCATGATTCGTACTTTAGGTGGTGATGCTGTTGGAATGTCAACCGTACCAGAAGTTATTGTTGCCAGACATGCCAATATTAAGGTATTAGGTATTTCTTGTATTTCCAATATGGCAGCAGGAATTTTACCACAACCTTTATCCCATGATGAAGTCATTGAGACAACGGAGAAAGTCAAAGCAAACTTCTTGCAACTAGTAAAAGCAACGGTTGAAAACATATAACATTCCAATGGAGGTGCTCTAATGAGAATGGTCGATTTGATTGAGAAAAAAAGAGATGGATTAGCTTTATCAAAAGAAGAGATTGAATGGTTTATTTCGGGTTATACGAATGGGGAGATACCAGACTATCAAATCTCAGCTATAGCGATGGCAATCTTTTTCCAAGATATGACGGCGGAAGAACGAGCTGATTTAACGATGGCGATGGTTCATTCAGGTGAGACGATTGATCTATCATCAATAGATGGCATCAAGGTTGATAAACATTCAACAGGTGGTGTTGGTGATAAAACAACGATTGCCTTAGCGCCACTTGTGGCAGCTTTAGGAGTACCTGTTGCAAAAATGTCAGGGAGAGGTTTGGGACATACTGGAGGAACGTTGGATAAGCTCGAGGCGATTCCTGGCTTTTCGATTGAATTAGATAATAATGCTTTTACCGCTCAAGTTAATAAGCATAAAGTCGCGGTAGTCGGGCAAACAAGTAATTTAGCACCGGCAGATAAGTTGTTATATAGCTTACGTGATGTGACGGCAACGGTTAACTCAATACCACTTATCGCTAGTTCTGTTATGAGTAAAAAAATCGCTTCTGGTGCAGATGCTATCGTATTAGATGTTAAAGTGGGTTCAGGTGCTTTTATGAAAGATGTCGAGCAAGCGAAGGAACTGGCAGAGGCTATGGTCGAAATCGGCAACAAGCTTGGACGAAGAACGATGGCGATTATTTCTGATATGAATCAGCCACTCGGCCAAAGTGTGGGGAATGCTTTAGAAGTGAAGGAAGCGATTGAGGTTTTAAAAGGGAAAGGGCCAAAAGATCTTCATGAGCTTTGTTTAACTTTAGGTAGTTATATGGTGTATTTGGCTCAAAAAGCTCCTTCGATTCAAGAGGCACGAGTTCAATTACAAGAGGTTATCGATAATGGGCAAGCTTTAGAAACGTTAAAAGCATTTATTGAAGCACAAGGTGGCGATCCTCGTGTTGTGGATGAACCAGAGCAAATGCTAGGAGCGAAATACCAGATTGAGGTAGCGTCTTCAAAAAGTGGATATGTCCATGCTATTGAGGCACACCTAATTGGAAATGCAGCAATGAAACTTGGTGCGGGAAGAGAAACGAAGGAAGACCAAATTGATTTGTCTGTAGGAGTCGTTTTACAGAAAAAAATCGGTGACCATGTGAACGAAGGTGAAGCACTTGTCACCTTGCATTGTTCGAAAGAGCAGGTCGACGAGGTAAAAAATCTTATTTTACGTGCGTACCAATTAAACGCAGATCCGGTACAAGAGCAAACGCTAATTTATGAAACGATTGAGAAGTAACTTTTAATACGTAGATGAGTGATTAAAAAACCCCCTCTTAGTCTCGTAAACAAACGAGGCTTAGATGGGGTTTCATATTAGGGAATTATTCAAATCCTTATTACGTGACTGAGTTAGCGTCCTAAAAATATATAGCCTGGATCATGAGGATGAAAAAACTTAGACTTCCATATAAATTTAGGAAATCAAGAATATAAAACTCTCTGTCACTACGTCCCGTGGGAGTCTCCGCATATTTTCGTCCGCTAGGTTACTGCTCATGCTCAAGTTTAGAATGATTCTTACAAAAATGGTTGAAATGAATAAGAATAAAAAAACAAAGTGAATCAAAAGCGATCGAATAAAGAAGCTAAACCAAATTAAACGAACTGCCACCAGTTCAAGAGATTAATGTCTTTTATTCTGTTTGTTATTTCTTTTCATGAGCTTGGTTCACGTTTGGGCACACTCTAAATCTTTAGTTTGATGTTTTTATGTAAGAAAATGATTCTTTCTATTTCTTCAAAACCATTTTTCTTATAAAATTCTTCGGCCGGTATGCCTCTATCTGTGAGAAGTGTCATGTTGTTAATATGATTGTTATGAAGTTCTTTTGTTAGATAATTCAACATGGCTTTACCAATGCCTCTATTTTGATATTTTGTTTTTACACACATTTCATTGATGAAAAATTCATCTCCGCTCCACCATGCTTTATTTACGCCAAATATAAAGCCAAGAATTTCCTCGTTTTCTACCGCTAAAACCCCTATAAAACCAGGTGTCTGGTAAAAGCTCACTAAATATTTTTGAGCCTGAGCAAATGTCCATTCATCATTCCAAGGCTCATCATTAAATACTTCAATAAATGTTTCCGTACATTTGATTACATCACTTTTTGCTATTCGTTTAAATTCCAAGCTGAATTCTCCTTTTTGTTATATGTATGTTTCAAATGTATTAACCGTTTTATTTATATGGACGAAAACGGCCACATGCTCCATGGGAACAAGTGCAGAGCAGCAGCCCACTTGTTCAGTAAAAAAAGAGGGAGTAGTCACTTATCAGTTTTTTGGTTCATTAAAAGCATCTCACACAATCCATTTTGTGTAAATAACGTAAAAGGTAATGAACATAAAAAAGTTTCCTGAGATTTACAGAGCACATCTTTTATTTTAGAAGGATGTCTTATTTTTTTGGCGAATTATTATAGAAAGGTGTTTAATTTGCCTTAAAAAAGTGAATAGTTTATAGAGTGTTTTAAATAAGGAAGGAGTTTTTAACAATGGCAGATATCATTTTAACAGCAAAAGCAAAAGCAGTAGGTGGACGTGAAGGACACGTTAAATCGGATACAGGTGTTATCGATTTGCCTTTAAAGATGCCTAAAAATGGGGAGACTGTTTCGGATGCGACAAATCCTGAGCAATTATTCGCAGCGGGATATGCAGCTTGCTTTGATGGCGCTTTAAACCTAATGGCAAGTAAAGCGAAAAAAGAAATCGAATCTGAAATTGAAGCAGAGGTTAGCCTTGTTAAAGATGAAATCGACAGCGGATTTAAGTTAGCTGTTACTTTACATGCGACGCTTCAAGGTGTTTCTAATGATGAGGCAACAGAGTTAGTGCACAAAGCTCACGAATTCTGCCCGTATTCAAAAGCAACTCGAGATAATGTTGAAGTTACATTAAAAGTTTATACAAAATAAAGACGTGTACAAGCCAGTGGAGAGTTAGTAGTTATTGGCTATGATAATAATAAAATACCCCCGAATGAAATAGGAGTTCTATTTCTTTTGGGGGTGTTTTTTTATGTCTTAGCACTTCGTGTCATACGAAACTCTAATTCCCTACCTAATTTGATCGTAATAACGGAATGTATGTGTCCTAATTATTAGGAGTTCGCTTCTATCGTTGTTGCTACTTTAACAATTATGACTTCACTACTAAGCATGGGTGAGTCGCTTTTTTCTTTCTTCTCATCTGATTTTGGTTTGGCGTGAGCTTGTTTAAAAGCATCGCTTGTTTTCCACGCTTCAAAGTCAGTTAATTCTTCCCAATACATGTTGACACTAAGCTCATCATGCTCTTCTATATTTTCTCTAATCGTAGTTTCTACTTTAATAAAACCTTTCATATCTTGAAGCGGGCCTGGCTTTGTGAAGTTAGGAGCTAGCTTTTCTGCAAATCCTTTTTTCATTTTAATTCGATTCGTTACAATATACATGCTGTTATACCTCCTTAATGTCTCATTAAAATCATTCTATCAAAATCAAAGATAAAAAAGCGAACAATTGATATTTTTATTGAGTAAAGCGATAGTTTTACATAGAAGTCAATAAAGAAACAAATACCAATCAGATTCAAGTGTTTTGTATGAAAGTTATGCTAATGATTAGGTGCGGAGTTCTATTTGCCGCTACCGAAAATTATGCTCCGCGTCCTGCGGGGTGGCGCTGAACGAACTGGCACAGTCATCACTCTTTACCTGTTGGCACTTCATTCAATTAGTTTTTTTCTAAATGAATGGTGTTAGATTGTGTTGTGAACTTGAGAATTTGCAGAAACCTAGCGGAGCATGATTTTCTTTAGCGGTGAGCAAAGCTCCGCACATGAGCATCAGCATCAACTTTCATATAAAATACAAACCCCTCAAAATATCGTATAGGAAACTGCTTAACTGGAAAAACTAGATGGGAGTTACTATGACTAATTACATGAGCCTAAATCAGGAAGATGAATGGGAGGACCACTATGAAAACATTAAAAACATTACTTATTTTTACGATGTTATTTAGCTTCATTCACGCACCATTAACCTTTGCAAAGGAAGAAGAATCAGCAGTGAAATTGGCAGAGAAGTCATCTTCAGCCATTGTCATCGAACGCGATACGGGGCAAGTTTTATTTGAGAAAAATAGCCAAGAAAAGTTGCCGCCAGCCAGTATGACAAAAATCATGACCATGCTACTTATTATGGAACAAATAGACAAAGGGGCCCTTAAATACGAAGATTTAGTTCGAACGAGTGAAAACGCTGCTTCAATGGGTGGTTCACAAGTATTTTTAGAGCCAGGAGAAGAAATGACGGTTACTGATATGTTAAAAGCGATCGCTGTGGCATCGGGTAATGACGCATCTGTTGCAATGGCTGAGCATATCGCGGGAACCGAAGATGAGTTTGTAAAAATGATGAATGAAAAGGCAAATGAATTAGGATTAATTAATACAAATTTTATTAATTCTAACGGATTACCAGCTGCTAACCATTACACGACGGCTCATGATTTAGCCATAATCTCCAAAGAGTTACTTAAATATGAGGATATTACAAATTTCACGAGTATTTATGAAGATTATTTACGTAAAGGTACGGATAAGGAATTTTGGTTAGTTAATACAAATAAGCTCGTCAAATTTTATCCAGGAGTAGATGGCCTTAAAACAGGCTTTACTCGTGAGGCGATGTATTGTTTGACAGCAACCGCTGAAAAAAATGGGATGAGAGTGATTACGATCATAATGGGGGCACCAACACCAAAAGATCGAAATGCACAAATTACTGAAATGTTAGACTATTCATTTAGTCAATATATGACACATCCAATGTATGAAAGAGAATATATCATTAAAGAAATCCCAATAAAGAAAGGTTCTAAAAAAACAATTCCTGTCTTAACGAGTGAGTCGGTTTCTTTATTAACAAAAAAAGGTGAGTCTGTTGATGACGTCACGGAAAGAATCGAATGGCAAGAAGAATTACGAGCGCCGATCAAAAAAGGTGATGTTGTGGGGTTATTAATTTTGGAGAAGGACGGCAAGGTTTTAAGTGAGTCTAACCTTGTGTCAGGAGAAGATGTCGATAGTGCCTCTTGGTGGCAATTATTTAAACGAGTTTTATCGAATTTCGCAGGAAACTAACTATTTTGCACTAGTTTTTTCGAAATGAATCTAGTTTTGTCAGACGAGAAGGGATATAAAGCGAAAAAGACGAACTACTCTCTAGTAAATAAAAGTTAAGGAAAAGGGAGATGGTCAGATGAGTTTAGTCATTGATTTAGAACATAAAGATCATGTTCTACTCATTCGTCTTGAAGGAGAATTGGATCACCATACAGCTGAGTTATTACGCACAAAAGTGGAGGACAAGCTTAAACAAACAAATATTAAACATATTGTATTAAGTCTAAAGCAATTAACATTTATGGACAGCTCTGGACTTGGCGTTATCTTAGGCAGATATAAGCAAATAAAAAGTCTTGGTGGCGAAATGGTCGTTTGTGCGATTTCACCATCTGTTAAACGCTTATTCGAAATGTCTGGTTTGTTTAAAATCATTCGCTTAGAAGAAAATGAGCAATTTGCACTTGAAACTTTGGGGGTGGCGTAAGTGGCTAGAAATGAAATGGAGATTCGATTTTCCGCTCGTAGTGAAAACGAAGCATTTGCACGCGTGACGGTGGGTGCCTTTATCGCTCAACTGGATCCAACCATGGATGAGATGACAGAATTAAAAACGGTCGTTTCCGAGGCAGTCACCAATTCTATTATTCATGGCTATGATAATAATCCAGATGGTATGGTTTATATTCACGCCATTATTGATGACCAAACAATTGAATTAACGATTCGTGATGAAGGTATGGGTATCACGGATATTGAAGAGGCGAAACAGCCACTTTATACAACGAAGCCTGAGTTGGAGCGCTCAGGAATGGGTTTTACGATTATGGAAAATTTTATGGATGAAATGAAAATTAACTCTGAGCCGATGATTGGAACCTCGATTTATTTAAAAAAGCACCTTACTAAAAGTAAAGCAATTTTTAATTAAAGAGGCCAGGATATGGATGTAGATGTGAAGCAAACAAAAAAGAAGGCTCAATTGTCGGATAAGGAAGTAAAAGAGTTAATTGAAAGAAGTCAAGCTGGAGATCAAGAAGCAAGGGATACGATTGTTAATCGGAACACTCGGTTAGTTTGGTCGGTCGTACAACGGTTTATGAATAGAGGATACGACGCTGATGACTTATTTCAAATTGGTTGCATTGGATTAATTAAATCGGTTGATAAGTTTGATTTATCTTATGATGTTAAATTTTCTACCTATGCGGTTCCTATGATTATTGGTGAGATTCAACGCTTCTTACGAGACGACGGTACAGTTAAAGTAAGTCGCTCGATTAAAGAGCTAGGCAACAAGATTCGTAAGGTGAAGGATGATTTAACAAAAAATTTAGGTCGAGTACCAACCGTCAATGAAATTGCCGAACATCTAGAGATTCCACCTGAGGAAGTGGTATTTGCTGGTGAAGCCAGTAAATCATTAACATCTATACATGAAACGGTTTATGAAAATGACGGCGACCCGATAACGTTGTTAGATCAAATCGCTGATCAATCAGAAACCCGCTGGTTCGATAAAATAGCTCTTAAAGAAGCGATTCGAGATTTAGATGAAAGAGAGAGATTAATCGTATACTTACGTTATTATAAGGATCAAACCCAATCAGAGGTTGCCGAACGTTTAGGTATATCACAAGTGCAAGTATCTCGATTAGAAAAAAAGATTCTCGAACAGATGAAAGTGGTCATGAGTGAAGAAGCTGAAGGAATATAAATAGAAGGAAAAGCCATTTACTTTGTTGAAATGAACATAGATAAATGGCTTTTTCTTATGTAACGAGAACATAAACTAACCTCCCGAACGTGTCAGTTATTATAAGGAAGAAGGTGAGTAATAAAGGTGAGTAATATAAATGCTAATCTAATAATGTGCAAAAACGATTAAATAACAAAAAGCGGAAGAAAGCCCGAGCAAACGGAGAATCTCGGGGTTGCGAGCGAAAAAAGGAGTAGCAAGCCCGAGCAAACACGGAATCTCGGGGTTGCGAGCG
>LFJO01000005.1:806710-923663 GCA_001038565.1 Alkalihalobacillus pseudalcaliphilus
GAATCTCGGGGTTGCGGGCTGAAAAAGGAGTAGCAAGCCCGAGCAAACAAGGAATCTCGGGGTTGCGTGCTGAAAAAGCGGCATGATGTCACAATGAGCTCTTGAAATTAAGAATTAGTCGTACCCTAGCGAAGCATAATTTTCGGTAGCGACGAGTAACGCTCCATGTTCGCACTAACTTTCATACAAAAACCCACATGGCGAAGCCCCATTCACTTCGCCACCAACAAAGATGAAAGTAGTGGCGACTGTTCAAACTGTTGGCACGTATACAACTCGATCACCATCAGGAGTCGGCCTGAACAAACAGAGAGCACTTTCCTGCTAAGGTCATTTATCTCGAGATGGATGACGAGCTAACTTCAGGGCACAAACTATCGCCCATAAGTAACTTTTATATAAAACTTATGAAACCTAAAGCTGCTATTATACGTAAGCATAAGGGTGGGTTGAATCAAAACAAAGGAGGAAATAAAGAATGGTTGCAATTCTAAAGGTCGAAGGACTAGGAAAATCATTTAAGGATAAAAAAGTCATTGAAGACATCGGCTTTGAAGTCCAAAAGGGTGAAATTATGGCAATCCTAGGACCTAACGGGGCAGGAAAGTCAACATCTATTCGTAGCATATTAGGGATCATGTATACAGAAGAAGGGAAGATTTTGTACGAAGGGAAAGAAGTACGCCATGTCCCAAGAGAAAAAATAGGCTACTTACCTGAAGAAAGAGGACTCTATAAAAGTGTCAAAGTCATTGATTTATTATTATATTTTGCCGATTTAAAAGATTATCCATTACATAAGGCGAAAACAAGAGCGTTAGAGTTGTTGGAGAAATTAGGATTAGAAGGCAAAGATAAAAGTTCTATTGAAGAACTATCAAAAGGAATGGCACAAAAAGTACAATTTATCGCTTCGATTATTCATGAGCCAGAGCTCTTAATTTTGGATGAACCATTTTCAGGGTTAGATCCTGTCAGCCAAGATCTATTTAAGAAGGAAATAAAAGCACTAGCTGATCAAGGAACAGCGATCCTATTATCCTCACATCAAATGAATATCGTTGAAGAGTTGTGTGACCGCTTATTTATGATCAATAAAGGCCGCAAAGTCATCTATGGAACATTAGATGATGTGAAAAGGAAATTTGCTAACTTTAAATGTACGATTCAAGGTGTGAACGAAAAGAATGCTCTAGAAAAAATAGCTCATGTTGTAAGAGTGGAGCAAACAGGTGATAGGGCAACTCTCTTTTTAGAAAACGATGTCGATGTGAATAAATGGATTCGACTAATACCTTCTGAATTAGATATACAGGAACTAAAAATTGATCGAATTTCCTTACACGAAATCTTTATTGATATTGCTTCTGATCGTCTTAAAGGAGGGTATGTATATGAAAAATAGTATGAAAGTAGCTAAATGGGAAATAAAACGTAACTTACGAAATAAATCATTTATCATTTCCATATTATCAACACCGCTTTTATTTATATTATTTTTCTCCATTCCGATGTTATTTAATTCAGGTGGTGAAACCGACCAAAATTCTTTAACTTTATATGTGGAGGATCCACTAGAGGTGTGGTCAACAATTGACTCTACAGGTTTAGCAGATTCATTAGATTGGGATGTAGAATTAACGACAGAGACGCCGTCGGCCGCTTTTTTAGATGATAAGGAAAATAGCGTTATGGTCTCATTTCAAGAAGAACATATAAGGTCCGGTCAAATTCCAACATATCTGAGTGAGGATTTATCAGAAACTGATCTACACCAGCTTCAAGCGATACAGCCGTTTGTCAAACAAGCACAGTTAGAATTGTTTGGGTTCGAAAATGATGAAATTGAAATAGCGAGTATGCCTGTGTCATTTATCGCACAAGCTGAGTCGGAAACAGATCAGGCTGAAGAAGCAGGAGGGGCTTTCTCCTTTTTAGAAAGGCTTGTTCCCGGAATATTTGCGGGTGTTATTCTATTTTCAGTTGTGATTACTGGCATGATGATATTTACAAGTGCCTCACAAGAGAAGAAAGAAAAAGTGTCTGAAATGATTTTGTCATCAATCACACCCCATGAGCTCATGCAAGGTAAAATTATTGGATACTTTGTATTAGGTGTCATACAGGTTGCGAGTTGGATAGCGATTATTCTGCCATTCTTAACATGGTATGTTGACTTTCCATTATTGAGCTATTTATTTGTTCCAGAATTACTTGTACTTGTATTAATCGCTGTTGCAGGTTATTTATTATTTGCTGCTATATTTGTTGGGATAGGAGCAACGGTAGATGAAGTAAGCTCAACTAGCAACTTTCAAGGGATTATTTTTATGATACCATGGTTACCGTTCATTTTATTAGGTCCAATTCTTTCTGATCCTGAAGGGTTAATCGCCCAAATTGGAAGTTATTTTCCGCTAACCGCCCCGGGTGTCTTGATTATACGTTTATCGATGCTTGAAGAGTGGCCGTGGATTGAAGTGATTATTTCAATGCTAATCCTTTTTGTAACGATTTGGTTATTCATCAAATTAGCTGGAAAAGTATTTAAGACAGGAATTCTTATGTATGGTAAAAATGCTACACCAAAAGAAATACTCAAGTGGATGCGAGAAAGTTAATAAGAATTTTCTAGCTTGTCAGTGCTTCAGAAAAATGTGAAGCCTTGGCAAGCTTTTTTTGTGCCATTAATCTGTGGAAATCAATTCTATTCCGAATGAAAATATGACCTTGTCACATACTATCAAAGTCGAGAGTAGTACGGAAAATACGGAGGTTAGAGAAGCGATGGCTGAACAAGATTTGAAAAAAGTCAATCAATATCATAAAAATATCGAGCTATATCAGCCTAAGCGTGGCTTTTTTAATCGAGGTATCAAAGCGTTTGTTGTGGGCGGTATATTATGTGTTTTTGGTCAATGGCTTAGTAATCTATACCTCCTCTTTTTGGACATTAATGAAATAGAGGCAAGGGCATTAATGATGTCAACTTTTATCCTTTTAACAGCGATAATCACAGGAATTGGTTGGTTTGATAAAATCGCACAATTTGCTGGAGCCGGTACGTTAATTCCTGTTACCGGTTTTATGAATGCGATGACCAGTGCAGCATTAGAATATAAAAGTGAAGGGCTTGTCTATGGTATTGGAGCTCATATGTTCAAATTAACCGGAGCCATTATTGCAATTGGGGTTTTGTCTTCTTATTTGGTAGGGCTTGTTCGTTTAATAATACACTACATTATTCATTAGTTAGAAGGGGTATGGTCGGTCATGAAAACGTGGACGTTTCAAAATGGGATTTATGTAGAATCAAGCGGCACCGTTGCTGGTCCAAAAGAAGCGGCAGGCCCTCTTTCGGAATCATTTGACCAAACCTATCAAGATTTATATTGTGGCGAAGAGTCTTGGGAGCTAGCAGAAAGAAAGCTCATGGAAGATGCAATTACACATGCGTTAAAAAAAGCAAATAGGAAACAAGAAGACATTGATATTTTCATTGCTGGAGATTTACTTAATCAGATGATTACTTCTAACTATAATGCAAGAAAATTAGCTATCCCTTATCTGGGGGTTTTTTCAGCATGTGCAACTGTAATGGAGGCGGTGGCGATTGGAGCAATGATGATTGATGGTGGCTTTGCCCATTCAATTTTACTAGCTACGAGTAGTCATCATGCTGCTAGTGAGAGACAATTTCGCTATCCAAATGAATTTGGCTATCAAAGGCAGGAAACGGCCTCATACACAGTTACTGGAGCAGGAGCATGTATATTGAGTCAGAAAAAGACGAACATAAAAATTTCAGCAGCAACGATTGGTGCAGTCGTCGATTATGATATGAAAAACCCGTTTCAGTTTGGAGCGACGATGGCCCCAGCAGCGGCTGCAACGATTAAAAGTCACTTAGACAATACGAAAACGTCTGTTGGAGATTATGATTGTATTTTGACGGGTGATTTGGCACGTGTAGGATCTGGGATTTTGCATAAGCTATTGGAAGAAGAGGAAATAAAGCTTTCACATACGTATGATGATTGTGGCACGATGATTTATTATACCGATCAAGCCGTCAATGCAGGTGGAAGTGGAGCAGCATGTTGTGCTGTCGTAACGTTTGGTCATGTATTTAAATTGATGAGGAAAGGTGTATTTAAAAAAGTTCTCGTTGTTGCAACGGGCTCTTTATTAAACCCTTTTATGATTTATCAAAAGCAGTCGATTCCGACGATTGCCCATGCGGTTGCCTTTGAAAGAGAGGACATGTAATGGAATATCTCGCAGCTTTTATAGTTGGTGGTGTGATTTGTTTCTTAGGACAAGCTTTACTGGATCTCGTTCGCTTATCACCGATTCATACATTATGTGTATTAGTAACACTTGGTGCCATGTTAGATGGATTTCATCTTTATGACCGAATTATTGATTTTGGCGGGGCAGGGGCTATTTTACCGATAACTAGTTTTGGGCATTCTTTCGTTCATGGAGCGATGCAAGAGGGTGGCAGAGAAGGGTTTATTGGAATAGGTATGGGGATGTTTGAGGTTACATCTGGTGGTCTCTCTTCTGCTATCTTATTTAGTTTTTTAGCTGCTATATTTTTTAAGGCGAGGGGGTAATGGTGTTTGGAGCAAAAGCAAGTAATTGTAGTTACCGATGGGGACGCGGCTGCATTAAAAACGATTCAATATGTAGCCAATAAAATAGGTGGACTTTGTATAGCTCAATCCGCAGGAAATCCAACGCATTTAACAGGGCAAGAATTAATTGAATTAATCTTACAAGCAGATAAAAACCCAGTTTTTGTCATGTTTGATGATTGTGGCTCAAGATATGAGGGGCTTGGTGAACATGCGATGAGGATTGTGTACGATGAGCCTATGATCCAAGTCATTGGAGCAATTGCTGTAGCATCTGCGACACATAGTAAGGAGTGGGCCAAAGTTGATATTTCTATAGACCGTTTTGGCCATTTAACCGAGTATGGAGTCGATAAAAATGGTTTCCCAGACTTAGAAATTGGCAGAATTAACGGAGATACTTTATATATTCTTGATGAATTTGAGATACCAGTAGTCGTAGGCATTGGTGATATAGGTAAAATGGGAGGTTTTGATGATGTGAAAAAAGGTGCCCCGATCACAATGCAAGCAGTACAAATTATTTTAGAAAGGAGTGGTAACCTTGACAAAAAAAAGAGATTATAAGGATGAACCGCTATTTTATAAGAGCTATCGAGACAATATTGCCTATCTAGAAGAACGGCTAAAGCTAGATATTTCTTTCGATATCGGTGTTCGTGAGTTAGAAATCCTAGATCATCGGATTGGGATTTATTATGTAACAGGTCTTACTGATAACTTATATATCATTGAGATTATGAAAGAATTAATGGATCTAGGCGCTAGGAACCGAAAATCTTCAGATGTATTTGGTGCTATAAAAAACCATCTCACACATGTCCAAGTCGAAGAGACGAGAGAAGTCAATAATGCGATTAAACAAATGCTTTCGGGATTAATATTTATTATCGTTGAAGGATATGATCAAGCATTTATTATCGATGTTCGTCAATATCCTGGGCGTGGACCTGAGGAACCAGACACAGAACGTGTCGTTCGTGGTGCACGTGATGGTTTTACTGAAAATATCATCATGAATACGGCCTTAGTGCGAAGAAGGATTCGAGATGAGCGTTTACGACATGAAATTACTCAAGTCGGCGTACGCTCTAAAACAGATATTTGTATTTCTTATATAGATGGTATTGCCGATCCTGACCTAGTTGATATTATTAGAAAAGAGTTAGATTCGATTGAAATAGACGGACTAACGATGGCCGATAAGGTGATTGAAGAGTACATTGTTAAACAAGGTTATGATCCATTTCCTCTTGTTCGTTATACGGAGAGGCCAGATGTAGCGGCAACCCATTTATTAGAAGGTCATGTTGTGATTATGGTTGATACATCTCCAAGTGTCATTATTACACCGACCACTTTCTTTCATCACATACAGCATGCGGAGGAATATAGGCAAGCACCTGCAGTCGGATCATTTTTACGCTGGGTACGAACAATCGGAATTGCAACGTCTTTATTTATCATTCCTTTTTGGTTGTTGCTCGTTATTGAACCTACTTTATTACCTGCAGCTCTAGATTTCATTGGTCCTGAGGAGACGAATAATATCCCGATTCTTTTACAAATCTTATTTGCTGAATTTGGGATTGAGCTACTGAGGATGGCGGCTGTTCATACACCTTCACCATTAGCCACAGCCCTTGGCTTGGTCGCAGCTTTATTAATAGGTGAAATGGCGATTGAGGTAGGTTATTTTACAACAGAAGTTATCTTGTATGTCGCTTTAGGTGCTATTGGTATGTTTGCTACACCTAGTCATGAACTAGGGGTGGCTTTGCGAATCATTCGAATTGCCCTTGTCTTATTAGTTGGGATATTTAAAGTTCCTGGTTTTGTTGTGGGAACGTTAATACTAATCTTCTGTTTGACGGCAATAAAACCATTTAACAAGCCTTATTTTTGGCCATTTATTCCTTTTGACCCACCGGCATTATGGCAAATCTTAATTAGAGCCAATGTTCCATCGATGCGTTGGCGTCCAAGTATTGTAAATCCACAGGATCCTGTTAAACAGGATTTAAAAAATGAATAGTCTACATATATGAGGCATGTTGGTGTTGCGAACGGCGTATGATTATGGTAAAGTTAGAGCAACAATTTCATGAACCTCATGTAAAAGTGGGGTAGAGGCGCAGGAAGAATCAGTATACTTATGGAGCGGGTGGAACGCATAGATATGAGTAGAAAGGTCGACTTGCCGAAGCCTACATATGTACCACATTATGTAGAGCTGGGGTGTTATTGAAGAAATAACGCACTGTCACTGAGGAATCAGTGGAGGACTATTCATTTTTTAGTGGGGTTACGTCGGCGAACAGCTAGGTAACACTAGCTGTTTTTTCTTTTACCTTTTAACAGAAATGAACAATCCAGTCGTGATGTGTTGATTATATAGAGAGAACAAATGAGGGAGAGATATTATGTATATACATGGAACTAGTCATATTAATCAGTTTGGACACTTAGAAATCGGAGGAGTAGATACGGTTCAACTTGCCAAACAATTTGGAACACCACTTTTTATTTATGATGTATCTCTTATTCGAGAGCGAGCAGCTGCTTTCCAACAAGCCTTTATTGATGAAGGGATACCTTACCAAGTGGCTTATGCAAGTAAAGCGTTTAGTTGCCTCGCGATGTTTCAATTAGCGGATGAGCTTGGACTAAGCCTTGATGTTGTTTCTGGTGGAGAACTATTTACGGCGATACAAGCAGGTGTACCAATGGAGAAGGTTCACTTCCATGGCAATAATAAGAGTATAGCTGAATTAGAAATGGCGGTAGACGCTGGGATTGGTTGTGTGGTCGTTGATAATTTCTATGAGCTTGATCAGTTATCGCGTATTAGTTGGGAGAAAGGGAAGTTGATGAAAATCTTGCTCCGGATTACTCCAGGGATTGAAGCACATACTCATGAATATATTTCTACAGGTCAAGAGGATTCGAAGTTTGGATTTGATATTGAAAGTGGGCAAGCAACGGAAGCAGTGAAACGAGCATTAAAGGCAGAATACATTGAATTATTAGGCGTTCATAGTCATATTGGGTCACAAATTTTTGAATCGGCTGGTTTTGTTATGGCTGTAGAGAAGGTTTATCGCTCTCTTGAGCAATGGCGGGATGAGCTTGGTTTTGAGTCTTCCGTCTTGAATTTAGGTGGCGGTTTTGGTATCCGTTATACAGAAGAGGACCAACCTTTACCGGTCGGAAATTATGTACGTGAAATGATTGCGATCGTGAAACAAAAATCGGCCGAATTAGGAATGAATATTCCTGAAATTTGGATTGAGCCAGGTCGTTCATTAGTCGGCGATGCTGGAACGACGTTATATTCTATCGGTTCTTCAAAAGAATTACCTGCTATTCGTAATTATTTATCTGTTGATGGTGGAATGAGCGATAATCTGCGACCGGCATTATATCAAGCCAAATACGAAGCGGTGCTCGCCAATCGTGTCAATGATCGAGCAGAAGAAGTATATTCGATTGCGGGAAAGTGCTGTGAAAGTGGCGATATGTTAATTTGGGATTTACCGTTACCGAAAGCCAACCATGAAGATATTTTAGCTGTATTTTGTACGGGTGCTTATGGTTATTCAATGGCGAATAATTATAATCGTATTCCAAGACCTGCCGTTGTTTTTGTTGAAAACTCAGAAGCTCACATCGTGATTGAGCGTGAAAGTTACGCTGACTTAGTTCGGTTAGATCGTCCGCTTGCGAAGGTTGTTAATCATTTATAAATCTCAAGTTCATTAGCCGTATAAAGCTCATGATATAAACACTCAATTAGAGTGATAAAACCAATGAAATGCCAAGAAATGAAAGATACATGGAGCAGAAAACGCTTGGAGTTGACCAGGCGTTTTTTTGTTATGTGAGATTATTCTGGAATTATCTATCCATATAAGGTGAGAAGAACCAAATATTCATAATAAATGTCCACGAATCACTCTAAAAGCATGATTATACAATCTATTAAATGGGAATGGTGTTGTAAAGATTTTCTTATTGGTAGGTGATAACATGAAGTCAAAATATGTATGGGTTTTTGCTCTCGCTTCGCTGGGGGGGTTAATAGGTATTGTCATTTCTAGGTTAGTTTTTCAATAAATATGCTTCTTATCATTACCGTAATAATAAATACCTAACGTTGATGACTTTAAACATAATAATAAAAAGATTAGGTTATTATGGGGTATTAAATATACTTGATTTTTATAAGGTGTCATTCTTTTCTTTTTTATTAAAGGAGCAAAAGAGTGCAAACAGAAAATTGCATTGACTTATTTCAGAAAATTACATATAATTTAAAAAACTAAAAAGCGATGATGAGAAGAGTACTTGTGCACAAGCATAACAGAGAACTCCAGATAGTGGGAATGGAGGATGTAATGGCATAAGGAAACAAGCCTCTGAGCTGTACAAAGGATCTTTTATTGCAAAGTGATGGTGTACCGGGTTCTCCCGTTATAGAGATTAGTATAACCATGTTTACATGACGTACTTGAAAAGGTTATTGTAGCGATACAATAACTAACTGGGGTGGCACCGCGAACTTTTAACAATCAGAAGTCTCGTCCCCAAGGATTAAAACCTTGGGGGGTGAGACTTTTTTCTATGTTCAAAGATATCGTTGGAGTAGTGCTCGTTGAATGAAAGAGCTACTTTCTTTTGCTTGAGGGTATAATCCATTCATTTAAACTCCTTAAGGCTTATCCACAAAAATTGATGTAGAGGTGAATATTCATGAAGCAGATAACAATTAAAAATCTAACGATGAACAATATATACAAGTGTTTGGATTTAAAGTTAGCGGCTGATCAAGTTAAACGAGTTGCTCCGAATGTTTATTCGATTGCAGAATCAAAGGTAAATCCTCTTTTAACACCTTATGTTATTCATTTGGATGATGAAGTTATAGGTTTTGTTATGACGGAATGTGATCCAAATGAGATCGAAGAGAGGAGGTATTGGATCCCTAGATTTATGATTGATGTCTCTTATCAAAGAAAGGGTTACGGTAAAGAGGCCATGCAACAAGTCATAGATATTTTGAAAATGAATGATGAGTGTAACTACATCGGTCTTTCAACAGAGCCAGATAATGATTCTGCCATTCATTTCTATGAGTCACTTGGATTCGTCAATACAGGAGAATTATTAGAAGGAAAAGAAGTTATTTTGAAACTAACAGTTAGACGCTAATGAGTTGTTAATGACTTAGGGCAATAGTATGTGCTTTGAAGTTAGCTGGTCATCTATCTTGCGATATCTGACCTTAACACAGATCCCTGCTTGTTCGTGCGACTTCTGCTGGTGATAGAGTAGTATAAGTGCCAATTGTTTAAGAAGTCACCATTATTTTTTCTTTGATGGTGGCGAAGTGAACGTGCTTCGCCATCTAGGTTTTGAATGTAAGTAAGAGCTGCAAGTGTTTGTTTATAATTTCAATCGGTCAAACGGTGGAGGGATTATTTTGTTAGATAAATTAAAGAAATTTATCGATTTACCCGTAAAAAGCTTAAACGCTGAGGATGAACGATTGACATCGGTGTTAGTTGATGAAAAAACAAATGAAGAAGTAGGAAGTTATAAGGTTAATAGTGGCGGAGAACTTGTTCATTTTTATTTTCACAGACATCGTAAGGGTGATAAAAATCCTCTCACCATGGATCGATGCGTGGAGAAGGCGAAGACATTTATTAAAGCGTTTTATCCACACCAAAACTTAGCTGCACCAACATCTGTACAAGAGATTGAGGGTCATTTCCTATTACAATTTCAAGATAAAGATGAACAATATGGACTTTCTTTACCTGAGTCTGGTTTCAGTATTTCTGTTAATCAATATGGTTGTATTCCTTATTTTTATAAGGCAGAAGAAGAATATGAGGTCAATTATGTAAATATCATAACTTCACCGCAAGAGGCACTTGGCCAGTTTATTGATGAATTGGATTTTGAACTAAGGTATGAAAAATTTTCAAGAGCTTTGTTTAAAAATGGTGACAACCGTTATCATTTAGCCTACTGTGTTACAGGCCATGTTATGGAAATACCGGTTGATGGCACAGACCCTGGAAAGTCGTTTTCAGATCTTTCACTTGAGAAGGACGTACAATGGGAAGCTACAACAAATCAATCTATTTATGAGTTAGTGGGAATCAACGAACAATATGAATGTTTAGACCGGTTCGTAAATAATGGAAAAAGACTAGAAATCTGGTCGAAAAACCGTCATAAAGTAGAGGCGTTTACTACTACCATGGATGATGCTGAACCTCATATAGTGAAGCTTTGCTTTGAACAATCTTCGAATCGCCTTATTCAAGTGCTTCGTTATGAACATGATGAAAAAAGGAAAGAGAATATGAGTCAGGAACAAGCAAAAGAATTGGCGATTCAAGCTCTTTTAACCTTTGATCCGTCTGCACCCAATTATTTAAAAATGGCTCGAGTTGAGGAAGAGTATGAAGATGAGAATCCATTTGACGAAATGTATGATAAGGTGGAGGAACCAATCGAAGTAGATATTGAACCGACCTGGGAAGAATATGAGCTGATTGAAGAGGAAGCCGCTTATATGTTTATCTTCTATTTCTATCATCAAGATGTACGGGTTGAAGGTCATCAAGCAAGTATTTCAATCGGAAAAGAAACGGGTAGGGTTATGTACGCTGTGATCGATATACCTCATGAAAAAAATCTAAAGAATATCTCACAAGTCCCTAACATTAGCTTAAGTGAGGCGAAGGATATTTTTAAGGAACAGCTCGAAATGCTTTTATCATTTTCGTATCAATATGACCTAGAAGGGCAAAAGAATTATCAACTCTGTTATGTTCCCACTTTTAAACATATTTCTGGTCATATTCGAGCCATTGATGCAAAAACTGGTCAATACTTTTATGTGGAGGAAGAGAGTAGCTTGTTTTTTTAAAAACATCAATTTGACTGACCACATATAGCAACTAAAAAGCCTTGGAATCTCTCCAAGGCTTTCATCATTTTTACTCTTCCCAAACCTTCACTTCTTGCATAACGTCACCTTGCTTAATACGGTAAACAGAATCAAGACCTTCTACAACTTGTCCAAAAACGGTATGAACACCATCAAGGTGAGGTTGTGGCTCATGAACGATAAAGAACTGACTACCACCAGTATTTTTACCAGCGTGTGCCATTGACAGGGCACCAGCTACGTGCTTATGCGGGTTTCCAGCTGTTTCACAATCGATAGAATAACCAGGGCCACCTGTACCATTTCCAGTCGGACATCCACCTTGAGCAACAAAGCCAGGAATTACACGGTGGAATGTTAGGCCATTGTAATAGCCTTTATTTGCTAAATCTTCGAAGTTTTTCACTGTATTTGGTGCAGCATCTTCGTAGAAATCAATGACGAGTTTTTCGCCGTTTTCAAAAGTAATCGAACCTTTTTTCATAATATGTATACCTCCAATATTTAGATTCACCTTATTGTACACGATTCTTATCGTAAAGGGAAACAATCTAAATAGATTCTGAAGAGCTTGTGATTTATTTGTATATATAAAATTTTCTATTTCTTCTATAATGATATAAATGACAAGGAGGATGAGCCAATTTGAAAGTAATCAAATGGTCGTTGATTTTACTAATTGTCTTCGTTTCTCTTTTTTATGTGTTTGATTTTATAAGGTATAGTTGGTTTGATATGAAAAGACAAGTAGTTGAGGTAGCAGAAGAAACCATTTATTTAGCTGGTTTAAGAACATACAGAGATGCTGGTAATGTGATAGATAAGATCAAAATAACGGAAGAAACAAAGTTTACAGCAGTAGGGTTAGGCTCTTTTTTTATAGACGATAAAGAAGATTTAGTTCACGGTCATAAAGTAAGAGTCTGGTTATCGAGTGAAGCAGACGATACCGCAGAAAAAATAATCGTTTATAACATTTTACCTTTGTCATTGACCAAGCGATTAAAAATAAAATTCAAGATGTTTTATTTTAAGCTAGTTTAGCGTCCTTTTTGACGCTAAACATACCATATTTTTGCTAGGTTTAGGTTTTCCAGAACTGCATCAAGTGATCAATTAGACTACTACAAAGCCTTTACATCCACTGTTTGAATAAATTCAACAAAAGCCTTCACAACATTAAGCTGAAGAGTTGACTCCTGATAATACATGGAAGTTGCTCGCGTAACAGTCTCTCCATTCGGCAAAGTTAATGGCAAAGTAATAATTTCGGGATAAGAACGAACGACGAGATTTGCTAAAATACCATAACCTAATCCATTTAAAATCATTTCCTTACAGGTTTCCACTTGATTTACTTGAATGTTAATATTAGCTGGCTTCTGATAATTCCTATACCACCATGAATCAACTAACTGTTTCATTTGCTCATCTGTACGATAATCAATGCGTGGTAGTTCAGGTAGTTGTTCTAATGTGAAATCCCAAGGGGCCGCAATACAAATTTCTTCTTCATATAATAATTGCTTTTTACCTTTCCAAGAAAAATCTCCTTTAATAAAACCGATATGAACATCATGATTTAAGACAAGCCGATACATGTCACTACTCCAACCTGTCACTACCTGGAATTCAACATGTGGGTAGCTTTGTTTGAATAGACGGAGGAGCTTCGGAATTTTATGTGTCGCAAAAAAGTTAGAGACACCAAGCCTTAATGTGCCACTTACTTGTTTTTTTGAATGATGGATCGCTTCTTCTATTTCCCGCTCTTGTCGTAATTGTATTTTTGCATGTGCACATAATAATTCTCCCTCAGGGGTAAACATGATCCCTCGTTGTTTTCGAATAATCAAAGCGACCCCGTAATGCTGCTCTAACTTTTGAATACGTGAAGTTAGTGTAGGTTGTGAAACAAATAGTTGTTCAGCAGCAAGGGTTATGTTTTCGGTTTGTTCAAGAGCTACTAGCATTTGCCAATCTTCGGTTTTCATCGAATTGCCTCCAGATATAGAAAAAATTTATGGTTCATGATAAAAATTATATATTTTTCTAATTGTTGAATCAATTTTATAATGAAAAAGAACGGAAAATTGTGATTTTTTGGTCGTTTTAAAGGTTTCAAATAACTTGTCGAGAAATGATTGACTAGTAGTAATGAAAAGCTTGTCTAGATGTAAGCGTTTTAAATTCTGTATGAACCAATTCCAAAAAATGAATTAGGAGGAAGTACGATGAGTTTAAAAGAGTATGGTCCTGGTTTGGAAGGTGTTATTGCTACAGAAACAAAGCTTTCTTTTTTAGATACCGATGTGGAGAAAATTATCATTTGTGGGCATGACTTGATAGAGCTTTCAAAAAAACATCAGTATTTAGATGTTGTTCATCTTTTGTTAGAAGGTGAGCTACCAAGCTCTACGGAAAGGGCAGGGGTAAAGGAACTTTTACAAACGAATTACCATATTCCTGTTGATGTGACGACACTTTTAAAGCTACTACCGAAAAAAACACATCCAATGGATGGTATGCGAACTGGCCTTTCTGCTTTAGCTGGCTATGATGATGAAATTGATAACCGTGAGCAGGCTGTCAATAAAAAACGTGCTTACCAACTTTTAGGACAACTGCCTACCGTTACCGTTAATGCTTATCGCATTATAAAAGGAGAGGATCCGGTAAATCCTGACCCGACATTAAGTTATAGTGAGAATTTCTTGTATATGATTACAGGAAAAGTACCAAGTAAAGTAGAGGCTGAAATTTTTGATCGCTCACTTCTTTTGTATAGTGAACACGAAATGCCCAATTCTACTTTTACCGCGAGAGTAATCGCTTCCACTCAGTCAGATATGTACGGGGCATTAACGGGCGCCGTCGCTTCTCTTAAAGGACATTTACATGGCGGAGCAAATGAAGCTGTGATGTATATGTTAAATGAAGTTGAAACCGTCACACAATTTGAAGAGCTGCTTTATCAAAAGTTAGTCCAAAAAGAGAAGATTATGGGATTCGGCCACCGTGTTTATATGAAAAAAATGGACCCAAGAGCTTTAATTATGAAAGAGTCTTTAAAACAACTCTCTGATTTAGATGGTGACCATCTACTGTTAGAGATGTGTGAGGCGGGCGAACGCGTTTTGCGTGAAGAAAAGGGTTTGTATCCAAACTTAGATTACTACGCAGCACCTGTCTACTGGAAGTTAGGAATTCCAATAGAATTATACACACCCATCTTTTTCAGTGCTAGAACGGTTGGACTTGCTGCACATGTGATTGAACAACATGACAATAATCGCCTCTTCAGACCACGCGTCCGTTATATAGGAAAAGATTATTAAATCTGAAACCAGAGAAATCCAAAACAGAGCCCTAGTATACCAGTACCAGTCAGCCAATAAGCAAAAAAATGATTCATGAACTCTAACCAAAGTAACTAATCACCAACAAACATGAAAGTAGTGTTTGGCTCTTTAACTGGTGTCATTTCATTCAATTTGGGTTTTGAATGAGAAGCAAATGAACCAAAGAGTCGGCACTAAAAGGTTCCATCGTGTCAGTTACTCAAAGGAAGTAGGTGAGTAACTGCACGAAAAGGGCTGATCGTGTCAGTTACTGAAGGTAAGAGGGTGAGTAACTACACGAAAACGGCTAATCATGTCAGTTACTCACAGGAAGTAGATGAGTAACTGCACGAAAACGGCCAATCATGTCAGTTACTCAAGGGGTATGTTGTCACAATGAGCTTTTGAACTTAATGATTAGTCGTAACCTGTAACACTGGAAGTGAACTTGAGAATTAACAGTAACCTAGCGGGCGAGTCATGCGGAGACTCCCATCGGACGTCATGGCAGAGATGAAATCCGCTGACTGCACCGATTAGCTCAGTGCCAGCCCACAGGACGCGTAGCATGATTTTCGGTAGCGATGAGTAAAGCTCCGCACATGAGTATCAGCATCAACTTTCAATAAAACGCTCATGGCGGAGCCAAAACCAGCTCCGCCACCAACAAACATGAAAGAATGGTTTTGCTCTTTGACTGGTGGCTTTTCATTCATAAGCGGTTTTGAGGATTCTCACGTTTGGCTGTAGCCCCGCCACTTTTTGAGATAGCTCGTAAGAGCAATCCCAAAAAGATTCAGCGCACCGCACAAACAGCCACAACCAACAAAAAGAGAGAGTAGTCACTCATCAGGATTAGTATCCAATATCCAAGTGTTTTTGGGCCGTTAGCCAAGCTCGCTTGGCTACTTCACGCCATGGCGTGAAGTTTTGAAAATCGAAATGCCATTCAGATGAATCCTTTCATCTGATAAGGCGATTTCGATTTTCAAAAACGGACCAAAAACAAAGACAGAAAGGTCAACACGCAATGAGTACCATCACTAACTTTCATATAAAAAGGAGAGAATACCATGTTACAAACAAATGAAAAAACAAAAACTGACAGTCTTCTAGAAGAAATCGCAGACTATGTAATAAACTATGAAATCACAAGCGAAGAAGCCTATTCAACCGCCCATTATGTTCTCATTGATACGATTGGCTGTGGAATATTAGCCTTAAATTATCCCGAATGTACAAAATTACTAGGACCGATTGTACCTGGTACAATTGTGCCAAACGGAGTACGTGTCCCAGGAACTTCTCACGTACTTGATCCTGTGCAAGGAGCCTTTAATATTGGCACGATGATCCGTTGGTTAGATTATAACGATACATGGCTGGCGGCTGAATGGGGTCATCCTTCAGATAATCTAGGGGGAATACTGGCTGTAGCCGATTATGTCAGTCAACAACGTCAAGCGAAGGGTGAAGAGCCTCTAAAAATGAAAGAAGTTCTTGAGATGATGATTAAAGCACATGAGATTCAAGGGGTTTTAGCTTTAGAAAATAGCTTAAATCGCGTTGGTTTAGACCATGTTCTTTTCGTGAAAATCGCTTCAACCGCTGTAGTAACCAAGATGCTCGGCGGCGGTCGTCAAGAAATCATCAATGCCTTATCTAACGCTTGGATTGATAATTCGAGCTTACGCACCTATCGTCATGCCCCCAATACAGGGTCAAGAAAATCGTGGGCAGCAGGAGACGCGACAAGTCGAGCGGTTAGACTTGCTTTAATGGCTGTAAAAGGTGAAATGGGCTATGAAACAGGTTTAAGTGCACCTGGTTGGGGTTTCCAAGATGTTCTTTTTAAAGGAAAAGAGCTTGTTCTTAGTCAGCCTTTAGGCACATATGTGATGGAAAACGTCTTATTTAAAGTGTCATATCCAGCAGAATTCCATGCTCAAACAGCGGCAGAGGCAGGGGTCGCTCTTCATCACGCTATCAAAGACCGCCTTGATGATATTGACAAGATTACGGTTTCCACACATGAGTCAGCGATTCGAATTATTGATAAACGAGGTCCATTGCATAATCCAGCCGATCGTGATCATTGCCTTCAGTACATTACAGCGGTCGCTTTATTAAATGGAACAATTGTTGCCGAAGATTACGAAGATGCCGCTGCAGCGAATCCGCGTATTGATGAATTAAGAGAAAAGATGGTCATTAGCGAAAACCAAACATATACAGCTGATTATTTGGATCCGAAAAAGCGTTCAATCGCTAATGCTGTCCAAGTATATTTTAAAGATGGGTCAACAACAGATGAGGTTGCGTGTGAATATCCTTTAGGTCACCGCTTCCGTCGTGATGAAGCAAAACCAAGGATTATAGAGAAATATCAATATAATTTAACAACTCAATATGCAAAAAAACAATTACAAGAAATTGAAGAAATCAGTTACGACATTGATACATTAGCTAACTTAACTGTGCAGGCTTTTGTAGAATGTTATGTGAAGTAAGGAGGGGGTGCTAAGATGGTCTGGATTGTCGATAAAGGACATACACAAGAAGAGCTAGCTAAACAGTTCAGAGAAAAAATAGCTGCAAAACCAATTTTACAAATTCCTGGTGCCCATGATGCGATGGCAGGATTAGTAGCTAAAAATGCTGGATTTGAAACGTTATATTTGTCGGGAGGTGCTTATACGGCAAGTAAAGGGCTTCCTGATTTAGGCATGCTCCAGTCAACTGAAGTTGCAGAGCGAGCACAAGAGATTGTTCGAGCGACGAATTTACCAATACTTGTAGATATTGATACGGGGTTTGGGGGCGTTTTAAATGCAGCGAGAACGGCGGTTGAAATGTATGAAGCAAGAGTAGCGGCCGTGCAAATTGAAGATCAGCAATTACCGAAAAAATGTGGGCATCTCAACGGAAAGCAGTTAGTAACCACAGAAGAAATGTTCCAAAAAATTCAAGCATTAAAAAAGACGGTGCCGAGTTTAGTTGTCGTAGCTAGAACGGATGCCTTAGCAAGTGAAGGGCTTGATGCAGCGATAACAAGAGCTAAAGCGTATGTTGATGCCGGTGCCGATGCGATCTTCCCAGAGGCACTCCAGTCGGAAAAAGAGTTTAGTCAATTTAAAGATCACATTCAAGTACCATTATTAGCCAATATGACTGAGTTTGGAAAGACACCATACTTAACAGCTAAGCAATTTGAAGATTTGGGTTATGGGATGGTCATTTACCCAGTGACCTCCTTACGAGTGGCGGCAAAAGCGTATGAACACGTCTTTACACTCATAAAAAACGAAGGAACACAAGTAGGAGCATTAGAACATATGCAAACGAGAAAAGAGCTATATGATACGATTGCTCACAATGATTTTGAAGACTTAGATAAACGTATTGCGAAAACGGTTTTGGATGAAAGTCATTCTCCTTCATAAGTATAACAATCAGGAGGCTGGCTAGTGATTACCCTATCACTAGCCAGCTTTTTCTATTTATTCTACATAACGTTTCTTCATCCAACCAACAATATCGGTTCCTTCTTGCTCGCGAATTGTATCGACACTTTCATGTCCAATAATCTGTCCGTTTTTGATGAGAATGACCTCATCTAAAATCATTTCAAACTCTTTGATCTCATGGGTCGTGATTAAAATTAATTGCTTTTCTAAATCTACAAAAGAAACAAGGCTTTTCATGATAGAGTCTCGAACTAGCGGGTCTAAGCCTGAAAGGGGCTCATCCATGACCACGATGGGAACATCTCTAGATAAAGCCAATACGATTTTTAACCGGCCACGATTGCCCTTTGATAATTTTTTTACTTTATCTGTTAATGTTAATTCCATAAAAACTAACATATCTTCCGCTTTCGAACGATTAAAGTCGTTAAATTGTCCTTGATAAAAATCTAAAACATCTTTGACAGTCATGTAAGAATAAAACATATCTTCATCAGATAGAAAACTAACATGGCTGGCGATTCGCCTTGAAACAGGTTGCTCAAAGACGTGAACCGTTCCACTACTAGGAGAAGTTAACCCAGCAATGAGTTTTAGTGTTGTTGATTTACCACTACCATTCTCGCCTATTAACCCAATGATTTTCCCTTTTTCAAGGTGGAGGTCGATATCTTTTAGAGCTGTTTTCAAACCGTATTTTTTCGTGACTTGCTTTAGTTGAATCATTCAAAATCACCTCGTTTTGATAATTGTAAGAAGGTCTGAAGTCCTTCAATAATTTCGGGTTCACGATAACCCATTTCTTTCATACCGATGACAAATCGTTCGATTTCAATTTGTTTTGTTGATTCTCTCATTTTCGTTAAAATCGTGCTATCTTCAGTCACAAATGTACCTTGGCCCCGCCTTGATTCAGCAATCTTCTCATGCTCCAGTTCCCTATATGTTCTTTGAACCGTATTAGGGTTAACGCCTGACTGAACAGCTAATTCACGTACAGATGGCAATTTGTCACCGGGTTTGAGTTCGTCACGCATAATTTCTTTTTTGATTCGCTCGACAAGTTGTAAGTAAATCGGTTGATTCGTCTGAAAAGTGTCAGTCATTTTTTACACCTCAAGCTTTCGATCCAAAATCCAACTCGAAGTGGCAAACAAAATGATTAGAAGAATACCCTGAATAACAAAGTCACCGACATAGAGTGATACTTCTGTATTAGCTCCAGACATCTCTAAGCCTGTTTGGTCAAAGGAGAAATTGAACTCACCAAATTGAATCGTTTGGCTGACATAACCCCATTGGGTAAGCGTCTGAAAAAAAGCTGTTTCTGTTAGTTCACCGTAAAAATACATGGAAGTAACAAATAAAACGGCTGAAACAATAAAGCTAAGCGTAGGCTTTAAATATTTTTTGAACAATAGGTAGAGTATATAAAAGAACAATAGGACGATTGTCATCGAAATGGTAAATTGAAAAAGCATAAACAAAAACATAGCCATAATTTGTGTGACATTAAGTGCGAAAATTTCATTTAATGGTAATTCTACGAGACCTAAGAGAATAGGGATAAAAATAAACAAGCTTGTGAATAGTAGCGAAATGAACATCGAGATTAACCCTGCTACAAGTTTAGCTCCAAGCAAAGCGTACCCCGGTAATGTATTATGAAGCCATACATGTAGATTTTCTTTTTGCATACTATGATAGAAATAACCGAGCAGGAATAATATATGGAAAGCCATCAGAAATAAAGCGGTCATAGAAACGTGGGAAAGCCCAATCCCAAAGTAGCTTTCAGTCAAAATATAAGACAAGCTTGTGATGATAATCGTAGCAATCATAGCACCGTACAGCATGCCTTTTCCTAAATGAAATTCCTTTTTAATTAAATGTAACCAAGTATTCATAAGAACCTCCTTAATTGTGTTGGTGTATTAATTAGATAGTACACTAATACAAGATATGTTGTCAATATATTTTTGCCACAAGGATTTTCAAGTTTTTTCTTTAAAAAACAAGTAAACAAGTCATGTGGTGCAAATACTTTACAGAAGTGTGGGAATCAGTAAAAATAAGAGAAGATTAAAAGGAGGGAGTATTATCGCACATTTTATTGCATACATCATCATTTTTTTAGCAGCAGCGACACCTTTTATTGAGGTTGTTTTTACAATTCCGGTAGGGGCTATTGCTGGATTGAATGTTTGGCTCGTGACATTTGTAGCAACGTTTGGGAATGTCCTAACGGTTGTTATTGTTATAGCATTAGCCGATCGTATTAGAGAATGGCAAAGACGAAGGAATGCAGAAAAAGGAAAGGTTAATAAGAAAAATGAACGGGCAGAAAAAATCATGAGTCGATTTGGATTACCGGGTCTTGCGCTATTAGGTCCTGTATTTGTCGGGAGTCATTTAGCTGTGCTATTAGCTATATCACTAGGAAGTAGCAAAAAACACGTTACCTCTTGGGTACTAGGTAGTGTCATTGGCTGGGGAATTATTACCGGTATTGCTTCTTATTATGCTTTAGATTTTTTCCAATTTGAGCAAGAAAGTGGCTTTTTGTATGACTTAATCGAGCGCTTCAATCAATAAGTGGTTTAAGAGTAATGAAATGAGGAAAAATATAAGCAAATAACGATGAGTAGTCGATTTGGAGGGCTTCAGTTGAAAAAGCACCCTATTTTAGTGACATGGACTTTACTTTGTTTAATTGTTACCTTAAGTGTGAATTACTTCTTACCAGTCAGTAGGAATGTTTCAGATGTAGCGAATGCTTTGAATAATGAGATTGAACCTGCCGGATATGCTTTTGCGATTTGGGGCCTTATATACGTATTGATGGCGATTTGGATTATTCGAGCTTACTTTGTTCGTGGTTATCAACAGGAATTATATGGGAAAGTCTTAGGATGGACTTCGATCAATTTATTGTTTAATGGATTATGGGTTATCAGCTATGGTTCTGGGCAAATCATTGTAAGCCTCGCCATCATTGTCGTCATTTTATTAACACTTATTATGATTTATCGGATCATCTCTGTAAATAATGAAGAAGTGAAGCCATTTATGAGATTACCGATTTCCTTGTATATGGGTTGGGTTTCGGTTGCAACGATTATTAATGTGTTTAATGTATTTACAGATCGCGGCATTGAATCATTCCTATTTCTTGATGAAATTGCGTGGACCATTATTATGCTTGTTATTGGATGGTTATTAGCTTTTACACTGATGAAGAGATTTGATGACATCATTTACCCTCTACCATTCATTTGGGCATATGTTGCTATCTATGTGGAAAGTACGAATATGTATGTTCAATACGTAAGCTTAGGACTTGCGATTGTCGTCGGATTATTTGTCCTGTATCAGGTCATATTGAGATTAAAGAACCGGTAAAAGAACGATATTTTTACAAATTAATAATTCGGTTCCGTTATTTTGAGCTAAGATGCTAAAGGTAACGGATTTTTTTATATAAAAGCAAGGAAAGGTGCCAGTTGTTGTAGGAAAAGCCCGGAAGTAACAGAGCGAGTTCGGCGTCATGTGATTGTCGCGGAGCATGATTTTTCGGTAGCGGTGAGCAAAGCTCCGAATACCAGCTGTAAGCAACTTTTATATAAAACCCATTGAATTTTTCATCATTTCAGTTTATAATTGATTATCATTATCAATTAGAATATTATATAAAGGGAAAGAGTATTTTTTTTGGACTTTTTTATTTCGTAGGTCTAAATAAAATTCTGAGAGAAGGGGTTGGAGAAGATACAATTACTAAGAAGATTTTTCTCATATTATAAACCATATAAGTGGCTATTTATTTTAGATTTTTCATGTGCCATTTTAGTAGGTTTATTAGAATTAGCATTTCCATTAGCCGTTAACCAAGTCATTGACCGCTTATTACCGATGGGTGAATGGACGATTATTTTATGGGCATGTTTAGGTTTATTATTTATTTATGCACTTAATACTTTCTTACACTTTGTCGTTACATATTGGGGTCACAAGTTAGGAATCAATATTGAGACAGATATGAGACAAAAGCTTTTTACTCATATGCAGAAACTATCATTTGGCTACTATGATAATAATAAAACAGGGCACTCTATTTCGAGGCTTACTAAGGATTTAGAGGAAATTGGGGAAGTAGCCCATCATGGACCAGAGGATGTTTTTGTTGCTGTCATGACACTTCTTGGAGCCTTTTTAATTATGTTAGGGATTAACTGGAAACTTGCATTAATTTCGTTTGTTGTTATTCCATTATTGATGATTTTTGCCATTCATTTCAATAAAAAAATGACTGGAACTTTCCGTAAGATGTTTGGTGATGTTGCCGAAATTAACTCTCGTGTAGAGGATAGTATTGGTGGAATCCGTGTCGTACAAGCTTTCGCTAATGAGAAGTACGAGCAAAAGCAATTTTCCAATAACAATCAAAAATATCGTCAAACAAAGCTGGAATCGTATAAAATCATGGCCCAAAATATTATGTCAAACTATATGTTTATGCGAATTGTGACGTTATTTACACTAATTGGTGGAACCTATTTTGTGCTTGGTGGCCAATTAACAAATGGTGAATTTGTTGCTTTTATCCTATTATCCAATGTTTTATTAGGCCCTATTCAAAAAATAAATGCCGTTATTGAGAGTTACCCGAAAGGTATTGCTGGGTTTAAACGTTATTGTGAAATTTTAGATACCGAGCCTGATATTAAGGACAATCCAAATGCAAAGGATATCCAAGTGAATGGTGCTATTTCCTATAAACAAGTATCTTTTGGTTATACGCAGCATGACAAAATTTTAAATAATATTAGTCTTTCCATCTCACCTGGAGAAACAGTAGCTTTTGTTGGACCTTCTGGTGCAGGTAAAACAACACTTTGTTCTTTGTTACCTCGTTTTTATGAAGCGACGAGTGGTGATATTCAAGTTGATGGGCATTCAATTAAGGATATTACCTTAGAATCACTCCGGACCCAAATTGGGATCGTGCAACAGGATGTATTTCTATTCTCAGGGACAATTAGGGAAAATATTGCTTACGGTAAACTAGATGCTAGCGATGAAGAGATTTATGAAGCAGCGAAAAAAGCACAGCTGGATGATTTCTTACAGTCTCAACCTGATGGTTTACAGACGGTGATCGGGGAAAGGGGTGTGAAATTATCAGGAGGGCAAAAGCAGCGTTTAGCCATTGCTAGAATGTTCTTGAAAAATCCACCAATCCTTATTTTAGATGAAGCGACTTCTGCTCTTGACACGGAAACAGAAATGGCTATTCAACAGTCATTAACAGAACTGTCTAAAGGTAGAACGACACTCGTTATTGCACATCGTTTGGCAACGATAAAAAATGCTGACCGCATTGTAGTTGTTACAAAGGATGGAATTAAAGAGCAAGGTAAACACGAGGAATTGATTGAAAAGGAAGGCGTTTACCGTAGGTTACACTTAGCTCAATTCGGTTAATGTCTAGTATGTATTCATAGATAAGGAAAGTTCTTGCTTATAGATAGGCGAGAGCTTTTCTTTTTGGTGAATTTGTTGCTTATGCTTTTTTACGTTTACCTTTTGAGCTTTGAATGTTTGTACTTTTGTATTTGCCTATTCATTTCTTGTGAAAATGGAGGGTTTTATCGATTAGAAAAATAATCGATGAAACATTGTGAACAACACAGTGCTTCACATATTTTATAATCATGTAGTATCAAGGTCATTCAGGTATGGTGTATAGTTGTCATGAATAGACTGATAGTGTGGGTGAAAGGAGAGAATGAGATGTTTTTGGAAAAGGGTTTAAATCGAATCGTTGTTTATGGGAAAGGAATTGTTCGTGATGCACCAAATGTTGCCTTTGTTGTGGTAGGAGTTGAAACAGAAGGCAAAGAGGTGGAACAGGTTCAAACAGAGAATGCTGAGAAAATGCAAAGCATTTTGTCCGTTTTACAACAGGAAGGCATTCCGAATGAACTCATTCGTACGATCGAATATCAGTTACAGCCGATTTATGACTTTCATAATAACCAGCAACTATTTAGTCATTATCGTCTTACGCATCTTCTAGAAGTGGAAATAGAGGATATTCAGAAAACAGGTCAAGTTCTTGACAAAGTTGTTCAAGCAGGTGCGAACCGCACACAATCTGTACAGTTTAAAAGCAATCGAGAAAATCAATTATATCGCCAGGCCCTTACGAAAGCGGTTGAAGATGCTAAAAAAAAGGCGATTGAATTAGCAGCGAGTAATCAGGTCAAATTAAAACAAACACCGTTATTGATACACGAACAAGGCCAAGTTGCTCAACCGTTCAGTCCAAGGCTCCAAACATTTGAAGCCGCATCAACACCGATCTCAACTGGACTACTGGCTATTGAGGCGAACGTAGAAGTTGTATATGAATATGAGTAAGAATCAATCATAGGGACTAACAGGCGGGACATGGCTAATGAATAGTCGCCATTTTAGTTCGATAGAAAGTGCCCTGTCTAAGAGCAGGGCATTATCTTTTAGTTAAGAAACCCCTTACATAAAAAAATCATCAATGAAACATTCTTTTTAGTTTCATTTTTTGATAGGATATAGAAAAACAACATGAAATCCATAAAAAGAAAAGAAGTATCCATGGACTTAGAAAGAAGGAAATATGTTAAAATTTATTCTTGCAATTGCAATTATTATTGGTGGACTACTAGTTGGTCGGTTACTTCGCCTTTTTATTCAGAAAAATGGTCAATCATCACGTATTCCTTTTGATAAAATGATTCAAAAAATGATTCCATTTGTTCTTTTAGGGATCAATCCCATTATATTATTAGCTGCCTTTTGGATTGTAGAAATCGAAGAAATGAAGTTTCTTTTACTTCCCGTTCTTGGCATATTCGCTCTGATTATTGGTGGAGCACTAGCGATACTTTCCTCAAGACTTTTACGGCATCAACCGGTCCAAACAGGTGCGATGTTTGTTAGTGGTAGCTTCTCCAATTGGGGAGCATTTGGAATGCTATTTTGCTTTTTATTATTAGGTGAGATGGGCTTAGCATTCGCGGCCATGGTTCGTCTATTTGAGGAATTATTTTATTACACAGTTTGTTTCCCGGTTGCTAAAGGGTACGGCCCTAATGCTAAGCAAGACCAAGCACCTTCCCGTTTTAAAAAAATAGTGACCGATCCGTTTATTCTCGTCACGTTTTCAGCAATTAGTATCGGTGCGATATTAAACTTCTCGGGCATTGTTAGGCCTGAACTAGTCGGTAATCTTAATGAATTTCTTGTACCGCTAGCTTCCTTTTTATTAGTGGTGCCTTTAGGGTTTACGATGAAGGTCAATTCAGTGAGGAAGTATTATAAAGAAGGATTGATTATTTCTAGTATTAAATTTATTAGTGTTCCTATAATAACTGTATCAGCCGCTTGGCTATTAGGCTTGGGTGCTTATCAAGATGGATTATTAATTTATGTTCTTTTAATCTTATCTGCAATGCCTCCAGCGGTGATGTCACTCGTTCCAGCACAGCTATATAAGCTTGATATTGAACTAGCGAATGCTAACTGGATAGTCAGTACGTCCATGTTACTCGTTGTATTACCTATTTTATATTTACTGATTCCTTAAATGAGGGAGGTTTTGTTGATGAGAATGGATGATAGAGAGTTAATGAAGGTTTGGAAAGAAAGAAGTGCCTACGAACCCGGGCAAATTGTAACAGACGATAAAATTGATCACATTGAGAAAGCGATTGGTTTTCGTTTGCCTCATATCTATAAACAATTAATGAAGCTACAAAATGGTGGGGAAATGGTTATACCTATATATCCGGATGATGAGCTACCATTTGTTATTCAGTATTTGCAAGAATTAGAGCTAGACAAAGGTGTAGGGTTATCTACAATCTTTGTTGAAGAATTGCACTTACCAAAAGATCTCGTATTGATTACAGGTGACATGTATAATTGGTTAGCTCTTGATTACCGAGTTGAATTTAAAGAGGAGCCTTCTGTTGTTTTTTTATATGAAGGAGAAGATAGTAATTGGAAAGAGATTCTCGTAGCCGAGACGTTTGAAGAGTTAATCACGGATCTATTGTTAGAAATCAAATCATAGAAATGTAAACACGCTTAAAAATGGGTAAATAAAATTCTATTATCTCATTTAAATTTTCTTATTATGAAGGGAAAGCTGATTCTTCAAGGTTATTCATATGACTTTTTGAGAACAGCTTTTTTTCTTGAATTTTCCACCATCATTGATTATGATAAATATGTATCAAAAAATGATACCGCTTACATTACTTGTCCTACTTAACCTCACGCGTACCCTACTTCTATGACTGCTTTACTTATTCATTAACGTTCTCTTTATTCTCTTTAACTATGTAGCAAGCCTAGCCGTATGATAAGTTTTATAGTTTTTTGTTCTTAGAATGACTATGCTAACAGAAAGGGCTGAAGCCATGTGCATTTTGAATTAACGAAAGAACAAGCGATGATTAAAAAGTTGGTTCGTGATTTTGCTTTAAACGAGGTCGCACCTGAGGCAGATGAGCGTGATAAAAGTGGAGAATTCCCTTTACAGCTTTTTAAAAAATTATCTGCATTAGGGTTAATGGGATTACCTTTTCCAGAGAAATATGGAGGTGCCGAAGCGGACACAATTTCCTTTGCTCTTGTCGTCGAGGAGTTGAGTAGAGTTTGCGGATCAACCGGTATTACGTATTCCGCACATATTTCTCTTGGTGGTGCACCGCTATATTTATTTGGTACAGAAGAACAAAAGCAAAAATATTTGACGCCTTTGTGTACAGGTGAATATTTAGGAGCTTTTGGTTTAACGGAGCCTAATGCTGGTTCTGATGCTGGTGGAACACAAACCAAAGCGAAGAAGCTTGGTGATCATTGGGAGATTAATGGGACAAAATGTTTTATTACGAATGCAAGCTATGCGAAAAACTTGGCATTAACAGCCGTAACGGATTCATCAAAAGGGATCAATGGAATTAGTGCTTTTATTGTTCCCACCGCTGCTGAAGGATTTACGGTACTAAATCAATATGAAAAGCTGGGCCTGCATTCATCAAACACGACGGAACTTGTATTAGAAAATGTAAGCGTTAATCAAGAGGCGTTATTAGGTGTTGAAGGTGAGGGCTTCAAACAATTTTTAGCGACATTAGATGGGGGAAGAATTGGAATCGGTGCAATGGCGGTAGGGATAGCTCAAGCTGCTTATGAAAAAGCATTAGCTTACGCAAAGCAACGGAAACAATTTGGTCAGTCATTATCTTCCTTTCAAGCTATTCAATTTAAGTTGGCAGATATGGCTATGCATATTGAGTTAGCTCGAACGATGGTATATAAAGCAGCATGGTTGAAAGATCAAGGTAAAAGATTCAAAAAAGAAGCAGCGATTGCTAAGCTATACGCGTCAGAAATATGTATGAAAGCATGTGATCAAGCGATTCAAATTCATGGTGGCTATGGTTATATGAAAGAATACCAAGTGGAAAGATTTTTCCGCGATGCAAAGCTTTTAGAGATTGGTGAAGGAACTTCTGAAGTGCAAAGAATGGTTATTGCAAAAGAAATAGGGTGTACATCTTAGGTTATAAAGAATTGGAGGCATCAAAATGTTTCATAAAATTCTTATTGCCAATCGTGGTGAGATAGCTGCACGGATTATCCGAACGTGCGAAAAATTAAATATTCAAACGGTGGCAGTGTATTCAGAAGCAGATAAAGAAGCGACTTTTGTAAGAGCAGCAGATGAAGCCTACTTAATTGGGGGCCCACGTGTCTCAGAAAGTTATTTAAATATCGAAAAAATCATCGAAGTGGCAAAAGCTGCTCACGTAGAAGCCATTCATCCTGGATATGGATTATTATCAGAAAATCCTGAATTCGTAAAAAGATGTGAAGAGGAAGGTATCGTTTTTATCGGTCCAACAGCAGCGACTATCGCAAAAATGGGCAGTAAAATCGAAGCAAGGAAAGCAATGGCTTTAGCAGATATTCCGATTGTTCCAGGAATCGAGCATCAGCTTTTAAATGTAGAAGATGCTGTTTTTACAGCTCAAAAGATAGGTTATCCAGTCATGCTTAAAGCATCTGCTGGTGGCGGTGGGATTGGCATGCAAGTCGCCTTTAATGATGTAGAGTTAGAAAAGGCTTTTATTAGCAATCAAAAGCGTGCTCTCAACTTTTTCGGTGAAGGATCGATGTATATGGAAAAATATATTGAAAATCCACGTCATATTGAAATCCAAATCATCGCTGACAAGTTAGGAAATACCGTTTATTTATGGGAGCGTGAATGCTCGATCCAAAGAAGACATCAAAAAGTGATTGAAGAAGCTCCGTCACCATTTTTAAGTGAGGAAACAAGAAGGCAGATGGGTGAATCAGCGGTGCTTGCAGCCAAGGCTATTGGTTATGAGAATGCCGGAACGATTGAATTTATTGTCGATGAGGAACAAAACTATTATTTTTTAGAAATGAATACGAGATTACAAGTGGAACATCCGGTGACGGAAGAAATTACAAAATTGGACCTTGTGGAACAACAAATTAAAATTGCATGCGGTGAAAAGCTCACTTATGGACAGAAGGATATTAGTAAAGAGGGTCATGCCATCGAGGCACGTATATATGCAGAAGATCCGGTCACTTTTTTTCCTTCACCAGGAACGATTACAAACTTAGAGATTCCAAACGGTCCAGGGATTAGACATGAGCTCGGTGTTGAAACGAACTCAACTGTGACACCGTTTTATGATCCAATGATTGCGAAATTAATCGTTACAGCCAATACGAGAAATGAAGCCATTGAGTTAATGGTCCATGCCTTACAAAATTATGAAGTGACAGGTATTAAAACGAATATTCCATTACTGCTGGACATCTTTGAACATGAAGCTTTTGCAGCCGGCAATACAACAACGAATTTTATTGAGAAAACATTAAAAGTATGAGGAGGAATAATTGTGGCAGTAATTACAGCTAGTATGGCAGGAAATGTATGGAAATTATTGGTAGGTAAAGGAGAAGCAGTAAAGGCTGGAGATGAGGTAGCTATCTTAGAATCAATGAAAATGGAGATACCGATTACAGCTGAGCAAGATGGAATTGTGAAAGAAGTAAAAACGAGCGAAGGGGACTTTATCAACGAAGGCGATGTTTTATTTGAAATGGAATAAAAGGATGTGATTCCATGACTTTACCAAAGCAAGTCACGATTAAAGAAGTTGGACCTCGTGATGGTTTACAAAATGAGCAAAAATGGTTAGCCACTGAAGATAAAGTAGCTTGGATTAATCAATTATCAGCTTGTGGCTTCAATACGATAGAAATCAGCTCGTTTGTATCACCAAAATGGATTCCGGCATTAAAAGACGCGGAAGAAGTTGCCCGGTTAATTGAACGTAAAAATGGGGTTACTTATTCAGCTTTAGTCCCAAATCAACGTGGATTAGAAAGAGCATTGCATGTGGGCGTTGATGAAATCGCAGTTTTTATGTCAGCGAGTGAAACGCATAATCAAAAGAATATAGCTAAATCGATTTCAGCAACATTGCCTGTATTAGAAGAGGTTGTGAGGGGTGCTAAACAAGAAAATAAAAAAACACGTGCTTATGTATCGACTGTTTTTGGATGCCCTTATGAAGGTGAGATATCACCTGAAAATGTTCTTTCCATTGGAGACGCATTGTTTGAGATGGATATAGATGAGATTTCATTAGGGGATACGATCGGTGTCGCAAATCCAAAACAAGTAGAAGATTTTCTCTCATTGTGGCAAAGGAACTTTCCAAAAGAAAAGTGTGCGTTACATTTTCATGATACGCGTGGTTTAGCCCTTGCTAATATTCATGCAGCTTTGACACTAGGCTATACGACTTTTGACGCTTCAACGGCAGGTTTGGGTGGCTGTCCTTATGCTCCAGGAGCATCGGGGAATGTAGCAACGGAAGATTTACTTTACATGCTTCATCATATGGGCATTGAAACGGGCTTAGATGAGCAGGCGATCCTACAGGCGAGCGCATTCGTTTCAAAGAAATTAGCCAGAAAGCAGTTAAGTCATAACTTACAAGTATACATGACTGATAGAGAAACCTATTCCTAGTAGGAGGACTAAATGAAAACAAATAACGAAGAAGTTAAGACACTTGAAGAACGAGCTCAGCGCATTTACCAGGGTGGTGCACAGAAATATCACGAACATAATGAAAAGCAAGGTAAACTTTTTGTGAGAGAACGTTTGCAGTTATTGTTTGACCCAGATTCTTTTGTTGAAGAGGCTCTGTTTGCTAATAGTGAGGCTGATGGTTTACCTGCTGATGGTGTTGTAACAGGTTATGGAAAAATCAATGGTCAAACGGTATGTGTTATGGCTAATGATTCAACCGTGAAAGCCGGTTCATGGGGACAAAGAACCGTTGAAAAGATTATTCGTATTCAGGAACGTGCAGAACGTCTCCAAGTGCCGATGTATTATTTAGTAGATTCTGCCGGTGCTAGAATTACGGATCAAGTTGAAATGTTTCCAGGTAGAAGGGGAGCAGGTCGAATTTTTTATAATCAAGTAAAGCTTTCAGGACAGATACCCCAAATTTGCTTATTGTTTGGTCCGTCTGCTGCTGGAGGAGCATACATTCCAGCCTTTTGTGATATCGTCGTAATGGTCGACCAAAATGCGTCCATGTATCTAGGTTCCCCTAGAATGGCGGAAATGGTGATAGGCGAAAAAGTTAGTTTGGAGGAAATGGGTGGTGCAAGGATGCATTGTTCTATTTCTGGATGTGGAGATATTTTGGCATTGAATGAACAAGAAGCAATTGAAATGGGCCGAACATACTTAAGCTACTTTCCAGCAAATTTTGCCGAAAAGCCAAAACAAGTAAAGGCAGAGGAAGCTGTAATATTTGAAAAAACGATTGAGGATATTATTCCTGCAAATCAGAATGTACCTTTTAATATGTATGAATTAATTGATAGAATCATTGATGAAGGAAGCTTTTTTGAGATAAAGAAGCTTTTTGCACAAGAAGTCATTACTTGTTTTGCGAGACTGAGTGGTCGTTCAGTCGGCATTGTCGCTAACCAACCGAAAGTAAAAGGTGGTGTACTTTTCCCTGACTCGGCTGATAAAGTCGCAAAATTTGTACAATTATGTGATGCCTATCATATTCCGTTAGTGTTCTTAACAGACGTTCCGGGATTTATGATTGGTACAAAAGTAGAGAGAGCAGGAATAATCCGTCACGGTGCTAAAATGGTTGCGGCCATCTCAGAAGCAACGGTACCTAAAATTTCAATCATTGTAAGAAAAGCGTATGGAGCAGGCTTATATGCGATGTGTGGACCTGCATTTGAGCCTGATTGTTGCATAGCCTTACCAACAGCACAAATTGCAGTCATGGGTCCTGAAGCAGCCGTAAATGCCGTGTATGCCAAGAAGATTAGTGAGCTTGATGAAGGGGATAGAGCCGCTTTTATTGAAGAAAAAAGACGTGAGTATAAGGAAAACATTGATGTATATCGTCTTGCATCTGAACTCGTTATTGACGGCATTGTCCATGGAAATGAGCTTCGAAATGAGTTGATCGACCGATTAGATGTGTATGCTTCCAAACAGCAAATTTTTAGCCATAGGAAACATCCGGTATACCCTGTGTAAACGGAAGAAGGGATGAATTATGAGAACCGTTATAGTTGGAGGGGCAAGAACGCCTTTTGGTAAATTTGGAGGACATCTAGCCTCTCTTACAGCTATGGAACTTGGTGGAATCGCTATTAAGGAGGCGATTCTACGAAGTGGTATTGAGAGCAGTTGGATTGATGAGGTAATTATCGGTCATGTTTTACAAGCGGGCCAGGGACAAATCACTTCTCGCCAAGCAGCGAAAGAAGCAGGGCTTGCTTGGGATGTTACCACAGAAACCATTAATAAAGTGTGTGCCTCTGGTTTACGAGCGTTATCACTAGCTGACCAGATTATTCGTTCCGGCGATGAACAGGTTATCGTTGCAGGTGGGATGGAGTCAATGTCACATGCCCCGTACCTTAACAAGGCAATGAGGTGGGGAGCAAAAATGGGTGACATAAAAATGCACGACTCGATGCTAACAGATGGGTTAACATGTGCGTTTACCGGCGTTCATATGGGCTGCTATGGTAATGAAACAGCGAATAAATTTAACATCACAAGGGAAGCGCAGGACGAGTGGGCTTTGAGAAGTCACTCATTAGCTATCAAAGCACAAGAGCAAGGTCATTTTGCAGAAGAAATCGTGCCTGTTTTAATTAAAAATAGGAAAGATGATTCTGTTTGGGTAAAAGCGGATGAAGCTCCTCGAGCAGACACAAGTTTAACGAAGCTTGGACAACTGAAGCCGGCTTTTGGGGCGAATGGTTCCATAACAGCAGGTAATGCACCAGGAGTGAATGATGGGGCTTGTGCGATGGTAGCGATGAGTGAGGACAAAGCTAAGCAATTAGGTATTCAACCGATAGCAACGATTATCGCTCATGCTTCAGTGGCAGTAGAAGCGTCAGACTTTCCAGAAACACCTGGCTTGGTCATTCAACAATTGTTAAAGAAAGCTAATATGAATGTAGCTGATATTGATTTATTTGAAATTAATGAAGCATTCGCAGCAGTAGCTTTAACCACTCAAAAACTCGTTGATATTGATGAAAATAAAATCAATGTGAACGGAGGAGCTATTGCACTCGGTCACCCAATCGGTGCAAGTGGGGCAAGAATCGTCTTAACACTAATTCATGAACTGAAAAGAAGAGGCGGAGGCTACGGTATCGCCTCCATCTGCAGCGGCGGCGGCCAAGGAGATGCGATTTTACTAAAGGTTTAACTCCATCACAATAAAAGTAGTTCATCTCATTTAAGCTTGTTCAACCGAAAACGAACATAGGAAGTACTCTTTCATCTTTTTTGGTATTTTGTCAACTGCCATTATACTGGATTTGGGGAGGTGCTACTTTCTATAGTCGAAAGGTCAAATCAGCTTGAAAATGTGTATCACTTTTATACAAAAGACGACATTTCCACGATGTCGTCTTTTTTATGAAAAAAATATAAAAAAATACTAATCACTCATGTTCGTTTTTTAAATCGGAATCAATGGACTGAACGGAGCCTAATAAGTTAAAACACAATCTGTTACATAACAATTTAACTTTTATATAACAATTTCAAAAATCTTTTATAAAACAGTTCACAAAAGATCGTTACTGTTATATAATACAAATATCGGAAGGGAAGGTTGTTCTAGTACAAGTTAAATTCAGAATTTTAATGCTTTTCCTTCAAGAAAATAGAAAAGTTTAGGAAGGGGAAAAAATCATGGCTAACCAAGAACAAGTAAAGGCATTAGAAGAACACTGGGAGAATGAAGCACGATGGCAGAATATCACGCGACCATATTCAGCTCAGGATGTGTTCAAATTACGTGGTTCACTACAAATTGAATACACGCTAGCACAACACGGAGCTCAAAAGCTATGGAAGCTTGTAAATGAAGAGGACTATGTCAATGCATTAGGTGCTTTAACCGGTAACCAGGCCGTTCAACAGGTGAAGGCAGGACTTAAAGCTATTTATTTAAGTGGATGGCAAGTTGCTGCAGACGCAAATTTAGCCGGTCAAATGTATCCAGATCAAAGTTTATATCCAGCTAATAGTGTTCCTTCTGTTGTGAAAAGAATCAACCAAGCTTTACAAAGGGCCGATCAGATTGATGTGTTAGAAGGTAAAGAAGGCTCTGATTGGTTTGCCCCGATTATAGCAGATGCAGAGGCTGGCTTTGGTGGTCAACTAAATGTATTTGAATTAATGAAAGCCATGATTGAAGCAGGAGCAGCGGGTGTTCATTTTGAAGATCAACTTGCCTCAGAGAAAAAGTGTGGACACTTAGGAGGAAAGGTTTTATTACCGACACAGCAAGCGGTTAAAAACCTAATCTCTGCAAGACTTGCGGCGGATGTATTAGGTGTTCCAACGGTTTTAATTGCTAGGACCGATGCTAATGCTGCTGACTTAATTACAAGTAATATTGATGAATATGATGCTGAATTTATTACGAAGGAAAGAACACCGGAAGGATTTTACCGAACAAATCCTGGAATTGATCAGGCGATTTCAAGGGGTTTAGCGTATGCACCTTATGCTGACTTGATTTGGTGCGAGACGTCGGAGCCCGATCTAGATGAAGCAAGGAGATTTGCAGAGGCTATTCATGAAAAGTTCCCGAATAAATTATTAGCGTATAATTGTTCCCCGTCCTTTAACTGGAAGGCTAAATTAGATGATGACACGATCGAAAGTTATCAGAAGGAGCTTGGTAAGATGGGGTATAAGTTCCAATTTGTAACATTAGCAGGATTCCATGCGTTAAATCATAGTATGTTTGAATTAGCTCGGGGCTATCAGGAAAGTGGGATGGCAGCCTATTCAAAACTTCAACAAGCTGAATTTGCGAGTGAAAAATACGGGTATACAGCGACGAGACATCAACGTGAAGTGGGAACTGGATATTTTGATGAAGTATCGCAAATTATTAGTGGTGGTACATCGTCTACAACAGCGATGAAAAATTCAACAGAAGCGGATCAATTTGTTTAATTTGTCAATATCAACTCATTCAGAAGTGAGCAAATAATGATAATAGTAAAAATTATCGATAGGAGGGGGCTATTTTATGAAAAAAGCTCAGCATGTAACAACAATGATTTGTGCAGATTGTGGACATCAAGTGAAAGCACCTCATGATTCGTATACAACAAAATGTGATCATTGTTTAAGAAAAGAAGTAGAATAGAACCAATCTAATGTAACTTATTACTAGTTGTGTCACTTTTGGATGAAATAAAACTGAATGTTCAAAAAAGGGAGTGAGCTCTTCCTTTTTTGAATTTTAGAGGAGGAAAACAATGAAGTATCAACATTTGGGGCGTATAGATGTAGCAGAGGAGCTTTATGATTTTATTGAAAAAGAGCTTAGGGTAGGATCGGCAATTAGTTATGAGTCATTTTGGCACGGAGTCGAGAGCTTAATTGCGGAATTGACGCCAAAAAACGAACAATTGTTGAAAAAGAGAGTAAAGCTTCAAACTCAATTAAATAATTGGTATCAAAAAGAGGGTTTCTCTCAGACAACCTATGAACCATATCTACGTTCCATCGGATATTTAGAAGAAGAAGTAGCTGATTTTAAAATTTCTACGAGAAATGTTGATACAGAAATTACACATCAAGCAGGTCCACAGCTCGTCGTACCATTAGATAATGCGAGATATGCCTTAAATGCGGCTAATGCTAGGTGGGGGAGTTTATATGATGCATTATACGGAACAAATGTAATATCAGAAGAGGAAGGCTGTGAAAAGGGAACAAGTTATAATCCAAAAAGAGGGGAAAAAGTTATTGCATTTGCCAAAAACTTTCTCGATGAGATAATCCCATTAGAAGTTGGCAGTCACTTTGACGTATCGGAGTATCACGTAGGAGAGAGAGGCTTAGAGATTATACTAGCAGATGGTCAAAAAACTAGCTTAAAATCACCTGAAAAGTGGCTAGGATTTAATAGAGTAAACAACAAGATTGAGTCACTTTTATTTATCAATCATCATTTGCATGTAGAGGTTCAAATAGACCGTGAGCACTTCATTGGTCAAGGCGACAAAGCGGGTGTAAAAGATGTCCTATTAGAAGCAGCTCTAACGACGATTATGGACTGTGAGGATTCCGTTGCTGCTGTCGATACAAAAGATAAACTCCGCCTCTACCAAAATTGGTTAGGGCTTATGAAAGGTGATTTACAAGAAAGTTTTATCAAAGATGGAAAGACGATAACAAGAAAGCTCGCTCCTGACCGCTCCTTTCAAAAGCTAAATGGAGAACGTCTAACTTTATCCGGGCGGTCATTGCTCTTTATCCGTCATGTCGGACATTTAATGACAACGAATATGATTCTATTAGATGGAAAAGAAGTGCCTGAAGGTATAGTTGATACGATTGTGACGTCATTTATTGCGAAATACTCCTTAGTTGGTCGGTCTAACAGAATAAATTCTCAGCAAGGTTCTGTTTATATTGTTAAACCAAAAATGCATGGATCAGAGGAGGTAGGTTTTGCTAATACATTATTTAACCGTGTTGAGGATTTAATAGGTTTAGAGAGAAATACGTTAAAAATAGGTGTGATGGATGAAGAAAGACGAACCTCTGTTAATTTGAAAAACTGTATTTATCAAGTTCGCAAACGGATCGTTTTCATTAATACAGGTTTTCTTGATAGAACGGGTGATGAAATTTTTACTTCCATGGAACTCGGTCCAGTGGTCAGGAAGTCGGCTATGAAACAGCAAGTTTGGTTAGAGGCGTATGAACAATCAAATGTTTTATGTGGGCTTAGTACAGGTTTTTACCATTCTGCTCAGATTGGTAAAGGGATGTGGGCGATGCCTGACCAGATGAAAGAAATGCTGGATCAGAAGAAAAACCATCCTCAAGCAGGTGCTAATACCGCTTGGGTACCTTCACCAACAGCTGCAATATTACATGCTCTTCATTATCATCAAATTGATGTATTCACTATTCAAAAAGAAAAGCAGCATAATAAGTATGATTTAATTAGTCATATACTCACACCGCCACTAGCCACCAAGGAAAGCTGGTCACCTGCAGAAATTCAAGAAGAGCTAAATAATAATATTCAAGGTATATTAGGTTATGTAGTACGTTGGGTCGATCATGGTGTCGGTTGTTCTAAAGTTTTAGATATTCATCATATTGGATTAATGGAGGATCGAGCGACCTTAAGAATCTCCAGTCAACATATTGCTAATTGGCTCCACCATCGTATTTGTACGGAGGAGCAAGTGAATGAAACATTTATAAGTATGGCAAAAGTTGTAGATAAGCAAAATGAGCAAGCTTCCAACTATCGCTCATTATTAAGAGGGGAAAATGGCTCCAATGCTTTTCAAGCAGCGTTAGCGTTAGTTTTTGAGGGCAAAAATCAACCGAGTGGATACACGGAGCCAATCTTACATCGTTTTCGCTTGAAAGAGAAAGAAGAGGCACTATTAAATAGAAGTTTTTAATACATGATTGATTAATGGACTACACATCGACTGATTCATCAATTTTGTCGATGTGTATTTTGTATGAAAGTGGACTTAGGGGCGATAGGTTGTGCCTTAAAGTTATCTGGTCATCCATCTTACGATAGACGACCTTAACAGGACAATGCTCCCTTTTTGGTCGTGCGGACTCCTCATAGTGATGGAGTTGTAAACGGGCCAACTGTTTAAATAGTCGCCACTACTTTCATCTTTGTTGGTGGCGAAGTGAATGGGGCTTCGCCATGTGGGTTTTGTATGAAGGTGTAACTGGGGAGGCGGCCCACCTAAATTCATTTTCAAGATTCATAAACTGGTAAATGGTGAATTAGCATTCAGTTTATAAAATGATGGGAACACATTATCTACAGCAGTTATGGTTTTAATAGGTAGTACGGTATTGATTATTGCTATTCAATTTCTGACATGTAGAGAGAATCACCGCTTTTAACATTGATAATAGTTTTTAACGGAGCAATTCTTTTTCTTGCCTTTCGAGATTAACAGTGATAAAATTCAAACCAATCTAAGGTATAAATATCTTAGAAGACAATCATTATTATGATAATTAAATAGTTTCCTTCGGGGCCGGGTGAAAATCCCGACCGGCGGTGATGAGGTCAACCTCTAAGTCCGTGACCCGGACGCTATACAAGCGGACGGTGGATCTAGTGAAAATCTAGAGCCGACAGTGAAAGTCTGGATGGGAGAAGGAAGTGAAAGCACCTAGACACAGGAGAGATCTAAAATTTTTTAGAGGAACTGTGGTTTATTTGTTTTTCAAAAAAGTGGTAATTTCTTTTTTGAATGTGCAAATACATAGGTTTATTTTGTGCTAGCATTTTGCCTCCCCAATGAACAATCGGGAGGCTTTTTTATGTTCTGTTTCACAAATAAACGTCAGCGTGCAATGTTGCCCTCCCAATCATAATGAGTGATGTAAAGAGAATGAAAGGAGGGGTTTGATGTTTACAGGAATTGTTGAAGAAATGGGTGAAGTGCAAAGCATCCGTCAAGGGCAAGAGCAATTTGTTTTAGTTGTGAAAGCCAATCATATTTTAGAAGATTGTCATGTAGGCGACAGTATAGCAGTAAATGGGGTATGTTTAACCGTTACGCAACTAAAGCCACCATATTTTACGGCAGATGTTATGCCAGAAACATTAAAATCATCTAATTTACAACAGGTTAGAAGTGGCCAACGTGTTAATTTAGAAAGGGCGATGGCTGTAAATGGACGTTTTGGTGGACATATCGTTTCAGGTCATGTTGATGGTACAGGTAGAATTCAGCTTATAAAAAAAGAGAAAAACGCTGTTTATATTCATGTGGACGTCTCTAAGAGTTTAACGAAATATATGATTCTAAAAGGTTCAATTACGGTTGATGGGATCAGTTTAACGATTTTTGACGTGAGTGATGATTCGTTTACGATTTCCATTATTCCACATACGTTCAGTCAAACGGTTTTAAAAAACAAGAAAGTTGGTGATTGGGTCAATATTGAGTGCGACGTTTTGGCGAAATATACGGAAAAATTATTAAGTCAATCACAGACATATAAGGAAGAAAAAACGAACATTACGAATGAATTTTTAGAGAAAAATGGATTTATTTAAAAAAGGTGGTGAAGAGATGGAGAAAAAAGAAGAGCGGTTTGATCCAATTGAAGAGGCTTTAGTGGCCTTAAAAAAAGGAGAAGTCATTATTGTTTGTGACGACGAGGATCGTGAAAATGAAGGTGATTTCTTGGCATTGTCGGAAAAGATAACGCCTGAAATTGTGAACTTTATGGTTACGTTTGGTCGAGGACTTGTTTGTGTACCGATTACTGAAAAGCGTGCTATGGAGTTGGATTTGAAGCCGATGGTCGATACGAATACAGACCCACATGGCACAGCATTTACAGTTAGTGTCGATCATGAACAGACGACGACAGGAATTTCAGCTTATGAACGTTCACTAACGATTCAAAAGATTATCGAACAATCGGAAACGAAATCCTCATTTAAACGTCCTGGCCATATCTTTCCACTCATCGCTAAAGACGGTGGAGTCTTAAGACGAGCCGGACATACGGAAGCGGCCGTTGATTTAGCCCATTTAGCAGGTGCAGAGATAGCTAGTAGTGTGATTTGTGAAATTATGAATGATGACGGAACTATGGCGAGAGTACCTGAATTAAGAAAAATCGCCGAAACACATCAATTAAAAATGATTACCATTAAAGACTTGATTGAATACCGTCTTAAAAAAGAAACGTTTATACAAAGAGAGGTCGTTGTAGATTTACCATCGGAATACGGACACTTTAAAGCTGTTGCTTATACGAACCAAATCGATCAAACAGAAAGTATAGCATTAGTAAAAGGGGAGATAAATGGTGAAACACCTACGCTCGTAAGGGTACATTCCGAGTGTTTAACAGGAGATATCTTTGGTTCGAGACGTTGCGATTGTGGCCCGCAACTGCAAGCGGCTCTTCATGAAATTGAGCGAGCTGGAACTGGCGTTTTGTTATATATGAGACAAGAGGGGCGTGGCATTGGTTTAATTAATAAACTCAAAGCTTACAAACTGCAGGAAGATGGTTATGACACAGTTGAAGCAAATGAAAAACTTGGTTTTAAAGCGGATTTAAGAGAGTATGGGATTGGAGCACAGATTTTACGTGACCTCGGTATTAAACAAATGCGACTACTTACGAATAATCCACGCAAAATCACAGGGTTAAGTGGGTATGGCTTATCAATTATCGAACGTATGCCTTTACATTTTCCTGCTGTGAAAGAGAATCAATCATATTTACAAACCAAATCAGAAAAGCTCGGTCATTTATTTAACATCGACGAATTATTGAGAAATGAAGGAGGAGTTCAGAATGGTCAATAGATTAGAAGGACATTTGATTGGAACAGACTTAAAAATTGGAATTGTAGTAGGAAGGTTTAATGAATTTATTACGAGTAAATTATTATCAGGGGCAGAAGATGCCTTGAAACGACATGGTGTTTTAGCAAGTGATATTGATATTGCGTGGGTGCCAGGTGCTTTTGAAATCCCATTCGCGGCGAAAAAAATGGTGGACAGCAACCGCTATGATGCGGTAATCACGTTAGGTACCGTAATTAGAGGTGCGACACCACATTTTGATTACGTATGTAATGAAGCAGCCAAGGGTATCGCTTCTTTATCTCTATCTTCAGGGAAACCAGTTATTTTTGGCATTTTAACGACAGATTCTATTGAACAAGCGATTGAAAGGGCTGGTACAAAAGCTGGAAATAAAGGCTGGGAATCGGCTACAGCTGCGATAGAAATGGCAAATTTATCAAGAGCATTTGATCAAGAATAGGAAATGAAGAGGTGAGCCAAGCATGTGTTGGCTCACCTGTTTCTTTGTTTTAAGAGTTTTTTCGTTTTATTTGATTCTGGCGTTCTGCGATAACGTCAGATCGGTCTCTCAGTTTATGTTTATGAATAATATAAGGCTCCGTGAATTCAGGTTGCTGCCAGCTAATGCCTAATTCCTCACTTCTCTTTTGTATAAGCTCATGAATTTGTTGATCAAAAAAGGGAATTTTTATTGGCTGGAAAAGAACCTGTATGTGCTGTGCTTGTTCGGGCTCAGAGTTAAGTATGGTTGAAATAGTGTGAATGTGGTTGGAAATATCTGCTGCTAATTGGTCATAATCAATATTTAACTGACGAACAGATTCTGCTTCAGCCATTAAATAATTTCTTGAGCTGAGTAGCATCTTTTTAGCTCCAGCATAATTGCCTCTTCTTTCATGGTAAAGTCCAACAGAAAGCTGAATTAAACCGACCCAGACAGGGTGCCGCTGACTTTCCTCCGCCTCTTTCCAATATTCTTCAAGCACTTCATGGCATTCAAAATAATCATAATTAGCGTGGAAATAAACTAGATAATCTAAAAATGGTTTAGGGTACATCATCATCATCCTTAACTCTCAATACTAAAAACAGATAAACTCAATACTGCTAGTTTATCATTGAAGCCATACAAATGTGAAGAAAAGACCGCCCAAGATGCTCCAACAAGGCAGTTAAGCAAGAAAGTGGGTGAGTTATACTACAGCATGATCGGTAGCGATGAGCAGAGCAAAGCTCCGCATATGAGCATCAGCATCAACTTTCATATAAAACGCCCATGTCGGAGCTAAAATGCTGTGCCACCAACAAAATGAAAGTAGAGTTTAGCTTTTAACTGGTGGCTTTTCGTTCACTTTGCCTTTGTTCTTTTTCATTTTAAAAGAATGATGTTAGACTGTTTTTACTTGAGAATTAGTAGAAACCCAGCAGACGGTGGCGGGCTGAAATCCACTGGCTGTGCCAGTTAGTTCAGCGCGACGTGATTGACGCACAGCATGATTTTCGGTAGCGGCGAGCAAAGCTCCGCACATGAGTACCAGCATCAACTTTCATACAGAAAATCAAAGATAGGGTCTATCGACAAAATATGATATAATTTCTATGAAAATACTAATCATTTAGGAAGTGCTTGTGATGGACTTATGAATACATACGAAGTAAAGCTTGATAGCTTTGAAGGTCCACTTGACTTATTACTTCATCTTATTAATCAAGCAGAAGTTGATATATATGATATACCCGTTGCCAAAATTACTGACCAATATTTAGCATATATACATACAATGCAAGAAATCCAATTAGATGTGGCTAGTGAATATTTAGTGATGGCGGCGACGCTACTCGCGATCAAATCTAAAATGCTTTTACCAAACCAAACGTTAGAGCTTGAGGAAGAAGCGATTGACTATATAGACGATGACGATCCCCGTGATGAACTCGTTCAACGATTAATTGAATACCGGAAATATAAAGATGCTGCCACAGAATTAAAAGAACGAGAGGAAGAAAGAAGCTTCGTTTTAACACGAGCACCAGAGGATTTAGATCCTTATGTAACAGATGAAGAAAAAAGAGATATCTCCATACAAGGAGTATCGCTGTTCGATATGCTTGCTGCTTATCAAAAACTAATGAAAAGAAATAAACTGAAAGCCCCGCAAACAAGAACGATTAGGAATCAAGAATATTCTATTGATATACGAATGACGGAAGTTTTGGACTTTCTACAAAAATCACATGGTCAATGTAAGTTTGAGCAATTATTTGTGCCGGAGGATAAATCTCAAATGGTTGTAACATTTTTAGCCATTTTAGAATTAATGAAAACAAATACGATTACCTGTCAACAGAACTCAAATTTTGAAAGCATTATGATTTATGAAATGAATAAGGAGAACGTAAATGGAGAATAAGGCGTTAATTGGAGTTATTGAAAGCTTATTATTTGTATCTGGAGACGAAGGGTTATCAGAAAACCAATTATTGGAAATCATTGATGCGGAGCCTATGCAAATTCAACTTGCCGTGCAACATTTAAAAGACGAGTATCAACAAAAATCACGTGGATTGCAATTAATTGAGATTGCTAATACGTATCGACTGGCCACTAAACCAGAGCATTTGAGTTATATAAAAGCATTGGCGGTTTCTCCGATACATAAGGGGCTTTCACAGGCTGCTCTTGAAGCACTAGCAATCGTTGCTTATAAACAACCGATCACACGCGTTGAGGTTGAAGATATTCGTGGAGTAAAATCTGAAAAAGCCTTGCAATCTTTAATGACGAAACTTCTAGTGAAGGAAGTCGGGCGAGCGAAAGGCACAGGTAGACCGATTTTATATGGAACGACACTTCAGTTTTTAGATCATTTTGGTTTAAAGACGTTAGCTGATTTACCACCACTACCTGATCATGTTGATGAAAATGATGAAGAGGAGGAAGATGTAGATTTATTTATAAAAGAATTAGAAACAGAAGAAACATGAAGAACTGCAGAGTACTGTAGTTCTTTTTTTTGATCAAAATGAAAATGAGTTCACATTTGGGCTTTTTATTCATAAACTATAAAATGATGTTTTTTAAGGGGGATGACATGAGTATTTATATTAGTGAAGTAAAGCGTTGGTACGAAGACAATAAAGATTTTTTGTATGCTGAACTGAATCACTTATCTGAACAGGAAAAAGGAGAACTTCGTCAACTGTTAACTCAAATTGAACAAGTATTATCATTAGAGCACAGAAGTCATAATCAGATATCCGATGCGAGTTTATCACATTTATTAGATTCCGTTTACATGCTAATTGAAGGGAATTTGAGTCGTGGGGAACGGGCTCCTGTGCCGATTGGTGGTCATACTCTACCACCTTTGCCGTATGCGTATAATGCTTTAGAGCCGTATATCTCGGAAGATATTATGTACTTACACCATGATAAGCATCATAAAAGCTATGTGGAAGGCTTAAACAAAGCAGAATTAGAAATGCAGACGGCCAGAGAAACAGGGAATTATGATCTTATTAAACATTGGGAACGAGAAGCGGCATTTAATGGAGCGGGACATTATTTGCATTCTATCTTTTGGGAGATTATGTCTCCGAACGGTGGGGGTGAGCCAACAGGTGAGCTATTAAGTGAAATTAATCGTTCATTCGGTAGCTTTGATAAAATGAAAGAGCATTTTACTCACGCGGCAGATGCAGTTGAAGGTGGGGGATGGGCAATTTTAGTATGGTCACCAAGGGCTAAACGTTTGGAAATTTTGCAAGCGGAAAAGCATCAGCAACTTTCCCAACAAGATGCGATTCCTCTCCTTGTACTTGATGTGTGGGAGCATGCTTATTATTTACAATATTTAAATGAGAAAAAGGATTATGTGAATGAATGGTGGAACATTGTGAATTGGCCAGCAGTAGCGATGAGGTATGAGAAAGCTAAGCTTGTCCAGTGGAATTAGATAGGAAAAAAAGACGGATCGTATCAACTATTGACACGATCCGTCTTTTGTTTTTTATAGAATAGGAGAAAGTAGTCTGGATATAGACTCTTTAAATCGAATCCAGCTTGAACGATTCTCATATAACTCGGGTGTTAATTCAAACGATAATTTCATATCCTCCTCAAACATTAGAGCTAAATTTTCAGAAGTATTCATGTCATATATAAAAGCTGTAACCTCAAAATTTAATTTAAAGCTTCGCATATCAATATTCGCTGTCCCCACAGCATTAATACTTCGATCAATAATTAATGTTTTGGCATGGATGAAGCCATTATCATAAATATAGACTTTGGCACCTGCTTTTAATAACTCTCCAACATAAGAGTATGTTGCCCAATAGACAAATGGATGATCAGGCTTATTAGGTATCATCACACGTACGTCTACACCGGATAATGCAGCGATTCGAAGAACATCAAATAAGGTTTGATCAGGGATGAAATAGGGGGTCTGAATAAAAATGGAATCATTGGCTTCTGAGATCATTTTTACATAACCGTTTTTAATTTGCTCCCATTCTGAATCCGGACCACTTGATACGATTTGCATAGGCACATTATTTTCTTGTTCAAAATAGTTTTCAGGAAAATAACGCTCCTCGTATTCAATCTCTTTTTTCTTAGCGGCTTGGTTCCAATCTAAGATAAAGCGTGTCTGGATAGCGTGAACAGATTCACCTTGTAAGCGTAAGTGAGTATCGCGCCAATACCCGAATCTCTCTTTCTTGCCAAGGTATTCATTACCGACGTTAAATCCCCCAATATAGCCAGTTTTTCCATCTATATTGACTAACTTTCGGTGATTTCGGTAATTTAATCGTAAGTTAATAATCGTAAAACTTGAAGGAAAGAAAACAGCGACTTCTCCACCCGCGTCTTCAAATTCCTTAAGATGTTTTTTCCTTAATTTCCTTGAGCCTAAATCGTCATATAAAAGCCTAACGGTGACACCCTGCTTAGCCTTTTTAGTTAATAACTTGATTAATTTTTTCCCGAGATCATCATGCTTCAAAATATAATATTGGATGTGAATATAGGAGGTTGCTCGATCAATATCCTCAAATAAAGTATTAAATTTTTCTTTACCATCATAGAAAATATCGATGTGGTTATGCTTGGTGAGAAGTGCGTCATTACTCATCAAATGTAAATAAATTAGATCGCGGTTTTTTTGAACCATTTCATTTCTGAATTGGAATTGAGGGTCGATGAGTTGTTCCTTTTGTACGGAAATAGAATCCTCTAAGCCTATTTTTTTAATACCTTCCCAATAAAAAAGCTTACTTCGTGTTAAGTTTTGTCCAAGTAATAAATAAATGACAAATCCTAAAAATGGAATAAAATAAAGGACTAATAGCCATGCCCACGTTGCAGCAGGATCTTTCCTTTCAATAAAAATAAGGACTGTTGCAAAAATGAAATTTAAAATAAAAAGTACGGTGACGAGTGTTGAAAAAATGTCCATAATTTACCTACCTACATTGTTCTGACATGAAAGCGTATGAACCTTATATCAGAGGAAATATTTACTTTCTTCTATCATACCCGATTCATAGGTAGGATGAAACGAATTTCCCTTTAAATATCCGATTCTTTATATTCAAAATGATATATTCTTTGCTTGTAGTATGTTTGTTAATATTTCTGGATTTCGAAACCCTCATTTTCAATCCAATCAGCATAAAGGACGGCGGTTGGACCCGCAATCCCCCTTCGTAATAATTCATCCATTAACCATGATTCCTTTCTGTTTAAGAAGTTGAGGCTTTCGTAAATAATTTCACCATCCATAATGAGTGCAATCGGCAAATGACTGCTTTTTGCAGGAATTCGTAAGTCTTCGTTTTTAGGTGTATTGTAATTGAATTTTTTCATTACACTTAATGTGCCATTTGTTTCGAGAATGCCATTTTGTACCTCTCGTATCGAAAAGACGTCCTTTTCTCTTAATAAATGCTGTAATTGATTGAGATCAAGTTTATTCTTCTTAAGTTCTTCATATTGAATTTTGCCGTTAACAATGATAAGTGAAGGCTTTCCTTCTAAGAGGGCTCTAGATTCACGGATTTTTTGTGTAATCATTTCGATGAAAAAAATTAATGCTCCCCAAAAACAAATGGCATACAGAACATAATGTAAGCCAATTTCAGGATCGTATATAGCGTTACCTACGAGTTCCCCAAGTACTAATGCAGAGATGAAGTCAAAGGGAGTTAATTGTGTAATTTGGTTTTTGCCTAGAAATTTGGTTAAGGCTAATAAAGCGAAAAAGCCGATTAATAATTCTACTGTTAAGGAGACAAAGTTCATATTCATATGCGTTTGCACCTCTGTTTTTACTTTTGTATGAAAGTTTATGGAGCGTTAATCAACGCTACCGAAAATCATGCTCCGAGACATCACGTGGCGCTGAGCTAATCGGTGCAGCCAGCGGATCTCATCTTTGCCATTACGTCCCATGGGAGTAGATATTTCCGTCCGCTTCGTATTGCTAATTCTCAAGTAAAAAAATCTAACATTATTCTTTTAAATGAAAAGGACAAAATCAAATTAAACGAAAAACTAACTGTTAACCAGTCAAGGATCAATAATTTGGCGGCGGAGCAGTTAGCTGCGTCTAAGGTTAATAAGATGGCTGGTATTTGATTTTAAATAATTGTTGACCTTTCCGACTTTAATTTTGGTCCGTATTTGAAAATTAATCTGGTTATTTTAGTTTGCCATGTGTTAATTAGCTTTTTGGCTGATTTACTGTCTTGTTGCTTGGCTAGATTGAATTCGATTTTTTATTAGCATGTACCTTACTTCTCATTATTATTTCTCGAAGTAGTAGTTGAAACAATTAACATAATTTGTAACTAATAGTTTGGCAATAATGTTGAAAAATATAGAAGAAGTTCGAATATAAATAAAAAGGAGTGAGAGTTATTACTGTTATTGCGAAAATACAACAAACGATGGTGGGATTAAAAAGTGCTCAAGCAAGCTTAGAAAGCTTTGCTTTAGAGACAGATAATCAACAAGCCAAACAATTATACCAACAGCTTTCACAACAAACACAAGCCATTGTGGATAGCTTAGAACCGAGAGTACAGCAAGTGATGCAAGAAGAACCACAGTATCGACAATGATCCATTTTACAGCCTCCATCATTGATCGGAGGCTCGTTTTACATATTTTACAATTATCTAAAAGGGAGGCGAGGAGTTATGAAGACTAAAAGCAGATGTATCGGATTTTTTGTTCTACTTCTTCTATTAAGTGCTTGTTCGAATGGAGATTCACCAACCGTACAATCGTTACTGGTGGATCATAAACAATTTGAACAAACGGAAGCTAACGAGAGTAAGAAAAAGTTAATGGAGCTAGATGAGTTTATTGATGTACATGGGGTATCGATTGAAGATCGGATTTATTTATCACCTAAAGTTAAACAATTGGCACGTTTTCGATTAAATGGACTTAGGAAACAATCCTTTGATCAAATTAAAAACCTATATCCCGAACACGAAATACATGTATCTACAGATAAAAAAGTGTATATGGAACTAGAGAAATTAGAGCAAAGATTAAAGGACGGCAAAATTACAGAAGAAGAGCTTAAGAAAGAGCTTGATAAAATTGAAAAGCATATGAAGGGGTGACTAAACAATGTCAAACAGTAAACAAAAACAAGCGACGCCAACACAGCAGGCTTATCAAGCGTTAGCAAATAGGTACGAAATAAAAAGACCGGTTCTAAAAAACTGTATCAGGGCATTTATAGTCGGAGGCTTGATCTGTATAATCGGACAAGCCATAAATATCTTCTTTTATACATTTTTTGATTTTACGGAGCGCACGGCTAGTAACCCAACCGTTGCTGTGCTTATTTTACTGGCCGCATTATTTACTGGATTTGGGGTGTACGATCGGTTTGCCCAGTTTGCTGGAGCCGGTACAGCCGTCCCTGTAACAGGATTCGCTAACTCAATTACATCAGCTGCCATCGAACATCGAACAGAAGGTTACGTATTAGGTGTCGGTGGTAATATGTTTAAATTAGCAGGCTCTGTGATCGTATTTGGTACCGTCGCTGCTTTTTTGATTGCTTTAATTAAAACCATACTTATCCAATGGGGAGGGCTGTAAACGATGTTACAAGGTCATCAGTCGTGGATTTTTCCTAATAAGCCAGTCATTCTATCAACCGGTACAGTAGCAGGACCATTTGAAGCCAACGGTGCAATCGCTCATGACTTTGATAAGCTACATGACAACCTTTGGCTTGGGGAGGATTCATATGAGAAAGCTCAGAAAGTATTAATTGAAGAAGCGGTAACCATTGCGATTGAGAAAGAAAAGTTAACCAAGGAGCAAATTACATTCATGCTGTCAGGTGATTTAGTGAATCAACTAACTCCTTCGTCCTTTGCAGGACGCACCTTGCAAATCCCATATCTAGGTGTATTTGGTGCTTGTTCAACCTCAATGGAGGGTTTAGCTTTAGCGGCTTTTATAATTAATAATCGCGGGGCGAACTATATCGCTACAGTAGCATCTAGTCATAATGCAGCCACAGAAAAACAGTTTCGTTACCCTACTGAATATGGTGGTCAAAAACCTCCAACATCGCAATGGACCGTGACAGCAGCAGGAGCAGCTATCGTCGCTCCACAAGGAATAGGTCCTGTCGTTACATCGGCAACGATTGGAAAAATTGTTGATATGGGTATTTCCGATCCTTTTAATATGGGGGCAGCGATGGCTCCGGCTGCTGCTGACACGATAGAAGCCCATTTTCGGGATAGACAATTACCCTTTGATTATTATGATTTAATTGTCAGTGGAGACTTAGGGAAAATTGGTCTGAAAATAACGCGAGAATTATTAAAAGAAAAAGGTATGGTTTACTCAGACGAACAGTTTCAAGATTGTGGATTATTAATTTACCGTGAAGGCCAGCCTGTTTTAGCAGGTGCGAGTGGGCCAGGCTGTTCAGCATCGGTGGTGTATGGACATTTATTAAAGAGAATGAGTCAAGGTGAATTTAAACGGATTCTTGTTGTGGCAACGGGTGCTTTATTGTCTCCTTTATCCTTTCAACAAAAAGAAAGTATACCAACGATAGCTCATGCTGTTTCGATTGAAAGGGGAGTGAATATCGAATGATTTTCTTATGGGCTTTTCTAGTTGGAGGTTTAATTTGTGTCATTGGACAATTATTAATGGATGTGGGCAAACTGACCCCTGCACATACGATGACGGTTTTGGTTGTGTCAGGTGCGATTCTTGATGGCTTTGGTTTGTATGAACCTCTTATCGATTTTGCAGGTGCAGGTGCAACGGTTCCAATTACGAGCTTTGGTAATTCACTTGTGCACGGGGCAATGGCAGAAGCCGAGGCTAACGGACTAATTGGGGTGATTACCGGTATTTTTGAAGTAACAAGTGCAGGGATTTCAGCGGCGATCATTTTTGGATTTTTTGCGTCACTTATTTTTAAACCGAAAGGGTAGATTTTATGACTATTGGAAAACAAGTGAAGGGGACTTTAGCCACATTAAAAGGGATGGAAGCGACGATTGCAGCGATAGCACTCCAAGGTGACGGAATTGAGAAGCGAAGTCGTTTCCATGAGGCAAACTTAAAAGTTAAAGCTGTCATTCATGAAATCGAAAAAAGAGTAGCAGAGCTCGAAAGAGAAGAGCCACAGTATAAAGGGAATTGAGGTGGAAAATATGCCTGGATGGTTAGAAGTAACTGTTAGAACAATTGCAGCCTTAGTTAGCTTATTTATCATTTCAAAAGTTGTCGTGAAAAAACCGATTGGAGAAAGCTCATTTTTAGAATTTGCTTTATTTACAGGTACGGTTATGATTGCGGCCATTAGTGCTGTCATGTTAAGTATTCCACCAGTTTTAGCTTTATTAGCATTAGTTATTTGGACTTTGTCAATTGTATCTATTTATTTTATTGCAATTAAAAGTGCCTCATTTCGAACATTCTTTTTTGGGAAGGGTACCGCAGTCATTCAAGAAGGAAAAATATTAGAGGATGCATTAAACAAACAGCATATTACGGGTGATGAATTGTTAAGAAAGCTAAGGCAGAAAGATATTTTTCGATTTGCTGATGTTGAATTTGCTCTTTTAGAAACAAATGGTGAGTTAAATGTTTTACTAAAAGATGAGAAGGTCCAAGTGATAAAACGAAAAAGTGTTAAACAAAGTAAACAGCCTGAAACGGTTATTGCTGATGGGCGTATTTTGGATGAAAGCCTCGGCAATAGAGGATTGAATCGAGATTGGTTGCAAACAGAATTAGCGAAACAAGACATTTCACTTGAGAATGTTTTTTTAGGACAAATTGATGAGAATGGCGATTTATATGTTGATGTATTCGATGATAGCTTACAGCAAGTTGAACCTGTAACCTTACCATTATTAAAAGCACAAATTCATAAAGTACAGGCCGATTTACAATCTTACGCATTAGATACAAACAATCCAGAAGTAAAACAAACCTATCAATGGTGCTATAACCAAATCACTGAAGCATACTTAACGTTAAAAGGCGACCTTCATTAATGTTGAATAAGCTGAATATGTGTATCTTCTCGTGTATATGCGAGAGTAAGCTGTTGGTTAGGGTCGCTCGTACAAAGAAATACATCTTCAATTCGAGCAATACCTTTGTCATAAATAAAAGATAAAATATAATCCTTGTTAATGGAAAGCTCTTTCATTACTTCTAATTGAAAAAGACCATCGATAATGACAGGGTAAGTAATCCCTGAAGAAACCTTACGTAATCCCATATCTTCTAAGGCCGGAGACGCTTTTTCTGGCTTTTTTTGTATACTGATATCTCCATTAGCTTCAATAATACCTATCTCTACTTCATCAAGATCAAAAACACCCTTTTGTCTAAGTAACTGCAAGATATTATCAATCGTATAACGAATCGATTCAATGTTTTGGACGAGTAATTTTCCATTTTTAATAATGACAGTAGGCTCAAAAGTAATCCATTTGCCCATTTTTCTATTCTTGATTAACATACGAGCGATTAATTTCTGAAATAATGCGATCACCATAATGGCAAATACAGTATGGATGTGAGGGATCGTAGGATCAGCAATATCAGCACCTGTTACGGAGGCTAAACTCATAATAATTAAGAAATCAAAAATCGGTAGTTCACCAATTGATCGCTTACCCATTATAAGTGTAGCAAATAATAATAAAGGGAAAATGGAAATGATTCTTAAAAAAATGATGGCAAATTCTTGCAGTAACATGTAAGAGCAGCTCCTTAAAATTTCCACATAATGGCTAGTGTGTGCGGTAATTGGTTTTATTATGAATCTGTTTTGATAAAAAGGCATAAGTAAGCTTGTCTAGCATACATTTTTTAAGAAGAGACATGCTATAAGAATCAAAGTGCTTAGATAAGATGAATTTGGAATGTAGGTGATCGTATGAAACGAATGAAGTGGTTAATGATTGTTATGGCAATGTGTATTCTTTTACCAAACGTAACGACAGTGAAAGCAGTGAATGACCGGAATTTCTCCGTATCGGCCCAGGCTGCTATTTTGATGGAGCAATCTTCAGGACGCATTTTATACGCGAAGGCAGAGCATGAACCGTTAAGAATCGCTAGTATCACAAAAATTATGACAGCGATTCTTGCCATTGAATCAGGTATGTTAGATGAAACGGTCGTTGTTTCTGATCGAGCGATTCGAGCAGAGGGCTCATCGATTTATTTACGTGCCAATGAAAAAATTAAATTGCATGACCTTGTTTATGGATTAATGCTTAGGAGTGGAAATGATGCTGCTGTAGCGATAGCTGAACATGTGGGTGGAAGCTTAGATGGATTTGTTATGCTTATGAACCAAAAAGCAGAAGAAATTGGTATGGAACATACAAGTTTTAAAAATCCGCATGGCTTGGATGATCATGAGGACCATTACTCAAGTGCTTATGATATGGCTTTATTAACTCAATATGCGATGAATAATGAGAAGTTCAGGACCGTATCAAGCACGAAGTCCTATAAAAGTTTAAACCTAGATGAGGAAATACGTGTATTCAAGAATAAGAATCGTTTATTAACAGAGCTCTATCCCCACTCAACAGGTGGAAAGACAGGTTACACCAAAAGAGCGAAAAGAACGCTTGTGTCGACAGCATCCAAAGAGGATATGGATTTAATTGTCGTAACGATTAATGCACCGAGTGATTGGCATGATCATATGAATTTATTTGAATGGGCGTATGACCAATATGAATTAGAGGCAATCTTACCTAAAGGAAAGGTCGAGGATGTGGGCGATGAATTTTATCGTGACCATGTGATCAGCAAAAACGAACTTACCTACCCGTTGACTGAATCTGAAAAAGGACAGCTTCATAAAAAATTTACCTTTTTAAAAATACCAGAAAAAAGGGTAGAGCATTCATTTCAAAAAAATAAACCCGTAGGTAAAGTTGAATTTTATCTAGATGAACAACTGATAGAGAAGATGGCCCTTTATTATGACGGTCCTTTTGAGGAAAAGAAAAAAGGTTTTTGGTCAAGGTGGTTTCATATTTTTATTCATACAATAGGAGTCGATCGTTATGATTAATATCATTTGGGTATCGTTATTGTTGGTTGGCTTAATTTATGCAGCCTTTAATGGAACAATGTCAGACGTAAATGAGGCTGTATTTACTGGAGCCAAAGAGGCTGTGACCATATGTATTGGCTTAATAAGTATATTAGTTTTTTGGTTAGGGTTAATGAAGATTGCGGAGAATTCAGGTTTACTACGTAGTTTCTCGAAATTATTAAGACCAATCTTTAGAAGATTATTCCCTGAAGTACCTTCCGATCATCCAGCAATGGGTTATATCTTATCAAATATGACAGCTAATATGTTTGGTTTAGGAAATGCCGCGACGCCAATGGGTATTAAAGCGATGGAAGAACTAAAGGTACTGAATGGTGGACAAGATTATGCAAGTCGTTCCATGATTACATTGTTAGCAATTAATACGGCTGGTTTATCTTTAATTCCAACAACCGTTATTTCCATACGTATGACCTACGGTTCAGTGAACCCTACAGAGATAGTAGGAACGACTTTAATCGCTTCTCTTATATCAATGATCGGTGCCATTTTAATTGACCGTTACTTTTATCATAGACGGAGGAGGAAGGGGCGTGTGGTATGACGTTTATTACGGAAGTATCAACATGGATTATCCCTGCATTAATTGCGTTTATCTTGATATATGGTACGTATAAGAAAGTACCAACCTATGAAACTTTTGTACAGGGAGCGAAGGATGGATTTGGTCTTGCGATCTCTATTATTCCTTTCTTAGTTGGCATGCTTGTAGCCATATCCGTATTTCGAGCTTCTGGAGCTATGGACTTTATTGTTGACTTATTAAGACCCTTACTTTCATTTGTCGGTGTTCCTGCTGAAGTTGTACCACTCGCAATGATTCGGCCGATATCAGGCACAGGGGCATTAGGCATGACGACTGACTTAATTGCGACACATGGTCCTGATTCTTTTATTGGTCGCCTCGCAGCAACTATGCAAGGAAGTACAGATACGACTTTATATATATTAACTGTTTATTTTGGTGCGGTGGGCATTAAGAAAATGGGCGATGCACTAAAGGTAGGTTTACTGGCTGATATTGTTGGTTTAGTTGCAGCCATTGTTGTCGTCACTCTCGTTTTTGCTTAAAGTAGATTCATAGTTTCAAAGAGAGCTAATCTCGTTATTCAAACATAAAACGAGTTCGATGAATTCATCGGGCTCGTTTTATTATTTATTTAGAAGTAACCTCATAGTCTTATTATTCGTTAGGTTCAAGCTTATGAAGTTTGTGTAAAAGTAGGTTCATGAATAGTAATGACTTACATGGATACAATACCCATTAGTAATAAGTGGTAGGGGTGAAGGTCGTGTATAAAATATCGAGCTATGAATTATTTTGGATGCTAACGCTTATGTCAATTGGTATGACCGTGTTAATTACCGTCCAACCAGCTATCCATTATGCGGGACATTATGCATGGATATCGATGTTATTAGCAGGAGCTGCTGCGACATTTATTACCTATCAAGCGACCGTATTAGCCAAGAAGTATGAAGGAAAGTCGTTTGTTGCGATGTGTGAACAGTTGCTTGGTAAATGGCTATCTAAGCTAGTTATCATTAATTACTTATTAATGTGGTTAAGTGTTACAGCCATTATATTAAGGATCTCAAGTGAATTAATTTATGAATTTATATTATATAAAACACCATTAATTGTAATAGTGGGATGTTTAAGCCTATTGATTTTATATGGTGCACATTTAGGCATCGAAGTACTTTCAAGAAGTGCAACGATTTTTGGTCCTTTTGTTATCTTGAGTATTCTAGCCACGTTAGTCTTTAATATTCATAATGTTGAATTAGACCATATAAAACCCATTATTGCGACACTAGAGTGGCAGCCTGTATTAATGGGTGCTTTAACACCTGTCTCTTTATTAGGGGAAACGGTTATTATTATTGCTCTTACAGCTTTTATTAAAGATGCCAAGATGAGTCAAGGAGCTTTTATGGCAGCAATTATCGGTACATCTTTATGCTTAACATTCGTTACACTTTTTGTTGTTGCTGTGCTGGGTGTTCCTTTTGCTGTTCATCAAATATTCCCTTACTTTACGATGGTTCGGAATATCTCGATTTTTAACATCCTTCAAAGATTGGATGCTTTGGCTATTGTCATCTGGATTATGAGCATTTTTTTTAAAATGAGCTTATATACATATTGTTTTAGTCATGTCGCTCAAGATGTAACAAAAGCAACTAATAGATTTATTATCACGACATCTTTTGTTATCGCTGTCTTATGTCTTTCACTTATACCTAACAACTATGTGATAGATGAGTTATTTTACCGTACTACTTATTGGATTCAGTATGCTTTACCAATTAATATGATCGGAATTCCACTTTTGCTCATCTGCATTCATTATATAAAAGAAAAAATGAGAAAAAGAAAAGAAAAATCAAAAACTCATTCAAATGTCATACAAACATAAGGAGGAGTTATGCCTAAGTTAACATCGATTTTAAAAAAGCATCGTCGGTATCCAATGACTCCTTTAAAAAGTAAACAGCAAAAATCTATGAATAGAGAAGGTCAGGAGATTCATTCAAAATTAATACGTAATGTCAATTATCTAAAAGAGAAAACGGGAAACAGCCAAGACCTCATATTTCGCACACTAACATTTATGGAAGGGCAGCAATATTTGATTTCAATTGGTTATATAGCGGAGCTAACCGAGCAACCTTTCATTGAACAATTAATTCAGAATGTATTAATGAAAGAAGTGAAAGAATATCTAAATAAAGAGAATACGACTGCTTTTAAATTGTTTCAGTATTTGAAGCATTACGCATTGCCAATTGATGCTCATCAACAATTAACCACACTTGATGACGTTTTTGATTATCTCTTTAATGGTGACATCATCTTATTCATTGATGGTGTGCCGCATTGTTTAGTTATTGGTGCGGAATTAAAAGAAGGTAGAGGGGTTGAGGAGCCTACATCACAAACGTTAGTCAGAGGACCAAAAGATGGATTCACTGAAACGATTAGTGTCAATAAGTCACTGATACGAAGAAGAATTAAAGTGCCTGATTTGTGGATGGATAAAATGATAATTGGTCGAAAAACAAAAACAGAAGTAGCCATCGTATATTTAGAAACTGTTGCTGATAAAAAAATGGTTGATGAGTTAAAAAGTAGAATGAAGAAAGTAGATATTGATGGGTTGCTAGAGGGTGGTCAATTAGAAGAGTACATTCAAGATGCTACATTCACACCTTTTCCAACGATCATGAACACAGAAAGGCCAGATGCGGCCACAACGGCGATACTAGATGGAAAAATTGTTGTGATAGTGGATGGCTCACCTTTTGTGCTTATATTACCTGCTGTGTTTGCGAATTTCTTTGAAACGAATGAAGATTACTACCAAAGAGTGGATATTAGTACAGCACTAAGAATTTTACGTTACCTAGCTTTTTTTCTCGCCTTACTTGTCCCTTCATTATATATTGCCGTAACCACCTACCATCAAGAAATGTTGCCGACGGCCCTATTAATAAGCCTTGCCGCACAAAGGGAAGGTATTCCTTTTCCAGCGATTATTGAAGTTTTTATGATGGAAATTGCTTTTGAGATTCTACGTGAAGCAGGAATTCGTCTACCGCGTGCTGTTGGTTCAGCTATTTCAATTGTAGGCGGTCTAGTGCTTGGACAAACAGCGGTAGAGGCTGGTATTGTTTCATCAGCGATGGTTATTGTTGTTTCATTAACAGCGATTAGTAATTTTGTTTCGCCTTCTTTTAACTTAGCCATTTCTGTCCGATTATTACGGTTTCTGTTCATAATTTTGGGTGGGATTTTGGGGTTATATGGAATTATCCTAGGCTTAATCGGGCTTGTTTTACACTTAACAAGTTTACGTTCTTTTGGTGTTCCTTATATGACACCTTTTGCTCCTTTTATATTAAAAAATCAAAAAAATACGTTATTGCGATTTCCTTTATGGGCACTCAGAGATCGTTCTTTATTCATTTCTAAGAAAAATACAAAACGTGCAAATACGGAGAAACCGGCTCCGCCATCAAAGGGGGCATCATCATGACCTTGATCAAAAAGAGTGCCATTTATATTTTAATGATGTGTATGTTAACGGCTTGTTGGAGCAATGTCGAATTAAATGAAATAGGCATCGTCACAGCCATTGGCATTGATTATATAGATGAGGAATATGTGGTTTCGATGCAAATATTAAATCCTTCAGAGATTGCTCAGAATGGAAGTTCTAATCAAATTCCCGTTTTCGTATACTCCATGAAAGCGGACTCGGTTTTGGAAGCTGTTAAAAAAATGAGTACGCTCGTATCTAGAGAAATTTATATTGCTCATACGAGAACCGTCATTGTTAATGAACAATTGGCCGAAAATGGGATTTCCGAAATTTTAGACTTTTTTACGAGATATAATGAGATACGTCCTGATTTTTTTCTATTAATCGCTAAGGACTACCGGGCAGAGGAGATTATTAGTATTTTAACTCCATTAGAAAAAATACCTGCAAATAAAATGTATACATCTTTACTGTTATCTGAAGACGTGTGGTCTCCAACAAGAGGGATAAAAATGAATGAACTGATTAACTCATTGGCAACAAAAGGGTTAGAACCTGTATTAACAGGGGTTACCTTATATAGCAGTAGTAATCAATCAGAAGGCGAATCTGAATCAAATGTTAAACAAGTGAATCAATATGAAGATTTACAGTTAACAACATTAGGTGTTTTTAAAGATGATCAATTAATTGGGTGGTTAAATGAACGTGAAAGTATTGGCTTAAATTATTTAAAAGCGGAACAATTTTCGGTATTAGGACCGATCAATTGTCAAGAAGGGGATAAGCATAATTTCACTATGGAAATAACAGGTGGGAATCTAAGAGTCGGGAGTACGATTCAAAACGGAAAGCCTGTTTTTCAAACAAAAGTATATGTAAAAGCAGAATTGGCTGAAACATCTTGCCGATATAACCCAATTTTGAAAAACGACTTAAAGAAATATCAACTCATGGCTGAGGAAGAATTATACGATATCCTCGTAGAAACATTTGAGGCGATTAAAAAGTATCAATCTGATTTTGTTGGTTTAGGTGATTTATTAAAAAAGGAGCATCCAGACTACTGGGCAGAAAATGAAGAAATTTGGCAAGAACGATTACAAGATTTTGAAGTAGAATTGGATATTGAGGTGAAAATCAAAAGGTTTGGTACGACAACAGCCCCTTACCAATTTAAGCAGTGAATGGAATTCCAATTTTTAACATGGTCAAAAAAGCCGTTTATTGATAGACTAGACGATTGTAAAGGACTAGACAGAAATAATGGAATACAAGTAAGGAGTAGTTTTATGAGCAAAGTAATCACACAGGCAGATGTAAAGGTTCGATCGAAGAAAAAGAGAATCCGTAATAAAGTAGCAAAGAGAGTCATTCAAAACCCCCATCGTGTTGAGGTGGTCATGAAACAAGAAAGAATACCAGAATCAAAGCCAGCTTTTCAAGAAGAGAATAACGAGGAACTTAACCAATTTGATAAAATGCCTATCACGAAATTATTAAAGCTAGGAAAGAATTTTATTAAAGAAGAAGAAGTCATTAAATATTATTACACAGCAGGAAAAGATCCTTATTATAAAAATAAACCTCTATTAGTTAAAACCATTAAGAAAAACATGATTCAGCTAACAGAAGAAAAACAAAACGAACTAATGAAGCTTGTTCAATAGTTATCTAAAAAAACTTACCAAACCCAAGGGGATGGTAAGTTTTTTTATGGCCGGTGTTGTAGGGAGAGCCCGAGTAAAATGAGGACCTTGTGATATAGAAAAGCGCAGAAACGTAAGCAATTACTTTGTAAGCACCTTTACTATTTGGGTATACTTATAATTGAAAATCAAAAGGAGGAATTTACATGGCATTTCAAAGTAAGCAAGCATTTTTAGCAGAATGGGCAACAGAAACAGAAAGAACAACAATGGTTTTACGCAATTTAACAAACGAAACACTATCTCAATCGATTGTCGAAGACCATAATTCTTTAGGTTGGTTAAGTTGGCACTTAGTAGTTTCTATCTCAAGCCTTGGTCAATTGGCTGGCATTTCATTTTCTTCAGTAAAACAACAAGCCGATAATCCCAATGATGCCGAACAGATTTTAGCTACATATCAACAAGTAACCAAGGATGTTAATCACTTTGTCGATTCTAATTGGACGGATCAGAACTTAGCTAAAGAAATCGATATGTATGGAGAAGCGATGACAGTTGGTCGTCTCCTCCAATTGGTTTTATTACATCAAACACATCACCGTGGGCAAATGACCGTATTAATGAGACAAGCAGGACTAAAAGTACCTGGTTTATTTGGACCAACAAAAGAAGATTTAGAAGCGTACAAATAAGCAGTAATACTAGTTATGAGCATACAAAACGCCGATGGTTGAGCAAAATCAGCTCCACCACTAACAAAGAGGAATGTTGAGTTTGGCTCTTTGACTGTTGACACTCAATTCAATTAGTTTTTGTTCATTTTCATTTTAAATAAATGGTGTTAAATTGTTTTGAGAACTTGAGAATTAGTAGTAACCAAGCGGACAAAATATGCGGAGACTCACGCGGGACGTTGTGGCGGGCTGTAATCCACTGGCTGTGCAGTTAGTTCAGCACCAGCCCACAGGACGCGGAGCATAATTTTCGGTAGCGCTGAGCAATGCTTCATGTTCGCACTAACTTTATACAAATCGAGAGGAGATTTTCGAATGACAACTTTTAAAGCGTTTTGGATTGAGCAGAATGAAGAAACGAAGGAAATAAAAAGAGGAATTCGAACAATCACATTAGAAGATTTACCACCTGGGGAAGTCTTAATCAAGGTCCATTATTCGAGTGTTAATTATAAGGATGGTATGACATTATTAACCAACAATAAAGTAGTTACTAAATATCCGATGATTCCTGGTATCGACTTAGCTGGAGAAATTGTATCCTCACAAAATCAGCAATTTCAAGCAGGCGAACCGGTGATTGTCACTAGCTATGACTTAGGAACTGGTCATTTTGGTGGTTATGCTGAATATGCTCGTGTTCCTAGCAATTGGGTTGTACCGTTACCAGCTAATCTTACATTAGAGGAGGCGATGATATACGGCACAGCTGGATTTACAGCCGCTTTATCGATAAAACGCTTACTTGATGAAGGGGTCGATCCAAACAAAGGTCCTGTGCTAGTAACAGGGGCAACGGGTGGTGTTGGTAGTTTAGCCGTTTATATGTTATCAAGACTTGGTTTTGATGTTACGGCTAGCACAGGAAAAGAGAGTGAAACTTCTTATTTGCGCAAACTAGGGGCTCAATCAGTCATTGAACGTCAAACGTTGTCAGAAGCCAATACACGTCCTTTGCAAAAAAGTCACTGGCAAGCTGCCGTTGATCCAGTAGGTGGCCAAACTTTGGCGAATGTATTGGCTCAGCTAGCGTATAATGGGACTGTTGCCGTAAGTGGTTTAACGGGAGGAGTCTCTATCCCAACGACAGTGATGCCATTTATATTACGTGGTGTTAATCTAGTAGGGATCGATTCTGTTCATTGTCCGAGCGAAACAAGGTTAGCGATATGGAGCTTCATTGCGGACAAATTGCATGATCCTGAGCAAATAAAAGAGCTTAAATCTGTTGTGCCTTTATCTGAAGTAGAACACGTTTTAACGAAGATAACAGCAGGGACGCATAAAGGACGAACCGTTATAAAAGTAAAATAATCTCCTACTATTATTCTCCTATAAAAGCTCGACCCTTTGTTGAAAAACGAAAGGTCAGGCTTTTTTTATGCTTCTTTGTTTCAAAGAAAGATTAGATGCATAATATGACCTTCTATTGGGGGAAGTTAATCATAAAGGATATGTACAGTGAGGAGGAATCTTATGATTAGCAAAAGTGAAATGACGATTAAACAAGTATTTTTTATCTTGCTATTATCTATAGGGCTTGTCAATCATGTCCAAATGATTCCTATTCTCTTACAAAATTCAGGGAAAGATTCTTGGATTGCTGTATCAATCGCTTTTCCGATTATTGTAATTTTTGTTTGCCTAATTGGGTTCGTTATGAAACGTCTAGGTCATACTCCATTTCTTGTATGGGTAGAACAAAAAAGTAACCATTTTTTAGCGGTAGTCGTAGCTCTTTTATTTTTTTTCCACTTTTTTATTAACGCACTTTTAACATTAAAAGGAGTGATTGATTGGACACAGGTTACATATTTAAGACAAACTCCCCTTCTTGTGACAACTTTAGCCTTACTTTTCTTAGTCTTGTTTTTAGTGATTAAAGGTTTAAGGACAATTGGAATCGTCGCAACGATATTACTCCCTTTTGTCCTTCTTGCTGGATATTTTGTGATGACTGCCAATTTTCAGTATAAAGATTACCAGTTATTATTTCCGCTATTCACGCAGTCTTTTAATGATATTGCCATAACAATCTTATATATTGTAGCATCTACACTGGAATTAATATCAGTTTTGTTTATTCATCACCATTTAAATAAAAAACTTAAAACAAGTCATTTAATATGGTTAAGTTTTTTATTAATAGGCTTAACTTTAGGTCCTTTAATGGGTTCCATTGCTGCATTTGGCCCCTTCTCTTCTTTAATGAGATTTCCGGCATTTGAACAATGGCTACTCGTTCAAATCGGTGATTATATATCAAATGTCGATTTTTTATCTATTTATCAATGGTTATCTGGAGCATTTATACGTCTAGCTTTTGAATTTTATTTGCTTGGTGAAATTGCCAAATATCTATTTAAACTTAAACAGATAATCTATGTCTATGTAATCGTTGCGGTTATCTATTTATTTGTGACGATCTCTCCTATTACTTTTATAACTGATTCAATTTGGTTTTACGAAGTCTATATGCAGAGCGTATTTTCATTTTATATGTTTTCTATCTTAATATTTGTTCTCTTAGCTATTAGGAAAAGGAAAGGAGGTAGTCATTATGAAAAGACTAACAAGAATGAGAGCATCTAGTGAAGAAAATGACCAAGCCATTAATGAACAGTTATTTGACCAACATTCATTATCAGATTGGGACTTGGCAAAGCTAAAAAATGAATTTAAAAATGCTGAGGACTTTGAATTTGTAACGGTGAATTATCGAGACGATCTTGTAGTGACCTTTATTTATTCAGATGTCATGGTCGATTTAAAGCAATTAAATGAATATGTTTTACCGCAAGCAGCAGAGATGAATAATCATGACGCGGATGTGAGTTTTGTTTTTTTACATAAATTAGCTTTTCATAGCATTGAAACAGACCGTGGCTTATTTGAACGTTTATTATCAGGTGATTTAGTCATTTTCATAGAACATGAAAGTGAAAAATCACTATTATATAGAAAGATGTCTGATATCGCGAAGCGTGAAACGGAAGAATCGGCTACAGAAATCTCGATAAAAGGGCCGAGGGATGGGTTTACCGAGGAACTGGATACGAATATTTCACTATTAAGAAAAAGACTTAAAACACCGTTACTTAAGAACCGCGAATTTTTATTAGGTGAAAAAAGTCAAACGACCATTGCTTTGGTTTATTTGGAGAAAACGATTAGCACTGAATTGATAGAAATTGTTATTGAAAGACTTAACTCATGTAAAATTGATTATTTGGAAAGTAGTCAGCAGCTAGAAGAATATTTGGGTAATAATCGTTTGTCTTTATTTCCTTTGGTGAATTATTGTGGGAGGGCTGATTTTTTAGCACAAAGCTTAAGAAGGGGAAGATTTGGGATTATTATTGATGGATCTCCTATGGCATTAATTGCACCTTCTAATCTCACTGAACAAATTAAATCACCTGAGGACTTCTATCATCCTTTTTATTTTGTTGCTTTAGAAAGGTTACTACGCCTTTTTGCTTTTATAGTAGCCATATTTTTACCTGGATTTTATATCGCATTAGCTTCCTATAATGTCGAACAAATACCTTTATATTTACTAGCAACGATTACAAATTCTAGATTCGGTATCCCATTCTCAGGTCCAATGGAAGCCTTCTTAATGATTTGGATGTTTGAGATTTTTAGGGAAGCAGGTGTTAGGCTGCCTAAATCAGTAGGACAAACCATTGCAGTAATTGGAGGACTTATTGTTGGAGATGCTGCAATTCGGGCTGGGTTAACATCTCCGACCTTACTAGTTGTTATGGCTGTTGCCGCTGTTGCTCAATTTACATTAATTAATCAATCTCTATTAGGTTCTGTTACAATTTTTCGGTTATTTGTTTTAAGTGGTGCTTCTTTACTAGGTATGTATGGCTTTTTCTTAAGTTTATTTTTTATTGTTGTGTATGCAGCTGGCCTCACTTCTTTTGGTGTGGGATATTTGGAACCGATCGCTCCGGTATCCTTTAAAGAATGGATAGCCGCTATATTAGATCGACCGAAAAGCTCACACGTCGCTCTCCCAAAAATGTTAAAGAAATAATAAGGATGGTCAATATGTGTAAAAAAATTATCGTGAAGGTGATCATAGTGTTGTTGACCGTATGCATGTTGACTGGTTGTTGGGATTTATATGATATACAAGACGTCAATTATGTAGTAGCTGTCGGATTAGATTATGATCAAGAAAGAGATATATTTATCTCATTTGCTCAGATGTTAGATTTTACATTCGTTGCAAGAAACGAACAACCTCCTGGCTCAGAACCAATCGTCTTTATAGGGCGTGGTGAAGGGAAAACGGTTAATATGGCATTAACAGACCTTTATAAAACAGCTCAAATGAAAACTATGTGGAGTCACGTTACATCAATCGTGTTTTCACAAAGACTATTAGAGAATGGTATCGATGAAGTGATTGATGGATATATTCGTTATCCAGAATCACGACTTTCACAATGGGTTTTTGCGACATCCGAACCAATTGATGACTTATTTGCAACCCCTGCCTTTTTTAACTTATCCACCTTATTAACTTTACTACATAAACCAAACGAGATATTGGAACAACGTACATATTTGCAAGCAAAACGCTTAAAAGATGTATTAATCGAATTAAAAGAACCTGGGAAAGATGTAAGTATTCCTTCTCTCAGCATTAACCATACTCAATGGAATCAAAATAAAAAATCAATCGATAAGATGGAATACGATGGGATGTATTTCCTCAAAGACAGTGAATATAAAGGGTTTTTAAGTTTAAAAGATTTTAACGGTATTCATTGGGCGACAAAGGATAACGAACGTTACCCATTATTTTTAGAAAAGGACAATGAGAAATTAGGTGTATTAGTATTTGGTCCAAGTGATGTAGAAATTGAATTGGTCAATCAAAACGGAAAACCTAGATATAATATGGATATTAAAATAAAAGCAGACTTAAATGAATTAATGTCGGATTCGACCCAAACGGAGCTAGAAGATATGTCTGAGGACATAATAAAAAATCAAGTAAGGGAAACGTATAAAAAGGCTAATGAGAAAGAAATTGATATTTATGGGCTTGAATATTATACGTATGTCCATCATTTTCAATTATGGAAAGAATTAACCAAAAATGAATTCAAATTGGAAGAAGATTCATTAGGGGATATAAAAGTACAAGTAACAATTATTCACTCTGGTTTATTAAAATATGATCAAAGTGCTGAAGAAGCGAGTAAAGAAAAGAACCGTTTTGAAAATTAAGGATTAAGTTTTAGATGAAAGTGTACTTAAGTGTGATAGTTCATGCCTTGAAGTTAGCTGGTCATCCTTCTTACGATAAATGACCTTATATATGACCTCCTCCATAAAATACAATCCTACCATCGTCAAAAAAGTTCATGTATAATAAATTAGTTATGTCAATTTAGAACAAATAAAGGAGTTATACATGAACAAACAATTACCATTCACTATAGAAAAAAACGAAAAATTCTTCGATAAACTAGGCGACTATATCGGTGATGTTTTCTATGATATTTTGCCTGAAAAAGGATTTGAATTACGCGATGAACAAATTTTTATGGCATTTCAGTTAGAGCAAGCCTACAAAAATAAATCAACCATTTTTGCAGAAGCTGGAGTAGGAACTGGAAAAACGATTGTTTACCTCCTATATGCACTTTGTTATGCCAGGTATACGGGAAAACCAGCAATCATAGCGTGTGCCGATGAAACGCTTATTGAACAACTCGTTAAAAAAAATGGTGACATTGAAAAGATTGAAAAAGCACTTGGTTTAACAATAGATGCAAGGTTAGCAAAATCACGTGACCAATATGTATGTGTAAAAAAGCTTGAAACAGAAGTAACAAAAGGCTCGAATGAAAAGTATGATGAAGTTTATGAGCAAATACCGTCCTTTGTATTCCAGACAAGTGGTTCCTTGCAAAATTTTTCTCATTACGGTGACCGAAAAGAATATAGCTCTTTAACTAATGACGAATGGGAAAAAATTACGTGGGATCCTTTGCAACAATGTTCAACCTGTGACTTACGCCATCGCTGTGGACAAACATTAACTCGAGACTACTACCGTCATGCAACAGATTTAATTATATGTTCTCAAGACTTTTACATGGAGCACATTTGGACAAAGGAATCACGAAAGAGACAAGGACAATTACCTTTATTACCGGAGGCTAGTAGTCTAATCTTTGACGAAGGCCATTTATTAGAGTATGCCGCTCAAAAAGGGCTAACTTACCGTTTTCATTCACAAACACTTACGCATGTATTAACCGGATATATGCAACAAAATGTTCGGGAGGAATCGTTAATGTTGATCGAAACCATTATTGAACTTCATGATGAGTGGTTTGATATGATGGTTGAAGAAGCAATAGAATTAGAAGCTTCCCAAAGAGCATATATCCATCGATCTCAGAAGATGATGTCATTAGTTTCCCGCTTAAACGAAGCAGTAGAACAACTACTTGATCAGCTTGTCTTTGACTCTGAGTTATTTACCATAGATGAATATCATATCAAGATGATAGAGGAATATGTAGAGTTCTTATCATATGGATTGACGACTTTTATGAAAGAAAATGAAGGAATTTATTGGTTAGAGCAAAATGAAGGAGAGACGACCTTTGTTATCATGCCAAGGTTAGTAGAGTCTATCTTAAAAGAAGAACTATTTTCTAAGAATCAACCGATTATTTTCTCGTCAGCAACACTCTCACAAAACAAAGATTTCTCTTTTATTGCTCATAATCTTGGTATCTCTTCATACGACTCATTTTCGGTCAATTCTCCTTTTGATTATGAATCCAAAATGTCGATTCATCTTCGAATGGAGCAAGAAAAACAGAGGAAATGGGAACAGATTGAAGAAGCTCTCCGTCAAAAAGAAGGCAGTTCGCTTGTTTTATTTGCGAATAAGTTAGAAATGGAATCATTTAAATCAACGATGAAGGATAAAGAGTTTCCTTTTGAGATTTTATATGAAGGTGACCAGGAGATAAGTGTATTAGTGCAACAATTTCAACAAGAGAATTCGACGGTTTTATGTTCACACCATCTTTGGGAGGGCCTTGATATTCCCGGACAATCTCTTTCTCAAGTTCTTATTGCTTCGTTACCATTTCCACCCAAAGATCCAGTGTTTGATGCTAAAAGAGCTCAAAGCAAGCTTCCTTTTCAAGAGGTCGATTTACCTTATATGCTTTTACGATTAAGACAAGGTGTCGGAAGATTAATTCGGACAGAGTCAGATTCAGGGAATGTTCTGATCTGGTGTAGTCAAGAAGAGTTAGAGTTATTGTCTGAGTTAAAAGGTGTATTGCCAGTCGAAATGATTTTATCTTAAAAAAGAAGCAAATAATCGAGGACAAAATCAATTTTTCTTGGTTAATATGTTACAATAAGAAGATAATGGTAGAGATTGTGAGAAATGGAGTGTAGCTGATGCGTTTTATTGCTAGTTTCATTATGATCGTTGGTTTAGCGTTTTTATTTTATGGTGGTTACGAAATATTTCAAGCAAACCAAAAGCAAAAACAATCACTTGCTGAGGCTAATGAGGTTTTGGCAGTGGACCGAGAAAATAGTGAAGAGGTTGGTAGTGCGGAAACGATGGAATTTTCCGATGGCGATGTAATTGGTCTCTTAAAGATTCCTAAACTTGAGAAGGATTTACCGATCATTTCTGGTACGGATGAAGAGGAATTAAGCCGTGGTGTTGGGCACTATAAAACAACAAAACTTCCAGGGCAAGATGATCAAATACTTTTATCGGGACACCGTGATTCTGTCTTTCGTGGGTTTGGTGATTTAGAAATAGGCGATCAGTTTATCGTCGAAATGCCTTATGGTACTTTCGTTTACGAGTTTTACGAGTCTGAAATTGTGCCAGCTGATGATACGACAGTCATTCGTTCAACGGCACCTGATGAAGTGTTAACCTTATCTACATGTTATCCATTTAACTTTATTGGTAGTGCACCAGATCGATATATTATCTACGCAAAACCGGTTGTAGAAGAGTAAAGCTAACATCTCCATGAACATTACGTTGTGGAGATGTTTTTTTCTGTGTAATGGAAGTTGCTAAAACAAGAGGTAAATATATTTGTTTTCGAATCTTTGTGAATTTTTATTATTCATAGTTTGTTAGATTATTGTATAATAAAAAGAGTCTATATTTTTTTAGTATAATTTTTAGGTAAGGGTGTAGGGGGTTCGAATGAGAAACGTAAAGTCGTGGAGTTTTATAGGAATATTCGCATTGTTATTAGCAGGCTGTGTTAATGATGTAGAAGAACATCCAATGTATCCTCAACAGGAACAAGATGCCTTAGATAACCAACCTCAAGACGTAGAGGTTATAACGGACGAATTGGTTTTTAATGATTTTTCACAAGAATATCGAGTCGATGCAAGAGTTATTAATCAAGAGACACAAGGGAAACAAGGTTCAGGTAATGAGTTAGTTGAAGATATTGAAAGTATTGTTGTACCAATTGATGCAGTGGTCAGTACAAGTGATGAAAATGAAATGCTTTCCATAACGGGTAACGGTTATAATTATGGGTACGAGTTTATGGAATCAAAATATATGGAAATGGTTAGTATCGTTCAGAATTTTCGTAAAGCCATCGTAGAATTTGAGCCAAATTATGATGTAGAGGTAAAAGATTTATATGTGGCAGATTATGAAGGAATTTCTGATTTTGATTATTTTATAGAGGCTGAACGTGAACATGAAATAATGTATTTGCTATTAAAAGAAGAAAATCGTGATGATGGTTTGTACTTACACTATACGGCCATTAGTATGTCTAAAGAAGTGGCTAATGAAGAGTTGCTACGAACGATTGTTGCTAGTATTGCTTCAATTGAATTAAAAGATTGATGATTTATTTTATTTGTAGGGAAGCTTATTCTAAAAGCTATTTACTTTAGATAGCTTCTTTTTTTGTGAGTAGTGGCTGTTTGTGCGGTGCGCTGAATCTTTTTAAAAGGGCTCTTATGAGAAGCTGAGTAACTTACACGAAAAGGGCAAGAACATGCCGATGAAGGAGGCTGGTCGACATGATCACGGGCAAAAAAGGGCAAGAACATGCCGATGAAGGAGGTTGGTCGACATGATCACGTGCAAAAAAGGGCAAGAACATGCCGATGAAGGAGGCTGGTCGACATGATCACGGGCAAAAAAGGCCAAGAACATGCCGATGAAGGAGGCTGGTCGACATGATCACGGGCAAAAAAAGGCCAAGAAGAGCTGAACGAGACAGTTGGTTCTTTAACTGGTGGCTTTTCATTCACTTCGCTACCAACAAAGATGAAAGTAGAGGCTACTTCTTAAACAGTTGGCCCGTTTACAACTCGATCACCATCAGGAGTCAGCCTATCAAACAGGGGGCACTTTCCTGCTAAGGTCATCTACCGCAAGATGGATGACCAGCTAAATTCAAGGCACAAACTATCACCTATAAGTACACTTTCATATAAAACGCTTATAGATCACTTTTATTGATAGCAAGTATCAATCATATATAGGAGTGGTTTAACCATATAATGAATAGACGCGCAATGAGAGGTGATTAATGAAACCGATGTTGATGTTACGTGAGTTCATGGCACAAAAACCATTAGAAATCATTATCGAGTCCATTGATGAAGCGATACACATTGTTGACCAAGACGGTGTGACGATGTATTATAATTCAATTGCAGCGAAGTTAGATGGATTAAGTCAAGAAGAAGTGATCGGGAAACATCTGCTAACAAATTTTCCTTCATTAACCTCAGAGTCTAGTACGTTACTTCAGGTGTTATCAACGAAAAAAGCCATTTTTAAGCGTCCACAAAATTATTATAATCATTACGGTCAATTAATCGAAACCATTAATACAACGATTCCGCTCTTGTATAAAGGAGAATTACTTGGTGCGATTGAAATTGCCAAGGATATCAAACATATTAAGCAGCTATCAGAAAAACTGTTAGAGTTAGAGAATTTGCATCGAACCATGACATCTCCCCGTCAGAAACAGAACTCAAATAAAAATACACTTTATCAATGGCATGATATCATTACGGAAGATCCTGTTATGATTGAGCAAATAGAAATTGCCCAAAAAGCAGCTAGAACCACTTATCCGATTATGGTATATGGGGAAACAGGTACAGGAAAAGAATTAATGGTGCAAGCTATTCATTCAGAATCAAATCGTCAAGCTGGACCATTTGTGGTGCAAAATTGTGCATCTTTACCGGGTAGTTTACTAGAGAGCCTTTTGTTCGGAACGAAGAAAGGCAGCTTTACAGGTGCAGTGGACCGAAAAGGATTATTTGAACTTGCAGATAAAGGTTCGCTTTTTCTAGATGAAATTCAATCGATGCCACTTGATTTTCAAGCAAAGATATTGAGAACGATTGAGGATGGATATATTAGAAGGGTAGGAGGGACAGAGAGTTACCAAATTGATGTTCGAGTGATTGTGGCGATGAATAAGCACCCACTTGAATGTTTAGAACAAGGTGTATTAAGAGAAGATTTGTATTATCGATTATCCTTCTTTTTATTAGAATTGCCACCTTTAAAAAAGCGCCAAGCTGATATCGCTCGGCTAATAAGGCATTTTTGTACATTAAACGCGAAAACAGAAGTTCAATTAGAAGACTCTGTCCAACAGTTTTTTGAAAAGTATACATGGCCAGGCAATATTCGTGAGTTAAAACATGTGATAGAATATGCGATAACGTTATGCTCTGATCGTATTATTATGCCACAACATTTGCCACTGCATTTACAAAAAAAATATGAGCAATTACTTTCTAGTAACACGAGATTTGCCAAAAGAATAGGGTTAAAGGAACAACTAGAAGAAGATGAGAGACATTATATTAAAGAGGCTTTGGAGCGTACAAAAGGGAATGTCAAAAAAGCGGCAGAGTTACTTGATATACCTCGACAAACATTGCAGTATAAAATAAAAAAATTCAAAGTGAAAGGGAAGAGAGATGGAGAGTAAAGGAGCTAGTAAAGCAGCCACATATGAATATATGGAACTAGAGCAGGTTGAAGCTGACCTCTATATTGACTATTACAATGAAAGAATACGTATCGACCATTATAAAGGCGCTTTTAAAAACCTCTTAAAGGAATTAGAGGTAAGACGTGAAAAGCAACCATTTACCAAATTAATTGTTTATACAAAACCAACGCAATGGCAACAATTGATAGCGGATGGATTTCAGTTAGAGTCGATTATGAAAGGTTATTTTAATGGTGTTGATAACTATGTCATGTGTCGCTATTATTCGAACGAAAGAAAAAAGCAAGGTAATTGGGTTGAAGAGGATCAATTAATCGACCAGGTTATGGCAAAAGAATCTAGTGCAATGAAGCGTTTACCGGATAGTTATGAAATGCGTAAAGTAAGGGAAAGTGATTTATATGAGCTTGCGACCTTTTATGGTACGGTTTTTAGCAGTTATCCAACACCCATTCATGAAGTCGACTATTTGACTAAATCGTTAAAAGGTGGAACGCTGTTTTTTATAGTAACATTTGAAGGTGAAATTGTAGCAGCAGCTTCTGCAGAGGTACAGAATGTTTTCCATAACGCAGAGATTACGGATTGTGCAACAAACCCGGATCATCGTCAATTTGGTCTTATTAGACATATCATTAAGGAATTAGAAAATGAGTTATATGAGAAACGAATTTATTGCACGTATTCCATTGCGAGGGCGAACTCTTTTGGCATGAATCGAGTCCTAAAGCAAATGGGCTATCACTATGAAGGAAGATTAACGAATAATTGCTTTATGGAAGGTTCGTATGAGAACTTAAATGTTTGGGTGAAATACAAAAAATAAGAAGTGCTTAATAATCGGCGTTTTTATAAAAAACTGCCCATTATTAGGCACTTTTTTTGCGTTCATTTTTGAGTGCAAGGACAGGAGCAAATTTGGGTTTGATTGATTTTGGGCTTCATAGCAGACCTAATTTTAGGATTGGGCACCTGCTGAACCAATTAATCATATTCTATAGAAAGCACAGAACGGGGAGAACGTTTAATCTTGGCACGTTCTTTGCATTTATATAAGTGATGACAAACAAGGAGGTCATGAAGCATGAAATCATTTGTTTATAAACCAAAAAGGGATTGGAAAGATATTGATTTGTGGAAAGATGTAACAGAAGAGCAATGGAATGATTGGTTATGGCAGTTAACACACACGATTCGTACGTTAGATGATTTGAAAAAGGTCATAAACTTAACGCCAGCTGAGGAGGCAGGGGTGAAAATTGCTACGAAAACTATACCATTAAATATTACCCCTTATTATGCATGGCTCATGAACCCAGATGATCCTCATTGCCCGGTGCGGATGCAGTCCGTTCCAATAGAATCTGAGCTTCATAAAACGAAATACGATATGGAAGACCCTTTAGAAGAGGATGAGGATTCTCCTGTACCTGGTTTAACTCATCGATATCCGGACCGTGTGTTATTTTTGGTGACAAATCAATGTTCGATGTATTGTCGCTATTGCACCAGAAGACGTTTTTCCGGACAAATTGGAATGGGTGTACCGAAAAAGCAGTTAGATGATGCGATTGCTTATATTCGAGCAACCCCTGAAGTTCGTGATGTTTTGATATCAGGTGGTGATGGGTTATTAATAAATGATAACATCCTTGAATATATATTAAAGAACTTACGTGAAATTGAGCATGTTGAAATCATCCGTATTGGTACAAGGGCACCTGTTGTATTCCCGCAACGTATTACAGATAATCTTTGTGAAATTTTAAAGAAATATCATCCAGTTTGGTTAAATACGCATTTTAATACGTCTTTAGAGATAACAGAAGAATCTAAGTTGGCCTGTGAAAAGTTAGTTAATGCAGGGGTGCCAGTGGGCAATCAAGCTGTTATTTTAGCAGGAATCAATGATAGTGTCCGTATTATGAAAAAGCTGATGCATGATTTAGTTAAAATGCGTGTGCGACCTTATTATATTTATCAATGTGATTTATCAGAAGGAATTGGACATTTTAGAGCACCTATTTCAAAAGGGCTAGAAATAATTGAAGGTTTGCGTGGTCATATCAGTGGCTATGCTGTGCCAAATTTTGTCGTTGATGCTCCAGGTGGTGGTGGGAAAATTACCCTTCAACCTAATTATCTAATATCACAAAGTCCAGATAAAGTCGTACTTCGAAACTTTGAAGGGGTTATCACCTCATATCCAGAGCCAGAACATTATGTCGCAGGAAGAGCTGATGCTTATTTTAATGAATTTTACCCTGCTGAGAAGGGACCAAAAGATTCAACGGGAGTATGGGAGCTATTATCTGACAAGAGAACGAGTATGATCCCTCAATCTTTAGAGCGTATGGGTCGGAGAGAGAAATATGATTCAAACCCCGCACATAGCTCGTTAAAGGATAAACGTGAATTACGTGAAAAGTTAAAAGAGAAAAAATATAAAGCAGAGCAACAAAAAACACAGAAGAAGGAGGGGACTCCTGATGATCAAGTGTAATTGGTGTGACCAGATTGCTGCGAAGGAAATAATGGACTCCGTTTTTTGGGAGCTTCCTAGTGGTCTGCGAGCGATTGAAATTAAAGCGACGCCAACTATTTGTTGCGAGGCGTGTTCGATGGTATATCAACAGGATGAAATCGTTGAGGAAATCGAAGACCAACTTATGCTCATAAAAAGCGATGAGCTTCCCACAAGTATCACTTATCGTGAATTAATGGAAATACCGAAATTATTAAAAAAGAATTATTTTCGCTTCTAGGTAGTACGTAACGAAGTAAGGAAATGATGACACAGGGGGTGTCCTTATGGCGAATTCATATCTCATTAAACCAGATTTTCAAAAAACGTATGCGGAAATTACGCATGGAAAAGGTGTATTTCTCTATGATGTAGATGGAAAAGCGTATTTAGATGCTTCGTCTGGTGCTGTAACAGCTTCGCTCGGTCATGGTGTGACTGCTATCAGAAAAGCGATACATGAACAATTAAAAAAAGTAAGTTTTGTCTATCGCTCTCAATTCACAACCGCAGCTGCCGAAAGGTTGGCAGCGACTATTAATGAGAAAATGCCAACTAACACGCCCTATTATTCTTTTTTTGTCAATAGTGGGTCTGAAGCAACTGAAACAGCAATGAAAATAGCGATTCAATATTGGCAAGACAGGAATCAGCCGACTAAGACGTTTATTTTATCTCGTTGGTTTAGTTATCATGGTATAACAATGGGGGCACTTTCGATGTCAGGTCATCTAAAAAGACGCGAGAGATTTTCCTCTTTGTTAGAAAAATACCCTCAAGTTGAAGCACCATACTGTTATCGATGTCCTTATCAATTAAGCTATCCTACCTGTCAATTAAAGTGTGCACAAGAATTAGAGACCGTTATTCAACGAGTAGGGGCGAAACAAATTGCAGCATTTATTGTAGAGCCTGTCGTGGGTGCAGCTGGTTGTGCCATCACACCACCTAGAGGTTATTATGAAAAAATTAAAGAGCTTTGTGAAAAATACGAGATTTTATTGATAGCTGATGAAGTCATGACAGGTGCGTATCGAACGGGTCCTTTCCTAGCCTTAGAACATTGGGGTGTAGAAGCTGATATCGTTACTTTAGGGAAAGGTCTCGCGGCAGGTTATGCAACGATTGCTGCTGCTGTTATCTCTGAAGAAATCTATCAAACAATAGGTCATCATTCGAAAATCATTATGAGTGGGCATACACACAGTGCCAATCCTTTAGCGTGTGCTACCGCCCTAGCAGTTTTGCAATATGGTCAAGAAGAAAATTTTTCGGAAAAAGTCAAAAGAAAAGGACACTATTTAAAACGACAGCTCCAACACTTAGCTGAAAGACATTCGTTTATTGGGGAAATAAGAGGGGTTGGCTTATTACTTGGTGTAGAGCTTGTGCAAGATCGAAAATCAAAGTCCATGTTCCCCCGTCATATCCTTCTATTAGAGAAATTAATTACGATTGCAGAAGAACATGGTTTACTGCTTTATCCAGGTAGCTGTGGTAATGGCTTGGAGGGGGATGGTTTCTTAATAGCACCACCGTTTACGATTACGTATGCAGAAATGCATGTGCTAACAGCCAAACTGCAAAGCACTTTTACAGAATTAGAAAGAGTTTTGAAAGAGGAGGGTATTTATGAATAAAGTATGTGAACTTGATGAGATTTTTCCTGTTCTTAAAAAAGCTCAAACGATTATGTATAGTGGTTTTGGAGGTATTGGCAATCCACCATTACTCGTGAAGGTCTTAGCAGACATTGACTTATCAGCCGTTACGTTAATTGGGAATGATGCTGCCTTTCCGACGATTGGAATAGGGCCTGTCATTGCTAATAAAAAGGTAAAAAAGTTAATTACATCACATATCGGTTCTAACCCTATAGCAGGCCAAAAGATGATTTCTGGTGAGCTTGAAATTGAGTTTTCACCTCAAGGAATATTAATGGAACGAATTAGGGCAGGCGGTAGTGGTATAGCCGCAGTGCTAAGCGATATTTGTTATGCCGAAGCTTTAAATCAACCAGTTGAAACAATGAGATGGCAAAATCAAGATTATTTCATTGAGCCAGCTCTAACTGCTGATGTCGCGATTATTTATGCTAAAAAAGCCGACCGTTTTGGGAATTTAATGTACGAGGCAACCGCACGAAATACGGCACCACTTATGGCAATGGCTGCCGAGCAGGTAATCGTTGAGGTAGAAGAGATGGTGGATGTCGGGGAGTTAAATCCTGAGCATATTATGACACCTGGTTTATTTGTTACACATCTTGTTCAAAGTCAAGGCATTGATTGGAGGTGGGCATGGGAGGCATGATCAAAGAGAACATGGCGAAAAGAGCGGAACAAGAAATTCAATCAGGGATGATTGTCAATTTAGGGATTGGCATTCCTTCTCTTGTTGCTAACTACATTCAACAAGATAAACATGTTTTTTTACATGCAGAGAATGGTCTATTAGGTATGGGCGTTCGCCCTAAGCAAGGGGAAGAGGATCCGATGATTTGTCATGCTGGTGGTCTTCCTGTCACTTTACGAAAAGGGGCTTCTTTTTTTGATAGTGCGACGGCTTTTGCGATGATTCGTTCTGGTAAAATCGACATGGCGATATTAGGAGGACTAGAAGTTAGTGCCCAAGGTGATTTAGCGAATTGGTTAGTTCCAGGAAAAAAAGTACCAGGGATAGGAGGGGCCATTGAACTTGCACAAAAAGCAAAACGTATTATTGTTTTAATGAGCCATACGAACAAATTCGGTCAACCTAAAATCGTTAAACAATGCACATACCCTCTCACCGCAGCTTCTTGTGTACAAATGATCATAACAGAACGTGCTGTTTTTACAATAAAAGATAAACAGCTTATTTTAAAAGAAATCTTTGCTCCATATACTTTAGAAGAAGTAACCGCTTCAACAGAAGCAAGCTTTCTAATGGATTCTAGCATTTATGGGGGGAGTTGAATGAATAAACAAATTGAAAAATTACTGGAAGTCCATCAGCAATCATTTGTTCAACATCTCTGTCAATTAGTTAATTATGAATCGACTTACCAAAATGAATGGCAAGCCCAACAATATATCAACATGTTATTAACGGAGTTAGAAATGGATATTGATTGGTTTGAACCAGATGTTAATGAGTTAATGAAACATGAGGCATTCGTTTCCACTAGAGATCAATTTGAGCGGAGTCCTAATGTGATTGGGGTATGGAAAGGGGAGGGAGGAGGTCGCTCGTTACTGTTAAATAGTCATATTGATGTAGTGCCAGGTGGTGACCTACGGCAATGGAAGACAGCTCCGTTCCAAGCTTACTTTGATGGCGAGCGGGTTTTCGGTCGTGGTACGACGGATATGAAGGGCGGGACAATTTCTTTATTATTAGCTCTTAAAGTCATAAAAGAGTTGAACGTCCGTTTGAAAGGAAACCTCATCTTCCAAAGTGTCGTGGATGAAGAATGTGGAGGTGCTGGAACATTAGCGGCAACTTTAAAAGGTTATCAAGCGGATGCCGCACTTATCCCAGAGCCAACCAAATTGAAGATTTTTCCTCTTCAACAAGGTTCCCTTTGGTTCCGAATTAAGGTAACAGGCAGGGCGGCACATGGTGGTACTCGATATGATGGTGTGTCAGCAATCGATAAAGCTTACGTAGTTATTGAGCAGCTCAAAATGTTAGAAAAGCGTCGTAATGAACAAATTCATCATCCTTTATATGAACATATTCCGATTCCCATTCCAATAAACATTGGGAAAATCTCTGGTGGAGACTGGCCATCGATGGTACCAGATCACGTAATCATCGAAGGAAGGTATGGCGTTTTTTTTGAAGAAACGATAGAAGAAGCGAAAGAAGTTTTTGAGCAAATCCTTCATCCGTCGATGTTCTTAGATCCGTGGTTTATTGAACATCCTTTGGCTGTTGAATGGTTTGGGGCTCAGTGGATGCCAGGTAGTATTAATATGGATCACCCCTTTCTCCATGTCATAAAAGATACAGTGATGAAGGTATCTGGTCAAAAAGCAAAAGTCGAAGCAGCCCCGTGGGCCACAGATGCTGGTGTTCTTTATCAAGTCGGTCATATTCCAACCGTCGTTTATGGTCCTGGTACGACAGAGCTAGCTCATTATCCGAATGAATCGATTGAAGTAAAAGCAATGGTTGAAGCGGCTAAAGTATTCGTGCATTTAATTTTACGTTGGTGTGAATTTGAAACTGATAGTTAAGTAGATGTTTCTTGCTAGAACCCTAGTTATCTCGTTATAATGATATAATGTGTAACTAGGATTGGAGCTGAAACAGTGAAATTAGTCTCATGGAACGTTAATGGTATTCGTGCATGTGTGAAAAAAGGATTTTTAGATTATTTTCATGAGGTAGACGCAGATATTTTTGCGATTCAGGAAACAAAATGTCAACGAGAGCAAATTGAATTAGCATTAAACGGGTATCAACAATATTGGAATGATGCAAAAAGAAAAGGCTATTCGGGTACAGCTGTGTTTACGAAGGAGACACCCTTATCCGTACAGTATGGCATTGGTGAAGAGTTAATCGACCTTGAAGGGCGTGTCATTACACTTGAATTTGAAAGCTTTTATTTTGTTACGTGTTACACGCCTAACTCGAAACGCGATTTATCAAGGCTTGACTATCGTCTACAATGGGAGGATTACTTCCTCGCATTTCTTAAAAAGCTAGAATTGTTGAAACCAGTTATCCTTGCAGGAGATTTGAATGTTGCTCATACAGAGCAAGATATAAAAAACTCAAAATCTAATATTGGGAACTCAGGTTTCACATTTGAAGAAAGAGAAAAAATGACACGGATGCTTAATAGCGGTTTTGTCGATAGCTTCCGTTCAATACATGCAAATGTAGCAGATAGATTCAGCTGGTGGTCATACATGAATAAAGTGAGGGAAAGGAATATTGGCTGGAGAATCGATTATTTTATCCTCTCATCCATTTTACAAGGTACAATAAAAACGGCCGATATTCATGACCATATCCTAGGAAGTGACCATTGCCCCGTTGTCCTTGAACTAGAAATATAAATAAAATCAAAGCAAGGAAAGAAAACTAACTCTTTCTTTGCTTTTTTCGATCACGTAAGTATTACTCCCGCATAAGCCTAAAGGACTAAACAAAAACTAGAACATGGCTAATCTAGGAATGTTCAAAAACGATTAAATAACAATGTACACTTTTGTATGGGCAAAAGCATGTCAGTTAATCGAGGGAAAAAGGTGAGTAACTACACGTAAAGAAAGTAACAATATAAGCCGAGTAAAAGCATTGCTATGTTGTAGGAAAAGCAAAGAAGTAACAACATAAGTGGGGTCAAAGGAGTAATATGTTGTAGGAAAGTGTTTGCTATCCTCATCCACCATTGACGACAAACTACGGCACTTCCTTTACAGTTTCACTCTTTACTATGGGCTCTTTATTCAATTTGATTTTGTTCTTTTTCATTTTAAAAGAATAGTGTTGAATTGTTTTTTTTTGAACTTAAGAATTTACGGTAACCCAGCGGACGAAAATATGCGGAGACTCCCGCGGGACGTAGTGGCAGAGCCGAAATCCACTAGCGAAGCTAGTTAGTTCGGCGCCACCCCGCAGGACGCGAAGCATAATTTCGGTAGCGACGATTAACGCTCCATGTTCTCACAAACTTTCATACAAAAAACTCAAAAATCAAGCAGGAGATTCACGGAAAATACCGTATTATTATAATAAATAACAGGGAAGGAGGCACAGGACTAAAGTAGTCTAAAGAATAACCTCTCCATACAAAACCAAAAGAATCTCCCTTCATACAAATGAGACCTACAAAACCTACCTCTTTCAATTTTGTCAACCATCTATCATTTGTTTTTTCCATCCATACTGTGATAAGGTAGCTTCAAAAAGAGTGATAACCTTGTCAAAATCCCAGACCTTCTTATTTTATACAAGCACTTTCATCTTTTTGATCATGACGATTCTAGTAATGACACAAGAAGAACTCTATATGGATAACCTACTATTTAAATTAACTTTATCCCTAGAAAATTCCTTCACAAATGAACTATTCGTTTTAATTACAGAACTAGGCTCTAAAACGTTTCTAATTGTAGGAACCATCGTATTGTCCATTGTCTTCCTTCTGCTAAAAAAGAGGCAGGATGCCTTGGTTTTGGGCTGTCTTATGATAGGAGGAAGTTGCCTTAATTTATTGTTAAAAGCTGTTTTTTCACGAGAACGACCAGAAGTGATCATGATGTATGATGGATTTGGTTATAGTTATCCAAGTAACCATTCCATGATGTCTTTTCTACTCTACGGGTTTCTCATTTATTTCATTGGGAAACATTTTCACAAAAATAGCGTGACAATTCTTATTCAAATCCTGATAGCTTTACTGATAGTCCTTATAGGTTTTAGTCGAATTTATTTAGGTGTTCATTATGCTTCCGATGTATGGGGAGGGTTTGCTTTAGCGGCAATGATGCTCATTATGGCAGATGTTGTGAGAGAACATTTTAATAGGAGGAACATACATTGACGGAATTTAAATATGATATTATTAAAAGCATTGGTACGATTTCTGAAAGTCCAAAAGGCTGGAAGAGAGAACTGAATTGGATTAGTTGGAATGGGCGAGACCCGAAATATGATATACGTGATTGGTCGCCTGACCATGTCAAAATGGGAAAGGGAATGACGTTTACGAAAGAGGAATTACTAGAATTAAAAAAGCTATTAACAAGTTCTGATTAACGTGATGTAACAAGATTGGTCAATATCGGCCAATCTTGTTTTTTTATAAGGTGGTTCATTAGAGCTATGTCTAAAAGAGTAAAAATTTCTAATAGTATATAATTATTAGTAGCTTAAGCTCATTTTGAACGTTTAATCAATGATTTGTATAAATTCAACAAATTTTATATTGGTTGTAAAGGATATGTATTTAAAAGAAACTACTTTAAGGAGGACTTTGGTTGATGACAAACCAATTATCAGAAATCTTCTTGCCGATCTCCTTCATTCAAGGTACGCTATAACGTATAGGTAATTCGTGAGAGATAGGGAGTGGGGAAGAGTGAAGGCGATTTTTTTTGATTTAGATGACACGTTATTATGGGATAAGAAAAGCATAGATACCGCATTTGCAAAAACAAGTCAAGATGTAGAGAATAAGTATCAAGTAAATGCTCAATTATTTGAAGAAACAGCTCGAAAAATAGCACGTTCCCTCTATGAAGAATATGAGACATATTCATTTACACAACTCATTGGTATCAACCCTTTTGAAGGACTTTGGGGTCACTTTGAAGAAGACCATCCAGAATTTCAAAAAATGAATGCTATGGTGAAAAATTATCACTTCGATACGTGGGAAAAATCACTAAAGCAGGTTGGGATTGTGGATAAATCTTATGCAAAAGAGCTTGCAATAAAGTTTCGAACATACCGGATGGAGTCCCCTTTTTTATATGAAGAAAGTTTAGAAGTGCTTGAAAGATTACAAAAGGATTATCGCCTGTTATTATTAACAAATGGGTCACCACAATTGCAAAATACAAAGCTGTCAATTACGCCTGAACTCAAACCTTATTTTGAAAAAATTATTATATCAGGTGATTTTGGAAAAGGAAAACCAGAGCCAGCTATTTTTCAATATGCTTTAGATGAAATGAATCTAGAAAAAGACGAAGTAATGATGGTTGGCGACAATTTAATGACAGACATTTTAGGTGCTAATCGAGTCGGAATTCGGTCAGTATGGTTAAATCGCGAAAAAAAGGAAATGAATGAAGTAAAACCCAATGATGAAATTAGTGATTTACATGATTTATTTCCGTTGTTAGAAACATTAAAAAAAAGAACGTAATGTAGTCTTTTGGAGGTATAGATGGAAGAAAGAATAGAAAAAGCCTTATTAATTGGGGCAGAGTTAGCGAAACAAGAACATATAAATGTTTCACTTGAGGAACTTGAGCAACTTGCTCTTGCTTGCGATGTAGAGGTCGTAGCTACATTAACACAACGTCTTGATAAAGTGAATCCATCTACATATGTAGGGGCGGGTAAGTTACAAGAAGCGAAAGTGTTACTGGAACAATTTGAAGCGAATGTCGTTATTTTTGATGATGAATTATCACCATCTCAAATTCGAAATATCGAAGCAATTCTTGAATGCAAGGTGATTGATCGAACCATTTTGATTTTAGATATTTTTTCAAAAAGAGCCAAAACGAAGGAAGCGAGGCTACAAGTAGAACTTGCCCAAATGCAATATATGCTACCACGATTAGTTGGATTAAGGCAATCTTTAGGACGACAAGTTGGTGGAGTCGGTACGACAAACCGTGGTGCTGGTGAGACTAAGCTTGAGCTTGATCGAAGAAAAATCGAAGAGAAAATGGTCATTTTGAAAAAGGAGTTAAGTAGGTTAGTTAAACAACGGCAAATACAACGTGAGCGTCGCAAAAAGGACGGCATTCCGGTTGTCGCTTTAGTAGGTTATACAAATGCGGGGAAATCAACGTTACTTAATGCTTTGTTGGATATGGATGTAAACCTCGGAGAGAAGAAATTAGTGTTAGAGAAAAATATGCTTTTTGCTACATTGGAAACAGCTGTTCGTAAAGTGACATTAGAGAAAAAACGTTCATTTTTACTCACAGATACAGTTGGTTTCGTTCATAAATTGCCTCATCATTTAGTCCAAGCATTTCGCTCTACACTAGAAGAAGTCAAAGAAGCTGATTTATTAATACACGTCGTAGATTATTCTAATAGTGCACATGAGCAGCATATTAAAGTTACTAATGACACATTAAAAGAAATTGGTGTTGAACAAGTTCCGATGGTATATGTATTTAATAAAAGCGACCTTGTTGAAAAGCATTTCCAATGGAAGGACAAGGGAGTTATCTATGTGTCAGCGAAAGAAGGCACGGGTTTTCTTGAATTACAAGAGCAATTAGAGCAGCATCTTTTTTATGATGATGTGGAGGCGGAATTCCTATTTCCTTATTCAGCTGGGGAGCTGGTCGCATACTTCCAACAGCATGCCGATGTTCTTGAGGTGAAACATGATGAGTTAGGGACATATATGAAAGTTCTTTGTCGTCAAAAGGATTTTAAGAAGTATAAACAGTTTGTTAAAGAAAACGAATAAATAAGGAGGGGCTTGCTTATCTGGCAGGCTCTTTATTTTGATTAGCTTTAAAAGGATTTCCATAAACTTTGTGAAGCTGATTTCGGATATTCTTTTCTCTAATGGTGACACTATTGCCAATAACATTGGAGAGAGGGTTTGTAATGAGACTGGGTACATTGGTAAAGGTTCTTGATGAAAAGCTGGATATGTCTAATGCTCAAAACACAGTTATTTCAGGTATTCATTTTCATTCACAAAAAGTTGAACCAGGCTTTGTTTTTGTTGCTATAAGGGGGTTTAGTGAAGATGGCAATCAATATGTTCAAGAAGCTATTGCCAGTGGAGCTGTTGCAATTATTGGAGAGGACAAACTTGAGCATATTAACGGAATTCCTTACATATCAGTTCCAGATAGCCGATTAGCTTTATCAAGACTGTCAGCTGCTTTTTATCAATTTCCGGCAAGGAAGCATAAAGTAATTGGTATTACTGGAACAAATGGCAAAACTACGACAGCTTTTATGCTCCATCACCTTCTTACTTATGCCAAAAAGACCGTGACATTAGTGAGTTCTGTCTACCATATTATCAATGGCGAACAGAGACAATCTACGGCCACAACCCCGGATGCTAGAACGATTCAAAAGATATTAGCTGAAAGTCAAGATGAATTCGTCATTATTGAGGTTTCTTCCCATGGTTTAGATCAAAAGCGAGTGGAGGATGTTGTATTTGATTTGGCAATCTTTACTAACTTAAGCCACGACCACCTTAATTATCATCAAAATATGGAAGAGTATTTTTTGAGTAAAAGGCATCTTTTTCAACTGCTAAAGGAAAATGGACAAGCGATTATTGCAACGTATAGTCAAAACTTTGGTGAGCGGATGGCTAACGAAGTAAGAAAGCAAGGCGTTATGGTTACAACGATCGGTGCAAATTCGAGCAATGATGTTTATTCAACCTATTCGACTGAGTTTTCCACTCTATTTGAATTGAACAAAAAAGAAAACCCAAATGATTCGCTTATGTTGAAGCTCCCTATTAAGGGCGTTTATCAAAGTAGAAATGCTCTTATTGCTTATATAACTGCCGAAAAATGTGGGCTTGAAGCTCCGATTATTCAAGCGGCTTTCTCAAGCTTTCAAGGCGTACCTGGTAGGTTTCAAATGACTCATTTAAAAAATGGAGCGCATGTAGTCATTGATTATGCTCATTCACCAGACGCCATTCAAGCATGCTTACAAACCGTTGCGAGTTATCAACCTCATTCAATTTATCATATTTTTGGTTTTAGAGGTGATAGTGATGCTTCTAAAAGAAAAGTGATGGTAGACAACTCAATTACGTATAGTGATTACACCATTTTGACGTTAGATGATTTAAACGGTGTCAGTATGACGGAAATGGAGTCAGTGTTAAGGTATTATCAGAAAGTCGCAAATGTGCAAGTTCGAATCATATTAGATCGAACAATGGCTATCGAAACAGTGTTTAACCAATTGCAAAAGGATGATTGGCTCGTGATAACTGGTAAAGGACATGAGACGTATAAACAAAAGTTCGAAAGACCCGTAACGGATGATCAAGGGATGATTAATCATTTGATTGATTATTCAAAATAATTAGATAACAAAAGAAAACTGTAGAAATAGCTTGGATAAGTAAGTTTTTTGGATGAAATCGGATTTTTACTTTTGTCACATAATCAATTAAAATACAAATAACCGAAAAAGAAAGGAGAGAACGTATCAAATCCTCTTGATGGGATGTGATTCCAATGACGTAGGTGAGCGAAGTGTACAATGAAAGGGTGTACACGGGAAACTTATTATAAAATTTAAAAGCATGATCGTTTTTGTCTAGGTAAAGCAAGGCTTTTGTGCAATTAGAAGGGAAATGTATTTGAATGTATGAAAAAAAGAAAGAATAAATGACCCCAAAACCAACAAAGGTAATGGGGTTATTTTTTTATGTTTTAATTATTGGTTGCATTGTTATCAATCGACTTTTTTCTATTCATCATAACGTATTTATTTATTATTTTTATGAATTTCTTTACTAATAATAGCAGCAAGTTCATCATTTCCATATAAAGAAAGCATGTTGAGTACGGTTTCGTCTTCGATATGACCGGCTTCTTCTTTTGTGACTGTTAACTTTTGTGTGTCGGTTAATAAGGGGTTATCTCGTTGGGTTGGGTAAGCTTGTGCATAAATTTCAAAGGGATCGAGGTTATGATTAATACACCATTGGCTGAAGACTAGCACCATCATTTTTTCATCTTGCTGATATTGCTTTATAATTTGTTGTTCGATTTCTTTATTCATACATATCTTCTCCTTTATTTAAGGGTGATCATTTGTGTCATTGCTCCCTTTTTGTTCGTGCAAACGAGCATATTGCTTTTTCAAGGTGAGTTAAACTTTTAGTTTTAGTTTTTGGACCTTATTTGACCTTTCAGATGAATAAATTCATCTAAGTTTCATTCAATTTTCAAAACTGCGGTTGCGTGAAGTAGCCAAGTAAACCTGTTATCTGTTGATTATCTCATTGATGATTTGTGGACACAATAGAAATGTATAAGCAGATGATTAGACGAATGTTAGGAGATGAATTACTCTTAGTAGTGAGTTTATTGAATTATGTACTGTAAAAAAGGAGTGACATGAGATGTCTTCACATAAATCATTAAAGGATATTCGTTTGTCTATATTGGACTTAGTACCAATTTCGGAAGGGAAATCTGTTTCTCAAGCATTTGAGGCGACAGTCCAACTAGCTAAAAAGGCCGAGGAATTAGGTTTTCACAGGTTCTGGGTTGCTGAACATCACAATATGCCTGGTATTGGAAGCTCGGCAACTTCGGTTGTAATCGGACATATTGCTAACCATACATCGAAAATTCGTGTCGGTGCAGGTGGAATTATGTTACCAAATCATTCCACACTTATGATTGCTGAACAATTTGGTACGCTAGAAGCAATGTATCCTAATCGGATTGATCTAGGACTAGGCAGAGCTCCTGGGAGTGACCAGGCTACGATGCGTGCAGTGAGAAGAGGGCTTGGTACAACAGGTGATGAGTTTCCAGAGCAAGTAGAAGAGCTACGTCAATATTTTGAACCAGAGCGAGCTCCGTTTCCTCCTCTTGTCCGTGCTTATCCAGGGGAAAATCAAAATGTACCGATTTGGTTATTAGGATCAAGTGGATTTAGTGCAAAGTTAGCAGCAGAACTAGGTTTACCATTCGCTTTTGCTAGTCATTTTTCACCTGATTTTACACTGCCCGCTTTAGACATTTATCGAAGTCAGTTTCAACCATCAGAAATTTTAGATGAACCATATGTAATGGTGGGTAAAAATGTCATTGCTGCCAATAGTTTAGAAGAGGCTACTTATTTAGCTACTTCTCAAGATCAGCAATTTTTAAGTTTAATTCGAGGTAGACCAGGAAGATTACAGCCACCTACTAATGAAGAAATGAGATACCATACGATACATGAGCAGGCGGCGCTTGAAAAAAGAGGGGATTCAACCATAATCGGTGATCCATCTTCTGTAAAAGAAGAATTAGAGCTCTTTTTAGCGGAGACAGATGCTGATGAAATTATTATAAACTCAACCATCTATGATGAGGAAGCAAGAAAAAAATCATTAGAAATTATTTCGGAAGCAGCAAGATGAGGTTAAGTATCCTCGATCAAGTTCCATTATCAGAAGGATCTAGCTATCAAGAAGCTTACGAACAAGCAAAGGATTTGGCCGTTTTAGCGGAAAAGCTTGGTTATCATCGATATTGGATTGCGGAGCATCATCATTTATCGGGGCTTGTTTGTCCAAGCCCTGAGGTGTTGCTCACCTATATTGGCACTCAAACCAGACGAATTCGCCTCGGTTCAGGTGCAACGCTTTTGCCTCACTACAAACCTTATAAAGTCGCTGAGACCTTTCATATGCTGGCGACGTTATTTCCTGGACGAATTGATTTAGGAGTTGCTAGATCTCCTGGCGGTTCAGCAGAAGTGACAAATGCATTAAATGATCATTTTCTGCAGAAGGTTTTTAAATACGCTGAACTTATCGATGAATTAAAGAGCTTCATAAAAAATCCAAAACAGAATCCCAAAACATTGGCCATTCCTATACCAGAAACGAAACCTGAAATTTGGATTTTAGGGTCAAGTCATAAAAGTGCTCTATTAGCTATAGAGAAAGATCTTCCATATACATATGGGCATTTTCAACCTATTAACGATGCAATGGAACCACTCGAGCTTTACAATGAACAGACAAAAAGTGAAGACAGAAGGAAAAAGATTGTAGCCTTACCTGTCATTTGCGGAGAAACGGAGGAAGAAGCACATGAACTTGCTTTAAGTGAAAGCTACCGTCATTTACTTATTGAAACAGGTAGTGAAGAAATGCCATATATACCTTCAACCAAAAGCGTCAAGCAGAAAGTAAAGGAACGACCTGAACTTTATGAGCAGCTGTTATCTATACGTAAGCGAATGTTAGTGGGCTCACCAGAAAGAATAAAAACAATTTTACTACATATATCTAACCAATATGATATCGATGAATGTATGCTACTCACAAACATTCACGCATTCAACAAAAAGAAACAATCATTTGAGCTAATAATGGCAGCATTCGACAAGTGAACAAGTACAAATCACTAATTTCAAGTAGGCTTCACATATAAAATCCACATGGAGGAACCAATACTACTCCGTCAGCAAAAGAGAAAAAAGTATTAGCTTACCTTATATTTTTTCTATGACTGATAACGTTTAGATTTTGTCCTCTTATTGGTGGCTCTTCATTCAATTTGTTATTGTTGTATTTATTCTCATATAAAAAAAGATTGACCTTATCGTTTTTAAGGATTATAATGCCAATAAGATTAGTCAGAATATAATTGAATAGTAAAACTCTTATGTTGAGTGGTGGAGGGACTGGCCTGATGAAACCCAGCAACCGTTTTCGTTTAGAAAATTGGTGCTAATTCCTGCGAATCTAGAAGTAGATTCGAGAGATAAGAGAGGACTATATAAAAAACCTCTCATTGCAGAGGTTTTTTCTTTTGATTGTAGATTCCGAATTTTTAAATTAGGGATTACTACATAGATAAAAATAAAGAGGGGGAGAAAAACATGAAGAAGAAACTGATCGGAATAATCGCCGTCATTTTCATGATTATTTTAGTAGGGTGTCAGTCCAATGAAGGAACAGAAGGAGAAGAACAGCCAGAAACAACTGGTGCCGTTCAACAATTAGAAGGGGTACCAGAGGTGTTTACATCAGGGAAAGCTCCAAAAATTAAAGTAGTTAGAAAAATAGGTGGAGACGACCACACAGCTCAATTTTTAGCTGGAGCCAAGGAAGAAGCGGAGGCACTAGGGTTTGAAGTTGATATCTTCACTGCCAATGGTGATTCAGCGAGATTTCATGATGCACTAACGCAAGATGTTGATAAATATGATGGCTTTATTATTTCTCATGGAGATGATGAAGCAACGGTACAAACGGTCAAAGAATTACGTGAGACAGGCAAGTTGGTTGTAGCGTTTGATTCTGTGCCAGAGTTACAAGAAATCGAAGGAGTAACTTTAACCTCTCAAGATGATGAGCAGTTGGCCGATTTATCGTTAAATCAATTAGTTGAAGATTTTAACGGTGAGGCAAATATTGTTTATTTATGGGTAGATGGATTCCCACCTATGGTTCGTCGAAATGCCGTTTATCAAAATTATTTATCCGAACATTCTGGAATTAATGAGTTAGAGCGATTTGGTCTAGCAACAGACGATACTTCTGTACAAACCCAAAATGCAGTAGCAGCGATGTTAAATAAGTATCCAGAAGGAGAAATCGATGCTATTTTTGCAACGTGGGATGCTTTTGCGATTGGGGCTGCCCAAGCAGTAAGGGAAGCGGGACGAGATGAAATTAGCATTTATGGTATTGATGTATCGAATGCTGATTTACAAGAAATACAAAATGAAGAAAGCTCTTGGCAATATACAGCAGCTGTTGACCCAAAACTAATTGGTGCTGTTAATGTAAGAATATTGGCTAAACAATTAGCGGAAGAAGAAACGCCATCGACATATAATCTAGAAGCATTTCTTATATCTCAAGAGGAATTACGACAAGCTTCAGAGCCGGTTAATATGATCAACCTTACAGAAGTCATTGATGGATGGGGACAATCAGATGCATTTGAAGAAGATTGGATGAAAACCTTAAAAGAATATCATTCAAAAGATTAAAATGGATAGAGTAGCACTCTTTCTGATTTAAGAGTGCTACATGTCATCACTATAATTAAATGAGAAGGTGAAATAGATGAGTCAGCATGTACTAGAACTTAGAAAAATATCCATGACCTTCCCGGGTGTTAAAGCCCTAGACGAGGTCGATTTTCATTTGAAGTCCGGTCAGGTGCATGCTTTAATAGGAGCAAATGGAGCAGGGAAATCAACGTTAATGAAAGCATTAGCAGGAGCAATTAATCATTATAGTGGCACCATTGTTCTAGATGGAGAGCATGTTGAGATTCAGTCACCGAAACAGGCCCAGCAATTAGGAATACAAATGGTGTACCAAGAAGTAGATACAGCACTTATTTCTTATTTAACTGTTGCAGAAAATGTCATGATGCCAAAGATTATTCATCAAATGAAAAAGAAACATTGGATGTCTTGGCGTAAACTGCATCAACAAACAAAAGATATTTTGCACAGTATTGGATTACATATTTCTACTAAGGCTTTAGTTAGCGATTTGTCTTTAGCTGAAAAACAAATGATTTTAATCGCAAGAGCACTAGCAACGGAATGTCGTTTTTTATTATTAGATGAACCGACAGCTCCATTAAGTCAAACCGAAACGCAACAACTATTTAGAGTTATTAAAGAATTGAAACAACGTGACGTTGGGATCGTTTTTATCTCTCATCGCTTACCAGAAGTTTTTGAGATATGTGATCATATTACGGTGATGAGGAATGCTAAGCATGTCTATTCAACAATGACAACTCAAACGGACGAACAGGAAATCGTTTGGTATATGCTAGGTAAAAGATTAGAAGAACAGTTTCCTAGATACAAGAACGAAAATCAAAAGCTTGGTATGGAAGTGATTGGCCTATCTGACCGAAAATTCTTGAAGGATATTCATCTAACGATTAACCAAGGTGAAATTGTCGGTATTGCTGGTTTAGTGGGGGCAGGCAAAACGGAGCTGTGTAAGGCTTTGTTTGGTGAGAGTAAGAATATTGGGCAAGTGAAGCTGGCTGATCAAGAGCTGAAGATTCAATGTTCTGCTGATGCCGTCAAAGCTAAACTGGCCCTTATTCCAGAAGAAAGACGTAAAGAAGGCTTACTAATTCAAGAGTCAGTTGTACATAACTTAACGTTGCCACATTTGGGAGCTTGGACAAATCGATTATCATTTTTGAAGCCGAAACAGGAACTGATAGCTGCTCGTGAAATGATTCAAAGTTTAGGTATTAAAACACCGCATGCGTTTACAAAGGCTGAGCATTTATCTGGTGGTAATCAGCAGAAGATTGTCATAGGAAAATGGCTACTAGCTGATTGTGATGTTTATATTTTTGATGAGCCGACAAAAGGTGTCGATGTTGGAGCGAAAAAAGATATTTTTGATTTAATCATTAATTTAGCTAAAAAAGGAAAAATGATTTTGTATGTATCGGCTGAATTACATGAGGTTTTAGGGATATCGGAAAGAGTATATGTTATGTACGATGGGCGAATCGTTAAAGAATTAAAGACAGACGAAACTTCAGAAAATGAAGTGTTGTTTTATTCAGCAGGAGGGAATCAGGATGAATACGAGCCAGCAACCAGTGAAATCTAAAGAGAAAATTCCTCAATCTTCTACTGGACTATTTCAATTTTTATATAAGTATGGAACGATTGTGACAGTTGTCTTATTAGTTATTATTTTTACCATATTGGAGCCTAGATTCATTCAAACAGATAATCTAATCAATATTTTACGTTCTATTTCAATCGTGACAATTATCGCGATTGGGGTTACCATTTCCTTGACAGTAAATGGTTTTGATTTATCAGTAGGCTCAACTGCATCTTTAGCTAATGCTGTCGTGATGGCTATGTTTGTTTGGTTTTCACAGGATACGGTCATCGCCCTAATTTCTGCCTTGTTGGCAGCATTACTCGTTGGGTTCTTTAATGCTTTTATGATTGTCAAGTTAAAAGTACCGGATATGTTATTAACACTTGCAACGATGTTTATTATTCAAGGTGTTGCTCTTACTTTTACAAGAGGAGCCACGATTTCTCCGAATATGGTTATGCCAGATGGAACCTTTGCAGAAGGACAAATACCGCCATTCTTTTCTAAATTAGGACAAGTACCATGGATTATTATTTTAATGATTGTGATTGTTGTAGCTGTACATATCTTTCTCAATCATACAAAACATGGGCGTTATATGTATATGATTGGGGGAAATGAAGAAGCGGCACGTTTATCTGGGATTGCTGTTAACAAGTATAAGTGGCTTGCTTACTCACTATCATCCACGTTTGCGGCAATAGGTGGAATTATTTTAGCTTCTAGGGTAATGAGAGCCGAAATTAGTGCCGGTGCACCTTATTTAATGGAAGCAGTTGCGGCAACATTTATCGGCTTTGCCGTTTTAGGTAAAGGAAAACCTAATGCTTTTGGAACTTTTGTTGGCGCTGTCTTGATCGGTTTGTTGGCGAACGGCCTCGTGATGCTATCGGTCCCTTATTACGCAATGGATATTGTTAAAGGAACGGTTTTAGCTTTTGCACTTGCTGTCACGTACTATAAACAAAAACATTAGTCACTGTTTTGCTTTTTTCTAAAAGATGATAAAGTTATAGGGACAGTAAAGTGGAGGGATATGATGAGCAAAGCACAATGGGAAGCAGAACTAGAAGAACTGAAGGCTGAATATTTAAGAATTCAATTTGATTTAGAGAAAGTAGAATCTGTTGGTAGGGATATTGGCCCATTAGAACAGAAATTAATACGTGTGGAAACAGAGATTCAAGAGCTTAACGATAAGTTACGAGGTTAAATAAAGGGGATTGGCTAAAGATTGCCTGTCTAGTTAAGAAGCTACTGGCATATTGGCGTATGTCAGTAGCTTCTATTAGTTAAGAGCTAATTCTAAAACATTTAGATTACCGGTAGTGCCAACGACAGCTGAAATTAATTAAGGAAACGTATAAATAGTCTTAGCTGCTCTTATTCACTCTCATCTCTTCTGGAATCTTTCTTTCAGCTTTTGGAACTTCTTTTGTTTTGTAAATAACATCTTCTGTGGAAAATATTTTTATGATTAGTTGCCCGCCATAAACTTTTGCTTGAATTAAGATCGGTTGGTTAAGTTTATTTTCAAAACGAAAATCAGGCCCGTACCAACTCACGGTAGCATCTCGGCCAGGAGGTACATAAGAGACCCGGCGACTATGGATGTATCGTTCAACAATTTTTAAATTTGCATGATCAACTGCATTAAATAAGGTTGATGATACTTGGCAAATCCCTCCACCTATACCTTCGCTTAACTCACCTCTAACGATAACAGGCGCTTTTTTATAACCATTTTGAACCGTTCTTTCGCCAACCGTTTCATTAAAGGAAAATGACTCATGTGGAAAGATGACGTGATTATGAATGGCTGAAGTTGCTAGCTTGATATTATGGCTTCTTTCTTTATTGTGGGGGTTGAAATAGGTAATATAATGTCCAATCATCTTATTTCGTAGCCGGTTCATTAATTCTGTGTTTACCTTTGCATAAACAGGGATTAGTGGAACGGTTATTTGATCTGTACCGGTTTGTAACAAACTTTCTATAATATCTTCTTTTAATTGCGTACGATTTATAGTCTGGCCATTTTTATCTCCAACAATTTCACCAAACTCACCTATAAACGCATTAGTTGCAGGCGTATAGACGGTCTTAATAAGTTCTTCGGTCAGAGTATGTAGAGATTCATAATTAATATGCCCGTTTTCTAACAGTGGATGAAACAGTTCTGCTTTAGCTTGAGTATAGATGATCTCATCCTCATACATAAATTCAATTTTAGCATCTATCTCGTTAATCGGATTAATCCAAACTAAAGTTAAAAAACAAAATAACCAAGCCATTTTTTTCACCTCCCTGTTAGGATGAACTAAAGATAGGATTTCATGAAAAAATGTTGTGATAAAGGAAAAATGCTCGTTGACCGAGAATATACAAGGGATGATATTTTTTATAAGGATGTGAAGGCAATGCCATTAATTGATATGTCACTAGATCGTTTGAAATTATACGAAGGAATAAACCCAAAACCAGCTGATTTTGAACGCTTTTGGGAGTCCTCGTTAGAGGAGCTTTCACTAGTCCCACTTCAATATGAACTAATTGAGAGCGACTTCCAAACGGAATTTGCCAAATGTTATCATATGTATTTCACTGGCATAGATGATGCGAGGATCCATGTGAAAATGGTTGTTCCGAAGTCAGCGATCAAAAAACAAGCAGCGATATTAAAGTTCCATGGCTATAAAGGGAATTCTGGAGATTGGACATCCATCTTATCATTGGCTTCATTAGGGCATTGTGTATTTGCGATGGATGTCCGTGGGCAAGGGGGATATTCTGAAGATGTTGGAGGTGTTATTGGAAATACGGTTCAAGGGCATATTATTCGAGGCTTAGATAATGAAAATCCGAACAAACTCTTTTATCGTTCTGTATTTCTTGATACCGTTCAATTAGCGAAAATCGTTCAATCGTTTGACTTTATTGATGAAAATCGCATAGGTGTAACCGGTTGGTCGCAAGGTGGAGGGTTGGCTTTGGCTTGTGCAGCTTTATTTCCACAGATTAAAAAGGTTGCGACCGTTTATCCTTTTTTAAGCGATTATCAACGTGTTTGGGAAATGGATTTAGCACAAGGTGCTTATGAAGAGTTACGCACGTATTTCCGTTTATTTGACCCAGAACATCAAAGAAAAGATAAGGTATTTGAGAAGCTTGGTTATATTGATATTCAGCACTTAACATCCAGAATAAACGCAGAGGTCCATATTGGGATTGGATTAATGGATACGATTTGTCCACCGTCCACACAATTTGCCGCTTTTAATAAGATAAACGCTAAGCGTATCTTTCATATATACCCAGATTTTGGGCACGAAGGTTTACCTGGCCATTTTGATAAAATCCATCAATTTTTTGAGGACTTATAATGGAAATACCATTTCAATGCACCAGGAACACATAAAATAATTACTAGAATTCGAGTTAGTTGAAAGGCACTTACTAAGGCTGGATCAGCACCAACTTGTGAGGCTGTCAGAACCATTTCAATTAGTCCTCCCGGTGCGAGGCTCAGTAAAGAAGTCTTTATATCTACCCCTGTTAACAAACTAAAAAAATAAGCTAAAACAAATGATGTAGCGATAAGTAATAAGGTAATGATGAAATAAATAAAGCCGTACTTTCCACCTGCCTTTAAGTCAGGGATGTGAATACTTTTACCAAGGCTAATTCCAATAAAGACTTGAGCAATTAATAAGATAACATCAGGTATGGTTGGTAATGGGAGCATAAATAAATGAATAAGTATCGTGATGACCATCGAACCAACAACGATGCCAGCAGGAATAATGTTCCGTAATAAATAACCACCTATAATAGGGATTAGATATAAAGTGTATGTCCAATCTAAAGACAACGATTCGAGCGAGCCTATCGTTGGACTCGAGGCTAGTGTATCTGCTGGACTAAAAATCGTAATAATAAGTGGAGGGACGATAAATAGGACCGATACGAGACGTACCGTTTGGAAAATCACGACGTAAGCTGATTTCGCATGTAATGCTTCACTAGCTACAGCCATTTCTGTTAACCCACCAGGAATGGAACTGAATACACTCGTTACTTGATCGATTGGAATCCACTTTGTTACGAGAGTGCTCATTATAATGCTAACTAGAATTAATATCGAGGTCGCGATAATATAAGGAATTATGAATGGTGTCACGATTGTAAATGTTGAAATCGTAAAGTATAGACCGAAATAAGCTCCTAATGTAACTAAGCCGATGTCTTTATATGTAGGTTGAAATACGATTTTTCTTTTGGTAAAGGCTTGAAATATCGTGATTGCACTTAGGCTACCTAATACCCATGGCAAGGGAAGTTGAAAAAGGGCAAAGATATAACCACCAATAAAGCCGACGATTAGTGCTTCTAACGAAAATCTCTGTAATATATGCAAGAATAAGACTCCTTTTGTATAAAAGTTGACTAAAGCTCAAGTGCTCATCTTTGAAGATCGCTGCGGGAATGGGGGGCACGCTTTCCCCAGGCGGGCAGGCTTCCTGGATCGTACACTTCTTATACAAAATGAATAAGAAATAATGAAAGCTAACAAACCAAGGAGCAAAATTATATTGAATTAAGTGCCACCAGTCAAAGGCAAACACCATTTTTATATTTGTTGGTGATGGAATGCTTTGGTAGAGCGTTTTGTGGTATTGTTCAGGTTTACTTTCCTTAAAGAAATGGTGAACAGTGGCTAGAAAAAGTTGTAATGTGCCAAATCATTTTAAATGTTATTGAAATTAGTCATACGTTTTGGATATTAGAGGATAAAGCCGCTTCAATGATTGTGTTATTTTTATACAGTCTTTTTATTTCGTCACCCTAATTATAGTCTAATTAAAGAAGAGGTGGTAGAGTTATTATTGTAGATTACATATTGATTAATACCAGCTCCTAATTTTTGGTTTGAAACCATGACACTTATCATGGTTTTTCACATGATACCTATGACTTCCTCATACGTCCTCAATTCTATATAGTAAAGAAAAGAACGTAATAAAGGGGTTTTGAGGTAATGATGGATAAAGAAAAACAGCGTGCGTTACGAAAGCAGGTATCACCCTTTGAATCTGCTAGCTTACGTGCAAGTGTGGTACAATTAATTAATACATTTATACCTTTTATTGGACTTTGGGTATTAGCTTATTTCAGTTTATCCGTATCCTTTTACTTAAGCTTAGTATTTTCTGTTATTGCTGGAGGTTTCCTCGTCAGAATTTTTATCATTTTCCATGATTGTTGTCATTACTCATTCTTTAAGAATCGTCGAGCGAATAAGATTCTTGGGACTATTTCAGGAATCTTAACATTATTTCCTTATAGTAAATGGCAACATGATCATTCCGTACATCATGCATCAAGTGGAAATTTGGATAAGCGTGGAGTCGGTGATATTTGGATGATGACCTTAAAAGAATATCAAGAAGCGTCAACGTGGACAAAAATTCAATATCGTCTTTACCGTAATCCGATTGTCATGTTCTTAATCGGACCGATTTATGTATTTGTAATTGATAATCGTTTTAACCGACGTAAAGCAAGAAAGCAAGAACGACTTAATACGTATCTTTGTAATTTAATGATTGTATTATTATTTGGAGGCTTAGCTTACCTTATTGGATGGCAAGCACTATTAATGGTTCATGGTCCACTCTTTTTTGTTGCTGGAGTTGCTGGTGTGTGGTTATTTTATGTACAGCACACATTTGAGGATTCTTATTTTGAACAAAATGATGAATGGGAGTATGTGAGAGCTTCTGTTGAAGGTAGTTCGTATTATCAGTTACCGAAATTATTACAATGGATCACAGGAAATATCGGATATCACCATGTCCATCACTTAAGCCCAAGAGTACCTAACTATAAGCTTGAAAATGTTCATGAAACGGTTCAGCCATTACAGCATGTACCTACGATTACACTAAAAACAAGCCTAGAATCATTAAAATACCATTTGTGGGATGAGCAACAGAAGAAGTTCGTTGGTTTTCACGCTGCCAAAATAAACTAATAGAGGTTTTAACATGGAAGAAAAAACAGGATGGCAACGAATTAAAAAATGGTTGATGTTTGAAAGGAAAAACGGGATCGCTCCATATATTTGGACGGTCCTTTGCATTTTACCTTTTTATTTTATCTTTCAGACGGATACAATTGTTTCAATTATTGGGATTGCCCTTACTTTATTATTTTTTATCTTTTACCGGATTGCTTACGTGACTGCAAAAAGAACATCTGTCTATGTATGGACACTCATCTTAATTACGATCTCAAACGTAGCTACCTATGTATTTAGTTATGTTTATTTTTCGTTTTTTATCGCTTATTTAATAGGAAATGTTAGAAATCGAATTGCGTTTTTTGTTCTCTATTTTATTCATTTAATTTCTATAGCTGTTGCGATTAATTATATGATAGTTATTCAAGAGCCATTTTTTATCACTCAGCTTCCGTTCGTTTTGATTGTTTGTTTAAGTATCATTTTATTACCATTTAATATATTTAATCGAAATGAGCGTGATGAGTTAGAAGGAAAATTAGAAGACGCTAATAAAATTATCGAGGATTTAATTAAAGTAGAAGAGCGTGAACGAATTGCTCGTGATTTACACGATACATTAGGTCAAAGACTTTCCATGATTGGACTTAAAGCGGAGCTAGCCAAGAAATTAATTGATAAAGATACCCATGCAGCCAAGGCAGAACTACAAGACGTCCAACAAGCTTCGAGAACGGCGTTAAGTGAAGTGAGGAAGATGGTTTCTTCGATGAGGAGTATTCGCCTAAAAGATGAGCTCGTACGGGTAGAAAATATTTTGAAAGCGGCTGAAATTGAATTTGAACTGGACTATGCAAAGCCACTGAAAAATATATCATTATTTGCAGAAAATATTGCAAGCATGTGTTTAAAAGAAGCGGTTAATAACATTATTAAGCATAGTGGGGCAACCAAGTGTAAAGTATTGATTCAGCAATTTGATAAGGAGACCATTGTTTTAATTAGTGATAACGGTACGTTTCAACAAAAAAAGCAGCAGGAGCTTCCAGGATATGGTTTAATAGGGATAAAGGAGCGATTAGAGTTTATAAATGGTGAACTTCAACTGAATACAACGGGAGGTACTCATTTAACGATGAAGATCCCGAGTGATGCGAGAGGAGGGAATGAACCGATATGATTAAAATTGTTATAGCAGAAGATCAACAGATGTTATTAGGTGCACTAGGTGCTCTATTAAATTTAGAAGAAGATATGGAAGTAATCGGAAAAGCGACTAATGGGGAGCAAGCAATCACTCTAGTTGAAGAATTAAAACCAGACATTTGTTTAATGGATATTGAAATGCCTGGTAAAAGTGGTTTGGAAGCAGCTGAACAATTGGTCAGTCAAGATTGTAAGGTCATTATTTTAACGACCTTTGCTCGTGCAGGTTATTTTCAGCGAGCCATTAAAGCGGGAGTACGCGGCTATTTGTTGAAAGACTCACCGAGTGATGATTTAGCTGAAGCTATACGGCAAATCATGGCAGGTAAACGTGTGTATGCACCTGAGTTGATGGATGATTTATGGAGTAACAAAAACCCTCTTACCGGGAGAGAAAAAGAAGTGCTTGAACTCATTGCTGATGGTAAAAACACAGATGAAATTGCCAACGAATTAAAAATCAAAACAGGAACCGTTCGTAATTATGTTTCGGTCATTCTCGATAAGTTAGAAGTGAAGAACCGAATAGAAGCGATCAAACAATCAAAAGAACGAGGTTGGTTTAAGTAAATTCGTTTCCTTAAACTAACCCCTCACCTACCCCATCTATTTCCCGAAATAACATTAAACTCCTTGTTCAAAGACTATACTAAAAAACTCACTGTAACTAAAAAGCGATAACAAAAAAAACAACCAATATGTCAGTAACTTTAAGGGAACCGATTACCAGCTAATTTCAAGGCCCGAACTATCGTTCCTAAGTACACTTTTTACAAAACTCCCATGATGACTTCCTAAGCAAATCATCACCAACAAATATGAAAGTAGGGTTCAGCTCTTAACTGGCGGAACTTTATTCAATTTTGATTTTGTTCTTTATCATTTAAAAAAATGGTGTTAGATTTTTTTATTTGAGAATTAGCAGCAATCCAGCGGAGCATGATTTTCGGTAGCGGCGGGCAAAGCTCCGCACATGAGCATCAGCAACAAATTTCATATAAAACGCCCATGGCGGAGCCCGATTCACTCCGCCACCAACAAGAATGAAAGTCATCTTTCACCATGTTAACAAATCATATAGGTTTGTGCAGATAAGGAGGCCAAACTTCGGAGTAACTGCACAAAGAGAAGGTTAATGTGAAGATACGGAAGCCAAACTTCGGAGTAACTGCACAAAGAGGCGGTTAATGTGAAGATGCGTAGCCCAAACTTCGGAGTAACTGTACAAAGAGGGGGTTAATGTGAAGATAAGGAGGCCAAACTTCGGAGTAACTGCACAAAGAGAAGGTTAATGTGAAGATGCGGAGCCCAAACTTCGGAGTAACTGTACAAAGAGGGCGGTTAATGTGAAGATAAGGAGGCCAAACTTCGGAGTAACTGCACAAAGAGAGGGTTAATGTGAAGATGCGGAGGCCAAACCCCGGAGTAACTGCACAAAGAGGCGCTTAATGTGAAGATAAGGAGCCCAAACTTCGGAGTAACTGCACAAAGAGAAGGTTAATGTGAAGATGCGGAGCCCAAACTTCGGAGTAACTGTACAAAGAGGCGGTTAATGTGAAGATAAGGAGGCCAAACTTCGGAGTAACTGCACAAAGAGAGGGTTAATGTGAAGATGCGGAGGCCAAACCCCGGAGTAACTGCACAAAGAGGCGCTTAATGTGAAGATAAGGAGCCCAAACTTCGGAGTAACTGCACAAAGAGAAGGTTAATGTGAAGATGCGGAGCCCAAACTTCGGAGTAACTGTACAAAGAGGCGGTTAATGTGAAGATAAGGAGGAAACTTCGGAGTAACTGTACAAAGAGGGGGTTAATGTGAAGATAAGGAGGCCAAACTTCGGAGTAACTGCATAAAGAGAGGGTTAATGTGAAGATAAGGAAGCCAAACCCCGGAGTAACTGCACAAAGAGGCGCTTAATGTGAAGATAAGGAGCCCAAACTTCGGAGTAACTGCACAAAGAGGCGCTTAATGTGAAGATGCGGAGGCCAAACTTCGGAGTAACTGCATAAAGAGAGGGTTAATGTGAAGATAAGGACGTCAAACCTTGGATTAACTACACGAAAAGGGCTGAACGAGATAGTTACTGAAGGACAGGGTGTAGTAATTGCACGAAAAGAGCCGAACGTGTAAGTTGGTTCTTTTAACGGTTGTTTTTTCATTTAATTTGATTTTGTTCTTTATCATTTTAAAAGAATAGTGTTGGATTGTTTTTTTTGAACTAAAGAATTACTATAACCCAGCGAGCGAGTCATGCGGAGACTCCCGCGGGAAGTAGTGGTAGAGCCGAAATCCACTAGCGAAGCTAGTTAGTTCGGCGCCACCCCGCAGGACGCGGACCATCATTTTAGGTAGCGACAAGCAACGCTCTATGTTCGCACTAACTTTTATATAAAATCCAAGAAAACAACCTCACAAACCTAAAACCAACTTGACTTATAGGAATAGTGAAGCTATTATTAAAGAAAATATTTTCTTAAAATTCGAATATATTTATTTATACTGACTAAAATGATTTTTTGTGAGGTGAATGTTGTTGCAACTCAAGGTGACCAATAGTCCATTTAATCAAGAACAAGTTAACTTATTAAATCAACTATTACCTACTTTAACAGAAACACAAAAAGCATGGCTAAGCGGATATATCTCAGCGAATCAAGTTGCTCTTCCATCATTGGAAGCCCAAACAGGTGAACCATCTAATGAACAGGCTGCTGTAGTCCAAATAGAACAAGCACCAAAAGAAGTAACTATTTTATTTGGGTCTCAAACAGGCAATGCACAAGGGCTTGCTAAGCAGACAAAGAAAAAATTTGAAGAACAAGGATTTGAAGTGACACTCGTATCAATGGCTGACTATAAACCAAACCAACTGAAAAAAGTAGAAAACGTGGTGATCCTTGTCAGCACGCATGGTGAGGGTGACCCGCCTGATACGGCGATCGCATTCCATGAATTTTTGCACGGTAAACGAGCTCCTAAGCTAGAGGGTGTAGGATTCTCTGTTTTATCTCTCGGTGATAGTTCCTATGATTTTTTCTGTCAGACGGGTAAAGAATTTGATATTCGCTTAGAAGAATTAGGCGCTAATCGTGTATATGAACGAGTTGATTGTGACCTTGATTATGATGAGCCAGCAAGTGAATGGATAGAAGGTGTAGTCTCAGCATTAACCAAGCAGTCTAATCCGGAGAAAGCAACCACAGCAGATACACCGAAATTGGAAGAGTTGGAAGTAAGTTACTCAAGGTCAAACCCTTTTCAAGCAGAAGTTCTAGAGAATATTAATTTGAATGGACGAGGGTCAAATAAAGAGACGAGACATATCGAGATCTCACTAGAAGGGTCGGGCTTAACCTATCAGCCTGGTGATAGCTTAGGGATTCTCCCGACAAATGACCCTCAATATGTCGCGCAACTACTAGCCATACTTCCGTGGCGAGGTAATGAGGTTGTTACCATTAACAAAAAAGGTGACATCTTAACGTTGGAAGAAGCACTCACTAGCTATTTTGAGATAACGGTCTTAACGAAACCACTCATTCAAAATCTAGCCACTTATTCAAGTAATGAATCATTACATAGATTACTAGGAGCTGAATCTAATGAAGAATTAAAAGCTTATGTGGAAGGACGAGATTTGATCGATTTTATCGAAGATTTTGGTACGTTATCTGGAAGTGCACAGGATTTTGTTCAATTATTAAGGAAGATACCGGGTAGACTTTATTCAATTTCAAGTTCTTATGAAGCTAATCCTGAAGAAGTGCATGTGACAATTAGTACGGTTCGTTATGAATCTCATGGACGAAATCGTCATGGGGTTTGCTCCGTTTTATGTGCAGAAAGGGTAGAGCTAGGAGATAAGCTACCTGTATATATCCAGCATAATGAGAATTTTAAATTACCCGATAATAGTGAGACACCTATTATTATGATTGGACCTGGTACAGGAGTTGCCCCGTTTAGAGCATTTATGCAAGAGCGTGAGGAAAAAGGGATTGACGGAAAATCTTGGATATTTTTTGGAGATCAACATTTTGTTACAGACTTCCTTTATCAAACGGAATGGCAAAAGTGGGTAAAAGATGGAACCTTAACGAAAATGGATGTTGCCTTCTCTCGTGATCAAAAAGAGAAAGTGTATGTTCAACATAAAATGCTCGCTCAAAGTGCCGAGTTTTTCCGATGGTTAGAAGAAGGAGCCTTTGTGTATGTTTGTGGGGATGAAAAAAATATGGCACACGATGTCCATGAGGCTCTTCTAACGATCGTTCGGCAAGAAGGCAAGCTCGATCAAGATAGGGCAAAAGAATATGTAGCCAAAATGACGCAAGAGAAGCGATATCAACGCGACGTCTATTAAATGGATAAATGAGGTGAAAAAGATCATATGGCTGATCAACGTTTAAAGGCTCCAGATGGTTTACCAAGTGATGTAGAACGAATAAAAGATGAAAGTAATTATTTACGTGGTACGTTAAAGCAGTCTATGGAAGAACCTTTAAGTGCAGGTATTTCAGATGATGATAATCGATTAATGAAATTCCATGGTAGTTATTTGCAGGATGATCGAGATTATAGAAATGAACGACAAAAGCAGAAATTGGAACCAGCTTTTCAATTCATGTTAAGGGTTAGGTCACCCGGAGGGGTCGCGACACCAGAGCAATGGCTCGTCATGGATGAACTTGCAGAGAAGTATGGTAATCAAACGTTAAAATTAACGACAAGACAGGCTTTTCAAATGCACGGTATATTAAAATGGAATATGAAAAAGACAATCCAAGATATTTATGCTTCCAAGTTAGATACTATTGCTGCCTGTGGTGATGTGAATCGAAATGTAATGGCCAACCCGAACCCTTATCAATCTGAGCTTCATGGTGAAGTATTTGAATGGTCGAAGAAATTGAGTGATCATTTACTCCCGAAAACAAGAGCTTATTATGAATTATGGTTAGATGAAGAAAAGGTAGCAGGAGCTCCAGAAACAGAAGAACCTGTATACGGTAAGTATTATTTGCCACGTAAATTCAAAATTGGGTTCGCCATTCCACCTTCTAATGATATTGATGTTTTCTCTCAAGATATTGGATTTATTGCCATTGTTGAGGAGGGGGCTTTAGCAGGTTTTAATGTAACAATTGGTGGCGGATTAGGTATGGCACATGGAGATACGGAAACATACCCACAAGTCGGTAAGGTCATTGGGTTCATTCGACCTGAACAGCTACTTATAACGGCAGAAAAAATCTTAACAATCCAACGTGATTATGGAAACCGCTCTGAACGCAAAAATGCAAGATTCAAATATACGGTTGATCGTTTAGGGTTAGAGAATGTTGTTACAGAGTTAGAACAACGATTAGGATGGTCCTTAGCAGAAGCAAAACCGTTTCATTTTGATGATAACGGTGATCGCTATGGTTGGGTAAAAGGTGTAAAAGGAAGATGGCATTATACATTATTTGTTCAAGGTGGTCGAATTGTTGATCAGGAGAATTATCAACTCATGACAGCATTACGAGAAATTGCTAAAATCCATACAGGTGATTTCCGCTTAACGGCCAATCAAAATTTAATTATTGCTAATGTTACAAGTCAGAAAAAGAAAAAGATTAATCAATTAATTGAATCGTATAACCTAACAGATGGGAGCCAATACTCCGCTTTAAGACGAAGTTCATTAGCTTGTGTTTCTTTACCGACCTGTGGCTTAGCTATGGCTGAGGCGGAGCGGTATTTACCGTCTTTAATTGATAAGATTGAAACAATCGTTAATGAGAATGGTTTAACAGATAAAGAAATTACGATTCGAATGACTGGTTGCCCAAATAGCTGTGCAAGACCTACCTTGGCAGAGATAGGCTTTATTGGTAAAGGACCAGGAAAGTACAATATGTACCTTGGTGCTGCATTTGATGGTAGTCGCTTAAGCAAAATGTATAGAGAAAACATCGATGAAGAAGCAATTTTATCAATCTTGAAAGAATTATTACCTAGATATGCTAAGGAGCGAGAAGAAGGCGAGCATTTTGGTGACTTCCTCGTACGGACAGGAGTTATCGAGGCTACTACGGACGGAACTAACTTTCATAAGTGAGATAAATAATATTGGAATCTTGCTAGCTTGTGCCAATGGTGCGGCTAGCTTTTGTTTTCTTAAAACACCTAACTATTGTTAAAAAGTTAAAGAAAGAGATAGTAAGGAAATAAAAATTTCATGTACCGTAATTATTCATAAAATAGACACCCTACAGCCAAATGATAAAATGAGACAATATCCTACAAACACGATATAATACTGGTATAAGACTTAATAATTAGGGGTTTTTTAGATGTATAAAAACTTACAAGAATGTATTTTAGACTTAGAGAAAGCAGGGCATCTCATTCGTATTAAAGAAGAGGTAGACCCTAATCTAGAAATGGCTGCCTTGCATTTAAGGGTGTACGCAGAAAATGGACCAGCCCTTTATTTTGAAAATGTGAAAGGTTCGGAATTTCCAGCTGTTTCAAATCTATTTGGAACGGTTGAACGTAGTAAATTTATTTTTCGTAAAACAATAGAGCAGACTCAAGCTGTTATTGCTGTAAGAAATGATCCAATGAGTGTCTTAAAAAACCCATTCAAGCATGTTCGTTCAGGTATACCGGCGACGAAAGCATTGCCTGTTCAGAAGAAGGGTTTACCTAGCAATTTTAAAGAAATAAAAATCTCTGATTTACCTCAGATTAAATCTTGGCCAGATGATGGAGGAGCCTTTATTACACTTCCGCAAGTTTATTCAGAGGACCCTGATAATCCTGGTATTATGAAAGCAAATCTAGGCATGTATCGTGTGCAGATGAGTGGCAATGAATATGAAGTGAATAAAGAGGTGGGGCTTCACTATCAAATTCATCGCGGGATAGGGGTGCATCAAGCAAATGCAGTGAAAAAAGGTGACCCTTTAAAAGTCAGTATTTTTGTAGGGGGACACCCAGCACATACGTTAGCGGCCGTAATGCCACTTCCGGAGGGCTTTAGTGAAATGACTTTTGCGGGCTTATTAGCAGGCAGGAGGTTTCGTTATAGTTATGTGGATGGATATTGTATAAGTCATGATGCAGATTTTGTTATTACAGGAGAAATATATCCGAATGAAACGAAGCCAGAGGGACCTTTTGGTGATCATTTAGGTTATTATAGCTTAGTTCATGAATTCCCTGTTTTAAAGATTCATAAAGTCTATGCAAAAGAAAATGGAGTTTGGCCGTTTACCGTGGTAGGACGTCCACCACAAGAGGATACATCTTTTGGTGATATTATCCACGAGATGACAGGTGGTGCTGTAAAAGCAGAGATTCCGGGTGTAAAAGAAGTCCATGCTGTTGATGCAGCGGGTGTCCACCCCCTTTTACTTGCTATCGGCTATGAGCGATATACGCCGTATCAGAAACTAGAGCAACCACAGGAAATTTTGACCATTGCTAATCGAATACTAGGCACTAGTCATTTAAGTTTAGCTAAATATTTATTTATTGCCGCAGAAGAAAATATTGAGCTCTCAACTCACCGTGAAGTTGAATTCTTTTCCTATATATTAGAAAGAATTGATTTGCAAAGAGATATTCATTTTCAGACGAATACAACGATTGATACGCTTGATTACACAGGAACAGGTATTAACCAAGGTAGTAAAGTCGTTTTCGCTGCTGCAGGTGATAGGAAGCGGACACTTTGTCAACAGCTGCCGACTTCATTTGTTGAACATCCACTCTTAAAAAACGCTCGTTACGTCCAGCCCGGTATCATCGCCATTGAAATCGCTGCATTTGAAGATTACGAGCATACTCAAAAAGAAATGGTCCAAGTAGCAGAAGAACTCGAAAAGTTACATGGAATCGAACAATGTCCTTTAATTATTATCGCGGATGACAGCGCATTTATTGCCGAGAACTTGAGTAATTTCCTTTGGGCGACATTTACGAGAAGTAATCCAGCAACCGACATATATGGTGTGAATGCCACTTATTTGCATAAGCACTGGGGTTGTGACAATTTAATTATTGATAGTAGAAGAAAGCCACACCATGCACCGCCATTGATTCCAAACCGAGAGGTACTTATCGGTTTAGAGCGTTTTTATGAGCATCAACAATTAAAAAAGTAATCAATGGAACAACCTTACGTTCATCAGTGAGGTTGTTTTCTTATCGTCACTTTTGTAAGAATATTATGTTATTATTTGGGATAGGAAGGGGAGTTTTATTGTGAAGGGCAAAGAGGTATTAGAGAAATTTAATTTAAAAACAAAAGAAGAACCGATTAGTATTTATCCATTTTCTCCTGTATATAAGTTTGGAGAACAAATTATCAAAAGAACCGCTTATCCATTAGAAAAAGCAGAAAATCTACAGAAGTATTTAACTTTCTTACAATCAAAACAAATTGATGTTGTGAAGGCGTTGGAATTAAATGATGCGAAAAACCCGCAAGAACTGGGAGAAGATTGTTATGTAGTTTATCCATTTATTGAGGGGACTTCATATTCGGGGAAAGATGAAGAGATTATTCAAGCTGGTCAATTGTTAGGCAAGCTTCATAAACATTCCCCTATCAATAACCATTTTGATCTCCCTGTCTATTCAGTGTTTGATTTTAATGAACAAGAAGTGTTGGAAAGTATGGAAGCCATTCAAAATTATATAGAGAAATTTCAATTACATACAGAGGCAGACCGACTACAGGAACGATTATTACAGGCTGTTCAGAACCAAAAAATTCTTAGCGAGGCACCTGTGAGATGGTTAGCAACACCGTATGACTTTAAAGCGAATAATTTAATTTATCAAAACAAACCCGTCCTTATTGACCCTGATCATGCGAGGTGGGTTCCACAAGTATTTGATTTAGCTTTAGTTCTATGGCTTTTTCATAATGAGCATGAACAAGCTCCACATCGGGTCTTTACGGAGCGTGAATGGAATTTATTTTTAGACGGGTATCGCTCTTGGCATTTTATTAGTGAACAGGATAAAAAATTGTGGACTCTTTGCTTGGAACATATTTTCCTTGATGAAGTAATGTGGATGCTAGCTGAATTGGATGAAGATTGGGAACGAGAAGAGCAGCGATTATTATTCCAAAGTCTTATTTCTCTTATGGTGTCAGGTCCGAAATATCATTTATAAAGGAGCCGTTTTATGCTTAAAATAGGTCAAATTGATCGAATAATACGTTATCCCGTTAAATCTTTTTCTGGAGACCATGTTCGGGTGATTAGGGTTATGAATTATGGTTTATATGGCGATCGTAGTCATGCGATTATTGATCAATCAAGGGGAGAGAAATTTTTAACGATTACTCAATTTCCTGAAATGGCTACTTATTCAGCTCGATTTGTATCAGAGGATTCATTAGATGAATACCCTGAATTAGAGCTAGATTTACAACAGGAGCAGTTATTTTATTGGGGGGATCCGTCAACTTTAGAGGTTTTAGAAGCGAAAGCGAAAAGGCCGATCCGATTTATTCAGTATGAAGTCGATGATGTGCCTCTAGGTGCTATTGAAGAGGAGCATTTACTATTTGTATCGCAACGGAGTCTTAATCAATTAGCGAACGAACTCCAGATACAATCGATTCATGCTGAGCGATTTCGTCCGAATTTTATTTATACTCTTGATCGATTAGAGATATCGGAAGAGGAGCTATATGGAAAAGTGATTCAAATTGGCTCTGAGGTGCAAGTGGAGTTTGTACGTGAGTGTGAGCGGTGTTCAATCATAAATGTTGATCCGGAAAGCGGGCAAAGGGATTCGCGATATTTGAAACATATTGTGAAGAATCGTGGTCATTTCTTTGGGCAATATGCGCGTGTTATTCAGACGGGTGAGGTACAAGAGGGGGACGCGATTGGTTTGATATGAAAGTTGGTGCGAACATGGAGCGTTACTCGTCGCTACCGAAAATTATGCTTCGCGTCCTGCGGGGTGGCGCTGAACTAATCGACGCAGCCGCTGGATCTCAGCTCTGCCACTACTTCCCGCGGGAGTCTCCGCATATTTTCGTCCGCTGGGTTGCTGTAATTTCACTAATTCAAAAAAGTAATTCAACACAATTCTATCAAAATGAAAAAGAACAAAATCAAAATGAATGAAGTTACACCAGTTAAAGGCTAACGCCAATTTCGTGTTTGTTGGTGGCGAAGTAAATGGGGCTTCGCCATGTGGGTTTTGTATAGAAGTTGGTCTGTTATGATAAGTTAAACTCGTCGCTTATGAAAATTATGCTTCGCGTCCTACGGGGGTTGCTGAGGTGATCGGCGTAGCCAGCTGATTTCAAACTTTCTACATGATGTCCCTCTGTAGTCTCATATATTTCGTCCGTGGAGTGGGGGAAGTGTTAGAGCGAAGAAGATGTTTCACGAGAATTTATCGCAAGCAAACTTTATTCGAACTGCAAAAGGCTAGTGGTCATATAAAGTCCAGTGTTTGTGAGCAGTGTGCATGCATTCTTGGTTTTAGTGTGCTATGATTTACATGAAGTTTTTAAACATTTATGTATAAAAAGTCTAGAGTTTAGCAAAATGATTGTTGGAGGGAGAGCTTTACATGAGCGATACATCAAAGAATGTTGAGTTATTTAAAGAAGTAATGGGAAATTATCCAACTGGTGTTACAGTTGTTACGACGAATACGGAGGATGGTGTACCATTAGGGTTAACGGTTAATTCTTTCGCATCCGTCTCGATTGATCCATTACTGATTTTATGGTCGATAGACAAGCGAGTATCTTCGTTTGATGTATTTACAACGACTAATAAATTTGCGGTTAATGTTTTAGCATCTGACCAAGCTGATGTTTGTACTTTATTTGCTTCAAGGGTCGATGATCGTTTTGCAAATACAGAGTGGGAACAATCAAAATTTGGTGTTCCAGTTTTAAAAAATGTAGCTGGTGTGTTTGAATGTGAAGTCTTTAACCGAGTAGAGGCAGGAGACCATATGATTCTAATTGGTAAAGTAGTTGAAATAGATAGTGGAAAAAAAGAACCACTTTTATATCATAAACGGACATTCGGACCAATCCCATCAGAATTTTATAGTGTAAAATAATATCCTATTTTAGTAAATGCTAATGGACCAAGACTAAAAGCAGGTTTCATTAAAAGGAAGGACGATCACAGTGAAGATTGTAGTAAGTGAGGCTGCTGCCAGTTGGTTTAAAGAAGATTTCGGAATGGACAAAGATGATAAAATCAAATTTTATTCGCAAATCTATGGCACAAGCCCGATCCAAGAAAATTACGCCCTAGCATTTGCGAAAGAAAGTCAACCAATTGATATCGCTGTACAAACAGAAAAAAATGGCGTAACTTTTTATGTAGAAGAAACGCATCTCTGGTTTTTTGATGGACACGATTTATATGTGGATTATGATTCAAATGAAGATGAGCTGTCGTTTGATTACAAAAAATAAGGAGAAAAAAAGCTGAGCAACGATATGCTCAGCTTTTTTTCTGAAATTACCTTCTGTTATTTGTATGTGGATTAGAGCCACAGCGCTCATTTTTATTTAATTGATCAATGATGTTCATTTCTTCGGGTGATAATTCAAAATCAAATACTTGAAGATTTTCTAGAATTCTTGCTGGTGTAACGGATTTAGGGATAACAATAGAGTTTTCCTGTAAATGCCAACGTAAAACAATTTGTGCGACTGTTTTCTTTTTTACAGAAGCTATTTCGTAAAGTGCAGGATCTTGTAATAATTCTCGCCCTCGTTGAAGCGGGCTCCATGCTTCAAAGGCTATTGTTTTTTCCGAACAAAAAGACTTTAACTCTTTCTGTGTGAAGTAGGGATGACATTCAACTTGGTTAACAGCAGGAGTAATTGAACATTCATTGATAATCCTCTCAAGGTGTTCAACCTCAAAATTACTTACACCAATAGCACGAATGCGACCTTCTTGATATAATTTTTCTAAAGCTTTATATGTCTCGATGTATAAATCATACTTAGGTGTTGGCCAGTGAATCAGGTAAAGATCAACATAATCTAATTTCAGCTTGTCCAGGCTTTGATTAAAAGCGGCTAACGTATTTTCATACCCTTGGTCTGAATTCCAAACTTTAGTCGTAATAAATAGCTGCTCCCGCTCAATGCCAGATTTGGAAATCGCTTGACCGACACCTGATTCATTTCCATAAACGGTGGCTGTATCAATAGAGCGGTAACCTATTCTTAAAGCTTCGCTGACCGCCTTTTCAGCTTCCGCGTTACCAACTTTAAAAACACCGAATCCTAGTTGAGGCATGAGTACATTGTTATTTAGTTGTACCATTTCCATAGTGAACACCCTTTCCGTGTAATGATAAAGCAAATCCGTTTTAATACTTTACATTATAATTCAAATGATTAGAAACTTAAAATATATGTATCTATTTAAAAATTTTAAGTAAATGAATTTGGCCTTTACATGGCCTGAAATTTAAGATGAGGTGAAAAAATGACTAAACATGCAATGATCATTGGAGCAACTGGACTTGTAGGTTCGAAACTGTTGCCCCTACTTTTAGATAGCAGGCATTATGAAAAAGTAACGGCACTTGTCAGGAGGCCTATATCTATCAAACATCCTAAATTAAATGTAATCTATGTAGACTTTCGTCAATTAGAAGGTAGTTTTCCAAATGAATCTATAGATGATCTATTTGGGTGTTTAGGGACAACGATTAAAAAGGCGAAGTCTAAGGACGTGATGTACGAAATAGACGTGTTATACACATTGAATACAGTAAAACTAGCACAAGCCCATGGTTTGAAACGTTGTATGCTTATTAGTGCTACAGGTGCTAATGCTGATTCGTCCATTTTTTATTCCCGTATAAAAGGTGAGTTAGAAGCTAAGTTAAGAAAATTAGAACTTCACCAGCTCTCTATTTTTAGACCATCATTATTAGTAGGGGAACGCGAAGAATTTCGATTAGGCGAGCAAATGGCAATAAAGCTATTTCATGGATTGTCTTGGGCAGTACCTCAGCCATTAAAAGCATCTTTTGGATTAAAGGCGGAACAAGTAGCACACGCGATGCTCGTAAAAGCAAAGCAGCAAGAGTCAGGAACTCATGTGTATAAGCCAGCCCAAATAGCATCATTCTCAAAAATTATTAAGGAATAGAGATTTTGCACATAAAAAGCAGGGATCACTCATATAAAGATGGAATATATAAAAGGAGACTAGTCTGTCTCTTTTTTTACATCTAAGGAGGTCTTGTTATGCTTAAAAAAATTGCCGAGAATATATTTTTGTTACAAGTTACGTTTCCTTTTGGGATTCGAGAAGTGAATAGCTATTTATTTAAAGGTGAGAATGGCTATACCGTTATTGATACAGGGAGTGAAGCGGAGGAATCCATTCTTTTATGGCAAGAAGTTATCAGAAGTGGTATACATATTGAAAAGGTAGTGTTAACACATATTCACCCTGACCATGTCGGTTTAGCTGAATGGTTTCAACGTGAACATTCGATTCCGATTCATATGTCAAGGCATGGTTATGAAGAAATTCAGCTCATTCAGTCAAGCGAGATTGACCCTTCCATTTTAGAAGAGCTAGTTATTAAAAATGGTGGTCAAAAGGTACCAACAGAACTGTTATCACTCGATCCAACACCTTATCAGTTTACACCTGATTATGTTTTTGAAAATCATGAGCAGATTATGATTGGGGATGAGCGCTTTGTAGCTATTTGGACTCCGGGTCATTCATCTGATCACTATTGCTTTTATAATCATGAAAAAGAAATACTAATCGCTGGTGACCATATTCTTCAAGATATTTCACCGATTATTTATTTTTCGTTCATTTATCCAAATGAAAATTCAATGAAACAATACTTGCAATCCCTTGATATTATCCAATCTTATCCAACAAAGTTATGCTTACCTGGACATGGCATGATTTTTGAAGATGTGCAAAAAAGAGCTTTAGAAATTAAAGCAGGGCATGAAAGAAGACTCGAGGAGATTTTAACACTCTTATCTGACAAAGACATGACGATAGCAGAAATCGTGATGAAACAATATAAGCCAACAAAACCAAGTCGCTTTTTTGGTCCATTTATTACAACGATGGCAAGAATGAAATACCTGCAAGAAGAAGGTATGGTTCAATTAGAGGTGAAAGCAGGGTTAAACACCTATATAAATTCATAACTAACCGATCATCAAGCTTCTTATAGTATGAAGTGAAATCTCATTTCAACATCTAACAGAATGCGTGAGTAGAACAGAAATTAGTATGTGTAATTTCTGTTCTTTGCGTAGAATTAGAAACCCCGAAAAAAAGTGTAAGTCTCTCTTTTATAAGAAAAGTAAGACATTCTCCCTGAAAATCTGTTCCTATTTATAATCAAGCCCATCATGTCAATCCCATCCACCGGTCGATTTCCCAAGTCCTCCTAAAATAAACTCTCTTAATCTTTCCATAAGGCTGTTTCCTTAAATATTGTTGTTAAAATAAATAACAATTATAGTGACTTTAACATCGCAATATGATTCACTTAGAGAGGTATTATAGACATTAGTACAGTTTTTATACAGGGAGATGTATTATGAACACAAATGCTCGTTCCGATTCCAAAGAAAACATTTTTACGATTGAATGTAAGGATGTAATTCTACGAGAATTTTTAGTAACTGATTTAGATGATTTTCATTCACTCACCTGGCAACCTGAAATACATGAATTTTTGCCAGGCTGGAACGTATCGAAAGAGCAAAGGAAAGATTGGTTTATCAACTATGAAATTCCAGAGAACAAACAGTTTTTGAATGCTGTATCCAAAAGTGAAGACATTGGTGAACTCCGTCTTCGATTAGGAATTATCTTGAAAGAGACAGGAGAATTTATCGGTTGGTGTTGTTCAGGAATTAAAGGTGAATTGCCACAGCCAAATCGAGAAATCATGTATGCAATTTCTAAGGGTCATAGAGGTAAAGGATTCACAACCCAAGCTTCACAAGGAGTGATTAATTATTTATTTGAGAGTACGAACGTTAAAGTGCTTAGTGCTATTGCTCTTTTAAATAACGTTCCGTCAAATAAGGTAATACAAAAATGTGGTTTTAACTTTCAGAGTATTATCGAGATTAATAACGAAAAATATAACTATTATAAACTTGATAAGAAGGAATGGGCTGGCAAACGTTAGAGAAGTCCAGACCAATATAGATCACATGTTAAAAGGAACTCACTTTTAAGGCGGTTTTGAACTTGAGAATCAGCAGTAGCCCAGAGGGCGAGTCATTCGGAGACCCCATGGGACGTAGTGGCAGATCTGAGCTAACTGGCGTAGCCAGTTAGCTCAGATCCACGTGATTGTCTCGGAGCATGATTTTCGGTAGCGGCAATTAGTGCTCCGCATTCCAGCGTTAGTCAACTCTCATACAAAACTGCCATGATGACTTGCTAAGCAACTCATCACCAACAGGAATGAAAGCAGGTTTTTGCTCTTCAACTGGTGGCATTTTGTTCATATTCATATGCCTTTGCTTTTTGGTGTTTGTTAGTTTTTATTACATTTCATTCATCTATTTTGTATGAGAAGTGTACGACCCAAGAAGCCTGCACCAACCCGAGCGGAGGGAATGGGGAGGCCGACTCCTGCAGGAGGAAAGGGCAGGCTGAAATCCACTTGCGTTAGCAAGTTAGCTCAGCGCCCGCCTGCGGAAAGCGTGCCCCCCATTCCCGGAGCGATCTTCGAAGATGAGCACCACCCATGTAACTACCATACAAAAAAACAGAGTCAGCATGAACTCTGTTTTCCGTGTTTATTGTCTAGTAAAGTTAACTAATTTCCACTGGTCTTCATACTTTTCAAATACGAACCGGTAGTTAATTTGACTCTTATCATTCACTTCAGCAAAGATAACTTCCACCATATCCTCTTCTAAAACAGAAATATCTTCAAAAACGAGCGTTTCAAGTGAAAACGTAAATTCTTCGTCATCAATTGATAATAACTCAGATTCATCTGTGATTAAATAATCAATCATCATCTCATTATTTGTATGATAAGCATAAAAAATTTCGAAAGAATAATTTAATAACAATTGTAAAACATCAGAATGGGGTAGAGTAGGGTCTAGTAACCCAAGCTCAGCTTCTAGTTCCTCAATATGATCTTCACGATTATTTAATTGCTGACGCAAGGCATCTGTCGCAATATCATACTCAATATCTTTGGCATTTAGTTTTTCTTCTAATTCTCTATTTTCTGTTCGTAAGTCTCGATTCTCTTCTAATAACTCACTTATTTGCTCTTGAAAATCTAAGCTATCGTTAGGTTGAGTAGTATCAACACATCCAGAAAGGACAATGCCACATAGAATCAAAAATAGTATCTTTTTCATTTTGACCTCCCTTACCATTTAAAAGTTTACCATATCTTTAAAGGGAACTATAACTTTTTTCATCATTTTATCCGAAATACATAGATTATCGCTTGAATTTCTCTAATTTATGTCAAAATGTCTAAGTTTAAAGCAAAAGACAAAAAAATAAATGCTCAATTCCTTGAACATTTACTTTCCATTCACACACTGTGAAATCCTGCATGTTTCAGATATTTAATTATTCTCATGATTATGTTGCTCTGACTTTGGATTCTTTTTCGCATTCATCACATGAATCAAAACATAGTTAATTAATACGATGACGGGGATAAAATAAATTAAGTTATAAATCCCTAAATTGATGAAGAATGGTATAGACTGATTTTGAAAAATGCCATTGTCAAGACTGTAAACGATTGGTGTAGCTGAAACTAAAATAAACGCAGTGATAGCAGATGAAACAGCTAATGCGATATACTTATGATTTTTCATTTTCATCACGATTAAACTAGTTACAACCGAAACGATAAAAGCTACACAAATAACAATCAATAGTATAGGGTTCAAGAGAATCCCTCCCATTTAAAATGTCGAACGATGTATGTAATCATTATATACTACTAATCCCTTTAAGAAAGAGAAACAAGCTATTTGACCATTTTATGTCATATTTTATGATTTGTCCAAGTTGAACAAGCCCAAAATTGGAAGAAAAAAGAATAGGTAAGATATCCAATTAAACTAGATGGGAAAGGCTGAAACATGAAAACGGCAAAATAATGCTCAATCACATCAAATGTGTATTCCATATTTCGATAACGACTTAAGTATAATTTAGACAAATAAGTTATCACACAAGGAGACTAAATTGAAAATTACTTACGATCACAAACGAGGAAAGAGCGCTTATCCTCAAGGCTTACTCCAACGGGAGCGTCATGGTTGAGCCCTGTTGTTTCAAACGATTTGAAGAGGCAGCGCCGTTTCGTTTTTCAAGCTGACATGCAATTTATGCCTGAACGTTCGCCATGATAAACTGCCCATGGTAAGCGTGTTTTGTCAACAGTGATCGTTTTCGAATCAATCGAAAGAAGCATCTTTGTCATCTTTAACTACACGTGTAGCACGATACTTGTCAACAATGACGTAAAAAAATACGCTTTATAATGGCGTAAGCAAGTGCTTTCATGTGCTTTGACAGTGACGAATGCAGTGGAAATGAGTCCAATACTTGGGCCGACATCGGCTGCGTGACGCAAACTTTTCAATTCATTTGTTGGAGCACTAATCAAATTCGAAATAACTGTAGAAACCGTGCATTTTCTGGCTGTATCGGTGTGGTTGAACTCCGTAAAAATCGCCTAAAGTTCTACTTTTGAAAGAAAGTTTTGAATTAATTTGTGGGACGTGGTATTTTGTTCGTGAGAGATTCCTCGTTTCGTAAATGTTGGTGTGGTAACTACACTGTACAAGAGGGACCTCTTTTTACATTCGTTTTTTGGTAGAAATTAGATAATCAACAGACGTGATAATCTATATTAATAATTCCTTTACTCGAGGTGCTTTGACTTGGAGCCTCTATGGTCAAGTGTACTGGCAGTGGATTGCCTGGCAACGGAGCCTAACATGACCACATCTCCATGTAAAGGTGTGCAGAAGCGGTTGCAATTACCATTAATATGAATTATGGGTGGCAATGGTAAATTGATGGCGTAAGAGGGTAAAATATTTGTCACTCGGTGGTAAATAAGATGGCAGAGGTGGTTTATTCCGTTGGCCGTATTCAAAATTGCCGATGTAATTCAAGTTTGAAAAATCATTTGATAGAGAGTCTAACTATGATGATTGTTATAATGTAGCAAATAGTATTTGGGATAATTTCCATTTTTTTATAAAAAATGGAAATTAACAGTTGTAATAAATTGTAATTTTGATATAATAGTGATAGTACAGTAACACCATTGTATAGTTTCATATAATAAAGCACTTAACTTACAAGTGGAAAAATATATTCATAATTGAACATGTAGGAGGGTTGTATGCTTAATATTCAGAATATTACTTATTGTTACACAAAAAAAAATACGGTTCTAAACAACGTTAGTTTTAAGGTAAATAAGGGAGAACTATTAACAATTGCTGGTCCTAATGGAAGTGGAAAAACAACGCTTATTAAGTTAATAGTAGATTTAATTAAAATTCAAGAGGGGTCTATTACCATTAATAAAACTTCTCATGATAATCCATCGGCTAAAAAAGAAATTATATATTTATCTAGTGAGGATTTTTTACCGGATTTTTTAACAGGGAAAGAATATATAGAAATGATATGTGATTTTTATGATACATCATTGGACAAAGAAAAGTTATCTCGTTTAGCAGAGTATTATTCATTAGATTCTAAATTAGATCAATTGATAGAAAGTTACTCTCATGGAATGAGGAAAAAGATTCAATTAGTTAGTGCATTTATGATTAATAATAAAATTATTATTATTGATGAAACATTGAATGGTATCGATGTAGAAGCAAAAGAAGCAACCAAACTATTATTTGAACAATACAAACGACGTGGTGGTTCCATAATAATGTGTACCCATGATTTAGAACTAGTTGAAGAGATAGGATATAGGGTGTTACTTATAAATAATGGTGTAATATACATTGATGATTTTATTGAAAATATTCTCAAAATTGGTTCTAGTTTAACGAATGTTTTTAAAGAACTAATAGATTATGAGGGCATGAAAAATGAAATTGAAAAATATTTTTAATTTACAAAAGCTATATTTCTTATTTATTTCAAGAAGAATACTAAGTGTGGGTATATTAAAAGAGAAAATATTTAAAGTTCTCATCTTTATTGCTATAGCAGTAACTATTACGGTAAGCACAGTTTTTCTATATTTTTTTTTAGATGACACCGATGTTTCTGGACAAATTAACTTTATATATTTTGTTATTAAAATGCAAGGTGTAAATATTATCGTTTGGACGATGATTATATTCCTTTTTACTAGAATTATTTTCCTGAAAAAAGGGGATTTCTTAAATATAACAAATCAGTTGCCAATTACACATAATGAAAGAAATAGTTCATTCATATTTTTTGAATTGCTTATGTCTTTAACCATTATTTTTCTAATTAGTATGGCC
>LFJO01000005.1:924008-1023008 GCA_001038565.1 Alkalihalobacillus pseudalcaliphilus
ATTTAACTATAGTGCAATTAAAGATTATCTAAATCTAATTACCAGTCAATATATATATATATTAATAACGTCATTACCAATATTGATATTAGGGCTTCTTATAAATAAAGGTAACTTTAATCTTTATGATACTCTAATTATTTTTGGTCAATTAGTTTTAATAATTATACTTGCAACTTTAATTGGAATTTTATTCCCGGCAAAAAAGGACAACCCATTCTCACCGTTTATTGGATTTTTAATAATGGTAATAATTTCAGGGTTTATATCATTAATATTACAATTCTTAGATTTATCAAATCTGTACAATAGCATATTAATGCTGATTTTATATATTTTCGTTATATATATAAGTTGTTTGGGATTAATAAAACTAAAAGAGGAGTTTTTACATGAAGAAAGTTAATATTATCATTGGAACTCTAGTGATAGCTGTGATAAGTACGATAGTAATTTTAGTATTTAGTTTGATAACGCTGATGTTTACTCAAGATGAAGCTGGATATAAAACTTCATTTTTCAACACAGTGTTTGTGAATGTGGAGGAAAATACCGCAGACTGGGATTTATATACAACTCTAGGGGTGAATACTGATAATTTAGCACCTATTATTTTAACGACTATCTTTTTTTGGATTTTGTATTTAATTTTAACTAAGGTCTATTTAGAAAAAAAAAGAAAAGACAAAACGTAAAGTAAAAGATTATGGTAGATAAAAAAAATGATATTAATGCTATCAAATTTATTGATGTTATTAAGTACGTTCTAATTTATATGAAATGGTGCAATTATTTCTTTATCTTTTTCTTTATTGCTTCATTATTATTACTTTATATAAAAGTTAACATTATTTTATACACGTTAACCTATCTTTTAGGTGGAATATTATCAATTAGCATACATGAGTATATGCATATATTATTTATAAAAAAAATTACAAATAACAGTCATATTAGAATAAAAATTAATTCAAATCATTTTAGTATAATTCCTTGTGATAAAGTACATGGCTATAAATCCATTCTTATTGCATGTTCTGGTCCGATAGTATGCTTTCTTATAGCTGTATTTCTATACTTAATTAAACAATGGTTGTCTCTGGAAAGCTTTTTTATGGATTTACTTATTTTCTCCTATGCATGTCATATTTTCAGTATCCTACCTTTTTTTAAAGATGGGAGTATGATATTAAAAGAAGTGATTTATTATCTTTTGAAAGGAGGTGAAAAACAATGAATTATATCATGTCGAATTTATATGTTAAGAAAGAGAGCGCAAAAGATAAGATTATGCAATGGATTGAAAATTGGACACAGGGATATAATGGTCCACCATTCTGGTTTATTGTTTCATTAATTGTGTTAGCTGCTATCGCAATAATAGTAATAACAGCAGCAAGTATTTTCTGTATGCAAAAAGGTTATTCGTACTACGGTGTTGACTGGAAAAAAGGAAATGTAGGGCAAATTGGAGTAGGCTGTCTACGATAGAAAAGTAAACTATTTGCTAATTTAATGCTAGTAAAGTTTCGTGGACACTTTTCGGTTAAATTCCTACAATTAAATCTAGAAGAGTGTCCAATGAAACATAAGTAAACAGGAATCGATATAAGTGATCACTTTCAAAAAATGAATCGTTCTGTCTATCATTATTGTCAATGAGTAATAAATTTAAGTAGTGATATCCCATATCTGAAATAACCATATATAGATAGATTAATGAGAGTTGCTCTAATGTGACAATAACATTACTTAAATTTTCAAACAGCCTACTACGTTCAAATTAACTGATTAATTCAATACCCTGATCCACTTTAATTAATCCAATCACTCTTTATTAATATTACCGAAATTCTTACTTTTATACTCTTGAATAGCATCTACATAACTTTTATTATAACACTTTTTTTAATTTTATAAAACACATTCTCAAATTGGAGTCTGTCATGTATTTATGGGAGCTCTGTCTTACCTTTGATTTTCCTTCGTTTTTTCGTTCCAATAAATTTTTTCTATGAGGATTTATCAAACGTAACTATCTTCCAAGAATGCCTTTAGCTTATCCCACTGATTGCGACAGTACTTAATGTCTTGCCTTGGCATATCCAAACTGAATAAACATCAAGAATTGGCTTACTTTTTTTATAGACGCATTTCATGACATTCCTCTTACCATTTAATTTTTGTCGTCAGCTCTGCATTTTATTGCTCAAATGAAGAAACACGTTGTTCTAACTTTTCAGTTGTTGTCTGTGAAGTCGGTTTAATTGTTTTCATTCTTTTTTTATACACCGACCTTACTTAAAAAGGTGGAGTGTCTTCTAGTTACTCTATTTTATACCAGAGTTTTTCATAATTAAGTCGACTATAGTGGTTTAATTCTATACCTGCTAGTTTGGAATCAGCTACTACTTTTGAAGAAATAAGACGTTGGTAAAGAAAAATCATATAATCATGCTCTAATAGAAAGGCCTCTAACTTTCGTATTTCAGCATAGGCGTCAAAAGTAGAACGACTGGATATAACTTTTTCAACCATTTCGTTTATGACGGTTTGTATATGAGTGGGTAAGGTGTTATAAAGAAATGACCGACGAGCAGTAAATAAGTTTAAGAGCGAAACTAATCTGTTTTCTCCAACCATTATACCGGAAATGAGAATATCTGTTTGACTAAGCTTTTCCGGGTTTTCTAACTCTTCAATATTCACAATGTTAGTCTCCAAATGAATTCCTAGTTCTTTAAAAAGTTGTCTAAAAACCTTCAATTCATATTTGAAATAAGCATCATGTGCTAAATTCGTTGAAGTTAATCGGATAGTCTCTCCGATAAATCCGTTCTCTTTAAACCATTGTTTAGCTTTAGAGTCATTTACCTTTTGTCTAAGTGGTGAAGCATGTTCATCAATGAGACTATCCGGAAACCAAACGTCATGGCTGGGGTGATTTTGAAAAAGCTGCTGACGGTCAATCGCATAAGAAAGCATTTTTCTAAATTCAGGCTGCTGATGTTTTCCTTTTTTTTGATGGTTTACAAATAGAAAGGTTCCACCTAACTCTGGTTGATATGTTTCATATGTCGTAGTACTTTTCGTCTCCTCGCTTGTAATCTGAAAATAAACTTTTCTTTTTTTGTAAGGAGGGGTAGGGAGAGAAAATAAATGAATTTGGTCCAAAGATGGTTGATACCCGTAATAGTTTTGAAACGCATGTAAGGTAATCTGGTCTTTCAAATGTTTTTTGATTTGGTAAGGCCCCGTACCAATTGGATGCCATTGATAATGTCGTATATCCTGACGATAGCTTTGAGTATCGATAATCATGGCATTTTTGTCTGAAAATAGGTGTAAGAACAAATAATTGGGCTTTGTTAGCTGGACCGTAAAAGCCGTTTCTGAATGGACCTCTATCGATTCGATTTGTTTTAAGAGCTTTTGGTTCCAACCAGACCATTTCAATTGCCAAAGATGAAAATTTTCGATAATCGTTTGAGCTGTCAAACGTTTATGATTATGAAAAAGTACGCCTTTCCTTACATAAAAGCGCCATTTTGTCCCATCTTCTAAACACTGCCAATATTGAATGAGTTCAGGGATAAATTCATGGGTTCTATGATTGTATCGCACTAATGGGTTGAATATATGTTGAATGAGCTGACCTTCATGTCTAGTGGCCGCTTCAAAAGGTATTAAGGTACGTATGGGTCGATAATAGGGATAGCTTAGTGAATCTACTCCATTTTTCCTTGACCAAATCATTTGGTTTCCAAGTATCTCCACGATTTGTTTATGATCCCAGCCATTGTCTTTAAGATATTTCATTGCTTCATCTGTTTTTCCTTTTTCAATAAGGAATTGAACCTGAATTTGCTGCATGTCCTCTAATGTTTTTACAAGTATAAGAGTTGATGGCTTTGACCTACCAGCACTAGGTAGCCATTGTAGCCATTGCTTGGCGCCCATTTGCTTTAAAAGTGATTTCGCATAACGTTCTGTACATTGTAGGATATTCGCAATTTCAGATATATAAATTTTAATCGAAGTTCCTTTTATTGATTGACATAAAGTCACGTAATGCTGAGCTAACCTCATAGTTGTACCTCCACAAAGAAAAGGTGATATTTTTTCTGCTTAATTTATGCTCTTTTTCTTCCTCTTTTTTATTTGTATCATGAAATAGTGAGAATAGAAAGAAAAAATAAGGGAGTGACATATTAATGGGGGTCAAACAGCTAGAGAATCGTGTGTTGATTAATGGTAGTGAGCCTACTTTATGGAGAAATAAAAATTTCCTCTTATTATGGGCCAGTCAAATTTCATCTGGAATTGGATTTCAAATATATAATATTGTGATGCCACTTCTCATTTATTCAATGTCTCAAAGTGCATTGGCTATGAGTGGAATGAGAGTGATGGAAATACTTCCAAATGTTTTTTTAGGAATGATTGCTGGGGTCATCGTCGACAGGTTTAAGAGAAAATTAATTATGAGCTGGGCGATTATTTTAAAAGGATTTGCTATCGGATTAATCACCTTTTCGCTATTTACGGGTCAATTGCAGCTGTGGTCTTTATTTTTATTAGGCTTTCTTTTTGCGAGTTCTGGTTATTTTTATGGAAACGCCTTACACTCTATTATCCCACAATTGATGGATAAACGGTTTTTAACTGAAGCCAATGCAAAATTGAGTTTTACGAGTACATTTATTAGTATGATTGGACCAGGTGTTGTCGGCATATTTTTGGTCCTTTCAAGCTTCACTGGCTTATTTTTTGTTCAATTATTGCTCGTGTTATTGATGGGTTTTTTTATATTAAATATGAAGGTATCTGAGCGCCCGAGACAACAAAGCACCTTTTCTTTCTGGAAGGACCTATTGGAGGGCCTTAAAGAGCTATTTGCAAATAAAACATTACTAACACCAACGATCGCGATTCTCTTTATAAATTTAGCTTCAAGTATGACAATGGGAGTTTTAATCTTTTTTGCTGTAGACACGTTAGGTACGACTGAGGTAGAAGTTGGATATATGATGAGTTTAGGCGCCATTGGTGGATTAGTTGGAGCTGTTTTGATTAAGAAAGTAGCAACATTTCTTCCAAGAGGTAAAATGTTCACCTATGCTTTATTGATTGATGTGACAGGTTTTATATTATTATTATTTGCTCAAATCTGGTGGTTTATAGGTATTACGCTCATGTTACGCACTTTTGCGGTGACCATTATTAACATCAATTATTTGGCGATTCGACAAGAGTTTACGCCTAATCATTTGTTAGGAAGGGTAGCTGGTACCTCATCCACTTTAATGAAACTCGCTATGCCGATCGGTTTTTTACTCGGGGGCTTATGGGTAGAGTGGTTTCAAGTTCAAACCTTATTTATGATGACAGCTTGTATCATTTTGGCTATCTTTGTAAGTCTCATTCGGACCACTTTTTATCAGTTGAAATAATGAGCCCCGCATCTATATGGGCACAAAAACTCTGCGATTTACATATGATAAGGTGCATAGTAATCATTGTAGGGAGGTTGCATGGCTATGTATCATCATCTCGTAAAGCCAGGAGAGACCTTATGGCAAATTTCTTTAGATTATCGAACACCTCTAGAAAACATTATACAAGCTAATTCTGGAATCAATCCCAATTATTTAACGATTGGTCAAGCACTTGTCATACCGGGATTTCCAGATCCTACAACATTACCATATGAGATCAAAGTGTCTTTGACGAATCATCGACTATCTTTATTTCAACATGGTTCTTTAGTGAAAGAATACCCGATCGCTGTTGGGAAAATGTTGACACGAACCCCGACAGGTCAATTTATCATTCTTAATAAAGCTCCTAACCCGGGTGGACCATATGGTACGATGTGGATGTCATTATCCAAACAAGGCTATGGTATTCATGGTACGAACAACCCAAGCTCAATCGGCCATTCCGTTTCACATGGGTGTATACGAATGCATAATCATGATGTAGAAGAATTAGCGAGTATGGTACCAATTGGAACACGTGTTATCATCGGACATTAACCGATAAAAAAGGCATGAAATTATGCCTTTTTTTGTTCGGTAAGTTGTTTATATGTTTCGTTTACAAAGCGGTTGTAGTACTCGATTGGTTTAATAAGTTTTTTCATTTCCACCTGAGCTTTTTTAGCAAGAGTTACTGCCTTTGTATGGTCACCAAGCTTCTCATAACATAATGCTTGGTAAGAATATCTTGGTACTAACAGTGATTGATCGAGTTCTAATAAACTGCCTAAATCTTTTTGCTCTAAGTCTTTAAAAGAAAGTAATGCTTTCTCATATTGACCAAGCCCGTACAACGCTTTACCAGTCTCTAATTCTTCAATATACAGAACATCGTCATCAAAGAGCTTTTGTAGTTCGTCAGTAAAGGTGAGGGCTTTTGTGTAATCGTGATAATACTCGTTGTAAATATGGGCTTTCAAAAAAAGACTAAAACCTATCATATTTTTGTCTTCAAAAAGGTCACATAACAAATCTAATTTGGTTAAATAGTGAATCATGCGCTCTTCTTGTTGATCAATCATTGAAAAGATAATTGCAATACGATAATATTCATCCATTCGATAGAAATGCTTATGTTTCGTTTGATATATGATATTCTCATCGACTTTACTGAGCGCTTCCTCAATCTCTCCTACAAAGATTAAACAGCCAACTTCATGATAACGAAAGCCTAACTCATGAATAATGTCTAGTTCGATATGAGCATCTTCATATTCTTGTCTTTTCTCACGTAAGTAAGCTAACGATTGATCATATTTCTTCTCCCACATAAAAATAGCAATTTTAAATAAATCGAGTGGGGCAATCTCATTATATAAATGCATCGATTGAAAATAGCTTTCAGCAAGTTGTAAATAATCCTGCCACCCTTTGTCTTTTTCCATATAAAGAGATTTGGCATAAACAGTTGCCAGCGTAGCAAGTTCATAGGAATGGACTTTTTCCACACTTAAATAAGGTTCAAGTAGTTGAATGACCTCATTAAAAGCCCGATTCTTATAGAGTTCATGTGCATTTAAAATCATTTTTCGTAAATCATAAATGGAGTGTTCTTCTAATAAAGTATTAATCTCGACTCCAAGTACTTTTGCGATATGGTGTAAGCTGTCCATCGAAGGTTGTGCTTTATCATTTTCAATCAAACTTAGCATTCCCTTTGTTAAATGGTTACCAGCGATATCTGTAAGTGTTTTCTTTTGATGCTTTCGTATTTGACGAATTCGACTTCCGAGAGTAGAGCTCATTAAACCATTCCTTCCATAAATTGAAACTTTAACCACTCGTTTTCGTAAGTAAGCTGATAGCATAACTGATAAGTTCAATTTTATTAAACTTTTGCTTGAATGTGAAGAGGGAATATGATAAGTTTAATTTAATTAAAAAGTTTAATTATATTAAACTATAGGGAGTGATTGTATATGAATGAAGAACAAAAAATCCGTCGAGCTACTTATCATCTATGGACGTTTGGTTTTAGTAAGCTCATCTCAACATTTGGAAATAGCATTTATGTGTTTGGGATTAGTCTTTATATTTTGACTTTGACAGGTTCGGCGATGAATTTTGCTGTCAATATGTTGTGCTCTGTGTTACCAAGAACGATCCTGGCACCCTTTGTTGGTTATATGGCTGACCGTTACTCGAAAAAAGCCCTTATTATCATTTCACAATTAAGCTCTTTGCTCATAGTGATTGGTTTACTTATGTATAGTATTTGGTATGGAATTTCATTATTAGCTATTTACATAACGACTGTATTGTTAACCATTTCTTCTATGTTTACCGGGATTACGTTTACATCATCCATTACGAGATTAATAGATAGAGAGAGGATTCAAAAAGCGATGTCACTCAATCAAATGTCTGTTTCCATTTCGGCGATTGGAGGACCTGTAGTAGGGGGAATGTTATTCGCTTTTGCACCGATTGAAGCCTTCCTTACCATATTTATTGCTGCTTTTATTGTCGCGGTCATATTAGAAGCAACAATGAATTTTCGCTTATTTGAGGTCCAAAATGAGAATCAAATTACAGAAAAAGAATCTTTTTGGCAAGGCATGGGTGCCGGTATCAAATATGTGATGAATCAAAGAGTGCTGAAAATCATTTTTACTGTTGCGATATTTATCAATTTCTTTGCCGCAAGCTTGACGATAGGTTTACCTTATCTACTCATTGAACAATTACAAATTAATGCTGCCCACTTCGGCATGATTGAAGGAATTTTTGCAGGTGGACTATTGGTTGGGGCTTTATATTTTATGTTCAGAAAAGAAGTGCAATTTCCTCTAATCAGCGTGAAATTTGGTATAATCAGCTATGGACTCCTCATTATATTAATGGTTCTCCCTTTAATGATGGTATTTCCTTATTGGCTTCAGGTTTCCTATTATAGTTTATTAGCCTTATCAATTGGTTTTGCCTTAACGTATACAAATACACCAATTGGCGTGATGATGCAAAAGATGATCGATGAAGATTTAAAGGGAAGAGTTTTCGGAATTTTAGAAACGATCGCCCAGGCTTTGATGCCTATTAGCGTAATCATATATGGCATGTTATATGACCAAGTCGGTCCGTTTTGGGTATTAATTAGTTCAGGTGTATGTGTAATCCTATTAACGGTATTCCTAATACGTCCATCGATAATCAAATCCATTTATCCAGAGAAATACGGACTATCCATCCCTGTACCAGAAATTAGTAAGACAGATGTAGAAAAAAGAGATGCGTTGATTTAGGTGAGGAGAGTCAGATTGAGCAAACGCTGAATCGCGGGGTTGCCGGATAGAAAAAGAGAGAAGAAGCCCGAGCAAACGCTGAACCGCGGGGTTGCAGGCCGGAAAAGAGGAAGAACGCCCGAACAAACGCTGAATCACGGGGTTGCAGGTGGAAAAAGAGAGAGGAAGCCCGAGCAAACGCCGAATCGCGGGGTTGCAGGTGGAAAAAGAGAGAGAAATCCCGAGCAAACGCTGAATCACGGGGTTGCGTGCTGAAAAGTCGAGAGAAAGCCCGAGCAAACGCTGAATCACGGGGTTGCGAGCTGAAAAGTCGAGAGGAAGCCCGAGCAAACGCTGAATCACGGGGTTGCGTGCTGAAAAGTCGAGAGGAAGCCCGAGCAAACACCGAATCATGATTAAAACGCAGGCTATCGTCCTTAATGAACTTTCACAAAAGCTAAATAACAGAAGCCCGATTCACATCGCCACCAACAAACATGAAAGTAGCGTTCGCCTTCAACTGGTGGCATTTTGTTCATATGCCTTTGCTTCTTGGTTAATTAGCTTTTATTACTTTTCATTCATTTATTTTTGTATGTTATGTTGTTACTTCCTCGCTTTTCCTACAACATAGCACGGCTTTTGCTTGGCTTATGTTGTTACTTCCTCACTTTTCCTTACAACTTAACACTACTTTTACTCACCTAAAAGTGGACATTGTTAAAAAATCGTTTTTGAACATTCCTAGATTAGCATTTATATGTATGAGTAGTGTACAAGCCAAGAAGCCTGCAACAACCCGAGCGGAGGGAATGGGGAGGCCGACTCCTGCAGGAGGAGAGGGCAGGCTGAGATCCAGCGGTGTAGCCGTTTAGCTCAGCGCCCGCCGGAGGGTGCGTGCCCCCCATTCCCGGAGCGATCTTCGAAGAAGAACACATGAGCATTAAGCAACTTTCATACAAAAAGTCTCATTACCAATTATCTATTTCAAACATCCATACAATAAATTCCCTTATTCCTGTTTATATTGAACGTTTAAAGGGAAAAATTCTTTGTACCCTTCATGCAAAAGTTGGGAATAGAGTAAAAGGTGTTGAGGCTTATGCAAGATAATCAAGTTACAGAAAAAAATGGAGCAGCATTTGTGTTATACGCTTCCGTACTTATTATTGTTTTATTTGTACTATGGGGGATTATCTCACCAACACATCTTGGAGAAACCTTTAATACAGTGCTCGATTGGATCATTGTGAACTTCGGTTGGTTTTATATGTTACTGGCCAGTTTATTTGTTTTATTCGGCTTTGTGATTGCGTTATCTCCTTTTGGGAAATTGAAATTAGGTAAAGAAGAAGACGAGCCTGAACATTCCTTTATTTCATGGGTCGGTATGTTATTCGCTGCCGGACTAGGTGTTGGTTTTGTGTTCTTTGGTGTAGCGGAACCAATTATTTATTATCTCGATACACCACCTGGTATTACACCAGGAACAACAGAAGCAGCAGAAGTTGGTTTGCGGTATGGTGTCTTTCATTGGGGTTTACATGCTTGGGGAGCATTTTCAGTCGTTGGTTTAACATTAGCCTATGTTCAATATCGAAAAAATCGTCCTGCCTTAATTAGTTCAGCTTTTTACCCGCTTTTAGGTAATAAGGTAAACGGTTGGCTGGGTAAAGGTATCGACTTACTTGCTGTTATTTCAACTTGTGCGGGTGTCGCTACAACATTTGGAATTAGTGCCATGCAAATTACAGGTGGTATTTCTTTTCTTACGCCACTATCTAACAGTATTCCTGTTCAATTAGCTGTTATTGTGATTATTACTTTCTTATTTTTATTTTCAGCTGTTGTTGGGATTGATAAAGGAATTAAAAGATTAACAAACTTGAATTTGGTTTTAGCTGGTCTATTATTAATCTTTGTTTTCTTTGCTACTTCATCTGTCACGTTATTGGAAAGTATGGTTACGACCTTTGGTGGATATGTCGCTAATATCGTTGATATGTCTTTAACAATGACGCCTTTTATTGAAAGCGAGTGGTTAGGAGCAAATACGATATTCTTTTGGGCTTGGCATATGTCTTGGTCCCCATTTGTTGGTTTATTTATTGCTAGGATTTCAAAAGGGAGATCGATTCGTGAATTTATAGCTGGTGTGTTATTAGTTCCGACAGTTCTTGCAGTCATTTGGTTTACTACATTTGGTGGAACGGCATTAGATATTGAAATGTCAGGAGCCTATCCACTTGCCGATGTTGCAACATCTGAAGTAGAGTTAACATTGTTTTACATGTTAGAGCAATTGCCTTTAACAACAATTTCTAGTATTCTTGCGATTATTGTTGTCGGTATTTTCTTTGTTACTTCTGCCGATTCAGCAGCGTTTGTACTTGGATCTATGACCTCTGGAGGAAAGTTAAATCCGAGTTTTAAATTGAAGATTTTATGGGGCGTTTTAATAGCAGGAACCGCTTCGGTGTTATTAATAAGTGGTGATGGTGGTCTCGATGCCTTACAAACAGCTGCAATATCAGCTGCCTTGCCATTTGCTTTTATTCTCATATTAATGCTTGTTTCTGTAACAATGATGATGTTTAGAGATTTAGATGCAGATAAGAATCGAAAACGCCGTATTAGAACAGATGAACTAAAAGAAATTATGAGAAAAGAAGCATATGATGAGTTAAGAGCAGAATTAACGGAGGAATGGCGTGAAGAATTAAGACGAGAGCTAAAAGCGATGGGGAGAAATAACGCAGAAATGATTCATTTCCAAACATCGGAGAATAGTGCGATTGTTGGGAAGTCACTTTCTGAAATTTCCTTTCCTCCTCATATTAATGTTAGTGCGATTGAACGTGGAGAAGAAATGTTGACGCCTTCTGGAAGTACGGAAATTCAAGCTAATGATTTTATGTATATACTTGTTCAAAGTGAGCAAAAGGATGCTTTATTAGATATTTTAAAAGAAACGAAGGATTGATTTACTGACATGAACTCTTATTGGTTTTAGCCAATAGGGGTTTTTGTGTTGTATGAAAGTTACTTAGGGGCGATGGGTTGTGCCTTGAAGTTAGCTGGTCATCCATCTTGCGATAGATGACCTTAACAGGACAGTGCTCCCTGTTTGTTAGGCTGACACCTGATGGTGATCGGGTTGTAAACGTGCCAACAGTTTAAAAAGTCGCCACTACTTTGATCTTTGTTGGTGACGAAGTGAATCGGGCTTCGCCATGTGGGTTTTATATGAAAGTTAGTGCTAATGCTCATGTATGTTGACCTTTCGGTCTTTGTTTTTGGTCCGTTTTTGAAAATCGAAACTTCACGTGAGCGTGAAGTAGCCAAGTGAGCTTGGCTAACGGTCCAAAAACACTTGGATATTAGATGCTAATCCTGATGAGTACTCTCTCTTTTTTTGTTGGTTGTGGCTGTTTGTGCGGTGCGCTGAAATTAGCTTTGAAGCACTCTTTGAGGTCTCCCCTAGTTGGGCAAGGTTACAGCTGAATTTGAGAATTCTCAAAACCCGAATTGAATAAAGTGCAAACTATAAAGGATACCACCACTTTCATATTTGATTGGTGGGTGAGGATGTGGGTTTTGTTTATTTGAGCTTAGTTTGAAAGGGCGTTTGGCTATGGAGCATTGTTCGTCGTCATCGAACATCACATTTTCCTTCCGATAGACTGGTTGTTGATTTATTTGGCTAAATAAGCTGGACCTTGTCTCTACGACAGTTGTTCAAAATTCCACTTGGTTACTGTTTTTTCCTGTGTCTATAGGCGATTTTTCTAAATTGTAATTGTAGAAAACAGGATTTTGCCAATCAATCGATTAAACGCTCGTTATTTTAATCACTTGAGCGTTTTTGTTATTCAGGTTTTTTATCGTTAAAAAGAGGGTTTTCGCCTTTTAATCGATAATATCCTTCTATCTGGATTTTTAGTAATTTGGAGGAGGGAGTGATCGTTAAAATGAAATACGATGCGATTGTTGTGGGAGCAGGTATTGCTGGTTTGGTTGCGTCGACGGAAATTGCTCAATCTGGTAAACGTGTATTGTTAGTAGAACAAGAACCTGAAGCCTCTCTAGGTGGACAAGCATGGTGGTCCTTTGGTGGTTTGTTTCTTGTTAATTCACCAGAGCAGCGTCGATTAGGTATTAAGGATTCTTATGAACTTGCCTGGCAAGATTGGATAGGAACGGCTGGTTTCGATCGTGTTGAAGATGAGTGGGCTAGAAAATGGGCACAAGCATATGTGGAATTTGCAACCTATCAAAAAAGAGACTGGTTACATGCAATGGGCGTTCGTTTTTTCCCTGTCGTTGGATGGGCAGAAAGAGGAGGTGGGTTAGCAAGTGGACATGGGAATTCTGTTCCTAGATTCCATATAGTTTGGGGAACAGGTCCGGGAATTTTAGCGCCTTTTGAGAAGAAACTAAAAGATTTTATCAAAGAAGGGACGATTACCTATTTACCTAGACACCAAGTCAATCATTTACTCAAAGATGTCGACAGAGTGTTTGGTATCGAAGGTAATATTTTAAAAGAGAGTCATGTACGACGAGGTGAAGCAAGCAACCGTGAAAAGGTTGGTCATTTTCACTTTGAGGCGGATGCCATTGTCATAGCTAGTGGTGGGATCGGTGGAAATTTGGAGTTAATAAGGAAATACTGGCCAACACGTCTCGGTGAAGCCCCGAAAAATATGATTATCGGGGTCCCTGCACATGTTGATGGAAGAATGATAGATGTAGCTGAGCAGTCTGGAGCCCACATCGTAAATAGAGATCGCATGTGGCATTATACGGAAGGCATTCAAAATTGGAACCCAGTTTGGGAAAAGCATGGTATACGCATTTTACCAGGACCTTCTTCGGTTTGGTTAACAGCAAAAGGTGAGAGAATGGGAGCACCTAATTTTCCAGGCTTTGATACGTTAAGTACTTTAGAAGCTATTCAAAAAAGTGGTTACGAATATACGTGGTTCATACTTACAGATTCTATTATTGAAAAAGAATTTGCTCTCTCTGGATCCGAGCAAAATCCAGATTTAACAAATAAAAGTATTCGACAAGTTTTAAAACGAGTTTTGCCTGGTCCTACACTAGCAGTAAAGGCTTTTTTGGAACATGGTGTGGATTTTGTGCAGGCTCAATCTTTAGAAGAATTGGTTTCGAAAATGAATGAACGAACAGGGGATTATCTACTTGATATCACATTGGTGAAAGAGCAAATTGAAGCGAGGGACCGTGAAGTTATGAATAAGTTTTCGAAAGATTTGCAAATACAAGCTATATTAAATGCGAGAAATTATAAAGGAGACCGTCTCGTACGAGTTGCCAAACCTCATCCCATTTTGAGTGGTGATCGTAAAAGGTTAATTGCTGTTAGATTAAACATTCTTAGTAGAAAAACTTTAGGGGGAATTCAGACAGATTTAGCTGGTCATGCTCTAAACGAAGATGGAGAGATTATCCAAGGCTTATTTGCCTGTGGGGAAGCTGCTGGGTTTGGCGGAGGAGGCATGCATGGTTATCGCTCTTTAGAAGGTACCTTTGTTGGGGGCTGTTTATTTACAGGGAAAGTCGTAGGAGAGACTATTTCAAAATTATAAGAAATGTGCCCTTTCATAAGAAGTATCACGGTTATCGCTACCTTTTTCTGTTTGAATATGATTCAATAATGATATGAATTTTATTATTGAATGGAGAAGGTTATGTTACATATTCACATTATTGCTCCTTACCAAGCAATGTCACCTATTATAGAAGAATGTCAAACGATATTTGATCAAATTCAAATTACCTATTCCGTTGGGGATTTACAAAGAGGTCTTGAAATGGCCAAACAAAAGGAGCATGAAGAAATCGATCTATTTATTAGTCGTGGTGGTACGGCAAAATTATTAAGAGAGCATGTAACCATTCCTGTCATCGATATTCATTTATCGGGTTACGATTTAACTCGTTCATTAACTTTAGCTAGTCAAATGAAGGAAAAAACGGCCGTTGTAGGATTTGCGAATATTACGACAGGTGCTTCATCGATTATTGATTTGTTAAATTTACCTTTAAAAGTATATACAATTGATACATCAGAAGAGGTTGCCCCCCTTCTATTGCAGTTAAAAGAAGAAGGTTATCAGCACATCCTCGGAGATGTTATCACTGTTCAAACGTCTGAGTTATTAGGGCTAAGAGGCATGCTGTTACAATCAGGGAAAGAATCCATCATTCGAGCAATTGAAGAGGCTTTATTTTTATGGCAGCAGTTAAATAAACAACAGCTTATTCAACATATATTAAATCAATTACTATTGAAAACCCATCGCAATATCATCATATTTAATCAAGAGAATGAAATCATTTATAAAAAAATAGAGGGGGAGTGGAAAGTTCCACTTTCCGATCAAGATTGGTACTTATTACATACTTCTATTGATAACACGAGTGATACTTTCTCAAGATATTTTAATAATGAACAAGAACAAATTCGAGTTACTGGATATCGATTTGACGAATATAAGGTATATACTATTGAAAAATATGCATTAAACCTATTATTAGATAATGGAATAAAATTAAAAACAACACTGATGAAAGAGCCTATTGCAACTAAATCTGAAACAGTCAAGCATCATTTTGAACGGATGAAAGCTTTATACGAAAATAATAAACCGATCATGTTAACTGGTGAAAAAGGGACAGGAAAAAAATTTCTAGCGACTCAAGTACATGTAGAAATGTCGCATTCAGGATTATTGATTGAATTAGACGCTAACATGTATCGTCCCAAAAATAATCATTCATTATTTATTTCTAAACCGACTAGCATTCTTATTTATGATGTGGAACCGAATGCTGAGAACTTACTTACTGTGTCAGAATTGCAACAACTATGCCAAGAAAACCAGGTCCAATTATTTATAACCTCTGAACAGCCATGGTCACAAGAATGGGTCGAGGACGAAAAACTACATCAAATTCATTTACCGAAATTATCAGAGCGAATGGAAGATTTACATGAGTTAGTTCATTATTTTCTTTTTAATTATCATCAAAAATATGGAACCACAGCAATGAAAATATCTGATGATGCTTTGATTTTCTTAAGAAGTTTAATATATGTAAACCATATTGATAGTTTGCGTGACATTATTAAACAAGCCGTACTTAATGAAAATGACTATATTTTACATGAGAAAACAATTCAATTTGTCATTAAACAAGAAAATGCTCACCAAGGATTTCCGATTCATGGGACTTTAAAGGAGATGGAGACGGCTATTATTGAGCAAGTTCTAAAAGAGGAAGATTATAATCAAACAAAAGCAGCTAACCGTTTAGGTATTAATCGTGCGACATTATGGAGAAAATTAAAAGGATAGTTATGGACCTATCACTTCAATTGGAGGTGATAGGTTTTTTGAATGTAAGTGACAGGATAAGCCGAATAAGAGCAATAACTATCCTAGAGATTTTGGTAGCGATGAGTAGAACTCCACATACCATTATTAATCAACTTTAATCTAAAATACAAAGCTATCAGGGAACGTGAAAAAAGCAAGGTCTAGTGAATAGTACCGCATCGAGTTTTAAAGGAATAAATAATTAATTATCCCAATATTAGGTGTTGCAATATTAAACTAATTAAATAATCTTTATATTTAAGTGTTGCATTATAGATCTATCTATTTTACTCTAATGATAGAGCAAGACATGAAAACGCTTTATATAAGGGGAGAGGAAGATAAAAATGAAAATTAAAGCGACTTTAGATCGAATACCTGGTGGAATGATGGTTGTACCTTTATTATTGGCTGCTGCCATTAATACATTTTTTCCAGACTTATTAAGAATTGGTGGATTTACAGAAGCGTTATTTGTAAACAGTTCCAGTGCACTTATTGCCCTATTTTTACTCATAGCAGGAACGCAAATTACGTTTAAAACAGCAGGTACTTCTGTTAAAAAAGGAGTGACATTACTAGCCTTTAAATGGGGGATTGGAGCAGGTATTGGTTTAATTGCGATTTTATTAGCAGACTCAAATGGATTATTTATGGGGCTTGCACCGATTGCGATTATTGCAGCCATGACTAATTCAAATGGTGGCCTTTACATCGCATTAGCCGGTCAATACGGTAAAGAGGATGACAAAGCGGCTTATCCATTTTTAGCATTAAGTGATGGTCCCTTTTTAACGATGGTAGCATTAGCTATTTTCGGTACAATGGGCTTTGCAGAAGGAATGTTTTCACCTATTGATTTCGTAGCGGTTCTATTACCTTTATTAGTTGGGGTTGTTATTGGGAACTTAGATAAAGATATGGGCGATTTTCTTCATAAAGGTAGTGATAAATTAGTACCATTTTTCGCCTTTTCACTAGGGATGGGTATTAATTTCACATCAATTATACAAGGTGGATTAAGTGGAATTTTATTAGGAGTAATGACTGTATTATTTACAGGTGGAATTGGCTATTTCATTTTTAAATGGATTGGTTGGAATCCAATCGTTGGTACAGCGGAAGGCTCAACGGCCGGAAATGCAGTAGGTACACCAATGGCGATTGCAGCTGCAAACGCATCCTTTATGCCTGTAGCCGAATTAGCAACCGTACAAGTAGCAGCGAGTGTGGTAACAACGGCCATTCTTTTACCGATATTTATCGGATTTTTAGCTAAACGATTGGAAAAGAAAACAGGAAAAACAGTAAAAGAAATCAATGCAACCATGTAAGGCATCTAAAGGAGAGGTTTGATGAATTTAGCAATCATCGCAGACGACTTAACAGGAGCCAATGACAGTGGGGTTCAGCTAGCAAAGTACGGCCTGCAAACATCCGTTTTTTTCAAAATGGACCAACGTAATTTACAAGAAAATGATGCGATTGTTTTTGATACAGATAGTCGAGCAATGGCAGCGGAAGAAGCCAAAAATGTCGTTGCGGATGTGACCCAATTTTTATTAAAAGAAGGGGTAACTAACATCTATAAGAAAATTGATTCAACGATGCGGGGAAGTATCGGTGCTGAGTTAGTCGGCATGCAACAGGAGTTACAGGCAGATTTTATAATCATCTCACCTGGCTACCCTAAAAACCATCGTCAAGTTATTGATGGCTATCATTATTTAAAAGGGAAAAAGTTAGCAGAGACAGAGATCGCCCTAGACCCAGTAACACCTGTTCATGAATCTTATTTACCGGATTTGCTAAAAGAACAAATCGGTGAACAAGTTGGTTTAATGAATTTACAAGAATTACGAACAGAAGCCAGCTTTCATGAAAAATTAAACTTTTTTGAAAATAATGGGATTTCATACGTGGTAGTTGATGCAGAAGTAGAAGAAGATTTACGAATTCTACTTTCAGAATTGAAGAAAACAAGTTTTTCTATTGGACTAGTAGGGTCTGCAGGTTTGGCCAATTATTTACCAGATTATTATGACCTAAAACCAAAGGTGCAGAACTACCGTATTACGGATACGAATAAACCTATCTTAACCGTCGTAGGAAGCGTTAATATTAATTCAAGAAATCAATTAAATAAACTATTAGCAGAAGAAATCTTTGCTGTAAAAATTAATTCATTCAAAGCTGTGGGGAAATTAGAAGACAGAACAGCTGAAATTGAACGTGTTTATCGTGAAGTGCAGCAAGTCGCTAAAAGTGGACGAGATGTTGTCGTTTACTCATCTGGAGAACGAGAAGACATCGATTATGCTCGAAAAGTAGGTGCACAAAACGGTTTTGATTTCATGCAAACAAGCAAAGAGATTGTAGCTATGATTGGTGAAATAGCTGCACGTTTATTACAAGAAGGGTTATTTCAAGGTATTGTTATGACTGGTGGAGATACAGCTAAGAAAATATGTGAGCAATGGGATATAACGGGGTTCACCTTGTATGATGAACTTGAAGTAGGCGTGCCGATATCAAGCTTTATCGGAGTCGATGGATTATTCGCGATTACGAAGGCTGGCGGATTCGGAAAAGAACGTGTATTTATTGATTCTATTGCTAAGTTAAAGGGAGTGCATGATAGTGAGTAATAGACCTATTATCGGTATAACAATGGGCGATGCGTGTGGGATTGGACCTGAAATTATCGTGAAAGCATTAGCACATAAAGAGATTTATGATGCATGCCGTCCAGTAATTATTGGAGACGCGAAAATTATAAAAAAAGTATTACCTATTGTTGAATCAGGTTTAAAAATTAATCAAGTAAATGAACCAGAAGAAGCGACATTTAAGTATGGGACCATTGATGTTATTGATATGAACCTACTGCCTGATGAATTACCATTTGGTCAAGTATCAGCGGAGGCAGGAAATGCTGCTTATGAGTATTTAGCGAAATCAGTTGAATTAGCCAAAGAAAAAAGAATTCATTCGATTTGTACGGCGCCGTTAAATAAGGAAGCACTACACAAAGGTGGACATCTATACCCTGGTCATACAGAGATTTTGGCGAAACTAACTGATACAGAAGATTTTTCGATGATGCTTACAACACCGAATCTTCGTGTCATTCATTTAACGACTCACGTTGGTTTAATAAAAGCGATTGAAAGCATTACTCCAGAAAGAACGTATAAGGTTGTGAAGTTAGCACATGAGACCTTAAGTAATGCAGGAATGGATAATCCACGAATTGCTGTATGTGGTATTAATCCACATGCAGGGGAAAATGGCTTATTTGGCAATGGCGAAGAGGAAGAAAAGCTTTCCCCAGGAATCCAACAGGCTAAAGAAGAAGGTATAAATGTGACAGGTCCGCTTCCAGCAGACACCTTATTCTTTAGAGCGGGGCGTGGCGATTTTGATATGGTCGTTGCTTGTTATCATGACCAAGGTCACGCACCGATAAAAGTTATGGGTATTGAAGAAGGGGTTAATATTACCGTCGGGTTAAAAGGTGGAATTGTGAGAACATCTGTTGATCACGGAACTGCTTTTGATATAGCTGGTAAAAATATTGCAGAAGAGAAAAGTATGATTGCTGCCATTCGCTCGGCTTATGAGTTAGCACCTAAATAAAATGATTACATGAAAACCACCTTGAATGCACAAGCCTTGTGTAAAGGTGGTTTTTTAGTTTTCAACGATGGCCTTCAGTTGATTCGATGTTTAATCATTTCTAATCGCGGGGATATCCTCACTATACATGATTTAATAGATTAGACTAAATCAAAGGAGCTGGAATTCATGAGAAACTATACAAAACATTATATAAATGGTGAATGGGTAGAATCAACAGGAACGGATACGATAGACGTTATAAACCCGGCAACAGAAGAAATAATTGGGCAGATTAGTTCAGGTACAGAAGAAGATGTTCACCGAGCTGTAATGGCGGCTAAAGAAGCATTTCCATATTTCTCACAAACATCTCGTGAAGAAAGGATCGCTTTGTTAAACAATATCGTTAAAGAATACGAGAATCGTAAGGATGATTTTGTTCAGATTATTACAGAAGAGTTGGGTTCACCTATAAGTAAAAGTGAGTCGGTACAATATGAAATGGGTTTACAACATTTCAAGCAGGCAGCTAAAGAATTAGAAACCTTTACCTTTTTAGAGGATCGTGGTGGACATGTTGTTCAGAAGGATGCCATTGGTGTGGCTGGTTTAATTACACCTTGGAATTTCCCAACCAATCAAGCAGCAACTAAGCTAGCAAGTGCCTTTGCTGCAGGGGCAACGGTTGTTTTAAAACCAGCTTCGAAGACTCCATATGCTGCCATTATTATGGCGGAAATCTTCGAAAAAGCTGGGATGCCAAAAGGCGTCTTTAATTTAGTAAATGGTAGTGGTTCTAGAGTAGGAAATGCCATTAGTTCGCATTCGGATGTGGCGTTTGTATCATTCACTGGCTCTGGTGCAGTAGGTGAAAAGATTATGAAAAACGCAGCAGAGGGAATTAAAAAGGTATCTCTTGAACTAGGAGGTAAATCCCCTTTAGTTATTTTACCGGATGCTAATATTTATAAGGCGGCCCAAACAGCTGTTGAAGGTGTAGCAAATAATGCAGGTCAAGTTTGTACGGCGGCAACTAGAACGATTATTCCACATTCGATAAAAAATGAGTTTGTCGAAGCGGTTAAAGAGATTGTCGCTAATTATCCTGTGGGTGACCCTGTTAAAGAATCAACGCAAATGGGACCACAAGTATCAAAAGATCAATGGGAAACCGTACAATCATATATTCAAAAAGGTATTGATGAAGGAGCAACATTAATTGCAGGTGGTCTTGGGAAACCAGAAGGCTTAGAAACTGGCTACTTTAGTCAGCTTACGGTATTTTCTAATGTGAAAAATGATATGGTGATTGCACAAGAAGAAATATTTGGCCCGGTCATGTCGATTATCACCTATGATGATTTAGATGAAGCGATTGAGATTGCTAATGACACTGTGTATGGTCTAGCAGGTTATGTGTATGGTGAAGAGCCTAAATTACTTGCTCATGTAGCTAAGAGTTTGAAAGCTGGGAGAATTACAATTAATAACGAAGATGGAGATTTCCAAGCTCCTTTTGGAGGCTTTAAGCAATCAGGAATAGGTCGAGAATGGGGCGACTATGGAATTGAAGAATTTCTTGAGCCTAAATCGATATTAGGGTTACCTAACGTATAACGAAATGGATAGATTAGGTTAAAAAAGGTTAGGAGAATACGACTCCTAACCTTTTTTGTGCTCAAAATATTTCACATGAAATTTCCATTCAAATTATAAGCAGCCTCACAATTTGAATAGCCGTGCCACCTACCTATCATTCATATTGATTCTGACCTTGAGGTTGATTTTCTTGGTTCTTTTCTTATATATCCTCCAATTACTAAAATAATAGGGAATACGATCCCAAACACCATGGCATAAAAGGGCCAAAAAGATAAAATCTCAATTAAGGAACTAACATCCTTCCAAATGATCGTTGCTCCAAACAAGATAAGAAATAAAAGAGGTATAATCATATTTTGGGGCTTATGAAGATGAAGACTAACTCTTAAACCATCTAAGCTAATGTATGTTAAAAGTGAGATTCTAAAAAATATCGTAATATACCAAAATACGGCCACCAATACTTCAAATCGTTCAAAAAAGTTCGCTATTGAAATCGTCCTAACGACAAAAACACTAGGATAACGTAAATTAGCCGTTATAGCTTCGGACAAGACACCGATCGATAAAAGAGTAACTAAAAAAAACATGAATCCACTTATTACAGTACTTTTAAGCCATACCTTGATCCATCTATCTGGATGTTTAAATCGATCTTTTAATTGTAAGATAAAGATATTTTCAAAATACGGAAAAGAAAGTAAAGTGAATGAGCCAGCAATTACAGGTTTAAGACCCTGATCAAAGATGGGTTGTAAGTTAGCAAGCTCGAAATCAAATAGTAAAGGTATGTAACCAATCGCAAACAGTAGAACGACGATAAAAAAGAGTAATTCAGCTAACCTACCAATGGTTGATAATCCAGAGCGTATCGCATAATAAACACAAACTAAAAAGATAAAATAGAAAGCTTCAGGTGGGGTAACGGTTAAATAGGCATTACCTAAAAAATCGCCTAAATCCCTTAAAACCGTCATGGAAATTAAAAGTGGATAACAAATGATATAGATAAATATAATGAATCGTCCAAGTGGTCGACCAAATAGAAAGAGAATATATGAAGTTAAACTTCTGTTTTGCATCTTTTTAGACAAAAGAATATGAAGTAATAAAAGAAATAGGGCAAAGAAAAGAGAGAAGCTTATTGAAATCCATGCATCCTGTTTAGCTGTTGTTGCTAAGGATCCAGGCAATAATAAAAAGGCACTACCGAGATGGTGCAAGCTAAATAACATCGTTACCTGACGATTTGTTATTTGTTCTAATTTCATAAAGGCCCCCTCTTTCTTTACGGTGTCAGTAATGCTTCAATTGTTTGGGCAATAGGTGCAAAGATCGGTTCAATCCACTGAAATGGGCTAGAAAAAGGGATTCCGAGCCATTGCCCTATAAAAAGGCTTAGTCCAACTGTGAACACAGCTAGATTTTTAGCTAAGTCTGAACGTTCACCCTTTTTCCAACTGTGTCTAAGTTCTGCTATATAGCTGATTAGGATGAGACAGACAATTACTTTAGGAACCATCTATTTTACTCTCCAGTATATCTTGGGAAGGATTTACAAGTGTTCCCAAGCCTTTGATGTTAACAGAAACAGCTGTGTCTGTTGTTAGGCGTGTTTCGAAATATTGTTCCCAATCCTGTTTAATCTCTTTCCAGTAAGTCGGGTACTCTCTATGGACAAGTTCACCAAAGCCGAAAATATCCGTTTGGACATTTTTTTGAATATCTTCTACATTTTTTTCGATCATTTCGCTTAAATGTTTGGCAGTTGTTTCATTTAATTCAGTAATACTTGCCGTGTTCTTCAAGTCAATAGGGCAATGTATTTCGCCTAATTTTGCATCAATATCAACCTTAATAGTGATATTCACCTGTTCATTATTACGTAGACTTGTATCTAATTTAGTATTTGAATCAATGATTTCAAGGACAAATTTATCTGAAGTTGAAGGACAGTTAAGCTCTAGAATACCGTTTTCAATTTCTCCTTTAATGAAACTATACGTTTGACTGTTTTCTTCACTTAACATTTGAACTAATTTACCCTTTTTAAATACGGCTAATTTCTCGATTTTAAAAAATGTGCTTGCGACCGGACTTGACGTATTATCTAACGTTTTTCCTTGAACGTGGTCACCTTTGATAGAAATCGCAGTCATTACGGTGCTAGTACCATCTTTGACAAGTGATTTCATAACATCTTTTATAGGGTAGTTGACGGTGTTTAATGTGTTTTTTGAAGAATTCTGAATGGAGTGATAAATATCCAGAGCGGGCAGGACTTCTAATGGTGTTATAAGGCTTAAGACGTCTAAGGCAGAGTAATCTTGTGCAATGACGATTTGAAAATCAGGACGTACTTCATGATCCCTAATAAGTAAATCAAGGATTGTGTGAATCCCTTCTTTAGCGGTTTCTTCATCAATGACAATCAGGTGTATATGAGACAAATATATCCGTCTAGCTGTTTGTTGGGTCATTTTTCTAAGAGCTGAAAATATCGTATCCGCCTGTTCCGATACGACAATGACTGGTGACCTTTCTGAATTTTTCTTTAGAGACATTTGCAAGGGATCGACTACTTGAACGGTAACACGGTAGCTATCTTCAAGCTTATCAATGCCTAATGCTAAGCTAATGGCAATTTCATTGAGCTCTTGTTTGTTCCAACAGCCACTAAGAATTAAGAGAGTAAGTAAGAGTGAAATGAATTTTCTCATGGACGTCCCTCTATTTCTTGTTTCTGTTGTTTTCGCTTATTAAACGGAAATCTTAGTATCGTATCTGGACTTTTGTCTTGATCATATGGAGCAATTGGGCTCATGTAGGCATTACCAAATGATTCAAGCTGACATAAATGAATACAAAGTAAAAAGAAAGCAACGGTAATCCCAAAAATGCCAAATACAGATGCAAAAATCATAAAAATAAATCGTAAAATTCGGATAGGGATGGACATAGAGTATGATGGTATAACAAAGGTTGATATAGCTGTTATCGCAACAACAATGACCATAGCTGCCGAAACGATACTTGCCTCTACGGCTGCTTGGCCAATTACAAGTGTTCCTACAATAGATACAGCTTGACCAATCGTTCTTGGCATCCTTAGTCCGGCTTCTCTTAGAATTTCAAAGGTGATTTCCATTAATAACGCTTCCACAAAAGCAGGAAAGGGAATGCCCTCGCGTTGTGCTGATAAACTTAACAGTAAAGCTGTCGGAATCATATCTTGATGATAGGTTGTTAAAGCGATATAAATAGCAGGTGTGAACATGCATATAAATAAGGCGATATAACGTAAAATACGAATTAATGAACTGTAATACGCAGGCTGATAATAATCTTCGGCCGACTTAAAAAAGTCAGTGAATCCTGTGGGGAGTATAATACTAAATGGAGATCCATTGATAAGAATGACTACTTTACCATCTGTTAAGCCTGCAACAACAACATCTGGTCTGTCACTAGTAAAAGTAATCGGAAAGATTGTCCATTGATTTTTATCATGAATGACCTCCTGGATATACTCGGATTCAAATACGCGATCTATTTTGATCGTACTTAAACGTTTCTCAATTCTATGAACCAGCTTATGATCTGCAACATCGTGTAAATAGAGGAGGACTACATCGGTATTTGTTTTTTCTCCAATCTTAAACTGACTCATACGAAGCTGAGGATTTTTTAATCGTTGTCTAATTAAATTGATATTACTAGGAATTAATTCAGTGAATGCTTCTTGTGGTCCTTTGATGACCGTTTCCACTTTAGAATCTGTTACACTTCGTTCTTTATAAAGAGGTAATGAGACGGCCAAAGCATCCAACTCTTCTTCTAAAAACAACAAGACAGCACCTTCATAAAAAAGGAAGGAAGCTGATTTTGTATCATTCACATACTGTATAACATGGCTATCTAGCACTTGCTGTTCAATATATTTAAGATTCATCAAAACGGATGTGTCATGATGTAATAAAGGAGCGACGACGCTCTCCTGTAATGTTTTTAAATCAACAGAATTGCTTAAATAAAGTAACGTAGCGGTCTGATTATTTTTTAACTTTAATTCTCTCCGAATAAAATCTGAATTAAACTGAACGGTTTCTTTGGTTCTTTCCATGTTTTTTTGCCAATCTTGTGTAAAGCTAGATAGGCTATTCTTCACAAGCAATCACCCCCACACCTTATAGGTAGCTTTTCCAACCGCTCAAGAAATATGTAAAGTTATGAATGCTTGGTAGAGCATATTCCTGTTTATCATGTAAAATAAAAAGAGACAAGTATCTTCCATGGAAGAAAAGGGGTATAGCTTTGGATATTAATCATGCATATATGGATGAAATCTTCGAGATCATTTTTGAAAACGCTTATCACTGTATCGTGATTGTGGATAAAGAGGGAGTCATTACAAATATAAATGAGACCTATTGCAAATTTTTGGGGATTGATAAATCGAGAGCATTAGGTCGTCATGTGACAAAAGTGATTGAAAATTCTCGAATGCATCATGTTGTCAAAAGTGGTCAGGAGGAAATTGCTGATATTCAATATATTCGAGGCAACCATATGATTGCCAATCGAGTGCCAATTTTTGACGAGAATGAAGTGGTCGGGGCTGTTGGAACGGTGCTTTATAAAGATACGGAAGAATGGATGAAAATGAATAGCCATATTAAGGATTTATTGCTAGCCCTGGAAAACCAACGAAAAGCCCTCAAAGAACAGCATGGGGTGACCTATACATTACATGATATCGTTGGGAGCTCTGAAGCAATCACACACTTAAAAGAAAAAGTAAAACGAGTCGCTTCGGGTGATGTTTCGGTTTTATTAAGAGGGGAAAGTGGAACTGGTAAAGAGTTGTTTGCTCATAGTATTCATCATTTAAGCGAGCGGAACGAACAGCCATTTATCAAAGTGAATTGTGCGGCGATTCCTGACCATTTACTAGAGTCAGAACTTTTTGGTTATAAAGAAGGGGCATTTACTGGTGCTAAAAAAGGGGGGAAATTAGGTAAGTTTCAACTCGCACATCGTGGTACCATTTTCCTCGATGAAATTGGAGATATGCCTTTAAGTGCACAGGTTAAAATATTACGAGTGATTCAAACGGGTGAAGTGGAAGCATTAGGGTCAATGACGACTGATAAAGTTGATGTTCGTATTATTGCCGCCACAAATCAACCTTTAGAAGACCTAATTGATAAGCAGCAATTCCGTGAAGATCTATTTTATCGGATTAATGTGATTCAATTAGATATTCCGTCACTAAAAGAACGACGTGAGGATATTCGTATTTTGGCCAAGTACTTATTATTTCAAATTTCGATGAGAGTAGGTAAACGGATTGTTGATTTTAATGAACAGGTGATGAATCAATTTTTGAGTTATTCATGGCCAGGCAATGTTAGAGAGCTAGAGAATGTCATCGCGGCAGCGGTACATCTAACTAACTCTGAATGGATACAAGAACATGATTTACCTGCACATTTCGCAAAAATAGATGCCACGAAGGATAAAAGTCTTAAAAGTATTATAGAAGAAACGGAGAAAATAGTAATTAAAAAAGCATTAAGTAAATACAATGGTGACAAAAAAGCTGTGCAGCAAGAATTATGTATCGGCAAAACGAAACTTTATGAAATGATAAGAAAATACAAGTTGTAGTTTCCGTATATACGGAAACAGGTTCGTGTTTGCGGAATTGCACATATCGTGTGTTTGGTTGCTAATTTTAACTCAAATGGAGAGAGGTTTTTCCGTTTTTACGGAAAGTCCTCTCTCCATTTTTGTTGAAGAAGTCGGAGATTTGAACACTTTGTGGCTTTATAAAAGTTGGCACGAATCTTGCTTATATTAAATTGTAAACATAAAAGGGGGAATTGAAAGGATTTACAATTAATGTCCATGTATTTGAAAGCGATTTCTAAAAAGTATAAAGGTGGTAGAGGAAATGGTTAAAGATCAAGTTGTTTTTATCACAGGAAGTGCGAGTGGAATTGGCTTAGAAATAGGTAAATCATTTATTAATCAAGGAGCCAAGGTAGTTTTTACAGATTTAAATGAGGAAAAACTTAATGAGGTTACCAATGAATTTAAAGAACAAGGCTTTGAATGCTTAGGCTTTCGTTGTGATGTGACAAAGGAAGAGGAGCTTGCAACAGCGATTGAAAAAACGGTTGAGCATTATGGTCGATTAGATGTTTTAATCAATAATGCAGGTTTTCAACATGTCGCAAACATTGAAGATTTTCCGACAGAAACATTTGAATTAATTACAAAAGTAATGCTCGTTGCTCCATTTGTTGCGATTAAGCACGCACTACCTATTATGAAAAAGCAAGGTTTCGGTCGCATTATTAATATGGCTTCCATTAATGGGTTAATTGGTTTTGCAGGAAAAGCAGGCTACAACAGTGCTAAGCATGGTGTGATTGGACTAACGAAAGTAGCTGCACTTGAGGCGGCCGCACATGGTGTAACGGTTAATGCTTTATGCCCTGGTTATGTGGATACACCACTTGTTCGTAATCAGCTGAAGGATTTAGCGATAACAAGAGGGGTTACTTTTGATAAGGCGTTAGAAGAGGTTATCTATCCATTAGTTCCGCAGAAGAGGTTATTAGATGTTCAGGAAATCGCAGACTATGCGATGTTTCTTTCAAGTAATCAAGCAAAAGGTGTTACGGGTCAAGCGATTGTTATAGACGGTGGTTATGTTGCTCAATAAATTGATTTTATGAAAGCGCTTATATCTTTTTGGGGGAGAGTGTTATAAATGATTTTTAGTGCTATTGGTTTAATTGGTGGTTTGACATTATTAATTGTGTTAACGATGAGAGGGATGAATTTATTAATTGCCGCCCCACTATCAACGTTATGGTTAGCGGTATTTAGTGGTATCCCGTTGTTTCCACAACTCGTAGAAGCTGGGGAAGCAAGTATGGTAGGAAGCTACATGACTGGATTTTCAGGTTTTGTTGCGAATTGGTTTATTATGTTCTTGCTCGGTTCTATTTTTGGGAAAGTGATGGCAGATGCACGGGCAGCAGATAGTGTATCTAAATGGGTCGTAGATAAACTGGGTGTTAAATATGCATTGGCTGCTGTTGTCGCAGCGTGTGCGATCTTAACTTATGGAGGCGTTAGTTTATTCATTGTAGGTTTCTCTGTATTTCCACTTGCCTTAAGTTTGTTCAAACAAGCTAATTTACCGAGACGATTTATACCGGCAGCACTTGCTTTTGGTTCTGTAACCTTTACAATGACTTCCGCTGGCTCACCAGAAATTCAAAACTGGATTCCAATTGAGTTCTTAGGCACAAACGCTTATGCGGCTTGGGAAGTAAGTTTAATTGTTGCTATCTTTATGATCATTTTAGGTTATTGGCTTCTAAAGAAATTAATCTATCGTGCTGTTGCAAAAGGTGAAAAGTTTGAAGCTCGTGTTGGTGACCCGGTAATTGAAGAAAAAGAACTACCGAATCCATTGTTATCAGCGATTCCGTTGTTAGTTGTCCTTATTGTTTCTTTCATATTCCACGATACTTTAGGAACGTCTGCATTAATTATTGCATTAACTGGGGGAATTGTTGCAACATGGGCATTAAATCGTAAATTCCTACCAAATGTATGGGAGTCTGCTTCAAATGGAACGATGGGTGCTTTGTTAGCGATTACGAATACAGCGGCTGTTGTAGGTTTTGGAGCAGTTGCTCAGAATACAGAAGCTTTTAAAGCGGCGGTAGCTGCGGTGACCGATATCCCAGGGAGTCCATTAATTGGAGCCGCTGTTGCGATTGGAGTTATTGCTGGATTGACAGGTTCTTCCTCTGGTGGTCAGCAAATCGCCCTACCACTAGTGGCACCGCATTATATGGATATGGGTGTTAATCCAGAAGCGTTACACCGTGTCGCAGCTATTTCTTCAGGTGCATTAGATACATTACCACATGGAGGTTATGTAGTAACGACAATTCGAGCTATTTGTGGCGAGACACATAAAGACGCTTACCCAGCCTTTGCGGCGGTAACCGTAGTTGTACCATTACTTGGTGTTGTATTAGCGATTGCTCTATTTGCACTCGGTATGTAATAGAGGAAAAACAAAGATTCATGTAACCCTTATAAAATGTGAATAGCGAGTAATTTGAAAATGAAAGTTTAATGAAGAAATGACACCTATCTAATTGGCATAAAAATGCGAATTGGGTAGGTGTATTTTTTTTGGGGGATGCAGGCCTTAAAGAGATCGTGGATTTGTAGGATTTAAATGCTAATCTAAGAATGTTCAAAAACGATTAAATAACCATTTACACTTTTAGGTGGGAAAAAGCGTTACTATGTCGTAGGGAAAGCGAAGAAGTAACAACATAGGCCGAGCAAAAGCGAGGGAGTCACGAGACAACAGGGGAATAGAGCTGTACTGTTGTACGAAGTTCCGTCGAAATTTAATAATCAAGAGAATTTGTTTAAGTAGATCATGATTTTTTTTATCGATGAGTAAGTTACTTGAAATGCCACGCTTTTAATAATTGATTAATAGCTCTTTCTAATTCGTGTTCAGGGATGTGAGCAAAGCCAAGTAAAAACTGTGGTGCATCTTGTACGCCTTTTTTTAATGAGTAATTGGATAAAGGGTACACTTTCATGTTTGCTTTAGCAGACAAATCAATAAGCTCGTTTTCGGTGTGGTCATTATTAATTTTGAGCACGATATGTAATCCAGAATGCTCTCCAATTAGTTGAATGCTCTCCTCGTAAGTCTTTAATAGTGATAATACCTTTTCTAATTTCTTTCGATAGATTTTCCTCATGCGATTTAGATGTTTTTCAAAGTCGCCACTTTTCATAAAACTAGCTAAAATCACTTGATCAATTCGTGATACGGTGGAGTGATAATGAGCAAATTTTTGCTTAAATATATCTAAAAGGTTGTTTGGCAACACCATATAGCTAATACGGATGGATGGCATGAGTGATTTTGAAAAAGTGCCTAAATAAATGACCTTTTCAGTTCTGTCCATACTGTGTAAAGACGGTATTGTTTTACCAGAATAGCGAAATTCACTATCGTAATCGTCTTCAATAATATATCGTTCCGTGTTTTCTTCTGCCCAAGTTAATAACTTATGCCTGCGATTAATTGAAAGTACACTACCATATGGAAAGTGATGTGAGGGGGTTGTATATACAATGTCCACATTTAAGTCTTGCAATTGCTCAACTTGCACACCTTCAGCATCAACACTTATAGGTATGGCCTCATTGGGATAATGTTGAATGATTTTAAGCATCATATGATAGCCAGGGTCTTCAATTCCGTAAATTTTATCCGAACCAAGTAGCAATACAAGTTGCTGTAAAAGGACCTCAACCCCTGCTCCAACGACAATTTGATCAGGATGACATTTTACCCCGCGTGAGTGATATAAATAATGCCGAATTTCTTCTCTTAATTCCATTTCTCCTAACGTATCACCTAATAATAATAAATGGTGATTTTCAGGGGCTACTACGTTTCTGGCGTGTTTGCGCCATCTGTCGAATGGGAACTCTCTCGGGTCGATTTGACTCGGATGAAAATTATATTGATATTGTTCCTTTGAGGGAAGGGTCTTGATTTCCTCCTTTGTGTGACGTGGAATGTATTCTAGTTCATCTGATGCTTGAACAAAATAACCTTTTCTAGCTTTGACCTCTACATAACCTTCCGCTTGTAATTGCTCGTAAGCAGTTTCGATGGTATTTTGACTCACTTTTAAGAATTCTGCCATTTTACGCTTGGAAGGAAGTTTTGTTCCATAAGGTAACCGTCCTTCAGTAATTTCACTTTTAATATATGTGTAAAGTTGTTCGTATAATGGAACAGAACTATCTCGATGAAGTTCACACCAAAAGCTTTCCATAATTGCTCGCACCTCTCATATCTGAACCCATTACTTTTATTAAAACTGACACTTTCAATCATATCAGTTCATTTCTATACTAATAAACAAATCATTATATTTCAAGTATAGGAGTGGATTCGATGGAACGATTACTAGGAACTGACAAAGTGAAGCGCGGTATGGCTGAAATGCAAAAAGGTGGAGTCATTATGGATGTTGTTAATGCGGAACAAGCTAGAATTGCCGAGCAAGCGGGTGCTGTGGCGGTGATGGCTTTAGAGCGTGTACCTTCTGATATACGTGCAGCAGGTGGCGTTGCAAGAATGGCTGATCCAACCATTGTGGAGGAGGTCATGAACGCAGTATCAATACCGGTAATGGCTAAAGCAAGAATAGGTCATATTGTTGAAGCACGTATCTTAGAGGCAATGGGTGTTGATTATATTGACGAGAGTGAAGTATTAACGCCTGCAGATGAAGTCTATCACTTACATAAACGCGATTTCACTGTGCCATTTGTTTGTGGAGCAAGAGATTTAGGGGAAGCTACAAGACGTATCGGTGAAGGAGCTTCAATGATTCGTACTAAAGGGGAACCAGGAACTGGAAATATAGTTGAGGCTGTTCGTCACATGAGACAAATGCAAGCCCAAATCAAACACGTTATGGCGATGTCTATCGATGAACTTATGACAGAAGCGAAAAATATCGGTGCTCCATATGAGCTTTTATTGGAAATTAAACAAAAGGGGAGATTCCCTGTTGTTAATTTTGCTGCGGGAGGTGTAGCAACACCAGCAGATGCGGCATTAATGATGCAACTTGGAGCAGATGGTGTTTTTGTAGGGTCTGGAATTTTTAAATCAGAGCATCCAGAAAGATTTGCGAAGGCGATTGTTGAAGCCACTACACACTATACAGACTATGAATTAATTGCTCAGTTATCAAAAAATCTTGGCACAGCAATGAAAGGGATTGAAATTGCTACACTTTCGAAAGAAGAAAGAATGCAGGAGCGCGGCTGGTAATGATCACAATTGGCGTGTTAGCTTTGCAAGGGGCTGTTTCGGAGCATAGGCATTTATTACAGCAAAATGGCGTCCGCACGTTGGAGATTAAAAAAGCAGAGCAATTAGAAGAAGTGGATGGACTGATCATTCCTGGCGGTGAATCGACTACTATGCTTAAATTAATCAAACAGTATCAATTTTTAGAGCCGCTAAAAATGTTTAAGAAACCTGTATTCGGAACGTGTGCTGGACTTATTTTAATGGCGAAAAAGGTGAATGGTATAACTGATCAGCATTTAAGTTATATCGACATGGACGTGGAAAGAAATGCTTTTGGAAGACAAAGAGAAAGCTTTGAAGCGAACTTGGATGTAAAGGATATTGGCTCTAATATTCATGCTGTTTTTATACGGGCACCTTTAGTTAAAATGGTTGCACCTAACGTGAAAGTTTTAGCTGAAATAGATGGCGAAATCGTGGCCGTACAACAAGAGCAATATATGGCTTGCTCATTTCATCCGGAACTAACAAATGATGATCGGTTTCATCAAGCCTTTATTCAAATAATAGCAAGCAGGAAAATGAATGTTTGATGTTAAAGAGTAAGTCAGTGAAAAAGTCCTACTCATTATTTTGATATAAATTGTTCGTGGGGGAGATAGGCACTTTTTTTCAGAAGGGATTTATTCGTCGAAGCTTGTCGTGACAATGATTCGTTACTCCTTTCAGACAAGAAGAAATACAGTATGAATTAGGGATATTGAATTAAAAAGTATATTGGTATAAATATAAAAGTAGGATAATCGAACGAATATTCGTATTATTATATCGTGGTCGCTATGGATATGGTAAAATGTAAATAGACATATATTCCATTTGGACAAAGATAACTTGTCCTTAGCTTATTGCGATTTAACAGCCTTGCCAGATATGAACGTCTGTGTGAGGCTGATTTTGTAATTAAAAAGGGGGAGATAATCGTGTTGGAGTGGCTTGAGCCTGTATTACAACTTCTAGTACTCGCTGCCACAATCTTTTCTTCCATCACACTAGGGTTAAAGAACTTAAAAGAGCTCAAAAGAAAATCGAGAGACAAACCTAAAAAGAAAAATAGACGCTTCATGTAAGAAACGTCTTAGGGTGTGCTTCCCAATCATTATATTAGTAGCTAAAGAGAAAAATTGCAAGTGAATTTCATAATTTTCTGATTTATTATTAACTGTGGGATATATGTCTTTTCCATGGTTTTTTGTATGGAAGCTATCTGAAGCTCGCGTGCTCTTCTTCGAAGAGCGCTCCGGGAATGGGGGCACGCACCCTCCGGCGGGCACCAAACTAACTTGCTATCGCAAGTGGATTTCGGCCTGCCCTTACCTCCTGCAGGAGTCGGCCTCCCCATTCACTCCGCTCGGGTTGGTGCATGCTTCTTAGTTCATGTGAGTTGGTCTAGGGATTAAATTGTAATACATATAAAACAGCCTAATCCTTAAAAATAGAAGCTTAAAATTGGCTGTTTTATTTTCTAATTTCCTTGGCCTACAAGGTTTCCGAAATGTTGGCGGTGCCAAATAAAGAAAGGTGAATTAGTATTAGAATAAGACTCTTCGTAAGTTAGATACAATAAAAAAGCCACCGACCAAAGTTTATGATTGTTATATAGAGCTATATTGTTCTAATTATTATAATTATTAGTTTAAATTTCTCTGGATCTATTTTAAAATGGATGTACAGACTGTTTGGTCTGATTAGCTAGGGGGGATATGTGATGAGCAAAGAGCGTGTTAAGGGTTTACTAGCAACGATGGAACTACCGGTTATTAATGCTCCGATGTTTTTAGTTTCTGGACCGGAACTTGTTATTGAATCTTGTCGTCAAGGGATCATGGGGTCATTTCCACTTTTAAATGCCAGAACATCCGTAGAATTAGAAAACTGGTTGATTGAAATTAAAGAACATTTGAAAGTAATCGAAGAGGAAAATGGTCAAGTCGCTCCTTGGGCAGTTAATTTAATTGTTCATAAAACGAATAAGCGTTTTGAGAATGATTTGGCACTTATAGCCAAGTACCAACCACCCATTGTTATTACTTCATTAGGAAAGCCTAATTCTGTTGTTCAAGTAGTTCATGAATATGGTGGACTTGTATTTTCAGATGTGGCTACGCTTACACATGCTAGAAAAGCAGCTGAGACTGGCGTAGACGGTCTCATTTTAGTTACGAATGGTGCAGGAGGACATGGAGGGTTATTAAATCCAATGGCTTTTATAGCAAGTGTCAAAGAATTTTGGAAAGGAATCACTATTTTAGCGGGTAGTATTACAAATGGTAACGATATTTTGGCTGCCCAGGTTTTAGGTGCTGATTTTTCCTATATGGGTACGAGGTTTATCTCTGCAAATGAAAGTATGGCTAATGAAAGTTACCAAAAAACCTTACTTGATTCTACAGCTGAAGATTTAGTTTATACAGATGCATTTAGTGGTGTACCTGCCAACTATTTAAGTAAAAGTGTGTTGAAGGCAGGTTATGATATACAAGCATTACAAAGAAAAGAGAAAATCGATGTCGGACAATCAGATGCAAAAGCATGGAAAGATATCTTCTCTGCTGGCCAAGGTGTCGGTACTATTCATAAGATTCAATCCGTGGAAGAGATTGTTGCCGAACTAAAACAAGAATATACAAACGCATTAGAACAACTTAATCAAAAATCATTGCTCCCACGTAAATAAAATTAATATAATCTTCTTATCTAACTCTGTTTGGATAATAGCACCGGTCTATTGTCCAAACAGCAACTTCATGAAATCAAATTTCACCTTCAAAAAACAACTCGAAAACACCCCGATAAATCATGTCAAAGCCAATTTTTAAGCAACTTTGGGCAGTAAGTCAAGCAAACGGACCAAAAACAAATACTAGAAGGTCAGCTTATCTTGAGAAATGAGCGTCGCTCGTTGAACTTTCATACAAAGCTCCCATGATGACTTGTAAAGTATCTCATCACCAACAAAAAGAGAGAGTAATAACCCATCAGTATCAGTATCTAAAAACAAAGACCTAAAGATCATGATATCTAGAGAAATAATCACCACCTTTTAACTTTCATACAAAACCCACATGGCGAAGCCCCGTTCAATTCGCCACCAACAAAGATGAACGTGGCGTTCGCCTTTTACTGGTGGCTTTTCATTCATATAAACGGTTTTTGGGGATGCTCACACTTTGCCGTAGCCCTGCCACTTTTTAGGGGTGAGCTCGCAAGAGCTTTCCTAAAAAGATTCAGCGCACCGCACAACCAGCCACCACCAATAAAAAAGAGAGAGTAGTAACCCATCAGGATTAGTATCTAAAATCCAAGTGTTTTTGGGCCGTTAGCCAAGCGAGCTTGGCTACTTCACCCATTGTACTTTCAATGCCACCCCACTTAACCAGCTAACTTTAATGTGCAACCTACTAACCTAAGTTGACAGTATGTACCTTAATGATTACGATAAAATATGATAATCAGCAACTTAGAAGAGTGATTAAAGTAAAAAGAAAGGAAGAGAAGGATGACTGAACAAATTAGTAGTTTTCAACGCATGAGATTAACAAATCGTGCCAAGGTCCTTAATCAAATTCGATTAAAACAGCCTATTTCTAGAGCCGTTATTGCGAAAGAAACACAACTTACCCCAGCAACAGTGACCAATATCGTTCAAGACCTACTTGAAGAGAAAATGATTAAAGAAGGAGAAAATGGTTCCTCGCAAGGAGGCAGAAAGCCTATTCTATTATCCATCGATGATCGTAGTAAATATATCATCGGAATTGACATCGGTGCCTTTGAAGTGAGAATGGCGATTACTAACCTACAAGCTGTCATTATAAGAAAAAAAGACTTACCCTTATCGGCGAAATTAGATAACTCGTTATTTTTATCTTACATAGAAGAATCGATTCAAAACATAATTGAAGAATCTAGGCTTGATAAACAAGCAATAGTTGGTATTGGTATAGGTATGCATGGAGTTGTGAATGCTGAACTCGGAACAGCCATCTTTGCACCGAATTTCCAATTAGTTGATGTACCAATAAAGTCATATTTAGAAACGAAGGTTCAAATTCCTGTATATGTAGAAAATGATGTACGAGCTTTCACTTTAGGCGAGAGTTGGTTTGGAGCAGGGAAAGGTATTAACCATTTTATCTGTGTGAATGTTGGTGTAGGAATTGGAGCGGGCATTATATATAACGGTGAACTGTACCGTGGAAGTAATCATATTGCCGGAGAGTTCGGTCATACTCTCATTGATATTAAGGGTGAAAAATGCTCGTGTGGTCGTATTGGCTGCTTAGAAACGGTCGCAAGCGGAAAGGCTTTAGTTGAGTACGTCTTACAGGAAAAAGATAATGATTATATCATGCAGCAAGTAAATTCAAGTGAGCAGTTAACGGGTGAGCTCATTTTTCAATGTGCGAACCAAGGTGATCCTTGTGCAATTCGGATCTTAGCAAAGGTTGGATATTTCTTAGGGGTGGGTGTGACGAACCTTATCAATCTTATTAACCCTGAATGTATTATAGTCGGAGGCGGTGTGGCTAAGGCAGGTGGGTTTGTATTAGAAGAAATGAGGCGGGTTGTGAAAGATAATGCTTTAACAAATGACGCCCGCAACACGATAATTATTGAATCAGAATTAAAAGATGAAGGAACACTAATCGGAGCTGTTACATTAGTTTTAAATCATATTTTTTTCTCAAATCATAAATAGACTCTTTGAGAATTTTCAAACCATGTTAAAATAAACTTAATTTATTTAATAAATTAAGTTTATTTGCGATCTTTATTAGGAGGACGCCAGTATCTGAAGATCGCTTCACAAATCTTTGTTTTAAAAGCTAAAGAGTGATATAATTTGGCTGAATATTTCTTTTATTTAAATAAGGAAGAGGTGTTCCTTTTGAAGATGTTGATCTGAATTGTATGAACGTATTCCTATAGCACATGTTAAATTTCCGAACTCTCATTTTAAAGTAACTATTGAAATAAGAGGAGGAAAAAGCCATGAGTTATATGAATGCACAAGAAGTATTACCCAAAGAGTTAATCGACCAAATTCAACATTATGTAGATGGCAAGCCCTTATATATTCCTAGGAAAGAGAATAAGCGAAGTCGTTGGGGCGAAAAAAATGGCACAAGAAAACAACTCGCCATTAGGAATCACGAGCTTTATCAAGACTATTTATCTGGCGTTTCAAAACATGACTTAATGGAACGTTATTATTTGTCAGACAAAAGTATCCAGCGGATTATTAGGGTGCAAGGGCAATTGAATAAATAGACTGATTGACCTCTGAGCAAATGTTCAGAGGTTTTTAATCATTTCTACATAATAGAGAGTGAGTCCTATCTCTCTAGTCCAGACCGATAATTGAACAATATGATGAAATTCGTGGGCGATGACATGGTTCACAATGTCAGCATATATAGGAGTACCAAATGTTAACTTTTGAGCTGTTAGATACATGGCTCAAGTTTCATTCATACAAATTTTAAAGCTATCCCTAATTTATATGAGGATGTTATTGTATCTTTAAGGATGGTGAATAATATGAAAAATCAGTTATTGGATCGTGTTCAAAAATATGTGAATACCGATCATTTTTCAGGTGTTGTATATATAAGAAAAGAGAATCAGTTGATACTCCACAAAGCATTTGGTTATGCACATCGTGGTTTAAAAGTTAGTAATCAAATTCAAACAAAATTTGATACGGCTTCTATTACAAAAGTGTTTACCGCTGTAGGTATTTTGCAATTAGTAGAAAATTACGGACTTAATCTTCATTCAAAGGTTCATGATTTAATTGATTTAAGCCATACAAACATTGACTCACATGTGACAATTTATCAATTACTTACTCATACTTCCGGGATTGGTGACGATGCTGATGAAGAAGCCGGTGAGGATTATGAAGCGATTTGGCAATCAAAACCGAATTATATGATGAAAAAAACAACGGATTATCTTGAGCAATTTGTTTATAAAGATGCTAACTTTCCACCTGGAGAAGGGTGTCGTTATAATAATTGTGCTTATATTTTACTAGGATTAATCATTGAGAAGCTTACAAATATGAGTTATCACGACTACATCCGAACCTTTATTTTTGAAAAAGCCTCTATGCAAGATACACAATTTGGTCGTATGGATGAGGTGATTGAAGGAGTAGCTGAGCATTATGTTTCCGAATATGATGAGCAAGGTAATGTCACAGGGTATCGTAAAAATATTTATTCATATCCTTTTATTGGTTCAGCTGATGCAGGAGCTTTAACGACTGCTTCTGATTTAGCTTTATTTCTTCAAGCGTTAGCAGAGGGGAAGCTTTTAAATAAGAAATATACAGAACAATTATTCAAGCCTCATGAGTTATATCAAAAATATCAAGATTACTCGAGCTGGATGGGCTATGGCTTTCAATATATGATTCATTATGAGAGCGAGAACATATTTTATCGATACAAGGATGGAAATAATGCTGGAGTTAGTTGTACGATGAATGTTTACCCAGAAAATGATGTGACAATAATCATTTTATCCAATCAAGATAGTGATGTTTGGACCTTAGCAGATGAGTTGCAGGAAATCGTAAAAGAGGGTGAATCCATTGATCACTGAATTACATGAAAAGAGCTTCCGGCGGTGCCTTCCTTTATTAGAGCATGTAAGCGCACTGGAAGCAAAAGCGGTTCTTCAGGGGGTTAATCGTGGCAGAGTCTTTGTTGACGATAGCCAGAAGCCTAGAAGTGGCTTTGTCTGGCTAGGTAATCATGACGGTTTTCTTTTTTTTGGTGATGCAGCTAACGAAGTTTTCCTTGCTGAACTCCAATCGTTTCTTTTAGAAACCATATATCCAAACATGGTCGAACTAGGATTGCAATGGTTTGAAGCTATTTCCAGCCAAGCTAATTGGGAGCCTGTTTTAAAAAATGTCTTCAATAATAGTCCACATTGGCAACAGCATGTGTACCTTAATGATAATTTTCAGAACACGCATGAACAATTAGGGGGACAACTTTCGGGCAAATACGAGCTTTTACAACTCAGTAACGAAACAGATAACTACTTCAGCAGCCTCCTCAACTATTCAACAGTGAAAAAAACAATCGAACAATCATGGTATAGCTTAAACGACTTCTATGCTAAAGGAATTGGGTATTGTATCGTATTTGAGAGACAGGTTATTAGTTATTGCTATTCAAGTTTTGTCAGTGACCATTATTATATCATCAATATTTGGACAGATGAGAAATTCAGACGACAGTCTTTGGCACTCGAAACCGCACAGGCTTTTATAAGGTCGTGTCAAGAAAAGCAAGGTCACCCCTATTGGGATTGCACTGATAGTAATAGGGCCTCCAATCAATTAGCACAAAAGCTAGGCCTTAAGATTCAGCAGAGTTATACAGGTTATGAATACAAAGTTCCTACAAAGGTAATGAATAGCACCATACTAACTTAAATAAACGGTCACGACGAATGAGATGTTTACTATTGTCGCTCGATTACTTGCGAATTCTTGCGTTGTGTATCAAATCATGCAAAAGCAGCAGTTATTAGCTGCTTTTTTTATGTGGATATCAAAAGGAGAAGTTCCTAACACTTTAAACTGGCAATGAACCTAGATTTAACGCTTCACCTATAAAAATAATTCCCACTATAATAACAGCAATAATGATTATAAAGATGACTACTCTGAATATAAGGATGCTAGTTGATTTCGGTTCAGACTCCTGTGTCTTTCCTTCTAACCATGGTGATGCAAAAATACTAAGTAATAAAACCGTCATAGCTAATACCCCAACACTGAGGGCATCAACACCTAAATCAAACATATAATTTGCTAGTAAAATTAATAAAGTACCAATTATAAATCCGGTTATTGTTGATAATAAACGATTCTTCATACATCTTACCTCCTCAGATTGTATTAACTACACTACTCTATTTACTTACTTATAAATTCCTAAACAGGTGGAGTAATAGCGACTATTTAAACAGTCAGCCCGTTTACAACTCCATCACCATTAGGAGTCGCAGGAACAAAAGGGGACCACTGTCCTGTTTAGGTCGTCTATCTCAAGATGGATGACTAGCTAAACTTCAAGGTACAACCTATCGCCATAAAGCCACTTTCATACAAAACTAATGAAAACCATGAGATAGTACGATATAATAATCATAAAAGACAGAATATTAAGTATATTAGAGGTGCTATGATGGAACATCCATTCGTAACAACGAAAACACCCGAGTTACTTCTTGATTTAGATGCTTTCGAACATAATACTAAAATGATCGCCAAACAAGCTTTTGGAAAGAAAATAAGAATTGCCTCTAAGTCCATTCGTTCGCTAGAGCTCTTAAGGTATATTCTAGACAGCGATGACGTTTTTCAAGGTGTGATGTGTTATACGGCAGAGGAAGCACTCTTTTTGTATGAGAATAACATTACAGATATCATAATCGGTTATCCGACCACAGACCAATTACGTTTATCAAAAATTGCACAAGTACATGGTGAAGCAAAGATCTTTGTTATGATTGACTCGATTCACCACGTTAATGAGCTAGAAGATTTGGCTAAGGCAGTCAATGGTCGCTTTTATGTGCTAGTGGATATTGATATGAGTACTCAATTTCCTGCCCTTCATTTTGGTGTGAGAAGATCTCCATTACAGCAATGCGAGGAAGTTTTAGGTGTAGCCTTTGCGATTAGACAAAGTCAAAATCTGCAGTTTTGTGGAATCATGGGATACGAAGCTCAAATAGCTGGTGTTCCTGATTTTGTTAGAGGTAAGAGTCTGACAAACAAACTCATTCAAACATTAAAAAAGGTATCCATGCCCCAAATCGAGAAGAGAAGAAAACGAATCGTTACTTGCTTAGAAGACCATGGCTTTATCTGTCGTATTGTTAATGGGGGAGGGACAGGTAGTTTGTCACATACAGTTTGTGAGGAAGTGATTACAGAAGTTACGGTAGGTTCGGGCTTTTATGCACCTGTTCTTTTTGACCATTATCGCGATTTTCAATATAACCCAGCTCTTTTTTTCTCATTACCGATAGTTAGACAGGCTGGCAAACATCTTTACACCTGTTTAGGTGGTGGTTATATCGCTTCAGGCAGTGTTGGTGTTGATAAACAGCCGCTACTCATTTATCCACCTGGTGCGAGTCTTACGAAGCTAGAGGGAGCAGGGGAAGTACAAACACCTATACATTATTTAGGTACATTACACATAGGTGACTCGGTTCTTTTTCGGGCTGCTAAAGCAGGTGAAATTTGTGAACGCTTTGACAACATCATTGGCCAAAGGAACGGAGAAGTAGAACAATCATTTTTAACATACCGTGGTGAAGGGGTGTGTTTTTTATGAAAGTGTTGGAAAATAAACGATGGGTAAACTGGGCTTCTACGAGTAAAAGCATACCAGCTTCAACCTTCTATCCTGAATCAATTGAAGATGTAAGGACTGTTATAAAAAAAGCCAAAGCATCAGGAAAAAAAGTAAGAGTAGTTGGCGCGGGTCATTCCTTTACACCTCTTGCAAACTGTGATGACTATCTCATGTGCCTTGACCGTCTCAAACGAATAGAAAGCATAGATGTAATCAATCAAACCGTAACGGTTCAAGCCGGTATTCGCTTATCTGAATTAGGTGACGAATTAGCCAAACAAGGATTCGCTCAAGAAAATCTTGGGGATATTAATGTGCAAAGTTTAGCTGGTGCGATTTCAACAGGCACACACGGTACCGGTATTCAATTTGGTAATATACCTAGTCAAGTTGAAGAACTGACATTGGTTACAGCAACTGGAGAGCTTCTTACTTGCTCAAAAGAAAAGGACCAAGAACTTTTTCAGGCAAGTCTTATCTCTTTAGGTTTGTTTGGTGTTATCGTCAAAGTTAAATTAAGAATCATAAAAGCACCAGTCTATGACTTTCGAAGTGAGAAAGTCACGTTTGAGCAATTACAAGAACAGTTACCAAAATGGATCGAAGAAAATACTCACTTTGAATTTTTTATGTTTCCATTTTCTGAATATATACAAACGAAAAAAATGAAAGTATCTTCTGCTCGTCCTCAAAGTGTTCGTCATTTTCATCGGAAAAATGTTGTTATTGAAAATTATCTTTTTTATCTCGTATCGGAGGTATGTCGTTTATATCCTAAATCAAGTAAAAGGATGAGCCAATTATCGGCTAAATCAGTGAGTAAGCAAGTGATTACGGCTAATAGTTATGATCTATTTACGACACCGAGAAAAGTAAAGTTTGTTGAAATGGAATATGCGATTCCCATTGAAGCATTACAGGATGCTTTAGATGAGATTCAAAAGAAAATCAAAAAAGAACAATTTCAAGTGCATTTTCCTATTGAATGTAGAATGGTCGCTGCTGATGAGAGTTGGTTAAGTCCATCTTATCAACGTAAATCTGCTTACTTGGCCTTTCACATGTATAAAGGAATGCCGTTTGAGTCCTATTTCTATGCAATGGAAACCATTATGGATAGCTATGCCGGTCGCCCGCATTGGGGGAAATGGCACTCCAAAACAAAAAAAGACCTCGAACACTTATATCCAAAGTTTGCGGCTTTCTTAAAGACGAGAAATTCGCTAGACCCCGAGCATATCTTTATAAATGATTATCTTCGTCAACTAATACTTGGCCGATAGAATTTGAACCTTAGACATATTCAAATGGTGAATATGTCTTTTTTCTGTATAGCCAAAGAGCCGATAGTGAACTTCTGTAAAGGAATAAACAATCAACTTAATGGTGAAGCTACACAAATAAAAAAAGACCATACGTAAAGAATGGTCAATAAATGATGACCCTTCTTACAGATGCTGACGAGGTTAGCTGACGGATTAGGAGGTGTAAGTCCCCCTTCTTTATAAAAGATTCACCCCATCATAGAGCTCGTTAAAGTCCATGAATTGGTTCCCCCGTTCAAATAAATGATTAAGCAATCTTAAGGTTTTTTTGAAACAATAATAGAATGAATAAAGAACAATTTACTCCTGTTTGGAAGAAGTGTCAAGGTTTTTTTTATCATATGTGGATACACCATGTAAAAACAATTCCACAATATCATCAGAAAATTGGTCAAGCTTAATATAACTAGGGTAATGTTTAATACCGTTAATCATCATTTTTAAATAAAACATGAGAATTTCGTTGGAAAAATGAGAGTCTATTTCACCCGTTTTTTTGGCATGTTCGAAAAATTGAAGATAAAATGCATCTCTTTTCTCCATATAAAATTGACAAATGTCACTTTCAGATGAATTTAATTGATCTCGATAAAAATAAATGAACTCTTGATGAATGTTTTGGTTCGGATCTTGCAAAAATAAAAGTGAACTGATTTTATCTTTAAAGCTATTTGTTTGGTTGATCACTTGTTCATATTCTTCAAACCGTTGCGAAATATGGTATTTAAATGTTTGAATGATTAAATTCTCTTTGGATTGGTAATAGTTAAGTATCGTCGCTTTTGAAACGTTCGATTGTTGTGCTATTTGAGTCAGAGACGTTTTTTTCATTCCATTTTGTTTGAAGTATTGCAAACTTGTCGCTAATATGGCCAATGATTTCAATTGTTTTCTCTTTTGAAATCCATCCATCATATTCCCCCTTTATTTTCACTTCCTATTAAATATAGTCCTTGTTTTAGACCATTTCAAATAAATTGGTTTAAAACCATTGATTTTTTTTGCAGATGGATATATATTATTGACTTGAAACCAATAATAGAATGAATGAACAAGTTAACCCGTAGATGAATATTAGTACACTATGAAAGAAAACTGGGACGACATTATGATTGAAATTTGAGGTGCTATTATGGCAAAAATTAAAGAAATACAAACAAAAGAACAATGGGATGAGATTTTTAATCATTCACCTGAGAGAAAAGCTTATGTATTAAAATATAATCCGCAATGTGTCATTTGTCAGGAAGGTTATGAGCAATATGAAAAGTTCTTTTCACGTTATGAAAAAGACGATGCTGATTTTTATGTTGTTGATGTTGTGAAAAACAAACCGATTTCCAAAGCGATTGCTAACGACTTGGAAGTGACACATCAGTCTCCACAATTAATCATTGTTAAGGACATGGATTCGGTATGGTGTGATAACCATAAAGATATTGAATTAGAAAGTATTCAAGAAGGTTCAAAAGTAGATTAATGATAGGTACTGAGGATGAATGAGCATGGCTATTTAGTCATGCTTATTGTTCATTTTGGCTTAAAAAAGTAAGATAGAGATCATGACTGACATGCAAAGTGGCCATGGCACAGCTGAATCACCCCGCCACCAATAAACATGAAAGTAGTGGCGACTATTTAAACAGTTGGCCCGTTTACAACTCCATCACCATTAGGAGTAGCACGTACAAAAATGGAGCAGTGACCAGCAAACTTCAAGGCACAAACTATCGCTCCTAAGTCCACTTACATGCAAAAGGCAGAAGGGATACTTATGAAGGATATAACGATATTAATTGCAGACGATGAGATAGAAATTTCACAGCTAGTATCTGTTCACCTGCAAAAAGAAGGCTTTCAAACCGTTGTTGCAGAAAATGGACTAGATGCACTTGAACGTTTGAAAAAACACTCCGTTCAACTTGTTATTTTAGATATCATGATGCCTGGAATGGATGGGTTTGAAGTAGCCAAGCAAATCAGAGAGACGTATACGATACCGATTATTTTTTTAAGTGCCAAAACATCTGAATATGATAAAGTTCAAGGGCTTATCTTGGGTGCTGATGACTATATGACAAAACCATTTTCTCCTATCGAACTTATCGCTCGAGTTCATGCTCAATTACGACGTTCTTTAACATTTAATCAGCAGAATCAACAACCATCCAATGACATGGTATATGGTGAGTTAACGATTTCACCTGAGAAACGCATTGTTCAAATTTTTGCAGAAACGATTGATTTAACACGTAAAGAATTCGATATTTTATATTTATTAGCAAGAAACCCGAATAAAGTGTTTAGTGTTGAGCATATTTTTCAAAGTGTTTGGCAGGATGAATTTTATGAAGGGGCTAATACCGTCATGGTACATATTCGAACATTACGTAAGAAGCTGCAGGAAGATAAGCGAAAAAATAAATTTATAAAAACAGTATGGGGAGTAGGGTATACATTTAATGGTTAAATATTGGCAAAGCTTCCGTGTGAAAATGATGATTTGGTTAATGCTTAGTCTATTTTTAGCTGGTGTCGTCACATACATCTTCTATTCGATTTTGCGCTTTATTTATTATAATTACGCCGTACATGGAGATTTCCTCTTTTCTTTCAGGCAATTTCTCTATAGCTTTAATGAAACAACCATCATTATGATTGTTTTTATCCCTTTATTTATTCTGTTTTATCTTTTATTTATGAATCAATACACCGCTTATTTTAATGAGTTGTCGAAGGGTATAAGGGAATTAGCGAAGGGGAATTTCGAGCATCGTGTCAACATTACAAGTCATGATGAATTTAAGTTCGTTGCCAATGATTTACATTCGGCGAGTCAGACATTAAAAGAAGCGATTGAAAAAGGGGAGTTTGCTGAAAGTAGTAAGGATTATTTAGTCGTTAATCTTGCACATGATTTGCGAACGCCTTTAACATCTGTACTTGGTTATATCGAGCTTATATTGCATGACGAGCAATTGAGTGAAGATGAAAAGAAGCATTACCTCAAAATCGCGTTTAATAAATCACAACGTTTAGAAAAACTAATTGATCAATTATTTGAAATTACAAAGGTGAACTATGGAAAAAAATCACTAAAAAGAAAAGAGTTACAACTTTCTAATTTACTGTATCAGCTTTACGAAGAGATGATTCCACTTTTTGAACAAGCCCAACTCCAAGTACGTATGGAGGTTGAGGAACATGTAATGATCGATGCAGATGGAGACTTACTAGCACGAGTATTTGAAAATTTGCTTACCAATGGCATTCGTTATGGCGTAGATGGAGAATATATTGATTTGAAAGCTTATACACTCGAGGGGTCCGTCATTGTTGAAATGATCAATTATGGTGAGGCCATACCGAGTGATGAAATTCCTTATTTGTTTGATATGTTTTACACAGGCGATAAATCTCGAACCCATCAGAAAAACAGCAGTGGCTTAGGTTTATTTATAGCTAAAAACATTATCGAACAACATAATGGCGAGATCGTAGTTGAGAGCAACGTCAAGCGTACGGTGTTTAAAGTTATCATACCAAACGCACATGGCGAAGCTTGATTCACTTTGTCACCAACAAAGATGGAAGTGTGGTTTCGCTCTTTACCTGGTGGAACTTCATTCAATTTGATTTTTTTCTTTTTCATTTTAAAAGAATAGTGTTGGATTGTTTTTTGAACTTAAGAATTAGTGGTAACCTAGCGGACGAAAATATGCGAAGACTCCCGCGCCACCCCGCAGGACGCGGAGCATAATTTTCGGTAGCGATGAGCAACGCTCCATGTTCGCACTAACTTTCATACAAAAAAATACAACTAACAACTTAAGAAAAATTTAAGATTTAGCCCACCATCTTTTTAAAAGTTGCCACCTATACTGTATGTAATCAGATAGAGGGGGAACAAAAATTGAAAAAGTGGGCTATTTTATTACTCAGTATCGTGGCGATCATTGCCATTAGTCATTTATTGATAACGTCTTCAGAAATAAACATAGAACCTTTAGCTAGTCCAAAACTAGCAGAAATTGAGGATTGGGAGGAAATGACGCTTTCCCAGAGTGAAATTTCAAAGGGCGATTTATTATTAGTGAATCATGAACATCCAATTAGTGAATTAGCACTACCGGAAAATGTCATAAATCTATATGACCAAAATCAATTTGATTTAAACTTTGGTCTAATGAACACAGATTTATGGTTACCTGAACGAATGGTTTTACCATTTATAGAGATGATTGAGGAAGCGAATTCTGTCGGAATTCATGATTTCCTAATGACAAGCGGATTTCGTGGATTTGCAAGTCAAGAGCAATTGTATGAAGAAAAAGGTAGTGAGTTTGCTCTTCCTGCTGGTTATAGTGAACATCATTTAGGATTAGCGTTAGACGTAGGCTCTAAGAATGGTTTAATGTCTGAAGCAACTGAAGGGAAATGGTTAGCGAAAAACGCGTGGAAACACGGTTTTATACTGAGGTACCCAGAGCATAAAACAGATATTACCGGCATTTCTTATGAACCTTGGCATTTTCGCTATGTTGGTTTACCTCACAGTGCGATTATGTACGAGCATGATTTAGTGTTGGAGGAATATATTGAATATGTATCCGGGTATCAAGAAGGCTTACTGGTCACCGTAAATGCTAAGGATTATCTCATTCTATATTATTCTTTAGATACAGATGAGAAACAGATTCATGTGCCTGTTAATTACCCTTATGAAATATCAGGGACAAATGTAGAGGGTATTATAGTGACCATTGATCTAAATGTATAAAGAGGTTAAAGGATGGCCTTCCTTGGTATTTTACAACAAAAATGATCAACTTATAGATAATGATTAAACCTATGCTATTTTGCAAATGGGGGTAGGTTTATTATTCTGGGCAGTAGCAGAGCCCTTGACGCATTACAAACAGCCACCTCCAAGTATTGATGCCGAGACTCAAATGGCTGCTGAGGTTGGGTTGCTTTATAGTGTTTTTCATTGGGGCATTCATCCTTGGGCGGTTTATGCCACGGTAGCTTTGGGACTAGCTATCGTTAAATTTAAAAAAGAACTTCCTGGATTAATTAGTTCAGTTTTTTATCCTTTGATAGGAAATCGAATTTATGGAGGTTTAGGTAAAACAATTGATATTATCGCCATTATTGGTACGACTATTGGCGTTGCTACAACGCTCGGTTTAAGTACTATGCAATTAGCAGGTGGTTTTTCAGAAGTTTTCGATCTCAATAATTCGATAGTGATACAACTCATAATTATTTCAGTTATTACCGTCATTTTTATTACGTCAGTAGTAACAGGCATTAATAAAGGGATGCTTTATTTAAGTATTTGTAGTTTGAGCTTAGCAGGTTTAATTATGATCGTCATTTTTTTCGTGGGCCCGACCCAATTTTTAAGTGAATATATCGTTTCAATGACAGGGGAATATTTATCCAGCTTTCCTTCACTTACATTTGAAACAATGCCTTTTGCTGACAATGAATGGATGGGAGATTGGACATTTTTTTATTGGGCTTGGCTGATTTCATGGAGTCCTTTTGTTGGAACGTTTATCGCAAGAGTCTCTAAAGGAAGAACCTTGCAAGAGTTCATAATAGGAGTAGTTTTTGTACCTGCGTTTGCTTCGCTTATATGGATTGTCATATTCGGAGGAACGGGTATTCATTTTCAACATGTTGAGGGTATTAATCTGACTGAAAATATCATTTCTGAGCCTGAGGGAAGTCTTTTTCTCATGCTTGACCAGTTACCTATAAGTCTTATCTTGAGTGTAACGACCCTTTTCATTATAACGCTCTTTTTTGTGACATCTGCTAATTCTGCTACCTATGTTTTAGGTGTTTTTTCAAGTGGCGGTGATTTTAATCCTAAAAATAGAGTACTAGTCACCTGGGGCTATTGATTTCAGCAATTGCCGCCTCCTTTCTTTATTCAGGTGGTTTAGATGGTTTAGAGGCTATGGCTATTATCATCGGTTTTCCATTTACATTGATGATATTACTTATGTTCGTGTCAATCATCAAGTATTTTCGGATGGAAGTTTAGTAGCTAGTTTACTTTTGTGAAAAATGAAACAATATATAAATTATTCATATATGTCAGTCATGTCAAAGGATTAATTGAAAGACTTACAAACGCTCACCAATAAACAAAGGGATATGGCACTTGATAAATGAAGGTGAGTCTTGATTACTTAGTAAATCACATGGTATATGAAGTGCCAGAGCAAGATTTAAGCTATAGTATGCTTAGTATACCAAGCATTCCTCAAAGTGAAATTATTCTCCAGTATGTAAAAAGGGCAAGTACCCTTTAGAGGATATTAACATGTAAACCTTAAATCCCTCTTCATCGTTATCCAATTAATAACGGGAAGAGGGTGCATCATTCTATTTTTTTAACTGTAAGATTTGTGGAATAGCTTTTAATAAATCTGAACAAACAAAATCGGCTCCATAATTATCCTCACTTCTTGCATGGACCAATATGGTTTTACAACCGGCATTTTTACCAGCGACGATATCTGGCTCACGGTCACCAACCATTATACTTTGCTGTAAGTCAACGTTATATTTTTTGGCTATCTTTTTTAGCAAATATGCTTGAGGTTTACGACAATGGCAACCAGCATTGGGTTTATGAGGGCAATAGGCAATCTCATCAATAGTAGCTCCATACTGAAGTAAATCTTCTTTCATTCTCTCATGGATCATCGTTAGCATCTTTTCTTTCATAAAACCAAGTCCGACCCCACCTTGATTGGTCACAACAAATACGAGAAATTGAGCATCGTTTAGTTTTTTTACTGCTTCTCCAACCCCATTTAATAGAAAAAAATCAGAAGGCTTATTTACGTACTTCACCCTCTTTGTTAACACCTCATTAATCACACCATCTCGATCTAAAAAAACAGCCTGATTCATTATACCCTCCATTTTGAATCAATTTTTAATTCTCTAGTAAGTATAATAACCAAAAAAGGAAAAGAGCTTACACGCATAATGCTATATCGGAGTGAAATCAAATCTAGTAATTGTAGGAGAAGTCCTGAAGTAACAACACAACCAGTAGAATTAGTACCGAGTGTGGTAGGGAAAACCAAAAAGTAGCATCACAAAGTTTAATATTGCTCTTTACTGTTGTCATCATCACCAGCAACTCAATTCACAGCCATAAAAAACTAACCAATCTACTCCCGCAAATAGCTTCAACCATCTTACTTTTAGCTGCTATTAACCGGCAATACTTCATACCTCTTCAAGAACGAAATAATTATGTAAATATTTCTTATATTCTCTACAGAAATGAACTTGATTTTGTTATACTAGAAAAGATTTGGAAGCTTTTTAAATGAATAAAACAAAGAGGGGTTACATCATGAAGCAAAAGAACTCATTCCCACACATCATTATTATGATGCTTGTTGGTGCCGCTGGTGGCTTTTTAGGCGCGTTATATATGATTGATACGCCTACATCTTGGGTCAACATTATTATTGCAGTTGGTACTTTAATCCTGTCATTTATTTTCCACTTAATCATCCACGAATTTGGCCATCTACTATTTGGAAAAGCAACGGGGTATCAAGTCTTATCGTTTCGCGTATTTTCTCATATGTGGGTCAAGAATTCTGATAAAATTGAATATAAAAGACTTTCCGTTCCTGGAACTCTCGGTCAATGTCTGATGATTCCACCGGAAAAAAAGGATGGTAATTTCCCGTTTAAACTTTACTTATTAGGCGGCGGACTTATGAATATTTTCGCGAGTGTATTGGTTTTAGGAGTTACTCTATCGCTCGATTTCCGTTCAATACATATACTCGCATTCGTTATGGCGGGTTTATTAGCAGCTGGACTTAACCTCACCCCTTTTTCATTTAATGATGGCATGATGTTGAAAAATTCCATAAAAAAAGTAGAAGTTCGCCAATTTTTGTATAATCAACTTAAGGTAAATAGCTTAACTTCAACGGGTACAGCTTACCTGGAATTACCGCAAGAACTTATCGAAAAACCTGAGCTACTCAATTATCAAGACTTATTCCATATTTGGGTGATGCTCGTCCACTATAATCGAGCACTTGAGGGACAGAGATTTATTGAAGCACGGGAAATCATCGACGAAGTATGGACAAACATCGATAAGACTAATTTTTATCGTCAAGAAGTTGCTAAGGAATGGATGTTTATCCATTTGTATTTAAATGAACAGCTAGAGGTAGTTGAGAATATGTGGAAGCAGAAGGAACTGCAAGTGAGTATATCAGCTAAAATGATCTCACATTCACGTTTGAAGGCGATGTTCGCGTGGAGAATGGAAGGAAATGAAGAAAAAGCTAGTCAATTTTTTGCTGAAGCGATCGAGTATGGTAAAAGACACCCTAATGAAGGGGACGCACAAATGGAATATAATCTAATCAAACATTGTCAACAGCAGTTAAAAGAACGTCAGCATGCTTAAAATAAGACTTACGATTCAAAGCAGGGGGAGAAACAATGGAATTTAGAGAATTAACTCAGAATGATAAACAGTTATTTGCATCGATGGATACAGGCATTGACGATGATTATGTTTTACATATTTATGATTATTTAGTGCAAGGAGAAAACCGACTATTTGGGCTATTTGTCGAAAATAAGTTAGTTAGTTTAGGAGGTTTCTCCATTTTTGCGAATGAATATGCGATGTTAGGTAGGCTAAGAAGTGACCGTAGTATTCGCGGCAAAAATTATGCGACTACATTAATGAAACAAATAATCGAGGAAGCTTTTACCTCACTAAACATTCAATGGGTCGGTGGAAATACACAGGAAGAAAATATACCAGCAAGACGTGTATTGAAGAAAATTGGATTAGAAGAAGGGTTTAAATTATACAACGCGACAACGACGGATATTTCTTTTTTACAGAATGGAGCGAACGTTTGGAAGGAAGTTAGTCTATTACAAGAAAAAAAGAAATGGTTAGAGCAAAGTTATCTCAAAGAGCAACTTATATTCCCCTATGAGTGTTACTATCCATTTCCTGCTTCAGAAGCTTTATTCACTGAAGAGGATCTTCAAGCGTGGTCATTTTTTGAGAACGAGGATCAGTCAAAGTTTGTTATTTTAAAAAACGATCGTAAAGGTTATCAATATGTGCATGTTTTGTACCCTTATGATAATGTGTTTTCAGAGCCTGGTTTATGGGAAACCGTTGATTACTATTATGCTAGACAGTTACAAGAACAAGAAAATGAAACGAGAGTTTGGGTTGATTTAACAGAAGAACAAGTGGCTCAGTTAGTCCCTGAGCATACCTTTGAATGGCCATCACCATGGATTTTGCACGGGAAGCGTCGTTAACTGAACATGAATACGAATCAAAAAGCCATTCAAGCACTAGAAAATAATGATTATAATCAAGCAATGGGTTTATTTACATTAGCTTTGAAAGAGTCGAGAGATGTTCAATCCTTAACCAATTTAGCGTGGTTATATTACTATGATGACACAGACAGTCAGTCGGCCATACAATTATTAGTAGAAGCGATTCAATTAAAACCTACTTCGCATTTTCCCTACAGTTTATTAGGTGAAATCTATGTTACATCCAAAAGGTGGAAGCAAGCAAAAGAAGTTTTACAATGTTCCATACAAATAACGGAATCTGAAGTAAGCCTTCATAATTTAGCTGCTGCCTCCTATCATTTGCAGGAAGTTGAAGAAGCGTCAAGACTTTTTCAAAAATCAGCAATAAAAGGTTCGAATGTTTCGTTGTATGCCTATACGAAATGTTTAATTGATTTAGGTAGGGATAAGGAAGCGAAAGAGCAAGTGAAAATAATCTCACTAAATGAAGACGATTTTGTTGGAGAACTAGAAGTGGCTGATTTATACTATGAACTGTGCAGCTATGATTTAGCAAATCAGTGGTATCAACAATCTTGGGATGATTATTATAAAGAGCCTGATTGGATTCAAAGATACGCTTATTCATTATTGCAGTCAGGAGATAACAAAAAAGCAACAGATATCGTTAATCAAGCTATGAGTGAAAAAGAAGACGAAATAGAAGATGCTTTCAATGAAGAATGTGATGAAGATTGGTCAGTTTTAGAAAAGGATGAATTCATTCAGACACTAGATGAGCAACGACAAGAATATAAACAAATGATGGAAAAGCTAATGACGGGTTACAGGCCTTGTGTGAAATTCGAAGCAGCTGCATTAACAGCATGTTACTTGTTTGGATGCCAACGACACCATCATCGAGAATATTCTTTTGAATCTAAATAAGGCATAGCTAGAGAGGAGGGCTATTTTGAATCATTTACGTGCGAAAGGGTGGAATGGTGAGATCGAGTTATCTCCAGACGGTATTCTATACACGTATTCTACAAAACACCAAGTAGCGAAAATCAAACAAAGTCATTTTTTCCCTTATGACCAAATCCAAGACATGATTCTCAAGAAACCAAAAGGCTTTTCACCTGGCTATTTTTATGTAGCTTTATCTGAGAGTGATAAAAAAAAGAAGTCCTTTTTTACTCTGAGTAATCATGAACAAGCGATTGTCATTAATTCTGTCAAAGATTACGAGCAGTTTTTTGAAGTGAAACAATACTTAGAACAAAATTATCTTGTTGAATATACGAAGGAAAAGCTTTATAAAGGAGATGATGCCTCCTTAATTGTTTCACCGGAAAAGGTGATCATTCAATATCATCGAAATCACCCTTGTAAAACGGGTCAGAAAGTCATCTATATAGATGAGATTTTACAAATTAACAAAAGCGCTCCTAAATGGATGACAATTGGAACAATGGTTTTTTACTTAGAGAACGAGTATGAGCGTCGATTTGATGCCCATCTTGACGATATTGATATCGAAAATACGATTAAGCTTAGTACCCCTAAGCAATACGATATATTTATGGACGCTATCCAACAAATTCAGACGTATAGTGAACAATATACGGAAGCTGCTAATCCTACTCACTTAAGTGATATTGACCAATTAAGAGAATATAAGATGATGCTTGAAGAAGGATTAATTACAGAAGAAGAATATGAGGAAAAAAAGAACGATATATTATTTAAAGAATAATTTTTGTTTACGGGGAATTGGGCTTTATGGAAAGCACTGATAACCTTTGATGCATCTAAACATAGTAATCAAAAGATAGCTGATGAACAATCTATTATCATTAAAAAGTCATGCAAGATCACGAACTTTCAAAGCAGTAGTCATTGAGGTTGGTTACTTTCTCTTTTTAAAAGGATAGGGAGCAAACCGTACATGTGCACCTATCCTTTTACATGTGCACGGAAGTAGCTAATCTGATGACTAGGTGATCCTATTGTGTTTCATTAATCTTCAATTACATTTAGTAAATCCTCTTGAATAGGGCTTTGATCAACAGCTAATCCATCGTATAAGCGAATAACATCACCGTTACGGTCGATTAGAAAGAATCGAGTACTATGCATGATATCATCGTTATCTTCTAACGGTTGCACAGGAGCCAAAAACGCCTCCTCCGAAAATGCGGCTATTTCTTCTTGACTATAACCGGTTGCAAAGTCCCAGGTGTCAAAATTCACACCCATATTTTCCCCGTATTTTTTTAATCTTTCTGGGGCATCTGCATCTGGATCCACAGTAAAAGAAATATATTGAACCGGCAAATTTTCTTCCATTGTAAAATCCTGCAACGCCTGCATATTAGGTGTCATCATCGGGCAAACAGAAGGGCATTCTGTAAAAATAAAATTGGCGATCCAATATGTATCTGATAATGTGCCCGTTGTCATTTCTTCCCCGTGCTGCGTAATAAAATGAAAGTCATTAGGAATGGATGAATTCCCTTCTAAAACGCCTTCAGGTGGACCGCCTACTTGATACACCCAATTACAACCTGTTAGTAATAATGTAGAAGCTAGTAATAGCCATATGTATCTCATCTTCTATTTCCTCCTATCTAATCAAAGCATAGCAGAATCATGTTAAATCCTTGTGAAGTTTTGATTGTTCATTTTATCTTCACAAAGAAACATCACCTCGTTTGTAAGGTGATGTTAGCTGAAAAGTTATTTCACAGCTTAGGATACCTGTTCTTTTGGTAGTAGGGCAAGTTTTGTTGCATATTCCGCATGGAGTTTTGTGGAGTCAAATAATGGAATCAAGGTGTCGTGCTCTGAAATGAGTAATGGAATTTCCGTACATCCTAAAATAACACCTTCCGCTCCACGAGAAGCTAATCGTTCAATAATCGCTTGATAGGATGCTTTTGAATTTGGACATACGATTCCTTGACACAACTCGTCATAGATAACATGATGCACAATGGCTCGGTCTTCCTCAGTAGGAATGATCGTTTCAATTCCATGTTCTTCAAGCTTTTCTTTATAAAAATCCTTTTCCATCGTAAATCGAGTTCCTAATAATCCTATCTTCGAAAAGCCATGACTTTTGATTGACTCAGCAATGACATCAACGATATGGATGAGAGGAATAGAGATCGCTTCTTGGACTTCCTTTGCCATTAAATGCATCGTATTTGTGCAGATAATGACGAGCTCGGCCCCCGCTTTTTCTAATGATTGAGCAGCTGTAATCATTTCTTCTGTTGCTTCCTGCCAACGTCCGTTATTTTGCAATTCTACAACTTCATGAAAATTGAATGAATAAACGAGACATTTTGCTGAGTGAAGCCCTCCGTATTGATTTTTAACGTATTCGTTAATTCTTTTGTAGTAGTCAGCCGTCGATTCCCAGCTTAATCCACCGATTAGACCTATTTTTTTCATCATGATTCCATCACCATCTTATTATTGTATTTGATCTATCATAAATGTATCATGATATACTGGTCTTACATAGAACCAATAAATGAACAAATATATGGTACCAGATCAAAAGGGGTTCGATACGATGTTATGGTTTGAAGTGAACAGAAAGAGTCAAGTTAGCTTAACGAAACAAGTATATCAGCATATTCGAGAACTTATTTTGGACGAGCAATTAATTGAACATACGAGACTTCCTTCTTCTCGTGAAATGGCAGACCAAATCGGTGTATCAAGAAATACGGTGCTAGCCGCTTATGAACAGCTTTTATATGAGGGTTATATCTACATGAAAGAGAAATCAGGCAGCTATGTTGCACCGGGTGTTGCTCTTCAGGTGGGCATAACGACTGATTTTAGACAGACAAAAAGCCATCAGCCAAAAATAGAAAAGATGATTGATTTTAGGGCGGCTCACCCAGCGATCGATCATTTTCCGCGAAAGGTTTGGGGCAAGCTTATTAAAGACATTTGTTATGATATTGATAACGAAATTTTTGGTTATGGAACGTCAAATGGTGAGGAAAAGTTAAGAGCGAGTTTGGCCAATTATTTAGGAAGGACTCGTAGTGTGAAATGTCACCGGGACCAAATCGTCATTACTTCAGGGGCTACACAAGCTTTATACTTAATAACGAGACTCTTAGCAAGTCAAAAAGGTAGAATAGCTGTTGAGGACCCTGTTACCGATGAAATGAGAGGTATTTTTGTGCAAGCCGGGGCGAATCTATTGCCGATTTCTATGGATAATGAAGGAATTATTCCGAGGGAGTTACCGACAGACACAGCTCCGAGCTTTGTTTTTGTGATACCGTCACACCAGTTTCCTACCGGCATTACATTAAGTATTCAAAGGCGAATTCAACTTGTTGAGTATGCAAGGAAAATGAATACGTTTATTGTTGAAGATGATTATGATAGTGAATTTACATATGAAGGAACGGCTGTATCATCGATGCAAAGTCTCGATCCGAATACAGTGATCTATGTCGGAACGTTTAGTAAAATTCTATCGCCGGCGATTAGAATTGGTTATGTTGTATTACCACCAGCTTTAATTGAACCCTTTCAAGCATTAAAATGGTATGCAGATCGTCATACGAGCACTATGGAACAATTAGCGATGGCAAGATTTATTGAAGAAGGTTATTTAGAACAACATATTAGAAAGATGAAACGAATTTATCAAAAAAGAAGGGCTACGTTAGTTGATGAGCTCGCTAAATATTTCCCGAGTTGTAAACTAATTGGGGAGGCAGCTGGTATGCATTTGGTTGTAGAAATGCACAATATTATTTTCGAAAAGAGCTTATTAAAGAAGCTTCAAGAAGCAGATGTTCAAGTGTATCCTGTTGAACATTATGCGATGAAAAAAGGGCATCACTTAAACCAAATCGTTCTCGGTTATGGCAGTTTAACGGAAGATCAAATAAAAGAAGGGGTTTTACGGATTGCGACGGTCATCAACCAGCTTCATTTGTAAAAGTATTAAGGGCTGACAGCGAGGACCATCATTCTTTCTTCTTGCTATTTGAATAAAGGTTAATTTCAATAGAGCAGGGGTATGATATACATGAATATGAAAGATTAAATGGTGGTGTTAAAATGTTAGAATTAAAAAGTCAAAGAAATCATGAAAAGGTGCTCGTTTTTCTCGAATTTGATATGTATAGTCCTACGACTATATTACGTGGGGCGAAGGTAGCCAAAGCTTTTGAATGTGATTTTGAAGTGTTGTTTTTACATGAAGCAGAAAATACATATCATGATGGACCTGAAGTAGAATTGATGAATACAGAGAGTAAAAAGCTTAGTGAAGATTTAGGAGCCAAGCACTTTCAAATCAAAGAGTTTCCTACTTACAATAAGGCCTTTAAACATTTAGTATCCTATATTAAAGAAGGTGGCTTTACCCAAATTGTTTTAACACATGTCGCTGAAAGCCGCTTTGAAGAAATGCTGCACGGTTCTTTTCCAAACTTATTAATGAAGGAAATGCCTCAAGTCGATCTTCATTTCGTCTCACAAAAAGTGGCTTTTCCTTATGAACATTGGAATTATGACCGTGGCGTTTATGCCTATTTAGAACCGACAAATAAAGAGGGTGAATTTATGATCACCTACAAAAAATCAGAACAAACTATTGAAGATGGTGTATTTTTTAAAGAATCTGCTACCGACTTTGATAACGGCATCTTTTTGTCGTTTACAAATGGGAAAAAATTCGATTCCTATCATGTACATGGGTTAAAGGCTAAATTGGTGGCTGACAATGATTCGTAAATAAATAGACACCGAAACACTTACGATTAAATATCGTAAGTGTTTTTTTGCTATGTGTTCTAATATATCTGTTAGGATGTACGTTTTAAAAAAAAGGATGAAAAAGACAGAATAATCATATAAAATATAAGTCGTGGTATAATGATGGTATTGTATTTCCAACTAAGAAAGGTTGATTTTATGAACAGAGTACTAACAGCTCCAACGAATATAAGAGAACTTGCTGTTTTTTTAGAAAAGATGAACAATCAAAAGGAATTTCACATTGGGTTTTGCGGAGAGGACCGCGAGGAAATTTTCGACACATTAATGAATGATTTTTCTGATTTGACAGTAGAAGAATCTTTTATCGTAGCTTACCATGATTCAGTAATCATGGGTGCAATTGGCTTTGATGTAGATATTGAAGGACAATATGCTGAGGTATGGGGACCATTTGTTGTCAATCATGATCATTCATTAGCTCAAGAATTATGGAATCAATTAACCGAAAGAATGCCAAATGAAATAAGCTGCTTCTCATTTTTCATTAATCAAGAAAATCAATTCGTACAAGACTTTGTTCGAGAAAACGGCGGGGTAGATGAAGGTTCTCATATGGTCCTTGATTTAAATAGAGATACATATAAAAATGACAAAAACTCTGATTATGAAGTCTATGCAGAGGATTATCAAAACTCTTTTAGCCAACTACATAATGAAGCATTCCCTAAAACATATTATGACGCTAAAACGATACTCTCTCGTTTACATGAAAACCATCATTTATATGTCGTTAAAGAGAACGAGAAAGAAATAAAAGGTTATGTTTATATAGAAGCTAACCCTAAGCACCAGGAAGCAAATATTGAATATGTAGCTGTAAATTCAAAATACAGAAGGCAAGGTGTTGGAAGAATTCTCATTGCTGCTGCCTTAAAACAAATATTTTCCTATGCTAGTATCGAAGAAATAACTATTTGTGTAAGTAGCGACAATACAGCCGCTATTAACTTATATCGCTCTCTTGGTTTTCGCGTAAAATATGAATTAGTCAGTTATGAAAGCCGTATAAAATCTCCATCATCGTAAATTCCGTATACATTTTGGACATACATGGTTTAATCTCAAAAAATCGCTAAAGACTCTCTAAAAATAGTATTCCTAGTTTTATGAAGAGCTCCTTGGGTATACATACACTAGGAGGCGATACAAATGAAACCAACACATAAGGAATTCACAAATGACGAAGAAGTAATAACGGTCGTTAATCAATTAAAAACTCAAAACATCTCCGAAGATGATATTTATGTGATTACCCATGATGATGACAGAACGAATCGTGTAGCAGACCAAGCCGATGCCAACAAGGTATCCGTATCTGAAACAGGACTTGGCACGAGCATAAAAAATGTATTCCGAAAAAAAGGTGATGAATTACGAGCGAAATTTGAAGAGCTTGGTTACTCATCTGTAGAAGCAGAAGCGTTAGAAGAAAGATTGGACCAAGGTAAAATTATCGTGATTGTCACAAACCAAGAGCAACTTGTTCGTTTTTAATAATCGTATTAGAACCCTATGACTCTCGATGAGTACTAGGGTTCTTTTTGATTTTGTTCAAGAATCGGACTGAACAGCAATCATGACGTAACGTTTCATGATAAAATAAGTGGTGAATGATTATGATTTAGTGAAGGATGTTAGAGTGCTCATGTAAGGTAATGTTTTCACTGTCTAGTAACAGTGTTTTGAAATTGAGGAGGTATGATTTTACGACTTGGAAGCAGAATTTAAAGTCACATATATTTTAGAAAAGGTCCTTTTATGCAGCAATCCATCACTTAAGAAAATATAAGCAAACCTTAAAGGAGATTTATCGTGAACTGCTTTTAGATGGTATGAAATGATTGTTTTTTAAGTGAGCTAAACAGGAGATTGGTAATGTATTATACAGTATGACCAGTTATATGAATGGTCAAGAAAAAGGAGCCAATGGAGTGTGAAAAAATTGCATTTAAAAAATACCGATAAAACCTTGTTTAATGAAGTACGTACCCATGTCAAAAATAGTGCTAATAGATTGGGTAGTGGAGCAGCTCTGTGTATGATTCATAACGATAAAATCATTACGGAATCTTATTTTGGTAAACAGTCAAATGCAAAAGATGCACGAGATGTTCAAGCGGACACACAATTTCATATTGCATCTGTTAGGAAGACGTATATAGGGTTTGCGGCTGCCTACGCCGTATATCATGATTACTTTTCGATTGATGATCCAATAAGTATATATATGGAAGATGCTAATTTAGCGGTCTATGAAGGAATCACCGTTCGTCACTTATTAACCCATACTCATGGGCTTAAAATAGTTAATGGAGAGTTAGTTCGTGAATATAACCCAGGTGAATCATGGGCATATAGAGGACCCAGTATCGAATTACTAACGGCGATTATAAAAAAAACAACGGGAAAGTCTGTGGCTGACATTTTAAGAGAGCAGGTCTATGAACCTTTAGGCTTTATATCAACAGAGTGGATAAAGATGAGTGAGCCACATTTAAAGATTGCTGATACGATTCGAGATGCAAACAATCCTTTTTGGGTAGAGACAGATAACATCGACGGCTCAGATATGAATATGTATGTGTCGGCAAGAGAGCTTGCCTTATGGGGGTATCTTCATTTAAGGGAAGGGGAATGGGAAGGAAAACAGGTAATCCCTAGAGACATTATAAAAATGGCTACAGCTATTCAAACACCAAACGAAAGACTTCCAATCGAAAAGAATGGATTTTTGTGGTTTGTGAAAGGTTCAAACCAGCCTTTTAGCCAAATAGGCGATGCCGTTCCAAAAGGCTCTTTTCAATTACTTGGATACACCAATGTAGCACTTCTTGTAATTCCAGAGGAAAACGTAGTAGCAGTCAGAACGTTTAACCGTTATGGCTCACCTGAGAATTACGATTACTTGAGTGACATTCGTTCCTTTGGAGATGTGGTTTCTAAATGTTCGATTAAGGCAAGGACGGAAGAATGATAGGTTAGAATAGGTGGATTTTTAAGGTGAGATAGTCATTACACCTAGGAGGTTTTTAAATGAGAAAGTACACATGCCCTTGTTGTGGTTATAAGACGCTTGCTGAAGCAGTACGGGATAGTTATGACATATGTGAGGTTTGTTATTGGGAAGATGATTTCGTTCAAAATGAAGATCCAGACTATGGAGGTGGAGCTAATCAAGTTTCTTTGAGACAAGCACAAAGGAATTTCCTCACCTTTGGAGCAAGTGAGCTAACATATAAAGAGCTTGTAGTGGAACCAGGTTCAAAAGGTTATGAAAAAGATCGAGATTTTAAGGTGTTTTCATAAAAGAAACGGAACTTTCACCTCAATGAGAGCTCATTAAGAATTCTCTTAAAATGATGTGATGAAATCTAACTTAATTAAAGATGGCTTTAAAAGTAAAGTATACAATATATCAATTAGAATGATTTTTACAAAAGCGAGGGATTTGCATTGTCAAAACAAATTAGTATAGAAGAGATAAAAGAGCTTAGCTCTGTTCAAATCAATGAATTGTGTGACTTGTTAATAAAAGTAGTAGAAGACGATGCGTCGATAGGCTTTTTAGCACCTTTAAAGAAAGACGTCGCAACCGAATATATTAAATCGGTTATAACTCCTTCGAATTTATTACTTGTAGCAAAAATAAATGAAAAAATAGTTGGAAGTGTCCAATTGGAACTAGCGACCAAACAAAATGCTACACATAGAAGTGAGATTGCGAAGTTGATGACACATCCAGATTACAGACGAAAGGGTATTGGACGTCAATTGATGGTAAAAGCAGAAGAAATCGCTCGTGAACATAATCGCTCTTTAATGATATTAGATACAAGGAAGGGTGACGCTTCAAATTATCTATATCAGTCACTAGGTTATCTAGAAGCCGGGCAAATACCTAATTATGCTTTATCCAGTACAGGCAAACTAGACACAACCGTTTATTACTACAAGGTATTGGACCAAAACTATTTACATACTTTTTAAATAGCCCATTTAGTAAGACGGCAAGATTGTTAGATAATTACACTGAGCGTTGTTGTAAATAGAAAAGTAACAATTAATTCATAATATTTTAAATATTGATACCTGTTTGAATGTGACTTGTTGTAGTAACAATCCTTATTTTTTTACTATCAATATTTTCATGAATGTTCAGTCAGGGGTTTATTAAACGTAACATAAAAAGAACAAATGGAATGTTGTTCACGGATTGAGGCAAATCTATAGGAAAATCATAAATGATAGCACTTGTGATCATATTCGCATCCCATGTTCATGCTAGTACCCACAAGTGCTATACTCTTAATAATCCCGGATAATGTTAGAGTAATAATTGTACAAAAAATAGTAAGAACTTAAATCAAGTTCTTGATACAATATTTGATAAAATATCTTTTCTAGAGGCCCAAATAGAAGGGGCTAAAAAGGCACTCATACCAATTATTGGTGATAATAGTAAAATTGTAAAAGACGCATTAATTGGTAAAGTAATAATTTTGCTATTAAAAGACAAGTTCAGGTGAATAGAAATCCATAAGGATATCATAACGGCAATACTACCACAAATAGTCGATAATACTGCACCCTCTATTATTAAAGAGTAGGTTTGTCTTTTTTTACTTAAGCCAATGGCTCTTAAGGTAGATAGCTCTGGTAGTCTTTCTTTGATACTACTAATTGAGTTATTCATTAAACCAATAATAGATAAACCTATCATGAAGGCAGCAGCTAAAACTAAAATAATCAACCGTTGGTTATATTGTTCTAAAAATTCATTTACTGACTCATACCGGTTATAAATGGCAACTTCTTTCTGAAGACTCAGCTCATTAATTATAGACTCTAATATCTTTTGATCAATTATCTCACTCTCACTAGAATTAATTAGTAATTCTGAATGACTCACAATTCCAAATATATCTTCCATCTGAAAAGAACTTAATAAAAGTGTAAAATCAGTTTCTTCCCCTAGCATACTACTATTATCAATAATCATCCCAATTCTAATTTGATAAGTATCATTACTTACTTCATCGAGTACTTCTACTACATCTCCAATGGTGTAACCCGTAATATTCGCTGTCCTTAAAGTAATGATAGCCTCATCAGCTTCTAGTGCATTTATATCTTTTCGCCCTTCTATGGTATGTGTGGTGTTCATTAACGTTTCTATATCAGTACCGACTACCCTAACCAAGGCTTGCCGTGTATTAGATTCTTCAATTGAATAAAGCCCAGCTTCCTGATTTGGTAAATTTAAAGTCAGCCCCATTACTGGCTTAGTAAAAAACAATGAATGCTTATCAACATTGTCTAATTCAATTAATCGATTAAATAACTCTGAAGTAAATCCTTCAGAATTTATCCTTTCATTTCCGTAAGCCATTTCTGTGACTTTATAATCAGTTGGATTGAGGTTAAATAACTGGTTTATTGATGTTTTCTTCATACTTTCTAAAGTAGTAAAACCTATAATGCTAATTGAAATACTTATCAATAAAATGACCGCGATTTGCTTGTTTTTTTGTATCTGTTTTAATGCATTAAGTGGTGTCAACTTCAAATAATTGTCAACCTTGAATTTATCCATAAAAAAGATACATGTCTTAAAACCGTAATGTAAAAAATAAGTAGTAGAAAGTATCATTAAACTAAATAGAGCAATAATAGAAAGGATATGCAAAGTTGGATGATTGATAAGAATACTAGACAGAGATATAAAAATACACAGTATGAATCCTGTCATGAAATTCCTATGTTTAATTCGATAGATTGCATGACTCTTACTAGAGTTTTGGTAAACTTCAATAGGTGGAGATTGGCTGGCTTTCATAGCTGGGATAGAAGAAGAGGCTATCATAAGCAGCATGTAGATAATACTATAGAGAATTATGTTTAACCAAGGTATTGATACATTAGTGATTTCTATATCAACAAATGACAGTGAGTTTTTAAGTATTAGTAAAGGAGCGATAATCCCTACACCTATACCAATTAACAAGCCTATACTACCAATAATAAACGATTCCAATAGGCTTAAATGAAAAATCTTTCTTTTAGAGGCACCAATAATTCTCATCAAAGCATATTGTTTCAGCCGATTCTGAGTAGATATTTGAAGAATGCTAATTAAAAGCATCCCACTGATAATAAGAATAGCCACATTAAGTGCGGTTAATATTGGATAGAGGCCACCTATATTTTCGCGTTGCTCATCAGCCTCGTTTAGAAAATCTATATTTAAGTTTGGGTTAATCATATTAATTTGTTCACCAACTATTTGTTTAGATCGATAGGAGTCTAGACTAAGCATTAACATATTTGGACCTTCTCTAGTTACGGATACTAACCAATCATAATTAAAAACTAACACTCGTTTTAAATACTCTCTATCCTCAGACAACCCAACTACTTTTACTTGCTGCTCTTTATTAGGTGGGAAAGGAAGTTGAATTAAATCGCCCACATTAATATCCTTTGATTTTGCATAAGACGGTGAAACAATCACTTCGGCTGGGCCAGGGATATCTTGCTCACCAATCTCAACCATAGTCGTTTCATATGCAAGCGGTTCATTTCTAAAACCTACATAAATATCATCGTGCATTTCGTATTCGATTTCCATACCAAGATAAGGATAGGAAACTGGTGTGAGTTCTTTAACCTGATCAAGGCTTCTAATTTGATTGATATCATTACTTGAGACCGGGTCTTTTGATTCATGCGAAAGATTTAGTTGATGTCCAACATATAAATCAATTTCTCCGTAAAGTTCCTTTACAGAAATCTCATTCGACTCTTCAATTGAAGCAATAAAGATTTGGGAAGAGGTAATGATGATAGCCCCTAAGCTAATCCCAAAAATGATTAGGAGATTTCGGAATTTCTGTTCATATACTAGTTGGAAAGCTAGTTTAATTAATTTCATTTGTGTTCTCTCCCAATACCATTAAGTAATTGTGATAAATAGATGACTTTCGTCTCATGACTATCTAATTTAGATAAAATTTGCTCTTTGACAATATAACCATCATGCATCATTAAGACCCTATCGGCATGAGCAGCGACGTTGGCATCATGCGTAACCGTTATTATCGTTTGATTATGTTCAGTATTCAATCTTTGTAACTGTTTCATGACCAACGTGGACGTATTTGAATCAAGGCTTCCTGTAGGTTCATCAGCTAACAATATTTCAGGCTGATTGATCAAAGCTCTGGCAATGGCAACACGTTGTTGTTGTCCACCAGATAGTTCTGCAGGGAAGGATTTTGCTAAGTGCCTAATGCCTAAATCATTCAAAATGCTCATTGCTCTATCTGTAAAAGCATTTTTACTTTGTTTTTCCTTAGTGAAGTATTTAGGTAGTGTGATGTTATCAATTACATTCATTACTGGAATCAAATGAAAGTACTGAAAGATAAATCCATAGTATTTATTTCTCATCGAAGTTAATTGGTGATCATCGAGCTCATTTAAATTAATATCATTGAAAAACAAAGAGCCTTTAGTAGGTTTATCTAAACCTGAGATAATGTTAAGAAGAGTAGATTTCCCAGAGCCACTCGTTCCCATTATGGCAGTAAATGATCCTTTCTCAAAAGTGACATCAACGGATTTTAACGCGTATACACTGTTTTTTTCATGTTCACCAAATCTTTTTGTAATGGAATGTCCTGTTAATATGTTCATTATTAAAACCTCCTTGCAATAACTCTAACCATGAAATATAAATTGACTATATTTCATTTATAAGCGATTTATAAATGAATAATTAAGAAACGTTTATAAATGACTAATTGAATTCATTAATTTGTAATAATATACTTGAAATGGAAAGGGAGGATGAAAAGTTTGTTAAAAACAAATATATTGTTAGTTGATGATCAGCAAGATATTTTAGAGCTAATGAGTGATTACTTAGAAGCGGGTGGATACAATATCTATACGTCGTCTAACTCTGAGGAAGCATTAGCAATTTTAAAACAAAGTTTAGTAGATATTATTCTATTAGATGTGATGATGCCTGGTGAGGATGGATTTTCACTGTGTAAAAAAATACGTGAATTTAGTACAATACCAATTTTATTTCTTAGTGCAAGAGACGGTGATATTGATAAAATAAGAGGCTTGACAATTGGAGCAGATGATTACATAACTAAATCTTCTAGCCCTGCGGAAGTAGTAGCTCGTGTTAATGCCACTAGTAGGAGACAGCAATTTAATAGTAAACGAAATAACGATCAAAGAGGAGGCACTTCAGTAGTGCATATTGACCATTCTTCTATGGAAATTTACATTTTAGGAAAGAAAGTTGACATGAGCATCAATGAATTTAGATTGTTTTCTTACTTATATTCAAATATAGGGAATGTTCTTTCTTATGACCAAATTTTACAAAGAGTATGGAGAGATGAATATTATGACCCGCAAATTATTAGAGTATACATAACTAAGTTAAGAGACAAATTAGCTGAATATAATCATATTTTAAAGTTAAAAAATATTAGAACACTAGGTTATCGCTTAATTATGGTAGATGAAGATGCAGAATGAGAAATCATTCCCTATTAATTGGCTTTTAGTCTTTTTTTCAATTTGTTTAATTGCCATTCCTCTTATTTTATTAAGGATATATGATAGTGTATTGCATGATTATTTTAGTGAATCTAATTATTTTGATAACCCAAACATTTGGCTGAGAGATCAATTGTTAATCGAGGAAATTTTTAATCAGTCTCAGGAAAAAATACAGCATTTACATAATGTGTTAGAGAAAGAGGGGGTTAATGTTGAAATTTTTAATGCCTCTAACGAGTTAATTTATAAAAATATACGCGACGAACAAGGAGCTATCATCGATAACCATGGGAATTTAATCACAGAATCTTCATATAAGACAACCGTATTAGATATAAATAACCAAATATTAGGTTATATTTACACAAGTCCGAATGCTCAAAATTTAGCCATTAAAAATTCTAGCTCAAGTGAGTCCGTTATGATGCTAATGATAATAATTGTTATCCTTATCATCTTATTCGCCTTTTTATTCTTAGTCAGAAAAGAAATGATTAAGCCAATTATTGCATTAAATAAGGCTTTTAAAGAAATAGCTAATGAAAACCATTCTATAAAAGTTATGACCTCGAGAATACGAGAAATTAATAATTTATCTTCAGGATATGAGGAAATGAATCAGCACTTAGCTACTTTAAAAAAACAAAGAAGTCAGTATGAAAACGACCGAAATTTATTTGTTTCATCGATTGTACATGATTTAAGGACGCCATTATTCGGTTTAAAAGGCTATTTGGCAGGTTTGACAAATGGATTAGCCACAAGTGAAGAAAAAAGAGAAAAGTATATTCGAAAAGCGGAAATTCAAGCATTTAAAATGGACCAATTATTAAGTTTATTAGCAAAGTATAATCGCTCTTATTACCTAAGTAAGCATATTTCAAAAGAAAAAATAGATCTAAACATATTGATAAAAGACATACTAAATGGTTTAGAGTATCAAAAACAACAAAAAAAGTTAAGAGCAATTGTAAAAATCGGACCAATTAGCATTCATGCCGATCATTTTTTACTGTATCAAGCAATTGAGAATATTATCTCCAATGCCATTAGATTTAGTCCAATAAACGGAATTATCAATATCACAGCAAAAGAAGATAACAATTGGTTAAGTATTTTTATAAAAGATCAAGGTCATGGAATAGCTGATTCAGATATTGAACATGTTTTGAAGCCATTATATCAATCAGAACAATCCCGAAAGGATAGTAGTCATATTGGCCTTGGTTTAGCTATTAGTAAGAAGAATATAGAAAGTCATGGAGGAACTATCATTTTAAAAAATAGGGAAGAAGGAGGGTTAGAAGTTACATTGTTATTAAGGAGAGATTAAGAAACTTTAGAGAAGTTGTATATTAAAGTAATTTCAATGTTTACATTCCAAACATTAAGCATGAAATTAATTATTTTCACACTCATTTGTCATATTGTCCTAGTTGCTTGAGCGAAGGATATCATAGTATTTTGCACCAAATTAAATTCTTTGATCACTGCACTTTTCATCCTAAACAGAAATTAATTGATAGGTGTGTAAAATGCAACCAATTAATGCCAGAATACCTTATTAATAAAGGCAACTCAGAGGCTTTTCGTTGCACCAAGTGGATACGGATTTCTTGATTCAGAAAACATAAGATCCATATTTTTATCATGGGAAAAGCAGCCTAAAATACAAAATAAAATTATAAAATCTTGGCTTAAATTACCTCGAAATAAAAGTACTGTCTACTTGAATAGCATTATTCAGGATATAAGTGAAAAATTTTCTTGTCCTTTTAATAGGAGGGTTAAATACCCATCTTTTAAATCACCGATAAGAATTGCTATGGATAAAAGGAGTTATTAATGATGTTCATTAATTAATAGAAACGAAATGGAGTATAATTTGCAATGGAGGAGGTGTATTTTAATGCGTGTTGCTGCTATTTACGATATTCATGCAAACTATTCGGCATTAAAAACAGTTTTAGAAGATATTAGAAAAGCTAATATTGATCAAGTTGTAGTAGGTGGGGATTTAGCTTGGGGACCCGAACCACGTCAAGTAATGGATCTTTTGATGGACTATAAGGATGAGTTTATTTTTATTAGAGGTAACGCTGATCGTGAAGTATCTTATCGTCATGGGAAAGAACAAGGATTGGATGACTTTACAACTGAATTAAATCACTGGTGTGCAGATCAATTGACAGAAGAGCAATTAAGATTCCTAAAGAGTTTACCAGAAAAAACTACTTTGAGCATTGATGGCTTGGGAGAAGTCTTATTTGTGCATGGTTCTCCCCGTAGCGATGAAGAGGCGATTAGAATAAATACTACTGATAACGAAATTCGACCAATGATTAAAAATGTCTCACAAAATATTATCGTTTGTGGTCATACCCACATCCAGTTTGATCGCAATGTTAATGATAAACGCATTATAAATGCGGGAAGTGTTGGATTACAAAGTCGAGCAAATGGAGCCTGTTGGGCTTTACTCGGTCCAGAAGTTGAATTAAAGGTAACTCCATATGATACAAAAAGGGCTTCCGAAAGAATTCTTGAAACTAACACGCCTTACAAAGAAGATTTTGCTGAACATTACTTAAATCCACCTCATGAGGGGCCTTAATTAAAAATTGCACTTTAAGTAATAAATATGAACGTTAGTAATAAGATTGTGAAAAAGTGTAATCTAACGGACAGTTTGGTTCAATAAGATATATTATTAAGATATATAAAAATTCGGGCAACTAATATGATATAAAAAAAATAAGGGGTATTATATAATGACTGTAGATGGAGATTTTTACATAAGAAGCTATCAGGAACAAGACTGGGATTCAGTAGTACTATTATATAAAAAATTGATCAAATACGAAGAAAATGTGATCTATTGGTGGCCGGGTCCAGTAAACACCTGGGATGATGTACACTGTATTTTTAACAAAGGATTTATGATTGCAAAAGGACATGTGCAAGCGATTAATTTGGTTGCGGAAGATTATCAAGGAGATGCCAACCATTTAATCTATTTAAATATTAAAGTTGATCCGGATTGGGAAAGTCATAATGAGATTAGGGACATCCTTTACGAACGTTTACTACAAAGGGCTAAATTACTTAAGAATAAACTACCACCACAGTTTCCTACAAAATTATGTGTGGGTAACTATGCAAGTGAAATAAAAGAAAATTCTTATTTTGAATCAAGAGGATTTACACATTTTGAGAGTCTTTATTGGATGAATATTGAAATAGATAAAGATTTATCCCCAACAAACTTTAAGCTAACTAGTGAAAATATAATACATTGGAATATGAACACCTACGAAGAAGAAATAAAATATTTGCAGGCGGAAAATGAAATTTGGTCAGAAAATCCTACAGGATTACAGAAATTACGTGAATTTAAGAGTAATCCATATTGGACTTCAATTACTGCTTTTTACAACACTGAAATTATTGGCAGTGTTATGGCTTGGAAGGAATCAGATGAGAATATAGGCACAATAGAAAATGTTTTTGTTAAGCCTGATTGGAGAAGTTGTGGTCTTGCAAAACATTTAATAACAGAAGGAATCCGTCATTTACAAAAATGCAATCTTGATTACATACAGCTTCTTGTAGAAACTAAAAATGAATCTGCATTAAAACTTTATAAATCCATTGGATTTGAAATTAAAAAAGAAGAAAAGAGATATTGGATTAATATGTAGGGGGATACCAAGAGAATGAAATCTTTAACCGACTTTGAAAAAATGATAAAAAGAGATAAAATTGATAGTGTCCTTGTACAGAAGAATAATACCGTGATTATTGAATATTATCGAAACAAAAAAATGAAAGAAAAACAATATAAAATATATTCTGTCACAAAAAGCGTCTTATCCGCACTGATTGGAATTGCGATTGACAAAGGTTTTATCGAAAATGTTAACACACCGATAGTTCATTACTTTCCGGAATTTAATAAAGATAAAGAAAATGGGAGAATTACAATTAAGCATCTGCTGACAATGACTTCAGGATTACACTGGCCAGGTAATAATGGTATGATACCCAGCAAAAATTGGGTCCATTTTGTACTGCAGCAGGAAATTGATCATACTCCTGGAAATGAAATGGTCTACAGTTGTGGTTCTTCACAATTATTAAGTGCAATCTTACAAAAGACTACGGGATTAAATACAGAAGTTTTCGCTAAAAAGTATCTATTTACACCTCTAGGAATAACAGATTATAAGTGGAACCATGATGCTCAAGGAATAGCCATTGGTGGATTTGGATTAACGATGAAGACGGTTGATATGCTAAAAATTGGTACTCTATATATAAAAAATGGAGTATGGAAATCCAAACAAATCGTATCATATCATTGGATTGAGGAATCTACAAGTGCAAAGGTCAAAACTGATGATAATTATTCATATGCATATCATTGGTGGAACCTAACATCCGACAATCAACTAGGTACAATTTTTTTGGCGATTGGACATGAAGGACAGTATATTATTATCGCACCTGACTATCAATTGGTAACGGTTTTCACAAGTAGTTTTAAAGATGGTGCAACAAGACCTTTACAATATTTTAAGGACTATCTATTAGAAGGGTAGATGAGAAATCAATATCGTTAGTGTCATTTATATTTTATTTGCGCTCTTTCTTATAATGATTCTCACATTCGAAAGCCGAGAGTTATATAAGGGAGTTAGATGACAAATATGAAGCACTAGACGCAGCACAATTAAAAGGTGATGTATACGATCAGATTCTAACTGAATCACACGTCTTAGGACAAAACTGGCGAGTTTCTAAAAATAGCCCTTTAAGTATCACAACCTTTGAAAAACTACCATAAGCAAGAATTTGAAGTAATTATCCGATTATTCGCATTTATTGATGGGGAACAGATGGGCAAAACGGATAAATAAAGCTAAATCCTAAGCTCTTTTTCATTAATGATTGGCGATGTATATTTTGAATAAATGGCACTAACGCTCTAAGATTATTCATGATTGGGGATTTTCATACAGAAGAATTCAAATATCTAGAGGCTATTGTTAACGTAATCTCGAAATAAAGGTAAAGGGACTTGGTTTTGGTGGGGGGTTGTGTAATGCACATAAAAACAAAAAGGTTATTGATACGAGAATTTGAATTTAATGATTGGCAAGCAGTATATGAGTATACGTCAAATATTCATGTTATGAAGTATATACCTGAAGGGGTTTTTACTGAAGAAAATGCAAAAGAATTTGTAAATAAAAACAAAGGTGATAACGCTGAAAAATTTCCAGTAGTCCTAATAGATAAAGATGTACTGATAGGACATATTGTTTTTTATAAGTATTTTGGTGAGCATACTTATGAGATTGGATGGGTGTTTAATCCCACATTCCAAAATAGAGGGTATGCCTCTGAAGCAGCACAAGCTATCTTAGAATATGGTTTTAAAGAAATGAATGTACATAGAATTATAGCTACGTGTCAACCTGAGAATATTCCATCATATAGAGTTATGGAGAAGATTGGAATGAGAAGAGAAGGCTTTTTTAAAAAATGTATTCCAAAAGGCAATGTATGGTGGGATGAATATTACTATGCTATTTTAGCTGAAGAGTGGAAGTGAGCAAAAAAATATTCTATGATGGAAATAGATATTGTTCGTGTTTTGAGCATATCAATTCGTGTCAGGCTCGTGGGTGATTCGCATTTAGTAGGAATAAAAGCGAACTTTATTCGGTGTTTCTATTTAAATCATTCGCTAACCTACAAGTTGTCCGTTGAAGACATTCTTATGACACGGAAATCCTATTAAATTGGGATTTTTTCTTTTTGTCATAAGAATGTCTTCAAAAAAAATATACAAACAATCTTATGACATCTCGGAAATTGAAGACATCCTTATGACATCTCGGGAGCGAAAAATAAACAACGTTGAATATTTATACAAAAAAGTATATGTGAAATTCTCTAGAGGAAATCAAAAAAGTCTTACACTAGATGTGGTAAAAATACACAGCTTTGATTACAATCGAATCTTTGATGAACCTATCCTGGATAATTGGGGTTCTTGTCTATTATTTCTTCAGTATTTACTTTTATTACATAGAGAAAAAAGGAGTAAGTTTATTAAATCTCTTTTTTAAGTGATTTTCTTTTAAATACTCTATTTCTAGATTAACAAGTTAAATAGCCTCAAAAGTATAAAAAGAGAATTTCATCTGATTTGAGATTTTTAGTTTAAAACCTTTAAGCTGTGGCAACTATTAATCTAATAAATAAATTAAGTAAGGAGTAAGATAATGGACTATATATACATTAAATTACCAAAGTGCCACGTTTATCTAACACAAGGAGAGATAATGACTCTATTACAACAAAATCCTGATATTTATATTACAGCCATTAAGAGAGGAAAGACCATCCAAAGAAGTATTAACTTAAATAAAAGAGCAGAAGAAAAAAAATTTGATAAAAAAGACATTTAAATTTCTGATTATTGCGAATATAATTATGTGGAGGTTATACTTATGCACAAATCCTATCCTGCCGATAAGTCTAAAATGATGAAAAATAATTGCTGGTACGTTTATAGCCATAAATTGAAAACTGAGCTAGTAATCACAAGTAACCTAGAATACTATTATTGGTTACTGTTAGAAATGAACTTAGATATTGAATCATTTATCATACGTCCTGTCCTAAAAGAAGTACCTAAAAAAGATTCACCGCATTTTTGGTTAATCTATAAGTCTGGTAAGGAAAGATATGTTTACTTAATGAATAACAAAAATAATATAACGAGATTCAACATTACTAACAGTGTATATATCAGTCAACAAATGATTAAAGACCAAGGAACATTGATAAATCATGCTAAAATCATTTTACCATTCCTTGATATAGAGCCACACGAAACAGATATTCGTATAATAAAAAAATATATAAACCAACAGCCAAAAACTCGATTAACTGAGCTAATCGGAGGTACATTTTCTATCTGTTCAACACGTATTAGACGAACAATTTTTTATTTAATTTTAGAGGGAAGCCTAGAATCTAATATTAATGTAATTGATAACTTAATAAATCTGGAGGTATGGACGAGTGAGAAATTATTTTGATTCGCTAAAAATTCATAAAAAGTATTTAGATTTAAAAAATTGGCCAGGTGTAAATAGTTACCACATGACTAAAGAGGATTTAGATTTATTTAATAGAAGAAAAAAAGCAGTAGAACTATACTTTGAAAACTATAAATTTAAAGACATTCATGACGCAACCGAAATACAAAGGCAAGAGCTTCATCGTTTACTCAAGCGTTGCTTACTTGAGGATAAGTTGGGAGTGATATGGGGTTATCGTGCTTTAATTCCTCGATTCAGAATAGGTGAATATAATATTAAGCAAGATGCCTTATATCAAAATAATGGGGGACCTGGATCCTTTAAATATCTAATTACTCATTACACTGAGCTCGAAGAACTGATTTTTAATCTGTTATTTCGAAAGAAGAATAGTATTAGAGATAAACGAATGTCCAAAAAGTATATTCATAAACACTTCATAAAGAAATGTAAAGAATTAGGCATATCTTCAATTAATGAGTATCCTTTTACTTCAAGAGACTTAGGGCAGAGGTCTCTCTATGCATATATTAGTGGGTTAGAAGATAAACATTTTAATAAAATGATGCTAAGAGATGATGTTGAGATTGAAACTAAATTTGATTTTGATTCATCGCTTAATAGTGTGAAGCCTTACCAAAAAGTACAATTTGATGGGCATAAAATTGACTTAATTATTTCAATGGAATTAACTGCTCCCGATGGTACACCAAGATATGTTACGTTAAGCAGAGTTTGGATTCTGACCATAATTGACGTATCAACTAGAGCCATTATAGGTTATCACCTATGTATTGAAACTGAATACAGTAGTGCGGATGTTCTTCAAACGATAAAAAATGCTATTGTTCCACAAAAGAACTTAGAACTAGCAATTCCGAATTTAGAATATCCTATAGATAGCGGATTGCCTTCTACGTTAATTCCTGAGGTGAGATGGGCGTTATGGGATGAGTTTTATTATGACAATGCTAAAGCTAACTTATCTAAGATTGTAAGGGATAGGTTGAAAAAAATCACTAATTGTAGAGTTAATGCTGGACCGATTAAATCTCCTTTAAATAGAGCTATTATAGAGCGATTTTTTGGTACTTTAGAGCGGATGAGCTATCATAGATTACCAAGTACAACTGGAAGTGATATTTTTGATCCAAGGAGGAAAGGAAGTGAGGAAGATGCAATAAAATATCAAATTACTTTTGAAGAATTACAAGAGATAACAGCCGTTACTATAGCTCAATACAACTCCACAATGCATGAAGGGATTTATTTTTCGTCTCCTTTAGAAGCGATGAAACAAAAAATTAAACAGGGAGCTGTCATTCGGACTATGGATAATTATCAAAAGGGAGAGGTGAAGTTCTTTTCAATGGAGACATTCCGAACCATAAAAGGAAACAGTTCTAAAGGTAGACGGGCTCATATTAATTACGAAAATGTTAAGTATACAAATGAATTATTACAAAGCAGCCCTGGTTTAATAGGTACAAGAATTATGATTACTGTTGATATTGAGGATATAAGAATATTAGAAGCCTATTTAGAAGATGGATCCAGCTTAGGAAAGTTAAGGGCTACTGGTAAGTGGGGAGCATCAAAGCACTCATTAAAATTAAGAAAAGAAATTTACAAGTTAGCCTACAAGAAGTTATTGCAGTTTACTAGTCAGGAAGATCCTATAATGGTTTATCAAGAGTACCTCAAAGAAAAAGCACAAACTGAAAAAGTTGCACGAAATAAATTGAAATCAATGCAAAGAAATCAAAAAGAAAAAAGTGAAGGAGAACTAGTGAAGATAGACTTTCCTAAGAATTCTTCTGCAAATAAATTTGAGAAGTCATCAGATATTATGCAACAAAAACTCATTGAGGATTTCATGAAAAAAAAGGCAACAAATAAAGGGAAAAAATTTAGAAGAACTATTACTTACTAAAGGGAGTGTTAATTATGAATGACTTTCAAATTAGACCGAATGTTACGGAAAAGATGCACCCAATTGAGACGGGTACTTATATTATACCTACTAATGAAATAGACAAATTATTTCAGAAGATCTCACACTGTTTAATAAATCGCTCACCTGGAGCCATTATATTTGGAAGACCCAGATTAGGTAAGACTAGAGCCATAAAATATCTACAGACAGTTCTTCCTGACGAATTTAAAGAAATTGCAACATATTTTATAATGTGCAGAAAATATAAAAATGCAAATGAAAATACCTTTTTTGAAGATTTATTGGAAGGAGTAGGACATGCCTTACCTTACCTGGGAAAAGCTAATCGAAAAAGAGAAAGGTTATTTAAATTTTTAATTGAGGAAGCAGCTATAAGAAGGAGTAACAGGGTAGTTTTTTTTATTGATGATGCTCAACGATTAAGCGAAATACAGTATGATTGGTTAATGGATATAAACAATGAATTGGATAACTATGGAATTTCATTTACTGTTTTTTTATTTGGGCAAACTGAGCTTATACATCAAAGAACAGTTTTTGTAAACCTAGGGAAACACCAAATAATTGGGCGATTTATGGTGCAACATCATCAATTCAGAGGTATTGAAAATAAGAAAGATTTAAATGAATCCTTAAAAGGCTATGATGAAAACTGCGAGTACCCAAAAGGCTCTAATTACTCTTTTACTAGATATTATTTTCCACACCAATATATTAAAGGGTTTCGACTAAGTAATTTCTCTGATGAATTATTTAATGCATTTAAAGAACTCAGAACTGAATCAGGTATCAAAGAGAAAATGGAGATTCCTATGCAATATATTACATTAACAGTTGATTATGCACTTAAAGAGTTTGGAATAGAAGGTCAAAATCTTAGCCGAATTAGTTTAGAAAATTGGAGAGATGCAATAATTAGTTCGGGTTATATTGAAGCAGAGTTGTATGGAAATCTCCAAGCTAAATTACTACCTTAAATAACATGAATATTCAGTATACAATATGTCATTTGTGACCATTATGTGTAATAGGTGGTGAACATATGATATATGTAAACAATAAAAAACTTACATTTAATATAAAATGGATAAGCGAATATGAATCAATTTGGAGTATTTTTGAAAAGATAAAACTTGCAAACTTAATAGAATTTGGAGAGTTAAAAAAGATATTCAATAACAACATTAGATTTATAGAAAGACAAAACACACTCATGATGACAGAAGGTCTACCAGAATTAATAAGTTCACATCAAAAAGTTATTAGTGAAAATTTATTTGGGAAGTTGAATATTATAAACAAATCAGATTTATTTAGTAAGGATTTTAAATTTTGCAATACCTGTATACTACTGTACCACCATAGTGTACTTCATCAATTAGTATTCGTAAATACTTGTCCATTTCACCCTGTGGAAAAGTTGCAAATTATTGAAGTTGATGCAATTTACAATTTATACAACAATCCATTTACAATATTTTTTAATAAAGTTAATAGGTCTGGAAACGAAAAGTTCTTTTGTTGTAGTAAACTGAGAATTAATGATACAAAATTATTGAAGTATCTAGAAATGGATAAAGTAAGGCAAGGGATAATATATATATTTCAGTTAACCGGACAAAGAACATCTGATTCTAAATCACTTAATAAGTTATTAAATTTATCAGATAACAATAAAACACAAGGAACATTGTTTAGAATTAACAGAGAGGAGTCTCCAATAAAATTAATGAATAAATTTACTGTTTATCAAACTGAATTAATTAATTCTACTCTAAAAATTCAAAAGAGCTACACTAGAAATTTGAGAAAGAATTTTATTAAAGGACATAAGAGCTGTATACATAAAATAACAAGAAAACATCCGCAGGAAGCAATTTGTAGTATTTCGTCTAAGTACTTGTTTTGGAGAATGACAAATGAGAATTTAACTGAACAATCAATTGTCCATAATAGTGACAAAAAGAAACCATTTTATTCTTTCGGACAGATCGTATATTGTTATCGTTATAATAATGAGATATATAAAATGCTATCATGTATTATGAATATCAATAAGGTTAATTTAGGTTTTTATACGATAAGTTGGCTAGTAAATAAAGTCTATGCATTGTTTTTAATAAGCTCATGGACAGAGGAATTACCCAGTAAAAGTAAGGATATATTTAATGGGGATGTCTATTTTATAAATATAGATTTATCTAATTATGAATTACGTATATTGTGATTTTATAGAGGGGGGGTAAAAGTGAAATATAACTGGAACAATGCATGGGTAAGTAAATATGAATCATCATGGAGTATTATCGAAAAATTCAAATTTTACAATTCTATAAACTCTCGAGAGGTTTTAAGTATAATAGGTAATGAACAAATTCGAAAAATGAAAACAAATATTGGTATTATACACAGATCTTATCTAAATTTAAGTGGTATAGACGATAATGTTACGAAAGGAATTTTGGGATTTTCTTTAATTAGTCATAATGAAAATATCATAAAGTTGTTATGCGGTATAATTAAACCTAGCAGTTATCAAAGATTCTTCCATATTGATCTATACATATGTTTAGAGTGTTTAAAAAAAGGTTATCACAGTCTATTTCACCAATTTAAACTTTTCGATTTATGTCCATTTCATAACATTGAGCTTATTCCACTTTGTGAAAAGTGCATTGACTCTCAAACTTTTACATTCCATTTCTCTAATAAGAAAAAGAATAATTTTTTTACATGTGATTGTTCAAATAATGGGTATTGGAACTTAGCAAACAGCTTCCGTAATAAATTTTATAGGCCTATTGATGCAAACATAATAGAAAAAGAAGCAAAAAAGTGGTTAAGCTTATCAAATAATCAAAAAGATGTTGGAGATAAACTTTACTTTTATGAGCATAGAAATATAATNATTATCAATATTTAGTGATAATTCATGTTATATAGAAGTGAGTTTTCCAGAAAAAAAGAATGAAGGTATTAATATTAATAGTCTACACGATCTTCGCAACGTAAGTCATCAAACCTATATTGATAATATGAGAAAATCTAATTTAAATACAATAAATTCTTTAATAAGAAATGTGAGAAAAAGAGTCACTCAAGGCCATAAGAATTGTTTAACTAGAATTAAACAAGATTTAAGAATTAATGACCAAATTTTTTATTGTCCAATTGCATATACATATTTAGAATGGCGTTATATTCTACAACATTTCGATACAATAAGAACGGTTGATAATAGGGGGAGGTCCTCTCAACAGATTATAGAAAATAGTATATTCTCCTTCATCAATTCTTACAATCCTCTAGCTGAAGAAATATCTTCAATTCTGACAAAAGTTTTAAATGAAAATAAGTTATTAATAACTACAACTCATATTAATTGGATCCTTAATAATTTTCTGATTTGTGGGTATATTCATTATTTTAATTATCTATTATCATATAGGTCTAATTCTTATAATGGTGAACTGAACCATGAAGATGCTCCTTATCTATCTACCCCGATATTAGTAATTAATAATATTACAAAGCAAATAAAAATTGTCATTCCAAAAGATGTTATATTAGCTGATATTAAAAAAAATTCTCATACCTGTCTTAACCTAGGGAAAATAAAGAGATTTGAAATTTCTCCAATACATAAAGTAATGATAAATATGAATGAAGAATGGACAAATTGAATTTCTTTATTTTTACATTTTAAGAAAGTTATTTTAAAATTAAATTAAACCTTAAAACCCTAACGAAATATAGATTTACTGTATATTTGTCGATTGGAATGTCAATAAGTTTAGGAGATAGTATGATGATTATAGCTTCAATGTCGCATGAATACTGTGCTCACTTATATGAGAAGGCGTTTTATTTGTAAAACGACTATATATATTCATCATTTTCTCTGATATTATCAAATTGAATTTTTTTTTAAAAGACTCTTCACAGAAAACGTTCGCCTTCTCCATACTTTCTATACAGTTGGGATCTATACTGATAAAAAGGTTACAGGAGGAGGTATGAAATGAATCAAATAAAGAAGAATATTGTGATATGTAACTTAATAAATGGAACTTCAGTAAGAATTCCTAAAATAATCAGAACGAGATTAGGGATTTCATCTGGTGATGAGATTATTATTAAGACTAATAATAAGTTAGATGGTCTAATTCTCTTCAAGTCTGGTGGTAATACGAAAGAAAACCAAGTAGTATTAAGCGAAGACGGAAGAATATGGATTCCCATAGAATTAAGACGACAGTTACAAATAGAAAAAGGAACCGATTTTGAAATTCATATAAATAATAATCATGAGATTACTCTAAAAGTAATAAAAATCAAATAATATTTGTTCTCAAAAGGCACTTAAAGAGGCTTATGAAAAAATAGCCTCTTTAATAAAAGTCCTTTCTACATTGAAAGTTCTTCACCCCTATTTTGTTCTTCTTCTTTTTGTGCTTCAATAAAAGCAATTCCTATCATAAAACAATAAATCAGCATTTGCATGATTTTCATGGCTACTCCACCAGCCTGTTGATCATTTAGTAACAGAGTTTCAGAAAGGTTTGTAACACTATACGTATAATATAGAATCTGATTTGTGAAAATCAAAAAAGCAGCAAGCGGAGTCATAAATGCACCCATTCCAACGATGTAAATAATCTTTATCAATGGTGAGAGTGTTGTACCATTTTTAACAGGTGCTACGATAGGCCACCACATAACAAATGATAATAGAATAAAAATAATTGTTAGTATTATAGTCAATAAAGGACTAACCTTGACCGTATTAAAAATAGCTGGAAAGAAATAAAGGGAAAATAAAATATTAAACAAAGGCAATGAGACAAAAGGATTTGTAAGTATTTTCCATATTTTATTGATAAGTGGATGGATATGAAAATCCATCAATAAACTTTCATTTAATCCAAATAAAATTAGTATCGGGACTAAGAAATAAAGAGTAGTTTGCTGAAGCATATAGACCAAAAAATACGATTGGCTGAAATTTAACATCGGATAAGAAAAAATGAGTACTAAGAGAAAAAGCCCCGATATGAAGGAGACTTTTCTTGCAATATTAGTGTCATTTTTTTTTCGTTTTGTTAAATTGTGATAAAAATTTAAGGTAGTAGCAAATAAGAGTAGTTGAATAACAGTCCACATAATACTCACTTATTCATCCTCCAATATATCAGTAGTCGTTTTTTTGTTTTTTATAAAGATAAGTAGTAATGTAATAAGTGAGAATGCTACTAAAGCTAAAAATGGGATGGTAATAAATCCAAACCAATTAATGTATTGAACATTACAAGGTACACCATTTGCACAAGGCTTTATGGCTCCGATGGAAGGTACTTTTTGCATGAGATAATGATAGAAAGAAATTGACCCACCGATTATTGAAAGGGGTAGCACATATTTTTTTATGTTGAAATCACTGTTAAATACGGCAATTCCAAGAATAATTGATAAAGGATACATAAAAATTCGCTGATACCAACAAAATTCACAAGGAATAAAACCTCGTATTTCACTAAAATATAGGCTTCCTAAGGTAGCCACAATGGAGACTACCCAGGATGCATATAAAAGAATTTGATTTTGTTTGTATTTATTCACGTTCGTTTTCCTCCAAATTCTCCTCTATTAATTTTACAATCGTATCATAGTCAAAAGGATCCTCTACCATGGTGTCGTTAATGAAAATACTTGGTGTTAACGATACGTTGAATTTTTCAACTTGAGCTTGATCATTTAGAACTTCATCTACGTATGTTTGATTTACAATGTCATTCATTAGCTGGTCTAAGTCTACATTTACGTTTACTTGCTCTGCTATTTCTATAAGCTTCTCAGGTGTAATCCAAGCATCATCGTGGTTTTGTACATCAGGCTGTTGTTGGAATACTTCTTTATGGAAATTCCAGAATCCTTCTGGGTCCTGGTCCCAAACAGACTCACTTGCTAGTGCAGCTAAAACTGATTCTTCACCATGGAAAGGAGTATTAATGTAGGAATAGTTGACTTTCCCTGTATCAATATAACTTTCTTTCAATAGTGGAAAGATAGATTCATCCCAAGCTTTACATGCAGGACATTTGTAGTCACCAAATTCAATTACTGTTACTGGAGCACCTTCATTACCTAGTGTTGGTTGCCCCTCTATATTAGGTATTTCCTCAAACTCGTTGGTTGGTGCTACGGCATCATTACGAGTTAATGAATAGAATGTTGCAATTACTAGTCCTACGATAATTAATGTAATTACAACCATTGTTTTAGGGAATTGGTTCTTCTTATTTGTCATATGTACACCTCTAATGTTTATTGAAACTTTGAATAAGGTAAAGTTCCTTTTTTGAATTTACACTTTAAGTGTGTAGAAATCATGGAGATTTATTATCAACCTTAATATTAAACACAAGTAATTGTTTTGTAACAAAATCGTAATTAAAATTACCTACATACTTAGCCTCGTATTCTTTTATATTAAGAAATGTAGCCGACAAATTTTGCAAAAGTTTAACTTAATAATAGTAATTGTTATTGAACGGAGGATATTTTGGTGAATTTAAATAGTCTGAAGTTAATACTACTAATAATAGTATTAGTCATGATAAGTGGGAATGCAGTTTATGCTGATGATGTACAGAGAGTTAGTGAAATTAAGGAAAAACAACAAAAAAATCAAGAAGAAATGGATGTTGCCGGTGAGGAATTAAAGCAAATTAGGGAGGAAATTAAAGAAATCGACCAAGATATAGAGCTCATGGATAGAGAAACAACGGAGTTAAATCAAAATATAAGAGATAAAAATAGTGAAATTGAAAAGTTAAATAATGAAATCGATAGTCTAAATGATGAAATTGAGGTATTAGAAGAAAGAGTTGTGGAACGTGAAGAGTTGCTAAAGAGACGTGCAAGAGTTCTTTATCAAACAGAAGGGTCTAACAACTTCCTGGCAGTCATTTTAGGTTCTGAGAGTTTTTCAGATTTTATTAGCCGTGTACAAGTTGTCACAAAAATAACTGAACAGGATAGAAAATTGATTGAATTATATACAAATGATGTTGATGCTCTTACTATCAATAAACGCCAAGTTGAGTTCAAAAAAACAACAAATGAAAATATGGTATATGAATTAACGGAAATGAAAAAGAACTTAGAGTTACAACGTCTCGAAAAAGAAGATTTGTTACTAACGGTAGAAGAAAAAGAAAAAAATCTTATTAGTAAATTAGAGGATTTAGATCAACAAAAAATATTACTACAAGACGAAGAGATAAAAGCTATCCAAGCAGAATATAGAAGTGTTCAATCAACAAGTGCACCTGTAGCTGAGCTTCAAACGATTGTTGATAGTACAGAGTTCATGAGACCCACCACTGGACGTTTGACTTCGGGGTACGGACCTCGTAGCGGAAGCTATCATTATGGGGTTGATATTGGTAAAAATGGCCGTACTGAAGATGTTCCAATACAGGCAGCTAATGAGGGAGAAGTAACACTTGCTCAATATTCTACGAGTTATGGAAACTATGTTATTCTTACGCATCAAGTTGATGGTCGACAAATTCAAACATTATATGCACATATGGATAGGTTAGATGTCTCAAAAGGAGACTATGTATCAAAAGGTCAACAAATTGGCTTGATGGGGAATACCGGTCGGTCATTTGGTGCACATCTTCATTATGAGGTTCATTTGGGTGGATGGAATAATGCTAAATCTAACTCGGTAGACCCACAGAAGTTCATTCCTTAACAGTACAGTCAATAAAAAAGACGTTTGTGTAAAGATAACTACACAAACGTCTTTTCCTTTAAATATTTGGATGTTCAAACTCCCTCATATCATCAGTTTCAATTTGAATCGTACTGTGTTTTATGTCAAGCGTTTCTCGTACATACTGATTAGCTTGGATAAGAGCGTCTTGTTGACTGATATATTGAGGATTAACAATAAGGTGCACGGTTAAACTATTAATTCCAGATGTGATGGTCCAAATATGCAAATCATGTACATTTTCAACACCTTTCATTTGTAGTAAATCTTGTTTGACTTGTTCGATATCAATATGATCTGGAGTTCCTTCTAATAATACATGGACAGTGTCTTTAAGTAATCGGAATGCTGAGAAAGCAATCATGAATGAAATAAGAATACTTAGAATAGGGTCTGCGATGTTCCAGCCAGTAAAGTAAATGATAAGAGCAGCTATAATGGCTGCCACTGAACCTAATGTGTCACTCAATACATGTAAATAAGCTCCTCGCATATTTAAATTGTTCTTAACATCTCCTCGTGTTAAAGCAAACATAGCACCAATATTGGCGATGAGACCGATTATGGCGATAATCATCATGGCACCGCCCATAACATCTTGAGGAGAAATGATACGATCAATCGCTTCTTTAACAACAAAGAAAACAATAGCTAACAAAGCTAAGCTGTTTAGCAGAGAAGATAGTACTTCGTAACGATGATTACCAAACGTTCGTCTTTTCGTGGCTGCTTTTGCTGCAAGGATAATGGCAATCAAGCTAATAAATAAATTAGAGAAATCATTAAACATATGGACTGCATCGGCTAATAGTGCCAAACTTCCTGTCCAAAGTCCTCCTAAAAATTGAATGAACATCCAACTTCCTATAATGATCATGGCTATAATAAGGTTTTTTTTGTTCGCCTGACCAGTAGAATGATGGTGGTGGTGGTGTCCCATAGTTCCAACTCCTTTAAATCATTACATGAACATATACTCATATAATGAGTGTATCACAAATACTTTTCTTTTGAACACTTTATTTCAAAATTTCATTTTTACTTTTAATCATGAGAAGAGTGTTGAATCGTTTTTTCAAGTATATTAATAACATGTTCATCTTCCGGAGAATAATACATAGAAGTACCAACTCTACGAGATTTTACCAACCTTAAGTTTTTAAGAAATCTCAATTGATGTGAAACGGTGGATTGGCCTAGGGAAAGTTGCTCGACAATTTCACCTACAGAACATTCTCGGTTAGCTAACAAGTGTAAAATTCTAATTCGAGTAGGATCTCCAAGGGCTTTAAATGTTTGTGAAACTATAAATAAGGTTTCTTTATCAAGATCGTTATATTTGTTGTGCATAAAATCATTCTCCTTTAGCTTTGTGATAATATTTATGTTGTAATCATTTTTATATCTCCACGTTTTTTACACATTTATACTATATGTTAGTTTGAGATGATAATAAAGGAGATAGCGTGATGAAGGCTAGAAAAAATATATTAATTATTGATGATGAATGGACAATGCGCAATTTGTTAAAAATTTACCTTTCTGATAATGAATATAACATATTTGAAGCATCCAATGGAGAAGAAGCATTAGAGCAAATCAAATTACTATCCGATCGATGTGATCTTGTTATATTAGATTTAATGATGCCGATCATGGACGGTTTTGAGTTCTGTCAAAAAGTAAGAATGACTTCTTCTATCCCTATTCTCATGTTATCTGCAAGAAAAGATTTACACGATAGGGTGATGGGGTTAAACCTAGGAGCTGATGATTATATAGTTAAGCCATTTGAACCTGAAGAATTAGTAGCAAGAGTACAAGCACTCTTGAGGAGAGTATCTTATCAGAATAAGAATGAGGACAGAGGAGATTTGATATTAACAAACGGATTACAGGTTTTATTTAAAAAACGACAAGTTTATTATAAAAATAATCAGATCACCTTTACTGCAAAAGAATTTGATTTGTTATATAAGCTTGCTTCAGCTCCAGGCAGAGTCTATTCTAGGGAAGATTTACTTCAATTGATTTGGGATGACGAATATATAGGTGCTACACGAGCAGTAGATTCCCACATCAAAAATATTCGTTCTAAGCTAGAATCAGCAGGTATTTTAGAAGAGATCATTACCACAGTTTGGGGAATAGGTTATAAATTTAATTAAAGAAGTGATATCTATGAATCGAATTAACATAAAACTAAGTGCTACAATGATTATATTACTCGTCTCAATCTTATTTCCTCTAGGTTTTGTTATTAATCAAATTTTTTATCAATTTAATTTACAGCAAGCTCAAGATGAGTCTCTTTATCTAGCCACACAATATGCATCTTTAATTAGTGATAGCGGTGTTGAAAGCCGAATGGAAGTTGTCGAAGTTTCAGCAAAATTAGCCAACCAAAAGTTAATTGTTATGATGGAGGATAACGAGATTTTGGCTAATGCTAATATTGCGTTAGATAATGAAAGCATCCTTTATTTGTTCAATTTACTTGAAAATGAACACCACTCATACTTAACAAACTCTTTCCAAACACCAGATGGATTGACGTATTTAGCGACAGCATCACCCATTTTATATAATAATGTAAGAGGACATGTTATTATGTTTTCATCGCTAGAAAGTATTTTACATTCTATGGAAACTATACAGTGGTTATTAATGATTGCCATTATTGGCTCAATCCTTTTAGGTGTTGGGTTCGCTATCTTCTTTTCAACCAAACTTTCACAACCGCTAGTGAGCATGGAAAAAGCAGCCCGACAAATGGCTAAAGGTGACCTTGCTATAAGAGTTCGAGAAGAATCAAACGATGAAATAGGCTCATTAGCTGGTGCTATTAATGACCTAGCAGCTGAATTAGAAAGAGTTAATGACCAAAGAAAAGAATTTATAGCCAATATTACACATGATTTACAAACACCCATTACTTATTTAAAAGGATATACAAAAGCTCTAAAACAAAAACTTTGGAAATCTGAGATAGAACAACAACAATATTTTGAAATTATTGAAGAAGAAGCTAATCGTTTGTCTTCATTAGTGAATGATTTATTTGATTTAACTAAAATGGATGAAGGACGGCTTACACTTCATAAGGGGCAAGTAAATGTGGATGAATTCCTACATTTTGTCGTAAAGAAGCCATCTTTACATGCATTAGAACGCAATACTTCTATACAAATTAATAATCATATAAAGCAAAACATATATGTGTACGCTGATCCATTACGTTTAGAGCAGGTTTTTATTAATCTATTAGAAAACGCTGTAAGGTATTCAAAAGATGGCGTAATTACCTTATCCGTTCATGCTGATGAAGAATTAGTCCTTATTGAAATTACTGACACAGGTGTAGGTATGCATAAAGATGAGTTACCTTTTATTTTTGATCGATTTTATAGAGTAGAGAAATCTCGTAATCGGAAATATGGTGGGTCTGGTTTAGGGTTACCCATTGTTAAACAATTAATTGATTTACATGATGGTGAAATATTCGTTACAAGTGAGCTTGGTAAGGGAACAACGGTCTCTATTACATTACCACGGCAAAACAAAAAACTGGAGATTTTTAAAGATGAATAAAAAAGAATTGACCATTGTAATCGTATTTATAGTAGCAGGATTGGGGTGTTTAACTTTTCCTGCTGTTTGGCTCTTTCCGGACTTTCATAGGCAAGTCAGTTTTATGTTTTTTACTATTTGTGTATATGCACTCGTACCACTTATTATTGGTTTTAGTTTCTATTTCTATTTTCGTTTACGCCGTAAAAGAAGTAGTGATTCATTAAAATAAAATGATGAAAATGTACCTGAGAAATTACTTCTCAGGTACATTTTTTGTTTTAGGATCTCTCTCTTAAAATAATTATGCTCGTAAAAATATAGAAATTTTTTGGTATATGAATTTTTTATCCTCCATATTTTTTACACATTCTTTGCTTACCATAAAAATGAATAGGTCATAAGAAGTTGGAGGTATGAATGAAAAGGAAAAAAAGATTAGTTATTCGGACTATTGTCCTTTTAATTATTGCCGTAGCGGTTGGTTATATGCTTTACACGAGTATGAACTCAAACAAAGCTTCAACCGCTAGAGTCGGTGACCAAGCACCTAATTTTATTCTGTCAGACTTGGATGGAAATGAAGTTGAATTAGCCGACTATCGAGGTATGGGAGTATTTCTCAATTTTTGGGGAACATATTGTCCACCATGTGAGCGTGAAATGCCGTATATGCAAGAGCAGTATGAGGTTTACAAAAGTCAGGGTGTTGAAATATTAGCTGTGAACGTTCGGGAAGGAAAATTACCAGTGAAAAGGTTTGTAGAGCGGTATGGTTTAACTTTTCCAATCCCTATGGACCCGAATGCTGATGTAGTCAGAAAATACGGCGTTATTCCATTACCAACAACCTTTCTCATTAATGCTGAGGGAACGGTGACCCAAGTCATTACGGGACTAATGTCAGAGAGTGATATTCAAGAATATATGGAAAGCATCAAACCTTAGGAGTGAATGATTATGCAGCGTTTATCCTGTTCATGTGGCCATACAAATCCAAAAGGAACCGAACTTTGTGGAGGGTGTGGTAAGCCTATTTCGGAACAGGCAAATAATGAGAAGACTTTGAATATGCGATACGAAGGGGCAGCGAGACGTTCTCAGACTTACCATCAATCGGTGGTGGACCGTATATGGAACTTCTTTTCATCCGTAAAAGTAGGGGTTTGGATCATTGTGATTTTATTGATTTCCTCTTCAGTAGGAACCATTTTTCCTCAACAAATGTATATTCCTACAAACATTAATATTGGTCAGTATTACGAAAATGAATTTGGGTTTTTGGGGAAGCTTTATTATGATTTAGGGTTTCATGATCTTTACAAGTCATGGTGGTATTTATTGCTGCTAGCAGCCTTAACTGTTTCATTAATTATTGCGAGTGTAGATCGTTTTTTTCCACTATATCGCTCCTTGAAGAATCAACGTGTGAAGAAACATGTTAGCTTTATGAAGAAACAAAGGCTTGTGAGTGAAACAAACAACATAGAGTTTAATTTTGTCAAAAACACTATGATTAAACAATTAGAGGAAAAGAAGTATAAGGTGACTACGGACGGAGATGCATTACTTGCAGAAAAAGGGCGTTTTTCAAGATGGGGACCGTACGTGAATCATATTGGCTTAATTACTTTCTTATTAGGAGGAATGCTTCGATTTTCACCAGAGTTGTTTGTAGACGAGTTTATGTGGATTAGAGATGGGGAAACGAGTTCAATCCCAGGAACAAATGATGAGTACTATTTAGAAAGCGATCAATTTTTACTGGAGCTATATGATGAGGATGATGAAACATTTCAAAATGCAATCCAAAGAGCGGGAGGAACTGTTGTTAAAACATACCAAACTTCTGTAACTTTGTACCGGAATCAAAATCATGATCAATTTGGGGGAAGTGCCAATCTAGAAGAGTTAAAGTCCTACGAGATACGTGTGAATGAACCTTTGAAGTTTGATGATTTTGCGTTATATCAGCTTAACTATCGACTAAATGAATTTGCTGCAATGGATTTCATATTAATGAACGAAGAAACGGAAGAAGAAATAGGGCAGATTCGTGTTGATCTATTTAATCCCGAAATGAATTACGAAATCAATGATTACACGATTACATTGAGAGACTACTTTCCCGACTTCTATTTAAATAGCGAGGGAGTTCCAAGTACGCAAACAAGTTTACCTAATAATCCAGCTTTCATTTTTGAGGTGAATAGTCCCGAAAAAGAAGAGTCTGAAGTGAGTTTTTTATCAATAGGTTCCAATTTTGACCCTAATGAGTCGAATACCTATATACTCAGATTGGCTGGGGTTGATATGAATCATGTTTCAGGTTTAACCGTAAGAAAAGACTTTACCTTGCCATTTTTAATGGTAGGAGGAGCCATTTTTATGATTGGACTCGTGCAAGGAAGCTATTGGACTCATCGACGAATTTGGATAAGACAAGAAGCGGATGGTGTCATTTTAGCGGCACATACGAATAAAAATTGGTTTGGATTGGCTCGAGAGATTAATGCAATGGCAGAAAAAGTGAATCTCAGTCAAATTATTGATCAAACAAATATAAGTGAAGAGAAAGAGAGGAAGAAAAATGGCGGAAGTGAGTAGTAATTTTCTAATGGTTGCCTTTTTTATCTATATCGTTGCATTAGTAATTTTTTCATTAACACTTTCCTTTGAAAAAAAGAAAGATGTGACAAAGAGTAAAAAATGGGGACGGGTTGGCTTTACTGTGGCAAGTGTAGGGTTCTTGTCTCAACTGGGCTATTTTATTACTCGCTGGATGGCAGGAGGACATGCCCCAGTTAGTAATATGTTTGAATACATCACGTTTTTAGGCATGACAATTATTTTAGCGTTTCTTATTCTATATTTAATATACAAAAAATCTGTACTTGGTATATTTACGTTACCGGTAGGCATTATTATTATTGCCTATGCATCGGTATTTCCGAGTGATATCTCACCGTTAATCCCTGCTTTACAGTCTAATTGGCTACATATACATGTCATCACGACAGCAATAGGACAAGGGATTCTAGGAATAGGGTTTATTGCCGGTTTAATTTATTTAATTCGAGTTGTTGATCAATCTAAAAAGTCGAAACAAACGTTTTGGCTTGAGACCATCATCTATACAATGATCTGTGCTGTCGGAATTGCTCTTACTGTAGGGGTGTTCTCAGCCATGAGTTACGCAGTAACATTTGATTGGGTGAATGAATTAGAAGTAGAAACCCAAATAAGCTACGAATTACCGGCCATTGTAGGACCTCATGAAGGAGAATTAGTTCACCTCGATCAAGATAAGTTTGGTCCAGTATTGGAAACACCAAGTTGGATGAAAGGTGTCGATGCACCTAGGAAATTGAACACATTTTTATGGTCCATTTTATCGGGGAGCTTATTGTACGTCGTATTAAGGTTGACACTACGAAAGCGGCTATCTGCGGCACTGCAGCCATTAGTGAAAAATGTGAATCCGCACCTCTTTGATGAAGTAAGTTACCGGTCTATTTTAATTGGTTTCCCTATATTTACACTCGGTGGTCTCATTTTTGCGATGATTTGGGCTCAAATCGCCTGGACCAGATTTTGGGGTTGGGACCCTAAGGAAGTATGGGCTTTAATAACGTTTCTCTTTTATGCAGCCTATCTCCATTTACGCTTATCAAAGGGTTGGCATGGAGAAAAATCAGCATGGTTATTAGTGATTGGCTTTGCTTTGATTATGTTTAACTTACTTGTTGTTAATCTAGTAGTGGCCGGGCTTCACTCTTATGCTTAGGAAGGAATTCATATGAATGAAATAAATATCTTTTTGGCTTTTGGTGCAGGAGTTTTATCTTTTATCTCACCGTGTAATTTACCTTTATACCCTGTATTTATCTCTTATATTACAGGTGTATCGATTGAAGATTTAAAGGAAAAGGGAAGAAAGATTTCACCAATCGCGATGTTACACACTTTTATTTTTATACTTGGTTTTTCGACGATATTTGTTGCTTTAGGTATGTCAACCTCATTAATAGGAGAATTATTTATTACGTACAACCAATTAATAAGGCAAATTGGAGCTATTGTAATCGTCATTTTTGGACTGATTACACTTGGCCTATTCAAACCGGCATTTTTGATGAAAAATCATCAGATGCAATTATCGAAAAAACCAACTGGCTTTATCGGTACCTATTTTATAGGGATTGCATTTGCGGCTGGATGGACACCATGTATCGGTCCAATATTAACCGCGGTTATTACTTTAAGCCTTACAAATCCAGGCTCCGGCATGACCTATATGAGTGCCTATAGTATTGGATTCGCTCTTCCATTTTTCTTTATGACCTTCTTTATTGGAAAATTGAATTGGATAAAGAAGTATATGAATCTCATGATGAAAAATGGTGGAATACTTATGATTTTATTTGGGATTATGCTTTATTTTGATTGGATGACAAAAGTAACTTCTTTTTTAATAAATAACTTATTTGGTGGATTTATGGGGTTCTAGACAAGAAGGTAAGAAATGAGTAGTGAAATGATGTCGCAAATAATAATTATGCTTATTATTGCTTTACTTCTAGTTTCATTTCTATTTTTGGTGTTGGAGTTACTTTTTCAGCAAGAACAAAAGTCGAAATCTCCTTATAACATTTTAGAGGAACGTTTCATTAATGGAAAGATTACTGAAGAGGAATTTATAAAAAGAAAAAAAGTCCTAAAGTAATTAGTGAAATATTTAATATGCTCATAGATAAAATGAAAGAAATAGAAGTTAAAGGTGCTTTATTCAGCACCTTTTTTCAATTGAATACCTTAATATAGATATTGTAAAAGGATATGTGCAAATGTATGTATTTCAAAACTATACAAAATTAAGATTAGTTTGATTAAACAAGATAAACTTATCAAACATTCAAATAAGATTTTGAATATTTGATTGACGTTTTGAGATACCTATCATAGAATAATTATATAATCAAACAAATATTTGAATGAAGGTGATTAAATGTCTGAGAAATTAAAATCGCAACATGACACATGTGATATTTATTGCTATGACGAAGAAAAGGTTAGTCGTGTTAGTTCAATCTTAAACAAAGAGAGCTTTTATCCTGTTGCCAGTATATTTAAAGCATTAGCGGATGAAACGCGTTTGAAAATAGCATTTTCTCTTCTACAAGAAAATGAATTATGTGTATGTGACGTGGCTAATATCATTAATGCCACAACAGCAACTACATCACATCACTTACGGCTTTTACGTAATTTAGGAATCGCTAAAAGTAGGAAAGAAGGTAAGTTGGTATTTTATTCTTTGGATGATGAACATGTAAAAATGCTTATTAAAACCGCAATGATTCACGGAAAGGAAGTTGAAGACCGTGGATGAACATCAAGAAAATAACAATAAACACGTATATCGTGTAGACGGATTCAGTTGCGCAAACTGTGCTGGAAAGTATGAACGAAATGTAAAGAAGCTTCCCGGTGTTGAGGACGCAAAGGTTAATTTTGGAGCTTCTAAAATTGCTGTTTATGGAGATACAACTATTGAAGAGCTAGAAAAAGCAGGGGCCTTTGAAAACTTAAAAGTCTCACTGGAAAAGCCAAAGCGTACTCAACAACATGTATACCGTGTTGAAGGGTTTAGTTGTGCTAATTGTGCTGGGAAATTTGAAAGGAATGTGAAAGGAATTCCTGGTGTCGAGGACGCGAAAGTTAATTTTGGGGCCTCTAAGATTTCCGTTTATGGTCAGGCATCGTTAAAAGACATAGAGAAGGCAGGTGCTTTTGAAAACCTAAAAATTATCCCTGAGAAAGCCAATCAACAAAACTCCAAACATTCTCAAGACGATGAAACCGTTGAAAAAGTGCCTTTTTTCACAAAATATAGTAAATTGTTATATGCTGCTCTATTTCTTATAATGGGATTTCTTTCTCAATTTGTGAATGGAGAAGAAAACCCTGTTACAATGCTATTATTTTTAGCCTCTATGTTAGTAGGTGGATTATCACTCTTTAAAATTGGTTTGCAAAACTTAACACGTTTAGAATTTGATATGAAAACGTTAATGACTGTAGCGGTTATTGGGGGAGCCATTATAGGAGAATGGGGAGAAGTTGCTATTGTTGTTATTCTCTTTGCCATTAGTGAAGAGTTAGAAAGATTTTCGATGGACAGGGCAAGAAACTCAATACGAGCTTTAATGAAAATTGCTCCAAAAGAAGCCCTCATTCGACGTAACAGTCAAGAGCTAGCTGTTCATGTAGATGACATTATGGTGGGCGATATTATGATTGTTAAACCTGGACAAAAGATAGCAATGGACGGGATCGTTGTCAATGGTCATTCTTCTGTGAATCAAGCTGCTATAACTGGAGAATCAGTACCAGTTGAAAAATTAGTTAATGACGAAGTATTTGCTGGTACTCTAAATGAAGAGGGTTTATTAGAAGTTGAAATAACTAAGCTTGTTGAAGATACTACGATATCTAAAATTATACATCTAGTTGAAGAAGCTCAGGGAGAGCGGGCACCTGCACAAGCGTTTATTGATAAGTTTGCTAAATATTATACGCCAATTATTATGGTTGTAGCAGCTCTCGTAGCTACTGTGCCACCCCTCTTTTTTGACGCAAGTTGGGAAACTTGGGTCTACCAAGGTTTAGCTGTACTCGTAGTAGGATGCCCTTGTGCATTGGTTATTTCCACACCGATATCAATTGTTTCAGCGATCGGCAACGCAGCTAAAAAAGGAGTACTAATTAAAGGGGGGGTTTATCTAGAGGAAATTGGCTCTTTAAAAGCGATTGCCTTTGATAAAACAGGTACATTAACGAAAGGGGTACCAGTTGTTACAGACTATAAAGTTGTCGATAACCAAATCGGTGCTGATGAATTATTATCAGTTATTACAGCTTTAGAATACCGTTCACAGCATCCACTTGCATCAGCGATTATGAGGAAAGCGGAAGCAGAAAATATTCGTTATGAAGAAGTACAGGTCAATGATTTTACATCTATTACTGGTAAAGGGATTAAAGGAACAATAGATAGTATCACGTATTATATTGGTAGCCCTAAATTATTTAATGAATTAAATATACAAACTTTTGATAAAACTTTTGAACAAGATATTATAGCTTTGCAAAATGAAGGAAAAACGGCAATGATTGTCGGTACAGATTCCAAAATACTAGCCTTTATTACTGTTGCAGATGAAGTAAGAGAATCAAGTAAAGAAGTAATAAGAAAACTGCATAAAGCTGGGATAAAAGAAACAATTATGTTGACAGGTGATAATAAAGGCACCGCTCATGCAATAGGAAGTCATGTTGGGGTTTCTAACGTACAAGCAGAATTGATGCCTGAAGACAAATTAAACTTTATTAAATCACTAAGAAATAAGTATGGAAAAGTTGCCATGGTAGGAGATGGTGTCAACGATGCCCCAGCTTTAGCTGCTTCTACTGTAGGAATAGCTATGGGTGGTGCAGGTACAGACACAGCTTTGGAAACGGCTGACGTTGCTTTAATGGGGGATGACCTAAAGAAACTACCATTTACTGTGAAATTAAGTAGGAAAGCACTAAATATTATCAAAGCAAATATTGCGTTTGCTATATCGATTAAGTTTCTTGCCTTGTTATTGGTCGTGCCAGGTTGGCTAACTCTATGGATTGCGATTTTATCTGATATGGGTGCTACGATATTAGTAGCTTTAAATAGTATGAGACTTATGAGAGTAAAAGAAGATGAATAATGTTTAGAACTAAGAGCGTTAAAATATCTTAACGCCCTTTTTGCTAAATCGCGTAATTAAGAACAGTTTTTCAAAAAGAAAAGTAGAAGGGTGATTACATGTTATATGATGTCGTTGTCATTGGTGGTGGTCAAGCCGGATTAGCAGTTGGGTATTATTTGAAACAAACCGACCACCATTTTCTTATTATCGATGAAAACCAACAAACTGGAGATTCCTGGAGAAACCGCTATGATTCATTAACTTTATTTACACCAAGATTTTATAGTGCACTACCTTCCTTACCATTGAAAGGTGCTCCCAATGGTTATCCTTCTAAAGATGAGATTGCCAATTATTTATGTCAATATGCGAAAAGTTTTGAATTACCAATCTTACATGGGATTAAAGTATTACTATTAACTAAAAAGAAAGACATTTTTAATATCGAAACAAATGATAAGGTCTACTACGCAAAAAAAGTTATCATAGCTACAGGTGCCTTTCACTCTCCTTTTATTCCATCGATAGGTAGTTCTATAGAGGGAGATCAATCGATTTTTAGTATCCATGCAGCTCATTATAAAAATTCATTTCAAATTCCTAAAGGGACGGTTTTAATTGTTGGAGCAGGAAATACGGGGGTACAAATTGCTGCTGAACTAAGTCATTCTCATCAAGTTATCTTATCAAAAGGTCATAAAATGAAAATTTTACCAGGAAAGATACTCACTAAAAGTATCTTTCAATGGTTCGATTGGAGTGGGTTATCAAAAGTTAATGCAAACTCTTTTATAGGTAGATGGTTACAAAAGAACGATCCCATCATTGGTGGAGATATAAAAAGAGTAAAGAAACAAGTTATATTAGCTGAAAGGTTGAAAAGTCTTCAGCAAAATGTCGCCACTTTTATTGATGGAAGAACAATAAAATTTCATTCAATTATTTGGGCTACGGGCTATAAGAATACGTATGAATGGATTCAAGTGAACCAGGCTTTGGATAAAAATGGTCAGCCATTACATAATGAAGGTATTTCACCAGTAAACGGTTTATATTTTATTGGATTAAGTTGGCAAAGAAAACGAGGATCTGCATTAATCCACGGAGTAGAGGAAGATGCTGAATTCATAGTTAAACATATCGTATTAAATTAATTTGTCGAGCTGTATTCCTAGTAAAAAGTTAGTCTTAATGACACTACCACTATGTTTGTCAAACAGTAATAAAGTGATTTATTTTGCTAAAATATAAAAAAGCCTTACTACGTTAAAGTTGTAATAAGGCTTTTAAGATTACTTGAAACTGAATTCAATCTATAGTCTTTTTATTTGAAAGATACCATGAGCCCCGCATAGGCTGAAAATATACAAAGCAGACTAGTAATCAGAGAGAATATAGGTGGTACTTTTCTTTGAAGCGAAATAATTAACATAATAAAGAACACGATAGCCAAATATACAAAAATCAGGCTTAAAACATTTAGTGATATTTGGAAGTCGCTCAAAGATAAAGCATCCCCTCCGTAAAAAGATTCAAAGAGCGGAGAAACACCACTAGTCCGTATGGTTGATTCAATATCATGCGGTGGTGAATTTTGTCCTAATACGGCTGTTGCTGTAAATATAAAAAGTAATAGTAAGCTTTCTATTTTTGCCCAAGGTTTTGGGTTGAACGACGGATTGCTCTTCAATCTACGTTTCATCAAGTAGCCATTAAAAGAAGCAAAGACAAGTAACGGAATGATAAGTAAATGTTTGATGACTAATGCTTGACCGTAGTTTAATAACCATGAAGTTGTATAATCTTGTAAATCTACTACTAAACTCATCATGAATAAACCACTAAAGAAAGTCATGGAAAAGCAAATGATTGCCACTGGCGTGAACCAAGTGAGAAAACTAGCCCAATTTTTTATATCTCGAGAAAACCAACTAATTACCCAAAGGACTCCAACCCAAATGCTTATAGATAAAAAGTGAATCATATGATAGACAAGTCCAGTCCACTCGGTCAATGAAGCAGCGTGGCTAGCCAAACTAACGGCTAAAATCATTGCGAGCAAAAGGAGCAACGATATGATCGAGTAAATTCGATTTTGTTGGACGGGTAAAATGGAGATAATCAAATAAAAAAAGATTGAAAGGCCTAAAATTAATCCCCAAGCTTTACCTACTTCAAAATTGTGAAGCACATTAAAAATGGTTAATGACAACCCTATTCCATCATAAAGATAAACAACTACTTGGACGATCGGCATCGCTGAAGTAATAACAATACTGAGTAAAGCCAATTGTAACCAACGCTTCCGAACAAAAATTGTCGGTTTCTTTTCGCTTGGCACAAGAGCTAAAATTAATGTTCCAGTTAACAGTGCAAAAGAGAGATATAAAATGAGTTCACTCACAAAGTATACAATCATTGATTCTTTCCTTTTCTAAATAAATAAAATGACATGATAATCGCTAAAATGGCTAAGAGTACAGCAATAATATAGAAAATAAAGTGTGGACTATAGTCACTGTTCTGTAAATTAATCTCTTCTATGTTTGAGCCTTGATTTTCAACCTTATCTTGATTAGAGTTTATCCTTTCTTCACTTTGGGCTGGTTTTATCTCTTCTTCACTATCTGTTGTATTATTATCACTTATGATAAGAAATGAAAAACTACCTTCAATTGGATGTCCATCAGCACCAATGATTTCCCAATATACCGTATATTCACCCTTAACTAGTTCAATTGAGAGTAAACCAATCAGCGTATCACCATCAATAGAAGTTTCACTAAAAATGACTTCTCTATTATCCTGGTTAAACAACTTTATACTACTTGTTTGTTCAATTCGAGTGTTAAATTTTATTAGTATTTCTTGTGGTGCTTCTTCCAGCACACTTTGATTAGCAGGAAAAGAGTGCTCTACACCAGTATGTGCAAAACTTGTACTAGAGAAAAGAAATACAAACATAACAGTGATAGTGATAAGTCTTTTAAACAAAAATACACCTCCAAAAAAAGAATTAGCCAATGTAGTAATAAAAGTATTCATTACTTTAGCTAGTTTATCGATCAATTGTGGAGAAATTATGTAGAGGTAAAGATTTGTTTGACTTTCATATTAGCCGTTGCTAATATAACACTCGGATCTACATAATCAAGGAGAAATTATGGACGATAACCAAATGGAATTGAGAGTTGAGCTGATCAACGTTCTTTTAAGCAAAACAAGGTTAAGATGACTTCATGTAAAAATCATATTGTTTAAAGAGGAGAGAGAAATCATGATTGAAAAAAGCTTCAGATATGGAATAATGTTATTTTTTTTAGTAGCCTTAAGTGGTTGTGGTTGGATATATGAACTGGGAAATAAAGCTGATGAGTATGATGTCTCACAGGCAGAAATGGTCGTGTCTAATTTTGAATACGTCAATCAAAATGGAGAAGTTGTAAGCCTTGAGGACTTAAAGGGTCACTATTGGTTAGCTGATATGGTCTTTACAGCCTGTCCAACCGTTTGTCCAATTATGACACCCAACATGAGGGATATTCAAGACTATGCGATTGAAGAAGATATTGAACTGAAATTCATTTCATTTACCATTGATCCAGAGAATGATACGGTAGACCATTTAAAAGCTTATACGCAAGGAATGAAATTCAATGATGATTATTGGAGTTTTTTAACTGGGTACACCATAGAAGAAATTACACAATTTGCGAAAGAGAGCTTTCGTTCACCCGTTCAGAAGATGGAGGATGACTTTGTACATAGCACAAGGTTTTTTCTAGTAAACCCTGAAGGTCAAGTCATAAAATCTTATGATGGTATGGCTGTTGATTTAACTGATATTAAAAGAGATATTCAACGTACGGTTAAATAACATCCTCCATAGAGAAACAACAGCATAAAAAAAGTTAATGTGGGGAGTAAAAAGTTCTTAAAGAAATAAAACAATATTTTAATGAATTGGATGCTATTGAATATTATTTTT
>LFJO01000005.1:1023206-1124255 GCA_001038565.1 Alkalihalobacillus pseudalcaliphilus
ATAAAAAACTATTTACTAATAATAGGTCTATAGTAATAATAGTGATATGAAACATTTTCTAATAGAGGAGATAATAAGGTAGAATTAAGTAAGTTATAACATCTATCTTAATATTTATAGATTACTTTTATGAGGTGAATAAAGAGTGATAGAACAAATAAGGTTGAAAAATTTCAAAAAATTCAGAGAAGAGAGGATCAGTTTAAATAAAGGCAGAAATATTCTAGTTGGTGAGAATGGTGTGGGAAAATCTTCAATATTATTAGCTATATCTTGTGTTTTAAGTGGAAGCTATTCTCTAATTGAAAGGTTAGGCGTACATACACTTTTTAATATGGAAGCTATAAATGAATTTATGGTTAGTAATAAAGAATTCAAAGACTTACCAATCGTAGATGTTGAATTGTTTATCAGTGAGGACATAATTAATCACGATTTAAATGGAAAAAAAAATTCTACAAAAGAGAAGAAAAATGGTTTGAGAATGCGCATATCACCTGATGAAGAATTGTCAGAATATATAGCAGATGCACTTAAAGATACAAGTATTTTTCCTTTTGAGTACTATAAAGTTGAATTCAATACTTTCTCAGACAGAACATATAGTAGTTATAAGAGATATCCGAACTATATAAAATACTCATATTTGGATAGTTCTAAAGTGAATTCTAATAATGCAATGCAGGATTATATTAACCGAATATATGAAAGTAAAACCGATCGTACATTAAGAAATAGAATAAATAACAAATATAGGGATACTACTCAGAAGTTCTCTGATAGCTTGTACTCAGAATTTGCATTAGAAAGCCCAAATGATTTAAAGATTAAATTAAATAATCAGAGTGGGAATAGTTTTCAAAACAATATTACAGTAGAAAAATCAGGGATACAAATTCAAAATTTGGGACAAGGGGAAAGAATTTTTATAAATACTGAATTCTTGCTTACTAATTCATCAGATGATTCGAGAGTTGTTCTTATTGAAGAACCTGAAAATCATCTCAGTTTCCTTAATATGCATAAACTAATTGATAAAATTATGGAGGCAGGGGACCAAAAGCAGTCGTTTATAGCAACACACAGTAATATGATAGCATCTAGATTGGACCTTCAAAATGCTATCTTTTTTAGTGAACATGGTATTACTAGGTTGGAACAACTAAATAGTGATACTGCAAATTTTTTTGAAAAGGCACCAGATAATAATGTTCTTAATTTTATTCTTTCCAAAAGGGCTGTTCTAGTAGAAGGTGATGCTGAGTATATACTGATGAATGAATTCTATAAGTATGTTCAAAGTAATGAACCATATGCTGAAGATATATCTATTGTCGCCTGTGGAGGAAAGACATTTAAAAGATACTTAGAAATAGCAAAGATACTTGATAAGAAAGTTGCAGTAATTACAGATAATGACCATGATTACGAAAAAAATATAACTGAATATTACTCAAGTTTTGTTACAGAGAAGATTAGAATTTTTGCTGATAAGGAAGATTTAAGACATACATTTGAAGTTAGCCTATATGAGTATAACAAGACATTTATAGATGATAATTTAAAGAGTCACAATATGTCTAAAGGCGTTCAACATTATATGTTAAGTAATAAGGCTGAGGCTGCATTTAGATTATTATGTGTTTTTACCGATAATAACGAGAACACGAGCTTAGATTACTTTGAAATTCCTACATATATTAAGGATGCTATTGTATGGATAAGAAATTAGGAATTAAAGTAGCAATAAATGCTGTTGCAGGTTCAGGTAAGACAAGTTATATTGTTAAACAACTTAATAATGAAACTAAAAAAAGTTTAATAATAACGTATACACAAGCAAATCAGCAAAATATAAAAGAAAAGATAATTGCAAAATTCGGTTATTTACCTGCTAATATTTATGTATATGGTTATTTCGAATTTCTATTAAATTTTATAATTAAGCCACTGTGTCCATATGAAGTTGAAAATATAAGTTATGAAAACCCTAGTTATAAAATTACCAGTCCTTTTACTAAAGATAAAAAAAGGATATTTTCTAATAGGATGGCTAAATATATTATTGATAAATTACCTGAATATAAAAATAGGATAGATAAATATTTTGATGAGGTGTTTATTGATGAGATGCAAGATTTAGCTTCTGATGACTTTAGATGGATGCTATCATTATCAGAACTAATTATTCCAGTAACATTGGTTGGCGATTTCTATCAGTCAACATTTGCTTCAAGTAGACGAGGTAATCATCTTGGCAAATTATATGATGAATCTTGTGTGTATAATGAAAAACTTGAGGAGAGTGGCTTTCTAATTGATGCTACAACTCTTGTAGAAAGCTATAGGTGTACTCAAACTGTCTGTGATTTTATAAAAGAACACTTAGAAATTAAGATAGATCCAAAGTACAATATAATATCTGAAATAAGACTAATTGAAGATATAGAGACAATTGAACAGATTTTAGAGGATGATAGCATCGTAAAGCTCTTCTACCAAAATTCTATGAAATTTAATATAAACAGTGATAACTGGGGTAATTCGAAAGGAATGACATTTAATGAGGTATGTGTAGTACTAAACGATAGTACTTTTAATAAATATAAACAAAATAAATTAAATGAATTAGCTCCACTTACTAAAAAGAAGTTATATGTGGCTTGTACAAGATCGAATGGGAACTTATGGTTTATAAAACAAAATGATATAGTGGATAAGTATAAAAAATAAAATGATTAATATCAGATGAAAAGGGGATATAAATATTTCATTAATTCATCATCAGCCCGACTGATACGTTCTAATTTATAGACAATCACCGTGTCGCCTTTACGCAAAATTTTAAGAAGCTCATCTAACTGCGGTCGTTTTATTTTCTTACCTGATTCTTTTATTTATAGAATGAAAGGAAGATGCATATTTCAGTTACTGTTAGAATTAAAAAAACAGACCTAATAATTAGATCTGTTTAACAAGTATTATCTGAACAACAATTATTTTCAATTTGAATAGGGAATTTTGTGCTGTTAGGTGGGGTTACGGAACAAACACCAGTCTCAGGCAATTTTAACTCCACTCTTTTAGCTGCTTCTATATCTCCACATAGAAAAGCTGTCACAGATCTAGCTTGTTCGTACCCAGTAGCCATTAAAAATGTAGGAGCACGACCATAACTCTTTGCACCAATAATATAAAAATCTTTTTCTGGTTGTCTTAACTCTTTTTCTCCATGAGGACGTACCGTACCACAACTATGAATATTTGGATCGATTAAAGTAGCTAAGTCCTTAACACTTTCCAATGTTGAATCGAAGGTAAAACGAATATTTCGTAAGAAATCAAAGTTTGGATGTGCCCCTGTGTTGGCAATAATTTCGTCTATATTTTCTATTTTAATGTTTTGTCCTTTGCGAACCCCATTTAACAATGTCTTCTTTTGTGTATTTACTTCGTAAGAACTAATATAGGTTTCGGTATATACATTAATTAACTCTTTTTGAAGATAGGTTGATAGTCTTATCCCTAGTTCACCTCGTGCAGGAAGTTGATCAAGGGTACCTCCACCTAGAGCACTTGTGATGTTTTCTTTTCTAATTATCCATGTGATGTTCGTTTCTGGAGCAGACCTTTTAAGTTCTGCAAGGTCAAGAAGTGTATTAATTGCAGAGTGACCACTTCCGACAACAGCTACATGCTTGTTTTCATATTTATGTCGTTCTTCATGGAGTATATCGGGTAAACCATAAGATATAGGAGCTTCTTTTTGTTCATCAATGCCATTAACAATAGAGTTTGGGTTTTCCCAAGTGCCTGTTGCATCTATAACTGCTCTTGCTTCATAATTTTGAATTGATCCGTTTTCCTTTACTGTTATAACAAAAGGGGCATTATCTCGGCCATTAGTTCTTACCTTATCAAATCCTTTACGTGAAATATTGATAACTTGACTATTATAATGAATCGACTCTTTCATTTCAGGTAAAGTTGCAAGAGGTTGTAGATACTCAGTCACAATTTCTTTTCCAAGAGGAAGCAAATCTTTATCAGGTAATGGAATATGTTGTTGTTCTAATAAAATCTTAGCTGCTGAATTAATATTGTATTCCCAAGGAGAAAATAATCGAACATTTCCGTACTGTAAAAAACTTGTTCCGACTTGGTTTCCGCTTTCAAATAATATAAAATCTTCTTTTCTTTCAACAAGGTGAGCTGCTGCGGCGAGCCCAACAGGTCCTCCTCCAATAATTGCTACAGGAAATTTTTTCTCCATATAAACAACTCCTTATTTAATCAATTATTTTTGATTTATTGATAAAAAAAATAAAACAACAAGATCTTCTTTTGATTAATCAAATTAATTTGATTATTAAATCGTACAATATTTGATAAAAATTGGCAAGGTATAAATCAAAAAAATAAATATAATCGAATATTTATATTTACATTGACTTATATAACTGTTTTCTAATATAATGCGATTGAAAGGAGAGATGCATGTGATGGTAAAAGAAACACATTCTATAGAAGAGTTAACAAGTTGTTTAAAGATTATTAGTGATCCAACACGTTTATTAATTATTAAGCTTGTAGAGAAGCGTACTTTTTGTGTCTGTCAATTGGTAGATATGCTAAATATGAGTCAACCAGCGGTCAGTCAACACTTACGAAAACTTAAGCAAGCAGGTCTAATAAATGAAGAGCGTAGAGGACAATGGCGCTTTTTCTCTTTGAATCAAGGATCGTCATACTTTCCTCTTATCAAAGATGTCATCGAACGTATTAGTTCTGATAATGATGAATTGAAACGGGCACTTTCGAAGGAACGACCTGTAGACTGTTAAGGGGGGATAAAGTTGACTTCTGTTATTTTAGCATCAGCGATTTTTTTAGTGACTCTCATCTTGGTTATATGGCAGCCGAAAAATTTGAATATTGGCTGGTCGGCCTGTGGAGGAGCGATTCTTGCACTATTGTTAGGGGTTGTCAGTTTTTCTGATGTAATTGATGTAACAGGGATTGTTTGGAATGCGACACTAACATTTATTGCGGTTATTATCATTTCGTTAATTTTAGACGAAATTGGCTTTTTTGAATGGTCGGCTCTACATATGGCAAGGGTTGCAAAAGGGAATGCTATTCTCATGTTTGTCTATGTTTGTATGCTTGGTTCACTTGTAGCGGCTTTTTTCGCCAACGATGGTGCTGCATTAATCTTAACACCGATTGTTCTAGCAATGGTTCGTTCTTTGAACTTTAATGAAAAAATGGTATTTCCATTTATCATCGCAAGTGGATTTATTGCTGATACAACTTCTTTACCTCTAATTGTAAGTAACTTAGTAAACATTGTATCTGCTGATTACTTTGGAATTGGATTTGTTGAATATGCAACCAGAATGATTGTGCCAAACTTCTTTGCTCTTATTTCAAGTATTATTGTTCTTTTATTATATTTTAGAAAGAGTATTCCAAAGCGATACGATTATTCGCAATTAAAAGAGCCAGTTCATGCGATTAAAGACGAAAAGATGTTTCGCCTTTCTTGGATAGTCTTAGGGGTTCTACTTGTTGGTTATTTGGTTAGTGAATTTTTGCATATCCCTGTATCAATCGTTGCTGGAGTTATTGCCTTGGCTTTCTTGGCCATTGCAAGAAAGAGTCCAGCTGTTGAAACAAAAACTGTTCTTAAAGGAGCACCATGGAATATTGTCTTCTTCTCCATTGGGATGTACGTTGTCGTGTATGGTTTGCGTAATGTAGGATTAACCGACGTTTTATCAGATGTCATTCAGACCGTCGCTGATCATGGATTATTCGCTGCTACGATGGGAATGGGATTCATCGCGGCGATCCTATCATCGGTGATGAACAATATGCCCACTGTGTTAATTGATGCCATTGCAATTGCCGGTACAGATACAACGGGCTTAACGAGAGAAGCATTGATTTATGCCAATATTATTGGTGCTGATTTAGGACCTAAAATTACACCAATTGGTTCATTAGCTACGCTGTTGTGGCTCCACGTTCTATCTCAAAAAGGAGTTAAGATTTCATGGGGGACTTACTTTAAAACAGGAATTATCATTACAGTCCCAGTTTTATTTATGACCCTACTTGGGTTATATGCTTGGTTATTATTTATTTATTAAGTTAAAAAGGAGCAATTTATCATGTCTAAAAAAACAATTTATTTTCTATGTACAGGAAACTCTTGCCGTAGTCAAATGGCTGAAGGATGGGCTAAACATTATTTAGCTGATGAGTGGAATGTTTATAGTGCAGGAATCGAAGCTCATGGTTTAAATCCAAACGCAGTAAAGGCAATGAAAGAAGTTGATATTGATATTTCAACTCAGACTTCTGATATCATTGACCCTGAAATTTTAAACAATGCTGATTTTGTTGTGACATTATGTGGGGATGCGGCTGATAAATGTCCGATGACACCACCTCATGTAAGACGTGACCACTGGGGTTTTGATGATCCGGCAAAAGCGGAAGGAACAGATGAGGAGAAGTGGGCGTTTTTCCAACGTGTTCGTAATGAGATCGGAGATCGAATCCAACGTTTTGCTGAAACAGGGAAGTAAAAAAGAATGGCCGGGAGTGAGAGTCTTCTCGGCTATATTGTTCACATGTATATAAGTGTATCTTTATATAAGGAGCGATGGTTATGAAGAAGGTTGAAATATTTGATCCAGCGATGTGCTGTGATACAGGTGTGTGTGGTCCTGTTGTCGATCCAAAATTAACAGAATTAGCGACATCTATTCAAACTTTGATTCAAAAGGGATTTCCGATTACTCGCTATAACTTAGCGAATAATCCTGCTGCTTTTGTTGAGAATCAATTAGTGAATAAAGTTCTGCATGAAAAAGGCCCAGAGGCGTTACCAATTGTTATTGTTGACCAAAAAATAGAAAAAATTGGTGAATACCCAACAGCAGAAGATTTTTCAACTTGGTATGAGATTGATAAAAGTGAATTGAAAATAAAAGAACCCAAATCAAAACTAAACATTACACTTCAACCAAAGGAGAATTAAAATGTACCCTACATTTACACCAGAAGTAGCGAATCAAACCCCATTTCTTTTCTTTACTGGAAAAGGAGGAGTTGGGAAAACTTCAACAGCTTCTGCAACAGCTGTTTCGCTAGCTGATTCGGGTAAAAAAGTGTTGATTGTTAGTACAGATCCCGCATCGAATTTACAAGATGTGTTTGGAATGGAGTTAAGCAATGAACCACAACCTGTCAAAGAAGTGGAAGGACTATATATATGTAACCTTGATCCAGAGGAGGCCGCTAAACATTATAGAGATAAGGTAATTGGTCCTTACAAAGGAAAGTTACCTAAATCTATTGTAGCTCAAATGGAGGAACAATTATCCGGTGCATGTACAGTTGAAATTGCTGCTTTCGATGAGTTCACCAATTTATTAGCGGACAAATCGGTTTTAGAACAATTTGATCATATTCTCTTTGATACAGCACCTACTGGTCATACACTTCGATTATTAAAACTACCGACAGCTTGGAATGGGTTTCTTGAAGATTCTACTCATGGTGCTTCTTGTTTAGGACCTCTTGCAGGATTAACTGAGAAAAAAGAGTTATATGAAAAAACGGTTCACGCTTTAAGTGATCGAGAGAAAACGACTCTCATTCTCGTTTCTAGACCAGATGTAGCAAGTTTTAAAGAGGCAGAACGAGCATCTATTGAGCTTAATGATATTGGTGTGAGTAATCAATTTTTTGTAGTTAATGGTCTTTACCAAACTAAAAAAGAAGGTGATTCGATTTCAGAAGCTTTTTATGCTAAGCAACAGAAAGCGATTCAATCTATGTCACCTTATTTAAAAGCAATGAATATTTACCAACTACCTTTCGTCTCGTATTCTTTAACTGGAATTAACAACTTAAGTAGTTTATTTAATTATAAAGTAGACGTAATAACTGAAGATAATGTAACACTCGATCGGCATGAGTTGGAATCGATTCAAGGTTTAGTTGAGAATTATTCGACTCAGGGAACTCGTGTGATTATGACGATGGGGAAAGGCGGTGTCGGGAAAACAACGATTGCCTCTCTTTTAGCTGTAGGTCTTGTTGAGAAAGGACATCGTGTGCATTTAACGACAACAGACCCAGCTGCTCATATAGCTGATCGTTTTCAAGATACAGGTACAGAAAAATTAAGCATTTCACGAATTAACCCGGAAGCGGAGGTAGAAAAATACAAACAAGAAGTTTTAAATGAAGCTGTTAACTTAGGTGATGAAGCAAGGGCCTATTTAGAGGAAGACTTGCGTTCTCCTTGTACAGAAGAGATTGCGGTGTTCCATGCTTTTGCGAATGTCGTTGCAAGAGCTGATAATGAGATTGTCATTATTGATACAGCACCAACTGGTCATACGTTGTTATTACTTGATGCTTCTCAGTCTTATCATAAAGAGTTAGAGCGTTCAACTGGTGAGGTTCCAGAAAGCGTAAAAAATCTCCTTCCACGTTTACGTAATGCGAAGGAAACGGATGTGGTTCTTGTAACACTTCCAGAAGCTACACCTGTACTTGAAGCGGAACGCTTACAAAAGGACTTAAAACGTGCAGGTATACATCCGCAAACGTGGGTGATCAACCAAAGTCTTTATAAAACTGAAGTAAGTGAAACAGTATTACGGGCAAAAGCGAATAGCGAAAAGAAATGGATAAAAGAAGTAAGTCAGAACATGGCATCTCAAACGATTCTTTTACCTTGGTTAGAAGAGGATGCGATTGGATATGACGAAATGAGAAAGTTAACCACTTGAGGAGGCATTATCATGGAAAAGCAAAAAGTAGTTATCATAGGAACTGGACCGGCAGGATTAACAGCTGCTATTTATTTAGCTAGAGCGAACATGAACCCTCTTGTTATAGAAGGCCAGCAACCAGGTGGGCAATTGACTTTAACTACGGAAGTAGAGAATTTTCCCGGATTTATAGAAGGGATTACAGGTACTGAACTTATGGATAATATGAGGAAGCAAGCTGAACGTTTCGGTGCTACTTTTATGAATGGATGGGTTACAGATATAAGAACGACACAGAGACCATTTGTTTTATCCATTAGTGGTTCAGATGATATAGTCGCAGATTCAATTATCATTTCAACTGGTGCATCCGCAAAATGGTTAGGTATACCAGGGGAAAAAGAGAATTTTGGTCGAGGTGTAAGTACTTGTGCTACATGTGATGGATTTTTCTATCGTGGAAAAAAAGTAATTGTAGTAGGGGGCGGAGATTCAGCGATGGAAGAAGCGAATTTCCTTACAAAATTTGCAAGTGAAGTAACGGTTATCCATCGTCGAAATGAGCTTAGAGCCTCTAAAATCATGCAAGACCGAGCGAGAGGAAACCAAAAAATAAAATGGGCATTAAATAAAGCCACTACTGAAGTAGTAGATGAAAATGGAAAAGTTACAGGAGTTAAGGTCACGGATAATGACACCAAGGAAGAGGAGTTTATTAAAACAGACGGACTTTTCCTAGCAATCGGTCATACCCCAAATACAGCATTTTTAAATGGAAAAGTTAAGACAGATGAGAATGGTTATATTATAGTCAAACCAGGATCAACCTTAACATCTGTACCAGGAATTTTTGCTTGTGGAGATGTTCAAGATGTGACATATAAACAAGCCATTACGGCAGCAGGTACAGGATGTATGGCAGCTTTAGATGTAGAAAAATACTTAGAAGGAGAAATGGCTCTTGATTGGAGTCAAACTCTTTCATAACCAAATATTGGAGGATAACAATGAATAAAAACTATCACGAATTAATTCCAAATCGTATATATATTGGAGGGGCTGATGCAGCAGTTGATGCTGTAAAAGCACAAGGTATTGATGTTGTTTACGACCTACGAGCAGAAGCGAAAGAGGAAGAGGCTACTAGTAAAAGAATTCATGCACCAATTGTTGATGACACAGAGAATCAAGATCAATCTGTTCAAGCAGCTATTGGCAAAGTAAAAGAAGCTTTTGATGAAGGAAAGAAGATATACTTTCATTGTGCAGGTGGGAGAAATCGCACGGGTACAGTAGCAATTGGTTTACTTCTAGAATTAGGTGTCGCAAAGTCTATAGAGGAAGCTGAACAAATGGCGCAAGAGATTCGCTCAGAGATCAGTGTGAAGCCAGAAATGAAAGAGACACTTAAACGTCTTTATAAATAAGAGGAGGAATTAGTTATGAATATTTCGGATGCTGCAAGAGAGGTACTGTTACAGTCAATGGAGAAAGAGAATGCAAAGGGGATTCGGTTTTATTTCGCAGGACAAGGGTGCTGTGGACCACAATTAGGAGTTTCTCTAGACGAACCTGAACTAAATGACGAGATTAATGAAGTGAATGGCATTCAGGTAGCGATTGATGAACGTGTGAAAGATATGGCTTTAAAAGCTGCGTTGGATTTTCAAAATGGTGGATTAGTGTTAACTGGTTTACCAGAAAATAACTGTTAGAAATTGATAAATCGCCTCTTTTTGAGGCGTTTTTTTATGAACCTGAAGATGGTGATTGAAATCAAAGTAAGTTGATTAATTGATTCGGTTTTACTTGTGATATGTTATAATTAAATTAATCAAAAAAGGTTGATGGAGGCCCCATAATGTTAAAAATTGAAGATACATGTGCAACAACAGAGGTATTTAAGAACTATGAAGTAATTTTTAAGGCATTAGCTGATCAAAAACGTCTTCACTTATTAAATATATTAAGTGTGAATGGTTCTAGCTGCGTTTGTGATTTGATTAATGAATTAGATATGCCGCAATCTAAGCTTTCATATCACTTGAAAATCTTGCTTAATGCCAATTTAATTACAAAAGAAACAAAAGGTACATGGAGTTATTACGAAGTAAAAGAAGAACAAATGAATGCTGTATTATCTAATGACCTTTGCTGTGTTTTTAAACCGAGTTATAATTAGTTTTTAGCTTTATTCAATTAATCAACTTTTATTGATTTATGGGTGTGAATCATAATTATTAAACTTGGGAGTGCTACAAAAAAGATGAAGCGTATGAAATAATAAAAAGTAAAGATAGATGGGGTGCAACTTGATTAATAATCACAAATTATATATCGATCTAATGAAAAAATCGGATTGGCCAGAAGTAAAAATGATATATAAAGAAGGGTTAGATACCAAAAATGCTACATTTCAAACGGAAGTACCTACATGGGAAGAGTGGGACTCTAGTCATCATATATGTTGTAGAATAGTAGCAAGAATAAATGAGGAAATTGTAGGTTGGATAGCACTCAGTCCTATATCAAGTCGTATAGTTTATAGAGGAGTTGCTGAAGTTAGCATCTATATTTCTAATCGTTTCTCAAGTCAAGGTATTGGTAACCTTCTTATGCAAAGTTTAATAGTTTCTAGTATAGAAAATAATTTTTGGACCTTACAGTCTAATATTTTTCCTGAAAATATTCCAAGTATTAAATTACATAAAAAGAACGGTTTTAGAGAAGTAGGTAGAAGGAAAAAAATAGCTCAATTAGATGGAGTATGGAGAGATACAATTTTATTTGAAAGAAGAAGCTAGCTTATACAAAAATCAATTTTGCTATGTAAGAGTGATTAATACTTTTTTTAATATTTATATTCTTTGGCGTTAAGAGGGCTATATTTTAACGAAAAAATTCAAAAAGTTAAATCCTTATCGTCAGGAAATAGACTTGTTTTTTTATGACATTTTGCTTAGCGTATGTTTTTCGCGTTTTGTTGGTAGGACCCCTTGATGAAATGAATCGATTAAATTTCACACTTGGTGATCACATTCTTGAGGAATACATATATGATTATGTTGTAACAAATAGGGAGGAAGATTTCATTACAAAAATTATGTTCAAGTTAACAAGTAAGCATTTTTATACGAATCTGTAAGATTGTTCAACTAACCTCCGTTAGTTGAACATCCCTTCTTATCTGTATGTCCAGTAAATCACCACTTTCTGGACACGTGGACGAAATGAACTTGGTTCACAATTTTTTTATCAAAATGTGTTCAGAAACCCATAACATAATCTATGTTCATTAACATGAGTTATTTTAAGTTATGTTACAATATGTATGAGGTGAAAATATGAAAGTTGGTTATGCAAGAGTCTCTACAGGTTTACAAAACTTAAATTTACAACAAGACAGCTTAAAGACCTTTGGTTGTGAGAAAATTTTTGTAGATAAAGTGAGTGGAGTTAAAAAGAAAAGGGACGGATTAACTGAGGCATTAGATTTTGTTCGAAGTGGAGACACAATTGTCGTTTGGCGATTAGATCGACTTGGAAGAAACATGCAGGAACTTATAAGCGTTGTTAATGATCTGAATGAAAAAGGGATTAGTTTTTATAGTCTGCAGGAAAATATTACGATGGATAAAAAGAACTCCACTGGCCAGTTAATGTTTCATTTGTTTGCTGCATTTGCAGAGTTTGAACGAAATCTAATATTAGAACGTTCAGCAGCAGGAAGAGAAGCAGCTCGTTCTCGTGGACGTCTAGGAGGGCGACCAGAAAAGTTTACTGAAAAAGATATTGCGATGTTAAAGACATTAGTTGCTAACGGAACACCGATTAAAGATATTGCAAAGATGTGGAATATTTCTCGAACAACGGTTTATCGTTATTTAAACAAAAGCTCAGAAGAAACAGGTCTTAAATAGAAATCTTTGTTCACGGAACGTTATGCTATAACACACTAGTTTTCTAAAAGGAGAGGTTAGCTGTGGAATCAAAACGTTTGTTATCATCTTATTCTGAAACTAATCGACAAATAGCGATGGAGAAGTACTATATCATTCAACCTTACTTAATTGATGGTGTCTCAATAAAGGAAATATCATCAATTAAGAGTGTTTCAAAACGTACTTTACACTATTGGGTTAAACAATATCAAGCCCATGGTTTAATCGGATTAATAACGAAACCGAGGTCAGATCTAGGTACAATAAGAGTTGATGATTTAATTAGACATGAAGTCGAGCAAATTCACCTCTCTGTAGAGGCTGCACGAGATAGTTTGGTTATAGGAATTAAATAAGGAAATTAATTGGTCAGCGATCTAAACGGTCGTAGACCTAATTTTATCTAGATAAGGGTCCTGCCGACAAAACGCGGAACGTATGCTAAGCAACTTCAATTTTAAAAAAGGCGTAATCCTGTACGTTATGTAACCGCCTTATTAAATTTGGCTCGTTAAACTTTAACCTCCTTTCTTTAAAATAGTTATTATCCCTCTCTAATTAATAATATTGTTCTTCGATGTATGAATGGGAATCAATCATTAAATGATTGATTCCCTGATTACTCTATTGGGACGTTATCGAAATTACGTTCAATAAAGCTTTCTAGTGTCTCGTATGACTTGTCTCAAAAGTCTTATAGTTGTTAAATCCATCATTTTTAACGATGCAAACAGCTTAACGTTGTAAATCTGTATTTACGGGACGTCACCCCATAAAGAAAAAAACTCTGTTCTGCATAGAATCTAAGTCTTTGTTAATTTCAATTGTAGAAATAATTGTATTTATCGCTTGATTTCTATACTCCAAAAAAATTTATTCTTGAATACATATAGGGGTAACGGTATATTAGATTGGCAGAAAGGTGGGGGAATAATGAATGAGTGGGATAAGCGCTTTAAAATCTCTGATTATGCATATGGAAAAGAAGCAAATTACTTCATTAGAAAGATACATGATCAACTCCATTATAAAGGACAGATATTAGCCATTGCTGAAGGTGAAGGTGAAGGTAGAAACGCTATCTTTTTAGCGGAAAAAGGATTTGATGTAACGACTTGGGATTATTCTGAAGAAGGAATAAAAAAACAAAAGCCTTAGCCTTAGAAAAAGGTGTAAACATTAAGTCTGAATTAATCGACTTGAACAAAGCACCATGGAAAGAGAACACATGGGATGCGATTGTCAATATATATGGACACTTTGGTTCTTCACTCAGGGAGCAAACATTAAATTCAGTGAAAGATGCGATTAAACCAGGGGGATATTATATATCAGAAGTATACTCCACATATCAAATACCCTATGACAGTGGTGGTCCCAAAAATGTAGATATGCTTTATCATCCAGAAGAAGTCTTCCAATACTTTAGGGATTGGAATATTATTCACTTTTTTATGGGAGAAGTAATACGCCATGAAGGAAGCTTCCATAATGGTTTAGCGCATGTTATTCAGATTTATGCACAAAAACCTAAATAAACGCTCTTGACAATAATACCTACAGGGGTATATTATGTAGACATAAGTTAGTAAGTGAGGTGAGACAACTTGGAATATACAGATCAGATGAAAAATAGATTAAAACGCATCGAAGGACAAATTCGAGGAGTTTTAAAAATGATGGAGGAAGAGGAAGATTGTCGAGACGTTGTATCTCAACTATCTGCTTCTCGAACAGCCATCGATCGTACAATAGGAGTCATTGTGAGTGAAAACCTTGTAGAATGTGTTCAAAGAGCGATTGAAGATGGAGAAGATACAAAAGAATTTGTTGATCATGCAGTAAACTTACTTGTTAAAAGTCGCTAAGATAGGCATTATAAAAGTCTATCTTAGTAAAAATTTTTAATCTTTCAATATACCTATACGGGTAATAGTATTTAAGCGGAGAGGGGAACGATTATGAGTGAAGGAAAAACAACCAATATTATTTTGTTTAGTGGGGATTATGATAAGGCGATGGCTGCTTACATCATTGCGAATGGAGCAGCTGCCTATGACCATAAAGTCACGATTTTCCATACCTTTTGGGGACTAAATGCACTAAGGAAAGATGAACCAATTAAAGCGAATAAAACGATGATGGAAAAAATGTTTGGAAAAATGATGCCTCGTGGTGCTGAAAAGATGGGGCTATCAAAAATGCACTTTGCTGGTATGGGACCAAAATTAATAAAAAAGGTCATGAAAAAGCACAATGCAATGCCTTTAGCCGATTTAATTGATATGGCGGAGGAACAAGACATTAACTTAGTCGCATGTACCATGACGATGGATTTACTTGGGTTACAAAAAGCTGAATTAAGAGAAAGCATTCAGTATGCAGGTGTGGCAGCCTATTTGGCGGATGCTGAAGATGGAAATGTGAACCTTTTTATCTAAAAAGGAAAGGACTGGTTAAGTTTGGAGACACTACCAAACAAAGAAAAAGAAATCATTTTAATTTGTCAAAGTGGGATTAGAAGCAAACAGGCTGCGAGATGGTTAAAAAACAAGGATTCCATCATGTCACCAATGTTATAGGTGGAATGAATGCATGGGTACAATAGGAGGAACTAATAATGAATGAAATTTCAGCCCAAGAAGTGAACGCCCTTCAAGATAAACGAATTATAGATGTCCGAGAACCAAAAGAAGTAGCTGAAGGAAAAATTAAAGATAGTCTCAATATTCCTTTAGGTTTATTGGAATTTCGGATACATGAATTGGATAAAGCGAAAGAATATATTATTGTGTGCCGCTCTGGTGGGAGAAGTGGCAGGGCTGCACAATATCTTGAAAACCAAGGATTTAAAGTGAAAAACATGACTGGCGGCATGTTGGAGTGGCAAGGAAATACAATTACTGAATAAATTTGGAGGGTTTAACAGAATGATAAAATCTGATATCACTATTGATGCTAAGGGGTTAGCGTGTCCGATGCCGATTGTAAAAACAAAGAAAATAATGAAAGAAGTTAATCCTGGTTCCGTCATAGAAGTACAGGCAACAGATAAGGGGTCTACTGCTGATTTAAAGGCTTGGTCAGAAAGTACAGGTCACGATTACCTTGGTACAGTTGAAGAGGGAGATATTTTAAAACATTATCTTCGTAAAATGAGTGAACAGGAAACTGAAGAAAAGAAACATCCATACACGATTCAAAATGAAGAACTTAAAAGCCTGTTAGAAAAAGACCACAATACTCTTGTAATTGATGTCCGAGAAAAAGCTGAATATGCATTTACTCACGTTCCAGGAGCACTATCTATACCATTAGGTGAATTAGAAGATCGGATGCATGAAGTGGAGAAAGATAAAGATATCTATGTGATTTGTCGTACGGGAAACCGAAGCGATATTGCCTGTCAGAAGTTAACTCACGCTGGTTTTGAACAAGTAATAAATGTAATTCCTGGCATGAATCAATGGAAATAAACAATATAATCGGAGGGGTTTAAACATGACTGTTCACAAAATGTATCCAAAAGAGGTTGCACGTAAACTAATTGAGAAAAAAGAGTTGTTCATTTTAGACGTGCGGACAGGTTCGGCGTTTGAAGATTGGAAGGTAGAAGGAGCAAATTTTGAGTATTTAAACGTTCCCTATTTTGACTTAATTGATGGTGTTGAAGACATCCTCAGTAAGTTACCAAACGATAAGGACATCCTTGTTGTTTGTGCGAAGGAGGGTTCCTCTATTATGGTTGCAGATATGTTATCAGAGGAGGGGCTAACGGTCTCCTATTTAGTCGGAGGAATGAAAGCTTGGAGTGAGTATCTTGAACCAATCAAAATTGCTACGTTACAAGACGGTGGCGAATTATATCAATTCGTTCGCCTAGGGAAAGGGTGTCTCTCTTACATGATTCTTTCCAATGGTGAGGCAGCTGTTATTGACGCCGCACGTATGACAAATGTCTATATTCGTTTTGCTCAAGAAAAAGGAAACAAAATTACGCACGTCTTTGATACGCACCTTCATGCAGACCATATTTCAGGCGGGAGAAAAATAGCTGAGAAAACAGGTGCAACTTATTGGTTACCACCAAAAGATGCAGATGAAGTTACATTTTCTTATGAACCCTTAGTAGATGGAAATAATGTGAAGATTGGTCAATCGACTATCTCCATACAAGCCCTGTATACACCTGGTCATACCATTGGATCAACATCATTTATTATTGATGATGCTTACCTTCTAACAGGAGATATTTTATTTATAGACTCTATTGGGCGTCCTGATCTTGCTGGAAAAGCAGATGATTGGGTTGGCGATTTAAGAAAATCTTTATATCGACGTTATAAAGAATTGTCAAACGAGCTAATTGTATTACCTGCACATTTTATGATTATTGATGAGTTAAATGAAAATGGCAGTGTCGCTGCATCATTAGGGAAATTATTTAAAGAAAATCATGGACTAAACATTGAGGATGAAGGGGAATTTAGGTCGCTTGTATCAGAAAATCTACCGCCTCAACCAAACGCTTATCAAGAGATTCGTGAAACAAATATGGGAATGAAATTACCAGATGAAGAAGAACAACGTGAGATGGAAATTGGTCCTAACCGTTGTGCAGTTCGCTAAATCATTTAATTAAAAAGGAGACTATAACATGAATGTAAACAAAGTATTAGATGCTAAAGGAATGGCTTGTCCGATGCCAATTGTTAAAACAAAGAAAGAAATGAAATCCTTAAATGTAGGGGATATTTTAGAAGTCCAAGCGACAGATCAAGGGGCTTTAAAAGACTTTGAAGCATGGGCAAAGTCTACGGGTCATGAGTTATTACAAACAAAAGAAGAGGATGGCGTTCTAACATTCCACATTAAAAAAGGGGAATAACGAAAGATGAAGAGAGGGGCACGCCGTTGCCTCTTTTTTCATCAGTAAGGAGAAATTCATGGATATTCTTTTTATCATCACAATATTCTTAATCGGCTTTTTGGGGTCATTCATCTCTGGTATGGTCGGAGTAGGTGGCTCTATCATTAAATACCCTATGCTTCTCTTTATCCCTCCACTGTTAGGTTTTGCGGCTTTTACGGCACATGAAGTTTCAGGAATAAGTGCTGTCCAAGTCTTTTTCGCAACGATTGCAGGTGTTTGGGCTTACAGAGGAACAGGGTACTTGCATCGAAAATTAATTCTCTATATGGGGAGTAGCATTTTAATTGGAAGTTTTATCGGTGCTTTTGCCTCGAATTTTTTTCCTGAAAGCTCAGTCAATATTGTTTATGCAATTCTCGCAACGATTGCTGTAGTTATGATGTTTCTACCTAAAAAACCAGTTTCTGAAAAGCCAGCAGAACAAATTTCTTTTCATCGAGGGCTTGCCTCTGCTTTGTCATTTATCGTGGGTATCGCTTCGGGTATTGTCGGGGCAGCAGGATCATTTTTACTAGTCCCAATTATGTTAACCGTATTAAAATTACCAACTCGAGTAACAATTGCCACTTCTTTAGCCGTTACCTTTATTTCTTCCATTGGCTCAACAATTGGCAAAGTAGCAACGGATCAAGTGCTGTATGGACCTGCAATTGTTATGATTATCGCTAGTGTGATTGCATCTCCTATAGGAGCAAAGCTTGGTCAAAAGATGAACACAAGAATTTTGCAATGGATTCTTGCTTTAATCATTTTAGGAACGTCCATTCAAATATGGTTTGCTCTATTACGATCTTAGTTTTTTTAAAACGGGCGGGTACACATCATTAGAATGAAATCTTCCTATTATCTTAATTAGATGCTTCAAACATTCGAAAATAGATGAAATGAAAAATCGATTCCTCAAAAATTGTACTGGAATCGATTTTTATTAACATGGTTTAACGTTGTAAATACGCGTTTATCTATACTGATGACTAGAAAACCTTGATTTAATAAGGCTTTTACATTAAAGACATGTAAACAACGTATTATTCTTAAAACAAGTCTCACAACACCGAATTAAACAACAGAGCGTTGCCATGAAGGCAATAAAAACGCCTTAAGGCGTTCTAAAGAAGTAGAAGGAATGGTTTTCAAGCAACATTATAGATGCCTTCTCATTATAAAGATAATATTACGTTGTATACTTTGAATACGTTGTTTGCTGACTTAAGATATCAAGTATTTAAAGTAACCTTTTACTCAATTTTTCTTCTCAGAATACTTTAAATACTACTGATTTTCATAGTATAGATAACCCGCATTTTCCCGATGTTACCCCTAATTTATATAAATAAATATATTATGTGTGGTTATTCTTCTGGATGTAGGTGTATGTCTTAGTCACAGTTAAGGGTATTGTCGTTATTGTTGTGGAGCTGGTATGTGCCAATTTATTTATCTTGATAATGTTCAATGTATAGTAGTATATTGATCAAATTTTGTTTTTTTAACAATAAATAGGGAAAAGTTACAAAGAATAAAAACATCACTAATGAAAATGGAGATGAATGATATGTCAGATGCAAATCAAATGCCTCGGGAAGAGGGCATAGATCATAGCTTAAGCCTTATGAGAGAAGGATACATGTACATTTTGAACAGACGTAAAAGTTTTAATTCTAATGTTTTTGAGACCCGATTACTTGGAAAGAAAGCGATCTGCATGGTAGGAAAGGAAGCTGCTGAAGTTTTTTATGACACAGAGAAATTCAAAAGGAAAGATGCAGCACCGAACCGGGCGGTTCAAACATTGTTCGGGAAGAACGGTGTTCAGGCATTAGATGGACAAGATCACAAACACCGGAAGGAAATGTTTATGTCCATCATGTCTCCCGAGGGACTTCAAAGCCTAACAGTCATTACAAAAAAACAGTGGAAGACAGCACTAAATAAATGGGAACAGATGGATGAAGTTACTCTTTATGAAGAAGGAAAAGAAATCTTGTGCAGAATAGCCTGCCAGTGGGCAGGTGTCCCGTTGGAAGATGATGATGTTAAGGAAATGACAAAAGACTTAGCGGCGATGTTCGAGTCACCAGCTGCAATTGGCCCAAACCATTGGCTAGGGAGAAATGCACGGAATAAAGTAGAAAATTGGATTGGTGAGTTGGTTGATAAGGTGCGTAATGGGGAAATAAATCCTCCAGAAGATACAGCTTTACATAGATTTGCCTGGCATCGCGATTTAGAAGGGAATCTTCTGGATACTGAGACTGCTGCTGTGGAAGTAATCAATATCTTAAGACCTATTGTGGCGATCGCTATATTCATCAATTTCATTGCGTTGGCAGTGCATCATTATCCGGAAGAAAGGGAGAAACTTGAATCCCGCGATGAAAAATATGCTCTGATGTTTGTACAGGAAGTCCGTCGTTTTTATCCGTTTTTCCCGTTTGTCGTAGCATTAGTAAAAAAAGATTTCACCTGGAACGGTTATAAATTTGAAGAAGGCACTTTAACTTTACTTGATCTTTATGGCACAAATCATGACCTTGAAATTTGGGAAAAACCTGATGTGTTCAGTCCTGATCGGTTTGCTAAATGGGAAGGCAGCCCTTTTAGCTTTATTCCGCAGGGGGGTGGTGATTACTTTATGGGGCATCGCTGTGCTGGAGAGTGGGTCACCATTGAAGTCATGAAAGTAAGTCTTGATTATCTGGCTAACAGAATGGAATATGAAGTTCCTAACCAGGATTTAAGTTACAGCATGGTGAGCATGCCAAGTATTCCCCATAGCAAAGTAGTGATAAAGAATGTTAAACGAAAGCACTAAATTATGAAGAATTGAAAAAAGAAAGCCCGATTTTCTTTAATAAAGAAATCGGGCTTAGCGATTAGAAGTAGCCTATATATAACGGAAGCAAGAAGGGTTTAAGTCGTTTTCCAATCCAAGTTAACGACAGAACTTTATCTGTTTCGGATGCCGATGGTTTTGTACAAGTTGTGGCGGATAAAGAATAGTCGGATGTCAGGTGTTGTGTGTCCAAATGGTAGGTCGACCCTTCTAATTAAAATAAGAGACTAAACACTTCGTTTTCTAACATTATATAAAACCCTAAGCCAATGAATACGATTGGAACAATCCATCTTTCATATTTCTCGATTTTTTCAGAAATAAGGGGAACACTAGCTATGCGATAACTGATATAACATAATATTCCTACCATAATCAAGAAAACTAGTCCAACGATAGGGATTTCAGCCCCGCTTAATGTTGTGAAGTATGGAATATAAATCGAAAGGTCATCTGCACTTGACGCTAATACGATAAAGGTGACTGTTAAATATAACTTATTAAACCTATTAGATGACAAAACAGATAAGATGTTACTCTCCTCTGCCTCTTCTCCGCCTTTAATCCACACTTTAATCCCTAAATAAAGGGGCAACAATCCAAGTAAACCGACCATCCATTGTTGAGGGATAAAGGATACACCAAAAGATGCCAATAAACTTATAAGTAAGATGATGACTGTTCCTAAATATTGACCAATAACAATATGTTTTAGCTGACCTTTTTTAAGTGATTGCGAAAAAAGGATGATTAAGATAATTAGATAATCAATTCCAGTCGCAATATAAACAGCTATAGCAGTTAAAATCGTGGCAATCATTTTATCAACTCCATTTATCTAGACCATAAGCAGGTATTTAAGAGAAAAGCGTTAGGAAAGCCTAACGCTCTTGACGTTCTATTCTTTTACTCGCATGAGTCGCATACTATTTAATGCTACTAAAAGAGTGGCTCCCATATCTGAAAGGATTGCAATCCACAGTGTTAACCAACCTGGGATAACCAATAATAATGCAATAAATTTAATTGAGATAGCAAAGGCAATATTAGCTTTAATGATGTTTAATGCTTTACGGCTTAGTTTCACCGTAAATGGAAGTTTTCTTAAATCATCCCCCATTAAAGCAACGTCTGCTGTTTCTAGTGCTGTATCTGTACCAGCTCCGCCCATAGCAATTCCGACCGTTGAGGCAGCTAATGCAGGAGCATCATTTACACCGTCACCAACCATAGCTACTTTGCCATACTTGGCACGCAATTGTTTAATGAAGTTTAATTTATCCTCTGGCATTAGTTCTGCCTGTACATTAGATACACCAACATGATTACCGATAGCGTTAGCTGTACCTTGATTATCACCTGTAAGCATAATCGTTTCTTTGATTCCTGCTTTGTGTAACTTTTGAATTACTTCTTTACTTGAATCTCGAACTTCATCTGCAACCGCAATAACAGCTAGGATTTCAACTTCAGTACCAACAATCATTGCAGTCTTACCTTCATTTTGCAGTACCGTAACTTCTTCTTCAAATTTTTTATCAAAAGTTATTGATGATAATTCTTTAAAGAGCTTTGGGCTACCAATATAATAAGTAACCCCATTTACAATTCCTTTAATTCCTTTCCCTGTAATAGAAGAGAAATTCTCTACTTGTACGTCAGCATAATTGATACGCTCCATTTCAGCTTTTTTCATAATCGCTGATGCAAGTGGGTGTTGTGAGCGATATTCCAAAGCTGTAATGATGGACAATAATTCTTTTCCATCTGTTTGTGCGTTCAACATATGATAATCAGTTACAGCAGGAACACCTTTCGTTAATGTTCCTGTTTTATCAAAAGCAATTGCTTTTAATGAACCAATCTCTTCAAGGTAAACGCCACCTTTAACTAATACACCTTTTTTAGCTGCATTACCAATAGCAGAGACAATCGAAATAGGGGTGGAGATAACTAAAGCACATGGACAACCAACTACTAGAACAGCCAGCCCTTGATAAACCCACGTTCCCCAACTTCCATCAAGTAATAATGGAGGAATGACTGCAACTAAAGCAGCAATGACCATAATAATAGGTGTGTAGTATTTTGCGAACTTATCTACAAATGCTTGTGATGGAGCACGTTCTCCCTGTGCCTCTTCAACTAGATGTATTATTTTAGAAATAGTTGTATCCTCAACTAATTTTGTTATTTCAACTTCTAATAACCCTTCTTCATTCAATGTACCTGCAAAGACTTCGTCATCAATTGCTCTTTCTACTGGAACAGATTCTCCTGTGATTGCTGCTTGATTGACTGATGAATGCCCACTGACAACGACACCATCCATTGCTATCTTTTGGCCAGGCTTGACAATCATGATATCTCCTACCGCAATATCATCAACATGGATCATTAATTCTTGCCCATTACGTCTAACAAGAGCTTCTTTTGGTGCGATGTTCATGAGAGAACGAATTGAATTTCTTGCTCTATCCATGGAGAATCGTTCAAGCTCTTCACTGATAGCAAAAAGAATGACAACAAGGGCAACTTCTCCCCATTCGCCAATAATGGCTCCACCTATAACAGCTACAGTCATTAGAGTTTTCATGTCAAATTCTAAACGTAATAAGTTTTGAAAACCGATTTTAAAGAGTGATAATCCTCCTACCAACATGGATGCTAAAAATAATAGGGTTGTTAGAAGATTATCTTCTCCATTTACAAAATAAGACAGATAACCAAAAACAAGAAAAGCAGCTGAATATAGCAATGTACTATACTTTTTATAAAAAGGAACTTTTTCTTCTTTATCCTCTTTGACTGCATTTTGAGAACTTTGATTCGATTGATCTGGTGTTACCTTTAAGTTTTCAAATGATCCAGCCTTTTCTAATTCCTCAACTGAAGCGTTACCGAATACAGAAATTTTAGAAGCACCAAAATTCACTTTCGCATCTTCAACTCCTGAAATTTCCTTTACGTTTCTTTCGAATTTTCCAGCACAATTTGCACACGTAAAGCCTTGAACACGGTAAACACTTTTATCTTTTTTTACTTCATTCACGGTTATCTACTTCCTTCCCATGAACAATTGCTGTTGTCACAAGCATTTTGACATGTTCATCATCTAAAGAATAAAAGACTAACTTTCCTTCTTTTCTAGTTTTAGCAATTCCTAAATTACGTAGATGGCGTAAGTGGTGAGAAACTGTAGCCATCGTTGCATCGATAATATTCGCTACGTCACATACACATAATTCATCTTCTTGAACCAATGCATATGCTATCTTTAGTCTTGTTTCATCTGATAACGCCTTGAAGATATTTGCCACTGGTGCAAAATTTTCTTGTTCCATAATTGATCTAACACGACTTACCTTTGCTTCGTCATAACAGAAAATTTCACAAGTATCATGTGTTTGTTTAACTTCTTGAGCCATAATTCCACCCCTCATTCAAATGTTTATTTGATTATAAATACATTCTAATACTCATTAGATTAAATTGTCAATAAAATAATCAAAAGAATATTTGAATAATCCTCTAATCAAGAATTTTCTCTACGAACCGATGTTATTTTATCGTTTATATCTTCTTTGTTGTATTAGTTCCATATCTATTAAAAGATTTTGACATAACATATTAGTAAATGCTAATATGTTTCGAGGGACATATTAGTTTTAACGAATATGAAAGTCGAGGTTACTATGGAGACGAACAAATTGGATACCAAAGTCAAATTAATACATGGCTTCTCGAACAAAACGAGATTACTGATTCTGGAAAGCATTAAAGAGGATGAAAAGACTGTATCTCAAATTGTAGAAGAGATTAATGGCAATCAATCGAACATCTCACAACATTTAGCATGTCTCAAAGATTGCGGGATTATTGTAGGTAGGAATGAAGGGAAATATTGTTATTATAGTTTGCGTAATGAAAAGGTACGAAGCTTCCTGAACATGTTCGATTCCGTTTTAGAAGATGTTGAAGACGAGGTTTCTTGTTGTAAAAATTATATAGTATAGGGACAACTTGACGAGAAAAATTATATTGAATAAATTACTTATTTGACTAAAATTTAACATATTTCAAGAAAGATCTAACTCAAAACGTTTATTGCTACAAAATTACAGTCGGGAGAGATAGAGTTGATATATGATGTTATTATTATTGGAGCAGGTCAAGCTGGAATTTCTATGAGTCAAAAGTTAAAGAATCAGGGAATTAATCATTTAATGATTGATTCCCATTCATACATCGGAGAACAATGGCGTTCTCGGTATGATTCTCTCATTTTATTTACACCTAGAAGTTATTCATCGTTACCTGGTTTAATGATGGAGGGCGCCCCAGAGGGATACCCTACAAAAGATGAAATGGCTACATACCTGCAACAATACGTACAATATTTCGAATTGCCTGTCTTCTTAAAAGTTAAAGTTGAAAAATTAAAAAAGAAAGAAGATATTTTCGTTATGCAAACTTCCAAGGGTGAATTAGCAGCAAAAAAGGTCGTAGTAGCTACAGGTGCCTTTCAAAACCCATTTATACCTCCAATAATACACGAAAATAGTAAGGATATTGAGCATATTCATTCTTCACAATATATAAATACGACAGCTATATCTAATGATACTGTATTAATTGTCGGTGGTGGAAATTCTGGCGCTCAAATAGCGGTAGAATTAGCTGATAGCAAGAACGTTTATCTTGCTACACCTCATAAAATGAATTTTTTACCCTTAAGGCTTTTAGGGAAAAGCATTTTTAATTGGTTGGATAAGCTGAATTTATTATATGCAGGGATAGACACGAAAAGGGGAGAACTTTTCCAGAAAAGAAAGGATCCTATTTTTGGATATGAACTGAAAAGACTCATTAATAAAAACAAAATAACCATAAAACCACGAGTAGAAAAAGTTATTGGTGAACAAGTCTTTTTTTCAGACGGAAGCACAATAGAAACCCAAATAATTATATGGTCTACAGGTTTTAAACCTTCTTTTGAATGGATAAATATAGATGGCGTTATACGCCGAGATGGAAAACCTAATCATAATCGTGGGATTAGTCCCATAGAAAACCTTTATTTCATAGGATTACCTTGGCAATATCATCGTGGTTCAGCATTAGTTTGTGGAGTAGGTAAGGATGCGGAATACCTATTACATAATATTATTAATTAGAGAGGGATAATAACTATTTTAAAGAAAGGAGGTTAAAGTTTAACGAGCCAAATTTAATAAGGCGGTTACATAACGTACAGGATTACGCCTTTTTTAAAATTGAAGTTGCTTAGCGTATGTTTTCCGCGTTTTGTTGGTAGGACCCCTAGTTGACCATATCGTGTTGGAAAAACAAAAAGAAATCAATGCTGAAAATATATATAAGCCCAAAAAGTCAAAATTAAAGAGGTACTTTAATGAATAAGCCTTTTATAGAGACTAAAGAATATAAACGATTTGCTGAGTTTTGTGATGCGTGTAGAAAATACAAATATATCGGTATATGTTATGGCTTGCCAGGCGTAGGAAAAACATTATCGTCTCAACATTATGCGAAGTGGTCTTATGTTAATAAGCAAATTTCTTATAAAGGTGCGGATCAAATTGGTATTAATGCAGATGAAAGAATACTTAACTGTAAAACGATATTCTATACGGCTCCTTCCATAAAAGCATCCCAAATGATAGGTGACATCAGGCTTTTGGGTGGGCGATTAGGAATGGTGAAAAGTGTGTATAAATATTTAGAAGAGGGCGAGGAGGAAAAGTACTCAACAGATTGGACTGAGGATGTTGATTTAGTCATTATTGATGAAATTGATAGATTGAAATTACAAAGCTTAGAGCAATTAAGGGATTTATACGACCAAAACAACTTTGCTCTTATTTTAATCGGTATGCCGGGTATAGAAAAACGATTAGCCAGATATCCTCAGTTATATTCAAGAATTGGTTTTGCACACGAGTTCGAAAAATTAAGTAAAGATGAAACTCATCATATTTTACAATATAAATGGGATGAATTAGGGGTTTCTATAAAACTGGAGGACTTTTCAGACTATGAAGCCATTTCTACTATTATACGAATTACTAATGGGAACTTCCGATTAATCCATAGGTTGTTTTCTCAAATTGAAAGGATTTTAGAGATTAATCAATTAAATTCCATAACAACTGATGTTGTTGAAGCGGCTCGAGATAGTTTAGTTATAGGTATAAAATAATGAAGGGGATGTTATCTTTAATCTGATAACATCTTTTTTTATGCTCAATAATTATTGGGGGATTATCTACAATTAATTTGAGGATTGTACAATGGATTAAAAGTAATTGCTATAGCTTTAGAATAAAGTTTGATTAAAAATACTTTAAACCCTTGATATTACTGTATATAAAAAGCTATCGTTTTGAATAAAGATTGATCAAAACGATAGTTTTCTTTTATTTTTAAGAACTGTTGTTTATAAAAAAGATTGATTATTTTAAAACTCTTTGTTTCACTAACGCCCCCTTTAGTTCAATAAGCAAACTCAAATGAGTTTGCTTATAAAGTTAGTGTTATTCTATTTCAAAATCCTTTATATTGGCTATTGGTTGAAGTGTTGCTTCTGGATTAAAGGTAGAAAGTTCTTCATCTTTTTGTACCTTTTTGACCCAATCGTGATCAGCTAAAGCCCCTTTACCAAGAGCCACTAGATCAGCACCGCCATCGTTTAAAATTTTGATCGCTCGATCTACATTTTCGAGTTGCCCGTTTGCGATAATGGGTAATTTGCTGTACTTTTTCGCAAGAGATACAAGAGAAGTCTCGCTACCTTCAAAGGCAGGTTGCCACGCTTCAAATTCTGTTACGTGAATATAGTTCAAACCCGATTTACCTAATGCACTAAAAATGATCTTTGCATCAGCTTCTTTGCCTGACCACTTGTAAAAGTAGTCATTGACTTGTGATTGTGAAATTCTCATACCAACAATAAACTGGTCATCTGCAACGGCTTCTGTTACGGCATTAGCAACTTCAACAAGGAACCGCACTCTATTTTCCGTGCTTCCCCCATATTCGTCTGTCCGTACATTCGTGTACTCTGTTAAAAAAGCATCCAATAAATAACCATTTGCGCCATGTAATTCTACGCCGTCAAAACCAGCAAATTTTGCTCTTTTTGCAGATTCCACAAAGCTGTTTTTTACATCTTCCATCTCCTCTTTTGTAATGGCTCTAGGAAGTTTAAAAGCTCCTTCTCCCAGATAAAATGTTAGTTGCTCCCCTTTTGGTTGAACGGCAGAAGGGGCAATAGTTTCGTCTGTAAATCGGTTTCCTTGTGAAAGTGGTCCGGTATGTTGCAATTGCATAAAGATTTTTCCACCTTCTGAATGAACAGCGTCAGCAACCTTCTTCCATTCTTTCGCTTGTTCATCCAATGCAATACCCGGTTGAAACTGATACGTCTGACTGTTCTTGTCATCTATATAAGTGCCTTCCGTAATAATCAAACCAAAACCACCCTTTGCAAAAGAACGGTAGTATTTAACCATTCTCTCTGAAACGAACCCTTCTTGGTCTGCACTAATTCTCGTCATTGGTGCAACCCCTACTCTATTTTTAAGCTCCGTGTTATTAATGTTTAGTGTTTGGAACAAGATGTTTTTATCCATTATTAAAATTCCTCCTGTTGAATTGATGATTGACAACTTCTTAATTGTTAGCTTAAATGAAGTATGAAATTTAGTAAAATGAATATATTAAAATTATACGTTCAATAATATTGAACCAACATAAGGAGCTACTTTCATGGAGCTACGCCAATTAATTACGTTTAAAACGATTGTAGAAAAAGGAAGTTTTAATAGAACCGCTGAACACTTAGGCTATTCACAATCCTCAATTACAACTCATATCAAAGAGCTTGAAAAAGAATTAGCTAATCCCTTGTTCGACCGATTAGGGAAAAAAGTTGTTTTAACCCATTTTGGAGAACAATTCTATCCCTATGCGAACCAAATTATTGAGCTTTACAATCAATCTTTAAATATTGATAAAGAGCCACAAGGACAACTAACAATCGGTATTTCAGAGTCGTTGACGATCTGCCGTGTTCCGCTTATTTTGCTTGAATTTAAACAAAAATATCCAAAGGTTAATCTGCATGTGAAATCATTAGAGAACTATGATGTTACCAAGAGTTTACAAAGCGGGGAAATTGATTTAGCACTTATTCTAGAGAAAGAAGATTGGGTAAAAGAAGATTTGTTTATTGAAGAATTGGTTCGGGAAAAAATGGTGCTCATTAGTCCTAACGAGATTGATGCTTCAAGAACGGCTTTGTATTCAGATTTAAGGTGTAGTTACAAGTCCGTTTTTGATGAATATATTAAGTTAAACCAGTTGGACATTGAAGCGAGTTTAGAGTTTCAGAGCATTGAAGCAATCAAGCATTGTGTTAAACATGGGTTAGGCATATCGTTAGTGCCTTTATTTTCAGTGAAAGAGGAATTAAAAGACGGTGTTTTTAAGGGGCAAGAAGTAACAAATAAGCAAACGTCAATCTCAACATATATGATCCACCATAAAGATAAATGGATTTCTCCATCCATAAAGAGCATGATGGACATTGTTCAAGAACATGCAAGTCGTTGGGAATAAAAAAGAGCTTCTTAGCTCTTTTTTTATATCACTAACCTGCTTGCTTGTTTAAGTGTAATTAATCACAATCTTTATCTGATTTAGTTAAATAAAACAAGCTTTAGAGAAATGAACTAAGGCGAATAGCATCGCAACATTTTTATAAACATCACAACTTTATTCAAAACATCGCGACTTTATTTCAAATCAACAATTGCAAAGAAATCTACCTCAGCAACACTGTTACATCTGAAAATACGCAATATAAAACCCAAATATACGCAATATAAATATCAAATTGACAAGTGTCTCATAAGACTTATCTCAAAAATGAGGTGATATTTTGCGGAAAATAGGTTATATTCGTGTCAGTTCGACTAGCCAAAATCCTTCAAGGCAATTTCAGCAGCTGAACGAGATCGGAATGGATATTATATATGAAGAGAAAGTTTCAGGAGCAACAAAGGAACGAGAGCAACTTCAAAAAATGTTAGAGGATTTACAAAAAGATGACATTATTTATGTGACTGACCTAACTCGGATCACTCGTAGTACACAGGATTTATTTGTATTAATTGATGATATAAGAGGTAAAAAGGCAAGTTTAAAATCATTAAAAGATTCATGGCTAGATTTAACAGAAGATAATCCATACAGCCAATTCTTAATTACGGTAATGGCTGGTGTTAACCAATTAGAGAGAGATCTTATTCGTATGCGACAACGTGAAGGGATTGAGTTAGCTAAAAAGGAAGGAAAGTTTAAAGGACGGTTAAAGAAGTATCATAAAAATCATGCTGGAATGAATTACGCGGTGAAGCTATATAAAGAAGGAAGTATGACTGTAAATCAAATTTGTGAAATTACAAATGTCTCTAGGGCTTCATTATATAGAAAGCTATCGGAAGGGAAACAATAATCGTTAATTATTCCATTATACGAAGGGCCAGATTGTTGAATATGCGTTACCCTAGAACAAACAGTCAGTGCTCATTTTTTAACACCAGAATTAGTACAGAATTTATAAAAAGGAATGTCTTGATATATATATATGAATGGTTTTGTGAGTTGATCAAAATGTTCCCGAACCGAAAAAAAGGTACAAGGTTATTTTCCATAAGTATCAGTTAAACTAGCCATTAAGAATAGAACAAATAAATATAGAAATATGCTAAAATAATGGTATTACCAAAAAAGATATTTATTGGAAAGAGGTTGAAGGTGTTTGTGACTAACATTCCAGAGCAATCAAATAAATCAACTCAGCGCTCTACTAAGGAAAAAGATCAATTAATGGGAAGGTTAAAGAGAATTGAGGGGCAAGTTAGAGGAATTCAAAATATGGTCGATAATGATCGATACTGTATAGATATTCTAACTCAAATATCAGCAATAAATGCTGCAATGAACAAAGTAGGTCTTCAACTATTAGAAAAACATACAAGACATTGTGTTACTGATGCGCTAAAAGATGGAGATGGAGAAGAAGCTATACAAGAATTAATGGATGTTTTTAAACGATTTACAAAAGCATAATACCCAATACCAGTAGTAAAATCGACTGGTATTATTTTTGACTCTTGACATACCCTACGGGGGTATGGTAAATTAGTTATTGAGAGGAGGAAATGTTATGACAGAGTTGTTAAAACTTCCAATAGAAACGTGTTGTAGCAACGCCTTTATAGCAAATAAAAGCAATATTTCTGAATTTCCAACTGTGCTCATTAGAGGAATGAACAGGTTTGAAAATCAATTAGGGGCATAAAAAGTTTAAAGGTGAGTAAAACTTATTGTGTCGATATAATAATACAACAAATTTCAACTGTTCAAGCTACAATAGTTGGAATTTCAAAATCGATAAAGTGGAATATTTCTGTTTGAGAAATATATGTTTGTTTTTCATATACCCAACTAGGGTATAGTAAATATAAAGGAGGAAGATTTAACGATGCAAAACGTAACTCTTAACGTACAAGGAATGTCTTGTGGACATTGTGTAAATTCTATAGAAGGTAATGTTGGAAAATTAAATGGAGTCGATTCTGTAAAAGTACATCTTTCCGAAGGAAAAGTAGATGTAACTTTTGATTCAACAATCTTAAGTTTAAACGAAATTACGGAAATTATTGAAGAACAAGGATATGAAGTAGAAAATGGACCAGCTCAAGGGGAAAGTTGTCATTAACAAAATCTAGATCGTGCATAATAATAGCACGATCTGTTTTTTTAAACAAAACATACCCCCATAGGGTATAAAAAGTTATGAGAAGGAGTGAAACATAATGTCACAAAAAGAAGCTACACTTCAAATATCGGGGATGACTTGTGCGGCTTGTGCAACAAAAATTGAAAAAACCTTATCTAAAATAGAAGGGGTAGAAAAAGCAAATGTTAATTTTGCTATTGAAAAAACAAAAGTTGTCTATGATGATGCAAAAACGAATGTAAAAGCATTTGAAGAAAAAATAAATAAACTTGGTTATGAAGTAGTACATGAAAAGCAAACGTTTGATATTTCTGGAATGACTTGTGCAGCTTGTGCAAATAAGATAGAAAAACGTTTAAGTAAATTGGATGGAGTCTCTAATACACATGTTAATTTTGCATTAGAAAATGTAACGGTAACTTTTAATCAAGATCAAGTAACTTCTAGTGAAATGATAGAAGCAGTAAAGAAATTAGGATATACCTTAAAGCCCGAAACTTCAAAAGCAGAAACGGCAAGTAATAAGGAAAAAGAGGTGCAGCACCAAACAGGAAAGTTTCTGTTTGCTGCAATTCTGACTTTACCTTTGTTATGGACGATGGTAACACATTTTGAGTTCACCTCTTTCCTATACGTACCAGATATGCTGATGAATCCTTGGGTACAGTTAACACTAGCAACACCAGTACAATTTATTGCAGGAGCACAGTTTTATTCTGGGGCATATAAAGCCCTTCGAAGTAAAAGTGCCAACATGGATGTATTAATCGCTCTCGGAACCACAGTGGCTTTTCTCTACAGTATTTTTCTTGGTTACGAATGGCATGTTGCTGGGCAATTAGGAATGGCAGATCTCTATTTTGAAGCAGCAGCTGTAATTATCACATTAGTTATTCTCGGTAAATTGTTTGAAGTACGTGCAAAAGGTAGAACTGGGCAAGCAATTCAAAAATTGTTAGGTATGCAAGCAAAAACGGCTAGAATCATTCGCGATGGAGAAGAAAAAGAAGTTGCCATAGAAGAAGTGGTTGTAGGTGATCAAGTAGTAGTTCGCCCTGGAGAGAAAGTTCCTGTGGACGGAAAAATTATTAAAGGACAGTCTGCAGTTGACGAGTCCATGATTACTGGAGAAAGTATTCCAGTTGATAAAAAAGTAAATGATGGAGTAATTGGTTCCACTATTAATAAGAATGGCATGTTGTTAGTGGAAGCTACAAAGGTAGGAAAAGATACAGCCTTAGCACAAATTGTGAAGGTTGTAGAAGAAGCACAAGGAAGTAAAGCAGACATTCAACGTGTTGCAGACAAAGTCTCTGGAGTATTTGTGCCAGTTGTTGTAGTTATCGCTATTGCTACTTTTCTAGTTTGGTATTTCATAGTTGCACCAGGTGATTTAAGAGCAGCTCTAGTACCGATGATCACAATCTTGGTGATAGCATGTCCATGTGCTCTAGGTTTAGCAACTCCAACTTCTATAATGGCTGGCTCTGGGAGAGCAGCAGAACTAGGAGTCCTTTTTAAAGGAGGAGAACACCTAGAAAACACTCGATCCATTAATACAGTAGTTTTAGACAAAACAGGAACAGTTACAAAAGGAGAGCCAGAGTTAACTGATTTTATATTACAAGATGATTTTTCAGAAGATGAGGTTCTTAAATTAGTTGGATCTGCCGAAAAAAATTCGGAACATCCATTGGCAGAAGCTATTGTGAGAGGCGTATTAGAAAAAGGAATTACAGTTGAAGAAGCAGAAGAGTTTGAAGCTATCCCTGGTTTTGGTATAAGCGCTGTAGTTAACGGAAGAAAGGTTTTTGTAGGCACAAGAAAATTAATGCAACAACAACAAATTAATACCTCCGAACTCGAACAGTCGATGAGTAAGTTAGAGACTGAAGGAAAAACAGCTATGTTAGTAGCTATTGAACAAAGATTTGCTGGAATTATTGCTGTTGCAGATACAGTTAAAGACACCTCTAAAGAAGCAATTAAAAGAATGCATGACTTAGGACTAGAAGTAATTATGCTAACAGGTGATAACGAAAGAACGGCAGCAGCGATAGGAAAACAAGTAGGGATTGATAGAGTAATCGCGGAAGTAGTGCCGGAACAAAAAGCAGATGAAATTAAGAAACTTCAACAAGAAGGAAAGAAAGTAGCAATGGTTGGTGATGGAATCAACGATGCACCAGCATTAGCAGTTGCTGATATTGGTATGGCAATAGGCACGGGTACAGATGTTGCAATTGAAGCCGCAGATATAACTCTCATGCGGGGGGATCTACACAGTGTAGCAGATAGTATCATAATCAGTAGCAAGACCATGCGTAACATTAAACAAAACTTATTCTTTGCATTCTTCTACAACTCAGCATCTATCCCTATAGCAGCAATTGGTTTACTTGCCCCATGGGTTGCAGGTGCTGCCATGGCATTTAGTTCGGTATCAGTTGTCCTGAACGCCTTAAGGTTACAACGGTTAAAATTGGCTAAAGGGGGAGTAGCTAATGTCGATTAAAAAGTGGGTAATCATAGCAAGTGTTTATCTGATTGCGGTATTTGGAGGATATGGACTCCTTACGGGAGAAAACCCTTTTAAAAGTGGTGCAATGAATCATCAAGAACATGCAGAGGGGCATGAACCAAAAAATGAAAGTGATGGGCATGGCAACCATGCCCATCAAGAAGATGGCCCTTCTGAAATAGAAGTGAGTGTTTCATATGTAGATAACGAGCTTACTATTGAATTAATGGATGATGAAGGTAATGCACCAACTTTGTCTATCACACATGAAAAGGAAATGCATGCCATTTTAGTTTCTAGTGATTTAAAAGAATATATTCATCTACATCCGGAAAACAAGGATGATGGCATTTTTGTTGTTGAGGAAAGTTTAAGTAGTGGACAGTATGAAGTTTTCATTGATATTAAACCGTCTACCAAAAACTATGAGGTGGAAGCAATCCCATTAAACATTGGCGAAACATCTACCCCAAATGCAAGCCTAACACCAGATGAAGAGTGGACAAAGGATATAGAGGGCAAGAAGGTTACTTTAGAACCTATATCAGCAAAAACGGGTGAAGAGGTTCTGTTGAAATTTGATCTTCATGGGGAAAAACCCGAAAAGTATCTTGGTGCGTTAGGTCACGTTGTTATTATTGACGAACAAGTTGAGGATTTCATTCATGTTCATCCTACTTCAGAGCAAGAGACCAATTTTATCACTCATTTCTCCAAACCTGGACTATATAAAGTTTGGGCAGAATTTAAGTTTGAAGGAAAGGTAAACGCTTATCCATTCGTCATTGAAGTTCAGTAAAGATTCTAGTAAAAGATTTAGAATTTCATGGAGGCCAGGTAGTGATTCTACTTGGCTTTCCTCAATAAAAATAGAAATTTCCACATCTAAATAAGACGATAAAAAACATTACTTTTGGAGGGAGAGGAGCTAATGACAGTTAAAAAAATCAAATTAGCAGTAAATGGTGGGATTGCATTTGGAGCAAAGCTAAATGCCAGACAACTTATACTTATTGCTAGTTACATGAACAACGAAGAAGAAGTGGAATTAACCACTTTTCAACAAATCTATATTGAAGTAGAGGAAGAAAGAGTAGAAGAAATTAAAGAAAAGTTTAATGAGGTGGGACTTTTTTGTTATCCTGTAGGGAATTTTGTGAAGAGCTTAAGAACTTGTAATTTTTGCAAGGGAGAAGAAGAAGAAGGTATGCCTGTAGCAAAGGAAATAAACAAACGCATTGCTGGAAAGCCAGTTCCTTTCACATTAAAACCTGCCTATACTGGTTGTCCCGTAGGTTGTGGGGAACCTCTTGTCAATGACATTGGAATAATGAAAAGAAGTGATGCTTATGACTTATATATCGGTGGTCATTCAAAAGGGAAAAATGCTAGAGTTGGCAATTTGGTTTTAGAACAATTAACACCTGAACAACTTTATGAAGCAGTTGATAAGATAATCACTATTTATTCGGAAAATGGAAAGAAGAGAGAAGCACTTTTCAAATTTGTTGACCGTTTTGGCTTAGAAAACATAAAAAGTCATTTAGTTAATTAATGTGTAATATTCTTCAACTTGAAAAAACTATAATAAATTTTGTGTTAAAAATTCTATTCTAGAACAAAAATAGAAGGAGAATCTGTTTATGAAAAACCATAACGGGCATCTTAATCATGCACATCATCATACAAGTGATACAGGAAATCTACAGAATGAAATTAGTATAAAGGTAAGTTATAACAGAAACCTTTTAATTATTGAACTAAAAGATAATCATAATCAGGCGCCACAGTTAGAGATTAACCATGAAAAGGAACTTCATTTAATCATTATCAGTTCAGACATGAAAAAATACTTGCATTTACATCCTAAAAATATTGGAACTGGTAAATTCGAACAAGAAATAGCCCTAGAAGAAGGTTCTTATAAAATCTTTGTAGATATAAGCCCAAGAGATTTAATTTACAGGGTAAAGCCCATTGATTTGAATGTTGGCCATTTAATAAATAATCATAGTCACCATAATTTAGAACCGGATACGAAATTACAAAAGACGATTAACAATAAATCTCTAGAACTTCAAATTGATTCGCTTTCAGTAGATCAGCCAACGACCTTAACATACAATTTTCTCGACACACTTCCAGAACCATATTTAGGAGCACTAGGGCATGTAATAATTATCAATGAAGAAGCTACACAATTTATCCATGTGCACCCTGTTTCCGATGACAAGACAATATTCACCACACAATTCATTAATCCCGGACTTTATAAAGTTTGGGGAGAATTTAAATTTAATGACCAAGTAATCACCTATCCATTTGTTATAGAAGTGAAGTAAATATATAAAAATAGGATGTAGCATTAATGAGGAGGTTTTATCATGAAGTTTGAACTTTATACTCGTCCAACTTGTTCTGATTGCCAAGCAGCGAAGAAGTTTCTTTCTCAAAACAATATAGACTTTCTTGAATTTGATTTAACGAAAGTACCAGAAAAAGAAGAAGAATTGAAAAAGGTTTCTGGTGCAAGAATTGTTCCAACGTTTGTTTTTAAAGAAACTATTCTTGGCCTCCCTAAGAAATCCAAAGTGTTTATAGGATTTGAGAATAATTTTGATGAAATTAAAGGGAAGTTAGGATTAAGCTGAGTCTCCAAAAACAAAAACAGTGGATATGCACCCTGATACCGTGAAGGGGGAAATCAAATGTCACTTAGAACACCTCCATTGGAGAATCAGAGTTCTGTAAAAGATAAATTGAAAATAATTATCTTACTAGCCATTCCTGCTGTAATCGAGAATTTCTTTCAGACATTACTGGGATTTGTTGATACGTTGTTTGTCGCTAAGATTGGTTTAGCTGAAGTATCTGCTGTGGGAGTTACCAATGCAGTACTTGCTATCTATTTTGCAGTATTTATGGCTGTGGGAGTAGCAACCAATGTTTTGATTTCAAATTTCTTGGGTGCAGGTAAGGTAGAAAAAGCAAGGCATATTGCCCAACAGGCTATTGTTATGGCAATAGCACTTGGCATTGCTTTTGGTATTATTACGTTGTTTTTTGCAGATAATATGCTTTTATTAATGGGATTAGACGAAGAGGTATTAAAATTAGGTAGTCTATATTTTAAAATAGTAGGGGTACCTTCCATTTTTATGTCTTTAATGTTTGTATTAAGTAGTATTCTTCGTGGTGCAGGTGATACAAAATCTCCTATGAAGACAAGCATAATGGTAAATATCATCAACGTAATACTAGATTTCATCTTAATATTTGGATTCTGGTTCATTCCTGCATATGGAATTGTCGGGGCTGCGTTAGCAAGTGTATTTGCACGATTATATGGAACCATACTCTTATTCCGATATATTAACAAGACAAAAGATATAGCGTTTAGAAAGGATTATTGGAAAATAGATAAAGGACATCAAATTGAATTATTAAGTCTTGGAAGCCCAGCAGCAATAGAAAGATTGGCTATGAGAGTTGGTCAGATTGTTTATTTTGGATTTATAGTAGCACTTGGGACTAATACTTTTGCTGCCCATCAAATTGCGGGAAATATTGAAGTATTTTCTTATATGATTGCATATGGATTTGCTGCTGCAGCTACAATTCTTGTTGGAAGAAATATTGGAGCAAACAATTATTGTGATGCTAAAGAATATGCAAAATTAACGACTTTTTTAGCGATAGGTTTCATGTCTATTTTCGGTATCTTATTATTCCTTTATGGAGAATGGGCAGGAAGTTTATTTACGGAAGATCCAAAAGTAATAGCTGAAATTGGTATTGCTCTTAAAATTGCAGCTGTATTTCAACCGTTTTTAGCAGTTGTGTTAGTGTTAACTGGTGCATATCAAGGCGCAAACAATACAAAATATCCTATGTATTTGACCATTATTGGGATGTGGCTTATAAGGACTGGGACAGTCTATCTTCTTGCGATAGTGCTGGAAATGGGCTTGGCAGGTGTTTGGATAGCGATTGGAATTGATATAGTCTTTAGAGCAATCATCCTATGGACTCGTTTCACCAAGGATCATTGGGTTTCTAAAACGAAAGATAAGATTGCAGATTGCCATCCCAGAACTAGAAATGCTCAACTTTCCAAGTCAGTTAATAATTATTAATAGTTGAGAAATTAATTTATCTATTCTATAGGATGTTGCGTTTTAGGGTATCTTTATAAGGTACTTTAAGCGTTTCATCCTTTTTAAATGTATAGTCCACAATATTAATAAAAGTTTTCGAAAAAATAAAGACATTACGCTCGAACTACTAACAATGGGTGAAATGATAAACAAAGAATATAGTATTACTTGTTTAAAATACAAAAATATATTGTTTATGAAGAATGTGTGAACATAAGTTCTGAAAGGTTAAAAAAATGAATACCTCCATAAATTCTGCAAAATTTAGAAGTATATTATTTGTATCATCATATAGGAGGTATAAAGATGAATGTTAAAAAGTTATTAATGGTAGGGGTGCTTACTCTAATTGCTATGCTGACATTATCTGCATGTGCTAGTAACGGCGAGAATCATGATATGCAGGACATGGAAGGAGACCATACGGATGGCGATCATTCCGGGATGGATCATTCAGGTATGAAAATGTCTGGCTCAGGAGAAGTCCCTGAGGATTTAAAAGAAGCAGAAAATCCAACCTTTCCTGTTGGGAGTAATGCCATCATTACAGAAGCACATATGCCTGGTATGGAAGGGGTAGAAGCAACAATAGTAGGAGCTTATGAAACAACCGTCTACACCATTTCGTATAATCCAACAAATGGTGGTGAAAGAGTGGAAGACCATAAATGGATTATCCATGAGGAAGTAGCTAATAGACAAGAAGAACCATACCAAGTAGGTGATGAAATAACGGTAGATGCAGATCATATGGAAGGTATGGATGGAGCAAATGCTACCATTGACTCTGCTGAAAAGACTACTGTTTATATGGTTGACTTTATCCTTTCCGATAGTGGAGAAGAAGTAACGAACCATAAATGGGTGACAGAAAGTGAACTTTCACAGGAATAAAGATCTGCAAATATTATCTTAAAAGCTATTATAGTGAGCTTTACCTTAGGAAATCAAAAGCCTCTTTCATTTTGAAAGAGGCTTTAACATTTTTCAATAATTTAAATTAAATCAGATTTAATAAATCAAAAAACCTCTTTAAGGTATTGCTTTTCAAGAGTATACAATAGATTGTTTTATCACAAGTTTATGTGGAATACATCTATTTAGAATTAGTTATTACTAACCTTTCCGTTCTCGAGGATATAAGCCCAGGTTTGGCCATTGTCTTTGGTCTGGAAGATACTGTTGTTAGCTGTAACAAGTGTTATTTCTTCTCTATTACTTGGATTTGTCGTCAAAAATAAAACTGGGTTTTCTCTTGAAACATCTTCTGGTAATGGTATCTCTTTTGAATCTTTATTTTGTAATTCAACATTAATTAATTTAATATCTTCTTTCTCAACCTGGAAATAAATTAGACTATTCTCTTGATATTCGACGGTTGTAACAGGAGTGTTTGGTGACAGTAATTCAAAATCATTCCCAAAGTTAGAGGATACAAATAAACCTTTATTAGTTGAAATGCTTATGTTTTCAGGATTATTAGGGTGGGTCGCAATATTTCCTATAGAGTTGGCAGAAACGCCATTCATTTCGCTTTGCTGCCAGCTCTCTCCACCGTCGATTGAATAATGTAAACCTACTGTTAGGGAATTAGGGTGTTCATTATACACGTAAAGAGTGTGATTATAATAACTTGCAGCTAAATAGTGGAAATCTATTTCGCCATAAAATTTAATTTTTTCTAAAGTATTTCCTTGATCAGTACTCTTCATAATACCCAATGGGTTCTTTAAATTAGATTTAAGCGAGGGATGACCACTTGAAAAGAATCCATTATCTGTAGTTTGAAATCCCATATAGTCATGGTTATTCTTATTAGTTTTGAACCATTTATCATCTGAGAACTTAAGTAGACCATGGTGGGTAGCTATAAAGAGAGTTTGATTACTTCCTAAATAGCCAATTCCATGGATGTGAGTCACTATTTCTTCGTTTGCGTCTATAAAAAAGGAGTCAATGCCATTATCTTTAGAGCTTATACAACCAGTAAGCATAGTACTTATTAAAGTGAGCAAAAACGTTTTTTGTATCCATTTCATAATTAATCCTCCGTAGAATACTTCAATTATTCATACCTTTTATTCCATCTATATCCAATTCCCCAAATAGTTTTTAAATGTTTATCAACTTCAAATCCAGTTTTTCTGAGTTTATCCCGCAAATTTCTAATGTGTGAATCTATTGTTCTGTTCTCAGTTTCTGCTTTGAATTCCCACAACGTGGCCAGTAAGTGATCACGCGTAAAAACTTTATCAGAATTTAATAAAAAAAGTTTTAACAAGTCAAATTCTTTAGGTGTAACGGAAATGGGAACACCATTAAAATCTAGTTTATAAATAATGGGATCAAGAGTTAATCCTCTAAAATAGAGGGGTTTGTTCCAATTCTCTTCTTTAACAGTACGTCTAAGTACAGCTTCTATTCTTGCTATCAGAACCTCTTCATTAAATGGTTTTGAGATGTAATCATCCGCCCCAATTTTTAACCCTTTTACCATATCACTAGTATCATTTCTTGCCGTTAGCATAATGATAGGAGTATTTGAAAACTCTCTTAATTTCTTTAATGTTTCCCAGCCGTTTAGTAATGGCATCATGACATCAAGGATTATTAAATCTACGTCGTTTTGTTCTATATATGAAATACCATCTGTACCACTATTCATTTTAATGCAGTCATATCCATAAGGCACCAAGTATAAAGATAGGAGATCTAACATTCTTTGTTCATCATCAATTAAAACTATCCGTCTCATATAGCATCAGGCCTCCTTTAATAACACTGAAACGGTCGTACCAGCCCCCAACTTACTTGCCACATGAAGCTCTGCGTCATGAGCCTCTACTATTTCCTTGACTATGGATAAGCCTAAACCAACACCACCAGTAAGGCGAGATCTGGATTTTTCAACCCTATACAAGCTATCAAAAATAAAAGGAAGCTCTTCTTCAGGTATACCTACCCCTTGGTCAGATATTGCAAGGATAACATGGTTTTTAGTCTTCTTTATTTCAATAGTGGTCACACCACCATTAGAATATTTGAGTGCATTATCTAAAAGATTCAAAATTACTTGTTCAAATCGGACTGGGTCAATATTTACAATGTTACCTGGTTGCTCCAAGAAGATAAGTCCAATTCCAGTACTAGAGAAAATAGGTTTAACTTTTTCATAGATAAGTTTAATAAAAGATGAAACATCTACTCTTTCTTTTTGAATAATAAAGGAGTTTTGGTCCATTTTAGCCAATTCAAATAACTCTTCTAAAAGGGTTGAAACCCTTGAGGATTCCTCGTGAATAATTTTAATATATTCCATTCTTTGATTGTCATTTAAATTGGATTTAAGTGCTATGTCTGCGTATCCCTTTATATAGGTCAATGGTGTCCGAAGCTCATGAGATATACTTGCAAGAAATTCTTTTCTTTCCTGTTGTAAAAAGTTTAAGTTATTTGCCAATGTATTTATTGATTTGGCTAAATCCCCAAGTTCATCTTTAGAATTGACAGGTAAGTGAAGAGAAAAGTCACCCTTACTAATTTTTTTTGTTGCGTTATTCATTGATATTAGTGGTTTCGTGAGAATTTTAATTAGGATAAAATTTGTTATGATTAGAAAAAACAAGATAATTACAACGGCAATTCCAAAATGATGATTAAGATCTTTGATTACCCCCTGAATTTGATTAGTACTTTTCAACATATAAACAATCCCGGTTTCTCCATTCGATGTTTGATATGGGGAAGCCGTAGCAATATATGGTTGTGATTTCCAATCCTTTTGTACAATTTGCTCCCGTTGATAATTGGGTTTAATAATACGATTAATAGCTTCATTAACTGGAAAGGATGTCTTTATCACATTACCTTCTTCATTGGTTATCACCACTTCAGTATCCGTTTTAGACTCCATTAAGGCTATATGTTGAAGTGTATTCTCATCAAAAGTGACCTTCAAAACATCTCTATGACTATTACCCCTTGCTAAAAGTGAATGTAATTCCTCTTCGACAAGCGACTCTACTACATTTTTATGAAGAAATAGCATAGATCCTGCTTCAATAATTAATATACAACAGAAAAACCACAGCCCTAATTTTGTTGAAAATTTCATTTAAAACACCTACTTTGAATATGTATAGTATAAACAATAATTATCGAGAAAGTATGCAGACAAGCTAAGATTATTGAGTATACTATTTTTCTCATTATATTAGATTGCAAACAAAAAGAAAAAACACGCCATCAAATGACGTGCTATCTTTAAATAGCTATATTATGCAATTATTTTGCGACAAACTTCTGCACAATGATAGCAGGCATCCGCACAGTTTTGACAATGTTCATGGTTATGTCTACCACATTCATCTCCACACGCTTGACAAATCTCTACACATAATTTTATAACTTCTTTTAATATAGGACTATTTGTCTGAATTGCTCTTGCAGTGAAGCTACAAATATCCGCACATTCACGATCCAATCGGATACAGGCAGCCATCATTTTCACATTGTCTTCATCTAAACATGCATCAAAACAAGTATTACATTTTTCCATACAAGTTAAACAAGCTTCCAAACATTCTTGATATTGGCTCTGAGTTAACATAGATAACACCTCTTTTAATTTTTTCCGTACATTAAGGTGATACCCATCATCACTTTTTCAAATTCAACATATTAAAAAGTCCTTAAATTCTGCACATAATTGTAAAAAACACAGTTTATGGAGATAAACGAATGGCAACTTCAATTATTTTTCAAAGACATTAAAAATGTTAAATAAGTAAACGCAAAAGTAATCATAATGGATATAATACAATTCAGTTAATATTTGGTAAAATATTTATAATTGGAGGCGATTAACATGGAGGGTTTTTCATATTACTTAGATTTAAGTAACCCATATATTGGGACTAGTCAAGAACAGGTAAGAAATAAAAAGAACAAAAAGAACTGGGATTCATTAGTTTTGTATTTTTTACAGAGCGCGGATCTATTAATAGTAAAATATTGGCCAGGTGATGTATACGTATCAGAAGAGTTTCAAGTAAGTACGAAAGGTCAAAAGTTACTGGAACCGTATAAAATTTACGATAAATCGATTGAATTAGGAATGCGCTCTAGCTATTACAGGATACATAATAGTCTAAAGAGTATCATTTTAGAGACTAATTCCCAAGGGGTACCCACAAATATTTTTGACTTTCAATTATTACGAAACAATAAAGTATTAATGCATTCTTTAGATAATGGTTCTAGTCTATTTTTTAATGGGAATAAAAAAGATCTGGATTGTTTGTTGAAAAGTATAAACAAAAATGCTATATGTTCTCTGTCATAATAGATAAAGTAATTTGAATTTAATAGATTATTTGTGTTTTTGAGTAAGAATGAATGTTCTAATGGAGTATTCCTTTTATTATTAAATCGGTGTTTGGTTATGTATTAGAAGAAGATTCTATAATGATGACAGGAAGGGAAATTGCTTAAATCTATATGCCTGCCAACATTTTCAGTGAAGTATAGAGTATTATTTTGAAGAGTTTACATTAAGTCAAATATCGGTAATTACGGGAATTAATATTAATACTTTAAAATCTAGATTAAAAAATGTGAAAAGTATGTTTCATACTAAATCTAAAGGAGTTGATAAAAATGGAAAATAAAGTTCTGAAAAAATTGAAGAAGTCAATGATGAAAGCTGTTTTTATGAACAAAACATTTTCTGAAGGAAATAAAAAAGTAGTATTTACTTTAATTAGTATCCCAATATTGTTTATTATTCTTTTGTCAAATTTACCTTCTGATTATCAAATTTTTAATGGAAATAGTACATCTAAAGCTATTTTGGACAATTCTACCTTAGAAAAAATAAGTTACACTGATAAACAGCAAAATGATATGGTCCTATACTATAAATCTGATAATATGGATAGAATCAACATGAGATTCTTTAATCAAAAAATAATAATTGAAAACATCGACTCCGGCATGATTTCCAGAGGAGATATACTTTACTATAAAGAAAATGATGAATATCAAAGTTTAGGTCGTGTAGTAGGGTTACCCAACGAAACAGTCAAAATGGATAATGGTCAATTATTTATTAATAATAGACCTCTCGACACATTCTATGGAAAAGTTCATATCCTTGGTATGAATATTGAAGAATTCTTATCTTATGCTGATGAAAATGGTTATGAGTATAACTCAAGTAGTATTAAAGAGATATATGAAACAAATTTTGAAGATAAAGTAGTCTCAAATAATGAAGTATATGTAATAAGCGATAATTGGCATAGAGGTAACTCCGGCATAATAGATACTATAACTATCTTAGGAAGAGTAAAAGGAATATTAAAATAATCAAAATATAAAATTGGCTAATTAGCTAAATAGTAAGAGCTTTTTTGTAGAAAAATCCCAAAATAATAAATTGTAATATCAAAATATCGATAGTATAAATTACGTACTGAGGTTCACTTTAAGTTTTAAAAAATAATTAATGGTTTGAAAGTACAATACTATTACTTAATATTATGTGAATAATAGCACAGACTATAATATATAAGAAATTTTGGAGGACTATTTGTTATGGATGTAAATGACAAATATACAATTGTAGAATTAAAACTAAAAGTTTTGAATATCCTGGATTACCTAATTCATGACGAACTTTACACGAAGGTACATGCTGCAAAAGGATTAAAGAAACTAGTTGATTATCTAGATGATATGGATCAAGGTTTGTCAAGTAAACTTTTTGATGAATAAAAGCCTCAATATTATTATTTTCATGTAATAGCAAGAACTTAATAAAAATACACCGAATTATCATATTCAGGTGGTATTTTTTTATGGACACACAAAATACTACCAAATATTACAATAAATGTAATTATTTTTAATTGTGAATATTATTTAGGACGATACTTATTTTTCCTTAATTTTAGATCATAAATATCTGGTTTTATCAAACCGAAATATCATCAAGATTAAACGGGATGGATCCCTAAAACTTTTATAGAGAAGCAGAAAACTAAAATCCATGTTTATAATTACAGTTAAACGGCCTGGTCAATATTGGAGCAGTTTGAGTTGATGAAGTATCTTAATTTAGTTGCAATTCATCTCTCAAAGACAAGATGAAAAGCAACCAGCAACAGAACTTTTAAGTTAGAAGATTCTTATATGAGGAGGTGAAAGTATTATTAAATGTAATGGAATATCTTTAAACGAAAAGAGACAAAAGAGAAGGGAGTACTTAGTAAAATGGGGATGAAAACAACGAGAAAAAATTTTACTGAATGGGAAATAAAGAATTTTAATCAATCATTTTCTTTTGATGATGTTTGGGAGTTAGGAAAAGAAAAATATAGAATTGATACACAAGATTTAATAGGCATATATGTGTTTCAAAACATTGAATCTAATCGTTGTTTTGTAGGTCGCTCTAGTCATATTTTTGGTAGGTTAAAAAACCATGCTTTATCCATGAAATCTGGAAAACATAGTTACTCTGAAATAAACGAAGACTTTAAAAATTATGGAAAAAATAGTTTTGTATTAAAAATATTAACCTATTGTAATAACTCACAATTAATAAGTTTTGAAAAGAGTTGGCTCAAAACTTATAGCGATAAAGAGAAATTGTATAATCAAGATAAGTTAGATAATTGGGATACTGCAAAAGGAAGATGGATCAGAAAAAGATGGTAAAATTCATTCTTTAATTACCATATGTTCTCGTCTCTATTCTAAATTTGTTTGTCTAACGTTAGAAAGGATAAATAGGCCTTGATTGATAATTCTAGACATTATTGGCAAAAAAGCTGAATGCTCATTCAGCAAAAGGAGAAGCAAAAGATTTATTTTAACAAAGAGTTTGAAGTAGAAAAAGGATTAAATTTTCTATCAATCTATATATAAGTTCTACTATTATAAAACATTCCATTCTTTTGAAGAGGGATGTCTAATTTGGTATTTCAATTAATTGGAACTCTAAATATTCATTTTGCCTGTTGGAACAAATAATAATCTAGTGAGATATTTATTTAAGCTGCAATCTTGAATACTTTAACTTTAGTGAAAATGTTTATGGGGACCGTATTATATATTACATAAACAAATTTCTCTAATTGAGAAAAATCAAACGTTAGGTAGCAGCATGCTAAAGTGTTCCTTATTAGTGAACGCTTTTTTATAATTAATTAAGAAATCATTGATGTACATTTGGTTAATCGTATTATTTTTATTTTTTTCATATACAATAGGTTTTAGTTAAAAATTAAAGTAAGGTCTATCATAATGCATGTTTATATTAAAGAACAAGAATCATTGGCATTTTCAGACAAGATCTAAGTGTTTATTTTATAATAGTAATGACACAATATTCCTTTTTAGAATGTTAATACTTATTTAAAAAATAGAGTGCTTTTAAAAAAATGAAGCAAAATAATCTTTCTTCAGTTTAAGAAGATTTCTGGGAAAATGATGATGGAACCATACATAATAGATTTTTTTTTAAAATAAAAGTAACAGAAGATAAAGATGAGTGGGATTACAAACCAACTAGTGGAGGGGATGAAGATGGTCTGATATTCCGTTTCTTTTGGATATCATTAAAATATGAAATTGAATTAATAAGAGGTCATGCAGATTACTTCGATTACTTATTTAATTTATGAATTCTATATAATGCTAACTGAAATCACTACTTAATTTATTCAATATAAGGGCGCTTTAATGGAGCAATGAAAGCCTAATTTCTTCACTTTAAATTGAGAAATTAGGCTTTTTAATATTGAAAATTTCCTTAACGTTGTAAATCCGCATTTTCCTGACGCTACCCCTTTTTGTAGTTATCTAGAATTAGGTATGATATTATTACGTAAAATATGATTTTGACGTAATAATCTTTATTTATTAGGGGGAGCTTTACAATGAGTCAATCCAACAAGAATAACTTTATAAAAATGGATAAAATGTTAGCTGAATTACCTTGGTATGTTGAAGAATATATTGACCATAAGTCCAGGAGGCTTTCTTCAACATCATTATTAAACTACGTACATGACCTTAAAATCTTCTTTACCTGGCTCAATGATGAGCTGCTTCAAGAGCATCCTAAAATAATTGCTTTAGAAAATCTAGAAAAGCTTACAATTAGGCAAGTTGAATCGTATTTAAAATTCTTAGTTCATCAATTAGGTAACAAAGATGTAACTGTAAACCGAAAATTATCTTCCTTGAAATCTTTATTTAATTACCTTCAAAACACTGCTGAGACGGAAGATTTAAAGCCTTATATACAGCGTAATGTGATGGCTAAGATTGAGTTCAATGACTTAAAAAACGATCAAGAAACCATTGCAAACAAAATGGAAGGGAAAATTCTACAAGGGAAAGAATACAGTGAGTTCAGGTTGTTTATAGCACATGATTATGGTGAATTACACAAGGATAATAAGAAAAAATACAATTTCCATGTACAAAACCGGGAAAGAGATACTGCCATAATTTCATTAATTTTAGGGTCAGGTTTAAGGTTATCAGAAATAGCTAATCTGGATATTACTGATATCGATTTTAATAAAAGTACCTTAAGAGTTATTAGAAAAGGAAATAAAGAGCAATACGTTTATTTTAGTACACAGGCGATGAGTGATTTGCAAGCTTATATGGCCTTACGCGAAACTAAATACCATGTAGATAAGAAGAATAAGGCACTCTTTATATCGGCTGCTATGGGGCCAAGAGGGACTAATAGGAGGCTTACGCCTAGGGCAATAGAGAAACTGGTAGAGAAATATGCTATGGGTTTTGGGAAGCCAGCATTATCGGTACACAAACTAAGGCATTCTTTTGCTACTAAGTATCATTTAGAAGTTAATGATGTACCCAAATTAAGAAAGCAATTAGGGCATTCATCCGTACAAACAACCATGATTTATACACATCTTAAAGATACAGACCTAAAAGAAGCTGTCGAAAAAATGGATATCCCAGAAGAATAGCAACAAAAAAGTCACTTTCTTCATATAAAAGTGACTTTTTTGTTGTAAAATAACTCTTTTAAAGCTAATTTATCGAAATTGTTCAAACGGAAAAACGTCATAAGAATGACTTCAATTTGACGTTTTACTCGGAAAAGTGTCATAAGATTGTCTTCAATTTAGCGTTTTGCTCGGAATAACGTCTTAAGAATGTCTTCAATAAGGAATTCTTTAAAAAAATCATAATTTTTATCCTAATTTCCGAGATGTCATAAGATTGTCTTCAAAAAACACTGTATAAATATACAGAATTAGGGGATGTCATAACAATGTCTTCATTTTTGTCATAAGAATGTCTTCAACGGACACAAGTAGGGTATAGGAACTTATTAACGATTTAATTCTGAATTTAAAGTTTACATAATATATATTATCGGAAGTAATTAAAAATAATCTATTTCAGTCTCATTTGATAAGTATACTTAAAGTTTTGAGACGAAATAGATCAAATGTATGAAATAGTGATAATTTCACGCTAAAGCTTGTTTTAGTTTATTTTGAGTTGTTTTGATTTTAAATACGTGTTCTTTTTCAATTTCACCGGTTGATATTTGAATCTCTAGTTCGTTAATTTTATGATCGATTTGCCCGCGGAAATTTTTCACTTCTTTATATAGATCTTGTTGAAATTTCACTGTTTGTACGCCAAATCTTTCTGCTTCTGTATATAATTCTTCTACCATTTCCAAATCATTGGTAACTTGCTGGAAATATTGATCGAAGGTTTCTACAGATTGTTCATGTATGAGTTGTTCCCAAAAATCATCAAATAACGAATTAAAATCAATCACAACTTCCTTTAAAAATTGTTCGTATATCATATAAGTTGAACCTCCATTTTTATGGCTATTATTTTCATATAATGATACATCTATGTATCGGGAATGTCTTTTTTTGAGATTTGTTCATCTCAGTTTGACAATTTTTAGTTGTCTCTCTGTCTGATTAAAAGTGCTTTTCTCCTACGAATCGAATATAATAGATATACATAGTTATATTTAACCATATATTCAAACATACGTAACCGTATTGAAAGAAAGGAGTATTTTATGACACGTAATCATGCATGGATGGCATTACGTGCAGTTCTTTTCATTATTGCTGTAATTGTTATTGCTTGGTTAGTTTTAAAAACATTCTCGATCACCTATCCATTCTGGTTTGCTGCGTTATTTGCTTGGTTTTTACAACCATTTGTTCGTTTTTTGCAAGAGAAGCTTCGTTTTTCTTCAGGTTTTGCTAGTTTATTTGGATTATTAGGTGGCGTCCTTATTATAAGTAGTATTATAACAGGTATTGTATTTCTACTTATTTATAGCTTCAGGAACTTCTTTATGCAATTTCCAGAATGGATTGAAATGGCGGCCGTTAGCTTCCAAAATTTCTTTAACACGGTTATTTTCCCTTTTTGGCAAGAAGCACTTGGTATATTTAACAGCTTCAGCATGGAGGAACAAGAGGCTCTAAAACAGAGTATTTTACAGATGGGTGCACAACTTGGAACAGCATTAGGTCAATTAGGACAAGGTATTGTTGATCGCTTTACACACCTGTTACTCGGCCTACCTACCTTCTTTGTTGCATTCTTATTCTTTCTTTTAAGTATTTATTTTATGGGTAAAAGCTGGAGTCAATATCAACGTTTCTTTAAGAAAACGATTCCTTATAAGATTCGCTTACGAGCAAAGGATTTTAATGCAGCCATTAAAAATCGATTATTTGGCTTCATCCGTGCACAAGTTATTATTATGGCTGTGACTACTGTTATTGTTATGATTGGATTAACGATATTAGGTGTTGATTATGTACTTACATTATCGATCGTTATAGGTATAGCCGAACTCCTCCCTTATTTAGGTACAGGAACCATTTTAATTCCATGGTTTATCTACTTATTTATTGCAGGAGATGTCAGCTTAGGGATTGGTCTCGCCGTTTTATATGCGATTATTGTAATTGTGAGACAGCTACTCGAGCCTAAAGTCTTATCAAGCTCTTTAGATTTAAATCCTGTTGCCGTCTTAATTTCTTTCTTTGCAGGATTACAATTATTTGGTGCGATTGGTTTATTTATCGGACCCGTTATCTTAGTATTAATCATAATTTTGCATGATATTAAGGTTACACATGATATTGGAAGATTTATTAGAGATGGATTTTCAAGTTAAAATAAAAAACGTAGCATGAGAAAAACTCATTGCTACGTTTTTTCAGATACAATCACACCTTTTCAACAATGAATCATTTTCGCTAATTGTAACAGCTCTTTTTTAGAGCGACAATACAATCCATGCTATTGCCCATGATGTAATCGGAAAAATAATATTCCAGGATGATATCGATGAAATAGAAAAAGCTCCATAGTAGATGAAACCCGTCGTTAACTCAATGAAAATATTAACTAATAGGGTTACTATCGGTGCTCAAATGACCTTTTTAACGAGAAGTGATAGTAAAACACCAAATTCAAATACTAACAAATAATTAAGTTTACATAATATAATTATAGGATACCTATTCTCTATCCATTCTTTCATAAGGAAATTCTACATTTGTACCATCCTTTAGAACAACGGTCGGGTGTTTGGCGTTGAATTCTTCAGATATGATGTTGGTTATAATCCTTTCATCTAACACTTCTAGCTCAATTGTTTTATTTGAATCTTTACTTGAGTAGAAAATAATTTTCTCTACCGTTGAGCCATCTACTATCGCAATGATGGCAAGTTCGTCATTTTCTATAGGAACCGCTGACCAATCCATATAAAATTCTTCCGTGTAATTCCTAACCCCACTAACTTGTGTTCTTTTATCCCACAAGAAGCGTTCCTTTACTAAGTGAGGAAATAAATAGTCATCTCCTGGTTCGGAGGCGAACAACTCCCAATTATAGCCTGGTGTTACTTCCTTTGCGTAAACAGGTCCATCTTTTAATGAGTCAATAACGATGATGGCCGATAAAATAAAGCAAAAGGCAATAGTACTATAGACGACTTTTTTCAACTTTATCCCCCCCTCTTTCTTATATATTCTATGATAGGCGATTAATCCCTTCATCAATTATAAAAACCAGTGAGCACCTATACTCACTGGCTTTCATCTGTTATTTATTCTTTTTCCTCTTCATATACCGTTTTAACGGCTCCGTCCTTTGCTATATCTAAAATAAAGGAACCATTACTATAACGATCACTGTTACGGTATGAAGATGCTATGACCTCTTCTGTAATCCCTTTTTCTGTAACAACGGTGAATGGATCCGTAGCATTCATAACACGTTTGCAGCCGATTAAGCGGTGTGGATTTGATTTCAGTTCTCTCAGCATGACTAAGCCACGTTTAGCACGAGAGGATTTATCAAATTCCGAAATTGACATACGTTTTACCGCCCCACGATGCGTAAAGACAATAAATTCAACCTTTTCATCAAGGGTAAATATGGATGCATCGACAACATAATCATCTGCTTTTAAGTTAATTCCTTTTACACCTGATGCTCTTTGTCCTACAAGAGTCACTTCTTCTTCACTGAACCAAAGCCCGTAGCCTTGATGTGTAGCTAGGAATAATTCTCCTGTTCCTTTTGTTCTCATCACCGTTATTAATTCATCATCAGCTTTAAGTTTGAGTGCCATAAGAGGTTTTGAATAACGTTGAGCCTGATAGAGAGCTAGCTGTGTCCGTTTGACCATTCCGTGCTTTGTCACAAATAGTAACGACTCTTCTTCTTGATCAAATGAACGTACACACATCGCTTCAATCACTTCATCATCCCGGTCAATGCTGACGATATTGGCAATATGTTGGCCATTATCCTTCCAGCGTATATCTGGAAGCTGATGAACAGGAATATACAAATAATTCCCTTGTTTTGTGAAAAGTAATAACGTGTCAGTCGTATTCATCTCAAGCTTTGAGAGTAAACGATCGCCCTCTTTCATTCCAGGATTTTCACCATTTGAGGCGGTATATGAACGAATACTCGTACGTTTGACATAGCCTTCTTCTGTTACAGAAACCATCACGTCTTCAGAGGCAATTAATACTTCCATATTAATTTTAAGGTCCTCAATTTTATGCTCAATAACAGTACGACGTGCATCTGAGAACTGCTTTTTGACAGCTAATAACTCTTTTTTAATGACATTTATTAACTTCTTTTCACTTGCTAATATCGCTTCTAACTCATGAATACGACGTTCTAGCTCCGCGGCTTCTTCTTCAAGTGTCGTGATGTCTGTATTTGTTAAACGATAAAGCTGTAAGGTTACGATCGCTTCAGCCTGTGCATCTGTGAATTGGTATTTCTCAATTAGATTCGTTTTGGCATCTTTTTTATCTTTAGAAGCACGGATTGTGGCAATGACATCATCTAAAATAGAGATGGCCCGGATTAAGCCTTGGACAATATGATGTCGTTCTTTTGCTTTAACTAAATCATAAGTAACTCGTTTTGTTAATACGGACTTCTGGTGGTCAATATAAGCTTGAATAAGTGGTTGTAAACCCATTAATTTAGGTGTTTTGTTATGGATGGCCACCATATTAAAGTTATAGGTCACTTGGAGGTCCGTATTTTTTAATAAGAAATGTAAAATCGCGTTCGCATCTGCCTCTTTTTTTAACTCAACAACGATACGAAGACCAGTTCGATCGGTATCATCACGAACTTCTGCGATTCCATCGACTTTTTTATCGAAACGAAGTTCATCCATCTTTTTGACGAGGTTAGCTTTGACGACTTCGTAAGGGATTTCTGTGATAACAATTTGTTGTCGTCCGCCACGAACTTCCTCAACCTCTGATTTAGCACGAACAACGATTTTTCCTTTACCTGTTTGATAAGCTTGTTTAATACCTTCAATGCCTTGTACAGTACCGCCTGTAGGGAAATCAGGTCCTTGTATAACTGTCATTAAGTCCTCTAACGTCGTTTGAGGTTTCTCCATTTGCATAATGACGCCATCAATAATTTCGCCTAGATGATGAGGTGGGATATCTGTTGCGTAACCAGCTGAAATACCGGTAGAACCATTAACTAACAGGTTTGGGAACATGGCCGGTAAAACAACAGGCTCCATTTCCGAATCATCAAAGTTAGGAATATATTCGACGGTCTCTTTATCGATATCCTTTAAGAGCATCGATGCAATTTTAGATAAGCGTGCCTCTGTATATCTCATCGCCGCAGGTGGATCACCGTCAATTGAACCGTTATTACCATGCATATCAACTAATAACTGTCTAACCTTCCAATCCTGACTCATTCGAATCATCGCATCATAGACGGATGAATCTCCATGGGGATGGTAGTTACCGATAACATTACCAACAGTTTTAGCGGATTTACGGAAAGGCTTATCAGCCGTGTTACCATCCTTAAACATCGCGTACAAAATTCTACGTTGTACCGGCTTCAATCCATCTCGTGCATCTGGTAAGGCACGTTCTTGAATAATATATTTACTATAACGACCAAAGCGATCACCAATTACTTCTTCTAAGGGTAGATCTAAGTAACGTTCTGTTTGTGACATCGCTTATTCCCCCTCTTCAACAATCGCTAAATTTTCATTTTCTAAAATGTTTGTTTCCTCTTCAAGACCGAATGCAACATGAGATTCTATCCACTTTCTTCGCGGCTCTACTTTATCTCCCATTAATGTTGTCACTCGTTTTTCAGCACGAGCCGCATCATCAATCTTTACACGAATAAGCGTTCTAGTTTCGGGATCCATCGTCGTTTCCCATAGTTGTGTAGCGTTCATCTCTCCAAGTCCTTTATAACGCTGCAACATATAGCCGCGTCCAACCTTCTTAATCGAATCTTGTAGACCTCTTTCATCCCAAGCATAATCAACGATCTCTTTTTTTCCGGAACCTCGACTTACTTTATATAAAGGCGGTAAGGCAATATAGACTTTCCCTGCTTCAATAAGTGGTTTCATATAGCGATAGAAAAAAGTAAGTAATAGTACTTGAATATGGGCTCCATCTGTATCGGCATCAGTCATAATAACAACTTTATCATAATTGACATCTTCTAAAGTGAAATCTGCACCGACTCCAGCACCAATGGTATGAATGATCGTTCTAATTTCTTCATTTTTCATAATATCATCAATTTTGGCTTTTTCCGTGTTAATTACTTTTCCTCGTAACGGTAAAACCGCTTGAAATTTACGATCTCTTCCTTGTTTGGCAGAGCCTCCTGCTGAATCACCCTCTACAAGATATAATTCATTTCTTTGTGGATTTTTCGATTGTGCCGGAGTCAATTTTCCGCTTAATAACACATCACGACGTTTATTCTTTTTGCCATTGCGTGCATCTTCGCGGGCTTTCCTTGCTGCTTCACGAGCTTGAGCAGCTTTTACTGCTTTCTTTATTAATTGTGAGGCGATATCTGGGTTTTCTTCGAGAAAATACGAAAGCTTCTCTGCGATCAGACTATCTACAGCCGAGCGTGCTTCAGGTGTACCTAATTTACTCTTGGTTTGCCCTTCGAATTGGAGCATGGCTTCTGGTACTCGGATAGAGATAATCGCTGTAAATCCTTCACGAATATCTGAACCATCTAAATTCTTGTCTTTGTCTTTGAGCAGTTTCACTTTCCGTGCATATTCATTGACAATTCTAGTCATCGCCGCCTTAGCACCTAGCTCATGTGTTCCACCGTCTTTTGTACGGACATTATTAACAAACGAAAGGACATTTTCCGTGTAACCGTCATTAAATTGAAAAGCAAACTCTGTTTCAATTTGGTTGTGCTCCCCATTAAAATAAACAACCGGCAATAATGTCTCTTTATCCTCATTAAGATAATCAACAAAAGCTTGAATACCCGTATCATATACAAAGGATTCTGAGGAAGTTTCCCCCCGTAGATCGACAATTTCAATCTTAATACCTTTAAGTAAAAAAGCAGCTTCGCGCAATCGTTCAGTTAGTGTTTCTAAATTATATGTAGTCGTACTAAACATACTTCGGTCCGGTTTGAAATGAACAACGGTTCCTGAGCGACGTGTATTCCCCATTACTTCTAACGTCGTGACAGGTTTACCGCCATTTTCGAAGCGTTGCTTATAGCGCTTACCATCACGCATGATTTCAACCACTAACCATTCAGATAGAGCATTTACAACAGAGGCCCCTACACCGTGTAAACCACCACTTGTTGCATACCCACCTTGTCCGAATTTTCCACCAGCGTGTAATATGGTGAAAATCACCTCAGGAGTTGGCTTGCCAAGCTTATGCATACCAGTTGGCATACCTCTTCCTTCATCCGAAACGGAAATACTGTTATCAGGATGAATGGTAACATTTATGTATGAACCATAACCTGCTAATGCTTCATCAACAGCGTTATCGACGATTTCATAAACTAAATGATGCAGACCCCGTGCATCTGTACTACCTATATACATCCCTGGTCTTTTTCGAACTGCCTCTAAACCTTCTAACACCTGAATGGAATCATCATTATATTCCAATTGCTTCTTATTTGCCACTATGATAGAAACTCCTTTCAACCGGTTACTCCTCATAATATATCCACTGCTATTAGTATTGCACGGTCTCTTTTTATTTTCGTCAAGTCATGCCATTTAGAGTATTCTTCCACATAAATGCTAGAGAAGAATCTGAACAGAATTAGATGAATAAAACACCTCTTCAGTAAAGGAAGAGGTGTGAAGCCATTTCCTATTTGAATTTGGCATGCTCCACTTTAATGCAACGATTCATAATCGTAACAATTCCGTGTTCCTCCAATAATTCTGCTGCCTCTTCATCATAAACATCTAGTTGAGTCCAGAAAACTTTTGGTTTTAAATCGACGGCTTCTTTAGCCAAATCATAAACAAATTCACTTCTTCTGAAGATATTTACTATATCGACATCTTCTTTAATATCTTTTAGTGAAGCATAACATTTTTCACCTAATACCTCGGTCGCCATAGGGTTAACAGGGATAATCGTATAACCAGCAGCTTGCATCGCTTCTGTAACCATATAGGAGGTTCTTTCAGGTTTATCAGATAACCCTACGACTGCAATCGTTTTACTTGTATGTAAAATTTCTTTAATCTTTTGATCAGAAGGGTTTGTAAATGACATGTTAGTGACTCCTTTTTCGATTTGTTTTTTTAGCGTACCGCTTTTTTTCATTTGATGCAACTTTTATATGGAAATGCGAACATAGAGCGTTACTCGTCGCTACCGAAAATCATGGTCCATGTCCTGTGGGGTGGCGCTGAGCTAATCGGCTATGCCGCTGGATCTCAGCTCTACCACTACGTCCCACGGGAGTCTCCGCATGTTTTCGCCCGCTGGGTTACTACAAATTCTCAAGTTCACAAACCAATCTTACATTTTTTACATTGAAAAGAACGAAACCAAATTGAACGAAAAGCCAACAGTTAAAAGCTAAACCATACTTTCATCTTTGTTGGTGGCGAAGTGAATGTGGCTTCGCCTGAGCGTATTATATGGAAGGTAATCTTAATTCCTTATTCGTGATAAGTAGAATAGATCCCTTCTTCTCTCCGTAATAATTAGTAAGGCTTTAGACGCATTGTTAAAATCTTCCCTCATTTATCATAAAGTAAACAGAATAAACGTGCAAGTCACGAACGGAACTTACGTTCGTGTAAGTGTGTTAGATAAGAAAATTTAAAGTGTGTTTTTGTAAATGAATGGGTATAGACGCTTAAAGGAGGAATGTTATGAAGCAACGATATATCATCGTAACAGGTGCCAATACTGGTATGGGATTAGCGACGACGATAGAACTAGCAAAAAGAGGCTACTACTTAATCATGGCATGTCGCAATCTGTCAAAAGGAGAAGAAGCTAAGAGGATAGCGATTCAAGAAAGTGGCTCAAGCTTGATAGAATGTCTCCGTTGTGATTTGAGTTCTCTCTCGAGCATTGAACAATTTGCTCTAGACGTAACAGAGCGTTATCCGTATTTGAATGGATTAATAAATAATGCTGGTGTTGTAACCATTAAGAAAGAAAAAACATCAGAAGGATTCGAAATGATGTTAGGTGTTAATCATCTTGGTCACTATTACTTAACACGTTTACTTCTTCCTCACTTAGAAAAAGCGGATGAAGCCCGAATTATCAACGTGTCATCAGGTGCTTACAAAACAGGAAATCTAGATTTAAATGATCCTTTTTTCGAGAATCGCTCTTTTAATGTTGCAAAAGGATATGCTCAATCTAAATTAGCTAACTTATTGTTCACGAAACAGCTAGTAAAAGAAGTTAACGGAACAAATGTTTGTGTTTTTAGTTTACACCCTGGTGCAGTTTCAACGAGTCTAGGTGTTAACCGTGAAACTGGTTTTGGTCAATTCATTCATCGACTTTTAAAGCCCTTTTTTCTTACACCTGCACAAGGTGCTGAAACCGCGATCTTTTTAGCCACTGAAGGAACTATCCGTGCAGATAATGGCTCCTTTTTTTATAAAAAGAAACAGAAAACATTAAATCACAAACAAATAACAGATGAACGTGCATCTGCCTTGTGGCAATGGAGTGAAAAGCAGGTTCATGTAGAGAATAATAGTTAAAAACAGATGTCCTTGAAGACGTCTGTTTTTTTGCATGAGATGACCCTTTTTATTACGACATTGAAAGTAAATTCAAAATTAACGTTCCATGAAATAACTATTTCACAGAACGTTAATTTTGCGTTAAAATAGAGTTGAGGTGAACAAGATGTCGATATTTGCAAAAATTAATCAAAAAAATTTAGCGTTAATCAACCCGTCTAAAGACGTTAATACATCGTTACAAACGTTTCGAAAAATAGACAACCTTCCCCCTTTTATCCATGAATATTTGCTTAGTAAGTTATCACTCGGATATTCTAAACATACATTGCAGCGTTATATCTATGATTTCCTCGCTTTCTTTCAATTTATTGAGCGAGTTACGGCCGAAGAGAACTTTCAAACTGAGAAAATTACTTTAGCAGACTTCCTAGAGCTAGAAAAGGATGGTATCGAGCATTATATTCGGTATTTATCTTTAGAGCTCGAAAATGAAGCAACAACGGTTAATCGTAAAGTCTCTGCCCTGCAGTCATTGTTCCAATTTTTAGTTCAGCGTGGTGATACGGCTGTTAACCCGGTATTATCTGTACAACGACCGAAAATAGGTAAAACAGAGCCAGTTTACTTAACAAATGTTGAGTTGAAAACGTTGCTCATTTGGTTAAAGCAGCGTCCGAATCATTCAAAAAGAAAAGCTTATTATGAAGATAAGTTAAAAGAGCGCGATTTTATTGTTTTTTACTTACTTATATCAACCGGCTTACGTATTTCTGAACTAGCTCATTTATCCATGAAACAAATTGACTTTCATCAGCAACAACTGAAGATTAAAGGAAAAGGTAATAAAGAAAGGTCCATCCCCCTATCGGGAGCAACTGTTCAGTTTATGCAAACTTATATAAAGTCCTTACCAAGTAAAAACCGCCCTCAAGCAGCCGGTGATTTATTTTTACTCGGTTATGATTTCACGAAAAAAACATATGTCAACGGAGTTTCTATTAGTGCCCTACAAAAAATGCTAAAGAGAACATTAGATGAAGCCAAGCATTCTCTTTCGTTTTTATCTTTTAAACAAATTAGTGCTCATAAACTAAGGCATAGCTTTGCAACTGAATTGGTCGCAAATGGAACAGATGTTCTTACTGTGCAAAGTTTATTAGGTCATGAATCGGTATCAACGACTCAAGTCTATGCCCATGTCCAGCAACAAGCACGCCAAAAAGCAATCGACTCATTGCGTTTTGAAGAGGGGAAAATAATTGATAATGAAATGAATCAGTTGAAGAGCGAATGAAAAGGTTGGCCATATAGTCATTCATTATTATGGGGTTGGTTAGAAAGTTATGAGAGATGTGCTTGGATTGGGAAAATAATCGACCATTTAGTTTTAACGAGCTGGAGGGAAAGATACTTTGTAATGAATCAATCAGTAGAAAACTTGGTTGGACCATAACTACTCTTACTAATTGGATTGACAACTTCCTTCGCTCTCTATACTTTAAGAAAGCGATTACAAATTAGGGCTTCACAAGCTTTTAAATTACTATATAATAGAATCGTGAGGGGTGATTTTATGGAAATAGATGTAGTCATCAACATGCCAATTGAAAACCATGAAGTACCTGATTTAAGAGAAAAAATCGGTTGGGGCCGCCGCGATTCGGATTACCCTGCTCTTTTCGAACGCTGCAACTTTTGGGCAGGAGTCCGTAATGAGGAAGGTCAATTAATTGCGTTTGGATACATATGTGGAATGGGCCTTGAGCATGGTTATTTAGAAGATATTATGGTGTCTCCACACTATCAAAATCGGGGTATTGGCGTTTTGCTTGTTCAAGCACTTATTGAAGAAGCCAAGCAATTTGGCTTACTCATTTTAACCGTTACATTTGGATCTGGTAATGAGAATTTTTATCGCGTCGCTGGTTTTAACGCCAGTAGTGGTGGAGAGCTATACTTATCCTAATATGTTAAACAGACACAGCTATGGAAAGGCTGTGTCTTATTTTATTTTAGTCATAGCTTTTACCTATTATTCTACTGATGTTAATTCACTTTCCGTAACCCATTTGTGATTAGTAATGTCACTTCCATCGGTGGCTGACTTAAAATCAACCATATACACAGTTGTTTGTTGTACAGAATCAATTTCTGCCGACGCACCTTGCATTCCTTCCATATGAGAAGCGACTAAGAGCACTTCATCCCCTATTCCAAAAGGATTCTCAGTAACCGTATCCAATTCTTCATGGATAACCCATTCATGATTTTCTACCCTTTCACTACCATCAGTAGGATTGTAGGAAACGGCATACACCGTCGTATCATAGGCACCTACAATGGTTACCTCGACACCGTTCATCTGAGCCATATGCCCCTCTTCGATAAATGCCTTATCGCCCACTTCATATGTAGGACTTTCAGCATTTTTTAAGGTGTCTGACACTTCACCCGAGCTAGAATGATCCATATGAGAGTGATCCATCTCCGAATGGTCCATGCCCGTATCGCCACTGTGCTCCACTTGGTTTTCGTCATTAGAGCATGCGGTTAATGAAAATATGACTCCTGCTGTCATTAAGCCTATTGCTACCTTTGTTCTGATTGACATATATGTGTATTCCTCCTATGTAAGCTTGCTATCACTTAAATTTGTTGTTAGCTGTACTTTATTAATTTACCATACCCCTGTAGAGTATAACAAGTGTTTTATTTCTCCCTTCCCTTTTATAAGTGATTCAACTGACAGAGTCCTGTTCAAACATCTGCTAAAAAGACAATTACACTTTTTCGTTAATTGTTGCAGGAATTTGTTAATAGTGGTGAGAATCTAGGGAATTATGTGTAACGTTTTTTCGGTTAATACGACTAATAGGTAAATGGACAAAGGAGGCGGATATGTGGATGCATCAAATACAGAAGAACAGTTACTTTCTATTTATCGGGAGCATTACTTAGACGTTTACCGTTTTATTATTTCATTTACTCATACACAAGATGAAGCCGAGGATTTGACCCAAGAAGTGTTTGTTCGAGCAGTCCGCTCTTATAAACAATTTAAAAAGAAATCGCAAATTAAAACGTGGCTATTTAGTATCGCTAAAAATGTGGCCATTGACCATGTAAGAAAAGCATCAAGAAAAAGACAGTTACAACATGTGCTACTTTATTTTTCACAGCAAAAGTCAACGAGAATCGAAGAAGAGATAGAAAAAAAGGAAGAATTTGAATCCATACAAAAAGAACTAATGAAATTAAAAAAGACGTATCGTATGGTTGTAATTCTAAGAGTTATCCATCAATTTTCTGTTAGGGAAACGGCAGAAATTATGAATTGGTCTGAAACAAAAGTGAAGGTTACTTACCATCGAGCTATCCAGAAATTGAAAGAACAGTTACTTTTAAAAACAGAACTGGAGGTGTGGAGCAAATGAACGATTCGGATGATAAGATAATCAAAAAATTATTAGATCAAGAATATGAAGAAATTACACCACGAGCTGAATTCATCAGATCATTAGATCGAACTTTATCTACGCAACTTAAACAACGTAAAAAAACGACACTATATGTGCCTGCCCTTGCATCACTTGGCTCAATCCTAATCATTTTTTTACTTAGTATTTCTTTTATAAATCATAATCAAGCGAATTCAGCAACCAGTAATGAAAGAGTTCTCATTTATACGACTCATTTTACTGAAGCCTATATCCATAGTCATGAAGGTGAGAAAACCGAACATAACACAAGGAATATTTCCTTAGTGGCCAATTACTTATCTGAGCAATTAAACGACTTATCCATTTCTACTATTCATGAAAAAACGAATGCACTACAAATAACTGAGCAGCAAAACGTAGACTTTTCATATGCTTATGAAGTAATGAGGCCGATTCTTAAAGAACTTGTGACTTCGAATAAACATATTGATGTTGTGATTGATTTACATCGTGATTCAGCTGAGCGTATAGCAACGACAACGAGTATTGAAGGAAAAGAAGCTGCCAGGTTAATGTTTATCATTGAAGATTCACATGACGATGCTCAATCAAACTTAAGATTTGCAAAAGAGTTACATGACCGTATTGAAACCATTTATCCTGGACTTTCTAGGGGTGTCATAAGTAAAAAGAGTTTTCAAGGTCATGTAAAACATTATAACCAAGACTTACATGGTCAAGCGATTTTACTTGAGGTTGGTGGGGATGAGAATACGATAGAGGAAGCCAACTATACAATCGATCTATTTGCACCCATTGTTGCTGAGTACCTTAAGGAACAATAGTGACTAGTCAACGTTTCATAGTAAGAGCCTTCGAAAAGAAAGGGGCTCCTCCCCTTTCTTTTCATCCTTCTGGAATACCCTCATATATGAGATATTCTTCATCTTGCTCTACGAATAAAATATCTAGGGTGTCTGATTTGAAGATTTTTGTACCTGGTGGAAGTTTAGTTGCAGAAACGGTATCTATGTGATTCTCAAAATGATAGTCAGATTCTATTTTTGCTATTTCTTCAAGGTCTTTAGGTGTCTCTATAGATTCTGTGCGTGAAAAAACAAAGACAATATCATTATAAAATATAAAATCAGCATCAGTGTTTTCCGCAAGCTGCTCATTGGCAATGATTTGACCAGTTGTTGTCACGACTATATTACTTGAATCATGACGACAACCAATTAATAATCCTATCATTAGAAAAGTGATTAAAATTGATTTTAACATAGCTTCTAGCCTCCTTGTTCCCCATTTGGATAGCAGTTCTTTTATTCTAATATGTAAAAGTTCTATATGTGAATTCATTGTCCTCCCCACATTTATCATTTTTCATAAAAAAACACCACTACGGGAGTGATGTTTTTTAAGTGAGCATAATCATATTATAGTTGATATAGTCTCGTGTATTTTTCCGTTAAATAGTTAACTAATGGCTGTGGATCAATTCCTCCGCCTGTAATATCTTTAATAATCTCTTCTGGCTTTTTCAATCCGCCATATTTATGCACCTTATCAGTTAACCATTCACGAATTTCGGTATGGTTACCATTTAATAATAAATCATCATAGTGTGGAATATCCTTCACGATGACTTCTTTCATCTGAGCGGCATAAATGTAACCTAATGCATAGGAAGGAAAATAACCGAAAGAACCCATGGACCAGTGGACATCTTGTAATACACCCTCTCCATCATGAGATGGTCTGATACCTAAATATTCTTCCATTTTGTTATTCCATGCTTCCGGTAAGTCACGAACTTCTAATTCTCCTGCAATTAGCGCTTTTTCAAGCTCATAACGTAAAATGATGTGTAAGCAATACGTTAGTTCATCCGCTTCAATGCGAATTAACGATGGCTTTGCTTCATTAACTGCAAAATAAAAATCTTCATTTGACACATCATCAAATTGACCGTTTGAGTGCTTTTTAATTAATGGATAGTTTCTTTCCATAAATTTTTCGTTTTGACCGATGAATTTTTCTGTAAATAGAGACTGTGATTCATGAATCCCCATGGAAGTTCCTCCACATAATGGAGTTCCAATTAAGTCCTCGGAAATATTTTGCTCATAAATAGCATGCCCCGCTTCATGGATCGTACCGTATAAAGAAACTCGGAAATCATTTTCATTATATTTCGTTGTGACGCGAACATCTCCAGGGTTTAAGCCCATTGCAAATGGATGAACAGTCTCATCGATACGTCCTGCCTCAAAGTCATAACCTAAGACTTTTAAAATTTCAATACTTAATTCACGTTGATTTGCTTTTGGAAAATGCTCAAAAAGGAAATCGGTTTTTGGCTTATGAGCGGATTCTGTCACACCTTTTACTAATGGAATTAACTTTTCCTTTAACTCGCCAAATACTTGGTCAAGAGTATCAACAAAAACACCAGGCTCATAATCATCTAATAATGTATTATATGGATGCCCTTCAAAGCCACGGTATTGAACAAATTTACGTTGGAATTCTACCGTTTTTTCTAAATAAGGCTGGAATAAAGAGAAATCCCCTTTTTCCTTCGCCTCTTCCCATGCATTTTCTGACTTAGAACGTAAAATTATAAACTCCTTATATTCTTCCGCAGGAATTTTCATATTCTTATCGTAATTTTTCTGCATTTTATCTAAGCTTTTTTGAGTAATTTCAGATAAGCCTTCTAGTACTTCTGGAGATTGTAGTGACTCTAAATAGGCTTTTAATTCGTCTGAGGTAGACATCTGAAATAGCTCCGAAGATAAGGTTCCAATGACCTCGGCACGTTGAATCATACCCTTTTTAGGGGCACCTGTACGAGAATCCCACCCTAATAATGCAACGGCCTGACGGTAATTATTCATTCGCTTTAAAAACTGCAAAAATTCAATTTCTGTTTTTGTTTGTGTTGTTTCCATATGTATCGTTCCTTTCAAACATAATTTATCCCACCTTCATTTATTTCGACACTCGAACTGAATATCCTCTATCTTCATATAATTTTTTTCAAGAAAGTTAAAGCATGTTACAATGAATCTTAGAGTAGGAGGAGAGAAAATGAAACTTACAATTACAGAAGCAGCTGCTCGTTTATATATAAAAGAAATGGATTTACAAAAAGGAGATTGTCTGCGATTTTTTGTTCGTATTGGTGGTGTAGGATCAGGCGGATTTTCGATAGGAGTCATGTTCGATTCACCTACTGAAAGAGCCTATATCATCAAACAAGACGGTGTTATCTTTTTTGTTGAAGAGGACGACTTTTGGTACTTAAATGGCATGGAGATTCATTATGATGAGGATTTAGGTTTTTTACAAATTCAAAGTCCTAGCTTTGAAAATATTGATCATCCAGAAGAGAAAAGCAAGCAAGACGCGAATTAAATCGTGTCTTGCTTGCTTTTTTGAGACTTAGAGAAGTTGCATGGTCGTAATACAAGTTGGGTCATCTTGGTTCGTTGTAATGACTTCTTCAGCACTTTTACCGTCATGGGTTATCGTTACTTTGAATGTCTCGTTTCTAGGAAGCCATAAGTCGATAAAGCCATTCTTCATGGATTCCATCGTCTCATCGACAACCAATTCACCATCCATATTTTCTATTTTGAGTTGAAAAGATTCCTCCACAAGTTCACCTTGACACCCAGTTAAACTATGGTTTCTACATGGATGCGTTTCATTCACGTAAGGGGCGATCGATATGAAAAAGTCTTCGTTTGTAATATCATAAGTAGTTTCACTATCATCTAACTCCGAGATAATCAATAAATCTGAAGTAATAGAAGCTGACTCGGCTTCTGCTGTTTTTAAGCTATAGGATTGTACAACTTGTTTAATATCTATCTCACGATCACTTGTGCTCGTATTGTTTCCACAAGCTACTAAAACGCTTAGTAATAAAATAAAGCAAACGAACGTTCTTAACTTCATAGGTAAGACACTTCCCTCTCTTTTTGCCTTTAGTATACCATACAGTGTATATGTAAATTCATACGTCATGAAACTGTCATTTACTTTTCACATAGGTATATTATGTTGTAAGGCAGTGCAAACAAAGTGAGTGGCTCGATCGCTACTGAAAAAATACTCAGCACGCCACCAACAAAGATAAAAGTAGTGGCGACAGCTTAAACAGTTGGCCCTTCATACAACTCCATCACCATCAGGAGTCCGCACGACCAAAAAGGGAGCAGTATCCTGTTAAGGTCATAATCGCCAGATGGATGACCAGATAACTTCAAGGCACAAACTATCATCCCTAAGTAACTTCCATACAAAAAAGCTCTTACTCCTTTAATCGAAGTAAGAGCTCAGAAGAAGCCTCTATTAATAATCCATTGGTCGTATTTTGGAATCTAGCTGCTTTCATAAATTGCTCATTAGCATAAGTTAAGGCACCATCGAGCGTGTATCTCTGTCTATCATCCAAGTATGAATGGCCCTCTTGGAGCTTTTCTTTGGCCGCTTGAATAGCAAATTGTACTTTTACTAAGTCCTCATTCGTTTGTTCATAAGAAAATCTTGTCTTCATTCTTAGGTCTCCTCCATTAATCTTTGAAAATCAATTGTTATACTAGCATATGCTATTGGAAAGGAGATTATACCTAAAAAGTTTACATAATATAATTATTGTTTCTTAAGGTTCGAATCCTGCTTGACTAATGAATACTTGCTCTTTAGTAAATATCTGAATAAATCTATCATAAACTCGCTCGATAGCATCGGTATCATACCAATCTTTTAATTGAAGCTCGCTGTATTTATTTTCTATACCTAGCCGCTTCGTCCGCTTACCTCCACTACCATCCCCTATAAAATAGTCATCAAGGCAAACTCGAGAAACAAGTGGTTTTAATTGTTTAGCAAATTGCTCTCCACTAGGTAAAACAGGAGCTATTGCAACCTGAGTAGGAATGCCGGCCTCCTTCAAATGCTGTAATGCCTTGATACGTTCCTGAATAGAGTGTTTCCGAATCGTTTCTGAGCCTGTTTCAATGGTTAGACGAACTCGGACCTTAGGATTCTAGTTCTGATTGTAATTCCCAGCTTATCGTTGCCTTTTGCGTTTCTATTTCTGAACATGATAAGAATACAATGAACAGAAAAAGTAGTAGAACTTTTTTTATTGATTCTGCACCCTAGTCTTCATTTTTGATAAGAAGCTCTCTTAAGGCATTCGTCGCTTGTTCGTCTAGTATATAGGCGCTATCGTCATTAGCTAAATCAACGACCAACCCTTCGTCCCCAGATTCCCCTATATTTAAGTGGTATGTGTTGCTCTCTCCATTTGGCTTTTTCATTTTAATAAGTAGTTCAGGACTATAATTAATGATCCCATCTAATCTTTCCGCAGAATCGATCATTACTTTTAAATCTGAAACTGATGCAGCGTCTTGTAACTGGTCTTTGTAGAGATTACTACCTGTGTTGGTTACGTTTTTAATTGAAACTTGAGTTGCAATTTCCTCTTCATCCACGAAGGCATTGCCATCGATCGCATCAACTTTAACCACAAATTCTCCTGTCTCATGTGTATCAAGACTTACTTGCCAACGTTGTTTGTCTTCGTGATAACTTGCTTCCTTCCGAATTGTAATGTAGTCAACCATATCCCTATTTTCAACTCCTAATGAAAGAGCATATTCATAGGCAATTTGAACAGCTTCCTGTTCTGAAATAGTCGCATCTGTTAGTCGTTTTGGTTCAATAATTTTTACACCTTTAGAAAAAGCTTGGTAAGGGTATGATTCCATTAGGGCGTCGATCTTCACTGCAACACGATCGCCTACTTCTACATGTTCATCAAATTGACTTACCGACACTAAACCATTTTTGAAATCACTCAGCATCACGCTGTCTTCATTAACACTCAATATATACCCTTCTAACTCCCAATTCGCTGAATTTGGTAAACTTCCTGCTTGATTACAAGAGATTAAAAATGAAATTAATAATAACCAATAAAGTTGTTTCCACATCGTATACACCCCTTAGTTTACATAATATAATTATGGTTATAATAAAATAAAACCTCTCATGAAAGTGAGAGGTTTCTCTAGGTTCTATTCACTTACTTTTGGTGGTCTTGGACCGAAGAATTGATAGAAATCTGTTTTGATATTACCGTTATAAAGTTTTCTCTTTTTAGAAGCCTTTTTGCCGTAAAGTTGTTCAAAATCCTCATTGGAAGTTAACATATATACGGACCATGTATCGAATTTAGCGAATTGCTCACCCATTTCACGATACATGTGCTCGACCTGCTCTTTCTCACCGAGACGCTCCCCATAAGGTGGATTTCCGACAATCACCCCATAGTCACTTCTATGACTAAAATCCTTTACTTGCATTTGTTTAAACTTAATTAGGTCACCAAATCCAGCTTCAATCGCATTATTGGCTGCTAATTCAACACTACGGTGATCGATATCTGTACCTGTAATGTCAATGGGTTCATCATATTTTGCTAAGTCCTCTACTTCTTCCCTAGCTTGATTCCAAATACTTTTATCGATCCAGCTCCAATTTTCAGCAGCGAAATCACGATTAAATCCTGGTGCAATATTTTGGCCAATCATCGCGGCTTCAATTGGAATGGTGCCAGAACCACAAAATGGGTCAACAAAAGGACGAGATGAATTCCATGTTGTTAACATCACCATAGCTGCTGCCATCGTTTCTTTTAATGGAGCTTGGTTATGCAAAGAGCGATATCCTCTCTTATGTAAGCCAATACCACTTGCATCTAATGTAAGTGTAGCTACATCTTTATGAAGAGCTACCTCAATCCGATATAAAGCCCCTGTTTCCTGAAACCACGTTGTTTTATATGTCTTTTTCATGCTATCAACGACGGCTTTTTTGACAATCGCTTGACAATCAGACACACTAAATAACTTGGATTTAACGGAACGACCAATTACAGGAAATTCAGCATCCACCGGTATATAATCAGACCATGTAATGGCTTTTGTTTTTTCAAAGAGCTCATCAAAGGTAAAAGCTTTAAATTCTCCGACTTTTACTTTGATTCGGTCAGCCGTACGAATCCACAGATTGGCACGGGCGATCGCTGAAACATCAGCTGTAAATAGCACCTTTCCATTCTCAACTTGAACATCTTCATAACCTAAACTTTTCACTTCTCTAGCAACTAAGGCTTCTAATCCCATTGTTGCTGTTGCAATTAATGTCACTTTCTTCATAAAACGCTCCTTCAATCCGAACTTTTAGTCTCGCCTTATTATAAGCGTTATTGAACGTACATACAACCATTCGTATACCGGAGCACTTGTATAACGTTTTCAGTGAAAACATAGTTACAAAAAATAAAAAAAGCCCATAGGGCCTAATCACTCTTTATACAATTTTTCTCGTAAATCGATGCCCAAGTTGAAAATGAGCAATCACTAAAAAGACAATATGAATGCCTAATAATAATAACGTGACAACTACAGCTTGTTTATTGGAGAGAACATCACCATGATAATTATGAAGTAGCGTTAAATGAACGGGAACATAAATGAAAGTAATACTCAGTACAGACCCAGTTAGTATTCTAAAGAGAAATTCTCTTCCAATACCAATATAAAATAAGCCCGGTATAAAAATAATCATTGAAAAAAGGAGATAACCTATCGATAAAAGTCCATTTTCAAATAGGAATTGCCCTGTGATTAAATGACTGAGCAATGCGAATCCATATACGAAAAAGGCACCCCATGCAATTAATAATAGTAGTATCATATTTTTTTCCTTGAACATACCGCTCCCTCTTTTCTAATAAAAGGTTACAGGCTACTAACAAGCCTCTCCCTTATACGTATGAGAGCAGTTCGCTTTTTATTTCTATTTTACAAGTATACACCTTCATAGAGTGTTACTTGAATCGACGGAGCTTCTTGTAATTGATTCATATCATAGGATTCAATCGTCCAACTGTTTGCGTTTCTTTTATAATCATCATTTCTTTTTTTCTACATATAAATCCTTGAGTTTATAGGCAGCGTTCATAATTAAGTCGGGATCCTTTGTCAAATTATACTTTAGTGATGGAGGATGCTTTTCTAAGTAATGGTATAGGCACCACCTTACTGACCAATTGAGATCATCGGCAAGAGATACCCAAAAGGCCAATTCAGCTTCAGTTGCTTCTTGAAGCAGTCCATATAGATAAAGGCCTCTAACGCCATCATCTACCTCACCAAAGGTTCGAATCCAGAATATGTCCCTTTCTTCTTTTGAGATTGGTTTAAATAATTCTGAAACGGCCGTTTTTCTTACGAGTTCGGATGTAACTACAGTAAGTTGCCATAAGTAAATTCTACTACATAAAGCTTGATCTATTAGTGCTGATAAAGCTAAAGCTCTTTCTACTTCACGAGTTGATTTTATGGAATAAGGAGGATTCTTAATCGTAATGCTCTGGGATTTCGTTGTCTTCGTATCGAAATTGTAACCCGCTTTTAAAGCGGTTAACACCGTTAAAACATGAACTCTTGATGCAGGAATCTGAAAGTCTTCAAATTTCTTACCGTTTTCTTTTAGAGCATAATTTAAGCATATCCGGGCTTAAATAAGGAAATCTAGAAAATAAATAAGTGCTTATACCTGTAAGTAAAGTCGCTGATCCACTTGCTCCTCCATAATAAGTAATTGAAACGCTCTTTTCTCTCTAAGAGCCAATCAATTCCCATTTTCAACCGTTCCTGTTCCCCTTCTCGAAAAGCCCCATGATTTAATACGAGAAAAGTAGCTGCAGGAGATATGCCTGTATGAATTCGACCATTAACTTCGATGGGTTGATGTGACAAACTTAGTAGTGTTAACAAACCGTGTTCATTTTCATAATCATCGATCTCTTCAGCTTGCTCATAAGCGGGATACGTAAATTCAATCGTAAAATCGTCATTTACAGTAATATAGAGTAGTTTATCACCTAAATATTTGATAATTTCATCTGATTTTAACGTGTCGATGATGATAACTCCTATCCCCTTACCCGAATGTTCAGGATCTGGCATTTGCGAGAATTCCACCCTTTTCCAAGTTGGGTCTATTCGTTTTCTATTCATATTATTTGCCTCTCAATTTGTATTGTTTTTCCTACATATAAAACGCCCATGCGAAACCCCATTCACATCGTAAACAACAAAGATGAAAGTATGGTTTAGCTTTTAACTGTTGGCTTTCACTTTGTTGTTTTGTGCTTATTCATTTTAATCTTTGTTGTAAGTATGATTATGACCTTGAGAGTGAGCAGTACCCAGCGGAGCATGATTTTTCGGGAGCGGTGAGCAAAGCTCCGCATTAGAGCATCAGCACTAACTTTCATATAAAAATTAGCACGAACCTAACATAGAAAAAAGCCAACCTCTCTAAAAGAAGATTTGGCTTTTAATCCTAATGGTTGATTGAATCGCTAACCTTGTTTATCAAATTGAATCATTTTAAGCTAACACCGCTCGGTCGCTCACTAATTTCTCACCGCGAATTCTCTGGAACTCCTCTAATAGCTTTTCGATCGTTAGTTCCTTTTTTTCCTCAGCATTTACATCTAATATAATCTGACCTTTATCCATCATGATGAGGCGATTACCAAGGTCTAGAGCTTGCTGCATATTATGAGTAACCATTAATGTTGTCAACTGGTATTGCTCGACTATTTTCTTCGTTAAATGAGTAATAAGCTCCGCACGGGCTGGGTCAAGTGCCGCGGTATGTTCATCGAGGAGCAGGATTTTTGGCTCAGTAAAAGTAGCCATTAATAAGGATAAGGCTTGACGCTCACCACCAGAGAGTAGACCGACCTTCGCATTGAGGCGATTTTCTAAGCCGATGTTTAATGTTTCCAACTTTTGCTGAAATAGCTCTTTTCTTTTTTTGTTAACCCCAAACTTAAACGTTCTCTTTTTGTTACGTGAATAAGCTAAGGCTAAGTTCTCTTCAATCGTCATGGAAGGAGCCGTACCTGCCATCGGATCCTGAAAGACCCGTCCTATTAACTGTGAACGTTTATATTCTGGAACAAAGGTGACATTTTTACCGTCGATGGTGACATCACCTACATCAGGTGTTAAGGCACCGGAAATCATATTCATTAATGTCGATTTCCCTGCCCCATTACTGCCAATGACTGTCACAAATTCGCCCGCATTTAAAGAGTGGTTAATTGATTGTAACGCCTTTTTTTCATCAGGAGTCCCTTCGTTAAAGGTTACAGAAAGCTGCTCAATCTTAAGCATGGTGGCTGACCTCCTTACTTTGTTGTAGTCTTTTCTGCTTCAGTCGTTTCTTATTACGTTGCTTTTGGATAATCTTAGGTGTAATTAATGCAGCGATGACAATAAGAGCGGTAATTAAGCGAACATCACCTGCTTCAAGGAAATCTACACGTAAGGCGAAAGTAACGACAATTCGGTAAACGATCGCTCCACCAATAATCGCTAAAGTCGCTCTAAAGATCGTTTTAGTGCCAAATAAGGCTTCACCGATAATAACGGACGCTAATCCAATAATAATGAGACCGACACCCATACCAGCATCAGCAAAGCCACCATGCTGGGCAATCAGAGCACCAGAAAAGGCAACCAACGCATTCGAAATTCCAAGACCTAAGATGATGAGCCAATCCGTATTAGCAGATAAACTACGAATCATTTTTTTGTTATCACCTGTTGCACGTAAAGCAATCCCAATTTCTGTTTTTAAAAATAAATCTAATAAAAACTTAAGGAAGAAGGTAATAAGGATCATAACTAAAATAATGCCCCAGCTTCTATCAAGGCCAAGAAAGCTAAATATCGAGTTGAAAAAGGAATCAATGCCGTAAGTCGCTGTAAACGTCCTTACTTGGTCAAAAAATGATTCCCCAACAGGAACACCTAAATTGGGCCTGCCCATAATTCGTAAATTAATCGAATACAAAGCGATCATCATTAAAATGCCTGACAATAAGGCATTTATTTTTCCTTTTGTATGTAATAATCCAGTACACATGCCCGCGATAAAACCAGCGATTAATGCATAAAAGCTAGCTAGTATCGCCGGAACCCCAGCTGTAATGGATACGACAGCTACCGCAGCTCCTGTAACAAAACTTCCGTCAACGGTAAGATCAGGAAAATCAAGCATACGGAATGTTAGGTACACACCAAGTGCCATGATGGCATAAATAATTCCTGTTTCAAAGGCGCTAAATAAAGCAAATGCCATAAATGTTCCTCCTAGTATGAAGTAATAAAAAAACCGACTTGTCACGATGCAACAGGTCGGTCTCTGTGACTTATTCCGTCTCTAATAATTCCGCTTCATCATCCCAAGCATCATTCCATTCGACGCCTTGAGCTTCTGCTGCATCTTTATTAATGATTAGTTGCATATCTTGGGGATACTCAACAGGAATATCCGCAGTTGTTTTTTCGCCTTGCAGTACTTCTACAGCCATTTCACCAGAACGGTAACCGATGGAGAAATAATCAATACCAAATGTTGCAAAACCACCTTTTGCTAATGAATCTGGTTCCCCTACGAATAATGGGATCTGCTCATTATTGGCAATTTGTACGATTGCCTCTAATGCTGAGACCGCCGTATTGTCTGTCACAATATAAAAGGCGTCTACTTCACCAACTAACGAAGCAGTGGCTTGTTGAACCTCTGCCGAAGTAGCGACCGAGCGTGTAACCATAGTGAGGCTCGTGCCTTCCATCGCTTGCTCGACTAGCTCTATTTGAGCAACCGAGTTGGCCTCGCCAGCATTATAAACCAAACCAACTGTTGAATTAGGGAAGTATTGTTCCATAAAATCAACTGTAAATTTAATAGAGTCTGGATGTAAATCGACCACGCCTGTTATATTATCACCAGGCTCATCCATAGAAGTAACAAGCTCACCAGCAACCGGATCTGTTACTGACGTAAATACAATAGGAATGTCTTTCGTAGCTTGCAAGGCACTTTGGGCACTTGGTGTGGAATTAGCAAAAATTAAATCGACATCTTTGGAAACGAGATTACTAGCAATTGTGGCATTATTACTTTGATCATTTTGTGCGGAATTAAAATCGTATACAACTTGAAGCCCGGCATCCTCTAATGCTTGTTTAAAACCTTCGTAAGCGGCGTCTAAGGAAGGATGTTCGACAATTTGAGTCGCCCCTACCGAATACGTTTCTCCACCGTCACCACCACCTGTGTTAGAAGTCCCGCATGCTGTTAACGCTACACCGAGAATTGCTACAACTGACCACTTTTTCCATAAATGCTTCATTTTCCTACCCCTTTGTTTTAATTTTCTAATAGTTTTAACATTAAGTATTATCTTAAAACAATGATTCAAGAAAGTAAATAAAAAATTTTATTACTTTAAAGCGTTTTGTTGCGAAAATATATTAGATTAGTATAAAAATTCAGATAATAAATGAATTCGATTTCAAAATGATTTCTCCTTTATTTTGAGAGAAAAAAAATAAAAAACCCCTTCTACAAGGAGTTCTCATGTCGATAAATCCATCTTATAAATGTTTGATAAGCCATGTTCTGTTCCTTTGTACTGCAAACGGTGATGAACCTCGTACTCAGGCAGTAATCATCTATCTACGAGTTACCTCGTTTTTCTTTTTCGTTCATTTCCAAAAAAGAAAATGCCCCTACCATATTTTGGGTTTCTCGCTCGAGGGGTTTACCGCGTTCCACTCTGAATGTTTCCATCCAGACTACGTCACTGTGGCACTTTCAAGGACTTCATTCCATATCCGAAGACTTAGGAATTTATCCTGCCGTTAGCTCAGGAAACCTGAACTACCCTAGCTTATGAATTCGCTAGGCACGAACACTACAAGCATCTCAGCTTGTGCGAGCATGGACTTTCCTCTACATGAAAACATGCAGCGATTACCTAAACATTTATAACTCATATACGACCTTGTTTATTATACATAGGTATTTATATAAAATCAATAACCTTTTTGCTCAAGTATCGCTTTCCTCGCTAATCGATCGGCTTGCTTATTTTTCTGACTTGGAATCCAAAGCATAAAAAATAAATCAAATTGCTCGATTAAGGCTAATGCCCTTTTTAAGTAAGGCTGATATTTCTTATTCTTTACAAATTGCTTCTCCAATGCTTGATCGATAAGTTGTGAATCTGTACGAAAGGACACTTCTTTAAAGTCGTGTTCTAGACAATAAGTTAAGGCATATAGTAAGGCTTCATATTCTGCCTCATGATTAGACATCTCTGGAAGAGGAATGGATAATTCTACGGTTTTTCCGTTTCCAATCTTTATCCATACTCCTGCCCCTGAATAACCTGGATTGCCGGCACTCGCACCATCTATATAAACATCTATCAAACTTTCATCCCCTTTGGTTCAATAAAACGAAAGAAAAAGAGATCAATGATCTCTTTTTCTAATCCATTACGATTCGTATAATTTCTTACCAAACACTTCTTTTTCTAAGTTAGATAATCTTTGTAAAATATCGTAATTCGTACTTCCAACAGATGGTGTTGGTTGATGTCTTGTTGGTCGTTCACTTGCAGATTTAACCTGCATTTTTAATTGAGCATTTTCTTTTTCTAGACGCTCAATCGTTGTTTGAAAAGTTTCATAGTCTTGAATAATCGCATCTAAAAACTTGTCAACCTCATCTTGATTGTAACCACGCATGCTTGATTTAAAGTCTTTATTTAAAATTTCATTTGCCGTAAAGCGGATTTCATTATTGCTCAAGTCATTCACCCCTATAATTGCATTCGTACTTTATATTTTTCCAAAAGTTAATCCGATTGTCAAATTGATTTCGCTTTTTCTAGCCAAAATCCTATATTTTTGACGCTATTCGATATATTTTTTATAAAAAAAGAGGTTTCTACTGATCATATTGAGCTTCTTCCACAATAACGTTTAAATCATAGGGCGTAATAATTTCAAGATAGAAGTTCCTTTTTGTTTGCTCCTGTTGTGCAACATGTAAATAAAATTGTGGCGATCCTTCTTTTTCTTCATCAAACAATACGAGTAATCCATCTACTTTTTCAATGATGAATTGATTTTTTTGCTTTAATTGTAACGGGTTTTCATAAGGCCGATTGGTAATACTTTTAACAAAATCAGCTTTTCCAATAATTTCACGATAATATTCTTGGTTTTTTTCATTCCATGTTTTTTCCTGTTCTAAGAAAGGAGTAAGGACGCTGAGCTTAAGCTGAGGGTATATTTCTTTTAAGGCAATAACTTCTTCTGCCACCCATAATTCCACACCTAGTTGCCCACTAATGATGACCCATTCTAATCCGTCTTCAATTAGCGGTATGAGCCTTTGTTTAAAGGCTTGACGAATATAAGTGATACCTATATGTTTCCGATCAAAAATCCCAAGTTCAAATGATTTATAACCTGTCACTGCTAATGTATGTATCAATGAACACTCCTTTCGATTTTATCAAGAGGTGTTTAAAAATAGGTAGGCCTACTTCTGATTCTTCATACTGTTCACGACTAACTAACACCTCTTTTGATGTAAATCATTTTTTTATTTTCTCTTAAAACTGTTGGAATATCAAATGGTACGAAAATAGTGCCTTCGTAAAATAATTGTGTCTACTTACAAGGGTGTTTCTATTAATGATAGCCGTTCTTCGAAAATCAACAAGATGAGCTTTTTATCAAAGGCTTAAATGAGTTTTGAAGAGAAAAACGAAAACAGTCATAAAAAAGAAGTGAGCCTCATGGTTCACTTCTTCTGAATTGTGTTATAACTAACGTTTACAACCACAACCGCTGTGACCGTGACCATGACCATATCCGCCTTGGTTACCCCACATTGGCATTTGAGCTTGAGGAGCGAACCCAGGATTCATCATTTGACCACCCATCATTGGTGGACGAGGTGGTTGAGACATTGCACCTGCCACGGGTACATTGGACATAAATTGTTGGTTTGAGATCGTTTGTTCGTTAGATATTGTATTCGGGAAGCTGTGTACATGTTTGTATACATGATTAGTAACATTTGTCGTGTGTGTTGGATGTACCTCTGGAACGATATATTCACACGTTTTTTCTACAATATTATGCTGAGTAGGGTGTACCACCGCAGGCATTACTTGAGTTGTTGTTGGCTTGTGACATACATTAGCTGGTTTGTGACAGTGAACGGGCTTATGACAATGATTCATCATCGTTTTATTTCCTCCTTTTTTGTTTGAGTCAATAATAAACTATGATTAAAGTCAGCTAATGGTACTAGTTGTTTCGTCTATTTATCGTAATAATTCAATTTTCTTCCCATGAACGAAATTTTCTCTTCAAATAAATGACATAACACCAGTCTATTTGACAGAGTTAGACAACAAACCACTTACAGTCATGTAGTTTTTTGTTGACATTGAGAAAATCTTGCGCTTGCTCGGGAAATAATGAATGGAGATTTTCATTATTTTTGGGACAACCTCTCTTTCCTTTTTAACAAGCTCGTCATCTGTTTTTCAGATTTGTTGTTTTTTTCGTTGCTTAAAAGCAAATGGTCAATCGCTAATGCTGTTAATCGCAATGCTTCCGCCTTATTCTTTTTAACTCTTTCGTATATTTTTGCAGCTTCCTCCATACTTTCTACAGCGTACTTTGGATGCTTAGCTAATTTTAGAAAACCAATTAAAGCTTCATCAAATTTCTTCTCTTTTTTGTTTAGATAGGCAAGTTCGTAGATGGTATCAGCCATTACTTTCTGATTATCAGCTTGTTGTAACACTCGGTTTAACTTGCTTTTTGCGATTTCTAATTGATTCGTATAAATGAACCATCGGGCAATCTGATAGTTCTCTTCGGCACTCGCTAATGATGGACCATTCAGGATTAAATGGCTAATATGGGTATAGAGTGTAATTAAACTTAAAACATCCCATTCATGATGTTGAATGATTCCACTTAAAAGCTCAGGCTCTTGTTCATTTAAATAATCAAAGTAAAGCATAGGCGCTAAATAACCAGGAGTATCTGATACTCGGTTAAATTGAAGGACTTCTTGTTCAACTACCGAAAGCTTACATGATGGCAAAATATCTTTCCATAATCGTCTTGCTGCATGCAATAAATCAAAATGACCGACCTTTGGTAAACGCGGTACTTCATTTCTGACAAATGTGTGCCTTGTTTTTACTTTTGGCCAATCAAAAGCCTTTCCATTATACGTAACGAGCTTTTTATCGTGACCTAAATCTTGAAGAAAATAATGATAAAACGCAACCTCTGCTTCTGGACCTGGTAAAATATATTGCTTGACCTTCACTTCGTCGCCAATCACCTGGCTATATCCTAATAAAAATATAGAATGCCCGGCTCCACTGCTTAAGCCTGTCGTTTCTGTATCAAAAAACAATAGATTCTCTAAAAGGATTTGTCGGCTAGATAAAGGATGCATCACATCAAAATTCTGCCATTGCTTATTTACTTTTAGAAGCTCAGAAAAGCTGTATAAGCCATGCTGTGATTCAATGGGGTAGCTTTTTTCAATAACAAATATAAATTGATCTTCGAACCAGTATGGTTGTGCTCCTAGTTCTGACCATTTTTCAAATAAGTGATCATGTTCTGATGTATCTGTCTGGCTTTCTTTTTCAGGAGAAGGAGCCGTAGTCGTTGGTAGAGACATGTGAGACCGCATTCGTTGAAGCTTACTTTTCATTTGAACCCCCCTCCCTTAAACATGAATCGCTTTAAGTAATGATAAAACGATGGTCTTGGCATGAGCTTGGTTTGTAGACGAACCTACACAAGCCGGGCAACCGCTGTCACATGGACATTGTTTAATGAGTGCTCTAACCTGCTCAACAATGAGATCAATGTTTTTATAAACTTGTTTCGCTAACCCAATTCCACCTGGATAACGATCATAAACAAAAATCGTCGGTTGCTCGGAATGATCGGCTTTTATTTGTGGTACGACATGTAAATCAGATTGATCGCACATCACAAAAACTGGAGCCACATGCCTGATAACTTGTGACAAACCAAGTAAACCTTCCTCTAATACCTCTTCTTTATAATCTTGTAGTAATTCTTTCGAGAAACTTAACCACATCGCACTCGTATGAAGCTCTTCCTCTGGTAAATGAATCGGCCCCGAACCAATATTTTCAAAGGTTGATAGTTTTATCTTTTTAAATATAGTAGCTTTGGCATTTACCATCACATCACCAAAAGATATGGTTGTATGAGTGGATGCCTTCGATTCATCCTCTTCTAATACTTTTAGTTGTACAGCTAAATTAGCATCGGTAAAATATTCAACCGCAACTTGACGGACAAAAGCCTTCTTCTCTTCCCAATCTAAAAGCTCAACTTGGTACTGAATTCCTTGATGTAAATAAATGGCTTCATCATGAAGAAGTGTCATCGCACTAAACCGATCCATCTCACCAATAACGATTTCTTGGCCCTGGTCCGATTGATCGATAATAATCACATTTTCCTGGGAAGCCGAACGCAAACTAATACCATGTGCAGGAAATGCATCGGTCATCCAATACCATTTATCTAATTTATGATGAAGGATTTGTTCATCCGTTAAAAATTCTAGGACCTCCTCAACATCCACACCGTCGAATGTTTCACCTTTCTTAAATGGAAGCTCATAGGCTGCACATTTAATATGATCGACAAGAATAATTAAATTATCTGGGTTTAAGCGTGCCGATTCAGGCGAACGTTCAAAAAAGTAATGGGGATGATTCATCACATATTGGTCAAGCGGTGTTGAATTGGCAACCATGATAATCACAGACTCGGTATGCCTTCTACCAGCCCGACCAGCTTGCTGCCAAGCACTTGCTATCGAACCTGGGTATCCATTCATAATACAAACTTGTAGTTGGCCGATGTCGACACCTAATTCCAAGGCATTGGTACTAACAACTCCAAGAATTTCTCCTTTTCTTAACCCTTGTTCAATTTCACGACGTTGTTTCGGTAAATAACCACCACGATAACCTCTTATTGATTTTGACCCTAACTCTTTCCTTGTTAGATTTTGTAAATGACTTAAAATCACTTCAACACGAACGCGTGATCGTGCAAAAATAATGGTTTGAACTCGATTTTTTAAGAAGTGTTCTGCAAGTGCGTGTACTTCAAAGGTTGAGCTTTTACGAATATTTAACGCTTGATTAACAATCGGTGGATTATAAAACAGAAAGTGCTTTTTCCCTCGTGGAGCACCGTTATTATCAACGAGTCGAACTGGTTCACCTATTAATGTTTCTCCAAGTTCCTTTGGATTAGCAATCGTTGCTGATGTCATGATAAAAACAGGTGAGCTCCCGTAATAAGCGGCAATTCGTTTTAGGCGTCTGATTACATTGGCTACATGACTCCCGAACACCCCCCGATATGTATGAAGCTCATCAATAATGACATACTTCAAGTTTTCAAAAAATGAAACCCATTTCGTATGATGAGGTAAAATCGCTGAATGAAGCATGTCTGGATTGGTCATGACGACATGTCCTGCTTTACGAACAGCTTGTCTAATCGTTGGTGCAGTATCTCCGTCGTACGTAAAACACTTTACCTCTCCTCCTATTTCTTCAATTAATTCATTAAGCTCACTTTTTTGATCTTGAGCTAAAGCTTTGGTAGGAAATAAATATAACGCTCTACTATTAGGGTCTTTTAAAACTTGTTGCAGTACGGGTAAATTGTAACAAAGTGTTTTACCAGATGCAGTTGGTGTTACCGCTACAAAGTTTTCTTGCTTTTGTGCATATTCAATAGCGGAATGTTGGTGCGTATATAATTCATGAATTCCTCTTGTTCTGAGTGCCTTTTGAATATGATCATGGATGAAGGCTGGAAATGGTTTGGTTTTTGCTTCGACACCTTCAAGTTCATGCCAATGGACAATTTGCTCTTTGAACGTTTCCTCAGTTTGTAATTCATTGATTAGCTCTCGAAGCTCTTTTTTAAACATTGATTCACCTACTTGTTTATTATGAATAACTAAATTTATATATTGTAGTCGTTTGTTTTTTTGATTCACACTCATTGTAGCGAATGTTTGTTTGTTTTTCTAGTGTTGTTGTGTTTTATATAGGTGAAAGTTAAGACTCATACTTATGTGTGGAGCTCTGAGCACCGCTACTGAAAATCATGCAACACGTCTAGTGGGGTGGCTGTTGTGCAGTGTCTAACTATCTTTTTTTGAAATGGGTTTGAATTTTTCGCATAAATAAAATTATTTGAATGATTTCCATGTCTATTTGACTAAATTTTGTTATTATAAAAAGGAACATAAGTTCTGATCTTTAAAGGGGAGAATAGATTATGTGGAAAAGAATAGAATGTGTTGCAATTTTTACTGAGGATATGGAAAAGTCGGTAAGATTTTATCAATCATTAGGATTAATCAAATCTTGGGAAACTTCTCAAGATGAAGAAAAACAATGGACACTAATTGGGATGAAATTTCCTAATGATAATTCAGAGTTAGTATTAAAGAATAACCCTAATTTGAACTTTTCTGAAACTGAGATTGTTGTTGAAGACGTTCGAGAAACATACGAAGTATTAAAATCTAACTCTGAAGTCCAGTGGATTCGTACTCCTTTCCCGAACTCTTTAGGTGGATATGTAGCTGTCATGCAAGCACCTGACGAAAATGTATTTGTTTTAGTAGGTAAATAAGTATGTAATTTCAAAAAATAAAAAGAGTTCGTTTGTGTTAGTTGGTTATAGTGTGATAGGAAAATGGAGTGGCAATATTGTTTATCCAATCCCAGAATTATGGGGGAAATCCTATATATGGGGTACCGTCAGGAAAATGCGGATTTACAACGCTAAGCCCATTTTCCCGACTATTCCCCCAGTTTTAACAACGTTAAGAAAGTTTCAAGGGTCTTAAAGAATCTAACGAGACCATTTTCTCCGAATTAAAATGGTATTCTCCAAGTAAATTAATATGTTCCCAACCTAGAGGTGACATATGGTGCAATAATTCTTCATTAAAACTACCTGACCGTTTTTGATATTCAACTGCCTTTGTCAGATGTAAAGTATTCCAGATACTGATGGCATTAATGATTATATTTAAGGCACTGGCCCTTTGCAATTGATGCTGTATGGTTCGTTCCCTAAGCTCACCTTGTTTTCCAAAGAAGATAGCCCTTGCCAATCCATTCATGGCTTCTCCTTTATTCAATCCTCGTTGTATTTTTCTTCTTAATGATTCATCCGATATATAATTCAAAATAAAGATCGTTTTTTCTATTCGGCCCATCTCACGTAAGGCGGTAGCTAAGCTGTTTTGTCTTGAATAGGAACCTAGTTTCCCCATAATAAGGGATGCTGAAACTGTTCCTTCCCTTATAGAATGAGCTAATCGCAAAACATCTTCATAATTTTCTTTAATGACCTTTGTATTTATTTGTCCACGTAAAATGGCTTCTAATTTTGGATATTCGCTTGCTTTATCTATTGTAAATAATTTTGAATCTGATAAATCTCTTATTCTTGGAGCAAATTTAAATCCTAATAAATGAGTCAATCCGAAAATTTGGTCTGTGTAACCGGCTGTATCTGTATAATGCTCTTCTATGTTTAAATCCGTCTCATGGTGCAACAAACCATCCAAAACATGAATCGCATCCCTTGAATTAGTATGAATGATCTTTGTGTAGTAAGAAGAAAATTGATCACTAGTAAAACGGTAGATGGTGGCTCCTTTCCCCGTTCCATAATGTGGATTTGCATCTGCATGTAGTGATGAAACTCCTAGCTGCATTCTCATACCATCTGACGAGGATGTTGTGCCGTCTCCCCAAAAAGAAGACAATTGTAGCTTGTGATGAAAATTTACTAATACAGCTTGGGCTTTATTCATTGCGTCTTCATACATGCGCCATTGAGACACATTGGCTAGTTGCTTATATGTAAGCCCGGGTGTTGCTTCAGCCATTTTGCTCAAGCCAATATTCATTCCCATTCCTAAAAGAGCAGCCATAATAATGATTGTTTCTTCTTTATCTGGTTTTCGTTTGTTAGAAGCATGTGTAAATTGCTCATGAAATCCTGTTATATGGGCAACATCCATAAGTAAATCGGTTAATTTTATTCTTGGTAGCATCTGATACAGGCTTGCACTAAATTTCTTTGCTTCTTGTGGAACATCTTTTTCTAATCGTGAAATCGACAGCTTTCCTTTTTCAAGAGAAACTCCATCTAACTTGTTGGAATTACCAGCTAACCAATGTAACCTCCCATTAAGGCTGCTAGTTCTCTCTGTAATATAATCCTTGAATGATAAACTAACCGATAATCTTGTATTCTCCTTCGTTTGATTCCATGTATCTTCGGAAAACAAATATTCCTCAAAATCTCTATATTGTCTACTGCCCACAATAGAAACATCACCAGCCCGAATATGCTCCCGAAGTTCTGTTAAAACAGCCATTTCATAGTAATGCCGATTGATTGTTGTACCATCATCCTCGTATAAATGCTTTTTCCACCGTTTTGAAATAAAATCCAAAGGTGAGTTATCAGGTACTTTTCGCTTCCCAGATTCGTTCATTCCTCGTATAATCTCTACAGCTTGTAAAAGTGGCTCATTCGCCTTTGTGGAATGAAATTCCAATACCCTTAATAGGGTTGGCGTATATTTTCTAAGAGAATAAAATCGTTTTTGCAGTAAGTCTAAATAGTCATAGTCGGCAGGACGTGCAAGCTCTTGAGCTTCTTCCACTGAAGAAACAAAAGAATTCCATTCAATAACCGATTCTAAAACCTCAAAAACGTCTAGTTTTTCCCGTTTTGCTTTGATTAAAGCTTGTCCGATGTTCGTATAGTGTATAACCTTCTCATTCAGCTTTTTCCCGTTTTGTTTCTGAATTTCTTCTTGAGCCTTACGGCCTTTTGATAACAGACTGAGTATTTGTCTGTCATGAATTTCAAAGGCTTTATCCGTTAAATCCTGAGTAAGGTGTAATAAATAGACGGTTAAAATCGAGTATCGTTTATTTTCTTGAAAGTCACGGAACGCATAAGGCTCATATCTTGAACCTAAGCGAGATAGCTGTAACAAGCGATTGCGATGCAAATGATTAATTTGTACCGTTTCTAATTCCATACCTCGTATGTATTCGAGTCGTTCTATTACTTTTAGAAATGTTTCGGATGAAGGATGACCCGGTGGTTCCTTTAACCAACCCAATATCGTTTTATTGGAATCGGATGAATGTTGCGAAGTAATGATTTCTTCAAGCTTTTCTTTTTGCTCACTTGTTAGAGATTGACTAACTGTATTAAACAGCTTCTTTTCAGCCATTTCTCTCGCCTCCCACACTATTCTTTCAAGTGTAGTGATAGCAGGCAGTATGATTTTGTTTTTTCTTAGAAAATCTATGCATTCATGCAGTAGATGAATGGCATCACCATTTCCCAAAGCTAATTGATGAAGGTGCTTAAATGTCATTCGATATTCACTCAAGGTAAAAGTTACAAAGTCGTATTCACTTCGAATTTCTTTCAAATGATCCCAAAGTGTATTTTCCCTTTGAGGATAATAGCTAAGCGAGGATGGACTAGCACTGATTTGTTTCGATATATATTGTATAACCGAATCTGGGATGCTTTTAATATGAGTGTATGGCCAACCGGGATACCGAAGAATAGCTAATTGAACGGAAAACCCTAAACGGTTTTCTTCCCTCCTTCTCTTATTAATGATTTCTAAATCACGTTTGGAAAAGGTGAAGTAGGTCCCCAATATCCATTCATCTTCAGGAATTTGCATAAAAGCCTGTCTCTGTTCCGGTGTAAGCAATTCTCTACCTCTAGCAATTTTCATTCAGTATCAGCCCATTTCTGTATTTTTCAATTTATTAGCTCAATTATATATCAATAGAGTGTACTCTATTGATACAAGTATAGTAGACTGATAAAATCATAGTTAAGAGTGTCTCATAAGACTTGTCTCAAAAACGAGGTGAAATTTTGCAGAAAATCGGTTATGTACGCGTCAGTTTGACTAGCCAAAATCCTTCAAGACAATTTCGGCAATTGAACGAAATTGGAATGGATATTATTTATGAAGAAAAAACTTCAGGAGCCACAAAAGATCGTGAACAACTTCAAAAAATGTTAGAGGATTTACAGGAAGGTGCCATTATTTATGTTACAGATTTAACTCGGATCACTCGAAGTACGCAAGATTTATTTGAATTGATTGATTTAATACGAAATAAAAAGGCAAGCTTAAAATCACTTAAGGATACATGGCTAGATTTATCAGAAGATAATCCATATAGCCAATTCTTAATTACGGTAATGGCTGGTGTTAACCAATTAGAGCGAGACCTTATTCGTATGCGTCAGCGTGAAGGAATTGAGCTCGCAAAGAAAGAAGGGAAGTTTAAAGGACGGTTAAAGAAATATCATAAAAATCACGCAGGAATGAATTATGCAGTAAAGCTATTTAAAGAAGGAAATATGACTGTAAATCAAATTTGTGAAATTACAAATGTATCTAGAGCTTCTTTATATAGAAAGCTATCGGAAGGAAAAAAATAAGCATTCATTACTTATATTAAAAATTTCCGGGGATTGTGAAACAACGTACCTAACCAAGCAGGCTATTTCTATAAGGAAGTATCAATATTTGTTTATCTAACTAGGCACGATCATCAAAGGGTTCCGAGTACATTTTAACGGAGATATACGCTAAACTCAGATTTAAAGCAAGGCTGTATTTTCCGAGAACACTTTATAAAAAACAACCTTAGTCAATCACAAACGAAGGTTGTTTTTATAAAGTCATGGTCTAATTAAAACAATTGCTGTCCCAAGAGCATACTTGAGACTGAAAAGGCACCAGCAGGTGGTAAAACATTAGTATATATGGGAGGTCCCAAACGGGGTGTAAAGGTTGTAGCAATCCAATTTCCATATTCACCAGCCAGCAAAGAGGGAGGTTTCATTATAAACCGTCCACTTAAAACGAAATGCCGAATGCTTATAGCGGTCTCATCAAATATTGTCAAGTTGCCAAAAAAGGAGGCATATGGTGAATCGAAACTTATTTGTTTAGCGCTTTCGTCCCAATACCCATTAATCGGAATAGGTATACCACGAAAATTAACTGTACCTACTACTTTGTTGTCTACAATGGAATCAATGGTAAGTATACCTCTAATAATGGATCTCCCCGCAATAGAAGCATCAATCCCCCATACGGATGGAAAGGGGATACTAACTTTGGCTGTCTTTGGAATTTTCAAAATTAACCTCTCCTCGATTATTTTATGTATGGATTGAGTTGTATTTAATCATAATCCTGTAGTAATGATACAGTATATGCACAGAGAATCACTTAGGTGTTTTGTTAAGAAAGAAGCATCAATAATCAATCAGCCTACTGTCTAGATGAACAAGAGTTTGCCTGACCCACGAAAAATATGGAACATTAATTCCTGCTGCTCATACATATGGTCTCGCATTTGGAAAATTTCTTAGCTTTAAAATAAATCATCTGATTCAATGAAATGTAATGCCTATCATCACCTATTTTTATATGTACCTCAGACGAATTCCTATACCTCCGTTACTCTTCGATCATATTGTATTTGTACGAGGTGGTGTAAAATGTTTAAATTATATTTAGATCCTGGTCACGGGGGAGTGGACCCAGGAGCTATTGGCAATGGGATGCAGGAAAAATAAATTACCTTAAATATTTCCCATAGCATCCGAAATCTCTTGGAAAACCATTATGAAGGCCTGCAAATTAAAATGAGTAGAACAGCAGATATTACGCGCAGCTTGAAAGAACGTACAGATGATACGAATGCTTGGGGTGCAGATTATTTTCTATCCATCCACGTTAATGCATTTAACGGTTCAGCTCATGGGTATGAAGATTATATTCATAACAGTTTGTCTGATTCATCGAGAACAGCGTTAATTCGGGACATTATGCATGAAGAAATTGTCAAAGTAAATAACTTGCATAACCGTGGTAAAAAAAAGGCCGATTTCCATGTACTGCGAGAAACCAGAATGCCCGCTTTATTAACGGAGAACGGATTTATTGATCATGCAAGCGATGCCCAAAAATTAAGAGACCCGAATTGGCGGCAAGCGGTTGCCCAAGGGCATGTTAATGGGTTAGCACGCGCGTTTAATTTGAAGAGAAAATCGACTAATCTGAAAAGCAATATGGCTATTAAACGTGTAATTGTTGACGGTGTGCAAGTAGGTGCTTACGCAGAAGAAGAAAATGTGTTGAGATCTGTAAAACGCAACCTGAGAACAGCACAAAGGATTATTATTGAAAATGTGTAGTTTCGTTGGGAAAACGGTTGCTTGACTGCGAGCACGTTAAAGTTTTATCAAAATGGATAACTAGGCTGGATGAACAAAATATACGCTAAGTCTTTGATGTGACGGGCTTAGCATTTTTTTCTTGCTCTAAGTTAGTCCGGCCGATATAAGCCAGGACTAGCTTAATATCAGATGAATAGAACGAAGTTGTTGAGGGAATTATAGCTCATGATGTTTCTATTTCCAATTGTTGGATTTGAGGTGAGTTTTTGCCTAAGATTACTCCTATTCAGTCATACATGATTATTATGCTTTCGAACGGATATTTTTGAAGGCAAACTGCTTTTGTATACTCCGACCCTACGTTCCTTGTTCTCCCTCGATATCTCAAAAAAACCCGCGCGAAATCCGGAAGAATCCAGTATTGAGGTCTCGGTACGGGGGCCAAAGGATGGATTTGTGGAGGAACTGGGAGTCAATGTGGCGTTAATTCGGAAACGAATCAAATCAACCAGCATGGTTTATGAAACGAAAAAAGTAGGCGTTCGCACGAAAACAACCGTTGCGATTCTATACATGCGTGACATTGTTGATCCTAAGATTGTTCAAGATATAAAGCATAAATTAGATGATCTTCACATTGACGGAGCGTTTAGCGCCACTCAGCTAGAAGAATTAATGGAACCGACAAAAGCATTATTTCCTTTGATGGGGTATACAGGAAGACCAGACTTTACCGTTAACTGTATGCTAAATGGCCGTGTAGCGTTGATTGTGGATGGTACACCGGCTGCGTTGATTGCGCCTGCCAATTTATTTTTGCTTGTGAAAGCACCCGAAGATATCCACTTTACTGCTTTGTCAACTACATTTGGTCAAACGCTTCGTTTACTTGGTTTGTCCGTATCGCTACTGCTTCCTGCATTTTTTGTTGCCATTCTTTCCTATCATCAAGATCAGCTGCCCTATTATCTGCTTGCCACTTTGGGGATTAACCGGTTGGGAATCCCTTTTGATGTGGCAGTTGAAATGTTTATTGCACTTCTCTTCTTAGAAATATTGCGGGAAGCTGGTATCCGATTGCCTTCTGCGGTCGGGTCCACGGTAACAGTTGTAGGAGGACTTATCCTGGGGGATGCAGCCATTCGTGCTGGATTCTTATCCCCAGGTATCGTTGTCATCGGAGCAATTACACAAATCTTTGGTTCAACTTTATCGAGCTTATCATTGGCTGGAACAATTAGTATCTTACGCTTTTTTCTTTTCATTCTGTCTGCCATGCTTGGCATTTATGGCTTCTTTCTTGGAATATTTATTGTGCTCAGCCATTTAGCCTCTTTGCGTTCATGCAGCTTGCCTTACTTGGCCCCAATATCACCTCCTTTTAAAGACTTGGCCAACGCTTTGTTCCGATTACCTTGGCCATGGCGAAACACTCGACCGGACATGTTGAAGACACGAGATTCTACATGACAAGGGGATAAGCAAAAATGAGGAGATATAAAAGTATGGTTGCACTTTTCCTTCTCCTTACCCTAACCGGTTGCTGGAGCAGATATGAAGTGCAAAACATGAACTATGCTACGGCTGTTGGAATAGACTATGTCGATGGCCAATACACCTTATATGTGCAATTGCTTGATTTCTCGACAGTGGCCAAGCTGGAGGGACAGCAAAAAGCGGAGCAGCCCCCGGTTTGGGTGGCCAAAGGCGAAGGTTCCTCGTTTACAGAGGCGGCAAATGATTTGTACAGTACATCACAACAGCGCTTAAACTGGGGACAAATCTCTGCCATCTTGTTCAGCGAGAGATTGATGAAGGAAAACAAAGTCGGAGAAGTGCTGGAATTGATCAACCGTTATCGTGAAATAAGATACTTGGCCTGGCTGTTTAGTACAAGAGAGCCTCTTGAAGAAATCTTGCTGGCAACTCCATTTTTTAGATTATCGCCAAAGGCATCCATTCTTCACAATCCCGAGCAAAGTTTCAGACAGTTCTCTATCCTTGCTCCGGTCCGCCTGCAACAATTTGTACTGGACTCAAACGAAAAGGCTAGAACCAGTTATATACCGGAATTATCGCTTCGCAAAGGTCAATGGCAGGAAAGTAATAAACCAAAAGAGCTGCTTAGATATTCAGGCGTACAAGTATATGATCTAAACAATTATTATGGACGAATGGATCTTAAGGATTTGTCGGGAATGCCCTGGCTAAGTACTCACACGATCCGAGTACCTCTTGATTTGTTTACCGAAGAGAAGCTTGCGGCTGTTCTTATCGCAGAAAAACCCAAATATGAAGTGACTCCTATTGTGAAATTGAACAATGCGTATTTCGATATTTCAGTAAAAGTGAAGGCGGGGATCAATGAATTGCATACGGACCTTACCGAAAAGGAACTCACACAAATGGCTCAGGAAAAAATAGAGGAGCAAATCCGCAAAACGTATCAAACTGCTTTTAAAGAGGGTATAGATATTTACAATTTGGGCGAATCTTTGTATCGCAAACATCCACATCAATGGAAGAGCATTGCCACAGGAAAACAGCAACTCGTTTTAAACCAAGATTCCCTGCGCCATGTAAAGGTTGAGGTGAATATTGTTTACCCTGGAAGATATAAATTACATGAACATGGTGAATCCACCTCGTGATTCTGGCAAGTGAAATTATTAACTCACCTTGCTTCTTCTGCTTAGCGTTGGGGAAGCAAGGTTTTTGTTTCCCAAAAAATAGTTTAACGTTGTAAATCCGCATTTTCCTGACGGAACCCCATTATCGGTATATTTAATCCAGAAATAATCATTTTTGTAAAACCTTAAAGAATCTAGGAAACAAGTAGCTCTGTACACCTTTTTATTAATGTTTTCAGGCTTGACGATGTTTGGTATTACATTAAATGGAGAGATAAATATAACATTCTTATTTGTTTCTCTAAATTTTTTAATCCAATCCCTCTTTATCGTCGGGATGTTCAAACCAGATAAGATTATTTTTTGGAAAAAGGGAAAGATGAATGTTACCAAGACTTATAGAACTTTAAAATTTAGCAAACGGGTGTGTTAACGGGAGTAACTAAAGCCTAATTTCTCACTTATACTACCGAGAAATTAGGCTTTTTTAATATCTGGATTTCCTTATCGTTGTTAATCCGCATTATCCTGACGCTACCCCTATATGTATTAGTGAACACAATGTAGATGACATTAGTAGGAGTATCTCGTCTGCGTGCTCATCAATGTCGATGAGCATTTTTCGTAAGTGTTGTGGCATTACACAATCTTCTAAACGTATATAATTGTAGACGACCGGCCATGATTGGTAACGCAAATACGTATTCTTCATGAATTCTGCATGGCTCAGGTTTAGGCTCCTGAGTACAGCGGGTTGCTCCAAATACAGTTTGCCTTGATAGCGTTCTAACTCTAGTGCAGCCTGTTCATACATGTCACAGGTCAAATCTAAAACAGTTACGCCATCGATATATCCAGCCACAGCTGGCATTCATTCTTATCGTTATTAATCTCGGCGTGATAACACGCCAGCGAAAGGTATCAGAGAATGTCGTACCCATGTCGGACGTATATAGATCATATTCCCTTCTCCATGAAGTTGGATCTCCGTATCGCTACCATTTTTTCTGGATTTTTAGCACGATACGGTATGGCATCTTTTCACCATCCGCGGTTCCATCACTCCCTGTTACTAGATATACGTTTCCTACCGTTCCGCCATGTATTTCCGTGGTTTGGAAGTCTGCATAGTTGATATCCTTCTTGAACTGTTGACTTAAGGCATAGTTAATACTCTCCTGTTTAATTGAAGCATACAAGCTAACCCTCAAGATGAAAACTATTATGGATCAGCAATAGATTTTCGTTGTACGACTAACCGGCATTTCTTTGTCGTGCTTCCGTTTTTATCTTGTCTTATTGGATTTTTTTAATAAATTTTTAATAATATTATGGTACGTGAAATTTTATTTTTTATTCCATGGTTTTAACACTTTGGCGAAGAATGAGTTCTGTACCAACAAATATCATCTTTGATACTTTACGTCCATCAAACCTCTCCATTATGTATCCACAGCCGTTTCACCGATAATCTCGGTATATACTTTAATAGAGCTCAACGCTGGAAATACATACTTAGAAACCGACATATCATTGAGACCAATAATACTTACGCGCTCTGGTACGTCAATATTCGCTTCGTGTAATGCTCGTAGGCAGCCAATGGCCATGACATCACTGCTTGCAAAAAAAGCGGTTGGTAGATTTTCTTCGAGCGTTTCTATCGCCTTTTTCATAAGCTGATAACCGTCTTCAACTGAAAACTGACCAATAAAAACATGTTGCTGCTTGTAGTCGCCTACTTCTTGTATATAACGGATAAACGTTGTCTCACGTAAATCGATCATTTCATTTTCTGCACCCTTTAACCATTCACGGCCACAAATAAAACCAATCTCTTGGTTTACGATATATTTTTTTGATTAATCATTACGGTACGCGAAATTATAATTGAATCATTTCTTCTTATTATTTAATATAATCGCACAGACTAAAAAGGCTTAGTAGATTCTCTGCTACTAAGCCCCTTACCTTCATATTATCGTTCTATTATGCTGCTAGTGACTTTCTAATTGAAACAATTTCTACACATACGCAGAAAATCTCAATAGCCAATTCTAATTCGTCTAGGCTTGGGAATGTTGGAGCGATTCGAATATTACGATCGTATGGGTCTTGACCGTAAGGATAGGTTGCTCCTGCACCCGTTAGTGTAACACCAGCTTCTTTTGCTAATAAAACTACCTCTTTTGCACATCCATCCAAAGTATCTAAACTAATAAAGTAACCACCTGAAGGTTGAAGCCATTTGGCAATCTCTTTTCCACCCAAAAACTTTTCAAATAACTCAATCGTTTTATCAAATTTTGGACGAATAATTTCCGCATGCTTTTTCATGTGCTCTTGTAACGAACCTTCTTCCTCAAAAAATCTTACATGACGAAGCTGGTTGATTTTATCCGATCCAATGGTTTGAATGCCTAATTGATTTTTAGTTCGGGTTGCATTTTCTGGGCTTGCTGCCATTGCTGCAACTCCTGCACCAGGAAACGTCACTTTAGAGGTTGAAGCAAATATAAAAACACGGTTTTCGTTACCGGCATTTTCGCATGCATCATAAATATTGACTAGCTCATCATGTTGCTCCGTTAAATGATGAATCGCATACGCATTATCCCAAAAAATACGAAAATCCTTTGCACTTGTTTCCATCTCAGCTAAACGCCTTACTACTTCGGCTGAGTAAGTGTTGCCAATTGGATTACTATATTTAGGTACGCACCAAATACCTTTAATTGTTGGGTCTTCTTTCACTAAATTTTCAATCGTATCCATATCTGGACCGTCTTCAAAAATATCCACTGTAATCATTTCAATACCAAATAATTCACAGATAGCAAAATGGCGATCATAACCAGGACTTGGACAAATGAACTTAATTTTTTCATATTGACTCCATGGCTTAGGACTATTCACAACACCAAAAAGCATCGCTCTGGCAATCGTGTCGTGCATCATCGTCAGACTAGAATTTCCTCCGACAATTACTTCTGCAGGTTTTACCCCTAAAATCGGAGCAAATAATTCTTTCGCTTCTGCTAACCCGTCTAATACGCCATAATTTCGAATATCAACACCTGAGTTCGTTTTGTAAACGTCATCAGATGTAACAAGATCTAACATCTTTTTAGTTAAATCTAGTTGTTCAGGACAAGGTTTTCCTCTAGACATATCGAGTGCTAGTCCCTTTTCTTTAAATTGATCATATTTCTTTTCAAGTTGTTGTAATTGTTCTTCTAGTTCTTGTTGACTGAGGTCACTTAATACCGTCAATTCCATCTTCTCCTTCTCAAATACCTTGAAATGAGTCTCTCGTTACTTATTCTAAAATAAATTGATGAAAGATGCTAGGATGAACATGTATTATTTTTATATTGATTAGAATAATGGTGTCTGAAGAGTATGCTCTCCTGCCTTTTGCTTCGCTTGTAGTATACCTTATGTGTAATGGTACGAGTTGGTCATTGCGGTTTATGATTTTCACGTCCAATTTTAATTTCACGGGCTGTATAATGCCGACAAATAAGAAAAACCTATGGCATCCAGTTTCAATGTCACAGGTTTTGGTTAAAAGTATCAAATCAAATTTAATTAACTTTAGAGACAGTTACACGTCTATACAATTAAGAATTACTTGTTCGTTTTCATTTAAGTAATACTGTCTTCTAATTCCTCTACTAGTTCTTTTAATGTTGCTTTGATATTAAACACATAAACGGAATCCGATTGATTGAGATACCATTGCAACCGTTCAAGCTCCAAATCTATTTCTGCTTCGACTACTTGCCGCTCGCGTTTTATTTTTTTCTTTAATGCATGTTTGGCTACGTCTTTTGTAGTCTTTTTTAAGGCTTTTTCTACTGTTGTGCTTTTGACATCTACATCAATTAATTCCATCGAACCTGTTCGTTTAATAAAAGTTAATTTATTATTAACTTCTTTATTANCTTTATTATAAATATTTAAAATCATTTTACCTTCATTAAAACCCCAAAAAATACGATAGTTATCACTCATTACTTCATATACCATTTGGTTTAGCTGTTCTTTTGACATGTGTACCGAGAAATCATTGTAGTTCGTTTCCATCGTTTACACATCCTTTTTTATCTTAGTAATATCTTTTATTATAATGTAAGCCCTTACATATTGCTATGAATTTTTCTTAATTTTCATTCTAATTATAAGGATTTCACGAAAAAATTTATCGGTACAATCTGACAAAGTTAACGCAAAAAAAGTCGTATATCCTTATAAAAGGCTACACGACTTTTGTATGAAGGTGGACTTAGGGGCGATAGGTTATGCCTTGAAGTTAGCTAGTCATCCATCTTGCGATACGACCTTAACAGGACAATGATCCCTTTTTGGTCGTACGGACTCCTCATGGTGATGGAGTTGTAAACGGGCCCACTGTTTAAATAGTCGCCACTACTTTCATCTTTGTTGGTGGCGAAGTGAACCGGGCTTCGCCATGTGCGTTTTGTATCAAAGTTATCTAAAGCTGATGTGCGAAGCGTTACTTACCACTACCAAAATCATGCTCCTCTGTGTATGTGCTACTCTTAAGTATAAGTATCGCTCTTGAACAATAACTAAAATGAATTGAATGAATGGCAATCAATTAAAAGGTTCAAACCACACTTTTATATTTGTTTGTGATGAGTTGTTAGCAGCACCATTTAAGTTTTGTATAAATGTTAGGCACTCATGGCGCTGCTGGCCGTTTCGTTATCTTTTTTTATTTTTTGCATCGAGTAATCTCTTCATTCTATCTTCTATTGGCTTTTCTTCTGCTTGTTTCGTTTTATTTTTAGGTTGTTTAGTTTTCTCTACATCTTCTTGTTGCTTATTTGTCGTCGTTTTCTGTTCTTTATCGTTTATGGATGTGCCGGTTTTCTTTGTTGAATGTTCACGCTTTTGTTTGATTTTATTTTGAAGTGCCGTCAGATTTTCATTGGTGCTCTCTTTAAGATTTTTTGATAGTGTCATTTTTTTATTCCAACTCAGTAGACCAAATCGACGGATTACAATTTCTATAAAAAATAATAATAAAGCAAGTAAAACAAGCCAATGATTAATCGTCTGTCTTTCTACCTTTGGATAAACGAGTTCTCTAAATACCTCATTAGCAGATTCGATATGCTCTCCATTGGTAGAAGAACTTAATTGTTGCAGCCACTCTTGATTGGCTTCTTGTGGTTTGTATTCATCTGAATAAGGAACCGAAATACTCGTTTGATAAAGGGGAGTCTCATCCCGTTGATCGATAAGTTGTAAATAATGGACACCGACATAACCTTCAAACGTTAATTCATATTGATTTGGACTTATCCTTCTAAATTGGTGCCGAACATCTTCCCCGACATCGTTAACTAATTCAGCCCCTAATAAATAGGAGGCGTCATCTTCAGACTGAATCGTTACGGTTGTTTGCGAGCCATGATGGTTCGTATGAATAAAAAAGCTCTCATCATTGGTTGATGGTAGGACCCATGTAACTAGTTGATTTAAAAAGGTTGACCACTCAGACCAAGCAGACCAACTACCAGACCACTTTCCTTCAATATCAGATGTCCAAGCTATCGTCCGACCTAACCCATACTGCCATCGGGCAAGAATTGGATCTTCTTTTTCACTTTCTAAAATAACCTCTGCCCTTTGTTTTGGTGTTGTTGCAATATAGGCATTCATTTCTGCTATTCCATTTTCCCACAAAGGGGTCCATTCAGAATCGCGAACAAGTTGAGGATAGAATGGCTCATCTTCAATATAAGTCCTTGTCATCATAATTGTCTCACGGGAAAGGATACTAGGTATTGTACTTTCATCAAAAACAGAATAATAACGTCCATTTCCATATTTAGCTAACTCTTCTAGTAAGCCATGGTTCGCATCAGAACCAACTGCAATTGTTGATAAAGTAACCCCATTTTCTAAACCACTTTCGATCAAACTTTGGTAGTCTCCACCTCCATAAGAATCACCGTCTGTTAATAAAATCATATGTTTCCTTTGTAATGACTCATTCACCAACTGAGGATATGAAAAATCTAAAGCACGGTATATTTCTGTTCCACCATCAGCTTGAATGGAAGTAATTTGTTCAACAACATCATCAATATTATTTACGGGACCTGTCTCGACCACTTGCCATGGCTCACTATCAAAGGCAACAACTCCAACAGTATCATCTGTTCGTAGTAGTTCTACAGAACGGGCAGCTGCTTCCTTCGCTAGTTCCATCCGATAACCAATCATCGACCCAGATTTATCAATCACAAACATAATTCCGAGTGAAGGTAATTCTTCTTCCCCTTTTAGCTCCATTTCAACTGGTAGAATTTCTTCGATAGGTGTTTTAAAATAACCACCTAACCCGAAACTTTCTTCCCCTCCAGTCATCATAAAGCCTACACCAAATTGTCGAACTGCTGTTTCAATCAAATCCATCTTTGCTTCAGATACGGCAACACCCGAAACATTGGCAAAAACGATTGCTTGATAATTTAATAGATAATTTAAGTTATTAGGTATTTGATCAGGGCTAATACGTTCAAATCCAAAATTAGTAGCTGAAAGGGCCGTGGCTAATTGTTGTCCAGCGTTCTCTTTTCCTTCTACCAGTAATATTTTTGGTTCTCCGATTACTTGAAATGTCGCTGTGAGCTGGTTATTTTCAGGGATTTGATCAAGCTCAGCATTTATTTCTACATCGACGACTTGTAGACCCGGCTCAGTTGCCTCGTATTGATATTGATAAGTACGCAACCCTTCAATCACTTGTATATTCTCTTCAATCACAACCTCTCGATTCACACGAATCCGTATAAGTGCTTCGGTAGTTTGTGTGCTTTCTAATTGAAAAGAAATAGTAGCTTGTTCTCCCAAATATACGTGCTCACTAACTTGTAGTTCGCTCATCGCAATATCTTGTTGCATATCCTTTTCGACTAAAACCGTATCAATCGTTACACCTTGCTGCTCGGCCAGTCTTGATATAAGCTGGGCATCACCTTTCGTCTCCAAGCCATCACTCATTAAAACAATTCGACCATTTCCTTCTGGTAATAAACTGAGTGCCAGCTGTAAACCAGACTCCATATGTGTATGGCTACCCGCTTGACGTTCATTCAGAGTAAATGTATTCTGTTCACCTAAAAGTCTTTCGACATGAGCTTCTTCTCCAAATGAAACGACTGCAAACGCATCTTCATCCTTTTTAGTTTGGACCGCATCATAAATAAATTGCTCGGTTTCATTTTCTTTTCCTTTTAACGAATCTGAACGATCGACAACAAAAACAGTTTGGACAGCCTTTGAAGTAAGAACAAGGGTAGGATCAGCTAGCGCGAAGATGAGTAAAGCCAAGACGATCGAGCGAATACTGACAATCCAGCGTAACTCTTTTTTATTTTGTTTATTTTTCATCGTTCTTACAAAGAAAAATACAGATAAGAAAGCGAGAACCAGAAATAGGAACATCCATGGATGATTAAATTCGATATTCACGACGATACACCTCCCATTCAACAAACAGTATGATGAAAGCTAGGAGCACAAACCAAAATAATAAGTCATTTTGAAACGATTGCTCTTTTGCTTGTTCAGACAACGTTTCACCGCCCTCAAATGAAGGAAATGCCTGAACGGTTCTTTCATCTGTTGGTAATGTCACATACAAAGGTAAACGAATGGTATCGTCTTGTTCATGGACGAGCTCATAATAACCCGGTTCTTTTGGGGCCTGGAATTCTCGCTGATCAGACGAAAGCGTCGTTACAACCTTACCAGATTCATGAATGAGGTCATATTGGCCAACGTCTGGATAACGAATTTCCCTGTGCTCAGAAGGTTCAAAATAACCTAGCATCGCTTCATTATTTGCGAGTTCTTCTATCGCTTGGTAAAAGAAGATCGGGAAACCATAGTGAAGCGGCCAGTCTGAGTCATGAATGTCAAAATTTATGGAAATAAACGGTACTTGTCCCAACTGTCCTTTTTCAATAAGTGGAATTTCATCACTTTTAACTAACACTTCTGTATCCAACTCGTTTTCTATCTGTCTAGCCTCTGATATATAGACTTCACTGATATTTTGAAAATTAAATAAAGTTGATTCAAATGATTGTTCTGGTTTTAGTGATAAAACTTCTTTTTTAGAATATTGAAGTGGGCCGGCTTGATGGGTAGCAATGAATATAATAGGCCTATTAATCTCTTCAAGTAAGATATCGGAATCTGTGACAATCACGGCATTTGGGTCAGGATCAAGTATATCTGTCCATTTATCGGCTGATACTACATCAGCATGGAGAATATTTAAAGTTTGTAAAACAAAAGGACTCAAGTCACCAATCGCATAAATAGTCGGTTCAGCTGAAGGATAACGAAAACTAATAAATGTATTGTCTAACGAAAATTGATCTTCACGAAGTAATGATAATTCATACTTCTCTCCACTAGGCACGCTCTCTAACTCGAGATAACTAGCTCCCGGTTCAACGGTATACATTTGTTCATCTAATAATTCTCCATCAACTCTTAATTGAATGGGCACCTCAAAAGACTTGTTGTTTTCGTTATATACTTCTATATAAGCCTTTTCTTCTGAATCCATTAAAACGAAGTTCACTAAACCAATATTGTCGACCTCTTCCTCACCAAAATTAGACACATAATAAGGATATGTTCGCTCATCTTCAGCCTCGATCGTAAATCGATCAGAGTAAATATGTACAGATATATCTTGTTCTTTGGCCACTGCCTCAACAAATGAAAAAGCATAATCAAAGTTAGCCGTTTCATAGTTCGGTGTTAGTTCTTCTACACTCTGCCTCATCATTCGGCTATTTTCACCTTGTAAGACAATAGGCTCTGCGGTATTCCCGACTAATAAGACGCTCACAAATTGGTCTTTATGAACCTGTTCCAAAAGATTCATCACTTCATCTTTTGCTTCATCGAACCTAGTATTTCCTTGCTCGGTATAAGCTAACATGGAGGCAGAACCATCCAGCAAGATAAAGATATGTTCTCCTTCAATGTGCTCTGTATTTTCGAAATACGGTCTCGAAAGTCCAATTACAAGTAAGAGGATTATAAGAAATTGCAAATAAAATAACAGGTGTCGCTGCAATCGATGCCACCATTTTGTTGCTTGCCATTCATTTAATGCTTCTCGCCAAAACAAATCAGAAGAAACGATGTGATCTTCATATTGCTTTTTAAACATATATATAGCTATTAAACCAACAAGGAAAATACTAGTTGTCAAAAACCATGGTGCGATAACTCCCATCTCCCTCACCCCCTTTACTTTATCTATCTCTAAATGCTAGCGATGTTTACATAATAATTTGTTCCTGCTTTAATTGAACAAAAAGGCTCTCCAATGGTGCATCGACATCCATTTGAACAATTGAAATTCCTCGCTTTTGACAAAAATAACGTAACCTCTCTATATGCTCATTTAATCGGTCTACATAACTATTTATTGTCTTTTTTTGAATCGTTACGTTCACATGGGAATCTGTTTCACTATCAATGACTTTCTTATCACCACGAATCGTTGGCTCTATTTCATCCTTTGTCATCACTTGTAAAATGATAAGTCGGTCCTTTGATTGAAACTGTTGAATCGATTCAATGATATCATCCGTTTCCTCAAATGTGTCTGTAAGGAAAACATGCAAAGAAGCACGATGTTGTTTGACTTTTATAAGGTTCTTAAAAAAAGCTTCATGATTAAAATCCATTAAAGTATGTAAGTAATGATTTAATACAGGGTAATACCCAGCTCCCTTCTTTTGTAAGAATGGACTGGTTTTCGCTTGAATGGGCAAGACACTCATTCGGTCACCGTTCGCAAAACCAATTAATGCTAGAAAACTCGTCACTTGTTGTACTTTTAGCCATTTCAAAGGATCTAAACGCATGGATTTTGAACAATCTATATAAATAGCAACCTGCATTTCTTTTTCATCTAAAAATCTTTTAATATAGTGCTTGTTCGTTCTCGCATAGACATTCCAATCAATTTGTCTTAAATCATCACCATAATGATACGAACGATAATCAGAGAAATCTAAGGAGCGACCGAATCCTGTCGCACGCCGATTTCCTTGCTGTCCTGATACTAATCTAGTTCGTGTCACAAATTGTGTTTTTTTTAGCCTTGCTTCAAGTTGAGGAGTGAGAAAGCTGTTCATATAGAACGACTCACTTCGCTGTTCTCTCCCAGTATTTGTGCCAAAATCGTATCGGACGAAAATCCTTGTGCCTCTCCTTCAAATGTTAAAAAGAGACGATGCCTCAATACAGGGATAAAAACTTCTTTAATGTCACCAATCGAAACATGTAATCGACCTTCTGTTAATGCTCTTGCTTTAGCGAGCCTTATTAAGCTTTGTAAGCCACGAGGTCCAGCACCATAGCGAACAAATCGCTTTACCTGCTCAGAAGCAGCCGCAGAGGTTGGTTGCGTTTTTTCTATTAACTCAATCGCATAATCTAGTACTTCATCAGATAGGAGAATCTGCTGGACAAGCTGTTGTAGATTTTGTAACGTTTCTTGATCAAGCACTTCCTGTAATGTAACTTCTGTTTGGTTAACCGTTCGTTCAATAATCGTTTTAAGCTCTTCTTTTGTCGGATATTCCATCGTCACTTTACATAAAAATCGGTCCGTTTGTGCTTCTGGTAACGGATACGTTCCTTCTAGCTCAACAGGATTTTGAGTTGCTAATACAAAAAATGGCTTGGGAAGACTTTTTGTTTCTCCCATAACCGTAACCGTCTTTTCTGCCATTGCTTCTAGAAGAGCACTTTGGGTTTTGGGTGTAGCACGATTAATTTCATCAGCTAATACGATTTGTGAAAAAATAGGGCCTTCATGAAACTGGAAGCGTTGTTCTTTGTCATGTTGATTAATCATCATCGTGCCCGTAATATCTGAAGGCATTAAGTCTGGTGTGAATTGAATCCTTGAAAATGTTAAGGATAGGACATCAGCGAATGTACGAATGAGCATCGTTTTACCAACACCTGGTAGACCTTCTAATAATACATGTCCCCCTGCTAACATCGACCAAAATACTTGTTTTTTTGCTTGTTCTTGTCCAACAATAAAAGATGAAACCTCACGATATACATCGTTGACTTTTTTATTGGCTTCTTCATAATGTTGCATTGAAATATCCATCGAAATGCCTCCTGTTTTGTATGAAAGTGGACTAAGGGCGATGTGCTCTTCTTCGAAAATCGCTACGGGAATAGGGGGCACGCTTTCCGCAGGCGGGCGCTGAGCTAACTTGCTAACGCAAGTGGATCTCAGCCTGCCCTTTCCTCCTGCAAGAGTCGGCCTCCCCATTCCCTCCGCTTAGGTTAGTGCAGCCTTATTGGTTGGCGAGTTTCTCATACAAAATATAAATGTATTAAATGAAAAAACACCAGGTAAAGAAGTAAAAATGCAATTAAACAAAATTCTATCAGCCAAAGAGCAAAAGCCTACTTTGAATTTTGTCGGTGGCGAAGGGAATAGGGCTTCGCCATGTGCATTTTGTATGAAAGTTACTGCGAACACGGACCGTTGCTCGTTGTTACTCTTAGACAATCGAGTGGCACTGAGCTGATCGTCTACGCCACTGGATCTCAAGCTTTCGCCACTACGTCCCACGCGAGTCTCCGTATAACAGGCCGCTAGGTTACTTTAAATTCTTATGTTCAAAAACAGTCTTACATCATTTATTAAAATGAACCAGCACAAAGAGGAAAGTTAATGTTTTTTACTGCCCCTAATGGCCCGATTGGCTCAACTAGAAGCTGGTTTGACTATTTACTTCCAGCTTAAGTTTCACCTGACCCCGCCATAATGGGCAGTAGGCTTTTTTTAATGCCTTTATTTTACTGCCCCTAATGGCCCGATTGGCTCAACTAGAAGCTGGTTTGACTATTTACTTCCAGCTTAAGTTTCACCTGA
>LFJO01000005.1:1124416-1342068 GCA_001038565.1 Alkalihalobacillus pseudalcaliphilus
TTTTTTTATGCCTATATTTTACTGCCCCTAATGGCCCGATTGGCTCAACTAGAAGCTGGTTTGACTATTTACTTCCAGCTTAAGTTTCACCTGAGCTCAGAGAAGTATTTTTCGATCATTTCTTCTAGATGTGAGGGTAATGTATTACGTTCAACGGATTCACGATAAATTTGTTCATATTGACCAATTACTTCTTGGTATGAGCGAACTTCTCCTTTTAAGGTGGGGGCTTGATTCGTTTCTTGTGTTGTACCTTCCCCTTCTCCTAGTTCTGTCAAGTCCTGCTCTACATCCCCTTCACCACCAATTCGTTCGGGAACTGTTAGCAACTCTCGAGAACCTTCACCAATACCAGCACCTGAGCCTGAGCCACCTTGACCTGTTCCAGATCCCGTACCCGCTCCACTTCCTGAACCATTTCCAGATCCCGTACCTGAACCGCCTTGACCTGCTCCATTTGATTGCCCACCATCTCCTGAACCATTTCCTTCTGATCTATCACCATTCAAACTTTCTCCATTGCCCGCATTTCCATTATTGTCAGTTCCTTCAGATTGCCCATTAGAATTTTCCGAGGAATTTCCAGGCTGTGTACTTGCTGTTCCTTCAGACTGTGAGCGTTCAAACGAAAGTCTCCTCTGACTACCAATGCCCGCTTGTGACATACTTCGTTGCTGTGACAAAGCAAGCTCTTGTAAGCCTTCTTGAAGTTCTCTTAGTTCTGCTACCTCATCCCCTAGTTGCATTCCCTCTTCTAATGCATCTTTCAGTTGCTCTAATAACTCGTTTAACTCTTCTTCAGACAAACCGTCAACATTCACACGATTATCCAGTAAGCCATCTTGTAACTTCTGTAGTAATTCCGGCGAGCCCTTAAGTTCCTCTAATGCTTGGTTCAATTGATTCAAATCTTCGGATTGCAAGGCCTCATCTAAGTCTTGAAAGTTTTGCTCATTTTCTAATAAGGCTTGCAATTCTTGTTCTTTTTGTAATAATTCTTGTTTTAAATCTTCAAGTTTTTGTTCTGCTACAAGCAATTCATCTAACACTTCATCTGCCGTTTCTAATTCATCAAGTTGATTTTTTAAATCATCTAGTTCATTAGAATCCTCGTCAGCGAGTTCTTCCATCTTATCTTTCACCTCATCGATAATCTTTTGCTCCTCTTCCTTCACTTTTGCACTTAACATCGTTTCACTAGGGATAAGAAAAGAAAAAAAGATGAGTATCGCCGCACAAATGCTCATTACGATTTTTGAGTAAGACCAAGTCATTTTCTGATTGGATATGACGACATTTTGCTGTTTTTGCATTCTTTTGAATGTATCTTCACGTTGCAAATTCGCAATGGTTTGCTCTTTTTCGATGAAAGAATAAGCTGTTGTAACCCGTTCTTCTCCGACCCATTCATCAAATTTATGGATCATTAGAGCGACAGTCGGTTTCCTCTTAACAGCGATGACCACAACTACGATAAAAGTAAGCACATAAGCAATAAAGAAATACCGATATAAAAAGGGAATGACTATAAAACGTGATACAACCGTTAAAGCAAGTGACATCAAAACTGCGTAAAAGAAAAACCTACCAACATAAGAGGAAGTATGTAGCCATAATAAACGCCGTTTTAAAGGCTTCAAAAACTGTAGCATTCTAGTTCGATTATTCATCACATACTCCTCCTTTTCCTCTTATTGTGTTCTAGAGTTATATTCATTTTGTGGCAATGGTTTTGTTTTCATTTTTGGTCTTAGCTTTTTTATCGCTACAAAAAGACAAGCAACAAATATAACCCCGTAAAAAGAAAAGAATAGAATCCATGGTGATAGATCCATTTGAGCAATTCTTTGTAGCTCTGTCATAAAACCAGGTTCAAGCAAGTAAAAAAACATAATAGGAATATTCGTAGCTGAAATCAAATACGGTAACGGAAAAGCCTGAGTTGTTACCATATAACTATAATTAAGTGAGATTAATGCTAGTAAAGCCATGCCACCCGTTAAAAAGAATGCCAAACTATAGGCTGTTACCATCGATATGATCGTTTTTCTAACTAATGTGGATATGAAAACACCAATGGCACCAATGACAACCATTGTAAAAATATACATCAGAAAAGTAAGGACAAGCATTCTAGGAGATATTCCTCCAAATAAAAAGACGATCATGTACAATGGTAAACTCGAACAAATAATGACTAATAAAAAGGCAACGGATGAAATAAGCTTACTCAAAATGATAGAGCTTGATGATTGATCGGTCGTCAGCAAAATAGGTAATGTTTGCTTTTCCCTTTCACTACTTATGACTCCTGCCGTCAAGCCTGGTGTAATAAAAATAACTAAGGCAAGCTGCAGCATACTTAAGAAAATAAACATCCATTGACTTTGGTAAGATTGAAAAGCACCAAATCGATCATTTTCTAATTGTAAATAGATAATGCCAAACGTCAGCAAACCTAATATTAATAAATAGGCGGCTAATCCAATATAACTTTTCACAGAGCGAAAGCGCAGTTTGAATTCTTTATTTAATACAGGGTTGATAAGTAAGGATTTCAATTGTCTTCCACTCCTTTTGTGATCTCCATAAAGACATCTTCAATATTAGATTCTACATGGTTAAAGCTAATGATTGATAAATGTTGGGCAACAGCCTTTCGCAATAATTCAATTTGATTATCTTCATTTCCAGTAAACAAAAACTCAATTTTATTTTCCTTCACTTGTAAATCTGAGACGAATGCTTGATCCTCGAAGAAGCGAGTGCTTATATCTAAGGCATCTGCAACTTGAACCTCAATTAGTCGTGTTGCTTGTAATTGTTTCTGAATTTCTTTAACGGTTCCACGTGCTTTTAAGCTTCCATGATCAATAACGCCAATTTCATCACACATTTCTGCAAGCTCAGGTAAGATATGAGAGCTAATGATAATCGTCTTACCCATCGATTTTAGTTCTTTTAATATGCCACGCATTTCAATACGAGCCCTTGGATCAAGGCCAGAGGCAGGTTCATCCAAAATAAGTACTTTTGGATCATGAATGAGGGATCTTGCTAGACATAAACGCTGCTTCATCCCTCGTGATAAAAGGTCGACATAGGAATCTTTTTTATGACTCAGATTAACTAATTCTAAAAGCTGAGGAATTAACACCTTCCTCTCCTTTGTCGTTATGCCATAACTCGCCCCATAAAAATCCAAATATTCATCGGCACGAAACTGGTCATAGACTCCAAAGAAATCTGGCATATAACCGATTTTACGACGTACCTCTTTGGGGTTCTCACAAACATCCGTTCCATCAATAAATGCTGTTCCAAAAGTAGGTGCCATCAATGTGGCTAATATTTGAAAAGTGGTCGACTTACCAGCACCATTTTGACCAACAAAACCAAACACTGAACCTGCTTCAATTTCCATATTTAAATCATCTAAAGCTGTAAATGAACCATATTTTTTAGTTAAATGAACCGTTTGAATCATTCTGCATACACTCCCTTCAGTTCAATATTTGGTAGGGAGACTTCTTCAGGCGATTCAGGTTTAACTACTTTGAATTCAATCTGTCCCTCTTCCGATACATAATCTCGCACATTGGATATTTCTAAATTTTGATCTACGCTTTCGAATTCTTGACTACTTTCATTCCAAATTTCTATACTTGCTTGCTGGGTCCTTATTTGAATCGTTAATAACTCCAAATTCACATCTTGCTCTAATAGGTCTCGTGGTAAGTCATATTCAACATGAAACTCACCTGCAGAAGCATAAAAAGAATTCATTCCTTCTTGTAATGGATAATCATCTAAATAATGAAACTCTCCTTGAGGTACTAATTTTGGCATAATATCATTAAGCTTCAAACTGAACTCACCAACTAACTCTTTTTCAATATCAATCGATTGAACGAGCAAATGTAACGAGTTTGTCTCAGGGCTTCGATCTTTAATCGTTGCATCAAAAATCTCTGCTGTCGTATGACCTACTAAAGCGGGTTTTCCTTGTTCAAATAATCGGGCTTCTGCCGCAGTAATCATCAAATTATTGACTTTTATTTCATTAAAATCTTGATTATTATGTTGGTATTGCCAATATTGTTGACTTTGTGGCGCTCGAAACAAATGGTCTGTGAACGGTATGGAAATGTCTATGGTTTCTCCAGCTAGCAAAGGTCCGAGTGAAGTCGTCTTATTTCCATTAACAAATTCTAACTCTTCCAAGTCATATCCAGTTTGATTCGTTACTTGACCTATAATTCCATCCTCTGTTAATAGGAGTTCATTTTCCAAATACATTTTTTCATTTGACATAATGGGCCCGATCGCATTCCGTACCGCCCAATATTCTACATCTTGAAAGGAAAAATCTGTATTCCCAGAAGAACGATACAGACTACTTCCAGAAATTGGTGCACCCGTACCAAAACTTGAGTAAGAATCTCTCATAATAGGAATACCAGTAAAATAAGGCTCCGCTACAGAAATTGTGTAATCTCCACTATTGTTACTAAATAAACTAAAACTTGCATAACCAAAAGGTTGCTCATTTTCATTTAATTTGATTACAGACAAATGGTTCATTTGTGGTTTGGCAATTCGATCTTTGGCACCAAAACCAAACAAACTTACCGCTACCAAGATTGATAAAGTTGGAATTACCCACCAACTGTGCTCACGTTTGTCAAACTTTTTTAAGATAAAAAATAAAAACGGAAATACAATCACAATAAAAGCGATAAATACAGAGATCAAAACACCAATAGGAATCATCGTACTTGGATATAAGTTGTTAACTTCCGCCAAATTATAGTTAAGTTGCTCAAAAATAGAAGAACCTCTATGAAAGCTGCCATTAATTAGATTCTGATTAATAATTGTACGCCAAACGTCCTGACTTCCTTGCCAGCTACTAAAAGAACTAATGCCGGGTGAAAAACTTAGTTGCACTAACTCACCCGTTCCAAATGGAGCAGACACAATCAGCGGGTATCCCTCTGTCGAACGTGCTTTAACTAAATCATCATCTACATCCCCAATATATAAAACAATGTCATCTGCATCATAAGGAGTTTCCCCATTAAATTGTTCGAGTGCTTCACTATTCGCACGAACTGTTGAAATCATTCCTGACATAGGCAATGAATCTTTTAATTCCCCACTTTTTTGAACGATCGCTGGATCGCCACCTAAGATCAAGGTCCCTCCAAACAGAACCCACTGCTGAATGGCTTGCTGCTGTTCACTTGATAACTCAGCAATCGTAAATTGGTCAACGACTAAGTAATCCAACATCGTTAATGCGATATAATCATCTGTAATCAGGTCGGGCTCAACTGTTACTAATTGTGGTTTAACAGTATTGGTCATACTATTTAAATATCTTAAAGATTCAGGGTCATTCGATAAAATCCCCATAACAGGAGCGTCCCAACCTAATTGCGAGCCAGCAATTGTGGCTTTTCCGGATGTTTTCACTTCTTTACCATTTTCAAAGCTTGTTTCATAGAAGGTAATCATTTTTGTCGGAGTTGCCCCATAATAATAGCTACTATCATGTCCAGGAATAGTCGTTAAGACGGATCTCGTTTCTCCAGCTGGTATATCAACAGGAATGATAATATTTGCATCTGATTGATAGGTAGGAAAAACATGAATAACTAATTCTCCAGACAAATCTTCACCACTATTTGATAGAGTTACTTCAAGTGGGAATCCACCTGTCTGCGTTATTTTCCCATCAAAGCCGGCCTTTGTTTCAATATGTAAGCTTGCCTTTTCCTCTGCTTGTGCAATGGATATCGGAATTAAAAATATACCGATCAGGAATAAAATTAATATAAAAATCGCAAATTTCGTTTGTTTTTGCACTTCTATCTCTCCCCCTTTAGCTCGCTTTTCTATAACCATCTAAATATACCATAATTTTCATAATGTTATTTGAAAAGCTCTTTCATTTTTCCTTTTACTTATTAGACGACACCAAAAAGAAAATCACTTCACTTTTTTCAAAATTTTTTTTGTAAGTTAGTGCGAACATGTAGCGCTGCTCGTCGCTACCGAAAATTATGCTCCGCGTCCTGTGGAGTGGCGCTGAGCTAATCAGTGCCACCAGCGGATCTCAGCTCTGCCACAACGTCCCACGGGAGTCTCCACATATTTTCTTCCGCTCGGCGACTTCTCATTCTCAAGTACTTATGACATTCATAAAAAATAATAACAAAACACAGTGAATGAAGAGCCACCAACAAAGATGAAAGTGAAGATTACACTTTTAAAAATTAGCTCTTCAGATCATTTAATATTTGTCTTCCTAATTGCTGGAACGATATTCTCAATTTGGTTTTGCATCTTTATTTTTTTCTTTCCATAGAAAAAGCTTGTCGTTTCTTCGTGACTGGTCACCTTTTACGACAAGCTTTTTTTCGTTCTTTTTTATGAAAATATTAATTAACAGATTCAATGATATTTTTAACTTTTTGCGCGGCTAGTCCACTTCCACCACGGTTTTCAACATGCTCTAGCATCACTAAAGATAAAATTTCAGGGGTACCGTCGTTAAAAACGACAAACCAGCCAGTTTCTTCACCCTCTTCATCTTGACTTACTTTATGCTCTGCAGTCCCTGTTTTACCAGCTAAATTTAAACCGCTAACGTTGGCAACACGACCTGTTGCTTGTTCATTTTGAATAGCTTCATGAATACTTTCTTTAACTATCGCAGCTGTCTCAGGTGAAACAACCGCTTCTTTCCAAAAAGTGCTGTTAGATTCCCCCATTAAAATAGTTGGTTGAATCATATTTCCTTCATGAAGAAAGGCAGTAAACATGGACGCTAAGTGTAGTGGGTTCACTAATAATTCACCCTGACCATATCCGGTATCTGCTAATAAAGCTTCGCGTTCTAAATGACCATCATTAACAAAGGTCGACTCAGCAAGAATCGTTTCAAACGGTAGTACTTCGTTAAAACCAAAAGCATCAAGTCCTTCAGAGATAGCTGAACCACCTGTATCAAGTGCTAATTGTGCAAAATAGATATTATCAGAAAAAAGCATCGCTTCATTTAAATTAAGTGACGTTAAAGGAATGCCAGATACTCTCGTTATATAATGATCTCCCCACGAGCTATCCTTTTGCCAACGATTCGATTCCGGCACATCAACTTTCTTGGAAGGATCCCAACCATTTTCTAATGCAATGGCTGCTGTTATCGGTTTAATTGTCGATCCGGGGATAAATTTTTGATTAAACTTTGATAAAAAAACATGACCTTCCATATCCGAGTACTGTTGGTAAGCCTCACTATAATTCACAACCATTTCATTCGGATCATAAGTTGGCATGCTCACAAGTGCCAATACTTCACCACTTTGTGGATTCATTGTTACATTTAATCCTTGCTCATTTTGTAACTGTGAAAAGGCTTCTAATTGTACATTCATATCAATCGTTAAGCTTAAGTTTTGTCCATCAACTGGCTCACGACTAATTAATACATCCTTTTCTTCACCATCTGCACTAGTAATAACAACTTTTCCACCTAGTTCTCCACGTAATTCATTTTCGAAAATCTGCTCTAAACCACTTTTTCCAAGCTGTGATTGAGCAGTGTAACCTTCTTTGCTTTTTTCCTCTAATTCCTCTGCAAAAATCGGACCTGTAAAACCAGTTAAATGAGCTGCTGCTTCTCCAAATGGGTAAACTCGTCCATTAACCTCTCGAAAAGTTAAACCTTTGTGACTAACTTCTTGTAACGTTTCCATCAACTCTTCGTTACCCGTGTAAACAAGTGTTTTAATTGGCACAATCATATCCTCACGAACCCATGATTGACTCATTTGCGCATCGATATATTCCTCAGTTACACCTAATAATTCTACCGCTAATTCATACATTTCTTCTTTAGAATCGTGTTCGTCTAATCTGCCTTGAACCATTGCAACTTCCAAGACGGAACCATTTAATGCAAGAGCTTCCCCATTTCGATCATGAATTTCACCACGAATCGGTTGTGAGCTTTCAATTTTTACACTTTCTCCATAGTCAATTTGAGGAAGTAATAAGCCCGGAGACCAGTGAACCTTCCATTCTTTATCACCATCTTCTGGTTCTATTAATTCAAATAAAATACGACCGTCATTTGTAATCGAACCTAATGGTGTTTCTACTTGTATTTCATATAAAAAATATTGCTCGTTTTCAGGTACTTCTTCTCCCTCGGCTACTTCAACCTTTTCTAAGGATAAAGTTCGATTTGTTGCATTCATATTTTCATCAATCTCTTCGTGCCATATAGCAAAATCTTCTTTGGAAATTTGATTATGTACTTCTTCAGACAAATAATGATAGATGTCTTCATATTTTCCATTTTCATAGTCTTCTGCGAATTGGTGCGCTTTTTCATCAACATTAGGATCTGCTTCACTACATGCAATGAGTAGTAGTGCTAAAAAACTCCACATGATTAAATTCTTTATCTGTTTCATCATTAACCCCCTCCACCCATATTTTAACACAAAAAAAGACAAGTTAGCGCTACCTTTTAATGAGGTAATAACTTGTCTTTTATATGAAAGTTACTTATGGGCGGTAGGGTGTGCCTTGAAGTTAGCTCGTCATCCATCTCGCGATCAATGACCTTAGTAGGACAGTGCTCCCTGTTTGTTCAGACCGACTCCTACTGGTGATCGAGTTGTAAACGGGCCAACAGTTTGAACAGTCGCCACTACGTCCCATAGGAGTCTCCGCATGTCTTGCTACATGTTTAATCTACGTTAACTGGTTGTACCAATGTCTGGCTGCATCGACTTCTTCTCTTGTTAATTGATGCCCGCCACCTGTCCAAAACTCTTCGACGGTTGCCCCTGCTTGTTTTAAATCTGCTATTAAATGCTTGGTATTGTCCATTGGGATAATCGGATCCCTTTCTCCCGCTCCAATAAAAACATGCTTATTTATTAATGTAGGTAAAGTAATATCTTTTAATGGAACCATGGCGTGGAATAAAATCGCTCCTTGAAAAGCGTCTTGGTAATGATACATTAAGCTTGCAGCAATATTAGCTCCATTTGAATATCCCACAGCAATGATTTTTTCTCGGTCGAAGCCATACTCTTTTGAGGCTTTGTCCAGATAATCATATAACTCCTTGGTACGGAATTTTAAATCCTCTTCATCAAAAACCCCCTCGGCTAATCGTTTAAAGAATCGAGGCATCCCATTTTCTAATACATTACCTCGAACACCTAATACACTTGCTTCAGGATCAATCATCTCGGCAATCGGTAAGAGGTCGTGTTCATTGCCTCCCGTTCCATGTAATAAAACAATGGTCGGTTTTTTTGAATCCCCTTTTTTAAATACATGATTCATATTCATTTTCCTCCTAAATAGATTAAGACATCAATCTAAAACTTCTTATTTATTATCTACATGATTAAAGCTAAAAGTAAAGTAATCTACTTACTTTTCTATATTAAATAATCTTTAGAGCAGATTTTGAAATGTTTTGTTTCATTCATTTAAAGGTATAAAACAAACAAGTAATTAATTTCAATTAAAAAAGGAGCTGTTTTCAAATGTTAATCGAATTAAGTAAATTAGAAAAATTCAAAATGAAAGCACTTGATGATGAATTAGGTTCTGTCGATGACATTATTTTTGAAGGTCATTCTTTTGATATACGTTACGTTGTAGCCGATACGAGAAAATGGTTTGTAGGAGGGCATGTCTTGCTTAGAATGGCAGCATTTGGAGAATTAAATCTCCCTGATGAACTCGTCTCTGTCAATCTAACCAAAGAACAAATTAAAAATAGTCCAAAACCATCTGACCATGAACCATTCTCCCGTTCATTTGAACAGCGTCTCAACGACCATTATGGCTGGGACCATTACTGGCTACAAGCACCAGGTGGAATTCCTACGAATTCAGGGCCTACATTTGTTGGTCGCCAAGCCTATGTACCTGGTTTGTTATCAACCAAAGATGAACAAATACCTTTAGGTGTCGATGAAAATGAAGCAAGACAAACTACAGATAAACCTTCTCTTCAGAGCTTTGATCACTTAAATAAATTCCATGTACACGCAAAAAATGGCGAAGTAGGCAAGCTTGTTGATTGTATCATCGATTATAATACATCTAAAATTAGATATTTAATCGTCGATGTTGGCGGCTTCTTATCTAAAGAGCTCGTTGCTATTACACCTGATATGTTAAGTGAGATTTCTCATTTTGACAGAACGATAACTGTCACCGTAGAAAAAGGTTTAATTGAAGAAGCACCTGAGTTTGATTATGATAAACCATTCACTCGAGAAAATGAAGAATTGATTTACCGTCATTATGGTATGGCACCATATTGGGAACTGTCAGAATCAACGAAATAGTTAATGACAATTACTCCCTCTCAAAACGAGTTTGATGTTGTTCATCAAGCTCGTTTTTTATATGTTAACCCCCATCTTAAAGCAGTAAATCACGCTTAAATCGTCAAAGAAATAAGTTTTTCCCATTATCAGCTCCTAATCCTACATAGTAGATTGCTTTTTTCAAGTTAGCTACTCCACAATTGTCAAATAGTTTATAAAATTTCTAAAAGAATTACTTTATTTTTTTGTCATTTTTTAAGGATTGTTGGCGATAGTTTATAGTACAATGGGTCACATGTGATTTTAGACAACCGTCTTCTAGTAAGTCATATTAGTCTGAAAATTATAGAATTATAAGAGTTATGAGGAGTGTTAGTATGGAGACACAAGCAAAGAAATCGCTCTTTAATCGATTTTTGACAATGGTTGAGGTAATTGGAAACAAGCTTCCCCACCCTGTCACTTTGTTTGCAATTATGGCAGGTATTGTTATTGTCTTATCTGCGATTTTATCAAGTTTAAATGTTCAAGTTGAAAATCCTGCAGAACCTGGAGAAGTGTTACAAGTTAAAAACCTTCTTTCAGCTGAAGGTATTAATTATATGGTTTCGGAAATGGTTAATAACTTTATTAACTTTGCTCCACTAGGTATTGTTCTAGCGACGATGCTTGGGATAGGTGTTGCTGAAAGAAGTGGGCTCATAAGTGCTGCCCTACGTGGCCTGGTCACTTCAGTACCAAAAAGATTAATAACAGCTACACTTGTATTTGCTGGTATTATGTCTAGTTTAGCCGCAGATGCTGGTTACATCGTATTACCACCACTAGGGGCATTATTATTTATTGCAATTGGTCGTCATCCACTTGCAGGTATGGCTGCAGCTTTCGCAGGAGTATCAGGTGGTTTTGCGGCTAATATTTTTATAACCGCATCAGATCCAATGCTTGGGGAACTTACGAGACAAGCTGCTGCTACATTTGATCCGGCTTATGCTGCCAATATTAATATTGCGATGAACTGGTACTTCCTTATTGCATCCGTATTTGTGATCACATTAGCTGGTACGTATGTAACAGAAAAAATCGTTGAACCTCGTTTAGGTAAATATCAAGCTGATAAAACGAGAGACGAAGCTGAAGAAAAAATAAGTTATTTAACCAAACGTGAAAAGTGGGCTCTATTTTATTCAGGACTAGCTATGTTCATAACAATCGCTGTTATTTCTCTTCTTGTCGTACCTGAATGGGGACCAATGCGTGGTGATGGAGACAATCCGATTATTCAATCACCATTTATGAACTCACTCGGTATACTTATTTTATTCGTATTCTTAATTCCTGGACTTGTTTACGGGATGATTATGCGTAACATTAAAAGTGATAAAGATGTTGCTCATCAATTAACGGATACCATGGCCTCAATGGGTATGTTTATCGTACTAGCCTTCACTGCAGGTCAATTCGTTGCTTTCTTTAATGAGACGAATATGGGTATTGTTTTAGGTGTTTATGGTGCTGAATTTTTAGAAAGTGTTAATTTAACAGGGATTCCTTTATTACTTGGCTTTATGGGAATTACGATGTTAATTAATCTATTTGTCGGTAGTGCTTCGGCGAAATGGGCCATTATGGCACCCGTATTTATTCCGATTATGATGCAATTTAATTATTCGCCTGAATTTATACAATTAACTTACCGTGTAGCCGATTCAACAACTAATGTCATATCTCCGTTAATGCCTTACTTTGCGATTATTATTGCTTTCGCTCAAAAGTATGATAAAAAGATGGGGATTGGAACACTCGTATCAGTTATGCTTCCGTATGCGATTGTATTTACGATCGTTTGGACCATTATGTTGTTTATTTGGATGGCGTTAGGTATCGACATCGGTCCAGGTTCTCCCATTTATTATAATAACTAATTTGCAAAACCGTCCTTATAATACTAGGGACGGTTTTTTTATGATCTTTAATTAGCTCTTTTATAATTGAAATATGGTACATGAAATTATTTTTAGTTCAATAAAAAACACGACCAAAATGATCGTGTTTTAGTTATTATTATAATTTAACAACGTTAGCTGCTTGAGGACCACGGTCACCTTCAACGATTTCAAACTCAACAGCTTGACCTTCGTCTAAAGATTTGAATCCTTCGCCAGTGATTGCACTGAAGTGTACGAATACATCGTTGCCTTCTTCAACTTCGATGAATCCAAAACCCTTCTCAGCATTGAACCATTTAACTTTTCCTGTTTGCATGAAAAAAACTCCATTCTGTTTATTACTTAATATGCTCATCGTCTTTACTTCAGGTAAATCGGCATTTCACATATTATGACGATAAACATACAGCCATATCTTTGCCCCTCATAAAATGTGAAAAATATTCAAAACTTTTAACGATGAATAAAGTCATTTTAGCATAGTCATTTCTACGATGCAAGCATAAATTCCTTAAAATGACTAGGCCTTGCCTGTCATAAGCAAGGCCAGCTATCAACTAATTTCTACTATAATAATCATTAATCATTTCCAAAATCGTAGGTTCTTCCTGCTCTGTTTGTGTTTTTTTCTCTTCATGATTATTCATGATACCCCTCCTAAGCAGAATTTTTATTTTTTTCTGTCTCTTTCATACACTTATTATAGATCATTGTATTATAAAAGTAAAGTGTTTTTAAATCTGTTTTAATACAGATGTTCCTTTTTCAAAAAAAAAGCCATGACACCGTTAAAACGATGCATGCAGTGATTGAAATCATCATTTGTTCATTTTTTTGTCAATTTCACCTAACATCTCATCTGCGTCTTTACCTGTGCGATACTCAATCCCTTCAGCAATTCGATTACCACCTAATAATACAATAGCGAAACCTACAAAGAAGCAGCTAATTAAAATAAGAAAAAAAGTCATCATCTCCTGCAATCCCTCCCTGCTCACATAGTCCAATGTATGAGGAAACAGAAAAATTGATGCATAAGATTGCAAGAAGATTCCAATACTAGATGTATCTATTTTGTTAGAATGAGGAGGATGATGTAGTGAAGAAACCATGGCTTTTTTTCCTACTCGTATTATTCGTATTAGCAACAGGCTGTCAAATGGACTCAGAATCACAAATAATTGAGGATTCTCAAAAGGATACGAAACCATTTGGTTTTCAAGGTGTAGCAAGTGATAAAGATAAACATCGAAAAGAAGGGTTAGCAACACAAGAATTACATCTGTACGCAGATGCGACTGGTCAATATCTAAGTAATGTCATAGAAGACTTAGAAAAGCATAAAGGCTTTTTTGAAAATCAACAAGATATGCGAGCAGCTGATTTGTTTTTAGATTCATTAGCCGACATTCGCACCGAGACAGTTGAAATAATTAATCTTGATCGTCCTAAAGCTTTTAACTCATTCCATGAAATTCATTTGAGTATGTTAGTTGAGCTTGATATTTTGGACAGAGTTCTTGAAGACTTGCGTGATCCTTTTGACACCAAACAAATTGAATCAGCTCGAGTTCATTACGAAAATTCTATTATTGCTTTTAAAAATTTAGAAAGAGAATGGTTTTCTGTTTCAGAAGAATATGGAATTTATTAAAAAGAATGGCTGCTCTATTCGATAGAAAATAGACAGCCATTTATGATTAACGGAATAATTCTTTGAATTCAGCCATCATTCCTTTAAAGGACCGAAAAGGAAAACGCCCTTCTTCGTGGTTCTCAAAAGCTTCCATTCGATTAATGATGGTTCTCTTGGTTGTGACTATCACTTCTTTATCAATATCATATTCATTGGCGTATGCTTGAACGGTTTTCTCCACCTTATTTTGATGTTCATGATGACCACCACTTGATTCAATCCCCACTAAAATTTGCTCATTTGTCTCTACGATGTGAACATCTTGAATCGTTTCAAGGCTAAGTAGGGCTTGTTTAAAATTTACGTTTTCTTGGTAATTGTGGTTTTCTTCTTTAGTTGTTAATATCTTCGTTTGATGTGGTGGATATAACTCTTTTATTTTTCCAGGTCTGTTATTCATTACTCCGTTTGATGTTAAGCCTTTTTCTTTTAGACCGATATTTCTCTTATAGCCGTGAACTCCTTCTTCATACGGAGATTTTTTCTCTGTTAATTGTAAGACCGTATCGTCTGGAACAAGCATATCTGAAATAGGGCCTTCATGGCTACGCACTTCTTGGATACCTACACCACTAAACGTATTTTGTGGATTCGACTTCGCTCCTAGCGGCTTCTGTTGTTCAGTCACACATCCACTCGTTATAAGCATCGTCAAAATGACTACTGAAAACAAGAAATTTTGTTTTTTCATGCAACCCCTCCTCTCTTCTTTTATTTTGCACATAAATAAGAAATTCAACGAGGTAAATTTAGGCTCAGACATATTCTTATTGTCGAATCATTTCTACTTTTAGCTAATTATGACTAGTTTTATGGAAAGACTTTCATTTATTGTCTGTTCTTCATATAATAAACCTTGTGTGAAAGCGTTGAATATAAATGAACTAATGAACGATAAAAAACAATGGAGTGGGAAAGATGAAAAGAAGACTAATTGAATCAAAACGAAGTCAAATGCTACGTTTAGCCAAAAAATACGGGTTTACATCTGCACAAACTGTCCGCTGTAGTCAAGAATTGGACGAGCTCCTAAACGAGATTCAAATCCCAATTATCCGTAATAAAATTTGATCATTTTATTACAATGCGTAAATGTGAGCTGAAACCATTGCAATGTGCTTTATCTTTTGATAAGGTAGAGTCACAAAGTGAATAATCTTTACTTCAATAGTTGAAGTGAGGGTAGAGGTGCAAACTTCATGAGTAGATATGTGTAGAAGGATGAGTCTTCATGGATACATATTTAAAGGGAATTTTGCCGAAGCTAAATAAAATACTCATCTTTTATTTAGTTGGGACTGTGACTTAATAAGTACAGGACTGTCATATAGCTGGCTAAGGCTATATGGAGGGCTATCTCACGCATTGGAATGATTGTGTATACACATTTATTGCCATGCAGCAATGAGATCCTTCATTGTTGTTTTTTTGTGTTGATTCACAAATATAAAATTTAGCCCATATAATTATATGAACGATACTGAAATTGAGGGTGAGAATTATGAATTTAGGACGAGTTATAACGGCGATGGTTACCCCATTTAATGCTGAGCAAAGGGTGGATGTTGCCAAAACAAAACAATTAGTGGAGCATTTAATTTCAAATGGAACAGATGCACTCGTAGTCGGTGGTACTACAGGCGAGTCACCTACTTTGACACATGAGGAAAAGCTACAACTATTTAGAACGGTCGTTCAAGTGGTCAATGGTCGGATACCTGTTATTGCTGGCACAGGTTCTAATTCAACACAAGCTTCGATTGAATTAACAAAGGAAGCAGAAAAAATTGGCGTAGATATGGTTATGCTTGTTGCACCATATTACAACAAGCCTTCTCAAGAAGGTTTATATCAACATTTTAAGGCGATCGCTACATCTACTCATTTGCCTGTGATGCTATATAATATTCCTGGAAGAAGTAGTGTTAATATTAATGTAGATACCACTTTACGTTTAGCCCAAATTCCTAATGTTATTGCGACAAAAGAAGCGAGTGGCGATTTAGAGGCAATGTCTGCTATTATTGCTCAAGCTCCGGATGGCTTCTTATTATATAGTGGTGACGATAGCTTGACGTTACCAGTTATAGCTATTGGTGGAGCCGGAGTTGTTTCTGTTAGTTCTCATGTGATTGGTAATGAGATGCAACAGATGATTCAAAACTATATGAGCGGGCAAGTTCAGATTGCTGCTTTACAGCACCGTGAGTTATTACCTTTAATGAAAGCTTTATTCGCTACACCTAATCCAACTTCTGTGAAAGCAGCACTCGAATTAAATGGAATTTCCGTTGGATCTGTCCGGTTACCTTTAGTTCCTTTAACAACACAAGAGCTTGAGCTATTACAATCATATTTACATCGTTCTGTTAGTTTTTTTGTTAGCTAATTTAGCGTGTCTAAGGGTGAGAATTATGTTCTCATCCTTTTTTGTATGAAAGTGAACTGTGGAGCGATAGTTTGCGCCGTGAAGTTAGCTGGTCATCCACCTTACGATAAATGACCTTAGCAGGAAAGTGCTCCCTGTTTGTTCGGCTGACTCCTGATGGTGAGCGAGTTGTAAACGGGCCAACTGTTTAAAAAGTCGCCACTACTTTTATCTTTGTTGGTGGCGAAGTGAACTGTGGTAAAGGTTAATTGAGGTTTAATACGAGAAAACACCAAGTTGTGTGTGAACTTGGTGTTTTTTCGTATCATATATGGTATTCCTTTTTTAGTTCGTTTAAGGTTTTGATGCTATTTTGATTAAACGGTGTGTCCTCGCTTTGTAATTTCTCTAATAATGAATTTAATGCTACTGCTAGTGAATCTTTATATGTAGGGATTTCACCTTCGTAGTTTTTTAACGAAGCAAGTGGCATCCAAGCCTTTTCATATTCAGCAAGTGCTTTTCTTTCATGAAAAAATACATTTTCCGTTTGTTTCGGATGGTGTAAATCACCTTGTTGAGGATGTTTTTTTACGGCCAAAACCTTCACGAGAGCTTTGTTTTGATCCCCTAGTACTTCTAGACATTCGCCGATATATACACCTGTTTTATAAACAGCTTGCACTATATGCATCTAGACACTCCCTCTCCATTATAGACCAGGCACTAATAAAGTAAATAAATGCCACATAAACTCTGAAATAGGTACTAAATTTTCTTCGGCATACGTTTTCATTCCTTCGCCACCACTAAAAAAGTCTATAATAATAAATGTAAATGTTATTAAGACAACAAAAATGGTTGATGCAAGAATAATAGATAATAATGCAACATACGCCATGATCAATCGAAACATCCATTTTAACCAATTCGGAATTTCTTTAAACCTTTTTAATATTTCCAATGCCGGGCTCCTCCTCGCAAGAACAACTATACTTCTATCGTACCAAAAAAGCCCTAACAAATGTGTAATAAATCATGAAGATAATTTGACTGTTTTAATCCTGTTCAGACACTTGTAAACCAATTTTGTTCAAAATACCATCTATAGGAATTCCAAGTGGTGTCGAGATATCACTAAAGTCAAATTGACTTAAATCTATTTTTCCTTCAGGAATCAATTGATTGTGCCTATCATTTACTTGTTTCTTATCTTCTACCTCTATATCTTCTGGCTCCTCTACGTCTCGAACTGCCACTAAATCCTCAACTTGTTGATGTAGTTCTTCATTAGCCTCTTTTGAAACCTCTGGATCTTCTGAAGTGAATTGAACAATAGCAATCGTCCATATACCAATAAAAACGATTCCAGTCATACAAAGGAACCATATTTGATGCTTTTTCATTCATTAACCCTCCTTACATCATTCCTATTGTCCCATATTTCTTATCTTATCACATCAGAAATCCCTCGTCAGCATGACTATTTTACTAAGATTAGATTCCCGATTAAATTCCTACTAAAACTTCTATGACAAAACCGCATTCACTTCGCCACCAACACAGATGAAAGCCGTGCTTTACCCTTTACTAGTAGTCTTTCATTCACTTTGTTCTCTTTCAATTTAATGAATGTTTTAAGAGTGTTTATTGAACAAGAGATTTTAGATTAAACAAGCGGACGAAAATATGCGGAGACTCTCGTGGGACGGAGAGCATAATTTTCGGTAGCGACGAGTAACATTCTATGTTCGCCTTAACTTTCATACAAAAAACACATGAATAAGCAGTACAGCTCAATCATGTGTTTGATGTATCAACTCATCCATTTAGGTGGGCTGTTTTTACCCCAATATATACTACCTAATGAATGATGTCCTTCATATTTATCTAAATAAGTATGATAGTGAAAATTAAACCAATAACCTTTTTTAGGTGGCTGATCTCGTCTGACATGAAATCTAAAAATGTCTTCTCCACTTTCTTCATTATATAAATGAAAAATCTTCTCTCCTAAACCGTCTGCTGGCTTTGTTGATAACTTCACTGTTTTCCATTGCTCTGCCGTTAAATGATTGGTCGTTTCTTCTAAAACTTCAGACAATTGTGGTACGATGACTTCTTCAAAAGGTTCCTTAATTTTATCAGAAATCACATCACCAAATTTTAACATACTCATATCATATGCAAATTGCTTAACGTAAGAATTAAATACATCCGCTGAAGAAACATCTCGATGTATGTATTTGTCGGTAGCTGTACTTGTTGGTATAACAGAATGAAATAATCCATACTCGTTTTCATTCACTTTATAAATATTTACACGATCATCATAAGTAGCTTTTGGTAATCGTGGTTCTTCTGCATGTGCCTCTCGGTAATCATGTCCTGAGGTGACAAGGCCGATTGATAAAAGTGCACTCGTTACTAATAAGCTTCGTTTCATCCAGTGTAACAAAAAAACGCCTCCTCACCATACTTGTATAGACAATTATATCATCTCATATTTCTGGTGAAAAGGCTATTCATTTTTTCATAGAATTGTAGTTTAGGGTAGATTAGAAGCTCCCATTAGGTAACGATCACACTCTCTTGCCGCTTCTCTGCCTTCATGAATTGCCCAGACAACTAAACTTTGACCTCTTCGGTTATCACCTGCAGCAAATATACCTTCAATATTCGTTTGATATGAACCATATTCAGCTTTGATATTTGTTCTTCTATCTGTTTGGATAGACATTTGCTCAAGTAATTGTTGCTCAGGTCCTGTAAAACCAACTGCAAGGAATACTAAATCAGCTGGCCATACTTTTTCTGAACCAGGGATCGGTTGACGAGTTTTTTTACCATTGGCATCTATTTCCGTCTCAACATCAATCGTATGAATTTCTTTTACTTGCCCTAGTTCGTTACCAACAAATTTTGTAGTCATTAATTGATACGCACGAGGATCTTCCCCGTATACAGCTTTTGCTTCTTTATGACCATCATCTGCTTGATGGACAATAGGGAAAAGCGGCCACGGATTATTAGATGGTCTTTCATCTAACTTCATCCGATTAATGTCAAATTGTGTAATTGATTTGGCTCCATGCCTTACAGACGTAGTAATACAATCGGTACCAGTATCGCCACCACCAATGACAATTACATTTTTATTTCCTGCATGTATAAATGATTGGTCCTCAAATTGTGAATTAAGCAAACTCTTTGTATTAGCTGTTAGAAAATCCATGGCAAAATGTATGCCTTCAAGTTCACGCCCTTCTAATTCTACATCACGAGGCTTTGTCGCGCCTGTACATAAAATAACAGCATCATACTCTTTCTCAAGCTGATGAGCAGTAAGGTCTTTGCCAATCTCTGTGCCCGTTTGGAACAAAATCCCCTCTTCTTCTAAGAGCTTGATACGTCTTTGCACAACATGGTTAGCTAATTTCACATCTGGAATCCCGTACGTTAATAATCCTCCAATACGGTCCTCTCTTTCAAAAACCGTTACGAGATGTCCTGCCTTATTTAGTTGAGCAGCAGCAGCTAAACCAGCTGGTCCTGAGCCAACAATGGCTACTTTTTTTCCTGTTCTTGTTTTCGGAGGATTCGCTACAATCCAACCTTCTTGAAAACCACGTTCAACAATATGGAATTCCATACTTTTTATTGTGACAGCTTTATCATTAATTGCTAATGTACAGGAGCCTTCACACGGAGCAGGACATACCCTTCCGGTAAACTCAGGGAAGTTGTTTGTCTTATGTAGCCGCTCAAGAGCCTCTTTCCATTTCCCACGATAAACGAGATCATTCCACTCAGGAATTAAATTATAAACAGGACAGCCAATTTCTCCTGAACCAACCATCGTTGTCCCCGTTTGACAAAAAGGAACACCACAATCCATACATCGTGCCCCTTGTTGTCTTAACTGTTTTTCGGGCATTAAGATTTGAAATTCCTGCCAGCTTTTTGTACGTTCAAATGGATCACGCTTCGTTGGGTTTTCTCTTTTATATTCTAAAAATCCTGTTGGTTTCCCCAAATCTCTCACTCCCAACTACAGTCTGATATTGTCGTTTTATATGAATGGGCGTACGTAACATACGCCCCCATACTACTTACCACTTACCCTTGATTGATCATTTTTATTTTCATCAAAAGCAGCCATTACAGCATCTACATCTGCTAATCCCTCTAACTTCACTCGTTGAATCGCTTCTAACATGCGCTTATAATCTTTAGGGATCACTTTGACAAAATGTTGAATCGCTTCTTGCCAATTTGCTAATAACTCGGTAGCCAACTGGCTATTTGTATAGCTTTGATGTTTGGTTATCATTACACGAAGGCGTTCCATATCCTCGTCTTCTTTTACTTCCTCTAGTAAAACCATTTCTTGATTACATTTCTGAGCGAAATCACCATGAGGATTATAAACATAGGCAATCCCACCTGACATACCAGCAGCAAAGTTTTTACCAACTTGACCTAGGTTTACAACCACACCGCCTGTCATGTATTCAAGTCCGTGGTCACCGACACCTTCTACAACCACTGAGCTTCCGGAGTTTCGAACTGCAAATCTTTCACCAGCAATACCATTAATGTACGCTTCCCCATTTGTTGCCCCATAGAAAGTGGTGTTACCAATTAAGATGTTTTCATGTGCGTTAAAACTAGCTGACTTTGATGGAGCGATAATTAGCTTACCTCCAGATAAACCTTTACCTGTGTAATCATTTGCATCACCTTCTAGTCGGATCGTCACTCCTTTTGGAAGAAAAGCTCCCAAACTTTGACCAGCAGATCCATTCAACTGAATAGTAATCGTATCTTCCGGTAGCCCCTCTAAACCATAACGTTTGCTAATTTCACTTCCGATAATGGTGCCGACTACGCGGTCGGTATTCTTAACTTCAGATTCAATATAGACTTTTTCACCATATTCTAAAGCCCGTTTGCTTGCAGGTAATAAAGTACGGTGATCGAGCGATGCCTCAAGCTGGTGATCCTGTTCAACCGTTTTATAATTTTGACCTTGTGTTGCAACTTTAGGTTGATACAGCAAGTTTTCCAGCTTCAACAATTTTGCTTTTTCATTGTCTACATCTTGATCGACCTCTAGTACATCAGTCTGACCGATCATCTCATCAAAAGTACGGAATCCTAATTCAGCCATTATTTCACGAATTTCTTCCGCGATAAACGTCATAAAGTTCACGACATGATCAGGTGAACCCATATATTTTTTTCGAAGCTCTGGATTTTGTGTCGCAATTCCAACCGGACATGTATCTAAATGACAGACACGCATCACAATACAGCCTAAAACAACTAAAGGAGCTGTCGAAAAAGCGTACTCTTCTGCACCAAGTAAAGCTGCTACTACGACATCTTTACCCGTCATTAATTTTCCGTCTGTTTCTAACGTCACACGACTTCTTAAATTATTGAGTAATAGAGTTTGGTGCGTCTCAGCTAAACCAATTTCCCAAGGCAATCCTGTATGTTTAATACTCGTTCGTGCTGCCGCCCCTGTACCACCATCATATCCACTAATAATAATACCATCGGCTCGACCTTTTGCCACACCAGCGGCAATTGTTCCAACACCTGTACCAGCAACAAGCTTTACGCTTATTTTCGCGGATGGGTTGGCATTTTTTAAGTCGTGAATAAGCTCAGCTAAATCTTCAATGGAATAGATATCATGATGAGGTGGTGGCGAAATTAACCCTACACCAGGTGTTGAACCCCGAACCTCTGCAACCCAAGGATATACTTTATTCCCAGGCAATTGCCCACCTTCACCAGGCTTCGCTCCTTGAGCAACCTTAATTTGAATTTCATCGGCATTAACAAGATAATGGCTAGTTACCCCAAAACGCCCAGAAGCGACTTGTTTAATGGAACTTCGACGTAAGTCACCATTTTCATCTGGTATAAATCGTTTAGGGTCCTCTCCTCCTTCACCTGTATTACTTTTACCACCAATTCGATTCATAGCGATGGCTAAAGTCTCATGGGCCTCTTGAGAAATGGAACCGAATGACATGGCCCCTGTTCTAAACCTTTTGAATATCTCAGAAGCTGATTCTACCTCGTCAATGGCAATAGACTTTAAGTTTTTCTTAAACTTCAATAATCCTCTTAATGATGTTTGTTGTTTGGTTTGCTCATTAATGGATTGTGAGTATTTCTTAAATAAAGGAAAGTTATTAGAGCGACAAGCATTTTGTAACATATGAATAGTATGAGGATTATATTGATGTGGATCCCCATTTCTTCTCCATTGTAAATCATCGCCAGGATCTAAAGTCTTGTCTAATCCTTCTTGATTGGAATAGGCACGCTTATGTCGGGTAAGAACTTCTTGCTCTATAATTGCTAAATTAATGCCACCAATTCTTGATGTTGTCCATGTGAAATATCGATCGATGATTTCATCTGAGATACCAACAGCTTCAAAAATCTGTGCCCCGCGATAACTTTGAATGGTCGAAATACCCATCTTAGATAAAACCTTCATGATACCTTTTGTTGTTGCTTTCACATAACGATTAACCGACTCAATATAAGAATATTCTTCAATAAGTCCATCTTGAATTAATTCATCAATTGTATCCAAAACGACATATGGATTAATTGCCTCAGCCCCGTATCCGAGTAATACGGAATGATGATGAACTTCACGTGGTTCCCCTGACTCAAGTAAAAGACTCACTTTTGTTCTTGTCCCTTTTCGAATTAAATGATGATGTAAGCCACTAATCGCAAGTAATGAAGGGATCGCTGCAAATTGATGATTCATGCCACGGTCACTCAATATTATTAAAGAGTGTCCTGTTTGAATGGCACGGTCTGCTTGCTCAAATAATTGCTTTAATGCCTGCTCAAGACCTATATTAACATCAAATAAAATAGGTAAAGTCGTCGCTTTAAACCCTTCCATTTTATTGTGCTTGAGCTTTGCTAATTCTTCATTATTAATGATTGGATACGGCAAATGAATATGGCGACAGCTTTCGGCTGTTGGATTAAGTAAGTTCGCTTCTGCTCCAATTGTTGTTCCCATCGCCGTCACAATTTCTTCCCGAATCGCATCAATTGGAGGATTCGTAACTTGTGCAAATAATTGTTTAAAATAATTATATAATAGCTGAGGTTTTTTTGATAAAACAGCTAACGGCGAATCATACCCCATTGAGCCTACTGGATCTACACCATCTTTAATCATAGGAATAATCATCTTTGAAATTTCCTCATACGTATATCCATAGGCAAGCTGACGCTCTTTAAGCTTCGAGAAGTCACTGTTTTGCACCTGTGACGTCTCTAGTACATCATCTAATTGAATTAAATGCTCATTCACCCAATCTTGATAAGGCCGCTCACTGGCAATATCCTTTTTAATTTCCTCATCAGGAATAATCCGGCCTTCTTCTGTGTCAACAAGTAACATTTGACCTGGATGGAGCCTTTCCTTATATAGAACATTTTCAGGTTTAATATCAAGAACCCCTACTTCAGATGACATAAGAATATAATCATCTTTTGTCACATAATACCTAGAAGGTCTAAGTCCATTCCTATCTAAACAGGCACCGATTTGTTTACCATTAGTAAAAACGATAGCTGTTGGACCATCCCACGGTTCCATTAATGTACTATGGTATTGATAAAAGGCTTTTTTCTCAGGAGACATATTCGGATTATTTTGCCATGGTTCCGGAATCATCATCATCGCAGCATGTTGCATAGAACGGCCAGCTAATGATAAGAACTCTAAAGAATTATCAAACATAGAAGAATCACTACCACTTTGGTCAATGATCGGTTTAACTTTATTGATATTTTCACTAAATAAGGATGACTCGAACAAATGTTCACGTGCATGCATCCAATTGACATTACCTTTAATTGTGTTGATCTCTCCATTATGAATCATAAATCGATTCGGATGAGCCCTCTCCCAGCTCGGGAACGTATTCGTACTAAATCGTGAATGGACTAATGCTAGGGCCGATTCAAAATCTTGATCATTTAGATCTAAATAAAATTGATTAACCTGCTCAGTTGTTAACATCCCTTTATAAACAATCGTCCGACTAGATAAACTCGTAAAATAAAAGGATTGCCCTTCAGTAATAAAAGACGCTATTTCTTTTTCAGCACACTTACGTACCACATATAACTTTCTTTCAAACTCTTCGATATTCTCGATATTATCAGGCTTTTTAATAAAGAGTTGTTTAATATAAGGCATGGCAGACTTTGCTGCATTACCCAACATCGAATCATCGGTAGGCACATCCCTCCAGCCTAATAGGTCAAGTTGCTCTTCTTTAATAATTCTCTCTAAAGTTTGTTCTGCCCGTATTCTCTCTTTATTAATTTGTGGCAAAAACAACATTCCGACTCCGTATCCTTCATTATGAGGAAGAGTTATTCCAATTACTCGACAAGTCTTTTTAAAGAAACGATGTGGGATTTGTAGTAAGATACCTGCACCATCGCCAGTATTCACTTCATCCCCTTGGCCACCACGATGTTCTAAATTACGTAAAATATGAAGTGCATCCTCAACGACTTGATGAGATTTATTTCCTTTCATATGGGCCAAGAAACCGATCCCGCAATTATCATGTTCGAATTGCGGATCATATAAACCTTGTTTCTTCGGGTATCCAGCGTTCCGCATTGGCATCAACCTTTCTCCAAAAAATAAATTCAACTAACTCTCCCCAAAAAATTCGAGCTAATATACAAGATTATATCATTTTTCTGACATTTCGGCAAATTAATAATTACAAATACCCTTTATGAAAACGCTTACTAATAGAGGTTTTTAGGCTTTTTTCAAAACATACCAACTTACTACATTTTACATTTAATGTATAATTAATTATTTTATATGCATAAAAATACAATGACTACCAGAGAGAAACATTTTACCACAAAAGTATAATGGATAAATACATATGTCTATCAACGAATTAAAAGTCTATTTTCAGGAGTTAATGTTCGTTTTTTATCACACCTCTAAAGAATGACAAAAAATCCACCTTTAGACCGATTATTTAAACAGCATCTTCCGATTAAATAGTTTAATAGTAGACCATTTAGGAAATACCATCATGGAGAAAGTACTTAGTTTGTCAAAAAGACTCACTTCATTCATAATAGTAATGACTAACACGAGCTATAATGTACTTGAGGTAGTTCCCTTTCTTAATGAAAGTGAAACCTTTTAATAAATATGTACGTAAATGTATGTAATAAGAAATAAACGAACGGAGGTCTTTTTTATGTCAGAAAAAAAGGTAAACACACCCATAAACCCAGAAGAGCTAAAAAACACACTCAATGACGAGAAACGTTTAGATGATTTATTAGAAAAACTCCAAACGCTAGGTGAAGAAGAGCAGAAAGAAGCTGGCGAATCTTTAGAGGCTTTAAAACGACCTGTAAAAGAAATGATGGGCGAAGGATCAAATGAATTACCAAATCAATTATTTCAATTAAAAGAAATGGTTAGTCAATTAGAACCAAATTATCTTCACGATAGTCAAATGAAAAAATTCATGAATAAACTGTTAAGAAGAAATCCAATTGAAGCATATACGAGAAAATATCAAACGGTCGAATCACAAGTTGAACAGGTTATTGATGGCCTTTTAAGTGGAAGAGATAAACTGCAAGAAGATAATGTCATGCTTTTACAATTAAAAGGGGTCGCTAAGGAACGTATTCACAATTTAAACAAACAAATTGAAAATGGGAATCGTCTCCATGAAATGCTTGAAGAAGAAATGAATTCTGAGCAATGGCAAAACAATGATAATGAACTAAAAAAAGGGCAAGTGAAAATCGTGACGCGTGTGAAAAATATGTCTCAAGCAGTCATGGTCCTTCAACAATCATTAGCCTCCGTTGATCTAATTATCGATAATAACGAAAAATTAGAAGAAGCTATTTTTAATGCGATTACGATGACCAAAAATATTATTACCGTAACAGCATCGATTCAATTAGCCCTAAATAATCAACAAAAAGTTATATCTGCCGTTCGTAATGTGAACGAAGCGACCGAGTCAATGTTATTATCTAATGCACAGTTATTAAAAGAGAATACCGAACAAACATTAAAAACATTAGAAGAACCTGCGATAGCTATTGAAGCTTTCAAAAAAGCATATGACCAAGTATTCGCTGCGATCGAACTGACAGAACAATCTAATGAAAGAATTGTCACCAGTGGTAAAAAGTTCATTGAAGAAATGGATACATTAAACAAAGAAATGAAAACAAAACTAATCGGCCGCTAACATACCTAAAATAGCCACCTGATTGTGGCTTATATCCCAGCGATTATGAGGATTCTCACGTTTAACCGTAGCCCATAAGCAACTATCATACAAAAAGGAGGAGACGCATGATGAAAGAACTGACAGATTCACCATGGTTCAAGTTTCTAACACCTGCACACCGCCGAGCCGTGGACGAACACCTCCTCCGCGACGAAGCAACAAATAAATTAATTAAATCAGCCGAAAAACTCATTGACCACTTAACCAAAAAAGCACCAGGCTACAACCAAAAAAGAAGCATCCGCAGAAAACAAAAAGATATGATTATTCGATTAAAAGTTAATCATAAATGGATTCGTTTGCAAATTGCCGATACAAAATACTCTGTATCCCCCGTTCAAAAACGAATAAATATCGTATGTTATCGTCATTATGTAAAAGCTAATAATGGAATTGGTGTATGTAAAGAAGCAACAATCCATTATTACAAAGACGGAAAATGGCATGTCCGTTCTATCAAACAATCACCTAGTTTTCAAGGCGTTTTTTTTAGAGTGCATCGTTTAGATGAAGCATTTTCTACTGGTGCCCCTCAAACAGAAACCTCGTTAGAGTGGTTATCGAAACAAAGGGAGCAATTAAGAAGTTCAACAACCGACCAACTTCCTTATTTACTAGAAGAATCAAAACGTTATTTTGATTCAGTTAATCAATTTTCAATTGACCCATTAATCCAAAATAGATTAGAACGACTAGTTGAGCAAGCATCTAAAATTAGCACAGACTTCGACTTATTGGATTACGAAGAGAAACATATCGTAAAAAGAATGTTTAAAGAAGATATACCCAAATTACTTAATACGTATCTATCTTTATCTCTCAAAAATCAATTAGACCAAAAAGAAAACATCTTTGTCACCTTATCTAAGATGGAATTAACTTTGCTTGACTATCAAAATCAATTAGAGAAAGCACGAGTTGAAAAAATGAATTATTTGCTAAAACTACAGGAAATTCGTTATAATCGAAAACAATTGTAATTATTTGAAACACATTCTCCCCTGCATTCATATCATATATGAATCAAGAAAAAATGAACGTCACTTGCGTTCATTTTTTTAGTACGTATATAATACTAGTAACAAGATCGAATTTAGACCGAAAGAAAGATAAAAAGGAGCGGTAAACATGGACCGTAAAGAAGCAAAACAATTACTTGGCCAAATTGTACAATACAATGACCAACAAAAGGGTACATATTTAGCCAGATTAGATGATTTAATTTTAGAAGCTAAAAAGCCTTTTCGTGCACACCTGACAATCGTTTCTATTTTACGATTGCCTAACTTACATTTTAGTGCCAAAAATAAACCATATTATCCATTATACCTTGAGAGAACACAAGTCCAATGTTCTGGTACTTCCATTCAAAAATGGACCGAGCAGGAAGTAAAAACCTTTGAAGAATCACGTATCAAAGCCTATGAAACTCGCCTGTCAGAACTTGATTCTGAACAAGATAAAGATACATTTGAGAAAAATTTTTTAGAGTCCGAAATCGAACGATTGGTCCATAATTACCATTTGAAGAAGACGTATTCAGAAGAATTTTTAAAGGAACATATTAAATATACATTTACAAAACGTAATAATCGTTATTTTCTAATCGACCAAAATGGTGGGGAATTATTATTAGATGATTGTCCCTTTGAGTTAATTTGGGTGATTGATCAGAAAAAATATAATGGCTTTTACGTAGGTGATGGCTTATTTGAATCAGAGAACAGTAAATCATTCGCCCCAAATGAAGGTGCGCACTTCTTCATTCATAAAGAACAGTTTGACCCTTATATGATATTTAAACAAGAGCTTGAACCCCAGGCTTTAACTGCCTTTGAAAAAAGTTTACAACATTACAAGTTGACTCACGAGAACTTGATTGAATGTCATAATACCTTACTAACACAGCTCCTAAAACATGATGACCATGCTAATTTTAGCGGTGTTAATTTCTTCACTTACAAGAAAGAACACGATCTCATCATGGTTCTACATCATTACGAGCGTACACTTAAAGAAGGTCAGGACGATTATATTTATGATCGTTTTGAATTTACAACCTCAGAAGGTAAAAGGTCGATATTTACCTATACGAATGAATATTCGATTTAACAATTAGTCAGATGACAGAGAGAGTGACTGAAGAGTGGCTCTCTTTTTTATAGAAGTGCGAACAGTCAAATAGCGAAACCACACTTTCATCTTTGTTGGTGGCGGAGCTGGTTCTGGCTCCACCATGGACGTTTTTTATGGAAGTTTTGCTTTTTTATTTGTTGGCTTTTCATTCATTTATTTTGTATGAGAAGTTCTCTAACCAAGAAGCCTGCAACAACCCAAGCGGAGGGAATGAGGTGGCCGACTCCTGCAGGAATAGCCTGAGCCTTGAGACCCCGCAAGCGAAGCGCGGAGGCTCAAGCAAGGCCTGCGGAAAGCGTGCCCCCCATTCCCGGAGCGATCATCGAAGATGAGCATATCGCCTTTAGTCAACTTTCATACAAAAAAGAGCTAAGTTCAACAACTCATGCGTCATTGTTGACTTAACTCTTATCGTTTTGAATGTTATTCCGAAGATTATTCCTCGTCTTTTACTTCTATAATGGTTACACCGTTATCTATTAATAATTGGATGAGAGCGTTGTTTAACTCTTGGTCATAACATAAACCAATCGAAGGAACTAATTCGAGTTCTTCTAAATAACCTGACTCCGCATCCTCTACAAGCTCTAATAAATCATCCATTTTTGTTGCCTTTAATTGATTGACAATTTGATCTCTGTCCATTTTAACATCCACCTAAGAGCGATTGTTGGAGATCGAGTCTGTCATTTGCTTCCAGACCGAACCTTTCGCTTCCTCTCCACCTTCAATTCTTTCTAATGCCATCTTCGCTTGTAAAGCGACTTCAAATTCTAGGTCGTTCTCCGCTTCTTTTAAAGCCTCAATTGCCGTTTCATCCCCTACTTCATTTAAAAACATCGCAGCACGCCAGCGTACGAGTTTGTTTTTATCTTTTAAAGATTCAATAACCGCCGGCATCGCAGTCGGATCGCCAATGTCTGATAAGCAATCACCCGCAGTTCTTCTTACCGTTACAGATGAATCCTTTAATGCTTTATACAGTAGTGGTAAAACGACTGGTTTTTCAATCATGCCTAAATACATCGTTGCTAAGCGACGAATTGAGGCTTTTTCATCATCTAAAGCTTTTTCTAAAACGGATAGGTCCTCTTCAGATGGGTCCATACGATCCATGACTTCATAACGTTCGCGCCAATCTTCTTTGTCTAACATATCAAGTGTCACCTTCATATAACGGTTCGTCGTCACTCGCTCCGCACCGGCTTCACCTTCTCCTCTATTCGCTGCATCCACTAATTCTTTTAAACGTTCTTTTGAATAGGCAGCGGCTACTTCCTCGCGAACCTCTTTTGCAATTTGATCTAACTCACCATAACGGGCACCTTGATCCACCCATTTTCTTTCCAATACGACATTGTCAGCATCTGTTTGTGCTTGGGCTAATGCTTCTACGAATCGCTCGGGCAGACCTTCTCTTTTTTCTTGCTCACCATCTGTTAATTTGATTTGCATTGGAATACCTTTAAACATTTGGAGCTGAACCGTCACTTCTCCAAAATGTTCATTTACTTGGCTTGTCTGGTCAGACTCGGCATCCGCTTCTTCTCCAAAAACTTCACGAACTTTCGGCAGAATTAATTTCCAATCTACTTTTGGATGACGGTCAATGGCGATAAAATCAGCAACGTGATACACCGCTTTGACACCTTCAATTTCAAATAATTGTTGTATGTTTGTAGGTGCTTTCTCTTTATTTTTAGTCGTATAACTATTTCCTTGATGACCACCGAGGCTTTCACTTAAAGTTAATTTCATCGTATTAGGGCTCGGTGTTGGTTCGATTGATTGAATAAACAATGAATCCAGCCTCCTTATTCATTTATGCAACGATCTTACCATATTCATAGACCTGCTGCCAAATCATCTAACCTTTTTAGGAACATAAATCATCGATACGAGAAATTACTAATTATTTCATAAAATTCTTTCAAAAAAAAGTCACTTGTCTGTTATACTAATGGTAAAGGGAGGTTATAAGACATGCGTTTTGCGTTTTTATCAGATATTCATGGTAACGCCACAGCACTTGAAGCGGTTATTCATGATATACGACAGCAAGAGGTTGATCAAATTTTTGTTCTAGGAGATATATGTTTCCGTGGTCCTGAACCAAAACGTTCACTTGATTTAGTCCGTTCCCTTGATGCTAAAGTGATCAAAGGTAACGCAGATGAGTGGCTTGTAAACGGATTTGCCCCAAATGATGTACCTGAACAAGTTTTAGAGAAAATGAATGAAGAGCGAGATTGGACTTTACAACGATTAAATGAGGAGGATTTGTCTTATTTAGCTGAACTACCGACAGAGCTCGTTATTGAAGATGGTTTGGATATTATTATTCATGCATTTCATGCCACACCTAATGATTTATTAACACCTGTTTTACCAGATGAAACCGATAAAATCGAAGATATCATTATGAAACGTGATGATGCAGATTTATTCGTTTATGGACATACACACTTACCGTTTGTACGTTCATTATTAGGTAAAAATGTAGCAAACACAGGTAGTGTCGGTATGCCTTTTGACGGTCATCCACTTGCCTCATATTTAATCGTCGAAATTGAAGACGGTAGACATCGACTTCATTTAAATCGTGTACCTTACAATCGTGAACATGTTGTTGAGTTATACAAACAAGGAAGTTACCCCAATATTGAGACAATGGGACAAGTTATTTTCTACGCTATCAAACCATAATGAAAAAAAGAGTATCGATCATGATACTCTTTTTCTATACAGAATGTATGCTTAACAATAATCATTATAGGCTTGAGCTAAGTTTTGAATAATCGTAATAGGTTCTTGACCTTCTATATGTTCACGTGGTATAAAATGAACGACTTCATTGCCTTTTAACAAAGCCATTGATGGTGAAGACGGTGGGATATCTCCAAAAAAGCCACGCATTGTTGCTGTTGCCTCTTTATCTTGTCCGGCAAATACCGTTACTAAATGGTTAGGCGTCTTATCATGCTGTAACGATGTAATCGCAGCAGGTCTTGCTAACCCTGCCGCACATCCACAAACTGAATTTACTACAACTAAGGTTGTTCCTTCCGCTTCATTCATATACGTATATACATCCTCTGCGGTTGTTAACTCTTGAAACCCAGACTCTGTTAATTCTTTTCTCATTGGTAATACAACTTGTTTCATATATTCTTCATAAGCTGATGACATTTAATTATCCCCTTTATCTTTATTTTGGTTTAATCGGTTTTTCACTAAATAAGGCTGTAACGTTTCAAATAAAAATGGAACTGATTGAAAGGCATATATACGTTCTACACCTAAGCCATTTTGAAAAACAAACAGAGCTGGCACACTTTCTATCTTCCATTTCTTTGCGAAATCGGGGGCATGATTAATATTTAGTTGATGAATTATAAGGCTTTCATCTGTAGCTTCAATGACTTCAACCATTTTTTTAGCTAACTTACACGTTCCGCAAAGTGGTGTATATACGTACAAAAACTCAACCGAATTCCGACTATTTAATTTGCTTTGTAAATTTTCCACATTAGTTTCTTGCATACTTTCCCCTCTTTTATATATCCACTGTCCACATTGTAACAGATTTCAGCCAAATTAGCACGATTTGAAACGCTAAAAAAGCATTAGTGACAACGATTCACTAATGCTTTACATCACTACTTTCTAACGATAATGACTTAAATCTTTAAGAATATAGCGGTTTTGTAGCTGACGAAGTTGCTCTTCTGTTCGACTTAAGTGATATTGTTGTTCCTTTGTTGCCGAACGTTTTAAGTCTGTTAATTCTTCACTTATTTCTTGAAGCGCCAATTGAGCTCGTTGGAAGTCCTCTAAATACATCGGTTGTACTTTTTGCATATTCGCTAAGGCCACCTCTGCATACTGCATCGTTTCTTCAGCCTTATTCATAAAATTATCTAACTGTTTTCGAACGGTCATACACTTGCCTCATTTCCATTGTACTTTCTCATACTATGTACGTGTGCGACTGTTTTTATTCGTTATTTAAGTTTAAAATACATCTGGTCGTGTGCAATTAATGTCTCTTTAAAAAACTGCTTCGCTTCTTGAAGTAGGGCTTCATCCTCATCGACATATCTCGAACTAATATGAGTTAAAATTAATTGTTTGACGTTAGCCCTATCAGCAATAGATGCTGCATTTTTAATCGTTGAATGGCCAAACTTATTCGCTTGCTCTTCTAGTTCACTTCGAAACGTCGCCTCATGTATAAGTAAATCAGCATGCTTAGAAAAATCAATCAGCTCCGTTTTTGGCCGCGTATCACCAGCAACAATGACCGTTCTTCCTTTTTTCGATGGTCCTACGAATTGACGAACATCAAGATTTGTACCATCAGCTAAGGTGATGGCTTCCTGATTTTTTATTTTTTGATAAATGGGGCCTGGTTGGATGTCAAACTCTTGTAATTTATTTACGAGTAATTCCCCTTGTTTATCGTCTTCTGTAAGTTTATAAGCAAAGCTTGGCATCACGTGATCGAGTGGGAAAGCTTCTACTTTGATCCCATTTTCATGGAATAACGTCTTTTCTTCTGTAACCTCTATAAAGTTAATTGGGTATTTCAAATAAGTTTGTGATATTTTTAACGACTGCGTAACAAACTCCTCTATCCCTTTTGGTCCATAAACAATAAGTTCTGTCGTTGCACCTTGAAAGGATCGAGAACCAATTAAGCCAGGAAGTCCAAAAATATGATCACCGTGTAAGTGACTGATAAAAATTTTTTCTATCTTTGTTAAAGAGATCGGTGTTTGTAAAATTTGATGTTGTGTAGCTTCTCCACAATCAAATAACCATTGTGGTCCATTTCGTTTTAAGAACCGTAAAGCTAATCCACTAACATTTCGTTTTGTAGCTGGTATACCAGCACCTGTTCCTAAAAAATAAAATTCCAAGCTTATTCCTCATTTCTAACTGCTATTCATTCCCAATTATAACATGAAGTTTATGAAAGGTCATAGTTTGTCCCTTCGGAAATCGATCGCTACAGGAATGGGGAGCACGCTTTCCGCAGGCAGATAATGCCATTATTCCTGTTACCTAGCACTATTTTCGTTTTTTTAATGGTGGTTTTGATTCAGCTATAAGTGTTGATATTTGATGTTGTGTTTATAAATAAAAGAACGTCCGATTTTTGTTAGTCGGTACGCTCTCCACTCTCTTTTAGATTAGCAAATTAAACAAGCTTTCATTTTTATTAATCTCATGATATCCGAAGCCTTTCTTTTCTAACCTATCAATAAAAGCTTCATAATCGCTTTGTGCTTTAAGTTCGATCCCAATTAATACAGGTCCGTTTGATTTATTGTTTTTCTTTGTATATTCAAAACGGGTAATATCATCATTTGGTCCAAGCACTTCTTGAATAAACTCTCTTAGTGCACCAGCACGCTGTGGGAATTGAATAATAAAGTAATGCTGTAATCCCTCATAAATTAAGGAACGTTCGGACATTTCCTGCATCCTACCAATGTCATTATTCCCACCACTCACAACACATACAACCGTTTTGCCTTTTATTTGCTCCTTATATAAGTCCAAAGCAGCGATGGGCATCGCTCCAGCAGGTTCCGCTACGATTGCATTTTTGTTGTAAAGTTCTAATATCGTCGTAGAAATTTTCCCTTCAGGTACTAGGATGATATCATCTATGTATTGCTTACAAATTTGATAAGTGACTTCACCCACTCTTTTAACAGCAGCACCATCAACAAATTTATCAATCGATTCTAATTCAATCACTTTACCTTGGTTGATGGATTCCTTCATAGAGGGAGCTCCTTGTGGTTCACAACCAATTAACTGTGTCAGTGGACTAATACTTTTAATATAAGTGGCCAAACCACTAATTAAGCCTCCACCACCGATTGAAGCAAAAACAAAATCAATATTTTCTTCGATATCATTCATGATTTCAAGACCAACAGTCCCTTGCCCAGCAATCACTTTTTCTTGATCAAAGGGATGAATAAAGCTTAAGCCTTCTGCTTCTTTAACCTTAATCGCCTCATTAAAAGAATCATCAAATGTATCACCAGTTAAAATAACCTCTACAAAGTCCTTTCCGAAAAATTGAACTTGATCGACTTTTTGTCTAGGTGTCGTGGAAGGCATAAATATTTTCCCTTTAATTTTGAGCTTATAACATGAGTAAGCGACCCCTTGGGCATGGTTTCCAGCACTAGCACAAATGACACCACGCTCCCTCTCCTCTTCATTTAAACAACTAATTTGATAATAGGCCCCACGTATTTTAAAAGAACGTACGACTTGCAAGTCTTCTCGCTTCAAATAAACACGACATTGATAACGTTCTGATAAAACTTGATCATATTGTAGCGGTGTATGGGTTACAATATCTTTTAAGCGTTGATTGGCGATAATGACATCTTCTAATTGTACAAATTCCATATCAGCTATCCTTTCAATATCCCTTTATTTTGTATATTCAGAATTTAAGAATAGTATCATCTTACCATAATGATCTGGATTTGATAAGGTATTACCACTAATTCATTGTTTCGCTTTAACGTTTAAAAGGGTTAATTGAAGACTGTTCTTCCTATTTACACCCAGAATGACATCATAACTATTATACGAAGGGCTCAGAGTCTTTTCTGTTTCGTGAATATGTCTGATATTTGTTGATTATTTATGTATTCGACACTATAATAGGATCGATACATATAGGAGGATTTTAAAGGAGGGTTGATCATGACTAAAAAAGTATTAGCAGCTATAACAGCTATTTTTGGCATGTTATTTATTCCATTTCATACAGTACTAGCCGCGGGTGGAGATTCTGGAGCAGGCGATGCTGCTGCTTCAGGAGATTGGGGAATGACGACAATTCTACTGTTAATCTTATCAGTAGCAACACTCGTTACGATGGCCTACTTACTTATTACTGATAACGGATAACAAGTTAAAATGCAAAACGTGTGGCAACATTTGCCACACGTTTTTTAGTTCCCTTTTGTTTTTAGGGCATCTGATAATTGATTAAGTACGTAAGCAACGGATTTATACGTTTCTAGCTGAATTTTTAGGCTCGTTTTAGGATAAAACGTTTTGATCGCTACATTCTCAAAGTTGTCCACTGTTTGGTCAATTTGATTGGGGAAAATTTGATTCGGTTTATATTCATGTATGAAAGTAAGGGCCAATCCCTTCCATATTGAAGTCAAAGAAGTAATTTCATCTGTAAATGGTTTCACTGTTTCGTAAAAATTAGGCTCATAGCTTTCATCTTTCTTAACAGTCTCCACAAAAAACTGATGGGCATATTGATTCTTTTTCATTAATTGCTCATTAATGGTCATAAGTTGTTCGAGCTTTTTTTCTTGCATACGACACCTCCAAGTCTGATCTTATCAAACTTGGCAACTGCTGAAAAGGTTAGAAGTGTTTATCCTGGTATAAACATTTGCACAAATGACTTCCACCGCTTTTTCGGTTCCGCACCTGCCGCTACTGCTAGATGTTGCTCAGAGCTAGCACGAACCTTATCTTCCATACTATCCAATCGAGATTCAAGACGTTTTAACATACTAACCATATCTTCGATCTCGGCTCGATGTTTTAACAATTGATAGCTAACAACCTCATCCGCCTTTTGAGACAGTCTATGTTCTAAATCCATCACTCTTTCTAGGACATCCTCCAGCTTTTGTTCATACTCACTTTTACTAACCATCTGTTTCTGTGGTTTCATTTGAATCATCTTGCCATTGGATTGTATCTTCACTTCACGCAGTATTTTCCCTTGATTTAGTTGGTCCTTAATCGACTTTAGCACCATAAACTGTTCTTCTGTGAAAAAGTAATGACCATGCTCATTCGTTTCACAGCCAATCGCAAAATATTTAACCCACCTTTGCACAGTTGTTGGGTTGACAGAAAGTCTTTCAGATACTTCTCTCGTTTTTAATAATTCGTTCATCATACATCCCTCCGTTTATTTTATTGTTCTACTTCATTTCAACCGCCATAAAAAAAAACCTTCATACGTGACAAAACTAGAATTGTTTCGGCAAAGAAAGTTGAAATCTAACAGATTCCTTCAATGGAGTTGCAAAAGCTGACGATTTGAATCATGTGTTTAGTTTTTTGTATGAAAGTTACTTATTGGCGATAGTTTGTGCAGTGAAGTTAGCTCGTCATCCATCTTGCGATCAATGACCTTAGTAGGACAGTGCTCCCTGTTTGTTCAGGCCGACTCCTGATGGTGATCGAGTTGTAAACGTGCCAATAGTTTGAACAGTCGCCACTACTTTCATCTTTGTTGGTGGCGGAGTGAATGGGGCTCCGCCATGCGGGTTTTGTATGAAAGTTACCCTAAAGGCAATGTGCTCTTCTTCAAAAATCGCTCCAGGAATGGGAGCACGCTTTCCGCAGGTGGGCGCTGATCTAACTTGCTAACGCAAGTGAATCTCAGCCTGTCCTCTTCTCCTGCAGGAGTCTGCTCCCATTCCCTCCGCTAAAGGTTAAGCTTACTCATTGATTAGAGCATTTCTCATACATAAAATAATATGAAAAGTAATGAAGAACTAATAAAGAAAGAAGCAAAACCAAATTGAGAATATCGTTCCAGTAATTCGGAAGACAAAACATCAAATTGCCTGAAGAGCTGAGTAATTAAGGGCTAATAGCTAATCATCACTTTCATTTTTGTTGGTGGAGAAGTGAATCGGACTTCGCCATGGGTGTTTTGTATATAAGTTATCCTAAAGGCGATGTGCTCTTCTTTGAAGTGTGTAATCATCGTCTATTTTTGGCTTTGAGTGCTATTTGAATAGGAGCCCATTCTTTTTGTTTCCACTTTAACCATGTTGTTCGTTCTTTTGGTACTTGATCATGATGAGGCTTCGTGTACTTTTTGATTTGTTTTCTAGTTAAATCCCAACTTACATAAGATTGTTGCTCATGTGTAAAGCTCGGTAAAGCAAGCCTTAACAAAGGGGTCTGCTGTTCGCTTTTCCATTTTTCACACAAGCGTTCATAATCATTTCTCGAACCGGTATGAGTTGTTTTCCTTAAAAAGGCGTAAATATCTCCGTAACAAAGTGGATGAAATAAAATATGAGCTAATTCCTGGCCTATTTTTATTCGTTGTTCAACCTTTTTGAAGTCACTCACTGTCACTCCATATATCCGTTTTTTTAATGTCGGCAATAAGACATAACTTAGATGAGCGTGATCTTCTAATATAAAAGGGGCCGAATTTAATATGTACGCTTGTGCAAAATTAGTTTGAATGAGCTGATGTTCAAGATGGGTTTGTTCATTGATAATCTGAGCAACCATCAAGCGCCCTTCATCTTTTTTTTCCCAAAAGTGAAACCATTCTTGCCTGATATAGCTTGAAACCTGAAAATTGGTCAATAATGAAAACAAAGGAGCATCATATTTTTTCGATAATTGATATAGTAATAACTGAGGATATGCATCTTCAAATATTAACCAATTAGCTCTTTCAAAAAATAAAGTGAAATTAACGCGTATCTGTGTTGAAAGCAGTGATTGAAACATTGTACTTTGCAGCAGCGTTATATGGTAGCCAGCATTCCTTGAAACGGCAGAAGCTAATAAAGCCCATTTAATCTCTGGGTTCTGTTGATAAAATTTCAAATAGGCTTCCGTTCGACTTATATTATCATGATTATGTTTTTTTGTTTGCTGTCGTAACCATGTGACCATTTTATTTATTTGGCTATCATTTAATGCCATAGGGCTTTACACCTTCTTTCACAAAACTTTATAATCTTAAGATGTTTCTTCCGTTAATTTATTTGGTATTTATGGTAATATAGTTTGATGGGGAAAATATATGGTATGTATAGATTCCCTTAAATCTTACATTTTATGAAGGGTGGTTACGCAGTAATGACAATCCGCTACCCAAACGGCAAACGATATGAGCAAAAACCATTACAAAAAAAAACGGCTACTCAACGAAAATTAAGCTTTAGTAATCGCGGTATGTCATTAGAAGATGATATTAATGAGACAAATGAATATTATCGAATTTCTCAAATAGCTGTTATTCATAAAAAACCGACCCCCGTACAAATTGTCCAGGTCGATTATCCAAAAAGAAGTGCAGCAGTGATTAAAGAAGCTTATTTTAAACAAGCTTCAACGACAGATTATAATGGGGTTTATAAAGGTCGTTATATTGACTTTGAAGCGAAGGAAACGAGAAATAAAACCTCCTTCCCCCTTCAGAATTTTCATGAACATCAAATTGAGCATATGAAAGCGATCCTTCAACAAAATGGAATTGCCTTTATACTTATTCGTTTTGCATTAACAGATGAGGTGTTTTACTTAGATGCCCACTACTTAATAAGTTGTTATGAAGCACAAGAGTCAGGTCGAAAATCAATACCAAAAACGGAGATCGAAAAGTATGGTCATTTAATTCAACTAGGCTACCAACCACGCATTGACTATTTAAAAATGGTTGAGCACTTATATTTCTCTACACCGACTGAAACACCTAACTGAATGATGATTTTTACTTGAAAGGAAGAATGGAATGTCAGATCAAAATCATACAAATCCACCTAATTCAAAATCTAGAGTGGAGAAAAGAAAACAACAAAATAATAATGAGAAGAAATCAAAGAGTAAAAAAGGTTTATGGAAAAAGATATTTTTAACCTTAGTCGCCCTATTTATGCTAGCAGTTGTTGTGGGTGGTATTACAGTATTTACGATTGTTCAACAATCACCAGATTTAGACCCTGATCGCCTCGTCTTAACACAAGGTAGTGAAATCTTTGACCAAAATGATGCTCAAGTTTCCATGTTAAATTCTAGCGAGGCTCGAATAAATGTCAATTATTCTGATGTTCCTCAAGTTTTAGAGGATGCCTTCTTATCCGTTGAAGATGTCCGTTTTAGAGAACATTGGGGTATGGATATGCGCCGCTTCTTTGGAGCTGTTTGGGCAAACATTACAGAAGGCTTTGGAGCCGAAGGTGCTAGTACGATTACCCAGCAACTTGTAAAGAACTTATTCTTATCAGAAGAGAAGCGAATCTCAAGAAAAATTCAAGAAGCGTATTTAGCGATTCAATTAGAACAGCAATATTCAAAAGACCAAATATTAACGATGTATTTAAACCAAATCTATTTAGGTAGTGGCGTCTATGGAGTTGAAATGGCTTCCCAACGCTATTTTGGTAAATCAATCGCTGATTTAAATGTCGAGGATGCTGCATTACTGGCAGCAATTCCAAGAAGGCCGAGTTATTATGACCCGCTACACAATCCAGAGAACGCGGAAAGTCGTCGAAATGTCGTGCTTTCTTTAATGGAACAGCACGGTAAACTTTCAAGTGAAGAGGCAACAGCGGCCAAAGAAGTACCGATTGAAGATCAATTAAATCCAACTGTACAAGAGAGTTACCCACACGAGTCTTTTTATAACTACGTGATGAAAGAAATTGAACAAATTGATGGTATAACCATTAATGACGTCTATAATTCAGGATTAAAAATTTATACTACCTTAGATGTTGATGCTCAGGAGCACTTAGAAGAAGTGCTTGCGTCCGATGAATATATTACTAACTTTCCTGATAATGAAGATTTTCAAGCCGGTGTAACGGTTTTAGATACTCAAACGGGAGCAATCAAAGCATTAGGAAGTGGTCGTGAAGCGACTGGTCACCAACGTGGCCTCAACTATGCAACAGATGTTCAAAGACAGCCAGGTTCAACGATTAAACCGATCTTAGATTATGGACCTGCAATTGAACATTTACAATGGTCAACGGCACGGATTATGAATGATAAACCGACTACCTATGAATTTGAAGATATACCTGTCAATAATTTTGACCGAAGGCATTTAGGAGAAATGTCGATGCGCGAGGCACTTGCCCGCTCACGTAATACAACAGCGATTCAAGCCTTACAAGAGGTTGGCGTGGAAAAAGCAGCTGAATTTGCTAATAATATTGGTGTCGATACCGAAAATGGCGATGACCCCATGCATGAATCATTTGGTTTAGGTGGGTTCACAAATGGTGTGACCACATTAGAACTAGCTGGTGCTTATGCTGCGTTTGGTAATGGTGGTACGTATACAAAACCATATGCGATTCGTAAAATTGTTTTTCCAGATGGCCGTGAATTACATCTTGAGCCTGAATCACATAAAGGCATGGAAGATTATACAGCATATATGATTACAGATATGTTAAAATCCGCTGTTTCATCTAGTTATGGTACCGGTAGTACGGCCAATGTTTCAGGTGTACCAGTTGCAGGTAAAACTGGTACGACAAACTTCCCAGAAAATATAAGAGATGATTACCCAAGAGATGCAGTCCCTGATTCTTGGTTTGCTGGATATTCAACAAGGTACACAATTACTGCATGGATTGGTTTTGCTGAACGTGGTGAAAACAATTATATAGGTAATACCGAAGAAAGACGAATCCCACAGCATATCTTTAGAGAAATGATGACGTATCTATCGGCCAATATTGAAACACCAGATTTTACGATGCCAGATTCTGTTGTTCGAGTTCCTGTAGAGCGTTCAACTGGTTTACGACCAAGTCCATTTACACCGAGTAGTGAAATTCGTGAGGAGTTATTCGTGAAAGGAACAGAAACAAATCAGGTATCTGACCGTTACGTCGATATAGACGCACCAACTGGTTTATCTGCTTCTTATCAAGAAGACCAAGATCAAATTATTGTGACGTGGAATTATCCAGAAAATTTACGTGATGATGTCAGCTTTGAAGTAAGCGTGTCCGTTGATGGTGGTAGTAGTGAAACCGTTCAAGACTCTAGTGACATGCAATTCATCCTTAATGCACCTGAACGTGGTTCAACCTATTCGTTCTCTGTTGTAGCTGAATATGATGGTGAGACAAGTGACCCTGCTACTACTTCAGTGGCTGTCCCTGAAGCTACGGAAGAAGAGGAAGAGCCAGATGAGGAAGAAACCCCACCAGATGAAGAACAGCCAGGTAATGGTGATGATGATCAAAATGGTGACAATACTAATGGTGGTAATGATGACGAAAATGGCGATGGCAATAATGATTCTAACCCTGATGACGGAGAAGAAGATAACCCTGATGAAGACGAGAATCAAGGCCAATCTCCCCCAGATGAACAAGATGATGATGAACAACCTGACGAAGAGTAATCAAGTAGTTTTATCAGGTCAGTCTTTTTTATAACCATAAGATCAATAAAGAAACCTTTCATTCTCATGAAAGGTTTCTTTTATGCATGGAGTAACGAAAAAACCTTATAAACGTAACGATTGTAAACTAATAGCTTGAAGCTGTTTTAATTCCTTCACTAATTGCCCTTGCTCTACCTCCGAAAACAGCAGATCAAAATTGTCTCGTTCAGCAGCAATCTGTTTTAGTATATGCTCACTCGCTCGTTTGTCTAACACTTGAACTACGTCCTGCAATTGAGCAGCTATGACCATTTCTGTTTGCTTTAAGGCATCTTTACCTTTACTACTTGCGATTTGAACAAGCTTTTCTTTTAAGGCTTTTGTTCCACCTTCTTCAAAGAAATGTTTTGGTGATTTAAAATCGTCCAAAAAATCACTAGGGTTCATGTCAATAAAGCTTTCATTAAAATCAAACTTAAAGTCAAACTGAAAATCATCTTTTTCTATCATGAAATGCGGGAACGATTCTTTTATCTTTTCTGCGATTCGATTTTGCCAGTTATCATAAGCTCTGCTAACGGTTAGTTCGATTCTAACAAAGGTTGCCTCAAGCTCCTTTTGTAAAAATAATTCCGCTTCTCCCTTCCACTCTCTAATTCCTTCCATTAAACTCGCCTGCTGTTGTCTCTTCGTTTTACCTGTCAAAGTGGTGACATTGATAGCACTAATATAACCATCGGATAAAACGTAAGATAATCGCTCACGCAAATAGACCAATAATTGTTCTAATTCATGTTGGACTTGAGCCGATTCAATCGATAATGCATTCTTTTTCATAAAATCTTGAAGCTGAGCGACTTGATTTTTCATTTCTTCAAGCTTCCGCTGTCTAAAGCCTTCATCACTTTGGATGTAAGCTAGATTTGCCTCCACCTTCTTTTGATAAGTGGCAACATCTTCAATTAACAATCTGATATTAAGCTTCTTTAAATCCTCTATCGTATGCTGGTAAAACTGTTGCTCAAACTGGACAAATTCCATCCCCGCTTGTGATGGCTGTCCTTTTTTATAAAGCAATCCTTGTTTACTTGAAAGATGATATAATCTAGGTTCTTGTAACCCATTTCGTGTTAACTCATCATATACATGCTTTTTTACACCATTAAGTTCACGTTCATTACCCGCTAAGTCTGCCGCATTCAACACAAAGTATAATTTATCTTCGTGAAAACCTTCATTCACTTTGGCTACCTGCTGTAAAAACCACTCATCAGCTTTAGAAAAAGCATGGTTATAATAGGTTAAATAAAACACGGCATCTGAATGTTTAATTTGCGTAAATGCCACATTTGTATGACGACCAAAAATCGAATTTACTCCTGGTGTATCAACAAGCTCAATTCCATTTAGTGTCAGATGACAATCATAATAGACATCAACCGCGTAGATCAGACAGGCTTTGCTTTCTTCTGCAATAAATGCTTGGGCACCTTCAACCGTGACAACTTCTTTTGTATTTAATTTCGAACGGTCTTGATTCAGACTTTTCTTTAACGTTAATAAATACTCAGCAAGCGTTTTTTGTGAACTTTTTGTATAACTAGAAAGCTGTGGTCGCCATGACAAGAGCTGATCGAGATTGAGTTCCTCCCCCAATTGCTTACCGACATAACGAATTTCTTGCTCCAGATTCTCCGTTGATTTGAAAAATAAAACTGCTTGATTATGAGCATATTCCGCGGTTGAACGCTTAATTGTATTGATCGTTGCTGTCGTTGGATGAGGGGATACTGGCAATACTTGTGCTCCTAATAAGGCATTAGCAAAGCTTGACTTTCCTGCACTAAATGCACCAAATAACGAGATTCTAAACGTTTGATTCTGTTCACGTCTAAGTCGTTCTTGTAAATGTTTTCTTTCTTTTTCGAGCGATCGAGATCCGTGGTTAGATTGAATCCAAGATTTTAATTGCTCCATTTTTTCCGTTGAAAGTTCAAAAGGTACTTCTTCCTCACTAGATGTGAGATCTTGTTGCCAATTGGTTTCAATGACACTTTCACTTGGTAAGCTTAGATCGATAAATGGCGTCAGGTCTAGATTTTCTGGAAAGCTTTTATTGGATATAAGATCAATCGTTTTAAGAAAATCTTGATCTTCATATTGTTCCGCTTCCAACGCGATCCGCTTATGAAACAATGCAAACATTTCTTTCGCTTCCTCTATTTCACCAAAAATAGCACGAACAGACTGGAATTTCGCTTGCTTTTCTGTAAGCTCAGCGATTTCCTCTTCGCGAACTGGCTGTAATTGCTCCATTGCAAAGCGCAAAACACCTCTTGCTTTTTCAACTAATATTTTTTTGATTTTTGCTTCTCTATCCTTTGTAAAAACAAACACATAATCCCGATTAATATGTTTTGGAATATCAACCTCCTCAAAAAAGTCTTTCGTTAATTGTATATCGATCTGAGCTATCTCTTGTTCTAATTGCTCTTTTTCAACAATTTGGTCACGCTCAATCATTTCAAAGGTTTTCTTTAAATGAAAAACGAGTTGACTTTTGATCTTGTCGTCTAATTCTTTGATGAGTGCTTCCAACCTAGAATTTCTTTCTAACTCAGTTTTCTTTTTCGAAGCAAATAAACCCACTTTAAAAGATTGGTCTTTACTTTCTAACCATTTCCTAGTTAAATCCGTTGTTGCAAAAGGAAAAATGGTAACTTGTTCAAATAAATGACGCCATTCTTGCTCGAATTGCTGCTCCCATACATCTACCTGTAACGTTAATTGCTCGAGCCTCTCTTCCATCACTTCTTTATCTGTGATTGCATCTTCACCAAAACCTTTCTCTGCTAGATGCTCACGAGCTTGCTCGATCAGTTCATCTAAATCAAACTCCAGACGGGATTTTGCACTTAATAATAAGCTTTGCTTCATGCGATCATTAGATAAATATGTTAATTGTTCCCCATGATATAAAATCGCCTTCATCTTTCGCTCAAACTCAAAGTACTCATTGTTGATATCCTGGGGTTTCTTCATACTCGTATAAAAGAGCTGTAAATATTGGATATTCCAGGCACGGAATCCTTCGATTACGCGACGATTGAACTGTTCAAACGAAATTTCCTTTTCATCATGTTTATCTACTTGATTAACAATGAGAATCAAAGGTTTGCGCTCTTCTGAAAGCTTTCTTAAAAAATGTAAATTCGTTTCTGATTGAACATGATTATACTCCATCACATAAACAATTAAATCCGTTGTATAAAGTGCTTCTACCGTCATTTTCTGATGACTAGGGTCCGTGGAGTCAATACCAGGTGTATCGTAAATAATACTTGTTCCTAAGAAAGGGAGAGGTGCATACATGCTCATTTCTGAGATTTTTTCACCGTCCATCCCCCACTCGCGTATTTTCTCCCAAGGAATATCCCCTGTCCAAGATTGCGTCTCTCCATCACTACCACCTACCGTAACACCAAGCTCACCTTGTTCGATCGAGACTAAGTTTGCACTAGTTGGAATTGGACTCGTCGGTAAAATCTCAGCTCCTAATAATGTGTTCATGATTGTCGATTTACCAGCAGAAAAGTGTCCACAAAACGCCACTTCAAAAAAAGGTTTTTCTTTTTTTTCATCAATAATATGTAATCGCTTTAATTCTTGCTCATTTAATAAACCTGTTATAGGTTGATTGTGTAACTCTTCTGATAACATTCTAACCCGCTCCTTGGTCATTCTTTCTTTTTCTCTTTTTTCTCGAGTAGTGATACACGTATAAGTAATTTCTTCAATTCAGAAAATAACATCTCTAGTTGTTTAAATGATTGAAAGTGATCGAGATGTTCAAGTATATAAGGGATTCTTTCTTCGGCATTGACCGGACGATTCGGTAGCTTATTTATTTGAGACCCTAAATCCTTCAAACTTGTGACGCGTTGTCGATTCAGCCAAAAAACACCTTGAATGATTAAAGCACTCATCGAAAGCATTAACTGCTTGGCTTGTTCATTTTCCCTTTTATTAAAATATTCTTTCATTAAATAATGGTTCTTCTCCCAATAAGAAAAAATCTTCTCTAATGATTGAGTAGGGTTTTGCCATGGCTTTTGTTGCTCTTGTAAATCCCAATAAAAATAAACGTCCAGCCATTGCTGCTCTTCATGAGTCGGTTCAAAAATTGAGCTCTTTTCATAGTAAAAAGGACGAACTTGAAAAGAAAGTGGAAGCTTCATGAAATAAGCTTCCCCTTCATTCGTTTCTTTCCTTCTCGACACTTGTCTAATAATGGGCACTCTAAACATTTTGGTGACTGGGCCCTGCAATGATAACGTCCAAAAAAGATCAGCTGATGATGGGTATCTGACCAGCGCTCTTCTGGAATTTTTCTCATCAACGTTTCCTCTACTTCACGAACATTGTCTTTCCAACGACAAATCCCTAGACGTTTACTCACACGCTCAACATGAGTATCAACGGCAATGGCAGGTCTTCCAAAAGCCACAGAGGTCACAACGTTGGCCGTTTTCCGTCCAACTCCAGCTAATTGCACAAGTTGTTCCCTTTCTTTTGGTACTTCTCCACCAAAATCGTCGATTAAAGAACGAGCTAGCTTTTGAATATTTTTCGCTTTACTTCGAAATAAACCAATGCGACGAATATCTTCCTCTAATTCCTCTTGTGGGACCATCAAATAATCTGTTGGCGTTTGGTATTTCTTAAATAGATCAGGTGTCACTTTATTAACAAGTGCATCTGTACATTGAGCAGATAGTACAACCGCAATGAGCAACTCAAATGGATTAGAATGAGTCAGTTCACATTCTGCTTCTGGAAAAAGTTTGGCTATTTCATCTATCGCTTCCATGGTCTGTTTTTTACTTAACACCGTATTAAATCCCCTTTTCTAGCTTTCTAACCAATTAAAACTCGGATATGCATTCGATTTTAATCGTTCTTGATCTGTTGATTTTGTTTTCGTTTGATGCTTACGGAATTTCTCCCCGTACGCTTTAGCTTGTTGTAGCGTTTGTACGCCATTCCGTTTCCATTCAAATAAAATCCGGTCAATATATCTAAAGTTGAGCTTACCAGACACAACGGCTTCTCGTAATGCTGCTATGATTAACTCTGTCTTATGACCATCCTCATCCAACCACATCGATAACGTTTCCGCTTCGATTGGAGACAACGGTCTTGAGAATTCCGCTTCAAATCGTTGATATAATTGGCCATCATCTGTTTCTTTTTGCTGCTCATCTTGTTGTTGTTCTTCATATTTAATCAGTTGATATAGTTTGAGCCAAAGCGGTTCCATGGAATAAAACTCGTACATTATTCCGTGTTCATCCCAATGATTCTCTAATGATAGAAACCCACGTTGACATAGGTTTCCTAACAAGCTTGAGCACTCCTCTACTAGTGCGGTCATACGCGTTGCCAGTAACTCAGGAGTTGGAAACCTTTCCCCTTGCTCTATAAAAGACTGTACATGTAAAAGAACGATTAACTCTTTTTCGTTTAGCCCTATTTTTGTATATTTTTCTAAAAGGATTTTTGGCACAGAAACGGTTCCATGCTGCATCCACTTTACCCAAATGTTTTGTTCCACCATCTTCAAACACCTCTAACTAACAGTATAACACGATTTAGCTATAAAACGATTCCGTTCGACCAAGGTTCCATAATCTTTCTTAACATACACTTGACGTATTATTGTATGAAAGTTAGTGCGAACATGGAGCGTTACTCATCGCTACCGAAAATTATGCTGCGCTAGGTAGTGCTAATTCTCAAGTTAAAATCATTCTTACAAAAATGATTAAAATGAATAAGAAGAAAAAAAGAGAGAGTAGTTACTCATCAGGACTTGTATCCAACATCCAAGTGTTTTTGGTTCGTTAGTCAAGCACAAGTTATCTCGAGAAATGAGCACCATCCATCCATTTAACTTTCATACAAAACCATTTCTTCAAATGAAAAAACGAATGAATTCAAGATTCATTCGCTTCCCCTCTTGTCCACCTATTACGGATATAAACGATTTAATAAACGCGGGAATGGAATCGACTCACGCACATGCTCAACGCCAGAAATCCATGCCACAGTTCTTTCTAATCCTAATCCAAAGCCAGAATGCGGGATGGAACCATATTTCCTTAGTTCTAAATACCACTGGTACGCAGATAAATCAAGATTATGTTCATCAAGACGTTGCTTTAACAACTCCATATCATGAATTCGCTCTGAACCACCAATAATTTCGCCATAACCTTCAGGAGCAATCAAATCCGCACATAAAACAACATCATCACGTTCTGGATGTGGTTGCATATAAAATGGCTTTAATGACGTTGGATAATTAATAATAAACACCGGTGTGTCATAATGATTAGCAATAGCCGTCTCATGTGGAGCACCAAAATCATCGCCCCATTTAATATCATCAAACCCTTCCTTATGAAGGAATTTGACTGCATCATCATACGTAATACGAGGGAATGGTGCTTTAATTTTTTCCAAATTCTCTAAGTTTCTTCCTAATGTTTTTAATTCCAACGGACAATTCTTTAATACAGATTGAACGATGTAGGCTACATATTGTTCTTGGATTTCAAGACTTTCATCATGTTCAACAAAAGCCATTTCCGGTTCGATCATCCAAAACTCAATTAAATGACGACGCGTTTTTGACTTTTCTGCACGGAATGTTGGTCCGAATGAAAAAACTCGACCGAGTGCCATCGCTGCCGCTTCCATATAAAGCTGTCCACTTTGTGAAAGATAAGCATCTTCATCAAAATATTTAGTAGCAAATAGCTCACTCGTACCTTCTGGAGCACTACCAGTTAAAATCGGTGGGTCAATTTTAACAAAATCATTTTGATTAAAAAATTCATATGTAGAACGAATAATTTCATTACGGATTTTCATCACGGCATGTTGACGCTTTGAACGTAACCACAAATGACGGTGATCCATTAAAAATTCTGTCCCATGTTCTTTTGGTGTAATCGGATAATCAACCGCTTCATGTATGACGTCTATATCTGTAACCGTTAATTCATAACCAGATGGTGAACGCTCATCCTCACGAACAGTACCCGTTACATAAAGTGAAGACTCTTGAGTAATTGATTTCGCTTTTGCGAATATATCTTCTCCAACTTCCGCCTTCACGACAACACCTTGGATAAAACCTGTTCCATCTCGTAATTGTAAAAATGCAATCTTACCGCTTGACCGTTTGTTCGCAATCCATGCACCAATTTTTACTGATCGATCCACAAATTGACCAACTTTTGCTATTGTAGTTTTCAACAAAATACCCTCCATTACTTCGACAATTCCTTTAATCGCTTTTCATTATACCTTTGTACAAAACATCAAGCAATTAAAACCTTCACTTCTAACGTTAATCTCGATTTAAATGATACCTTTTCATAAATGTACCATCATCAAACGTCACATAATAATAGCTTTGACGATCTTCATCATCAATAAACAGTACTTCATAAGCTGGCACATTTCTTTCAAAACCTAATCGTGCCTCAATTATTTCCTTGGTCCCGTAATCAGCCTCAACAATCGATAGCGCAGCATCAACAGAAATACCATCTTCTCTTTTTTCAACGTGATAGCTCTCATAATCATCCTTAATCCAAGCATAAGCCGGATCGCCATCCTCATCCAAACCCGTTAACACAAAATAAGTATCCGTGCCGTGATAATAATCAATATCTTCCACTTCTGTTATCAATTGTTCTTCATGAGCAAATGCCAATGCCTGTTCATAACCACTAACTAAAGGTTTCCTTATTTCATTATAAAAATAAATAAAACATACAGCACTCAAAATCAATACAGCAGCCATTCCAATTACAAACCATTTTTTCATCTCAAAATGACCTTTATGTACGATAAATGGTGAATACCATTTGCTCTTGATCTTCTTGATCCAATGCTAGACCGAACATAAGATCTTGTTCTTTTAACGTTCGATTTAAGGAGTCCACGATTTTATATAAATCATGAGACTTATCCACACGTACCGTAGATAATACTTCGACCTTACTATTCATAAAAAATCCACCTTTTCTTTCCTATTTTCAAAAAAGCGTGTCCCTCAGTTCGTTCTGATTACTGTTTAAATATATCCTGTTTCAGAAACTATTGCTAGTCATAGTTCGTTAATGAAAAACCATACTAATATTATAACTCAATAAGGGAGGCGAAACCATGTTAAACAATAAACAAAAGAGCTTGGAACTGTTGTTCCAATTAGAAAAACAACATATTTCGCTTCTAAGCCGCCACGGATACGACCAAAATAGTGTCTTTCCTTTATCAATAAGGCAAACCCGATTTCCTTGGCGCTTTGAGCAAAATACAAAATAAATACCTAAACCACACCTCAATGATTCCTGCAATTTTTGCAGGAATTTATTCATTTAGCTGCAATTCGTTTAAATTCTTGACTTGCATCAGCTATAATTTTATCTTCGTCTAACGTTGATAATTCACGATTTTTCATAAGTTGTTTCCCTTTAACGAATATATCACGTATGTCTTGACTATTTAAGGCATAAACCAAATGCGATAAAATTTGCTGATTTGGTTGCAAGTGAGCTTGATGAGCATCAATTAATAGAAAATCAGCATCAAAACCAGGCTTTAATCCTTGAACCGTCTTAAATTGCAAGGCGTCACTTCCTGATAATGTCGCCATCTTTAATGCATCGATACCTGTTACGACCGTTGGGTCATGTTGGTAACCCTTATGAATGAGGGCGGCCATTCTCATTTCCTCAACCATATCTAATGTATTATTAGAAGCGACACTATCAGTCCCTAAACAAACCTTAAGGTCATATTTTTGCCACTTCGTTACTTGAGCAATTCCTGACCCTAGTTTCAAATTACTTATGGGGTTATGACTTATAGCTACATTTTTTCCTTGGCTTAATAACTCAAGCTGTTCCTCCTCTAGAAATACCCCATGTGCGAACAACCAGTCAACAGACTCTAGAAAGCCTAAATCATAAAAATGGTTAGCAGGATGAACACCATATTTTTCGATATGATCATTCACTTCTTTGGCCGTTTCAGCTAAATGCGTATGAACAGGTAACTGAAGCTTTATGGCTTCCTCAATAATTCGCTCAATAAAAGCTGGCGGGCATGTATAGGGAGCATGGGGTGCAAGCATGGTTTGAATTCGGCCATCTGCTTGTTGATGCCAACGTTTAGCAAAATGAACCGCTTCCTGTAGCTTAGCCTCTTGTTCTTCTTTTGAGCATAATCCGATCATCGAACGCATTAAGCTAGCTCGCATGCCTGATGATTCAACATCTGTCGCTAAATCATCCATAAATAAGTGATACATCTCTAAAAATGTCGTAGTACCTGACTTCAACATCTCAACTAAAGCAAGTCTTCTAGCCGCTTTCACTGCTTGTCGATCTAGTTTTGCCTCAAATGGCCACATTTTTTCCTGTAACCATTTTTGTAAAGGTAATTCATCCGAATAACCTCGCAATAAATTCATACCGATATGAGTATGCGTATTAACAAAACCAGGTATCGCCCATTTACCTTTTCCATCGATGACGTCATTTTCTTTAACTAGTTCGATTCGTGGGTTTCCCTGTTTGATTTCTTTAAATTGACCTTGTTCTATATAAAGATAACCATCAAAGGTGTTTTCTGTTTCAAACGAAATGATTTTCACATTTTTAACTACTAAGCCCATCTTCATCCTCCTCCATTCTGAAAGGTTTGTACGTCTTTTAATAAAGCTTCCAATTTCCCTTTCGCGATCGGCATTTCCGGTAATGAATGAACAAACGCTTTTCCATATTGAGTCGTAGAAATTCTCCGATCAAAAATGTAAATACACCCTCGATCTTGGTTCGTTCTAATTAATCGGCCAAATCCTTGTTTAAAACGAATAATGGCTTGCGGTAAAGAAATCGTCGTAAAAGGATTTAAACCACGTTCTTTTGCGAGTTCAAATTGTGCTTGTAGTTGTGGATCGTCTGGTGGAGAAAAAGGTAAACGAACAATTATAAGTTGTTCTAGCTCCGCACCTGGCATATCAATCCCTTCCCAAAAACTACTCGTCCCAAATAACACAGCTTTTTCACTTTGTTTAAAGAGCTTTAACAATTTGGAGCGACTCCCACTTGTAACCCCTTGACCGATTAACACCGTGTTATCATCATTACTTTTAAGATCCTTCACAAATTGATAGACCGAACGTAACATTTCAAAAGAAGTAAAGAGAATCAGCATTTTCCCGTCTGTTTCCTGAATGATTCGGATCACTTTAATGGACACTTCCATAGCAAAATCTTTCTCACTTACTTCTTTAATTGCGGGTAAATCAGTCGGTAATAATAATAAAGCCTGCTTCTCGTAATTAAACGGTGTTGCGATTGATAAAGCTTTTACTCCAAAGTCGGCTAGCCCTAAACGGTCTATCTGGTATTGAAAGGAATTTTGCACCGTTAATGTCGCTGAAGTTAACACAGCACTTTTTTTCTTTGTGAAAAACGAATCGGCAAGCAATTCTGCTACATCAATTGGTTTCCTGAAAAGGTATGCCGCATTTTTTGCTCCTCTTGCCTCAATTTCAATCCAATATACATAATCAGGATCACATTCAAGCAACATTTCATAAAGGACAGCCACATGCTCTCTCAGCTGTTCAAATAATGAATGGATATCGACAAGTTGTGCTTTTTCAAAGTTCTGCAACTCGACCGATTCATCATTCAAATACGTATAAAACCGATCATATCCATCAAATAAACGTTTACTTTGCATATAAAAACGCATCGCACTTTCTAAAATCGAATCCCAAAGCACGCCCTTTTCTTCATAACTCAAGAAACGATAACGTAATCTACCTGTATCACTTTTTCCTGCTGCACGATTTTTTTCAACATAACGAAAAATCATGCGGAATAACTCATCCACTTCATCATTCATGAGACTTAGTTGCTGCTGCACGTTCAGAAAACGTTCAACTTCTAACAATTGATATCTTTCCAACAATCCTTTTAATTGCTCCAGCAAACCTTCTTCCTTCTGCTTATGTAACCTTTGAAAAACATACATAAAAGAAAGATAATCGGTTGCTGCACCAAGATGATTCGAGGCCGCTTCCTCAAAATGATGGGCTTCATCGATAATAACGCGCTCATATTTGGGGATTAAAGATTGCACAGACATTAAATCCGTAAATAACAGAGCATGGTTAGTGACGATAATATGAGCATTTTGGGCCTTCTTCCGCGCTCGATAATAAAAACAACGATTCGCCCAAGAATTATGGCTCCCTAACTCTGCTTTTGCCTCACTACGTACATCAAACCAAAACTGACGCCCACCTGTTGTTAAAGACAGTTCCTCCACGTCACCTGTTTTCGTTTCCGTAATCCATACTAGTAACTGAGCCTTTGTTAATTGAATATCATATGTATCTTCCGCCGTATGATTTAAGCTTTGCTCAAACCTACGTAAACATAAATAATGATTTCTACCCTTTAAAAGTGCTGCACGAACCGGCTGTGCAAGCAACGTCGATAAAATCGGTAAATCCTTGACAAAGATTTGTTCTTGTAAAGGGATGGTCTGAGTACTGACAACGATGGGCTCTTCTTTTTCCATACTATAAAGAGCTGACGGAAGTAAATAGGCAATTGATTTACCTGTTCCAGTACCTGCTTCTAGTAACATATGTTCATTATTTGCAAAGGCATTAGCAACTGCCTCCATCATTTTAATTTGTCCGTCTCTTTTTTCATATTGTTTAAATGCCTTCGTTGTCTCCGTATGTACATCCGCTTTTAATGACTGAATAACCTCTTGAAAAGAGTGGTTTGGCTTAACGGGAAGCGGCTCCTCTTCTTCAATTAGAGCTAGTGACAACGAACGAAAATGGTCATATTGACGATCGATTTCAAAACGATCCGTTAATAAAAGCTTGTCAATATAGGCAGGCAAGTCACTTCTAAATGATGTTGTAATGACCTGTAAATGTTTTAAAGTAGAAGTCGGTAAATGATGTAATTTATTCATTAAAAATAGAAATAGCTGTCCCGTAACTTCAGCATCACTATCTGCCTGATGTGGCCTGTCATGATCAAAACCTAGTCGTTCTGCTAAATGACCCAATTTATAACTTTCTTCACTCGGTAATAAAATTCTTGCAAGCTCGACTGTATCAAATTGATTACTCGGTGAAAAAGCATAACCATGCTCTTGTAAAGCCTCTTTTAAAAAGGAGTAATCAAATAACACATTGTGAGCAACAAGATCCGCACTTTCAAACATCGGAATAATGAGCGGGATAAGTTCGTTAAAAGTAGGGGCTTGCTGAACTAATTCATCTGTAATCCCTGTTAATTCTGTAATAAACGGAGGAATTTCTTTTCCAGGCTGAACATAAGAGGCAAATCGCTCAACGATTTGCCCTCCTTCAATAACAACGGCCCCTATTTGGATAATCTTATCTCCTTGTCGTGGCGAATGACCTGTTGTTTCAAGGTCAAGCACAACATAACGTTCCATGCATAACACCTCTCATTTACTTCCCAACTAAACATGTGGCTCTACTTACAAACCCATGCTTCCTGTAACCATTGAAATGATTGTGTAGCAAGTGAATGAGTCGGGTTAAGTTCAAATAATTGATTAAAATACTGTCTTGAAAGTTCTTGTTTATTTAACATTCCATAATTCCAAGCTAAGCCATGTAAACACTTTTCGATTTCACGCTTATCTCCATACAATTTGCGATAACAGTCAATAGCCTGCCTAAACAGACCATTCCATTCTAACATATATGCTAATGCCAGAAGCGTATCACTACTATTTAATAATGGCATCGCTTGTCCCCATGCACGGAAGCCAGCCTGACGTTTTCCAATTTCGATTAAACAAATGCCAAGATAGTAATAGGCTTCTCCATCATCTCCATTTAACTCAATGGCCTCGTAAAAATAAAGAATAGCTTGTTCATACGATTGATTTAAAAAATGACACACACCTAGATTATACACGACATCGTCATTATCTGTTAACCATTTACGAGCTTTTTCAAAGTAGTCAATCGCTTGCTCAAAGTTCTCCTGTTTACAGGAAATACACGCTAAACCAATGTATACGTCGTGAAGGATGGCCGTATCCTTTGTAAATGACATCATATAAAGAAATTGATCTTTTGCTTTTACCCATTCATTCACATATAAATAAGCATACCCTAAATATAAATGACGTAATTCATCATCAATCCCTGTAAGCTCTTCTTTTAAGAAATAAGAAATTGCTTCGTTAAACATATCTAATTTAAAATAAACCGTTCCTTTGGATTGATATAATGTGGCGGTTTCTTCTTTTTTCAATTGCTTTTTCAAAACCGCAATTTCTTCCTCTAGAACACCCCAATAATCTAAAATAGACTGGGCGTAGGTCTCTAATTGGTCGATTGCTTCTTTTTGTTTATCGCCTGACTTAGCATTCCAGCTTTCTTTTAGCTTTTCAACCCAATCGATTTGTTGTAACCATGTTTCCAAAAAAATCCCCCCTTTAAGCCTTTAACACTTAGTTAAAGTTTTTACCTCAAAGGGGGAAGTATTCATCTTACATAACGGTAGAAGCTGGTTCTGTTCCTAACATCTCAACAATTTTGTTATTGTCACCTAAAACAGCTACTTTTGGTTCAAAATCCATTAACTCTTTTTCATCAACTAGTCCATAAGCAATGATAATCACGAGATCACCTGGTTGAACTAACCTCGCAGCTGCCCCATTTAAACAACATACCTTACTTCCTCGTTCACCTTTAATTACATAAGTTTCAAAACGGGCTCCATTGTTATTATTAACAATTTGCACCTTTTCATTTTCGATAATGCCGACTGCATCCATTAAATCCTCATCTATCGTAATACTTCCAACATAATTTAAATTCGCTTCCGTTACGGTTGCTCTATGAAGTTTTGCTCTCATCATTGTGCGTAACATGTTCGTTTTCTCTCCTCTCCATACTAACAATTACATTATCAATTAAACGGGCTTTGGCAAATTTATACGCTAAAGCAATTAAAATTTTACCCGATAATTGTTCGTTTATCTCTAATGATGGATACGGTAATGCTTCCACATAATCAATATCCCCAAGTGGTAGTTCTTCTAATTTATTTTTAACAACTTTTACGATTTCATCTCGACTATAGCTCTCAGGCTCTTGCTCGACTTTTTTCTTCACGGCAGAGAGCGCTTCATATAGCTTGGGAGCAAGCACTCGTTCCTGCTTCGTTAAGTACACATTGCGTGAGCTTTTAGCTAAACCATCCTTTTCACGGACTGTATCAACACCCATGACTTCTACAGGCACTTCAAAGGTAGTGACCATATTTTCAATGACCGCCACCTGCTGTGCGTCCTTCAAACCAAAAAATGCCTTATCTGGTTGGATTATTTGAAATAACTTCATGACAACCATAGCAACGCCATTAAAATGTCCCGGACGACTTGCCCCACAAAGCACGTCGGTACCTTGTGTAATATGAATTGCCATCGTTGGCTTCTCTTTATACATTTCATCTACTGTTGGCAGAAATAAATAGTCCACTCCAGCCTCTTCAGCTAATTGTCTGTCACGCTTGATATCACGAGGATAACGATCAAAATCCTCACTCGGACCAAATTGTAATGGATTTACAAAAATACTCATGACAACGAGGTCACATTGCCTTTTCGCTTCCTGAACGAGCGTTAAATGCCCTTCATGTAAATAACCCATCGTCGCTACAAATCCAATCGTTTTTCCTTCTTCTTTGTGCTTACGAATTTGTATACGAATGTCATTTTTTAATTGATATATATTCATGAATCTCTATTTTCCTCCATAGAGCTGTACTTGTTTTACATCCGCATGAAAACTATGTTCTTTTTGCGGGAACTTTTGTGCTTTCACTTCTTCAACATAAGACGTAACAGCTGTACCAATTGTATCAGCAACATTGGCATATTTCTTAACAAACTTCGGCACATGTCCACTTCCATAACCAATCACATCATGATAGACAAGAACTTGACCGTCCGTTTGAACGCCTGCCCCAATTCCGATAACCGGTATATTCACTTGTTCCGTTATCCAACCAGCCACAGATTCAGGAACACACTCTAATACAACCGCAAAAGCTCCTGCAGCCTCAACTGCCTTCGTATCTTCTAACAGCCTAGCTGCACTTTCCTCATCTTTCCCTTGTACTTTATAACCGCCCAAGACACCGACCGATTGTGGCATTAAACCAAGATGGGCCATAACAGGAACTCCTGCGTTTGTCAATTTATCAATTGCGGTAACAACCTCACCAGCACCTTCTAATTTAACCGCATCCGCTTGAGCATCCTGCATTAAGCTCTTCGCAGATTGAAACGTTTCTTCTAAAGATGCATGATAACTTAAAAATGGCATATCCGTCACAACAAAGGTATTTTTAGCACCGCGTTTTACAGCCTTCGTATGCATGACCATGTCACAGAGCGTTACAGGAACCGTTGAATCATAACCAAGGACAACCATTCCTAATGAATCCCCAACTAAAATTAAGTCCATTCCCGCTTCCTCAACAAGCTTTGCTGATGGTGCATCATAAGCCGTCATCATCGCAATTTTTTCTTGATTCCTTTTCATTTTCATAAAGCTAGCTGTTGTTTTCATACCCCTACTCCCTTCGTAATGAAGAGGCGATTCAAACCAACAAAAAAGCATCTCTACTCATACATGGAGGTAGAAGGATGCTTACGAAAGAAAACAAGGAAATAAGCCTTGCTTCTTGAGCTTGTTCTGAATCCCTCTGTCCTAGTCCTTATTGGATCAAGGCAGATCCGATTTGATTGTAACTCGTTATTCAAATAAAAATCGGTGCTGTTCGAATGATACAGCCCAATTACTCCTAGTATAACAATTAATTCAATTCTATGGAAGGGATTTCGATATCGGCTGAATAGATGTGCCTTATTTGACCATTCGCTTCAACTAATTCAAGGACTCCGTCATCTGTTATTCCTTTGGCATAGCCTGTATAACTTCCTTGTGCAGTATGAGCAATGATTTGTTTGCCAATACTTTCAGCGTTATCCTCCCACAAAGCTTTAATTGGGGCAAAACCTTCCGATAAATATTGGTCATATAAGCGTTCAAATTCATTTAATACGGCAGCAACGATTTCTGAGCGTTTAAACGATTGATCCGATGCAATCAATAACGATGTTGCCTTTTCTTGTAATTCACGATGAAAATCTTCATAGCTCTGATTCACATTAATACCAATACCAACGATGACCGTGGAAACTCGTTCTGGCTCCGCTTGCATTTCCGTTAATATCCCGACTAACTTCTTGCCGTTTATTAATAAATCATTCGGCCATTTAATAGTAACAGGAAGCTTGGTAGCTTGCTGTAAGGCTCTTGAAACCGCAACGGCCGCGAGTAACGTGAGCTGCGGCACTTTCGTTGGATGAATCTTAGGTTTTAATATTAAGCTCATCGTGATCGCTTTTTGCTGTTCGGTTTCCCAAACCCGTCCTAATCTTCCTTTACCCTCTGTCTGGTGATTACTGATGACCAGCTCTCCATCGCCCGCTCCTTCTTGAGCCAGCTTCATGGCAGCCTTTTGTGTCGTTGTAATTTGTTCATAATAATGTATGGTTTGTCCGATATTGTCGGTATGTAGATGAATCTTAATATCATGAGCTTTAATTTGATCAGGTTGAGAGATAAAACGATAGCCTTTACGAGGAGCAGACTCTAGTTCATACCCATCTTGACGTAATGATTCAATATGTTTCCAAACTGCTGTACGAGAACAGTTTAGTTGTTCACTTATTTTTTCCCCCGATAAAAACTGTCCATTTGCTTCCACAAGAAGTCTTACTAATTTTTCCTTCAACCACACTCTCTCCTTTTTAGTGCCGCAAGTATTAATTCCGCGTCATTTTCTACTTCTTCATGCAATACAAGTGTCTCAGCAATCCTTAAACATGTTTCAATCCAGACCCCAGGGTTTTTCTCAGGGTAGGCAGCCATTAGAGAACGTCCATCTATACGAAGGTCTTTCCTTGATCTAATCGCCATCGCATTGACCATCTCGTGTAATTGTTGAGCGGAAATAGTGGAGAAACCAAAGCTTTTTCGCAAATCCTCAACATCTAATGCGACCTCAATACCAAACTGATACAGGGAATCAACATTCCAACGTTGCTCATAACGTTCTTGATAGGCAAGCAAGCGCTTGTGTACACCTTTAATAAGATTCTTAGATAAAGGCAACTTTGGAGCAGTCAACTTTGACCAACCTTTTAAGAGAAATATAGAGCTCCATATAAAAAGTTCGTTTTCGATGATCGGGTTGTCCCACATGTGAAGCCTGCTCATTTCCTCATCATTAAATGCACATAATGGGAGATTTTTTAAGATTGTTGCTGCAGCCTCCGTCTGAGTCGCTTCTTTAAAGTGGGATCCTCTCCAAATCTTTTCTATTTCTTTCACGATTCGTTCCATCGCCACGTTTTGCAGGTCGGCAACATAGACTGCAATCGCCTCTTCCACATGTACATCTAATTCAAATCCAAGCTCTGCTGTAAAACGAATCGCTCGGAGCATTCTTAAAGGATCACTCGCCATACTTTTCATCGGTTCCGTTGATCGGATCTGCCTAAGCTCTAAATCTTTTTGACCATGATACGGATCGATCAGTTCTCGTTCATTTGAAAGAGCCATACTATTTATCGTAAAGTCCCTGCTCTTCAAGTCCTCTTCCAAACTAACTCCATTTTGAGTCGTAACTTCAAACCAAACGTTATTCGCTTTTATTAATACGGTGTCATGTTGATTATTTAATTGAAAACTTTTTGGAAAATGCGTTAATAATTCACTCGGAGCTGCTGTAGTGACGAGATCGACATCGGCTATTGGACGTTTTAATAAATAGTCTCGCACTGCCCCTCCAACGATATAGGCTTGAAACCCTAACACATTGATTTCATTCATTAACCTTTGGCTAGCCTTCCAAATCTCTTCCACCGCAAGCACCCCCTTAATTTTGAATAACTTGTCGATATATATTCTCGTATTGCTTTACGATCGTTTCGGCATGGAATAATGTATTGGCTCTTTTTACGCCCGCTTCTTGCATTCTTTCGTATAATTCTTGGTCGGAAACAAGTTCCAGCGCTTTTTCGACAATTCGATCAATCTGACCAACTTCACATAAAAACCCAGTCTCTCCGTCTATAACCACTTCAGGAATACCACCAATATTTGTACCGATTACTGGAACGCCACAAGACATCGCTTCTAAAGCAACTAATCCAAAGCTTTCTTTTTCACTAAGTAAAAAGAAAACATCACTCATTGATAATAATTCTGCTATATGTTTTTGGTTTCCAAGTAAAAGAACGCGCTCTGATAATCCATTTTGTTCAACCCAGTCTCTAACCGCCGCTAAATCCGGGCCATTCCCAATAAGTAATAGTTTTGCCTCTACTCTTTTTGAAACCTTATGAAAGGCTTTGACAACATCTAATACTCTTTTAACAGGTCGAAAATTAGAAATATGAATAAATACTTTTTCCTGTTCTTCAATTTGATATTGCTTCCGTAAATCCATTACATCTTTTCTTCGGTACGTACGTTCATCAATAAAATTATAAACGGGTATAATTTCCTTTTCGGTCTTGACTAGCTCTTTCGTTTGAGCAATCAAGTTTTTCGATACCGCTGTTACTATATCTGACTTCTCTATCCCTAACCGAATTAGCTCGACTAAGGAAGGATCATAACCAAGAACGGTAATATCTGTTCCATGTAGAGTTGTGACGATTTTTAGATGGTCTCCTACCATTTGTTTCGCTAAAATCGCACATATCGCATGTGGAAGGGCATAATGTACGTGTAAAATATCCAGCTTTTCTCTTTTAGCTACCTCAGCCATGCGACTCGCTAATGTTAAGTCATACGGCGGATATTGAAAAACAGCATACTGGTTAACCTCTACTTCATGATAGTAAATGTTTGGATAGACGCGATCGAGGCGAAAAGGAACACTTGATGTGATAAAATGAACCTCATGACCTCTTTCAGCTAGTAATTTCCCAAGTTCTGTCGCTACGACACCCGATCCGCCAACGGTTGGATAGCAGCTTATCCCTATTTTTAACTTTTTCATTATTTATCCTCTTTTATAAAGTGTCTATTTTAAGTGGTTTGAGCGCTTTAAACCCTTCAGCATAAGGCACGCCGACTTCATGTCCAAATAACGTGTCACGTGCCTCCACTGCTTTTACATAACCATTCGTTAACGGCGTATCCACTGCCTCATCAGTCGTTTTCTGAAATTGACTTTGATAAGCATGTAAAGCCCTCATCTTCTTCTCATAAAAAGCACTTACATCTAACACAAAATCAGGTCGATGTGTGCCATTAATAAAATATGTATAAAATTGTTCCACACGATGATTCTCAAAGTGATTCGTCGTTTGATAGTGACGAATCCCAGCATTAAAAATGGCCTCTTTAACAATCTCAAAACAATCACTATGATCAGGGTGACGGTCAACCCAATATGGGGCAAAAACGAGACGCGGTTGATAACAACGAATTAAATCCACGACTTGATCGAATTGCTCTTTATTATATTTCTTCAAGCCTCGATCTGAAAAATCTAACTGGAGTAATGAATTGACACCTAAAATCCGGGCTGCTTGTTTGGCTTCTTCTTGACGTAACTCCACTGTCCCGTTAGAAGATAACTCTGCATATGTTAACGAGCATACCCCCACCTTTTTTCCTTCCTCTACCCACTTCGCAATCGTGGCACCCATCCCAATTTCTATATCATCAGGATGAGCCCCTATTGCCAACACATCTAACTTACTCATAATTCTGCTCCTGCTCATGAATAATTTGACGCCATTTTAAATCACCACGTTCTAATCCTTTAATAAGTACTTCAGCCGTACCGATATTAGTCGCAAGTGGCACTTCATGAACATCACATAAACGAATTAACGCGGAAACATCAGGTTCATGCGGCTGTGAAGTTAATGGATCCCTTAAGAATATAATCAAGTCAAATTGATTTTCCGCTACTAACGCACCAATTTGTTGATCACCTCCAAGAGGACCTGATTTAAAACGGTGTACATGTAAATTGGTTGCTTCCATAATCCTTGTACCTGTTGTTCCAGTTCCATATAATTCATGATTGGCAAGAATTTGCTCGTAAGCAATTGTAAATTGGACCATTCTATCTTTCTTTTTATCGTGAGCAATTAAAGCGATTTTCATGAAGTTCCTCTCCCTTTTTCAACTTAATCGATGATATTTTCTAAACCATATACGAGTGTATCTAAGTTCATAACCGTTTCAACTGCTAATTTTACGCCAGGCATAAAGGATTCACGGTTGATGGAATCATGGCGAATCGTTAAGGTTTGCCCAACGCTGCCAAAAATCACTTCCTGATGAGCAACAAGCCCAGGCAAGCGAACACTATGAATTTTCATTCCTTCAAAATCAGCACCTCTTGCACCAGGTAAATCTTCTTTTTCTTCAGGGTGCCCTTGTACCTTGGCCTCACGCACCTCCGAAATTAATTGAGCTGTTTTTATCGCCGTTCCTGATGGTGCGTCTAATTTTCGGTCGTGATGACGCTCAATAATCTCAACATCCTCCATATACTTGGCAGCTGATTGAGCAAACTTCATCATTAAAATAGCACCAATCGCAAAATTCGGAGCGATAATCGCACCTAAGCCTTTTTCTTGAGCTGTATGACGTAATGCTTCAATATCTTCTTCCGTAAAACCTGTCGTGCCTACAACAGGACGAACCCCGTGTGCAAACGCACTTTCCATATGTTTCTTTCCATAAGCCGGTGTCGTTAAATCAATGAGAACATCTGGAGATCTCTCTCCAAAACAAAGGTCGATATCCTCATAAATCGGAATATCTAACGGTTCAGCCCCTTGAACCTCATGCATTTTTTTACCGGCGTGTTTAGAATCAACAACAGCAACCAGTTCAAATTGCTCTTGGTTAGAAACCATTTGTACCGCTGACTTCCCCATGTTACCTCGATGCCCTGCAATTACTACTTTAATTGTCATCTTGTTCTGACTCCTTTTCAATTCTCGTCCATCGATCTTTATCTCTTGTCTCAAATTTGTTCATTACTAAATCAAATGCTTCATCTAAATCAATATGTAAAGAATTCGCTAAGCAGATAAGGACAAATAATAAATCGCCCATCTCCTGCTCCATCGACTTTTCTTCTTCATCACTTTTTTTCGGCTTTTCCCCGTAATAATGATTCACTTCACGAGCAAGCTCCCCTAACTCCTCCGTTAAACGGGCAAGCATCGCAAGTGGGCTAAAATAACCTTCTTTAAATTGTCCTATATATTCATCTACACGTTTTTGCATATCTTGCATCGATTGTTCTTTCACGGTATGAACTCCCTCCTACTCCCATGTTAGCGAATCCTGTTCGTTTTGACAAATACTAAAAACCTATTTGCCGAAAAATCTTACTTTGACTATAATAGAATGGCATCCTAGCTTGTTTATCAAGACTGTTTATCATGTGAAAATTAATACGTACATACTGAACAATTACTCATGAAATAAGGAGGATTATTCTTTGAAACGACAAATTAAATGGATTGATATTTTAATGATTTTACTTGGCTCTGCGATTCTCTCTTTTGGTTTAGTCTATTTTAATATGGAGAATTCATTAGCTGATGGTGGATTCACAGGCATAACATTAATCTTATATTTTCTTTTTTCCTTCAATCCTGCCATCTCCAATTTAGTTCTTAATATTCCCATCCTTATAATCGGATGGAAAATATTAGGTAGAACAACATTTATTTATACGGTTATTGGTACATTAAGCGTTTCTGTATTTTTAGAGTTGTTTCAGCGCTTTCCTGTTATTTACTTACCACTTCAAGATGATATGACCCTTGCTGCGTTATTTGCAGGTGTATTTATAGGGGTAGGACTTGGAATTGTCTTTCGATTTGGAGGGACGACAGGTGGCGTAGATATTATCGCTAAGCTCGGCTTTAAGTATTTAGGGTGGAGCATGGGGAAAACGATGTTTGCTTTTGATGCCATCGTCATTACAAGTTCGCTTATCTATTTAAATTACCGAGAGGCGATGTACACACTTGTTGCTGTTTTTATTGCCGCTCGTGTCATTGATTTTATTCAACAAGGTGCCTATTCAGCAAAAGCAGCCTTTATTATTTCAGAAAAGAATACGGAAATTGCTCAAAAGATTTTAACAGAGATGGATCGTGGGGCTACCATTTTAAAAGGTAAAGGGAGCTTTAGTGGGAGTGATAAAGAAATCTTATACTGTGTCGTTGGCCGAAATGAGCTTATTCGCTTAAAAACATTAGTAGAGCAAATTGATCCACACGCTTTCGCAACAGTTAATGATGTGCAAGATGTTATTGGTGAAGGCTTTACCTTAGACGAATACAAACGCCCTTTAAAAAGTGATTAAACCGAATGATGATGTATGAATGTTGCTTAGAGGCGATGGGTTGTGCCTTGAAGTTAGTTGGTCATCCATCTTGCGATAAATGACTTAACAGCACACTGCTCCCTTTTTGTGCGTGCAACTACTGATGGTGATGGAGTTATAAAAGTGCCATGTTAAAATAGTCGGCACTAATTCCATTTTTGTTGGTGGCGAGGTGCATGGTGCTTCGTCATGTTTGTTTTGGTGCCAAAGTTGCTTCAAAGTAGATTTTGTTATATACACCATAACATTTTCTTTAATTTAAAATTTTTCATAAAAAAACCGCCATATAGCGGTTTTTTTACTACTATTAATCATCATTCATCCCAATATACATCAAGATGAATCTGACGAGTTCAAGTACGGCAACAACAGCAGCAGCAACATAAGTTAGCGCTGCAGCGTTTAATACTTTCTTAGTCTCGCGTTCTTCATCATTTCGAATAATCCCCGTCGAAACCATTTGTGCCATCGCTCGATTAGAAGCATCAAATTCTACCGGTAAAGTCACAACTTGGAATAATACAGCTGCTGCCATAAATACAATACCGAGAAGTAGCATACCCGACGCACTCATAAGTACACCAGCTAAAATAAAGAAAAACGATACATTCGAACCAAAATTAGCGACAGGAACTAACGCAGAACGAAAACGCATAAACGCATACTCTTCCTCATCTTGAATAGCATGTCCAACCTCATGTGCCGCCACGGCAGCACCTGCAACAGATGTACCATGAAAATTATCAGAAGATAATCGAACGACCTTTGAACGAGGGTCATAGTGGTCCGTTAACACACCACGAGTCTCCTCTACACGAACATCAAATAATCCATTATCATTTAAAATCTTACGTGCGACTTCAGCCCCTGTCATCCCTGAAGAGTTGGCGACTTGTGAATATTTTCGATAAGCCGATTTAACACGACTTTGAGCCCATAACGGAATGATTAATAGCAATGCAAAATAGATCATAAACATTGTCATATTCATCAATCAAACACTTCCTTTTATCTAAGATGTAACCATTATTTTACCTACTATAGTCAAAGATAGTCAAAGAAAAAGCCTCTATAAAAGAGGTCTTTTGTACAGTTTGTTCACATTTCATTCACATTATTCCCCACCTCTCGCTTTACGAGGAAACGGTTTTTCCGCTTGAAACTTTCGGAATCCTACGTAAATTAACGAGAAAAAAATCATTCCTCCAATGGTTAGAACCACCCAGATAAAAGACGGATCTGAATTTTCCTCCTTGACTCGCTCATAAAGCAAATCCCACTCGTTAGAAATAAGCTCTACATGTGCTGTGACCACATCGTTATCTGCCTCTTCATTCATCAACGTTTCTAAATACCTAATTTGTGAATCGACTCGCATGAGTTGTTCTTGCTCTAAATCAATATATAAGGCCGGACGTAACATCTCATATTGCCGGATAAAATCACCCACGCCATATTGAAATTGTTGTATTTCCTCTTGCTGTAATGAAGTTAGCATATAATCAAGTGAGCCTTTAACTGTAGGTTCCGTATACAACCAAAGCGGTTCATATTCACTCGATAAGGCATCGACAGTCAATCGTAAACTCGTTGCATAAAGGACACGTTCAGAAAAATCAAGTTGTAAGGCAGCTAATGCTTCTTCTGTTTTTTCAAGTGTATTTGCCACTGTGCGTAAATCATTCATCGATAACGATTCATCTTGAAAATTAAGCTGCAAAAACTGATTGGAAAAAAAAGCTAATTCTATTTTGGCCTGCTCAAAATTCTCAGCCTTCACATATAATAAAACTTGATCTGTCGTTTTATTTAACTGTTCCCAAGTATCGGTTGTTTCACTAGAAACACGTATAGGAAAAACCAATAAGAGTAACAGACCACAAAGAAATGCCCTGAAAAGACGATCCATAAGTTTGTCCCTCCTTCTTCTACTCCCATCCTATGAAGAAATGGACAAGGTTAGACCAAAGAAGGACAAGTTTTATGCATCAATTGATAGCTTTAGTGATTTTTTTCTAACCGATAAGAAATAGACAGAGACTATCGAAAAAATACTTAAGCTAACAGTAAAAATCATGACCGAATCAATATGTGGCATGATATAACTTGATAAATAAGGATGCATCCCATAGAAATAATCAATAAAGTCATTATGTAAAGTCCATATAGCAGCAACCACTAAATGCCATGCTTTGATTCGGAAATAAGGGCTGTAAATGACCGCTTGTAAAGCCATACCAGCATGTGAAGCAATTAACATATAATGCTGCCAATTAAGAGAACCACCCAAAAAGCCTGTAGCCATATTCATTACCACGGCCCAAATTCCATACTTTATCAAAGTAACAGCAGCCAAGGCTTCAATGATTGGCCAGTTCTTTTTCCATAGAAAAGCAATTAAAACAAACACAAAAAACAAACTAGCTGTCGGACTATCTGGTACAAAAATCAAAAACTGAGGCGGTGTATGTTGTAACTGCCCCCAATACCAATAAAAACCATAAATCGTCCCCGGTATATTAATAACTAATAAAAGAATGAGCATCGAACGATGACCAAACATCGTTAGAATTTGTTTTAACATATTGTTCCCCCTTTCATTTCTATTAGAAAAGACCCGATGAAAAGAAAATCTTTTCACCGAGTCATAAAAAAGACATTATTCTTCTTCCTCAGGCTGACCATGTGCAGCAACATATTCTGCTAGAATTTGTAATTCTTCTTCAGAACCTGTGAATGTTTCAGCTGGCATGTTATTATAGCCTTCTTGAACAATCTCAACAATTTCTTCTGCTGTTTTTTCAGTTTCTAGAAGTGAAGGTCCCATACCTGTTCCCGCCATTGTATCACCGTGACAGCCGATACATGACTGAGAATAATATTCATACCCTTCAGCATCAACGTTAATGTCGCCTTCTTCTTGGATAGCCCCTTGATCAGGAGCTGCTTCATTTTGGTCAATAGATTCCCAAGTTAAGAAAATAACGGCAATGACACCTAACATCATAAGTCCAGAAGCAATCGGACGCTTTAATGGACGACGTTCTTTACCTGTATCTAAAAATGGAGCAAGTAATAATGCACCAAATGCAAGTCCTGGAATTACAACCGTACCAATTACGTTATAAGCACCAGATGCAAATGGGTATTTTAATAATTGATACAAAAATAAGAAATACCAATCCGGTAATGGAATATATCCAGCAGCTGTTGGATCAGCTGGAGCCTCAAGCGGAGCTGGATGTGCAATTGTTAAACAAAGGAATCCCATTAAAAATACCGCACCAACCATCCACTCTTTTAATAAGTAGTTCGGCCAGAAAGCTTCTGTTTTACCAGGGTATTCCGAATAATCTTTAGGAATATTTTTCATACGTCCGTCAACTTTTACACGCGAATCGCCGACGAACTTCATCCCTTTACCACGCTTCATCTTATTCCCTCCTTATCTGCGAAAATGATAACGTTGTTTATCTTATAGAGGACCAGAAATACCTTGACGGCGAATCATAATAAAGTGAGCCGCAAGAAGTCCAAGTAGCGCAGCCGGTAAGAAGAATACGTGGATAGCAAAGAAACGCGTTAACGTAACGGCACCTACAATATCTCCCCCTGCAAGTAACGCTTTTGCAAAACCACCTATAAATGGTACACTCTCAGCAATTGTTAATGTTACAACTGTTGCAAAGTAAGCTTTCATATCCCACGGTAATAAGTAACCTGTTAAACCTAATGCAAGCATAACGAAGAAAATTAAAACTCCGACTACCCAGTTAAGTTCACGTGGTTTCTTATAAGAACCCGTGAAGAATACACGTAATGTATGTAGAAACATCATAACAATAACTAAACTTGCACCCCAGTGATGCATTCCACGTACAATGACACCAAATGCTACCTCTGATTGTAAATAAGCAACCGAGTTATAAGCATTAATAATATCTGGTGCATAATACATCGTTAAAAACATACCTGACAAAATTTGGATAACCGTTACAAAGAATGTTAGGCCACCAAAACAATAGACAAACGCAGAGAAGTGGTGAGCTGGGTTAACATGCTCAGGAACTTCGTGATCGGCAATGTCACGCCACATTGGCGTAATATCGAGACGCTCATCCACATAATCATAAATTTTTTGGAGCATCGATTACGCCCCTCCTTGTCGTTGATAAATTGAACCTAATTTAACTTTACCATCTTCAACTACTACTTCATAGGCATCTAATGGACGAGTTGGCGGTGTTCCTTGAATGTTATTCCCTTGCTTGTCAAATCGTCCGAAGTGACATGGGCAGTAAAACTGCTCAGGGTGATCTTCATTCGTACCAAAAGCAACTTGACAACCAAGATGGGTACATGTTGGCGATAAAGCCAATACATCATCTCCATTAAGCATCAAAAAAACATTCTCTGAAACCTCAGACGTATACCAAGCATCATCTTGAGTATATGTCATTGGAAACAATTGTGGTTCTTCTGTTAATTCAGAAAGATCTGCAACTGTTATCAAGTCAGAATCAGCACCTGCTTTTAACGCTGGATCAAGGGCAAAACGTGCCATAGGCATTAACATACCTGCAGCCATAAAGCCACCAACGCCTGTAAGCGTGTACGTTAAAAATTGACGTCTTGATACTTTGTGTTCTTTCTCACTCACTTGTTTTCCCCCCCTACACAATAAGGTGTTCCTTTAAAAAGGACATAATTAAACACAGATTATACTAGGACATAACCCATAATAGCTTAACGGACAAATAGTGTCAATTATTTCACCAAATAGAAATAAGTATTTTACTTATTATTCTCGGTTTTGCCACGTATTCGTCAATAATGGAACAAGTTGTTTTATTTGTTCCGCAATTACTTGTTGTTTATTCGTAAAATCCATATGTTCTAACGGAATCGTAGGAAGCCAAATTAAATCTGCATGTAATGAAGACTCCACCGTTTTCCAGTCTGCATCAGAGCTCAGTAAGAATATATGTTCAAAGCCTCCTTGTTTAAGCTCAGCAATCCATGATAAAAGTCGCTCTTTTTTTTCTTCCGGTGATTCAGATTTTAAATAAGTGAATGCAGGAAATAGCAAACCTCTTCCTTGGAACTGACGTTCTAGTTCCCTTGATATAATCGTCATAAAGTCACCCATCGCTACAATCGATTTAAGGTGATTTTGACTCGTTACGGGTATAAGAGGTAGAAAAGCGGTATCTACATATTCTTTGGCTTGTAAAAACTTATCAATATCATTCACTTGCCACTTCATCAAAACATCATCCTTTCCTCTTTATCCTAGCAAATAAACAGAAAAAAAAATAGTTTGAACACCAATCATCTCAAACGAAAAATGACAAATTTGTGACGCAAAAATTGGTTGTATTCATACTTATAACGTTTCCCGCTTTATACCCTTGCAAAATTACACATTTCAAAGCACAAACATGCATTCTTTTCATCAAAGAAAAATAACGATAACCTTATAGTCATCGTTATTTTCTTCCTTTTATTCTTCTAGTTCTTTTAGTTGTTTAGTTAGAGCAGTGAATGCTTCCTCGTTTCGTTCGTCTAATGCTTGGTCAATCTTTGCAAGTAGTTGCTGTTTTTTAAAGCTCGCTAAAGAAATCGATAAGATTTTTTCCGCTTGATCGGCCACTTGCTGAAGCCTTTCTTGACTTTCAGGTAAATAAGGGTTGTCCTCTAATACGGCTAAATACGGCGGGAAAGTTCTTGACCCTAAAAAATGTAGCTCAATATAGATCTCTTCGGTTTGATTTAATCGAATATCATGAAAAGCTTTTTCAGCATCAGTCGTAATATGATTGTACTTATGGAAAGAAAAAGGTGGCTTCTCGACACCATTAGCCGAAATGATTAATGATTTTGGTGCATTGTCAGCAACTTCCACAAAATGAACCTTTTCCATTAAATCATCATCACTCATTAAGTAATTTAATAACCAAGCACACTCTCTTCTTTTTAAATCATACTGCTTTAAGAAGTTTCGTAAAAAATCCTTTTTTTCTACGACAGGAACAATGCTACTCATGCTTTCTCCCTCCTTTTACAACAAACGGATAGTGGATAATCCGTCCATCTACCGTCGAGATGCTTATATTATTTTAATTCTACCTTTAACAGCATACTCCCTGCTTTTTTTACCAATTTCTTTTTAAAAATTTTCATTCTCCACATCCATGAGTAATTCACGCAAATCCTCTCTACTCGGCACTAATTCAAGTAGCTTGTGCAAATAAGGAGTCGCCTTTTTTCGTTCACCATTTTCAAATAAAAATTGAATAAAATCCTCAAGGAAATCAGGATCTTCCTGAAAATGACTAATCACTTCTTGATAGTTCTGGTTGGCAAGCTCAAATTGTTCCTCTTGATGAAAAGCATTGGCTTTATACCAAGTTAATAAAGGGTCACCACCTTCACCCAAATCATCAATATGATCTAGTAATTCTAATAGTTCCTCATATTGTTGCTCACTCTTTAAGTAAGCCGCTAACGTTTGGGTAGCTTCTAAATTACTTGGATTTATAGCGATTGCTTGTCGTAAGTAATCAATACCTTGCTGTGGGTCTTGTTGCTTAAAGCTTAATTTACCTGCTAATAAATATAACTGGTCGTTATAATCATCAACGGTCATCCCTGCACGTAAGGCGTCCATCGCTTCATCTAAGCGATTCTCCGCTTCAAACGCTTTCGCTAAATATGGATAAAGCGACGTAAAATCTGGATCTAGGGCTTTTAATGCTTCTAATTGCTCGATCGCTAAAACCATATCTCCAACTTGATAAGCGGTAAATCCATAACCGAACAAAGCATGAGGTTCAAAATAATCTTTTAAACCTTCTTTATAATAATGTAAGGCTTCTTCAAACTGACCTCCAGCACTATAGGCCTCGGCTAGCTTAAGCTCAATTCGAACCTCTTCCGGTAATTCACTTTTTTGATGAAGAGCCTTCTTTAAATAAGGGATACTTTTTTGATAATCACCACGCCCTAAATAAAAATCACCTAAACCAAAAGAGACAATAACTTCTTCAGGTGCTTGTTTAGCAGCCATTAATAGCTTTTGCTCTGCAACCTCATCTAAGGCCTGCATTTGGTAAAGATCGGCTAGTAATAATTGTGCTTGTAAAAAGATTGGATCGTGATCTTTAATTTCTAATAAGAGTTCTATCGCTTCATCTTCTTCATCTAAATCAATGAGAATTTCAGCAAGTTGGATCAAAACAGCTCCTTCATCAGGATACAGCACCATTAGTTCCTCAAGAATTTCTTTCGCTTCCTTTAAATGACCTAATTCATAATAGATCTCAGCTATTGAGTATAATTGGTCATGTGTAGCTTTTTCTTTGGCTAATTTTAACTTCTGTAAGCCTTCCTCTACCTGACCTTCTTCAATTTTTTGCAAAACCACTTCAATTTCTTTCATCATAACCCCCAACTTGCGGCTAAAGCTAATAGACGATACCCATCGCTAATAAACGTCCTGGCATCTTGATGTCAATCAAACGTCCATATCCTAGCTTGCCACCATCTTGCTCATTGATTTTAATTATTTGTCCCCTAAGTACAACGATACATGGATGTCTATAATCATAATCGAGATTATCATTCGCATCAACTAATTGAGATTGATTCTCTGAAAATAGTAAATAGTCTAGGTCGCTACCAACCATAAGTGTGCCTTTAATCGGATATAATCCTACTTTTTGCAATAGCTCCTTAGGCCACGGTTTTCCTTCTTTAATAAAGGAATGCCATGATATTTTATAATCAGACATTGCTTGTTTCCATGCAGTTCTCTGCTCTTGTATTTCACTTTCATTACCAGAAGAGAAATAGGGCAATAGCACTGTTCGATACTCTCTTTGAACTTGTGCTATATACATCCACGCCATGTCCGCAGGCTTGTCCCCTTGTTTAATCTCGATTTTGAGAGCAGGTATTTTATATTTTTTGCATGCTAATAAAACAGATGGTCGCAACAATCTTAATGGTATTTCTAAGCCAATGACATAATCGACCCTACTCGAATACATCTTCTTTTTGGTTGTATCGTATACGTCTTGAATCTTTGATTCGTATGCGACTTGAGGAAATAAAACGGCAGTTGTACATCCTTTTTTAATCAAATGGCTTTGGTCATTGTGAGTGTTTTCGTCTAGGGTGTGATGTTCACTCATTACTCGGCCTACCTCTAGCGTAAATCCGCTCATATCCATTCGACGCTTATTCCAATGGGCAAATTGATTTTGGACAAATGTCACTTTGCCTTCATTTACTAAGTAGACTCTCTGGATGAAGTGTCCTTCTCTCATTTCATTTACGCGGTCAATTAAGTACATGATACGATGCCTCCTAGCGAATCTTTTATAGACAAGCTATGCAATCGCTATGAAAAAAAGAACGAAGATGAGGGTTGGACGTATACGGAGCATGATTTTCGGTAGCGTTGATTAACGATCGGAACATGAGCTTTAACCAACTTTCATACAAAACATCGGTACTTTTCCCCTTTTTCTACAACTCACAAAAAAGTGTGAATTTTTTTATCTTTTTATTGACACTTCCAATGTAAGCGCTATAATAAAGTTAAGCGTATGGTTTCTCTCCACTCCTATCCATACAATATATCTGTTTAGCTTAATGCTAAAGCCTAATTTGAAAACGCTTACGAAAGGCGTTTTGACAAATTAGGTTCTTTTTTTGCTTATTTTTTTGACCGGTCATTCAAGAAAAAGCTAAGTTCAGTAGAACTTAGCTTTCACCTATTGATTACACGTTTATTAATGTTTCAATATGTTCAAAGAAAGTTGGGTAGGAAACCGCAATCGCTTTACTATCTTGGATCACGACTTCTTGCTCCGCAATTAATCCAGCTACCGCCATGGCCATCCCGATTCGATGGTCACCAAAACTATCAACGGTTCCACCTTTTAGAGTCGACTTTCCCGTTATAATCATTCCATCTTCTGTTGCTTCAATCGTTGCTCCGAGTTTTGAAAGTTCACTCACAACCGTATCTATACGATTCGTTTCTTTGACCTTTAATTCTTCAGCGTCTTTAATGATCGTTTGTCCTTCTGCTTGTGTAGCCAATACAGCAATGACTGGAATCTCATCGATTAAACGAGGAATGAGGTCCCCTTCAATAACGGTACCTTTTAATTGTGATGTTTCAATCGTGATATCTGCAACAGGTTCAGAACCAACCATCCGCTGATTAGCAATCGATACGCGAGCACCCATAGCTTCTAATACTTCCATAATCCCTGCACGAGTTGGGTTTAGGCCCACCTGAAGTAATGTACATGTACTTTCGGGAACAATCGCTCCTGCAACAAGGAAAAAGGCAGCAGAGGATATGTCACCTGGCACTTCAATATGTTGCCCCGTTAAAGTCTGTCCACCTTCGATAGATATGGATTTACCTTCACGTTGAATGCTAACACCGAACGTTTCTAGCATTCTTTCTGTATGATCTCTCGTTAAACGTGGCTCCGTAACAGTCGTAACCCCTTCACTTTGCAATCCCGCAAGTAACAAAGCCGATTTCACTTGGGCACTCGCAACAGGTAAAGTATAGGTAATGGCCTTTGTCGCACCACCACGAATGGACAAAGGTGTATAATTCCCATTCCCACGTCCGTCAATTTGTGCTCCAAAACTTTTTAACGGCTCTGTAACTCGGGCCATCGGTCGTTTAGCGATTGAATCATCACCGATTATCACAGAGTGAAAAGGCCTGGCCGCTAATATACCTAACATCAATCGAGTCGTTGTCCCTGAATTTCCGACGTCTAAAATATCAATAGGTTCTTTGAGACCATCCAAACCAACACCTTGGATTTCCACATTCTCGCCATCTTGCTTAATTTCGACGCCTAGTTTTCGGAAACAACGAATGGTACTCAAGCAATCCTCACCTGGTAAAAAGCCACTTACAGTCGTTTTTCCTTTGGCTATAGCACCAAACATGACCGCTCGATGTGAAATTGATTTATCTCCTGGTATTTTAATCTGTCCACTGAGTCCAGTTTTGACTTTTGTAATCGTTGCAATGGTCACATCCTAGCTCCCCTTTCTCTATAAGATCGAAGTCTCATATAATGAACGCTCTAAATAACTTCTTGCTAACTCTCGATCATCCTCCGAACGGAAACTCAATCGTAAAACACCCATAATATCTTCTCGTGTTTCAAGAATCCTTATATTCGTTATACTAATTTGATGATCGGCTAAAATACTCGTGACATCCGATATCACACCCGGATGGTCAGGAACATCAACAAATAGATCGTAAAAAGCTGGAATGGCTCCTTTTTCTCGGACTGGCATATCGTCACGAAATCTTTTAGCGTCATCAAAATAGTGAAAGATCGCTTGGGCATCCTTATCCTCTAACAATTTTTTTACATGTTGCATCTCTTCCATCCACTCAGACAACTGCTGTAATAAAATAACTTTATTATGCAACAGGATATCCCGCCACATAACCGGCGATGCCGATGCGATCCGCGTGATATCTCGGAACCCACCAGCAGCAAGCCGTGATAACATCGGCTCTGCTTCATTTTTCTTCGCCATTTCTCGAACAAGACTTGTTGCAATAATATGAGGTAGATGACTAACAGCCCCTGCTACACGATCATGTTCCTCAGGTAACATCGTTATGAATTTGGCTTTTGTTCCTTTTAGCCAATTTTGTAATTGAATCATTGTTCGTTGTTGGATATGTGCCGATGGTGTCAAAATATAAAAAGCATTTTCAAAAAGGTGAGCCTTTGCTGCTTGTACCCCTGATTTATGAGAGCCTGCCATCGGATGACCACCAATAAAGTGAATCCCTTTTTTGACTAATTTGGCTGCTTCTTTAATAATACTACTCTTTGTACTTCCTACATCGGTGATAATGACACCTTCTTTAAAGGTATAAGACTGCATCTCTTCAAATATGGCTATCGTATTTGAGACTGGTGTTGCCAACACAATTAAATCTGCTTTACGCACACCCTCCTCAATGGTCGCTACACTTTCATCAATCACTTTAAGCGCTCTAGCTACTTTCACCTGTTCAGTAGCAATATCATAACCAATCACTTGACAGTCGTGTTCTTTCTTAATAGCTAGAGCAATTGAACCACCAATTAACCCTAAACCAATAATAAAAACTTGATTTTTCATGCTTCTCCCTCCACTAACAGTAAAACCTCTCTCTATGAACAAAAGAGAAAACGACTTCATCTCAAAACAGGATGAAAGACGTTTTCATCAAGATAAACATGGCTCCTACTTACTGTCTATTCTCTAGTCCGTTAACACAGGAACTGACATCGATTGCAGCATCTTTTCTAACGCTTGTATGAGAAGGATATTTTCCTCTTCTGTTCCAATCGTAATACGAGCATAGGTTGGATACCCTAACGCTTCACCTGAGCGCACAATAATGCCTTCTTTTAACAAATAATGAAAAACATCATTTCCTTTTCGTTGAAAATCTATCAATAAAAAGTTCGTTTCAGATGGAAAATACGTTAATTGATGTTTTTGACAGAATGACTCCATTTTCTTCATTTCTACTTGATTTTTTTGGACACAATTAGTAATAAACGCTTGATCATCTAATGCGTTAAGTGCCGCAATATGAGCCAATGACGTATTATTAAATGGGGGCCTTACCGGATCGATCGAACGGATAAAGTTTGCATTCCCCACTCCATAACCAATTCGTAATGAAGCAAGCCCATATGCTTTTGAAAATGTTCTTAGAACGACAAGATTAGGATAATCCACAAGAAGTGGAATCGTTTCGGGATAATCATTCGCATCGACATATTCATAATAAGCCTCATCTGAAACGACGAGTACATGCTCTGGCACCTGGGCTAGGAAACGCGTAAAAGCCGTTTCATTCACATAAGTACCTGTTGGATTATTCGGATTACACACCCAAACTATTTTTGTTTTTTCATCGATAGCAGCAAGCATGGCCTCTAAATCATGAACGCCGTTAACAAGAGCTACTTCCTTAACTTTAGCCCCTTCAATGGTCGCATTTAATTTATATTGTGAAAATGTCGGATCTGCCGTAACCATATTATCTTCTGACGTTAGCAATGCACGACATAAAAATTGAATAACTTCATCTGAACCATTGCCAAAAATAAGCTGCTCCTCTTGCACATTCAAAAAGTTGGCTACTTTTTCACGAAGTAGAGCGGCATACCCATCAGGATAAATAGAAAGTGCTGTCAATGATTGTTGCAAAGCGGCTGTAACATGCGTGGAAGCTCCGTATGGATTCTCATTCGATGCTAATTTAATAACGCGTTCTAAGCCTAATTCTTTTTTTACTTCCTCCATCGGTTTTCCTGGTTGATAAGGAGGAAGGCTTAACAGTTGTGATTTAATATCCATTTTGTCTTTAGCACCTCACCTTGCGAAAGTATCTGTTTACTATGTTACGATGAAATGAGCGTTCTGACAAATGTTTTTATTGAATTCAATGAATCTTTTCTCAACTGTTCATTCAGAAGCTTATCTTTTTCTTGTTCAATTACAGCCACTAATGCACTTCCAACAACGACTCCGTCCACATATTGATTCATTTGTTTCACTTGATTATGATTTGATATTCCAAAACCGACAGCTACTGGTACTGGACTTAATTGCTTCACTGTTTGCAAAAAATCATCCAGCCTTGGATCTAACTCTTCTCGAACTCCCGTTACTCCTAATGAAGATACACAATATAAAAAGCCTTGTGCTTGTTGGGCAATTTTTTCAATCCGGGCTTTTGAAGTCGGTGCAACTAAAGAAATTAAGGAGAGTCCATTCTTTTGACACATCGTTGATAGTTCTTGACTTTCTTCAATCGGCAAATCTGGTACAAGCAAACCATCTATTTCTAACTGCTTGGCTTTTTGAACAAATTGCTCTAATCCAAACTGTAGGACTGGATTATAATAAGTAAAGATGATGACCGGAATCGTTAAACCCTTTTTTCGCATAGCGGGGACTAAATACATGGCTTTATCTAATGTCATACCAGCCTCTAGTGCCCGTTTGGAAGCCTCTTGAATCGTCGGCCCATCTGCTAATGGGTCAGAATAAGGAATACCAAGTTCAAGTAAACTAGCTCCCTCTTCTTGTAAAGCTAAAGCGATATCAATCGTTGCCTCGGCACAAGGGTCACCTGCTGTAATAAATGGGATAAATAACTTGTTCTTTGCTTCTAATTGCGCAATTAGTCGACTTTCTACGGTTAATGGCATCTTATTCACCTCGCTCATATTTCTGTAATGTATGAACATCTTTATCTCCACGACCTGATAAGCAAACTAAAATCAAATCGTCTTTATTTAATTTCTTCGCACGCTCAAATGCTTTCGCTAAAGCATGAGCACTTTCAATCGCTGGAATGATCCCTTCTTTTTCTGATAAAAACTTTAGTGCTTCTAAAGCTTGCTCATCCGTAACAGCCTCGTATTGAACCCGGCCGCTTGTTGCTAAGTAAGCATGCTCTGGTCCTACACCAGGGTAATCTAAACCAGCTGAAATAGAATATGGCTCTTGAATTTGACCATGCTGATCTTGTAATAAAAGGGTTAAGGAGCCATGAATCACACCTGCTTTTCCTTTTGAAATCGTCGCTGCATGATGCTCGGTATTTACTCCAAGTCCTGCTGCCTCTACTCCGATCAGACTTACCTCATCCTCTAAAAATGGGAAAAACGTTCCAATAGCATTACTACCGCCACCTACACAGGCAATGACCTCGTTAGGTAGCCTACCTTCTCTTTTTTGTATTTGTTTTTTGGCTTCATCACCAATAATTCGTTGAAAATCACGGACCATTTTCGGGTAAGGATGTGGTCCAACGACAGAACCAATCAAATAAAATGTATCCTCGGCATTCGCGACCCAGTAACGAATCGCTTCATTTGTAGCATCCTTTAAAGTCTGACTTCCAGAGGTCGCGGGTATAACCTCTGCACCGAGCAATTCCATTCGATACACATTGAGGGCTTGTCTTTCCATATCCTCGGCCCCCATAAACACCTTACATTCTAATCCAAACCTAGCAGCAATCGTAGCAGATGCCACACCATGTTGTCCTGCACCTGTTTCGGCAACGATTTTCGTCTTTCCCATTCGTTTAGCTAACAATGCCTGTCCGATTGCATTATTAAGTTTATGGGCACCTGTATGAAGTAAATCTTCTCTTTTTAAATAAACCTTGGCACCACCTAGCGCTTCTGATACATTTTTTGCGTAAGTGAGGGCTGTCGGCCTTCCTGCAAACTCATACAAATGATCCAAATATTCATCTGAAAAGAGAGAATCGTTTTGTGCCTGCTCTAAGGCAACCTCTAATTCCTCAATGACACTCATAAGCGTTTCAGGTACATATTTACCACCAAAATCACCGAAGCGCCCCTTTTGATCTGGATATGTGCTTTTCATTTTCTCTCATCCTCTCCACTAGTTCAGCTATCAATTGTTCTGACTTGAAGCCATCTTGTTCAATTCCACTTGAAACATCAATACCATCAACATGAAATGTTAATAACTGATTGATATTCGTATTGTTAATCCCGCCAGCGATAAAAAGTGGCACTTGTTGCTTGTTGGCCTCCTGTTGATAAAGGGGAATTTCTCCCCAATCAAATCGTTGACCCGTACCTCCCCAAGCACCTTCGTGGCGATAATCAATGATAAATGCATCAACAAGCCCAGCAAAGCTTCCCATATAGGTGAGAGCCTGCTCATTGCTATGAATCACTTTCCAGATTGGTTGTTTCACCTTTTTACGTAATGCTTCTACATATTGGGGAGACTCTGACCCATGACACTGTACGATGTCAAAAGGTACCTCTTCCATTGTTTGTTTAATAACATCGATTTCTTCATTGACAAATAACGCGACTAATTGTTGCTTAATTGGTTCGTCAGTATATTTTTGCAGCCACTTTGTTACTTGCTCACTCGTAACTTTTCGTTTACTTTCAGCAAAGACAAAACCAAGATAATCCGCCTCACTCTTCATCGTATTTTCGAGATCTTGACTTGAATGATTTCCACAGAGCTTAAGTTTTGGTAACATCTAGCTCACCACCAAGCAACTCATAAATCCCTTGCTCAGGACTACTTGCCCGCATGAATGTTTCACCAATTAAGATTGCTTTTGCACCTGCTAATGCAACAAAATCAATATCAGCCGCTGTGGCAATGCCACTTTCACTAACAACTAACGTATCACGTGAAATAAGTGGAATCATTTCTTTCGTTTGAGCTAGATCTGTTTTGAATGTTTTCAAGTTTCTGTTATTAATACCTAGAATCGCTGGTGTAAAACAAGCTAGTAAGATGTGTAAGTCCTCCTCAGAGTGGACCTCCACTAGGCATTCCAACCCAAGTGAATAGCTATAGTCATAAAGCTCCTTCAATTCTTCAATTGGCAAAGTTCCAACAATTAATAAAAGGGCATCTGCTCCAATGTTTTTCGTTTCGTCTATTTGAGCAAAACTAATTATAAAATCTTTTCTCATAACAGGAATTTGGACATGCTGTTTAATTTGACTTAAATAATCTACGGACCCTTGGAAATATGTCTGATCTGTTAAAACAGAAATCGCATCGGCACCGGCCCGCTCATACCCTAATGCAATTTGAAGTGGGTTAAAATCTTCTTTAATAATACCTTTTGAAGGGGAGGCTTTCTTTACCTCAGCAATTAACCCTATATGGCGACGACATTTATTCAAAGCTTCATATAATGAATAATGCTTCACCTCCAACGGTTTTGGTTGAACCAGTTCAGCAATCTCTTTCTTTTTTGTAGCTAAAATTTGATTAAGCATGCTGTGACTCCTTTCTTACTTCTTGCAACTGTTGGAGGTGAGCGTAAACGCACCCTGTCTCAATTTGGTCACGAATAAAGGTTACCCCTTCTTTAATGGAAGCGACTTGGTCTGCTGCATATAAAGCAACACCTGCATTTAAATACACGATTTCTTGGGCCGATTGATTCGCTTTACCTTGAAAGACTTCTAACATCAGATCGGCACTTTCCTTTGGATTTTGTACTTGAATCTCTTCTAATTTACCCCTTCGCAAACCAAAATCCTCTGGACGTATCTGATACCGGCTTAACTGACCGTCTTTAATTTCGACTACATCTGTGTGTGTGGTAATGGAGCATTCGTCAAGCCCTTCTCCTCCAGAGACAACTAAGGAATGCTTCGTACCTAAACGCTTGAGGGCAGTAGCAACTTTTTCGATCATCGTTCCATCATAAACACCTAAGAGTTGATGCTTGGCTCCTGCAGGATTTGTTAAAGGGCCTAACATATTAAAAATCGTCCGGAATCCTAATTCTTTTCGAGGCGTTACCGCGTGCTTCATCGATTCGTGATACAGTGGTGCAAACAAAAAACATAAAGAGTGTGTTTGTAATGCTTGAGCCGCTTGTTCTGGTGTATGTTGAATATTAATAGATAAATATTCTAAAACATCAGCACTACCACTTTTAGAAGAAACCGCACGATTTCCATGCTTAGCGACCTTCACCCCGAGTGCCGCTAAACAAATGCCAACCGTTGTAGAGATATTAAATGTTCTTAAAGAGTCTCCACCTGTTCCACATGTATCTAATAATGCCTCATTTTCATAAGGTATTTTCATGGAGTGCTGGCGCATGGCTTTAGCAAATCCAGTAATTTCATCAACCGTTTCACCACGAAACCTCATAATGGTGACAAAACTTGCAATTTGTGAAGGGGTTGCTAAGCCATTCATAATATCATGCATAACCGACTCAGCTTGTTCCTCGGTTAAAGTAACCCCTTGTAGGCACAACTCTAAATGATCTTTTAACATATTATTTAACCTCCTCGAGTCCAAACATTTCCTCCGCCATTTGAACCGCCCTAATTAAGGCCTTCGCTTTATTTTGTGTTTCTTCATATTCTTTTTCAGGGTTAGAATCTGCCACGATGCCTGCTCCAGCTTGAATGGAGGCCTTTCCTTCTTGTAATACAAGTGTACGAATCGCAATACATGAGTCAATATTGCCATCAAAACCTAAATATCCGATCGCACCTGCATAAATTCCCCTTCTAGTTGGTTCGAGCTCTTTTAATATTTGCATCGCTCTAATTTTCGGTGCCCCTGATACGGTTCCAGCTGGAAAAGAGGCCATTAAAGCTTCTAAAGGTTTAACGTCTTCACGTAGCTGACCACATACTTTAGAAATTATATGCATCACATGGGAAAAACGAGCTATTTCTAACAAAGTAGGAATTTGTACGGAACCATACTTAGCAATACGACCTATATCATTCCTAGCTAAGTCCACTAACATATAGTGCTCTGCTCGTTCCTTTTCATCGGTTAATAAATCATCTGATAACTTTTGATCTTCTTCAAGGCTGTTCCCTCTTTTGCGTGTTCCGGCGATCGGGTGTATCTCCACATGTTGATCCTGCACTTGTACAAGTCTTTCTGGCGAACTACCTATGATCTCTAATCCATCAAGCTTTAGGTAGAATAAATAGGGAGATGGATTTACCTTTCGTAAAACACGATAAATCTCAATACCCGAACTTTTCACGTCCATCGAAAAACGTTGTGATAAGACCGCTTGAAAAATATCTCCGGCTCGAATGTACTCTTTTATTTTCAAAATATCCGCGATAAATTGATCTTTTTGATAATTAGAATCGACCTGTTCAAAACTCACTTCACGCTCAAAGGTTGGCGTTGGCTTTAAGGTTAACGGGCGAGCAGGTTCTTCTATTTTTTTTATCACTCGATTGACTTGTTCCACACTCTGAAAATATTGTTCTTGTAGCTTTTTGTTGTCATCAATTCGCTGATGAAAAATAATTGTTAACTCATTCTCTTGGTGATTAAAAGCGATAAGCGTTTCACAAATCAGAAACTGATAATAATTGGTATGACGGTGATAACAGGTTTCTAGACTCGGTTCGATTGTTTCAATCGCGTCATAACTCATATAACCAACAGCTCCACCTTTAAAAGGTAGGTCAAGCTCTGACGGGGCTACATGAAGATAGGCCATCGTTTTTTCATAAAGCTCAATAAAACTAGCCGCTTCTAAAAGCGTCTCCTCACATTTATTTCTAGTCACAAATGAGCCTGATATTTCTTTCATTTCATATAGAGGATTTAAACCAATAAACGAATAATTTGACCATAGCGAGGCCTCATCATGGCTCTCTAACAAAAAATGTGCTTCGTCTTGTAATTGATGGAACATTTGAATGGGGGTTAAACTATCCGCGAAAAGCTTAGCCGCTACCGGGATCGTTTGATACGTTTGGGCCAGTGCTGAAAAACTGGCAAAAGAGGTCTTTATCAACTTGATCACTCCTATTCATATAGAGGAGGATCAATTAAGGAGGCTAAAAATATAAAAAACCCTATGACCAAATAGGCATAGGGTGTATATGTGTACAACCTTTGCTCAGCTCTGCTCTCCTTAACTAATCTCATACTCTTCTCTTCTCAACTCAATCAACTAAAAAATCTCTAAATAAAAACTTACTCGCTAAACTTGTTGTTACTTCTCGACTATTTCTCAACTTAAAACTATAACTTATTCATTAGTTTATACTTTCTCACCTTTATCCGTCAAGACTAAATCTGGCCTAAGTTGAATGGCCTCATTCAGATAGACATGATGGATTAGTTCTTGACTGACATCCGTATTTACGGTCATCATTACACGGATACAGCGACTAAGACTGCCGGGAACATCAATCTCTCTTGCACACATGACGGGAACAAAATCATAACCACTAAACCGTCGTAATGCTTTTGCAGGAAATGCTGCTTTTAAATCATCTGTGACCGTTATAAGAACTTGAGCGACATCACAAGCCTTTACTTGATTATTTCGAATCATTTCAGCAAGCATTTCTTCTGTTGCTGCTAGAATTAAATCCTCTTGATCTTTTTCTACTGTTGTTGCACCTCTGATTCCTCTCACCATGCTACTCACTCCCTGAGCATTTTTTCTAGCATTTTGATTATTTTTTCATCCTCGATTTCTTCAACCGTTACTTCCCCTATTCCTTTGAGAAGAACCATTCGAATGATACCATTATCTGTTTTTTTATCTTTACGCATCGTATTCATTAAAGATGGCACATGTAAACCTGCTGGTATTTTCGTTTCATAACCTAAGAGCTGTAACCATTGTATGAAACCTTCTATATCTAGGTTCGTTCGAAATCTCTCTTCACTCATTTTCAGAGCAAAAATAATTCCGATTGCTACAGCTTCACCATGCGTAACCTTACCGTAACCTAACTCTTTTTCTATAGCGTGACCTAATGTATGCCCTAAATTAAGATATGCACGCACACCCGCTTCTTTTTCATCACTTGCAACAATTTTCGCTTTTATAGAAATCGAGCGTTCAAGCATCTCTTCGATAAAAGCGAGTGGAAGCTCAGAGAGATTAGAAACATGCTGCTTCAGCCACTGATAGAAATTCTTATCTACAATTAACCCATGCTTAAAAACTTCAGCAAAGCCTGAACGCCATTCTTTTTCTGGTAATGTTTGTAGGAATTTCGGATCATAGAGAACGGCTTCCGGTTGATGAAAGGCACCGATCATATTTTTCCCGAGCGGATGATTAATCGCAACTTTTCCACCTACAGAGCTATCTTGTGCTAACAATGTTGTAGGAATTTGTATGAAACGGATACCACGCAAATAGGTTGCTGCGACAAACCCGGCAATATCACCAACAACTCCACCGCCTAAAGCAATAATTAAAGCGTGTCGGTCTAACTGATTTTCTAACGCGATGGTTAGCAGTCTCTCGTACTCTTGAAATGATTTGGAGTGTTCTCCCGCTTCAATTACAGCCTCTACTAGCCGATAATGAGTGTTCAAGGACTGTTTAATTTTATTTAAATATAAAGGTGCCACCGTTGAATCCGTAATCACGTAAATCGCTGTCGGCTGCTTAGCGAAGGTTCGTACATAAGATAAAACTTCTTCAGAAATGTCTGCTTGTATATAAACAGAATAATCTTTAGAAAATGTCTTAACTTGTACGGTACTCATTAAAAACGCCTCGCTTCTTCATGATGGCGCTCAATATTTTGACCAATCTTTTCAATTTGGTCACTTCCGAAGTTTTCTAAAAGTGCCTTCGCAATCTCCCAAGCAACGACGGCCTCAGCAACGACAGAAGCCGCTGGAACAGCACAGCTATCGGAACGCTCTATACTTGCTGTAAATGGCTCTTTTGTTTCAATATCAACACTTTGTAGTGGCTTATAAAGAGTGGGTATAGGTTTCATAACACCTCTTACCACAATCGGCATACCATTGGTCATTCCACCTTCAAAGCCGCCTAGGTTATTTGTTTTCCTAGAATAGCCTTTTTCCTCATCCCAAATAATTTCATCATGCACTTCACTACCTGGTCTCCGTGCAGCTTCAAAGCCGATACCAATTTCAACTCCTTTAAATGCATTAATACTCATGACCGCACCCGCTAATTTTGCATCTAATTTACGGTCATATTGTACGTGGCTCCCAAGTCCAATTGGAACACCTTCAATAACAACTTCTACGATCCCACCTATCGAATCTCCCGCTTTTTTCGCTGCATCAATGGCCTCGATCATTTGCTCGGATGCCGCTTCATCCAAGCAACGAACTTGTGAAGCTTCTGAACGTTTTTGGAGGTCTTCCATTGATTGATAATCCGTATGTACAGCTTTTACACCACCAATTTCCAGCACATGTCCTCCAACTTGTATACCAAAAGTAGAGAGAATTTTCTTCGCAACAGCACCAGCAGCAACTCGTACCGTTGTTTCACGGGCAGATGAACGCTCTAATACGTTTCGCATATCTCGGTGTCCATATTTAATTGCACCGTTTAGATCGGCATGACCTGGACGTGGTCTAGAAATTTTTCTTTTTATTTCTTTTTCTTCTTCTTCACTAATTGGTTCTGCCCCCATCACTTTTGTCCAATGAGTCCAATCTTTATTTTCTACAATTAAAGCAATCGGTGCTCCAGTCGTTTTACCGTGCCTGACTCCACTCGTAATTCTGACTTGGTCTTTTTCAATTTGCATACGACGACCACGTCCATATCCACCTTGTCTTCGTGTTAACTCTTTATTAATGTCTTCAGCTAATAATTCAAGCTGTGCCGGTACCCCTTCAATAATCGTTGTTAATTCGGGACCATGCGACTCTCCAGCTGTTAAATATCTCATATGCTCCTCCTTCACCCAACAATACTCTTTATCGCTTTTATGCGTTAAATTATACCATATTCTCATTCGTATGTGTGAGTATTTTCAGACTTTCTTCATTTGATTATTATGACATTCTATCAAAAAAACGATCGTTCGTCTAAAGTATATTCTATTTTTTCTGACAAGCACTTTATAATTTGCGGTAGAAAAAAGTTTCATCCGCCTCTAAACCATATTGTTTGGCTTGGAAAATTTGCTCCGTGCTCCCAACAAAAAGAATGCCACCTGGCCTTAGTGCTTCAGCAAATTTCTGATAAAGTGTATGCTTCGCTTCTTCAGTAAAGTAAATCATAACATTTCTGCAGACGATTAAATCATACTGCTTATCAAAACGATCAGATAGTAAGTTTTGTTTTTCAAATCGAATATACGCTTGTAGCTTCGGGTCTACTTGATATCCCCATTCTGTTTGTTTGAAATACCTTTTTTGTTTTTCTATAGGCACTTCTTTAATAGCTCGTTCTAGATAAATACCTGTTTTGGCTCTTACTAAGATTTGTTCATCTAAATCTGTAGCAAGGATTGCTTGTGGTTGAAGTGGCATTAAATCAGATAAAATCATCGCCAAGGTATAAGCTTCTTCTCCTGATGAACATGCGGCACTCCAAACTTTTAATGGGCGATTCTTTTCAATTAGTTGTGGTAATATTTTTGTTTCTAAGACATGCCAGCGTCCTTGGTTCCGATAAAACTCGGAGACATTAATCGTCATTCTTTCTAAAAATTCAGTTAGTAAGGTAGGTGTTGTCTTTAAATGTTGAAAGTAGAGGTGAAAATTAGTAAAGCCGTGTTTGTTACGTAATGTTGTGAGTCTGCGTTTCATTTGTGTTTCTTTATATAATCCGAGGTTAATACCTGTTAGCTTATGTATGTGGCTGATAAACTCTTGATAATCTTTATCCATTTCTTTCTCCCCTTTTGTTATCTTTATAATCATAATGGAAGATGAGCAAATTGACTACAAAGAATCGGAGGTTATTTTGTTTTTTATATGAAAGTGGACTTGGGGGCGATAGGTTGTGCCTTGACGTTAGCTAGTCATCCATCTTGCGATAGACGACCTTAACAGGTCACTGCTCCCATTTTGTTCGTGCGACTTCTCATGATGATGGAGTTGTAACGAGCCAACTGTTTAAGAAGTCGCTACTACTTTTATCTTTGTTGGTGGCGAAGTGACACCGCTTCGCCATGAGCGTTTTGTTATGAAAGTTAGTGCGAACACGGAGCGTTACTCGTCACTTCCGAAAATCATGCCCCGAGACAATCACGTGGTGCTGGGCTACGCAGTTGGATTTCAACTCTGCCACTTCGTCTCACAGGAGTCTCCGCATGACTCGAAAGCTAGGTACTGCTCATTCTCAAGTATAAATTGCATGCATAAAAGAAATAACAACAAAAACATATTGGATGAAGAGCCACCAGTAAAGAGCTATACCACACTTTCAATCGGGGAGTGCTTGTGGCCGTCTCATATATAGTTGCTAACTGTTTGTATGCTTGGTTTTCTTCTAGATATTCGTCATTCAGTTTGCCTTATTAGTGATTTAGTAAAGTATATAAAAAACGTGATGGCATCTTTTTTGGGAGATGTCCATCACGTTTATGTATCATTGAAATTATACCCAAGTATTTACGGCTTTTTCATATTCGCATAATTCTTCTTGAGTGAAGAAGATGCCAATTTCACGTTCAGCACTTTCAGGTGAATCTGAACCATGAATTACATTCATTGATAGTTGAGCAGCGAAATCACCACGAATTGTTCCTGGTTCAGAATCCGCAGGGTTTGTTGCTCCCATCATTTTACGAGCTGTTTTGATTACATTTTCACCTTGCCATACCATAGCAAAAACTGGACCTGAAGTGATGAAATCTACTAATTCACCAAAGAAAGGACGCTCACTATGTTCAGCATAGTGTTTTTTTGCTGTTTCTTCTGTAATGTGCATTAATTTTGCTCCAACTAATTGGAAGCCTTTCTTTTCAAATCTTGAGACAATTTCGCCTACAAGATTACGTTGAACACCATCTGGTTTTACCATTAAATATGTACGTTCCATCATTTTGACCTCGCTTTCAAATATAACAAATCACAACAAACTTAGTATATCAAAAAAATAAAACGCTCTCAATCTATTTTTTACCATTTGTCCGATTGTTTTGATTGCTCTTATTTTGTATGAAAGTTGCTTAAAGCTCATGTGTTCTTCTTCGAAGGTCGCTACGGGAATGGGGGCACGCTTTCCGCACGGGTGCTGAGCTAACTGGCTTTGCCAGTGGATCTCAGCCTGCCCTTTCATCCTGCAGGAGTCGGCTTCCCCATTCCCTCCGCTTTAGGTTCGTGCAGGCTTCTTGATTCGTACACTTCTCTTACAAAATGAATGAAAAATAATAAAAGCTAACAAATAAAGAAACATAGGCATATGAACAAAATGCCACTAGTTGAAGGCTAACGCCCCTTTCATCTTTGTTGGTGGCGAACTAAACCGAGCTTCGCTATGGGCGTTTTGTATGAAAGTGTAGTAAAGATAATATGTGCATCTTCATGACAACTGGTTAGTAGGCTTCTCATACAAAGTTTCTATAATGATTCAGATGCTACTCATCACTAACAAGCATAAAAGTGCGAATTTGCCTCTTGATTGGTCGCTCTTCTTTCACTTAGGTTTTTATAATTATTCGAACTTTACAACCAGTGGTAACCCAGTGGAGGAAAATATGCAGATACTCCCGTGGGACGTAGTGGCGGGCTGAGATCCATCGGTGGAGCCGATTAGCTCAGTGCCACCCCGCAGGACGCGGAGCATAAATTTCGGTAGCGGCGAGCAACGCAGCAAGTTCGCACCAACTTTCATAATTCAGAAAAACGAGAAGCTGCTAGTAGCCTCTCGTTAGAGTATTTATTAAAATTTCCTTCTTCCGATATAGGTCGCAATTTCGTGTAGGTGGTCTTTTGCTTCAATATTAGGTAATCTTTCTAAGCGCTCAAAAGCTTTTTTCAAATATTGATCACTAATCTTAGTCGCATATTCAATTCCACCGGATTGTTTAATTCTTTCTACAAATTGTTGAAATTGTGCTTTAGAGTGTGAAGGTTGTTTAAAGAAATTCTCTAAATCATCCTTTAACTGAGTATCCTTTTGTAGAGCATATAAAGCAGGTAAGGTTACGTTTCCTTGCCATAAATCTCCACCAGCTGGCTTTCCTAGCTGCTTCTCTGTGCCAACAAAATCTAAGATGTCATCCGTAATTTGATAAGACATTCCTACAAAATAAGCAAACCAGTACAGTTCATTAGCTAATCGGTCATCTGCCTTAGCTGCAAGAGCTCCTAATTGACAACTAATCGCGATCAGAAGGGCTGTCTTTCGTTTAATTCGTCGCAAATAAACTTGAAAGCTTTGCAGCCAATTAAATTGATCACGTATTTGTTCAATTTCCCCTAAACAAATTTCAACCATTGCATGAGATACGATTTGATGAATTCGTGGGTTCTCGAAATAAGCAGCAGTTTCAACTGCTCGTCCAAAAATAAAATCGCCTGTATACATGGCTACTCGATTATCCCATTGAGACTTGACCGTTTTAGTGCCTCGTCGTAACTCCGCATCGTCAATGACATCATCATGAACTAATGAACCCATATGAATTAATTCAAGCGGTACCGCAATATGTTTTAATTGTTCAATATCATAATGACCAAATTTCGCAGAAAGAAGGACAAAAACAGGTCGTATACGTTTTCCACCAGCCTTTAATAAGTGATTAGATGCTTTCTCTAATGTCTTATTATTCGTACCAACTTGTCTTTCTAGTTCCCGCTCTACTGACTTAATATCTTCCTTATAGTTCATATAAATATCCGCTAGGTTCATTGATTTCACCTTACTTCGTCATTTTATCTTTTTTAGGTTGGAAAATGCGTAGGTCATCAACAGGTTTATCGAGAAAACCTAACTGATAGCATAACTGATAATAGTATAACAATCCCTGTTGTTCTTTTTCCGTAAATTCATACGTTAAGCCTTGAAAATATTTTCGCCAAAAGTCTATGCTTCCATCATGCGCTTGTAAAATCGCTTCAATCATCGGCTCAAACTGTGTTTGTTGTGCATATTCTTTACTATAACAAAATTGACGATATAAAAGCTCAATATCTTCAAATTGCTTTTCAATGACTTCATTTCGGACAGCCATAACAGCAAACGTCATAGGTAAACCTGTTTTTTCATACCAAAGTTCCCCTAAATCATATTGGTAAATGCCAGGCTCATTACGCCAAGCTGCTTTTATCGCGTCATCCCCAATTAATAAGCATGCCTCGTATTCGCTCAGCATTGTCTCATAATTAGGCTCACACATATCATATTTCATATCAAATTCATAAAAATGAGCAAGGATTACTTTTAATAAATGGATCGTTGTTGCAGAGCTATTCGTCAGAGCTATTTTTGAATGATTTAATTGTTCAATCGGCTTTTTCGAAAAAAGAAACAGAGAACCTACCTCACCCAAACTCGACACCGATAATTGTGGTAATAACGTATAGTCCTCTTGGTTTTGTCCATAAGCAAAACTAGAAATTCCACCAACATCAATTTCTTTACTTTTCATGGCTCGATTTAATTCGGCTGGAACTTGAGGGATAAAAGTAAACCCTTTCTCCATCAACATTTTCCGATCGGTAAAATAGAAAATAGGTAAAATATTCGTATACGAAATTTCGCCAATGCGCACCGTCATTGTTCTCCCCACCTTTTAAACAATTGATGTGGAACTTCTAAACGATCTAACGCTTTACCTACTACAAAACGGACGAGATCATCTAATGATTCAGGTAAATGGTAAAAACCAGGCATCGCAGGTAAAATAGTCGCTCCCATCTTTGTTAACTTTAACATATTTTCCAAATGAATTTGGTGTAAGGGTGTTTCACGAGGGACAATGACAAGCTTTCGTCCTTCTTTTAACATCACATCGGCTGCTCGCTCTAATAAGTTACCTGATGCACCGTGAGCAATTCCAGAAAGTGTTCCCATTGAGCATGGGATAATAATCATACCTTCTGTACGGAAAGAACCACTTGCAATCGATGCCCCAACATCCCATAAATCATGAACTGTCAGATGTTCATATCCTTCATTAAACATATCCTCTAACAAAGCTTCACGATGTTCAGTATTTAATTGTAACTCTTCTTTAAATACCCGCCAACCAGCTTCTGTAATAACTAAGTGGACGGAAAAGGACTGTCTTAATAACTCCTTCACTAACGTCACTCCATATTGTGCACCACTAGCTCCCGTAATCCCGACAGTAAAAATCCTCTTTTGATTCTGAATCATAATAGTAAGACATCCCCAATCGCAAAAACGAACATTTGAATACTTAACACACCGTTCATTGTAAAAAATGCGACATTTAGACGTGACATATCATTCGCAGAGATAATGGAGTGCTCATAAATCATAATAAGACCCGCAATAATGACACCCACTAAATATAACCAACCGAGTGGTGAAAAGAAATATAAAGATAAAAAGGCTAAGAAGCTTAACACATGAAATGCTTTAGCTATCTTTAATGAACGGGCTAAGCCAAATCGGCTTGGTATCGAGAACACTTTATGTTCTTTATCATAATCTAAATCTTGAGTCGCATAAATCACATCAAATCCTGCTGTCCACATCGCTACAGCAACAAACAGTAATAAGGCTTCGACTGTTAATGTACCTGTAGCACCAACCCAGCCACCTAATGGAGCAATCGCAATCGTAACCCCCAATATAACGTGGCATAACCATGTAAATCGTTTCGTGTAAGAATAAATAACTAAGAAAAAGACCGCAACAGGTAGTAAATACACCGCTAACATATTTAATTGAAAAGCTGATACAAACAACAATGCAAATGACGCTATAATAAATACGATTACTTCTAGTTTAGAAATAAGTCCAGCCGGTATCGCTCGTTCTTCTGTTCTAGGATTCATTTTATCGATTTGAGCATCAATCACACGATTTAAAGACATCGCTGCACTTCTCGCTCCAACCATCGCGAGCGTAATCCAAACCCATTGTGATAAAGTAGGTAAGCTACCATTGATAATAGCTCCGCCTAATACAGCACCAAAATAAGCAAATGGCAAAGCAAATAAAGTATGCTCAAACTTTATCATTTCTAAGATGATTTTTATTTTTCTAATCACACTAATTCCCCAATTCTAGTTTTACTTCGTTGGTTTAACTCCTAAATGCATGGCCGCAACTCCACCTGTGAAAGCTTTCACATCAACGGAACCAAATCCAACCTCTTGGAACAAATTCTTAAGTTCTTCCCTACCAGGAAAATGTTGTGTAGACTCATTTAACCAAGAATATTCCTGATAACTTTTCGCAAATAATTTACCAAATAACGGCATGATCTTTCCAAAATAGAAAAAGTAAAGTTGTTTAAACCCTGGAATGGTCGGTTGTGATGTTTCCAAACAAACTACCTGCCCACCTGGCTTTACAACTCGATACATTTCACTAAGAACCTGCTTATAATCAGGAACATTACGTAGGCCAAATCCTATCGTTACATAATCAAATGAATCATCTTCGTAAGGGAGCTCCATGGCATTTCCATGTACTAAACGGACCTGGTCCAATTGGTGATGATCCACCTTCTCTTGACCTACCTTTAACATATTCTGACTAAAGTCTAAACCTTCCACACGCCCTTTTGGACCAACTGCTTGTGCAAGGGCAATGGTCCAATCGCCCGTTCCACAACAAACATCTAGTGCGGATTGACCTTCCTTTACTGCCATACGCTTCATCGTATCTTTTCTCCAAGATTTATGGCGTTGAAAGCTTATGACTGAATTCATGACATCGTATCGTTTATAAATCGTTTCAAATACTTGATGTACACGTTCCTCTTTTGACTGTGTCATTCTCTCACCTTTCTTTCATCGTTCTTAGGTGTCGCTATCTTTAGCATGTTCTCTAATCGTTCGATGATAAACGAATCAAAGCCTTGAATAGTGGAAGCGATTTCGATGACTTTATCTTTAAGCCATTCACACTTTGCCTCTAATTGCTCTTCTTTGTCAAAACGAGCATTCGTCAGAGTTATATTCTTTCCGTTTGTAATACGCTCACTGTTAAGCCTTAATCTTTTCAATAAGAAAAAGTGTCTGAATAATCGTGTCCAATTGTCCTCCTTAAAGTAAGAGGATATATTTTGCAAAAGCTTTGATTCGATAATCATAACTTCATCGATTTGAATAGTTGACTGGTTTAGATTAGATGGATACACATTCATCTTCGACTCATTGATTTCTTGAATTGAACGACTAAATATTCGAATCATTTCCGGGCTTTTTAGCTGGGCAAGTAGATAATAATAGAGGCTACTATAGTAATCACCCGCTAAAACCGTTAGCTGTCGCTCTTTTTTTGCATGCTCTGCCTCAAGTTTCTCTAATGATACCTCTTCATGTACATCTAGAGCAGATTGAAGTAATATGGCAGACAATATAAGAGATTGACTATCTTGACTCGAAAGGTGTTTAGATAACATCGCATAAAGAAATGACACTTTATCCGTATCAATGACGGGACTGTTTATATGTTGCTGTAAATATGTATGTTCAATTAGCTTATAAAATCGACTTGATATTGTCTCTACTTGTATATTTAGCTCTTCTGTACTAACCATTAATAGGCCCCCAAATCACATCACTACATTTTCTATCATCGCGTTAGATACACATTAAACCGCATTCTATTATAGCATAACTTCGTTGCTTGGACTAATTAATTCACTCATTCTTCCTAAAACGATAGAATAGAAAAAAGCAGGGGGATCCCCGCTTCAATCTTCCGTATCAATCGTTCCGTGTATCGTTTGAATAATAGCCTTGCCTCTCACTTTAATAGCTGAAGTATGCTCGGTAAATTGGGCAATCATGACCTCGCCCTTATCTAGCTTCTCGGAATGATGAAAGCGTGTATCAGAGCCTCTTGTTAATCCAATAACATTAACACCATTTTCTTTTGCTTTAATTACAATGCTTTCATTTTGGTTCGCCATTTCTTCGCTCTCCTTCTCTCAACCTACTCAACTTTTGATTAAGCTAATTGCCTCTGCACGTAATGTGGCATCCTCGGCATAACGTCCCCGAACGGCCGTAGTAATGGTTTTTGCACCTGGTTTCTTAACACCACGCATCGTCATACACATATGTTCAGCTTCTACAACAACGATCACACCATGTGCCTCTAATGATTCCACCATTGAATCGGCAATCGTTGCTGTAATGCGTTCTTGTAATTGAGGTCTTTTAGCTACAGCTTCAACCGCTCGAGCTAGTTTACTCAAGCCTGTTACCTTCCCACCTCTAGGTATGTACCCAATATGGGCATGTCCGAAAAATGGAACTAAATGATGTTCACACATCGAAAAGAAAGGAATGTCTTTAACAAGTACTAATTCCTCGTGTTCTTCTCCAAAAACCGTTTGAAAGTGCTCTTTCGGATCTTCATTTAACCCTTGAAAAACTTCTGCGTACATTTTTGCGACTCTTTTTGGTGTATCCTCTAATCCTTCACGACTAGGATCTTCACCGATCGCTTCTAATATCATCGTGACGGCTTGTTTGATTTTCTCATGATCTACTGATTGCAACGTCTTTGCCTCCATTTATCCAGTTCTTGTCATAAAGGATGACATAATTAAATATTAGCATACTTTTTTCAAAAAACGCAAAGAGGAATTCCTTAATTAACGGAATTCCTCTCCATTTAAGCAGGCTTTGCACACTACAATTAAAGAATAATCGCGATTAACCCTCCAGAACCTTCATTAATAATTCGCTCAAGTGTTTCTTTTAATTTGTAACGTGCATTTTCTGGCATTAACGATAATTTAGCTGATATTCCTTCACGAACAATAGAATTAAGGGAACGTCCAAAAATGTCAGAGTTCCAAATTGATAATGGGTTTTCCTCAAAGTCCTGCATCAGATAACGAACTAACTCTTCACTTTGTTTTTCCGTACCAATTATCGGAGCAAATTCTGACTCAACATCGACTTTAATCATATGAATAGATGGTGCAACTGCTTTTAAACGTACACCAAATCGTGCTCCCTGACGAATAATTTCTGGCTCATCTAAGCTCATATCTGACAAGGCAGGCGCTGCAATTCCATAACCCGTTTGTTTGACCATTCTAAGTGCTTCGGAGACTTGATCATATTCGGACTTAGCATGAGCAAATTCTTGCATCAATTGAAGCAGGTGGTCTTTTCCACGAATCTCAACTCCGACAACTTCCTTCAAAACTTGGTCATATAAATCATCCGGGGCATATAAATCAATTTCAGCGATACCGTGGCCCATTTCAATGCCAGCAAGCCTCGCATCATCAATAAATTCGAACTCCGAAAATTGACCAACAACCCGGTCTACATCACGTAATCGTTTTATATCATTAACTGTTTCTCTCACTGATTCTTCATAACTTTGTCTTAACCAATGCTCCTCATGTAAGACCATCACCCAGCTAGGCAAGTTCACATTGACTTCATGTACAGGAAACTCAAATAATACTTCCCTTAATACATTATTAATATCTTGATCGGTCATACTTTCAATACTCATCGAAAGAACCGGAATGTCATGTTCTTCAGCTAATCCACGACGTAATTGTTCTGTATCAGGGTGAAACGGTCTCACACTATTTACAATCATAATAAAAGGCTTACCAACTTCTTTTAATTCTTCTATAACTCTCGTTTCAGATTCAATGTAATCATATCGTGGGATATCTCCTATCGATCCATCCGTTGTGATCACAACACCAAGTGTTGAATGCTCTTGAATGACCTTTCGTGTTCCTATTTCAGCCGCTTCTTGAAACGGAATTGGCTCCTCATACCATGGTGTATTAATCATCCTTGGGCCATTTTCATCTTCATACCCTTTAGCTCCTGGAACCGCATATCCCACACAATCAACGAGCCTAATGTTCACATCAAGTCCATCGTCCACGTGAATCGATACCGCTTGATTTGGAACAAACTTCGGTTCTGTTGTCATGATGGTTTTTCCTGCTGCACTTTGTGGTAGCTCATCCTGTGCTCTTACTTTCTCAGACTCATTAGTAATGTTCGGGAGTACGACGAGCTCCATAAATTTTTTAATAAATGTCGATTTCCCCGTCCTAACTGCCCCTACTACTCCAAGATAGATATCACCGCCTGTTCTTTCGGCAATATCTTTAAAAATATCAATCTTTTCCACTTGATCCCCTCCCGATCATGTAAGGATTTGAAATGTATCGATTCCGTCTAATCTTTGGACACTATCATTCTATGATGTTGTCCTACGAGATATGACAAACGTTTCAATCGAAACATTCATTTACTTTTTGCCGAAAAGGGGATGCCGAAGAATTGGCACAAAAAAGCCCCTTCCAATCCTATATATATCAATTGGTAAGGAGCAATAGACCATTTTTTTAGTCTTTCATAACATGAATTGTTATTCTTTTTTTACTAGTAAGTATTAGCCTCGATTACTCATACTTCCTAAAGCTAGCGTTCTAAGCTCATATCATATTGCGGTTCGCCATTTTCATCTAACGAATATGGAATGGAACGATTCGGTAAAAAATACGTATTTTCTACTAGAATAGAACGAATGTCTTCACCTTCAGAGAAATCGTGTTCAAATTCATTTAAGGCCATATTTAAATCAATCCGATAGTCAATAACAATTTCTCCGCTATTCAGTATTAATAATGGTAAAAACGTATCATAATATGGACTTTGCACATGTGGTTCACTCGTAAATCCTAATTTTTCATAGTCTAGCTTGAATAAACCTTGATCGAGAATTTCTGCAACAGGTGGATACGTATGTTCACGCATATAATCGTTAACTTTCGATTGAAATTCTTGAATTTCTCGCATCGTCCTTAAATCAATAACGCGAGCCTCAATCTCATCCTCGACGTTCCACAGCGCATATTGATAAACGCCTCCATTTTCAAATGCCGTAGCAGGAGCTTGCTGTAAATACCTTGGAACTAGTTGATTAAAATCAATTATATAACGTTGAAATTGTGGGGTTCCTTCGTCAAATGTCCGAATGGGAAGAACCCCACTATCTTCTTGAAACCTTTCTGCAGCCATTCTAACCGCATCAAGTTGATCAGGATAACTTAATTGATTTTCCACTCTATTTTCATCAGGATAAAAACACCCTGTTAGGTATGTAGCTAATATAAGTATACAAGTAAGCATTAAACCTTTTTTCATTTGATCCCGCCTAACTTTATTCCTCAAAATGTTTTAGTCTGCTATCGCAGTTGGTCCACCAAACACAATAATAAAGACGATTAAACCCGATACACATAAACAAATAAAGGAGAAAGTAAGAACTACCTTTTGAATAAAACCTTTTAATTTTGTTCGACTAACTAGAGCTGTCACGACTGATATAAACATAAGTATCATCGCAAAAAAAGAAACATACATATTCAGCATTGCTTGAGACATGCCAAAAAACCTCCTCAATCAAAATATGACCAAATAAATTATAGCATACAAAGAGTCATAAAGATAAACGGAATAAAAGCTTGTCTACCAATAATACGACAATTTTGTGACATGCATAAAGACTTAATGCACAGCAGAAACTATCGACGATATGTACAACTTTTAAACAAAATAAAAAAGTTGAAGAAGCGGGGCACACTTCTTCAACGTAACTAAACCCTTCGAGAATAAAGCCCTATTTATAATGTTCGTTCTTTAAAGTATATGCAACTCCGATGAAGTTGCGTTCAGCATCTGCCTATTAAGAGACACCTATTTTTTATTGAACATTTTTGCAAGAGAAGAGAAATCAGTTGGAACATTATTCTGCAATATCGCTTGCACAAGCTGGTCTTCTTTTTCCTTTGAAACCGGTTTGTTTGCAATTTTAGCAACTTGACTAATTAGCTGCCTAACCGTTGCTTCATCTTGAAGATTTGCATGACTAACTGAATTCGCCAATTTAAATAATTGGTCAGGTCTTACATTCGTTTTCTTTTGGACATTGTCCATAAACGAAGGATCATTCTTTTGAAACATTGCGCGACCTCCTTCATACATAGTGTCAATCCTATCCTATGCAAATATCTAGTGAAGGTGCACATCCTAACTATTTAGTACTCGTTATCTGTTAATGTATAATTAGAAATTGCTTCAACCTCATGCTTTTTGACTCTGCCCATTAACTCCTCAGCCGCTTCTTGTGGCGTTACATTCTCAAATAACACCTTAAATAAAGCAGCTGTGATTGGCATCTCTACATTTAATTTTGTTGCTAATTCATGGGTCGCTTGGGTCGTTCTTACCCCTTCAACAACCATACCCATTTTCTCTAAGACCTCATCTAAGGTCATACCTTGACCTAACATATGACCACAACGCCAATTTCGTGAATGAACACTTGTACATGTCACAATTAAATCACCTAGACCAGACAATCCAGAAAAAGTTAGTGGCTTTGCCCCTAGTGCCACACCTAACCTAGCCATTTCTGCAAGCCCACGTGTCATAATCGCCGCTTTTGTATTATCACCAAAACCTAGTCCATTTGTTAAACCACATGTTAAAGCAATAATGTTTTTAATAGCTCCACCTAACTCAACACCGACTAAGTCTGGATTTGTATATACTCTAAAATTTTGATTAATAAAAAGATCTTGCACTCTTTTGGCCGCTTCAATGTTTAAAGATGAGCTTGTGACTGTTGTCGGCTGTCGTAAGCACACTTCCTCTGCATGACTCGGCCCAGACAAAACAACTATATCTGCTAACTTATTAGAGTCCGCCATTTCTTCAGCGATCATTTCAGAAATACGTTTATGTGTTTGAGGCTCAATCCCTTTACTAGCATGGACGATCGTTGCTTTTGTCGTTAATAGCTCTCTTAACTGTTGAACAGTCGAACGGACGGCTTTCGTTGGAACGACTAAAACGATATCTTCCATACCAGCAACCGCTTCACGTAAATCGGTTGTACCTACAATGGATTTTGGTAATTCAATTTCAGGTAAATATTGTTGATTTGTATGTTTTTCATTGATCTCATCAATCTGTTCCTGCCTTCTTGCCCAAAGCATTACGTCATGACCATTATCTGCTAATACGATGGCTAATGCTGTACCCCAGCTCCCAGCACCAATTACCGCAACTTTTGACATATTGATCATCTCCTCGTTTCATTTCTCTGATGCACTTCATCCACTTCTCAACTTGCTGAACTTTTTTGACCTATCTTACTTTCAGTTCCGTTAAAAATTCGTAAAACATTCGTTCTGTGTCTCCAAACGGAAAGAACAGCAACAACTAAGGTTAAATAAATAAATACGTGAGGATACTCTATATACGGTAACAAAAGAAAGGTCGATACTGGTGTTAAAAGCATGAATAATAAGGATCCTAAGGATACATACCTTGTAAATACAATGCTGATAATCGCAATAATTCCAGCTATTAATGCTGGCCAAAAAACAAGTGTTGCTAACACACCTATCGTGGTTGCCACACCTTTACCACCTTTAAAGCGATAATAAATCGGCCAATTATGGCCTATAATTGCCGCTAAACCAGCTGCCACCGGAAACCATGCTGACCAACCAAGCTCAGTACCAGCTATCCAAAAGCCTAACCATACAACAACTACGCCCTTAAATACATCCAATGCTAAAACAGCTAAGGCTGGCCCTAACCCTAACACTCTTAAAGTATTTGTTGCTCCAGCATTTCCACTTCCATGCTGACGGATATCCACCTTTTTAATCTTTTGCGCAATAATATAACTAAAACTTATTGACCCTAATAAATAACTGATAATAATGAGTAAGACTAATAAGATACCCTCCATATTCTCCCCCAAAATAAGTTAATCGTTCTTTTTACGTGTCAATATTTTGATTGGCGTTCCTTCAAATTCAAATGTGGCACGTAAGCGGTTTTCTAAAAAGCGTTGATAAGAAAAATGCATTAACTCTGGCTCATTGACAAAAAACACAAAAGTTGGCGGCGAAACGGCCACCTGTGTCACATAATTAATTCGTAGACGCTTCCCTTTATCGGTTGGTGTCGGATTCATCGCCACCGCATCCATGACAACATCATTTAACACATGTGTCGGTACTCGAAGTGTGTGATTTTCGGCCACTTCATTTACTTTTGGTAAAACAAATTGTAAGCGTTGCTTCGTTTTTGCAGACAAAAATAACACAGGTGCATAACTTAGGAACAAAAATTCATCTCTAATTTTTTGTTCGAAGTTTTTCATCGTCTTATCATCTTTCACAACGGTATCCCACTTATTAACGACAATAATGACGGCTCTTCCTGCTTCATGCGCATAACCGGCAATTTTTTTATCCTGTTCAATAATTCCTTCTTCTGCATTAATGACAATTAATACAACTTTAGAACGTTCAATTGCTTTAAGCGAGCGTAGAACACTATATTTTTCAGTTGCCTCATACACTTTACCACGCTTACGCATTCCTGCAGTGTCAATCAATACGTATTTCTGATCATCTTTTGTAAAAGGTGTATCGATAGCATCACGTGTCGTTCCAGGAATATTAGAAACAATTACCCGATCTTCCCCGAGTAAAGCATTCACAAGGGATGACTTTCCAACATTCGGACGGCCGATTAAAGAAATACGGATCGTTTCTTCATCGTAAACCTCTTCTTCATCCGGTGGGAAATGCTCAACTACAGCATCTAATAAATCGCCAAGTCCTAATCCATGAGCACCTGAAATAGGGTATGGTTCGCCAATACCTAAAGAGTAAAACTCATATAACTCTTCACGCATTTGCGGGTTATCAATTTTATTAACGCCTAAAATAACTGGTTTTTTTGACCGGAATAACAGCTTCGCAACCTCTTGATCAGCTGCTGTTATCCCTTCTTTACCATTCACAATAAAAATAATTACTTCAGCTTCTTTAATCGCAAGTTCTGCTTGTTCTCTCATTTGCACAAGTAGAGGTTCGTCACCTAGTTCAATACCACCAGTATCAATGAGGTTAAAATCTCGATTTAACCATTCCCCTTTACTATAAAGCCTGTCTCTTGTTACACCAGGCATATCTTCTACAATGGCAATTCTTTCTCCGACAATTCGGTTAAATATCGTTGATTTCCCGACATTCGGACGACCTACAATAGCCACAACTGGCTTCGTCATAGCGTCACGACCTTCCTTTTTAAACTTTACCTTAATACGAATCGTTTCGTAACTCATTCATTCTACTAAAAGTTGCCACACTTGTACACAACATTTATTGAAACGTCATGGAATCCACATGATTGTAGGTAACCTATTGGGCATCGATTTTAATACTTTGCTGTCGTTGTAGCTGTTTGAGTTGTCTTCTTGAAGTAATTAACGGCCAACTTGAAGCAGGAACACTGCTTTGATTTGTTTGTGGTTGGAGCAAACGAAAAGCTGTATCTAATACATATTTTATAAGACCTACTACTAAAAAAGCAATGACAACATATGCGAAAGCATCCCAAAATAACATTCTTCCGATTTCCGCCTTCCCTACTAACCAAAATCGGACAATTCCACTAAAGCATTCTCCCTGAATTAATCCAAGTAAAGCTGCTATGAGCCGATCTTTGATTGTCCCCAAAAGAAAAAAGGCGAAAATAAATGAAATACCAGCTAAATAAATAGGGTGAGCAATAAATAAAACGACAGGGTCATAAATCGTAAAAATATCGAATGCTGTATAAGCACTAGCTAAGAATGTTGTGAGAATAAATAAGTACAGCAACTTCCCCGGCCGATAATGAAAGCACATGTAGGATAAAATTAGTAATCCAAAAATAATCCCCAAACTTATATTCAAGTCGCCCATTTTTACATGCTGTGGCATACAAATAATCACGATGAGAATGGACATCGATAGCCATGTTCGTTGGGTTGTTTTTTTAGATATAAAAGTATAAAAAGCCCAAGCTAACCATGACACCCAATAAAAATAAATTCCTTCCATCATTGAAACACCTTTCTGAACAGCCATTCTATGAATAAATGACTCTCTTATCTGATAGATCCATTATCGACAAAAGTTAGATTTTTTAGTCAGCTTGAAGCGAACTTACGGTGCTCGTTTTGGAAAGGATAATATAGAAACGGGATTGTCCGTTCATTAGCACGAATCCCATGAAAAAACACGTTTCCAATAACTTACGTTACATTTTCTCCATTTTGTATTGGTACTACTCCTCTTTTCTTCAACTCTAGATGCCTTTACTCCACTAGTATTGTTACTAATTCACTTTTCCTATACCTCCGTCACATCCTCCACTAGTGATTTTACTACATCCAAAACTCCCTTAATTCTTAGCAAAAAAGAACGAGAAGCCCTCAATAGCTCTCGTTCTCATTCGTTATTATTTTTATCATGTTCGACTCTTAAGAAAATCATGTAATGGGAAACCACGTTGTTGACTCCAATTTAATGTTTCACCACTAATGGTAATCGGTACTTGTTGAAGCTCTTCTATAGAAGAAACCCCTAAGGCTAGCATGATAAGGCGCATTTCTGCTTTCAGATCCTGAATCTCTTGAATGAGTGCCTCAGGTCCTTCACTCATTAATAATTGCAGGAAACGTCCAGCAAATCCACCTGCCTTTGCTCCAAGAGCCAGACACTTCGCTAAATCACTCGACTGCTGAAGACCACCTGAAGCAATGATTTGACATTTATTCCCGACAGATTGAGCTTCTAGTAATGAACTAGCCGTCGTGATCCCCCAGTCATTAAAGATGTTCAGTTTGCGTGTACGCCGTTTATTTTCTATCTTTGAAAAATTGGTGCCCCCATAACCACCAATGTCAATGATTTGTACACCGACATTAACCAAGGATTCAATGGTTTCACGGCTCATACCGTAGCCTACTTCTTTTATAATAAGTGGTACTTCAACCTTTGTAACCAGTCCCTCAATCCGTTTTAATGTTCCACTAAAATCACGGTCACCTTCTGGCATTACTAATTCTTGAATAACGTTAACATGAATTTGTAAGGCATTAGCTTCAATCATTTCAACCGCTTTTCGAGCTTGATCTACTGTAGCTTCTGCTCCTAAGTTAGCTATCAAAGTCCCATTTGGATATACTTTTCGAACAATACGATAACTTTCCTCTTGACTCGAATCTTTTAGTGCTGCCATTTGTGAACCAACGGCCATGCCGACATTTGTCTCTTTTGCCACATCAGCTAGTTGTTGATTGATATTAACCGTCTTTGTTCCCCCACCACCTGTCATCGCATTGATAAAAATCGGCGAACTTAACAAAAGTTCACCGATTTTTGAGCTCATATCTATTTGTTCTATATTCCCTTCTGGAATGCTATTATGTACGAAGCGAATATCGTCTAAACCATTTGAACGATTATGGCCCATTTCATATGCGTGAAGGAGATGGTCTCGTTTTCTTTTTTCGCGGGACAATCGCCATCACCTCTTTTTACTTTGATTTTAAATTCTTTAATTGATCGCCAATCCTGTCTGCTAAAGAAAAGCCACTAGATTCTTCTTCCTTAAATTGCTCATATTCAGCATAATGATCTTCCTTTGTATCTTCTTCTAATAAAGCACGAATACTAAGGGAGATACGTTTTTCTTCTAAATTAATATCGAGCACTTTCGCCTCAACTTGTTCACCTTCTGTTAAAACTTCTGACGGAGTACCAATATGTCGATTCGCAATTTGAGAAATATGAACAAGACCCTCGACACCATCAGCAACCTCAATAAAGGCACCAAATGATACTAAACGCTTGACAGTTCCATCCACAACATCTCCTTGTGAAATGTTTCCTTTAATATTTTCCCATGGTCCTGGCAAAGTATCTTTGATTGATAGTGAGACTCTTTCACTCTCTGAATCAACAGATAGAACCTTTACTTTAACTTGTTCTCCTTCTTTTACAACTTCAGCAGGTGTTTCTACACGATGGTGTGCCAATTGAGAGATATGAACTAACCCATCAACACCTCCTAGATCAACAAACGCACCAAAACTTGTTAATCGTTGCACAGTACCTTCAATAATTTGTCCAGGAATAATTTCTTGCAAGACTGACTTCTTCTGACTTTCTGCTTCTTCATCAAGAACAGCCCGTTGTGAAAGAATGAGTTTATTATTTTCCTTATCAAGCTCAACCACTTTTAGACGTAGTGTTTCTCCTTTGTACTTAGAAAAATCTTCTACATAATGGCGCTCTACAAGTGAAGCTGGGATAAACCCTCTTACGCCTAAATCAACAACAAGTCCACCTTTTACCACTTCTGCAACAACGGCTTCAATCACATCATCATTAGAATAAATCTCTTGCAATGATTCCCATGCTTTTTCTGATTGAATCGCTCTTTTTGATAAAACTAGTTCATCATCTGTTAACTTTATGACCTTTAATTCTACTTCATCATCAACCGTTAAAACATCTGCCACTTTCTCGATATGCAAACTAGATAATTCACTAATAGGTATGATGCCATCTTGCTTATAACCAACATCCACAAATGCTTGCTTATCTTCAATTTTTGTTACTTTTCCCGTTACGATTGTACCTACTTCAAATGCCTTCATACCAGCTAATTCTTGATTCATTTCGTTGACCATGTCTGCTCCTCCTTCAGTCATAAAACTTTTAATTAATATAATCTTTATGATGAAAACCTTCACAACAATAGTGAAAGGGGTTACCGTGATGTATGTTTAACTAATAACTTTTGGATTTCATTCATGATAATTTCAGTCGCTTGCTCAGCGTTAATCTTTTGTTCCCGATAAGTGGAAAAATCTATTGGTTCTCCATAAACCATTTTAACTGGGTTAAATTTCTTATAAGGACCAATAACAGCACACGGTATAATTACCGCGTCCGATCGTAAAGCAAAAAATCCAGCTCCAGCAAGTCCTTTCCCTAAAGTACCATCTTTACTACGCGTACCTTCTGGGAATAAGCCCAATACTTTTCCGTCACGTAATAATTGAATCGATGTTCGTAACGCTTGTTTATCGCCCATCCCTCTTTTTACTGGAAAAGCACCTAAACTTGTTAAAAGTTTATTTAATAAAGGCTTTTCAAACAACTCCTGCTTGGCCATATAATGAATAGGACGCTTAATATACGCTCCGAGTAAAGGGGGGTCAAAATTGCTAATATGATTGCTACATAATAAAACGCTACCCTCTTTAGGAATATTCTCTTCTCCTTCAATTTTCACTTTGTAAAAAGTAGAAAGTACACAGCGACAAGCAAATTGTCCAAATTGATAAATGCCCATTTACGAAATTCTCGCTTTCGCTAATTCTATAATCGCCTGAACGACTTCTTCTATAGATAAATGCGTTGTATCTAATTCTTCCGCATCCTCGGCTTTACGAAGAGGTGAGACTTCTCTTGTTGAATCAAACTGATCACGCCTTGCTATGTCAGCTTTTAGTTCTTCAAAATCAGAAGGCATCCCTTTTTTCACCTGCTCCTCATGTCTTCTTTGGGCTCGCTCTTCTACAGATGCTGTTAAGAAAACCTTTAATTGAGCATTTGGCAATACATGCGTACCAATATCTCGTCCATCTAGAACGACTTCACCAACCTTTGCCAGTTCTCGTTGACGTTCAACCATTTCTTCCCTAACAGCCTGATGACTCGAAGCTAATGATACATTCTGATTCACTTCATTTGTGCGAATTTTATCGGTTACATCTTCTTGATTAATCAAAACTTTGGATACTTCTTTTTCATTAACAAGCTTAATATTTAATGTATCTAGCAATGTTCTCATTGCGTTTTCATCATGTAAATTAACTCCTTGTTGGAGGGCAGAAAAAGTAAGTGCTCGATACATGGCACCAGTGTCTATGTATAAAAAAGAAAGCTTTTCTGCAACTAATTTGGCGACCGTACTTTTTCCTGCACCTGCAGGTCCATCAATCGCAATGGCTAAACGTTCATTCATTCAATTACACCTCATCCATTTTAAACAAAACAATCTCATAAGCTGCTTTGATTTCACTATTTCTATATTTTATCATATTCTTAAAAGGTGGTCTAACGTATATATTGAAATTACTTGAATCCTTTTACTTATTTTTTTGAATAATGCGTGATATTTAGTAAATTTTTGTATGAAAGTGTACTTAGGAGCGATAGTTTGTGCCTTGAAGTTAGCTGGTCATCTTTGTAGGTGGTCGAGGTAGGTTGGCTTCCTTCATTAAGAAGTTTTACTTTTGACTGACTGGTAGGATACTTTTGCAGGTGTTGGCCACCGTTCTCTACGCTAGGATTCGTACTTTGTTTCTTTTTGGGCAGTGGTGCCGCCATTCTTAGCTCTGTTATTACAGCATGCAAACACCTCAGTTTTTTGGCTAGGTTACTATAATGAAATAAAGCTTGTTGATTTCTCGATTTTAGCCGAGGGGATCAACAAGCTTGTTTTTTTAAACAATTGGTACAAAATTATGATTTATAGTTGTGCATAACTTCTGCTTGTGGCATTCTTTCAACTTTTTCTTCATCACCATTGTCTGCATTGATGAAAATACGGTAAGTTTCATCATTTAATAAAGCATAAAACTCATAACATAAAACTTCTTCACCTAAATCATTTTGAATTAAACCAATTTGATCTTCCATTACTTCTAAATGTTCATTAAGACTTTCCATCGCTTCCTCTTTAGTTAATTTCGGAGAAGCAATCTCTCGTTCTTTATGGTTAATTAAATAGTCTTTCGCTTCGTAACCAATAATATCTCCTTCGTCTAATGCTACCTCGACTACGAGTGAATCTGGATAAATCCGATAATCATCTTGTACGTACACAAAGTCAAGCATAGCGATGGAATCATATTGTTCACTGTTAACAAGTTGCATATTTTCAAATCCTTGTTCTTCTAAATACGCTTGTGCTAACTTTGAAGCCTCATTTAAACTAACATTAACCTCACCGATGTCACGAGCTTGCATAAACCAAATCGGATGCCCTCCGTGTACACTTATGTCCATATAATAGTTTGCTTTATGATGGGGGTCATCAATTGACAATGAATAAGCTTCATATTCTAAGCCATCACCTGACTCTTCGACCAAAAATGTTGCGTTTTCATTAAAATCTAGATACTTAGAAGCAATGTCTTTCGCTTCCTCTTTCGTAATTCGTTTTCCTTTTAGAGCCTTTTTTAATTGACCATTCAAATCCTTCATCGAGGCATTTTCAGGCCCCCATTCCAGCTCGCTATAACCTTCAACAGTTTTATTCATTACTTCAAAATGTGATAAAACGGTATTGTCTTTAGGCTCATATTGGGCAACCATTTCTTTTTCAATATCTAACCAACGATGACCATCAGCTAAGACCTCTGCCTGAGTTTGCCTCATCTCCTGCCTAATATCTTTGGAAACATGATAGAGATTTTCTAAATTCTCATACTCTTTATCCGTTAGAGGCTCATCATCTAAATCCCTTATCGAAGTTCTGTATGCCAATTTGCTTAGATTATATAGAAATTCCTCTGTTTTTCCGATATCCACATTCGTTAAAGGTAATTGACCCATTTCTTCCTGAGCAAGGCTCGTTACTCTCCATACTTCTGCTAAAGATGGGGAAAGTTGATTTCTACTACTCATAGCGAGTGTTGCCCCTAATTGATCTTCGATTTGATCTAAATGATAGGTTAAATCATGAAACGCTCGTTGATAGTTATTTTCCGCTTGCATCGCAACCATGTTTTTTTGTCCTTGTTCTTGAAAAGCCCAATAACCTGTTGCAATCAGTGCCACACTTAGCAAGCCAATAATCACATTTTTTACCATATCGCCACCTCCTACTTTTTAATGACAGAAAATATGTTGTCCAATTTTCTTAATTTGAGGTCTAGACCAAATCCAAGCTGAAGTTGCCGTATCAGGGTTAAAATAATACAATGCATTCCCACTTGGATCCTGTCCGTTTATAGCATCTAATACTGCTTTTCGTGATTGTTCATTAGGGTCAAGCCAAATTTGTCCATCAGCTACTGCTGTAAAAGCACGTGGTTCAAAGATAATATCATAGACTGTATTTGGGAATGATGGACTGTTTAATCTATTTAAAATTACCGCAGCTACGGCTACTTGCCCAATATATGGCTCACCTCTCGCTTCGCCATATACAGCTTGTGCCATGATTCTAATATCATTATCTGAAAAACCAGCAGGTACGTTCGTTGCTTTATCTATTGTCGCTTCATTGTCCTGTTCTGCGGGGGTTCCAGGTGTTGGCGTTTCAGTTTGTCCACCACCAGTACCACCGCGGCCTCCTCCACCATTGGAGCTACCGCTTGGACCACGCTGCTCAGATTTTGGTGTTCCACCGTAGTGAGTAAATTTTCTTCCTTCATTAATAGATTGTTGAACATGTTCTCGATTATAGTTTGTTGAAGCAACGAGTTTGTCTTTCATCGTTGGTCCCACTAAACCATCAATATCTAAACCAAATTCATACTGGAAATTTCGGACGGCCCAATATGTACCCCACCCGAAGACACCGTCAATTTTTCCATTGTAGTAACCGATATACTGTAAACGCGCTTGTAATTCAACGACATCCTCACCCGTTGCTCCATGCTGAATGACTTGTTCAGAGAAAGCATATGTCTTTGTTTCTTCTCCTAAAAGACAGAAACACGCAATGATTGATGAGAACAGTATTAGATTTCTGTAATTGAACAGACGACTCATGTTGTGATATCCTCCTTAGCTGATTGTCTAGGTTAATCATTCATTGATAATACTTTAATGGTAGTGTCTATCATCTTCCTTTTTTTATGCAATCGAAATATAAATTTACAAATTATCTATTATTGTTTTTAGGGTAGAAATAAAGCTTTTGCTAGTGGTGGCTAGTTGTGTGGTACACTAAAACGAGTACTATCCAGATGGTGGGGCTACTTCGAAAGGGGAAAAAACTTAGAACCTTTATTGAATAAAAAGCCCGCAGTAAAAGAGTGAAACAACACTTTGATTGTTGATATTGATGAATTTATTAGCCAGTCATCATGGAAGTTTTTTTGTACGTATACTTCTTGCGACTCCTTATCGTGATAAATTTGAAAAAAATAAAAAGTAACTGAACTATTTAAAAATAGTTCAGTTACTTTTTTCATTTATGCTTAGTTGTGGATAGATCTTTATTTTTAGAACCTTTATTTCATTAGGCTGCTTCTGATCAAAAATAATTAAATTTAAACATGATCCGCTCTATTTCCCCTAAATTACAAAAGGAACTTGCTCATGCAATTTCCTAAAAAATGGTATTTTTCATTCCTGGGGATCCTTTTTTATCGATGTATTCAATTCATTATTTTAAGCCACTATGAGTGATTCCCAGCCTTACATCACATTAAAATACCGTCCCTCCGGATGGGCAAACACCATCGCAGTCACACTTGCTTCTGGTTCCATCATAAACCCTTCCGTTAGTTCAATTCCTATGTCCTCTGGTTGTAAGAGTTTGAAGAGCTTTGCTTGGTCTTCTAGGTCTGGACATGCCGGATAACCGAAGGAGACGCGGACGCCTTGATATTTTGCCGCAAATCGTTGTTCCATTGTAAAGTCAACGGGATCTGGGAAGCCCATCTGATCACGCATTAATTGATGGACACGTTCTGCAAAACCTTCCGCAGTCTCTAATGCTGCCGCTTGTATGAGATGACTTTCTAAATAATCACCCGAATTCTTGGCCCATTCCGCCCATTCACGAACACCTTTACCTGCTGTAACAGCTAAAAATCCAACATAATCAACCTCTTCACTGTTAGAAGGGCGAATATAATCAGCTAAGCAAAAGTAAGGAGCTTTTTGTTGGCGTGGGAATGTAAATGTTTCAATAATTTGTTTGTCTGTTTCATTATTATATATATAAATCGAATCGCCCTCTGATTGAGCGGGGAAAAATTGATACATCCCATTTAACTGAAGTAGTTTTTCTTTTTTAGCTCTAGCCATAAACTGATCGACTCGTTCCTTAAGCTGAAGCGTACGTTCATCTCGTTCAGCTACTAATCGCGAAATATTACCCTTTAGACCAAGATGCCTTCCTAATAACATTTGCTCATTTATATAAGGCTCAATATGGGACAATTGATAGTCACGTAAAATGTGACGTTGTAAGTCTGCCGGCTTATATATAGGAACATCTAATGAAATTTTCGAGCGTTCTGGTAAAATGGCTGTAGTCTGGCGTTGTGGCTTCCGTTCTCGAACTAAGGCTTTTTTGGCACGGCTTTCCTGTAATTCCTCAACCATTACCTCTTGCTCACCTGGCTTCACTAAACGGTTTGCCAACTCTAATCCGTACATCGCATCCTGGGCATACAAAACAAGACCATCATATTCAGCAGCAATTTTTGTATCGGTAAATTTACGAGTCAGTGCAGCTCCGCCAACCAATATAGGGATCGATATATTTTGCTGTTTCAAATCCTGAGCCGTCAACACCATTTGTTGGGCCGATTTAACAAGCAATCCAGATAAGCCAATTGCATGTGGCTTTTCCTTTTTGACTGCTTCAATAATCTCATTAGAAGTAACCTTAATCCCTAAATTAATGATTTTAAAACCATTGTTACTTAAAATGATTTCAACTAGATTTTTACCAATGTCGTGGACATCTCCTTTTACCGTAGCCAATATGATTTTTCCTTTTCCGTTATCGTCCCCTTCTTTTTTCTCCATAAACGGCTCAAGATGGGCAACAGATGCTTTCATCACTTCTGCACTTTGAAGCACTTCAGCTACGATTAATTCATTGTTATTAAAAAGCTTACCCACTTCATCCATACCAGTCATTAAAGGACCGTTAATGATATCTAGAGGATCGTCATATTTTTGCAGTGCTCGATCAAGGTCTACAGCCAAACCCTCTTTAGTCCCTTCTACAATATAAGCAGCCAATCTTTCTTCTAACGAAAGTTGCGAAACCTCTTTTTTCTTTTCTGTTTTTTTACCACGATAAAAAGCAGTAAAAGTCGCTAACGTTTCATCTGTCGTTTCAAATAATAACGCATCAGCCATGTTTTTCTCTTCTTCGGAGATCGAGGCATAGCGCTCTAGTTTCTCGGTATTAACAATGGCATAATCTAAGCCGGCCTGTGTGCAGTGATATAAGTAAACCGCATTTAAAACCTCACGGCCAACCGGTGGTAAGCCAAATGAGACATTTGAAACACCTAGTATCGTTAAACAGTCTGGTAGTGCCTCTTTAATTAACTTAATCCCTTCAACGGTCGCATTAGCTGAACCAATGTATTGTTCATCACCCGTACCAACTGGGAAAACAAGTGGGTCAAAAATGATATCGCGTGGATTCAACCCATACTTGTGAACAAGAAGATTATGCGAGCGTACCGCCACCTCTAGTTTACGTTCAGCCGATACAGCCATCCCCTCTTCATCAATAGTGCCAACAACAACCGCAGCTCCATAATTTTTAATTAAAGGTGCGATTTTTTCGAACCTTTCTTCCCCATCTTCTAGATTAATTGAATTAATAATCGCTTTACCTTGTGAATAGGTTAAGGCTTTCTCGATCACGAATTCATCCGTAGAATCTATCATTAAGGGTACTTTTATCTTATTAATCACGAATTTTAAGAAGTTTTCCATATCCTCTAATTCTTCACGATCAGGGTCGGCTAAGCAAATATCAATTACATGGGCTCCCTTTTTCACTTGAGCTCTGGCAATTTCGGATGCTTCTTCATATTTCTCGTCAGCAATTAATCGTTTGAACTTTCTTGAGCCAATGACATTCGTTCTCTCCCCTACAAATAACGGTCTCATACTGTCATCGTAAAGAAGTGGTTCTATGCCAGCAACGGCGTGTTCATGATATTCCTGCTTCACTCTCGGATCTGCTTCTACGAGCTCTTTTCGTAAGACTTCAATGTGTGCCGGTGTCGTTCCACAACACCCTCCCACCACATTAATCCAGCCTTTTTCTGCAAAAGCCTGTAGTTTTTTTGCTAGTGATAGAGGTGATTCGTGATAATGCCCTTCCTCATCTGGTAAGCCTGCATTAGGATAACAGCTGACATAACCTGTTGCAAGTTCAGATAAAGAACGAATATGGTCTCTCATAAATTCCGGCCCTGTTGCACAGTTTAATCCGACAATAAGTGGGTTCATATGTTCTAATGATAAATAAAAAGCTTCAATATTTTGTCCAGCTAACGTTGTGCCCATTGGCTCAATCGTTCCTGATATCATCAGAGGGAGTTCTAACTCCAGCTCTTTAAAGGCTTTTTGAATCCCTAAATATGCCGCTTTAACATTACGCATATCCTGACTCGTTTCCAATAACAGTAAGTCTGAACCACCACGAATCAAACCACGTGCTTGAATATAATAAGATTCAATTAATTGTCCAAATGTGGTACCACCTGTCACAGATAATGATTTAGTCGTCGGGCCCATCGCCCCGGCAACAAATCGCGGCCAGGAAGGCGATGAATAGTCTGCCGCTGCTTTTTTGGCCAATGTAGCTGATAAATAACTTAGTTCCTCCGCTTCATGACCTAAATCATAATCATCAAGAACTAGATCCGTTGAGCCAAATGAATTCGTTTCGATAATATCAGCACCCGCTTCTAAATAGTCACGATGAATGCTCTCAATCACATGAGGTGCCGTCTTATTTAAATATTCATTACACCCTTCAAACTCTTCCCCGCCAAAATCATCTGCTGTTAAGTTGGCATCCTGCAACATCGTTCCCATTGCACCGTCCATAATGAGAATCCGCTTCTTTAGTTGTTGTTCGATTAATGATTTTGTCATCGTCCATTCTCCTAACCCTACTACATTTTCAGTCTTTATTTAGATTCCTTTAACGAATGATTTCTCTTTTATATAATTTGTTAATTCAATCGTCATTTCATATCGTAGAAATGGTGTGATTAAATAAATACCGTTAAAATATTCTGTCGCTGCATCGATAAGGTTTTTAGCAATATTTATACCTTCTCTCGTAGACTTTTCCTTATCACCGTCACAACTTTTCATCGTTTCGCGAATTGAGTCGGTCAATTTAATGCCGGGTACTTCATTATGCAAAAATTCAGCATTTCTAAAGCCTGTCAATGGCATAATTCCAATATAAATAGGCTGAGTAATATGACTCGTTAAAGATGCGAGCTCGATAATTTGCTGTTCATTATAAATCGGTTGGGTCATAAAATAATCAGCACCACTATCAATTTTTTTCTCCATTCGGGCAACAGCCTTATCCAAATGGCGTACATTCGGATTAAAAGCAGCACCTACCGAAAAGTTTGCTTTTTGACCTAAATCCTTTCCTGAAAAAGAAATGCCCTCATTTAATTGCTTAATCATCGTAATGAGCTGAAATGATGTCATATCATACACAGAAGTAGCACCTGGAAAATCACCAATTTTAGTTGGGTCACCTGTAATCGCTAAAAGATCATGTATTCCTAATGCATGTAGACCCATTAAATGTGATTGAAGCCCGATTAAGTTTCGATCTCGACACGTGACATGAACGAGTGGTCTCGCTTGATAACGCTCTTTCATTAGAGAACCTAATGCCATGTTGTCAACTCGAGGTGAAGCTAATGAATTATCGGCTAATGTAACAGCATCAACACCCGCATCTGTCAGTGCCTTAGCCCCTGTCAAGAACTTCTCAATCGATAATTTTTTCGGCGGATCAAGCTCGACAATAATGGATGAGCGCTTTTGTACAATATCTGGTAATGTTTCTCTTGCTGGAGGCTCTTCTTTTCGAATCGATACCGGTATCTCTTTCGTCTTTACTCCAATTCTTGCAACAGGTTGATAGCTCTTCGCAATAGCAGCAAAAGCTTGAATTTGTGCCGGCGTTGTCCCACAACACCCTCCGATCAATCGAACCCCCTGTTCAATAAAAGCCCTACCCATTTCGGCGAAATAATCTGAATTCGATTGATAGTAATAACGTCCATCACGAAAATCTGGCAAGCTAGCATTTGGATAAACAGCTAAATAGGCTTGCTCTGAAATAGTCAGTGTTTCAATCGATTTTAACATATGGAATGGTCCCATTCGACAATTCAAACCAACCACATTCGCACCAGCTTCAATTAATTGTTCATAGACTCTATCTAACGTAATTCCACCTTGCATAACACCAACCTCACCAATTGATACGTTGACAATTAAAGCTTGATCGGTTAATTTTCTCGCAAGTTGGGTCGCCATTAAAGCTTCTTCAAAGTCATAAAACGTTTCTAAAAGTAACCCATCGACACCTTCCTTAAGCAATTCATTCATCTGTTCAAAAAAAGCCGACTTAATTTCTGCCAATGTCCATTCTTCCGTTGAATAACGTCTAATCCCACCAACTGTGCCTAAAACATAAATATCCTCGTTGGCTAATGCCGAAGCAATCTGAACTCCAGCTTGATTAATTTCTTTAACTGATTGAGCTAGCCCGTATTTTTCTAGCTTTAATCGATTTGCTGCATAGGTGTTCGTTTGAATAACAGTAGCGCCAGCATCGATATAAGCTTGATGAATATGAGCGACTTTCTCAGGAGCTGAGAGGTTTAACTCTTCAAAACATTGGTCAATCCCTTGCTCATATAATAACGTCCCCATTGCCCCGTCACCGACAAGAATTTCTTTTTCTAACCTCTCGATTAAGTTCAAACGCTCTCCTCCTTCACTAGCTCGGCTGTTTTTGCAAATGCTTGCTCTAAATCATCAATTAAATCCTCATGATGCTCAATTCCTACTGAAAAACGTAAAAGGCGATTACAGACACCATTGGCCACGCGAATCTCTTCCGGAATATCCATATGAGTTTGTGTCGCAGGATACGTCATTAAACTTTCTATACCACCTAAACTTTCTGCAAATGATATCAATTGTAGCTGTTGTAAAAATGGATTGACCATATTTTCATCGAATATTCTGAATGAAAGCATCCCACCTTTACCTGCATAAAGAACGTCTGTTACAAGTTCATGCTGCTCTAGATAACGAACAATCGCTTTTGCATTTTCCTGATGCTTTTGCATTCTTAAAGATAAAGTTTTCATTCCCCGAATAAGTAACCATGAGTCAAACGCTGGTAAGGTGCCGCCGATCCCGTTATGGTAGTAACCAATTTGTTCACATAATTGGTCCCCTTTTGCTACAATGAGTCCAGCAATTAAATCATTATGTCCACCGAGATATTTTGAAGCACTGTGAATGACAACATCAGCACCATCTACTAAAGGTTGCTGTAATAAAGGTGTTAGAAATGTATTATCAACAATTAATAGAAGATTATGTCTTTTCGATATTCGAGCTAGTTCTTGAATTGATACTTCTTGCATCAATGGATTCGTTGGTGTTTCAATAAAAATCGCTTTTGTACTTTCTGTAATCGCATTCTCTACTTGTTCAAATTGTCTTGGGTCTACATATGTAAATCTAATCCCCCATTTTTTCCAACCTTGTTCAAACAATCGATAAGTTCCGCCATACAGATCACTTGAACAAATAATCTCATCACCTTGTTCAAAAAGTGAAAATACCGTCTGGATTGCAGCCATACCAGAGCTACAAGCAAAACCTTTCTCACCTTCTTCTAATAAGGCAATCGAATTTTCTAATACTTCTCTCGTTGGATTCCCTGTACGTGCATAGTCATACCCCGTCGACTCACCAATACCAGTATGTCGATAAGCTGTCGATAAATAAATCGGTGTATTAATAGTCCCTGTTTTATCATCTAATCGATTTCCTATTTGAGCCAATGTTGTTTCTAAATGCTTATTCATACGCTCCCCACTCCTTTTATCGCCATCATTTGTATTTGTGCTAAAACAAAAACACCTTCTTCAAAAATTAAGAAGAAGGTGCAACATTTATCATACAACCCCTTCTTATCTTTCAAGCATAAGCTTGATGGATTTAGCACCTGACCAAATTGGCTGGTTGCTGAGACTTCTTCGGGCCATTCCCTCCATCTCTCTCGATAAGAAAACAAAAATATATTCGATTAAAAAGATAAAAATTGTATTGAACTAAAATTACAATAATTCTAACATAATTGCAAGGGTTTTTTATCTTTATTTTTCGGGGATTGCATCAATGTGTAAATTCGTTTCATTTCCACAAACACAACGCTTAAAACCTGTTTCATACTGTCCTTCCACATTGCGTTTTCCTCGTAGGATAAATTTTTCGCCACATTTCAAGCAACGAATCGTAATTAAGTAACGGTGGTTATCCAACTTTTCTACCTCCCTCTTCAGCTGTCAAACCGACTTGCTAGCTTTACTTTATGTAGGGCAAATAACCATAAGCAAATCATAAATGGTATCACTACAAATAAAAAGTAATGATTGACGAGTCCTGTAATTAAATCATAGACGCTATGTAATGTCACTGGTACGAGCAAGGCTAAAAGCAAATAGGAGTTTTTCCCCTCTGCTTCAGTCTTAGCTTTACCAAAATAATAACCCATTATCACACCAAACAAAGCATGACTTGTAACTGGTAATAACGCTCTACCTATAGCAGTTTCTACCCCAAATGCGACTAAATAAAACACATTCTCAACGGAGGCAAAACCTAAAGCTACGGCAACACCAAAGATAATACCATCATAATGCCTTTTAAACTTTGCATGCTGATAGACAAGAAAAAACAATAAAAACCATTTGAAGAACTCTTCAAAAAAACCGTATAAAATAACAGCTTGTGAGATCGTATCTGTAAATATGCCTTCTACGATAAACGCGTATTGTAAAACCATAATCGGAAAAACTAATATACCACCAGCGATAAAAGAACGCAAAACAAGTCCATTGATTTCATGCGTATACTGGTGCCTCAAATAAAAATAGGATAGTAAGGCCATACCTGGAGCAATGGCCGCGGTTAGCACTGCAAACAAATTCGGTCCGACCCTTCTTTTAGGAAACTTAATAAAATTGATAGGCACTATCTCATAATATCGTTATAATAATATCGTAACACGTGGTGTAATGAAAAAACAGAGGTGATAGCGATGAATAAAATCTTGATCGTTCATACAGGTGGTACGATTGCCATGCAAGAAGATGCACAAGGCTCAGTAAAGCCTTTTGAGATAAATCCATTATATTCCACAGTTGACTCTCTCGCAAGTGAAGCGTTGCTCGTGAATGATGAATTTATGAATATTCCTTCTCCACATATGACGCCTTCGATCATGCTAGATTTAGCAAATCGAATTAAAACAAGAGTGCTGCAAGAGCATTTTAATGGTGTTGTGATAACCCATGGAACAGATACACTAGAAGAGACTGCTTATTTCTTGGATTTACTTTTTGATTGGGAGATTCCGATTGTTGTTACAGGTGCGATGCGTTCTAGTAACGAATTAGGTTCAGATGGTCCTCATAACTTAATTTCTGCCATTAAAGTAGCTTCTTGTGAAGCGGCTCGTTCTCAAGGAGTTTTAGTTGTTTTTAATGACGAAATACATAGTGCTAAAAATGTCACAAAAACACATTCAAGTAATATTGCGACTTTTCAAAGTCCACAATACGGTCCGATTGGAATTATTACGAAGCAAAATGTTAATTTCCACCACACTTTAGCTAACCGTGAAAGTTTTAAAATCAATCAGCTGACAAAAAAAGTAGTTTTGTTAAAGGTTTACGCGGGAATGGAGCCCGAAATTCTCGATGCTTTACTTGCAAGGAAAGTGGATGGTTTTGTGATTGAAGCGTTCGGACAAGGCAATGTGCCTCCACTGATTGTAGCGAAGCTTGAGGAGGCTTTAAGTAGGCAGATACCTATTGTTTTAGTATCGAGATGTTTTAGTGGGATTGTACAGGATGTTTATGGCTATGAGGGTGGCGGACGCCGTTTAAAGGAATTAGGTGTTATCTTCACGAATGGCCTAAATGGTCAAAAAGCCCGTCTGAAACTACTCGTCGCTCTTGAATTAACGAATGACCCTAATGAATTACAGGAGTTATTTTTGAAGTAATCTGCAACTTTCAAACCCCTTGACTGCAAGGGGTTTTTGTATGAAAGTTACATGGGTGGTGCACATTTCTCGAGATAACTTGACCTTTCAAAGTCTTTGTTTTTGGTCCATTTTTGAAAATCGAAATGACCTCACCAGTCGAATGAATTCGTCTGAAGGTTCATTTCGATTTTCAAAACTTCACGCAGTCGCGTGAAGTAGCCAAGCAAGCTTGGCTAACAGTCCAAAAACACTTGGATTTTAGATGCTAATCCTGATGAGTTACTACTCTCTCTTTTTTTTTGGTGGTGGCTGTTTGTGCGGTGCGCTGAATCTTTTTAGGAAAGCTCTTGCGAGTTCCTCCCTAAAAAGCGGTGGGGTTACGGCAAAATATGAGAATCCTCAAAACTTTTTATGAATGAAAAGCCACCAGTTACAGAACAAAATACCATTTTCACGTTTGCTCGGTTTTTTTTCTGCTTTTCCGGTTCGTAATTCCGCGTTTGCTCGGGCTTCGCTCGTATGTTAATTCGAACGTTCTCTGCTGAGAATAGCTTGGGCGATTCTTTCACCGTGGAAGCGTCCGTTTTCAATGAAGATTTCATTAGCATTATTTCCAGCAGCGATTACTCCTGCAATATAAAGTCCTTCTATATTTGTTTCCATTGATTCGTCGAGAAAAAGAGGTCTTCCAGTACTTGAATCAACCGTTACACCAGCAGCTTTTAAGAATGAATGATCAGGATGATATCCTGTCATCGCAAAAACAAAGTCAGCGTTAACCTTTTTCTCAACTCCATTGATTTGATAAATGACTTCTTTCTCTTTAATTTCAACCACTTCTGCTTGAAAGAAATGGTCGATTTTTTTATGTCTAACTAAAGCGTCATATTCAGGTAAAATCCAAGGTTTGACACTTGATGAATAGTCAGAGCCACGATAAAGAACGGTCACTTTTGCACCAGCTTTTTCTAATTCTAAAGTCGCATCGACTGCTGAATTTTTTCCACCTATTACAACAACCTCTTTATTAAAAAAAGGATGTGCTTCTTTAAAATAATGAAAGACATGAGGTAAATCCTCTCCAGGGACCTTCAAAAAGTTTGGTGAATCATAATAACCGGTTGCGATAATGACATGGCTTGCTTCATACGTTTGTTTATCTGTTAGCAGCTTAAATCCTTGTTCTTGTTTTTGTACCGACTGAACCATCTCATACGTATGAATTCGTATTTGCTTGCGTTTGACGACTTCACGATAATAAGCAAGTGCTTGATTACGCTTTGGTTTTCGTTCTTCAATGACAAAAGCCACCCCACCAATTTCTAATTTTTCACTTGTGCTAAAAAACGTCTGATGGGTCGGATATTGATAAATGGCATGAACAATATTACCTTTTTCAATGACCAGAGGATCAAACCCTGCCTCTTGACAAGCGATGGCAGCTGCTAATCCACACGGACCCGCACCAATAATAACGATTTTCTCTTTATTCATGAATTCCACTCCCACTTACATTTCGACTATTTACCTTTATTTAACGATAATTGAATCAATTCTTCTATCATTTCATCATACTCTAAACCAACTTCTCTCGCTGCATCTGGATAAAGACTCGTTGGAGTCATCCCTGGTAATGTATTCACCTCAAGAATAACAGGGTCTCCCGTTTCCGGCACAATAAAGTCTACACGAGAATAGACTTCACACCCTAATACTTGATGAGCATAGACGGCATGCTCTTGTACGTAGTCCATTTGTGCTGTTGATAACCTAGCTGGCACAATATGTTCACTCATACCTTGTGAATATTTAGATTCATAATCATAATGTTTATTTTTAGGAACAATTTCAACGACAGGCAGGCTTTTTTCAGAGCCTTTATTCCCGAGCACAGCAACCGTTACTTCTGTTCCCTTAATGTATTCCTCTAATAATATCGTCTCATCAAACTGCAGAGCTTGCAAAATCCCATTCATTAATTCTTCGTGATTTTCTGCAATCGTTAAGCCAATGGTTGAACCTTCTTGATTCGGTTTAACAACTACTGGAAATGCTAATTCACAAACAAATGTCTGCTCTGAGAATTGATGCTTATATAATACTTGTTCCTTGGCAACTCTTGTATTCATGAGTTCAAAGAAACGTTTTGACTTTGCTTTATCAATCGCAAGCCCAGAAGCTTGCGAGCCAGAACCTACATAAGGAATGGCTAACATATCTAATAACGCTTGAACTTTACCATCTTCACCAAAACGTCCATGTAATCCGATATACACGACATCTACTTGCAAGGAAATGATTTCTTCTAATTTTTTCGGGTCAAAATCAATACCGATGACCTCATGTCCTTTATTTTTTAACGCTTGAATAATCCCTTTTCCTGATGAAAGTGAAACCTCTCGCTCTGCTGAAACTCCTCCATATAATACGGCTATTTTCATTGATGACTCACTCCTAAGTTTAGTATGTATTGTAGTGTATTCGTCCAAATGAATCTGGTCACATATGTACTCGCCTCATTAGTTTAACAAAAAAACGTCAAAAAAACAGTCTTTGAACATCGTAGGCATTCAAGGATAACGTTTTCTTCACAAAAAAAATTGATGACAAGTTTTGCCACCAACTTCTTACTTCTGCATAAATATTCGGTAAAGCTTGTATACTGCTTCAAATTCAATAAGCTCCTTACCATATTCTCGGATCCGATAAATGGATGCCGTTGAAGAATTTCCATATTCAGATAATAAAGCAATAAATGCCTCTTCATTTAAATGATTAATATCAAATTCTTCGAATTGAAGGTAATAACGATTTTCAAAAAGATATAAAGCTCCACCGATAACGCCAAAATCAAATAAGCGACCAGAAAGCTGAATCACATCCTCAAATTCTTTAAATTCATAAAGGATATCTTCACTTTCATCTAAAGTGACCTGCATTTCTATATACCCTTCTTCAAATGCGTCTAAATCAAATTCTTCATCAACATCACCTTTTGTCACGATAATGACCATACCTTGTGCAGGCATTGCAAAAACTTCTACAGCTATAGGACCATCTATTTTAAAACCGAGCTCATCATCGGCTTCCATCATCATATCACGAAATAAATCATGTACTTTCGGGACATCTTGCCATAAGTCTTCTTTAGTGATGCCACGTTCATTCATATCGTCAAAGGTTAAGAATGCTTTAAATTTATTGATATCTAAACGTTCTAAACGCACACACATGGCCCTCCTTCTACAATGAAAATAAAAGTATCCCATAAAAGATCTCTTACCATACGGTATGTAAAGAGCAATCATATGGTTCTAGTTCAATCCCCATGTACAAACCTAAATATTCGAGATTATATCTTTCGCCCAATTTTCCCAGCTGATTTGACTTGTATCAAGTTGCTTTGATTTCCACTTTAATTCTTTGCCCGTAAAAAAGGTATCGTGATAAGAACCTATTGGCTTGTCCTCAACATTATTATGTTCAACGATATATATATAATCCGCTTCTGACGTCACGATAAATGCAGGTTGAACCTGGTCAGTTACATGTATAAGATCCTTTTCACTCATGCTTGCACCTAGATTAATAACCTTAAACCCTTTTCGCCTTAAAAACAAGATAAAACATACAAGCGCTAATTCATTGGGGTTCTTCTCAGCTGAAACAGCTAAAATCTTTGGATGTGGACCTTCTTTTGGCGAGCGGTCGTATATTTGACTCATTTTCATGGTCAAGAACGTTTCCACGAAATGAAATTGGGCATTTCCTACCTCATCGTTATTTTTCATTTGATGAACACGATGATAAACCGTTAATACAAGATCTTGAATGACATGCTCTATTGAAAATAGACTAAAAGCCATCTCTAGTTTCTGTTCAGCTTCTCTCTCATCAAAAATAAGCAGAGCGTTCAAGCAATCATTCACCAGCTTCTCATTAGGATTAGATAACTGACCACTTCTAACTTCTGATATACGTCCTTCATTTGTCAGCCACTCCACAGCCTGTCCTATCGTTAGGCCATGCTGCATTTTCTCAATAAGCCATTGAATAGTCCTGATCTGTTCATCCGTATAAACTCGATGGCCAGCTTGATTTCGAAGCGGTTCAATAAATTGATACCTTCGCTCCCAAGCCCGCAATGTCCCCGGTTGAATGCCCACTATTTTAGCCACTGCTTTTATATTGTACTTTGCTTCCTTTGTAGACATCTCTACTCCCCTTATCAAGTCACATACCATCTCCACACCTACTAGTAAAACATCAATTTGATGAAGAGTTTCTTAATTGAATGAGATGTGTTTCACTTTTGGCACCTAGTCTTAATGGCAATAAAGACGTACCATAACCATTACTAATTAATGTCGTTAACTGCTTCTTTTGTGTAAGAGAGCCAAGGTCCTCGAGTCCCCATCCGAACAAACGAATTTGTCCTCCATGTGTATGCCCAGCTAACAGTAAAGAAAAAGGGTGTTCTTCCGGTAAATATTCACGGACTAACGGGAAATGACTGACTAAAATAGTGAATGGACTTTCCACTTTTTTATAAAAAGAATAATGATCAAGTGGCTTATCTAACGCCTTAACCCCTACTATTTGTATTCGTTCATCCTCTTGATTTAAATCAATGACCTCATTTTCTAACATATGAACATGATATTTATCAAAAAGTGCAACCAACTTCTCTTGATCGGCTTCAACATCATTATTTCCCCAGACAAAATAGACATCTGCTAATTGGGTAAGCTTTTGCAGGTTGGCTTCAACCTTTTGTAATGGGACCGTACGCTCGGTAAAATCGCCCCCTATAATCACCGCATCACAATGACCGATGGAACTGAGCAATGAATTACTTATAGAACGACGATGAACATCACTAATAAAAAACAAACGATAACCGTCAAAAGCCTTCGGTAACGTTGGAAAATCCAAAGTATGGTGCAACAGTCGATTTCTGTTCGCTTCTAAATACATGTAAGAGAATGTCGCGATGGCCCCTATTGTTAAAAATGATGTCATTATTTTTTTCATAAAATGCTCCTCCAACTAGTATGACTCTTCCCATCTCATTGAATGGATCATAGCTATGCTTTTTTCGAGTTGTTCCTCCTGTTTTCCTGCATGAACCTCTACAGTATAAACAAAATAACCAAGTTCTCGTTGTTCAACCCAAATATAAATCGTTTCATCCACATTACCTGTTTGCTTGACTCCCATTAATTCACGTGGCAGTTCAGGCACATGAATATCTAACTCTTCACCTGGTAATTGTTCTACAAAATCGTTTATGTCAGCTTGATTTTCATAATGAGCGATCGTCATTAGTTCCACTGATTCAGATTCATCATAAAAAATGATTTCCTGACTCTTTTCTCGATAAGAAATGTGGTTTGGAACTTCGATACTAAAACTTTCTTCTTCCAATTCAAAAACGAATTCAGTTGTCATGAGCTCTAGTTGTTCCTTCTCTTCAGACTGCTCACTAGGGACTTGATTTCCCAAATTAGAATCGTAGGCCTCTTCATCTGAAGCATCTTCATCCATAAATATCTGAAAGTCATCCCCAGCTTCCATACCTGATTCACTATCATTTGATGAATAAGGGATTTGCTCAAAAACTTGCATAAACAACCAGCCAACACCAAATACAACTAGTAATGTAGCACAAACAGAAGCCCATTTCCAATAAGGACGCTTTTCGTAAAGTGGCACTCTATTTTGTTCTTCATTAGCTTCTATGATTTTAGACATAATACGGTCTGCATTTTGCTCAGAAGGGAGCTTATCATATTGTTTTTTTAGTTTTTTTAGCTTTTTCTCAAGAGGATCCAAACTCATATAGGCTCACCTTCTTTTGTATATTTTTCTTTTAACTGTTTTTTCGCACGCAACATCCGAGTTTTGACAGCTCCTTCGGAAATCTCCATGACATCCGCAATTTCTAGATAACTTAAATCATGGAAGTAATGAAGAACAATCGGTACTTTATATTTTGAATCTAATGATTGAACCAATACATGTAAATGACGTGACTCCTCATCAAAATGTTTTTCAATATACGCTTCATCTGAAAGAAGTTGTTTTTTTTCTTTCAGCTGTAGCCACTTTTTCTTTTGACGCTGTTCATGACGATAAAAATCTCTTACTACATTTAACGTCAACGAATAAAGCCATGTCGTAAACTTTCCATGTGTATGCTTCGTAATAAAACGATAAACCTTAATAAACACTTCCTGTGTTACATCATCAATTTGATAGGCAGGTACACCTAATTGAAAACAAAATCTTTCAACGGTTTTTAAATGGGTACTTACTAAGGAATGAAATGCCTCCTCGTTCCCTTCTTTAGCCTGCCTTAACCATTCTTCTTCTTTCACATTAAAGAACCCCCTACCTAACCACATCTCTAAACTTTACAGGTAACGAGTATCCCACTACCTATAAAACGCTAACGATCGTCAATACGTTTCAAAAAATTCTTCAATGAGTACCCAGTACCCCTCATTCACCAATCCATATTTTTCATCGGAAGAAACAGAATATCGCCTTTATCTTCACTTTTATTCAAAACTCAAATGGCGAAGCTCGTTCACTTCGCCACCACAAAAATCAAAGTAGTGGCGACTATTTAAAAAGTTGGTTCTTTCTCCATCACCACTAGGAGTCACACGAACAAACATGGAGCAATGACCTGCTAACTTCAAGGCACAACCTACCACCCATAAGTACACTTTCATTCAAAAGAAAAAAGCCAGTCAACGGACCAGCCTCTATTTTCCTGACAATACATCCTCACTTTGGATAGAATGCTTTAATAAATAAGTAAGAGCAGACGAAGCCAACAATTGTGCAGCGTGTAAAAGAGCTGATTCATCAATATCAAATTTAGGGTGGTGATGTGGATACGTAATCCCTTTTTGCTGATTACCTGCCCCTGTAAAAAAGAACGTCCCCGGAACACGTTCCAAATAATACGAAAAATCCTCTCCACCCATTACTGGACTCATTCTCGTGAAGCTCAAATCTTTAAATAAAGACTCCTGTCCTTCCACAAACTGCCTCGTAGCATTAACATCGTTAACCACAGTTGGGTAACCTTTCTTATATAAATAGGAATAACTGGCCCCCATCGCCTCACATACACCCTTCGTCACTTGTTCGATTCTTTCAATAATATAATCTTGTATCTTGTTATCAAAAGTTCGGACCGTTCCAACTAATTGAGCCGTATCCGCGATTACATTAAAAGGACCACCCGCATGAAAAGAAGCAACCGTAATTACTGCAGACTCTAATGGATCAACATTACGACTTACAATCTGCTGCAGACTTAGAACGACTTGACTACCAACCGTAATAGCGTCAATCGTCTCATGTGGAGAAGCACCGTGACCACCTCGACCTTGGACGACTATTTCAAACCGATCTGCTGCCGCCATACTTGGCCCTTCTAAATACCCAATTTGTCCAACTTCGAATGGAGACCATAAGTGGGTGCCATAAATGACATCCACACCATCTAAGCAACCGGCTTTAATCATTTGAATCGCACCACCAGGAGCTAGTTCTTCTGCGAATTGATGTATAAGAACGATAGTTCCTTCTAATTCTTCCTGATAGGTCATTAATGCTTTCGCTACAAGAAGTAATGATGCTGTATGACCATCATGCCCACAAGCATGCATTTTTCCAGGAATCGTACTTGCAAAAGGTAAACCCGTTTCTTCTTGAATAGGTAAGGCATCAAAATCAGCTCTTAAAGCAACGGTTTTTCCCGGCTTTCCACCTCGAATATATCCGACAACCCCACGTCCACCAACTTCTGTATGTACCTCAACACCAATATTTTCTAGATAAGAAGCTATTTTTTTCGGTGTTTCAATTTCTTCAAAAGAAAGTTCCGGATATTGATGTAGCTCACGCCTAATCATAATCATTTCCTGTTCATGCTCTCGTAAGAAGTTTAAAACTTTCTCAATCATCCAAACACCTCACTTTTTCTTTTTATTTTACCTTCCAATCTCAGAAAAGAAAATGATATTTTCGAAAACTCCAACAAATAAACCGTCACAATTCCGAAACATTACGAAACAAACTCCCCTAAAAACGGGCCAACTGTTTAAAAAGTCTCCACTACTTTCACCTTTATTGGTGGAGAAGTGAACCTGGACGTCTATCAGGTCATTTCGATTTTCAAATTAAGGCCCCAAAAATAAAACCAAGGAATCAACTTTTATGGAGCATAACCACTAACTCTCATACAAAATAAAAACTGATACCCAATTGGATACCAGCTTGCTCATACATTCATTAATCTGTTAACTCAGAAAGCTTCAACATATAATAAGCCATTGCTACTGCAGAAACCATAGCCAATAGACCGATTCCTAACACTGCGGTAAGTTGAACTAAAGTCATGAATCAACACTCCTATCTAGCAATATAGCGTTTCACAATTAAAATTATAACATATTGAATGAACCTCTCCGCTCTGAAAATGTGACAACTTTTCTAACAAAAGGACAAAACTCCAATCAAAATACCCCTTTTTGCCAAAAATACTCGAACATTTAATGGGTAGAAAATCCAACATATTAATTGAAAACTCAAAATAAAAGCTTTATACTGAAAATAACAGAGTCAGGAAAACGCTTTCATAACATGTACATTCTAATCGCTTTAAAAAGAGGAGGTATAATCATGAACTTACAAAAAATCACGAACAAGTCTTTGATTACTAACGCAGACTTAAGTTTTAGTCAACGCTTCGGCTTGCCCATTGAAGTATGCTGTTGCAAAACAAGCGAAACACTGGCTTTTGGTCAAATTCAAGATTTCAATGACCGGTTCATCATGGTCGCTGATCGTTTATTCCAGCGTGACAGTAATTTATTTTTCGGAAACCGCCACTTAACTGCTTAAACTTCAAGTCACGTTTATCACCCACCAACTTACATTGTCCTCTAGTCATGTTATTTTCTTTTACACAAATAGAGAGCTGTTTCTATTTATGTAGAATCCGCTCTCTAACTTAGATCTCTTTGCTATTTATAAAATAGATTGATATCATGCTGTTTACCAATTTGTTTGAAAAGTTTATGTCTTTTGACCCAAGTACCGTCTGCTTCCCACAGCTCAGGCGTTTTTTCAATGACTTCAGCCCGCAACTCCTCATATTCCTTTTCAGCTTTTTTCTCTTTCTTTTGGAAATATCGAACTTGTGCAATCCCTATGGCAACTAATAATACAAGAAATATCGTCATTGGATCTATTTGGAATAACTTGTGATAATTAAACCCTGATTTAAAAGCTCCAAAGCTAAATGCATAAAAAGCAAGTAACACTAAAGCCGCTATACAACCTAAACAAAAGTACGTCCATATCTTCGTTGCCTTTTCCATCTGTATCAACTTGTTCCTACGCTTGATTAATTCTTGAAGCATCTCTTTAAAAAATAATGGCATTTCTTCTTGTTTGTGATTCATCGTCCAACACCTCCCTCAATATAAGAATATGAGGTGGTGAAATAGACTAGAACAAGCTTTCAAATAATGAGCGAAACCAATCAGGGTTGTATAAGAATGTCGTAATGATGATAATAAAAAGCACAAGTAACGTACGAACGGTTAATAATCTTAAGCTACGGTTACGCTTCACCGCTTTTCTATTTGTTTGATGCTTATCTGACCTCGGAGTCCACTCCGCTTTTTCTTCTAATACCTCTAATTGATATTCATATTGTGTCTCTAATTCCATCTCATCTAGCTGTCCTGGGTAAGGACGCTGTGCTCTTGACTTTTCCATTAGGCTCCTCCTTCAACTAACTGTAACCGTATTAACAGGCCCAACATGGCATCTATCAAAAAATGTATCATGATTGTGACGAATAAATTGCCTGTCCATTCAAAAATAATACCAATCAAAAAACTTAAAACGATAACCCCAATAAATAATACAGGTTTGCTAATATATCGAAAATGCAAGCCCGCAAAAACGATGCTTGCAACCACTAAACCAAAACTTGATTGAATGACACCGCGAAAAAATACTTCTTCACAGAAGGCTATCACCATTGATAAGAATAAAATATGGGGAATGGAGAGTCCTTTAAATAACTTTTTATTTAACCCACCATCATTAAATGCTTCTTCAGAAAATACCTTCATTGCGACAATATTTAGGAAAACCACTATGAAAGCAACAAAGGAACCGATGATCAATATAGAGAAGGGCTGCCAGCTAAAAAGTGTCAACCAATCGCTCCACTGTTCAAAAAATAAAAGGCTTAAAATACCTGCTAAAAGGAGTAATAACCCTTGTGTTAAATAGACACTAATAGTTAAACCTTTTACCGTAAGTTGTTCGATCGTTACATGTGTTTGCTTCACGTTTTATTCCCTACTTGTCCAAGTTTTATTGCGAGCTGATGTTGCCACCCTTTTTCCATTTGTATTGGTTGATGATAGTCTTGAAAAAATGTTGTTTGATCGAAACCACAAATGTCACAACAAATGGACAATTGTTCCGTTTTTAATTCGTCAAATACAGTCAAAATTCCTTCTCTTCTACACCGATTTACATAGATCCATTGTTCCATTTCTTTTAGCTTTTCTTCTTTAATATGAAGCCTCTCATTAAAAAAGGATAAAAGCCGCTCCACTAAAGTAAACTCAGTCATACCCTTTGCATTTACCAGTTCCCCCTCAATAAAACCCCATTTTTCCAATTGAAAATAAAGGACTCGAGCTGCGGTTTCTCCGCTTCCATATTGAAGGCATAAATCATACCATTGCTCGGGTGTGACATGGTTAATTTGAAGAAAACGAGAAAGGATTGCTTGAAGTTGCTCTCGTTCCAATTTATCCATCGAAATCAACTGTAAGGCTAATCCATGATCATACGGACATGTAAGTAAATAAGCAATGCTTGGTTTTTGATCTCGACCAGCCCTCCCGATTTCCTGGAGGTAAGATTCTAAATCCGTTGGGTAATGGAAGTGGATAACAAATCGAACATCGTGTTTATTTAACCCCATTCCAAATGCACTTGTACAACAAATAACTTCTAATTGCCCTTGTACAAATTGCTGCTGAATCATTAATCGCTCTTCATTTTTCATTCCTCCATGATAATGGCTTACTCGTTTCCCTTGTCTTTTTAAAAGCATGCTAACTTTCTCTGACCATAAGCGACTAGAAAAATAAATCATCCCAGGACCTTCTAAGTTTTTCACTAGTGTAAATAATCGGTCTAGCTTGTCTTCGGCTGTCTCAAATTTCTCAATTCTTAGTGCTATATTCTCTCTCTCAACTGAATGAATAAACATTGTAGCTTCTTTTATATCTAAAATACGGATTATATCCTCACGTACCTCGGCGGTTGCGGTTGCCGTAATTGCTAGCGTCGGTGGAAAACCCAGTTCTTGTCTTATTTCTCTTAAACGTACATAGTCTGGTCTAAAATCGTGGCCCCACTGTGAGATACAATGGGCTTCATCAATAACCAATAAAGAAATCGTTAAGCTGTATAACCGTTCTTTCACTTGGTCATTTTGTAACATTTCAGGAGCTAAATAAATCATTTTATACGTATGCAAACGGTCTAGATGATATTTTTTTTCTTGATAACTCAAAAAACTATTTAAAGCGACCACTTCTTTTTTTCCGTTCTTTTTTAATTGTTGGATTTGATCTTCCATTAAGGAAAGTAGAGGCGATACAACAATTGTCACACCATGACTCATAAAAGCAGGAAGTTGGTAACATAAAGACTTCCCTGACCCTGTAGGTAACATCGCCACTACGTTTTGTTGCTCCATAATGGCCTGAATAATTTCCTTTTGCCCAGGCCGAAAGCTATCTAATCCAAAGTGATGTTTTAATTCAGCTTTCAAATTCATGATTTTTACTCCTTCTAGCCAATACTAAACGAATCATGAAGTAATCTATATATTCAGGAAGTACCTCTTTTAGCTCTTTAAGCTTTTTCGTTTTTTTACTTTCGATTGCTTCTTCCACTATTTGAATACTTGGCTCATCAAATAAAGAATATAAGTCAAACTCCGTTTCCAATAAAGCCAGTTCAACAATATGATCTTGAATCGTCGCTAGTTTCAAATCGCGCTTTTTACTAATTTCCTCCACGGAGAATCCTTGATAGTAATATTGTTTCGTTATTTCAGTTGAGTGCGACAATTTCTGCTTTTTTTGTTGGTTTAAATGGAGGAGACTTAGCACTGGATAGGCATTTGGTTGTTCATAAAGCTGCTGCAATAATTCATGTAAGGTTGCTTTATGTAGTAAATAAGCTTCATCTCTATCGACAAGAATAAGTTCCGCAGCTTGACTAATTGTGAGTCCAATTAACTGTGAACCGCTAAGCTGATGAACAAATAATTCTGCCTGCTCCTTCGTCATTGTCTGTAAGAAGGTTGCTAGTTCTTTATGTAATTGCTCCAAGGTCACGTCTGAACGTTTCTTTAAGGTGAGTACGATCTGTTTGACCTCTTTTTGTATCTCCCAGTCAGAAACGATAGGCACAAAGTTCTGTTTCTTTGAAACGGATGTTATCGTTTGAATAAATAAAATCAATCGTCGCCAAAAAGTCTGATCGATGCGGTGATAATTCCAACCGTTCCATTCAAATTGGTTGAATTTTTCGCAGGACTCTACATGTAATTTCTTAGCTTTTTCTGATAGCTGTAAATCAGTCAGCAAAATTTGCTCTTTTTGTAAAGTATCGATGTATGTTGTGAACTCCTCTTGTGTTAAAAAAGAAAAAAGACCGAAATAGTTAGTTAGTCCAAAAAGGTGGGTGTCTTGAATGGTTTGAACCGTTCTTTTCCCTTGAAGGATGGACCAGTAGCCGACTAAAGACTTTTGTCCTTTGCATCGGTTAATCGTATCTACAATGATATAGTCAATCAGCTTCATAATCTCCCACCTTTATAACTTTCTCTGGTTCTATTGTATCAGATCCTTGTCTATTCTCGTCTTAATTAGATAGATTTTATTTATTTTTGTCGATTTCTGCTTTACAGAGAGTGAAATTCTTCCTTTTGTGATACGAAGCTGTTGAAAAGTTTTAATTTTGGCTTTAAAATAGATGAAGGATAAAAACAGTCTGCTTCAGACGACATTCTAGATATGAAAAAATGTCATACCCTTTAGAGAGACTGATTATTGAGAATAAAATTGGAGGGTTTAATGTAATGGCTAAATTTACAATCGTTGATCAGGATACATGCATTGCTTGTGGTGCGTGTGGTGCTGCAGCTCCAGATATTTATGATTATGATGATGAAGGGATCGCTTTTGTCATACTTGATGACAATAAGGGAGTTACACCGGTTCCTGAAGAATTTGAGGAAGATATGATTGATGCATTAGAAGGATGCCCAACAGAATCCATTAAAGTGGCCGATGAATCGTTTGATGGAGATGCATTAAAATTTGAATAGATGCTTGTCAAGAAACTGTACGAATATCATGATAATGGTATCGTGCAGTTTTTTATATGAAAGTGCGAACATAGAGCGTTACTCGTCGCTCCAGAAATGCTCGCTCCGCGTCCTGCGGGGTGGCGCCGAACTAACTAGCTTCGCTAGTGGATTTCGGCTCTGCCACTATTTCCCGCGGGAGTCTTCGCGGCTTTTCTTCCGCTGGGTTATTGCTAATTCTCAAGTTCTAAAACAATCCAACAAACAAAATCAAATTTAAAAAGATCAAAACCAAATTGTATGAAGAGTTGAGTTGGAAAGGGCTTTTCGCCACTTTCATTTTTGTTGGTGGCGAAGCTTTGCTCGAGTAACTGTCATCATCGACCTTTTTCGTGTCGTTACTCAGGCTCTTCCCTCAAGTAACTGTCATGTTCGCCTCTTTGTGCAGATGCTACAAGGTTTGACCTCCGTATCTGCACAACTTGTATATCTTTATGGTGGCGATTGGCGTTTTATATGGAAGTTGCTGCTGATACTCATGTGCTTCTCATTCAAAACCAAATTGGTTCAAAATTCCATCAGTTATAGAGGCTAACATAACTTTCATATAGATAAATCCGATATCTTTGTTAGTGAAAAAAGATAAAATTAATGGCTGAGCACGCGACTAACAGAATTGCCATTCTTCTTACCACACTTGCTGAAACTTTTGTAAAAGCTTTTAATCCTAAAGAAGTACCAATAAGTACAGCCACTAAGCCAACAAGCACATACAGAATAGAGCTTGTCCCATAATCGCCATTAATCCCATGTAGTAGGACTGTAATCAAACTCGTTATAAAAAATACTGCTTGTAAATTTGCATTGTATCTCCCTTTATCCGCATAAACCATTAAAAAATAAAAGACATAAAAAGGCCCACCTACTGCAAATACTCCCCCTACTACACCACCAATAAATCCTATCACTATGGCTATAAACGTAGTCATCTGTTTGGAATGCATCATGATTTTTTTACTCCACATCAAATATATAACCATGAGTAATAATATTATTCCAAGCCATGTTTTTAAAATCTCGAGGTCTCCAAAGTATGTAAGAATAAAGAAACCAACCCCCCGCCCGACTATTGCGGATGATAGAACAGGTATTAACCCTTTCCAATCAAGATTTTTATATTGTTTACTCAAAATTCGGAGCGTAATAAACAAAGTTAACGTAATCACTAAAATCGTACTTTCTTTTACAGTAAAGAAATACGGTAGAATACTCATCGCAATTAACCCGAAACCAAAACCACTTACACCTTGAGCAAAGCTGCCAATTAATAAAACAACAAATATGAATATAATTTCCTGCATCACAATACTCCTCTGCCTTCATTCAAAGAGAAAAGAAAGCAGAATAAAACCCGCTTTCTTTGCTTAGTATAATCCTTTTACTTCGACCTCATTAATATTAGGAAAATAAATCTTTTTCCACAGCGACAATGTGATTCATCATTTTCGCATAAGCGACTTCTGCATTTTGCTCCATAATCGCTTCAAAAATTTCAACATGCTCTTTATATAAAGTAATAAGTCGCCGCCTATCATTATATAGAAACTTCTCACGTGCTTCTTTCATCGCTATTTGCATCGTTTCTGAAACCGTACTTAATAAATCTTGCAACATCTTATTTTTAGTGGCACGAACGACACATTCATGAAAAACAATATCTGCTTTTTCTCCTACTTTTCCATCATCGAGATTTTGTGCCATTTCATTAAGGACTTGTTTAAGGGCTAATAAATCCTCTTCTGTGCGATGAAGAGCCGCTAATTGAGCAGCACCTGTTTCAATAATTTTACGTATTTCAAATAATTCTTTTAAATCCTCTTTTCGCATCCAATTAACAGAAGGTAGAGCAGCTTTCGCTAAATTGTGATCAATTTCCTTAACAAAAGTACCTTCTCCTTGTTTTATCTCAATTAATCCTATTGCATTGAGTGCACTTAATGCCTCACGAATAGCTGAGCGGCCTACTTGAAACTTTTCTGCTAGTTGAGGTACTGAATCAAGACGTTCCCCTGGTTTTAATTGTTCATTCTTTATTTGTGCAGTTAATTGTTCGGCTATTAGTTCATACATTTTCTTAGGTTTGATCGGACCAAGAGACATAATTCCCCTCCAAAAAGCTACATATGCTCACGTAATATTCTTCTGTTTATTTCTTTTATTTTAGCTTTCATTTCCATCACTAGCAAGCTTCTTATTAAGTCTTATAAAGTTAGACCTTCTAAAGCTAATCCAATATTATTGGACCATATTTCAGCAAATGCCTCATTGGGAAGTGGGTTTTGGCCGTTACCGATCTCTATCGTAAAACCCGGCCTACCTGTGTGTAAAATAAACCAATCCTTATAACCACCATCACTATCAGCGGTATGAATCGGCGTATAAGAACTAGCGAGTGATAGCTTTTTTACCATCTCCTCACTTTCTTTAGGCTCATAACCTCTATACCCCCAATAAATGACTTGACCTTGAGAGTGAAAAGCTAATACATAATGAAAATCATATTTTTTTGTAAGGTTATAAATAGCTATCGCCTCTGGTTCCGACAAAGGGGCTGGACCACTATAATGTCTTGACCAAGGTTTTTGTGGACTTTCTTCAGCTTCCAATTCCCAACCAGCTGGCCATTGGTGGTTTAGATCAACACCACGAATATTACTTGACCAATGATCAAATCTTCTTTGCCCTTTATTGATTTCAATGACTTCTTCATAAAAAGAATGCTCTGGATAAATACCTTGTTCAACTAATTCGATTCCATCAGGGTTAACCATCGGTACGACCGTTAACGTAATTTTTTTTAAAATATCGACGACTGGATAACCATAGACTTCTTGATTCTGTTCATTTACTGAAGAAAGAACATCTAAAAATTTCATCAATAATTTTGATGTATGTGCTTCATTAGCATGCCAGCCTCCTGAATAAAATACATGCCTTGGACCTGTGCCAATCTTACATTCATAAAGAGGCTTTCCCATCACAGACTGTCCACATTGTGATACATGTACACCACTTTTTTCTAATATCTTTAGATCCTTTTCAAGATCAGTTGGCCCGTACTCGGTTTCAAAACTTAATCGTTTTTGATCCTCTTTTAGCGGCAGCTGTAGTATAGTTCCAGGCTGAATATAATCCTTCTCATTTAATAGACTTGGATTATAATACACCAAGTCAAAAGGCCTCATTTTATTAGCTAAAGCTACTTTAGCAATCGTATCCCCTCTTTTGACAACATATGTCATTGTTTATCCCCTCCTACTCATACGTATGATGATATCCGTTAATAAAGTAAAAAGATTTTTCTGAAAACACAATTGACAATACCTAGTTCATATGATAAATTATCTAACAATTACCATATTAAAAACATGGATGAAGAATGAAGAAATGAATTCAATTAAGAGAGCTAGTGGTCGGTGTGAACTAGTTTGAATCATTTTGGATAGCCCTTCTGAGTTAATATGCTGAAATGTACTGACTAAGTCCCATGCGTAGGCATATTCGGTTAATCCGTTACCTTATGGCTAAAATAGCCTCTGAGATGATTATAAATCAAAGACATCAGGAACATACCTTTTTGTTGTAGATTTATCTTCAAATGAGGGTGGAACCGCGGCTTTATAACTCCCGCCCCTCACAATTTGTGAGGAGTGGGCTTTTTTTGTGTAACGCTTTCATAATGTTCAGAAAATGATCATTGACTACACCACACTAACGTATTACAGTAAATAAAAGGAGTGGAGAGACATGAACAAACAAGCAGTAGCTGACAAAGAGGATATAAAGCCTACTTATACCAAGTTTCAAATCTTAGTATCCGATGCAATGAGTGAGGAAGGATTAGCGCCTTTGCTTCAAAGTGACTTAGTAGAATGTGTTCAGAAAAAAATTGAAGAGGTTGAGGACTTATCCGTTTTTGATGCGTTGCTAGTGAGAAGTGCCACAAAGGTTACAGAGGAATTACTAGTGAAAATGGCAAACATTAAAATTATTGCAAGGGCTGGTGTTGGTGTTGACAATATCGATTTAGAGGCTGCGACAAAACGTGGTGTTGTTGTTGTTAATGCCCCCGATGGTAATACAATTTCTACAGCTGAACACACCTTTGCGATGATCTGTGCTTTACTGCGTAAAATTCCTCAAGCTAATGCTTCCATTAAAGCAGGTCAATGGGAGCGTCAATCGTTTCAAGGCTCTGAATTACGAGGAAAAACATTAGGTATTGTTGGATTTGGTCGTATTGGTACGCAAATTGCTCAACGAGCAAAAGCCTTTGAAATGCCCTTACTCGTGTTCGATCCATTTCTAACCAAAGAACGTGCTGAAAAAATCGGTGTCGTCCCAGCTTCTTTAGAACAGTTACTAGAAACTGCCGATATTATTACCGTTCATACTCCATTAACAAAAGATACAAAAGGTTTACTCGGTATGAAAAATATCGCTAAAACTAAAAAAGGCGTTTACTTAATTAACTGTGCCCGAGGTGGTATCATCGACGAACAAGCCTTAAAGCATTATTTAGAGAATGGTCATATTGCCGGAGCTGCCTTAGATGTCTTTGAAGAAGAACCGGCCACTGATCGTGACTTAATTGACTTTGACAATGTCATTACGACGCCACACATCGCTGCGTCAACGGTCGAAGCCCAGTTAAATGTCGCTTCTCAAGTCTCTGAAGAAGTACTACAATTCCTTTTAGGAGAACCAGCTAAAAATTCTATAAATTTACCAGCACTTTCAAAAGAAGTATATGAAAAAATAAAGCCTTTTTATGATCTCTCAAAAGATATGGGGAATTTCCTATCTCAAGTGATGAAAACACCAGTTAAAGAAATTGAAGTTTATTATAGTGGCAGCGTCACTAATTATGAGACGTCCATTACAACAAAGAGTTTACTTGCTGGTTTCCTTCAACCACGGATTGATGCAAGTGTGAACGATGTGAATGCTTCTCTCATTGCTAAAGAAAGAGGTATTAGCTTTGGTGAAAAACATGTAACCAAATCCTATGGCTATTCGAATCTCATTCATGCGGTCGTAAACGGTGAAGATCGTGCCTTCGAAATTCAAGGAACTTATATTAAAGAATACGGACCTCGAATCGTGAACGTGAACGGTTTTAATGTCGATTTTGTTCCAAAAGGTCATATTCTCTATATTCAACACACAGACCGCCCAGGGGTTATTGGTCGTATGGGGCAGTTACTAGGTGAGCACAATGTCAATATCGCTACGATGCAAGTGGGTCGTAAAGAAGAAGGTGGTGAAGCGATTATGATGTTAACTGTCGATAAACAAGTTAGTGATACATTACTAACCGCACTAGCCAATGTTGAAGAAATTGTATATGCTAATAAAATTGAAGCTTAACTTGTGCATTCTCGGTACCGTTTTTATAAAAAGAACGGTACCGTCCGTTTATCATCCCCAAATATACTGAAAAAGTAAATCCAGTTGATCCTCTTTATTGGATAATAAAAATATACGGCCTTTTTCTGTTAAATAAATCGTCTGTTCATTTACGTCAACAAACCCTTCTAATAAGGCAACCTTTACATAAAACTCATAGAGAAACTGAAACTCACCTTTATTCGCTTTTGTTTTTAGCTTATAACCAAAAGCTCGATTATGCGAACGCCAAAAACGGGGATGAATCGTCGTTGAGTCTATCATACGGATTTGCTTATGTCTTTTCAGTTTTTGCAGCATAAACAAAAATCCATCAATTAAATCAATTTGAGTTCCGGTCAAATCAGTTTGCTCATTTAACAGCTTTAATAAAGTTGTATTGACAAAAGAACGGTCTTTATTCATGGTAAAACTCCCAATCAAACGTTATAAATTAGTTCTATTCTACCACAAAAACCAACTAATCTACATCATTTGATTCGTTCGTTTTTTTTATTGATTGACGATTAATCGTTCACCAGGGTGAATGATCGTTCCGCTTAGTTCGTTTAATTCCATTAATTCTTCTAAGTTTAAATCGTATTCTGACGCTATCTTTGATAAGGTATCACCGCGCTCAACAAAATGATACTTCCCATCTTGTATCATTTCATATACGACTAGCTCTTGATTAAGACTTAATACATCGGTTTGTAAGCTATTCCACTCCATTAATTCAGACACGGTTACTTGATACTGCTGAGCAATTCCCCATAATGTATCCTCTCGTTGAACGGTTATAATATGTTCCACTATTTCGTCTACTCGTTCTTCAACATTATCGCTTTCAATTAACCAAAATTCCGTTTCAATTTCGGGTAAATATGCCCATAGATTTTGCTCGACCTGCTCAACACTCACTTCGTTATTTGAGACTTCTTCGCTTTCTTTTTCCTCTTCATCCGAAGTGCCTAATAGAGCCTTCAATGTTTGTTCAACCATTGCGATCGCAGCCTCATAATTATCACTATCATCTTCTTGAAGTGCTGCCGTTTGTTCCGCTGTTTGCGAGAGATTATCATTCATATAGTCTTCGTCTATATAATGGCTCATCGCCTCAATCGCATGATCGTCCATATGCTCTAAAACGGCATAAACAGACTCCTCATCTGTCCCTAAATATACTAATGGATCGACTGAAGCTGATTTATGCAAATCCCATTCACTATCGTGCATTTCAAAATGTAAGTGATTACCGCGTGAATGACCAGTATTACCGACAGTTCCAATCAACTGATTAGCTTGTACCAAATCTCCCTCAGCTACTTTTCTCTCAAACAAATGGGCATAAACCGTTTCCATATTACTTTGTTCATGTTTGATAAAAACAACATTTCCATATGAAGACGAATAATAGGACTTGGATACGATTCCTTCTTGAACAGAAACAACGGGTGTTCCTTCAGGTGCAGCAATATCCAAACCAAAATGCTTTCCGCCCCTTGTTCCATATGTATCTGTCAATTCACCTATAGTTGGCCATATGAAACTTCCCTCGAAACTTCGATCAGCAGCACGTACCGTATGATTTGTTCCCCAAAAAAGAACACCTATAAATAATGCTAGCGATAATGCAATCGTTACTCTTTTTATAAAATCAAGCATAAATGCCTCCTTAAAAATAGTCGTATTAGCTATAGAGCTTTTCCGATAACTAACACTACCCTATGACAGCATGACCTATTTTATGCTCAATTATTCAATCGCTCCTGTTTGAGAAATTCTCACATCTGCTTCCACTTCAAACTGTAAAGACTGATAAATTTCGTTTTCCCAACTCTCTACATTCCAATCTCGATGTTTGCTTCTATATATTTCACCGGCTCCGACTGGGTCGATTTTTAACTCTTGAAAGTGATATAAAAGTTCTTTACACCTTTCTTCAATATCTTCTTTAACAGCTTTTTCAATTTTCTCTATATCATTACCTGTATATAAATTAACACTACTTGTTGTATCAAAAATGGTCGTAACAATGTCGAGCTTATATTTCACCGTTTTCGTATCACCTTTTTCCGTATATTTTTTATGAATATTACTTTTTAATACCTCAATAACAACTGGCCATTTTTGTTTTATTTCCTCCACATAGAATTCTTGAAACGAATGATCAGAGCGTTTACGCATTAACTTTAAATAAAAGCTCTGTTCTAGCGATAATTGATCGACCATTTTGTCTCGGGAAAATAAAGCTAGACCCGCTATTTCTATATTTTCGTCCCCCAACGTCTTAATTATAGGCAAAACCGGATCTCGTACATCACTATACATACTAAACAAATATTCATGTAAATTTGTACGTGGTACTTGACCATGCGTTTGGTTCTGATCTAAAAAATCGGGAATATAGACACCTACTTGTTCACCTGTACCTACCGTACCTTTTAAAATATCATAAGCTTGACCATCTTCAACAACGGCCATTAAAATACGATTACCAACGGTAGGATCTCGATATAACGGTAGGATATAAGGCTCTAACCCTTCTTTTGCTAATGGCTCTCCAAATAATGCAACACGTAACTGTCCAGTCACCAAAGGCTTCTGTGAACGGTTATTTAAATGATTAATGACAGCTCTAGGAGTTTCTCCTACAGCGCTTAATGATACTTGTTCCAACATTTGTTCAGAGATTTGTTCAGTAAATGTAGGAAAAGTAACGGTAATTCTAATTTTTTTGTCCATCCCATCAATATCATATCCAATTGCACGTATAATCGATAATTCGTCAATAATTTCTGATTTCACATAACAACCAGAAAAGGTTATGAGGAAAACAAATATGATTAACATTCTACATACTCGTCGTTTCATTTTGGGCACCCTTTTTCTTCACCTTATAGACAACAATCTGTAATAGTAGTAGTAACGGAATATAAGCAAAAGCAAAATAAAAACCAATTTCACTAAAAATATCTGTAATCATATTTATTTCTTGCCGAGTAGGAAGCAACATAATTCCTCCGGCTAACATGAATACAAATACAATGAGCACGTGCCTTTGGTTAAACTCAAACACCCTTTTTACCATTCGGCTAGCAGCCCAAATTGCTAGGGCAATATTAGGAGCACAAACGATCATCCACATTGTTATACCAATATATTCAAACCTCTCCAAAAATGGAAATTCAATAACCTTAAATAACGTCAAAGTAGCCCAAACAGTTTTGTTAATTTGCTCTTCACTATAAAAAAACAAACAAATTAACATAATATATGTATAAAGAAGAGTTGTGAATATTCCCCCTAACTGCGTCCATTTCTGACTAAACTCCTTCTTTTTTAAAAAGGGATAATAGATTAACAACAGCTCAAATCCGCTATAACTAAAAGTGGAAGCTTTTGCTCCTAAAAATAATTCAGTAAAGCTATGTTTCCAAACAGGTAATATATTAATGTAATGAGCAAACTCCAAGGTCATGAGAAATAAGGGGTAGATAGGTAATGTAATTAAAATACTAACAAACGCTAACCCTACAACGGTTCGGAACCCCCCTGATACGACATAATAAAAAAAGGGAATAGATAATATCGCGATGAACCACGTTTGTAAATCCTCAAACATCCATAATTGTAAGACCTCTAGATAGGTGCGAAAGATGATTAATGCCAAAAAGAAAAAATACAAACCTATTGCCGTACTTAATATTCCACCAACCCACTTACCAAACAATTGCTGATGGACTTTAATAATATCACCATCAGCCCTTTTCAGAAGGGCATACATACAAGCAATACTTATTGCCACCATGACCCCTGATAGAAGCACAGAGATCCAAGCGTCATAGCCAGATTCTTCAACTACCATTCTCTGGAAACCTAATACACCTACCCCAACCTGCATAGCATGGATGATAAAAAAGGATAAAAATGGCGAAATTAGATATTGTTCTTTGATTACTTTTTCATCACTCATTTTTTCTCCTCCTTTTACTCGTCAATGTCATGCTTTTTATTGGCTTTTCTAAAGTTTAACCTTTTTCTTTTTTGTGGCCTCAAATAGACAGGCCTACTATTCATCCAGCTAAAGGGTAAACGGATAAAAGCATCCTTCCAATCAGTCACTCGAGGTGGATAAATAGGTGCTAAGTAAGGCCTTCCTAAAGATTGTAAATGTAATAAATGAACAAGCATATATAAAACGGTTATCCCAATTCCAAACAATCCTAACCATGCAGCCATAATTATAAATGGGAAGCGGAGTACACGAATTGTATTACCCATTTGATATACGGGCGTTGTAAAAGATGCGAGTGCTGCTAAAGCAACAATAATTAAAAGGATATTGCTCGTTAATCCAGCTTCAACGGAGGCTTGCCCAATGACAATCCCACCTACGATACCAATCGTTTGACCTACTTTAGTAGGTAATCGTGCACCCGCTTCTCTCAAAAGTTCAATCGTTAGTTCTAGAAAAACAGCTTCAATAATCGGAGGAAAAGGAATATTAATCCTCGAGCCGATTATTGGACCTAATAAATCTCTTGGAATTAACTCGTAATGATACGTCAAAACGGCTACATAAATAGGAGAAGCCAAAATTGAAAATGCCACCGCAAAAAATCTTAATAGTCTCGTAAAGGACGCAACCTGCCAACCTAAGTAGTAATCCTCTAACGAAGAAAAGAATTCAACTAACGTAGTCGGTCCGTAAACCGCTTCTGGTGACCCGTCCGTTAAAAAAGCAACTTTTCCTTCGGCTAATACAGCAGAAACTCGCTCGGGTCTTTCTGTATTAATAAATTGCGGAAAAAAGGACAAGGAATCGTCCGAAATCATTTGAGCGATACTACCAGAATCAATAACTTGGTCAAACTCAATCGCCTCAATACGTTGGACCAACGTTTGAAGATTATCTTGGTCAACAATCCCTTCTATATATAAAACGATCACCTTTGTTTGAGTAAGTTTACCAACGATGAGTTTTTTAGCTTTTAATTCACCGATTGGTAATCGTTTCCTAACCAAATTAAGATTCGTATCTAAAGCCTCAATGAATGACTCTTGAGGACCTGTTACACTAAACTCAACTTCAGGTTGTGAGACTTCCCTTTCTGAATTCATCGCTACTTCAAATAAGGCATATTGATGTTCATCATGAGCGATTTCAAGTAGGAGTTGTCCTCTCAATAACGCTTCCTCGACGACTTGACCTTCTTTCACTAATTCTTTTATATCAATGGGAATCTTATTAACAATTTCGGTAAGGTCTTCTTCTTCTATTTGAATTAAATAAGGTAAAAGATCACGCATGATTCGATCATGGTCTACGAGAGAAGTAAAATAAGATATCACAAATGTATGCTTACGTGCTTGTTGTTCAAAGCGGACAAAATCATCGGATGCTTTTAATTTCTTAATCACTTCTTTAACTGTGACGTGTTCTTGCTGATATTTCATTTTTTGCTTCATCCATCTTAAAAGCATCGCTTGTCCCCCTTTCCAAATATCCTCCCAATTAGTATGATTTTCTAGGGAAGAATTATACAAAATAAATCGTCTGCACATTTACTCCTTTTACTTCATGATTGTCTTTTTAAAATCAGTAAAAAAGAGGCTGGCGATTGCCCTCCTCTTTACTCTTAAACCTCTCTATTTATCTTCTGTGTAACGACTTGAATTTGAACGGAACCATTGATGACTTCGGTCTTTAACATAATCGGATACGTAAAGCTATTTTTAAATTTAAAGTCGGGACCACCCCATGATACGGTGGCGTCTCTTCCTTTCGGCACGTAACCAATCTCTCTAGAGTGAGTATATCTCTCTGTAATTTCTAAGCCTGCTTGCTCAACAGCGTTATAAAGTGTGGAAGAAGTTTGACAGATTCCGCCACCAATACCCATAACAAACTCCTTATTTATAATTTCAAGTGCCTCTTGATATCCTCTATCTTTTGTTCTTTCTCCTACAACTGAATTAAACGAAAATGTGTCACCTGGCCCAAGAATGACCCGATCAATTTCATCTGAAGAAAGTTTAATATTCATTGTTCTTCCTGCTACACCAGAGTCAAAATAAGTTGTAAACTCACCAATGACTAATTCATCAATACCTTCTATATCTTCTACATTTATATTGGGTTCAGTGACATAAATAGGTAATGTTAATTCTTTGGTGCTAGGTTTTAAATCGAGTATTAACTCAACCGTTTCTTTCTCAGATAAAATCACTCTACTTTGGCCAGGGATAATTTCATCATTTTCAGATAAGCTGGCATTTTTTAGTGGTGTATCAATGCCTGATGCTAATGTTTTGGCTAAGGCTTGTAGTTCTTCTTCGTTAAGTGATTGACCACGGTTTTCAAAATAGCCATATTCATTTAATACGACTTTATGCTGCTCATCATTGTAGTTGTCGATTAAGAGCAATTCCCAAATCACTCCCTGTCGTTCGATAAGTGGCTGCCATTCTATTGATGGCTGTAAGGAAGCTTGGATTACTTTTGCATCTGCCTGTTGAGTACAGGCCACTAGTAATAAGGTTCCTAGGAATACTAAGATTTTTTTCATTCGTTCCCCTCCATTTTTTTGTTCATGCCATTATATGTAAGTACTTTGTCCAACATGCTTTTTGTATGAAAGTTACCTATGGGCTATAGGTTGTGTACTGAATCTTGTCAAGTTCACTTCCAGTATTACAGGTTACAACTAAGCATTAAGGTCAAGAGTTCACTGTGACATCATGCTCCTTAAGTAACTGACATGTTCAGCCTTTTTTGTGTAGTTACTCCAAGGTTTGACGTCAGTAACTACACAAACCTTTATGAATTGTTAAGATGGTGTGAAGACTCTTCTATGAATGGGCGTCTATGAAAAAAGGATGAAACCAGTCACTTAAGACGCTGATTTCATCCTTTAATTTATTGCTTACTTTTTCTTTCTTTAAAAACGATTGCACTTCTTTCGTATTCTACATCGTTGATTTTTTGTCTAGTATTTGCGGCTCTCGCTAGTACAAAGAATAAATCGGAAAGGCGGTTTATATAGGTTAAGGTGACTGGGTTGATTTCTATTTCCTTTTGTAAGCTTACAATCAATCGTTCTGCTCGTCTTGTAATGGTTCTACATACGTGTAAATAACTTGCAGCTTGACTGCCACCAGGTAAAATAAATTTTTCTAATGGCGGACTTTCCTCCATATATGAATCAATTTTTCCTTCTAGGTGCTCTACCATTTCTTCTTTGACTTTAAAAGTGGGATCTGTCGTTTTACTCATAACAAAAGCCAAATCACTACCACAGTCAAAAAGCTCATGCTGTATGATGAATAAATCTTCTATCATATCATTGAACTCAGATGTTGACATGCTTGAAATCGCTAATCCTACAAAGGAATTTAATTCATCCAAAGTGCCATAAGCTTCAACACGCACATGATCTTTGGCTACACGCCCTCCCACTACACTCGTTTGACCGCTATCACCTGTCTTCGTATATAATTTCATCCACATTTACCCCTTCCAACGTTTGTTCAATTCGTCTGAATAACTCTAACTTTATAGCGGCATATACACTTGAAAAATCACGTACATCCTTACCTTGATCCTTCATATCTATTTGGGTAGCCCCTACCAAAAGCGAACCACCGTTACCTTTTTTCTCTTTTAATTGGCTTACCTGAAAATACGTTTTAGCTTCCCCTAATAAAAGTAAAAATTGGAGAAATTGCTGTTCAGTTAAGCTTCCATTTAACAAAAGCTGGATATGAACGTTATACTTTACCCGAACCTTTTCTATATGTACAAAAAGCTTAAAGTTAAATTGTTCAGAAGTAGCCATCGATGTTGTAACAATGTCTCCAGCTAATACAATCTGTGCTGTGTGTGTTTCCTTTGGTCGGTTTCCTTTTAGGAAATGAAGTGTCTGACACCACCCACTACTTGTAAAATCACTATAATAACGGTAAGGTGCCTGCATGTTTAACTGAACCTCTCCATTTATTTCCTTCATTTCAGTTTTGTCTAGCCAGTCATTGCTATCCAATTTCGACCGGTAAGGAGAAAAATGAAGTTGTGGCTTTGGTAGAGATGGATGCTCATATCTCTTAAGGGGTGCATGATAAACAGCTTGTAAAATATCCTCATTTAACACATCGTAAGGAGTACCGATTTCTACCATTTGCCCTTGGTTCAATAATAACAAACGGTCACAATATAAACTTGCCATATTTAAATCGTGTAAAACCGCAATGACGGTTATCCCTTCTTCATCGGTTTGCTGTTTGATTTCGTTTAGTATATTCATTTGATGAGAGAAATCTAAATGATTGGTTGGTTCGTCCAATAAAAGCAATTGTGGTTCTTGAGCAAAAGCACGAGCTAATAATACTCTTTGTCTTTCCCCTCCACTTAATTGAGATAACCAGTTATGTTGAAAAATCGACGTACCCGTTTTCTCTAGTACTTTTTTGACCACCACTTCGTCCCGATTTGAAACTTGTGGCAGCCATCCTTTTTGATAAGGGTATCTTCCTAGTTCAACAATTTCCTTTACCTGATATTGAAAGGACAACTCCGATAATTGAGGTAACACAGCCATTTGTTTAGCTAATTCTTTGCTGTTTAACTTTTTGACATCCATACCATTGATCAAACAAGAGCCTTCTTGACAATGAATTCCATTGTTAATCGCTTTTAATAACGTTGTTTTCCCACTGCCATTTGGACCAACAATGCCAAAAAACTCACCCTTATTAACCGAAAATGATATATTTTTTAAAATATCTTTACCGTTGATTTGGATGTGAATATCTTGTACGTCTAACATTTTCTCACCCCACTTTCTTTTGTTGCTTTATTAATATTAAACCAAAAACGGGGGCCCCTATCATCGCCGTAATGACACCAATTGGTAATTCGGAAGGAGAGATGATGGTTCTAGCTACTATATCCGCAAGGGCTAAAAAGCCTGCACCGACAAACATAGAGAGTGGCAATAAAATTCGATGGTTACTTCCCCAAATTAATCTCGTCATATGAGGTATAACTAATCCTACAAATCCAATGGTTCCACTTACAGCAACTGCACTGCCCGTTAAAATAGTAGCAGCACCAAGTATCACATATTTCCGTACACGTACATTGACCCCTAATTGACGGGCCGTTTCTTCACCAAAAGCTAAGGCGTTTAGTTCTTGACGATTAAACAACAACATGATAAAAGCAATTATAAATAACGGTAGTGCTAACCAAACATATGCCCAACCTCGCATCGCAAGGCTTCCTAGTAGCCACCCTATAATTTGCCTTAGTTCATCCCCAGTCAAAGCAATCATTAAAGAGATAAAAGCACCTAAAAACGAACTAAATATAATGCCTGTTAAAATAATTGTTTCACTCGACATAGAGCGCTGGACCATTTTTGAAAAGCTAATCACAAACAATAATGTAAAAAACGAACTAATAATACTAATAAACGGTAGTGTAAAAAAACCTAATCCAGGTATCGTCACTCCAAAAAAAAGCACAAATACTGCACCTAAAGCTCCACCTGAAGACACCCCAAGCGTATAGGGATCAGCGAGTGGGTTTTTTAATAATCCTTGAAAAGCGGCACCAGCTAAGGCTAGACTAGCACCAACAATCATTGAAAGTAGTACACGTGGCAACCGAATTTGCACAACGATATTCACAATACTCGTTTCAGCTTGGTGTTCAAAAGGACTATAAGGAATCTCAGCAATTAAAATTTGAATCACGGTCCAAAAAGGTATATCCACACTTCCCCTACTAATAGACCAAATAAAAATAAAAAAACATAAAAGTATTAAAAGAAAATATGTAAGGCTTTGGTATTGAAAAATATGTTGACGAACGAAACGAAGCAAATAAACCCGCTCCTCCAATAAATGATTGGTATTAAAATGAGTCAATTAAGACACTATGTTCCTGGCTTAACAAAAAAGCATTCCGAAAAAGGAATGCTTTCCACCCATAGTGAAGCCCTGCTTCAAATGACAGAGCTTCATTCTAATGATCCCCTTTAACCTCGAAGGTTCAAACAATATCAGTAGGCAAGTAATCTGACTTATGCTTTGATATAAAGCAAACACAGTGGCGGGACCGTGCTGGAATCTAACCAGCTTCCTTTTTAAATAGACCTAATGATTTTCTATATGATCTTTCTTTTGATTATACATGAAACATAAAGACGATAGTATCTCAATTTTCATGAGCCTTTTTCCTACAACGGAAGTTTAAAAGAGAAAGTAGTACCTTCATTTACTTTGCTATGCACCGTAATCTTCCCTTTATGCGAATCAATGATATTTTTGGCAATGGCCAATCCAAGACCTGTTCCACCTTTGGCTCGTGTTCTCGCTTTATCTGCTTTGTAAAAACGTTCAAACACATAAGGTAAATCTTGTTCACTAATACCAGAGCCGTTATCAATTACATCAAATATGAATTCTTCTTGTTCAACACTTACTTTGACAATGACTTGTCCGAATTCCTGTGTATGTCGAATCGCATTATGAATTAAATTGGTTAATACTTGTTCAATTCGATCTTGATCAAAATAAGCATCTGGTAACTTTTCCTTAACATCTAGCTTCAGAGCAATGTGATGGTCTTTAGCTAAACCTTTAAACTTACGAACAATTTTCTCCATATAAGGTATTAAAGGAATCTTTTCTTTTACTAATTCAGTATAACCCGCTTCCATACGCGCAATATCCAATAACTCATTAACCAATCGGCCCATTCTTAATGATTCATCATAAATGATCCGAGCAAGCTCTTTTTTCTCTTCATGGCTTTCCGCTATATCATCAATAATCGCTTCACTATACCCTTGCAGCATTGAAATCGGCGTTCTTAATTCGTGTGATACATTCGCAATGAAATCTTTACGAAGCTTATCATGTTGACGTTCTTCCGTCATATCCCGAATTACTGCAACGGCTCCTCTGATTTGTTCGTGGTCATATAAAGGCGTCATAACAAGGGCAAAATATCGCCCCTGAATGGCTAATTCTAGCTGCTGTTCTCGCTCACCACGAACGACTTTATTAAATAGATTATTTAACTCTTCTGGTAGTCTATTCTGATTATTAACTCCGTCTTCAAATAACCACGATTCAAGAAATTGTTCAGCAGGTGGATTCGTAATGACAATTTCACCTTGCCGGTTAAAGGTAATAACTCCATCAGCCATACTTGTTAAAATCCGAGCTAATTGCTCCTTTTCACGACTCAATTCCGTAATCGATACATTCAAATCTCGAGCCATTCGGTTAATCGCCATCCCTAACATACCAATCTCATCATGAGAGACTATAGGGATTTTAGAACGAAAATGACCACTTGCGACTTCTAAAGCAACTTCACGCATTTTCCGGAGAGGTGCTGTAATTCGCGTTGATAAAAAAAAGGCAAATATGGTCGTGAGTACGATGGCAATCCCCGCTGATAAATAAACAATACCTTTAGTTTCTCTCGAGGTTTCTTCAATCACTTCAAGTGATTGATATAGAAATATGGCACTATTATCAAGTTCTCCAGGCATTAATGGTACACCAACAACCATTAGCTCTTTATTAGAAGGCCACCCACCCTCATTTGTATGAAATTCTCCCTCTGCCATAATTTCTTGTTGATCAGTAAATACAGAAGAAAGTTTATCATTTTCATAAAATACTTCAATAGGTAACTGTCTAATAGTAGGCTCGACATTGTCCATTTTTTTCTCGCCTTGATTAATCACTAACACATTTATTTCTAAAAGTTCAGTATATTGCTCGATTCTTGTTAAAGCTTCTTCTTCATGTTCATAACCCTCATATATATGTGAAATCATCGTAGCATGATGGAGTAATTGTCCTTCTGCCTCTTGAATATGAAATTTCTCAAATGAACGCAGTAACATCACCATTAAAATGGTTAGGACAACGGCTACTAAAAGGATAAACGTAAACCATAACTTTCCTACTACACTACGCCACAACATTATTCCTTCTGACCTTCAAACTTGTAACCGACACCCCAAACCGTTGAAATCATCGAGGCCGTTTCTTCAGATATACGATTTAATTTTTCTCTTAATCTTTTGATATGTGTATCGACAGTTCGTAAATCTCCGAAGAAATCATAATTCCATACATCCTTGAGAAGTTGTTCTCTTGAGAATACTTTATCTGGTGCTTGTGCTAAATAATATAATAACTCATATTCTTTTGGTGTTAAGTTGATTTCCTGGCCTGAGACGGTTACTCGATGTGCATCGTTATCAATGACTAAATTTTGAAACACTAACATGTCCTTTGCCTGTGTTTCTGTTTGCAAAAACTTGGTCGAAGAAGAACGTCTTAATAATGCTTTGACTCTTAGAACCACTTCTCTAGGACTAAATGGCTTAACAATATAGTCATCTGCACCAACTTCAAAACCTTGAACTCGATTTGCTTCCTCGCCTTTTGCCGTTAACATCATAACAGGAGTAGCCTTTGATTTTCTTAGCTCTGTACATACTTCTATTCCATCCATTCCTGGCATCATTAAATCAAGGAGGATAACATCATAATCTTGTTCGATTGCTTTTTCTAATGCTATTTCACCATTTTCAGCTTCATCAATTGAGTAATTTTCTCTTTCTAGATACATTTTTAACAGTCTACGAATGCGGTCCTCATCATCAACTACAAGAATTTTTGCTTCTTTTTCCATTGTACACGCCTCCAGTTCATTTACCTTGATCATCCTATAAATTAAAATAAACAGACCCTGCAGATGAAGGATCTGTTTATCGTCGTACTAGTCATTTCTCAGTAATTCGTTCATCTGCGTGTGAACGTTCTATATTTATTTTGTATGAAGTTGCTTAATGCTCATGTGCGGAGCGTTAATTTGCCGCTACCAGATTCGTTTACGTTTATCGTACTTGTTCTATTTTTTGAATCTTAACCTGCGTAGGAGTGTAGTCCGGCGATTACTAGGTTAACAAAGACAAGGTTGAACATGATAATCGCAAATCCGATTACACCAAGCCATGCTGATTTCTCACCGTGCCAGCCTTTTGAAAGGCGTAAGTGAAGATACGCTGCATAAAACAAGAATGTAATTAATGCCCATACTTCTTTTGGATCCCAGCCCCAGAATCTTGACCAGGCAATTTGAGCCCAAATCATTGCAAAAATGAGTCCCCCAAGTGTAAAGATTGGGAATCCAATCGCAATGGCACGATAGCTAATTTCATCAATTGCTTGAGGACTAATGCTTCTGACCATCGGTTGGAAAATGGCTCCGACTCGTTTACGTGCAATTAAACGAATTAAGACATATAAAATCGCACCCGAGAAAAATGACCATAAAACTGTATTTAAATCATCTGAGCGAATTATCGCTGGTGCATTTACGATTGGTGACATTTTATCCTCTGTTAAAAGCGTTCCTTCATGTGGACCAATTACTGCTGGTAGCTCATAAACAATTTGAGCTTCCGCACCATTCTCATTGATATAATTAAACTCCGCTTCATATCCTAACCAACCAAAAATATTAGTGATTAGAATAAATCCAACTGTGCTCACAAGGCCATACATGACAATTTCTAATGAAATCGTTTTTTTGTTTCGTTTTGTGAAATCAAGCGTTCGAATTAAATAAATTAATCCAGCTGCAAATCCAATTGCCAAAATCCCCTGACCTAATGCTGTCGTAATGACATGGATTTTTAACCAGTTACTCTGCAATGCAGGAACAAGTGGTGAGATTTCGCTCGGAAAAACAGATGCATAAGCAATGATTAACATAACAACGGGCATTGTGAATAATCCTAAAACATTTGATTTATAGATAGGGTATATAATCACAAAAGCAATCGCAATCGCAATACCTAAAAATGTCATATACTCAAACATATTGGATACAGGAGCATGTCCGCCTGCAATCCATCTCGCTACAAAGTAACCTAGTGAAAATACAACTCCTAAGATTGCGGCAATATATCCATATAAACCCCAACTGTTTTTCTTAATTTCTCCTTGCTTGTTGCGAAAATTCTTACCTGGTAAAGATACCGCAAAGACAATTGTCGCAGCAAGATAGAGGAAAAAGGCAACGAGTAATAAATTCGAACTAAGAGCTGCCATTTTTAACCCTCCTGCTTCTTATTTTGATTTTCTTTTTTTTCTTCTTCTAATTTTTCTTTTTCTTCTGCTTGGTCTATCGGCTCATTTAAACCAGTATCTGCAATAATTTCAGTAATATCATTACGCAGGGTTAACCAGTTTTTATTCGTATGACCTGCAATCCAAATCTCTCCGTCAATACGTTGGAACCAAATTCGACGATGGGCCCAATAAGAGCCTTGAATTAATCCAATCATAAAGATAGCTCCACCAACAATGAGGATCGGTATCGTCAAATCTTTACGAACTCCTAAACCAGACACATTACTCATCTCAACATCAACAAACGATAATTTAAACTCATGGTCCACCTCTTCAATCGATTGACCGCGAGAAGGTAAATCATAGTTAGCCATAATTCCAATAAAACTTCTTTCTCCATCTGGAGTTTCAGGTGTCTTTGTTTCAAAGATAAATGCAGGGTTATCTGGAATGCTTGAACGAGTAGCTGGTTCATTATTACTGTTTAAATAGTAATTAGGAAAATACTCGATAATAGACACTTCATACCCTTCACCTAAATCATAGTGCTTAGCAGGGTTATTTAAATCAACATCAATTTGACCAAAACGATCTCCCGTTTCTTTATTTTCAATAGAAAAACTCATTGTTTGAAGCTCGTTTAATTTATAATCTAATTGATAAAAGCTATAACCGTTATACTCAAGCGGGTCATTCACTTTAATTTCTTTTCGTGCTACCTCTGTTAATTCCCCAACTACCCCAATAGGCGAATCCGGGTCTGCTTCATACAATACGGCATCTGTTTGGTATGTCTTCACAACGAGGCCATCGACCCTTTGCATCGATTCACCAAATACTTCATCTTCTGGATCATATAACTCAAGGTGGAATCCTTCATTACCTATGTATAACTCTTGATTCGTTCCAGGCACGACTGAAAATTCATCTTCGCGAATCCAGACATGTTCATCCACATAAAAGCCCGGAAAATAACGTAACATACAGCCAATTAAGAAAATGATAATACCTACGTGATTAACATAAGGTCCCCAACGAGAAAAGCGACCTTTTTCAGCAACAATATTGCCTTTTTCCTCTCGAACGCGATAGTTCTTTTGCGATAATCGCTGTTTTATTGTATTCATCTTTTCATCATAATCAGGAACTTGAGATGAACCAAATACACGTTGTCTTTTCATGAAATTCTTGTGACGAGTAATTCTTTGTTTCTTTAAAGCACGATATAATGGAACTCCTCTATCTAAGCTTGCAATGATTAAAGATACACCTAAAGCAGCAATTAGTAACATATACCACCAAGAGTCATATAAATTATGAAAACCTAATTCATAATAAATTTGTCCAAGTGTACCGTACTCATTTTGGTAAAACACAGATGGGTCTTCCCCACCAATATAAAACTCTTGTGGAAAAATGGTCCCAAATATAGAAGCCACCAGTAAAATAACAATAATCCAAATTCCAACCTTGACAGACGAGAAGAACATCCAAATTTTATCGATGATATTTGATGTGTACGTCTGTGAACGTCTTGCCACACCTTCATAACGCATATTTAATAGTTGTTTTTGGTCATCGTTTTCATTTCCTAATGGCTTACCACATGACTCACAAATAATCGTACCATGCGGGTTCAAATGTCCACATTCACATTTGATTTTATCCATCGTTACACCTCAATCATGCTTGTGGTATTATTTCTTCCATAAATTCTCGAATTATCTCTTCTGTTAGTAGACCTGTAAACACACGAACGATCTTGCCATGCTCATCAACCAATACGGTCGTAGGTAACGGTCGAACACCATATGCGTCAATTACATGCCTACCTTCGTCAATGACAACAGGGAACGTAAGGTCTAATCTTGAGACGAAGCGCTCTACGGTTAAAGGTGGTTCACTCGCATTGATGGCTACAATCTCAATACCTTGGTCTTGATATTCATGATATAACTCTTCCATAATCGGCATTTCTCTTACACATGGCGGACAATAAGTGCCCCAAAAATTTAAAAAGACACCCTTTCCTTCTAACTCACGCAGTTCAATGACTTCACCTGTTAAATCCTCAAGGGCAAAATTAGCAGCATCATGACCAGCACGTGCAACACTTTTATCTGCAAAGAAATTATAATAGAATGTATAACCAATCGCTACAGCCATTACTAATAAAATGGTAGAACGCATGATTAAACGTTTTCTTTTCATGTTTGTCATCCTCCCTTCCAGTATCAATGAACTACATGCACAAAAAAGTTAACCTTTTGTCCTTCAATTGTACAAACTTAAGTCTAAAAATATCCCAGTCTCATTATAACCTTAAATGAAAGCTCCTATCACTTTGCTTTATGACGGTTTCGTGACAGCTACTTCTTTTAGTTTCTTAACTTCGATTGGCTTTAATGGTCTTGATTCACCTGGGTTTAACCCTTGTAAGGTTAGAAAACTGTATTGCTCTCTTTTTAACTTCATAATCGGATAATTAATAGCTTCAAACATCCGACGAACTTGTCGATTTCGACCTTCATGAATCGTTAATTGAATAATCGATGTTTGTTTTTTCTTGTCCATTGAGATTAATTTCACTTTTGCAGGGGCTGTTTTACCATCCTCTAGGCGGATCCCATCTGCTAGTCTCTTTAGTTCTTCTCTTTTTGGTATGCCCTTTACCTTTGCGACATACACCTTGTCGATATGGAATTTAGGGTGCATGAGTTGATTGGCTAATTCACCATCATTTGTTAGAAGTATTAAACCTGATGTATCATAATCAAGTCGACCAACAGGAAATAGTCTTGCTTCTGTTTCAATGAAATCAGTTACAACTTTTCGTCCTTTATCGTCAGTAACACTTGATATCACAGATGTTGGCTTATATAAAAGATGATAGGTAGGTTCTTCTCTATCTATAGGTATCCCGTTCACTTCTATTTTGTCTTTGTTAGGCGTCACTTTTACTCCTAATTCAGTCACTTTCTTTCCGTTAACCGTTACTTTCCCTTCAATAATAAGTTCTTCTGCTTTACGTCTTGATGTAATTCCTGCTTGTGCTATTACTTTTTGTAATCGTTCCATTCTTGATTCACCTCATCCCCAATCATACCCGCAAGAATAGGAATATACAAGCGAGGAAACTTTTTTGTAGCATTGATTTTCATTCAATGTTAAATGTCCCTTACCTCTTAGGAGCTTTGTATGAAAGTTGGGATTGATACTCATATGCGGAGTTCTACTTGTGGCTACCGAAAAATGCTCCATGTCCCGTGGGGTGGCACTTAGCTAATCAAGCTAAAGGGAACCACCACTTCCATGTCTGTTAGTGGCGTAGTGAATAGGCTTCGTAACCAACCAATATGAAAGTGAGATTTTTTTAACAGATGGCTTTTCATTCAATGACGATTTAGAGGACTCTCATACATTGCAGTAGCCCCAACACTTTTGGAGTGTTGCTAGTAAGAGTTTACCAAAAAAAATTCAGTGCACGGTACAACCAGCCACTAACAAGTATAAAAGTAGGTTTTGAAGCAATAAGCGGTAAGACTGGTAGCCAACACGGCGCAAATAAAAATACGCAGCAATGAAGCTCGAAAAAGAGCCAACAATACAGCGCAAATGGATAAGAGAGTCTATTTGATATCAAAAAAAGCACTCTAACAATATTCATACCATGTTAAAGTGCCATATCCTATTAAAAATACAACCAGTTGTCAAAACTGTAAACACCAAAAGTCATTTGATAATAAGTTACCGCGTTTAAAAGTCTAGACTAATATGATCCTACTAAACCGTAGGTTCTTCTTCTAAATTTTGGACTTTAATTGTCCAATTAAATGTATCAACTTTTTGACCAGTCTGAATACCTGTTAGTGTTTCGTATAATCTTTTTGATAGTTCGCCGGTCTTTCCTTCATTGATAGTCAATTTTTCTTCACGCCAGATCATTTCCCCAATTGGAGAAATAACAGCAGCTGTTCCAGTTCCAAAAGCTTCCTCTAATTGACCTGCTTTATAAGCTTGAACGATCTCATCAATTGAGATTTTCCGCTCTGTAACAGGAATATCCCATGTGCGAAGTAAGTCGATCATAGATTTACGTGTTACACCTTCTAAAATACTTCCATTTAGTTCTGGTGTAATGACTTCACCGTTCACCTTAAAGAATACATTCATACTTCCTACTTCTTCGACATATTTTTTCTCAACGCCATCTAACCAAAGTACCTGTGAGAAACCAAGCTTCGTTGCTTGATCTTGAGCATTATAAGCAGCAGAGTAATTTCCTGCCGTTTTTGCCGTCCCTGTCCCACCTTTTACCGCTCTTGTAAACTTCTCTTCTACATAAATACGAACAGGATTAATTCCTTCGGGATAATAAGCAGCTACAGGCGATAAAATAATCATAAATGTATAACATTTTGAAGGGTTTACACTTAAATTATTTTCAGTCGCAATCATAAAAGGTCTAATATATAAAGAATTTCCTTCACCTTGTGGAACCCATTCTCTTTCAAGTGCAATCAATTGTTTCAAATAATGTAATACTTCATTTTCATCAACAGAGGGCATACTTAATCGCGAACACGATTGATTTAGCCGTTTTAAATTTTGCTCAGGTCTAAATAATAACACTTGATTATCATCAGTTCGGTACGCTTTAAGACCTTCAAATACCGTTTGTCCGTAATGAAAGATCATGGCTGCAGGATCTAATGTGACAGATTGATAGGGAATAATTTTAGGATCGTGCCAACCTTTGTCCTCTGTATAGTTCATTTTAAACATATGATCAGAAAAAACAGTCCCAAATTTTACTTGATTAACATCAGGCTTTTCTTTTGGGTGCATTGTACGGATGATTTGCAATTTCTCTCCACTCAATTTTTTCATCTCCTTCTTAACCACTACTCACATTTTAAAAGTTCATTCTGAAGATTTCAAGAATAAAAATGATTCAATGATTACTTACTAACACCTACACACTCCCACTCTTTTGTCAACATTTGAAACAAATTCATTGATTTATATACTAAGTAAACGCTTTACTGAGTTGAAGATTTTTACTGAAAAAAAATCCAACCTCATCGACCATGAAGTTGGATCATTCGTTTTTATTGATTAATTTTGATAGGAGATCTCATACTTTTCTCTCAACTGAGTTAACCACGGTGTTAATTCAGTTTGATACTTTTGATTAAATAACTTCTCTTCTATTTCTTCTTGATGCTCTTCAAACTTCGCCTCTTGTTCCTCTTGTTTATCTGTCACTTTAATAATATGAAAACCATGCTCGGTTTCTACCGGTTCACTTACTTCATCGATTTCTAAACCAAAGGCGGCTTCTTCAAATTCAGGAACCATTTCACCTTTACTAAAGAATCCGAGTTCACCACCCCTTTCTTTACTTGCTTCATCTGTGGAGTTTTCTGCTGCTAAATCAGCAAAATCCTCCCCCTCATCAACCTTAGCTTTTAACTCTTGTGCTGTCTGTTCATCTTCGACCAAAATGTGGCTAGCTTCTACTTCTTCTTGTTGATTAAACTGCTCTTGATTATCATTAAAGTACATCTCTATCTCTTCATCTGTTACCTCAATGACAGGTTCCATCAATTTCTGCGTTAATAATGAATAATAAACATCATCTTCAAACATATCCATAGTAACTCCCCTTTGGGCTAACATCTCCTTGACATTCTCTTCTCCATTATACATGTCATAAAAAAATGTTAATTCTTCATCAATTTCTTCTTGTGTAACTTGTACACCTTGCTCATTTGCTTCTAACTCAATCATCTTATTATTAATAAGTGCTTCTAATATTGTTGGTCCATGTTGTGACATAGCCTCATCTGCAACTTCACTTTCTTTAATTTTTTCACCATTTACAGATGCCATAACTCCAGATGTATTCGCTACAAAAACTCCTAATACAACCGCACCACTTAAAACAACTACTCCTGATAAAATTGCCAACCATTTTTTCATTAATATTTACACTCCTTCATTTAATTTTACAATGATGTATGAACTCGAATAGGTACTTCAATTTCTTTCTTTTCACCATCACGATATAGTTCCATCGTCACCGTATCTCCAACTTCTACCTCACGATAAAGGATCTTACGAATATCAGATGCATCTTTCACTTCAATACCACTCATTGAGACGACTACATCCCCTGCTCGGATACCTGCTTCATCCGCTACAGAGCCAGGTTCAACAGTCGTAATGACAGCACCTCCTTTTATATCTTCTGGCAACGCACCTAAGTACCCACTAGGGATTTCAGATAAATGAGCAAGGCCAACGCCTAAATAAGGGCGTGTTATTTCACCTTTATCAATCATTTCCTCCACTAATGGAATCAAATCATTACTCGGGATAGCAAATCCAATTCCCTCTATTCCGTTCTGAGCAATTTTTAAGCTGTTAATACCTATGACTTCCCCTTTTGTATTGATTAGAGCACCTCCACTATTTCCAGGGTTAATAGCAGCATCTGTTTGAATGACGTCTAAATTCCATTCACCCGCTGATGTTTGGACAGGAATAGATCGATTAACAGCTGAAATTATCCCTTGTGTTACGGTCCGCGACAACTCTAATCCTAAAGGGTTTCCAATGGCAAATACCTGCTCACCTGGTCTTAATTCATCGGAATTCCCAAATTCGATGATTTGTTCACTTTCACTAGCATCCATTACTAAAACCGCTAAATCAGTTAAAGCATCACCGCCAACCAATGTGGCAGAGACTGTCTCTCCATCTGATAAGGATATCTCAATTTCATCGGCACCTTCAATGACATGGTTGTTTGTAATAATATATGCCTTACCGTCTTCTTCCTTAAAGATAACTCCAGAGCCTGTTCCAGCTTCAACGGCTTCTTGTTCAGAAGGCTGCGACTGAAAGAACCCAGGTATTCCTTGAGACTTCTGTTTGTTAACAACTCCTACTATAGACTGAGATGCATTCTCAATCATGTCAGTGTAATCCGCTACTTGATTGGACATATTTTGAACTGGCAACTCATTTGAGCCCTCTAACTGTTCATTTTCTTCTACTTGATTATTGACAGATACATGTCCAGAAGCAACCATCTCCTGATAAAAGTCAGTTTGTGGTATAACGATGAGAGTCAAAGCAGAACCAACAATTCCTGCACCAGTCATTTTAAACCATGACCACTTATTCTGTTCCTTTCGTTTCCCTCTTCCAGACGAATGCTCTTCCCACTTATTTTCTTCATTCATTTTTATACCTCCTTGTTCCGTTTATATAAGCCATACTACCGATAAATTATGTCAACAACATGTCAAGATACATTAAAGCAGGTATAAAATAGCTTTTATATGAAAGTTGATGCTGATGCTCATGTGCGGAGCTTTGCTCACCGCTCCCGAAAATCACGCTCCGCGACAATCACGTGGCCCTGAGCTAATCGGCTATGCCGCTGGATCTCAGCTCTGCCACTACGTTCCACGGGAGTCTCCGCATATTTTCGTCCGCTAGGTTTCTTCTTAATTCTCAAGTTCACAACACAATCTAACTCCATTCATTTAAAATGAAAATGGAAAAAAACTAATTGAATGAAGAGCCAACAGTTGAAAGCTAAACCATACTTTCATCTTTGTTGGTGGAGAAGTGAATCTTGTTTCGCCGTGTCGGCTGTATGAAAGTGTATGTAGAGATGATAGTTTAGCCTTGAAGTTAGCTGGTCACCTCTCTTGCAATAGATGACCATGTGTCCGGTGCAATATTTTTTTGCTAACGATATCCATTCGCCTCCTACTCACGTATTTTTCATAAGAAAAGACATTGACATGTTACTGAAAGCAACATGTCAATGTCTTTTAAGTGTTTTAATTTTTTATTCCTACTCTTACTTATTGGACTTTATTTTAGGTTGTCTTCTTCCTCTTCCAAGTCCTAATTCTTTTGCTTCAATATGCAGAGATTTCAATAAACTGATCATCATTAGCAGCATAATAAACGAAAATGGCAATGCAGATGAAATCATTGTATTTTGTAGGGCATCTAATCCACCTGAATAGAGTAGAACTAAAGCAATAGCTGCAACCATAATCCCCCATGTTAACTTAATTTTCATACTCGGAGTTTGTGAACCATTTGTAGTCATCATCCCAAGTACAAATGTACCCGAGTCTGCTGACGTAATTAAGAAAATCGCAATTAATACTAAAGTTAATATAGACATAATTAATGCCATTGGAAATTGACTTAAAACAGCAAAGAGACTTTCCTCTGTGGCCAAACTAGAAATCTCAGCAACTCCTGAATGCTCGTTCATCATCGCCGTTCCACCAAAGGTTGCAAACCAGAAAAAGCCCACTAGTGAAGGTAAAAATAATACCCCAAATACAAATTCACGAATTGACCTTCCGCGCGAGACTCTCGCGATAAATATCCCGACAAATGGCGCCCACGAGATCCACCATGCCCAATAAAAGATCGTCCAACCATCAATCCATTCTCTAGCTTCCTGATTAAATGGTGCAATTCTAAAACTCATTTGGAAAAAGTTTTGTATGTAACCACCTATAGTATCTGTATATAAATTTAAAATAGCTACGGTTGGTCCAAATATAAAAACAAATAACAATAGAATTAAGGCAAGAATCATATTCCAATTACTCAAAATTCGTATCCCTTTTTCAATTCCTGTAAGTGCTGAAATCATAAATAAAATGGTTACAATAATTAAAACAATTAATTGAATCCAAAAGCTTAACGGCCAGTCAAATAGATAACTCATCCCTCCATTTACTTGCGATGCTCCAAAACCTAATGTTGTCGAAACACCCATAACGGTCGCAATAACCGCAATAATATCTATGATTTTACCAAAAGCTCCATCAACATAATGACCAAATAACGGTCTAAGGCTTGAACTAATTAATGCCTTTTCATTTTTTCTATATGTAAAATAAGCAATAACTAAAGCTACTAGTCCATAAATCGCCCACGCATGTATTCCCCAATGAAAAAAAGTATACCTCAAAGCATCTCTCATACCTTGTGTCGTAGCTTCATTTCCTGTTGGAGAACTAATCGCATAATGACTTAAAGGCTCTGCAGTTCCCCAAAATACAAGACCAATTCCCATTCCTGCACTAAATAATAACGCAAACCAAGTCGGACGATTAAATTGTGGCTTATCATCCTCTTTTCCTAGCTTGATCAACCCAACTGGACTAATAAGAAAATATAAACAAACTAAAGCAATGACTGTAACAAGGATTAAATAATACCAACCAAATGAGGTAGAGATAAAACTTGTTAATTGACCTGTCCACTCCTCCAAAATCCCCGGTGCTAAAATACCAAATAAAACAATAATCGATAAAACTGAAACCGAAACTTTAAAAACAATATTGTTTCCCTTCATATATGTCTCCTTTCAAAACTAACCAAAACAGATATTCCCGATTCAACCAAAACAAAACACGTTTGAATATTCAAACGTGTTTAATCCATGAAAAGAAAGTATTTTCAAGTTCATAGGTGGGAACACGCGCTCCATTCACAAGGTAGTGTTAGATTACCCACACAAAACATGATTCATACAATATCTTAGCGCTACATTTATTCAATAAAAGGGAGCAACAATTCATCTAATCTTTCCTTCGTAACCTTATTTATGACAAACTCGTGACTTAGATCTTTCGATACCTCTGTTTCAACTACAAAAATACCTTTATAAATTGATTTCGCACCTAATGCTGATAAAACTGGCTTAAAACTATAATCAACCATTAATAAATGAGCAAGGCTTCCACCAATTACTAGTGGCAAAATAGGTTTTCCTTTAAAGGCATTCTGTGGTAATAAATCTAAATACGTTTTTAAAATACCGGTAAATGAAGCTTTATACACTTGGGAAGCGACTATTATCTTATCCGCTTTTTCAACCTGTTTATGAAATCTTTTTACCTTTTCATTGTTAAATTGTGCTTGAATTAATGCTTCTGCAGGTAAATCATGAACATGTATAATATCCGTCTTAACCCCTTCTTTCACAAAGTATTGTTGCGTATACTTAATTAGTCCTTGTAATCGAGAACCTTTATTTGGACTACCTGATATAATTAGAATATTACCCATCCTACACTCTCCTTTTCCATAATAAAAAGACATAGCAAATGATTCACTATGCCTCTGGTTATCCAGTCGGAAGTCAAATAATACTTAAATATAATATGTTATCGGTATATGTTTTTTTAAAACTTCAAAAATATATAGTTCAATTTCTTGCTTAGATTCCTTCCGTTCACAATAGTAACGATAAGACTCCGATTCTTCCATTAAATAAATAGTCGGAATCAAAGATGTTGCTTTCCAATTCGCCAATAATGGCTTTAGACTATATTCAATAATTGAAACATGGGCACTTGTTCCACCGATTATGACTGGTAAAATCATTTTATTTTTAAATAACGTTTCATCAATTTTTTGTAAAAAAGCCTTCATTTGTTTATATGGCTGTTCTTTTGCTTCAAAGACAAACATGACAAGATTTGCTTTATTCAGTTTATCCCATGGTTGTTGTGATTGAACATCCTCAATTGCGTGTACCGATATCACTTCGCCAAACTTTGTTACTTGTTGCTTCAAAGCACTATGCACACATTTTAGGGATGTGCCATGAGTGGGTACTTCTAATACTGATATTTGATATGACATGTTAAACCAACCCCCACCCTTCTTAATCCTGAATATTCCTACTTGTTTAATAAGAATTATAGCAAATGTAATCGTATTTAGCAATAATGGAACTGCCCATTTATCGAACTATTGTAGAAATTCGCTTTCTTATAAGGGTTAAGTTATTTTTGTATGAAAGTTGTTGCTGGTACTCATGTACGGAGCGTTGCTCGCCGCTACCGAAAATGCTGCTCCTCTGGGACTAATAATTCTCAAGTGAAAGAAATTCTAACACCATACTTTTAGATGACAAAGGACAACATTAAATTGCATGAAGTTCCGCCAGTTAATGAGCGAAATACCACTTTCATGTTTAATGGTAGCGAAGTGAACCGGGTTTCGTCATGGAAGATTGGTACCCGCATTGGCGACTCTTTTTCAGACTTCATTGCTGCGTATTTCTTTTTGCTCCGCATTGGCGACTCTTTTTCCGACTTCATTACTGCGTATTTCTTTTTGCTCCGCATTGGTGGCTCTTTTTCCTGCTTTATTGCTGCGTATTTCTTTTTGCTCCGCATTGGCGACTCTTTTTCCGACTTCATTGCCAATGTTTTTTATGTATTAGAAAAGAAAAAAGCCCTTATTCTAATGAATAAAAGCTTTCGGTGAACCGATCAGTCTTTTATGTTTATATCGAGAACTCTTCTGGCTTGAACACTTTCATCTGTTTAGGTTTCACATAGATTGATTGACCTTGTTGAATGTTCAAATCGAGAAATTTACTTTTTTCTAATTCAATTTCAATTACTTCTCCCTTTTCTCTTTCCGTTTCAAGAAAAACAATGGGACCAACGGCATGAACATGTTTAATCTCAACGGGAATATAGCCTTCTTTTTTCGTATCTTTTTCGATCTCAAATTGATGTGGTCGCGTATAGGCAAAGGTATTTTCATTCGTATCCTCTAATTGAGCCGCAATCTCCTCATGGAAAATCTCACCACCAGATGATTGAAATACACCGTTTTGAACACGCCCTTTAAATATATTAACATTTCCTAAAAAGTCAAATACAAATGGACTATTAGGATGTTCATACACTTCATCAGGTGTACCAATTTGTTTTATTTCTCCTTGGTTCATCACAACAACGCGGTCAGATACATCTAAGGCCTCTTCTTGGTCATGAGTAACGAATACACTCGTAATATGATACTCGTCATGAAGCTTTCGTAACCAACGCCTCAAATCCTTTCTCACCTTCGCATCTAAAGCACCGAATGGTTCATCAAGTAGCAATACTTTAGGCTGAACGGCTAGTGCACGAGCTAAGGCAACTCTTTGTCTTTGTCCACCAGATAATTGACTCGGAAAACGCTTTTCATAGCCTTCTAGCTTGACTAATGCCAACAGTTCCTTAACACGTTCATCTATTTCTTTTTTTGATGGACGATCCTTCCTTGGTTTTACACGTAACCCGTAAGATATATTATCAGCGACATTCATATGTCCAAATAAAGCATAGTGCTGAAAGACAAAACCAACCTGCCTTTTTATCGCCTCGACGTCTGTCATGTTTTGCTCACCGAAATAGATATTACCTTGGTCAGGTTGCTCTAAGCCAGCAATAATACGTAATAAGGATGTTTTACCTGAACCTGATGGACCTAATAAAGCGACAAGCTCACCAGATTTAATATTTAGATTGATATCTGTCAAAGCTGCAAATGAACCAAAATTTTTGGAGATATTTTGAATGTTAATAGACATAATTGAATTACACCACCCTTTGACGATTCACTTTCCATTCGATCATATTTTTTATAAAAATCGTAACTAACGCCAATAGAGACATTAATGATGCGACCGCAAAAGCTGCGGTAAATTGGTATTCGTTATATAAAATCTCAACATGAAGTGGCATCGTATTGGTCAGACCACGTATCTTTCCTGATACCACGGATACTGCCCCAAATTCTCCAATTGCCCGCGCATTACATAAAATCATTCCATATAATAAACCCCATTTAATATTGGGTAACGTCACATGTAAAAATGTTCTCCACCCATTTGCACCTAGTGAAACCGAAGCTTCTTCCTCAGAAGTCCCCTGTGCTTGCATTAAAGGAATAAGTTCTCGAGCTACAAAAGGCACCGTTACAAATAAGGTAGCTAAAATAATCCCAGGTACTGAGAATATAATCTTCCATCCTTGTTCCATTAAGAATGGACCAAATAGACCATGTGCACTAAATAATAAGATAAATACTAACCCGGCAATAACGGGTGATACAGAAAATGGTAAATCAATGAGTGTTACTAAAAAGCTCTTCCCTCTAAAACGGTATTTGGAGACAAGCCACGCTGCCGCTATCCCAAAAATCGTGTTTAACGGAACGACAATAATGGCAACTAAAAGAGTTAACCGAATCGCTGATAAAGCATCAGGCTCAGTAATCGAAGCCAGATAAGTAGCAATTCCTTGCTCAAACGCTTTATAAAAGATCGCAACTAAAGGTAAAACTAAAAATAAGATTAAAAATAATATGGCTATTGATATGAATGTCCATTTAACCCATGTAGGCTCCTTTAAAGCTCGAGATCCATGGATAGGTTGATTCGTTTGTGGTTGTTGAACTAGGTCAGCCATCTTCACATCCCCCCTTTTTACACATATCTCCTCTGGCTCCACCATTGTATAGCGTTAATAATCAGTAGCATGACAAATGAAAAAACCAACATAACAGCTGCAATCGCTGTCGCCCCAACATAATCAAATTGTTCAAGTTTGGTCATGATTAGTAATGGGGTAATTTCCGTCCTCATCGGCATGTTACCTGAAATAAATACAACTGAACCATATTCACCTAATGCTCTTGCAAAGGCCAACGCAAATCCAGATAATAAGGCGGGAATGACAACCGGGAAAATAACTTTAAAAAAGGTGTGAATTCTACTTGCTCCTAAACTTGCTGATGCTTCCTCTACCTCTTTTTCAATGCCTTCTAAAACAGGCTGAACCATACGAACAACAAATGGCAACCCGATAAATGTTAAAGCAACGACAACACCTAATGGCGTAAAAGCAACACGTATCCCAAAGATATCTAAATATTGACCGACCCAGCCCGTAGATGCGTACAAGGTCGTTAAGGCAATACCAGCAACCGCTGTCGGTAGTGCAAATGGTAAATCAATCAAACCATCAATGATACGTTTGCCTGGAAAATCATACCGAACTAATACCCAAGCGAGCAAAAGTCCAAAAACAGCATTCACACTAGCCGCCGCAAACGCAGCTCCTATACTCAACTTATAACTAGCAACAACTCTAGGTTCTGTCACCACAGCCCAAAAAGACTCCCAACCCATCGTTGCTGTATTTAAGAAAATCATTGATAGCGGAATAAAGATGAGCAATGTCACATACATCATCGTAAATCCCATTGACAAGCCAAAACCCGGTAACACACTATACTGCTTCCATTTTCTTTTTCTTGCCACTCCTCACACCTCGCAATCACATCGATAAAGGAAGGAAGGGAAACCTTCCTTCATTAAGGTTGATAAATACGGTCAAAAATACCACCATCATTAAAATGGGTTTCTTGTGCCTGTTGCCATCCTCCAAAAACCTCATCAATCGTAAACAATTTAATATCAGGGAAAATATCATATTTGGCTAGAATTTCTTCATTCCTCGGGCGATAATAATGTTTAGCCGCTAGTTCTTGACCGACATCTGTATACAAAAACTCTAAATAAGCTTCCGCGATCTCTCTTGTTCCTTTTCTATCAACATTTGCATCAACTACCGCGACAGGAGGCTCAGCTAAAATACTCACAGACGGATTGACAATCTCAAATTCATCCTCACCCAGCTCATTAATGGCTAAGTACGCTTCGTTTTCCCATGAAAGAAAGACATCACCAATTTTCCGTTCAACAAATGTTGTCGTTGCTCCCCTTGCCCCAGAATCTAATACTTCAACATTTTGATAAAGTTTATTAACAAATTCCTCTGCTGCTTCTTCAGTCCCATATTCTTCAAGTGCATATCCCCAAGCCGCTAAATAATTCCACCGAGCCCCCCCAGATGTTTTCGGGTTTGGAGTAATCACAGATACATCATCCTGAACAAGGTCATCCCAATCTTGAATGTTTAAAGGATTACCTTTACGAACTAGAAAAACAATCGTAGACGTATACGGGGTTGAATTATCATCTAGTCGTGTTTGCCAATCTGCTGGTATAAGCTCACGATTTTCATGTAAGACATCAATATCATACGCAAGAGCCAACGTAACAACATCAGCCTCTAATCCATCGATTACAGCCCTTGCCTGACTTCCAGAGCCTCCATGTGATGTATTAATGGTTACGGTTTGGCCAGTTTCTTCTTTCCAATATTCTGCAAACTCTGCATCGAATTCTTGATAAAGCTCACGTGTTGGATCATAGGACACATTTAAAATTTCAAATGTGTCTTGGTTTCCTCCAGATGTACCATTGTTACCTTGTGAGCAACCAACCAATGTTCCAAGTGATAGTGTCAGTACTAAAAGGAACAGCGTTTTTTTAACATTCATATTCATGACCCCCACAATCTAAATTATTTGAGTTGATTCTTTTTGTTTGGTGAAAAACGTACTTTTTCCGTCGCATCAATTTGTGTAATCTGATTATCGTGAATCGTAATTAAAACCGTTCCATACTCAATTTTTTCAATGGCCTTCTTAATTTCTTCTTGCTTTTTCTTATCAAAAATTCCCATTCCCTCTTTCCCCTTCCAAACGAATATTTTGATTTAATAAATCCTCTAAAGTTGTTGAGTCTAATACATCGGCGACAGTATCTCTAACGAGTCCCCAAAGCGGTTGTAATAGACAATTCGTTTCAAGCGGACATGCTTCATAAGAAGTCACACTCACACACCCCATTGGAGCAAGCGGCCCTTCTAACTTACGAACAACATCACCAATGACAATTTCTCTGCTGCTTTGATTTAATTGAAAACCACCATCTGTTCCCCTTCGGCTCATAATAAAACCGAGTACCTTTAATTGTGCTAACAATTTTTCCAGGTAAGGAGCGGGCACCATAATTTCATCACTTATCTCTTTCACTTTAAATCTTTGCTCTGGGTTCCTAGCTAGAACGATTAAGGCCCTTAACGAATATTCCCCTTTACTCGAAACACGCATCTAATTCAACCCCTTAATTATGAGTAATAAGACTGGTTAAGTCGGAATTATTCAATAAAAAAAACCTCAACTAAGCATTTGCTCTAGCTAAGGCCTTCGGTTGTCCGATCAGCTTTATTGTTTATAGATTTGTAACTATAATATTATTCAGATTATTCAGAGGTGTCAAGTATGTTTTAAAAAATTTAAATTTATTTTATTTACTCTCCTTTATTTGTAACCAGGGCCTTTCTTTTCTCCAATCTATATGTACGGGTAATCGAAAACACTCTGATAAGGTTTCATCCGAAAGTACATTTCTTTTTTCTCCATGTACAATCACGTGACCATCTTTCATTAATAAAGCATGAGATATTTCAGGTAAGACCTCTTCAATATGGTGTGTAACATATAAGACGGTTGGCCCTCCTTCAAGTGCCATGATAGCCGCAACGGTATTCAGGAGTTCTTCGCGAATATACACATCTAAACCATTACATGGCTCATCGAGTATGAGTAAGCATGGTTCTGACATTAAAGCACGGGCGATCATCACTCTTCGCTTTTCTCCCTGTGACAAATACCGAAAAGGAACCGTACTTAATTGCTCAGCTCCAAGCTTATTTAATAAGTGATACGCTTTATTTCTTTTTTCCGCACCAATGGTTTCATATAAACCAATCGTTGCATGAGCTCCACTTATGACAACATCTAAAGCATCGTCTTGATAACGAGTTACAAACCGTTCATCGAGTGACGAACTCACCCACCCTATTCTCTTTCTTAAATCATGGATGTTCGTTTGACCAAAACGATGACCAAGTACCTTTATCGTTCCTGATGTTGCCCACTCATAACCCGTAATTAATTTCAATAATGTCGTTTTTCCAGACCCATTTAACCCCATAATCACACTATGTTGTTGTCGTTCAACTTGCCAATCAATGGCAGACAAAATTTGCTGTTCGCCCCTTTTAAAAGTAACTCCTTCTAGTCGCACCACTTCCACGTTCTAACACCACCTTTAAAAAAATATTCAAAATAGTATATCATCAATCGATAACTTTAGTAAATATCCATACAAGATCCACATAGCGAAGCCCCATTCACTTCGCCACAAACAATCATGAAAGTCATCTATCGCCTCCTTAAGATATATAAGGGTTTGTGCAGATACTGAGGTCAAACCTTGGGGTATCTGCACAAAGAAGGGGTTAATGTGTAGATACTGAGGCCTAGCCTTGGAGTATCTGCACAAAGAAGGAGTTAATGTGTAGATACTGAGGCCTAGCCTTGGAGTATCTGCACAAAGAAGGGGTTAATGTGTAGATACTGAAGCCAAACCTTGGAGTATCTGCACAAATAGGGGGTTAATGTGCAAATACTGAGGTCAAACCTTGGAGTATCTGCACAAAGGCCATTCTTCGTGGATAGTGGCGACTGTTCAAACTTTCGGCACGTTTACAACTCGATCATCATTAGGAGTCGGCTGAACAAAAAAGGTGCACTGTCCTACTAAGGTCATTGATCGCGAGATGGATGACGAGCTAACTTCACAGCATAAACTATCGTCCCAAACTAACTTTCATATAAAAAGAAACGTCTGGTAAGCTAAAACTCACCAGACGCCTTTTTATTTATTCTTTTGTTTGATTTTGCTTTTCTGCTTCATGATCATAATCCTTATAGCGCAACAAATCACCGAAAAGAATTTTATCTGAATAACCTAAATCATTGTTAACGCGGGCAAAATAAGGCTCACAATATTCTAATTCAGTTTCTTGTTCTGTCTCCTTGTCATAACAAGTACCAGATGTAAACAAGAAGTCGTCAGTTACGAAACTTCCATCACGTAAAATCACAAGCTCATCACGTTCAGGAGCATTTAAGTCTGTGCCGAAATGGAACATATCTTCTGTTTCAATGCCTAACAAATGCAAAATGGTTGGCTTAATATCAATTTGACCTGAAACGGTCGAATTTACCTTGTTACCTTCAAATCCAGGGATATGAATATACATCGGTACACGTTGCAACTGAACGGTATCAAATGGTGTAATTTCTTCTTTATCTAAATACATCGCCATTGAACGATCGTGATTAGATGAGATTCCATAATGATCACCATACATGATAAAGATTGAGTTTTCATAAATTCCTTCTTCCTTCAAACGATCAAAGAAGTATTCAAGTGCGTGATCCATATAGCGAACAGTTGGAAAGAAACGATTTAATGTTCGACTTGGATACTCCGCTTCATCGATAAACTTGTCTTCTTCATCTAATTCAAATGGGAAGTGATTCGTTAACGTAATAAATTTTGTATAATATGGCTCAGGCTGAGACTTTAATAGATCAATAGATTGTTCAAAGAAATCAACGTCTTTTAAACCCCATCCTACCGAATTTTCATCGTGGACATCATAACTCATAATATCAAAATACTTGTCATAACCAAATGATTGGTACACCATATCTCGATTCCAAAAGCTTTTGTTATTGGCATGCATGACTGATGCATAGTAACCATTATCGGCCACATTACCTGGCATGGCATCATACACATTTCCACCGTGTGTAAAGAAAACCGAACCACTATCTCGACCAAACATCGAGTTTGCTACTAAATATTCAGAGTCAGAAGTTTTCCCTTGACCTGTTTGATGGTAGAAATTATCAAAGTAAATACTTTCATCAATAAGAGAATTTAAAAACGGTGTAATGACTTGACCATTTTCACCATTCTCATCTTCATTGACGGTCTCATTAATAACAAACGATTGAAGTGACTCCATTGAGATAACAATGACATTTTTCCCTTCAGCAATACCATATAAGTCCGGATTTGGCTGTTCATGCTTCGCTTTTACATGGCGTTCAACTTCAATAATATCTGAGCTATCAGCGAAAACACGCTGCGCCCTTGTTTGAGATTGAATATAACCGTCATAAATATGATAGTTAAAGATACCAATATTTTTCACAATTAAATCACGGTCAAAAGAACGAGTTAATAATTGAGGACGCTCTGCTTGTGCCAGTGTTAAATTTCCTACAAAAAGCAAGACAGCAACTAACATAATTAAAAGTGGCTCACGCTTTAATGGACGTAATTCAAATGTGTGTTGCTTCTTCGCAAATATCATAAGTAATAAAATATCTACAAATAAGAAAACATCGTACCACTGAATTAATCCAAATACACTTGAACCTAAATCACCCATATTACTTGTTTGGAATAATACTGGGATCGTAATGTAATCGGTAAAAAAGCGATAATATAATAAATTAAAATAAAGCACTAATGTAGCAGCAACAGCTAATATCATTAATACCCTTTTTCTCCACTTTTCATTAAAAAAGAAACTAATCCCCAATATAAAAATAGCTGAACTTAGTGGGTTAATAAATAATAAAAACTCTTGTAATGGATTATCAGATGGTATTCCAAACCCAAACTTATAAACCAAATAGGTTTTTATCCATAAAAAAAAGACAGCAAATGCAAAAAATCTTAATCGATATAATAAGTTTTTCGTCTTATCTATAATCCTCTCCATAATTTTACCCCTTCCTAATTCCCTATTCACTTACACCCTACCATTCTATTTATCTATTATGGCTTTCAGATAAAGTGACTTTTTACGTTTCGACTAAAAAACAATAACATTTATAATCTTAGCGGATTGGCATTTAAAGTCAATAGATATAATGTGTAAGATCATGAAAGTCTTTTACATTATTAGACATCTCTTTCACTACCTCTTTTATTAAGACGAGCTATGTGTAGAAAAAGTTTCACTAAATTAGACAATCTGATCATGACACCTAATAAGACCTAGCTAATCACATGATATCAATGACATTCATTTGCGTATAAAATCCTATTCTCATAAGCGAGAATAGGATTTAGCATTTTCCACTATTGTTTATAAATCCTTCAAAGACCACCATTTAAAGCCGTCTTTTTCTAATAAAAGATCGGATGCTTCAGGGCCCATTGTTCCTGCCGCATACGTATCAATTTCTTGTGTTGACTCAGCCCACGCTTGAGAAATTGGATCAATTAAAGCCCATGATAAGTTTACTTCATCCCAATGAGCGAAGTTGGTTGCATCTCCAAGCATACAATCATAAATTAATCGCTCGTAGGCTTCTGGTGTATTAACACCATCAATGCTCGAATGTTTGAACTCTAAATCAACAGGAACCGTCTCACCTAATAATCCGACCTTCTTGCCATTTAGGATTAATGTAATTCCTTCATCAGGTTGGATATGAATGACTAGCAGATTAGGATGAATTTTCCTATCACGACTCTTTTGTGTATAGACATTTAAAGGTAAATCTTTAAATTGGACAACGATTTTTGTTGATTTTACCGACATCCTTTTTCCTGTTCTTACATAAAAAGGAACGCCTGCCCAACGATGATTATCAATCATTAATTTTCCTGCCACAAAGGTTTCTGTCGATGACTTCTTTTCGACATTTTTCTCTTCACGATAACCTGGAACTTGTAAGCCACTTAATTCACCTGCACGATATTGACCTCTGACAAAGTAATTCTCCATTTCTTCTGAAGAGATCGCACGAATCGCTCGAAGTACTTTGATTTTTTCACTTCTAACCTCGTTTGTTGCCAAGCGAATTGGTGGATCCATTGACAATAATAACACCATTTGAAGGAGGTGGTTTTGAACCATGTCACGCAGTGCTCCTGATGTCTCATAGTAGCCTCCACGCTCCTCGACACCTAACACCTCACTAGATGTAATTTGGATATTTGAAATATGCCGGTTATTCCATAATGGTTCAAAGATAGCATTAGCAAATCGAATAACTTCAATATTTTGCACCATTTCTTTACCTAGATAATGATCGATACGATATATTTGATCTTCTGAAAATGCTTCTCTAATTTCGTTATTTAATTTTTGAGCGGAAGGTAAGTCATGACCAAATGGTTTTTCAATCACTAATCGATTCCAACCTTCTGACTGTGTTACACCTTCTCGTTTCAGTTGGATAGCAATGGTACCAAAAAATTGCGGAGCCATGGCCATATAATAAATACGGTTGCCTGGTATTCCATAGGCTAATTCAAGTTGATTTAATTTGTCTTTTAATTGACTGTACGACTCTGTATTAGTAACATCAAACGGTAAATAATAAAAATGCTGACAAAACTCGTCAACTTTGTCACTTGAATATTTACTCTCGACGATTGATTTTTTTACATTTTCGCGTAGTTCCTCGTCGGACCACTCTCTTCTTGCTGCACCAATTACAACAAAGTTCTTCGATAATTTTCCAGACAAAAATAAGCTATAAATCGACGGATATAATTTTCTTTTTGCTAAGTCTCCTGTTGCTCCAAACAAAATAATGCTTGTTTTTGGTTGAGCTATTTCATTCATGAAATTCCATTCCTCTCTATCCCGTAAACACTTTTTCTCTCAATATGTAAAGCTGTTTCTTTTTTTCTCTATCACTTTAAAGTATTATTCCATTTAGTATAACGCAAATGAAAAAGAAGTAAATAAAAATCAGCCTACAAGCCAAAGATTTACTTCTATTATGGTTTCATCCCTATCTATAATTATTCATCAAGCGTACAATCAACTAAAAATTATAAGTGATCAAAGGAAGAAAAACAAGGTATGCACGTGTAAATAATGCTTGGGTTACTGCTAATTCTCAAGTTCAAAAAACATTTTGCTATCATTAATAACTTAAAAAACAACTTTCATCTTTGTTGGAGTCGGAGCGGTTTTGGCTCCACCATGCGGGTTTAGTATGAAAGTTCAATGGGTGATGTACGGAAGCTCGTCAAGTTCACTGCCAGTATTAAAGGTTACGACTAATCATCAAGCTCAAGAGCTTATCGTTACATTTTTTACCAATTTTACCCCTTCTAAAAGATGATGGTTGTTCTCTCTCTTAGGGTCCATAAACAAAAATAAGTAACCGCTCCTCCATTCACTCACCCCTTTGTATATTCAATGATCAAAAAACGTGATGAGGAAACATTTCATGTAGCCATCATCACGTTTGAATTTCATTTTTACTCACTATATAAAGTGAATTGTTGGAAAAACTCTGTATATTCCTCATTAGTGGCTGCACCTTGAATTCCTTGATAAAATTCGCCATCTTTATATTGTATTAGCGTTGGTGTCGCGTCAATATTATACTTGCTCCAACCCTCATCAAATTCAAGCAAGTTCATTTTCTTTAAATCAACACCTAGGTCATCGGCGAGTGGTGCCAAGCGTGGCGTTACTTCATTACAAAAACCACAGGTTGGGCTAAAGAAATAGACGGTTAAATCTTCACCATTCCCTAACTTCTCGTCAAGCTCTTCCGGCAAGATTATATTTTGGTAATTAGGATCGTCTAACTGTTTAATTGTTTCTGGATGGAGATTTGATTTATTGTACGGATTTCCTTCCGCTTTTTGTTGGTTAGCTGTAGTTGAAACATAAGCTAAGGCAGCAAAAATAACAACAATAATGGCTCCAAAAATAATAATTTTTTTCATCATGTTACCCCTTTCGGCTTTTTAAAGCCATCAAGCTAAAAATAAAAATCATCAAAAATGCCGTTCCTGCAAGAAATGGAATTGTTACAAATCCGAACCAATTTATGTATTGTCCAGTACATGGTATTTGCCCACAAGACGGTGCACTTTCTTGAAAAAAACTAACCTTTTGAATTAAATAATGGTAGGCGGAAATACAAAATCCGACACCAGAGAAAACTAAAGAATATACCGCTACATTCTTATCCTTTTTCATAATACCAACTAATAAAATAAGGACAATAGGATACATCAGAATTCGTTGATACCAACAAAGTGTGCAAGGAATAAATTGCCTAATCTCAGAAAAATATAACGAACCTAACATCGCCACAAATGATGTAATCCAGCTTAAAATCAAGTAATTCTCACTTTTTTTTGTCATTTACCTACCTCACCATCTCCTATGATGTTCTTGTGGATATTCCCTTTTCATTATACGTTAAATTGAATGAGTTTGCTTGTCAATCTCGTGAACATTCTTATAATAAGTAAATAATTAAAAGTAAGTAATTTGACCTAAAACTTAGCTTTCAACATGCTAAGTTTTAGAGAATTTAAATACACACTTAAGGTCTATGATCGAATTATGAATCACCTTGATTGAGGTGTTAAATGCGGAATCCTCTCTAAAAGTCTTTGAATGGAGGTTTCCGCCTCTGTTAATACTTCCTCTTGATCCATTGTTTTCATCATTTGATTGTGCATAACTAGTTTTCCGTTGATGAGCGTTGATTCGACCTCTGAACGAGTGGCTGAATACACAATTCTTGAAACCGTGTCGACATCATAACGCGGATACGTATGAAATTTGCGTAAATTCAATATGGCAAGATCTGCTTTTTTACCTATCTCGATACTCCCTATTTCATCTTCTAACCCTAAAGCCTTAGCACCACCAATCGTGGCCATTTCAAATACTTGGTGAGCGTTCATCGCCGTAGGACCATGCGTTGGCTTATGAATTAATGCCGCCAATCTCATTTCTTGAAACATATCTAAATTATTATTACAAGGAGCACCATCCGCACCTAGTGATACCGACATGTTTTCTTGTAACATTTCAGGAACATCAGCAAAGCCTGAAGCTAACTTCATATTAGAGCCAGGGCAATGACTTATATGAACACCTTTATTTTTAATAATTCTTTTCTCTTCATCATTTAACCAAATACAGTGAGCTAATAAAAGTCTTTCATTTGCTAAACCTAGGTGGTCGAGGTAAACAATATTTCTCATTCCTGTTTGTTTTTCAACGATATTAATTTCCTCTTTGTTCTCAGATGCGTGGGTATGAACTTTTACACCATATTGTTTGGATAATGCCCCTACTTCTATTAATAGCTTTTCTGTACTTGAGATAACAAAGCGAGGGGCAAAAGAGTATTGAATCCGACCATTATCATACATATGCCATTTTTCAAGTAAGTCAACACTCTCTTGAAGGGATTGCTCTGTTTTTTCTTGGAGGCGTTTTGGGACTTCATGCCCTTTATCCATCATAACTTTTCCTGATAAAGCTCTAATACCACTATGAGCTATAGCTTTAAAAGCAGAATCTGTATAATGAACGGTCTCCATATCGGCAATAGTGGTTGTCCCACTTTGAATTAATTCACCTATACCTAACAGGGCAGAATAATAGATCGACTCTTCATCATGTGCTGCTTCTAAGGGCCAAATCCTTTGTTTTAACCAGTCCATCAGTTCGAGGTCGTCACCTTTCCCACGGAAAATGGTTTGACATAAATGAATATGGGTTTGCACAAATCCTGGGATGATGGTTTTGTTAGTACCATCAATGAAAGTGTCAATATTTTCTACTTGAAGGTCTTTTCCGATATGTTTGATTGTATTTCCTTCAATTAACAGGTCACCTATAAGAATATCTTTGTTTTTGTTCATGGTAATGATTTCGGCATTTTTTATTAATGTACGATGCATGTCATTCAACTCCTTTGTATGAAAGTTCAATGGGTGATGCTCACTTCTCAAGACAATTTGACCTTCTAGTCTTTGTTTATCGTCAATAACTAACTTCTCTGAAATGCTTTAATATCCTCTCTTCATTCATAGATTCACTCATAAAGTTGGGTCTATTTATTGTTGAGTATAAAATTGTTCTATTTTCTATATCTATTTAAATTCTACGGAGCTACTAAATATACGATGCCCAATTTTACTCATTAACTATATAGGTAGATGCGAGAAGTATGAGCAAGAAATGAATGTAAAAGAAAAGAACGAGGATTTAGGTGATTACCTGTCCCCGATCTTACTACGCTATTAACTAACTCTACTTAATTTTCATGGATGTTTTTATAGTGCCGAGACAACTCTAAAATCATCGCACCCATTCGTTCAAGCTTTGGAGAAACGGTCTTTGAGACACCTTGTGCACGTAATTCTTCATTTGTTAATTTCCCAACAGCACATGCTATCGTTGTACGCTCAAACACGTCTAGTAACTTCTCCAAGCAATGCTTTTTTCTGGCATAATCAAATAAAGAGCGGACTTGTAGAAAAGTAGTAAAACAAACGGCATCGACTTGATGATTGAATAACTCATCTAGTAGTTGAAAAGCGACTTTGTCCTCTGGCTTAATATGTTGATATGGAAGGACTTGTTTCACGATTGCACCTTGGTTTTCAAGAAACTGAATGAGTTGAGGAGAACTTAAACCATGTAATTGTACCGTGATATGTTGATTGGTCAACTGTATTCCTTGTAAAGCCGAAATTAGCCCTCCTGTTGTACCATCATCATCAACGACCGTAGGTTTTATGCCAAGTTTGTGTAACACAGCCATCGTCTTATAACCTCTTGCCGCTATTTTTACTTGGTGAAGTTTTTTTATAAATGCTTCTTTCGCACCTAATTGATCGGCGACATCTATTAAAGCACTCGTGCCCATACCTGTTGTTAACACAAGCCAATCAATCTGATTCTCTAAGAAAAGCCTTACATCCGCTTCTAATTGTTCCTTGGCAACAAATACCGTTCCTTGCATAGAACGAATTTTGGCGGTTCCCCCTTGCTTCTCTATCAAAAGACTCATTTCTTCTGTTTTCCTTGAAGCCGTCAAAACAACTACCTTATTTGTTAATCCTCTCCCCATCTAACTCTCTCCTTTATGTCCCTAATTGGAAAATGTAAAATAAATGTCGTCCCTTTTTCACTAGATTCTTTGAGCTCGAGGTCGCCATCCATGGCTTGTGCAATCAGTTTACTAAACGGGAGACCAAGACCTAGGCCCCTTATTTTATATTTTTTTTGCTCGCCACGATAAAAGCGCTCAAAAATATTTAACTGTTCTTCCTTTTTGATGCCTAAACCATTGTCGGTCACTTCTAGCCATAACCTTGACTCATTTATATATAGTTTCACCTTGATTTCTCCATCCTGACGCTCTATAGCATGTGCCGCATTATTTAATAAATTGACGATTATTTGTTGTAATCTTGCCGGATCCATTTTCATGACCAGCTCTTCTGGTAACGGCTTAACCGTTACAGAAATATCCTGCTCACGGGTAAATTGCCATTGTTTCACTTGTTCAAGAATTGTATTGTTCATTGCTATTTGTTGAAATTGGATAGGAAATTGCTTGGCATGAAACGAATTAAATTCAACTAAATCACCTACCATGTTCTGTAAACGCTCTGTCTCTTTTAATGAAATTTCTAGAAACTCCTTCGCTTCATCTCCCGAAACAACTCCATCTTTTAAAGCTTGTAACAATCCGCTAATAGACGTAACAGGTGTTTTTAATTCATGTGTGACACCAGCTAATAGTTCTTTACGTAATGATTCTAATTGTTCAAGTCGATCCGTCATATTTTTGAACGAATCAACTAGCTCATATAGCTCCTTTTCGGTTGGCTTAACTGGTAAACGAACATCATAATTCCCTTCCTCTACTTGTTTCGCCGCAAATGCTACCTGTTCAATCGGTTTGACAAATTTCTTCGCAACGAAATAAATCGCCGCCCAACCAAGAAGTCCTAGACTTATCACAATGATAAAAAGTAATTGGTATTCTTGATTTAACCTAGTGAGTTCCTCTTCAGATTCAACGATGACCACCCACCCTACGAGTTGTTCATAAAAAAGTATCGGCGTTTTGACAAAATAATAAGTACCTACATTTGTCTCACTAAACTGGATTTGCTGAACAAGGCTCTCGGTTTCTAACAGTTGGGGCGGAATATGATAACGGAATAAACGCTCTTGTCCCTCGTTCACTTGAATAATCGTGCCATCGACCGTTGTAATATATATAGTCGGTTCACTATTCAAATCATATCGTTCATTACGTTCAGATATATATCCGGGCACATCACCTCTGTATTCCGGCTCTCCTCCATTTACTTCCACGAAACGGGCAGCAATTTCCTCTCCTAATAGACTGGTTAAGTTAAGTCTATGCTCCAACGTGGTGTGACGAATCCACAGGACAGAAATCACTGAAATAACTAATAAACCAATAACTAAGGTGATTACATAATTTCTTGTCCATAGATGCAACAGTGATTTACGTTCCTTGTTTTTCAACACGTAGTTGATACCCCAATCCTCTTAAAGTATAGATATCCCCTTGATTCTTCGGCCAATTCTTCAACGCTTTTCTAATTCTTTTTATCGCTAAGTCAACGGCTCGATCACTACCTTCATAATCGAATCCCCATACTTGGTCTAACAATTGTTCTCGTGTAAAAGTCTGGTTTGGATGCTTCGTTAAAAATAATAACAAGGCACGATCTTTCGGTGTTAATTCCACCTCTTCATCAAATAAATACATGCGATGTGCTTTATAATCAATCATTAAATCACCGAAACTTGTTTTTAAGTTGGTTTTTGCAGAGCTAGCTCTCCTTAAAACCGCTTGCACTCTAGCTACTACCTCATCACCGATAAATGGTTTTGTTATATAATCATCTGCTCCATCATGAAGACCTTGTAACTTATCTTGCACATCATCTAGGGCTGTGAGCATAATAACTGGACACATGGAAATCTGCCGAATTTCTTTTAGAAGCGTCCAGCCATTTTGATTAGGAAGCATAACATCTAATAATACAAGATCTGGTTGAAAGTCTGCGAATACTTGCAGCACATCTTTTCCATCAAAAACTTGTTTAATATCATACCCGCTATTTTTTAAATAGACTTTTAACACTTGACTAATCGCCATTTCGTCTTCAACCACAAGAATTTTATCCATCTATCTTTCCTTCTTCCTTACCTTACATAATAGTCACATGCGTTTATGTCAAGTAGATGTCATACTACTTGCTTGATAAAGCTTCTAAAGCAAGTGATTGAATCGTCATATCATCCATAGGCGGGTTGTGAAGCCCGGCTCTTACATCTCGATAATACCGTTGCAGTGGTACATCCATTCGTAAACTATGGGCACCCACAATACGCATCGCCAAGTCTACAATTTTATGTGCATGGTTAACGACGACATATTTAACAGCACCTAAATCTGTTTTTAAAAGTTGTCGGTTAGATTCATCCGCCATTTCCCACTTTTTCGCAACATCAAACAAATACGACTCTGATTGTCGAATCAGTAACTCCGCTTCACCGATTTTAGCTCGGACATTGGGTAACTCGCTAATCGTGGATTTAATACTATTAGGGGAATAAGATTTCGCATAATCAATCGCATACTCATGGGCTGCTTTTGCAATCCCTAAATAACAAGCAGGAATATGGAGTAACCAACCTGCCGCCTTCCCTCTTTGTACAGTCTCTAAGCAAGCTTCTAAAGGTACTTGCACATGTTCAAAAATCAGATCATGACTAGCCGTTGCCCTCATGGCGACCATATCCCACGTTTCTTCAATACGTAAACCTTTCGCATTCTTATGTATAAGGAAATTCGCAACCTTCTCGTCTTCCGTTATTGTGGCAGATACGAGAAAGTAATCAAGTACGGGAGCCATCGTCGTGAATGTTTTATGACCATTGATGACCCAGTTATCTCCTTCTTTTCTTGCATGCGTCGCTGGCATTCCACCACGGGTTGGACTTCCAGTGGCAGCTTCTGTTTGAGCAGCATTTATTAAAGCACCGTTTTCGACAACATCTTGAATAACGAGCTCATACATATCTTGATGCCAATTATTATGTTCACGAAGCTGTTCCATTAAGCCCATATGCCAACCAATTGCTAAGGCTGTCGCACCGTCTTGTTTAGCAATCAGCATTTGGTATTCCAACCACTCTGATAAAAGGGCTCCCCCTCCTTGAAACTCAGTAGCGACATTATATGCTGGATAATCAATCTTTTTTAATAATGTGATATTCTCAATAGGAAAACGAGACTCTTCATCATTTTGAGCAGAATGTAAGGAAAATTCGTTCAGAATAGATAGTAATTTCTCTTTTCGTTGTTTGGCTTGTTCTAATCTCTCGCTCACGTTATTCACTCCCATTCAGTCGATTCATCAATGAATTGTCTAATATGGCACATATCATTGACAATAAACTCCATCGGTACAGCTAATCCTACAGATTGATCCCCTTGAGAATGGGTTGGATTTGTCCTAGCATAAACAACACCTATCACTTCCCCTTGTTCATTTAAAACGGGACTACCACTATGTCCAGGGTAAATCGAATTAGAAATTCTTAAAACATTAAAGCGCTCACCCTTTTCCAACACTTCTCCTTGGTTCGCTATTTGCATTTGTAAAAGTGGGTTACCAATCACATAGATCGAATCCTCTACTTGAAGCTCTTCTGTACTAAGAGATAAAGAAGGCAAGTCAGATGCTTCTATTTTTAATAAAGCAATATCTAAATTGACATCACTTTCAATGACCTCTGCTACATAAGCTGAACCATCTTGAAAATGAACGGAAATCGGATCGCGCTGATTCACGACATGTTCATTCGTGATGATATAACCATCTTCATCAATAATAAACCCTGTCCCTCTTCCAGGTCCATTCTGAATCAGGACAACTGCCTCTTTACTGTGGACAACAATTTCGTCTTCAGATAATGCTTCTGATGCCTGTCTTAATTGAATCGAATCTAAATTAAACCAATTGAACCATACAGCAAAAACTTGAAAAAGTAATCCTAAAGATAAGATCACGGCAATGCTACCAAAAAGAAAGCGCTTTTTCTTATGCCTTTTTTGCTTGATTTCCTCTGTTTCTTCGTCTTCCAAAAAAGCTTCAAGAGGGGGCTCGTCGAAATGGCCCTCTTTTTCCTCTAACTCTTTTTGCTCCTCTTCTTTTCGATGATCTGACATACGAACGCCACCTTCAATCTATTTGCTTATGATTATTTTACCATTTCCTTCTTCTAACAACTAACAATCTACTCGAAAGCCGAAATCATTGCTCATTCAAAGTAACAACGCTACAATATAAGTATCGATTGTAGAAGGAGGAGGGCTCTTTATGGAACCAATCGTCGATAAATCAATAGTACAAAATTTAATTGACCGACATGCTAATCAACCCATATACCTACACTTAGAAACAACAAACGGGGCATATGCCTCACATAATGATGAAAGTTTTTTCTCAGCTAGCGCCTATATTAGGAATGCTTCCATTACATATGAGCACGGTAAAATTGTTGGGGAAGGTCCTTATCGTATTGGTCTAAAACTCGGGCAAATAGGTTGGGTATATGCAGAAGGAGTTACTCATTTTGAACAAGATGAACATGAGCGAATTCTTTTGGCCGGTCATGGTTTTGATGGAAAATTAGGTGTGGCACTTCAATTAAGTCCTACACCATTTGAATAAGAAAGAGGTGTATAATATGGAACAAGAAAAACAAGTTCTCGTTATTTTTCCTCATCCAGATGATGAAGCATTTGGTGTATCTGGAACCATCTCTGCGTTTCGCTCAAAACAAATTCCAGTTACCTATGCTTGCTTAACTTTAGGAGAGATGGGGAGAAACTTAGGTAACCCGCCATTTGCCACAAGAGAATCATTACCAAAAATCCGCAAAAAAGAACTCGAGCAAGCTGCGAAAGCCATGGATATCGAGGATCTACGTATGTTAGGTTTACGCGATAAAACAATCGAATTTGAAGATGATGAAAAAATGATTCAACTTGTTACCTCATTAATTGATGAGTTGCAACCATCACTTGTCATTACTTTTTATCCTGGTTATTCCGTTCACCCTGATCACGAAGCGACAGCAAAAGCAGTCATTGAAGCTATCCAAAGAAAACCTAAACAGGAAAGACCAACAGTCTACTGTGTTGCTTTCTCTAATGGTCATGAAGAAGAAATCGGAACTGCCGATGTTATCCATGATGTATCTGCATTTGCTGAGCAAAAAATGCAAGCTATGCGAGCACATATTTCACAAACCGCCTGGATGTTAAAAGAATTAGAACCTCAAGTTACCAATCAAGATCAAGCCGCTTTAGAATGGCTTCACTATGAGCGTTTTTGGACATATTCCTTTGATTAACGAACATTCCGTTCGTTCTCATCAGATGAGTCAACTCGAACTTGCGACTGTATTTAGCTAGTTTGAGTTGACTCTTTTTTAAAAGCTTTTTCAAAATCATTCTTATATTTCATACTTTTTCTTCCTCTTTATTGGGTTGACTTCATTCTTACTAAACGTATGGGCATCACATTCAAAACAATATAGTTGCTTGTCAATGATGACCCCATTCAAAAAGCCATCCATGCAGAAGATACTCTTCTCGCACTTACAACAAACTCCTACCGATTCTTCCACCTACAATCCCCCCTCCTAATGAGAAATAAATCTTTTAAATCTCTATGACCTACCAATAAAATTCCAACAGACTCGATAGTCAATTGGATACAAGATACAAAATAGCCAGTGATCTTCATATTGTATCACTGGCTTTTTCTCTTAAAGAGGAATTTGACCCACCCTTTTTGATGGATAAAACAAATGTAGCATTCCCCTGATTAAAAGAACATATTTAACATGGAGCTTTTATGATAAAACTTTAAATTTCGACATCTGTTGATTCAATTGCTCAATCGCTAATTTTAGCTTTGACGTATTCTCAGCCACATTTTCCGTAGAGAGATTCTGTTGATTAACAGAGCGAGATGCTACTTCAATACTAGCTGTTGTTTGTTCGGTGGCTGCTGCCAGTTGATTAACAGCTTCCTGTATTCCTGAACTTTCAATGGCCATAGACGATATTTGTTCCGTAATCAGTTTGATTTCATCACCCATCACATGGATAAAACGTTCGATATGTTCCATATTCCCACCCGTTTGGTTCATATTCTCACTTCCCGCTTGGGCTTCTTTATTCACTTCTTGTAATAAAGTATTTACTTTCGCAGTATCTTTTTGGACATTGGTTGTAATCGTCGTAATCTGTTCAATAGAATTTGCCACTTCATTAGCGAGCTTTCTGATTTCATTCGCCACCACAGCAAAGCCTTTACCAACATCACCAGCTCTAGCTGCTTCTATGGAAGCGTTTAATGCTAACAGGTTAGTTTGATCAGCGATCCCCGAAATTACATCAACAATTTGATGAATATCACGAGAGCTTTTTGCTAATAATTCGATATCTCGAGATACTACTTCAATGGATTCAGATATATAATTAATCTTCTTCACCGAGCTTTGCATTTGTTGATTGCCGCTATTAGCAAGCTGAACCATCTCTACAGAAGTACTTCGAATCTTTTGACCGGAGTGATCAATCGTTTTGATTTGTTCTGTAAATGAAGTTGCTGATTGAGAAATATCAAGCGTTGTTGAACTTTGTTCTTCCGAAACTGCTAATAGCTGATTCAGTGTGTCAGTGATTTGTTTGCTTTCTTCATTTAATGTACCTGCAGATTGATCTAAACTTTGACCTTGTACATGAACATTATTTGAAACATCTCTTAATCCTGCAACAACACCTATTAAACTGTGTTGCATTTTGTTAAGTGACGCTCCAATTAAGGCAAATTCATCTTTTCCTCGAATCCTTAAAGGTTCAACCGTTAGATCACCTTCTGCTATTTTCTGACTAAAAGTTAAGGTACGTTTTAACGCTCGTTTAACCATTCTATTGACATTTAGTATGAGTGCAACCCCTACAAAAAGTGATATAAGAAAGGCAACCACGATAATAACAATTGTACTTTCGATTCGGTCTTGTGCATTTTGGGCATCCGCAATTCGCTGACTATCGACGATTTCCTTTAATTCGGATAATGATTGAACGGTTTGTTCGCGGAGTCGCTCAATTCTTGTGTACGTATAACTCTGAAAAGCATCGTTTTCAACCATACGATCATCTAAAACATCTTGATTAAAAATAAGAGTGATCTGCTCTTGATTGCCTTCTGCATAAAATAACTTCGACCTCATAGAAGCATCATCTAAAAAAGGCTCGACTTGATTAACTAATTCTGATAAATGAGCAGAACTTTCTTCAAATCGTTCGACAGTTGCATCATCACTTCTGTTAATATAACTTAACGTCAGCATAATTAACTCCTGGTACACATCACTCATCTCTGAGATAATGGCTGATCTTTCAGCACTTCGATTAAATTGATTCATTTCATCATGTATATAATTGACATTCAGAATAATAAGTACACACGTAATACAAAATAGTGAAATCGTTGTCATAAAAGCAAAGCCGTATTTAGCACCTAATTTAAATCTACGCCAAAAAAATAAGGAGCCGATAAAACGGTTTACTTTTCCTTTCGATTTATTCTCTTTATTCCTTTGATTAGTTTGAGCCTTGCCTTTTCTACCCTTGTTCATCTTACCCCTCCCCATAACTATCAGAAAATTCCCTCTCTCTTTTCATATTAAACGATTCGAGACTATTAGACTATTCTTTTTTTACTATTTTTCTATTTTATTTGAAAGGAACTTACATAAAGGTAATCACTAAAGTTTGTTTACTAGTAGTTATTAGAAATTACATATGAAAACCTCGGTGTAAGAAGTTAACATGTTATAATATAAAGGATGCTTATACGTAAGGAAACTAGTTGCTAGATGAAATTTTGCTAACTTCCGGATAACTTCACTTACGCAGTGCTCCACTTAGAAGGTGAACACTAATTTTTTTCAAAGGAGAGTAATGAATTTGACCATTCACACCGATCAATTGTTAATCGTAGATGGCTTCAACTTATTAAGTAGGGGGTATTTTGCGACCTCTTACGGCAAAGAGCCTGAACAATTAACCAAAAACGAACAAGGCCAATATATTAATGGCGTACGTGTCTTTTTTCAAAAACTGTGCCAGCTTACACGTGAAAATCCTTATTCACATCTCATAATTGCTTGGGATGTCAAAAGAGAAGATTCGATTAGAAGACAATATGCACCCGATTACAAAGGTACGAGAGGCGAACTACCAGAGCCACTTATTGAACAGTACCAAACTTGTTGTCAACTACTTGAGGATATTGGTATTCAACAGCTCACGATTCCACCTTATGAGGCAGACGATATTATTGGTGCGATAACAAAGAAATGGAATGCTGAGAAAGCTAGCTTGAGTGCTATTTATAGCAATGATCGTGATCTATTACAATTGATTTCTGAAACGACGACACAAATCATTGCGATGAAAGGTAAAGATACAGCGATCCAATTAATAGACTTCCAAAATCAATATGGTATTACTCCGACACAGTGGATTGATGTAAAAGCATTATTAGGTGATAAAAGTGATAATATTCCTGGATGTGCTGGTGTAGGTGAAAAATCTGCTCTACCTCTCATCCAACAATACGGAACGGTAGAAGTGCTTTATGAGAAACTAGCCAATCAAGAAATAGACCTTAGTTTTAAACGTTATTTAAAAAAACTAGAAGCTGGCTATGAATCTGTTTTATTAAGTAAAAAATTAGCCACGATTATTTGCGAAATCGAAGAAATTAATACTTATTTACTCGACGAAGCAAAATTACCTAATGATAAAGAAAAAATTGAAGATATCTTTCACACTCATGGTTTAAAAATTCAATATAATCCTCGTGTGTACGTGGCAAATTAAATGGGTGGGCACCGAATACTTCTATACCTTGAATTTTCTTGGTTACCCCTGTATAATATTGAACTTGTGTGAGATTATACTGCGAGGTGATTCGGTGCTATTAAAAGAACCATTGTCAGTAGACAAGTCGGAACGATTAAAGCAAAAGGTAGAGAATTTAGAATTTCAAATGTTTCGTTTACAGGATAATTTAAAAGTAATCGCTAAAAAATGGACTATTTTAGGTTTTGAACAATTGGATAACGAAGAATGGGTGATTGTATCTCTTTTCGATGACGGTCATGTATGTAAAATTATGCTGAATACAAATGACAAAGCTTATCGAGGAAACTGGGATTTTTCAATTCAAGCTCAATATGAAAATGATTTTACGATTCATATTGGAGATATTAAAGGGGAAGCAAACCGAGGCTTTGGAAGTGTTTGTATGACCTATTTAAAAGATTATGCTTCTGACCAAAATATCCAACTAATTAAAGGGGATATTGCAAGTCGCGATTGGTCACATTTAGATAGACTCACCCATTTTTATAAGAAACATGAATTTCATATTGAGTTAGATTTTGAAGATAAGTCTGGTTCAATATTATGTTATCCAAATTAAAAAAGTGTCATTGAGGTGAAATGGCTTCAATGGCACTTTTTATATGAAAGTTACATGTGTGAAGGGTGGCTGGTTGTGCGGTGCGCTGAATCTTTTTAGGACAGCTCTTGCGAGCTCTTTCCTAAAAAGTGGCGGGGCTACGGCATAGTGTGAGAATCCTCAAAACCGTTTATGAATGAAAAGCCATCAAACAAAGAAACTAAACCAAATTAAACAAGATGACACCAGTTAAAGAGCAAAACCAAATTTTCATGTTTGGCGGTGGTGAATTGAACTTGGCTTCGTCGTGTGTGTTTTGTTTTTCGGAACCAAGAGCAATCTTTTTCTAAACAAGCAGCCACCCACAAAAAACATTGTTGGTGGCTGGTTTATATTACTCAGAATGGTTGTTTTTTTAATATTGGTTTTTTAATCAAATGAGATTGAATCGATCATGGCGAAGAAATCGTCTTTCTTCTCTTCCATGTCTTCCCCTACCGGTAATATAATGGTGAAGGTAACTGTTTGGTCATCAAACGTTTTTCCAATATGATATCGGTATGCTTCTTCTTGCCCGGATTGAAAGTGCTCTTCATATGCATAGTCAATTCCATCAATTTCAACGGGATATTCAATTATTTCACCTTCAGCATGTTCTAGTAAATTCTCTTCAGCCACTTCACTTGTAGTTTCTCGTCCCGGGGTAAAGATTCGTAAAAGATTGGAACCGTCATCTTCTAAAAATACTTGATCAGTACGTGGCTCTTCAGCTGTAAATTCATATCCATCAACGACAAAAATCGTATAACCTAATTCACTTTCAAACTCACTACCTGGTTTAGTCTGCTCATCGGAACCATTATCTGTCACTGAATCTTCCTGATCCTCGGTTCCCTCTTCCGTTCCGTTGCCCTCTTCGTTCACCGGTTCTTCCGTTTCATTTGGCTCTTCCATTTCGTCAGGGTCCTGTTCCTCAATTGGAGGTGTTATCATTTCTTGATCGTCATCGGTCGTTCCACTTGTATTGCATGCCACTAAGGCTAACACTAAAATTATGATACCCATCAACTTTAACCACATGTAAATCTTCCTTTCTATTATTATTTTGACTCATGCTCTTATCTTTCCATACCTTTCCAGCACTGACCTGAAACCTGATTTTACCATTTGTGGTTTTGTTTGTTTCTCTATATATGACGTTGTAAATGTAGAATTGGTTGCAAAACTAACATGCCTATTTAGATATATAATGGATAGGTTCCGTATGAAAGTTACCTTAAAGGCGTTGTGTTCTTCTTCGAAAATCGCTCCGGGAATGGGGGCACACTTTCCGAAGGCGGGCGCTGAGCTAACTTGCTAACGCTGGTTCTCTTCCAGCCCTCTCCTCCTACAGGAGCTTCCCCCATTCCCTCCGCTAGGGTTCGTGCTTATCGTTGATTAGAACACTACTCACACAAAAAATTATATAAAAAGAACAAGAATCAATACCAAATTGAGAATATAGTTCCCATTAGGAAACCTAACTTCAAAGTGAATGAAAAGCCACCAGTTAAAAAGTAACTTGATTGAACATGTGTGAAAGCACAAGCTAAAACAGTCGAATAAATTACTGTGGTTAATGGCGGTAAATTCGGTATTTTTTCACTTACGTCGCTTTGACTGTTCTTTTTCTAACTTCATTGCCACGTATTTTCTTTTTCACCACATTGGTACCTCTTTTTCGACTTCATTGCTGCTTATCCTTGTTTTGTTCCACATCAACGGTCAGATTTCTGGCTCCTTTGCCTATGTCGAGCTTTTCTTCAATACTCTTCGCTATAATAAAAAAACCATCAATCAAAGGAGCCGATACGGCTTCGTTGATTGATGGTGAGGTGTTTACTTTTTTATTTATTTCGCATAGTACATAAGAGCAATTGCTCCTGGTCCTGTGTGCGTGCTAATAATAGGTGACGTTTCTGTAATCAAAACATTTGTTGAAAATGACGAGATTTTCTCTATGGAGTCTTTTAATTTATTTGCTAATGCTTCTGCTTCAATTTGAGCAATTGCAACTGCCTTGAGTTCTTTTCCTTTTGCTACGGTTTCTTCCTCAAGCTTTTTTGTCAGAAGTTTAATCATTTGTAAATGAGTTCTAACTTTTTCAACGGGTGTATATACCCCATCAGATAAAGAGGCAATCGGTTTAATCTTAAGTAATGAGCCCAATAGTGCTTTACCTCGACCGATACGTCCGCCTTTTGCTAAATATTCTAACGTGTCTACCATGATATACAGCGATGTATTGTTTCTGATTTCTTCTAGATGCGATAAAATCTCTTCCACTGATTTACCGTCCTGAGCCCATTTAGCCGCCTCAGTAACTTGAAAACCTAAAGCATGTGAAATAAAGGATGAATTGATCACCGTTACATTAGCATCTACCATTGTAGCTGCTAGCTTTGCGGTTTGATATGTTCCACTCATTCCTTCTGTTAAGTGAATGGAGATGATTGGATCATTGTTATTCTCTTTCGCTAAGCGTGTATATACTTCTTGAAATACACCGATAGCTGGTTGAGAACTTTTTGGTAATTCTTTTGAGGTCTTTAACTTTTCTAAAAACTCTGCTTTAGTAATATCAACGCCATCAAGATAAGTTTGTCCTTCAATTGTGATTGACAATGGAACAACTTCAATTTGATATTGTTCAATCCACTCCTGTGGCAGGTCACAAGTAGAATCAGTTACAATACGAATTGTCATGCAAATATCTCCCTTAACTCTCCATTTAAAAATGGTTCTTTTTTCATTCTAATTATTTTTTCCTATTTTTTCTAATTTAATTACGTGTAAAAAATCCTTATTTTTTTCATCATAACATAGTTAGATCCATGATTGATAGGGCTTTTTTTCTATCTGATACCATTTAAATGAATAAATTGTTAACGCTTTACTCTTTTTCTACTTTCCTAAAACAAAACGGATATCCTGATAACTAATTTGCTCATCAAGCTGTTCCTTAATCGGCTTCAGTCTTTCATCTCCGATTTCATCGACAACACGCTCGATTTCACCCACTTTCCAATCATCGACATACTCGACTAAAGAGTCTATCTCCCCATGACGTAGAGCTTTGATTAAATGGGTTTGAATGGTTTGCTCTCTTAAATTCTGAGCCTTTGCAATCTCAGAAATGTTTTTTCCTTCCTTAAAAGCATTTACTGTATCCTGATACGTATACTTCCTTGAAGAGCCAGCTTGGTGTGTTACCTTCACACCTTGCTCAAAAGGGTGTTTCTTCGCTCGATCCTTGTATGGTTGTAATACTTCTAAAAATTGTTCACCGTATCGCTCTAATTTTAATGAACCTACCCCATGTATTTGAGCCATCTCATCAAAGTTCATTGGAATAGCGTGGCTCATATGTTTTAATGTTTTATCAGAGAATACAAGATAAGGAGCAATTCCTTCTTCATCTGCAATTGATTTCCTTCGTGTTCTTAACTGTTCAAACACTTCATCGTCCGTATTAAACGTTTCTTGAACTTTTACTTGCTGTTGCAATACTTGCTTCTCACCTTTTAAAACTAATAAAGCTTCATTTGTTAATTGTAAGGTTGGAAATCCCGAATTCGTAGGCGTGAGATATTGCTCTGCACTTAAAAAGTCAATAAATGCAGACACATCTTTCGCTGTTAAATGCTTCATAATTCCATAGGTAGGTAATCGGTCAAGTCCTAGCTGCTTCAGCTTTTGATTAGATGAGCCAACGAGAACTTGGGCAATAACTGTTTTCCCGAAACGTTCACGCACACGTTTAACGCATGAAAATACCTTCTGAGCATCCACTGTGCGGTCGATGACATCATATTCATTTAAACAATGACTACAACGATTACATGGCTCGCTCGCATGTTCACCAAAATATTCCAATATATAGTTTTGTAAGCATTTTTGTGTATGACAATACGAAATCATTTTTTGGAGGTTTTCATATTCTTGGCGCTTACGAACTTCAGAAGCCTCAGATTGTTCAATTAGGAACTGTTGCGTGCGGATATCTTGAGCGGAAAACAAAAGTAAACACTCACTTTTCTCTCCATCTCTTCCTGCCCTACCTGCTTCTTGATAATAGGCCTCAATGGTCCGAGGAATTTGGTAGTGGATGATAAAACGGACATTAGACTTATCTACCCCCATCCCAAAAGCATTGGTCGCTATCATGAGCGGCTTATGATCATAAATAAAAGCTTCCTGCTGTGCACTACGTTCGCCTTCGCTTAACCCACCATGATAATAGGCAACAGCATGGCCTTGTTTATGTAAGTATTCATATAAACCTTCGACTTCTTTACGAGTGGTTGCATATATAATACCTGATTGATTTTTCTGCTGTAGTAGATATTGTTGAATAAACGACCGTCTATCTACACCTTTCAATACACCTAAGGAAAGATTTTCGCGCTTATATCCAGTTGAAATAATGTTTTCAGTAGGGATGAATAAATGCTCGGATAAATCAGCAGCAACTTGGTCAGTTGCCGTAGCGGTAAGGGCTAAAATCGTGGGTTTTTGGTCAATCATATCGAGCCAGGCCGGAATCTCTCGATAACTTGGCCTAAAATCATGACCCCATTCAGAAAGACAGTGGGCTTCATCGATCGCAACGATTGAAAGTGTTTGCGATTGTATGACACGCATAAAATCAGGATGCCTTAATCGCTCAGGGGCTACATAAACAAGTTTAAATTCACCTTTCTCTAACTTATTTAATCTATCCATCTCTTCTTTTCTTGATAACGTACTATTTAAATATGTTCCTTGGATACCAGTCTGTGTTAACGAATCAACTTGGTCTTTCATTAAGGAAATTAATGGTGAAATAACAACGGTTATCCCATCAGCCAGCAAAGCAGGTATTTGATAACAAACTGATTTTCCACTTCCTGTTGGCATAATCGTCAAAACATCTTGGCGATTCAGTACAAGCTCAATAACTTTAGCTTGTCCACCACGGAAAGTATCATAACCGTAGTATTGGTTTAAGGCTTTTAAAGCATCTTCCATCGTTTTCTTATTAACCATAACACCACCCTTTCTACATTTAATAATAAAAGTAGACCTATTACTGAGAATAAGTCTACTTTACCATAGATATCATTGAGCTTCATTAGTCAAATGCTGAAGAGGAATTTTAATTAATTGGTCATCATTGTCACTTGGATTACCTCTACCATCCGTATTATTGGTAAGAAAGATTAAAGAATCTTCTAGCACATAAACATCTCGAACCCTACCATAATCAGTTACGACTTGTTGCAAATCTTCGGTCTCGATATCATAGTAATAAACACCCTCACCTCTTAGGCCAGCAAAAAACAAGTCATTTTGATAACTGGCAATACCAGAAGGGGCCCACGTATCATCCCCTGAGTGAATAACAGGTAATTGCATACCATCCTCCTCTTCATCACCCTTAATCAGCGGCCAACCATAGTTTGCACCTGCTTCAATGGCATTAATTTCATCATGTGCCGTTGGACCGTGCTCGGAACTATACATGTCGCCATCCTCCGTCCAAGTTATACCTTGGGGGTTACGATGACCATAGCTATAAACATATGAATCGTTAAATGGATTGTCCTCAGGTATTGACCCGTCGAGTTCTAGTCTCAATATTTTCCCTGCTAGGCTATCAAGGTCTTGAGCAATAATCGCCCCATCGGTCTCACCACTTTGACCGTATAAAGAATCAGCATCCCCTGTTGTTACATAGAGGTGATCATCGGGACCTATTTTTATTCTTCCGCCATTATGAATCATGAGACCAGGTATTTCATCCAAGAGTGTCTCCTCTTCTACCCAAACCTGCTCATCATCTTGATAGGTACTTACAACAACCTTATTAAAAATATCATCACCTACTGCATATGTATAATACATATATGCTTGCTGATTATCTTCAAATTGAGGATCTAAAGCTAGCCCTAATAACCCTGCTTCACCTTCCGTATATAACTCATCTTCGAGCTGGACATCATATCTTTGTTCTTCGCCATCATCAATAACCGTGACGCTCCCATCTCTTTCCGTTATATAAAAAACACCATTATTTTCAGCAATGGCCCATGGCGCTTGTAAATTTCCACCAAGAATTTCTAATTCATCGCTACTATTTTGCACATCCTCGCTAGTCTCATCATTCATATTATTATCTTCTGTTGCTTGATCACCTTCATCATTGGAACCACACCCAACTAGCATAAAACAAAGCATCATCATGAGTACAAAATTTCTAGTTTTCCACATTCATTATCACACCTTTTCTTAATAATCATAAACATTATGTACCCTAGTAGAATGAATTTATAACAGATTTGAGGAAATTTCTTTGAATAATAGCCTTAATAACGTATAATCAATGATAGAATACGATTGATTAAGTTCATATATTGGAGGACATATACATTCATGATTACTGTAACAAATGTCGGTCTACAATACGGTGACCGAAAATTATTTGAAGAAGTGAATATTAAATTTACACCTGGTAACTGTTATGGTTTAATTGGTGCAAATGGGGCTGGAAAGTCTACATTTTTAAAGATTTTATCTGGAGAAATTGAACCTCAACAAGGTGATGTTTCGCTCAAGCCTGGTCAACGATTAGCTGTTTTAAAACAAAATCATTTTGAATATGAAGAGTTTGAAGTATTAAATACGGTTATCATGGGCCATGTTCGCCTTTATCAAGTTATGCAGGAAAAAGACGCTATTTATATGAAAGAAGATTTTTCTGATGAGGATGGTATTAAAGCGGCAGAGCTTGAAGGCGAATTTGCTGAACTAAATGGTTGGGAAGCAGAATCGGAAGCTGCTATTCTTCTTAAAGGACTCGGTATTTCAGAGGAATTACACATGAAGAAAATGAGTGAATTAACAGGTGCTGAGAAAGTCAAAGTTTTACTTGCTCAAACTTTATTCGGTGAACCAGATGTTCTTTTACTAGATGAGCCAACAAACCACTTAGACTTACAGGCAATTCAATGGCTTGAAGAGTTTTTAATTAACTTTGAAAACACAGTCATTGTTGTTTCTCATGACCGTCACTTCTTGAACAAGGTTTGTACTCATATTGCCGACTTAGACTTCGGTAAGATTCAAATTTATGTAGGTAACTATGACTTTTGGTATGAATCAAGCCAATTAGCATCTAGAATGGCCGCAGATGCGAATAAAAAGAAAGAGGAAAAAATTAAAGAACTCCAAAACTTTATCGCACGATTTAGTGCCAATGCCTCTAAGTCAAAGCAAGCAACATCACGTAAGAAATTGCTTGATAAAATCGAATTAGATGATATTAAACCATCATCAAGAAAATATCCATATGTTCACTTTACACCAGAACGCGAAATTGGTAATGACTTATTACGGGTGGAGAATCTTTCAAAAACGATTGATGGTGTCAAAGTATTAAATAATGTTAGTTTTGTCATGAACAAAGATGATAAAATTGCCTTAATTGGGGACAATGAAATGGCCAAATCTACTTTATTTAAGATTTTAGCTGGAGAGTTAGAGCCAGATGAAGGAACTTACAAGTGGGGGATTACAACGTCTCAAGCTTACTTTCCTAAAGACAACACACCTTATTTTGAAGGCTGCGATCTAAATCTTGTTGATTGGTTACGTCAGTATTCACCACAAGATGATAGTGATACATTTTTACGTGGATTTTTAGGACGTATGTTATTCTCTGGTGAAGAAGTGAAAAAGAAAGCTTCTGTTTTATCTGGTGGAGAAAAAGTTCGCTGTATGTTATCAAAAATGATGCTTAGCGGTGCTAACGTACTTTTACTCGATGAACCAACGAACCATTTAGACCTTGAATCCATTACAGCAGTGAATAATGGCCTAATTAACTTCAAAGGCTCTTTAATCTTCAGTTCACATGACCATCAGTTTAACGAAACGGTCGCGAATCGAATTATTGAATTAACCAAGGAAGGTCTTAACGATCAACAACAGACGTACAACGAGTATTTAAATAGCCAATCGTAAAACTAATAAAGAAATGAGCAAAATGGCTACACTGAAATGAAGACTGGACATAACCCTCTTTAAATACAAAAAACGAGTCGAGTGAACAGAACGTTGTTCAGGCGACTCGTTTTTATGCTTCATTTTAGGTGGAATGGACGTAGTTGGTGACGTGTAGAGGTAAACTTTCTTAAGTTCACCGCCACGAGAGCAATGCCTAGCTCACCGAAAAAACCAGTGAAACGTAAATTAGCCTTCAGGTTTCCAAAAACTAGCTATACATCTACCTTTCTTCTGTTCTTTTCGGTAGGTAGAATTAGTAATTAAAGGTTTGTGACCACGGTTGATGATTTTTTGGTAGTTTTGTTTTCTTCCATACCCGACATCTTCGACGATGTGTTCCGAAAGTTCAAAGAAATTTTCTTCAGCCGTATCTTGTACTCATTAATTTGAGCTACATTTGCTTTAATTTTCTCCATCCAAAATGATATCTGTGAATCCATAAATAGTGGTAAATTGTTCAGGTAATGCTCTATTCGAATCATTCATTAGTTATTGTATTGAAGTTATAAATTGGACAGGATTCAATGAACCCCTTGCTCATGCGTCCTAGTGACATGATCACTTTCCAACCAATTAACAATTGAATCAATGATCATTGCCTGCTGTTCATCAACCGTTATTTGAGCTTCATTATCACCAGATTGACTACCATATACGCCAAAATAAGCGTGGTTACCACCTGGAATTTCAAGGAAATAAGCTGTTTGTGGTAAGTTAGAGCTGTATTCTTTAATTTTTTCAGGAGTACTTAGTCCATCCAGTTCCCCACTTATGGATAGAACAGGTAAGTTGGATTCACTTAAAAAATCATTGCTTGCTGCATATGCACCAAGTAATATAAGCCCGTTTACTCTGTCTAAATTTCGGTCTGCATACATTGCTGCTGCAGCTCCTCCCATTGAATGACCAGCAATATACCATTCTATGTGATCACCATTTTCTATTACTTCATTTGCTTTAGAAACATCGAGAATTGGTAAATTTAATCTAACTGAAGGTATAGCTACTGTAATATTTTGCTTTGATAACTCTTGAGCTAAATAGCCATATGCTTCAGGTTCAACTTTTGCACCAGGGTAAAGAATGATACCTTTATCAGCCTTTTCAGATGTATAGAAATACCATCCGTTTTCTAATTTCTTTTCTTCTTCTATTACGAGTTCTTGAATATCTAGCGCACTATATGTATTTTGAGTCCATATATAGAATAGTGATAAGCTCAATATTATAATTATACCTAAAGCGATAAACAAGATTAATAACATTTTTTTATTGATAAGTTTCTTCATCATTAAAACCAATTATTCTAAATTCAATTATGTGGAGAGGTATAGATTGTCCACTAATTAAAATTAACAATAATACCCCTTTCTTAAATTTCCATTTTATGAGTATCTCAGTTAACCCCATTAACAGACAACTTGACTATAAAAACGTAAAAGGACAAGCCTGTTAAATACTATGTCGATTTGAGAGCTCAACATCAAGTCTATAGATAGAAAAAAGTCGAATTACAGTAATAAAGACCAGCAAATTAATGTTCGAACACTAAATACAATTCAGGTTCGGCTATGAACTAAGTATAGGAAATCAATATAACACCACCTTCTCTTATGTCTATTTAGACATATGAAACTATAGATATACTAAACAATGATAAAACTTTGGTCAAGGTATATGCTATAATTTCTTAATATAGACAAATATTAAGGAATTGATGTTATATGAGCTTACGTTATGCTTTGTTAGGGATAATTTCTAAAAAACCAATAACAGGATATGATGTGGTGAGAATATTTAAGCAACAGATGATTTATTTTTGGAATTCTACTCATAGCCAAATATATACAGAATTGCATAAAATGGAAAACGATAACTTAATAGAACACGAATTAGTTATTCAAGGAACCTCACCAAATAAAAAAGTATACTCTCTTACAGATTCAGGAAAGAAGGACTTAATACGCTGGGCAATTGAAGAACCTTTAAAAACAACTAAAATTAAGGATGAATTTTTAATTAAAGCGACTATTTTCCCTATTTTAACGGTTAATGAAATTAATAAATTGTTAGATGAAGTTATAGAGAGAGAAGAAAAAATCTTAAGTATGACAAAAGATTGGAAAGAACACTTTAGCAGTCAAGAGGGACAAGATGTAGGCACTATGCTAACAGTTGAATATGGAATAAGATATTCTGAAATGTACTTGGAATGGTGTAAGTGGGCAAAACAATATTTCAATGAAATTAAGTAACTAATCCTACGTTTTTATTTTCATTGAATTATTAATACTATGTAAAAAAATGGTCACATCGAATTGAATTGCTTTTTTTCCTACGACGATCCGCTTGCTGGTCCTTGACACAGTAAAGGGACGTCACCATTAAATTAAACTTCCCTTTTGGACATTAAAATCAGGAATAAGTAATGAAAAAATGAAACTTAATACCAATCTTTAGCCACAGGTGACGCCGCTTTAATTAAATCAGCACGTTTCATTTGTGCTAACGGACAGTATTACTTTTATACCTAAACTAAAGTTATTGTTATTAAAGAACGATTTATAATCAAGGATTGTTCTAATTAGAGTATTTTGCTTTTACAGTTTGGAATACCGTTTTTCTCACAGAGGCTACAAAGATATTAAAAGAAAAGGGCTTATTAAAAGAGGAGTTATTACCTCACATTTCCCCATTGGATTGGGCACATATAATTATACTTGGAGAATAATCATTTGATTCCAAAAAAGTACCCAAATCAAATGAATTAAGACCTTTAACGATATAAAAATTATGCTGATATCTCCTTAGCATTGGTGATATCAGCTTATATTTTTTCATTTATTGTCTTAACGTGGGTTTTATGACAAAATGTTGGCTATACTCCTATAAACTCTAATTTAAATGTATTAAAAAACTACTTCCTCATAAAGCTAATGAAATCCTTCTAACAGACCCACCCTGACTCCTTCAGCAGCTTCATTTATTAAACTAGAATTGGAAGTCCCCGCCTTGCATCAGTAATACGTTAGTTCCGTCTTCTTTAATTCCTACTACTTTCATATCGTCGGTACCAAATGTCACATTGACTAACAGGAGTGACGTATTTAGGCCTGCTTCCTTCAATTCTTCTTCCGATAGGTTGTTGCCATTTTGAAGGTTAGAAGGAGAAGCATTTCCGATTCCAATATGGCATGCCGTATTTTCATCAAACAAGGTGTTGTAAAAGAGAGTATCTGTCTTAGAAAGAGGAGAGTTGTTAGGAACCAAGGCAATTTCACCTAGATAATATGAACCTTCATCTGTTTCGATGAGACTTTGTAACGCTTTTTGCCCAGTGGCAGCATAGTAGTCAATAATCCGTCCATCTTTGAAGCTTAGGTAAAAATTATCGATGACACTTCCCCCATAGATAAGCGGTTTAGTGGCTACTAATTTGCCCTTTACCTTATTTTTATGGGGGGCAGAAAATATTTCTTCCGTGGGAATGTTCGGAAAGAACTGTACTCCCTTTTTATCTTTAACACCCCCACCGATATAGAGGTGATTTTTAGGCATACCGACTAATAAATCCGTTCCTTGGCTATTCGTAAAATGCAGGGCTTCAAACTGGCTATCATTAAGGAATCTTTTCCGAGACATGAAGGCTCTGTCATGACTTTCCCAATCTTCTATAGGATTTCCCCCATCTGCCCGAGCCCCTTTTAATATTAATTGCCATAATGATTGCATAGCTTCCTCTTTACTTAAGTAAGGAAATACTTTAGATGCCCAGGTAAAGCACGGGACAGCTAGAATACACCAGCGTACCTCATGGGATCTAATCTTTGCGTAATGATCCTTCAACTTGCTGCGTGAGGTCTTCTGGAAGCGATTTATTCGTTTTTCAGAAACCCCCTTAAAGACATTTACGTTTTCAGAAATTATACGGATGTAAGCAGCACCCGCATTATCCCACTCCCTAAAGCGGGCAGCCTGCCAGTCAGGAAAGTGATCGATGGCATCATCTGCTGCATGTAAAAAAAATTCTTTGGTAGACTGTTCATCGGTCCAATCAATAACCACATTTGAAGCACCCGTATCATAGGCTGCTATTTGGATTAGACGTGCAAATGTAACATTTTCTATGTCACTATGAATAATGACTAATTGATTATTTTGCACATTTACACCCGCCACTACAGCAAGCTCTGCATACTTTTTCAACTGTTCATCACTAACAAGCTCATATTTACTTTTAATCATCACACACTCAACTCCTAACTAAGGTATATTAATGCTCATAATTTATTTAGTCATATTTCCATTATACCAACTAATCTGAAGTCAGAATAAACAGTAAAATAGTTGACCTACTTATGATGAGAGAAAAAAAGTCTGGCTACCTTAAACACTTAAAGAACTCAACAAGAAAGAGTCAGGTGAACTCATATTTCAATCAGGCATGATTATTGAAGAAGAGTTTGAAATGCAACCGTTAAATGATTGGATTAAAAAAGAAAGACTACTAATTTGGCTATCCTATAACAAGGAAAGCTCTTTTCCTTATGACGTTAGGGGCAGATCTCCAAAGACAACAATAACCTTACGAATTGTGAGCTCTAGGGATATTTGTCTTTAATCAGAAGCACAATGGCAATCACTAGCGTCACGAGTGCAATGGTGTACATAACAGCATTGGTTGCAACGGTAATCATTAATTCAAGTGCTTCAAATTCAGACATATGACATCCCTCCTTCCTGAAGGGATTGCCACTAACCTCAAGAACCATCTATTTTTACTTATCTATTATTCTCACATGACCGAGACCCATTCACAAGTATCTAAATTCCCTTTTTAAACCAATACCAATCCTTTTTATGGACTTTCTAAACGCATGAGAACACCATACGTTCTCTGTTCGGACGCCTCTCAAACCCTTGATATACAAACATAGATAAAGAACACCACCTCTCTAACAGTAAAGGTTGTGTTCTTACTATCCATTCATCGCTCATATCAATTATAGTGAAAATAACGGCGATTACGCTTACGGTCATCCTGGTAGACCATTCGTAAATCGACAAGGTGATTAAGCCCTTTACGAATCGTTGAGGGTGCTAAATCTGTACAGAAACCATTTATAACGAACTAAATATGGATAGCGACTATTCTATTCGTTATAAAGATTTCTTCAAAAAGTTCTCTAAAGTTTTAATCATCGCTGAAGAAGATTTATTCAATCTGGCTGAATATATGTTTACGCCCAAAAAAGCATTTAATATGATACGGAACTTAGCATAAAGGGCCTTTCACACTAAACCCCTTTTAGTTATTAAAATCAAACAAGCAACGAATAAAAAAGCGCTACTAACCATTTATAACGAACATTTTCTAGTACAGAAACAGATGATTGAATGGACAATAAAGAATATACATTCAAATACAATAATAAAACTAAATAAATACAAGAAAAGCCGACTCCTTCGATTAGGAGGAACTCGGCTTTTTTTCAAGTAAACCCTAGAAAAAATACTAAATGGCTCCAATTAATATGTTTATTTCTTGTTTCTTTCCTTAAAAGCTTTATTCTTCGCTCTATTACCACATGCCTTCATTGAGCACCATTTCCCAGTACCAGGACGAGAGTAATCAACAAAAACACACTGGAAGTCTGATGCTGAGCATACCCTATTTCTATGCCACAAACAAAATTATCTATCTCAAACCCTTTTACCACCCTTTTGATCCGGTTGATTGACTCTCATACAGAAACATAAAAATCTTATAAATTCATTCCAAACGCATATTTATAAAAAAGGTAAATATGGTGGTTGCTTCACTTACTAGTTGAAAGTCATAACTTATTCTTTACTTCGAATAGTGCCCTTAAAATCAATAACTGAATAACTCCTTTTATAAATACCCAAAATAAGGATTTTCACCTTCATAATTTTTATAAGCAAGCTATTTTAATGAATTAGATTTAATTACTTCTGCACCAAATTCTAAACAATGGCCACATATAGAAACTCCTGGCCCTAAAGCTAACTCTCCTACTTCTTCTTTATCTTTTCGACAGAATGAACAAGTAGACGCTTGTAGCTATTCTTATTCTTTTTCTATGAAAATCAATACTCATATAGTACCTCCCATAAGATCCTATTTAGCTAAATCTTATATTGGAGGAATCCATAAATCTAATACTATTCAACAAGCCCCCTTAGCCCTGCTTTGAAGTCCAACACTTCCAGCGTTAATTACTTTCTTTGAATAAATATTCCTCTTGAATTGAATGTGAGTGTGACCATAGATAATAGTTGATTGTTCTGTTTCTTTAACCATCTCATAAACGTCTTCTTCTGGGGTATCAATCCGAATCGCCTCTATATCTTCTCTAGGCGAACCATGTATAAAAAGTACTCCTTCTTCTACATGAGAAAACTTAAAAGTACCCATCCATTCTATTTGCTCTTTCGTAAGTTGTTCTATACACCATTGGTTTAATTCGCCAACCATACCACCTAAATTATTTTGACTTCTATATTGTTCGAATATCTCTCTATCACTGTTACCCATTATAAAAATAAAATCTTCCTTCCTTATAAAGAGTGTATCTATGACCTTCCTCGGCTGGGGACCCCACGCTAGGTCGCCTCCTACAATTACTTTATCTATATTCTCTTTTTCGATCTCACGAAAAACCGCGTCTAAAGCATGGTAATTTCCATGAATATCATAAATAACAGCTAATTTCAATTATTTTCACCTTCCTTATATATTTAAATTAACCATTCTACAGACTGTCTAATTTTTCCTTTTTTGAATCTTCCCCACTTCGATTTCCTCATTTTATTCAATTCCTTATAAGAGACCGTTTTTTGGGGAACTTCTTTACAAGTTTCATGATATTGTTTAAACTAGTCTATGTATGAATTAAATAGTAATAAACTAGGGGTGTCCATTGAGTTGGGCTGAGAGAGAAACACGATGACGTTTCTTAACCCTCAGGACCTGATCTGGCTCATACCAGCGTGGGGAAGTTAGCGTCTGCAAAAATGGGATGGCATAAAAATGCCGTCTATTTATGTATACTAGCTTAGCCGGGTCTTTTAAAAGACTCGGCTTTTTCATGCTAAAAATGGGATAGATGTGTCCTTTTTATTACATTAAAAAAGGAGAGATATTCTATGAAAGATGTGAATGTTGAATGGATGTCAAGTTTTTCTGGGAGTACAAAAGTGTATGTGGAGGGAAGTCGCTCGGATCTCTTAGTACCGATGAGGGAGATTGAACAAAGCTCAACAACAGGTGCTTTTGGGGAAGAGACCAATCCTCCACTGCGTGTCTATGATTCAAGTGGTTTATATACGGATAAAAATGCAACGATTGATATTCAAAAAGGACTTCCTCGACTACGATTTAATTGGATTATCGAACGAGGAGATGTAGAGGAATATGCGGGTCGTACTATTAAACCCGAGGATAATGGCTACCGAACAAGTTCTTCTAAATCTAATGTTATAGCTTTTCCTCAGCTAAATTTAAAACCGCTCCGTGCAAAAAAGCATAGAAATGTAACGCAACTTCACTATGCAAGAAAAGGAATCATCACTCCCGAGATGGAATTTATCGCTATTCGTGAAGGGATGGATCCCGATTTTGTTCGTCAGGAAGTTGCTGAGGGGCGTGCGATTATTCCTGCTAATATTAATCACCCCGAAAGTGAGCCTATGATTATCGGGCGTAATTTTCATGTAAAAATCAATGCTAATATTGGCAATTCAGCCGTCTCTTCTTCCATTGAAAAAGAGGTGGAAAAGATGACATGGGCTACACGTTGGGGAGCAGATAACATCATGGATCTTTCCACAGGAAAGGATATTCATACAACTCGCGAATGGATTATCCGAAATTCCCCTGTGCCAGTGGGAACTGTTCCTATCTATCAAGCTTTAGAAAAAGTCAATGGAGTTGCTGAGGAGCTGAATTGGGACGTCTATCGTGATACGTTAATTGAACAGGCCGAACAAGGTGTCGATTACTTTACCATTCACGCAGGTGTACTTTTGCGTTATATCCCATTAACGGCCAAACGACAAACAGGAATTGTCTCACGTGGTGGTTCCATCATGGCTCAGTGGTGCCTTGCTCATCATACAGAAAATTTTCTCTATACTCACTTCGAAGAAATTTGCGAAATTATGAAAACTTATGATATTTGCTTTTCTCTTGGTGATGGTCTTCGGCCTGGCTCTATCAAGGATGCAAATGATGAAGCACAATTCGCAGAGCTAGAAACACTAGGCGAGCTAACGAAGCTAGCTTGGAAGCATGATGTCCAAGTTATGGTTGAAGGGCCAGGACATGTCCCTATGCACATGATTAAAGAAAATGTCGATAAGCAAATGGAGGTCTGTGATGAGGCTCCCTTTTATACTCTTGGACCACTGACTACCGATATTGCACCAGGATACGATCACATTACTTCAGCCATCGGTGCGGCGATGATAGGTTGGTTTGGAACAGCCATGCTATGCTATGTTACGCCTAAAGAACATCTCGGTTTACCAAACAAAGAAGACGTTCGAACGGGTGTAATCTCCTACAAAATTGCCGCACATGCCGCCGATCTTGCCAAAGGTCATCCCAGTGCTCAAAAACGAGATGATGCCCTTTCAAAAGCAAGATTTGAATTTCGCTGGCGAGATCAGTTTAATCTTTCACTAGACCCGGAGCGTGCCCTCGAATACCATGATGAAACTTTACCTGCAGAAGGAGCGAAAACCGCCCATTTCTGCTCTATGTGTGGGCCGAAATTCTGTAGTATGCGTATCTCTCATGATATTCGTACTCTCGCCAAAAATCAGGATCAAAGCTTTGAAAATGTTATTGACAAAGGACTGCAGGAAAAAGCCAAAGAGTTTCGTAACAACGGTAGTCAGATTTATAACTAGGATGGTGATGCTTTTGAAGGATGTACAGGCAATTAAAAATGAAATTAAAGTACTTGAAACTAGAATCGAAGAACTTACCCAAAAAATCACTCTTTTTCAACTTAATTGTACTCATATTTATATTAGGAATGGGCCTATACAAGAGTGCAGAAAGTGTATGCACATCGTGAATTTGAACTGGTGAAGAACGGAGCATATCAATTACTTTAAAATCAAAACCCCAATGCTCTAACCCTACTCCCGTTGTTGGAAATCAGCTAACAATGGGGTGGCTTAACGTTATCAAGACCTAATTTTAAAAAAGATAGAAAAATTAAAGGCTTCTACATATTAGATATGTCTAATATGTGGAAGCCTTTCTTCTTTTACTAATGCCCCCGTTAGTTCAATAAACTTAAAACAACTAACGTTGAATTACGAATCTATTGTTTTCACCATTTTAAACCATTCAAGAAATTAAGAATGTCTTTTTGTATCAAATCCCTATCCTTACCTGATGTCATTAAGTGATGTGAGTTTTTATATCCTTTAAGCTCAGTTTTTGTATTTAAACTTGTTACCATTCTTAATCCACTCTCTTTATAAAGCTTTTCATCTAATTCACCATACATAATTAAAATAGGCTTTGAGATTTTATCTAACTGTTCCATAGTTGAATCTATATTTGTTTGAAAAGTGATTAGGGATAACTTAAATGCCTTTTTTAATCTATCAATGTTTTCTACAGGCTCTCTCATTAGCTTTTGATACGCCTCTGCATAAATCACAAACCGATCTTCTAATGACTCTATACTCTTTTTAAATGGTACAGACATTACTATTATTCCATTAGGTTGAAAGGCATTGTCCAACATTTAAAGCGAAAATTCCACCTAATGATATACCAATTACAGCTACTTCCGAATATTTATTTTTCAAAAATTTGTATCCTTCTTCAACGCTCTCCCACCAATCGGTAATACCTGTAAATGCCAATTCTTCTGGTGCCATGCCATGTCCTTTATAAATTGGAGCATAGCAACTAAACTCATGCTCATTTAGAAACTGACTCAATTTTTTTACATCACGATTCGTGCTAGTAAAAGAATGTAGTAATAAAACGGCTTTACTTTTACCTTTAAGGTAGAGTGGTTTAGGTTGAACAATTCTAACCATTATCTATTCACATCCAATAATTTATGATTGATATTATGTTCCCTTACATTTCCTATGAAGAGTATTAAAATTAGTAAAATAAAACCTATTAGTATCATAAAAAAAGTCCATCCTAAAAATGAAAATAAATATCCACTCAACCATCCTATAACACTTGACCCAACATAGTAAAAGATGGAATATAAAGAGTTAGCTTCCGTTTTATATTGTTCAGGTGAGTTATTTGCAATCCAGTTACTTGCGATAGCATTGCTTGCAAATAACCCAAAAGAAACAAGAAGTAACCCCACAATAACGAGCCAAATAAAATTAGAAACGGTAAAAATGACACCTATAAATATAGTAAATAAAGCAATTCTATAAAGGGAAATATCAAATATTTGTCCGATAAAACGACCAAAGATAATGGAACCAAACACTCCAGATAATGTAGCAACATATATGAAGCCTATTAAAGATTGACTCATTGAAAATGGTGGTTCAGTTAAAGGGTAAGAAATATAGTTCAAAATAGCTGTATAGTTACCGATTGTGAAAGACGTACACAAATAAATACTACGTATTTTCTTATCAAAAAAGCAACTTATAAATCCTACTCTTAAGTCTCTAAGTGAATAGTTCATCTTACTGAAGTTCTTTGAGTTTGGGAGACTAACCAAAACACGATAGATGCCATTAGAGTTATTACTCCAATAATAAATGCAAGGGAACTTAAATCGACTTGTTCTATTAAAGAACTGCTAATAATCCTTGCTAAAACACCACCTAATGCAGTTCCCCCAACGTAAATGCCAACAACCTTTCCTAATATCCCTTTATCAATTTCTTCCTTTAAATAGGTAATAACTGAGGCTAAAAAACCTGAAATACAAATCCCAATAAGAGCCCTTATAAACAAAACCCAGTAAAAATGATCGATGGCTAAACTTATAGCATTAAGTAACGAAGTTAATAACAATGCCCAAACCATCGTCTGTTTCCTTCCAATTCTATTTGAAATGAGTGGAGCAAAATAGAGAGATAGAGCGATGGAGATAGTAGTCATAGAAAGAACTAAGCTTGCTGACGCAGGGGATTGATTAAAACGTTCTGAAAAAAAGATGATTAACGGCTGTACCCAATACAGACTGGTGTAAATGACAAATGCCCCTGTACCCATTGCCGTTAGTATTTTTGTAACTTCTTTCATTTTGACCTCCAAGATTATTTGATGTACCTCTTCTTATATTATTGCTATCTCCTTATAATTTCTAATGTATAATATGTATAAAGTTCATTACTTTTTGTTATGAGGTGATTCATTTAATGGAATGGCAATATATTAAGTATTTTTTGAAGGTAGCCGAATACGAGCATATAACAAAAGCATCGCATGAGCTAAATATCACACAACCTGCACTAAGCCGAGCGATTTCTAAGCTTGAAGAAGAATTAGGGGTACCTCTTTTTTTACGTGATAATAGACGTATTAAGCTAAATAAGTATGGTTTGATGTTTAAAGAACATGCATTAGTTATCGAAAAAGAAATGCAACAAGCCAAAAAGAATATATCTGAACAGCTACAACCTGATTTTGGAGAAATAACCATTGGTTTTTTTCATACACTTGGTATTGATAAACTCCCTTCTTTATTAGCAAGTTTTAAAAAGAAATACCCAAAAACAATTTTTAAACTAAAACAAGCTAACAAAAGGAGCTTAATTCATTTACTTTATAATGGAGAAATTGACTTCTGTTTTACGACCATAACAGGGGAGGAATTAGGGGGAAGCTACTCTAGTTACGACTTATGGGAGGATCAATTATTTCTAACGGTTTCCAATCAGCATAGGCTCGCTTTCAAAGATAATATTCATTTAGATGATTTGCATGCCGAGGATTTTATTATCTTAAAAGACGGGTATGGACTTAGAACTATTACCAATAAGATTTTTAAACAACTCTCTTTTAAACCAAAAGTTAGTTTTGAAGGAGAAGAGATAGATACAGTAGCAGGATTAGTGTCAGCTAATTTAGGCATCTCTTTTTTACCTAGGTTAGAAGGTAACCCCAAAATAAATCAAATAAAATTAAAAGCTATAAATCATAATAGAGTTGTAGGAGTTATTTTTAATGAGAGAGAGTTAGTTTCACCGATATCAAAAAGTTTTCTTAAACACGTACTTAGTACATTTAAAGTTAATTAATCACTGTAATCAAAGTTTTTAATAATAATCGATTAAAAAAGTCAAGGCATAGCGTCTTGACTTTCTTTCTTTACTAACCTGCCCCTTTTGTAACATAAGAAAAAGGCATTCTTATATTAAGAACGCCCCCCATTAGTTGAAAGTCATTGACTAGTAGAATTAAGGTCTAACTTCATAATAAATTGTTCACCAATTTTTCCGATTTTTCTTCTACCAGTATCTACAAAACCTACATTCTTATATAAGTTTTGTGCAGGTATGTTCTTATGATTAACGGCTAGGATTATCTCATCACACTTTTCAAAGTTCCTATATACGAAGTCTTTTAACTCAATCATAGCTTTCTTTGCGTAACCCTGTCCTTGATGTTTATAATTTATTGATAATGCAGTCAACAGCATGGCATTCGGGTTCATTGTATATTCACTTACTCTACTTGTACTATGTAATAAAAAGAATCCTACAGGACGCTGCTCAGATACTATAACTATTCTATACTGACCATCGGAGACATTCAATATAGCCTCTGGTAGTGCCGTAAATTTTGCTTGAGAATCTGGCAGTTCAAAATCACTTAATACTTCATGGTATTGTTCATCATAAAAAGATAATTGAATCTGTTTATTGAAAATCAATTGTCATCTCTCCTAGACTATAGATGTTTATCTGTTCTTTATTAAACATAGATTATTTACCAAATGAAAATAGATTATTTTATATTTTTGGTAAGTACAAAGGTTATTGTACCATTTTTCTCAATTAACCTGCCCCTTTTGTAACATAAGAAACGAACGTTCTTCGTATAAAGCCCCCCCTTAAAGAGGTCGTTAGAAGTATATAACAAAAGGCCTCAACCATTTATGGGTTAAGGTGCTACCAACTCAACTTTAACTCTATCTGGATCTTCAAAATATACAGCATAATGCTCCTCCCCTCCTGCAAAGGGATGCTTATCGGGATAAAGAATATTAATACCCTTCTCTTCTAACTTTTTTGTCATATCATCTACTTGTTGGCGAGAACCTGCGTGGAATGCCAAATGATTAAGACCTACTCGACACCTGTGATATGTTATGTCCATAAACCGTTTTTCTGCTTGAACGAAAACAATATATGTATCTCCAATTTTCCAACTTTGGCCACTTTCCCATGATTGGAAAGTGGTATATCCCAATTCCTCTAAAAACCAACCCCAAAAATTGATTGAATCATCTAAATCTGACACATAGATTTCAATGTGGTGAATCAGTCCTTTTGACATGGTCCAGCCTCCTTTTCTAATCTTACTTTCTCTTTATTGTATCCGATAGATTTAAAACAACCATTAATTATCATAATAACAAATAGCATTGCCAAACAGTCTTTGTCTATTATTTTTCGTTTAACATACTTAATTTAGAATTTATTGTATTTTTAGTTATTATGAGGTAAAATTTATCTAATTAAGTTAGTTAGTCGAATAACTAATAAGGAGGTCAGTAATTGGCAAAACCCAATGTAATAACTAAAGAGGATTTAATTAATAGTGCAAAAGAGTGTTTAATTCAAAACGGAATAGAAAAATTTACTTTAAGATCAGTTGCAGAAATGGCAGGCGTAACACAAGGAACGATCTATTATCATTTTAAAACGAAGGAGCAATTGTATTTAGATATTGTAAATGACATTTGCACTAAATCGTGGAAAGAGATTTCACAACAAAGTAATCCATATTCGCTTAGTGAAGCAGTAGAATCCGCAAAAAGTCGTTCTTCTTACGATTCTACCTTTCATAAACTATTTCTCTCATTAATTGTATCGAGTTTTAACAATGAAAAAATGAGGAAGCAATTAGGTGAAATAATTCAAAAAGAGAATAATGAATTGACTAAAAAATTATTAAGTGTATGGTCAATATCACCAATTAACGGTATTTCAATTGAAGCTTGGGGAATTTTCATTAATGCGATTGTTGATGGGATAGCATTACAAGCATTGGTACAAAAGGATTTTCCAGTAGATAAAACATTTAAAGAACTTGAACTACTATTTAAAGGTCTTACTCATTTACTTAACAAGGGAGATTAGCCATGAAAAAATATTTAATCACAATATTATCGGGTGTCTTCATTTGGTTTTTTGCGACAATGTTTTTTGTGTTTTTTGGAGAACATGTCCTTTTTAGCCCAGGTTCAAAACAATTTACAACAAGTATTATGTTGTTATTAGTAGGAACAGGATTTTTATTGTGGGGTATTACTTATATCTATCTTTTCTTCGATAAGACAATGAATGCACCACTTAAATTTGGAGTAATTGGAACGATCATTGGTTTATCATTAGACACATTTTCTATATCAAATCACACTTTGATTTTCCCAAAATTGAACGATTCCCAGATTATAGCGTTTACCACATGGATGTCCTTTGCTTATGCATTATATTTATTAATACCTGCATTGATCTACCAACGGAGAATTAAACATATGTAAATAAAATAGAGGGGCTGTTTGCAGTTGAAACAAAACGTCGGCACAATTGATAGAATTGTAAGAGTAATAATCGCATTCATTTTACTTTCTTTATTTTTCTTGTTAGAAGGCAAGATGAAATATTTAGGTTTAATTGGTATCATTCCATTGGTAGTTACGGTCATTAAATACTGTCCACTTTATACAGTATTAAGAATAAACACTTGTACTATAAAACAATAAATTTCCGAAGTTTGTTGACAAGATAATAGTCTTCTTCAAGATTTTTAATCTATGTGTAGTGCAAAAATAATTAAATGGAGCGCGATTTCACTTAATAATCGCGCCCGATCGTTGAAGATTGTTTCTTTGTTCCCTAACATTGATTTGGGAACGTTATTTTGTATGTTTTATAATTTTCAACATCGATTTAGCATTTATCTGAAATTCATATGGTACTTTTACTTCTTCAACAGTATATCCGTGGTGATTTAGATAACTTATTATTTTATCTAAATGCTCATATCTTTTTCCTTCTAAATCATCTAAAGAAAAAATACGAACTTCCTCTTTCGTAACCCTCAATAACTCATTTAGTGTTTCAATGTGAAATTGATAATCTAGTCTATCCGAATACATAAACAAAAAATGTGCCGAGAGAAGAATATCAAATTTTGCATTCTTAAATGGTAATGAAGGTAGAGTGACTGGAATGTATCTTTCATTGAATTTCTTCATATCTTTAGCACAATCTTGCAAAGCATTTAGACGATGTTCTCTAAGGAGCGCGTCTTTATTATTTTCATTCATTTCTCGCTTCGCTTGTTTAGCTGTGGGTACTTGTGCTTGTTGCTTCCTTAATGTTTCAATTCGTTCACGAATATCCTTGTTGTTGTATATTGTTGCTTTCGACACGCCAGCTTCACTAGAAACGCTATTAAAATTAATATTCTCGTTAGCTCGTATAAGCCTATTAATTGCTTCATCTACCTTTTGATAGGTGTTATGGACTTCTTTTAAATGAGCAGAACGGTCATATTTAGTCATTTTGAACACCTAACTTTCTTTTCATCCTATCTTGTCTCACAAAGAAGATATTTCCTTCCTGGAGGGTATTAAAAATATTTTGATAAGAGTTGTTGGAATGTTCAAGGGGGCCATGGTTAAATAGACTAAACTAATAAGAGGATACTATGTTCAATATATGAGCATAGATCCTTTTTTTATACATATTTAAACAAACGGGGTTTGAATGTCAAATGTTTATTATATAAACGAACATAATGAGCACAAACATTTCACACGTTAGATAAAGTTTGCAACCAGCTCTCTAAATAATAATAGGGCACATTATAAAATTCCTTAGAGATATGCTTCTTCACATCTTCATCTAGTACTTTTTACATGAGTATGTACATTTTCAAACAAATTTGTGTCATTTTTTTAATAGCAATTTTTCCACTCCCTTTAAAATTTAAAAAAATGCCCCCAATATGATTGGAGGCACTGTGCAACATTAATGTGTTTAACCATTAAGGACACCAATATAAGTTATCCTAATTATGTCACCTGTATAGGTATAAAATTATTAAGTTTATACTCTTTTTCATATTTTAATCGTAATATATTAAAATGGAATTGGCTTTCTACTGAACCCTTACCAATAAAAAATTGGGGTTATAGCAGAAATTATGAGTTCTAACATCGCCATTATATTTGGTGGAAGCTCTGTTACTATTTATTTTTTGTTTTTAAACATAAGTTCTTTATTTCACATCTATTTCAAAAATATCATCATAGAGAATCGTTTCAACCCCTGTATTATAAGAATAGATATATGGAATGACCTTAAGTTTTGTCACATGATTTTCTAATGCTACAAACCTATTATAGTTATTATAACCCATAGTTAGTGAGGAAAATTCTTGTAATTCCACCCCATTTTGGTCCTCTAGTTTGAAGTAAAGGTCTGTTGTAATATTTTCCATTTTGTAATTTACCCCTGTTGAAACTGGAGTTAATATTAACTCTTCCACCTCTATCTTCTGCCCATCTTCCAATGTGAAGTACTTATCAATGGGTATTGATTTTCTATTTTCCATAAGATTTTCACCTGACGCGGTAAATTCAAAAGTCCATTCCCCTTCTATCACTTCTTTTGAATCAAAACGTTCCAAATTATTAAATACTATTTTAATCTGATGATTATCCTGCAGTTTAATATTTTGTAAGTCAGCAGTCCAAAAGTAATCTAACTCTGAATTAGTTATTCCATTAGAGCTTAAACCACCTCCAGCGAAGTTCGACTTGATACCATCAATATAAACTTCTATATCTGAAAACCAAGTATAATCTAAGTCTTCATCCATTAACTCTGTGTGGAATGTGCTACTAATAAGAAGTTGACCTTCATCTAATATGACTTCATTCAACGTCACTCTCATTCCATTATCTTCTACCGTTTCTCCAATGACCGTTTTATATTCCTTTAAAGAGTCTTCTTGAGAATACACAAATTCCTCAAGTGCCCTTCCAATAATCGGTATATTCGATAAAGCTTCTGCCATTCCAGTTGAAACAAACCCAGAACCAACTAATGTCATACATAATCCACATGCAACCAATATTGAATGCTTCGTTTTCTGTCCCAATTTTTTTCTTTTTTTCCCTTTGAACATAGCCGCCTTTTCCCTTGCAACTAACTTCTCAATAGATATATCAATGTTATCGATGGAACGATTGAACTTTTCTTTATTCATAAAAATAACCCTCCTTTAAAATAGGCCGAAGCTCTTTTTGTGCTCTATTTAAATGTGATTTTACCGTCCCTTCTGGATATTTCATAATTTTAGAAATTTCCTTGATTGAAAGATCGTGATAATACCTCAACAAAATAATGGTTTTGTATTTAGGATCCAAGAACTTAAACGCTTCCGATAAATCCATTGAATGCGTTATGTAATTGATGCTTTCTTTAGAAATTAACTCAGCAAATATTTCCTCATCATCTGTAGTAAAATGTCGAGATTCTTTTCGAATAAAATCAATAGATTTGAAAATGATAATCTTAATGATCCAACTTTGAAAACTCTCTGGTTTTTTTAACATCTTAAGAGAAGTATAAGCTTTGTAAATGGTTTCTTGATAAATATCAAGAGCATCTTGTTCATTTCTAACGTATGAATAGGCAGTCCGATACAATTTATGTCGAACAGAACTAATCAGTTGTTCAAATGCTTCATCATTACCTTTCTTTGCTTTTTGTACTAAATTAACTAAATCCATTATATCTATCCCTCCATTTCATATTAAAGTCGAATGAGGCAGTAGAAACGTTGCAAAAAACTAAAAAACCTCTAAGTGAACATCTTTAACACATTAGGGAAAAATTTGCCTCATAACCCTTCAGCTTTGTCATATAGATTATATCCTTATATTGAAGGCGTTTATTTTATATCCTTTAGAGATATATAAATTTACGAATGCCGTTGACTTCCAAAAGAGGCCAGATTCTAGAAAAAAAAGTGTTTGAGGAATATCTATTGATACTAGATGAACGGTTACTGACTGTGCTGTCCATATATGCATATTTGAAGATAAAAGCTTCTTGGTCACGAAGAGCTTGTTCGGCTTGCTGTGGAGATTATCTTAGATGAATTAGACGATAAGGAATTTAAATAAGCTAAATCAGCCATTGGAAAACCACCAATCGCTCATTTTATATATATAATGGCTCAAAAGGATGAACTAAGTGGATCAATTGTCCGCTTTTTGTAGATCAAAACTCCCCATATGTGGCTAATTTTGAGCACAATATTCATTATAGATGAAAATTACTGTTTGGTGTCCTACCAACAAAATGCGGTTATCTTAACTTCGATGTGAGAACTATTGGAATACCAATGGTTCTCACATCGTTTACATGTATTTAATGTAAATATTGTTTTTTAAAAAGTTTGATCATTTTCTAGTGTCTTGTTAAACTAACGCATTTTTAATTGAAGTAGGCTTTCAAAGTTTTTGCTACTCCATCATTATCATTGGTTTCAGTAACTTCTTTAGCTAAGTCTTTTAGTTTTGCTATCGCATTTCCCATTGCAACGGGATAACCACATAGCTTAAATAACCCCAAGTCATTAAAATCGTCACCAAATACGACTATTTTATTAAGAGAGATTCCAAGTTTTTCTGCTGTTACTTTAACTGCGTATTCTTTAGAAATATTTAATCTCATGATTTGGGTTAATTGATTAGAATCAGTATTGACAATGTTAGTTCTATTACTGAATTTTTTATTTAGTGATTCGAAGGAACTTAGATTTGATACTAGAATCTTTGTTGGATTTATTTGCCTTAATTCATTTAAATCAATTTTTTGGGGATTACTTGTAACTTTCATAATTGAACTATAATCAAGATCTTCATAACTGTACCAACTGTCTTTAGCTTCTATTGATAACCAATGATGTCTTTCCATCTCAATTAAATGATCAATTATTTCTGAAGATAATATTGAATCTATTGTAAAGTGCTGGTTAATACTTAATTGCTCACTAACAATCATAGCACCGTTATAATAGACCATTATTGCTGAAGATTGAATTTCTTCGGGTAATAAATATCTAACTGTTCTGGGGGGACGAGCAGTCGCAATAATTATTGGTATTCGATTCTTGTTTAATTTTTCAATTGATTTTAAATTTCTTTCACTAATCTTTTTATCCGAGTTTAATAAAGTACCATCCAGGTCAAGAACTACTGCTTCCATTTCCATCTCCCCTTAATCCCTAACATTTTTCTTTTAAAAATAATAAACGTTTTGTTATTGTACTAACCTCTACTGTTTATACAATAAGCAAAATCGAAACTATACATATACATTATCATTTTTATGGTCTGCGGTGAATTTAGCCCTTCTTGCTGCTTTCGTATTCCTTCTATTCGGTTCCGTATTTCTTGATTGTTATAGAGAAATGCCTTAGATACACCTGATTCCATCGCAACCTGATTAAAATAATTTTTGCTTTCGTTTTGAGAAAGCTCTAAGCGTATTGGCGAAGCACTTACTTTATGGCTTGATGATTTCGAGGTTGATGCGAGAAAATTCATATACGTGATACGCTAAGCAAATTTCACCATAAATAAAATTCCTGCTCATTGAATTCCATTCTTAATATATCTGGTTTTGATGTATGTAGTAAGAAATTCAAATCGTACTTACTGTAATAATATCCCATCATCAAAGTCATAACAGGTCCATGAGTTCCTACCACTACTTTCCGTTCTTGATAGGTATTTAACAATTCTTTTAAGACTTTTTTTTGCACGATTTTGGCAATCTGTATTAGACTCTCCCCCAATAAAGAAAAATTTGGTTTGGAAAACGATTTTTTTAATAATGGGAATAATCCCCTATCAGATATTCGCTCGTCTTCATCCGAAAAAAATTCTTTCTTTTAAATTTTCAAATAGTAAAACTTCTTGTCGGATTTGTTTAGCTAACGGCTCTACATTTAAAATTGATCGAGTGTATGGACTTGAGACAACACTGTTAATCCCTTCATCCTTTAAAACATCAGTAATTCTTTGAGCTTCTAATTTTCCTTTTTCAGTTAAGTCTCTTATTCTTTCATTTCCTTTTTTTTGTGAATTCCCGTGCCTTACCATATATATCAGTTTTCATAACCGCCTCCAGAATTCCTGCATTCTTGTTTTAGTAAAATAAAAAAGAAGGAAGCAAGTATATAACTTCGCTTCCTTCTTTAACCTTTATTTGATGATAATGTCCGTATGGTGTCCTGGTAAACCACCATTATCTTCTCCAGTATTTAAATCGTAATCATAAGATGCACCTAGCATAAGTCCAAATAAAAGTATTCCTAAAAATATAATTTTTTTCATAATAACCCCCTAATGAACTTTTAAGATAATGCACTAGGATCATTATATCATTTATTTAACAAAAATTATGAGGAANTCTATATTATTATTGATATATCTTACCATATCAATATTCCCTTGTAATTCAAAGATTAAGATCGATCTCTTCATGTAATCTCTTCCTATTTCTTTTTCATTCAAGCGATAATAGTTATAGCCTGTTTGATAATATAGATCACCCAACATAAACAAACTCGAATGATTCATACAATTTTCGATTCCCAATAGACTGTAATTTAATGATTCTTTATATTCTCTTCGCTTAGTTAAATTTGCTGAAAGGTTAAAAACGATTTTTGAGTAAATCGTAGGTATATGTAATTCCTTAGTACTATATTCATTCAAACACTCTAACAATATTTTTTCCGATTCTTCGTGCTTTTTTTCATCTGATAGGATAATGCCATAACTCATTTTGATCTCAATTTGCTGTTCTTTATTGACAACGTTTAATTCAAGTGCCTTATCCAACATTTCTTTTGCTTGAGTAAAATCATGGTCTAGATAATAAATATAAATAGCTTGATGCCAATATAAAAATTGTTTATCCGTATTCGTCAAACTGCCCTCTTTCTTCAATTCATTATCAATGATATATTTTAATGCATAGTAATCCCTTTTTGCTTTTAATTTCTCTACCATATATTTAATGTGGCGAAAATTTGATAAAACATCATTATTGACTTTATTTACTTCATCTTGACCATATAAGTAACTCATACTGACGCCTAAGCGCTCACTTAATAAAAATAAAGTGTGGGATGAAGGATTTTCTTTATTTTCTTCTTTTTCCATATTACTTATTAACGCCTGCGTACAAATTCCTTCTGCTAACTTACTTTGAGTTAGTCCACTATTTACCCTCATTTCCTTCAAACGTTCACTTAATATTTTTCTACTTCCACTCATACCAATACGCCCCTTACGCTCATAAATCTACTCTAATTATAGCAAAGAACAGAAAATATTAAAAATATAATAAACTGTAATCCGATATGAATATTTTAATCAAACCCCACATTTAACTCCTTTTACATCTCTCAAATGTAGTATCACTTCTAAAACCATTCAAGATACTCACCCAGCCCCCGTACTATCTACAGGATTATCGAACCATACCCTGACCACCTCTTATTAAACTCTCAATACAATATAGGCACCGCCATCCAGTTTAGAGACTGTTTTCTATTTCACCGAAAAAACATTGGTCCTATAAACATGCTCAACGAAAAATCAGTTATTTAAGTATGAGCGATTCAAAGCATGAATTAGATGTGAAATAAAGTATAGGAAACGTGGTTTATTTCATGGTATTGCTGGGGTGTCTATAAAGTGGAAAAAGAACAATTAATCGTTGATGCCATTATAAATAGGGTTTACTTAAAAATAACGATCTTGAACTATATTTTTAGCATTTTCATCGTTTCCTCTGAAAGCTGGTCGGGGCTTATTTGTATGATCTTACGTCTTAGATTACTAAGTAAAAATTCCGTTCCAGTAGCTATAGATGATACTTGCTATCTTTCTATATGATACAAAATTGGATACGCATCGAGGTTATTGCAGGGAACAGGATTCATGGGTCACCTCCTTATTTTCTTAGTATGACAAAAGCCCTTCTTCCATTTTCATAAAACCCTTAAAGATTATAACCCTTATCAAAAAAATCAAGTGAGCTGACATTTCCTTAATCAATACGGCTACCGCACACTATGAAGATTTCATAATTAAATCATGCCCTTATCCAAGTGAGGTTTCAGTTACCACAGGGAAGAAAGTATAAAAGTGAGTCGACAAAAGCAAGTCATTATTTACAGGCAAAAATATGCGTTGAAGGCAAACGCTGTTCTGCCTGCATCCCTTGAAAGATCAAGAGCTCTTTTTAACCATCCTTTCAATGAGAAAGAAAGCCTGACATGTTATTCGTCAGACAATCTGCTTTTACAGATTGTCGTTATCGACGATTCTAGGCCAGAGCGAGATGCCAGGCTATTAGGAAATGCAGTTGGCTTCCTTACAACCTGGAATCAGACCTTTAGACACCCCGAACAACCAATACATCACACCATCTCAACTAAATCAGCAGCTCGCACTTTCCCTCGTTGATAATAGAGATTCAAATTCTGAGGGTATGATGTAACCCTTCTTCTTCTAAACTTTTGCTATTTTTATACGAACGGCAGTGATGAACTGCAACTACCCGTTTTTTCGTATTCAGACACATCACAAACTAAACTTCTCGGTACTCATCACAAATAATTAAAATTACTATTTTCTTAATATTCCTCTAAAAATAAGAGCATTTTCTATAATTCTGAATTTATTTTATACTCATCAGACTTTGCTTTAATTCAGTAATAATAAGCTTAGCTCCTTCCGTACTTAGAACTAACTTTCCATCATGTAAGGAAAGATTATCAGGACTAATATTACCTGTAACATGACATTCCATATCTGATCGATGCTTTTGTAAAACAATCTTATCATTGTCAATAACAATTTCTAATGGATCTTTTGTATGAATATCTAATAGCTGTCTAATCTCTGTCGGTATTACAATTCTCCCTAGATCGTCAACTTTTCGGATAATACTCGATTCATTCATTTTTTTCATCCCCTTTAGTTTCAAGTAATCATTGACATCAACATCATTATATTTTAAATTTGTTTTATTATCAATATTA
>LFJO01000005.1:1342483-1421391 GCA_001038565.1 Alkalihalobacillus pseudalcaliphilus
ATATTATCATATAAATTACTTAAATTTACTTTTATTTCGTTTTATAAGTACTTTTATAAAAACGTTCTAGAACTTTGGAGAATTTCTTCAGATCTCATGCAAACCTAAGGTTGCTTGTCATTCAGAACAATTGATGACCCCATTCAATCTATTTATACTCCGGAAAAAACACTTCAAAAAATAAAAGGCCTGCTCTTAGATGGCCTTTTGGATGTCCTCTTTTTTAAACATGATGTAATACCATACAATATTTATAATAACGACCCCTACACCAAGTACTATTGCTAATATCAACATAATCCAACTAAGCTGATTTATATTTGGGTCAGCGAATACTGAAAAAATCATCAAAGCCATAATAATGGATAAAGCAACAAATATACCAAACCCATTCAAAAAAGCCATAATATACTTTGCAATGTACAAATCATTGTAATATCCGATTAGAGGTAACGCATAAGCAATCAAAACAATTACCAACGTATAGAAGAAGCTTCCATTTCCAAATTGACTTGTGTTTTCCCCAATCTGAGATATAGGTGAAAGGGATATACATAAAAAATGAAGACAATATAAGAATGCTGAAATTCCAGTTACAATAAGTACCTTTCGTTTCCTTTCATCAACATGCACCATTCAACCACCCCTTTTTACGATTATATAGAAATAAGCTAAATAATGTATATAAAAATAGCTCTGTGCATATACTAATTATATACACAGAACCACTTAAATTAAGTATTAGCAAATGAAGACACTGAGTGAGCTGAACTTTTTACAACTTATACTAAGAGATGAAGCTGCACGTAATTGGACATCTTCTTTAGCTTTCATTCCTTGTAAAGAAAGAACTTTATTCATGTTTTCACCCCCTTTCAATGGTGTGATAAATCTATTAAACAGTTTCAATAGATTTAACATGGAGCGTTTCATAAGCGTTTACAATTGGCAGCCACGAATACTGCCTTTTTTTATTTATGTCATTTAATGCCAACAAAACGCCAGCTGAACCAGAAAATATATCTCCTGATGCTCTGTAATTATAATCACCTGGCACATAATAATTCCCTTTTTCATTTTCCAAAATATACAAATTTATTGTTTCAAATGCTTTTGAAAAGAATTTGTTGTCATTCATAAACTCTTCATCCACAGCTCTTGCTGTAAGCAACATACCTGTATATCCTCTAAACAAGCCATTTGAATAAAAACACCTAGAATTTGTAACTAGTCCAATACCATTCAATTCTTTCTGCCATTTGTTCTCACCTAAGCAATTCCTAATATGGATCATGGCTAATCCAACACCAGCACTACCACCAGCTATATATGGAAGTAATCTATTTTGTTCCTCTACCTGATACAATCCGGAATTCTCAAGGTGACATTGCTCCAAATCTTTTTCTAAAATCTTTTCACTTAAAACAAGCCATTTTCTATCTTTTAAATGTAGGTAGACTGTGCTAATAAAAAGTGCAGCGCCAGACCAACCTTCAATTAAGCCAATTGGTATTCCATCTTCATCATCTGTTAATACAGGGGCATCTTGATAATACAATTCACCAATTCGATTTGCTGTTTTTTCTGCCTGATTAAGATAGTACTCTTTCCCCGTTGCCAAATAGAAAGAAATTAATGCTAAACCAATTCCAGCCAACCCAGATTTCATAGAAACATTTTCAGTATCTAAAAAATCACCTTCCAAACCCATTATCCTTTCTGCGTCTTCCTGAAAGCCTAATTCATATAAAACACAGGCTATACCAGACTTTCCTGTAAATAAACCATTACCTAAATCCTTCAGATATTTTTCTCCACTGTACTTCTGCACCCAGTTATTAACCAAACTCGGCAACTCACCCGTTCGATGTAAGGCTAGAGCGATACCAAACCCACCATTTAAAATATTTAATTTACCCTCTTTAGCTTCATGTTGCCTAATGTCACCCGGCAACAACCTATCATCTAGTTGTAGGTCTGTAATCATCCCCATGCGTAATTTATCAATAATCTCAGGGATGTCCTTTTCTACAAAATATTTTTTTGGTGCTGATATTAAGCTAGGAAATGCCCTTGCATTAATAGATAAAAATTTGTTCTCTAAGTCGATAACTAAATCCAAAGCATCTTGCCCAAAGTTTCGAAGAATCCATTCATTATGTTTCTGCAAAATGTCCTCAGCCATATCTTGGATTGGGCCAATTGGAATAAATAATTGTCTAGCTATACGTGCTAAAGAAAACCAATCCGCTTGTTCCCTATTGTTTGTTATAGCCCCCGAAAATCCTGGTGTCATTAGTCCTGCATGTTTTTCATCAGTTAAATGACTTGCTGATTCAAAATCAATTAATTTAACCTTCTCATCCTCCAAAATCATTATATTAGTTGGAGTCAAATCACCAAGACCATAACCTTTTTTGTGGACTTCTTTAACAGCTTTTTTTACTTGTTTTATTATCTTTAAAACCTTTTTAGTATACTCACCTGGGTTCTCTTGCATAGGAAACGGATAGTTACCAGACATCCAACTTTGTAATGGTATACCTTCCAAGTATTCCTCTACTAAGAAGATATGTTCCCAAGCATTAAAAATCTCATTAAACTCTACAACATATGGAGAACCTTTTAATTGATTTAATACGTTTCCTTCATGCTTAATTCGCTCGAATGCATCACGTTTTTGTCCATCTAAACCTGCACCTGGTCGACCTTCCTTTAATATCACTTTACGGTTAGTCGTTTTATCATTAGCAATGTATACTCCTCCACCGTTACTAAAATGGATAGCATCCAAAATCTCATAGTTCTCTAATCTTGATTGAGTTTCAGAAGATTCATTAGCTATTTGTTCTTCCATTTCAGTAACTGCTTGTGGTTCTTTTATAAATGATGGAATGTGATAAATAGGTTCTCTTAAATCAGCAATTAATTCACCAGTCGGGCTTTCAATTGCAGGAATTCGAGCCGCTCCTTGAAAAAGGAACATCTCTATAAACGCTCCATATCGAAAATAAACATTTCCTTTTTTCCAACGTTTATCGCTCAGGATGTAAGGACCTTTCGGAATTTCACTCAATAACTCATCTAATTCATTCACAAGGAAAATAAACTGTTCCTCATCCTTTGGATAAATGGTCATAAATTTACCAGAACTTCCTCTGTGACCATACTTGGAGTTTTTGAAAAGCAATTCATATGAATTGGTAACATATTTAAAAGTGACACTCTCTTTATAAAGAACTCCAGCCGCAAGGTCTAGCGTTTTCTGAGCATTTGGTACATCTGAGCTCACATGTATTTTCCAACCTTGGTTTGGTATTTTGATATTAGGATTTAAAATATAAGTCCAATGATCATCTGACGCAGACTGCCAGCCCTCTATAAGCTCTATCTTGAACAAATCCTCTGTAGGTGGAGTGTCATTAGGAGGCTCATAATATTTTGATTCTTGATTTATATACCGTACATATCTCATGTCCATAATGATTACCTCCTAATGATTTTATTAACATAAGAATGCGCTAACAGAACTCACAATACGATTGGAACAACAAAGTGCGATACTTCGCGAAGAGAATAACGGACCCATTGGTTGAATTTCACCTTGCTTCATTCTTAAACCCTGCATCTCAAGAATTCTATTTTTTTCGTTAGATTTTTCCATATTAAACTCCTCCATCTTTCACTTCTTTATTTTCAACCTTGCGGTGGTTCAATGGGTGGAACACAGTAGAATAAACTAATAGTACTTCTGTCTTTACAAACGATACTTATGTTAGATTGTTGTTGAGCAATTGGTTGCTTCCTCATTCTTTGAAGTCTTAACACAGTATTTTTTTCTGACATACGCTACTCCTCCTTTACACATTTTCATTTATAGCAACTTCCCTATTGGAAAGAACTACCCTTGTTAGTAATCATAAATAAAAACATCTGAGTGTTTATCAATTATTCCTACCGCAACCTCATACGCTATTTTTATAGTTTCACCCCAATAAGGTCCCCAGAGCATGTTTTTCTTAGATTTCAAACTCATACTTGTCAAAGAATTCTGAATATAAGCGCCATTTTTTTCTATTAGCCAAGGACCTCCTGACATCCCTCCCTTCCCTTTACTTGAGATACCTTGTAAGGTTGAAGAGTACTGTAAGTCTAACTCGGCTTTTCCTGTACTTATATAAGGCTTATTATTTTTAAAAATACTATCTCTAAAACCATAAACTTTATATTCCAAGCCTTTTTCTAGTTTAAATTGAACAGGATAGCCTTTTTCCATTACTTCATCAATTTCACACACAACAAAGGCAGTGTCATAATCTACAATGGCATCTTTTATCCATCCATTAGGGATTACTGCTCTTTTAGCCTTTATTCTCTTTCTTGATTTTCCATTAAACGGTATAAAATACACTGGATTATAAAAAATTTTATCTTCCCAATCAAACAAACAGTGGGCTGCTGTTGCAACAACTATGAAACTACCATTCCCTCCATCAACCAAACTAGCACTTCCATAGCTTTTACCGTTATTTCGATAAAATTCTATTTTTCCTAGTGCACGAGTTAAAGGGTCAGTCAAATTACCCACAGATTATCATTCCTTTTTAAAGAATATTTGTATTAAATTACCATTGACAAATTCAGTATCACCCAATAAGTTTAAGAAGTCAACATAAATTTGGAAAATATTTTAAATTATTGTAATTTTTTAGAATTGTATCCTCACTTTAGAAAGGGTGTAATCAAATGGAAAAACTAAATATTAAAGAGTTTTTTAGAATTATTCGTTCGTATTATCCATCTAAGAAAATCACCATAACAGCCATTTGTCTTGTATTATTTCAAACATGTCTTTCCTTGGCACTACCCCTTTTTACTATGAATTTCATCGATGAAATGGATATAGAAGGACTTTCATTAGCAACTATATTATTAGTAGGTTGCCTCTTTATTCTTCAACTTATTTGTTCGGCTTTTGCTATATACATGATGATTTTCATAGGAGAAAAAATTGTTTTTTCACTAAGAAATAATACGTGGGAAAGATTAGTTGACCTACCAATTAAGTTTTTCGATGAAAATAGTACAGGAAAATTAATGAGTCGGATAACCAATGATACACTGGTCATAAAAAACTTTATTACTTCTCAACTTATTCCATTTTTCTCAGGTGTGATTTCCGTCATAGGAGCCATTATTCTATTATTTATAATAGATTGGAAAATGACATTATTAATGATGACGGTCGTTCCCGTTCTAATGTTAGTTATGATTCCATTAGGGAAACAGATGTATAAAGTATCACGTGCCTTACAGGATGAAACAGCCTCTTTTCAAGGCGATCTAGGCAGAGTTTTATCGGATATTAGGCTTGTAAAACTTTCATTAGCGGAAAACCAAGAAAAAGAAGTAGGAAACTCGCGAATGAAAAAATTATTTAATTATGGATTAAAAGAAGGAAAGATTTCTGCGGTCGTTCAGCCTATATCAATGAGTGCACTTCTACTTATACTTGTAGTCGTCTTTGGCTACGGTAGTTTACGAGTATCTAACGGGACATTATCAGCTGGAGCACTTGTTGCTATTATTTTCTACCTATTCCAAATTTCTAATCCTTTGGCACAACTCTCTAGTTTTTTTACAGAAATGCAAAAAGCACTCGGAGCAACTGAACGATTAAATTATATTTTGTCTCAAGCTAAAGAACCTATCACAAAAGAAAGTTCAGAAAACAAGCTTTATTCGGAAAATGATAGCCTTATCTTTCATAAATTAAAATTTGGATATAATCAAAATGAAGAAATCTTAAAAGAAATTGATTTGGAAGTGAAAATTGGACAAATGACAGCAATTATCGGACCAAGTGGCTCTGGCAAAACTACCTTATTCTCTTTAATTGAAAGATTCTACAACCCTACTGATGGATTTATCACTTATAAAAATCAAGATATTCAAACCATTCCTCTTAACCAATGGAGAGAGAAAATTGCCTACGTATCACAAGAGTCACCTATTATGTCCGGAAGCATTTTATCCAATTTAACTTATGGACTTAGCACCTACTCTATAGACAAAGTAAATTTAGCACTAAAAGATGCTAACTTAGAAGAATTCATTAACAAATTACCGAAAGGGTTGCAAACAGAAGTTGGAGAACGAGGAATAAAATTATCAGGTGGTCAAAGGCAACGATTAGCAATCGCCAGAGCAATGATTAGAAACCCTGAAATACTATTGTTAGACGAAGCAACAGCTCATTTAGATGGTGCCTCTGAGAAGCTAGTTCAAAAAGCAATGGATGTATTAATGGAAGGCCGAACTACTATTGTTATCGCTCACAGATTATCAACAGTATTGCATTCCGAACAATTGATATTTCTTGAGAATGGCAAAATAACAGGAAGGGGAACCCACTTCGAGTTAATGAGTGAGCACAAACTCTATAATGAGTTAGTATCTCAACAAACTGAGTTTAATCATTTAGTTTCTCATCCCTAAAAATATATCAATACATTCACAGGAACTCTACAAATTAGGAGAAGTCTTTTTTTCAAAAATAAGAATAAATAATTAAAGGGCATCGAATAAATCGATGCCTTTTCATTTAATATCTTAATAAAATTTAAATTCAGCTCGTTTGTAATTACTACCTATTTCCTTATCTCCTAATCTATAAATAACTGCCTTCAAGGCGGTTTAAACGTTTGGATGTTTCTTTTCTAGCTGCTCTATTAATATTTCTTTCCCTTTCCGACTTAAAATCAGTTTCCCATCTAAGAAAACTTCATTATCATCAGAAACTTCCCCTGTCACATCACATGTCATATTTGCTTCATATTTCTTTAAGATGATTTTCTCCCCGTCGATATAAATTTCTATCGGGTCCTTTTCATGAATGTTTAATGTTCTTCTCAATTCCATCGGAATCACAATCCGCCCTAACTCGTCTACTTTCCGCACAATGCCTGTTGATTTCATTTTCATCACATCCTTTTCTATAGTGATTCCGTATGAAGCTGTTGAAATCCTTCTACCATCCACTGTTGAGCATCTTTATTTAACTGAATCTCTAACACCGTTTGGTTCCGTTCTTCTTCATTTATCAAATAGACCGTTATCCCTTCCATCAAAACAATAGCACGCTCCTTTTCTAGAGATGGATAAACGGTTACGTCTTCTACTCGGTATTCTATAGACAGTACTTTCTACTACTTCTTCTGTCACAGGAAAGTACTCATCCACCATAGTCGGTGTCATCACAAGCTCGGCTTTGGCACCCTCATTTCATAATTATCTTGACGTACATCATAAATCGCCATCACAAAAAAGTAACAACATCCGTGACCAGTTTTACATCTTCCTCTTGGTACTCAATATCAACACGTTGATTGGCAGCTGCTAGTAAGGAATTTTGCTCTCCTACTGCTCAGTCAAGGCTTGTAAACCTTCTATTTCCGCAAGCTGTTTATGAAACTCACGAAATCCTATAAATACACCGACGATTACCACCATACCCCAGTCGTTATATATTAATAGTAGGTTCTTTACTAGTATAAATTTTCTATTGCGTCTTCTGTTTCATCACTTCACTAGCTTGTTTTCTCTTTTTTCGCTCACGTATCACATACAAACCAATAACAACCACCGCTAACCCTACTAAAGTTAAAATTAATTGCTCTACAAAAGAATTCCAATCTGTTATCGTACGACCATAATAAAATCCTAAAAGAAAATATAAACTTAACCAAATCAGTGAGGACGTGTGGGCAATGAATAGAAAATGAATAAACCGAAATTTCGCTAACCCTACACTAAAAGGCACCGCATGCCTTACAAAAGGGAAAAAGTAACTAAACGATGCCGCTTTTAGCCCATATCGATCTAAAAGCTCAAAACCTTTTTCAGCCCTTTTTGCCCAGATTGACTCATCTTTTTTCTTTAAACGATCCTGAGGCGAGAATTTATGAGCTGTAAAAAAACCGACCACATATAAAATCGTACCATGCAGCATAATCGCCGAATATATCGTAAAAAAAGCAGGTATAGGCTCTAAAAAAGAATACGTAGAAAAATACCCTCCCGCCATTAATAACACTTCATTCGGAACAGGAAAAATAAATAAACCAATTGCATATATAACAAACAAAGCAGCGTAACCATGTTCTAAAATAAAGTGATAGACGCCTGTTAAATCCATCCTTCCAATTCCCCTCTTTTATTGACCTATAATTAGTTTACCTGATCATGAATAAAAAGGAAAAAGATAACGCTCCCTAACCAATTCTAACTTATGGCTCCAAAATAAAAACACCTCAACACGGAGGTGCGCTTTTCGTTTTAGTTCTTAAAGTAATCTTTGTAATAACCACCGATTTTACCTGTGTTATCAATGACAAAATAAAACTCTTCTGTCTCATTTTTTAATTCGTATATTTTGCCAGCAGTTAGTGATTCATGAACTTGAAACTTCTTTGCATCTGTATGTACGCATTCAACCTCACGAATCGTATCTGTCTCTTGCCATTTTTGATGAATCATATCCTTCCACCTCACAATCACTTAGAAATATATGTTATATTATTATACCATAAACGCTGCAACCAACTAAATACTTTTACAACATTGCTTATGGTAGAGTTGCTTTATTCTTGAATTTAACCAGATTACTTTTAAAAAATTAATTTTTATGAAAGTGATGAAAGAGTCGATATGCTCTTCTTCGAAGGTCGCTCCGGGAATGGGTTCGTGCATACCCATTTGTTTATGTACTTCTCATACATAGAATAACTTAAAAGAAAACAACTCTTAGAAAAGCGAACCAACATTGAATAAATTTTATTAGTCAAACAGATAAAAAATCACTCGAATAGTTACTATTTTAAAACAAACAAACTTTCATATTTGTTGAGAGTGAAGTGAATCGAGAACCATTAATTAAAAGTCAGAACGTTATTTTTATCTTTATTGGTGCCTTTCATTCATAAAAATGGTTGAAAGATTATTACATCCATTCGTCACCCCTCCGCTTTTGGGATATTGCTCGAAAGTATTATCCCAAAATAATTCAGCTCACCGGCGAAGCAGCTACCAATAACAATAAAGAGAGTGTAGGCTTTCATCAAAGATTAGTAACCCATATTCACGTGTTTTTGGACCATCAGTTAAGCACGTTTGGCTACTTCACTTGCTTGACTAAAAGGTAACATACCCTTGAAATGGGTGCCCAATTGAATGTTCCTACTAAAAAATACGAGTAAGAGAGGAGATTTCCCCTCATTACTCGTACTTGTAATTAAGACCTGTTTAATTATTTATTAACCTTCTAATAATAAAGATTCTGGGTCTTCTAGCAATTCTTTCACACGAACAAGGAAGCCTACTGCTTCTTTACCATCAACAATTCGATGGTCATAGGAAAGAGCAATATACATCATTGGACGATTTTCAAAGTTCTCTTGATCAATCGCAACCGGTCGCCATTGGATCTTATGCATTCCTAGAATTCCTACTTGTGGAGCATTTAGGATTGGCGTTGACATGAGTGAACCAAACGTACCTCCATTAGTAATCGTGAAACTACCACCTTGTAGGTCTCCTAATGCAAGCTTGTTATCACGTGCTTTTTTCCCAAGGTTACCAATTTCTTTTTCAATACCTGCGAAGCTTAATTTATCTGCATCACGAACGACTGGTACAACTAAACCGTTGTCCGTCGATACGGCAATACCGATATCATAGTATTTCTTCATTAAAATTTCGTCGCCTTGAATTTCAGCATTTAATAATGGGAATTCCTTTAATGCACCAATAACTGCTTTACTAAAGAATGACATAAATCCTAACTTCACGCCATTTTTCTCAAGAAATGCATCTTTGCGACGTTTACGAACATCCATCACAGCTGTCATATCAACTTCATTAAATGTCGTTAACATGGCTGCTGTTTGTTGGGCTTCAACTAGACGCTTTGCAATCGTTTGACGACGGCGGCTCATTTTAATTCGCTCAGCTGGTTTACCATCATCAGATGTTGTTGCCGCTGGTGTATCTGCCTTCTTTGGAGTTGGAGCTGATTTCGCTTCAGACTTTGGCTGATAATTCTCAACGTCTTGTTTACGAACACGACCTGTTGGATCATTTGTAGACACTTCGTTTAAGTTAATCCCTTTTTCACGAGCTAATTTACGTGCTGCTGGTGAAGCAAGTGGACGTCCGCCTTCAGAATCTGGCGTTTCGTCTTGCTTCGCCTCTTGTTTAGGTTGCTCTGGTTCTGATTTTGTTTCTTCTTTTGCTTCAGGTTCAGCTGAGGAATCTCCTTCAGATCCTTCAGCATCGATCACGGCAATGACTTCCCCTACTTCTACCGTGTCACCTGGCTCTTTTTTTAATTCTTTTATTACACCAGAATGTTCAGCAGTGATTTCTAAGTTTACTTTATCTGTTTCTAGTTCAGCAATAAAATCACCTTGATTTACGTATTCTCCAACTTCTTTTAACCACTGAGCAATCGTTCCTTCTGTAATCGATTCAGCTAATTCAGGTACTTTAATTTCAATCACGAGTAATGGCCTCCCTTAATTTTTACGAGTCAAAGATTCTGTTATGATACGTTCTTGTTCTGTCTTATGAGCAATTGGATTTCCTTCAGCAGGACTTGAACGGAATGTTCTTCCAATATAACTCAAGGATACATCTTCTGGCGTAATATCTCGGATGCGTGACTCCATAAACGGCCAAGCTCCCATATTTTTAGGCTCTTCTTGAACCCAAACAACTTCTTTTAAATTTTTATAAGATGCAAATAATTCACGAATTGGACGTTTTGGAAACGGATAAAGCTCTTCTACACGAGCGATGTGTAACCAATCCCAATTTTCATCTGATTTTTTATCAATTCGTTCAGCTAAATCAATGGACACTTTACCAGAGCAAAGGATGATTCTTTCGACTTTTGTCTTCTTCTTCCCTAAGCCAGATTGTTCCAATAATGGACGGAACTCCTCATCAGAAAATTCTTTTGCGTCCGAAGAAGCATAAGAATTTCTTAACAAGCTCTTTGGCGTCATGATAATGAGCGGACGTACTGAGTCCTTTTTAAGGATTGCTGCTTGACGACGTAATAAATGGAAATATTGGCTGGCAGATGAACAGTTAGCAATCGTCCAGTTATTCTCAGCCGCAAGAACTAGGAAACGTTCTACACGTCCACTTGAATGCTCTGGCCCCTGACCTTCGTAGCCATGTGGTAACAAGATGACTAAACCTGATTTTTGTCCCCATTTTGCACGACCAGCAGAAATCCACTGATCAAACATAACTTGAGCTCCATTCGCAAAATCACCAAATTGCGCTTCCCATAAAACAAGCGTCTCAGGCGAATGTACATTATATCCGTATTCAAAACCTACAACAGCCGCTTCAGATAACGGGCTATTGTAAACGGCAAACGATGCTTTCGCACTTTCTAGCTCTTTGAGTGGTGTATACATTTTATTTGTATCTCTGTCATGTAAAACAAGATGACGTTGAACAAATGTACCACGCTCTGAATCCTGACCAGACAGACGAACTGGTGTCCCATCAGAGATAATAGAAGCAAAGGCTAACACTTCACCATGTGCCCAATCTATCTTTCCGCCTTCTTCAAAACCATCTAAACGTCTCTTAAGAATCTTAGCTAACTTCTCATTAGCATTAAAAGATTCTGGCCACTCAAGTAACTCTTCGTTGATTTGTTTTAACGTATCGAACTCTACAGCCGTTTTAACTTTAGGTAATCCATTAACAATAAAATCTGGCTGAGAAATCTCCACCTCATGCTCTGATTTCTTTGAAGCAACCTTTTCGTATTCTTGACGCAGGAAATCTAAGTTTTCCTTTTCAAGTTGACCACCATACGCTTTTTCAATTACACCTTGCTCAGTTAAGAAGTCGGCATAAACCTTTCTGGCGGTTGGATGCTTTTTAATCATGTTATAAGTAGCTGGCTGCGTAACAAAAGGATCATCTGTTTCGTTATGTCCGAGTCGACGGTACCCAACTAAGTCAATTAAGAAGTCCTTTTTAAAGCGCTTTCTGTATTGAAATGCTAAGTGAATAGCGGCCATACATGCTTCCGGGTCATCGGCATTAACATGAAGAATTGGAATTTCAAATCCTTTTGCCGGGTCACTGGAATATGTTGTTGAACGCGAATCATAAGTTTCTGTCGTAAACCCAATATTATTGTTGGCAATGATATGTAACGAGCCACCAACTTGATAACCTGTTAATCGACTAAGGTTTAGCGTTTCTGTAACAATACCTTGACCTGGGAATGCAGCATCTCCATGAATTAAGATCGAATAGGCTTTTAATGTATTTTGTAAAGGCTCTCCTTTTTGTGAACGATCTTCCTGTGCAGCTCTTGCATACCCTTCAACGATAGGACTAACAAATTCCAAGTGACTTGGGTTATTAGCTAACGTTACAGTAGCTTCAACTGTATTTTCTTCTTTAATTTGTCTATCTGCACCTAGATGGTACTTCACATCTCCTGTCCAGCCATTAATGCCTGTAGAACTTTCAGATGATAAATCTTCCTTTGGTGCGTGTAAAAACTCAGAAAAAATCATATGGTATGGCTTACCTAACGTATGAGTTAAAACATTAAGACGTCCACGGTGGGCCATTCCAATCATAATATTTTCGGTACCCTCATGTACCGACTCTCGAACAGCTTCATCTAACATTGGTACGAGAACATCTAAACCTTCTATAGAAAATCGTTTTTGACCAACGAATGTACGATGAATAAACTTTTCAAAGCCTTCAACTTGAGTTAATCGATTCAATAAATTAATACGTTGTTGTTTTGATAAATTTGGTAAATATAAGCCGGATTCAACCATTTTATATAACCAATTTCTTTCCTCTTCGTCTTGAACATGTCCAAATTCAAAAGCAACGGTTTGGGTGTAAACCATTTTTAAATGATTAATTGCCTCGAGTCCATCTTTTATATGTGATGGTGCATCTGGACATAACAAATCGACAGGTACCTGTCGTAAATCTTCTTCAGTTAAGTCATAACGACTTAATTCGAGCAAGCTATCATTTTTAAAATCTTTGTGAATCGGATGAATATTAGAAGCCAAATGGCCCTTTAATCGGATGGTATCTGCTAATTTAACAGCACCGACAATCTTCCTCATCATGTCCGTTCCGACAGACTGCTTTGCTGTTGGAACTTCAGCTGCAATGAACCTCTCTTCGTCTTGTGACGTTGGTGGTGGCCCTAAAGTATCAAAGAGTGCTCGAAGCTCTTCATCTACTGCTCCTGGGTCTTTGGTGTACTCCTCATAAAGTTCGATTGCAACGCCAAGGTTCGGACCATGAAATCCTTTCCATGACTCGCTTGGTTTGTTCTCCTTGCTGGACATGTGACAAAAACCTCCTAGTTACTTTTAAGTCAAATCTTCAGAAGTTGGATAAAATAACGCTTTCATTCCTATATTATCATGGATACCTAGTTGACTCAAAGGTTATCTGTCCAATTTCAAAGGATTTGTCTAACGATTTTTCAAATTACGACTTTTGTTACATTTCAAAACCATGTAGATAATTTTATTATCCCTTTAAAGTGTAAATCTTTTTATTCTGAAAATCTAGTGATTTGTCATAAAATATTCTTATTTTCATAACTTTTTTTTCCTTTACACAAATATACAGAAAAACTTTCACTATTCAACGAATTCCGTTCATTTAATTTTCAAAAATCTTCGTGAAATTAAGGTTTTTATTCGGAACTTTCATCTGTTTATTCCATTTAAGAAAAAGTCTTGACCACTCATTTATTTACGCAAACCAATTATATTGATTAGTTTTAAATTATTATATTCTATCACCCAAAGACAATCACTCCACTACTTTCACTTTACATGTAAAAGTGAAAGACAACTTCCTTCTTCTTTTACAGTTTTCAACTCGAAAATTCCATAACCTTTGAATCTCTCTATCTTTCCATTTCAGCTAACTTCAAGTACTTCAGTTTGATTACCTTGGGTATATCGTACCGTATTTTACTCATTTATTTTGTTCTACTATTAATGGAATGTTACATTCAAGTTAAATGATGGTAATTGTTCATTTTATCACCGTATAGGTATGTTCAAGTTTAATCGTTTTCGTTATAATGTGAGAAGGAAAAAAAGAAGGGTGTCGTTTTATGTTCAAAAAGATATTCTTCATTTTCTTCTTCCTGGTCGCTTTTTTTATCACTCTCCTCACCGTGGCTCCTATTGATAAACTGAAAGAAATTGGTTATCGCAGTTTCATTGCTCAACAGCAAATTCCAGAAGATTATGTGGAATTGTATCAAGAAGCTGCGAGTGAATACGATATCCCTTGGGAGCTACTAGCCTCCGTGCATCGAGTAGAAACGATATTCTCTACGATGGATCCTATGGTTAGTCCCGTTGGTGCTTTAGGCCATTTTCAGTTTATGCCAAGAACATGGGTCGGATGGACACACCCTGGTGGTGCCCTAGGAGAAATGGATGAAGATATTGATATTACCGACCTTGATTTAATTGCTGATCATGGAGGTTATGGGGTCGATGGTGATGGTGATGGTATTGCCGATCCATTCAATATTGTCGATGCCACACACTCAGCCGCCAAATATTTAGCTGATCACGGTGCACGTGATGGTGATTACGAAAAAGCTCTTTTTGCCTATAATCAAAGTCAAGACTATGTGGATGAAGTAATGAAGTACTTTAATCAGTATAATGATGAATTCGAGTTAATTACGCTACGAAATGTTTATGAATATTAAAGCATCGGACAACGTGTTCGATGTTTTTTATTTTTGGATATATCGAATACATGATAAACTAACACTAAGAAAAACAAAAGAATGGTGAGGATTCGTCATGGAAATTACTTTAAAAAAAGAAATTGATACAAATGTAGAAAACAATGAGGTAGGTATGCCACTTGATATATTTCTGGATAAATCACTAAAACCAGAAAGCTTAATGCTATTAATGTTTCTAACCTCTGCGACACAGAGCGTATTTTCATTTGAACAACTCTCACAAACATTACCGTCTACGGAAGATGAGCTCATGACAGCCATTCATAACCTCAATGACTCTGGTTATATTCAAATTTTAGACAAAGCTTAAAGTTGGGTGAAATCACAAAGGGTTCATCTCTTCACAACCATTGGATATGACAGATAGCGTGTTTATTCTAAAGAAATAAATAACCTGAAAAAGGTTCGCCTACCATTTTTAGGCGAACCTTTTGTTTTACCGCCAGCATCGTTAATATAATTCAGAATAATCAAAAAATATAAACGGAATAAATGACGTTAGTTTACCTAGAAAAACAAAAAAAGCATCACTCTTAACAAAGATACATTCTCAAAGGTATGTTTACAAAATAAAATTCTTTATCGCTACTCCAAAGTGATATTCTTCCATTTATTTTAATTGCCAATTTTTCTAAGACATTCATTGTCAAAGGAAAGCGAGGGTATACTATGTCTTTGTTTATTGTTATTTCAAATACAAAATACATCTATGAAGAGCCAATTATTAACGATCCGAATCTTTTAAATAGTATTCTAGGTATCTTTTGTATAGTTTTATTTATCACAATTATAACTTATCTATATTCTAAGAAAAATAGTGATTAATTAGGTGCTTATATTACCAACTTTATTATTAACAGAAAGTTATGAATTTTTTTCATATTGTAGATTTTAATATAATCAGTTATTACTATGATACATTCGCCATCTCAGAGGATTTTGTAATTGTAAAAACAGCACCACATAGTAAAGGAATAGATATCGGTCAATTTTTTGGGACACCTCCATTTAAAGAAGTAACAAACATTAAAAATCAAACAGTAAGTATTTTTGGTTACCCATGGGATAAAATTTCATCTACAGAGCTAATACCTCAATGGGGAATGTTTGGCACTATTTTTGACGAAGTTTCTAGCGTATTACTTTATCATAGCCCGGACAATCAGGTTCACCTATATTAAATAACTCTAGTGAAATTGTAGGTGTGCATGCTCGTGGATTTAGGGACGGGAATGGAACCCCAGTCTTTAATGGAGGGCCAAAGATGTCCTCATATTTAAGCCAATTTTTAATAGAGTCAATAGATTTGACTGAGCATTAATATAAAGCCCTCATCCCAAAGAATGAGGGCTCAACTTATTTTTGTGACATCCCATTTACTGGTCATGACACAAATCCATTTCGATTATTAAAAATAATCACGTAAAAATAGTTAGCAAAATCTCAAAAAACAACAGGAATTATCTGTTATCAATCGGCTCCGGATACATATCATGATTCATCAAACGATATTCGGCAATTTTTTCATATTTCGTGCCAGGTTTTCCGTAGTTTGTATATGGGTCGATCGAAATACCACCTCGTGGCGTAAATTTCCCCCAAACCTCAATATAACGAGGATCCATTAACTCAATTAAATCATTCATAATGATATTCATACAGTCCTCGTGGAAATCGCCATGATTTCGGAAGCTAAATAAATAGAGCTTTAACGACTTACTCTCAACCATTTTCTCACCAGGAATATAACTAATATAAATCGTCGCAAAATCAGGCTGGCCTGTTTTTGGACATAATGAAGTAAATTCCGGACAATTAAATTTAACAAAGTAATCACGATTTGGATGTTTGTTATCAAATGACTCTAAAATCTTTGGATTATATTCAAAATCATAAGTTGTCCCTTGATTTCCTAGTAATGTTACCCCTTCTAATTCTGAATCTTGTCTTCCACCCATACCAAATACCTCCTATACGCCTCGTTTATTGCCCCACAATAATGTGTGCAATTGTGGTAATACTTTAGCGTTATTCATTTCTTTCGATTGAATGGCCTTATCAATCAGCCATTCGTATTTATTTAATAGACGTTGTAATAATTGCTCGTTTTCTTCTGTCTGACTATCATCATTACCAACTTGCAAAAAGAAAGGAATGTCTGGATATCTTTGATGGATAGCTGTTGCATATTCAAAATCTGTATCATCAAAAACAACAACCTTTAAGCTCACATTCCTACCCGTAAGATTTGAAGTCATCGTATCTAATTTCTGATAATCTGTCACCATTTTAGAGCTTGGTGGCTTCGGCGAAATCGTCACCTCATCAATATCTTGAAGCCAGTCCTGCCACACGGAACCTTGTGTCTCAATCGCCGATTTTACACCATTTTCCTTTAAAAGTTCAAGCAAAGAAGCTATCCCTTTATGCAATGCTGGATTTCCTCCAGAAATCGTCACATGGTTAAATTTGGCACCACCAATTTCTTTGAGCTTTGACCAAATTTCCTCTGCCGTCATTAACGTACTTTTACCTGTCCCATTCCATGTAAAAGCAGAATCACACCAGTCACAACTATAATCACAGCCAGCCGTTCTCACAAACATCGTTTTTTGTCCGATAACCATTCCTTCTCCTTGAATCGTCGGACCGAAAATTTCCATCACCGGAATTTTCTTCATGATAACTCACTCTCTTTAGGTCGATATACGACATAACTAGTTGGTGTTTCTCGTACAATCGTTTGTATACAAACAGGTTGATTGGACTGCTTTTGTAAAAAACGATTAATCTCCGTCGTTATCGTCTCTGCTACTACCTCTGTCGTTGGGTGCTTCCCTTTGAAATCAGGATGTTCATTTAACAGTGAATGGTCATATTTTTTATGAACGTGGTCTTTTAATAGTTTGAAATCAACTAAAAACCCTAACGAATCCAATTCATCACCAACCACAGTCATGTTAATTGTATACGTATGACCATGGACTTTTTGACATTTCCCCGCCATTTCATCATCAATATAATGAGCAGCAGCAAGGTGCATGTCCTTATTTAGCTCAAAGCGAAAAGTATGCGGGGTTTGCGGATAATAATTATACATCATCGTGAAGCACCCCGTTTTTTTCATTTATATATAAGTCGAGACCTTTTTTCCTTAATTCACATGCCGGACATTCTCCACAGCCAGCACCACGAATTCCTTCATAACATGTCAATGTCTTCTCTTGAACAAAATCAAGATAACCAAGTTCATCTGCGAGTTGCCACGTCTCTTTTTTATCTAACCACATAAGCGGGGTATGAATCACAAATTGATGATCCATCGCGAGATTTAACGTCACATTTAACGACTTAATAAAGCTATCGCGACAATCAGGATAACCACTAAAGTCGGTTTCACATACACCAGTTACGATATGTCTTGCACCTACTTGTTTTCCGTAAATAGCAGCAAATGATAAAAATAAATGATTACGCCCCTCTACAAATGTTGAAGGAAGTCCCCCTTCTTTACCCGCTTCTACTTTAATATCATCTCTTGTTAAGGCATTGGCCGATAGCTGGCTTATAAGTTGCAAGTCTAACACCTTAAATGAGACACCTAATTCATTTGCTATCTCTTTGGCGCATTCAATTTCATCGCGATGTCTTTGTCCATAATCAAAGGTTACGGTTACTACTTCTTTAAAATTTTGTAATGCCCAAACTAAGCAAGTAGTACTATCTTGACCTCCACTAAAGACAACGACCGCTTTTTCCTCTTTTAACATGTACGTATCCTCCTTGTTATCAAAGAAAGAACGTTCGTCAACTCCTATTATTCAAAAATAGAATCAAAATAACTTACACAAAAAGAAGACTCTACCATATTTGGCTCAGTGAGTCCTTGTATAGTTTTTTATAGAGGGAGTTTGCGAACCTCTTGTAGACTTCATTGAATTAGTCATACTTTCTTATACTAACATAAAGAATGAAAGGTAGCTATTATTTTTAAGCTTTGATAAAATAGGAATGATATTGACCATTTTGCTTCATATATGTAAGCGATAATGCTGTCATTACATAAAAAAATTGAAAATTCAAAGAAAAAGAGGGATGCACGATGTCAATGTTTGAGCAAAAACTCAAAAAATATGCTGCCTTAGCCGTAGAGGTTGGTGTCAATGTTCAAAAAGGACAAACACTTGTCGTAAGAGCACCACTTTTTGCTGCTCCATTAGTACGTCTAGTGACGGAACGCGCTTATGAAATGGGAGCAAAAAATGTACATGTAGATTGGAATGATGAAGAAGTTACACGTCTTAAATACAATCTAGCACCAGATGAAGCTTTTCTTGAGTACCCTGAATGGTTAGCAAAAGGGTATGAACAACTATGTGAAGAAGGAGCCGCTTTTTTAAGTATTACTGGTGCTGACCCAGACCTATTAAAAGGGGTTGATCCTGAACGTGTTTCTAACGCCAATAAGACAAGTGGCAAAGCAATGGATGGTTTCCGTTCCTATATCCAGGCTGACAAAGTGAGCTGGTCGATTGTCGCGAATCCTTCAGAGGGCTGGGCGAAAAAGGTATTCCCTGACGTTGAAGCTGATGAAGCCATCGAAAAATTATGGGAAGCTATTTTCCAAGCAACGCGTATTCACGAAGAAGATCCCGTGAAAGCTTGGAAAGCACATTTAGCTTTACTTGACCAAAAGATGAGTTTACTTAATGAGAAACATTTCCACGCTCTCCATTATACGGGTGGTGGTACAGACTTAACGATTGAGTTACCAGAAACACATCTTTGGATTAGTGGTGGTAGTGTAAATAAAGATGGTCATGAGTTTGTCGCTAATATGCCAACGGAAGAAGTATTTACGGGTGCCAAGAAAACAGGTGTTAATGGGGTCGTTAAAAGCACAAAACCTTTAAATTATGGTGGAACGATCATTGACAACTTTACCCTTACTTTTAAAGATGGTGCCGTTGTTGAATTTGAAGCTGAGCAAGGCTATGAAACATTAAAGCGTTTATTAGAAACGGATGAAGGATCTAAATTCATTGGTGAGGTTGCTTTAGTTCCACATGACTCGCCGATCTCGAACACAAATATTCTTTTCTACAACACATTATTTGATGAAAATGCTTCCAACCACCTTGCCTTAGGTTCGGCTTATGCGTTCAGTATTGAAGGCGGGAAAGAAATGAAAAAAGAAGAGCTTGAACAGAATGGTTTAAATACAAGTATTACACACGTTGACTTTATGATGGGTTCAGCAGAAATGAATATAGATGGTGTTTATAAAAACGGGAAAAAAGAAGCTATCTTTAGAGATGGTAATTGGGCATTCTAAAATTGTATAAGCATAGCGAATGAGTTGGGTTAATCCCTACTCATTTTTTCTTGTTTGCCGTACCGTATTCTTTTCACAATTACAGCATCCTACATGCTCTACATGAATGTCAATGCACCCTTTTTAATTTGGTGAGGCTCATTTAGCTCTCATTACAGTAAATGAAATTTATAAGTCAACATATTCGACACTTTTTCCTATAACGGTTGAAATGTATATTCTAGGTTACACTACAAAAAAGGAGGTGGCGGTAATGAGCACACCATATACATGTCCTAGCTGTAAAACAAACCGAAGCAGATTTCATATCATCGACCAAGTCGCTAAGGCTGTAAAGGTTGACCCAGAGACTGGTGATATCGTGCAAAGCTATGAACAAAACCAATTAGAGCCCTTTCATTTACCTTATCAAGGCCCCGAAAGAAAAATACAATGTGCGGCTTGTGGTCTGATTGAAAATGAAGAACGATTTGTCAAAATGGCTCAACGCTAAAAAGAGAACCATTACAAAGAAAGTTAAAAGCATGAAAAAGGCTGAAGGTTCATTCTCAAACCTTCAGCCTTACTGTTTTTACTCAAATCTATTCATAAATTGTTTCCCTAATAAAAATGTACCAATTGCATAAGCTTCCATTTGGTCACGCCATTTCTTATCATCACTAATACTATCAACAATAGCTAATTCATAGGTATGTGACGTATGAACTGAATCTCCATTTAATTGATTGTTTAAGAAATTGGCGGTTTCAGCTAAGCCATGACTACCATGATATAGCACTTGATAAAAGGATATAAATCCATGCATGACCCCGTTATAACGAATCCCTTCCACATAATTTCCATTTTTAGCTAATAGTTCCGCATAAGCCTCCCCTTCATCTCGTAAAGGATCGAACTCAGCGGTTAATACGAGTGCCGGCGGTAAATCCGATAAATCACTTGCATCAAGTGGTGATGTATATGGTGAACTCCAGCTACTTCGATCTGGCGTATATTGCTCCCTAGCTTTTAACATAACCGCTCTTGATAACAAATAATAGCCACTATCATATTTTTCACGTGAAGGAAATTCGACATCATCAAACGTAGTGAGCGGATATAATAAGGCTTGTGCTGTAATATCTGGACCGTTTCGATCACGTGCCATTAATGAAACGACTGTTGCTAAATTCCCTCCCGCACTATCACCTACTACAGCAATTTTATCTGGATCCCCATTAAATAGCTCTGCATGTTGTTTTGCCCACACTAATGCCTCATAGCTATCTTCAATAGGAGTTGGAAAAGGATGATCAGGTGCCACTCGATACCCTACGGCAATCACCACACTATTCGTTCGAGCCGCTAAAGAACGGACAATATTATCATGTGTATTAATATCACCATACCCTTCCATAAATGCCCCACCATGATAATATAAAATAATCGGATGCGGACCATCTTTTAGAGGCTGATAAACTCTTAAGTCAATAGTATCACCATCACTGGTTGGCATCTCTACCATTTCGCGCGTAAAAGTGGACGTACCTTTTCCTGCAAATATTCTCGGGACTTTCATATCGGGTGTGACTAAATTATGATTAATGGCATGTAAAAGAACACCTGTCTTAATAGGTACTTTCCCCGCCTCAGTATTTGACATACTATTAACGGAAATAACGATTGTGGCAATAAAAATGATCGTTACAATTGATAATGTTACAAACACTCTTTTGATGATGCGTCCCAAAATTGCCACCCCCTGATGTTTATATCTTGGCGAAATTAGCTCGCTTATATTATTATATTAAAATTGTAACATAATGTTTGATAATTTCACATAATTATTTTGTCATATTTTTCAGACATTCTGAGTAGGTTGATAGTCTTTGCTGAGAAGTACACTCTCTTTTTTGTACGGTGGTGGTGGCTGGTGGTATGGTGCGCTGAACCTTTTGAGAAAAGTCTTTTAAGACCTTCCAAAAGGTGGTGGGGCTACAGCTAAATATGCTCTTCCTCAAAACCGTTTATAAATGAAAAGATATCCATATTTATAGTTGGATATCTTTTCATTTTAAATAATCATGATTTAATACAGCTGATTCTATTAATGCCAGTGCTTGTCAATAAATTGATCACGACCCGATTGCAGTCTATCTTTCTTATAATTTTCCGGTTCCTTTTTATAGAAATCTTGGTGCTCCTCTTCCGCACAATAAAACGTACTCGCTGGAAGTATCTGTGTAACGATCGGTTGCTTAAATCGATTTTCTTGCTCCACTTTCATCTTAGAACGTTCTGCTAACTGCTTTTGGTTTTCAGTATGAAAGAAAATCGCCGTTCGATACTGTGGTCCGCGATCATGAAATTGGCCATCGGGATCAGTAGGATCAATTTGAGGCCAATATAAAGATAATAAACGTTCATATGAAAATAAAACCGAGTTAAATGTGATTTGAACGACTTCATAATGGCCAGTCACACCCGTTTTCACTTGCTCATAGGTAGGGCTTTCAATATGTCCACCCATATATCCGGATTCAACCTTGATAATTCCTGGTAACTTGTCAAATGGTTGAACCATACACCAAAAGCACCCTCCAGCAAATGTAGCTTGTTCTATATTCTTTTGTCCTTTTTCCATAACGATCACCTATTCTTTTATTTTTTACTTATGATTAGCCCTACATGTATTGAAATTGCTATAACTGCTGTCTTAATTCAGTTAACGCTTGGTCTTTGGCTTTTGCTTCAATCATCACATCTGCGTCTACGTTAGCCAAAACTCTTTGAAGGATTTGAAAATCCGCTAGGTGAATAAAATCCGCATGTGAACGATCGATACTAGAGCTTTTACCTGAACTTATATGTACTTTAGGTATAAAATCTAGTTCTTGCCACGTTTTGCTCACTTTAAGAAATAATTCTTTCAATTCCTTCTCCTCTGTTCCGAAGCAGCGCTCATGGTGTATATCAAAACATATAGGAACCCCACATCGTTTGTGAATCGCCAAAACATCCTTTGTTGAGAATATTTTATCATCATTCTCTAAACGTAAATAGCTTTTTATTTGTTTGGATAATTGACGATATTTTTGCTCAAACCTGATCATTGCCTGCTCTTTATCTCCATACAATCCACCTGTGTGGATAATCATATCCGTCCCATTTACTAATTGTAGAACTTTTGCATGATAATCTAAATCCTTGAGTGCATTGTCAACAACAATTCGCCTTGGTGAATTAATGATTGTATATTGTCCTGGATGAACGGTTAGCCTTAGTTGGTGTTTAGCTTGTAAAGCTTTAATATCATGGAATATTTCTAAAACATCATCGTCTTTTGCCCAGTCCCACATCATTTTTTCATGAGTCGCAAATGGGATTAAATCACTTGTAATACGGAAAAAATAAATTCCATGTTCGATGTTCCATTCCAAGACCTTCTTTAACTCAGTAACATTATGTAAGGCTAACTCTTTCATGTAAGTCATACCTTTTGTTTCTAAAGTTTGTAAGCGGCATGTACGAAACTTTGTAGGCATTGTTAGGTTTAAGCAAGCATATCCTAACTTCATTGCATTCACCATCCTTCATCAGTACGTATACATTCAAATAAATACAAGAGTTTTTGCCGTAAGTGAAAAAGCCGATGACTATTTCTAGTCATTCGACTTTATTGGAATTACTCTGACTTCTCATATTCATATTGAATTTCTTCATGTTTCCGACTATATTTAACGCGTAAATCATGACCATCGAAATACCAAATATCTTTATCCTCAATAAAAAATATAATTCCTTCTACTTCTTCTTTTGCTCCTATTGTTACCGGTTTGTCTAAATTTACCCCTAAAGAAAAGCTTGATTGTACAGCTCCACACCCACCGTAACGTGCGAAGAAACGAACGTATTCACCTTCACCTTTTAGGTCAAATTCTTTTTTAAACCATTGTAATGCAGGTTTCGATACTTGAATTTCCATTTTTAAACACTCCTTATTACCCCAGACGGAAAGTTATTGATTAACTTGTTATTCCCGTTTTTATAGTTTATCAATCCTCTTTCATTCTGTCTATTTTTACTTCAAACAAAAATGTTTGACTAAGGAAACATTAGGACACTTTTTGAATATAAATAAAATAAAGGAGAATAGATATGAATAAGTCTAAACAAGTTGTCTACAGTTACTTTTTATATAAATTAGGTTTGTTATCTCATGAAGAGATGAAGAAACTTGTTTCCAGGTAAGTGAACTTTTATATGAAAGTTACTTGTGGGCGATAGTTTGTGCCGTGAAGTTAGCTCGTCATCCATCTCGCGATCAATGACCTTAGTAGGACAGAGCTCCCTGTTTGTTCAGGCCGACTCCTGATGGTGATCGAGTTGTAAACGGGCCACAGTTTGAACAGTCGCCACTACTTTCATCCTTGTTGGTGGCGAAATGAACGGGGCTTCGCCATGTGGATTTTGTATGAAAGTGATGCTAATGATTATATGGGAGCTCTAATCACCGCTAGCGAAAATCATGCTCCGCTGGGCATGTGCTAAATCTTAAGTAGTAACATAATCCTGATAGCATTACAAAAATAAAAGTAAAGTAAAAAAGAAAATGAATGAAATGCCCCGTCAATAAAAGTACACAAACCACACTTTCATGTTTGTTGGGTGTGGACATGTTTGACTCTAATATATATTAACAAAAAAATCATGGCTCTTTAGTAGCTGAGGCCATGATTTTCTCCGTGGTTATTTGGTTCCTTTTCCTTTAGTGAGATGGCAAGGAACTCCTTTTCCGATTGCTCCTGGTTCACTCATTTTATTCATATAGTTAATTCCTCTTTGACATTGTGTCTTACAACTGATGCATACGTCGGAAGTAACTGCACGCATCGTATATTGATATTTTTCTTGTACGGACGGCTTTGCTTGCACTTTCTTTTTTGCCTTTGCTTTCGCCATAAATTCCCCTCCAACCGCATATGATGCTCTATCCTATGCTAGGTGGTTGAAGTGGTGATTAGCCATTACAAATTTTATCATGTTGAACAATCACATGGTGAAACTTAGGATACTAACTGATCGATTCTCTCAATAAGTTTTGCAATTTGTGGCTTCGAGATTTGTTCATCAGCTCCTACTTTTTCGCCTTTGTGAAATAAGTCCTCACTAATGATCGATGAGAATACAATGACTGGAATCTGATTCCATCTTGGATCCTCTTTAAGTTTTTTCGTTAAATGATGTCCATCCATTTGTGGCATTTCAATATCTGTAATAATTAGATCGGGGTCATTTTGCTCTTGTCGTTCGTTATCTAAATAATCCCAAAGTAAATAGCCATTTTCAAAGAAGCGTAACTTCTCATAACCCGCTTCATTTAAGGTGTCTTTTAATAATTGACGTAATGTCGTCGAGTCTTCGGCAATAAGAACATACTTATCCGATCTTTCTCTTTCACCTAAGGCTTTCACCGCATTTATATCTAAGCCCGTTTTTGGATTAATATCAACGATGATTTTTTCAAAATCTAATAATAGCGCCAATTTGTCATTCATTTTTACTATACCATTCGTGTGTGCTTCAAAACCAGTCGAAAGATCACTAGGTTTTTCGATTTGATTCCATGAAATTCGATGTATTCTTGAAACACTATGTACATGGAAAGCCACTTTCATTTGGTTAAGCTCTGCAATAATAAATTTATCTGAGGCACCCTTATCGGAAGGAGCTAAATCCAAAACTTTCGCCAGATCCACTACTGGTATAACCTCTTCACGCAAACGAATAATTCCTTCTACATGATGATGGCTGTTCGGAGTTGCCGTAATCGGTAAAGGTTGGATGATCTCTCTTACTTTTAAAACGTTAATACCAAATGAACTACCACCAATTTCAAATAAAACGATTTCTAATTCATTGGTTCCACTTTCTAATAAAATATCTTGCTTCATTATTTTCCCTCCACTATAAAAGTCATCACACAATGACAAAAGACCTGATTCATATGTTCTATTTATAGTTTATAAGAAGCACGATACCTTTAGCAAGCACGAAATGCAAAATAGGTCAAAAAGACTTAGTGCCTAGCCTTTGTTCATACAAAGGCTAGGCACTATCCGATTTATAGGTGAATATCGATCTCACTGTCTTCTTTTAATTCTTCATAATGCTGTTGAGTAGCTTCTAATCGACGTTGATTCACTAATTCCGCTTCTAACGTCTCACGCTCTTCTTCTAATTCACCAATTTCTTCATTGGCCTCAGCTCGAGACTCATATAGTGTCACAACTTCGTCTTCGGTCACTTCTTCAAATGTAATATGATCATTCATATATTGGTCACGCTTCATTTGAAATTCTAAATCCATACGTAAATCTTCAAGAGTAAATCCATACTCTTCCAACTCTTCTTCTAATTCTTTTTCAGAACCGCTTCCATATTGAACAAGAACCATTTCATATCTTTGGTCAAGCTCCTCCTCAGTAACCTCATAATCAGATTCCTCGACCTTTTGCATAATTAGACGGTCTTGTACGAGTACATCCAATACCGCTTGCTCAAGCTCCTGGAGAGTTTCTTTTCCTTCTTCTGATTCTAAATCATAGCCGTAAAACGCAACGAGCATATTCGCTTGATTTTCTAAGTAAGGAACAAATTCATCTCTAGCTATATCATCACCGTTAACGGTTGCTACAACTTCAGGATAATCATTAACATCTAAGTTCACTTGTGGCATTTCTTCATTTTGATTTTCTTCTGGTGCAGTACCTTCTTCATTATCTCCACTATTACATGCTGAAAGAATCATCATTATGACGATCGCTAGTGCAACAACATTCCAATTTCTTAACATCCAATAAAGACCCCTTTCAAATAAATAAAGCTGTCCCTATTGTATCATAAAACCTTATTAATCATTCAACTTTGAAGCTCCTTTTAAGAACGTTACCTTTAGAGTCTTTTGAAGAATTAACCGTTATTTCACAATATCAATAGCCATTTTCCTAGTCGAAGGCACAGATGACTTCAATTACGGATGATTCTCAAAAATATTGTAATTTTCATCAGCTCAGGTGATGCCTTTTTAAATAACTAAGAAAATTCTCTTCAGTTAAACCTTTGATAAAATCTTCTGAAAAATAAGCCTCTAATTGATCGAATAAATCTAGAAATTTACTTGAACTATCGATCCCATCAATAAATGTAAAAATCCCATCAAAATCAGAACCTATTCCAATATGCTTACTCGCTCCGAGTTTGCAAAAGTGTTCAAGATGCCTTACTAGATCATGCACAGTCGCATGGTTTGTACCTGTGATAAAAATAGGATATAACACAATTCCAATAAACCCACCTTTTTGAACGATTGCTTTGATTTGCTCATCACTTAAATTCCGTGGGTGCGGACATATTTTCTTAGCATTGGAATGACTAGCTATCACTTTATCCGTTAATTCAAGCACATCCCAGAATCCTTTCTCACTCAGATGTGATACGTCTGTGATGATATTCTCTTGATCATTTTTAACAATCATCCGTTTCCCTAACCGTGTAAGTCCTGCTCCCCGTTCCTCTCCCACACCGTCCGCACATAGATTAGCATCATTCCAGGTCACACCGACAGAGAGAACGCCTAGCTGATACAATATCGATAATTTCGTCTCATCATTTCCAATTGCATCTAGGCCTTCCAAAGCTAAAATCGCGCCTATCTCCCCATCCTGTAAAGTTTGAATATCTTCCCATTTTTTTATATGCTTCATCTGTGGATGTGGTTTTATTACTTTTTCATAAAAAGCTTGAACCTGTACCAATGCTTGTTGGAATTTGGACTCTTGCTTAATGTCAGGATCGATAAAAATGGCAAAAAATTGCACACGAACATGGCCAGCTTGTAAGTTTTGTAGATTAGCTTGAATATGTTGATCATGTTCAAACCTTTTAGTTGGATCTTCTGCTAACTTTAATAAAACATCACAATGTGTATCAATAACTTTTATGCCCATTAGCCCACACACCTTTTCCGCGAATTAATCACTTTATAGTTTGTTTTAACATATGAATAACATAAAGGAAATATTAAAGGAAGGGAGTTACCATAATGGATCATAAGCCCCCCGAAAAGATTTGGTATGGTATGCAAAATATGTTGCAATCCATTGATGACTTTTTTGCACGCTCTATGCTTTCATTTCAGACAGAACTACTATTCCAACAACCAATACCGATTGAAATTCATGAAAAAACGGATGGATTTTATATACACGCTCAACTTGACGGAGTTAAAAAAGAGCAAATTGAATTAAATATCTATCCACATTCTGTCCAAATTATCATAACACATCATGAAACATCTGATATCATAGACGCCACTTCTCATAACCACTATCAAAAAGCACAAACAAAAAAACAAGCAAGAACCATTCGAGTTCCGTTTGAAATTGATTATCGTGAGGTGGATACAAGGTTTCAAAGCGGTTTACTCAAAATCAAACTTCATGAAAAAGGAAAAAATTTAACCATATAGTAAAGGGTGAAATATCATGTATCAAAATGGTTATCCCAACAATTTTCAGCCAAGCGCTAACACCGCTCATCCTGTTCATCATCACATACCTATGAATCATAGTCAGATGCCACAACCTCAAATGTACCAGCAGCCCGTTCATTCTGTTCAAATGTTACCGACGTACCCTACTCAACAACCGATGCAGTCCATCCCTATCGGTAGAAGGACTTATCAAGGACCTAACTTACCTCCACGTGGCTTTCAACCAGGTATAAATAATCGTAGGATGCAACAGCAAAGGATGGTCAACCAACAGCCAAGCGAACCAAAAGGGCTAAAGAAATTACTGAAAAAGAAAGAAGCACAACCTGCCAATCAACAAAATCCAACATTAAAATCGCCTTCACTCCTAAAACAAGCTTTTGTCGGACCAGATGGTAAGTTTGATTTAACTCAAACCATTCAAACTGTTGAACAAGTGACTAAAGCGATGAATGAGGTCTCACCAATTGTCGCTCAAGTCCGCTCCATGTTTCAAAAAACATAAAAAGAGCCATGTCTGGCTCTTTTTTGTATGAAAGGGACTTATGGTGATAAGATGTCCCTTCGGAGCTCGCTCCGCGAATGGAGGCACACTTTCCGCTTGGATGCTGAGCTAACTTGCTAACGCAAGTAGATCTCAGCCTGCCCTTTCCTCCTACAGGAGCCGGCCCCCATAACACCTTTTTCTAACCGGCTGTTAATTGCTGCTTTTTTGTTTTTAATTCGTATACAAAAAATAGTGCCATTCCTATTAATGAGCATATGCCCATATAGAAGTACATCGTCGAGACACCGATTAGGTCGATCATTGCACCACCAATTAAAGAACCGACAATCCCTGAAAATGCAAAAAATGTTGTGATAAATAATACATGCCCAGTTGCTTGTAAATGGTCAGGGAATAAACGACTTACATATTGAATAGCTGTCACATAAACAATACCAAAGCTAAATCCGTGTAAAACTTGTAATGGCAAAAGCATCCATGCCTCGGTTAAAAAGCTCATCACTATCCAACGGAAAGCAAAAACGGCTGAAGCTATCACTATTAATTTCATCGGGGAAATATGTTGAAACCAGCGTACACTTAAAGCGAAGACAAGAGCCTCTGCTACCACACCTATAAACCAAGCCAAACCGATTAATGATTCTGAGCCACCTAACTCAACGATATATATACCTAAATAACTATCGTTCGCACGATGTGGAATCGATAGAAACAAAATACAAAATAAGAAAAAACCAAGACGGCGGTTAAAGCCCGTTTTCCAAGCATCAATCAATGTAACCGAACGACTAGAACCAGGAACATCTGATAGTGAAAAGGCAAAACAAAGAGCTAAGCTTGCCATTAAGACTAGAGGAATAACAAAATGCTCAATTCCGATCCGTGCTAATACAAAACCCGATACGAGTGATGTCGTAGCAAACCCAATGGAACCCCACATTCTAATTTGACCAAACTTAAGCCCTCTATAATTAGCTGTTTTTTGAGCCAAGCTATCACCTAGTGCTGTAATTGGCGCAAAAAATAAAAACAACACAAACATTAATATTAAATATTGAATAAAACCAGAAGCTACATAATAAAGCGTAGAAATAGAAATAAGCCCTATTAAAGCGACAATTAATATTTTTCTGATTGTCTTAAACTTATCACTTAGAAATCCCCAAATTGGTTGAGCTATAAGCATCGCTAATGGCCCCACAGCCATTAAGATACCAACCTCACTTCCTGATAACCCTTCCTCACGGTAAAACACGGATAAATAACTAATAATAACCGTATTGACCGAATAAGCAAAAAATAAATAGGCGATAAGTCGAAAAACCGCATGATCACCTTTTTGATTGCGTTGAAATTCCACAACCTCTCTCCTTCCTAAAGAACAAAAAAAGTGGAACCTCTAATTAGTCGAGGTTCACTACTTTTCCATACCTATAATAATCCATCTTTCTCAAAAAGATATTCATAAGGAATATCTACAAATAAATAAAGAGATTCCGTTAATGGAAATGAATATGTACGAATACGCTCATCTCGCTCAATATCCGTATATAAGTCGGATAAGAGCCCCTTTTTTTCTACATTCATTCGAACTATGTTTTCCAAGAAATACGGTCGCCAACTCCAGTTCTTATTTCTTCCCTCAGGATGAAGTTGCCATAAGCCGTATTCATCACGCTCAGCATTCGCTGTTTTCTGAAATCCATCTTGATCACAAATATAAACTCGAAATGCGAATTCTTGGCAATCATTTCCTATCTTTAACGTCAATTGATCTAGATCTTTCTCTTTCATGAGTTCTTTTGCAGCTAGCTTCATCTTTTGGTTCATGTCATTTAGTAAGCGAATCTGGGCCTCTACTTTTTTCCGCTCAAATGTAATAAAATGCTGGAACTCTTTTTGAAGCTTTACTTTACATTTATCGATGGGAACAAATTCTGAATGTTCTTCAGATAGATAATAGCCCTCATAATACCTGCCACCGTTACGCCACGCATAATTTAAATGATGGAAGCCACTAATCCCTTCAAATAATAAGGTTGCCCCTATCTTTCTAGATAACATTGAAATCGAATGATGTACCTCCCGAAAAACATGTGGTAATGAATCTTCGTTTAAAAAAGAGACATCTACTTTAACAATATCAGGGCTTAACAGAGCAAGGTGATCAAGGTTCGAAGATTTTGTATTAAGTTCATGAACCGCAATTTTGAACCCTGCACTTTGTAAGTATGCGACTAGATGTTTCATCTCATCAGGGTTCTCCATGACTAGATTTTCTTCTAATTGTAACACAATGTTAGGATGAACCGATTTTGGTTGCTCCAAGGACTCAATTCTTTTTAAAAAGTTCTCTCCGTTATCCGCAAGTAACAGTTTGGCATCATAATTAACAAACAACAGTACTTGCTGGTCTGAACCTTGAAGGGTTGCAAGAGCTTTTTTTAATATGACATCTTGAATTTCAATCCGATACTCTTCAGGAATGGAACGATCGCGAAAAAACCAACCTAGACTTTTGATTCCTTCGTCTGTTTTTATTTTTGCTAATACTTCATAACCAATAATTAATTGCTTTTCTGCATTGATAATCGGCTGATAAAAAGGAATAATTTGTTCTTGATGAATCATAACGTCTAACGGATCCACTTCTCCACCTCCTACAAAACCATTACATTTCATTATAGCATATTCTCACCTGAACGATTTCAAGCACTTGTAACTTTAGTATGAAAGTTGCTAAAGGCGATGTGCGGAGCTTTGATGTTCGCTCCGGGAATGGGGGCACGCACCCTCCGGCGGACGCTGAGCTAACTTGCTAACGCAAGTGGATCTAAAACCTTCCCTTTCCTCTTGCAGGTGTCGGCCCCCTATTCCCGGAGCTACGGTTGATGCATGCTTCTTGGTTAGTGATCTTCTCATTCCAAAAAATGAGTTAAACAATAATGAACTACCCAGATAAAGAAGCATAACCAAATTGAATCAAGAGCTGAGTTGAAAAAGACTAATCCTCACTTCCATTTATACTCCAAGGTTCGGCCTCAGTATCTGCACAAATCCTTTTATATCTTATGGTGGCGATAGATGACTTTCATTTTTGTTAGTGTCGGAGCTGATTTTAGCTCCGACATAGGCAGTGCGAACATGGAGCGTTACTCGTCGCTACCGAAAATGGTGCTTAAAGATTAACAGAAGCTAAAAAAACCTTAAAGCCGTTTCCTACCTAGCCTTAAGGTTACACATGTTTTTTTAAAAACTGTTGAATATATTTAATGACCAGCTTAGGTCGTTCTTCTGGTGTTAAGTGCCCCGTATTTTTCAAACAAACCAATTGACTATTCCTAAGATCATTGGCTAATTTTTGTCCAATTCGATAAGGGATAATATGATCGGCCTCTCCCCATATTAATAAACAAGGTTGATCTACTTGTAATAGCTGTTCCTTGCTCAAATCGCCTTCTCGGTCCCGAATTAAATATAACATCGAACGATAGAACTCTTGTTCCTGCAACGGTTGCCGATACCCATCAATTAATTTCGCATCAATAATTCGCCGATTAAAAACAACCGTTTCCAATGCTGTTTGGTAATCCTTTTTACTAATCCACCATTTCATCAATGTATCAGCGAACGGGAGATAGCTAGCATATAAATAAGAACGTTTTACTTTCTTTAAGTACCCGGAACTATTAAGTAATATTAAACCTTGCACCCATTCAGTTTTTTTTAATGCTGTATATAATCCAACTTGTCCACCCATTGAGTGACCAATAATAATCATTTTCTCAATATTTAGTAATTCTGTGAGACGGAGAACCGTATTCGCATAATTGTCAAAGGAATAACGAAACCCCTTTAGCTTTCCGCTTCGACCAAATCCCGGTAAATCAAATAATAAACAATTATAGTTTTTTTTGAGTGCAGGTACTATTTTTCGGAAGCAAAAAAGGGATGAAATAAATCCATGAATAAACACAAGGACCGGTTTGTTTTTATGTTCCTCAGAAAAATAATACTCATAATAGATGTCTGAATTTAGTAAATATACGGTTTTACTTTCCTTTATGTGTGACATCGTTAGCACTCCAATTCGATCTATTTTAAACGAGATATCATCAAACTAAGTAAAAGTGAAGGTTATTAGTATTCTTTCCTTTTTCTTCTCCTTTATGATCATTTCTCATTTTTTTAGATCGTAAAATCATACGGCGTTTCTTGGTAGACATAGTAGTTCAACCAATTAGAAAATAATAAATTGGAGTGGGCTCTCCACCGTAATTTAGGCAACTTACCTTCTTGATTATCAGGAAAATAATTGATCGGTAATTGAATATTCATCCCTTTTGCTTTATCACGCTCATATTCTTGCTGCAAGGTATCTGTATCATATTCTGAATGACCCGTTACAAAAATTTGTTTGCCATTCCTCGAGCTACATAAATATAAGCCTGCTTCATCTGACCAGCTTAACACTTGTAAGTCTGGATGTTCTTTCACTTGTTGCAAACATATATCGGTATGTCTAGAATGTGGGGCGAGAAATTCCTCATCAAATCCCCTAAGTAGTTTAATCGTCGGTTCTAAAACTTGGTGGGTAAAAACGCCAAATACCTTTTTAGGTGTAGCTATTTTTTCGATTCCATAATGATGGTATAACCCCGCTTGAGCTCCCCAACAAATATGCAATGTCGAGGTAACATTGGTTAAACTCCAATCCATGATCATCTTTAGCTCGGTCCAGTAATCGACTTGCTCGAATGCTAATTTTTCTACGGGGGCACCTGTAATAATCATCCCATCGAATTTTTGTGCCTTTACTTCATCAATCGTTTTATAAAAGGTTTTTAGATGTTCAAAGGATGTGTTTTTGGATTGGTGTGTATCAGGGTGTATAAATGATACGTCAACTTGTAAGGGTGTGTTACCTAATAAGCGTAATATTTGCGTTTCTGTTTGTACTTTTAATGGCATTAAATTTAAAATTAAAATTTTTAATGGGCGAATATCCTGAGTATAAGCACGAGTTTCGTCCATAATAAATATATTCTCTCGGTTTAATATTTCTTTTGCTGGTAAGTCATCTGGTATTTTGATAGGCATATTCTCTACTCCTTTTTGCATAAAAGTTACTTGGGTTGTGCTCATTTCTCGAGATAACTTGACCTTTCGGTCTTTGTTATTGGTCCGCTTTTGAAAATGCGTGAAGTAGCCAAGCAAGCCTGGCTAACTGTCCAAAACATTTAGATTTTAGATACTAATCCTAATGGGTTACTACACACTTTTTTTGGGGTTGGTGGTGACTGGGCTACGGCAAAGTGTGAGAATCCTCAAAACCGCTATTGAATGAAAAGCCACCAGTAAAAGAGCAAAACACCACCTTCATGGTTGTATTAGGCGACGCTAATTTGGCTGGTGTTTATGTAGTGTTAATTGATCTATAATAAAAAACATAGTTGAACTTTGTTCGTGTGGGTTTTCTTACCTATCTGTTATAATACTACAAAATTTCTGAAAAATACGCTTATAAAATTGAAATTTTACGTGTTTACGCTTTTTTTGTCAAGGTTATGTTCTTCATGAAATGAAAGGTGGGAACGCAAATGAAATATGTAGCTACTTGGTTATATCAAATTCATAAGCATCATAAAAGCTATAAGATGACAAGTGAAGAAATGACGTTAGAAGAAGCAATTATATTTGCGGCTGATTTAGAAAAGAGTGGCAAAGCCAAATCAATTGAATGGTATGATCATGCAGATACCTATTGGACTACAAAGCAATTAAGGAAATTAAAAACAGTAACCGATACTGAACCGACTGATATTCAGGCTTATTTTGATGCTGGTTTTGATCAAACATCCAAACAAAGTGGACTTGGCATATCCATTTATTATAAACAACACCATAAAAACTATCGCCTCCGCATCAATCAGTTATTAGAACTACTTGAAGATAATAATGAAGCTGAATACGCTGCGATGTATTTTTTATTAGACCACTTGGAACGACTTAATATTCGTCATCAAACCATTCACGTTTATGCTGATTCCTATGTTGTCATTAAACAACTAGGTGATGAATGGCCCGTTTACGAAGAGCATTATCAAAAGTGGCATGAACGTATTGAGAAGAAAGCCTCCCAATTAGGGATTACGGTTCATTATCATCACATTCCCCGCGAAAAAAATAAAGAAGCAGATAAGCTTGCTTCAAAAGCGCTAAACAACGTTCAAGTAGAGGCATTAAGCGAACTGACTCAAGACTAACAAAAAATAAATGGGTGCCTTAGATAAGGCCCCCATTTATTTACGATTATTCTTCATTTAAAGCCTTCAACAATTGTTCAGCTAATCGATTATTTACTCTCGTTTGACCTAATGGCTCTATTTTCCTACCATACTCCTCATGGTGAAAATCGGAGCCTCCAGTCACATACAAGCTAATTCCTAAATCTTCTTCAATATCTGCTTTAATCTTCTCAAACTTTGCTATTTGCTCACTCGTATGGTCACGATGATAGATTTCAATCCCATCTAAGCCCATTCTAACCCAATCCTTGATATGAGAATCAAACGAATAATGACCTGGATGAGCTACAATGGAAATTCCTTGACTTTGCTTAATCCACCTAATAGCCTCTGCAACAGTCATTTCCTTTTCCTTCTCAACATAAGCGGGCTTACCTTCTGCTAAATAAAAATCAAAAGCTTCTTGGATACTTTGCACATATCCTTTTTCCACTAAAGCTTTTGCCATATGAGGACGTCCAACACTTCCCCCATCCACAAATTGTAAAACATCTTCTTCCTCTAAATGAACATCAATATTTTTTAATTTATCAATGATTTGAGCTAGTCGAATTGAACGCTGTCGTTGTTGATGCGTTAACATTTGAACAAAAGATGCGTCATCCGTTCGAATTCCATAACCAAGAATATGCACAGCCTTCCCGTTATACTTCGTTGACAACTCAATCCCCGTAATAAACTGTAACCCTAATTCTTCGGCTTTTGTTTTTGCTTCCTCAATCCCTTGAATTGTATCATGATCGGTTAATGCCACATATTGTAGACCGACACGTGCACACTTTTCCATTAAATCGGTTGGAGAGTAACCGCCATCTGAGGCCGTCGAATGCATGTGTAGGTCAGCATGGTTCTCCATCATTCATAACTCCTTTAATTCACTTCGTCCGTTTCTAGTGGGAGCGGCCACACCAGTTGTCCTGTTTTAGTATGGTCAGTAAATACTAATTCGTATTGTGTTGAAACAGGTACGTCAAAAGCTACTTCCCCTCTATTTTTTCGATTTGGATGTAATTGACCACCTAATATTCCCTTTAAAGAGGCATCAGAAGTGTGACTGTATGCATATCCGTCCTCATCAACTAACGTAAAATGAACAAGGCTTATGTTTTTCACTTGTTCACTCTGATTGTCAACAGTAATATCAACAATCACACGCTGTTCATCTTCCCCTTCTGATCTGACCTCTGTTCGTACATCATTCACAGAAATGGCCAATTTATTTAGCTCAAATTCCCCAAAGAGTGCTTCTGACGCTTCCTCTCCACCCTCTGTTGTTGTTTCACTGGAATTAAAATCTCTCACGTAAAAAACAACTAATAGGAGTAATACACATAAGCTACATAAAAGTATTACTTTCCCCTTCATATCTGTCCTCTCCTCAAATGTTACTTCTTGCTGTTTCTCTAGATGTCCATTATAGATATGTTGGATAGTCTTGCTTCATACCTGTTTTTACTTCCACCAATCATCCTGAATGGAGACTGGCTGTTGACGTTTATGTTCAGTGGCGAAATATCGGGCTTCAATTTTACTCACCAATACTTGTTCGACTTCCTTACCTTCCAAATAATCATCTAACTGATCATAAGTCATTCCCAACGCTTCCTCATCAGGAATCCCCGGCTTATCATCTTCTAAATCAGCAGTAGGAGCTTTCGTATATAAATGCTCAGGAGCACCTAATTCTTTTAGTAATAATTTCCCTTGTCTTTTTGTTAAACCAAAAAGTGGGGCAATGTCACAAGCACCATCTCCAAATTTCGTGAAAAATCCAGTTATAGCTTCAGCAGCATGATCTGTTCCGATAACGAGACAGCCATAATGGGCACCGATATCATACTGAGATTTCATTCGCTCACGGGCTTTTGTATTCCCTTGATTAAATAAGCTTAAAGCATCGCCTGTTGCCTGCTCGACAGCACGCACCGCTGCTTCAACTGCTGGCTTAATATTAACCGTTAGTGAATGAGTCGGTTGAATGAAGGCAAGGGCATCTTGAGCATCCGCTTCATCATGCTGTTCACCATATGGTAATCTCATCGCAATAAACTGGTATTCACTTTCTGATTGCTCACTGTTTAGTTGGTCAATAGCCATTTGTGCTAGCTTTCCACATAAGGTTGAGTCCTGCCCACCTGAAATCCCTAATACAAACCCTTTTGCACCGCTCTTTAATAAATAGTCTTTTAAAAATTGAACACGTGTTTGGATTTCCTCTTTCGGATTAATGGTTGACTTAACGTTCAATGCTTCAATTATTAATGCCTGATTGTCTGTCATGTAATGAGTCCTCCTTGTGTTTGTTTTCGTGCTTGAAAAAAATCTTTGCAGTTGACTCCACTGCTTTTCTTTTTCTAATATTTCTATTTGTTTCTCCCCTATAAGGTCAAAATGTGGGTAACTATTTCGTTGGTCAATCCATTTTGCTTGTAATTGATAGTTATGTCCCCATTCCTTTAACTTGGAAATATTACGGCATCCAACTTTTGTGACCGTTTCATAATGCGGAAATCGTTTGTCATACCAATAATGGGTGATAAAAGCAATTTCGTTATTATTTACTTTTTGTTTCCATAGCTCTAGCTCGTCCCTCGTTATTCCAAAAGCCAATCATTTTCACCTTCTTAATGCCAAAATATCATGTGAAATAGCTTCTAAAGCCTTGTTCTCTCCTTTCATATTTTAGCATAAAAAGATCGAAATCATAGCAAGTATGTATCTGCTTTTCTTCTTTTTACCCGAATGCCCATCTTTATACACGTTTTCTTTATAATCTTTCACTTGTCTTTGTATGAAAGTTACTTAAAGCTGATATGCGGAGCTCTAATCATCGCTACCGAAAATCATGCTGCGCGTCCTGCGAAGGATAAATTACTCCTGGTAAAAAATGTTTAATTTTGTTCTTCTATCGGACAACTTAAAAAACATTTATGTGAAAAGGGCGGGGAAATATAAAAACAGTAATTAGGATTAACAGATAATCCTTTACAACAAGTTTTAAACAAACACATATAATACTAAATAATATTAGAGTTGATAATAGTACACATATGGGATTGGGATGGATGATTTCCAAAGATAAACAAACACAAAATTACAATCATCGGCACACTGGTGGTACTGTCGGATATAACTCCTATATGGGAATAAAAAGACCGACTTTTGATAAGTCGGTCTTCTTTTTTGTACGATTATTGTGTGTGAATTCCCAGATGTTTTTCAGTGTTATTATGAAATTTTATAAGATATTTAACTTTTTTAAAGCCTGTTAAATCCGTATATATGCTTTTTTCTTTGGTTTATTTATGTTTTAATTTTTCATACGCTTCATGCCAATCTGGTAGGTGTTTTCTTATAGAGATCGGGCGGAAAGAGTCTTGTTTTACACAAACATGAATCGAATAACCGGTTACACAGACTTCGTTTTTCTGATTTTTTACTTCATACCCATATGTTACACGAAGGCCGTCGTAGTCCTCTACCCATGTGTTTATCGTTACAACCTCCCCGTAGGTTGTTGGCTTTTTATAGGAACAGTGGACATCAATGACGGGTGATAAAATACCTGATTTCTCCATTTCAGCATAATGGAATCCCAATTCCTTGATAAAATCAGTTCTCCCCACTTCAAACCAAACAATATAATTAGAATGATGAACGACACCCATCTGGTCCGTTTCTGCATACCTCACCGTTATATTCGTTGAAACTACCTTCATTGCTATCACCTCTATGATTTTATTAATTGTTCTACATCAACCCTAGTAATCCGTGATAAATCCTCTGTATCGAACAATTGATTTTTAATCAATCGCTCAGCTTGACCTTGAATTAGTTCCTCAACAAAATTATGAGCAAATCGCCCGTTCCCCGCGTGTCCTTTTTCTGGCAAGCTCTTTTCTATTAACGTCACTGCTTCTTCTGTCAGATTATAGCCTAAGGATTTGATTTTGTGAAAAATGATTTGCACGAGTTCTTCATTCGAATAAGAAGGGAAGTTTACTTGTTTTTGGAAACGTGAATTTAATCCTGGGTTACTATTAATAAATTCTTGCATTTCCTTTTCATATCCTGCTAAAACGACAACGATATTTTCTTGATGGTGACTCATCTCTTGTAACAAAGTCGTGATAGCCTCTTGACCAAAGTCGTTTTTATTAGGTGAAAACAAGGAATAAGCTTCATCAATGAATAAGACTCCACCTAAAGCATCTCGCACTTTTTCTTTCGTTTTTGTTGCAGTTTGTCCAATATAACCTGCTACTAAATCAGCTCGGCTAGCTACAACCAAATGCCCTCTTTTTAAAATACCTAACTCCTTTAAAATCCGTGCATAAATTTTTGCTACAGTCGTCTTCCCAGTTCCAGACGCTCCCGAAAAAATCGTATGTAGCTGAATTGGGCTTGTCTTTAAGTTAGCTTTTCTACGCATTTGCTGAATTTTGATATAATCACTCAGCTTCTTCAATTCTGCTTTCACTTGCTCTAACCCTATTAGTTGTTCAAGTTCCGCTTGAGCATTCATCTCATCTTCTGTTTCTGGCAAAACATCCTGCTCTTGTAAGAGTACAAATTGAGAGGGATCACTTGAATTAGAAGCTTTTGAACCTTTTTCAAAAATAGCATCCAATATAATATTCTTTACGGTTCTAGCATTACCAAAGCTTTCATCTACCTGAGCTTTTTCAATTCTTTCTATTAGTGCTTTTTCTGCTTGCTCCGTTAATAAAAAGTCGTTATCTGCTGCTATCTTTTTCCCGATTTCAAGTAACGCACTTGTCGAATAATCCTTCATTTCAAGTTGGTTTTGTTCTGGGAAGCGACTACGTAAACCTGGATTCGAGCGTAAGAACGTATTCATTTCCTCAGGATATCCCGCTAAAATCACCGCAAACTGATTCGCTTTTTCACCTGTCATAGCCGCTACCAGTGTATCAATTACGGTTTGACCATAATCATTGCCACTAGCCCCTGCCCTTTTTAAGCTATATGCCTCGTCGATAAATAACACTCCACCAGTCGCTTTTTCAATGGCTTGCATCGTTAATTCCTCTGTTTGTCCAACAAACCCCCCAACAAGTTGGGAACGATCAACCTCATATACTTGATTATGCTCCAGTAAACCAAGCTCATGATAGATTTTAGCAATCAGTCTAGCCATAGTCGTTTTACCTGTACCAGGATTTCCTGTAAAAATCATATGCAAGCTCAATCCGTCTTTCGTTGTATATCCTAGTTCCGCCCTTCTCTTCTGATACTGTAAATATTGATACAACTTTTCAACTCGAGTTTTAATCATATCTAAGCCAATCATTTCTTGTAATTCAACAAGGGCTGATTGACTTTTCTGGTCGGCTTTTAATTCATCTAATAGCTCTTGCCAATTGGATATTACTTCTTTAATATCCGTAACGGCTTTTTTGATTTGCTGTAATTGCTCATTCGAATAATAAATACCAGAAATGGACTGGGCATAGGCACCTGTCGCTTTTATAATCAATGAAAAGGGTTCCTGCATTTTTTGATACCATTTATATAATTGTAGAATCTTTTCTATCCGTAAGTCGACATCATAGTTGGAATCGATTCCTCCGATTTCTTCATAGATAGCCTTCAAGCCGTCAAGTTGCTCGAAATATTGTTCAGCTAAATAATAGTACTGTTCAGCGCGTTCTTTTTTGGTTGAAGAGTGATCGGTTTCTCTAATTGCTGGAAAATCGAAAGGGACATTTATTTCTTGTAGTTTAGTAAATAAATATTCGACATGCCATTTAGTTAATTGCGGATGCTGCTTATCCACATGTAAGGCTTGTTCTAACCATTTTTTCATGAGTTGGTCAAACTGATGCACTTTTTTGAAACGAAATTCCATCAATGATACATATAATTGGACTTTAATCTCTTCTAAGAGCTTTATGTCTTCTGGTTCTTGATTGTCTTTTAATTGTTTGTCTACTTGTTTTAAAATTGTTAATGCTTTTGTATCAGAAAAAGGCTCTACTTCGTCTGTGACAGCCTCTATCCATTCTTGTATTTCCGTTATTGTCATCTTCTGTTCATTCACAAGCTCACCACTTTCTATCATTCAAGTACGATTTTAACAAACTTTACTTTGAAACGCACTTATCGGGTGATTTTGGATGGAAGTTCCTTCCGTGCTGGTAAATTATATGGTAAATAGAATAAACCTTCTTTTTATTTGTTGAAACAACCAGTAAAATCCGTAACCCACCATGGCCCCAGCTGTATTTAAAAACAAGTCGTCCACATCTGCTACACGATAAAGGAACGTAAATTGAATAAGTTCAATCATAAATGAAACGATAAATCCCATCCACACCACTTTTGCAAACTGCCCCTTTAACCTTCTGAATACAATGGGAAGAAAAAATCCTAATGGAATAAATAAAACAATATTTCCAATTAATATTTTTATAGGATCATAAAAACTTGGACTATATATAGCAATTCGATAAATAGAACGAAAAGGTATAAGGTTATAGTTCCTCCCTCCAGGACCTGCTTCCCCTAATGAAGCCCCATAATTCCAAGCGAATAAGGTGATATATAATAAGACAGATAAATAGATGATAAAGGGAGCATGAATAATCCATTTAGATTTATTCATTATTTCACCTCCAAAAATGAACGCATTTGCTATTATCTATTCAATGTCCCATCAAAATATATCCCATCTCTATACAAAACTAACTTGATTAGCTCGTTGCATTCCTTCACAAAAGGAGTATGATTCTCATGGAGTGAAAGTGGCCCCTATATTTAATCAGAAAAAACGAGTTCGATATATCATCGAACTCGTTTCTCATGTCTTTAAGGCAACTTTTTTACTATAAGCGTTTTATCCTTTAGGTGGAATATAATTGGGTTGTTCATTTCCTTTATTATTCATTTTCTTCCCTTTATTTGAATCACTTTTTCTTGGCTGTGTGCCTAAATGATTCGGTCGAAACTGATCAAAAGAATGTTTGGACTTCGCCATATTTAATCCCCTCCTAAACATTAGGATGAGTTTGTTTCATTTAAATTATGCTGTTATGACTCAGAAGATAAATGGCGCTGTTCCCAACGATCTTCCAGTTGTTCTAGACGTTGCTCGTCATTTAGTAGTTCTTCCTTATTTTCACGAACTAGTTCTTCAAATGATAAATTTCTGACTTTTCTCAAAATAAACACCCCACTTTTTTATCTATTAGTTTTCCATATATTCGTGGATTTATACACGTTCATCACTATTTATGTTTGCTTTTGCTTTGGGCTTATATATACTTCTCCATTTTCATGCCATATCATGAGGAAGATGTCCTCGACATGCTCATAACCATACTTATTAATAAGTAAACGTATTTGTTCAACGGTACCCATTTTTTGAACGTTTTCTATAACGACTTCGCCATCTTCAATTAATACGGAAGGATAACCAGAACGGCTTGGTGTTTTTCCGATATCTTGAGGAGTCAAAGCTTGAAATGCATTTTTCTTAATGACACTAATCTGCCCATTTAATTCTAAAATAGCATAATCTACCTCATTTAAGTTACTTGCATCTTTTAAGCGTAAATCCATCATTAATTGTTCGATTGTGACCCTTGTTTTTTTAAGTTGTTTATTTAAGATTTTTCCATGCTGTATAAGGATAATGGGTTCTTCTTCAATAACTCTTCGAAATCTTGGTGTTTTTAAAGCTATCAGAGAAAGAGCAAAATGTAAGCTCGCTATAACAGCTGCCGAACAAACAGGTCCAGTCATTGATAAATCACCATCTGTTAAGGGTGCACCTAAAATATCACCAATAACGACACCGAAAATAAAATCAAGAGGGTCAATCGAACTCATTGAGCGTTGACCTAACACTTTTACAAAGAAAAATATATATAAATAAATGATGATTCCACGTATTAAAAAACCATAAATCGGTAACTCTTCTGCCCCTACCCAAAACTCGAACATCCGACAATCTCCCCCAAAATAAAATTATGACTTCGAATTCCTCATTTTTAATACCTCGATTTCAGCATAGGAGCCTTTTTGGGCTTGTGGGAATCGCAATCTTCTCGCTTGCTCCTCTTTCTTTAGCTTTAATTTTCGCCTATGATTAGCCATGTGATCATCCTCCTTAACCTTTGTGGTCGTTATTATGACCAAGAATAGCGTTTTTATGATATAAAAAAAGCGATAAATGCTTAGAAGCATTTATCACTTTCAAAAAGGAGCCGATTATTTATCATTTTTTTTATTTGAGTCTACAATTCGTTCTAACAGCTCTAAAATATCTTCTTTCGATAAATCTTGTGCCTTTGAAGAAGATGTCTGCTGTTTCTCTTCTTTCTCATTTCCAAGCTCATCTTCGGTTTGTTTAGCTAATTCTTCGTCTGTTTCGACTTCTTTATCAAAATTAGCCGTCTCTTCATTTTCTCGTGGAAATTCTTCTTTTTTCTCCACATGTCTCGGTAGTTGCTTATAATCATCAACCTCGATGAATTCACCTTCAACCGTTACATAACGTTTTTTCTTTTTACGCATCTCTGAATCAAAAAGGCTATACACAACCGGTATGACAAAAAGTGATAAGAGTGTACTACTAAATAATCCACCGATTACGACTAAGGCCATCGGTTGCTGTAATTCGGCACCTTCACCAATTCCTAAAGCAAGTGGTACCATTCCAAGTATCGCGGTTAGCGATGTAAGTACGATCGGCCTAGTACGATCTTGAACCCCTTGTACAAGTGCGTCGTAAGAACTCAATCCACGTTCTTTTAATTGATTGACATAGTCTACTAACACGATAGCGTTATTAACAACAATTCCTATTAAGACCATACCACCTATAAAGACCGTTACGCCAATTGGTGTTTGAGTAATCGTCAGAATAAAAGCCACACCAATCACGACTAGTGGAACAGTAAACATAATAATAAACGGTGATTTAAATGATTCAAATTGTGCTGCCATAACAAGGTAAATAAAAACAATTCCTAGAATTAGAGCTAAGATCATACTGTTCATTGAGTCTTCCAGTAACTCTTGCTCACCACCCCAGCTAAGCGACGTTTCTTCGGCAAAATCTAAATCATCATATATTTGGTTGATTTCATTCGTTACATTTCCTAAAGCAGACCCTGCTGCATAATAAACCGTAAATTCAACGGCTTCTTCCTGTTCGAGACGATTAACAGTAGCTGTACTTTGCCCTTCAACAATCTCTGCAACGTCATTTAAGTTAATATACTCATTTTGACCATTTTGAATTTGAATGGTCTCTAACGCTTCAATATCTTCAATATAATCAGGATTTAATTGAACCACTATATCATAAATGTCTTGTTCTTCTGTTTGAAGTGTTGAAGCAATTTGTCCTGTCGTTAGCTGATTAATTTGATTAGCGATCTGAGCGGGAGCTAATCCATTTTCTCTTGCCGCGTCTATATCGACTTCAATCGCGATTTCAGGTACTTGCTCCTCAATACTCATCTCTACTGTTCGGATGATATTTACATCCTCTAACTCTAATTGAAGTTCTTCAGCTTGTTCATAGAGACGAGTCGAGTTTGAATCACTAATTGTAAATACGGCTGTATTGGCATCTGTTCCAAGAGCATTCATCGTGGTGGCTGAAATATCTGCATCCGAATCAGCTCTACTTAATTCACGCTCGATCGATTCAATGAATGCACTTGTCGATACATTTCTCTGTTCAAGTGGCACCATCGAAACTTGTATTTGAGCCTCGTGGCTTGCTCCGCCTCCCATACCTTGGGCTGTTGAACCTGTAGTACTGACAAAATTGGCGATTTCATTATGACTTTCTAATACATCCTCTACAGCTTCTACTGCTTCTTGTGTCCGTTGAAGTGATGTTCCATTTTCTAATTCAATATCTATCGTAAATGAACCTTGATCACTATCCGGTAAAAATTCAAAACCTACAGTCGTTAAACCTAATCCACCGACAATTAACGATGCCGCTGTAATAACTAAAACGGTAATTCTGTGATTTAAAACCCATTCTGCTGCTGATTTTAATGCCCTCATAGGCTTCGTTTGTTTTCTTTGTTCCTCTAAGTTCTCTGATGGTGTTTTTAACCAACGACTGGCGATCATAGGAATGACCGTTACCGCCACAATTAAAGAGGCAATTAAGCTGAAAGAAACAGTCAAAGCAAATTCAGCAAATAGATTTCCTATAATACCGCTAATAAAAACGATTGGTAAAAATACAGAAATCGTTGATAACGTAGACGCAGTAATAGCCGCTGCCACTTCTTTCGTTCCATCTAAGGCCGCTTGCTTCGGGTCTTTTTGCATCGATAAATGTCTATATATGTTCTCAATAACAACAATCGCATTGTCAATTAACATACCAATTCCAAGTGCAAGTCCACCAAGACTCATCAGATTCAAACCAATATCAGTAAAATACATAAAAGCAAAGGTAGTAATTACTGAAAACGGGATTGCAATTCCAATGATAATAGGTGTTTTTAAATTTCTTAAAAAGAAAAATAAGACTAACATCGCCAGAATTCCACCAAAAATTAACGCATTCGTCACACTATCAATCGATAAGCTTATAAACTCCCCTTCATCATATAAAGTAATCACATCTAAATCTTCATACTTTGATTGTGAGAGCATCTCTGTTAAACGGTCATTTACTGCATTTGACACGGATACCGTATTCGCATCGGACTCTTTCATCACAGTAAATTGAATAGCCTCTTCTTGATCAGCTCTTGTAATAACCTGCTGTTCTTCTTGTCCTATTTCAACCGTAGCTAAGTCGGTTAAGACAATCTCATCACCGGTTTCTGGATTTACTGAGACAACTAAGTCTTGAATATCTTCTAAACTCGTTAATTCACTAATAACTCTTGTTGTTAAGCTCAATTCACCATCTGCTACTGTACCACCTGGCATAGCAACATTGTGAGCTTGTATGACATTAATGATATCTTCTTGTGTTACGCCTGCTGATACTAATTCATCTTGGTCGAGGTAAATCTGAACTTCTTCAATAATCGCACCCGACTCATTCACACTGGCGACACCAGGTATTTTATTGACTTCATCTGAGAGGTCAAATACTACATCTTGAAAGTCAATAACAGGCTCATCAGAAGTAATGGCTAACATTAAGGTTGGCATCATAGATGGATCAAATTTAATAAAACTAGGTTCATTTGCTCCATCTGGTAAAGGAATTTGACGTAAGGTATTAATAATATCCAGTTCAACATCTTCAATGGACGTTGACCAGTCAAATTCTAATAGGATTAAAGATGTCCCTTCTGACGTTTGTGAGGTCATCCGTTTTAAACCAGATGTCGTACTTAACCTCTCCTCAATCGGATCCGTAACACGCTGAAGGATCTCCTCCGGACTAGCCCCATTATAACTCGTCGCAACAGCTGCAATCGGTGGACTTATATTCGGGAACAACTGCAACGGTAGGTTTGATAGCGAAACAAACCCCATAATAAGAAAAAACAACATGGCGACGATTGTGAATTTCGGTCGCCTTATCGAAAAATTTGTCATTCTATGTACTACCCCTTTTCTAATTGTTGATTAGTTAATTAGTTATTTCGTAAGTTAAGAATCTAAACTATTAAGTTTCTTAATTAAATTCATGGTAATGATCTTAGCTTTTTAAGTCAAACGAAAGACCTTATTCTAACCAAATTCAGAAAACTTCGTCCGAATGAAATCAGTATCTTTTAGGAATCAGCCGTTGAGGATTGAATAACCTCTTCAAAAGCATGCATCGTTTTAACAACATGCTGGAGATCTTCTAAAGGAATCTTAGTAAAATAATCCTCTAATACCTTTTTTTCGAACTTTTCAAGCTCTGTTTTTATCTTTACTCCTTTTTCTCCAAAGATCAATTTCCATTCGCGTCTATTATCTGGGTTTAATTGTCTTTTTATTAAATCTTGCTCTTCTAACTTATCGACCATTTGTGTAACCGCACTTTTACTCACATTTAGATATTCAGCCATTTTTTTCATGGTTATTTCAGGGTCTCTTAACATTAAGAATAAAATCGTCTCTTGTTTTTTTGTTAATTGAATTTGACTAAGCTGACTCACTTGCGGCAAAATGTATTTGGTCAAACGATGAATCGAAGCTTCCATCTCTAATAGTATTTCCCTATAATGTTCTAACACGTATGACACCTCACTTTTATATCATTAAGTTAAACAAAGCTCCTCGTAAATAGCAATTAAAAAACCAGCCTACTTGGATAAATAGACTGGTTTATCATTTGTATTAAGCTAGCTTTTGACGTAAAACCATTTGTAAAATACCACCATGCTTGTAGTAATCTACATCAACTTCACTATCAAAACGAACTAATGCTTCAAATTCAGTTTTGCTTCCAGCTTCATCAACTGCAACTACCGTTACGTATTGACGCGGTTTAACATCAGCTGGTAATTGAACTTCAATCGTTTCTTTACCTGTTAATCCGAGGCTTTCAGCACTCTCACCTTCTTTGAATTGAAGAGGAAGTACACCCATTAATACAAGGTTACTACGGTGAATTCTTTCATAACTTTCCGCAATAACTGTTTTAATTCCTAAAAGATTTGTTCCTTTAGCGGCCCAGTCACGAGAGCTTCCCATTCCGTAATCCTTACCAGCTAAAACAACTAATCCTGTATCTGATTCTTTGTATTTCATCGCTGCATCATAAATAGACATCACTTCTTCTGTTGGCCAGAAAGTTGTGAAGCCACCTTCTGTACCTGGAGCGATCTGGTTACGGATACGAATATTCGCAAATGTACCACGCATCATGACCTCATGATGTCCACGACGAGATCCATATGAGTTAAAGTCACGTTGCTCTACGCCTTTTGAAAGTAAGTATTTACCTGCAGGTGTATCTTTTCCGATTGCACCAGCTGGAGAGATGTGGTCAGTTGTAACCGTATCGCCAAACTTACCAATCACACGTAGACCTGTTAATGGCTTAATTGTCTCAGGCTCTTTTGATAAACCTTCAAAGAAAGGAGGGTTGGCAATATACGTCGAGTCATCATCCCACTTATACAATGAATCATCTGTCGTATCAATTTCATTCCAACGCTCGTTACTTGAGAAAACATCTTCATATTCACGACGGAAAAGTTCTGGTGTTACAGTTTCTTTGACTACTTTTCTAATTTCCTCAGCAGATGGCCAAATATCACTAAAGTAAACATCTTTTCCATCTTTACTTGTACCAATTGGATCATTTTTTAAATCGATATCAACCGTACCTGCTAAAGAATATGCCACAACTAATGGCGGTGAAGCTAGGTAGTTAGCTTTAACTAACGGATGAATACGACCTTCAAAGTTACGGTTTCCTGAAAGAACAGATGTCACTGTTAAATCACTTGTAGAAATCGCCTCTTCAATTTCGTCTTCTAACGGTCCAGAGTTTCCAATACATGTTGTACAGCCATAACCAACAATGTTATAACCTAACTTCTCCATATAAGGAAGCAATCCAGAATCTGTTAAATATCCCGTTACAACCTTTGATCCAGGTGCTAAGGATGTTTTCACATATTCGGGTACTTCTAATCCAAACTCAACGGCTTTTTTGGCAACAAGACCAGCACCAATTAAAACGTATGGATTCGATGTATTTGTACAGCTCGTAATCGCAGCAATCGCGATTGAACCTGTTTTCATCGTTGTTTCGCGACCATCATTAAACTTAATGTCCACTTCTTTCTTAAACTCTTCTTCTGTTAATCCTAATCCTTGTGTTCCTTGTGGAGCCACAACAGCATTACGGAATGAAGACTGCATATCTGATAATGGTACTAAATCTTGCGGACGTTTAGGACCAGAAAGATTTGCTTCAATTTGAGTTAAGTCAATTTCTACTACGTCCGTATAAGTAGGGTCTGGAGTTTCACCTGGAACGTAGAATAAGCCATTTTCTTTGCTATATTCTTCAACAAGTGCGATTTGTTCTTCTGAACGTCCAGTGAGACGGAGATAGTTTAACGATTCGCTGTCAACTGGGAAGAATCCACAGGTAGCACCATACTCAGGAGCCATGTTTGAAATCGTTGCACGGTCTGCAAGTGGCATAAACTCTAAACCAGGACCGAAGAACTCAACAAACTTACCAACTACTTTTTTCTCACGAAGTACTTGTGTTACTTTTAAGGCAACATCTGTAGCCGTTGTTCCACTTGGTAATTCACCTGTAAACTTCACACCAATAACTTCAGGTACTGGGAAATAAGAAGGTTGTCCAAGCATTCCAGCTTCCGCTTCAATTCCTCCAACACCCCAACCTAAAACACCGATACCGTTAATCATTGTTGTATGTGAATCGGTTCCGACAAGTGTATCTGGGAAAGCAATCGTTTCACCATTTTTCTCAAGAGCATGTACCACATTAGCTAAATACTCTAAGTTCACTTGGTGGACGATACCTGTAGCTGGCGGAACGGCACGATAATTATCGAATGCTTTCTTTGCCCAGCTAAGGAACTCATAACGCTCTGCGTTACGTTTGAACTCTAAGTTCATGTTATAAATCAATGAATCACTTGTCCCAGCTTTATCAACTTGAACAGAGTGGTCAATTACTAAATCAACTGGTATTTCTGGATTGATTTGACTTGCATCGCCACCTAAGTCTGCCATGGCTTTACGTAAAGCAGCTAGGTCAACAACAGTTGGAACCCCTGTAAAGTCTTGTAAAATTACACGTGATGGTTTAAAAGGAACCGAAATATCCTCATTTTGACCATCTGTTCCCCATTTTGCTAAGTTCTCTACATGTTCTTTTTTAATGAAGTAATCATCATACTGACGAAGCACAGATTCTAATAACACCTTAATTGAGTAAGGTAATTTAGAAACTTCGCCAATTCCTGCTTGCTCAAGCGCGTCTAAGGAATAATACTTGTACGACTTGTCACCAACACTAAATGTTTTTTGTGAATTGTAAACATCTAAATTTTTTGACATATGTATTCCCTCCTCCATATCAATAATACCGCATACAATTAAATTTGTCTAAATTCCGAACTCCTTCCATACAAGAAGTACCGCAAAAGAAAACGCTTTAAATGTATTTCATACGATATCCCTTTTATAGAATAGCAAAACTTATGAAAAGAATAAATATTATTTNTTTAATCAATTCTTTTTCAGAAAAAATATAAGAATTAACTTATTTTAATTGGTTGGGAGCAATTGCTATCATAGTCCAACGCACATACGGAGATGCTAAAAGTGGAGGTGTTTGATATGAAGAAAAAATCGAATCACATTATTCCAAATATGAATCATGCTAATTCACAAGGTAATGGTGCTGGTTATCAATCTTCTTTTCAAGAGGAAATGGCTAATGAGCCACTAAGTGCTACAGAAAAGCAATTTAATAAAAAGACAAAAAAAAGACAGTAAAGGAGCATAAAATAGATGGAACATCATCGTTCAACCAAAAAAGAACATAACACAGCTAAATCTCAACGACGTAATGGCGGTCAACCACTACCTTTAAGTGGTTCAAAGAAAACAAAACAAAAAAACCATGTTAGCCAAACAAATGGTGAGGGTTAATTGAAAATTAAAAAGGCGAGAATTTCTAACTCTCGCCTTTCCTTCTTTATTGGTTCTGTTGTCGCTTCTTCCGTTCTTCCGTTCTCTTCTTACGTGTTTGGAATCTTTCCTCAGCCCCCACATACTGCCACTTTTCTTCTTCTGTTTCAGCAATAACTTTGGGAACAGGAGTTGGTTTGCCCTCACTATTTAAAGCAACAAACGTCATATAAGCTGTTGCTGTCAGCCTTTTTTCTCCAGAAATTAAATTCTCTGCCTCTACTTTCACATAGACTTCCATGGATGTTTTACGTGCAAAAGTGACGTAAGCTTCGATACAGATTGCTTCTCCCGTATGGATCGGGGCAATGAAATCCATACTGTCACTTGAAGCCGTCACAACCGCGGCACGTGCATGTCGCATTGCTGCAATACTTGCTACCTTATCAGCATTGGCCATAACCTTCCCACCAAACATCGTACCATGAAAGTTCGTATCTGGTGGTAAAACTAAATCCGTTAAAATTGTTTTTGATTCTTTTGCTTTTTTACTAATTTCCATCACTTACTCCTTTTAAAGAAAAAATAATATCACTTCTCATTATACTTTGTCCTAATCTTCCTTGCCTATAGCAAAGATAAAATTATCATAGTATATAAAATATTCAACAATTACAACGGTCCATTCATGACTGGTTTCTCATTCACTTTGTATGAAAGTTCAATGGGTGATGCTCATTTTCAAGACAATTTGACCTTTTGGTCTTTGTTTTTTGTCCGTTTTTGAAAATCGAAAGCACCTTATCAGATGAATGAATTCATCTGAATGGTGTTTCGATTTTCAAACTTCACGCAAATGCGTGAAGTAGCCAAGCGAGCTTGGCTAACGGTCCAAAAACACTAGGATTTCAGATGCTAATCCTGATGAGTTACTACACTCTCTTTTTTGTTGGTGGTGGCTGGTTGTGCGGTGCGCTGAATCTTTTTGGGATAGCCCGTGCAGCAACACCAAAAAAGGGGCGGGGCTACGGCAAAATGAGAGAATCCTCAAAAACCTTTTATGAATGAAGAGCCACCAGTTAAAGAGTGAAACCGTACTTTCATTTTAGTTATTGTTGTAAGAGTGATATCTGTACTTAAGTATTAGCAATACCCAGCGGACGAAAATATGCAGAGACTCCCTCGGTAAAAGCTCCCTCGGGACGTAGTGGCAGAGCCGAGTTCCTGCGGCGTAGCCGAATAGCTCAGCGCCCCCCCCCCCAGGACACCGAGCATAATTTCCGGTAGCAACGAGCAACGCTCCATGTTGCACTAACTTCCATACAAAAAAAACTTCTCAATCTCACCTTTTAGGCTTATAATGATAAATATCTTTTCAAAGATTAAGAGGTGAGTAATGTGAAAAGAATGGCTTTAGCAATTATGCTTTCCATCTGTTTGTTCCAACTCGCATTTTCGCCTTATACAGAGATCATTTGGCATCAGACAAGTCACAACTATCTCGACGTTGACCGAATTGTCGCTGATGATCCAGGAAAGACACCACACTTTTTTGGTGACGATAATGAAAAGAGTAGCCACTATACAAGTGCACTCCTTTTAAATGTATTAGTCATTCTATTTATACATGGGATAGCGTTTGTATTTACCACTAGAAAGGGCTGGTTATACCCGAAGCTCTTTCAGTCAAATTACCTCAAAGAGAGCCCCTTTTTGCAAAGTAACTATTTGTAAAAAAGGAGGCGAAAACGATGATGGTAATCAGATTTATCATGATTGTCTTTTTATCATTAACAGCTCTAAGTTTCTTTACATTTCAAGGAATTGAAGGCGTTAAAGCTATGGTTGACTTAATGAAATCCAGTAAATAATTCATAAACCTCACAAAATGAGCGTCCCTCATTTTGTGAGGTTTTTTGTTTTTTTTTCGTATTATTATAACAAAATGATGACGAAGAAGACGATACTTACCCGGATTTTACAAATAGATTTCAACCAGATTAAATAGCTAGAGAATGTATTGCTAGTTCACTTAGAGACTGGTAGGATTGCAATCGTTGGATGATTAAAGTCCAAACAAGCAGATTAGCTCCACGAAAACAAGAGTTACTTGATGAAAGGACTCGCAATTAAAAGGAGGTTTTCACTTGATGAAAAAGAAATCTACATCAAGACTACTACAACGAATGGGCTTGCCGCTGGCTGCTGCTGGATTGTTTATTCTCTTCTCACCTGAACAATCTTATGCACACTCAGAGGGAAAAAATGAGCTACTCCAAAAAGGGATGGAAGGTTCTCAAATTGAAGAGCTACAAGAAAAACTGGCGGAACGAGGCTATTTCGTCGAGGAAGATATAACAGGTCTTTTTGAAGAGGAGACTCAAAATGCCATAAAACAATTTCAAAAAGAAAATGACTTATTAGTAGATGGGCTTGTCGGGCCACAAACACTTGGTGCCATTACTGTACTTCGAATAGATGATGAAGGTTCCTTAGTTAAAGCCTTACAAGAAACTTTATCAGAGCTCGATTACTTTGATGGTGATGTGAATGGTCAGTATAACAAAGAAACAAAAGAGGCTGTTTTAGCCGCACAAAAAGAGTTTGAAATTGGTATTGATGGTATAGCAGGACCTGAAACATTCTCAGCGATTTACAATGCTATTTATAAAAGTGAACTAGAAGCGGTAGCTCCTACTCAAACAAGTCAACCCAATGAATCTGAAGTTAATGAGTCCAATGAACAGACAGAATCAGAACCTAGTGAACAAGATGAACAAGAAGGACAAACACTTTCAGTTGAAGCCACTGCCTACACAGCAGAATGTGAAGGCTGTTCTGGTATAACGGCTACAGGCATTAACTTATTAGAAAATCGCGATAAAAAGGTCATTGCCGTTGACCCTACAGTTATCCCTCTAGGAAGTACTGTATATGTGGAAGGTTATGGTGAAGCTATTGCAGGAGATACTGGCGGAGCTATAAAAGGGAATAAAATTGACCTCCACATGCCAACAAAAGATGAAGCCATCCAATTTGGGCGTCAACAAGTACAAATTACTATCTTAGATTAATGAGTAATAAAAAAGGACAGTGCTGAAAAGCCTGTCCTTTTTTATGCCCAAATACTCATTTAGTCCAGCCTGGTTGATATGTGTAAATGACATGACCGTTATGTCTAGCTGCACCTCTAAAACTCAAAAAGTCCTCTTGTTTTGTTAACACCGCTCTAAAATCTAAAAATTGATCCTTTTCAACTACATAACGTTCGATTTTTCCATCTCTTAATTGCTGTAAAATATCAGTAACCCCTTCAGACATCATTTACTCCCCCTTATACGTTTCACCCATAAAAGTAAGGTAATATTTTAATAGCAAACATGGCAATTACAGCTAATGACAACCACAATGTAGATTGAAATAAAGAAGCCATTTCATCATAAAGCTCTCGGTTTTCTTTAAAGTACTCAAGCATTTCTCTCATTTTCTTTGCTGTTATACCTAATAACGCTCCGATGATTAACCATAATAGGATAACAGCAACAGTCCATGAAGTAAGCCAATCTGTTACCATCACAACGCCAGAAATGAAAGAAAGCACAATCGCTCCATGTGCAACCTTAAAAATAGGCCGATAAATAGCAAAAACTACTTTTAATTTGTTTGTGTCCGTTATAGGAATCCCTTTTATTAAAATGGGTAATGGAATTAAAATAAAAAAGATCACGGATATGAGGACATGAATCCCGTAACTGATAATAAATGTCATAAACGCTTTCACCCCCTATCTATTTTAGCAAATGAGGTTTAAAAGAAAAAGCAAGATTGTGACGAGATTACGAAAATATGATTTATTTACTTACTTTCATACGTTGATATTCCCTTTTTTCTCGTAAATATGGTAGGATATAAACGATATCAAAAGAGGTGACAAACATGAATGATTGGTTTATGTGGTTCATCGTTTTTTGGACAATCTTTCTTATCACTGTCATGTTTATTGGCGGGTACTTTATGTTTAGAAAATTTCTTAAAAGGTTACCTAAAGACGATGGAAAGTCAATATTAGATTGGCAAGAGTATTATATTGATAAAACGTTACATTTATGGGAAGAGGATAAGAAACAGCTATTAAACGAGTTGGTAGAACCTGTTCCTGATTTATTTCGAGATGTTGCAAAAGGTAAGATCGCAGGGAGAATTAGTGAGCTTGCTTATAATGAGGGTGCAAAAAAGCTAACATTAGAGCACATGATTCGTGGTTATATTCTGGCAACACCAAAACGAGACCACAAATTCTTACGAAAAAAGCTCAATGAATTAAAAATTGATGTAGATCCATTTGAGTACTTATTTGAAGAAGTAAAAAGTTAAAATGAAAAACTCTCCCATGCAAGGAGAGTTTTTTGTATGAAAGTTGATGCTGGTACTCATGTGCGGAGTTTTGATCGTCGCTACCGAAAATCATGCTCCGCGTCCTATGGGGTGGTGCTGAGCTAATCGGCTTCGCCACTGGATCTCAGCTCTGCCACTGCGTCCCATGGGAGTCTCCGCATGTTTTCGTCCGCTGGGTTAGTACTTATTCTCAAGTAATAAAACAATCTAACTCCTTTCTTTTTAAACGAAAAAGTACAAAGGCAAAGTGAACGAAAAGCCACCAGTTAAAGAGTCAAACACTACTTTTACTCTCTATGTTGTTACTTCCCGGCTTTTCCTACAACACTCGGCACTACTTAAATGAAGTTCCACCAGTCAAAAAGCCAGACACCACTTTCATCCTTGTTGGTGGTGGAACGGTTTTGGCTCCACCATGCGGGTTTTGTATGAAAGTTATCTAAACCTCATGTGGTGAGCGTTAATCACCGCTACCGAAAATCATGCTGCTAGACAATCACGCGGTGCTGAGTTAATCGAGGGTTGGTTTCTGTAGATGGAAGAGCTAATCAGCTATGCCCCGCCATCCCTCCGCTGAAGTTCCTGTAAACTCAATATTAGGCTTGCCATTCATAAACGATTTTGATGGTTCTCTCACTTCACCATATCTCCGCCATTCTTTTAGAAGAAACTCACAAGAGCCATTCCCAAAAGCTTCAGTACACGGACACCCAGCCATCATCAACAAAATAGAGGCATTAGCTCATTTTTATTATTTAATACAATACTTATTTATGTATGGATGCTTGGTATTTCTTTTGTTTCATTACTTTGGTTTATTATCTTTTTGTAAGACCTAAGCATCGCAATTCTCCAAGGTAAGATCATAGAGAATGCCATCACAAAAAACATACCCGCTAATGTTTCAACTTCAATAGAATAACCTAATACAACTCTTAATAATATCCTCACTACTAACAATCCAATTAAAATGAACACAAACATTTTCGAACGTTTTAAATAAATATGGCTATCGATCCGTTCAAACTTTGATGTTTTTATAAGTAAAAACGAAAAAAGTATTCCTAATGCAACGGATTCAATGATTTGAATTCCATGTAAGTGTGTCGGCTCATATAAAAACATCAAAAACCCAGTAGACATAAATAATGGAGGCAACACAATCTTTTTGGCGGTCACTGGTTTTAATTGTGATTTAAGGCGAATGAATATGACTATAACCGCCATTATAGCTGCACCCAATGTTGAAAAAATTAAATAATATGGCTCCAAAACTTTCAATCCTTCCGCTTCCATAACATTTTAATCATATCTGTCTATTACGATACCGCACATTTAAAAAAGTTACAATCTACAGTTCGATAATCATACTTAAGGTGGATTTCTAAATAATCAATAGGGTAAACGACACTAAAGTTAATGAGATGGTCAAAACTTTCTAAAAAAATCTATTTCTTTCCTTGACAATTAAACGTATAATTCAACTATAATCAAATCTACTAAAAGGAATTTTACATTTATGTATATATATTTAACTGGCATAACCTTAGTCATTGCCGCATTTACACTTTTATTATTTTCTGGGATACTTCCCTTCGGCTACACCTCTTGGAAAATTTCATTAGGATCAGGTATTGTTTTAGCTATAGTAGGTGCCTACCTAATTTTTAAAGCTGTACAGAAATTCGAAGTAAAAAAAGTGGATAAGGATTAAGTCACTGCTTTTAAGATGGACACTTTCAATAGCATTGCTAGTAAACAGGCTAAAAATGCATCAGTTAGCCTATTAAACCAATTTTATCTTACACCCTGCTACTTTCCTTCAGAAACGCTAGGAGACTGTCATGTATCTATTCATTATCACGCTCATATTACTAGCTGTTATATTAAGTTGTTATGCTACTGAATTCTTATTAAAGAAATTCTTTCCTAGCATCTCAAATAAACTTCGTAATGCCCTACAATACCTTCCAGGTGCAGTCATTACTTTTTTTATTTCCAGCCAATCCTCAAGCAATGCAATCTTTATAAGGGCTTTATTTTTCTCCACCGTTATTTTATGTATCTTCACCCTAATGATTTGGTTAAAAAGTCTTACTATCAATCCCAAATAACATGATTTTTATATCGATATGAAGAGGCTTTGAAACCAATATGATTATATTCACCTTTGCTTAGTAGAAATCCATTGACAGAAAAAACAGGGTTTTACTCTTCCCTGTTTCTGTTTAAATTGAATTTATTTTAAATAAAACCACTCTAAATTTCTTTTCACCATGATCGGTTAATCTTTCCCAGACAGCCGTTTTTCCATTAATATATGGGTAAAAGCCATTGTCATCTAACTGGGCTATCGCTTTACTTTCAAATGAATAACCATATATTCTATTATTTGATTGCCAAACCAAATAATCATCACTGATATCATAAAAGAAAATATTACCTTCAAATAATTGAATCTTTTCCTCTTCTTCAGTATTCAAAGCCAGCAAATATAATTTACTTTTTTGTTCATCATGATGATCTTCCTGCCAAGCCAAATAGTGTTTATTAACCTTCGGGAACGCTACCATATTCTTAACCGGCAAACTCTTAATCATTTCCTTAGATTGAAGAGAATAGATATTTATTTTTGTTAGATAAAGTCTTTGAATATTTCTTTTAACAACAAAAAAACCACTCCTCCTTTGGTTAACTTTATAACCAAGAAAAAGCGGTTTTATGAATGATTAAAAGATTAATTGTAATTCAAAAGGAAAGATTAAGCAGATGGCATTTTTGCTCAAATTTTATCCGTATTAATTAATGGCTTATACGCCAAGAACGTTAACCCTTCAACCTTCTTACTTACCTTGTTGCTTTTGCATCGCTTGCATCATTTGGTTAATCTTTTTCTGTGATGGCTTTTGACCCATTTGCATCATCATCACTCGTAACATTTGTTCATTAATTGGTGGGTTTTTCTTTAAATATGACATCATCGTCTTTCTAGCGATGAAGAATCCAATTGCGACTCCTGCTAGAACTGCCACTGTGTACCCAAGAATATGCAACCACATATGTCCAACTTCCTCCTTCAGCCTATTAAAACGTTCAAGTTATCTCAACTAACTTGAATCAACCTTTTCCATTATATCTTATGAGAGCTTGTTTTAAAAGTCTATTCTCCTATCATTTCGGAAGATTTTGAAGGAATAAGTGAAATCTTTTAAAATGTCTAACACCAATAATGCTTATTCATGTATTGTTCTTGGCGAATAGGATTTAACCACCCATAATGTTCATGGTTGGTATCAACAGCAAAGTAACATGGATCAAGTCTTCTAAGCACTTCAAAAAATACAGTTTCCGCTTCTGGCCCACCCGTTGCTTTTATCCGTAAATAGTTGGCATGAATGTCTAATATGGCTTCACTTTTTGGCTTGTCTACGTGGACATAATAAGAATTTTCTTGTTCAATAAATTCTTGTTTCCCTTTTATGAGTGATTTTAGTTTCTGTTGAATGAGTAATGTTGGAATTGGTCTTGAGATATATTGTATTTGTCTATCGAAAATACTTCGTTTGGATGTCGCTGCCAATTCGCGCTCAAGAAATAGTTGATATAGCTTGAGTTCTCTTCCGCAATAATGGCTGGCGATGTTTTCTCCTAATAAATATATGTGGTAGTGTCTCATACTTACACTCCTTCCAACCAGCTTTCTATCTATTATAAGTAGATTTTACTGAATTTGCTGTCTGAAGTTGGAGAGAACACTGACTTGTTTTGTCGAAATTGCACTAGTTTTTGTATGAAAGTGGACTTCGGGGCGATAGTTTGTGCCTTGATGTTAGCTGGTCATCCATCTAGCGATAAATGACCTTAGTAGGACAGTGAACCCTGTTTATTCAGGCCGACTCCTGGTGTGACCGAGTTGTAAACGTGCCAACAGTTTGAACAGTCGCCACTACTTTCATTATTGTTGGTGGCGGAGTGAATGGGGCTCCGCTATGGGCGTTTTAGTATGAATGTTAGTGCGAACATAGAGCGTTACTCTACTGAAACTATGTATAGTTAAAAAAACCTCTACACTCAAAATGATGTGTAGAGGTTTTGCTTGATTTTATTGAATGAGCGCTTTTACTTTAGCCACTACGTTATCTACAGTAAAACCGTACTCAGCTAATATTTTGTCTGCAGGTGCTGATGCTCCGAATGTATCGATAGCTAACACATCCCCTGCTAAACCAACATATCTTGCCCACCCTAATGAACTTCCCATTTCAATACCTAAGCGAGCTGTAATATGTGGTGGTAATACAGATTCTTTATAACTCTTTGGCTGTTTTTCAAAACGATCCCAACTAGGCATACTGATTACATTGGCAAAGATTCCTTCTTTTTCCAGAAGACCTTGAGCTTCAACGGCAAGTGAAACTTCAGAGCCAGAAGCTAAAAGAAGTACATTTGCTTCACCACTCGCTTCAGAAACAACATAAGCACCTTTTTCCACACCTTCATATGCTAAGTCTGCTGTCGTTTCTAGAGTCGGTAAGTTTTGACGCGTTAAAACAAGTGCGGTCGGTGTATCTGTACTTTCTATTGCATGCTTCCATGCAGCAACTGTTTCGTTACTATCTCCTGGTCTAATGACTGATAAACCAGGCATTGCACGTAGTGAGGCTAATTGTTCAACAGGCTCATGGGTTGGACCATCTTCACCAACAGCAATACTGTCGTGAGTAAATACATAAATGACAGGCTGATTCATTAGTGAAGCTAGACGTATAGCTGGACGCAAATAATCTGAGAATACAAAGAAAGTCGCACCAAACACCTTTAAGCCACCATGAAGTGACATACCATTTACTGCCGATCCCATTGCAAATTCACGTACACCAAACCAAATATTGCGACCTTCATAATGGTCTCTTGAAAAGTCTCCTAAACCTTTCATATACGTTTTGTTTGAACCAGCTAAATCAGCAGAGCCTCCAAAGATTTGAGGAACTTTGTTAGCAATCGCATTCAAAACTTCTCCAGAAGAAGAACGCGTCGCTACACTTGAACCAGCTTCATAACGTGGTAATGCCTCATCCCAACCTTCAGGAAGTTTGCCGGCCATCGCTAGTTCATATTGAGAGGCTAATTCTGGGTATTTTTCTTGATATGCAGCAAAAAGCTCATTCCATTTCGCTTCTTTTTCTTTACCTTCCTTCTTTTTCTCAGCAAAGAATGCCTCTACTTCTTCTGGTACATGGAACTCTTGCTCATATGACCATTTATAATATTCTTTTGTGCGTGTAATCTCATCTGCACCTAATGGCGCACCGTGTGAATCAGACTTACCAGATTTATTCGGTGAACCATAGCCGATCACCGTCTTCACTTCAATTAATGTTGGTCTATCATCAGCTTTGGCCTGCTCAATTGCTTGGTTGATCTCAGCTAAGTCTCGTCCATCTTCTACACGAATGACCTGCCAACCATATGCTTTATAACGATCTTCTACACTTTCTGAAAAAGAAATATGTAAATCACCATCAAGAGAAATATCATTTGAATCATACAAAACGACTAATTTCCCTAATTTTAAATGTCCTGCTAGGGAAGCCGCTTCTGCTGATACACCTTCCATCAGGTCGCCATCACCACAAATACTATATGTGAAATGATCAACAATTTGATAATCTTCTTTATTATAAGTCGCAGCGAGATGGCGTTCTGCCATGGCCATACCAACTGCCATGGCAACACCTTGTCCAAGCGGTCCAGTTGTAGCCTCTACTCCTGCCGTATGACCAAACTCTGGGTGTCCTGGTGTTTTACTACCCCACTGTCTGAAATTTTTCAATTCTTCAAGAGGTAAATCATAACCCGTTAAATGTAGGAGGCTATACAATAACATGGAACCATGCCCTGCGGATAAAACAAAACGATCACGATTATCCCAATTAGGGTTATCAGGATTATGGTTCATGAACTTCGTCCACAAACTAAATGCCATTGGAGCTGCCCCCATTGGCATCCCCGGATGACCTGAGTTTGCCTTCTCTACAGCATCGATAGAGAGTGTACGAATCGTATTAATTGCTAATTGCTCAATAGTAGTTGTCATTTTATTTCATCCTTTCCTTTAAATCCATTACCTTCGCTTTTTATCATATCGTTTATACACATAAATCACAAGCAATTAAGGTGTTCATAAAAAAATTGATACTGACTCATTTCACTCTATAGAACATATAAAAAGCTGCCGCTAATTATGTTCAGAATAACTAGCAGCAGCCTTGTCTATTTAATGGGTAAACCCTTTGTACGTGTCTTTGCTTTTTTTTAGTGCCTCCGGTGTCACATCATCACCGTTTTCATCGACAACCTTTACGCTGTGTAATTGATTTTTAAATGCCCCTCTAAATGTTTGAATATATTCTTTGCGGAGCTTCTGCTGTTCTAACTGTTCTTCTTTCGATAACCCCGTTGTCTTTGATCTTTTTGATAACTCATTTATACGATTAATCTTGTCTTTCGATAGCATATCATCCACTCACTTTCTTATACAAAACATCCCCATTAAACCTTTAATGAGTGTAGCATGTTTAATTTCATTGATGCAAGCATTAGCGTTCACCTGATCATAAACTATCGAAAAAGAAAATACATACACGTATTTATTCAGATTGTCTCTCTTTTATATATTGTTGATATCTACGGTGCACGGTTGCTTTTGATACATCAAAACCAAACCCTCTTAAAGTCGCTGCAATATCATGAAACGTTAATTCAAGTTGGCGTAAACGAACAATTTCCTCAATCGGTACTTCTTTTTTGGTTCTCCCCCCCGCTTCTTGATTTTTAATATTTCTTTGTGGGTTAAATCCTTTTTGAACGGCTTTTTTCATTCCTCTACTTATCTTCAAATTATGTAGTTTCCGTTGATATTCTTCAACAATAGCCACGATATCTAACACCATATGATCGGCATCTGATAATTCTAATTCTCCATTATGTTGAAATGTGTAAATAGATGTATTATATTTTCTTAACTCATGTAAGATAGCCATCTTGGCATGACCTCTGCCAATCCGTGTATCATCCTGAACTAATACTTGATGAACAGTCTCTTCTTTACATTCTTCTAACATATCTAAAAGTCCAGGACGATCAATGGAATAACCACTTTCAATCTCTTCATATACTTGAACGATCGACCAGCCTAAACGATTTGCATAATCGGTCAGTTCTTCTCTTTGTCTTTTTAGCGAGGTTTGTTGACTTTGTTTATCTGTACTAACTCGACAATATAAAACGACATTAATTTTCTCCATCTTCCTCTAATTCCACCTTTTGATGATTAACAGTAAATTGCGACTTCTGCTCTTCTCTTTTTTCAAATTCAGCATTTGATACAACTCTATCAATTTCCTCTGAAGATTCTATTACTATTTCATGTTTCTCTAATTCATCATTAGTCAATAGTAAAGTAAAGCACATAAACATTAAAGTCAAAAAACCTGTACAAACAATCGCCCACTCTTGCCCTGATAATCTTTTCATCCGAAACACCTCATTTATAGAATGTACGTTCGCTTTTATCATAAATGAGAACAACTGTTTGTGTCAACCGTTTTTTAGAACTTATGTTTGCATTACATATGTTCGCATGGTACAATTTAGTTACGAAGGAAATATAAGCGAGGTGACAGCTCATGACAAAACTATCAAAAAGGCAACAAGAAATACTAGATTATATTAAAGTTGAAGTACGAAAAAAAGGATATCCACCTTCAGTTAGAGAGATAGGCGAAGCAGTTGGACTAGCTTCAAGTTCCACCGTCCATGGGCATTTATCTCGATTGGAAAAGAAAGGGTTTATCCGTAGAGACCCTACTAAACCTAGAGCGATTGAAGTATTAACTTTGGATGATACGATGGTGGAAGCCAATCAAGTGGAAAGAAAAGCAAATTATATTCCGATTATCGGGAAAGTCACAGCAGGTCTTCCTATTACAGCCGTTGAAAATGTTGAAGGTTATTTGCCTTTACCTGAGCATTTAGCAGCTAATGAAAATACGTATGTACTCGTCATTGAAGGAGATAGTATGATTGAGGCTGGTATTTTTAATGGAGATATGGTTATTGTGAGACAGCAACAAACCGCCAATAATGGCGATATCATTGTGGCGATGACAGAAGATGAAGAAGCAACCGTAAAACGTTTTTTTAAAGAACAAGACTATATTCGTCTACAGCCAGAGAATGCGACCATGGATCCTATCCTATTAAAAAATGTTTCCATTCTCGGGAAAGTAATTGGTGTGTTCCGCACGATCCATTAATTTGTTTTTTATGAGAAAAAGCCTTTGGAACCCAAAGGCTTTTTCTTTTAGTTCATCGCTATACGTCTTCTGTTATATTGAAACATGATAACAGAGATTATGAATAATAATACCCCAAGCAATAGCCATTGATAATGAGAAGTGGCTGTATGTGGTAACGTCTTTTTATTATTGTCACCTGTTCCTCCTGTTCCTCCCCCATCAACTTCATCATCTTGATTTTGTTCACGATCTTTTTCCTTATTATGATCATTCCCGTTTTTCTCCTCTTCATCCAGTTGTTCCTTGTCACCTTCTAAAACTGTAAAAATAGAGAAGTGGTTTGTCGTTGCTGTAACACGCTCACTATCAACGCTACTTGATGGAAGAACATCCCACTGTTGTTTCTTTTCATTCCAATGATAAACAGCTAGATTCTCACTATTTGTAACGGCATCAGCAACGTAGGTGAATGATAATGTAATAGGTACGTCAAAAGTTTTGACTAGGTCTTTTCCTTCTTTAATTATTAACTCGTACACAGTACTTGGTGTGCCTTCCGTATATACCAGCTGATTTATAAATAATTGAAAGGACTGTTCACCTGTAAAATTCTCGAGCGGGATCAAAAGAGTTAAACCGGTTGAGATGAGTTCTAACGATACTTTTTTTTTCACTAAAAGCCTCATTTGCTCAACTGTAAGTGAAAGAACCAGTTCCTCTGATTCAACCGAACTTAAATCGACGATGAGCGTCGCACTTTCAGCAAGCATGTCTAAGTTCTCTGAGCTAATCGTAGCCTCATGCCCACTCATTTTGATATCCGCTATTAAGAAATCAATAGGCTCCTCGGGATGTGGTTTAGGCTCTTCAGGTTTTGGTGTTTCTGGCTTTGGTTCTTCCGGCTTAGGATTCTCAGGTTCTGGTTCTGGTGTCGGTTCTTCTTCCGGTAATGAGCTAATCTCAGCAATTCTACCTTCTACGTGATAGGCAATCGGTTCATGGAATGTTTTGACAAAGGCAATCAATGCCTCCAAATCCTCTGGGCCAGTTACCATATTTTTCGCATATTGACCCATTAATCGATATTTATCTCCATTTGACTCAGCCATATAGTTATTAGTTGTTACCGTATACGTTCTACTCTCATCAATCAAAGAACCATCTAGTAACATAATATCGACAACTTCATCGCTCGTTTGATCCCACGTATAATGAAAGCCTGCTATACTAAAATCCGGGCCATAACTCGTGATTTGTGCGTTTAAGATTTCACGTAGTTCAGCTCCGGTTACTTCAAAGGTTACTAAGACATTGTTAAACGGTACGATATTAAACAATCGGTTAAACGTTATTTCTCCTGCGGGGAGCTGGTCACGTATTCCGCCACCATTCATTAAAGCAAAATCACTTTTCATCTGCCATAACATGCTATCAGCAATTAAATTACCAAGTGCCGTGTCACCATCATTAGAATAACCACCAACCATATCAATTGCTGCATGCCCTACCACTTCATTTAAAATAGGAGCTACACGGTTTTCATAGTCTGCTAGAATTGCTCCAACCGCTGGTTCAGGTTCGATTTTAGCTTGGTCGACATAGATGATCTCCGCTTCCTTTTCAACTATATCTCCTGTTACAGGGTCTATGGTTACGTCAACCGCACCAAATGCTTTTCCATATTCATAAGCTTGAACAATCAAGACATCGTCAACCATCGCATTGACAATTTGATGGTTATGCCCGGCAAAAATTATATCTACTTCATCATCTACTTCTTTGGCTAGATCTGCTGCTGGGCCTACCGCTGTCTCACCTGACTGTGTGGCAGCCATATGGGCAAGTACGATAATCGCACGTACTCCTTGTGCCTTTAATTCTTCTACAGCGGAATTCACAGCTTCTACTTCATCAGTAAATTCAATATCTTTGATGCCATCAGGGATAACCATATTAACCGTATCGGTCGTATTAACACCGATAAAAGCTACTTGCTCGCCTTCAACCTCAACAACTTCATAAGGCGGAAGGAAATGCTCACCACTTTCTTTATCCAAACAGTTTGCACAAAGCAATGGGAAATCCATGCCCGCATATCCGGGAGAACCTTTACCTTCAGGATGATCTCCACCCTTGACAATTCTCATTAATTCTTCTGTTCCTTCATCAAATTCATGATTTCCAACCGTGCCGAAATCAAAGCCAATTTCATTCATCATTTCTATCACAGGCTCATCTTGAAATAAAGCGGAAACAGGTGAACTGCCACCTATCATATCTCCTGCATGGACGATAAATGTATTCTGATTACGTTTTGACCATTCATTTAAATAGGCAGCCACATAATCAAATCGACCTACTTGTAATAATTCTTCTCCAACCGTTACCGGATAAGTTTGATCTATTTTTCCATGCAAATCATTGACACTTAATATTTGCATGGAAATGAGTTCCTCATCCGGGATGATTTCTTCGCCCGCTTCTACATAACCATTAGCTTCTGCTTCTTCAACCGATGCAAAGAAAATTCTTTTATCTACAGGGACCTGCTCCCATTCATTCGGTTCAACATACGTTTTTGTATCCGAGTTACCGACATATCGATGTAGACCATTCCCTGTTTCCCTTGCTCTAAATTCAAAAGGCATCTCTAATAATGGATTTTCGGGATTCCAAATACCGATTTCTGCATCCTTTGCTTTGCGAACAGTTTCTTGATACAATTCATAATCTTCCGCGTCACCAACCGGCCATATAAAATATGTAGTTGCATAACCAGCCCTCACCATTTCTAAGTTGATATTTAATCCATCACTTTTACGTACAATTTGAGCTAAAAGTCGGCCATACTGGTCTGTTGCTTCTGGCCCAACTAATACTTCAACTTCATCACCCACTTCTAAAAGTTCTTTCATGTATTCTGTTGCTAAATCACCATGATATTTTTGATTTTCATCTAACTCGTTCTTGATAGATTGATACGTCTCTGGTGTATCCATATTAAGAAAACGTACAGCTGTTGCCCCTAAAACAGGTGTAGCTAAGTGAATCGTATCGCCATCGGTAATTCTCGCTACAGTTGATTCATATTTTCCTTCTGGATTTGGAGCTTCGGGTTGTTCATCTAACAACGTAAAATCATTGCTTGAACGTGGCAATAGTTGATACGTATTATATTGACTTAAAATACCTGTCACAGAATACCATGATCCTGTTGTGATATGCTCAATGGCACCCGTACCTTCCATCACTCGTACCGTAGTTCCGACAAAATTCTCATCGATTAAACTTACATTATAACCTCCACCTGCTGGGCTATCAGGTATATGTTGAATAAAACCTTCTACTTCAACTAATTGACCTTCTAATGGTTCGGCGATAACAGGATCATTTAAATCGCCTAAGTTTAATGAAATCGGTTCTGGTAAAGGATGACCTGCTGATATCTTGGTCACTCCACTTTCAGTTGGGACCACTTCTAATAATCCGTTATACTCAGTTAAATGTCCTCGAACTTCAACAAAATCCCCTTTTTGTAAAGTAGGAAAGTTTGATTTATTAAAATGAAAAATATTAATACCTGCTGTCTCGTCTTGAATATACGTTGCAAACTGATTTCCCGAACTAATCGTATCTGTATCAACGGTCACAACACCTTGAACAATTACTTCTGTATTCATTGATAATTGTCTTGCTTGCTCAATAGAAATGTGTTGAGGGTCTTCAGGCGGTGCAGGCTCATTCGTATATTCTATTATTTGAAAGCCTGAAGCTGATCGTAAACCTGGTACTGAAAAATACGGTTCTAAATCTCCAGTAATCTGTACTTTCGCATGATAATTCTCTGGGTTATCTACGACATTTAAGCCATTTCTGACCTGGCCGGTTGGTAGTTGAATAGGCAACATCTTTCGTATATCCGTCTCATCAGGATGTTCCGCAATGGCAACGTTCGTTTTTGAAGTAAAAGGTGGTGCTAACGTAAAGTTGTTTTGGCTTGCCACTGTGCCAACTATGTAACCTTCTACTGTCGCTCTCCCTTGATTATGTTCAATGGCTTCTGTTACTGAAATAACTCCATCCGCACTTTGTGCTTGTCCTTGCCAAGCTGGCATTACACTAGTGACTGTAAGTAGCACAATCAAAAACACACTTAAAGCTCGTATAAAACGGTGATTGTTCATTCATTTCCCTCCTGTAGACTGAATAGTCGGATTTTTCACTGTAGATCAAGAACTAAACCCTTTATCACAATAATAAAAAAATCCTAACAAGGAAAGAATACCACTTTTTCTCAAGGAAAAGATTAACGTTATGTAAAAATAAGGTTAAAGTATGAAAAAGCATTGAGAAGCTTTAAGACTTATTGTTCAATTTATCGACAAAATCATAGGCCTTTTTCTCAACTTTAGTAAGGCTATTTCACAATAGCAATTACCTATGAGGATAGACCCATTGAGTTGAGTGTTTTGTAGGTCAAGTTCACTTGAGAAATGAGCACCACCCATTTAACTTTCAAATAAAAATAGAAAAGAACTCCTTACGAAAAGGAGTTCCTCTTTTACTTCGTATTCTTCTGTTTACTTCTTAGTGCCAAACTAAAGATCGTTGTCAGTAATAATAAGCCCGCTACAATGATGAGAGCATAATCAATCCATTTTCCAAAGCCCCAGTCTACGACAAGTAAGCAAAGTAAAACTAATACAAAATTTAATCCAATTTGAAAGTTTTTCATTTTGACTTATAGGCGATTTTTCTCGCCATCCTTCCTTTCATCTTCATCATGCCTTTATTATAACATCTTATTACGTAAGGATAGGGTTTAAAACTATAGAGACGATAATTCTCTACAAATGAAAAACTTGGCTTCTTTTAAATTTCTTTGGTAGAGGTTCGAACAATCAATTCTGGCTCGTAAAAAAACGATTCAATCGTTGTTTGATTTCGTTTATGACGATTCTCTACTAATCCGAGAATCATTTGAGCTGCATCGGCACCCATTTTCATTTTTGGGTGAGCAACTGTCGTTAGCTTCACTTCGGAAACAGTCGCCAAAAATGAATCATCATATCCAATTATTGAGAGATCTTCAGGTACACGTATTTTATGTTTTCTTAACACATCTAATAACTGAATAGCCAGTTCATCATTATAGCAAACTAATGCAGTTGGCAACTCTTGATTCGTTTGCAAGACTCGCTCTAGCTCTTGATTTGGCTTACCTATCTTATCTTCTGACGTATAACTAATCAAATTAGCAGGATGGATTGGTATTTGATAATCACGGTGTGCTTTAATATAACCTTTCATCCGTTTCGTACCTTGTGAATCATCCGTTTTAAAAAAGCCCACAATATTCGTATGCCCTAGCTTAATTAAATACTCCGTTTGAATGTATCCGCCTCGCTCATCATCAAGCATTAAACAAATTGGCTCCAATTCATCATAAGCCGCATTAATCATCATATAAGGAATGTTCATCCGCTCAAAATTGAAATAATAGTTTATATTCGGATTAGAAAAAGCACTTTTTGTAGGTTCAACAATTACACCATCAATGTTTTGTGTGATAATGGTTTCAAGAATTCTTTTCTCATTTTCAATATCATTATTTGTACTATACAAACTCACCTGATATCCCCGTTGGCTTAAATACGATTCCGCCCCTCGAATAATGGATGGGAAAATATAATCGGAGATATACGTTGTGATAATAGCAATATTTTTTTGTTCATGATTCTCTTTTTTGATCGCTGCTTGCCGATCCGCACAAAAAGTACCAGCTCCTTGCTCGCGGTATAACCAGCCCTCGCTAACAAGTTCACCGATTGCCACACGAATTGTATGGCGACTGACATCAAATTCTCTCATGAGTTCATTTTCCGAACTTATTTTTTGATGGGCAACATACGTACCATCAAATATTTTTGATTTAATAAACTGTTTCACCTTACTATATTTTGTCTGCATGTCTCGACTCCAATTCACAAACGAAATCTATGATAAACACTTCAATTTTAAATAGGAAGCTTTTTACCTATGTACGGAAAATGTGTAGATTGTTTTAGATTCATATAATTCTCCTTTTTTTAATACGACAGAAGGAAATGTGGGGTGATGAATCGCATCTGGATGCTTTTGCGTCTCTAAACATAAACCGATATATTTTTCTGCCGTTCTATCACCAATTTGAAGTGTTGAAGATATATGATTACCTGTATACAACACAACACAAGGCTCGGTCGTCGTTACTTCCATAAGCCTGCCACTACTCTCGTCAAGAAGTTGAATCGGTGAGTCTTGTCCTTCATTTAAGATAAAGGGATGATCGTACCCGAAGCCGACTAATTGATTTTGAGGGTGTTCGGAATGCACACCATCAAGAATAAGACGCCCTTTTCTAAAATCAAAGGGTGTTTGCACAACTGAATGATACTCTCCCGTTGGTAATAAATGTTCATCTAATTTCAAAAAGTGCTCACTTGGCATTGTTAATTGATGCTTCAACACCGTTTCTTTTGCTTCTCCACTCAAATTAAAATAACTATGATTCGTTAAATTAAGAAGGGTATCTTGGTCACTTGTCGCTTGATAAGATATTGAAAAAACGTCATCAGATGTTAAGCTATAGGTTATTTTTATGGTAACATTACCTGGGTAACCCTCTTCTCCGTCTACACTCGTATACGTTAATTCTAACGCAACACCTTGCTCGCTCTTTTTTTCCTCCACATGCCAAATCGCTTGGTCAAAGCCTTTAACACCACCATGCAAATGATGTTCCCCTTCATTACTAGCTAACTGATAATTAGTTCCATTTAATTGAAATTCTGAACCTTTAATCCTTCCTGCCACTCTCCCAATGACTGCTCCGAAATAAGGAGCTTCCTGATAGCCTTTTACTTGTTCAAAACCTAAGACGATATTCTCTCGATTTCCATGTTTATCTGGCATCATTATTTTAGTAATAATGCAGCCGTAATTAATGACAGATATGGATAAATCAGTTGCACTTGATAATGTATATTCATAGATCGGTTGTTCGTATAATGTATCAAACTGTTTTTTGGTGATATCCATTTCGTTCTCCTTTTCATTTGGAAGTGATTAAACCTGGTGCAAATATCGTACTTAACGTCGCAATAGAAAATTAAATCTTGCATGGTAACAGCTAAAAAAGTTAACTCGTACGTATAAGTATACATAATTAATGGGACGATTAGAAGAAATATCTAACCCAATAGACGATTTATTCTAAATAATTGATTTACTAATTAGCCTATGAGCATTTAAATCAAGAACTTTGTATTTTCTGGTTATTTTTTTCGTAAGAGGGGGTAAAAAAGAATGGAATAATAATGATAAGAAAGAGTGATTATCATGAAAAAAGCTGTATATTCCTTGTCTTTTTTATTACTCTTTGCGTGTTCACCCAATTTATGGGATTCTGAATTTGTCCAATTTAACGACATCACGTATATCTTAACCAACGAAGAAATCGAACAGATGAATATCGAACAATTTCTTGGTCAAATCACAGTCAATGCGAATGAAGACAATGCGTATGGTGGTAATTTTTCAAATATTTATGAGGTAGGCACTAAATTGTACCAAATATTCGATATCTCCCCTAACGAAGCAATTGCCATTGAGATTGAAGAAGGTAAATATATAAAAGCGATGTTTCAAGAGTAGAAATGATTGAGCTTTTGCCTTTGGGTGAACAAGGTTTGTTGATTAAATGGGTGTTAGACAGATGCCCGTCCACAATGCAACTAACTCATAGACTTCTAGTTGCTCGCTTACCGAAGAATTGACGTTACTAACAGTATGAAAGGAGCTGAAAAAAAGGGAGGACCTTACCTATTGGACTCTTATTTATTATTAAATTACCTCAACCTTTAGTCATACAGCACACTATATCAAATTAGTACACTTACAAACCATTGATGAATTCCTTTGACTCTTCAGCTATTTCCTCAAAATTTATATGATGAATATAATGGGTACTGTTATATTTGATAAGTTTACTGTTTCCATGCCTACGGATAAATTCTTCTTGAAAATCTATCCACGATCGCTCATCCCAACCAGTTCCTTGACCATTAGAAGAGAACAAAAGCATTGGAACATTTGGAAGCTGCTCTTTTTCAACTCTCTTTGCATTCTCTTTAATTTGACTAACTTCATTGACCATATTTTTCGTCGACGTTCTACGGTATAAAATAGTTTGATATAAATCACTCTCTTCCTCTGTTAAAATATCATGTTTTAATGCTTCACTTACAGAGAGATTTGGAACCCATCTAGTTAAGCCCATATTTGCAGCCATTTCACCTAAGCGAATCACCGTAATCGGGATATTTAAATCTTCATATACAGCAGGTACAGCCATATCTAAACCAACGATCGCCTCTACTTCTTTAGGATAGAGCTGAGCCCAATATAATGCTTCAATACCAGACATAGAGTGCGGAAATAAGATATAAGGCCCTTCTACTTCTGATTTTATAAGGGCTTCTCTTGTTTCTGATAAAATGGTATCAATATCTCTATTACTATCTGTAATTTCACTAAATCCATAACCAGCCTTTTCAACGACGACAATTTTATATTGATCACTTAACATCGTGTACAATGTTTTAAAATCTAAAACGGGTGAACTCGTCCCTCCACCAGACATAAAAACAAGCGTCTTCTCTCCTGTCCCCTCCGTATAAACATGCATATTATGACCATTTACTTCAACAAAATCTCCTATAGGTTTTAGCCACTCATCTTCCCTTGAAAGCTGGATTTGATGGTTCATATAGCTAAAAGAAATTATAAGAACAATCATTCCGAAAATCATAAGAAATACAATAGACATCCGCTTACCCACCCTTTTCATGCCGCTGCCTCCCATAAGGTATCTAAATATTGTTAGGTTAAAATGAATACAACATCGTTCAATTCTATCTTTACTTACTGAAGGTAAGCTTGATTGATACTTATTCTATTTTATCATAATTAACAAATATTCTTATTATTTTCATGTAAAATTAGGACTTTATGTAAGTTACTGCCTTTTATCGCTAGAAATGATTCATGCCATACTTAAAATAGTAGCCTAACTAAGCCCTAAAATCGAAGCTGATCCCATTAAAAAATTCGAAGAAAACACAAACTATATATTTTAAGGGCAAAAATGGGGCATAAAGATAATTGTATAGTACAAATCATCTATAATGCCCCCTAAAAAAAACCCTCAACACGGTTAGTGTCAAGGGTTCTCACTTCTTAATAGTTCTGCATGTACTGGTCGCGTTCCCACGGGTGTACTTGCGTGCGGAACATGTCCCACTCAATTTCTTTTGCTTCGATAAAGTGTTCAATTGCATGCTCACCTAAAGCTTTTACTAATACTTCATCTTTAACTAGTGTATCAATCGCTTCTTTAAGTGTTGCTGGAAGGTCATTAATACCTTCTTCCACACGCTCTTCTTTACTCATCACATAGATGTTACGGTCCGTTGCCGCTGGTGGTGTTAACTTCTTTTTAATTCCGTCAAGTCCTGCTGCAAGCATTGCTGCCATCGCTAGATATGGATTGGCTGCTGGGTCTGGACTACGTACTTCGACACGAGTACTCACTCCACGTGATGATGGAATACGTACAAGTGGACTACGGTTACGCATTGACCATGCTACATATACAGGTGCTTCATAGCCAGGAACTAAACGCTTATAAGAGTTTACAATTGGGTTTGTAATCGCTGTGAAAGCTTCCGCATGCTCAAGAATTCCACCTAAGAATTGCATCGCTGTTTCACTTAATTGTGATTCAGTCGATTGGTCGTAGAATACATTACCTTCTTTATCAAATAAAGACATATTACAATGCATACCTGAACCGTTAACACCAAAGAGTGGCTTAGGCATAAACGTCGCATGCAAACCATGCTTACGAGCAATTGTTTTGACAACTAACTTAAATGTTTGGATGTTGTCACACGCTGTAATTGCATCCGCATATTTAAAATCAATTTCATGTTGCCCAGGTGCTACCTCGTGGTGTGAAGCTTCAATATCAAAGCCCATATCTTCAAGCTCTAATACGATATCACGACGGCAGTTTTCACCTAAATCAGTTGGAGCTAAATCAAAGTATCCGCCTTTATCATTAAGCTCTAATGTTGGCTCACCATTCTCATCATTTTTGAATAAGAAAAATTCAGGCTCTGGTCCAATATTAAAAGCTGTATAGCCCATATCTTCTGCTTCTTTTAGGACTTTCTTTAAGATTCCACGCGGATCCCCTTCAAATGGAATTGGCTCTTCACCTGGTTTTGTTGGTTGATAGATATCACAGATTAATCGAGCAACCTTTCCTTTTTCAGGTGTCCATGGGAAGATCACCCATGTATCTAAATCAGGATATAAATACATATCTGATTCCTCAATACGTACAAACCCTTCGATAGATGAACCATCAAACATCATTTTGTTATCAAGTGCTTTTGTTAACTGATCAACAGGAATTTCTACGTTTTTAATTGTCCCTAAAAGGTCAGAAAATTGGAGACGGATAAAACGTACATTATTTTCTTGTGCAATTTGAATAATGTCTTCTTTTGATAACTTTGCCACTGTAAATTAGCTCCCTTCAGTGCTATATATTGAAAAGATTCCTCATTCAAAAAGAATCTATTCTACCTAATTTATTGTCGCGGATAAAAGCGGGACAATTGCCCTTGAATTAAGGAAGCTTTCCCATGTTTACCTGCATCTTGGATTTCCTTTTTTAGAAGCTTGTGAACTTCTTTATCGGTTAATTCTCTCTGTGCTGCTTGTGACTGCTTCTTTTTCTCTTCTCTTTCGGCAATAAAATGCTTAATCGCTGAAATATTAAAGCCCTTCTCTAACATTTCTTTGATTTCAAGTAAACGGTCTACATCATTAAATGAAAACAACCGTTGATTTCCTTCTGTTCGAATGGGATGTACGAGCTGATGTTCTTCATAATAGCGAATTTGTCTAGCGGTTAAATCGGTTAACTTCATGACAATTCCAATTGGAAATAAAGGCATATTACGACGATCTTCAATCTTCATACCGACACCTCCGATTCTATACTATTAGATTACTAAATGTAAGAATAGATGTCAAATCTATGTCAGAATACCTTACATGACCTTAATCTTTTACTAACCCTAAACTCTCTACTGCTTGAAGTACGGCTAATTTCACATGCTCATACGTTAATCCACCTTGTACAAATGCAACATACGGGGCTCTTATTGGACCATCTGCTGTTAGCTCAATACTTGCTCCTTGAATAAAAGTTCCCGCTGCCATAATAACCGGATCTACATAACCTGGCATTGAACTTGGCTCCGGTCGAACATGGGCATTAACAGGCGAAGCAGCCTGAATCGTTTGACAAAACTTGATCATCGACTCAGCATCTGGAAAACGTACAGATTGGATAAGGTCAGTTCTTTTATCATGCCACATAGGTGAAGTGCTCATGCCAAGTTCCTCTAAGAAAGCAGCAGTAAAAGCTGCCCCTTTTAATGCTTGTGAAACCACATGAGGAGCAAGGAAGAAGCCTTGATACATTTCCTGCAAACTATACAAACTCGCCCCACCTTCACGCCCTATACCTGGTGCAGCTAAACGATAGGAAGCGAGCTCAATCAAATCATCACGACCTACAATATAGCCACCTGTTTTGACGATACCGCCACCTGGATTTTTGATGAGTGAACCGGCGATTATATCGGCACCAACATGACAAGGCTCACGCTCCTCAACAAATTCACCATAGCAATTATCAACAAAAACGATCACATCCTTATCGATTGAGCGAATGAGCTGAATCATTTCTTCAATCTGTCCAATCGTAAAGGAAGGTCGATCATCATAACCTTTAGAACGCTGAATTCCAATCACCTTTGTCTTTGGATTCATTGCTGCACGAATGGACGACTCATCAATCCAACCATTGTCCATTAAAGGAATCGCCTGATAATGAATATGAAACTCCTTTAAAGAACCATTTCCACTACCTCTTACACCGACAATTTCCTCTAATGTATCGTAAGGTTTTCCAGTAATATATAGAAGTTCATCATCAGGTCTTAGAATACCAAATAATGAAGTGGCAATAGCGTGTGTACCCGAAATAATTTGTGGTCTAACAAGTGCTGATTCACCACCAAATACGTCCGCATAAATATTCTCTAACGTTTCACGTCCAAGATCATCGTAACCATAGCCTGTTGATGGTGTAAAATGATAATCAGAAACTTGATACTTTTTAAATGCAGCCATAACTCTCGCTTGATTGATTAATGCATAATGTTCAAATTGTTTATGTACAGGTGCTATTTTAATTTCTACCCGATCCACTAAAGCCTGAAACTTCTCTTCTTGCCAAAATTCCATATTCCCTACTCCTTTAAAATTACGTAATCAAGCTATTATAGCATTTTTTAAAGCACGTGAAAAAACTACCACTTTATATTTTGTGATAGCTTTTCTTCCTTTATTTAGTTTGAACACGCGAAGAACTAAAATTAAAATCATCCGCCTCCAACGTTTCTAAGCTCCTTCTATCAAAGGTACCTTGTCGTAAGAGTCTGACTGCCTGTAATCGAATCGCTTCTTCAACTAGATTTCTTATATACCTCCCGTTACTAAAAGCACGTTCTTGCTCAATTCGGATTAACTTAAGCTCATCCTTGATGTGACGTAAAGCCTCCGCTGTTAACGTATATTCACGCTCATGACCCATACCAATTAATATTTCCAACAATTCATCTAACGTATAATTAGGGAAATCAATTGAAATTGGGAATCGTGAAGGTAATCCGGGATTAAGCGACATAAAATAATCCATTTCTCGTGAATAGCCAGCCAATATTAAGACAAATTGATGCTGTTGATCCTCCATCGCCTTAACCAGTGTATCAATCGCTTCTTTTCCGAAATCTTTTTCTCCGCCACGCGCTAAGGAATAAGCTTCATCCACAAATAGAACACCACCACTCGCCTTTTTTATGACTTCACGCGTTTTTTGAGCAGTATGACCAATGTATTCACCTACTAAATCAGCACGCTCTACTTCAAGCAAATGCCCTTTCTCCAACACTTCCATTTCATGAAAGAATTCAGCGATAATTCTAGCAACAGTTGTTTTACCGGTCCCTGGGTTCCCTTTAAATAACATATGGAGAACTTGCTTTGAGGTCTTTAGTCCTTGCTGTTCACGACAGTGATTTACATAAATCCATGCGTATATTTCTTTTAATAGCTTTTTTATTTCTGTTAAACCTACGTACTTTTCCATTCTTCTTTCAAACTTTTTTAAAACCTCATGCTTTTCCTTATCTTCTTCTGAATAATAAACAATGTCTTTGGACTTTACACGTTCTTGTCTCGCTTGATTTAAAACGACATTAATACGTCCACTTTTTTTCGTGTTGTTCGGGTTACTCATGCTGCTCACCACCCATCTATTACTCATCATCATCCAAAAGGTCCTACCAAACTAAGAACTAATCCAATAAAAGCAATTGGCTTACAGATTCATATTGGTATAATTGGTACAAGCACTTATTAAAGGAGGGTATTTTTTGGTAAAATCACTTCCACCTTTCGTTAACGATTATTTAAACCAACTCTTATTAAAAGGAAAAAAAGCCTCAACGATTAAACGCTATGAACATGATTTATTTTTATTCTTCCGTTGGTTAGACAAAAGACGCAACCAGTCATTGGATATCGCTTGGAAACAATTAGAATTAGCCGATATTAAAGCCTTTATTTCTTATTTAACTCATGAAAAAAAACACCAGATTCGCACGATCCGCAGAATTCATTCTGCTTTAAAACAGCTCAGTAAATATTCGATTGGAGAAGGATTTTGTTCCGATCATGTTTTCCGTTATTCAACAGCACCTGAGTTGGTACTGACCCCATTGGAATCAACTGAATGGGTAAGTCGAAGTGAATGTATAACTTTGCTCCATTCGATCCAATCCAATGACGGCTTATCTGAGCAACAAATAAAAGTTCGTCCCTTTCTTATTGCAAGAAATCAGTGGATTGTCTATTTATTTTTGCATTATGGATTTACTTTACAGGAAGTCACACAGTTAACGATGAAACACATTCATTTTGAACATAGTCAAATTAATTTGGATGAACCAACACCACGGATGATTCATTTGCATACGCGGCATCGGAAGCTTGCTTTTCATTACTATCAAACGATTTCAGATCCCTTGAAGCCACGCTTACATAGTGATGACCCGTATTTGGTTGCTTTTGATTTTAAAAGAAAAACCTTCCGTTGGTCGTATGAGGATGACTCACCTAAGCGTTTAACGAATATTGCTATTCAGAAAATGCTGCGGGTAGAAGCAAAGCGGGCTGGTTTGCGATCTGGAATTTCTGCACAGCATCTTAGAAATCGTTTTGTATTAAGGAGCCTGCTAAAGGCAAATAACCCTTTACAGCTCCAAGAACAATTAGGGTTTCAATCTTTACTTTCTTTTCAACGTTATATACTTACACTTGAGTCGTTAACTCCCGATCAGAAGCTTGATTTATTGGAGGATATACACTAACATATGATATTTTTCTAACAGTTATGAGAGTCAACTGCTGTAGACAAGTTGATTTTGTTAGGTATGAGAGTTGCTTAAAGCTGTTATGCGGAGCTATATATTCATCGCTCCCGAAAATTATGCTCCGCGTCCTGCGGGGTGGCGCTGAATTAACTGGCTTCGCCAGTGGATTTCAGTCCGCCACTACGTCCCGCGGGAGTCTCCGCATGACTCGCCCGCTGAATTACAGTAATTCTTTAGTTCAAAAAAACAATCCAACACTATTCTTTTAAAATGAAAAAGAACAAAATCAAATTGAATGAAGTTCCGCCAGTTAAAGATTGAAACCCTACTTATATGTTTGGAGAGGACTAGTTGTAAACGTACCCACAGGTTAAGAAGTCGTCACTACATATGAATGACCACTTTGTGCAGATACTCTAAGGTTTGGCCTCCGTATCTTTACATTAACCCCCTCTTTGTGCAGATACTC